>NZ_OX352320.1:0-2650000 GCF_947090785.1 Rheinheimera sp. MM224
GTGTATCAGTCCGTTTGGAAAAATTGCCTCGAAGCGCTCCAGGCCGAGCTACCGGCTCGTGATTTTGGAACCTGGATCCGTCCATTACAAGCTGACAGCTCGCATGACGCACTGACTTTGTATGCGCCTAACCGCTTTGTGTTGGATTGGGTGCGTGACAAATACCTGAACCGGATCAATGAACTGATCCAGGGCTACTGTGGCGATCATGCGCCACGTTTACGCTTTGATGTAGGTTCAACCCAAAAGCCTTTGGCCGCCCCTGTGAATCAATTGCCACGAGTTGCACCAGCTGCAGCTCCGGTGGCTGCTATGCCTGAGCCAGCGCCAAAAACTATAGTGAATAGCAACGTCAATGCTAAACACAACTTCGATAACTTTGTAGAAGGTAAATCGAACCAGTTAGCGCGCGCTGCAGCCAAACAAGTGGCCGATAATCCGGGCACAGCTTATAACCCGCTGTTTTTATATGGCGGTACAGGTTTAGGTAAAACTCACTTATTGCATGCGGTCGGTAACGGTATTCTGGCGAAAAATCCAAATGCTAAAGTGATTTACATGCACTCAGAACGTTTTGTACAGGATATGGTAAAAGCCTTGCAAAACAATGCGATAGAAGAGTTTAAACGCTATTACCGCTCTGTGGATGCGCTGCTTATCGATGATATTCAGTTCTTCGCGAAAAAAGATCGTTCCCAGGAAGAGTTCTTCCATACCTTTAATGCCTTGCTTGAAGGTAACCAGCAGATCATTTTAACCAGCGATCGTTATCCAAAAGAAATTGACGGCGTGGAAGAGCGCTTAAAAAGTCGTTTCGGTTGGGGTTTAACTATCGCCATCGAACCACCAGAGCTGGAAACCCGGGTTGCGATCCTGATGCGTAAAGCGCAGGAGATCAATATTCGTTTGCCGGAAGAAGTAGCGTTTTTTGTCGCTAAACGTCTTCGCTCCAATGTGCGTGAATTAGAAGGTGCGTTAAACCGTATTTCTGCCAACGCCAACTTTACTGGCCGTCCTATTACCATCGATTTTGTGCGCGAAGCATTACGCGATATGCTGGCTTTGCAGGACAAGTTAGTCACGATCGAAAATATTCAGAAAACTGTGGCCGAGTACTACAAAATACGGGTGGCGGATTTATTGTCTAAACGCCGCAGTCGTTCAGTCGCTCGTCCTCGTCAAATGGCGATGGCTTTGGCGAAAGAACTGACCAACCACAGCTTGCCAGAAATTGGTGATGCTTTTGGTGGCCGTGACCACACCACAGTCTTGCATGCGTGTCGTAAAATCGAATCGTTAAAAGAAGAGACGCATGAAATTAAAGAAGATTTCCAAAACTTAATTCGAACATTGTCTTCATAATAGGGAATGGTGATGCAATTTACTATTGAACGCGACGCTCTGCTCAAACCCTTACAAATGGTGTCAGGTGCTATTGAACGGCGCCATACTTTACCTATTTTGTCGAATGTGTTGATTGAAGCGCGCGAGGACGGTCAATTAATTCTGACCGGTACCGACTTAGAAATCGAACTGGTGGCCATGTCACCTATCCAGCAACTGATAAGCCCAGGCCGTATTACTGTGCCGGCGAAAAAGATTCTGGATATTTGCCGCAGTTTACCCGACACCTCTTTATTAAGTGTCACAGTGCAAGGCGATAACTGTGTGGTCAGCACAGGCAAAAGTAAATTCACCTTATCGACCTTAAGCGCCAACGATTATCCAAATTTAGAAAGCTGGCAAGGTGAGGTCGACTTACAGTTACCACGTAGCCAGTTGCGTCATTTGTTAGACGACACCGCATTTTCAATGGCAAATCAGGATGTGCGTTATTACCTGAACGGTTTGTTATTTGAAGTGGATAACGGTACTTTACGTTCGGTCGCAACTGACGGTCACCGTCTGGCGATGAGTTCTATTGAATTGGCTGCTACAGCTGGTCATTCAAAACAAATCATTATTCCGCGCAAAGGCGTGCTGGAAGTGATGCGTTTACTCATTGCCGATGATCAACTGGTGACTTTAAGTTTAGGTCAAAACCATATTCGTTTAACGGACACTCAGTTCAGCTTCAGCTGTAAATTGATTGACGGCCGTTTCCCTGACTATCGTCGTGTATTGCCACGCAACAGCACTAAGCTGGTGACAGCACACCGTGATGTATTAAAAGACTCCTGTGTTCGCGCTTCCATTTTATCGAATGAAAAATACCGCGGCGTGCGTTTTACTTTGAGTTCAGGCGAGCTGCAAATTGTGGCGAATAACCCTGAGCATGAACAAGCGGAAGAAAGCATTGAAGTGGAATACCAGGGCGATACACTGGAAATTGGTTTTAACGTGGGCTACTTGCTCGACGTACTGAATACCTTATCAACCGACCTGGTGGTGCTGCATTTAAGTGACGGTAACTCCAGTGCGCTGATTGAAGGTGTAGCCGGTAAGTCAGGCGCCATGTACGTTGTGATGCCAATGCGTTTATAGTGAATGGCATTAAATACGCTTAGAATTCAGCAGTTTCGCAACATTGCCGAAGCTCACTTAGAGTTTCGTTCCGGGATAAACCTGATTTATGGCGAAAATGGCAGCGGCAAAACCAGTTTGCTCGAGGCCATTTATTATTTGGCGCATGGCCGCTCTTTTCGCAGCAGCAGACCAGAAAAACTGATCCGCTACGAGCAACCGGCATTTTTACTGAATGCCAAAGTTGAAATGGCGCAGCAGATATTAACTCTCGGCTTGCAGCGTGAACGCGAAGGCGAGCTGCGGATGCGGTTAAACGGCGAAGACCTGAACCGTGTCTCTGAACTCGCGCAATTGCTGCCGGTACAATTAATTACCCCAGAGAGCTTTAAGCTGTTACTGGGCGGCCCAAAAGAAAGACGGCAGTTTTTTGATATGGGATTGTTTCACGTGGAACACAGTTTCTATTCCTTGTGGAGCAAATTGCAGCGTGTACTGAAACATCGCAATGCGTTGTTAAAAACACAAAAGCGTTATAACGATGAATATGCGTACTGGGATCAGAATCTGGCCAGTTTAGCATTTGAATTACAGGCTTTACGCCAACGTTATATTTCGGCTTTAGATGCGGCGGTTCAGCCTCTATTGGTTGATGCGCACTGGGCTTCGGGTTTAACCATGCAGTTGTATTCAGGCTGGCCCGAACGCATCGATACGCCGGAGCAACTACAGCAATTATTGCAGCAGAATTTTCTGCAGGACTTGCGCTTAGGACATTGTCAGTTTGGCCCACAAAAGGCGGATTTAAAGCTGAAAGTAGCGGGCCAGGCGGTAGAAGAAGTGTTGTCGCGTGGACAACTGAAAGTATTACTCTTTGCGCTGAAAGTTGCGCAAAGTAACGTGATTTATAACTACGGCCATAAAAAGCCGGTGTTATTAATTGATGATTTGGCCTCGGAATTAGACGATAATTCCAAGCGTCATATATTTAGTTTTTTAAACACCATTAATTCGCAGGTATTTATTTCAGCGATTAATACTGATCAGGTTCTGCCAGCAATACCGGATGTGAATCCAGCATTGTTTCACGTGGAACACGGACAGATAACAATACGGACAGAATGAAGATGGCCGAAGAACATATTTACGACTCGTCGAGTATCAAAGTATTAAAAGGCCTGGATGCCGTACGTAAAAGACCCGGTATGTATATCGGTGATACGGACGACGGTTCAGGCTTACACCACATGGTATTCGAAGTCGTCGACAACTCCATCGATGAAGCCTTAGCTGGCCACTGTACTGATGTATGGGTAACTATCCACACAGATAACTCAGTATCAGTACGCGACAACGGTCGTGGTATTCCTACAGATATGCACGAAGAGGGCGTATCTGCAGCTGAAGTCATCATGACGGTATTACACGCCGGTGGTAAATTCGATGATAACTCCTACAAAGTATCAGGTGGTTTGCACGGTGTAGGTGTCTCTGTAGTAAACGCTTTATCTGACAAGTTAGAGCTGACCATTCGCCGTAAGCAAAAAGTGCATTCACAAATCTACCGTTTAGGTGTGCCAGACGCGCCTTTAGCTGTAGTAGGTGAAACTGAAGGCACTGGTACTTCCATTCGTTTCTGGCCAAGTTCAACCATATTCAGCGATATCAATTTCCACTACGATATTCTGGCCAAACGTTTACGCGAATTGTCATTCCTGAACTCTGGTGTCAGCATTATTCTGACCGACGAACGTGACGACAAAACCGACCATTTCAAATACGAAGGTGGTATCGAAGCTTTTGTGCAGTACTTAAACCGCACTAAAACTCCGGTTCACCAGAAAGCTTTTTACTTCACCTCACACCGTGAAGAAGATGGTATTTCAGTAGAAGTAGCAATGCAGTGGAACGATTCTTTCCAGGAAGGTATTTACTGTTTCACCAACAACATTCCACAACGGGATGGTGGTGCTCACTTAGCGGGTTTCCGCTCGGCGTTAACCCGGGTGTTAAACACCTATATTGAGCACGAAGGCTACGCTAAAAAAATGAAAGTTTCGGCCACAGGCGACGACGCCCGTGAAGGTTTAACTGCTGTTATCAGCGTTAAAGTGCCGGATCCTAAGTTCAGTTCTCAGACCAAAGACAAGCTGGTTTCCAGTGAAGTGAAGTCTGCAGTTGAAAGTGCGATGCACGAAAAACTGAACGAATACCTGTTAGAAAACCCGGGTGAAGCCCGCATCATTGTTGGCAAAATTGTAGACGCAGCCCGTGCCCGTGAAGCCGCGCGTAAAGCCCGTGAAATGACTCGCCGTAAAGGCGCGTTAGATATCGCTGGTTTACCAGGTAAACTGGCCGACTGTCAGGAAAAAGATCCAGCATTATCAGAACTTTACCTGGTAGAGGGTGATTCTGCGGGTGGTTCTGCCAAGCAGGGCCGTAACCGCAAAAATCAGGCTATTCTGCCGTTAAAAGGTAAAATCCTGAACGTAGAAAAAGCCCGTTTCGACAAGATGATTTCATCTCAGGAAGTAGGCACGCTGATCACAGCTTTAGGTTGTGGTATTGGTCGTGACGAATACAACCCGGACAAAACCCGTTACCACAGCATCATCCTGATGACGGATGCTGACGTCGATGGTTCTCACATCCGTACTCTGTTACTGACATTCTTCTACCGTCAAACACCAGAGCTGATTGAACGTGGTTATATCTATATTGCTCAGCCACCTTTATACAAAGTGAAAAAAGGTAAGCAAGAACAGTATATTAAAGACGATCCGGCTTTGACTGAATACTTAACCACATTGGCGCTTGATGAAGCTACTCTGCACGTCAATGCAGATGCTCCTGGCATTGGTGGTCTGCAGCTGGAAACCTTAGTACAGCTGTATCATAAAGTGTCAGCCACTATCACTCGTTTAAGCCGTAAGATCCCTTCGAACTTATTGAACGAACTGGTGTATGTGCCTGCTATTACGCCTGAGCTTTGCAAAGATGCTGCTTTAGCGGAAAGCTGGGCCAAGAACATAGTCACTCGCTTACAAGAGCGTGAAGGCGATGGTTCAAGCTATGGCTATGCTGTAGTAGAAGACCGCGAACGTCAGCTGTTTATACCAAAAGTCATTATCCGTCAGCACGGTATCGATAACGAATACCTGCTGCATTACGACTTTATCACTTCAGTGGACTACGGCCGTATTGTTGAATTAGGTGCTGCTATAGCTGACCTGATTGAAGAAGGTGGTTATGTTCGCCGTGGTGAGAAAATCAAGCCAATAGAAAGCTTTGTTGAAGGGCTTGAATGGCTGATGGCCGAATCCAAACGTGGTTTATATATCCAGCGCTATAAAGGACTGGGTGAGATGAACCCTGAGCAGTTATGGGAAACCACCATGGATCCAAATACTCGCCGCATGCTGCGTGTGACTATTGAAGACGCCATTGGTGCCGACCAGCTGTTTAGCACCCTGATGGGTGACGACGTAGAACCACGCCGTAACTTTATCGAAGAAAACGCGCTGCGGGTTGCAAACCTGGACGTGTAAGCTGTAAAGCTTGAAAACAGAAAAGGCTCCGTAAGGGGCCTTTCTGATTTAATAAAGCTTAAAAAACCCATAAAAAACGCGGCTTAGCGCTACAGTTCAGCGGCGCAAATAGGTATACTTTTCAGTCATTTTTACCAGCAGGTCAGGCTAATGCAAAAGTACGATATGAAGACCTTCCAGGGGTTGATCCTGGCATTACAAGATTATTGGGCACGCCAGGGCTGCGTTATTGTTCAGCCGCTGGATATGGAAGTAGGGGCCGGTACTTTCCATCCTATGACTTTTTTACGTTCTTTAGGCCCAGAGCCGACCAACGTGGCTTATGTGCAGCCTTGCCGCCGTCCTACAGATGGCCGTTACGGTGAAAACCCTAACCGTCTGCAGCACTACTATCAGTTTCAGGTGATCTTAAAGCCGTCACCAGCCAATATTCAGGAGCTGTATTTAGGTTCCTTACGTGAACTGGGTATTGATACTCTGGTGCACGATATCCGCTTTGTAGAAGACAACTGGGAATCGCCAACGCTGGGCGCCTGGGGTCTGGGCTGGGAAGTGTGGCTAAACGGCATGGAAGTGACTCAGTTCACTTATTTCCAGCAAGTAGGTGGGTTAGAGTGCCGTCCTGTCACAGGCGAAATTACCTATGGTTTAGAGCGTCTGGCGATGTACATCCAGGGCGTCGACAGTATTTATGATCTGGTATGGGCTGATGGTCCTTTAGGCCGTGTCACTTATGGTGATGTGTTCCACCAGAACGAAGTAGAGCAGTCCACCTACAACTTTGAATACGCTGACGTACCAGCGCTGTTCACTTACTTCGACCAGTGTGAAGCGGAAAGCCAGAAGCTGATTGAAGCAGGTTTAGCTTTGCCGGCTTATGAAAAAGTAATGAAAGCCTCACATGCGTTTAACTTACTGGATGCCCGTCACGCCATTTCTGTGACCGAGCGTCAGCGTTATATTCTGCGGGTGCGCACCCTGGCTAAAGCCTGTGCTGAAGCCTATTTCGCTGCACGGGAAAAGTTAGGTTTTCCCCTATGTAGTGATAGCAAGAGCCGTAACCAGTCTAAGCAGGAGGCATAATGTCTGTGCAAGATTTTTTCGTAGAAATTGGTACCGAAGAGTTACCACCAAAAGCTTTAAAAACCTTAGCTACTGCTTTTTGCGATAACATAGTTGAAGAGCTTACAAAACAAAACTTAAGCCATGGCGAAGTCAGCTGGTATGCAGCGCCACGCCGTTTAGCGGTTCGTGTGAATCAACTGGCGTTGCAACAGCAAGACAAAGTGGTAGAAAAACGTGGCCCGGCTTTAGCTGCTGCTTTTGATGCCGATGGTCAGCCAACCAAAGCTGCTGCAGCTTGGGCTGCGTCGAACGGTATTACTGCCGATCAGGCTGAACGTTTAGAAACTGACAAAGGCGCCTGGTTGATTCACAAAGCGCTGATTAAAGGCGAAAGCACAGCTTCTTTATTACCAGCTGTGATCACCACAGCTTTAGCTAAGTTGCCAATTGCCAAGCCAATGCGCTGGGGTAATTCAACAGCTGAATTTATCCGCCCTGTGCACACTGTCACCTTGTTATTAGGTGACGACGTAGTGCCTGCTACTATTCTGGGCAAAGAATCGGGTCGTGTTAGCTATGGCCATCGTTTCCATGCTCCAGCTTTGGTCGAAATCAAAAATGCCGATGCCTACTTAAGCACGCTGGAACAGTCTTATGTCATTGCCGACTTCGCCAAACGTAAAGCCATTATTGCTGAAAACGTGGCGGCTCAGGCCAAAGCCTTAAACGGCGTGGCGCTGATGGATGATGCCTTGCTGGAAGAAGTTGCCTCTTTAGTTGAATGGCCAGTTGTGCTGGTCGGTTCTTTTGAAGAACGTTTCCTGCAGGTTCCGGCTGAGCCTTTAATCTCCACCATGAAAGACAACCAGAAGTATTTCCCGCTGGTTGATAACAATGGCAAGTTACTGAATAAATTCATTTTTGTGGCCAACATTGCCAGCAAAGACCCAAGCCAGATCATCTCTGGTAACGAAAAAGTAGTGCGCCCACGTTTATCTGACGCTCAGTTCTTTTTTGTGACAGATGCTAAAACCAAACTGGTTGATCGTCTGCCAGCTTTAAGTACCGTATTGTTCCAGCAAAAGCTGGGTACTTTATTAGAAAAATCAGAGCGTATCGCCAAAGTAGCAGCTTTTATTGCTGGCAAAATTGGTGCTGATGTTACTCATGCAGAACGCGCTGGTTTGTTATCTAAAACCGACTTAATGACCAATATGGTTGGCGAGTTCCCTGAAGTGCAGGGCGTGATGGGCATGCATTATGCCCGTCTGGACGGTGAAGCCGAAGCCGTTGCTGTAGCGCTGAACGAGCAATACAAACCACGTTTTGCCGGTGACAGCCTGCCAAGCCAGCTTGAAGCTTGTGCTGTAGCTATCGCCGATAAAATGGATTCGCTGGTCGGTATTTTTGGTATAGGTCAGGCGCCAAAAGGCGATAAAGACCCGTTCGCCTTACGCCGTGCTGCTATTGGCGCGCTGCGTATTATGGTGGAAAAGCAGTTACCACTGGATCTGATAGAACTGATTGAATTCAGCAAAACCACCTTCGCTGACAAGCTGACTCAACAAAGTGTATCCGACGAAGTGCTGGACTTCATGTTAGGCCGTTTCCGCGCCTGGTACGAAGGCGAAGGTTTTGGTGTAGATGTGATCCAGGCTGTATTAGCCCGCCGTCCAACCAATCCGGCCGACTTCGACCGCCGTGTTAAAGCTGTAGCCGAATTCCGCAAACTGGACGCTGCTTTAGCTTTAGCAGCCGCCAATAAGCGGGTAGCGAATATTCTGGCCAAAGTCACAGAAGCTATTCCTGCCAGTATCAACAGCGCGCTGCTGAGCGAAGACGCCGAGCAAGCTCTGTATAAGGCCATAGTGGCAGAACAGGCCTATCAGGCGACTGTACGCAGCTACGCTGAAGGTTTAAGCCATCTGGCCGCCATGCGCGATGTAGTAGACCAGTTCTTCGACAAAGTAATGGTAAACGCCGACGATGCAGCAGTACGCTTAAACCGTCAGGCCTTGTTACAGCAATTACGTGAATTATTCCTGCGTGTAGCGGATATTTCAGTATTGCAGTGATATGTCGCCTTAATGGCTAACTGGTTGATACAAAATGAAAAGGAGCTTCGGCTCCTTTTTTAATTCAAGGTTTTGTAGTATTCGTTTTATCCAGCATTACTATTAGCAAAAAATATTGAAAATCAATTAATTAAAAGCTAACTTAATTTCTTGATATAGGAACTAATGAACGACACGTTCGCATATCAAGAAGTTGAATTAGCTAATAAAAATAGTAATGAAAGGTGTAAGTATGAAAATACGGTTAGAACAACAGAATATCGGTGCTGCAGTAATGCAGATAGCAGAACACGATCAATTTACTGCTATTAACTCGTTAAAAGTCAGCGGTAAAGCAGTCAGTAATTCCTTCCTAATAAACAGTCATATTGCAATTCTCTGTAAATACGCTTCAGAACCTAATGCGAGTGGCGAGTATGCTTTTACTTTTACCGAAGATCAAATGAAGACCCTTTCTTCCCTGTTAGCGAAGCATGAGCAGCTATTCTTCGGTTTAGTATGTGTTGAGGTTGGTGAAATCTGTTGCTTGCCCAAAGCTCAGTTTCAAGAGCTCATAGGTTATAGAAAGGCTTCTGCGGGAAAAGACGAGTTACAGTACACGATCTTGGTTACTTTGAAAGCAGGCTCAAGCTTTAGAGTTTATGTGAACGCTGCTGGAACAAAAGGTAAATTTGCAGGAGAGCGATTAACTATTCCTCGTAAAGACTTCCCTGATTCAATCTTTGGTTAACTTAGTCAAATTTAGACTTTAATACTTCTCGGTGAGTAGGTATTTATTGCACCAAAAGCCGAACGTTGATTAACTTAATCTTCACTGATTCAACCACTTTCTAAACAAAGCTGTTCTGGTTTTGCTGCTGATTGCTGGTTCTTTATCACAGCTTAGCACTACGGCCACTGACTCTTTGTTGTAAGGCTCTACCTGCAAGATACTGCTGATATGCAGGATATCGCTGCGGTTCAGCCGGAAAAACTCGCTGGGGTCGAGCTGGGCTTCGATATCGCCTAAATTGGCTTCTGTCAGGATATGCACGCTGTTGTGTTTATCTGTGGCCAGTAATACGCCGTTGGCGGCACGAATAAGCAGAATATCGGCGACAGGCAAAATAGATAAGCTTTGGCCTTTGCGTAATAAAAAACGCTTTTTATAAGCCAGTGCCGCAGCTACCGCTGGCTGTTGCAGCTTATGTTTGAGCTGGGCAAAGTTCAGCATGGCTTCGGCGAATCTGGGGTAGGAGAAGGGCTTTAGTAAATAATCCACCGCCTGGTACTGAAACACCTGCATCCAGTATTGATCGTAAGCTGTGGTGAAAAGCACAGGGCAAGGCAAATCCAGCTGTTCTAACGCAGTAAATACCTGGCCATCTGTCAGCTCTACATCAGAGAGAATTAAATCCAGTTGTTGAGCTTTTTGATCCGCTCCGAAAAACTCCAGTACCTGAGCTACAGAGCTGAGTTGAGCGACCACTTCGGCATCGGGCTGATGCCGTTTCAGATAACCCATTAGTTTTTCTGCCGCTAATTGCTCGTCTTCAATAATCAGTACTTTCATGGCTTGTCCTTGCTTGTGCTGCTTGTTTACACATTATGCTGCAGCGGCACTTTCACTATAAATTCGTCGTTTTGTATCACGTCTATTGGCTTGCCAAGCATGGCCAGACAACGTTCGGATAAATTAGCTAAACCAGTGCCTGTGCCGGGCTGAGCAAAAGCCTTGGGTCGCAATGGGTGACGCACTATTAACTGGTTTTGCTGCAGTTCAAGCTGAATAATCAAAGGTTGCTCGGCTGAAGCACTGTTATGTTTTACCGCATTTTCCAATAGCAGCTGCAGACAGCAGGGCACTATTTGATTGTTGACTTGTTGCTGTGGCTCAATAGTAATTTGCAGCTGAAAACTTGCCGGAAAGCGCTGCGCCAATAGCGCCATATACTGCTGCGCAAAAGCCATCTCGTCGGCCAAAGGCACCAGCGTTTTATTGCCTTGTTGCAATTGATAACGGTAAATATCGGCAAAATGGTCAAGAAATTGCTCGGCCTGCTCCGGGCTTTTATGAATAAGCACAGAGAGCACATTTAAGTTATTAAATAAAAAGTGTGGGTCCAGCTGTTGTTGCAGCAATTGCAGCTTGTACTGCTGGTTATGTTGCTGCGCCTGCAGCAGCTCCAGTTGCTGTTGTTGTTGGCGCTTTAACGCCTGCCACAACAAGTCTGCACCCGCTATTAAGCTATGTACCAGCAGATACATCAGGCCAACCCGCAAATATTGCTGCAGTATTAATGGCTGATTTGTCGCTGTGTCTATTACCAGCTGGAGTCCTGTCATCAGGCCTACAAAAATCAGCAAACTTAAGCCGAAGCTTTGGCTATAACGTTGCAGCAATGAAGCCGCAGCGCCTTTAGCCCAAAGTACTGCATCCAGCTTACGGCTTAACCAAAGCGATAAAGCTGCCTGCAAGGTTAGCCAGACAGGAGCATCGGCATGAAACTGCAGGGGTTGCCCTGGTGCTGTTTGCAGTAGCGCCAGGTACAACATCAAGCCATAGGAAAAGGCCAATAACAGTGCAAAAGTTTTTAGCTGTTTCATTAGTTCACCTTTACCGCTTCAGGTAAGCGCAGCAGTTCGCTACCATCTTCGGCGTAAAACACCAGTTGAGGTTGACCATCTGTGCCCACAGCCATTTCAATTCGTTTATTTCCTTGTGGATCATTAAGTTGCAGCATTGCCTTTTTGTTTAATGTGCCATAAAAAGCCCTTCTGTTACCATGAATATCTGGGTGTTGTTGCTCCAGTTCTTTAATGCGTGCTGAAGCTTTGGCATCACCTTTTTCTGCGGCCAGCATCAACTGCATATAATCATCAACAGGGTATTGCGGCCTGTCTACCACGTTCAGGCCAGAGATCAGCATACCGTCCTGTTCTATATGCTGCAGTGCCAGGCTTTGGTCCTGATTGTAGCGGTCAAAGGATAAATGCAGACCATGTTCCACCTTGCCGTCTTTTTCAAAACCACGGAATACGAAACCACCGTTTTCTGTGCCTTCATCATTGTAAAAAATCATGCCTGGGCGTGGGCCCGGATCAAAAAACTCTTTGCCGTCCTTAATTGCTTTAGGCGCATGGCCTGTATTAGCGATCACCAGTCGTGGATGACCGCTGGGTTCCATCACATTAATACGCTGTACATTCAGTTCACGCACAGTGCTGCTGTCGCTTGGCAGCAATTGGGTTTTGATGGTTAGAGCAGCCAAGGCTGTGATCAGTAGCAGGTTTAAGTTGGTTTGGTTAAAGATTTTGTTGGACTGTTGCATCGTATTTTCCTTGTTTATCAGTGGTTAAGTGTTTTGATGCAGGCAGTGTGGGTGATGCGGGCAGCCCCTTACAGAGCGAACCGATAAAGGGCGGAAAACCGCATTTAAAGGGAGGATAAATTCAGATGGATCAGCACGTTTTGTTTAAATAACTGCTTACATTTAATGGCTTAAGTTGTTTTTGTTTTTCTGTCAGTCTGATTGTTATTAAAAGCTAAATAAGGAAAGCCTGATGCAAAACAAGATCAATCTAAAGCTGTTGAGTGGTGGCTTACTTATGGCGAGCAGTATTCTGACAGCTCCGGCTTCAGCTATTGTTATTCGTCACGACAAAACCCCAGAGCAGTATCTGGCGTCCAAGGCTGATTTTCCGCCTTTAGTCACCTTCTACAACATTGGTGTGCACGGTACTTTGATTGCGCCTGAATGGATACTTACCGCTGCTCATACCGTATTTTGTTTAAATCCGGGTCAGCCTGTTCAGGTGGGAGATGAACTGGTTGAAGTACAGGCGCGTTACAGTTATCCCTCTTATCAGTTGGGTGAACAAAATGATTTGGCGCTGATTAAGCTGGCAAAACCTGTGCTGAGCGTGCAGCCTGCCAGGTTATACCGCCAGCAGGACGAACGTGATCAGGTGCTGTGGTTTATTGGCAGTGGTGGCACTGGCACAGGCTTAACCGGTGAAACTGTAGGCTATAAAGAAAATAATGGTGTGCTGCGTAAGGCTCAGAATAAGGTCGTAGCAGTAACCAATTCCGATCTAGGTTTTGTGTTTGAATCTGACAGCGATGCTTTGGAACTGGAAGGTGTATCTGGCAATGGTGACAGCGGTGGCCCGGCTTATCTGAAAAAAGACGATGGTTATTACCTGTTGGGCGTGAGTTCCAGAGTGGATTCCTGGTTTAAAGATGTAGGCGAATATGGCGTCAAAGAGCTGTATACCAGAGTATCAAGCCATGCCAACTGGATAGATCAGGTGATGGCTGCTGATGACTCAGCAAGAGCAAAACTAAGCTCTGCAGATGGGTTTTTACAAGAAGGTATGACAGCTGAAAATCTGCCTGGCATTTGTGCCTCTTTAAGCCTTCAAGCTAAGCCTTAAAGCTGGAAATTCGTGCCTTAGCCTGATTTTTTTACTAAATAGCGGAAAGGTTCGACACTGGTATCGCTGGCCACCAGCTCATGCTCCATAAAACGGCAAAAAGCCGGTATATCTCGGGTGGTAGCCGGATCGTCAGCGGTAATTAATAGCGTCTGGCCCGCCGTCATCTTACGGATGGTCAATCGGGTTAACATCACAGGTTCAGGGCAACGTAAACCTAAAGTATCCAGCTGCTGATCGGCTGCTAAAAATAACTGTTCAGGGTTCGACATGGCTCGGGCTCCACAGCTTTCAGACTAAAAGGGCGCTTATGCTAACTTAGCTTATTCGTGCTGAAAAGCCGGATTTAGGCGAAAACTCCAACTTCAGGCTAAGATAGGGCAAAAGGCAGCAAATTACGCTAGCATAGCGTTAATTTCGCCTACACCTGCTGTTGTGACAAGGCTTGATACAGGACTTAGCTGATGAATGATTTGGTGCTCGATCTCACCCCTTTGCATAATGCCACCAATAGGCTGCATGAAGGTTGGTTAAGGTATCAGCAAGATATAAGTGACACGCAAATTCGCGATGGTCTGGTGCAGCGTTTTGAGTTTACCTATGAAATCAGCCATAAAATGCTGAAGCGTTATCTGGAAATGGCGTCCGCGACTCCTGAGCTATTTGATCAGATGCCTTTTCAGGATTTGATCCGCACTGGTAACGAGCAGGGTTTATTACTCGGAAGCTGGCCGGACTGGCGTTTGTATCGTGAAATGCGTGGCAAAACCAGTCATAGCTACGATGAAGCTGTGGCTTTAGAAGTGGTAGCAGGTATTCCAAAATTTTTAGCTGAAGCTAGTCATTTATCTGAGCAGTTACAAAAGAGAATGGCATGAGCATTAGTCAGTTAGATATCAGTTCTGAACATTTGGCTATAGTGCAGCAGATATTGCGACAACTGGTGCCTTCCTGTGAAGTCTGGGCTTTTGGTTCACGTGTTAAAGAAGTAGCAAAACCTTTTTCTGATTTAGATTTGGTGATTATGTCGCAGCACCCTTTGTCTTTAGCCTTAATGGCCAGTTTAAGCGAAGCCTTCTCCGAGTCTGATTTACCGTGGAAAGTAGATATTGTGGATTGGTCGACAACAAGCCCGGAGTTCAGGGCCGTGATCGATCAGCAGAAAGTAAAAGTTCAGGCTCTAGTGTTTTAAATTCTCGCAGCTGTATTTCAAAATACAAATTAAAAGGGCTGGCCAAAACCAACCCTGTTATTCAACAGCTAACTGCTGGTATTTATTCGACTCTTTCAAACACTGTCGCTATGCCCTGGCCTAAGCCGATACACATAGTGGCTAAGCCGTATTTGCCGCCTTTGTCTTCCATCACGTTGATCAGCGTGGTGCTGATACGTGAACCAGAGCAGCCCAGCGGGTGACCGAGGGCTATGGCGCCACCGTTTAAGTTCACTTTGCTATCCATCACCTCCAGTAAACCTAAGTCTTTCATTACTGGCAGAGCCTGAGCAGCGAAAGCTTCGTTTAACTCGGCGTAGTCGATATCAGCAATAGTGATACCTGCAGCTTTTAACGCTTTTTTCGTGGCCGGAACCGGACCGTAACCCATAATAGACGGGTCACAACCAGCTACGCCCATACCAATGACTTTGGCACGGATTTTTAAGCCTAAGGCTTTGGCTTTTTCTTCGCTCATCACCAGCATGCCAGAAGCACCGTCAGATAAAGCAGAAGAAGTACCGGCTGTGACAGTACCATTGGCCGGGTCAAATACCGGACGTAAAGCACCCAGTGTTTCCACTGTGGTTTCTGGACGTATCACTTCGTCGGTATCAAATACTTTTAATACGCCATCAGCGTCATGGCCTTCTACCGGAATAATTTCGTTTTTGAAACGCCCCTGTATAGTTGCTTCATGAGCTAAACGGTGTGAGCGGGCACCAAACTCGTCTTGTTGCTGACGGCTGATGCCATGCAGTTTACCTAAGA
This sequence comes from Rheinheimera sp. MM224, assembly GCF_947090785.1. Classification (NCBI taxonomy): domain Bacteria; kingdom Pseudomonadati; phylum Pseudomonadota; class Gammaproteobacteria; order Chromatiales; family Chromatiaceae; genus Rheinheimera; species Rheinheimera sp. MM224. The sequence goes on from NZ_OX352320.1 coordinate 15,552, forward strand.
GTTCAGCTGTTAAACCCATCATACCTGCGGCTTTGGCGATGTTTTTGCCTAAACCAGGGTGAAAATCCACACCGTGAGTCATTGGCACGTGGCCCATATGTTCCACACCACCAATTAAATACACCTCGCCCATGCCGGTTTGAATGGCACGTACTGCGTCGTGTAAGGCCTGCATCGATGAACCGCAAAGGCGGTTGACCGTCACAGCCGGCACTGAATGCGGAAGACCTGCTAATAAAGCAGAATTACGGGCGACGTTAAAACCTTGTTCCAGAGTTTGTTGGGTACAACCCCAGATCACGTCGTCAATTTCGGCTGGGTTTAAAGCCGGGTTACGTTCAACCAGAGCGGCCATCACATAAGCGGATAATTCTTCTGCACGCACGTTGCGGAAGATACCTGCTTTAGAACGACCCATAGGGGTACGGATACAATCAACGATCACTGCTTGTTTCATTTGTTTCTCTCCGCCTTAAACCGGGTAGAACACGGCACCAGAAGCTGCCATGGCGCGGGTTTTGTCTGTTACCTGATAGATTTCACCTAAGTGGGCGTATTTGTCAGCTAAAGCAACAAAGTTCGCCAGACCAATGGTGTCGGCATAACGCAACGGGCCACCACGGAACGGAGGGAAACCTAAACCATAAATTAAGCCCATATCAGCTTCTGCAGCGCTGGCAACTATGCCTTCTTCTAAGCAGCGGATCACTTCGTTAATCATTGGCACCATACAGCGGGCAATAATGTCGTCCGCGCTGAATTCCACGCCTGAAGCACCAGCTTTGGCCAGTAAGTCATAGGATACGGCATCAGAATCTTTTTTCGGTTTGCCTTTAGCGTCTTTGCTGTACGCATAGAAACCTACACCGTTTTTCTGACCATAACGCTGCGCCTGATACATCAGAGCGACAGGGTCGTTTTCCACTTTGCCCATACGGGTTGGGAAACCAGCAGCCATCACGTCTGTGCAGTGGAAAGCTGTATCTAAACCAACCACGTCCAGCAAGTAAGCAGGGCCCATAGGCCAGCCGAAGGTTTTTTCCATCACTTTGTCTACTTTTGCAAAGTCAGCACCGTCTAATACCAGTTTGCTGAAACCTGCAAAGTAAGGGAACAAGACGCGGTTGACATAAAAACCAGGGCAGTCATTGACCACAATAGGGGATTTACCCATTCTGGCAGCGTACGCCACTACTGCAGCTACTGTTTCTTCGCTGGTGTCTTTACCACGAATGACTTCAACCAATGGCATTTGATGCACTGGGTTAAAGAAGTGCATACCGCAGAAGCGGCTTGGATCTTTTAAGTTGGCCGCTAAAGAATCAATGGAGATAGTCGAAGTGTTTGAAGTAATAATGGCGTCAGCCGCTACTAATTCTTCGACTTCTTTTAATACAGCGCCTTTGATTTTCGGGTTTTCAACAACGGCTTCTACCACTATATCAACGCTTTTTACCGGTTCCATGCTCAAGGTTGGCTGAATACTGGCAATCACTTTTGCCATGCCAACGGCATCTAATTTTTTGCGTTCAACCTGCTTGTTCAGCAGCTTAGTGGCTTCGCCCATACCCAGCTCTAAAGCTTTGTCGGCTATGTCTTTCATTACCACTGGCACACCTTTCAGTGCAGACTGGTAAGCGATACCGCCACCCATAATGCCTGCACCTAAAACGGCTGCTTTCTTAATTTCTTTGGTTGCTACTTTGGCGGCTTTTTTCGCTTTGCCTTTGATCAACTGGTCGTTGAGGAATAAACCAATCTGGGCAGCAGCAGCTGTAGTTTTTGCCAGCTTGGCAAAAGAAGCGTTTTCTAAAGCCACAGCACCAGCACGGTCTAAGCGGGCTGCGGCTTCAATAGTTTCTACAGCCACCATAGGAGCAGGGTAATGTTTACCTGCATTGGCAAACACCATACCTTTGGCGGTGTTGAAGCTCATCATGGCTTCAGTTTTATTCAGCTTCAGTGGCTGTAATTTGGCGGCGCGTTTTTTCTGCCAGTTCAGTTTGCCTGCTATGGCATCCTTGATCATCGACAACGCAGCGTCTTTTAATTTTTCCGGAGCAACAACGGCGTCGATAGCGCCTTCTTTTAACGCAGCGTCAGCGCCACGTTCTTTGCCTGTGGTGATCCACTCCATACCACCGTCAGCACCAATAATGCGAGGTAAACGTACTGAACCGCCGAAACCTGGCATTAAGCCCAGTTTCACTTCAGGTAAACCTACTTTGGCTGTGGTATCGGCCACACGGTAGTCTGCTGTTAAGGTCCACTCGAAACCACCACCTAAGGCAAAACCACGAATAGCAGCAATGGTTGGAACTGGTAAATCTTCAGCCAGGTCAAACACGTCAGAGGCAGATTTGATCCAGGGGATAAGTTCAGCTTCAGGCTGCTGGAATGTACCTAAAAACTCAGTAATATCAGCGCCTACGATAAAAGCGTCTTTTCCTGAGGTGTAAATCACGCCTTTCAGGTTTTTATCTGCATGCAGCAGATTCAAAGCGGCGCGACAATCTGCTAAGGTTTGTTGGTCAAATTTATTAACTGAACCGGTAGCATTAAAGGTAAACTCGGCAATACCATCCGCCAGATAGGCGACGGTGATGCTGTTACTCTGGTAGATCATGAATGTTCTCCTTCGTCCCACATGGTGGACTATTGCTTTTATTCGCAACTGGTAAGATGAGTCTATTGCAGAGTCAGTGTGTCGCGGTTCAGTAAAAATTTCAACCGTTATTTAAACACTTGTTTGAATTTGCGATAGATGTTCCAGTAACTATAGGTGGTAAATATTTGTATGTGGCGTTTCTCCTCTGTTTTCCGTCCATCGCTTTGGTTGCTGGCAACCGCCGCCTTGTCCGTCGTTTTTCCTGCCCATGCCATTAATGAGGGCATGCGTAAGCGTTTTGAACTGGCTGAAAAAAATATTCATAAACTGACCGATGCCCAGGCCAAAAAAGTCTTAAAAGAAATGCAGGCTTATCCGCTGCAGCCTTATCTGGAGCTGGAATGGCTCAGCAAATCGCTGGATGAAACAGGTGAAGTCGTGCGTTTTATGCAAGAGCATCAGGGCACCCCACTGGAACGAACCTTACGCAAACGCTGGCTGATTTATCTGGCGGACCGTCAGCAAGCTCAGCTTTTTCTGAAAAACTATCAATATGGCTCGGATGTGAGCTTAGATTGTAAGGCGCTGGAAATGCGGCTGGTGCTGGAAAAGCCAGTAGCTGTATGGCCTGCAGTGCGTGATTTATGGGCGGTAGGCAAAGCGCGACCTGATGAATGCGACCCTATTTTTGACCGCTGGCGTAAAGCCGGTCAGCGTACACCAGATGCTGTCTGGCAGCGTGTATTAGCTGCAGTAAAAGCCGACAATCAGCGCATGTTGCCTTATTTACGCAGCTTGTTGCCCAACAATCAGAAGTACCTGGCTGAAAAGTGGGTGCAGGTGATGGATAACCCGTCCTTGGTGTACCGCAAAAACTTCCTGCCACTGCGTAGCCCGCTGGAGCGTGATTTAGCCGCTTATGGTATACAAAAGCTGGTTTGGAAAAAGCCAGAACAGGCCATTGATGTCTGGAACAGATTTGCGCATGACCCGGCTTTCAGCAACGAAAACCGTGCTGTGACGGCTCGTCAGATTGCTATAGCCTTAGCCAGTAAAAACGATCCCCGTGCTGATAAATTTATCGCCATAGTGCCCAATGAATACAAAGATAAGTTATTTGTGCAGTGGCAATTAGCCAGTCTGTTACGCAAAAAGGACTGGTACGCCGTCATTGAAGCGGTAAAGGCTTTACCCACAGAGCTGGCCGAAGAAGACTCGAGCCAATACTGGTTAGCCCGCGCTTATCAGCAAGTGAACTTAAAAGAATCCTCAGTGCATATTTATCAGCAACTGGCAAAGCTGCGTAGTTATTACGGTTATCTGGCTGCTGCTCATTTAGGTCAGCCACCTAGTCTGGCGCATAAACCAGTGCCAGTATCCGCTACCGACTTTTTAGCTTTTAAAAGCAGTGCACCAGTGCGTCGGATGAAAGAATGGCAAGCAATAAAACGACCTAATGCGGCCAAACGTGAACTGACGCATTTACAGCAATATGGCAGTGACTTGCAAAAATACAGTGCCGCTAAACTGGCCTTTGAGTGGGGTTGGTACGACAACGCTATAGTAGCTCTGGCCAAAGCGGGTTATTGGGACGATGTAGATTTACGTTTCCCTATGGCCTTTAACAAAGAAATTCAAACCTATTCGAAAAAGGCCAAGGTCGATCCGGCCTGGGCTATGGCGATAGCTCGGCGTGAAAGTACTTTTATTCCAACGGCTAAATCGCCTGTTGGCGCTCATGGTCTGATGCAAATTATGCCAGCAACCGCCAAACATATTACCGGTCGTCGTGTCCCTGTTGAGCAGTTGTACAATCCGGTCACCAATATTAATTACGGTACTTATTATCTGAATTACCTGATGAAAAGTACTGACAACAATGTGGTCTTTGCCACGGCGTCTTATAACGCCGGTTATAGCAGAGTGAAATCCTGGATCCCAAAAGATGGGTCAGTGCCGCTGGATATCTGGGTAGAGACTATTCCTTTTAAAGAAACCCGTGACTATGTCAAAAACGTCATGATGTATTACCAGATCTACAGCTTAAAAATGCAGAAAAGCCAGCATATTTTTGAGCCTCTGGCCGAGATGCGGGTAGGGATCGAGGGCTAAGGCTCTCGTGGTACAATGGCTTTGAATTAATAAATATTTATTGGGATCCGAATTTATGCGTCCAGCTTATCAAGAACTTTACGCCGCTCATTTATTTGTGTTGCAGCAACGCACTAAAGCCGTATTAGCCCGCGAGAATCTGGACGCTTTAGTGATCCACTCAGGCCAGGCCAAACGCCAATTCCTTGATGACATGGATTATCCCTTTAAAGTAAATCCGTTATTTAAAGCCTGGATCCCAGTGGTAGACAACCCGAATTGCTGGTTGATTGTCGATGGTGTGAATAAACCTAAGCTGGCGTTTTATCTGCCAAAAGACTTTTGGCATAAAGTGCCTGACGCTCCTGATTCATTCTGGTCTGGTTTTTTTGATATTCAAATTCTGGAAAAGGCCAATCAGGTTGAGCGTATTTTGCCTTATGACAAAGGCCGCATGGCGTATCTGGGTGAACATATTGAAGTCGCAACAGCCCTTGGGTTTAGCGAGATTAACCCTGAAGGCGTGATCTGTTACCTGCATTACCACCGTGCTTACAAAACTGACTACGAGCTCTCTTGTATGCGTCAGGCGAACAGCATTGCAGTGGCAGGGCACAACGCTGCCAAAGCTACTTTTATGGCGGGTGGTTCAGAGTTTGATATTCAACTGGCGTATCTGGCTGCTGTGGGTCAGGGCGAAAACGAAGTGCCTTACGGCAATATCATAGCGCTGAATCAAAACGCGGCTATTTTGCATTACACAGCTTTAGAGCGAAAAAAACCGGACCAATTCCATTCGTTTTTAATAGACGCTGGTGCCAGTTTCCATGGGTATGCCGCTGATATTACTCGTACTTATAGCTTTTTAGACGACGAATTCGCTGCACTGATCAATGCCATGACGGATAGTGAACTCAAACTGGTAGATGGCTTAAAACCTGGCATCAAATACCCGGATTTACATATCGAAGCTCATCAGCATATTGCCAGGATTCTGGCCGACTTTAACTTTGTACAGATGTCCGCTGAAGGCATTCTTGAATCCGGTATCAGCCGTACTTTCTTCCCGCATGGTTTAGGTCATCACCTTGGGTTACAGGTGCATGATGTTGGTGGTTTTATGGCCGATGAACGTGGTACTCATGTGGCTGCTCCTGCTGATCATCCATTCCTGCGTACCACTCGTCTGGTCGAAGCCAACATGGTCTTTACCATAGAGCCTGGTTTGTATTTTATTGACTCTTTATTAGCTGATTTAAAAGAAACTGCCCATGGTAAAGCGGTGAACTGGGACAAAGTGGCTGAATTCCGTAAATACGGCGGTATCCGTATTGAAGATAACGTCATAGTGCACAAAGACCGCAATGAAAATATGACCCGTGAGCTGAAGCTGGCTTAAGGTGTTTTGATGTCCGGTTGTTGGGTATTGGCTAAAACGGCTTCGTCTGAGCAAGAAATCAAACGCAGCCGTTTTTTATGTACTTTATGGCCGATACAAAGTCTGGCAGAAGGCCAGCAGATTATTCGTCAGCAAAAGCAGCAACATCCACAAGCAGCTCATGTCTGCAGTGCTATGCTGTTGCCTGCAGGTGCAACAGGTCAGCCGCAAGCCTTCAGTGATGACGGTGAACCTTCTGGTACCGCAGGCAAACCTATGTTGGCTGTATTGCAAGGCTCTGGCATGGTAGGGCTTTGTGCGACTGTAGTACGTTATTATGGCGGCATTCAGCTGGGCACTGGCGGATTAGTCCGTGCTTACAGTGATGCAGTACGACAAGCTCTGACGCTGGCACAACGCGAATTTATACCTATACGGCATCAGGCCACTTTGTCTATGCCTTATGCCGTTTTTGAAGCCATACAGCGCCTGTGGCAAAACCGCTGGTTGATAGACCAGCAAGAGTTTGACCAGCAAGTGCGATTAACAGTACGTATCGCTCAAAGCGACCAACAGGAATTTGAACAGCAGTTTATGCAGACCATACTCAGACTCAAAGAACCGCAAGCCACCTTGATGTGGCATAACCCGTCAGAGCAGGATTCCTGATGCAATACCGTTCCATCATCCGTATTTTAGGTCTGCTGGTTACCATCTTCAGTATTACCATGTTGCCACCAGCCTTTGTTGCCTATTGGTATCAGGACGGTGCTGGCGTACCTTTTTTATTGTCTTTTTTCCTGTCCTTGTTGATTGGTTTTGTCGTTTGGTATCCAAACCGCAATGAGAAATCTGAACTGAAAGTGCGGGAAGGCTTTTTAATAGTGGTGTTGTTCTGGACCGTATTAGGTGCAGTAGGTGCCTTACCTTTCTGGCTGACAGAAAATCCTGATATGAATCTGGCGGCCAGTATGTTTGAGTCTTTTTCAGGCTTAACCACCACAGGCGCTACAGTGCTGACCGGTTTAGAAAGTCTGCCCAAAGCGATTTTGTATTACCGCCAGCAAATGCAGTGGTTTGGCGGTATGGGGATCATCGTATTAGCTGTGGCTATTCTGCCGATGTTAGGGGTAGGGGGCATGCAGTTGTACAGGGCTGAAACTCCGGGTCCGGTGAAAGATAACAAAATGACGCCCCGTATTGCTGATACGGCTAAGCATCTGTGGTTTATCTATCTGGGGATTACTATCGCTTGTGCTGTATCTTTTTATGTCGCGGGTATGAGTGTTTTTGATGCGATTTGCCATGCTTTTTCTACCGTCGCTGTAGGTGGTTTTTCTACCTACGACGCTAGTATTGGCTACTTTAACAGCGTCAGTATTAATATGATTTGTGCCATCTTTTTATTGATTAGTTCAGTCAATTTCCCTCTGCACTTTGCCGCGGTAAGAGGCAAAAACATTAGAACCTATTGGCGCGATCCTGAATTTAAAGCCTTTGTTGCTATTCAACTGGCGTTGATGGTGATCTGTTTTCTGGTGCTGTTGGAAGAGCAAATTTATCCTGACTGGCAAAGTGCCTTAAACCATGGTTTGTTTCAGTCTGTGTCTATGTCGACTACAGCAGGCTTCTCCACCGCAAGCTTTTCCAGCTGGCCGTTGTTTTTGCCTATTCTGTTAATTTTCGCCAGCTTTATCGGTGGTTGTGCTGGTTCTGCTGCTGGTGGTTTAAAAGTAGTGCGGGTGATGTTGTTATTCCTGCAAGGTAAAAGAGAGCTGAACCGTTTAGTGCATCCACGTGCTGTGTATTCCATTAAACTCGGTCGTCGGCCAGTGCCGGATCGGATAGTCGAAGCTGTCTGGGGCTTTTTTGCCGCTTACACTTTTGTCTTTGTGGTGATTATGTTGTTGTTGCTGTTGGTCGGTATGGACAATATCAGCGCTTTTACCGCCACAGCGGCCTGTTTAAATAACTTAGGGCCTGGCTTAGGGGAAGTGGCAGCCAATTTCGCGTCAGTGCCGGATGCCGGTAAATGGGTGCTGATTATGGCGATGATCTTCGGTCGTCTGGAAGTATTCACCTTGCTGGTATTATTCACTGCCGTCTTCTGGAAGGATTAGATCTCCCGTCGTCCTTGCAGGCCAATCTTTTTCGACATCAATTTGGAATTTTAGAGAGGGGCGGGGATAAACCGCGCCCTTGTGGTGCAGGTATAAGCTGGGTATTAAATAAATATCGCGCTGACCTGGAATAAGCGTTCTACTTCGGTGATGTACTTTTTATCCACCAAAAATAAAATCACATGATCGTCAGTTTCAATCACTACGTTATCGTGAGCTATTAAGACTTCGTCGCCACGCACTATGGCGCCTATGGTCGCGCCAGGCGGTAGTTTGATTTGGCCTATAGCCTGACCTACCACTTTTGACGTCGATTTATCACCATGAGCTACAGCCTCAATGGCTTCAGCAGCGCCTCTGCGCAGTGAGTAAACGTTCACTATGTCACCGCGACGGATATGAGTCAGCAGGGCTGAAATAGTCGCTTGCTGCGGCGATACCGCTATATCGACTTCGCCACCTTGCAGTAAATCGACATAAGCGCCGCGTTTAATCAGCACCATGGTTTTTTGTGCGCCCATACGTTTGGCCAGCATGGCCGACATAATATTGGCTTCATCGTCATTGGTGACGGCTAAAAACACGTCGACCTGCTCGATGTTTTCTTCTTCCAGCAGCTCTGGGTCTGAAGCGTCACCAATATAAACCACAGTATTGTCCAAAGCGCTGGACAGGTATTCGGCGCGCTCTTTACTGCGTTCGATCAGCTTCACGCTATGGTTCTTCTCTAAAGCACGAGCCAAACCATAACCGACATTACCACCACCTGCGATCATAATGCGGTGATAGCTTTTCTCCAGCTTTTGCAGCTCGCTCATTACAGCGCGAATATGCTTAGTGGCGGCGACAAAAAACACTTCATCATCTGCTTCTATCACCGTAGTGCCTAAAGGCTTAATAGCGTGACCACGACGGTAGATAGCGGCAACACGGGCATCCACATGCGGCATATGCTGTTTTAAGGTGGATAAAGCGTGACCTACCAATAAACCACCATAATAGGCTTTTACCGCTACTAAACTAACCCGGCCTTCGGCAAATTCCACCACCTGCAAAGCACCAGGGTAGTCGATCAGACGTTTGATATAGTCGGTAACCAGGGTTTCAGGGGAAATAAAGTGATCGACCGGCATATCGTCTTTGTTAAACAACTGGTCGCGGTATTTCAGATACTGGTTGGTACGGATACGGGCAATTTTCAGCGGAGTATTAAAAATACTGTAGGCCACCTGACAAGCGACGATATTCACTTCGTCGCTGCTGGTGACCGCAATAATCATATCGGCGTCTTCAGCACCGGCACGTTTTAATATATCCGGGTGCGCACTATGGCCATGCACCACCTGCAAATCGTATCTGTCTTGCAGGGCACGTAGCTTTTCAATATTGGTGTCGACGACAGTAATGTCGTTTTGTTCACCAACCAGGTTTTCCGCTAAAGTGCCACCAACCTGACCTGCACCCAGAATTATAATTTTCATAAAGCCTCTGCGTTACCGCTTTGTCTTGCGAAGTTTGGCATAAAAGAAACCATCCATCTGCTGCTGTCCCGGCAAAATTTGCCAGTGCAAATCCGGGTGACTGTCGGCCAACGGGATTAATTTTGCATCTGGGTAGTCTGCTAAAAAGGCCTGGATTTGTTGCAGGTTTTCTTCCGGTAACACAGAGCAGGTGGCATACAACAATTCGGCATCAGGTTTTAATAAAGGCCAGATCTTGCGCAGAATTTGTTGCTGCAACTCGACTAATGGCGCTATATCGGTTTTTTTCCGTAACCAGCGAATATCAGGGTGACGACGGATCACGCCGGTAGCCGAACATGGCACATCCAGCAATATACGGTCAAAGGTCTGAAAGCCTGCCCAGTCGTCCGGATCTGCAGCGTCAGCAGCCATCACACGGGCATCTAAACCTAAGCGGTCCAGATTGTCGTATACCCTGTCTAAACGGCGTGGGTCTTTATCCAGCGCTAATACATCGGCTTCTGGCGCCAGTTCCAGAATATGGCAGGTTTTGCCACCTGGAGCACAGCAGGCATCTAATACCGAATCTTTATTGCGTGCGCCAAGGAAATAAGCGGCATGCTGAGCTGCGCCATCCTGCACTGAAAACCAGCCATCGGCATAACCTGGTAATAAGCTCACATCAGAAGCTTGTTCAAGCAATAAGGCACAAGGCAAATAAGCAAAAGGCTGACTGGCAGCGATGCCTTCAGCGGCAAGAGCTGCCAGATAAGCTTCGGGTGTTGTGCGTAACTGATTTACCCTCAGCCACAAGGGGGCTTTTTGCTGATTTTCATCAAGTATTTGCTGCCACTGCTCTGGGTAAGCGTGTTGCAGCTGGGTGATGATCCAGCTTGGGTGGTTATACTGGACTGGTAAAGGTGCGTCCTGAAAATCAAAAACTTCAGGTTTACGCTGTACTGAACGTAATACGGCGTTAATTAAACCCGTCAGGCTTTGACCTTTTAATTCACGGGCCGCTTCCACTGTTTCGCCTATGGCGGCATGGTCTGGTACGCGCAAAAATTTCAGCTGATACAAACCAACGTAAATTAAAAACTGCAGCGGGCGCAGGTGTTTGACCAGCGGTTTATCCATCAGCTTCTGACAGACAGTTTCCAGCTGAGGCAAATAGCGCATCACACCAAAACAGATTTCTTGCAGCAGGGCTTTATCTAAAGGCGAGTCCAGCTCTTGCTGAGCTTTATGCAGAACCTCTGATAAGGATTTACCCTGATCCACCACCTGATAACAGGCTGTTGCCGCCAGAGCGCGTAAATTTTTACTCATCAGCTCTGCCCATCAACAGGGCTCAACATCTGGCCTGGCTGAAACCAGTCTGCGCGGCCATTGAGGAAATCCATCACTTTCATGGCTTTTTTGCCGGCAGGTTGTAATTCGGTGATCACCAATACGCCATCAGAGGTTTGAATGGCGATGCCTTTTTTATCCACCCGCAGTACCTGACCTGGTAAACCAGAGCCTGGCTCTGTTACAGCGCGCCAGATTTTCAGCTGCTGAGCACCCAGTTGCAGATAACTGATAGGCCAGGGATTAAAAGCACGGATTTCGCGCTCCAGCGCTATAGCTGGTTTGCTGAAATCTAATAAAGCTTCTTCTTTTGACAGCTTTTCAGCGTAGTTGGCTAACTCATCCTGTTGCGGCTGAGCTTTGGCCTGCAGTGCTTCCAGATTGGCTAAAGCCTCTACTAATGCGACTGGGCCTGTTAAGGCCAGTTTGTCATACAAGCTGGTGCTGGTCTCATCCACAGCTATAGGCGTGCTGACTTTGCTCAGCATAGCGCCGGTATCCAGGCCTATATCCATCTGCATAATAGTCACGCCAGATTCGGCGTCACCTGCCCAAATGGCACGTTGAATAGGCGCTGCACCACGCCAGCGTGGTAATAATGAGCCATGCACATTGATACAACCTAAACGTGGTGCATCGAGCACGGCTTGTGGCAGGATCAAACCATAAGCCACCACTATCATCAGATCAGCATTTAACGCCGCTAATTCTTGTTGAGCCGCAGCTTTTTTTAACGACTTCGGCTGATACACCGGAATATCGTGTTGCAGCGCTAGTTGTTTTACCGGGCTTTGTTGTAGCTGATGACCACGACCTGCAGGTCTGTCGGGTTGGCTGTAGACGGCAATCACCTGATGAGGAGAATCCAGCAGGGCGGCGAGATGGCGGGCAGCAAAATCTGGTGTGCCCGCAAAAATAATACGTAAAGGAGTGGTCAAAATAGTTCCTGCTTGGTTAACGGGCTGCGAGGCGAGCTTCTTTTTCCAGCTTTTTCTTAATACGGTCACGTTTCAACGGTGACAGATAATCAATAAACAATTTGCCCATTAAATGGTCCAGCTCGTGCTGTAAACAAATCGCCAGTAAACCTTCAGCCTGAATTTCAAACCACTCGCCTTTGGTGTTTTGCGCTTTGACTGTCACAGCTGCGGCGCGTTCTACTTTGGCGTAGCTTTGCGGCACAGACAAACAGCCTTCTTCGTATTCAGTGTCACCACTTTTGGCAATGATTTCCGGATTGATAAAAATCATCGGCTCGTCACGGCTTTCTGAGATATCGATTACGACAACACGCTTGTGCACATTGACCTGAGTGGCGGCTAAGCCTATGCCATTTTCGGCATACATAGTGTCCAGCATATCTGCTGTCAGTTGCTTAATTTCGGCCGTAACTTCAGGCACAGCAGCGGCTACTGTGCGTAAACGGTCGTCTGGATAATGTAAAACTGTTAATACTGTCATGGAACCTACAAAAGTCGTCTATGTTCAATTGGCTGTGCTATGGTCTAATTTTAGCCATTTATGCACAGTATGAATAGCTTAGTGTGCAAGAATTACTATAAGTACGGATGGGGATGGTGTTATGCGACAGCAGCTTCTTGCTATTTTAGTCAGCTTCTCTGTGTTTTTCAGTACTATTCTGCTGGCTGATGAGCTGAAACTCAAGGCTGATGCGCCTACCTTGTATCAGGTCAAAGCTGGCGACACCTTATGGGATATAGCTGGTTTGTATCTGCAACACCCCTGGTTATGGCCACGTTTATGGAAGTTAAACCCACAAGTCAATAATCCACATCTTATTTACCCCGGTGATGAGTTGCACTTACAGTTCGATGCCGACGGCCAGCCGATACTGACGTTAAATAGTCAGCGAGTGGCAGCCACCACCTCCGGAGTTACGCAAGTTCAAAGCAATACCGCAGCTGCAGGTGCTATTAAATTAACCCCAAAAATCCGTCGGTTGGCCAAAACAGATAAAGCTGTGCCTTCTGTCTCGCTTGCCGGAATCGAGCCTTTTCTATCAGAAGAACAACTGGTCTCTGAAGACCAATTGGAAAGCCTGCCTTATGTATTGGGTGGAAAAGACAATGTGAAAAACGCTGTATCCGGTCATCTGCTTTATGTGCAGGGCGAGCTGGATCAAACTCAGCGTTATGGCATTTACCGCCAGGGTGAAGTCTACGAAGATCCACAAAGTGGTGATGTCTTGGGTTATGAAGCCGTATTACTGGCAGAAGCAAAAGTGTTACCTCCTGCTATGGTAGACGAGCAACAAATCAGTCGGATTGAAGTGCAAAAATCCAGACGGGAAGTGAAACAAGGTGATCGTTTATTGCCTATGCCACAGCAGTCGATGTATCCGGACTTTTTTCAGCTGCAATCGCCAGAAACTTTAGTCTCCGGAGTGATAGTGGATAGCGCATCTGAATGGCGCGAGTTTGCCAAAGGCGAAATTGTGCTGCTGAACCAGGGTCAGAATGCTCAGCTGCAACCTGGTCATCTGCTGGGGATCTTCCGTCCGTCACCCGCTGTGGTAGATTTTGGTGATAAACCCTCTTATCCGGAAGACAGCGACAAGCTGCAGCGTATTTTGCATGAAGTGGTCGGTTCTGCCGATGAAATGCCCACCGAATTAGTGGGCCAGCTGATGATAGTCAAAGTGAGTGAACACAGTAGTTTTGCGATGATATTACGCACAGAGCAACCGGTACGGGTCGGAGATTTAATAGGTAATCTCTGATGTTCCAGCAAAGGAGAGGAACATGGATGACCTCGAGCATTGGATACGTTTAGCTGCTATTCCGTCTATGGACAGGCTAAAGCATCAGCAGTGGGCAGAGCTGGTTTCTTCAGCTGACTTCCATCAATTGGATGATCACCAGCTGCAGCAGCTGGGTTTTACCGCAGGCCAAATCCAGTGTCAAAGAGCCATCACGCCGCAGCGTATTGAGCATTGCCTGGAGTGGCTGCAAACTAGCCCCGATCACCATTTTATCCGTTACACAGACCCACTTTACCCTGAATTACTCAGCCAGATTAAACAGCCGCCTTTTGCTTTGTTTATCAAAGGTAACCCGGCTTTGTTAAATGAAGCACAGATTGCAATAGTGGGTAGTCGTCAGCCCACCGCCACTGGTAAACAAGTGGCCTTTAACTTTGCCGCCGATTTATGCCGCTTAGGTTTAACTATCACCAGCGGTATGGCCAAAGGTATAGATGGTTGCAGCCACAGAGGGGCTTTGTCTGTGCAGGGTAATACCATAGCTGTACTTGGCCATGGTTTTGATACGGTTTATCCGGCGCAGCATAAAGAGCTGGCAGCGGAAATTGCCACCAGCGGCGCTTTGGTCTCTGAGTTTTTACCTGATGTGCCACCGAAAGGAGATCATTTCCCGCTGCGCAATCGTATAGTCGTAGGATTAAGCTTAGGGACTTTGGTGGTGGAAGCAGCTATTAAAAGTGGTTCTTTGATCAGCGCTGGTTATGCCGCTGAGTACAGTCGCGAGCTTTTTGTGATCCCAGGTTCTATCTACAATCCACAGGCGGCGGGCTGCCATCAGTTAATTCAGCAAGGTGCTAAATTAACTACTTGTGTGGCCGATATCATAGAAGAATGGAGCTTTTTGCAAAATAACAGTCTAAGTACTGTAAAGGACAAAGAAAAAAATTTACAAACGGACTTGTTTGACGACAGCTTGTTGGCTAACGTAGGTGATGAGGCCACTGCGATTGATCGTATAGCAGAACGTAGTGGTTTATCTGTAGCGCAAGTCTCAATTGAATTACTTCAACTGGAATTGGCCGGTGAAGTGGCAGCAGTACCTGGTGGTTACATCAGAGTGAGGAGGGCCTGACTATGTTTGATATCCTCATATATTTATTTGAAAACTACATCCACAACGAGTCAGAAATTTATGTGAATCATGCCGATCTGCAGCGTGAGCTCAGCAAAGCTGGTTTCCATGATGATGATATTTTTAAGGCCCTGCGTTGGCTGGATTCTTTATCTGCCTTGCAGGAAAGTCATGTTAAGCCCTATTTAACCAAAGTGAATTCGACCGCAGTGCGTATTTATACTGTGGAAGAGCAACGTAAGCTGGAGACTGAGTGTCAGGGTTTCCTGCTGTTTCTGGAACAAATCAACGTGCTGGATGCGCCCACCCGCGAGATGGTATTGGACAGAGTCATGGACCTGGATCAGAGTTCTGTCAGTCTGGACGATTTAAAATGGGTGGTGTTGATGGTGCTGTTTAATGTGCCTGGTCGTGAAAATGCTTATGCCCAGATGGAAGACCTTATTTTTGACGAACCTACAGGGCCGCTGCATTAAGCGGCCTTTTTCGTTATAATCCTGCCAGTTTTCTTCTATGGCCTTTGTATGTCCCAGTCTGACGATACACTTTTTCAACACGAAAAAACCGCAGAGCCTTGTCCTCTGTGTGGCCATGCTTTGCAGATAAAAAGTGGCAAAAACGGGCCTTTTTTAGGCTGTAGTAACTATCCGGTCTGTAATTACCTGAAAGCGCTGCATCCACATGAAAATACAGTGGTAAAAGTGTTAGAGGATCAACTTTGTCCAGAATGCGGAAACGAGTTGGCGGTTAAAAATGGTCGCTATGGTATGTTTATTGGCTGTAGCCATTATCCACATTGTGATTTTATAGTGCACGCCGATGAACCTGAACCCAGCGATGTACCTTGTCCTGAATGCAAAAAAGGTCAGTTGCTGGAGCGTACCAGTAAATATGGCAAGGCTTTTTATGGCTGTAGCAGATATCCGGACTGCAAATGCCTGCTGAATTTTAAGCCTGTTTTAGGGCAGTGCCAGTTCTGCGATTATCCACTTTTAATGGAAAAACCTTCGGCTTCTGGTGTGAAGTTACTCTGCGCCAGTAAGAAATGTCAGAAAGTGCAGGGCAGTTAAAGCGCAGTATAAGGATTGATGGCAAATAAAAAAGGCCCACAAGGGCCTTTTTGCTAACTGCAGATCTGCTATTGCAGTTGCTTCAGGCGTGCCGCCACTAAATCCAGTTCAGGGAATTCTTGTTCTGGTAAATGTTGGCGCAGCAAATCAAAACGTTGTGCCAGTTCGCTGGTGCTGGTGGCGCTTAAATTGATATGGCCCATTTTGCGGCCTGGTCTTTTGCCTTTGCCGTACCAGTGCAAATGGCAGCTTGGTAAGCTTAATACTGCAGGGCTGACATGATCTTCACCCAGAATGTTCACCATCAAAGTGGGACGCACTAAAGCTGTGCTGCCCAAAGGCAAACCACAGACAGCCCGTAAATGGTTTTCAAACTGACAGGTGTCGGCACCTTGTTGGGTCCAGTGTCCTGAGTTATGCACCCGTGGCGCTATCTCATTCACCAGCAGTTGGTCTCCCACCTGAAAAAACTCCAGTGCCAATACACCCACGTAATCCAAAGCGCTAGCTACAGCTTCAAACATCAGTTTGGCTTGTTGCTGCAACTCCTGCTGACCAGGTAAAGCGAGCGATACCGCCAGCACACCTGCTACATGATGATTTTCCGTCAGAGGGTAGACCACCATATCGCCAGCCTGATTACGGGCTCCAACTAAACTGACTTCACGGTCAAAACGAACAAACTGCTCCGCCACTATAGCTTGAGGTAAAGTGTGATCAGCGCCCGCCATAAACTGCTGGATGTCAGCCCAAACCGCTTGCGCGTCAGCCTGAGTTTTTAAGCGCCATTGGCCTTTGCCGTCATACCCAGCCAAAGCGCTTTTCAGCACCAGTGGCAAACCCAGCAGTTCAATCGCCTGATAAAAATCCTGTTCAGTCACGACAATTTTATAAGCAGCGTTGGTCACGCCCGCTTTATCCAGCAGTTGTTTTTCCTGACGGCGATCGCCACCTGCTTTTATCGCAGTGCTGTTTGGTAAAAACTTACCGCTTTGCTGACAAAGCTCCTGCACCGGATAAGGGATATGTTCAAACTCAGAGGTGATTACATCTGCATTGGCAATAGCTTGTGCCAGACCTGTCCCCAGTTGTTGCTGAGTGACAGGATCAACAATAGTGTCGCTGTTCACATCATAAGCCGAGACTTTTAAATTCAGTGGTGTACCTGCCAGACTCATCATACGAGCCAGTTGACCAGCACCTAAAACCAGAACCTTCATCAATTATTCCTCGGCTGGATTCGGGTGAGCCAATACAGAGTCGGTTTGTTCTTTACGGAAGGCATCAATTTTGCTCATCAGCTCAGCATCAGAGGTCGCCAGAATTTGTGCTGCCAATAAGCCAGCATTGGCTGCACCTGCATCACCAATAGCCAGCGTACCCACGGCAACACCTTTTGGCATTTGCACTATGGATAACAAGGAATCCAGACCTTTTAAGGCTTTAGACTGCACTGGCACACCTAATACTGGCAGGCTGGTAAAAGCGGCTGCCATACCAGGTAAATGCGCTGCACCACCTGCACCGGCAATAATCACTTTTAAACCACGACCTGCGGCATTAGTAGCGTAGTCGGCCAGCAGTTGAGGGGTTCTGTGAGCTGAAACAACAGTAGTTTCATAGGCAATTTGAAAACGATCTAACATATCGGCCGCGTTTTTCATTGTGGGCCAATCAGATTTAGACCCCATGATAATACCTACTTTCATCGTTGTTTCCTTAAAGCTGCAAAGAACTGGCATAATAAGGCCGCTATTATAGCCATCTGGCGGCTGCCAGGAAAACTTTTGATCAAAAACCTCAGATACAGGACTCAAAAAAGTGACAGATATCCAATCTGCCGTTAACGCCCTGCGACAAGGTCAGGTGATTGCCTATCCAACCGAAGCTGTGTTTGGAGTCGGCTGCGACCCGGATAATAGTTTGGCCATCGAAAGCTTGTTGCAGGTCAAACAAAGGCCACAATCCAAGGGCTTAATCTTAATAGCTGCAGACTTTTCCCAGTTGATTCCTTATATTGCAGCCGACAAGCTAAGCATAGAACAAACTCAGTTGATGCTGGACTCATGGCGCGACAGTGCAGGTGTCAAAGACAAAGCTGCGGTGACCTGGGTAGTGCCTGCTTCGAATCTGTGCAGCGACTGGCTGACAGGGCAGTTTGATAGCGTTGCGATTCGGGTTTGTGATCACCCTGTTGTGCAGCAGTTATGTCTGGCTTTTGGTAAACCTATCACATCCACTAGCGCGAATTTATCTGGCCTGGAACCTTGTCGCAGCACAGTCGAAGTTCAGCAGCAACTGGCAGATAAAGTTGCTGTAATAGTGGATGCGCCAACAGGTGGGCGCGCTGTGCCGTCAGAAATACGTGATATCACTACGGGCCATATTTATCGGGCGGGTTAATCGCCGCCTGTGAATCAAGAGATAAGCAAATGCAAAACGTCGATAAACATCAGGTAAAAGCTTTTTTAATGGCACTGCAGGACAGCATTTGCGCTGAACTTGCCGCTGCTGATGGTGTTTCAATTTTTGTCGAAGAAAGCTGGGATCGAGCCGAAGGCGGTGGTGGTCGTAGTCGTGTACTGACTCATGGTGCTGTGTTTGAGCAGGCTGGTGTGAATTTCTCACATGTGTTTGGCGATAAGATGCCTGGTTCAGCCACGGCGCACCGACCTGAACTGGCTGGCCGTAAGTTTGAAGCTATGGGCGTGTCTTTAGTGATCCATCCGCTGAATCCACATATCCCAACCAGTCACGCCAATGTGCGGTTTTTTATCGCCGAAAAAGAAGGTGAAGCACCGGTCTGGTGGTTTGGTGGTGGTTTTGATTTAACTCCTTTTTATCCGGTTGAAGCTGATGTGCTGCATTGGCATCAGGTCGCCAAAGATTGTTGTGATAGTTTTGACGCCACTTATTACCCTAAATATAAAAAATGGTGTGATGAATACTTTTACTTAAAACACCGCAACGAAACCCGAGGTGTAGGTGGTTTGTTTTTTGACGATTTAAACGAGCCTGGTTTTGAGCAAAGTTTTGCTTTTATGTCTGCAGTAGGTGAAGCCTTTACTAAGGCTTACGTGCCAATCGTCGAACGCAATAAAAACAACGCTTATTCGGAAGCACAACGCCAGTTCCAGCTGTATCGCCGTGGCCGTTATGTAGAATTTAACCTGGTGTTTGACCGTGGTACTTTATTTGGTTTGCAAAGCGGTGGTCGCACTGAATCTATTTTAATGTCGATGCCACCTTTAGTGCGCTGGGAATATGGTTATCAGCCGGAAGCAGGCAGTGCAGAAGCAAAGTTGTACGAGCGTTATCTGCAACCTCAGGATTGGTTAGGGCTTAATCACTCATAAGTACAGAGTAACTACAGGCGCTTCGGCGCCTGAGTTTTATCCCTAAATCATCATCAGCAAATCATTACCTGTTGATCATATGGCTGGCCAGTTGCGCCAGCGAATGACTTAAGCCTTGGCGTAATAACTTGTCTTCTACCACTTCAGCCAAAGCTTTATCCATACAAAACATCCACTGATCGCGCATCTGCTGATCCACAGCAAAAGGCATATGGCGCATCCGCAAACGTGGATGACCGTATTTTTCTTCAAACAAAGAAGGGCCGCCCAACCAGCCTGATAAAAACTCAAAAAACTTTTGCCTTATCGTATCCAGAGGCAGAGGATGGATAGCATACAATTCAGCGGCTTCTGGTGCTGTCGACATAATGTCGTAGAATCTGTTGGCCAGACGTCGTGTTGCTGCTTCGCCGCCAATCAGCTCGTAAGGCGTGGTCGCCGGAGTCGGATGTGGCTTGCTATTTGGCTGGCTTTTATTAAAAATCGCGTCAAACAACTTTTTCATGGTGAACCTGTGGACCGTTACGCTGTATTTGGAAATCCTGTTGGGCACTCAAAATCGCCGCTGATCCATAGCTGGTTTGCCAAACAAACCGCACAAGCTTTGAGTTACGAGGCCATTTTAGCACCGGTCGACGCCTTTGCCGACAGCTGGTTTAGCTTTGTCGCTGCTGGTGGCCGGGGCGGCAATGTCACAGTGCCTTTTAAAGAGCAGGCCTATCAGTTGGCAGAACAACTCAGTGAACGTGCTTTGCAGGCTGGTGCTGTTAATACTCTCTATATAGATAAAGATGGAGTGCTCTGTGGTGATAACACCGATGGTTTAGGTTTAGTCGCCGATTTAACCCGACTGGGCGCAGAGCTTCAGGAAGCTTCCATTTTGTTATTAGGTGCTGGCGGAGCTTGCCGTGGTGTAGTCGGGCCTTTATTGGCTGCTGGTGCAAAGCACATTCATATAGCCAACAGAACTGCAGCTAAAGCGCAAGTCATAGCCGAACTTTTTGATAAGCGAGTAACTGCGTCAGGTTATAACCAAGTTCCAGCGGAAAAATGGGACATAGTGATCAATGCGACCTCAAGTGGGCTGGACCAGCAAAGACCAGCTTTAGCAGAACTACATCTTCAGCACTGCTTTTTGGCTTACGATATGTTGTATGGCAAAGAGCCGACAGCTTTTCTGATCTGGTGTCAGCAACAAGGTGTGCCGCACTGTGCTGATGGCTTGGGGATGTTAGTCAGTCAGGCCGCTGAAAGTTTTGCGATATGGCGTGGTGTTAAACCTGATGTCACTTCGGTACTACAGCAACTGACGGCTATGGTGAAAGCATGAACCAGCAACTGATCTTTAATCATGACTTCAGTTTTGATGAAAACACCGATTCAGTCAGCTGTAGTTGTTTAGCAGCAGGCATGCGGTTACGTATCTATATAAAGAAGCCACAAGGCTGGGATAACCAAAGCTGGCTTGAGCAAATAAAAGAAGACTGCTTTTATTGGGAAGAACAAATAGAAGAAGCGGCCAAAGCAGACCGCTTTAATACAGATGGGATCTTGTATCTGGATGGCTCAGCTTAACGGCTCAGCCAGATACTCATCTTTTAATACCACATAGTTAATAGCAGACTGCGTCAGAAAACTACGTTCTGCTTCATTAAGCACCCTGGCTTGTTTCACCGGGCTGCCTACATAGAGATAACCAGACTCTAATCTTTTGCCAGGTGGTACCAAACTACCGGCACCAATAATGACATCGTCTTCTACTATCACGTCGTCCATCACTATAGCGCCCATACCAACCAGAATACGATTGCCCAACTGGCAGCCGTGCAACATCACTTTATGTCCTACTGTGACATCGTCTCCTATAAGAAGAGGAGAACCGTCCGGGTTCTTTGTGGTCGGACGCGATACATGAAGTACAGAACCATCCTGCACATTAGTACGTTCACCAATACGGATAATGTTCACATCACCCCGTGCTGCTACTAATGGCCAGATACTACTATGAAGGCCAATTTGAATATCGCCGACTAAAACAGACGATGGATGCACATAAACCCCGTCAGCAAGCTGTGGAGTTTTACCTTTATATGAAGTTAATGACATAAGAATTTCCTCTGCTGCTGCAGGATTATGCGACAAATGTTGAAAAAAAGCACGGTTCGATTGAATTTCATGCTGTCGCACTCAAAAGTATAAGTTTTCTTAAAAAGAGTATTGCACGCCGCCAAAAACTCCCTATAATGCGCGCCATGCCAAACGGGGTGATGCGAAAGCAGCTCTGAGGTGGTTTTGAAATGAAGTGAAAAATGATGCAAAACATCGCTTGACACGACGATGAAAATCACTAAAATGGCCGCCTCGCAACGCGGTGGAGTCGAAAGGCTCAAAAGTGAAGCGAAGCAGTTTAAGTGGTGTGTTTGATAAATAAATTCAAATCGCTACCTTGACGCAAATTCTGGGAAGTGTAAGATACGCCTCCCGCTGAACAAGGTCTTAACCGGTTCAGCACTGCTCTTTAACAATAAGCAATCAATCATCTGTGTGGGCACTCACGGTTTAGATTCTGCAGCGAGCAATCGCACAAAGAATATATATCAGTGAAGTGACTAACAGATACTCTGTCCGAAAGGATAGATGTTTTAAGTCAGTGATACTGAGCATGCTACTTCGGTGGCAAATTAAACTTTAATTGAAGAGTTTGATCATGGCTCAGATTGAACGCTGGCGGCAGGCCTAACACATGCAAGTCGAGCGGGGTTTTCGGACCTAGCGGCGGACGGGTGAGTAATGCGTAGGAAGCTGCCCGATAGAGGGGGATACCAGTTGGAAACGACTGTTAATACCGCATAATGTCTACGGACCAAAGTGTGGGACCTTCGGGCCACATGCTATCGGATGCGCCTACGTGGGATTAGCTAGTTGGTGAGGTAATGGCTCACCAAGGCGACGATCTCTAGCTGGTTTGAGAGGATGATCAGCCACACTGGAACTGAGACACGGTCCAGACTCCTACGGGAGGCAGCAGTGGGGAATATTGGACAATGGGCGCAAGCCTGATCCAGCCATGCCGCGTGTGTGAAGAAGGCCTTCGGGTTGTAAAGCACTTTCAGCGAGGAGGAAGGGATGTATGTTAATAGCATGCATTTTTGACGTTACTCGCAGAAGAAGCACCGGCTAACTCTGTGCCAGCAGCCGCGGTAATACAGAGGGTGCAAGCGTTAATCGGAATTACTGGGCGTAAAGCGCACGTAGGCGGTTGGTTAAGTTGGATGTGAAAGCCCCGGGCTCAACCTGGGAATTGCATTCAAAACTGGCCAACTAGAATACGGGAGAGGGGGGTAGAATTCCAAGTGTAGCGGTGAAATGCGTAGAGATTTGGAGGAATACCAGTGGCGAAGGCGGCCCCCTGGCCCGATATTGACGCTGAGGTGCGAAAGCGTGGGGAGCAAACAGGATTAGATACCCTGGTAGTCCACGCCGTAAACGATGTCTACTAGCTGTTCGTGGTCTTGTACTGTGAGTAGCGCAGCTAACGCACTAAGTAGACCGCCTGGGGAGTACGGTCGCAAGATTAAAACTCAAATGAATTGACGGGGGCCCGCACAAGCGGTGGAGCATGTGGTTTAATTCGACGCAACGCGAAGAACCTTACCTACTCTTGACATCTACGGAAGACTGCAGAGATGCGGTTGTGCCTTCGGGAACCGTAAGACAGGTGCTGCATGGCTGTCGTCAGCTCGTGTTGTGAAATGTTGGGTTAAGTCCCGCAACGAGCGCAACCCCTATCCTTAGTTGCCAGCGAGTTAAGTCGGGAACTCTAGGGAGACTGCCGGTGATAAACCGGAGGAAGGTGGGGACGACGTCAAGTCATCATGGCCCTTACGAGTAGGGCTACACACGTGCTACAATGGTACGTACAGAGGGAGGCAAGCTGGCGACAGTGAGCGGATCTCTTAAAGCGTATCGTAGTCCGGATCGCAGTCTGCAACTCGACTGCGTGAAGTCGGAATCGCTAGTAATCGCAAATCAGAATGTTGCGGTGAATACGTTCCCGGGCCTTGTACACACCGCCCGTCACACCATGGGAGTGGGTTGCAAAAGAAGTAGGTAGCTTAACCTTCGGGAGGGCGCTTACCACTTTGTGATTCATGACTGGGGTGAAGTCGTAACAAGGTAACCCTAGGGGAACCTGGGGTTGGATCACCTCCTTACCTAAAGCAGATTTAGTTCGTGTAGTGTCCACACAGATGATTGATTGATACGTAGAGCAAACAGTAAGAACCATTGCGGTTACGGCTGGTCTGTAGCTCAGGTGGTTAGAGCGCACCCCTGATAAGGGTGAGGTCGGTAGTTCGAGTCTACTCAGACCAACCAATTCGCTTTATGCTTCGTTACGGCGAATGTAAAACGAATGACCGAATATCCCAAATGGGGTTATAGCTCAGCTGGGAGAGCGCCTGCCTTGCACGCAGGAGGTCAGCGGTTCGATCCCGCTTAACTCCACCATTACTTAAGAATATTCTGAAAGTAAAATTACTGTTTGAAAACTCAAAGACAAGTTCTTCGGTATGAAGTATTTCTCTTTGAGCTTTATGCTCGAAGTGCTCTTTAACAAATTGGCAAGCTGATAGAAAGAAAACAAGGTAACAATATTTATTTGTGAACCTTATCACACCTTCAATTCCAGACATTTTGGGGTTGTATGGTTAAGTGACTAAGCGTACACGGTGGATGCCTTGGCAGTCAGAGGCGATGAAGGACGTGCTAACCTGCGAAAAGCTGTGAGAAGTCGGTAAGAGACGTTAGACTCACAGATGTCCGAATGGGGAAACCCACCTGATTTATCAGGTATCGTATGATGAATACATAGTCATACGAGGCGAACCGGGAGAACTGAAACATCTAAGTACCCCGAGGAAAAGAAATCAACCGAGATCCCCTTAGTAGCGGCGAGCGAACGGGGGCTAGCCCTTAAGTTGATAAAGAGTTAGTGGAACGCTCTGGAAAGTGCGGCGATACAGGGTGATAGCCCCGTACACGAAAAGGCTTTATCAATGAAAACGAGTAGGACGGGACACGTGGTATCCTGTTTGAACATGGGGGGACCATCCTCCAAGGCTAAATACTCCTGACTGACCGATAGTGAACCAGTACCGTGAGGGAAAGGCGAAAAGAACCCCTGTTAGGGGAGTGAAATAGAACCTGAAACCGTGTACGTACAAGCAGTGGGAGCCCCTTCGTGGGGTGACTGCGTACCTTTTGTATAATGGGTCAGCGACTTACATTCTGTAGCGAGGTTAACCGAATAGGGGAGCCGTAGGGAAACCGAGTCTTAACTGGGCGAATAGTTGCAGGGTGTAGACCCGAAACCGGGCGATCTATCCATGAGCAGGTTGAAGGTTGGGTAACACTAACTGGAGGACCGAACCCACAAATGTTGAAAAATTTGGGGATGACTTGTGGATCGGAGTGAAAGGCTAATCAAGCTCGGAGATATCTGGTTCTCCTCGAAAGCTATTTAGGTAGCGCCTCGAGCGAATACCATTGGGGGTAGAGCACTGTTAAGGCTAGGGGGTCATCCCGACTTACCAACCCTTTGCAAACTCCGAATACCAATGAGTACTACTCGGGAGACACACGACGGGTGCTAACGTCCGCCGTGAAAAGGGAAACAACCCAGACCACCAGCTAAGGTCCCAAAGTCATGGTTAAGTGGAAAACGATGTGGAAAGGCATAGACAGCTAGGAGGTTGGCTTAGAAGCAGCCACCCTTTAAAGAAAGCGTAATAGCTCACTAGTCGAGTCGGTCTGCGCGGAAGATGTAACGGGGCTAAACCATGCACCGAAGCTGTGGACTTGCACTATGTGCAAGTGGTAGAGGAGCGTTCTGTAAGCCGTTGAAGGTATCTCGTGAGGGGTGCTGGAGGTATCAGAAGTGCGAATGCTGACATAAGTAACGATAAGGGGAGTGAAAAACTTCCCCGCCGGAAGACCAAGGGTTCCTATCCCATGCTAATCAGGGTAGGGTAAGTCGGCCCCTAAGGCGAGGCAGAAATGCGTAGTCGATGGGAAACGGGTTAATATTCCCGTACCGACAATACTGCGATGGGGGGACGGAGAAAGCTAGGCAGGCATGGCGTTGGTAGTCCATGTGAAAGTGCGTAGGAAGGGGGATTAGGCAAATCCGGTTCCCTATATTCTGAGACACGAGACGAGCCACTACGGTGGTGAAGCTGTTGACGCTACGCTTCCAGGAAAAGCCTCTAAGCTTCAGGTATTGTCGACCGTACTCGAAACCGACACAGGTGGTCAGGTAGAGCATACCAAGGCGCTTGAGAGAACTCTGGTGAAGGAACTAGGCAAAATAGTACCGTAACTTCGGGAGAAGGTACGCTCTTGTGTGTGAAGGACTTGCTCCGTAAGCACGTGAGAGTCGCAGTGACCAGCTGGCTGCAACTGTTTATTAAAAACACAGCACTCTGCAAACTCGTAAGAGGACGTATAGGGTGTGACACCTGCCCGGTGCCGGAAGGTTAATTGATGGGGTTAGCGCAAGCGAAGCTCTTGATCGAAGCCCCGGTAAACGGCGGCCGTAACTATAACGGTCCTAAGGTAGCGAAATTCCTTGTCGGGTAAGTTCCGACCTGCACGAATGGTGTAATGATGGCCAGGCTGTCTCCACCAGAGACTCAGTGAAATTGAAATTGCGGTGAAGATGCCGTATACCCGCGGCTAGACGGAAAGACCCCGTGAACCTTTACTATAGCTTGGCACTGAACATTGACCCTACATGTGTAGGATAGGTGGGAGACATTGAAGTTGCGACGCCAGTCGTGATGGAGTCGTCCTTGAAATACCACCCTTGTATGTTTGATGTTCTAACGTAGGCCCCTAATCGGGGTTGCGGACAGTGTCTGGTGGGTAGTTTGACTGGGGCGGTCTCCTCCTAAAGAGTAACGGAGGAGCACGAAGGTTGGCTAAGTACGGTCGGACATCGTACGGTTAGTGCAAAGGCAGAAGCCAGCTTAACTGCGAGACAGACACGTCGAGCAGGTACGAAAGTAGGTCTTAGTGATCCGGTGGTTCTGTATGGAAGGGCCATCGCTCAACGGATAAAAGGTACTCCGGGGATAACAGGCTGATACCGCCCAAGAGTTCATATCGACGGCGGTGTTTGGCACCTCGATGTCGGCTCATCACATCCTGGGGCTGAAGTCGGTCCCAAGGGTATGGCTGTTCGCCATTTAAAGTGGTACGCGAGCTGGGTTTAGAACGTCGTGAGACAGTTCGGTCCCTATCTGCCGTGGGCGTTGGATGATTGATTGGAGTTGTTCCTAGTACGAGAGGACCGGAATGAACGAACCGCTGGTGTTCGGGTTGTCATGCCAATGGCACTGCCCGGTAGCTACGTTCGGAACGGATAACCGCTGAAAGCATCTAAGCGGGAAGCCGGCCAAGAGATGAGTCATCCCTTGTACCTTGAGTACACATAAGGGTCGTTGGAGACCACAACGTTGATAGGTGAGGTGTGGAAGCGTGGTGACACGTTAAGCTAACTCATACTAATTGCCCGAGAGGCTTAACCATACAACGCCCAAGGTGTTTGTGTGTGGTGTGAAAAGAATTCTATCTAGCTTGCTTGTTAAAGACCTAAAAACAGTTTTTGCCTGGTGGCAATAGCGCTGTGGAACCACCTGACTCCATTCCGAACTCAGAAGTGAAACGCAGCCGCGACGATGGTAGTGTGGCAGATGCCATGCGAGAGTAGTTCACCGCCAGGCTCCCAATTAAGCCAGAAGGCCCAGTCGAAAGACTGGGCCTTTTTGCATTTTATTCCCATGCGACCAGTTCGTCTGGAACGAACTGGAACGGCGCAGCCGGCCCGAAGGGTGCAGGGCAGGATGCCCGGAATAATGTAGTTCACCGCACCAGAATTCAGAGCAGTTCTGCTTGAATTGCGAACAAAACCCGCTCAACAATCAAACACGGCCGCCCACAAAGAACGCCCCCACAGGTGATTTCATCAATACCCAACCCCAAAACACCCCCATTAGCCGCATCAGACTGGCAATAACAATCGAACCCAACCTAGTATCTGCTCAACCCATAATCAGAATAACGAGGTCCAGGTGCATTTATTTATTAAAACTGCTGTTTTTGCAGCGATTTCAGGTATCAGTCTGAGCGCAATGGCAGAACAACAACCATTACAGTATGAAGATGTCTTCCAGTTAGAGTTTGTATCCGAACCGCAGATCAGCAGTGATGGCGATCAGGTGGTCTTTGTGCGTAACCGTTTTGATCAGGAACTGGATAAACGTATCGGATCTTTATGGCTAAGTGATACCAAAACAGGTCAGCTACGACCTTTAGTATCAGAACAAGCGGATATCAGTTCACCTGTATGGTCACATGATGGCAAGAAGTTGGCTTTTATTTCATCAGCTTCAGGCAAACCACAGATCCATATTCGCTGGATGGACAATGGTCAGAGTGGTCAGGTGAGTCATTTACCAGCAACTCCTTCAGGTTTAAGTTGGTCACCAGATGGGAAATGGCTGGCATTTTCGATGTTTACGCCGAAAAAAGCCACTAGTCCGGTGACTTTACCTGGTAAGCCTGAGAAAAATGACTGGGCCAAAGCGCCGGTTTATATCGACACTATGCAATATCGCGCTGATGGTCGTGGTTATTTGCCTGCCGGATACAAACATATCTATCTGATGGCCGCAGAGGGGGGCACACCTATACAACTGACCAGCGGAGATTTTGATCACGGTGGTGAAATCAGTTGGCAAAACGACAGCAAAGCTTTCTATTTTTCAGCCAATCGTCAGTCAGATAAGAGAGCTCAGGCCCAAAATAGTGAAGTGTACAAGCTTACTATTGCTGATAAAAACCTTGCTCAAGTGACTGAACGGTTTGGTCCTGATCATGCGCCCGCTTTATCCGCCGATGGTAAATGGCTGGCTTATCTTGGTTATGATGATAAGAAACTGGCGCATCAGGCCGACCAGCTTTACGTAAAAAATCTGCAGTCTGGTGAAGTTAAAGTCCTTACTGCAGATCTAGACCGGGCTATCGATAGCTTTAGTTGGGACGGTGATAGTGACGCGCTTTATATTCAGTACGACGATCAGGCTCAGGGTAAAATTGCCTTACAACCTCTGAACGGTAAACGCAAAGTTCTGGTCGATCAGGTTGGAGGTGGCTCGTACAGCCGTCCTTATACCGGCGGCAGTTTTACAGTGTCAGAGGATGGTGATATAGCCTATACCCAAATGTCGACTCAGGCGCCAGCTGAACTTGCTTTATGGCAGGACGGTAAAAAGAAGCAACTGACCGAACTGAACAAAGACTTGCAGTTATCCCGTGATATAGGCGAAGTGGAAGAGTTTTGGGTGACGTCTTCTGTTGATCAGCGCAAGTTACAAAGTTGGCTGATTTTGCCGCCAAAATTCGATAAAACCAAAAAATATCCGTTAATTCTGGAAATTCACGGAGGCCCTCACACCGCCTATGGTCCGATCTTTGCTATGGAATTGCAGTTGATGGCTGCTCAGGGTTATGTGGTGTTGTATACCAACCCTCGTGGCAGCAATAGTTACGGTATGGAATTTGCCAATTTAATTCACCATAAGTTTCCAAGTGAAGACTATAACGATCTAATGGATGCAGTGGATGCCACTGTCGCTAAGGGTTTTATCGATGCGGAGCAGTTATTTGTCACGGGTGGCAGTGGTGGCGGCCTGTTAACCAGTTGGATCGTCGGTCATACCGACAGATTTAAAGCCGCAGTGGCGGTAAATCCTGTGATTAACTGGTTTAGTTTTGTACTGAATGCCGATATGTACAATTACTTCAGCCAGTACTGGTTCCCTGGTATGCCGTGGGAAAAGCCAGAACATTACCTGAAACATTCACCTATCAGCTACGTCGGTAATGTGAAAACTCCAACCATGCTGATGACCGGAGAGTCCGATCACAGAACGCCTATTTCTGAGACTGAGCAGTTTTATCAGGCGTTGCAATTACGGGGTGTTGAAACCGCTATGGTGCGGATCCCGGGTGCTTCGCATGGTATCCATATCAGACCCAGTAATATGATGGCGAAGCCTGCCTATATCACCTACTGGTTTAACAAATACAAAAAGTAGAGTTGTGTCGTCATAAATAAAAAGGGCCGCCTTTAATAAAGCGGCCCTTTTGTTTTATTAATTAGTGGGTTACTCAGATATAAGCAAAAGCATCAGCAAACATTTGTTCACGTTTTGCGCCTTGCTGGAGAAAAGCGTCCCGTACTACACCGACCATAGGGAAAGGACCTGCGATGTAGATATCGTAAGCATCCAAGGAGACAATATCGTCCAACACCGCCTGATGCACCAAACCTGAACGGCCTTGCCAGTTATCTGTTGGACTTTGTACAACAGGAACCAGCTTAAAGTCATGATGGGCTGAAGCCCATTGCTGCAGTTCAGGCATATGGTACAAAGCTTCTTCGTGACGCACACCCCAGTATAAAAACACTGGTCTTTTTACACCTGCTGCTGCTATCGCCTGCGCTATGCTGTAGACATAAGAGAAACCTGTACCACCAGCCAGCAATAAAATGGGGTTATGGCTGTCTTCACGCCAGAACGCTTGACCTAAACCTACCTCGACCGTCACTTCATCGTTGCTTTGCAGATGGGCTAAAGCCTGACCTGAATATTGATCGGCCACAGCGCCACCAATTTGCAGCTCCAGTTGAGTTTGACCCGGAATTGAAGCCACAGAAAAAGGCCGCTTATCTTCATCAGTTAAACACAGTTGTAAATATTGGCCTGGTTTAAACTCCACTTTTTGTTGTGGCGTCAGCAGAACCTGATGCACACCAGAGGTTAACGGCTGAATTTTATCGACGGTACAAATCACTTTGGTCATGAATAATCCTGCGGCTTAGCCACGAATAAAAGGGTGGTGTAAGGTCAGATCTGACTCGGCATAAGCCAGACAACAATAGGTAAAGTTCTGCGCTTTATCCAGATCAGACAAAGGTTCGGGTGGCAGATAAGACACAGAGCCAGAGCGCAGTCGGCAGACACAGGAGGTGCAAACACCCTGCTTACAACGAAACGGAAAGTCGATGCCATGGCGCAAAGCCGCTTCGAGAATAGTTTCATTCGCGTCTACCTGAAAACTCAGGCCACTGGGCAATACTGTCACCTGATGACTCATTTTTGGCCTGGTACTTTTAATGTAGGAACCGTTTTGTCTACAGGCAATATACCCAGTGCGGCCCAGATATCATCTACTTTGGCTTTGACGGCTGGATCCATCACTATAGGTTCGCCCCATTCACGGGTGGTTTCACCTGGCCATTTATTGGTGGCGTCTAAGCCCATTTTTGAGCCTAAACCCGATACCGGCGAAGCAAAGTCCAGATAATCTATTGGTGTGTTTTCTATCAAAGTAGTATCACGCGCCGGATCCATTCGGGTGGTAATAGCCCAAATCACATCCTGCCAGTCGCGGGCATTGATATCGTCATCACAGACAATGACAAACTTGGTATACATAAATTGCCGCAAGAAAGACCAAACCCCCATCATCACGCGTTTGGCATGACCTGGGTACTGTTTCTTCATCGTCACTACGGCCATACGGTATGAACAGCCTTCAGGCGGCAGATAAAAATCGACGATTTCCGGAAACTGTTTTTGCAAAATAGGCACAAAAACTTCGTTTAATGCCACACCTAAAATCGCAGGTTCATCCGGTGGACGACCGGTGTAAGTGCTGTGGTAAATCGGATTTTCTCTGTGCGTGATATGAGTCACGGTAAATACAGGAAAAGAGTCCACTTCGTTGTAATAGCCAGTGTGATCACCATAAGGACCTTCAGGCGCCATTTCACCAGGCTCGATATACCCTTCCAGTACATATTCTGCTGTGGCTGGCACTTGTAAATCGTTGCTGATACAGCGGGTCACTTCGGTATTATCACCCCGTAATAACCCGGCAAAAGCGTATTCAGACAAAGTATCTGGCACAGGAGTGACAGCGCCTAAAATAGTGGCGGGGTCTGCACCTAAAGCGACAGCAACCGGAAAACGTTGGCCCGGATTGGCTTTTTGCCATTCTAAAAAGTCCAAAGCGCCACCGCGATGCGATAACCAGCGCATAATGACTTTGTTTTTACCCAGCACTTGCTGGCGATAAATACCTAAATTCTGTCGCTCTTTATGCGGGCCTTTAGTAACAGTTAAACCCCAGGTGATCAAAGGCGCTGCATCCCCAGGCCAGCAGGTCATCACCGGAATTTTGGTTAAATCAACCTGCTCGCCAGAAAGCACCACTTGCTGGCAAGGGGCGCGTTTCACTTCTTTGGCAGGCATATTCAGCACTTGTTTGAAGATAGAGAACTTGCTAAAGGCGTCTTTTAACCCTTTTGGTGGTTCTGGTTCTTTCAAAAAAGCCAGTAACTTGCCAACTTCACGTAGCGCGGCCACATCGGTCTGACCCATACCCAAAGCAACACGCTCTGGCGTGCCAAATAAGTTCGCCAGCACCGGAACATCAAAACCTTTAGGGTTTTCAAATAACAAAGCAGGGCCACCAGCACGTAAAGTGCGGTCAGCGATTTCGGTCATTTCCAGATAAGGGTCGATTTCCATCGAAATTCGTTTGAGCAATCCACGTTGCTCCAGCTGACTGATAAAGTCGCGCAGGTCTTTGTATTTCATAAGGCTCGGGCTCTGCTAGATATGGGGCTATTATACATGGCTGACATAGGCAAACCAGCCTGTGCTGCTTTGCTGTTCTGACCAATACGAAGCAAAGGGCAGATAAGACCAATCTGATATCGTCACGTATCAGCTTGATATGAGCGCAGCTGACTTGCGTTTTATCTGTAGTGTCATCTACTGTGGTACATAAAGTTCATTATGGGGTCAGTTTTATGGATTTTCCTGAACAAATTAAACAACAAAGCTGTATGGATTGCTTAAGTGGTCAGTCACTTGGTTTTGAAATTCGTATGGCATTTCAGCCTATTATCGACTGGTCAGTGCAAGACATCATTGGTTATGAAGCCTTGGTACGTGGGCCTGAGGGGCAGGGCGCTGGTTGGGTGTTTGAACAAATCAACGATAGCAATAAATACTATTTTGATCAGGCCTGCCGGGTCAAAGCCATAGAAACGGCTTCCAAGCTGGGCTTGAAAAAACTGTTAAGTATTAACTTTTTACCTAACGCTGTTTATAACCCTGAAACCTGTATTCGCGCCACTATTGAAGCTGGTGATCTGTTTGGCTTTGATATCACCCAAATTATGTTTGAAGTGACGGAAGGTGAGCAAATAATAGATCAAGCCAAACTCAAACGCATTTTCGAAAGTTATGCCAAACGTGGTTTTATCACAGCGATAGACGATTTTGGTTCGGGTTACGCTGGCTTAGGCTGGTTAACTTCGTTGAGACCTGCGGTATTAAAACTGGATATGGGATTAATACGGGATATTGATCAGGACACAGTCAAGCAGGCTGTGCTGAAAGGCATTTTGACTGTTTGTTGCGAACTAGGCACCAAAGTGCTGGCTGAAGGCGTGGAAAGCAAAGCTGAACTGGACTATCTGGTGGCTTCAGGCATCAACTGGTATCAAGGGTATTATTTTGCCAAGCCTCAATTAGAAAAGCTATTAGCTCACTCCGAGATCAACGGCTGGCTTTAAGCAGAAAAAAACTGTAGATTATCAGACATCTGGATGTCTAAGGTGTTTCTCATGAAAAAAGCAACTCAACTGATCCATGCTGGTCGTGGCAAAGAATGGACAGGCTCTGCGGTAAACCCTCCTGTGGTGCGTGCTTCCACTATTGTCTTTGATACTATGGCCGAGCTAAAGCATGCGACAGCTCATCGTGGTGACAGAGTGCCTTATTATGGCCGTCGCGGTACTGCGACCCACTTTGCGTTGCAGGATGCCATCTGTGATTTGGAAGGTTCCGCCGGCTGTGCCTTATACCCTTGTGGTGCTGCGGCTATTAACGCCGCTTTGTTGAGTTTTTTAAAACAGGGTGATCATCTCTTAATGGTCGACACCGCCTACGAACCAACCCGTGCTATCTGCGATAAGTTGCTGGCAGGTTTAGGCATAGAAACCAGCTATTACGACCCTTTGATTGGTGCAGGTATCAGCGCCTTAATTAAAGCTAATACCAAAGTAATTTTTCTGGAATCTCCCGGTTCTCTGACGATGGAGCTGCAGGATATTCCAGCCATCAGCGCAGTAGCAAAAGCACATAACATAGTGCTGATGCTGGATAATACCTGGGGCACCCCTGTGCTGCTGGATGCTTATGCTTTGGGTGTGGATATATGTATTCAGTCAGCGACCAAATACATAGTGGGACACTCAGATGCCATGCTGGGTATTGCGACAGCGAACGAAAAACACTGGCCACAACTACGCGAACACAGCTATCTGATGGGCTATTGCGCTTCGGCGGACGATGCCTATCTGGCCAGCCGGGGTCTGCGGACCTTGAAGGTGCGTTTAGCTCAGCATGAGGCGAATGCATTAAAAGTGGCGAAGTGGTTACAGCAACGACCCGAAGTGGAAACAGTGCGCCATCCGGCTTTGCCTGAAAATCCCGGTTATGACCTTTTCCAACGTGACTTTAGTGGCAGTAATGGTTTGTTTTCTTTTGTATTAAAACAAGGGGATGCGAAAGCTGTGGCCGCTTTTATAGAAGGCATGGAACATTTTAAAATGGGCTTTTCCTGGGGCGGTTATGAAAGCCTGATTATTCCGAACTTAAGCATTCAGAAGCTCAGGACAGCCAGCAGTTGGCCTTACAGCGGACCTTTGATCCGGCTACATATTGGCCTGGAAGATACAGAAGATTTAATCGCCGATTTAGCTGCGGCCTTTGAACGTTTTAACAGCGTTATTTAACCTGGTGCTTTGATAAACAAAAGGCGCTGTTTTTGCAGCGCCTGCTATTGAATGGTGTTACTGGCGTAAAAAAGATTCAATGCTTTCACCTGTCACTTTGCCTATCTGGCTAAACAGATACCAAATGGCGACCATCAGCATAATGGTGCAAGGTAAAGCAATTACCGGGAAACTTAGCGCTGTCATCTGTGCCAGCTCTTCGTTAAATGCAGCGGTACCTGGGGGGCTGACCAGTAAGTATTTCGCCAGGCCATAGTTTAATACGGAAGACACCACAAAAGATCCCGCCACCAGATAAGCACAGTTTTGTAGTTTGGCCGCAAATAATTGTTCTGCGTTGTGAGCTTTTAAGCTGGCTTCCAGTTTTGTTAAATCCATCAGCTCGTCGTTCAACAGGATTTTTTTCACCAGCGGGTACTTGCTGCGTTGGCTGATTAAAACAACCAGCGCAATAATGCCTGGAACCGCAGCTTCTTTTATGGCGATATAGGCTGGGTCGAGCTGTAGTAAGCTGATCCCTCCGGTAAATAACACACTGATCACGCCCAGCACGGATAAAAAATTCACCTTTTTACTTTGCTGCAATTCCCACAAACCAAAACCCAAAGGAAAAGCTAAAGCGACCACTAAAGCCCAGACCGGTCCTAACTGATGATCTTCACTTAATTTGCTCAAAATCAGCGTGGGGATAATGATGTTAAATGCCAGGTTAATTAAAAACCCTGATGATTTTTTCTTTTCTGTCTGACTCATAAATTCTGGCCTTGCTGCCTGTTTTACTCTAACAACCGCTTACTGTGGCCCGAGTATATCTGATTTGGTCACTATTACGCAGTATCACGCCGAATAGTACAAGACGTTCGATGAAACACAAAACCTGCTGCACGCAGTAGCAAAAGCTTTAAGCTACTGATTTGTGGACTATTGTAAAAACTTAGCAAGAACTCTGGCACTAAAGCGAACCATTCGCAATGCCATCTTATTGATTTTGTTGGTTTTTTCTTGAGTTTGTTGATTTTTTGACTACAATAAGCACAGTTTTTGAATTTGCAGGTATTCGCTATGAAAGGCCAACCTTTAGTGCTCGCTAAACTTAATGAGGTGCTGACCTCTGAGTTAACGTCCATTAACCAGTATTTTTTACATGCTCGTATCTATAAAAACTGGGGCTTGGCTCAGTTAAATTCGGTTTGCTATAAAAAATCGATCAAAGATATGAAGCAGGCTGATGAGCTGATTGAGCGTATTTTATTCCTGGAAGGCCTGCCAAACCTGCAAGCTTTAGGCAAATTACGTATTGGTGAAGACACCGAAGAAATGCTGCAGTGCGATATGGATTTCCAATACGATCAACTGCCGTTATTACGTGATGCCATCAAATTATGCGAACAGCATCAGGATTATGTCAGCCGCGAATTGTTGCAGGAAATTCTGGAACACGAAGAAGAGCATGTGGACTGGATTGATACTCAGCAGCAACAAATTACTTTGGTAGGTCTGGAAAATTACCTGCAAAGCCAAATGGGTTCAGGAGACTAACAATGAAAGGCAATACACAGGTTATAGCAGCGTTAAACGAGCTGCTGTCGAATGAACTCAGTGCTATGGATCAGTATTTTATCCATGCCCGTATGTATCACGACTGGGGTTTAAGCAAGTTGTTTGAGCGTATCGATCACGAAGTGACCGACGAAAAAGCTCATGCGGCAGCCTTGATTGAACGTATTTTATTTTTAGAAGGCACACCTGATTTATCCAAACGTGATCCGTTGCAGGTGGGTACTGACGTGCCGTCCATGTTGCAAAACGATTTAAACGTGGAGTATTCAGTCGGTGCTTTGCTGAAGAAAACTATAGCTCTGTGTGAATCTGTGCAGGACTACGTCACCCGCGATTTGCTGATGACCTTGCTGGACGATACTGAAAACGATCACGCCCATTGGCTGGAACAACAGCTGCGCCTGATCAAACTGATTGGTTTGCCAAACTATATTCAGTCGCAAATCTAAGGCTGTTGCCTGTTAGTAAAAAAGCACCTTCGGGTGCTTTTTTATTTAAAGTCGTTTGAAATTGGAGCGGGTGGCGGGAATCGAACCCGTGTCTAAAGCTTGGGAAGCTTTCATTCTGCCATTGAACTACACCCGCATGCGGCTTAAAGTACAAAGCCCTGTGGATACTGTCAATCAATGCTTGAAGGACTTATGTTGTGACTCCAGAACAAATTCAACTTTCTGCGGCCTGGCTGGCGGATTATCGGCAACGTGGAGAAGCCGCGCCTTTATTACCGGCCGAATTGCGTCCAACTTCTCTGGCTGAAGCTTTTGCTATCCAACAATGGTTGTTTATTGAATTAGACTTGCCTGTTGTGGGTTGGAAAGCCGGACTGCCCGGCCCGGATAAATGGGTGCTGGCACCTATAGCTCATCTGCAACAAGGCGAGCTTTGCCTGTTTGAGCAACAATCAGAGCAGTACAGCATTGAACCTGAACTGGCGTTTTTGCTGGCGACCGATTTACCTGCCCGCACTGAACCTTATAGTGAGGCAGAGATCAAAGCGGCAATAGCCGCGACCCATTTGGCATTAGAGCTGATTATCCGACCTTACAAAGCAGACGCTGGTGCAGAATTTTTCGATCAACTGGCGGCAGGGTTATTTAATCAGGGCTTATATATTGGTCCGCAGTTACCAGACCAGTGTTTTCCGCAAGAGTTTGAACTGGTGGTGCAGCATTCTGGTGAGCAACATCAGTTTGCCGCTAAACATCCTAATCAGGACCCGTTATTGCCTTTGTATTGGCTGGTGAACCATTTAAGCAGTCAGGGTATTGGTTTAAAACAAGGCGAATGGGTGATCACAGGCTCTTACGCAGGTGTATTACAGGTACCGGCTAATACGGATCTGAAGTTGCAGTTTGGGCCTTTTGGCCAAATCAACACCCGCTGTAGTCATAAGGCTGTGATAAGCTAATCGGCTGATTTGTTTTTTTGTTTTGCCACGGAGAGATCTGGATGGAGTTTTTACCGGCCTGGCCACTGACCATTACGCCGCTGTCATCCTTTGGTTTGCTGCTGTTGATTGGCAGTTTGGGTGGTTATCTGGCGCATCGTATTTCCTGGTTACCCAGCATCACCGGTTTTATGCTGGTGGGTTTTTTAGTCGGACCCAGCGGCTTAGGTTTACTTACCGAGTCTGTGCTTAAAGACTCCCGCATATTAATAGATATCACGCTGGCGCTGATTTTATACCGGCTGGGTTCTTCACTCGATTTGCGTTTTCTGCGTCAGTCACCACGTTTACTGGTGATTGCGCTGGTGGAAAGTACCTTAACCTTCAGCGCCGTTTTTACTGTGTTGTGGTTGTTTCAAATTCCATTAGCCTTGGCCGCTTTAATTGCAGCTATTTTGGTGTCTTCTTCCCCTGCTGTGTTATTGCACGTTGCACATGAAGTTGGAGCCAAAGGTCCGGTTACTGAAACTGCCAAGTCCTTAGTCGCTTTGAATAACCTGCTGTCTTTCCTGGCCTTTGCTTTTGTTGTGCCAGTCTTGCTGGCCGAACAGGATGCGGGTTGGCAGCAAATCGTGTTGCAGCCTATGTATTTATTGTTGGGATCGGCCTTGTTAGGCGGTGCTATTGCCTATGGTCTGCATTTCTTAACCAGCAGAACTCAAACAGCTACCCAGTATAAACTGGCGTTAGTGGTCGGGGCTTTGATGTTGTGTCTGGGGCTGGCGCAGCAATTAAAACTATCGGCGCTTTTTGCGCCCTTGGTTGTCGGTATAGTAGTACGCAGTATGGAACGTGAAGAAGTGGTGTCTGCGTTGGAATTTGGCAGCGCTTTTGAGCTGTTTTTTATCGTCTTATTTGTGTTTGCCGGCGCTAACTTACATTTTGCAGAACTGGTAGCTTTTGCCCCTGTCATTATGGTGCTGGTTGCTGTGCGCTGTGCGGCCAAATGGTTTGGCGTCAGTATCAGCTCAGTGTTGTTGGGGCAAACAGTGCGGACTGGTGCCTCTTCCGGTTTATTATTGATCCCGATGGCGGGTCTTGCTATTGGGTTGGTGCAAAGCTCCAGCCAGTTGGTACCAGAACATGCTGCTGTCATCAGTGCCATAGTGCTCGGTGCTGTCACAGTATTTGAAACCATAGGACCTCCTATAGCCTCTTATGCCTTTCGTCTTGCCGGAGAAACTGAGGCCCAGGCGTCCGCTGCTGTGGCAGAGCAGCAACCACAGCATCCATGGCAAGCCGAAGGCACTGTAGCTGTTGACCTGTCAT
Organism: Rheinheimera sp. MM224; assembly: GCF_947090785.1. Lineage (NCBI taxonomy): Bacteria > Pseudomonadati > Pseudomonadota > Gammaproteobacteria > Chromatiales > Chromatiaceae > Rheinheimera > Rheinheimera sp. MM224. The sequence continues at coordinate 54,059 of NZ_OX352320.1, forward strand.
CTTTACATGCGCCTGAACCCGCAGATGCAGTGCTGCTGGAACAGTCTGAACCCAAAAGATTCAAATTCTGGCGCTGGTGATCACCAGTGCCAGCGACCACTTTGTATCAGACCATAAATCAGTCCAAAGAAGCCTGTACCGTAACCTAAGGTCATTCCCAGCAAGCACCAAAGTGTATTTTTTCGCTTCACTCTGGCAAGCTCTGCGGCATTGGGGTATTGCCGCTGCAGACGTGGGCTGATGATCTGCTGCACCTGCAGCTGGTTATGGATCAGTCCTGCTATCAACAGAACAAAAGCTGCTATCGGCGCCCAGGCCCCACTGGTCAGTTCGTAGGCTGCTGTTAATAACAGGCCTGATAACAAGACCCAGAGGATAGTTTTGTTGCGTAAGGCTTTTAACGCTGTTTTTTCATCTTCGTTGTCTGTTTTGTTCATTACAGCTCGCATACCTAAGACGACGCCAGCCACCGCAACCAGGGCACCTATCATAGCGCCACCCAGTAATACGGCAATTTTGGCCAGCCAGCCACTTTGTTGTGCGGCAACAGAGACAGAAGTTGCTGCAGCTACAGGAGGTGCAACGCTGGTCAAAGCTGCGGCTACCACAGCGCTAAAGCCTAAACCCGGTGCTGTGCTTAACACTAACTGGCCGTAACGTGCTAATAAGCTGTCTTTTAACTGTTCCCGCACTCTCGACAGCTTTTTCCGTACATTGGCATCACTTAAACCCAATAAATCAGCTACTTGCTGACTGGATTGCTCTTCACGGTAGTAGAGTAAAACGATTTCCCGGCTGTCTTCAGGCAATTGGCTAATAAAGTCCTGCATAATAATTTGCTGCTGCTCCCGCTCCAATAAATCCTGCATCGAGGCTGCTGGGTCGGCAAAGTTTTCCAGCAAATTTTCTGCCTCTTCTCCCAACACTTTTTGTTTTACCTTGTTGTCCCGCAGGTAGTTGTAACTGCGATGCCTTGTCATTTGCCGGACCCAGGGTAAAAAGCTGGCAGGTTCACGCAGCGTGCCTAATTGTTGCCAGATATAAATAAACACCTCTTGTGCCACTTCTTCGCTGGCGTCCAGATCTTTGACTATCGCCAAAGCTATGCCTGTGACTGTATGGCGACACTGGCTGATCAGGCGTTCAAAGGCGCTGCGATCACCTGCTGTGGCTGCCATCACGTCGGGTAATAATCTCTGTTCCACAGTAGTTAACATTTTAATTATTCCTTTATAAAATCAGTGATTTGCGCCATCAGCCAGTCAGGCTGGTCCCACATAATAAAATGCCGTGCCTGCCAGTTAAAGTCCAGCTTCGCCTGTGGAATAGTGTTAATTTGTTGTTGATACAGAGCCTGAGCTGCAGGGCGCATGCTGTCTGAAGGTAAAGCTCCGCCAGCGCCTAACAGCAGCACAGGTTGCTGAATTTTATGCACTTCGCTTCGCAGGTCTGTGGTTAAGAGTTCAGCTATAACAGCACCAACAGTAGCCGGATCGGACGCTGCTGCCATTTTTGTGACTATTGCGGCATGCTCGGCACTGCTGACCTGAATAGCCATACCTTGTTTTGCACTCTCAGCCAGTTGGGCTGATGTCATTTGTTGATAATACTGTTGCATCATTTTCGCTTGTGGAGCCATTTGCGCCACAGTGGTGGAGCTGTCGCGGCTAAATACCGGCGCCAGATAAGGCAAGCCATCCACAGCTATCACTTTGCCAGTTAGTTTTGGATAAGAGCTTGCAAGCTGAAACGCCAAAAACGCACCCATGCTGTGGCCAATGACTATCGGCTGATTTAACTGCTGGTGCTGAATATAAGCGGCCAGTTCACTGGTCACTTGTGTTAGCTTTAAAGGTGTTGTCAAAGCAGGAGTTCCGGCAAAACCCGCCAAACTCACTAAATGTAGCTGGTAGTCTGGTTTTAACGCTGTTGCCAGCTGCTGCCATACCCGTTGATCAGACATCAGACCCGGGATCAGAATAATGGCTTTGCCCTTGCCTTCTACCTGCACCTGAAAGCTTGGTGCTTGGGTTTCATCTGCTTTAAGGCTTTGACTTAGCAGCATAAAAGCTGTGTAACACAGCAGAATAAGGTTTTTTGTTTTTAACATCATAGTCACTCCGCAAGTTTAATTAAGCTGCTAGTGGTTGCAGCACTAAAGCTAAGTACCCGCAGCTGTGGGGGATGTGACAGCTATCTGAATAAATATTTCAGACTTCTAAACTTCTGGCTTTCTATTTTGTTGGTCGTTTTGTAATCTATCAGGCTTGAGCACTAAACAAATACCCGTTAGGGTGGGTAAGAAAACTATAAGCAACGATAGAAACCGCAGAACAAAACTGCAGGCAGTGCAACGAGGAGAGTGGGTTATGTCGCAATATGCTGCCTTGAGGGCAAATGTCGGATTATTGGGTACCCAGCTGGGTGACACCATACGCAATCAATTAGGTGATGCGGTTTTAGAACGTATTGAACAAATTCGCGCTTTAGCCAAAGAAGCCAGGCAGGGTACAGAGCTGCAGGATCAACAACTGAAGCAAGTGCTGGCCAGTTTAACGGATCAGGAAATTCTGCCGGTAGCCCGCGCTTTTGCACAGTTTTTAAATTTGGCGAACTTAGCTGAGCAACACCATACCATCAGTAAAGCGGGTCGCGCTTCTATTGAAAAACCAGAACCTGTCGCCGAGCTACTGCAACTGCTGCAGGATAAAAACATCAGCAAAAGCCGGATTGAACAGGCTGTTGCTGATTTATCCATAGAGTTGGTGCTGACTGCGCACCCGACTGAAGTCACCCGTCGTACTCTTATTCATAAGCTGACCGAAATAGCAGCCTGCTTAGCAGAACTGGAGCAGGATTTAGCGCCTGTACAGCAGAAAAAAGTGGAAAACCGTTTATATCAGCTGATCACTCAGGCCTGGCATACCAACGAAATCCGCGAACAACGCCCGACACCGGTGGATGAAGCCAAGTCTGGTTTTGCTGTGATTGAAACCTCGCTGTGGGACGCTATCCCAGAGTTTATCCGCGAATTAGATACTGCCTTGTTGCCTGTGTTGGGTCATGGTCTTGCTTTAGAAGCCGCTCCTATCCGTTTTTCGTCCTGGATGGGTGGTGACAGGGACGGTAACCCTTTTGTTACTGCCAAAGTCACCCGTCAGGTGCTGCTGCTAAGTCGCTGGAAAGCCGCTGATTTATTCAGCCGTGACCTGGATGTGCTGGCCAACGAACTATCGATGAATCAGGTTAATGATGCGGTACGAGCTGTAGTGGGGGACGTATCAGAACCTTACCGTAAGCTGCTGAATGATTTTCGCCATAAGTTGCTGCACACCAGAGACTGGCTGACCGAAGCCTTAAAACATGACAGATTACAACGACCAGACGATTTGATTTGGCATAACCAGCAACTGCTGGAACCTTTGCTGCTGTGTTATCAATCTCTGCTCGACTGCAAAATGCAGGTAGTCGCTGAAGGTTTACTAAAAGACACCATTCGCCGCGCTTATGCCTTTGGTTTAACCTTACTGAAGCTGGATGTTCGGCAGGAATCCGGCCGCCATACCGCCGTATTCAGTGAATTTACCCGTTATCTGGGGATAGGTGATTACGCTGAGTGGGATGAATCAACCCGTCAGGCCTTCTTATTAAACGAACTGAGCAGCAAAAGACCTTTATTCCCCCGTAACTGGTCGCCAAGCCCTGACGTAAAAGAAGTGCTGGATACCTGTGACATAGTGGCTCGCCACGGCGCAGAAGCTTTATCTACTTATGTTATTTCTATGGCCGGTAAACCCTCAGACGTGCTGGCTGTGCAATTACTGCTGAAAGATGCTGGTATTACTTTCCCTATGCGGGTAGCGCCTTTGTTTGAAACCCTGGCGGATTTAACCAATGCGCCGGAGTGTATCAGCAAGTTGCTGGCCATCGACTGGTACAGAGGTTATATCAACGGTCGTCAGGAAGTGATGATTGGTTACTCAGACTCAGCCAAAGATGCTGGTGCTTTTGCCGCGGCCTGGGCTCAGTACAGTGCGCAGGAAGCTTTGGTCGCTATTTGTCAGCAGGCTAAAGTGCAACTGACCTTATTCCACGGCCGTGGCGGTACTATAGGTCGTGGCGGCGGCCCGGCTCACGCCGCTATTTTATCCCAGCCACCTGGATCGCTGGCCGGTGGTTTACGGGTGACTGAACAAGGCGAGATGATCCGCTTTAAGTTTGGTTTAAATGGCTTAGCGCAGCGCAGTTTGGCCTTGTATGCCAGTGCTGTACTGGAAGGGGTGTTGTTACCGCCGCCAGTGCCAGAGCAAAGCTGGCGCGAGCTGATGCAGCAACTGGCAACAGTCTCCTGTGAAGCTTACCGTGCCGTGGTGCGGCATCACCCTGATTTTGTGTCTTATTTCCGCGCTGCCACGCCAGAGCTGGAGTTGGGCCAGTTACCGCTGGGCAGTCGTCCGCCAAAACGTAATCCAAATGGCGGTGTTGAAAGTTTACGTGCCATTCCATGGATTTTTGCCTGGTCACAAAACCGCCTGATGTTACCGGCCTGGTTAGGCGCAGGTAGTGCGTTGGCCGTTGTCGTCGAGCAAGGTAAAACAGATTTGTTGGCGCAAATGCGTGCTAAATGGCCATTTTTCGCCACCCGTTTGTCGATGCTGGAAATGGTGTACTTAAAAGCGGATGCAGAAATTGCCGCCTATTACGATGAAAAACTGGTGCCGGAGCATTTGTTGCCTTTAGGTTCACAATTGCGTCAGCAGCTAGCCGCAGATACGGCTTTGCTATTAAAGCTGATCCAAAGCGATACTTTAATGGCGAATGAGGCCTGGATCCGCGAGTCCATTATGCTGCGAAATACCTATGTCGACCCGCTGCATATTTTGCAGGTGGAATTGTTAAACCGGGTAAGGCATGCGCCTGAAACCGTGAATGACAGCATTAAACGTGCTTTGATGGTGACTATTGCCGGTATTGCAGCAGGTATGCGCAACTCGGGTTAAGTTGGAAAAAAAGAGGGCACACGTTGTGCGCCCTCTTTATAACTTCTAGATGATTTCCGCTTTTAAAACTTAGAAAAAGTTCTTTTTAAACTCAACACCAATAATACGAGGTTCGTTAACAAAACCTGTCAGGTTGTTGAAGTCGATAGCACCTTTTAAGTTTTCTTCGTCGGTGATATTACGGCCAAATAAAGCCACTTCGTAGTCGTTATCAAAGTTCAGATAACCAATACGTAAGCCTGCTTCGAAGTTGCCGTTAGTGCGGTATTCCATAGATTCATATAGGAACAGGTTCGTTTCACCCTGACGGGCTACGTCACCATAAATATAAATCTCACCTGTGCTGACCGGAATATCGTAACGGGCATTCACCGTTAAAATAGTTTCAGGAGCTTGAGGGAATGGATTGCCGTCAATAAAGACTAAGCCGTTGCCGCCAGACTGATCTGTTGGAGTACAGGCACCTGAGCCGCAAGGAGCAACCAGTAAGTTCTGATCCTTCAGTTCAGTGTTGTTGTAGCTGAAGCCACCACCTACTACCAGGCTCTTGGTTGCACGCCATTCTGCGTCCACTTCGAAACCATAACCCACACCTTTGTCAGCGTTGATTAACTGGTTGCCCTGAGTTTCACCACCAATAGCGGATAACTGAATATCGTCAATGGTGTAATAAAACAGAGCACCGTTCAGACGCAGTGAATCGTCCAGTAAATCTGACTTAGCACCTACTTCAAATGAAGTAATAGTTTCTGAGTCTGCTACTGAAGGCGCTTTTTCGAAAGCAACGTCACGGCCCTGAATAGACTGAGCGCGGAAACCGCTGGCAACACGACCAAAAACGCTGGTGGAGTCTGTCAGGCGATAGTTACTGCTTAATTCCCAGCTGACCTGGCCGTCATCTACTTTGATTGGGTCGTAAACCTGGATGCTGGCTGATGGATTGCCATTAGCATCAGGCACAACTAAAGCAACGCCGTCTACGTTTTGCTGGCCTACCCAGAAGGTCTTTTCGTCGTAGGTGTAACGAATACCACCAGTAATATCCCAGCGATCCGTCAGGTTGTAGGTGGATTGACCAAAGACAGCCCAGCTTTCGTTACCGTGGTAAACCGTAGTAGCACCAAAGAAACCGTCGATACTGGTCACACCAAAAGAAGAGTCAAAGTAGAAAGCTCCGACCTGCCAATCTAAAGCTTCAGTGGTGTCACTGGCTAAACGAAATTCCTGAGTAAACTGTTCCAAATCATCCAACTGATCTTCAGTCACAGCATCAAAAGGAATAAAACCAGGGCCCATTTGTTCAGGTATGTTGTCAAAGTTAGAGTCGATGCGGTGACCACCGTCTATATCACCTTTACCTTTACCGTCGGCATTTTCCTGCGCTGTGATAGAAGTGAAGGTCATACCGTCAATATCAAATTCCAGCGTTAATGAAGCACCGAAATTGTCGTATTTCTGGAAGTTACCATCGCCTTTGTCGTAATAGACAGTGTCGCGATCATAATTTTCGTTCAGCTCATTGCTACCGGGAGTCAGGATATTGGCTCTGAATAAAGTGGATGTGCCATCCAGCTTACGACCATGCACATTCAGCAACGCAGAAAAGGCATCTGTGTCATATAAAAACTGTAAACGGCCTGCTTTTTCGTCATGACCACCAGTGAAATCTTTTTCACCGGTAAAACCGTTGTTGACATAGTCATCACGGTTTTGATTCATCAGAGAAATACGGGCAGACAATTCGTCAGTTAAACCACCACCTGCAGCACCTTCTACGTTAATAGTGCCGTAGCTGCCTACTGTTGCTTTGGTGTAAGCTTCGAAGTCCTGGGTAGGTTTCACTGAATTGAATTTCACAATACCAGCTGTGGTATTACGACCAAACAAGGTGCCTTGTGGGCCACGGATCACTTCAGCTTGCTCGATATCAAATAACGGGAAGCTTTTGAGGATCACGTTTTCCATCACCACGTCATCCATAATCACAGAAACTGGCTGAGAAGCGGCCAGGTCAAAATCTGTGTTTCCCAAACCACGAATATAAAAACGTGGTGCAGCACGGCCGTTTGATGATTCAGCGTATAAACCTGGGATCTTGCCAGATAAAGCCTGGATATCCTCGCCACCTGCAAACAAAGCGTCAAACTTTTCGCCGCTTAAAGTTGCAATAGAGATAGGAACTTCCTGGGTGCTTTGCACACGTTTCTGTGCGGTCACCATAATGCGTTCCAATTTTGTCTCTTCAACAGCCTGATCTTTGTCACTTTCCTGCGCTAATAAAGCAGGAGAAAGACCCATGGCTGCAGCGAGCAGACTGGCCTGAATACTCAATGCCAGAACAGACTTTTTGCATGTTTTCATCAATGTTTTACCTTAGTTTTAGGCTGTTATGTATTTTCTGGTGCGTCCTGCAGATTGGTTATCAAAGCGAACCCTACAAACTCTGGAGTGACCACAGTGTTTGCCCTGATAACTTGTCTGCTACTATAGCATTTTACTGCTACTTTTGCCGATCTTGTCGATAAAACGGCTAATAATCATCAGCTTGTTGAAGTTAATTTGCAGATTATCTACTTAAGTAAAGTCTGGTTTACCTGGTGCTAACTTGTTGCAGCCTGAACTTCGACTGATAAAAGCGCTGTATAAATTGAGCAACGCCCTTGATGAGAGGAGTAGTAGCTGACTACTAATTTGTTCTGATGCAGCACCATACCTGCATAACTGCAGTCACCGCCAGATGGCAGTGCCAGTAACTCTGTCAGTTTCCCCGTACTTTGGTCCAGAGTCACCAGACTGGTTCTGACGGTTTCGTCGTAAAGACGGACTACCGCCAGCATTTGCCCTGAAGCAGTAAAAATGGCCTGAGGGCCGCCAATACGACAACCTATATCCAGCCACTGCCAGTGCGTATAAGGAGGGAGCGAATAACCAAGTTGGCCATGATCAGGATCTTTGCGTAATAAACACCAAGCTTTGTCGTTACTATCAAACAACAATGCGGCCTCATTGGCATAACCCTCATCATAGATACGAGGGGCCAGGACATCAAACTGGCCTTTAGCGTTTTGTTGGTATAAGCGAATATGTCGGTCGGCACCACATTTATAGGCGACAGCATAGGCCTGATCACGCAACCAGCTTAAACGCCATAACCAATAATCCGCTTCACCAGCAGCTTGTGGTTCTGACCAGTTTTTGCCATCCGGCGAGTGCCATAAGTAAGATTGATAAGCCTGCTTTGCCTTATCATGAAAAGCCGCTGCGGCCAGTAACTGCAGTTTGCCATCCGGAGTGACGTTGAGTTTACCGTCCCGTAAATCTGCCGCTGGGTTTCGCAGTACAGCCACAGTGCGCCACTTTTTGCCTTGTACTGAACTCATAATTCGCAGCATGCCATCTTTAGAGTGGTGAGTGGACGCCTCGCGAAATACCAGATAATAACGCTGTCGGAAGTAACATAAGTCTGTAAAGGCATTATGTTTTCCGGCTTTCCATGCCCGCTGCACCCAAAGCAATTCAGCGATGGTTTTAGCGGCCGGCCCGGTATTTTTTTTCGCATTCAGCCACACCATTTTGTGTTTTTATTGTTAATTATTTGTTTGTTTTTGTGGTTCAGCTACACTTGGTTGCATTACCAGAGATAGTTTTCTCAACAGTGTCGGGTCTATGCCTGTCGGCACAAAGTGGAAAATCTTTTTGCAGTGTACAAAACTGCACGGAGTTTCACTATGGCGACAGATCAGGGTCTATTTCGAGCCAAAGCTTTGCAAGCACAACAGCAGCGTCTTGAAGGTCAGGTCAGTATTGTTCAGCCTGTCAGCAGCTCTATATTGTGCTTCTGTTTAGTCTTGATTGTTTTCAGTTTACTACTGCTTTTACATCAGGCGAATTTTTCCCGTAAAGAGACGGTGCAAGGTTATCTGAAGCCTTCCGCTGGTGTTGTTCGTATCCAAAGTCAACGTTCAGCTGTGCTTAAACAGCTTTATGTTGAGGATGGTGCTACCGTTCAGGCAGGTCAGAAACTGGCCTTATTAAGTAGTGATGAATATCTGGCTGCTGGGCATAGTTTGTCCGCTCATTTGCAAAGCAGTGTGGGCCTTCAGCTGGTATTGAATAAGCAAAAGCAGCATGAGCTTATCCAGAGTTTTGAGCAGCAAGGCCAGCAACTCAGGGCTCAAATTAATAACGTTAAACAGCAGCTTTCAGACAATCAACGTCAGCAACAATTACTTTCCGAGCGCATAGAGTTGCAGGCTGAACGTTTGCTTTCCCAGCAGGAACTTGCGCTCAAAGGCCATTTACCCAGACAGCAACTGGAACAACAACAAGACCAGCATCTGATGCTGCAGCAACAGCTGGCTGAGGTGCAAACTCTGGCTCAATCCATTCTTCAGCAACAAATTCAGTGGGAAAATCAGCTTCAGGCTTTGCCTCTTGATCAGCAGCGCCAGCTCCAACAATTGCAGGCTGAACGGTTGCAGTTTGAGCAGCAGAAAACCGAGTTGCTTGCTCGTGGTGAAGTACTGTTGACAGCTCCTGTTGCGGGCAGAGTGACTAATTTAGTGGTGAGCCAAGGCCAGCAGCTGCAAGGTACTCAGGTATTGATGCAGTTATTGCCTGAATCTGGTTTTTTGTATGCTCAATTATTAGTACCAACAAGAGCTTTTGGCTTTATTCAACCGGGCCAAACCACCTGGCTTCGATTTGATGCCTTCCCCTATCAGCGTTTTGGCTTGTATCAGGGAGAAGTCAGTCAGCTTTCAAAAGCAGTATTGATGGCACAAGACCCTGATAGTCCGGTGCAAATCCGGGAGCCGGTTTATCAGGTGCAGGTGCGGCTGGATCAGCAGTTTATTGAAGCTTATGGTGAACAGATGCCATTGCAGGCTGGCATGTTATTAAGCGCCGATATAGTGCTGGAACAACGTTCTGTTTTGAGTTGGGTACTGGAGCCATTGGTCAGTTTAAAAGGACGTTTTCAGATTTAAATCAGAGGCGGTATGGAGGAGAAGATGACTAATAGGCGCAGGAAAAATGAGTTTCTGCTGATGAGTCTGGCCTTAAATTGCGGTGCGCTTTTTTTATTTTTCTCAGCGCTAAAAGCTATGGAACAGGGGCATATCTGGGACTTTCTGCTGTGTAGTGGAAGTGGCTTAACCTTTCTGCTGGCTCCAAAAGATCATGAGTTTTTTAAAACGAAAATATCTGGCCTTAGTGACCTGACTAAACTCGGCTTTTATACAGACCCTTTATCTGCAGCTTTTTTGACTATGGCAGAGTGCATGATAGTCGCAGGTATGTTGGGTTTGTTGTTTGGGCTATAGGACATTCAGATGCAAATTATCTATCAATCTGAAGCGGCTGAATGTGGGCTGGCTTGTCTTGCTATGGTGGCCGGTGCTTACGGTTATAAAACCGATATGGCCAGTTTGCGCCAGCGTTATCCACTATCACTTAAAGGTGCAACTTTGCAGCATCTGATGCAGTTGGCCGATCAGCTGGGTTTGGCTGGCCGGGCTTTACGGCTGGAACCTGATGAACTGTCCCAACTTAAGCTTCCTTGTATTTTGCATTGGCAGATGAGCCACTTTGTGGTCTTGGTGAAAGTCAAAGGCCAAAAAGTTCAAATACTGGATCCTGCTTTTGGCAGGCGGGATTTAAGTTCTGCAGATATCGATCAGTGTTTCACAGGTATTGCGCTTGAATTGAATCCAACCTCTGAGTTTAGAAAAGAAGATCAACGCCAAAAGTTAAGTTTGTGGCAGTTTTGGTCCAGTGCTTCAGGTTTATGGCCTGCGTTGCTGCGGATCTTATTGATGTCGCTGGTGCTGCAATTTTTTCTGTTGGTTGCACCTTATTACATGCAGCTTGTTGTAGATGAAGTGCTGGTAAGCAGAGATCTGGATTTATTGCATGTTCTGGCAATGGGTTTTGGATTATTACTGCTGTTGCAAATACTGACCAATGTGCTGCGCAGCTGGCTGGTGTTGCATTTAGGGTCGGTTCTGAACCTGCAATTGGCGACGAATCTGTTCCGGCATTTGTTACATTTGCCGCTGAGTTTTTTTGAAAAGCGTCATATGGGCGATATTGTGTCGCGTTTTAGCTCCTTACAACAGCTACGTGAATTACTGACCAATAGTTTGATAGAAGCTCTTATTGATGGGCTTATGGCTTGCACAGTGCTGGTGCTGCTTTTTATCTACCACCCTGTGCTAGCCTGCGTCGTACTGATTGCTGTGTTGCTTTATGCACTGGTGAGGTTTGTGTTTTACGCACAGCTAAAACAATGCACTGAACAAAGCATAGTGGCTCAGGCTAAAGAACAATCTGGTTTTATGGAGAGTGTCCGAGCCATTCAATGTTTGCAGTTGTTTTCAAAACAAAGCCAAAGGCTAAGTCTGTGGCAAAATCAATACTCAACCGCTGTAGACCAGCATTTCAGGTTAGGACGCTGGCAGTTATCGTTGCAGGCTGTGCATCAATTGCTGTTTGGTATCGAACATATAGTGGTGATTTATCTGGCCGCCTTGGCTGTGATCGACAATGCTTTTAGTGTGGGAATGTTATTTGCCTTTGCCAGTTATAAAGCTCAGTTCACGCAAAGAGCCGCGGCTTTTATTGACCACTGGGTTGAATTCCGGATGCTTGAATTGCACTTGCAACGTCTGGCAGACATAGCGCTCACGGAGACTGAAAAATCGGGGGAGAGTCAGCCCTATATGCAATTGCAGGGGCATATTGAATTACGCGATCTGAACTTTCGTCAGGCCGAACAGGATCCATGGTTGTTCCATCAGCTGAATTTTCAACTGTCACCTGGCGAAAGTGTCGCTATCGTAGGGCCGTCTGGCATAGGTAAAACCAGTTTATTAAAAATCATTCTGGGATTGGCCCATGCACAGCAAGGTAAAGTATTGGTGGATGGTATGGAGCTAACCAGTTTTGGCTTGCAACATTACCGTAGTCAGGTCGCCGCAGTGATGCAGAATGATCAATTGTTGTCAGGTTCAGTACTGGACAACATCAGCTTCTTCAGCCCTAAACCTGACTTACAACATCTGATGCATTGTGCCGAACTGGCCGCTATACATCAGGATATAGTGGCTATGCCTATGGGCTACAATACGTTGATTGGCGATATGGGGTCTGCTTTGTCTGGCGGGCAAAAACAACGTCTATTGATAGCCAGGGCCCTGTACCACAAACCCAGAGTATTACTGCTGGATGAAGCCACCAGTCATCTGGATCTGGTGCTGGAAGCCAGAGTCAATCAGGCAATCCGGCAATTGCAGGTGGCGCGTATTATTGTCGCACACAGGCCTGATACTATTTTAAGTGCTGACCGGATTTTATTATTGCAGCAAGGTCAACTGACTGATATCACAGGCGAGTTTCATCAATTGCATAGATCGTCCACATCACTACATCATGTCCAGACACCTTAAGCTTTGGGTTGCCAGAGCTCAAATCTGTTACCTTCAGGGTCCTTGGCCCAGCCAAATTTACCGTAGTCGCCATCTTCAACCTGATCATCGACCCAGACATTGGCTGCTTTCAGTTGCTTTAACATGGCATCTAAGTCTGTCACTCTGTAATTCACCATGTTTTGTTGGCTCTGAGTACCAAAATAAGTTGTGTCGGCGGCAAAAGTGGACCAGACAGTTTCATCCCCGGTTTTGGCTATAAAGCTGCCATAAGGCGCATCAGGCTCAAGTGGAATACCTAAATGCTGCTGATACCACAATGCCAGAGCTTGAGGGTCTTTAGCACGAATAAAGACACCACCTATACCTGTTACTTTTTCCATAAAACGCTCCTGTTATTGTGCAAGTTTCGCCAATAAGTGTGCAGGTGTTATCTGTTGACGTTGCATAATTAAATCTTGCCCCAACGTCAGTAAGTGGCTCTGGGCCTGAAGCTTAAAGCCTGCATCAGTCAGTTTTTGTAGCTCCTCTGCTGGTGCCCAACCAACAGTACGACGGATCAGCTCACAGCCGGCATAACCTAAAGTGTCCTGCCATAACTGTTGTAAAAACCTCTGCTGATAAAGCGAATTCTGAAAACTCTGATCTCTGGTTTCCTTTTGCATCAGGGTACTGAACAGAGTAGAAAACTCGCGCCAGAATAAGTCGATTTGGTTGGATAAATATGGGCGCACAGATGCATTTTTGGCCGGGTTCTGAGTCGTTAAGTTTAGAATAAGGCTGGCGATAAAAGTACCGGCATCAAAAGCTATAGGGCCATAACAGCCAAATTCAGCACCTATCACTTTATATTCTTCATGGCTTACTAAGATATTACCGCAGTGCAGATCACCATGCAGCAAAGCCTGAGGTTTCGCCAAAAAGTCCGCTTTCAGTTGAGCCACTTCAGCCTGAAGTTCTTCATTGAACCACAAATCCCGGACCTGTGGCTGCTGTGCAAAACTCAGGCTATTACGTTCATGATTGCAGTAGGGGTCGGTAAAAACCAAATCCTCAGTCACAAGGCAAAGTTCAGGGTTGTTAAATTGCAGCTGCCTGGCTTTTTTAACCGGGCCAGTTAAGACAAAATCGCTACTGTAAAAGCTGGTTTTCGCCAGATAGCGGCCCAGATGAATGCCGATATTCTGTGGTTGTTGTCCAGCAGAAAATGCGTTTCTCAGCACAGAGCAATCAGATAAATCTTCGAGTAACAAAGCAGCGATTTCCTGGTCATAGAACAACACTTCCACCAGATACTCAGGGCAGATTTTTGCCTGATGTTTTAATACATCAGCTTCAATTTGTGCTCTGTGTAGACTAACAGGCCAGTACTGGGTCAAGCCAGAATGCTCAGGCAAAGCTTGTTTGACGATAAGGCTGGTGCCTCTGTTATTTTTTACTCTGAACACCTGATTCAGGCCATTGGTATCCAGTTGTTCGGCGCTTAACTGGCTATGGTCACCAAACAAATCGCTGTGCTTGTCGGCAAATAATGCGGCGTCTTTTGGGCTTAAGCGTTGGTAAGGCATCAGGTAGCAGGTCCATAAAAAGAAAAGGCCATCATCGCAAACCGTTTTGGTCTGCACAATGGCCTTTTAACGCTGAGCAGTCAGTCTGCTCGTGCCGACATTAAGGTTGTACTGCAGTAAAACGTAGCAAAGCGGCAGTACGGGCTTTATAAAAAGCCAAACCTGACTCATTCAGGCTGTAGTTGTCTATTCCCTGAATAGTAGCGATAAACTGATCTTCCACTGAACCATTCAAACAGGCTTTTTGTGTGGTGGCCATAGGTTTAAAGCTTAAGCGTAAACCTTCAGCCTCGTAAGCACCGGTAAACTGGTTACAGCCTGCAAAACCGCTGACTCTGCCGTCCTCGCCAAACTGAAGATAAGGTGTCATATCAGGCTCTGTGGCCGGAACAGCTTGCCCCATTAATTCAGTAAGCTTCCAGCGCACCCCCGTTAGTTTATGCTCTGCGACAGAGTCTTGTTTCTTCAGCTTGTAGTTTTCTGCCAGATCCCCGGTGATTAGCTGGCCTTCCATATCCAGTTGAATCAACTGATTCTCGACGACTTTGTACAATACTGGCCCGTCTTGCTGATCCAGTAAGCGAATCACTGAACCCTTTGCATCCCACTCGAAGCGACCTTGTTGCTTAAAAGGGGAGGCGTCTTTGCCCAGATAAGTGGTACTTAACTGATAGCTATTGTCCATATTCAGAGTTAACGAGGTTTCAATACCTTCGCAGTCGGCGCAAGGCACTACTCCTTTATACTCACCAGCCCAATCCAGAGAATTGGCGCTATTGTGACTGTTGGCAATAGCTTTCATTTCCGTTTCAGTTGGTGCAGCCGTCTTTATCGAAGCAGAAGGCTCTGTTGGCGCAGGTCCGCAGGCGGCTAATACCAGCCATGCTGTCAGGCTCAGGATCAGTGGTTTAGACATAAATAATCTCCATCTTTCGGTCATTCAGGGCATTTTTACTTCGTTGCAGTGTAAAGACTGCGGGCTTTACCAAAACTGAATTGACAGGAAAAAACACCACACCAACCTGTATTCACAACCGCTGGTCACAGTGAACTGGAGCCTATGACAGGTACATTTACACTGCCATCTATCGGCTATCTTGTCCCAGAATAGAGTAGAACAGAGTGATGAACTTAACCCGAAGCAGTATAAAAAATCCGGCCGCTGTGGTGGTGGTCAGCCTGATTATGGTGTTATTTGGTCTGCTTGCTGTGGCTAAGTTGCCTGTTCAGCTTTTGCCTTCGATCGAACAACCCCAAATTTTTATTCAGAATGGCTGGCGGGCCGCTGCGCCTGAAGAAATGGAATCAACCATTATTGAACCACAGGAAGCTGCGCTTCGCACTGTACCTGGCGTGACAGAAAGCAGCAGCTTTATTGGCGCTGGTTTTGGTTTTATTACTCTGACTTTTGATGTGGGTCAGGATATGCAGCAAGCCATGCTGAACGTGATCAATGCGTTAAATCAGGCACCCCCTCGCCCTCGTGAAGCGGCTGAACCAGTGGTTTCACTGAACAGTGGGGGCGGTGCTGTCGCGAGTTTGTTAATCCGTAAGCTGGACGAGAATGCTGACGCTGACTTTACCGCCCTGCAGCCTGTGATTGATGATGTGGTGTACCCCAGATTAAAAGCCATAGCAGGCGTGTCCCAGGTTGATTTAGCCAGCCGTCGTGCTAAAGAGCTGCATATAGTTTTTGACCCCTATCGTCTGGCCGCTCTGGGTTTGTCTGTTGATCAATTAAGCTCACGTATTGGCAGGGCCAGCAATGTGTCTGGTGGCTTTGCCGAAGTTGGACGGCGGGAATACACAGTGCGTTTTGTTGGGCAGTACGACCCTGCACAATACGAGCAAATGGTAGTGGCTTATCAAAACGACAGGCCTGTGTATTTGCATGAAGTGGCAGAAGTAAAAATTGATTATGCTGAACAGGCCGGTTTTACCAAACGTAATGGCTATCCGGCGTTTTACATCTCATTGCAGCGTGCCGCTGGTTCGAACACTGTTGAAATTCTTGATGCTCTGAACAAAGAAATCGCCGATTTAAATCAAAACGAACTGCAAAATAAAGGCATTGAAATAGTGCTGAGTTTTGATGCTTCTGTGCATATTAAAAGAGCCATAGAGCTGGTGAATGGCAATCTGGTTTTGGGCATAGCTCTGGCGCTTGGCATTTTGTATCTGTTTTTACGCGGTTGGCAGGCCACTCTACTGATTGGTTTAACCATTCCGGTTTCGTTAATGATGTCCATTATGGTACTGGACTTATTTGGCCGTTCACTGAATGTAGTGTCTTTGGCTGGCCTGGCTTTTGCGGTAGGTATGGTGTTGGACGCAGCCATTATAGTGCAGGAAAACATAGTGCGCTTATTGCAGCAGGGTTTAGCGCTGGAACAGGCCGTGAAAAAAGGCACTGCTCAGGTCAGCAGCGCGCTCTGGGCTTCTACAGCTACTACTGTGGCCATCTTTGTGCCAGTGTTATTTATGCAAGGGGTTGAAGGCCAGCTGTTTTATGATTTGGCGCTGACTTTAGCTGTGGCTGTGACCGCTTCTTTACTGGTGGCTTTAACTGTCTTACCCGTTGCTTCTTTGTATTGGTTAAAACCTCAAACCGGGAAAGAGTCAGTGTTGTTGTTCTGGCAAAAGCTGGCCAGTAACCTGAGCCGTTTCACCAGAAACCGCAAGCTGGCATGGGCATGGGTAGCTTTGTTTGTGCCTGGCTCTGCTTTCTTGATCGCTTTGTTATTACCCAAAGCTGATTTTTTGCCTCAGGCTTCTATTGATACGGTTTTTTCCGGTTTCTCTCTGCCGCCTGGATCCAATATGCAGGTGCTGGAGCAAGAGATAGGCGATCTGCTGGTGGCCCGGTTACGGCCTTATTATCAGGAGAAAAAATATCCTGCTATTAAGGGTTATAACCTGTCGGTTAACAGGGGCTTTAACGTGCTTTTTGTCTACGCCGAAGACCCGGACAGTATAGAGGATATGATTAAGTTACTGCGGGAAGAAATTCTGGTGGGATTGCCGGATACCAATGCCTTTAGCGTACAAGGCTCATTATTTAACTTTGGCTTTGGCAGTGGCCGCGAATTAAATTTAGATTTCCAGGGGCCTGACGTACCGCAGCTTATGCAGCAGGCGGCAGCTGCTATGCCAAAAATCGAAAAATTATTACCCGGCGCTACAGTGCGGCCCGTGCCTGATCTGGCATTGGCTCAGCCTGAGCTGCGTTTAACGCCGGATGAAAACCGTATTGCACAAAGTGGAGTAGACCGTTTTACTGTCGCGAATATGGTGCGCGCTGTAACAGACGGTATTTATATTGGTGAATACTTTGATGGTAACGAGCGGATGGACATTATTCTCAAAGGCCAAGGCTGGCAAACTCCGGAGCAATTAACGGCCACCCCTTTGTATACACCAGGTTCTGGTGGTCAAACCCTGGGTCAATTGAGTGAACTGAATTACACCACAGGCCCTACCTCCTTACAAAGGGTCAATGGTCTGCGAACCATTAGCCTGCAAGTCACACCTCCCGCCACCATGGCGCTGGATGAAGCCATGCAAATTTTGCAACGTGAGCTGATGACCCCTTTACGTGATGAAATGCCGGAGCAAATTTCAGTGCAGTTTCGTGGTAATGCGGACCGTTTGTCTCATGCCATGACAGAAATGGGGAAAAACTTTGCTGTAGCTGTGTTTATTCTGTTTCTGCTGATGGCCGCTTTATTTCGTTCCGCCAAAGATAGTTTGCTGGTCGTTCTGACCATGCCTATGGCCATTTTGGGTGGTGTGGTGGCACTGCGATTACTCAATCTGGTGACCTTTCAGTCACTGGATTTACTGACCATGATAGGTTTTGTCATTTTGCTTGGGCTGGTGGTTAACAACGCCATTTTATTAGTGGATCAGTGTCGGCAAAGCCAACTTGAGGGCGAAACTCTGGATCAAGCTTTGTACCAGGCCATTCTGACTCGCTCCAGACCGATTTTTATGAGTACTTTAACCAGCATTTTTGGCATGTTGCCACTGGTGCTGATGCCTGGTGTCGGTTCCGAAATATACCGGGGTTTAGCTGCTGTGATTGTCGGCGGTATGACCTTTAGCATGCTGTTTAGTCTGGTGCTAATGCCAGCTTTATTGCGTTTGACTTCTACAGCCCGCGAAAACGAACGGGCTACTCTTCCTTTGGAGATCTCTGATGCAACTTCATAAATGGGTTCTGACTACGGCTTTATTTTGTTCCCCTTACCTGGTCGCGCAGACCCCTCCAGAAAAAGTGGTCAGTGTGGCACAGGTGCAACAGCAGGTGATGTTGCCTCATACCATGGTGACAGCTCAGGTACAAAGCCGGTATCAGGCTGATGTGACCGCTGGTGTAGAGGGGCGTTTATTGTGGCTGGCTGAACCCGGCACTCAAATTAAACAGGATGAAGTGATAGCGCGTTTGGACACCACACCTTTGCAGCTGCGCGTCGATGAAATGCATGCCCGTATCAGTAAAGCTGATATTCAGTGGCGACGTTTGCAAAAGGACACGGAGCGTTTGCTTGAATTGAGTAAAAATAACAGCGTTGCCTTAACTCAACTGGATCAAATCAGTGCTGATCGCGACGGAGCTGAAGCTGAACTTAAATTATTGCGCGCCCAGCTGGCGCAGTTGCAGGATCAAATTGATCGCAGCTCAGTCAAAGCCCCTTTTGCCGGCGTTGTGGCGCAGCGTTTCCATCAATATGGTGAAGACATCAGCAGAACGGACGCTTTAGTGCGGCTGGTGAATTTAAGTGATTTGGAAGTAGTGGTGTTTGCGCCGCTGAAATACGCCGCCTTTTTACAGCAAAACCAATTGTTGCAGGTGTTTCATAGTGGCGGCGAAAGTCAGTTGCCTGTACGCAATCTGATCCCAGTCTCTGATATGCGTTCACAAACCTTTGAAGCCCGCATCAAAGTACCGGAGCAGTTACTGGCTAACTTCCAGGTCGGTCAGTTAGTCTCTGTCGCTGTGCCTACTGCGATAGCCCGTCAACAGCTGTTAGTGCCACGGGATGCAGTCGTAGTCAAAAGTGAAGGCCAGTTTGTGTTTGTGGTTGATAGCGAACAAAAAGCTCAGCAAAAGGCCGTGGTCTTAGGTCAGGGCATGGGGAAGTTGATCGCTGTGGATGCGGAGTTGTCAGCGGGTGAACAAATCGTGATCCGTGGCGGCGACACCTTAACTCAAGGCGATAAAGTGAAGGTGCTGACCGACAAAGAGTTCCCTGTAAAAACTTAAGGCGTTTTGGCTGGCGCTTTATCTTGCCATGCCGCAGTGCCCCAGAGTGGCACGCTGGTCAGCGAATGTTTGTAGCTGCCGGTGCTTTCTTTGGTGGAGTAAGACAAATACAACAAGGTCTGGCTACTGTTGTCCAGAATGCGGCGAATTTTTAAGTGCTTAAATAAAATGCTTTTTGAGGTGCTGAAAATCACTTCGCCGTTTTTGGATTTATCAATGTCCTGCAGCATGCTTTGGGTGATTTCACCGGTCTGGCGGCAAGCGATCGACATATCCGATGGATCAGCAAAATCCAGATTGGCTTCAACATGGCTGATATGACAAGTCACACCTGGAATTTTGGGGTCGTTAAAGGTCTGAATTTTAATGTCTTTGGTGGTGAATAAACCTAAGCTGACATCCGCTACTTCTTTTTCAGAACAAGCCGCAAGGCCAAGAGCGGTCAAAACCAAAAGCCATTTTTTCATTGTTCATCATCCTTTTAATTTATGAATACCCAAAGCTCACATAGATCCACAAGAAAAAACGGAGTCTTGCGACTCCGTTTTTTTGTTTAGTGTCCGGCGTGGCCGTCTAAACCATGCACATGGCCATGGGCCAATTCTTCATCTGTTGCATCGCGGACTAAAATCACTTCCACATTAAAGGTCAGGTCAATGCCTGACAGTGGGTGATTACCGTCTACGACCACTTCGTCTTCTGTCACGTCTAACACAATTACAGATTGCTCACGGCCGTCCGGGCCTGCAGCGCGGAAACGCATGCCAACCTGTACATCCATGCCTTCGAATAAATTACGTGGTACCGCCTGAGTTAATTCATCATGACGATCACCATAGGCTTCTGCCGCTGGTACTTCTGCTGTGAACTTGTCGCCCACAGTTTTACCTAATAAAGCCTGCTCTAAACCGTGAATCAAGGCGCCTGTACCAAAAATAAACACCAGCGGTTCTCCGCCAGCTGAACTATCTAATTCGTTGCCTGCTTTATCTGCCACAGTGTAATGAATGGCGACTACTTTTTCTGCTTGTATGCTCATGCAAACCTCAGTTACGCGAGTGAATAGGGCAAAGGTGATATAACTACAACCGATGCATCCGGAGTTGCTAATCGCAGTGGATCAGCTGGGTTAATATCGTTCGGTAACACCGCCAACACCCAAAGTTGCCCCTGAATATTCACCGCATTAATGACCTGGCCAACCCGACGCCAGTTTTCCGACCATTGTACTTCAATATCTGTGCCGCTGGCCGGAGTTTCCTCAGTTTGACTTTTGAGGATATAAGCAGCTCTTTTATTTTTACCCAGATATTTCATTCGGGCCACAGTTTCCTGGCCTATATAACAACCTTTGGTAAAACTAATGGCGTCGATACTTTGCAAATTCAGCATCTGTGGCACGTATTCGCCAATCACAGCCTGCTCTAAATAGGAAAAACCTTGCTGAATATGCTGTGCTAACCACAAAGTTGGAGCTGCAAGACTGCTGGATTGTTCCGCTAATAATTGCCTTGCATGGGCAAAATCCAACACTAACAAATAATGATCGTCAGCTAAACGCAGCAATTTACCGCCAGCTACAGAGCTTAACTGGCCGGCAGCGACAGGCTGGGTGTAACCCAATTTCTCCAGTAAAGCCGCTGTGCCAGTACCACTGATACCTAAAATAGCCAGGCTGTCATGGCCAGCTTCAAAGCTGACTTTAGAAAACACACCAAACTTTTTCAGTTGAGTGGCTGAGGCCTGCAGTTCGTCACGAAAGCCTATGTACCACAAGGCTTCGCCATCGGCACATAGATGAAACTGGGCCCACATTTTGCCTTTGGCATCACAATGAGCGCCACGCAGGAAGTTTTCGGCTGTCAAAGTGTTTAAATCCGCAGTGACCTGACCCTGCAGGTATTTACGGTTATCCGGCCCTGCAATAATCAGGCTTTCAAAGCCCGGCAGCGGACTGATAAAGGCGCCTTGCACTGAAGTCGATAAAGAAGCGAGTTGATCTGCACTGATCCAGGATGCTTGCATAAGGGTAAGTCTCTTAGAATACTAAGTCGATCATTGGGGGATTTAGCCAAAAGCTCAACCCCTGTATGGTTTTTTTGTTAGAATCCGGCTATTACCAACAAAAGGAAAGCTGTAATGAAAGAATTAATGGGTAAACCCCGCCTGCGTTGGGCTTGTCGTCGTGGCATGTTGGAACTGGACGTTTTGCTAGCCCCTTTTGTTGAAGAAGGCTACGACGCTTTAACAGATACACAAAAATACACTTTTGAAGCCTTGTTAGCTTGTGATGACCCGGATTTATTCGCCTGGTTTATGGGACATGGCAAATCCACAGATCCAGAGCTGCAGGCTATGGTGAATATCATTGTTAACAGAGTACGGGTATAACCTTAGTTTTGTGCCATCCCGCATGCGCCGGATTGTGTATCTGGCGCAAAGCTTATTCATTCTGCTTATTTTTCTGCTGCAACCTTTTTATGCCCTATGGTGGCTGGTGCTTTGGCCCTGGTTGTTTTTCTGTTTTTATCAACTGTTACGGCAATGGCAAGAACCCGTCAAAGCGCGACTGCTGTTTTTAAGTGAAAAGGGCGAGCTGAAATGGTGGCAGGACGAACTGCCAGCAGGGCAGTTATCGGCAGAGTCTTTAGTATCTCAGTTCGGGATTTGGTTACGCTGGCAGGACACTGAACAGCGGCCACAGCAATTATGGCTGTACAGAGATAACTTATCGGAAGAAAATTTTCGCAGTCTGGCACGGGTATGCCAGAGCGTAAAATGGCAACAACAAGCCGGCTCAGCGAACCGGCGTTAAAATGGTAGGTGTTGGTTCTGCTAACTGATCCGGATAATCCAGATTGTAATGCAGGCCACGACTTTCTTTACGTGCCATAGCACTACGGATAATCAGCTCAGCCACCATAGTTAAATTACGCAACTCCAACAGGTTATTACTGACGCGGAAATTACGGTAATAATCCTGAATTTCGCGCTGCAACAGCTCTACTCGGTGTAACGCCCGCTCTAAACGTTTTTCAGTGCGGACTATGCCGACATAATCCCACATAAAAAGTCGTAATTCGTGCCAGTTGTGAGTAATCACTACCTCTTCATCAGAGTCAATGACGCGGCTTTCGTCCCAGCAAGGCAGTTCAGTCACTAAGCGGGTGGATTCCAGTTGCTGTTTAATATGCCGGGCTGCCGCCTGGGCAAATACCACACATTCGAGTAAGGAATTACTGGCCATGCGGTTAGCGCCATGCAAGCCCGTATAGGCCACTTCACCTACAGCATACAGATTATCAATATCGGTCTGGCCATTGAGGTTCGTCATGACGCCACCACAAGTGTAATGCGCAGCCGGAACCACAGGGATAGGTTGTTTGGTAATGTCGATACCGACGCTTAAACACTTGGCGTAAATAGTCGGGAAATGCTCAATGATAAAGTCTTTTGGCTTGTGGCTGATATCCAGATACACACAATGTGCGCCCAACTTTTTCATTTCATAGTCGATAGCCCTGGCGACTATGTCGCGTGGTGCTAATTCGGCTCTTTCATCAAAATCCGGCATAAAACGACTACCATCCGGCCGTTTTAAGTAGGCACCTTCACCACGCATAGCTTCAGTGATCAAGTAATTTTGTGCTTCAGGGTGATACAAACTGGTGGGGTGGAACTGATTAAATTCCATATTGGCTACGCTGCAACCGGCACGCCAGGCCATAGCTATACCATCACCGCTGGCTACATCAGGATTGCTGGTGTACAGATACACTTTACTGGCGCCGCCTGTTGCCAGCGCAATACATTTAGCGCCTATCACTTCTACATGTTCTTCGTCACGGTTCCAGACATAAGCGCCGTGGCACTTTTGCTCAGCTAAACCTAATTTGCTGGAGGTGATTAAATCTATAGCGTTGTAATTTTCCAGCAACTGAATATTCGGATGGCCTTTGACTTGCTCAACCAGTGTGATTTGCACAGCGCGACCTGTGGCATCTGCTGCGTGCAAAATACGTCTGTGGCTGTGGCCGCCTTCGCGGGTCAGGTGGTATTTCAGTACGCCATCTTCGTCTTTGTACTGATCAAAAGGCACGCCCTGGGCTATTAACCATTCCATCGCATCTTTGGCGTGTTCAGCAGTAAATTGCACTGCGGCTTCTTCACACAAACCAGCGCCAGCTATTAAGGTGTCGTCCACATGAGAGGCAATACTGTCGTTTTCATCAAAAACAGCAGCTATGCCACCCTGAGCATATAAGGTAGAGCCTTCACGTAAAGGGCCCTTACTCAGCACTATCACTTTAGCGTTGTCGGCCAGATGCAAAGCCAGCGATAAACCTGCAGCGCCGCTGCCGATAATTAATACGTCACAAAGATGTTTTTTTTGTTGTTGCATGGGATACACTTATTCAGTCAAAAACACATAAATGTCTGTAATTTGGGTCTTTATACGCTACTTTTCGGCAACTGGCCGTATCAGAAACGGCAAATTGTAACTTTTTTTACTTATTCCAAGAACTATTCATATAGCTTCCAGTCATAAGGGTACGCTTGACGAGCGCCAGTTGCAAAAAGAAAGTAGTATTTAGCATTAGGGGAAAGGCTCGGATGAGCGAGCAAGAATTGGATTGGCAGATTGTCCAGCGGGTACAACAAGGGGATAAAGCAGCCTTTAATGTGTTGGTAAAAAAATACCAGCATCGGATTGCGAACTTAATCTCACGTTATGTCTCTAACCATGGCGATGTGGCGGATGTAGCTCAGGAAGCCTTTATTAAAGCTTACCGTGCTATTCCCGGTTTTCGTGGCGAGAGTGCATTTTACACCTGGTTGTACCGTATAGCTGTGAACAGCGCTAAAAATTACCTGGTAGCGACAGGACGCAAACCACCATCTACTGACGTAGATGCGGACGATGCCGAGTTTTATGACGGCAGCGATGCGTTAAAAGAGCAGGACTCTCCGGAAAAACTATTGTTATCCGAAGAAATCCGGCACGTAGTGTTCGATACCATTGAAAAGTTGCCAGACGAATTACGTACAGCTATAACTTTGCGTGAATTGGATGGTTTGAGTTACGAAGAGATTGCGGAAGTGATGGGTTGTCCTATAGGGACAGTCAGAAGCAGGATTTTCCGTGCACGTGAAGCTATTGATGCGCAGTTGAAACCGCTCATTAGTTGAACCTCTACTAAACAGGAATCGGTATGTTGTCAGAAAAATCAGATTGGCTCTCGGCTGCTAGTGATAACCAAGCAATTAGCCCTGAACAATTAGACAGTTTACTGCAGGACGCTGAATTACAGCAGAGCTTCGCGCGTTATCATTTGATTGGCGCTGCCATTCGTAATGAATTGCCGGCTCAGCTGGATATGCAGTTTGCAGATAACTTTGCCAGCCTGTTAGATCAGGAACCTGCTTATCAGTTAGAAAGCAACCCACTAGTTCACAGACAAGATACGCCAGTGTCGTTCTGGAAAAAACTGGGTGAAGCTGCCAATACCGGTTGGTTTAAAACTGGCTTTCAGGGCACTGTAGCCGCCAGCGTGGCATTAATTGCTGTGTTAGGTGTTCAGCAGTTCCAGGGCGCTGGTCAGGATGCAGACCTGAACTCACCTTTACCTGTGTTACAAACTCAGCCAGTGGCTGGTTTTGCTACGCCAGTTAGCTTGAGCCAAACCTCAGTGGATTCCCGTTTTGAACAGGAACAACGTCAGGCTATGCTGGAACAACAAAAACGTTTGCAGCAATTGTTGCAGGCACATCGTCAGCAAATCAGAGTCATGGATACTGCGCAGCAGAACATTCCGGAAACTCCAGCTGAGAAACCAAGACAAGAGCAATAAATATGGGTTGGAAAGGCTTAAGTAGTGCCTTGATCATCTTGTTTTACTCCAACCTGAGCTTCGCTGAAGTCTCGGGTTGGGAGTGGTTTGAGCGTAGTCAAAGCTCAGTTCGTCAATTCAATTTCGAAGCCTCCTTTGTTGTCATCAAACCTAATCAGGTAGACAGTTACCGTTGGGTGCACGGTGTACAAAATGATACCGAGATAGAACAGCTGATGCCGCTGGAACAAAGTGGTGTTGAAATTCTGCGTCGTGATCATATGGTGTATTACATCGCACCTGAGAAAACACCGCTGGCGACCAATAGCAGTACTATCAAAGAATTGCCTGCCTTGTTGTATCGCGATATCGAGTCTATCAAAGCGCTGTATGACGCAGTGCCTGGTGGTGCAACACAATTATCTGGCCGTTCCGCCCAATTATTGCGGTTAACACCGCTACAAAATGGCAGACCAGGTTATTGGTTATGGTTAGACAGCCAAACTGGTTTTCCGCTCAAAATAGATACTTTAACGGTGCAAAACGAGGTGTTAGAACGTTGGGTTGTTACTCATATTCTGCCGCATTCTGCATTACCTGAAACTTTGAATGTGGCGGCTAATGCCGAATTACCTGCTGTTGCTGAGTCAATGCCAACCACAGCTTTGCCCGAAAGTCCGCTGGAATTGTCCTGGTTACCTGAAGGTTATCAGCAAGTTGCGGTGACCGCTGCTATGGTTCCTCAACAGGTACTGGAACAATGGTTGTTGTCCGATGGCTTGCATCAGGTATCTGTGTTTGTGCAACCTAGCGCAAGTCTGCCTGCTCAGGCTTTCCGGGATGGCGCGACGACTATTTTCGTGATGCCAAAAAACCAGTTTGATGTGACAGTAATTGGCCCTGTGTCTATTGAAAATGCCAGGCAAATTGCCGAGTCGGTGCGTTAAATGATCGAAGAAATTGCCACTGTGATGAAAAGCCAGACCGACGGTGTCTGGCTAAAAACTCAAAGTGTCAGCAGCTGTAATGCCTGTCAGGCCAATAACGACTGTGGCACTGGTGTAGTGGCTAAAGCTTTAACTCCGCGTGAAAACCTGTTTTTTGTCAAAAGTCCATTGCAGTTATTGGAAGGACAAAAAGTGAAAATAGCCGTGAGCGAACAACATCTGTTGTCTGCTGCGGCTTTATTGTACTTACTGCCGTTGTTTTGCCTTATTGCTGTGGCTGCTTTGCTTAGCCGATTACAACTGGCGGAAAGTGCCATAGTGCTTGGGTCTTTAACTGCTTTGCTAGCTGGTTTTGGTGTCGCCCGATTTTTCAGTGGCCCGGCGGCTCAACAAGAACAAATAGAAATCCTCGCTGTATTACCAGAACTGGCCGTGCAACATATCCGTATTACAGATTAATACTCCGCTGAAATCCGCCGTAACATCTGAACACATAGCAACCAATGCAGAGATCGAGTACAATTCGCGGCAAATTTATCTGAATCAACTTTGGTGTTCGCCCGGTTTGTGACCATAAGGGTCAGAGTGGGGCCACCTGATAGCAGCTTTAGCGGAAAAAATGCCAAAAATTACTCATATTCGTAACTTTTCAGTCATAGCCCACATCGACCACGGCAAATCTACGCTGTCTGATCGTCTGATCCAATTTTGTGGTGGCCTAACCGATCGTGAAATGCAGGCGCAGGTTTTAGATTCAATGGATCTGGAACGTGAGCGTGGCATCACCATTAAAGCCCAAAGCGTTACCTTGCATTACAAAGCCAAAGATGGCGAAACTTACCAGCTTAACTTTATCGATACGCCAGGCCACGTTGACTTTACCTATGAAGTCAGCCGTTCTTTGGCCGCCTGTGAAGGTGCTTTATTAGTGGTTGATGCCGGTCAGGGTGTAGAAGCTCAGACCGTAGCCAACTGCTACACAGCGCTGGAAATGAACCTCGAAGTTTTGCCAATTCTGAACAAAATCGACTTACCACAAGCTGACCCGGACCGCGTTGCCGAAGAAATTGAAGACATTATCGGTATCGAAGCCATAGGTGCTGTGCAGTGTTCTGCCAAAACCGGTTTAGGTATTGAAGATGTACTGGAGACTATAGTCGCCAATATTCCTTGCCCTGAAGGTGATGTGGATGGTCCTACTCAGGCCTTAATCATCGATTCCTGGTTTGACCCGTATCAGGGCGTAGTGTCACTGGTTCGTGTGAAACACGGCAAAATCCAGTTAAAAGACAAAATCAAAGTGATGTCGACCGGTATGGTGTACGAAGTCGATAAAGTCGGTGTCTTTACCCCTAAAGCCAACAACACAGGTATTTTAAGTACAGGTGAAGTAGGTTTTGTGATCTGCGGCATTAAGGAAATTAAAGGCGCGCCGGTGGGCGATACTTTAACTTTATCTAAAAACTCAGCCACTGAGCCATTACCAGGCTTTAAGCGTATTAAACCTCAGGTGTATGCCGGTGTATTCCCAGTATCTTCAGACGATTACGAAGATTTCCGTGATGCGTTGGAAAAACTCAGCTTAAACGACTCTTCACTGTTTTATGAACCAGAGAGCTCAGGCGCTTTAGGTTTTGGTTTCCGTATTGGTTTCCTTGGTATGTTACATATGGAAATCATTCAGGAACGTTTAGAGCGTGAATACGATCTGGATTTAATCACCACAGCTCCTACCGTAGTGTACGAAGTCATCACCAAAAATGGTGAGACAGTGATGGTGGATAACCCAAGTGCATTACCGCCAGTGGGCAATATTGATGAAATTCGTGAGCCAATAGTTGAAGCTCATATTCTGGTACCACAGGAATACTTAGGTAACGTGATTAACCTTTGTATTGAGAAACGTGGTGTACAGATGAACATGACCTACCACGGCCGTCAGGTTGCGGTGGTGTATGAACTGCCAATGGCAGAAGTAGTGATGGATTTCTTCGACCGCTTAAAGTCTACCAGCCGCGGTTATGCGTCGCTGGATTATGCTTTTAAACGTTTCCAGACTTCTGAAATGTCACGGGTTGATATTCTGATCAACGGTGAGCGGGTAGACGCTTTAGCAATTATCAGCCACAAAGACTTTGCACAAGGCCGTGGCCGTGAGTTGGCTGAGAAACTGAAAGAGCTGATCCCTCGTCAGATGTTTGATATTGCCATTCAGGCTGCTATTGGCGCACACGTGATTGCCCGAACTACGGTCAAGCAATTACGTAAAAACGTATTAGCCAAATGTTATGGCGGCGACATCAGCCGGAAGAAAAAGCTGTTGCAGAAGCAGAAAGACGGTAAAAAACGTATGAAGCAGGTAGGTAATGTGGAAGTTCCACAGGAAGCCTTCCTTGCCATTCTTAAAGTCGGTAAATAACAACAAGGGTAGTTATGGCAGGTTATTTTGCAATTTTCCTCGTAGTATTGACCTTAGCCAGTGGTTTAATCTGGTTGATCGACATACTGGTTTTTGCACCAAAACGTAAAGTTAAAGTTGCGACTGCTCAGGCTGCCGCAGCCGGTGGCCTGCCGTTACATGCTATTGAGCAACTGGAAAAACCCTCTTATCTGGCAGAAACGGCCAAAGAGATTTTCCCGTTGATTCTGGCTATCACCATTATCCGTTCGTTTTTATACGAGCCGTTCCAGATCCCATCAGGGTCGATGATGCCAACTTTATTGGTTGGTGATTTTATTCTGGTGGAGAAGTTTTCGTACGATGTGAAAGATCCGGTATGGCGTAAGCCGCTGATCACCACAGGTCGTCCAGAACGCGGCGACGTGATCGTATTTAAATATCCGGAGCAGCCAACGATCGACTTTATCAAGCGTACCGTGGGTTTGCCTGGTGACCGTATTGTTTACAAAAACAAGCAGCTGTTTATTCAGCCTGCTTGTACTGCCGCAGATAAAAGCACTTGTCCTGGTCTAAAGGCCGTACCTTTGACATTGCAGGCGGAAGGCGAGTTTATGGATGGCGAATTGCCCACCAAACGTTATTCAGAGCAATTTGGCGAGCATAAACACGACATACTGCAGCATCCATTTAAGTCAGAACAACTGATGAACTACTACAAGCAGCCAGGTACCGCTATTGAAGAGTTTATCGTACCTGAAGGCCACTATTTTGCTTTAGGTGATAACCGTGACAATAGCCGTGATAGCCGTTTCTGGGGTTTTGTACCTGAAGAAAATCTGGTCGGTAAAGCGGTATTTATCTGGATGAGTTTTGAATTTAGTGACGACCCGGACAACTGGTTGCCTGCATGGGTGCCGGTCGGAGTTCGTTTTGAACGTTTAGGCAAAATTAATTAATGCAAAAACCTGTCAGCGGCCTGATGAAAAAGCTGGGTTACCAGTTTCAGCAGGTCGCGCTACTCGAACAAGCCCTGACTCACCGCAGTTGCAAAGGTGAACATAATGAGCGGCTGGAATTTTTAGGCGATGCCCTGCTCAGCATGGTGATTGCTGAAGCTCTGTATCTGCATTTTCCTAAAGCCCGCGAAGGCGATTTAACCCGCATGCGTTCTTCTTTGGTGAAGGGCGTGACTTTGGCTGAAATAGCCAAAGAACTGGAACTGGCTGAATTTTTACGGCTTGGCCCTGGTGAAATGAAAAGCGGTGGCTTACGCCGTGAATCTATTCAGGCCGACGCTGTTGAAGCCATTTTAGGTGCTATCTTCTTAGATGCTGGTATTGAAGCCTGTAAAGAGCGGATTCTAAGCTGGTACGGCAGCCGTCTAACCGGCATCCAGCCTGGTGTACAAAAAGACAGTAAAACCCAGCTGCAGGAATACCTGCAGGGCCGTCGTTTACCTTTGCCTTTGTATGAAGTGATCGATACTCAAGGCGACGACCACGATCAGGTGTTTACTGTGCGTTGTACTGTGCAGGGCAGAGCGCCTGTTATCGCGTCTGGTAATTCCAGACGTAAAGCTGAACAGGATTCAGCACGGATTTTGTTGGAACAAGTTAAAAATGACCTCTGAAACTTTTGCCGGACTGGTTGCTATAGTTGGCCGTCCGAACGTGGGTAAATCCACTTTATTAAACCAGCTGGTGGGTCAGAAGGTCAGTATTACTTCGCGTAAACCCCAGACCACCCGTCACCGTATTGTCGGCATAGACACGCAGGATAATTACCAGACTGTGTATGTGGATACACCAGGTTTGCATATCGAAGAAAAGCGTGCCATTAACCGCCTGATGAACAAAGCTGCAGCCAGTACGATACTGGATGTAGAGCTGATTATTTTTGTGGTTGAAGGTACCCGCTGGACGGACGACGATCAAATGGTGTTAAACCGTCTGATCGCGGCAAAAAAGCCGGTGCTGTTAGTGGTGAATAAAGTCGACTTATACAAAGACAAAGAAGATTTACTGCCGCATTTACAGTGGCTTGGTAGTCAACTTGAGTTTCAGCAAATCATCCCTTTGTCTGCTGAAAAAGGTACTAATGTGCAGACGTTGCGTGAGTTGGTACAAAAACAATTACCTCCTTGTGAATTCTTCTTCCCGGAAGAATATGTCACTGACCGCAGCAGCCGTTTTATGGCGTCTGAAATAGTCCGGGAAAAGCTGATGCGTTTCCTTGGTGACGAATTGCCTTATGCAGTCACGGTTGAAATTGAACGCTTTAAATGGGAAGAAAAACACTACCATATCGCTGCTTTAGTTTTAGTTGAACGCGACACACAAAAGCAGATGGTGATAGGTAAAAAAGGCGAACGTATTAAAACCATCGCCACTGAAGCCCGTAAAGATATGGAAACCTTGTTTGAACAACCGGTATTTTTACAAGTCTGGGTCAAAGTGAAATCAGGTTGGGCCGATGACGAGCGTGCTTTGCGCAGCTTAGGTTACGGCGAAGACTAAAATGGACAATCGCAGCTGGCCAGCTTTTATTCTGCACAGCCGCGCTTTTAAGGAACAGCAGTTGTTATTGCAGCTGCTGGTGCCTGAACTGGGTCGGGTCAGTGCTGTGATCCGTAAATCCAGCAGTAAAAAACAACAACGATTGTCATTGCAACCTTTCCAGTTATTGCAGCTGGAACTGTTGGGCCGTTCTGAATTAAAAACTGTCAGTAAAGCTGAAGAAGCAGGCCCCGCCTTTTTGTTGCAAGGTGAAAAGCTGTTTGGCGCCATGTATTTAAACGAGCTGATTTGTCGTTTATGGCCGGAAAACGTTGGCTCGGATGCGTTATTTGAGTTGTATCAGCGAAGTTTACAGCAACTGCTCACTGAAGATCTTGAGCCTTGTTTACGGCAATTTGAATTTTCCCTGCTTACTGAATTAGGCCAGCCGGTGGACTGGGACTACGATTCAGAAGGTGAGGCTATGCAGGATGGCGCCTTATATCAGTGGTGGCCGGAGCAAGGCTGGCAAATCGCAGGCAAAGGCTGGAAAGGCGAAATTCTTAAAGCCATAGGCCAGCAGCAATGGCAGCAGGATGATGTATTAAGAGCCGCCAAGCAATTAAGCCGTTTATTATTAGCCCCTTTGCTTGGCAGCAAACCTTTAACCAGCAGAGCATTATTTCAACCGATCAGGAACTAGCTATGAGCGCCATTTATTTAGGTATCAATATCGATCACGTCGCCACTTTACGTCAGGCCCGTGGCACTTATTACCCTGAACCTGTGCATGCTGCATTATTGGCTGAGCAATTTGGCGCTGATGGCATTACTGTGCATTTACGAGAAGACCGCCGTCATATTCAGGACCGTGATTTATTTGTATTGCGTCAAACCATAGCCACCCGTTTAAATTTCGAAATGGCTGTGACTGAAGAAATGTTAGGTATTGCCGCTCAGCTTAAACCTGAATTCTGTTGTTTAGTGCCGGAAAAACGTCAGGAACTGACCACAGAAGGTGGTTTGGAAGTGGCAGGCCAGTTCGATAAAATTCAGGATGCTGTAGTACGTTTGCAGCAAGACAATATTTTAGTGTCCTTGTTTATCGACGCCGATGAAAAACAAATAGCAGCGGCAGCCAAAGCTGGTGCGCCTTTTATTGAAATTCACACCGGCCAGTATGCGGAAGCGACCGATCCGAAAAAGCAAAAGGCAGAGCTTGAGCGTATCACTGAAGCTGCTGCTTATGCGGCTTCATTGGGCTTAACCGTCAATGCCGGTCATGGCCTGCATTACCATAACGTGCAGCCTATAGCCGCTATTTCTCAGATGTACGAGCTGAATATTGGTCATGCTATTGTGGCCCGCGCCATTTTCTCGGGTTTAGGCCCTGCAGTAGCTGAAATGAAACGCCTGATGGTCGAGGCGCGCCGTTAATGGCCATTGTTGGTTTAGGCACCGACATTATTGAAATAGCGCGTATAGAGCAAAGCCTGACGCGCTCACCCCGTTTAGTACAACGGGTACTGACTGAATCTGAGCAGCAAATTTTAGCTGCTCATGGTCAGCCAGCCCGATATTTTGCCAAACGTTTTGCCGCTAAAGAAGCTGCAGCTAAAGCCCTTGGCACAGGCATAGGCCGTGGTATTTCGTTTCAACATTTTATTGTCAGCAACGACCCTTCAGGTCGCCCTCAACTTGAGCTCACAGGTCCGGCTAAAGCATTAGCTGATTCAATGCAAGTGCGTTCAGTCTGGCTCTCCATCAGCGACGAGCAGGCGTATGCCTGTGCCACAGTCATTCTCGAATCCTAACCTTTGCGGGCGGGGTAAACCCGCGCCCCTACCCATGACACATCCTATTAGGGTATAAATACTTCAACTCCAGCTGTAGGTGAAGTAAATGCAAAAAGGTAGTTTGGTTTGTGTCGGCACTGGTATGACTTTAGGTTCTCATATCAGTCCTTTATCCCGCAGTTATATAGAACAAGCCGATGTGGTTTTTGTATTAGTGGCTGATGGTACTACTGAGCTGTGGATCCAGGGAATGAATGCCGATGTGCGTAGTCTGCAGCCTTATTATTCTGAAGGCCAGTCCCGGATGATCACCTATAAACAAATGGTGGCGGCACTGCTTGCCGAAGTGCGCTTGGGTAAAAAAGTCTGTGGTGCTTTTTATGGCCATCCCGGTGTGTTTGCCTGGGTACCACATCAGGCTATTAAAGAAGCTATATCTGAAGGTTATCAGGCTCATATGGAGCCAGGCATTTCCGCCGAAGACTGTTTATATGCCGATTTAGGCTTAGACCCCGGCACTTATGGTTGCCAGCATTATGAAGCCAGTGCTTTGATGTTTTACCAACGCACTATAGATACTGCGGCTTACTTAATTTTATGGCAACCAGGGGTCGCTGGCGATAAGTCGCTGGCGAAATTCAGCACAGGCAGTGCGTATCGTGAAGTTCTAGTCGAACTGTTAAGTCAATGGTACCCGCTGGATCATCAGGTCATTTTATACGAAGCCGTGACTTTACCTATCCAGCAACCTCGTATTGAACGCATTGCTTTGTCTGATTTACCTAAAGCGCAGATGGATTTAAAAACCACTTTAGTTATACCTCCAGCCACTGTCGCTAAAGCCAATCAGCTGATTTTAGATAAGTTAAAGGCTCTGGTGACTCAGGAAGATTAAAATGAATACGGATTGGCAACTTGCAGCAAAAGCCGAAAATTTTGTGATCACCACATCACGTTTGTTGATCCGGCCTTTAACACAACAGGACCTGCAGCTGTATTTGGATTTATATACCAATACTGAGACTATGGTGTTTGTTGGAGAAACTCTGCAAGCAGAAAAGGCTAAAAACAGCTTTCAGATCGCTTTACGACTTAATGCAAAAACACCCTTTAAACGGTTATTTCTGACCATTGTTGAGCAAGGCCGGTGTGCAGGCTTGTGCGCTATCAATCAATGGAACAGTGAAACAGCACAGGTTGAGGTCGGTATTATGTTATTGCGGCCCTGGCACGGCCAGGGTTATGCAGCGGAAGCCTTGGCAGCATTAATTCAGCGGGTGCAACAACAGTTTTACACTGCAG
Source organism: Rheinheimera sp. MM224 (assembly GCF_947090785.1). Taxonomy (NCBI): domain Bacteria; kingdom Pseudomonadati; phylum Pseudomonadota; class Gammaproteobacteria; order Chromatiales; family Chromatiaceae; genus Rheinheimera; species Rheinheimera sp. MM224. The sequence goes on from NZ_OX352320.1 coordinate 88,092, forward strand.
TGATCAAAGGTGATTTAGACCCCGAAAATAAAGCTGCAGTGCAGTTGGTAGTAAAAACTGGTTTTCAACCTGATTTAAACTGCAGCAGAACCTATTGGGTGAAACATAATGATGCATTAGTGCCATTCTGATAAAAACTTAAATACAGAACTTATTATGTACGCTTGTGCTTTTAATTTTATCGTTTTAAAGTGGATTTGCGTGGGTAGTTCTGGCATCAGGCTTTAAGCGGTGCTTTGTTTGCAGTATTGGAGTCGTTATGTCAAAAATTATCAGTCTGTTAGAAAAAATGGGCCAAAATGCTGAGTTTCGTTATGCCAACGCTGAGCAATTAGCATGTTTAATGGCGAACACTGACCCTGCGTTAATTGATGCGGTGATTGCAGGAGACCAAGCCGGGCTAGAACAATTATTGGGAGCAAGAACTAATGTTGTTTGTGGTATTCATCCAGCAGACCAACCAGATGAAGAACCGCAGGATGAACCTGGAGATCAGCCTGAAAAAGAGGCTGGCTCAGTCTTGAAGGTCGGTTAGTTTTGCTATCAATTTTTGGATATAAATTACGATACAGGCGGCAGGTATTTTGGCTGCCTATATTTCTATGTACTTTAATCTTTCCTGTTTATCTTCAGGCATCAGTAGAGCAGTTAACTTACCTTGATAAGATTAAAAGCTCCAAATTTGATGAGTTCAGCAAAGGGGTTGATGTTTTAGCAAACACCAATACGAAATTATCACCCTTTGAAACTGATTACCTTCAACTGCTAAAGGCATATAAGTTAAGTTATCTTGGCGATATTGATAAGGCCCTATTGATATTACAGCCATTAACTTCTAACCCGGATATGGCAATCTCTTTTCGTGCGAAAGCCTTGTCAATCAATAGTCTTATCATTGTCAGACGGTATCTGGACGCATTCTTATATTTTGAGACGCTAATCAATCAACTGCCCCAGGTTAACCAGCCTATAGCCAGAGAGCAAGGTTTAAGAGTTATAGCGATGATGTATACCATGATCGAGCGTTATGACTTATCTGTTTCCTATCTGGACCAACTGATAGCGGAAAACCCAAGTGAAAATTCTGTCTGTGCGGCCTATCAGTTGCGCCTTGAAGCTTGGTTTTCGAGTAATCAGATAGAGTTGTTTAAGCGTGATGTTGACTCTGGTGTTCAATACTGTGAAGAACATAATGAGCCGCTTTGGAGACAACTTATTATAGTTACTAAGGCGAAATTATTATTTGAAGAAGGGTTTTACGAGCAAAGTAAGCTTCTTTTACTAAAAGAATATACTAGGGCTGCAGATACTAAATATTTGCGCTTAATAACAGAATTCAATTATGTGCTAGCTGAAAACCTTTTAATGTTGGGTGATTTAGATGAGGCGAAACGATATGCAAATATGGTTGTCGCTGAGGCAGAGTCTTTTAAAAACTACTTTCCAATAGTTCACTCCTTTAAGGTTTTGTATCGCGCCGCCAAACAAGAAAAAAACTACCAGCAAGCGCTGGATTATCACGAACAATACATGGCAGCTTTTACCGCTTATATGGATGATAAGTCGGCGCAGCAGATGGCGTACCATACAGCACATTCGGAAATTCTGGCACAAAACCAAAAAATTGCCTTGCTGGATAAAGACAATCAGTTACTGCAGTACGAGCAGACTTCACTTAAACATCAGGCTGCTTTTAACAAGCTGTTGATTATTGCTTTGGCTGTGTTGGTATTCGGTCTTGCAGTGATGGCCTATCGCAGTTTTGTCGCCCGTCAGCGTTTTAAAGCTTTGGCTGAATATGATGATTTAACCGCCATCAGCAACAGGTATCACTTTTCGACCTCAGCCAAAGGAGCTTTGGCTTTATGTGAAAAAGGTCAATTACCTGCCGCCCTTATCGTGTTTGATCTGGACCATTTTAAACAAATTAATGATCAGTATGGCCATGCGGCAGGCGACTGGGCTTTACGCCAAACTGTGGATACCTGTCGTAACTTTATGCGTAATAACGATGTGTTTGGCCGTATTGGTGGTGAAGAGTTTGCGATCTTATTGCCGGGCTGCCAGAGTGACAAGGCGCATTTACTGGCGGACATTTGCCGGGATGCCATCAGCAATATTGATACTGCAGCTTCGGGTTACGAATTTAAATTAAGTGCCAGTTTTGGTGTCACTTCAGCAGAAATTTCCGGTTACCATTTAACTAAACTAATTGAAGATGCAGATACAGCCATGTACCAGGCCAAACAACTAGGGCGGAACAAAGTACACTTCTTTCAAGGCTAATCTGAGTTTGCACTATTGAATTTTTGAGTTACTCCGATGTCAGAAACGGCAGTCTGACATCGGAGTTTTGCTTTGAAGATATGGATATTTTCTGTTGTAGTTCATCTGTTATTGCTGTGGGCTCTGTCTTTGATCATTATTCCTCCGGCGGAGAAACCCTCAGCATCAGCTGTGATTCAAAGTTATAGTTACACGCCAATCCGTGTGAAGTCAGTGCCTGCTGTTATTGCTAAGCCGCAGCCAGTCACTGCAAGCAAACCGCCTGAGTCTAAACTTCCAGCTAAAAAACGACCCTCTAAAAAAGCCAGAGCTTCTGAAGCTACTGCTGCTGTTAGTAGCGCTGCCGGAACAACCTCAGAGGCGAAGATCAATTCAGCGGTTGGGATGGTTGAAACAAAACCATCCAGGGCTTCGGGTTCTCTATCCCTGGCGCAACGTGCACTAGCTGCAGCGTCTGCTGTAGCCTCTGAACCTATAGCGGATCGGCAGCGACAACGTGAAGTCGTCTTGAGGTCAGGCACGCCAGCAGATAGTGAGCTTGCTCCTGCAATGCTTAAACAAGTAAAAACTTATGCAGATGGCTCTGAACTGGTCAAAGGTGTTCATGGCTGCTGGAAGGTTCCGCCAACAGAATCACGCAAGGGCGCTACCTGGCTGATGACCAGCACACCCTGTGAAACCGATAGCACAGTAGAACAAATCAACGCTATTTTGCAGAAGCGTCGTACCTATGGCAGTGATTAACCTGAAACTTTAGTTGGTGCGGGCTCTGTAACCAGCGGTGGCCAGTTTTTGGCATCCTGTAATAAGGATTGGATCCTGTCCTGCAGTTCAAATAATTCAGGCTCCAGTTGTTCGGTTTGTTTACCTTTTTTCAGCTCAGTTTCAATCAACTCTGTCAGTTGTTTTAATACTGGCAGACCTGTATAGCAGCTGGCGCCGTGCAATTTATGGATATGCTGTAGCAGTTGTTCAGCATCCTGTTGTTGCATCGCCTGCTGAATAAGCATCAAGCTATCAGGCAATGACTGTACCAGCATCCATAACATTTCTTTGGCTAAATCCAGTTTACCGCCGGCTCTTTGCAATGCCAGAGTCCAGTCCAGCTGTTTGCTTTGCGGCAATTGGTTTTCGCTGGTTGAGGCCGCTAATGCTTGTTGAAAATCCGGGCAACATTCCCGCAAGGTGTAGTGCAGCAGTTTTTCATCCAGAGGTTTAGTTAAAAACTCACAAAAGCCTAAAGCTAACAGCCTGTCCCTTTCACCATCCAATGCGTGAGCTGTCACCGCAATAATGGGAGTCGCTTCGTTTAGCGAACTTTGCTGAATACGCTGGCAAGCCTGAATACCGTCCATCACCGGCATATTAATATCCATAAAAATCAGATCGTAATGCTGTTGGTTGGCTTTTTGCCATGCTTCGGCGCCATTACGGGCTGAATCGACCTGTTCCACCATTTCAGACAGCAGGGTATTAATCAGTTTTAAATTCGCTTCGTTATCATCCACCGACAACACCCGCAAGCGGGCTTTAGGTTTATCCTGCAGCGGATTTTGCTCAGGGAAATCTAAATAAGGCTGTGCCAGAGTCATTGCCAGTTTGCGGTAATGTGCTGGTTTAGATAACACAGCTTTGGCACCTGAGGCCTGCAGCACTTCACGTAAATTCGGTGACAGGGTGTTGACCAGTAAATACAACTGCTCGCTGTGCAGTTGCAACTGCTGCAGTAATTCAATCACCTGATTGACCTGATTCAGTGAAATAGAGCGGCCAATTAACGCCATATCAATTTGTGGCTGCAACGCCAGAGTTTGGCTCAGCTGGCTCATATTGCTGCAACTGATGATATTCAGTCCCCACTGGTCCAACTGGGCTAGCATGGCTTCGCGGGAATACTGCTGAGGTTCAAAATACAAAATAGTTTTTTGCTTCAGCTCCGCCAGCGGCAAAGGTTCAGCTATGGATAAATGGTGGCGTTTGCACATCAGCGTAAACCAGAAGGTTGAGCCTTCACCTGCTTTACTATCAAAGCCAATTTTGCCACCCATAGCAGTGACCAGACGCTGTGAAATGACTAAACCTAAACCTGTGCCGCCATAACGCCGGCCAATGCTGTTGTCGGCCTGGGCAAAACCACCAAACAAGCTTTTTTGCTGATCTTCTGTAATACCAATACCTGTATCTTGCACTGAAAAACGCAGTTGCCATTGCTCGTCCGGCATAGGGCGGCAACTAACACGTATCACTACACTGCCTTGTTCGGTGAATTTAATCGCATTACCGGCAATGTTGGTCAGAATTTGATTAATCCGCATTGGGTCTGCTATTAAATCGTCAGGACAGCTATTCTCAACCAGTAACACCAATTCCAGCTGTTTATCAAAGGCATTAGAGGCTAATAGCTCCACCGAATCATTGAGCAAGTCGCGTAATGAAAAAGGCTCGGGGTTAATCGGCATCCGGCCTTCTTCCAGTTTGGCGTAATCCAACACGTCGTTGACCAGGCTTAATAAGCTATTCGCTGATTTCTGAATAGTAGCTAAATAATCCTGCTGGTTATGGGTCAGGTTGGTTTTCAGTAATTGCCGGGCAAAACCAATAACGGCGTTGAGCGGTGTGCGTAATTCATGACTCATTTTGGCAAGGAAGTCAGATTTACTGCGGTTATCTTCCATCGCCTTTTTACGGGACAGGTCCAGCTCAATATTTTGCATTTCCAGCTGTTCCATACTTTGTTGTAAGTCGCTGGTCGCCTGTTCAATGCTTTGCTGCATTTCTTCGTCATGGGTTTTTAGTGCTGTTGCCAGCGCATTAATACCAGTGCGTAGCTGTTCCAGTTCACCGAGAAAAGGTTGTTGCAATTGACTTTGATACTGGCCTTCACGTAGCTGTCCAATCACATCTCCCATTTGCTGCAAAGGACTGCTGACCTTCTTAATCAGGCGCAAACTGAAATACACACAGGCGGCAAGCCCCAATAGAATAATCATCAGGCTGCTGAGCAACGAGGTTTGCTGTGCCAGCATCACTTTATCTTTGGCCACTTGTACTGAGATATAACCCAAAGGCTGATCGGCCGGGTCTGTGCTGAAATCGGCTTGTTCCGGTAAAATAGGGGTGCGGATCACAAGCCAGTTGCCAAGGTCTGTGATGGTACTTTGCTGTGGAATAGCGCTGTCGGGCGCGTACTTCAGCATGGCAAAGTCTTTGTGATAGTTGGTGGTCACAAAGAGCTCGTGATCGGCATTAAAAATAGCGATACTTTTGACCAAAGCTGAATTTTTTCTGTGACTGACATCCAGCAAACGTTTGACGTCTTGCCGGCTGTTATGTAATAACGCATGTTCGCTGGCTATAGCTAAAGGGACGGCAATGTTTTCGGCCTGTTCTTCCAGATACTGGGCCAAATCATGATAGCGGGCATAGCTAAAATAACCCCCAAGGCATAAACTGACCAACAAGGTCGGCACCAGGGTGGTCAATAAGACCCAATCTCTTAAACCAATTTTCGTCATCTGTAGCGCTGCTTGATAGAATAGTCCGGAGCGAATTTATAATGACACAAGGCTTACTAAAAGCCCACCACAGGTACTAAGTCCAGATGGTCAAAATTTATCAGGCTGCCAAAGGCGCCAGAGATAAACCTCAACAGTTAAAGCAAATCGAAGTACAGATTGAACGTCTGGATCACGAAGCTCAGGGCATAGGCTTTGAGCAAAAGCGTATTGTATTCGTCAGTGGTGCTTTGCCCGGTGAGCGGGTGAAAGTGCAATTGACCGAACAAAAAGATAAATCGGCCAAAGGCAAAGTGGTGAAAGTGCTGCAAGCCTCGCCGTTGCGTCAGGCTCCGCTCTGTAAGCATTTTGGCGATTGCGGCGGTTGTCAGCTGCAGTATCTGTCAGCAGAACACCAGTTGGAGCTCAAGCAGCAAGGCGTGGATCAACTAATCCGCCATCAAACCGGCTTAACCAGCTTACCCTGGCAGACACCGCTGAAAAGCGAAGGCCAGGGTTATAGACGTAAAGCCCGTATTGGCGTTTGGTTTGATAAAAAAACGCAGCAATTTACAGTGGGTTTTCGCAAAGCCAACGACAAAGTCATTACCTCCATTGAACACTGTATGGTGCTTAGTCCGGCTTTAAGTTCAGTATTCAGTGTATTGCAACAACAACTGCCAAAACTGCAACAAGGCTCTGCTATTACTCATGTTGAAGCGTTGGATGCTGACGGTCAGGTGTATTTAATAGTGCGGCATATCCGCCCTTTGCCGGACTCTGATCAACAAGCTTTGATCCAGGCTTGGCCAGAAGCCATATGGATAGGCGAAGCAGAGCCTGAACTTTATCAGCATTGGCAAGTCGGAACAGCAGAACCTTGTTACCAGTTACCTGCTTTGGGTTTAAAACTGAAGTTTTCTGCTGCTGATTTTATTCAGGTAAATCAGGGTATTAATCAGCAAATGGTGCAGCAGGCACTGGATTGGCTCAGTCTGCAACCAGGCGATCAGGTGTTAGAACTCTATTCTGGTATAGGTAACTTCAGTCTGGCTTTAGCGCAACGCGTCAAATGGGTGCATGGCCTGGAAGGTGTCACCACTATGGTGCAACGTGCAGAAGCCAATGCAGAGCTGAATGGCCTGACGAACCTGAGTTTTAGTCAGGCTGACTTGCATCTGCCATGGCCAAAAGCCGACTGGAATAAGCCGAAGTACCAAAAAGTACTGCTCGATCCAGCCCGTGCTGGTGCAGTTGGAGCTGTAGAGCAAATAGCGCGGTTAAGTCCGGCACAGATATTGTACGTGTCCTGTAATCCGCTCACTTTTGCCCGGGATGCGAAAGTTTTACTGGATTGTGGTTATCAGCTGGATAAAATCAGTGTGATGGACATGTTTCCACAAACCAGCCATCTGGAGTTGATGGCTTTGTTTCACAGGAGAAAGTAACGAATGGTGACGGTAAGGCAATCACATAGCGCCGAATACCACCCAGGCGGCACTCAGAGCTGGTTAAGTGCCTTAGGTTTACCTGAAGCAAAAATCCATGCGCTGTTGGATGCTGAGCTCTGGTTACATCAACAGAATTTGACCGATCAGGAACCCGAAGTACAAACGGGCTGGGAAATGGTCGAAATTCTGGCTGATTTGCGTATGGACAAAGATGCCTTAACTGCTGCGTTGTTGTTTCCGTTAGTTGAAGCAAAGTTGCTGGACCTGGAACAGGTGGAAACACAGTTTTGTTCTGCTGTGCTGACCATGTTAAATGCCGTACGCCAGATGGAAGCTATTCGTTCTATTCCGGTTGGGCCAAACCAAAGCAGTAACCCACAACAAGCCGACAACCTGCGCCGTATGTTATTGGCTATGGTGGAAGATGTGCGCGCTGTGGTGTTAAAACTGGCCGCACAAATTTGTTACCTGCGCTCAGTTAAAAACGCCGATGAAGAAACCCGCGTACTAGCGGCCAAAGAAACCAATGCAATTTTTGGCCCGCTGGCCAATCGCTTAGGAATAGGTCAAATCAAATGGGAGCTGGAAGACTTAGCGTTCCGTTACCTGCACCCTCAAACCTACAAACAAATTGCCAGTTTGCTGGAAGAAAAACGCTTAGACCGCGAACAATATATGCAGGATTTTGTCGCCTCAGTGCGGCAGAAAATGCAGGACGCCACTATTTCGGTTGAAGTGTACGGCAGGCCTAAACATATTTTCAGTATCTGGAAAAAGATGCAGAAAAAGCAGCTGGCTTTTGATCAGCTGTACGACATTCGTGCCGTGCGTATTGTCACCACCAAGGTACAGGATTGCTACGCCGCTTTGGGTATAGTGCATACCTCCTGGCGTCATTTGCCGAAAGAATTCGACGACTACATAGCCACGCCAAAACAAAATGGCTATCAGTCTATTCATACAGTGGTGCTTGGCCCTGCGGGTCGCCCTGTCGAAATTCAAATTCGTACTCATCAGATGCATGACGATGCCGAACTAGGTGTTGCTGCGCACTGGCGTTATAAAGAAGGTGCAGGCCATGCCGCTCGCGAAGGCCAATTGGATGAGAAAATCAGCTGGTTACGTAAACTGCTGGCATGGCAGGAAGAGCTGGTCGATGGCTCAGATTTAGCCGAAGAGTTAAAAAATCAGGTCACCGAAGACAGGGTTTATGTCTTTACGCCTAAAGGCGATATCGTCGATTTACCTGTTGGCTCCACACCGCTGGATTTTGCTTATTATGTGCACTCCAATGTGGGTCACCGCTGCATAGGCGCCAAGATTTCTGGCCGTATCGTGCCTTTTACCTATCAGCTGAAAACTGGCGATCAAATTGAAATTTTAACAGGCCGCGAGCCAAACCCGAGCCGCGACTGGTTAAACCCCAACTCAGGTTATTTAAAATCCAGCCGTGCCCGCTCCAAAGTGCAGTACTGGTTCCGCCTGCAGGACAGAGATAAAAACATAGCGGCAGGTAAAGAGCTGCTGGATACCGAATTAAGCCGCTTGAACCTGACTATCGACAGTGTGCCAAAAGTGCTGGCGCGTTTTAACGTGAACAGTATGGAAGAGATACTGGCCGGTATTGGCGGTGGCGAAATTAAAGTCACCCAAGTGGTGCATTACATACAAAGTCAGTCGGGCAAAATTCAGCAGCCTGAAATTGACCCGCGCCTGATCAGCAAACCTATGTCGGCCCAGCCGAAAAGCCATGTGGTGGTGCAGGGCGTAGGTAACTTGTTGACTCATATGGCCGGTTGCTGTCAGCCGCTGCCAGGTGATGCGATAGTAGGTTATATCACTCAGGGCCGCGGTATAGCTGTGCACCGTGACGACTGCGATCAGTTTAAAACCTTGCAGGAAGCACATCGTGAACGGGTAGTGGAGGCAACATGGGGCGATAAATATGCTTCAGGTTATGAAGTCACTATTCGTATTGTGGCGCACGACCGTAATGGCTTATTACGGGATATCACCAGCATTCTGGCCAATGAAAAAGCCAACGTGCTGCGGATGAGCAGTAACTCGGATATCTCGCAGCAAACCGCTACCATTATTATGACGATGGAGCTGTATAACCTGGATTCACTGAACAAACTGCTGACCAAAGTCAGCCAGATTGACGATGTAATCGAAGCGAAACGTTTTCACTGATTTGCGAACTTAACAACTTATAGCGCTGGAGCCCATGCTCCGGTTGCTTCTTCTGCAGGATCTATTGTGTCACAACCACTTCAGCAACTATTGGCCATTATGGCCAGACTTCGGGACCCACAAAACGGCTGCCCTTGGGATAAAGAACAAACCTACCAGACCATAGTGCCTTATACGCTGGAAGAAGCTTATGAAGTGGCGGATGCGATAGCCCGCGAAGACTATGCCGAGCTAAAAGACGAGCTGGGCGACTTGTTATTTCAGGTGGTGTTTTACGCTCAGATTGCCAAAGAAGAAGGCCGTTTTGAATTTGACGATTGCGCTGCCGCCATTAACGACAAGCTCATTCGCCGCCACCCTCATGTGTTTGCTGATATGAATTTAGATAGCAGCAAAGCCGTACTGCAAAACTGGGAAGCGATAAAAACCACAGAACGCACAGCTTCTGGCAAAACCTCTGTGCTGGATAATATCCCGCTGGCGATGCCGGCATTAAGCCGTGCCTACAAACTGCAAAAACGTTGTGCGCAGGTAGGCTTCGACTGGCCTGATGTAGAAGGTGCCTGGGATAAAGTGCAGGAAGAAATTCAGGAAGTGGCAGAATTACCAACAGGTGCGGCTGAACTGGAAGAAGAGTTAGGCGATTTAATGTTTGCGCTGGTCAATGTAGTGCGTAAACAAGGTTTTGATCCGGAAAAAGTCATGCGCCAGGCCAATCAAAAGTTTGAGCGACGTTTTCGGCAAGTAGAGCAGGCGCTGGTCGAGCAAGGCTCTAGCCCGGCACAGAGTCATTTGGATGAAATGGAACTGTTGTGGTTAGAGGTAAAAAGAATGGAAAAACAAGGCAAAAGCTAAAAATTCACCGTGAAAAAACGATCAATACTTGACTGCTTTTTAATTTGTCTAATACTCTGGTCTGGAATAATTAAAATACTAAAGCCAGATCAATGACTAAGATATATCCCATTTTTTTCTCCGGTCTCTGCCTGTTTTTTTTAAACGCCTGCGCGGAGACTTATAGCCCAGCTATTAAAGCCCCCGAACTGACAGTGGTCAATTCCACTGGCGAAACCATAGACCGTATTGTCGAACGTTCCTGTGACGCCAATGACGACAGCAACGACAGAGTGCTGGCGCGTGAGCTGAAAACAGGTCGCAGTCTGGTGATCCCGCTGGCCGTAACCTGCAGTAATCTGGAAGCCTTTAATAAAGAGGGTAGAGTTGTTGGCCGTCAGGTTGAAGTCTCTACGCCACCGGATCTGTACTGGCAAATTTACTGATGCTCTATACGCACTGATCTTCCACGCAAAAAAAAGAAAAAGGAATAGAAGTATGAATAATCTGTTGAAACTTATCTGCCTTGCAGGCCTGGCAGTATTGATGACCGGTTGTAGCTCTTATGACTATTATCAGGTGGAGTCGAACTTTAAAATGAGTGCGGCGAACGATAGGATACCGGCCACTATTACTAAGGGGCAGGGTTTTGAGGCTAACTTCCCACGTCTTGCCACTATCGCTGTTAAGGCTCCGGATTTTTGCGTCAGCGAATCACAGTCGCAGCGCACTGGTACAGCCCGCGCTGAAACCAATGTGATGCAAACCACTTGTGGTGTCGAAATGGCGCAAATTGAAAGCTCGTTAGCCAAAGCAGGTTTTGGTGTGATCAGTTGGAAAGTACTGCAAAACGAAATGACAGTATCGACTTCTCATCTGGATGCAGCAAAAAAACTCAAAGCCGACGCCATGTTTCAGATTAACTCGCTAGAACGTGGTGTCACTCAGGCTGGCCAGGACGCGCGCTGGGACAGACGTTTTTACATCACAAATAGTGGCAGCAAAGTTCCAACAGCGGTCGACAGTTATATGGCCAATTTACTTGATACGTACGCCAAACAAAACGAACAAGCCATGATCGCCGGCATTGAAGTATTAAGTGCCAGCATTAATGCCAGTGTAACTTTGGTCGAAAACGGCCGTGCCATCTGGTTTTACGAGTGGAACAATGTGCAATCGCAGGAAGATGCCGATCAAATAGTTGCCAATACTTATGTGTATTGTATCGACGGCTATTGCCAGCCTTATGTGCCGCAAGACTATGCCGCGTACAACGACCAATTGGTACAAGGCACCAGTGATGCGGTGTCTATAGGTGCCAAAGCAGCAGACCGCCGCCGTTCTGTGCACGATAAGCTGATGAAGCAAGTAGTGGAAGATATGGTGGGACGTTTTACTTTGTAATTCAGGTGCATCGCTAAGTGATTTGGACAAGGCCGCTTTTTTTAGCGGCTTTGTTTTTGGTTGGGTTCGGTTAGGTTAAAAGCTTTCGCCGCTGGCGAGATACTTTCTTTTGCTTCGCCAAAAGAAAGCTATCCAAAGTTAGAAAGTGCAGGAAGCACTTTCTAACAGCCGAAGGCTGGCCCGCAGGGTGAATTGCAGGGATGCAATTCATAAAAGGCGACCCCAGGTCGCAGCGAAAGACCGGCCCAAAATCGTGCGTCCAAGGCGGCTGGGTAACTCGCTCGTCGCTACCGCTCCTCACTCAGACACTCCCAGCCTTAAAACCTTGGCCACCCAATTTTGTCCGGCTCGCGCCCCAATGGGGAATTGGTGCCAGTAGTTAGAAATGCCTATTTTCTGGAGGGCCGCAAAGAGCGAAAAGCGGAAATAACGCTTCGTTAAGAAGCAAAAAACTGTTGGCTAAAATTAGCGACGAAGGAGCAAAAGCCGACTGTTTTTTCCTTTTGAACGACTTTTTATTTTTTAATTACTCTAATCTATGTGCTTTTTTATGAAATTTCTAAAGTCCATAGTATCACCAAAATAATTTGGATAAGCTTTTTTTAAGCTCCTAGCATCAGATGTAGCCAGAAGAACTGATAGTACAATTGATGGGTCCTTTTCACTATCATTCAAAGCCGCAAGTGCAAGTTTAGAGTCCGTTGTTTTAAACTGCTGAGCTTGTACTTTTATTTGCATTTTGTCCCCATTATAAACAATTGGGTTATCCAAGTCTTTTCTCGTTAGAGTAACCAAGCACATGCCTATCGTTTTACTTGACGAAAAGTTTACAGCTGAAGCAGTTGCTGCTTTTATTCCAAATGTAAACCGAGTTAATTTGTTCATGACACCTAATTCATCTACTAATATTTTGAGCTCTTTTTCTAAATTATTTAATTCACTTTCTTCAACTGTTGCGGCACGTTCATCATGAGCTACTAATATTCCTGCAACTCTAAAAAATCGCCTCCACTTGTCATGTCCAGTAAGACTAGTTTTTAATTCAATTTTTTCCAATGTATCAATAATTTCAAGAGTAGTCGCCCAAGCATGCTGTAGTTTAGTTCTAAGTTGAACTTCAATTTTTGTCTTTTTCCAATTATTTCCAGTTTCATCCTCATCAAAACAACTATAAATAAGATGGACACCGCCATAACCACTATCTTTAGGTATTAAGTAGTTGGATTTATTGATTATTTTATGTACAGACTTACTTTTCTCTAACTTGTCTTGTAGAGACTGTAATTCTTCTAAATTCCTTACAATTGCTCTGCAACCACCTATATCCTGCATTCGTGTAAGCTTTATTGCATTACTTTGATTACCATCAAGGGTTGGTCGCTCTAACTTGTTAATAATCGTAGGCAATCGTTTTAATCTACGAGCGATAACGGTACTTCTGTTTATTTTTTTTGCTGTTCTCGCTAGGTGATTTTTGATTAGCATTAAAGGGTACAAATGTACTTCACGAAAATTCTGTATTATATCAATAGCTTCCTCACGCTCGGTGTTTTCGCAACCGTGTCGAATACTTCTAGCAGCTTTATCTATCGATTTTTTTGAGTACCTCAATAAAACCTTTTGGTTTTCATATACTTGATTTGCCAAGATTCATCCTTCAAAACATAAACTTTAATAGAAGGGGTTTCTGCCCGCAAATCGGACATTTTTACGCCTTCTCTCCTGAATTTAACTGATACCAAACTAATCCTGATGTACCTCTATTTCAACAGTTTTTTCCGAAACAAGTAAATTTGACGCGGGCAAATTTATGTAGGCTGTACGCTAGTTGTTCTTGAATTGACACAAGCTGGGCACTTGGGAATTTATCCAGTAGTTCGCGATTATAAAAGAAGTGATGATCAGACTTTTACAACAACGCAATTGTCCGCTTTTGGCACATAGTGACGATACAGATGATCTCACAAAACGGCCGGGCAACAGCGTTAGCAGACCCTGTCCAGCTACATGGATGTATTCACGGCGTGTCTGCGTTGCTGTTGGCCGCGTCTTTTGAGTCGAAGCTCAGTGGGTCAATTCTTTTCAGGCTATTACCGCAATCGCACATCAGCCCGCTTTAACAACCTATTCACCAAACTAAACCAATTCTCTGTGGTCTGCGTATAACATGGACTATTGATAACAAGCGGCGAGAGCTTTTATGTTAACTGAATCTGCTTTAGTGGTACGCAGCGCTCTTGAGGCTGCTGGGTTGGAAACTCCTATGTTGGACAATGGCTTGTCCAATGATCAGAAAAAACAGCGTTTAACTGAATTAATGACGCAAGTGGTGCAAACCCTTGGGTTGGATTTAACAGACGATAGTCTGGCGGAAACTCCCACCCGTATTGCCAAAATGTATGTGGATGAAGTGTTTTCTGGTTTGGATTACAGCACTTTTCCAAAGATTTCGATGATTGACAATAAAATGCGTGCTGAAGAAATGGTCAAGGTGCAAAACATTAGTTTTACCAGCACTTGCGAGCATCATTTTGTCACTATAGATGGCACTGCTACTGTGGCTTATATACCAGGCAAAAAGATTATTGGTTTGTCGAAACTGAACCGGATTGTGAAGTTTTTTGCGCAGCGCCCACAGGTGCAGGAGCGTTTAACTCAACAAATTCAGGTTTCATTGCAGGCATTGTTGGGTGTAAAAGACGTGGCTGTCAGCATTAATGCTGTGCATTATTGTGTGAAGTCGCGTGGTGTGATGGATACCAGTTCCAGCACTAAGACCATGGCGCTGGGCGGTGCTTTTAAAACTGATGCTGCCACACGCTCTGAGTTTTTATCGAATTTTTAAACCATTCATCCCTGAATTACCTGGGGGATAAACTGGCTGATTTTAGCTGCAACTGGCACACTAGGCGTATTAATAGTTGCCAAGGGTTGTTGCTATGTTAGCCGGTATTCACCATGTGGCGCTGATTTGCAGTGATTATCAGCGCTCAAAACATTTCTATACTGAAATTCTGGGCTTAAAAGTTCTGGCTGAACATTACAGAGCTGAGCGTTTGTCTTACAAACTGGACCTGCAGTTGCCTGATGGTAGTCAACTGGAGTTGTTTTCTTTTCCAAATCCACCGCCTCGGCCAAGTACACCTGAAGCTCAGGGCTTACGCCATCTGGCTTTTCAGGTGCTGGATGTAGCACAAGTGGTTGCACATTTGGAAGCCAATGGTATTGCAGTGGAGCCGGTGCGGATCGACCCTTACACAGAACGGGCTTACACCTTTTTTAAAGACCCTGATGATCTGCCACTGGAACTTTACGAGATACTGCCAGCTGAGCTGAGGCGTTAAAATCAAAAGCTGGTGCGGCTTTGAGTTGTACCGCCTGATAATCAAAACCCAGAGCTGCAGCTAATGTTGCGGCCATCTGGCCTTGTTGCCAGCTTCCATTGGTGCGAATTAAACCTGCCGCCGGAATCTCTGGCCCCATAGCCGCCAACCAGATTTGTTCTGAGCCGGCAATTTGTGGTACCGGTCCTTTATAACCAGGCACAGCTGCACTTTTACCATGAGAGCGCCATTGTGCCGCTTCGCCGCGGCCATGGTCAGTGCTGATCAGTAAAGTGGTTTGGTCACGGTAATAAGGGTCGTTTTGTAATTCCTGCCATAAGTCAGCAATAAACTGATCACTGCGATGAATAGCCGCCAGATACTGGTCATATTGGCCTAAGTGAGCAAAATCGTCGGCTTCACCCAGGGCTATATACAGCAATTTAGGTTTATGCAGGCGCATATGCTCCAGCGCAAACTCCTGAGTAAACACATCCAGTCGTACTGACGCAAAAGGGCTGGGTGTTTTGGTCTGCAACTGGTTCAAATACTTTTGTTTTTCGCTCAGTTTTCCTTGTTCCTGCATAAAACCGGCATTGACCGTCAGGCCTGAACGCTTGGTATTTAAGATATATGGAAACAAATCCCAGGAGCCAAAAGCTGCCACTTTATGCTGCATCCGGGGCTGTTGGTTTAACCATTCCAGCACTGTGACATTAGGATTGGCGACTTTGTTATTGCTGCGAATTGACGGGTCGGAAAAGCCGGCCAGTAATTCCTGATAACCTGGGTATGAAATCTGATAAGGGTTGCTGACATTAATAGCTGAACCCTGGCTACGGTCGCCGACCGTAATGCCTTGCTGCTTTACTGTTTTATGCAAAAAGGGCATTAAAAGCTCTGGCTGGCCTGGTTTAAAGGCCCGGATCAGTTCCGGTGTTTTCACCCACTGTGATTGCTGATAAAGGGTTGGATCTGCTCCGGCAAAAACTTCCTGCCAACGTACTCCGTCTATGCTGACCAATACAACTTTAGGTTCAGCCTTCAGGCTCAGTGGTAATAGCAATACAAGCAACACAAGCCAGTTTAACTTCATCGTTTTACCCCAACAGCAGTGGATTGGGGCAGATCCTGCCAGTTGAAGATGACAACAAAGCTTAAAACTGATGGCAATTCGGTGACATCAATAGTATTCAGGCTAAAAAAGCTTGCGTTGCTCCTGTTCTGCGCTGAAGATAGCTATTACTAAAAATAGCCGTCTGGATGTATATCAGGCGGTAATAAATCCAGATCCCAAGGTGCGCGTGTATGTCCGATTTTAGTTTTCAGCAGGCCTTTGAGTGGCTAAGTTCCGCCATTGCCTCTGTAGTGTTTTATGCCATTCCGATTAACGGCGCTGCTTTGCCTGTCACAGTGCTGTGGCTGGTGCTGGGTGCCGTTGTCTTTACCTGTTATCTGGGTTTTATCAATATCCGTGGTTTTCGCCATGCGATACGAGTGGTGCGTGGAGATTACGCCGATAAAACAGATAAAGGTGACATCACTCAGTTTCAGGCTTTGTCGGCGGCTTTATCTGGCACTGTAGGCACAGGCAATATTGCCGGTGTGGCTGTAGCCATTGCTTTGGGTGGGCCAGGTGCGACCTTCTGGATGATAGTGGCAGGCTTTTTGGGCATGACCACCAAGTTTGTTGAGTGTACGCTGGCGGTGAAATACCGGGTGTATAACGCCGATGGCACAACTTCGGGTGGCCCAATGTATTACATCAAAGCCGCTTTAGATAAATATGGTTTGCCACGACTGGGTAGTTTTTTAGCGGCCTTTTTTGCTATTGCCTGTGTGTTTGGCTCTGCTGGTTTTGTCCATGTAAATCAGGGGTTTTCGCAAGTAAAGCTGGTGACAGGTTTTGATAATGCCTGGGTTTTTGGTCTGGTGTATTCGTTTTTAGTGGGTCTGGTGATAGTAGGTGGTATTCAAAGCATAGCCCGTGTCACCAGTAAATTAGTGCCTTTAATGTGTGCTATTTATTTGTCGGCTGCTTTTGTATTTCTGGGTATGAATTTAGAGGCTATTCCTGATGCGGTTTGGACCATATTGCGCAGCGCTTTTGCGCCTGAAGCTGCTTATGGTGGTGTGATAGGTGTGATTATTCAGGGCTTCCGCCGTGCAGCCTATTCTAACGAGGCCGGTATAGGCTCATCGCCTATAGCGCATTCGGCGGCCCGCACTAAAGATCCTGTGTCTGAAGGTTTTGTTGGTTTGCTGGAGCCTTTTATCGACACTGTCGTCATTTGTACGATTTCTGCTTTAGTGATAGTGGTGAGCGGTGTATATCTGCAGCCTGGTTTAGATGGTGTACAAATGACTTCAGCGGCTTTTGGTTCCGTCTTTGATTGGTTCCCGCTGGTGCTGATGGTGGCGTTATTGCTGTTTGGCTATTCCACTGTCGTGAGCTGGTCTTTTTATGGCTTAAAGTCCTGGACTTACTTGTTCGGCCACAGCAATTTTACCCAACGTAGTTTTAAAGTGTTGTTTTGTTCGGTCGTCGCTATAGGGGCCGTGCCTAATATGCTGGCGGTATTTGATTTTATCGACTCAATGATCTTTTTAATGGCAGTGCCAAATATTCTGGCTTTGTATTTGTTATTGCCTGAAGTGAAGCAGGATTTAAAAGCCTACCTTTTAAAGCATAAGGGCTAAACAACAAAAAAGGCAGCAAGAAATTGCTGCCTTTGTCCTTTCAAACCGGGTATTACTTAGCCAAGTATGCATAAGCCGTAATAAAAGCAGTTTCCTGAAAACCTTTTAAGCCTGTTTCTTTAAATACGATAGGCACAGGGTGACGCGCCAGCTGCTCTTTAATAAAAGAGCTGGTCAGAATTTCGGTTTTGACATCAGGTAATAACTGCAAAGCAGCTTCCATTTTAAAACCAACAGCACCACCGGCAAACTTGCCTTTTTGTGGGCGTTCACGGATCACAAAAGTGTCTATTTTGTAATCTTCTGCCAGCTTGGCAAAAACAAACTGAAATTTCTTCATCTGCTCGCTGTCCTGATCTTTCAGTAACGGCAAGCGGACAGTGCGGCAATCCGGAATATCAAACAGGCCGCTATCTATAGCCAATAAACATAAAATGGCTTCACTGCCTTTCATTTCAACACCACAAACGCGCATAAGGATTTCTCTGACTAACTCAAGTTGGGGATATTATGACAGCTTAACAAGGAAAAACTATAGCCAACCTGATTGATGTTTATTCTGGGGGAGAACACATGCATCCAAATGTAGGGGCGTGGGCTTGCCCCGCCCGTCTAGCGTTCACATTGGTGTTTGGGCGAAAGCACGCAGTCAACTGTAGGGGCGTTGGTTTATCCCCGCCCGTGTGGCTGCAAGTTCGGACATAGAGCCCCTAAGTAATTGCTGTTGCAGCTAGGCGACAAGGGCGTGAGACCCCAGGAGCATAGTTGTCCTATGTGACAGGGGCGAAGGCACGCAGGCAACAACGCTGCGGCTGCAAGTACGACGGGGAAAAAGGGGAAAAGAAAAAAGCAGACAAACCTGACAGGGGGGAGGTGGCTTGTCTGCTCACAGTGAGGTCAGATCTTAGTTGCATGCTTTGGCCGGGGAAGCCAGGCATCACTACAACAAGATCTTATTACTGCTGAAAATCTTCGTCATCAATATCCCACTGGCTTACCGAAATCTGCCGGTAAAAAGACCAGTGTTGTAACAACCAGTTCAACCAATGATGGTGCAGGTCGTGATCTTGCGGTATATGGAATGACATATCTGTATCCTCCTAAATCCGGGCGCCAACGCTAGTAAGGCGCCCAGTCTAGTTCCTTTAGATGACAGTACTTATTTAATCTGCCACGTTTAAGGTTGATGCTGTGTACACAGGGCTGACAGCTTTCATTTTTTCATTTAAAAGCGCCAGGTTGTGCTGGTTAATTTCACTTTGCTCCAGCGTAGTGGCCTGTTGAAAATCAGCTAAAGCTGCAACAGGATCTTGCCCCATCAAACGGGCTACACCACGGTTAGTGTGAGCAAAAGAACGCATTTCGCGTTTGTAGCTTGTATCTGAACCTTCGGCGCGACGGGCGGCATAAATGGCTGAACTGCATGCTTGTTCTGCCTGTTTAAACTGCGCCATGTGAGTGTATGCCACGCATAAACTCATGTGTTTACTGAAGGCGTCTGCGTGCTTGTCTGTTGCTGCTGTTGCTTCTGCAACACCATCCTGATACAGACCTGCTTTAATTTTGCTCACGCCAGGGGTGTCTTCGATTAATACCATCTTGAAACCGCTGGTGGCTGCGCTGGCGACAAAAGAACTTGAGGCCAACAGCATCACTGCTACTTTTTTGCCAAAGCTAAGGGATGTCGCTTTCATAATTTACTCTCCAGTACTCAATTCAGTAATTTCATTTCAAAGTGCAGGTTAGTCACTGCACTGTGCTTACTTTAGAAAGTTCCTGAAGAACTGACAAAGGATATAAATCCACCTGATAGTTGAGGAAAATTCATCTATGGTGCGCTAGAAAATGTCACTTTGAATTGATAAGTGGTATGAGTGCAGCGGAGATGTTCAGTCTGAAGTTCGCTTTTACCTACATCCCTGTAGGTAACAACGGCTATAAAAAAACAAGGCAGGGCTTAAAGAAACAGGCCGTTAAAATGCGCGCTGAAAGCTTTGTAATATCCAATTCACCAGCAGTTGGATTTGCGGTTTATTTGGGTCCGTCTCGTGTTGCACCAGATAATATTTATCGCGGCTTTCCAGTTCTTCACTGAACAGGCGTTTTAAGCTGCCGCTGGCAAACCAGGAATGGCTGATAGGCCAAGGCACCAGTGCTATGCCTAAACCTTGTTGAGCTGCGCGGGCGACGCTGAACATGCTGTCGAGCTGGATCACTTGTTTCGGCGTAAAGACTTCCAGTTCAAGTTGCTCCGCCCATTGATGCCAGGACCAGGGTCTGGCCTGATGCACCAGACAAGGTACTTTGGTTAGCGCTTCAAAACCTAACCCATCCAATTGCTGATACAAAGCCGGGTTGCAGGCTGGCACGTAGCTAATAGGAAACAACTCATGAGCTATTTTGTCTGTAGGTTTGGCGCTGGCTAATAAAATCTGCAGATCGGTGTGTTTCGCCGGATCCTGCCTCGATTTAATGGTTTCAACTTTCAGATTGATATCAGGATGTTGTTCTGACCAGCCAACCAGTTTCGGCACAAATAACTCACTGGCAAAAAACTCCGGCATCGAGATACTGATTTCGGTCGGGTTTTTCTGCAGGCTAAAGGTACGTAAGGTTTGTTCCAGTTCACGCATCAGCGGCAACAAAGCCTGATAAAAGGCTTTGCCTTGCGCTGTCAGTTCTACAGATCGGGTTTGACGCAAAAACAGGTCCAGTCCAAGCTCTGATTCCAGCTGTTTAATTTGGTGACTGACAGCCGAAGGGGTCAGATACAACTGACGAGCGGTTTCTTTAAAACTTAAACAGTCGGCGGCGACACAAAAACAGCGTAGGCCGCGCATCGAGCTATGTATGGCCATAATAATTCACAATTGTTACCAAAGACCCATAACTTAAGCAAAAATAGAACCATGTGTTCACGGCTTTGATTCTAAAGGTTTTTTTTATTGTCTACCAGGCGCATTGAACCGAGTACGGTCAGTGCTGCCCCACTATGGGGCAATGACGCCAACTTAAAGCAAGCGGACTGAGTATAACGCCTAAATTGTTAATTAAAATGACAACTTGCTTTAATGCGTTCCAGCTCACAGGCAATTAAAAAATGCCAGGTATCCAGATGCCGTTTTGCACTGTCGATACTGTCGCCCCAGACGTATAAACCATGGCCCCGTATTAAAAATGCATGGGGTAAAGTTTCACGAGCAAAGCGTTGGTGTAATTCCTGCAAAGTAAGCTCTGTGTTTTGTGGATCCAAAATCGCCAAGGGGCAACAACTGCGTTGCTCTGCAGAGGCCGCAACCAGATTTTGTAATTCATAACCAACAAAGAGGTGTTGGTCTGCTTTGATTAAACAAGAGAAAACAGTAGCTTGCAGACCATGTGTTTGCAGTATCACTTTATGCTGCTGGCTCTGCTGATACAAAAACTGATGGATAGCTGTGGCTGTATCTGGCTGATTTTGGCTGGTCCAGTGGTACGAAATCAAATCCGCAGGACTTAACTCGTTTTTATCTTTATCTGCCGCTGTAAAAAGCGCGCTATGCTCAGAAGTGCGTATTGAGAACAGTCCGCTGCTAAAAGGCAACCATTGGCGCTGAGCTGCCCAACGACTTAAAGTACAAAGCTGGATTGCATAAGGATTTAGATTGGTTTGGATAGATTGATTCATCTTGATGTTTAGACGTCTACACATGAAACTGTCTGGATGATAGCATCCGTTCTATTGTCAGGCCAGCCAGTTTTCTACTGTTTTTGTGCTGTTGTGAGATCAGATTATGAAGTTACAAAGTAAGTTACCTGCCTTAGGCACCACTATTTTCAGCCAAATGTCGCAGTTAGCGGCAGAACATCAGGCTATTAATTTATCTCAGGGTTTTCCTGATTTCCCGTCCAATCCACGTTTGATTGAATTATTGGCCGAATCAGCCCGCGAGGGATTAAATCAGTATGCGCCCATGCCAGGTGTGCTGTTGCTGCGGCAACAAATTTCAGCTTTGGTCAAAAGCTGTTACCAAAGAGAAGTTTGTCCGGAGCAGCAAATCACAGTCACCAGTGGTGCCACCGAAGCTTTGTTTGTCGCTATTCAGGCCTTGGTGCGCCCTGGTGATGAAGTTATAGTCTTTGACCCTGCGTACGACAGTTATCAGCCTGCAGTCGAGTTGGCGGGCGGTTTTACCGTGCATGTACCCTTGTTGCCACCTTTGTATCAGGTGGATTGGACTCAGTTGGAAAAACAAATCAGCAAAAAAACACGGCTGATTATTGTCAACAGTCCGCATAATCCAACAGGAGCTGTATTCAGCCACCAGGACTGGTTGTCGCTGCAGGCGTTGGTGTTAAAGCACCGTTTGTATTGCATCAGCGATGAAGTGTATGAGCATTTAGTTTTTGATGGCACACCGCAATTAAGTGCCAATCAATACCCTGAATTGGCTGATCGCACAGTGGTGGTATCGTCCTTTGGTAAAACTTTTCATGTCACAGGCTGGAAGTTGGGTTATGCAGTTGCTCCTGTTGAACTCACCACAGAATTTCGCAAGATCCATCAATACGTTACCTTCTCCAGTTTTACTCCGGCTCAGCATGCTATTGCTCAGTTACTGCTTGAACAGCCAGGTGAAGTGAGTGGGCTGGCGGCTTTTTATCAGCAAAAACGTGACCAATTCAGGCATAGCTTAGCTGATTCGGCCTGGTCTTTATTACCTTGTCGGGGCAGCTATTTTCAACTGGCCGACTACAGTGCATTCAGTGATCTGGATGATGTGGCGTTTTGTCAGTGGCTGACCCGCGAACATAAAGTGGCAGCTATTCCGTTGTCGGTGTTTTACCGTCAGCCGCCCAGTCAGCGTATAATTCGCTTTTGTTTTGCCAAAGAGCCTCAGACTTTAGCTTTGGCGACGGAGATTTTATGTCAGTTATCCATGTTGCGTTAATTCAGTCCGAATTGGTCTGGCAGGACAGTACTGCCAATCGTCAGAATTTAGAACAGCAAATCCAACAGCACAAAGGCGCACAACTTTTTGTGTTGCCAGAGATGTTTAATACGGGTTTTAGCATGGATTCAACGACTATTGCTGAAACTATGGAAGGGCTTACAGTACAATGGATGCAGCAGCAGGCTAAGCTCGCAGATGCTGCACTTTGTGGTTCAGTGGCTATTTCTGCCGAAGGTCAGATTTTTAACAGATTATTGTTTGTGACACCGGACGGTTTGGTGCGGTTTTACGATAAACGTCACCTGTTTCGGATGGGGGGCGAACAGCAGCATTATCAGGCAGGATCTGAGCGGGTGATTGTCTCTTATCTCGGGTTCCGATTTTGTTTGCAGGTCTGCTATGACTTACGTTTTCCGGTTTTTGCCCGCAATCAGCAGGATTACGATGTGCTGATTTATGTCGCGAACTGGCCTGAGCCAAGGCGTCAGGTCTGGCGCACTTTATTGCAGGCCCGGGCTATTGAAAACCAGGCTTATGTGCTGGGTTGTAACCGTATTGGTTCGGATGGTAACAGCCTGAACTACAGCGGTGACAGTATGGTGGTGAATTATTTAGGCCAAATCCAGGCTGAACTGTCCGTTTCGCAGGCTGGTGTGGTATCGACAGAGCTGAACCTGAGTGCTTTACAACAATTTAAACAGAAGTTTCCGGCTTATCTGGATGCGGATCCTTTTGTGTTAACGCCTTCATTTTAAGGAGAACCCATGTATCAGCGGCAAGTGACGGTACTGGTGTATTTAAGTTTTATGTTATTGGGTTTGCTCAGTATTTTGTGGGGCATTTTGCTGCCTGACATTATGGTGCAGTTGCAGATGTCACCTGCCGCTAGCGGCTTGTTTTTTGCCTGTTTGTCTATGGGTTCCATTACCGGCGCGTTTTTAGGCGGCAAGTATGTGCAGAAGTTTGAATTTGTGCCCTTATTTGCAGTGTTATTACTGACTTTAGTGGTGCTGATTATTGGTGCTTCCTTTGTGCAGTATTGGCCCTTGTTGTTGTTTTTTGTCTTTGCTCTGGGTTTAACCTGTTCAGGTTTATTCACCATAGGCCACACGCTCATTGCCCGGCTTTATGTGGAAAAACGTGCCCGCATGATGGGGTTTATGGACTTTATGTTTAGCTTAGGCACCTTAGCTGCACCTTTGTATGTAGTAGTACTGTATTGGGGTATCGAAGACTGGCGTTGGCCATTACGCATTTTGGCGGTGTTTTTAGCCGGAACAGCGCTATTCGCCTGGTATTTAGGTCGTACTCATCAAAGTCCTGCTCATATGGCACATGCCAAAGGTAGTTTGTCTTATCGCCAGGTGATGAAAAAACCAGTGTTTTTTGCTTTGGCCTTAATGATGTTTGGTTATGGTGCTGTAGAGTGGGGGCATGGTAACTGGTTTGTCACTTATGCCAGTCAGGGCTTAGCTTTAAGTACAGAACAGTCCCGCTTAATTTTTGCCTTTTTTACCGGTGGTATGGTGCTGAGCAGGTTAAGTTTTTCATTGTTTTTACGTTGGTTTACCAGTGCTCAGTTATTGATGATCCTGGTGCTCTGTGCCTTTTGTGGCGCTGTATTAGTGAAAATCACTGCGGTGCCGGCGTTATTGCAACTGGGTAACTTTGCTTTGGGTTTAGGCTTAGGCGCTATATTCCCGCTGATGTTAACGGCAGCTATGGATCTGGACAGTGATAATGGTCCGGTGTTGTCGGGTCTTGCCAATATTGGTGGCTCTATAGGCTATCAGGCTGCAGCTTTGGGCACTGGTCTAGCGGCACAACAAGTGGGTATTGCGACCGCCTACTGGCTGATCCCTATACTGGCGGTCTGGCTCTTAGGTACTGTCAGTTATTTCAGTTATTTGTTGCATAAAAAACATACGCAAGCAGTACAAGTTTAACTTTTTTGCTGCATTTGTTGGTTTTATAACCAGCTTACTCTTGATTCTGAACGGCTTTAGGCGCATAACCTAAGGCCGTATGACCTGCAAGAAATCAGAGTATGACAACAAGTATCCAATGGGCAGAATTAGCCCGCGCTGCGAAGGCAGCATCCGAACAGGCTTATGCGCCTTACAGTAAATTCCCGGTAGGTGTCGCGGTTCAGGCCAAAAGTGGCAAAATCTATTCCGGCTGTAACGTTGAAAACGCTTCTTATGGCGGCACTATTTGCGCTGAACGTAATGCGATAGCTGCTGCTGTTGTCGCTGGCGAACGTCAGTTTGTTGGTTTGATGGTGTACACCCCGCAAGAACAACTCACCCCACCATGTGGTATCTGTCGTCAGGTGATTGCTGAGTTTTTTACACCAGACAGCCCGGTGCGCAGCTGTAATCATTTGGAGCAACAACAGGAATGGACGCTGGAGCAATTATTACCCAGCGCCTTCACCCCGTTGTTTCTGGCTAATAGCAAAAAATTCTGAGTCTGGAGTACATGATGTTATTACCTCAGGAAATTATTAAACAAAAACGTAATGGCGGCGCGTTGACTGAAGCTGCTATCGCACAATTTGTCCGTGGTTTAACGGATCAAAGTTTCAGCGAAGGCCAAACGGCAGCGCTGGCTATGGCCATTTATCTGAATGGCATGAGCACAGCAGAAACTGTGGCTTTAACCAGGGCTATGCAGCATTCAGGCGCTGTAATGAATTGGAATGACATGCTCGATGGCCCTGTGGTAGATAAACACAGCACAGGTGGAGTAGGGGATAAAGTCAGTTTAATGCTGGCCCCTATGATTGCCGCTTGTGGTGCTTATGTACCGATGATCGCTGGCCGTGGTTTAGGCCATACAGGTGGCACTATCGACAAGCTGGAAGCTATTCCTGGTTATCAGTGTCAGCAGCCTTTAGATAAAATTCAGCAACTGGTGAAACAACAAGGTTGTGTCATTGTGTCGCAAAGTGGCGAATTAGCTCCTGCCGACCGCCGTTTGTATTTAATCCGTGATGTCACAGCGACAGTCGAATCTATTCCGCTTATTACTGCCTCTATTTTGTCGAAAAAGCTGGCCGCTGGGCTGCAGGCTTTGACGATGGACGTGAAGATCGGCTCTGGCGCCATTATGAAAAATGTCGCAGATGCTTCAGCTTTAGCCAAAAGTATTGTCAATACGGCCAAGGGCGCTGGTGTACCTACTCAGGCTTTATTAACAGATATGAACCAGACTTTGGGTGCAACAGCAGGTAACGCACTGGAAATACTGGAAACGCTGGACTATTTGACTGGTAAATACCGTGAATCACGTTTGCATCAGGTCACTTTAGAACTAGGTGCCAGCATGTTGCAGTTAGGTGGTTTGTTTAACGATAAAGCCAGCGCTATAGCGGCATTGGAGCAGAGTTTAACCAGCGGTAAAGCGGCGGAGATTTTCAGTAAAATGGTGGCGGCTCAAGGTGGTCCAGCCGACTTCCTGGAAAAACCTGAACTCTATCTGGCCAAAGCCAAAGTGGTGCTGGATATCAAAGCTCCTATTGCTGGTTATCTGAATAAAGCTGACACCACTGCTATTGGTATGGCTGTAGTGCGTTTAGGCGGTGGCCGTGCTCACCCGGATCAGGTGATCAATATGGCTGTGGGCTTCAGTGATGTGAAAGCTTTAGGGGCAAAAGTGGCTGCTGGTGATTTGTTAGCCCGGGTGCATGCCGATACAGTTGAAGCTGCAGAACACGCCAAAACTGAATATCTGGCGGCTTTGAGTATTGAGCCTGTCGCTGCAACTATTGATCCCATCATTCACTTAGTGATTGATTAGGCATTTAAAAAGTCGCAAGCAAAGGTTTGACAATCGGCTTTTGCTTGCGACGAACGATCTTGTTGCTGATTAAGGCATTTGCTACTGTACTAGCCTCTTTGCAAGGAGGCAGGATGAAGAAGTTAAGTAGTTGTATCGTTTTGATCTTATGGGCCTTTACTGCGTCAGCCCAACCTGTGATGCAGTGGTATACCAGCCATTGGCCCCCTTATCGTATCAGTGAAGGACCTTATGCCGGACAAGGCTCTTTTGACTTGTTGTTGGCGCAATTGATCGAAGCTTTACCCCAGTATCAGCATCAAATTCATCAAATCCATTTGGCTCGTATCGTTAAAGTATCAGCCACCACCAACGAAAACCACTGTACTTTCGGTTTACGTTATACGCCTGACCGTGACAAACGCAGCTATTTTTCTCAGCCTGCTGGCTTATTACCTAATCTTGCCGTCAATAGCCTGCAGCAGCACGATAAACTTAAAACACTGGATCCTCAGCAAGCTGTGCAGATGAAGACGTTGGTGAAGAACCCTGATTTGTTGGGGCTGATTGAAAATGACCGGGCTTATCCTGCAGTGATTGCTGCGCAAATTAATAAAGCTGGCAGTAATCTGGGCGGCAGCTCAATGACCACTATGAATCCGGCACAGTTACTGGCGGCAAAACGGGTCGATTACGTTATAGATTACCCGAATCGTTTACGTTACTTCAGCGTAGAAGCAGGGCAAGATGCCAAGCTAGAGTTCAGACCTATAGCAGAAATCCCCGGCTTTTCTTATACCTATGTTAGTTGTTCTAAAACGGAAGCTGGTAAGCGTTGGATTGCGGATATTGATGTGGCACTGAATGCATTAAAGCAAAAGCCGGAGTACAAGAGCGCAATGTATCGCTGGTTTTCAGAGCAGGAACAGCAACTGCTGGAGCCACACTATAGCGGATTTCAGCAAACCCGGCTTTTTGTACCAGAGCAGGCTGAAACCCGTTTTAGTGAGCTGTAGTGCGGTTGCACTGCTGTTTTAGTGCAGTTTTAACCGTGGTCTGATGATTTTGTTGATTTTACCTATCACTGAAATCACTACAGTGCGGAACCAACCATGTAACGCCACCTGGTGCATGCGATACAGCGATATATAAGCCAGGCGTGCGATACGGCCTTCAATCATCATAGCGCCACCGACCAGATTGCCCATCAGATTGCCTACAGTGCCAAAACGGCTCAACGAAATCAGCGAACCGTGATCTTTGTACTTGTAAGGCACCTGAGCTTTACCTGACAAAGCAGCAGTCAGGTTTTTTGCAACATGGCTGGCCATCTGATGGGCTGATTGAGCCCGTGGTGGCACCCATTTATTGTCAGGCAGCGGACAACCTGCACAATCACCTATCACATAGATCTGACTGTCTACACTGCTTTGCAAAGTGGGTAATACCATCAACTGGTTAATACGGTTGGTTTCTAAACCATCTAAGTCTTTTAAGAAATCCGGAGCTTTAATACCAGCAGCCCAGACCATCAATTCTGCCTGTAAATGTTCGTCACCCAGCTGCAGGCCATGTTCATCCGCTGCTGTGACTTTGGTACTGACCCGAACATCTACACCCAGTTTAAGCAATTCCTTGTGCGCTGCTGCGGCAATACGTTCCGGCAGGGCTGGCAGAATACGGGGGCCGGCTTCAATCACAGAGATTTTTAAGCGGTCACGTTTCATATCGTTAAAACCGTACAAATTCAGCTCTGCTGCTGCATGGTGCAGTTCTGCTGCCAGTTCAACACCAGTTGCTCCAGCTCCTACTATGGCGATATTCAGGTTTTCTTTCGGATGCAAAGGTGAGTTCAGCTTTAAATAAGCTTCAAGTAAACGGCGATGAAAGCGGTTGGCCTGTGAAGGGCTGTCGAGGAAAATACAGTGTTCCTGCACACCCGGCGTATTAAAGTGATTTGACACACTGCCAATGGCAAGCACCAGATAATCGTAGTGAATACGACGCTCTTCCAGCACCACTTCACCACTTTCATCCAGTACAGCAGCCAAGGTTACCTGACGTTCTGCTCTGTTCAGGCCGGTAAAGGTACCGAGTTGAAAGTCAAAGCCGTGAGCTCTGGCATGAGCACGATAGGTGACCTGATCAATATCCACATCCAGCGTGCCTGTTGCTACCTCATGCAGCAAAGGTTTCCAGATATGAGTGGAGTTTCTGTCTATCAGGGTAATAGCCGCTTTGCCCTTACGGCCAAATTTATTACCAAGGCTGGTTGCCAGTTCCAGTCCACCGGCACCACCACCAATGACTACGATCTGCGGGGTTGTCATCTGCTTTTTCTCACATAAAAAAAACCGGCAACAAGGCCGGTTTGAGGGTTAACTATTTTTTTGCCGTTTCATCGACTCAAAAAACTCGTCGTTGGTTTTAGTCATCGACAGTTTATCGATCAGGAATTCCATGCAGTCTGTTTCATCCATTGGGTGCAGAATTTTGCGCAGGATCCACATTTTTTGCAGCTCTTCCGGCGATGCCAGCAGCTCTTCGCGGCGGGTACCAGAGCGATTAAATTCAATAGCAGGGAAAATACGACGTTCAGCAATTTTACGAGACAGGTGTAATTCCATATTACCTGTACCTTTAAATTCTTCGTAAATTACTTCGTCCATTTTCGAGCCGGTATCGACCAAAGCTGTAGCAATAATGGTTAAGCTACCGCCTTCTTCCACGTTACGGGCTGCACCAAAAAAGCGTTTTGGTTTGTGTAAAGCGTTGGCGTCCACACCACCTGTTAATACCTTGCCTGAGCTTGGGATCACAGTGTTGTAAGCACGTGCTAAACGGGTGATAGAGTCGAGTAAAATGATCACGTCTTTTTTGTGTTCAACTAAACGCTTGGCCTTTTCGATCACCATTTCAGCAACCTGAACGTGACGGCTGGCAGGTTCGTCGAAGGTAGAAGCTACTACTTCGCCTTTAACCAGACGTTGCATCTCGGTCACTTCTTCCGGACGTTCGTCAATCAGCAATACCATCAACACACATTCAGGGTGGTTAGCCGCAATAGACTGGGCAATGTTTTGCAGCAGTATAGTTTTACCGGCTTTTGGCGGTGCAACAATCAAACCACGCTGACCACGACCAATAGGAGAGGCCAAATCCAATACACGGGCTGTGATGTCTTCTTTACTGCCGTTACCACGTTCCATCCGTAAACGGGAGTTAGCGTGCAGCGGCGTTAAGTTTTCAAACAGAATTTTGTTACGTGCTTGCTCAGGACGACCGAAGTTGACTTCGTTCACTTTCAGCAATGCAAAATAACGTTCGCCTTCTTTTGGCGGGCGAATTAAGCCAGAAATGGTGTCACCAGTACGCAGGTTAAAGCGTCTGATTTGGCTTGGTGAGACGTAGATGTCGTCCGGGCCAGCCAAATAGGAGCTGTCAGAAGAACGTAGGAAACCGAAGCCATCGGTTAGGATTTCAACAACGCCGTCACCAAAAATCTCTTCGCCGTTTTTGGCGTGGGATTTTAAGATAGCGAAAATAATGTCTTGCTTACGTAAGCGGGCCATGTTTTCCAGGCCCATAGACTCGGCTAAATCAACCAGCTCGTTAATCGGCTTCAGTTTTAGTTCGGTTAAATGCATATGATGGGTTCTTGTTGGTCAAACAGAATTAAATTGCTTGCCGCTGATTAAAAGGAAGTAGGCTTAGGTTTAGTCAACGGAAAAGCGTGGTTACAGGGATTTGTTGCTGCGTTACACATTAGCAGGATAATTTTCAGTCGTCCAGCCGTAAAAAACAAAAAGGCGTATAAAAATACGCCTATTTGTGATTGACTTAGATGTTGCTGTCTAAAAACTCTTTTAACTGAGTTTTAGATAAAGCGCCAACTTTCGTCGCTGCAACCTGACCGTTTTTGAATAACAGTAAAGTTGGGATACCACGAATACCAAATTTTGGTGGTGTGCCAGGGTTGTGGTCAATGTTGACCTTAGCCACTGTTACTTTACCTGCGTATTCTTGCGCGACTTCGTTGAGGATAGGTGCAATCATTTTGCATGGACCACACCACTCAGCCCAAAAATCGACCAGGACAGGGGCAGCAGCTTTTAACACGTCGGCTTCGAAGCTGTCATCTGACACCTGCAGAATATGTTCACTCATTTCATTCTCCAATTGCTTTGGGCATAACTATAAAAAAGTATTGTCAATTTTATCCGGACTGTTTCTTATTGCAAGCGTAACGGTTATGCTTAGCGCGTATGAATAAAACACACTTAACTCAGCATAAATTTGCCGATTTCGCATTGGCTCCACAGGTTCTTGCCGCTTTGGCCGCGCAAGGTTATGACCATTGTACTCCAATCCAGGCTCAATGTTTGCCTCTTGCGTTAGCTGGCAAAGACATTGCGGGCCAGGCACAAACAGGTACTGGTAAAACTCTCGCCTTTCTGACGGCAACTTTCCATCATTTGTTAACCCATGAGCCAAAGGCTAAAGGGCAACCTCGTGCCATCATTATGGCTCCTACGCGTGAGCTGGCTGTTCAGATCCATCATGACGCTCAAGCCTTAGCTAAAACTTCAGGTTTAAAGCTTGCTTTGATTTATGGGGGCGAGGGTTACGATTCTCAACGCCAATTGTTGGAACAAGGCGCAGATATTTTAATTGGCACCACAGGTCGTTTAATTGATTACCTGAAACAAGGCCTGTACGACCTGTCACAAATTCAGGTGGTGGTACTGGATGAAGCCGATCGCATGTTCGATTTAGGCTTTATTAAAGATATCCGTTTTATGTTCCGTCGTATGCCGCCAGTGACTGAACGTTTGAGCTTATTGTTCTCTGCTACTTTGTCTTACAAGGTGCAGGAACTGGCGTTTGAGCAGATGAACCAGCCCGTGCATATTCATGTGGCGCCTGAACAAATGACCGGCTCACGTATTTCTGAAGAATTATTTTATCCGTCAGACGAACACAAAATGAAATTGTTGCTGACGCTGATGGAAGAAGAGTGGCCGGATAAAGCCATTGTTTTTGCTAATACCAAACACAGCTGTGAAGACATTCACGCCTGGCTCGAAGCCGATGGTCATCGTGTTGGTTTACTGACAGGTGATGTGATCCAGAAAAAACGTTTACGTATTCTGGAGGATTTCACCAGCGGTAAACTGGATATTCTGGTCGCGACAGACGTTGCCGCCCGCGGTTTGCATATTCCTATGGTTAGTCATGTATTTAACTACGACTTGCCAGACGATTGTGAAGACTATGTACACCGTATTGGCCGTACTGGCCGTGCCGGTGAAAGTGGCAAAGCCATCAGTTTTGCCTGTGAGCGTTATGCACTGAACCTGACGGCTATTGAAGACTATATTCGTCATGCTGTTCCAGTCACTCAATACGATACTTCTGCGTTGCTGGAAGATTTGACCGTGCCAAAACCACGGGTCAGACGTCGTCCGGGTCAAGCTCGCAGTGGTGGACGACCTAATCAGAATGGGCCAAGAAACCCACGTAGCCGCCCGCGCTAAGTCTATGGACGGCGCAGGAAAGCCGACACAGCATAATGATATTTATGCTGTGATCGATCTCGGCTCCAATAGCTTTCATATGTTGATGGTGAAAGTGGTTGGCGGTAGCGTCCAGGTGATAGGCCGGGTCAAACGTAAAGTGCGTTTGGCCGCAGGTTTAAACGACAGTTTAGTCTTAAGCAAACAAGCCATGACCCGGGGTTGGGAATGCCTGGCTTTGTTTGCTGAACGTCTGCAAGATATACCTTCTGCAAATATCCGTATTGTTGGTACAGCCACACTTCGATTAGCCCGTAACGTCAAAACCTTTCTGGTTGAAGCTGAAGCTATTTTAGGCCAGCCTATTCAGGTGATTTCCGGCGAAGAAGAGGCCCGTATTATTTATCTGGGGGTAGCTCATACCTCCAATTGTGATTCGAACCGTCTGGTGATCGACATAGGCGGCGCTTCAACTGAAATAGTGGTAGGTCAGGGCTTTCAGCCTATTTTATTGTCCAGTCTGAATATGGGCTGTGTCACTTTTCTTGAGCGTTATTTTGAAAATAACGAATTAAGTGAAGCCAACTTTAATGCTGCTATTGCCGCTGCAGAGCGGGAAATTCGCACTATCAGTGCTCAGTACCTGCAGCAGGGCTGGCAAAATGCTGTAGGCGCTTCAGGCACTGTGCAGGCGATGCAGGAAATCTTAGTAGGTCAGGGCAAAGATGAAGTCATCACCTTGCCACGACTGGAGGCCATTATGCAGCAAGCTTTGGCTTGTGGTCATATGGACCAGTTGAATTTACCCGGCTTAGCTCAGGAACGTAAACAGGTATTCCCTTCTGGTTTAGCTATTTTAATAGCTCTGTTTCGGGTGCTGAATATCAGTGGCATGACCTTATCCGGCGGTGCTTTACGCGAGGGCGTGTTGTACAGCATGTTACCGCAGTTGCAGCATCAGGATGTTCGTGCCCGCACTATGCAAAGCATGATGGTGCGTTATTACATTGACCAGCAACATGCAGAGCGTGTGGCTGATATGGCCGCTACTTTGGCCGACCAACTGCATCAGCAATGGAATCTAGCCAGTTTCGAAGGTTTAGCTATGTTGCGCTCAGGTGCTTTATTGCATGAGCTGGGCCTGTTGATTGAATACAAAAACCATCACCACCATGGCGCTTACATTATTAGCCATGCCGAACTGCCAGGTTTCACCCGAGCTCAGCAGCAGTTGCTGATGGCTTTGGTGTACAACCACAGAGCCGATATTCATAAAGAAATTCTGTCGAAACAAACCATGACCTCAGTGTTGCTCGCTGTGCGGTTAACCCGTTTATTGCGGCTGTCGGTGATTTTATCGATGCGTCGTCGTCACGAAGTCTTGCCTGAAGTGCAAATCACAGCACAAGCTGAAGCTTTGACTTTAACTTTGCCTGCAGGCTGGTTGGATCATCATCCACTGATGCGTGCCGAGCTGGAACAGGAAATGCTGTATCAGCAACAGGCAGGCTGGCAGTTGGCTATAGAATAAAAAAGGCCAGAGTTTTAGCTCTGGCCTCTGAATCACTAAACTTAGTTTAACGTTTTAATCTTCTGCTTACCGGCACTAACAACAGCATCAGACTGAACCAGCCTAAACTACCACTGCTTTTCTTTTGTGGTGCTTTCAGCGCTATGTTGACGGTTGCTGTGGCTGTGCTTTCATCTTCTGCACTGATGGCTTTTAATTGCAGAACTACAGTGCTGTCTTGTTGCACTTCTGGCGCCTTCAGACTCACAGTGCCTGTTTTATCTCCGCTCAAGGTGACTGTTGGGCCTGAAGTTTGAGTCCACTGGTAGCTAACCGCTTCAGTTCTGCTGCTAACTGCTGCAACAGTGACTGTATCACCGGCTTTTGCAGTCAGACTGGCATTGCTCTGACCGTTAATGCTGAGCTTCAGTTCAGCCAATACCTTCACTGTAGGTGCTTGGATAACAGCTGACATATCGTTTTGCTGATACTGCAGCGACCAGCTAATGTCGCCCAGTCGTGTTGCATTGTCAGGGGTTAAGGTCAGATCAATAGTCTGAGCTGCGGCACCTGCGGCTTGCGTCAGTTCGATGCTGTTGTCATTCACTGTTGCGCCTGACAAGGTCCAGCCTGCTGGCAATTGAGCCTCTAACTGCAGCGTCCTGGCCTGTCCTGAGCTATTGGCCGCAATCTGCAATTGATAGCTTAACGCTTTGCCCGCCAGTTCAGTGGTTTTGCTGCCGCTCAGTTTTACTAAGCTCTGTTGTTGTTGCAGGTTGATTTGCAATACAGAGGCCAAGTCACCTTGCGGATTGGTCAGTACTGTATCCGCTATCCACAATTCATCTGTGTCACTTTCCGGTAACTGCCAGTCCAGCTTAACGCTGTATTCAGTAGCAGAAGACGCCACAACAGTAGCTTGCAGATTGTCAGGCTGTTCTGCACTGTCGGATTGCGCAACACTGATTTCTATCTGGTCAGTGGCGCCCGGCGCACTACCCTGGAAGTTATGTATAGCAAGCCAGTAGCTGCCTGGTTCAGGTAAGGTCAGATTACAAAGTTCATTGTTATCTGGTTCTGCACTGGTACAAATCAGTCCATAGAATTCTTCGGCGTCAGGGCGACCATTCAGATTTAAATCCCGGCCTATATAAAAATCCAGATCCTGAGTGGTGGTTTTACGTACAGCCACATGCAGCCTTTGTGTATCTGACGTCACTTGCAACGGAATTGCATGGGTGAAATCAGGGATTCTGGCCCAGTCATTGCCCGTTGGTTCCGTCATTGGAGCTTTCAGTTCAAAGCTGTATTTTTGCGCTTTGACCAAGCCAATATTTTGCACTTGCAGTTCTGCAGGTGACGTAGCTGAGACAAAACCTGACACCAGGGCGGAGCCAGAGCCCTGTTGTGCTGTCAGTATGCTTTGCTCCGGGCCTACACCCGCTTTAAATTTAACAGACACAGGCATTTTCAGCTTCTGCTGGCCTTCAGTCAGTACCAATGAAGCAAATTGCCAGCCGGTTTTACTTTGAGCATTAAAACTTGCCGTAATCACCAGTTGCTGTGATTCACCTGCAGCTAAGCTGAAGCTTGCCGGGCTGACACTGATATCCATAGCGCCCTGAATCATTTCCGCACTGCTCTGCCAGCTACCTAATTTGGTGGCTGTGACTGTACGGGTCCAACTGCAACTTAATAAACAGTCTGCTTGCACTAAGCTTGGAATGTTTAATTGAGTTGGATCGCCACCCAGCTTTGGATCTTCAGCCAGATACTCATCTTTGCTGACATCTAACAACAAGCCTGCTTTAGCGGCTTCATGCACCTGCACCATGCCAGCACCCATTTCAAAAGGCGTGGCTTGTTCTGTGGTGCCATCCAGATTATCGTCCTGACGTACAGCAGTATTGGCGGTCAACATTAAAGCGGATTGGGCCTGAGCTGGGGTCCAGTCCGGATGCAGGGCTTTTAATAAAGCCAAAGCACCGGCCACATGAGGGCTGGCCATAGAAGTACCATCCAGCATGCCGTAGTCGGCTTCGGCTTTGGTATTGTTAAAAGGCTGGTATCTGGCGAAGGCGGCATAAATACCCACACCTGGTGCTGATAAAGCTGGTGTCAGGTAGCTGTCATAAGGCAATGCCGGACCACGTGAAGAAAAACCACCTAAAATGCTGCCTTTGCTGGCATCCTGGGTCATTTCAGATGCGCCTATATTGACCTGAATACCTGCTGTCGTAAGTTCGGCTAACAGCACCGCACCATCAGCTATGCTCAAGTGAATGGCAGGTAGGGAATGCAGGTCGGCATCTACTGTATTTGCACCGCCTTCAACGTTAATCAGCACCATACCCAAAGCACCACCTGCTTTGACATTACGGCCTTTTTCGACCCGTGCTATTTCGCCACGGCGACAGACTACAATTTTGCCGTCAAAGGTGCCTGCAGCAAAAGGCTGCATACAATTACCATCACCAGCTGTACTGGCATCCACTAACAAACCGCTGACAGCGGAAGTGGCACCTTTGCCTGTCAGAGTGGCTCCACTGGGTAGGCTGATAGTCTTATCGGTAAAAGCACGATCATGAGTGGCAGCAGCCACAGAGGTCAACCAAGGTGCGTTGCCTGGGCTGCGCACAGTGCTGGCGTCCGGGCCTGAGTTACCTGCCGATGTTGCTACATGCAAACCAAAAGCTCTGGCATTTAAAAAAGCCAAAGCTTGAGTTGAGTTCCATGGATCTTCTACAGGTCCACCGACCGAGTAGTTGATCACTTGTACGCCATTCATAATGGCATGTTCAAGTGCCTGAATAGCCAAGTCTGGAAAACAGCCGACTAACCCATCGTCGGCCTGACCTGGGAAACAAACCTGGTAGGAAACGATATTGGCATGAGGAGCAACACCGCTGACCATAGGGAAGCGGAACTCCGCCTCATCTCCGACTGGGTTAATAGCTGGCACCTGACGCAACTCATTACCTGCCACAGTAGAGGCAACATGGCTGCCGTGACCGTTAAAGTCATAACCTATCTGAGTACGCTCAGCCAGGTCAGCGTATTTAGGGTCCAACAAAACAGGGTACTGATTAATAATGGCCGGGAAACTAACCACCCCAATCAATTTATCATTGCAGTATTGGGCATACAGCTGGCAGTCGCCCAGATAGTTACCTTCACCTAACGGGTTTTGGTGGTCGTATCCATCAGCGCCAATATCGGCAAAACTCGGGTGATCGGTGTTAATACCAGTATCCAGAATACCCACTATAACGTTTTCACCCTTAGTGGCGGTAACTCCTTGCTCACCTGCCCATACTTTGGCGGCACCAATGTAGTTGGGGCCAGAGTCTGTCATCAGATAATGCATTTGGCGTTTTTCTACTCCAGCTATGCCTGGTTGCTTAGCGAGTAGTTTTGCGGTGTCTGCATCCATCTTCACCACTGCAGCGTTGACGCTGTACTGGTAAGTGGTCACTGTCTGCAGTGGACGTTTTAGCGCTTTGCTGGCCTGCTGCAACTGAGAGTGTTGTTGACGCTTTAATTGTTGCACATAATTTTTGCTGCCGGCGGATTTGGCGTTGAGCGTACCTTGAGTGGCTAAGGCTGAATTGGCCAGAGCCGGCGCAGTAAAACGGACAAAATAGACATCATCGGATGCAGCAGACAAGGCTTTCTCTGTCGCTGCTGTCACTTTGTTAAGTTTATTGGGCAGCGCATCATCACTGACGGTCTGCGCTGCTAATAACGGGCTTATGGCCGCTATTGCTAAATAAAAACTTTTGTATTTCATAAACTAACCTTTGTTGTTTGTGGCTCCCACTGGGAGCCTTTGTCGGATTCAGTTAAGCGGATCGGCGTTGACCTAAGCGCATAGCACCAGCTATTGCCATCAGTACTAACCACAAATAATTGATACTGCCGCCAGAGCTTTTCGCCGGAGCTTCAGGTACTGTCAGTTTCAGTTCGGCCGTGGTTTTATGGTCGCCATCTGCAGCTGTGATAGTAATAGTGCTGCTTTGTGAGACTGTGCCATGTAATAACTTTTGTTCTGCGTTGTACTTTAAGCCTGCGGGTAAAGCGCTCAGGCTCAACGTCACACTGTCGTTATCTGCATCACTGAACCAGTTTTGCAAAGATACAGACAGCTCCTGATCGGCCGTGAACTGGTAGCTGGTTTGCGCTGTGCTGGATAACTGCGGGGCGTTGTCGTTGAGGTTTTGTAATTTGATGGTCACTGGTACTGCAGATGAGTTGATATCATCCCCCAAACGAGCCTGTACTTTAAAGGTCAACTCAGATTGAGTTTCAAAGTCCAAAGTGTCGGCATTGGCCACCAACAATTCGCCTTCAGGAGTTAGTCTGATTGGACTGCCTGGTAACACATCCACCATCGCCAGCAAGTGCTTACGATCAGATGCCAGCTCTCCACCCTGAGCAAAATAGCCAAAGCTATCCAACTGAATAAAACCCAGACTGGTGCCTGTTGCGGTATGTTCTGTCGTCAGGAACTGTTGGCCTGCTCTTGGGGTTGCAATAGAGCTTTTTGCATCACCCAGTTTGATATCAGCCACTAGACTAAAGTTGGAATCCAAAGCCATCAGCATAAAGCCTTTGCCACAGGTATAGCCAAAGCCGCAGTAACCTTCATTGATGCCAGTAATGGTGGCGGATTCGCCCGGAGCTAAACTCAGGCGTTCAGTGTAAACACGTTCAGGTTCAGCTACAGGCGCTGGGCTTAACAGTACCCGGTTGGACTGATTATCGGTTTTTTCAATCAGATTACCAAACCAGTCATATTCATAAGTAATATGAATTGCACCCATGTTGACAGGGTTAAACTGCATGATGGGTTCATAAGCTTCCGGCATGGCGTCACGGTCTGTGCTGACGATATAACCTAA
This sequence comes from Rheinheimera sp. MM224, assembly GCF_947090785.1. Lineage (NCBI taxonomy): Bacteria > Pseudomonadati > Pseudomonadota > Gammaproteobacteria > Chromatiales > Chromatiaceae > Rheinheimera > Rheinheimera sp. MM224. Next base: position 126,418 of record NZ_OX352320.1, read on the forward strand.
GTTATGATTTAGATCCTCTGGAGTAATACCCCAAGGCTCCAGCTCTTCCAGGCAATATTCAACCACTACATTGCTGCTATCGCTGGTAAAACGGACAGGCAATTTAGTAGGTTTATAACGACCGTTTGGATTATTAAAATCGTATTCCATGCTCAGGTCAGTGTAGTAACCCAAAGGTTGACCTGTGGTGAAATCGATACTGACAAAACCACGTAACACTACGTCTGCATCCGTTCTGTTGGTTAATGCCTGATTGGCCGGCAGAGTGGCATTATTGGCTGTAAAGTCGTGTTTTAAAATTTCCCATGCCACTAAATCGCCACCACGCTCGACATAACTGCCGATTGCCAGCTCTTTAGGTTGGAAAAAGCTGGTGGCTATAGAGAACTTCTGACCACTGCTGCAACTGGCTTCGGGAAACACGCCGTTACCTACAGCTTTAATTACAGCCCCCTCAGATTCCTGCAGATGCACAGGCATAGCTGTTCGTTGTCTTAAGGTCGGGTAAACCGCATATTCGACAGTTTTATCCGAGGTATTTTTAAAGTCCTGAGCTAATGCTTTATAAGTGTCAAAGTACTTAGCAGCTATAGTGGAGCGATGCCCATCTAACGACAGATATTCTGTAAAACTTGTATAGTTTTTTTGAATGTCGGCTTTAGTTCTGGCTCGAACCTGCCACGCCAATTGACTGGTCGGCTGGCCTTCACTAGTCAATTGAATATAACCATCCAGTTCAGTTTCACGCCATTTTTCAGCACTGTAATCTTCGCTCGTCAGCATAGGCCAGTTGGCCAGTAAAGCAGAGTTGATCGTTAAGCTGACAGGAACTAAGGTGGAGCGGCCTGCTTCTATAGTGATAGTGGCAGCATGTTGCCAGCTTAAAGCTTTATGGCGTTCCGGCTGGTTGGCATTGATTGCAATTTTGTAGGTCAAAGCCTTGTCGGTTAAATTACGCAGATAAATATGCCGTGTCAAAGTGGTGCTTTGATGAGCTGGCACTTCCTGTAAACCAAAATTAATACCGGTTTGGCTGGTGTCAGCATCCCAGGCTAATAAAGGGCTTTGTTGTGCTGCTGCTACATCTACCACACCATGGCCAATCCAGCTGACTTCAGCCTGAGCCGCGCCGTCTGGTGTCATCACTGTTGAGTTTGCTGTGGTGCTGATCAGCGATTTCAGCTCCACACTGCTTAACTTAGGGTGCTTGCCTTTTAGTATGGCTCCGGTCGCAGCCGCATGAGCCGCAGCATAAATAGAACCTTGATCTGTTGCAGTGGCCTCACCTGCACCTACGGCTGCGCCTGTAATATCTTTGGCTGTTGCTATGACGTCAGGTTTGAGTAGTTCCAACTCGCCACGCACAGGGCCGTGTGGTGAGTTGATATCAATTTTTATTATGTCGCCATCGTTATAAGAAGAGCCTACAGCTAAAGCTGCCGGTGCTGTTGCCTGATAAGGAGTGGCAAAGCGATTCGATGATTCAAATTCACCCTGAGCGACGACCACTAAAGAGCCGGTGCTGGCGGCACGCTGAATAGCCGCGGGGTAGAGAGAAAGCTGGTCGCCGCTAAAGTCTTTCTGACTATATACGCCATGGCCATAAAACTGAAAATCCAGCAAAATTACATCGGCTTTATCAGATAAATCGCCATCACCATTTGGATCTAAAGCCCATTCTAGTGCCCGTGTGAGGATCGCATGGTTAGGCCCTGCCAGATAAGCAATCTCGCCATCTTCTGCCATAATGTTGTACATTTTTCCTGCACGAATTTCTGCGGCAGGCGCTAGCTGGTGGATATAGGAGGCGAGCAAAGTGCCACGGCCTGTCGGATAACGGCCTTGCCCCGGAACTTCATACACCAGATCCGATTCGATAGGGTTATCGTCATAACCAAAGCTGAAATCCGGATGGTCAGAAATAAAGTCCCGGCCTGAGGTCACCACTGCGGTTGGGAAGCCTTTGTATGGAGCCCCCGCATTTTTAATGGCTTGCTGATAAGCTTCGGCTGTGCCGGCGCCCCCTAATAACTTGTGAGTGTAATCCACGCCTGTGGATAACACGGCGATGGTGACCCCTTTGCCACCATCCTCGCCTGCTAACGCGGCCGGCAGTTCTGCGGATGCAGCAAATTTATGCAGCTGTTGTGGAACAGGTTGCGTGCTAAGCAACTGAGCATTCAACGCTGGGTCAAGTTTGCTGACTTTTTTTACAGCGGCAAAATCAGCAAGCTGCGCTGCCTGCTGTTCAGACAACTCAACAGAGACCTGATTACCAAACAGCACACTTTGTGCCAGCACTTTGACTTGGCCAAACTGGTTTTTCATCTGGTCGATAAATTGTGTCTGTTGTTTTTTGATGGCCTGATGTTGAGCTTTATCTACCTGGCCTTGCTGTAAAGCGCTGTCGAGTTTCAGTTCAATGGTATAAACAGCGATAGCATCTGTGGCTGTAGTCGTGGTTGCAAAAGGCTTATGTTCTGACTGAGCCGGCAGATGAGCCGTCGCCGCCAAAGCAGGAGTTGACGACAGCGCCGCCAGTATAGCCCCCGCCAGACTGTGAATAGTTCTTGGCATGGAATCCTCTCTGAATTGTTACACCTGGAATTAGGGTTTTTTAGTTATTTTTATGTCTTTTATGGGCAACCTGATGTGACCGGAAAATGACAGTTTGACGCTAACAAAACTGCAGTTCATGGCTCAATAGAGGTATTCTCAGTTTTCTGTCGAATATATATCTTTTAATTATCTATTCTTTATTTATCAATTGGTTAGTTATTCCATTTTGTGGCTATGCCAACACTTATTAACGGCATAAAACATTGGGTTACAGACATTAACAATATGGCGGGTTGGGCGGATTGACACTATGTCCGGCGCTGTTATACAAGTGCAGAAACCTATTAAAAAATAGTATTAAGTTTGCGCCTTTATGACAGGATTTTATGTTGCTCGATTTACCTGATGTAGTGCTTGGAACTTGTCTAATCCAACACGATAACCACAAAATTTCCGGACCACTTACCGAAGTGCAACTGCCCGCCCGGGTGTTTGAAGTATTGCAGTATTTAATTCAGCATCAGGACAGGGCTGTTAGTCGGCAAGAGCTTATTCAGCAGATATGGTCAGGCAATGATGCTGTAGGGCAGAAAGGCCTGACCAATGCGATATGGCAGTTACGTAAAGCTTTTGAGCAGGCTGGGGCAGAGCAGGAGTTGATACTGACCATTGCCAAAACCGGTTATGAGTTGGCACTAAAGCCACAGTATGCCAGCCCTGAGTACCTTATAAGCCAGATTAAAAGTGTAGCCTCTCCCAGGCGATGGATTTGGTGGCTGCTCGGTTTAAGTATGGTAGTGGTTATAGTGATCTTGTGGTTCAACCGACAGCAACCAGCTCAGATTGAGACTGCACTAAAACCTGATATCCGGCCACGCCAGCTCACCTCTATGCTGGGAGTGGAGGAGATGCCAAGTTTTAGTCGTGATGGCCGTTATATGGCCTTTATGGCGGATATTTCTGGCCAGGCTCCTGGCATCTTTCGGCTGGATTTACAACAGATGAACAAAGCAGCTGAACCTTTAACACCAGAAAATCAGTATGCAACAGCGCCATCTTGGTCGCCTGATCAACAGCAATTGGCTTATCTTGCTGTAGAGGGCAACGACTGTCAGGTGCAGCTGCTGGATTTAAACTCGAAGCAAACAGAAACCTTAGCCAATTGTTTTCATCAGAATTTGCAAAACACCTTGTCCTGGTCTGCCAGCAGCAACATGTTGGCCTTTGCTGCGGTCAATGAACTGGGGGGCGTCAGTATTCAGGGACGGGATATGAGTACTGGTCGCATGGAGCGATTATCATCCCCCCGTGCTGATACACAAGATTATCCACTGGCTTTCGCCAATCACAGTGCACAGCTTGCTTATGTTCGTCAGACCAAACATCTGGGCATGATTTATCTTCGCCAAAGCGATGGTAGCAGTAGAGCCTTAACTAAAGATCCTTTGTATATCTATTCTCTGGCCTGGAGTCCGGATGACAGATTTTTGTATTTCAATAGTGTCTGGCAAGGTGAATTGTCGATTTTACAAATCTCAGTACAAACAGGGCAAATAACACCGCTGTCTTATGTCAAAGCGCCTGGGCGTATTGCCGTAAGGCTAGGGCCACAACCTGAGCTGGTGTATACCCAATACAATAGTGAAGAGCAGCTTTACCGGATTAGGGTTGGGCAAGAACCTGTATTAATGCCCAAAACTTTAGGGCGTGAACTCTACCCTGAATACACAGCCGCTTCAGACCAGCTGTTGTTTATGTCCAGCCGTAGCGGTCGTTTTGATTTATGGCATTCTGATCTGGCACAAACCAAAGTGCAGCGGGTACATACCACTGAAGAAGGACTAGTGGATATTGCCAGTCTGGCTCCGGATGGAGAGCATTTTGTAGTGCCTGCGCGTCGCAGTGAAAAAGAAGTCCTCCAACTTTACCTCGGCACCTTGTCAGGTTCAGACTTTAAGCCAGCCAGCGAAAAGCCTTTTGAAAGCCAGCATGCCAGTTGGAGCAGAGACAGTCGTAGTTTATATTTCAGCTCAAATATCAGTGGTGATTGGCAGATTTGGCGTCTGGATTTGCAATCAGGCATTTCGCAGCAACATACAGTTAAAGGTGGCATTTTTGCCCGTGAAGCACCGGATGGCCGATTGTTGTATGTGAAGGCTTTAACGGGCGGTATTTGGCTTCAGGATCAAAAAGGTGGCGAACAACTGCTGGTGCCACAGTTGGCTGAAGTGGATTGGGGTAATTGGTTGGTGGATGAAAAAGGTATTTATTATCTGCAACGTTTGCCTGAAGCGGACTTGTGGATGTTTAAAGCCTGGGGGCAAAGTACCAGCGTAGAGTTATTCCGAGTCCCTGGGCGCAGTATTAAAACCAGCCGCTCGGTAACAGCTGTAAGTGAGAGGGAATTTGTAGTGTCTATGTATGGCCGCAGAGAAGCAAACTTGATGGCTGTGCCATTGATTGCTCAGTAAATGAATCGGGTCAGAATGAACTGACCCGATTTTATTTTAATTACTTCTGTTGTAGCCAAATGGCCGCTTTTTTCGCGAAGTAAGTCAGGATGCCATCGGCACCAGCTCGCTTAAAGGCCAGCAAGGATTCCATTACAACAGCCTCTTCGGCCAGCCAGCCGTTTTGAATCGCGGCCATATGCATAGCGTATTCGCCGCTGACCTGATAGGCAAAAGTCGGCACTCCAAATTCGTCTTTCACACGGCGCACTATATCCAGATATGGCATACCTGGTTTTACCATCACCATGTCAGCGCCTTCTTCCAGATCCAATGCTACTTCACGCAAGGCTTCATTGCTGTTGGCCGGGTCCATCTGATAAGACTTTTTATTGCCGCCTTTTAAGTTGCCGGCAGAACCTACTGCGTCACGGAAAGGGCCATAATAAGCCGAAGCATATTTGGCCGAGTAGGCCATAATTTTGGTATTCACAAAACCTTCGGCTTCCAGCGCTGAACGGATAGCGCCAATACGACCATCCATCATATCTGATGGCGCAACTATATCCGCTCCTGCTTCGGCGTGAGACAACGCCTGCTTTACCAGAATATCGCTAGTGATGTCGTTGAGCACATAACCTTCATCATCAATAATGCCGTCCTGACCATGAGTGGTAAAAGGGTCTAACGCAACATCAGTGATCACACCAAGTTCAGGCACATGTTGTTTTAACATTCGTACTGCACGCTGTGCCAATGCTTCCGGGTTATAAGCTTCTTCCGCCAAAAGTGATTTTTTCTCAGCGGCTGTGACAGGGAATATCGCAATAGCAGGAATGCCTAAAGCGACCAGCTCTTTAGCTTCTTCGAGCAATAAATCCAGCGATAAACGTTCAATACCAGGCATTGACGGAATCACCTGACGCTGATTTTCGCCTTCAACAATGAACATCGGATAAATCAAGTCATCTACGGTCAGATGATTTTCAGCCATTAAACGACGGCTAAAATCAGACTGACGCATACGGCGTAAGCGACTGGCAGGGAAGTATTCGTTAAACTGACTCATCTGGAGTCTCCTGATTCTGTGATCACTGAATGAGACAAGGTTGAACATACCACCTTGTTTCGACCTTCATTTTTCGCCTGATACAGAGCTGTGTCTGCGGCCTGAATATAATCGGCACTGACGCTGCTGATTTCAGCTACTGCTGCGTAACAGCCGATACTGACACTGATAGACAGCTCCAGCTCTTCATGTTTAATGCGATGGTTAGCCAGACAAAGTCGTACTTGTTCAGCCAATACCATGGCACCTTCTTTATCTGTGTTTGGCAAAATGATGGCAAATTCTTCACCACCGTAACGGCACAGATGATCGGTGCTGCGTTTTAGCTCTTGCTGCAGGCAGTTGGCTACTTCTTTAATCACCAAATCACCCACTAGATGGCCATGGTTGTCATTGAAGGCTTTAAAGTGATCAATATCGATCATCAATAAACCTAAAGTGCTGCGCTCACGGCGGCTACGCTTAATTTCAGCACTGAGCTTCTGATCAAAAAAGGCTCTGTTGCGCACCCCGGTTAGCGCGTCACGGGTGCTTTGTTGTTCCAGCAGTTTGTTTTTATCCGCCAGCTCAGTCAGGGTAATTTGTAGTTCAAGGGTGCGTTGCTGAATACTGTCTTCAAGCTGATCAGCGACATTCAGCTGCCATTTTTTTTGCTGCAGATAAAACAGCAACCAGGCTAATGAAGCAGTCAATACAGCGCCGATGCCGAAGCCTATTAATAACTGCTGCCAATGCAGCTGTAGCCATTGCATCATAAATAGTGCTCATCTGCTGTGATCTGAAACAGGGTCAGGCTGTTTCTCCTGCTATGTAAAGCGATGTTATCAAGGCTATGGCCTGTGATATGAGCAAACTGCGCCGCAACTGCCGGCAAATAGGCTGGTTCGTTCCGGCTTGATTTAGGTTTAGGGGCAATAGTTTTAGGCAATAAAAAAGGCGCGTCAGTTTCAAGTATCAATCTGTCTAATGGCAAATAACGGACAGCGTCCATTAAACTCTGCCCGCGTTTTGTGTCACATAACCAGCCGGTTATACCAATATAAAGGCCTAAATCCAGATAGGTTTTTAATTGGGAGCTGTCACCCGTAAAGCAGTGCGCTATGCCACTTAAGCCCGGGTGATTTTTTAACAAACTGATTTGGATTGGAAAGGCATCACGTTCGTGCAGATAAACAGCTTTGTTGAGTCGTGTTGCTACAGCTAATTGAGCCTCAAAAACTTCGATTTGTTGTTCTGGAGTTGAAAAGTTTCTGTTGAAATCCAGACCACATTCACCTACAGCGACAACGTGCGGGTCCTGCAACAGGCTTTCCAGGTCGGCTACCCATCCGGCGGATACTCCGGCAGCCTGATGAGGGTGCACACCTGCAGTGCAATACAGGGATGGAACATTCGAACAATACTGGATATTCAACTGACTTTCGGCCAGATCGCTGCTAATTAGCAGCATTTCCTTGATATGGACATCTCTGGCTTGCCGCACAACATCGTCGCGATCGCTGTTAAAGCGATCGCTGAATAAATTGATGCCAGCATCAAACCATAGCGGCATATTACTTTTCACGTAATACTCTGGTCTTGCGGTTTGTGCCTTCTTTATTCATAAAGAAAGAGCCTAACAAACCACGCTCGATGATATAAGTGCTGCCTGGTGTGGCGGTGAAGATATCTTTTGAAGTCTGGCGCCAAACCTGGCCATTATCAAAAGTGAAAATCATCATGCCCTGGCGGTTGGTTTCAACACTTTGTAACACCAACTCCAGGTTTTTAATCTCAACTTCTTCTTTAGCCGCTTCAGCTTTACGTTCCAGACCAAATTCTTCTTTAGTTGGCGCGACAGGGGCAACATTCACAGTCTGAACAGTGTTTTCGCTGCCGGAAGTGCTTTTCACATAAGCGCTAGCTGCTGCTGTGTTCATTTTGTCATAGCAAACTAACCTTTGCAGGTCATTGCCTATGCTACGGCACTGCTCCAGCTGTTGGGATAAATCTGCCGCATACAAAGCGGGAGCAAACAAAGCCAACATCACAAGCGCTTTTTTCATTCTATTTTTCCTCATTAGACACTTCGTCTGGATCTGATTCAACTGGCACATAAAAACGGCTAAGCCATACACCCAATTCGTACAATAAACACATCGGGACCGCCAGTAGTGTCTGGGATAATACATCAGGCGGTGTCAGCAACATACCGATAATAAAAGCAAAGACAACAAAGTAAGGGCGCTTTTCAACAAGTTGCTGACGAGTGACTGCACCTGTCCATACTAATAACAATACAGCGACCGGAATTTCAAAAGATAAACCAAAAGCGAAAAAAAGTTTTAAAACAAAATCCAGATAGCTGCTGATATCAGTCGCTATAGTCACACCTTCAGGCGCTACGCTGGTGAAAAAACCGAACACGATAGGAAATACAATGTAGTACGCAAAAGCGATACCACAGTAAAACAACAAGGTGCTGGAGATAATTAGCGGTGCGACCAGATGCTTTTCTTTTTGATACAAAGCTGGTGCGACAAACAACCAGATTTGCCACAGCATATAAGGCACGGTCAGGCAAAGCGCGACAATAAAAGTCAGCTTGAAAGGCGCAAAAAATGGTGCAGCAACATCTGTTGCTATCATAGAGGCGCCAGTAGGCAATACAGCCATTAAGGGCGAAGCCATCAGGTGATAAATATCTGCGGCAAAATAAGCCAGAGAGATAAATACTAACAGCACCGCTACTACTGTGTTTAACAGGCGACGTCGCAGTTCAATCAAGTGCCCTAACAGGCTGTTAGGATTTGTGGTTTTTGTCATCTGTTACTACTGGATCCGATGCAATCGAAGGAAGGGGAGCTACAGGTTCTGCTGGCAGTACTTGTGGTTGTGCTGTTGTACTGGCTGCCGGATAAGGATTGGTCACATCAGCTGCAGCCTGGCGTAGCTCTGCCATGGCTTGCATTTCTTCGGTGGTCAAATTTAACAAGCCTTTTTCTTCGGCTTGTTTCAGCTTATCGTGCAGTTCCTGAACCCGTAACTCGTCATTTAATTCAGCCTGCATTTGCTGGCCAAATTGCTTAACGCTGCGGACAAAACCACTGACACTGCGAATAGCTCCAGGTAATCGCTCCGGGCCTAAGACCAGCAGAGCAACTACAGCTATGACTATTAATTCCCAAAAGCTCATTTAGCGTTGTTCAGGCGTTTTTGGCTGATCAGCGCTGACTGGGGTTGAGTCTTTTACTTCAGCTTTAATTTGTGGCTGCTGCGGCTGAACAGCTGGGGCTGCTGGTTCTACAGTTTCTTCCGGATCTTTCACCGAATTGCGGAAACCTTTAATTGCTGAACCCAAATCTGTACCTATACTGCGCAGACGCTTTGTGCCAAACAGCAGGACAATAATCACCAGGATGATCAATAACTGCCAAATACTAATGCCACCAAAACCCATGTTATTCTCCTTCGGTTTTCAAACTGCTTCAACGAACCTCTTGGTCCGTCAGTTAATTTTTAAGGCAAAACCCACTGCGACCAGTGCAAGTCCCGCCGCTGTTATAGACCAGCCAGATGTCAGTAATAAGACAGCTGCTAATAAACTACAACCTGCCAGCACAGCGTGAGCCAGTTTTTTAGTCTGGTTATGTTGTTGCGCCTGTACTTGCTGCAATTGAGCTAACAAGTGAGCTTGTTGTTTTGGACCATGCTGCAAGTAGTGATGCAACAAACCCGGCATTTCCGGCATTTTTTCCGCCCAAAATGGTAAATTGGCTTTGATTTCGCGCCATAAGGCCGCGGGTCCCATCTGCTGTTTGACCCAGTTTTCCAGAAATGGTTTGGCGGTTTGCCATAAATCCAATTGTGGGTATAACTGGCGGCCCAGACCTTCAATATACAACAGAGTTTTTTGCAACAATACCAGTTGTGGCTGAACCTGCATATTAAAACGACGGGCTGTATTAAACAGATTAAACAGCACCTGACCAAAAGAGATGTCCTGCAGTGGTTTTTGGAAAATAGGTTCACACACAGTACGGATGGCACTTTCAAATTCCTCAACGCTGGTATCAGCCGGCACCCAGCCTGAATCTACATGCAACTGAGCAACTTTTAAGTAGTCGCGATTAAAGAAGGCAACGAAGTTTTCTGCCAGATATCGTTTATCTTCTTTGTTTAAGGTACCGACTATGCCGCAGTCTATACCAATGTATTTCGGATTGTCTGGTGTTTCAAAGGACACAAAAATATTACCCGGATGCATATCGGCATGGAAAAAGCTGTCACGGAATACCTGAGTGAAAAAGACTTCGACCCCACGTTTGGCCAGCAATTCCAGATTGGTGCCTTGAGCGCGCAGTGCTGGTAAATCCGACACCGGAATACCATAAATCCGTTCCATCACCATCACGCCCAGTCTGCTGTGGTCGGCGTAAACATAAGGGATATAGAGTGAGTCTGAGCCTTCAAAATTACGTTTGAGCTGAATGGCATTAGCTGCTTCACGTTGCAAATCCAGCTCATCCAGAATGGTCTTACGATACTCTGCCACAACTTCTTTCGGACGTAATCTTTTGCCATCCGGCAGGTAACGAGCCACTAAATCAGCCAAAGCATCCATCAATTCTAAATCGGCCAGAATTTGAGGTCGGATATCAGGCCGAATCACTTTAATCACTACGTCAGCCAAAGTACCGTCGGCTTGTTTTAGCTGAGCGCTATGTACCTGTGCAATAGAAGCTGAAGCCAGTGGTGTTTCATCAAACTGTTCAAATAAGTCGTCAATTTGTTGTAAACCTAATTGCTGAATAATCAGCTGCCTGGCCTGATCGCCCGGAAAGGCTTCCACTTTGTCCTGTAACTTGGCCAGCTCATCAACCCATTGCTCAGGAAATAAATCACGGCGGGTAGATAACATCTGGCCAAACTTGACCCAAACCGGTCCCAGTTGCTGTAAAGCCAAACGTAAACGAGCCCCTTCGGTTTTATCCGGGTGTTGGTTTTTTAACCAGAAGGCAGAACTGCGTGCAGCGCGGAAATACCAGGGTTGCCACTGCTGCGGGATCAGCTGCTCCAGTCCGTAGTGCAGTAAGGTTTTTAAAATGTGGTAAAAACGGCGCAGACCCAAAATTACTCCTGCCTGAAGGCGTGATGGCGACTTAACTGTTCCAGCCGCGCTTGCAACTGACTGACGTCACGGCTGAACTGGTTCATTTCGGCTTGTGTGGGGCTTAATGCAAGTTCATCCTGAGCCAACTCAAGGCTGGCTTGTTCCAGTTGTTGTAATTGCGCCTGAATGTAGAGCTGAAGTTGTTTTATCGCAGTCGCGACTTTATGCGCGAGTGCATCACCTAACCAACCGGATAGCTGCTGCTCCCAGTCAGGGTTCAACTGTTGTAACAGAGTACTGAATTGCTGAGCGACCTGGAGATCACCTTCAATCTGCAGCTTATCCTGCTTAATTAAGCGGGTGAGCAGACTAGGATCGTTGAGCTTTTGTAAAGTGGCGAGGTCCGTCACTATGACGCAATCAACTTTTTCATTGTGCTGGTTCAATAATAAAGTGTCTGCTGTAGCCGACAAGACAAAACGCCAGGGCAATTCCTGTAACTGCAAAGCCAGTTGTTTGCCTTGTACTTTTTGCAATAAAGCAGGGGATGCAGGATCCATAGCCACTACTTTGTGCAGCACTTTTTCTAAAGTAGCGCAGATCAGTTGTGGCACTAAACTCAACATCAGAATTTATAGCCTTTATGCAGGGCCACTATGCCGCCGGTCAGGTTGTGGTAGCTGACATGCTCAAAACCAGCAGTTTCCATCATCTGTTTCAGCGTATCCTGATCCGGATGCATACGGATAGATTCCGCCAGATACTGGTAACTTTCTTTGTCGTTCGCCACCAAACCGCCTATTGCTGGCAACAACTTAAAGGAATACAGGTCGTAGACTTTACTTAGCCACTCGTATTCAGGTTTGGAGAATTCCAGTACCAATAAACGACCACCAGGTTTGAGTACTCTGAACATAGAACGCAAAGCGGCATCTTTGTCTGTGACATTGCGCAGCCCAAAACCTATGCTGATGATATCAAAGCTATTATCAGCAAAAGGCAAAGCTTCGGCATTGGCTTGTACATAGTCGATATTATTGACTAAACCTAAGTCGCGCAGCTTGTCGCGTCCTACATTAAGCATGGATTCGTTGATATCGGCCAGAATGACTTTGCCAGTGGGGCCTACTCTTTTAGAAAACAGTGCGGTGATATCACCAGTACCACCTGCTAAATCTAATACCTGATGGCCAGGACGCACGCCACTGCAGTCGATGGTAAATCTTTTCCACAACCGGTGAATGCCTAAAGACATCACATCATTCATCAGGTCGTATTTGGCAGCAACAGAATGAAATACATTAGCGACTAGAGAAACTTTTTCTGTTTGCTTTACGGTTTTAAAACCAAAATGAGTGCTATCAGGTTGCTGGTCAGTCATAAAAAGCCTTTGGCTGTTCTTAGTAAACTAAAGTGGCGCTAGTGTAAAAGATTCGGCGGCTCACGCCAACTTATCCTGCAGTTTTATGCTGTGTAGACTGTTTCAGATCAACTTACGGCAAAGTCAAAAAAGCTTTCAGCATAACAATGGCCATTGAGCATAATTTGTAAGTGGTGCTGGCCCGGATAATGTTTGCGAGTGGTTAAGTCGATAAAGGACTGGCGCCGTTCAAACTTTATGCTCTGGCCTGTCCATACTTTATTGCTTAGCTGAAACACTTTGTAATTCAGCTGGCCTGATTTTTTCCGGTAACCAATTTTGTATTCCAGTCGCAATCTTGCCTGAAGGTCCGCCGGACCGGACAGCTCAATCATAAAATGCAGCGGTTGTTGTGCAGAGACCTGAGCATTGATCATCTCTAAGCTCAGTTGCAACGGTAGTTGCTGTAAACCATATAAAGCCAAAGCTCGTGGATGCGCCTGTTTCAGTAAACCCCGTAACGCATGTCTGATAATCCAGTCTGTGACCCTATGCTGACCAAACCAGCTCTGTGCTATATCCAGCACTAACTCCGGATGATCTTTACTGATGTCATTTAAATGATTCGCTACGCTGCGCTGTACATAAGGTTCAGCATCTGTTTTAAGCTGATGCAGGATGGGTAACAAGGGCGCCGGATCTTTTTTATAGGCTTTTAATGCCATGCCCCATGGCAAACGAGGCCTGGAGCCTTCACTGGCCAAACGGCGCAAATGCAAATTGTCGGAACTGGCCCACAGGGTCATCTGCGCTAAAGTGAGTTCAGGATAACGTTGGAAAAAAGGCCGGATAGCGAACTCAGCTGTAGAAAAGCAAGTGAAATGAGCTAAGGCGTGAAATGAGGTTTGTGGGTCGTCCAGGCCATAAATTTCTACATAGTCAGCAAAAACAAAACCCTGCAGACCGGAAAAATGGCCGCTGACCGGGAGCAACACTTGGATGGCGTCGGGATAAGCTAAATTCAGGCTGCTATGTAAGGCGTGGCTCACCCGACGAACTCTGGCTTTGAGCTCTGACTGATCCCAATCGGAACCTTGAGTTTGCTGCAGAAAGTGGTTTATATCAAAAGTAGCGGAGTAGCGCTGACATAATGCAGCAAGTTGCCGCAAAAATGCCGGACTAAACAGGTCTTTTAGCTGGCTGGCCATATCAGGTGGCCAGCATAAGCTCGGTAGCAACCTGATTACGGCCTCGTACTTTGGCCTCCTGCAGCACTTTACTGCTACGGGATAAAAATTGATGCCAGTTTTCTGCTGTGTTGTAGATGCTGACCCCTAAAGAAATCGTTACTTTAGGTAAAGTTTTTTTGCTTTTTGCAGAGACAAACCGCAGTTTTTCTACACCTTTACGTACTTGTTCAGCTATTTCGCCTGCGGTGCGTAAATCGACATCAGGTAATAAAATAAGGAATTCTTCGCCACCTGAGCGCACAGGTAAACCACTTTCCTGCACATAACTGGCAATTTTTCGTGCGACTTTACTTAAGATCACATCGCCCACACCAAAACCGTAATCCTGATTAAACTGAGCAAAATGATCTAAATTCACTGCGATAGCGGCAATACGTCTACCTGGGTTTTCCGTCAGCCAAAGATCCAAATGTTCCTGCATCGCCAATCTGTTATACAAACCTGTGAGTGGGTCCAGTTGGCGCTCTTTTTTCAGATGATCCAGTTCCGAGCGTAGTGCATGGCATTGTTCATTCGAGAAATCGAGCTGGTCTTTGAGTTTTTGCTGGCTGGCCTTAATAGCGTAAGTGGCGCTGATCACTTTATTCACACTGTCACGGCTACGGTTTGCATTATTCGGGTCTAAACCCAGCAAAGCCTGGTCCAACACATCTATATAATGTTGTACTGCTTCACTGGCGATGTCGGTCGTGCCGGATAACTTTGCCAGCATAGTGGTGACTTGCTGAGTTAATTCTTCCTGACGTTGGTGCTGCGGCGTTAACCATTGGCTATAGAGTTCTGCTAATACAAAGTCGTCGAAGCTGCTTTGAACGGCCAGTTTTTGTTCTATGGCCAGGCATAATCCGTCATTTTGACCGTTGATATACTCATAGATCACTGTGTAATTGACCGGATGGGCTGCTAAACGATGCCGCTGCAAAAAAGCTACGGTCAGCGCCGCCTTTTCACTTGCTTGCTCGATTGAGTCCTGATATTTCATGCCAAACACAACTCCACTAAATACTACTGCTAATTTAGCCTGCAAAACGTAATGTTACGCGAAACTTACGTAGAGGCAAACAGACTGATGTTGTTAAGCTGACATATCTATTAGAAAAAGTCTTCATCTCCTGCTTTATTAATGACTTATTTTTTAAGTTTTTTTTCTTAGTGGCTAAAAAAGCACAGATTGTCGGTTAAAAAACGGCATTTTTACCACTTCTGAGCAAACTATTGCGGCCAGTCTCCAAAAAGCACAGCTCGCTGCACTGGCTGTCAAAGTTGAACAGAGTAGAATCAAGAAAAACATCGGGGAGAGAAAGAATGCGTCAGAACATTATGTGTTTCTGTATGGCCTTAATGCTGACTGGATCGCTGACAGCCTGCAGTAGCCAATCGACTAAACCAACTGATTTTGATCAGTTTGCAAATCAGCTGTGGCAGGCAGAAAAAGACTTAAACAACCGCAGTAAAACCAGCTTACCAGATATGTCGGCAGCGACCTTGGCGGCTCAGGCAAAACAAAGACAACAATGGCTGGATAAGTTGCAACAAGTTGATGTTGCAACTTTGACCGAACAACAACAAATCAACCACACAATTCTGGTGTATAGCCTCAAGGACGCTATAGCAGAGTATCAGTATGGTGCTCATCTGATGCCTTTAACTTCGGAGTCAGGTTTCCACAGTGATTTGGCTTTTATGGTTTCAGGAACGGAATTTAACACTAAACAAGACTACTTGGATTATCTTAGTAAGCTAAAAACTATCCCTGCGTATATGCAGCAGCAAACAGACTGGATGAAGCAGGGCTTAGCAACAGGCATGACGCAACCCAAAGCTGTGCTGGTTGGATTTGATCAAAGTATCCTGGCTTTTATCAGTAAGACACCAGAGCAGAATGTGTTTTACCGGCCTTTTAACCAAAAGCCTGAGTTTGTTGACGCAGACAGCTGGGTTGTCATGCAGCAGCAAGCGAAACAGGTTGTTGATCAGCAACTGAATCCTGCTTACCAGCAGTTTTATCAGTTTATGCTGCAGCAGTATTTGCCGGGCGCGCGCGATAGTATTGCTGCCAGTGACTGGCCTAAAGGTCGTGAGTACTATCAGAATCGGCTGGAGCATTACACTACGTTAAAACTGACACCAGAACAGGTGCATAAAACTGGCCTGGAGGAAGTTGCGCGTATTCGTGCAGAAATGCAAAACATCATCACCCGGGTTGGATTTAAAGGCAGCTTTGCTGAGTTCATCCAATTTTTGCGCACAGACCCACAGTTTTATGTCAAAACCCCTAATGATTTATTAAAAGAAGCCTCTTTTATCGCAAAAAAGATTGATGCTGAATTACCTAAATTTTTCAAGACTTTACCCCGTACACCTTATGGAGTTGCGCCTGTACCTGCAGAAATCGCCCCTAAATACACCACAGGTCGTTACGCTGGTACTAACAGAGATGACAGAGCAGGTTTTTATTGGGTCAATACTTATGCACTGGATCGTCGTCCTTTGTATGAGATGGAAGCTCTGACGCTACACGAAGCCGTACCTGGCCATCATTTACAAATCTCCCTGGCGCGTGAACAGGCATCCTTACCAGAATATCGCCGCAATTTTTACACCTCAGCTTTTGGCGAGGGTTGGGGCTTGTATTCTGAATATCTGGGGATTGAAATGGGTTTTTATCAGGACCCTTACAGCGATTTTGGCCGTTTAACCTATGAAATGTGGCGTGCCGCGCGCCTGGTGGTGGATACAGGTATGCATACGATGGGCTGGAGTCGTCAGCAGGCTATAGATTTCCTGGCCAGCAATACCGCTTTATCTATGCATAATGTGACGACAGAAATTGACCGCTACATCAGTTGGCCTGCTCAGGCTTTGTCTTATAAGTTGGGTGAACTGACCATCAAAAAATTACGTAAAGAGGCTGAGCAGCAGTTGGGCAACGACTTTGATGTACGCGAATTCCATGATGTAGTACTGCGTAACGGCAGTGTGCCTTTATCTATTTTAGAGCAGCAAGTGGCCAGCTATATTCAGCAGAAAAAGCAGTCATAAAAGGTTCCGATCCGGGTGCAGTTTTTCGTTGTGATTCTGTCATAGGATTCTGCCCCCGGCTCTGTTAAAGTGCCGCTGTTTTTAGCTGTACTTTTGCAGTAAAGGGAGATAAGTTTCGATGTGGATGTTGTTATTACTGCTGGCAGTGGCGCCTATTGTCTTTTTAGCTTTAAAGCTGGATCAATTGGGCAAAATGCAAAATAGATTAAAAGTGCAACTGCATTTCGCTGAACAGCAGTCTGTGCAATTGGAGCATCTGGCTTTTTGGCTCGCTGAAGAACAAAGCCAGCAGTTGTTGGCGAAGGTACATCAGGCGGGGCGCAGTCACACCAAGCCACCAGTCTGGTATCTGCACACAGAACTTTTGTGTAAAGCTATTCCTGTGTTATGTAAAGAACAGGCCAATCACAGCACTTTGCCGCGCCAGGCTGTTGCCAAATTCCTGAAGCAACAAAATCAGCTTAGTTTTAACGAGATGGAAAACTTTATCCGTCATCATCCGGCGCTGACTGAGTTATGGCAAAGCAATACCCTGACATCCTACCTGAAGTTATGTCAGCGTACTGTTGAAATGTTGCAGGACTATCAGCCTGTGCATACAGACCGCATGGCTGGCTAATAATGATGTTTGGAAATAAAGCTTAATCGCGCAGAAACACCTTGGGTGCAGTATTGATTTGACCATCTTCATCAATGCTAGCCATTTTTGGACCAGCTTTTAATACTGCAACCCGTTGTTGCTCTTGTTGCCGTACAAAAGATAATTCATAGCCAAAACGTTGTAATTCAGACACGGAAAATTTCTGTGCCATGCTGAGCATCTCCCAGAAATAGTTCAGATCCCGAGCCTCACGCCGTCTTTCCTGCTTCATCTATATTCCCCTTGCCTTGACTCATTCTTATTATGTGTTGCCATTCTGCTGAACTGACAGGCATCACAGATAATCTGTTGCCTTTTTTCACCAGTGGTAATTGCTCTAGCTTAGTTGACTGTTTGAGTTTGTCGAGCGGCAAAAGCGCGGTGAATTTTTCGACAAATTGAAGATCTACTGAAACCCATGGGGCTTTGGTTCCGCTTGATTTCGCGTCGAAATAAGGGCTTAGTGAATTAAACTGGCTAGGGTCCGGATAGCTGCTGCGTACCACTTCTGCTATACCTGCGATGCCAATATCTTTGCAGCTGGAATGGTAAATAAACACCAGATCACCCGTTTTCACCTGATCCCGTAAGAAGTTGCGTGCCTGGTAGTTACGCACACCTTCCCAGACGATGGCTTTATCCGGCGCTTTAGCAAAGTCATCAATACTGCATTCTTCGGGTTCGGTTTTAAAAAGCCAATACCTCATAATTACACCTGCATCACATTCATTTACATTTGAGAACAAAAAAACATCTGTTTGCTATGGTTTTTTTTCTTGATCCGATTTAGCTTGCTAGATATTCTACTTTTCGAGACATAACAAAAGGATATTATATGTACACTAAACTATTGATTGCCGGCATGTTAAGCGTGACTCTGGCTGCATGCAGCAGTACAACACCTGAACAACAAACTAAGGCTCCTGTAGCTGAAACTAACCAACCGGCTCAAGTGGCTGCAGTTAATGATAAAGATACAATTATTTGCCAACGAGTAAAAGTGACAGGTTCTAACTTAAAAGAACGTCGTTGTCGCACCAAAGGCCAGCTTGCGGAAGAACGTGAAGTGGCCAGAAAAGCAATGGACAATATTAACTCTACCAGCGCTCGTGGTGTTGGCTCAGACTGGCGTTAAGTAGTCGCTTTGCAGAGGCAGGGAAGTTCCGGCACAATAGACTGAATTCTGGTGATGAGGAGTTCAGCATGAGTCAGGTATTGGCCGACTTACTGTCATTGTTAAAGCTTGAAACCATAGAACAAGGTTTATACCGCGGTCAGAGTCAGGATCTCGGTTTTAAAGCTGTGTTTGGTGGTCAGGTTATGGGGCAGGCGCTATCAGCCTGCAAAGAAACAGTGGAAGCCGACCGTAAGGTGCATTCGTTCCACTCCTACTTTTTACGTCCTGGTGATGCTAGTAAACCTATAGTGTACGAAGTCGAAAATATTCGTGATGGTAAAAGCTTCAGTACCAGACGTGTCAGCGCTATTCAGTTCGGTAAACCTATCTTTTATATGACGGCTTCTTTTCAGGCTGAAGAGCAAGGTTTTGAGCATCAGGAACTGATGCCCCGTGTGCCAGCACCAGAGGATTTAGTTTCTGATCTGGAGTTTTATCGCGAACATGCCCATTTAATTCCTGAATCTTTGCGTAGCAAATTTATTTGTGAAAAACCAATAGAAATGCGGCCCGTAGCTTTTCATAACCCCTTTAACCCACAGATCAGCCAGGCTAAACGTTATGTCTGGTTTAAAGCCAATGGCGTAATGCCAGATGATTTGCGGGTGCATAAATATTTGCTTGCTTATGCGTCGGATTTTAATTTCCTGCCAACGGCTTTGCAGCCCCACGGTAAGTCTTTTATGGCGCCTAATATGCAGGTTGCCACTATAGATCACGCCATGTGGTTCCATCATGATTTCCGTTTTGACGACTGGCTGCTTTATGCGGTAGACAGCCCAAGCGCGTCCGGTGCCCGCGGCCTGGTGCGTGGTCAGTTCTTTAATCGGGATGGTGTATTGGTTGCGTCTACCATGCAGGAAGGCGTGATCCGTAGTTACGACAAAGCCCGCTGATTTTTCGGCACATGAATAAAAAAACCACCTGAAGGTGGTTTTTTTATTGTATGAAAGCGCTAATTTCTGTTCAGACTTTCTTTTTCACTATGCTAAGCACTGTCTGCAGCACATCGGCTCTTAATAAACCGTTCACTGTTTGTTGCAGTGGCAACAGAATAGCAGTGGCTTCCAGCTCATTTTGTTCATTACTGTGGCAATAACCAGCTTCGCGAAGCGCATTGATTAGGGTCGAAAACAGCTGTTTATCATGGTATTCAGGGGAACTGATACCATGCAAAGTGCTTAAACGCTGTGCCAGTTCATGGCTTTGTTGCTCAAGGTCGGCACGGGTCAAAGGGCTATGGAGCTGCAGTAAGTTCAGCACCACAGCATAACGTTGTAATACATCCTGCGCGTTGTGTGCCAGCAGCTCCAGCATAAAATGACCTGCCTGTTGCACTGGTGCTGCTTGTAAATACTGGCCTTGAGCTTCGATTAACTGGTGCTTTTGCAACTGCTCCAGCACCTGGCTTATGTAGTCGTTAAAATGCTCCAGCTGTAAAAACAATTCATGTTGTAACAGAGGTTGCAGTAGCTGACAAATATTCACCAACTGCACTTTAGTTAAACCTGGATGCTGTAATAAAGCCGTCGCCAAAATAGCTGGCAACATAAACAAATGGCAGACGTTATTACGGTAGTAACTTAATAAAATCGCATTTTCAGGCGTTAGCTGAATAATTTGTCCGAAGCTGTCTTGTGACACCTCGACTTTCTTCAGGTTGATGGCATGGTCAATCCACTGACTGACAGAACCTTCAGGTAAAGTGACTCCACTATGATAAGGCGCATAGTGTTGTAAGTTACGGTAAAACTCCAGCTGGGTCGTAAGCTCTTGTCGTGTCAGCGAATGCTGGCGTGTTGCCAGTAAACAGGTGGCGATTAGATTGATGCTGTTCAGCGCCGCAGCCTGGTTAATCCGCTGCATAATTGTTGTAGCCAGTGAGGCTACAGCAGGGTTTAGCCAGACTGGTTTTTGTGCATCTGCTGTTTCAATTGATGCGCGCCAGTCAGGAGCCTGCTGGTTTAAAAAAGCATTCAGCGAAATAGGCTGGCCAAAATTGACATACCCATAGCCATAATCCCGCAGTTTACGGGCTGCGCTGAAAACGCCCCCTATAGATTCTTTTTTCTTACTGGACCCTTTGAGTTCTGTCAGATAGGTATTGACCTCCATCACGTGCTCATAGCCCAGATACACAGGCACTAAGCTGATAGGTCTGTCTATACCACGCAGTACAGCTTGCACTGTCATCGCCAACATACCGGTTTTAGGCTGCAATAAACGGCCTGTGCGGCTGCGGCCACCTTCGGAGTAATACTTTACCGGATAACCTTTACTGAATAGCTGGCTTAAGTATTCACGAAATACGGCTGAGTACAGCTTTTCACCGCTGAAACTACGGCGGATAAAAAAGGCGCCACCACGGCGGAATAAAGTGCCGACAGGCCAGAAATTCAGGTTAATACCAGCGGCTATATGAGGCGGAGCTAAACCCTGATGGTAAATGACGTAACTTAACAGCAGATAATCCATGTGGCTGCGATGGCAAGGCACATAAACGATTTCGTGGCCTTTTTGCACTAAATCAGTCAGCACCTGACCATTAGTAATTTTTAAGCCTGAATACAGCTTTTTCCATAACCAGCCGAGGAAACGATCGCCTACCCTTAAAGTGGACTCGCGGTAATCTGCTGCTATTTCTTCAAGCAGTTTTAAGGCTTCAGCCCGTGCTTCTCTGATACTGATTTTTTTAGACTGGGCTTCTTCTTCAATGGCTTTTTTTAATGCATCTGAAGCCAGTAAAGAGTTAAATAATGCAGCTCTGTCCGGTAATTTTGGACCAGTTGCAGCCAGACGCTGGCGATAAAAATGGAAACGAGCCACACGCAACAACTTATGGGCCGTGTCTTCATTCACTGTGGCATTTTCAATAATCTGACGCACAGATACAGCTTTACTGAAGCGCACTAGGGTATGACGACCAGAAATTAACACAATAAAGAGTTTAGCCAGCCAGCTTGGGGATTCAGATTCGCCCAGCATAGACTTCACGCTGTCTTCTTTACCCGGCGCACGGCCCCACAACACTGACACAGGGATCAATTGTGCTGAAAAATTTGGGTCCCGCTGATGTGCCTGCAATAAAGCCAGGCCTTGTTGTAAGGCGTCGGTAGAAGCACGACTACCCCAGAGCACACGAGGTTGTTCGAGGAAAATAGTACGGGACAAGGTCGTGTTACCCAACTGCACCGGTGCCATAGGATCAGGTAATCCCAGCTTATGGCAGACTCGGGCTAAAGTGGCCAAATCGCTGGAAGAGGCGGTTCTGCTGATATAGAACACAGGTTGTTTGGGGTCCAGCGCCAGGTTTTCCGCTACAGGTTCGGGCACTATTTTGCATTTGACCAAAGGTTTGAGTGGCCAATACAGCAACTTTGCTAACCATGTCATTGGTTTTAACATATCAAATCCGTACTTATAAACAGCCGTTAGGATAGCATGGAAGGTCTTACCAGCAAAATTGTGCTGATGGCTTGGCAGACTGCAAAAGGCTGTATATACTCACAGTATCCACTGTATAGGTATTCAGCATTATGCGTCCATTAACACCAAGACAAGCCGAAATTTTGCAACTGCTTAAAGATTATCAGGCCGCTTCAGGTATGCCGCCGACCCGTGCTGAAATCGCTACTCAGCTGGGATTTAAGTCAGCCAACGCTGCAGAAGAGCATTTAAAAGCGCTGGCGAAAAAAGGTTTTATCGAAATGATGCCTGGCACCTCTCGTGGCATCCGTTTGGTTGAAGATGATGCTGCCAATGATGTCGAAGAAGAAGAGCCGGGTTTGCCGCTAATTGGTAAAGTCGCTGCTGGTCAGCCGATTCTGGCAGCAGAGAATATTCAGCAGCGTTATCAGCTCGATGCCAGTTTATTTAAACCTAATGCCGACTTTTTATTAAAAGTGCAGGGCATGAGCATGAAAGATATTGGCATTATGGATGGTGACTTACTGGCCGTGCATAAAACCACTGAAGCCCGTCAGGGGCAGATTGTGGTGGCCAGGGTTGAAGATGAGGTGACAGTAAAGCGTTTTCGTCGTGAAGGTCAGATGGTTTACCTGCATCCGGAAAACGGCGATTTTGACGTGATTAAGGTGGACTTAAGCCAACAGCATTTTGCCATTGAAGGCCTTGCCGTTGGTGTGATCCGCACTGGTAGCTGGTAAAAAAATCTACCTGACTCAATAGTTTGTAATATATGAAGCACTGGTACGACCATTTGGTTTTATCGGTGCTTTTTCATTTTTCGGGTTTACTTCTGTCTGTTCCTTGACTAATTGTTAGATGCAACTGATAACAAAATATACAAATCAGTGCACCGATTTTTGCAAGTTAAATCGGGACAATAATAATAATGGCGGTTGCGGACCAAAGACGAAGTAGGGTGTGTGTCTTTAAATCTGCAATTTGCTTTGTGCAAAGACAGAGGAGAAGTCACGTGGCGAGAACCAGTTATCTGTGTTGGTCGCTGCTAACCTTTTTGCTTGCGTTTTCGACGCAGTCTGCAGAAATGCCTTTGAACATGACTCAAGGGGTTACAGAAATCAGTCAGCAGGTTTACGACCTGCATATGAAGATTTTTTACATTTGCTGTGCAATAGGGGTAGCGGTTTTTGGGGTGATGTTTTGGTCCATCATCCATCATCGTAAGTCGAAGGGCGTCGCGCCAGCCCAATTTCATGAGAGCACCAAAGTAGAACTGCTTTGGACTGCTTTACCTGTTGTTATTCTTATTTTAATGGCGATACCCGCCACCCAAACCCTGATAGCGATGGAAGACACCTCCGAAGCTGATGTGACAGTTCTGGTCACAGGCTCACAATGGAAGTGGCACTACAAATATATGGACCACAAAGTAGAGTATTACTCTTTGTTGGCCACACCCCGTAAACAAATCGAAAATAAACTTAAAAAGGGCGAAAACTACCTGTTAGAAGTGGATAGACCTTTGGTGATCCCTACAGGTAAAAAAGTGCGCTTTTTAGTCACTTCGGATGACGTGATCCACTCCTGGTGGGTACCGGCTTTTGCGGTGAAAAAAGATGCAAACCCTGGCTTTATCAATGAAGCCTGGACCAAAGTCGATCATCCCGGTATTTACCGCGGTCAGTGTGCCGAGTTGTGTGGTAAAGACCATGGCTTTATGCCTGTGGTGGTGATCGCCAAAGATCAGGCTGATTTTGATCAATGGATAGCACAGGAAGCTGCTACTCAGGCTGCTGTCAAAGCTGAAGAGCTCAAGTTGTTGTCGATGAATATGAGCAAAGAAGAGTTAATGGCCCTGGGTGAAAAAACCTATATGGGTTATTGCGCCGCTTGCCATCAACCCACAGGCATGGGTATTCCGGGTGTTTTCCCTGCTCTTAAAGGCAGCAAAATGGCGCTGGAAGATTTACCTGCTCATATCGATATAGTGCTGAACGGTAAAACCGGCACAGCCATGCAGGCTTTTGGTAAACAGCTGAGTTTAAGTGAAATTGCGGCTGTTGTGACCTATGAGCGCAATGCCTGGGATAACAATACAGGGGATGTGGTGCAAGCTGCCGACATCGCCCAAGCACAAAAACCTTAGGGGGCGCAGATGAGTACTGTTACTACAGATCCGCATGCTCATGCTGAGCACGAGCATCATGGGCCAGCCAAAGGACTAAAACGCTGGCTTTATACTACTAACCACAAAGACATAGGTACTTTATACCTGCTGTTTGCACTGACGATGTTTTTTATCGGTGGTGCTATGGCGATGGTGATCCGGGCTGAGTTGTTCCAGCCTGGTTTACAGATAGTACAACCTGACTTTTTTAACCAGATGACTACAGTGCATGGCCTGATTATGGTGTTTGGTGCTGTAATGCCTGCCTTTACCGGTCTGGCAAACTGGCTGGTGCCTATGATGATAGGTGCGCCGGATATGGCCTTACCGCGGATGAACAACTGGAGCTTCTGGATCTTACCTTTTGCCTTCAGCATCCTGCTGGCGTCTTTGTTTATGGAAGGTGGTGGCCCAGGTTTTGGCTGGACTTTCTATGCGCCACTTTCAACCACCTACAGCAGTGACAGCACAGCACTTTTTGTGTTCTCAGTTCATATCATGGGTATTTCATCCATCATGGGCGCTATCAATGTGATAGTGACCATTATGAACCTGCGTGCTCCAGGCATGACCTATATGAAAATGCCATTGTTTGTCTGGACCTGGTTTATTACGGCTTATCTGCTGATTGCTGTGATGCCTGTACTGGCGGGAGCTGTCACTATGGTGCTGACCGATAAGTACTTTGGTACCAGCTTTTTCGATGCAGCTGGTGGTGGCGACCCTGTGTTATTCCAGCATATTTTCTGGTTTTTTGGTCACCCCGAAGTCTATATCATGATTTTACCGGCCTTTGGTATTGTCTCGAGCATAGTACCGACCTTTGCCCGTAAACCCTTGTTTGGTTATGCCTCTATGGTGTACGCCACCTCCAGTATTGCGCTGCTGTCCTTTTTAGTCTGGGCGCATCATATGTTCACTACGGGGATGCCGGTGTTTGCAGAACTGTTCTTTATGTACTGCACCATGCTGATTGCGGTGCCGACCGGAGTGAAAGTATTTAACTGGGTAGCCACTATGTGGCGAGGGGCTATGACCTTTGAAGTGCCTATGATGTTTGCCTTGGCCTTTATCGTGCTTTTCACCATAGGGGGCTTTTCTGGTTTGATGCTGGCTATTACGCCAGCTGACTTCCAGTACCACGATACCTACTTTGTGGTCGCACATTTCCACTATGTGTTAGTCACAGGAGCCATCTTCTCCATTATGGCAGCTGCGTATTACTGGCTGCCGAAGTGGACAGGCCATATGTACGACGAAACTTTAGGTCAGTGGCATTTCTGGTGTTCGTTGATTTCCGTCAACGTACTGTTTTTCCCAATGCATTTTGTTGGCCTGGCCGGTATGCCACGGCGGATCCCGGATTACGCTCTGCAATTTGCTGACTTTAATGCGCTGATCAGCATTGGTGGTTTTGCCTTTGGTTTATCTCAGTTGCTGTTTGTCTGGCTGGTGGTGAAATGTATCAAAGGCGGTGAAAAAGCTACAGATCAGGTATGGGAAGGAGCTGAAGGCCTTGAATGGACCATCCCTTCGCCTGCGCCTTATCACAGCTTTACTACACCACCTGAAATCAAGTAGGGGGCGTTATGGCACTAAAGCATCAACCTATAGTTGTGAAATTATGTCTGCTGACCGCAGCCATGTTTGGTTTTGGGTATGCCTTAGTGCCTTTGTACGACGTGTTTTGTGATTTAACCGGCCTGAACGGTAAAACCTCCAGCATGGCGGCGACAGCTGAAGCTGCTATACCGGATAAAAAACGCGAAGTGCTGGTAGAGTTTATCGCCCGTCCGAATAACAACATGCCTTGGGTGTTTGAGCCTGTGGTGCATAAACTTCGGGTGCATCCGGGCGAAATCCACCGTATTGATTATCTGGCGCACAATGTCACAGGCCGGGCTATGACAGCCCAGGCTGTACCTTCGGTGTCGCCGGGTCAGGCCGCTTTGTATTTTAATAAAATGGAATGTTTCTGTTTTACCCAACAACATCTGACGGCAGGTCAGCAGTTATTAATGCCGTTGCAATTTTATGTCGATCCCGCACTACCGGAACAGTTCAGCACTATCACTTTGTCCTACACCTTGTACGAAGTAGACGCTGCCACCCCGGTCACTGCACAGACAGCAACAGGGGATAACAATGAGTGAAAAATACGAACATTATTACGTACCGGACCAAAGCCCATGGCCGATAGTGGGCGCTGTGGCGCTGTTTATGATGGCTTTTGGTGCCGGTCATTTTGTCAATGACGTCACCAAAGATCAGTCGGGTTATGGCGGTTATTTATTGCTGGCTGGTGTCGCCACTTTAATTTTTATGCTGGTAGGCTGGTTCAGAAATGTGATTGATGAATCCATGCATGGTTTGTACAGCAAACAATTGGACAGATCCTACCGTCAGGGTATGAGCTGGTTTATTTTCTCCGAAGTAATGTTTTTTGGTGCCTTTTTTGGCGCCTTATTTTACGCCCGGATGATCGCTATTCCATGGCTGGATGGCGCCAGCAATAACGCCAGTACAGCTGCTGTATTGTGGCCAGCCTTTGAAGCGGCCTGGCCTTTACTGAAAACCCCGGGTGGCACTGAAACTCAGGCTATGCCATGGCAAGGATTACCCCTTTATAACACACTGATTTTATTAGCGTCCTCTGTCACTTTGCAGTTTGCACACATAGGTTTGGAACAAAATAAAAGAGGTCAGCTCAAGCTGATGTTAGGACTCACTATCCTGCTCGGTGCCTGTTTCCTTGCTTTGCAGGGGGTCGAGTATGTACATGCTTATCAGGATCTGGGTTTAAAACTGGACTCCGGCATTTATGGCAATACCTTCTTTTTACTGACGGGGTTCCATGGATTGCACGTGACTTTGGGAGCCATATTTCTACTGGTGATGTTTTTACGTATCGTACTGAAAAATCACTTTACCGCTCATAAGCATTTTGCCTTTCAGGCTGCTGCCTGGTATTGGCATTTTGTCGATGTGGTCTGGTTGTGTTTGTTTGTTTTTGTCTACGTGCTGTAGGGGAATGCGGGCTTTTTGAGCCCGCTTATAACTCTAATAAGGGCGATCGTGCGGAGTGATCAAACCAAACTGCAGGGCAAGGATCACAAACAATAAAACAATGGCCGACCACCAAACGCGTCGGCCTAAAAACTTCGACATGCTGGGCTGATCATCATCGTTTTTCAGCATCAGAAATAAGGCACGAAACAAATTAAAAACAATAAAGAGCAGTAGTGCAATGAGTAAAAGTTTAATCCACATAAAACCTCGCAAAGGCTGGTTGTAAGATGCAAGCTCAGCCTTTTGCCCATTTATCCCGACACTGGCTGTTGGCTGTATTCACTCTGGTCGCTTTTGCGCTTTTGATCAAGTTGAGTTACTGGCAATGGCAACGTGCCGAGCAAAAGCAAACTCAATTGGATCAGTTGCATAGTGCCGAGCAACAAGGGCCAGTGCAGTGGAGAGATTTAGCTTCAATACCAGCAGAGCAGCAAGATGGCCTGATGTTGCAAGGCAAAGCAGTCTGGCTAAAACCTGCGGTGTGGTTACTGGACAATCAGCTAATACAAGGTAAAGCAGGCTACGACGTAGTGATCCCTGTACTGGTATCGAATCAGGGCCCTGCAGTGTTAGTCAATTTAGGATGGGTGCAAGCGCCGCCCAGCCGTGATCAATTGCCTGAACTTAGTATTCCTGAATCATTTGAATTAATGGCTTTACTACGCACTGAACTCAAAGGTTTTCGCCTTGGCCAGAATTTAGAAAACACAGGCCTGTGGCCACAACGTATGCAACAGGTGGAACCTGCAGAGCTTTCGCAAGTACTGGGGCAGGAATTGGCTCCGGTTTTACTCTACCAACAACAATCCCCTTATCTGTACCACTATAAAGCTGTGGTGATGCCGCCGGAAAAACACCGGGCTTATGCGCTGCAATGGTTATTACTGGCTGTTGCTGCGGTCGTCATCGGCTGGTTTATGTCAAAGAAGGAGCTTTAAATGGCGAAGAAGAAGTTTTTGTTGCTGTTTTTGTTGTGTTCTTTATTACCTTTAGCCTTTGCTCAGGCATTTTTATCTTTGGGCTGGTTTGGCGGTGCCACCACCAACAAAGGCCAGTGGCTCAATGAAGAAATTTTGTTATTACCCAAAGCTGCTGGTGATGTGCACTGGCGATTGGTCTATGTCAGCGACAAAGCAGATTGTGACGCTCTTTGTCAAAATGCTCATTATGGTATGCAGCAAGTGTATACAGCCCTGGGTCGTAAACAGCAGCATTTAGAGTTATGGCAATCCGGTGGTAATCAACCGCAAAAACTGCTGTGGCAGGCTAACCCTGTTGGTGTTGAAACGTTACAACAAAAGCTGGTGCTGGTGGATTTAAATGGTTTGGCGCTGATGACCTATCCGGTCAGCGAAGACAAAACTCAGATAGTGCAAACTGGTAAAGCCATTCTGACCGATTTAAATAAGCTGCTGAAATACGACAGGGGGTTGTAATGATGACCCTGAAACGCTTGGTCGGCAGCTCTATTGTATTAGCTATGCTGGTGATTTTATTAGGCGCTTATACCCGTCTGACCGATGCCGGTTTAGGTTGCCCTGACTGGCCTGGCTGTTACGGCTTTTTAAAGGTACCAGAGCAGGCGCATCATATTGAGCAAGCACAAGCCCTGTATCCAGAGCGGCCTGTCGAAAGCCATAAAGCCTGGAATGAGATGATCCATAGGTATTTTGCCGGCACTTTAGGTTTACTCATTCTGGCGATTTTCTTATTTAGCCTGAAACAAAAGCGCCTGCTGTTACCCTCCTTGTTATTAGCGCTGGTGATTTTTCAGGCAGCTTTGGGCATGTGGACTGTGACTTTAGCTTTGCATCCAGTGGTGGTGATGGGGCACTTGTTGGGTGGTTTTTGTTTGCTGTCGTTATTGGCTGTGTATTGGTGGCAATTACAACCAGCGCCTTTGATTGCAGTAAAACAAAGCCTGAAGTTGCTGTTTTGGCCGGTGTTGCTAGTGCTGGCAGCTCAAATTGCTTTAGGCGGCTGGACTGCAGCCAACTATGCCGCTTTAGCCTGCATTCAGTTGCCAGTCTGTGAAGCAGGCTGGACCAGCCAGCTTAATTTTGACGAGGCGTTTTCTTTGCATCTGGGCTACGACAATTACGAATACGGTGTGATGAGTCAAAGCGCCCGGGCTACTGTGCATGTGATGCATCGCGTTGGGGCTGTAATTACTTTGTTGGTTGTTGCTGCTTATGCCATCGCCTTATGGCGCAATAGTTCGGGTCTGATTAAAAACCTGGCTGTCGCTGTGCTGGTGCTGTTATTACTGCAATTTAGTTTGGGGCTTGCCAACGTGGTGCTGCATTTGCCTTTGGCCAATGCGGTGGCGCATAACTTTGTGGCAGCCAATTTAGTCATGTGTCTGGTGGTGATTGGTTATCAGCTGCACAGAAACAAGGAGTCTGCTTATGCTTAAAGTTCTGGCGTTACCCCACCACTATTCTCAACAGTGGCGCGACTATTACCAACTGACCAAACCTAAAGTTGTGGCGCTGTTGGTGCTGACGGCCTGGGTCGGCATGATGTTGGCGCAACCTGGTTTACCTAAATTTGGCCTGATGGTAGCCGCCACTTTAGGTATAGGCTTATTGTCCGCCGCTGCTGCTGCGATGAACCATATAGTGGATCAGCGTATCGATGCGCAAATGGCCCGTACTTATAACAGGCCTGTGGCCCGTGGCCGTTTAACTACACAGCAGGCGGTGAAGTTTTCACTGCTGTTGGCAGGTTCTGGTTTTCTGCTGTTATTTATTGCCGTCAATCCACTGACCGCCTGGCTGACTTTAGCTAGTTTGTTTGGTTATGCCGTGGTGTACACCATGTTCTTAAAACGTGCGACGCCGCAGAATATTGTGATAGGGGGTTTAGCTGGCGCTATGCCACCGCTGCTCGGCTGGACTGCTATGACGGCCGAAGTGCATGCGCATGCGCTGTTGTTAGTGATGATTATCTTCACCTGGACACCACCGCATTTCTGGGCGCTGGCGATTCATCGCCGCGATGATTATGCCAAAGTGAATATGCCGATGTTGCCTGTGACTCATGGCATAGAGTTTACTAAAAGCGCCATCTTCCTTTATACCTTGGTGCTGTTTTTAGTGTGCTTGTTGCCTTATCTGGTAGGTATGACGGGCGCTGTTTATTTGCTCGGCAGCACAGTACTGAACTTAGGTTTTATCTGGTATGCCTGGCAGTTAAAGTTTAATGCTAAACCTGAAACCGCCATGGCAACTTTTAAGTTTTCGATTTGGCATCTGATGGTATTATTCCTGGTGTTGTTGCTGGACCATTATTGGTTTATATCAGCGCTTTCATAAAACATCAGGGGACCTTATGCAGAAGTGGTTATGGGTGGTAGTTGCGGTAGTGGCTTTGGCTGCGGGTTTATGGCTGTCGGCCAGTTTTAAATCCGCTCCCGCCGAGCCTGTGGCCGCTTTGGTCTACCCAACTCCAAGAGCTTTGACTGAATTTAATTTGCTGGATGAACAAAAACAGCCAGTGGGATTAAAGGACTTGCAGGGACACTGGACCCTGGTCTTTGTCGGTTATACCCATTGCCCTGATATTTGCCCTATGACAATGGCGAAATTAGCTGGTATGTATCAGGACTTAGTCAAACTGACCCCAGAGCCACTAGAGATTTGGTTTGTCTCTGTTGACCCAAAACGCGATACTCCAGAACAATTAGCCCAGTACATCACCTATTTTAAACAAGCCCCCATCAAAGCCAGAACAGCTGATCATAAAGACTTATTCCCTTTTATCCGCCAACTGGGCCTGATGTATGCCATTAATGATGGTACCGAAACCAATAGCGATCGTTACACTGTCGATCATAGCGCCAGCATAGCGCTGCTGAACCCTCAAGGCGCTGTAGTAGCTATGTTTAAACCTGAAATGAAACCAGGTGCTGTGCCGCTGATTAATAACCAGCAGTTCTTGGCGGATTATCCTTTGGTGATAGCGGCGACAACCCGATAATCTGCTGCTGGCTGTAAAACAAACAGAATTACAGGCTTTACAAGCTCTTGCCAAAGGCCCTATGGTGGAGCTGTATGCATAACAAGCAGTTATGAGACAGACTCCATCACAGAAGCAGAGCCTTATGAAAAAATTTCTATCCAGCGCCTTAGTCCCACTGCTGATTTTAGCCGCGGTATTTAGCCTTCATGTCAGTGCCGAAGATTTTAGTCAGTATGGTCCAAAAGAATTTACCACCCCCAATAAATGGACGGCGATAGTAGCCGCCTATGAGCCGGAAATTAAGGCTATTGACGAGGCTTTTGCAGGGCTTAAAGACGCAAAAATAGAAAAAACACTGACCATCCGCGGCGTAAAGTATCAACTAGGCCACTATAAAGGTGAACCCATCGTCATTTTTACCACTGGTGTCAGTGTGCCAAACGCCGCCATGACGATGCAAATGGCGCTGGATTATTTCCCTATTGAGCGGGTCGTGATGATGGGGATTGCTGGTGCTGTGAATCCACAATTCCAGCCGGGCGACATCGCCATCCCGGAACGCTGGTACTTTCACGACGAATCCGTTTATGTGAACCCTGATCCGGCCAAAGCCGGCAAATTTATTCTGCCCGATTATTATGAGCAGGCGCTGGCCAGTTACCAGCTGCGTAAAAAGCAGGATCCGCATTCACCAGCTTATGAAAACTTTGGTTATATCCATCCTGAAGAAATGGCCGTAATTAAACAAGGCTGGGACAGCCCGCAGCAAATGCCTTATTTCACCGCAACGCCACAACTTATTGAGCTGACTAAAAAAGCTGTCGCCACTATAGATCCAATCAAAATGCCTTCTGGTCACTCAATCCACATCAAAGTGGGAGGTAATGGTGTCACTGGCTCAGTATTTTTAGACAATGCCCAGTACCGTCAATGGCTGCAAAAAGTATTTCAGGCAGAGGTAACAGAAATGGAGTCGGCCGCTGTAGCTCAGGTCTGTTTTGTTAACGAAGTCGACTGGATTGTGATCCGCTCCGTCAGTGATTTAGCTGGCGGCCAACAGGGCAAAAATGCCGAAAACGTATTTGACGCCATAGCCTCAGGCACAGGTACCAAATTGCTGTTGGGGTTATTAGATCAAATTGTGTTGGCGAAGCCCTGATTGGTGATATCGATGTTTAACAACAGCAAAACCTTTTTTATAGTCATGTTTGTTGGGGCTTCAATCTGGTGTTTTTACTTAGGCCACATAACAATAGAGGGCTTAAAGGCTAGTGGCTGGCCCAGCGTTGACGGTGTCATCACGTCTGCCAGTGCAAAGCGTGTCGAGAATAGCAAAGAGCGGTATGTCATTGAAGTTGAGTATAAGTATGCAGTAGGACATAAAAACTTCACAGGTAATAGATTATCGAACTTAAATACCTTGCTGGACAGCTCAGAAAAAGACATCACTTTAAAGCGATACACTGCAGATAGTAGCGTGAAGATTTATTACGATCCCAATAACCATCAAAACGCTTATTTAGTCACAGGCGCAGACTTACTTGTTTGTGTTTTATGGTTAGCTTCGTTAGGCATGGCTATATTTTCAGTCCTCAGTTTGAGAAAACTCCTGAAAACTTAAGGCATGTGCTTTTAAGTACATCTGTCGTTTTTCTTTAAACTCACTGAAATTAAATCAATAAATTGTTTTCGGGCACAGGGCAAGACTTGACGCCTAGCGCAAACAATGTGGAGGTAACTGGATATACTGCTGGATATCATCTCAATAAAAGCCATGCACAAAGCTATGAGGATAACTTGAATGAAAAAAATTATCAGAGAGTTTGGTTTTATAAAAATTTTAAAGCTGTTGATTAGTTTTGTGTATTTAATATCAAGTTTAGTTGTTGGCGAGGAAATGGCTGATGGGCTCGAACTGAATATATTGAAATTAGATGAGTCAGTCTATGTTACAGTAAAAAATAATGGAATCGATGTGAAAACCCTCGATTCCAACCTTTGTGTGAATAGTATAGGTGATCTTTCGTTTAATATGCGAAACGATAATGGTGTTGTCTATAAAGTGGCGGTCAATTTTAATGAGCGCTGTGTATTAAATCGCACGGCTTCTCTTGGTTCTAAAGAGTTTATAGGCAAAGAATTTAATTTGTATTTTTTAAAAGTCAACTATAAATTGCCAAATGAGCGCATTTATATGAAAGCGATTTTGTGTAAGAAGAAGTCTAATTGTATTGAGTCGAATGAAGTTGAGTTATTTTTTTAACCACTACTAAGGCACTTAAAAACCAACAATGTCAGATCTCATATGATAATACCTAGCCCTGCTAGTTTGGCACCAATGGTGTAATTGAAGGATGTTCAAGTATGGGGGGAGTGATTTATTACCTGTATGGTAGTGTCATTTTTGTGTTCTTAGTAGCAACTTGGTACGACTTAAGTCTTGAGGATGAATTTCTCAGGAACAAAGCACTAAGCGAAAATGATAAAGTTCTTATAGACGGTTTAATAACAAAGCGAGCTAAGCCAAGGTTTTATCTTCGAAAGGCAATGTTTTTGAAACAAAGCTGGAGAATAAACAAGCGGGTGAGGAAGTGTCTTTTTATATACTTTTCCTCTTTGGTGCACCTTCATGTGTTAGCAATACTATATTTTGCGCTGCTTGATTAATCACCAACACAGAGCATCTAGTGAAAAGTCCTGATATACATTGGGTTATAAGCTCGTCGGCGCGTAATTTCACCGTTCAAACTTCAGGTATTATGATGAATAACGGAGGAAACTAGTGATGAGTTCAGATGTAAATAACCTACCTCTTATCACTAGAGTGAAGTATGTTGCTGTGTTTTTTCTAATAGCCCCTATGGTCTTTTCTCTATTTGCATTTAACAGTTACACAGATGAAGCAATGGCAGCTTTTTTATGGGGGGACGAAAAATCTTGCGTGCCAATGCAAGAGCGAAAACCAATCATTTATCAGAAGCTTCGTCGTGTTGATAAATCCCCTCTGTATTTGTATCAGCAAAGAAATGAACTACTAATCTTCTCGAATGAAGAGTTATTGATGGGTATGACATATAAATGTCTAGTCCGAAAAAATAATGCATTTGTTTACAAGGATGAGAGTGCTGTTGTTTTCATTACAAGTTATGACAGAACATATTCTGCTGAAATTATACTGTGGGTATTTTTAGCACTTTTCATGGGGATAGTGTTTTTCTGTTGGTATCTCGTTCTCTTTTTTGGTCGTAAAAGGGATCAAAGACTAGGGCGGAAATAACAGAGATTTCTCCATGCCTGGTGTTGCAATAAATATTCTTCTCAAGCATCGGAGAGTTAGCTAAGAATAGGTGAATTGTGGGTCCGCATAACTTGGCTGGAGTTTATTATGCTTTTAACAAGGTGTTTGGGGGCCAGGGCAAAAGCTGTTTCCAGAGGCTGGTTTACTAGTTAAAATTTGCTCAGGCATGGGAGCGCAAAAAGATGGACGTCAATAGTGTAT
This sequence comes from Rheinheimera sp. MM224, assembly GCF_947090785.1. Taxonomy (NCBI): domain Bacteria; kingdom Pseudomonadati; phylum Pseudomonadota; class Gammaproteobacteria; order Chromatiales; family Chromatiaceae; genus Rheinheimera; species Rheinheimera sp. MM224. The sequence continues at coordinate 161,181 of NZ_OX352320.1, forward strand.
TAAATTTAGGGCTTGTATTGTTCAAATATTTAATGTTGGCATTCATTACAATTTTAGTAGGTTTTGGCGTTTTTCTTTGGGTAAGCTCAATTGATGAGGAAGTTACTATTGGTGAGTATCATTGCTTTATAATTGGTTCTACTAAAAAAGAAGCTTATGAAGTTTTCCTTGCTTCATCGTGCTCAGTTAAGCTTGAAAATCAAGTTGTTTTATTCAGTGATGAATTAGAGAAGAATAAAACCCCAGTTGTTATACACTCTAATTTTAATAACGAAGAGTATTATTTATTTGAAGATAAAAATGAATGGAATTTATTTTTAGATAGCGCATATTTCTTCGATAACATCAGGTTGAGCTTTTGTGATGAAAGATTGTGTAAAATTTGGAGGCGAAGGTCTTATTTAGAGCTACCTTAGTTGGAATAGAAGAAAGCCAGCGGGGTCGGGTTTATTGGGAAAATTGTGTTGGTGGAGCCATAGCTTGCTTCGTTGAGCGCGTTACAGTCCTGAAATTATTGGATTTTTCGATTGTGCTGGGTGTAGTGTTTAAGAGCTAGTGTCCTAGGTTTTTTTAATTTTTAGGTGTCGGATAAGTGAATTTTGGATTTTTATTTGTCATCGTATCTGTGGTTTCTGTTGTTTTTGCCATTAAGTTCTATTTGAATTTTTTTGGGAAAATTTTCTACGAAAAAAAAGTAGATGGGAGAGCATTTGTATTATTCGTTATGTGTTTATCGCTCTCAGCCGTGTCTATGTGTGTGCTATTTCTATACTCAGATGAGTTGGGCTACGAATCTGTTGATTCGAGAGCAATCAAAAAATAGGGGCAACCAAAGACGTCAATAACCAACGGCGTCAAGTCCTGAGGGAGCCTCACGAATTTAAGCATGTAAATCACCCCCATAGGAAGCGATGACTGATAAATCTCTATGCTCAGTGTTGTAATAAATATTCTTCTCAAGCGTCATATAGTTAGCTAAGAATAGGGCGATTGTGGGTCTGCTGAACTTGGCTGGAGTTTATTGTGCTTTTAACAAGGAGCTTGGGGCACAGGGCAAGACCTGTCACTTAGTGCTTGGGGAAGGGGGAACGTAACAATGCCAAAACTTTTTGTATCGGTTAGATCTGCGGAAAGTAAATATGGCTCTGTAGCTGATGGTGTAATACATCCAAAGCGCTTTGTTGAAAATATGAGAAAAGAATCAGAAGTAATGGGAGTTGTTCACTAATGTTTTTTCCCAAGGAGAAAAAATTATTAAATTTGTCATCAATGATTGCTTTTTCAATTGTTGGCTGGTACGCAAGTTTATTGTTTGGGTGTGAAGCATATTACCCTCTATTACTTTTGTTTTCTCTTATTTATTACTATGGGTGTAGCGCAGATCAGGAACATTATATAGATGAAAAAACAGGAGATATGTACGATGCTTCATATGTTGAAACTAGCTTTACTTTTTTTGTTTCAATATTTTGGGTTGTTGTTGGCTATAGAGGCAGCGGGTTAATTACTATTGATATAGCTCTTTTCTTCTTTCTATCTTTATATTTAGCCGTTGCATGGTTCATGATTTGTTTTATTCCAAAAGACGGTTTTTCTGAGTTTAGTGACCACTATATAAAGAGTTTTTTAATGCTGGTTTGTATGTTTTTATTAGCTTTCTACGTCGTTTGGTTTTTTTATAGCTTCAAAGGGTGGGGGGTATTCAGTCACATTTTGTCGACCCCATACTACTTTATATTCAAATAATCCTTAGACGGATGAAGCTGGCCTATTCATATGAATGGCCTCGAGCGACGACCTGTTTAACCTCTTCAATTCTGAATTCTTCGGGGTAACGTTTACTGCTCATAGGTACCTCTCTTTGGGTTAGTTTATCTAACTGAAAGGTGTCTAGGAAATTAGTGGCGATTCACACTACTCCATCACCCAAGGCTGGGAATACCAGTAGAAATATCCCTTTTTACTTAACGAAGGGGCTGTGCAGTTGTAGCGTTTATGGCTGGTTTTTAGCTTTTGAGCGGCTTTAGCGCTAAAGGTATCGGGTTTTAGCCAGGTCACTTTAATTGGCTCGCCATTGCTAAAGCAGTTTAGCTGGCTGGTTTTAAAATCTGAGTTGTCGATTTGCAAGGTTAAGGTCGGTGGGTTTGGCCCTTTGACTGGATCGGCAGCCAGATAGGTGGTCACAGGTAGCGCCAGAGTTTTCAGTTTAGGTGTAAAGTGTTTTAATGCCGCATACTGGCTGGATGAAGGGTAACGTGGCAGGCGGGTCATCAGGCTGTTCAGGCCGACGGCACCGGATTGTTGGCCTATGCCAATAAACCCCATTTCTTTCACCATCTGTTCCAGCTCAACACTAAATTCGCCATAAGGATAAGCCAGCCATTTGTGCTTGATGCCTAATTGCTGCTCCAGCTGAGTTTGTGCCAGCAAAATATCTGTTTTCACTCTTTTCAGCCACTGCGCTTTGCTTTCGCCTTTATTCGGCGCTGCCAGATGATCATGGTAGGAGCTGTGGTTGGCAATAATAACGCCGTCTTTTTGAAGCTGTTTGATTTGCTGCCAGCTCATCACCGGGCCTTCTTTACGGTCTATTAAAGCCGGGCTTAAAAACACCGTATAAGGAAAACCAAACTCCTGCAAAATCGGGTGGGCCTGCAGATAGATATTGTCAAAACCATCGTCAAAAGTGATGACCACTGCATTATCGTCTGGTTCTTTGCCTTGTTGCAGCTGTGCTAACAAAGTATCTAAACCTATCACCTGATAGTGATGATCTTTTAAATACTGCAAATGAACACGAAACTCTTCCGGCGTGACACTAGTAGAACGAGGCGTTTGAGTGCTGACATGATGGTACTGCAGAATAATAGCGGCTTGGCTTTGAAAGCTGATTTGAAAGCTGATTTGAAAGCTCAGCAAAGCAAATAAACATATCAGCAGTTTCATCCCGGAATTCCTTTTGACATCAATATAATAAAGGCCACATAAAGTGGCCTCCGTATCTCATACCTAACGTAAATCAATAATAAGAATGCTCACCACGTTGGTGATCCGTCACATCACGTACTGCAGTCAATTCACCGGCAAAACGTTGCAACAGTTCTTTCTCGATACCTTCTTTTAAGGTTAAATCGACTTGTGAACAACCGTTACAGCCACCACCAAATTGCAATACAGCAATGCCATCATCCGTCAGTTCTACTACTGAAACACGGCCGCCGTGGTTGGCTAATTGCGGGTTAATTTCCGCATCTATAACGTATTGCACTTTTTCCTTCAGCGAAGCGTCGTCGTTCACCTTACGCACTTTGGCGTTTGGCGCTTTTAACGTCAGCTGAGAACCCATCTGATCGGTGACAAAATCGATTTCGGCGTCGACTAAAAATGGTTTGCTTTCCGCATCCACTATCGCCATAAAGCCTTCAAATGGCAGTTCTAAATCTGTGCTTTCTACCGCGTCGGCAGGGCAGTAGGACACGCCACATTCCGCAGAAACAGTGCCCGGGTTGACCACGAAGACACGGATATGAGTGCCGGCGGCCTGTTTTTCCAGCAGCTTACGAAAATGGCTCTGCGCCTGTTCAGAAATGGTGATCATCGGTAGTACCTGACTAAATTACTAGGTTAATGGCTATGATACTCTGACTTCCTGTGCCTTGCCAGCCCCGCTTGTCGGGCCGGACTTTTTATTGCTAAGGTAGCGGCCAGAAAGGGAGAATAACAATGTACAAAATAACAACTATCATCAGTGCCTTAGTATTGGGGTTCAGTAGCCAGTTCTCAATGGCAGCGCCACAAAGCCCGGAACAATTTTTTGGTTACCCTGTCGGCGAGTGGCATTTACGCCATGATCAAATTCAAATGTATTTCCAGCAACTGGCCGCAGGCTCAGATAAAGCTCAGCTGGAGATTATTGGTCATAGCCATGAACAAAAACCTTTATTGCAGCTGATCATCTCATCTCCGGACAACTTAAAAAAGCTGGAACAAATTCGCTTACAGCACCTGACCCAGCTGTCGACAGGCACTGAACTGGCGGATGATTTACCGCTGATCGTCTGGTTAGGTTATGGCGTGCATGGTAATGAATCCAGTGGCCCTAATGCTTCGGTGCAGGTAGCTCATCATTTACTGACCAGCACCGATGCTGAAGTACAAAACTGGCTAAAAAACACCATTATCCTGATCCAGCCGAGTTTGAACCCTGATGGTTTAGAGCGTTTTGCCACCTGGGCCAATATGCACAAAGGCCAATCACCAGTTGCCGACCCACAAAGCCGCGAACATATTGAACCCTGGCCTAATGGTCGTCCTAACCATTATTGGTTTGACTTAAACCGTGATTGGCTGCCGTTAGAGCATCCGGAAAGTCGTGCCCGTATCGCTCAGTTTTATAAATGGCGTCCTGCTGTGTTGGGCGATTTTCATGAAATGGGCCCAAACAGTACCTTCTTTTTTCAGCCCGGTATTCCAACCCGTACTTACCCTTTAACACCAACCGCCAATCAACAATTGACGGCTAAAATTGCCGATTACCATGCCGCAGCGTTGGATAAAAAAGGCCGCTTGTATTACACCGAAGAAAGTTTTGACGATTTTTATGTAGGTAAAGGCTCAACTTACCCAGACGTAAACGCCAGCGTGGGGATTTTGTTTGAGCAAGCCAGCAGCCGTGGTCATCTGCAGGACAGCATTAATGGGCCTTTGCCTTTTAGCAAAACTGTGGAAAATCAGTATATTGCTTCGTTATCGACCCTTCGTGGTTCAGTAGCGCAGAAAAATGCGCTGCAAAGTTATCAGAAAGCTTTTGTGCTGGAATCAGAGCGGCTGGCCGCCGATGATGCCACTCAGGGTTATGTGGTTGCTGAGGCTGCGGATAAAACCCGCTTAGAAGCACTGCTGGCGTTATTAAAACAACATCAGATCAAAGCTTACCCCATCAATGAAAGGTGGCAGCATAAAGGCCAGACTTACCAAAAAGGTCAGGCTTATTATATTCCACTGCAACAGCCACAGTATCTGCTGTTAAAAGCCGCATTCAGCACTCAGACCAACTTTCAGGACAATACCTTTTACGACGTATCGGCCTGGACCTTACCTTATGCCTTTAATATTGAATTTAGCACTGTAGGCCGTAAACCTTCTGGAGTTGCTGAAGAGCAATGGTCGCCGCAGCCTGAATCTGTGTTGATGCCATCGGCCGGTGCTTATGCTTATGCCTTTGATTGGGCCGATCAAAAGGCGCCTTTGCTCACTCAGGCGCTGTTAGAGCAAGGTGTAGTATTACGAGCTGCCAGTAAGCCTTTTTTTGCCAAAACTGCTGACGGAGAACAAGCTTTTAGTGCCGGAGCTATCGTCATTGCCGCAGGTTTACAGCAACACAACAATTGGTTTGAACGTTTAGGTAAAGCTCAGCAACAAGCAGGTTTAGCTATCACAGCCCTTACTTCGGGTTTGACCGCCAAGGGCCAGGATTTAGGCAGCAATGGTTTTGTGCCTGTGACCAAGCCGAATGTGTTGCTGGTGGCAGGCCCTGATGTCAATTCCACTGAGGCCGGCGAAGTTTGGTTTAATCTGGAAAAACTGGCGGGGGTATCACCAAGTTTGATCGAACCTCAGCGTTTAGGTCGGGTCGATTTGTCCCGCTACACTCACATTATTTTGCCGGATGGCAGTTACAACAGCTTGCAACAAAAAGAGCAGCAACAGCTGAATGACTGGGTGAAAAAAGGCGGTGTGTTGTGGGGCCATAAAGGTGGTGCAGCATTTTTGGTGCGCTCCGGTTTGCTGAAAGCCAAAGCCTGGAACTCTGCAGACATGAGCATGCTGATTGCCGATCAAGGTTTAAGTTACGCCGATAAAGAAAGTCTGGCAGGTCAGCGCCGTATTGCCGGAGCTATTTATCAGACTCAACTGGATTTAAGTCATCCTTTAACTTTTGGTCTGTCGACTAAAAATCTGCCAGTTTTTAAAAATGGCACCTTCTTATTGGCGCCTAGTGAAGAGCCTTTTATCAACGTGGCTTTGTACACAGATAAACCTCAACTGGCGGGTTATACAGCTCCTGAATACGTCAGTCGTATCGCTGAAGGCGCGGCCTTAGTGGCACATAATCATGGCGAAGGCCGTGTGATTGGCATGACAGATAACCCTGTGTTCCGCGGCTATTTTGTTGGCTCCAGCCGCTTACTGATCAATGCGCTGTATTTTGGCAAAATGTTTAGCGCCGAATCCTCTGATGGCGAAGGCGAAGAAGCCAACGAAGACGAAGCACACTAAAATGCCCTGGTGATGGCCAGAGTCCAGACGCTAACGGTCTGGACTCCTTTGGCTTTCAGCAAAGAGCTTAGATAATCCAGAGTGGCCCCTGTGGTGATCACGTCGTCCACCAAAGTCACATGAGCAGGTAGGGGGCGTTCCTGTAGTTGAATTTTTCCTTTCAAATTCGCCAGCCGTTCTTTGCGGTTCAGTCCAACCTGATGGGGCACTAAATCCGGGCTTTGAAACAAACTGACACAAGGTTTTTGCCAGGCTTTGGCTAGCTGAAGTGCCAGTAGCTTTGCCTGATTAAAGCCTCTTTCCTGCAACCTTTTGTTGGATACAGGTGTATAGCTGATGCAGTCCGGCAATGGCCCGCCTTGTTGTTGATAAAGCGCAGCGCGCTGATACAGCAGCTGGCATAACAATTCTCCTGCAGCGTGATGGTGCTGGAATTTCCACTGGCTGATCCAATGCCGGTAAGGTTGTCTGTACCAACTTAAACTGTAAAGACTGTCAAATTTGGTGCGGGTTAAGCCTTGAGCTACTTGTGGCAACAGCAACGCATTGTGTTCAACCCAGCTTAAATCCAGGCTGGGTAAATGCGCCTGGCAAAAATCACAAAGCTGGGCCTGCGGCTGCTGCACCTGCATCTGACACCAGAGGCAGCAGTTCGGCGCCAGTTTATGCACCAGTTGCTGCAACAAAGTCGCTTGCATCTGCATCCCTGCTTTGATAAAAGGCCAGACATAACAACAAGTATGGTCGAGCGGATGAGCGAACAAATAAAATTTAGCCAAAACCCAGTGGTGTTATTGCATGGCTGGGGTTTAAACCATCAGGTCTGGTCACAGCTGGTGCAGGCATTGCCGGCAGAGTTAGCTATTCATACGCCTGATTTGCCTGGCTTTGGTTTATCTCCTTGTCCGGTTTCTTATGATATAGATAACGTTTTGGCCCAACTGGCTGAACAAATTCCGGATCAAAGCACAGTGATAGGTTGGTCTTTAGGGGGTTTATTAGCCATAGCCTTAGCCAGCCGTTATCCCGATAAAGTGAAAAAACTGGGTTTAATTGCCAGTTCACCCTGTTTTATGGCCAAAGAGAACTGGCCTGGTATGGAAAGCAGAGTAATGCAGCAATTCGCTGGGCAATTGCAGCAGGATTTGGCTTTAACAGTGGAGCGTTTTCTGGCGATTCAGGCGATGGGCAGCAGCACAGCGCGGCAGGATATTAAACTATTAAAACAAGCAGTTTTGAGTTTAGCTTTGCCTTCAGCCACTGCTTTACAAGGTGGACTAGAGTTATTGGCGACATTGGATTTGCGGCAAGAATTTGCCTCATTGCGGCAGCCGGTATTTGCCATCCTGGGGCGTTTAGACTCATTGGTTCCTGTTGCTATAGCACCTTTATTACAAAAATTACGCCCAAATCTGCACGTCGAGATACTGCAAAAAGCCTCGCATGCCCCTTTTATCTCGCATCAGCACGAGTTCATTTCCCTGTTACTGCCACACATATCCGCTTAAATCTTAACTAAATTAGCAAAATCTGCATTTTGACGGCAAATAGTTGCCGTCAGGCTTTCGTTTTGCCGCGAAATGGCTAATAATTATCCAGTTAAATTACTCTGTTCAATTAGTCAACGAGGTCATGATGGAAATCAGTTCAGCCTTTACGAGCGGTTTTCAGGGCTTTCAGCGTGCATCTGACGCTGTGACTGAAGCGACCGTAAATATAAATCAGCAAACTGCTCAAAGCAGTAATCAGCGTGCACTGGAAACTCCGGTTGAGCCAAGTACTGGCTCATCAATAGAGCAAAGTCTGGTCACATTAGCGAATGAACAAATTAACGCTGAAGCCAATATGAAGACGGTAAAAACTGCCGACGAAATGCTGGGTTCTATTATTGATTTAAGGGTGTAAACAGGCTTTATGTTACTGACTTCGAATTACCCAAATGTGCCATTGCACACTGGTAATCCGGCCATGGATATGGCCCGGCGCGATAACCTGCGCCGTGAAGTTATTGAACCTGTTGCAGCCATGGAACGCTCCGCTGCTGAAAAAGGCCTGATGGCCGACGAAAAAAGCCGCAACGGCAACAGTTCTACTCCAACCACTTATGAAGATGTGAAAACTAAAGGTCTGGAATACCGTCAGGCTGTAGTTGAGAAAGACCCGCAATCTGGTTCTGAGCAAGAAAAACAAAGTTCTTCAGAGCCGGAAAAAGACGACCCGCAGCAACAAAAAGAAGAACAAGCTGAAAAACAACGTATTGCCGAATTAAAAGCCCGTGATCAGGAAGTCAAAGTTCACGAGCAGGCTCATGCAGCCATAGGTGGGCAGTATGCCGGTGCTCCAAGCTACGAATACGAAACAGGTCCTGACGGTCAGCAATACGCGACTGGTGGTGAAGTTCGTATCGATGTGTCTGAAGTGCCAAATGACCCACGGGCTACTATTCAAAAAATGCAGCAAGTCAAAGCAGCTGCTTTGGCGCCAGCTGAACCTTCAAGCGCAGATCGCTCAGTAGCAGCTCAGGCAAGTCGTACTTTAATGGAAGCCCAGGCCGATTTGGCAGCTGAAATTGCGCAGATGGCGACAGCAAGTCCGCAGAAAACAACTCAAACTGCTTCTTCTGACGCTGCTGAATGGGAGCCCTACGAAGCGCCTGTGAATAACGAGGCCAATGATTTTGCTCCAGCTGATTTTAAATCTTTGCAACGCGACCCTTTGATGTCTTTGCGCTCTGATGTGATTTCAGGTTTTTACGCCAAAGCAACCCAACCTGCAGATCGGCCTTTATTGCAAATGGCTTAATCAAAATTCAAAAAAATAAAGGCTGGGAATTCCCAGCCTTTATTTTTATCAGAGCCAAGTTACTTTTTAAACTTAGCAAAGGCCTGAGCAAAAGCGTCGCCCATGGCTGCATTTGGAGTTTCAGGAGTTTTTGCTGGTTTCGCTGGTCTGCTCTGATTTGCTCCAGAACCTGAAGAGCGTTGCGTATCTTTTCCTGCACCACCAGCACCTTTCACTGCAGGTTGCTCATCCATGCGCATCGTCAGGGCAATACGTTTACGGTCCAGTTCTACTTCCAGTACCTTCACTTTAACGATATCGCCTGCTTTGACCACTTGATGTGGGTCGGACACAAACTTGTCGGTTAAAGATGAAATATGCACTAAGCCGTCCTGATGCACACCAATATCAACAAAAGCACCAAAGTTGGTGACGTTGGTGACTACACCTTCCAGTAACATACCTGGCTTTAAGTCGGCCATGGTTTCTACGCCGTCTTTAAACACCGCCGTTTTAAACTCAGGGCGTGGGTCACGGCCCGGTTTATCCAGCTCTTTAATCACGTCTTCTACTGTAGGCAAACCAAAATGCTCGTCCACAAAGTCAGCAGGGTACAGACTTTTTAAGAAAGCGCTATTGCCAAGCAATTGCTCTATCGGCTGACCAAATTTCGCCAGAATTTTTTCCACTAAAGGATAAGCTTCAGGGTGAACTGAAGAGGAGTCCAGTGGATCTGAACCTTTATTGATACGCAGGAAACCAGCCGCCTGTTCATAAGCTTTAGGACCTAAACGCGCTACTTTGAGTAAGTCTTTACGTTGCTGGAACCGGCCATGAGTATCACGGTACACCACAATGTTTTGCGCCAGAGTTTTGTTTAAACCCGCGACACGAGACAATAAAGGCACTGAGGCCATATTTAAATCCACACCTACGGCGTTTACACAGTCTTCGACTACAGCGTCCAGAGACTTCGCCAGCAGGCTTTGGTTAACGTCATGCTGATACTGACCCACACCTATAGCTTTAGGCTCAACTTTCACCAGTTCAGCCAGCGGGTCTTGCAAACGGCGGCCTATAGACACAGCGCCACGTAAGGACACATCCAGATCCGGGAATTCCTGTGAAGCCAGTTCTGAAGCCGAGTACACTGAAGCACCTGCTTCTGACACCATGATTTTGCTGATGTTTTGTTCTGGCAGCAGTTTGATTACATCGGCCGCTAACTTGTCGGTTTCGCGCGAAGCCGTACCGTTACCAATAGCGATTAACTCAATTTTATGTTGTTTAGCCAAAGCGGCTAAAGTGCGGACTGACTTATCCCAGTGATTTTGTGGCGCATGCGGGAATATAGTGGTTTGATCCACCAGCTTGCCCGTTTCATCGATAGCCGTCACTTTTACACCAGTACGTAAACCAGGGTCCAGCGCCAGGGTGGCACGCATACCTGCAGGAGCCGCCATCAATAAGTCTTTTAAGTTACGGGCAAACACCTTAATGGCTTCTTCTTCAGCCTGTTCGCGTAGTTCGCCTAATAAATCGTTTTCTAAATGCAGGTGTAACTTCACTTTCCAGGTCCACTGCACAGCGGTACGCAGGAAATCATCGGCAGCGCGGCCTTGCTGGCGCACATCAAAATGATTGGCGATCATTTGCTCACATACAGCATGAGCTGAAGCATCGTCGGCGTCAGGTTGCAATTGCAGATTTAAAATGCCTTCGTTACGGCCACGGAACATAGCCAAAGCTCGGTGTGACGGCACAGTTTTAAAGGATTCTTTGTGTTCAAAATAATCGCGGAACTTAGCGCCTTCCTGCTCTTTGCCTGCCACCATACTGCTTTTGAGCACAGCGTTCTGGCTTAAATGACGACGTAATTTCGCCAGCAAAGCTGCATCTTCAGCAAAACGTTCCATCAGAATGTATTTCACGCCATCCAGCACAGCTTTTGTGTCAGCAAAACCCGCTTCCGCATTGAAGTAGCTGGCAGCTTGTTGTTCAGGCACTAAAGTAGGGTCGTTAAATAAAGCGTCGGCTAAAGGCTCTAAACCTGCTTCAATCGCAATCTGACCTTTGGTGCGGCGTTTGGCTTTGTAAGGTAAATACAAATCTTCTAAACGGGTTTTATTGTCAGCGGCCAATAATTCCTGCTTCAGTTCCGGCGTCAGTTTCCCTTGTTCATCTATGGTTTTGATAATGACCTGACGTCTGTCTTCCAGCTCACGTAAATAAGTTAAGCGTACATCCAGGTTACGCAGCTGGGTATCATCCAGGCCACCTGTCACTTCTTTACGATACCGGGCGATAAAAGGCACAGTAGCGCCTTCATCCATCAGCTGAATAGCTGCAGCAACCTGCTCTGGGCGTGCTGAAATTTCCAGAGCAATTTGTTTAATGATCATAGACATAACTTAAAGCTTCCTTAGCATCTGGCGACCTTACATCAAGTAAAAGCCAGACTGGTTCTTATCAACTGCGGCAATTGTCCACTGTTAAGGCTAAAAAATCCAATAGCAAAACGCTGAAGCGTCCGTACTCTGCACCGAATGGCTAGCTCAACCAGCCCAGCACTTTACGTTTCCACTCTGCATAAGGGGCAAACCGTACAGGTGGTTCAGGCCAGAGCGGACGTTTTAGTACAGACTTCAAATGACTGAACTGCTCAAAACCGGCTTTGCCTGAATACTGGCCCATGCCACTCGGACCCACGCCACCAAAAGGAAGTTCAGACACAGCCATAAACATCAGTACATCGTTAATGCACTGACTGCCACTGCTGATTTGTTCGACCCATTGTTGTTGCTGGGTACTGTTATTACTGAACAAGTACGCAGACAGCGGCTTATCGCGCTTCTGCACAAAACGTACAGCTGCGTCAAAACCACTGATAGAAAGCAGAGGCAGTACAGGTCCAAAAATTTCCTCTGTCATCAGACGGCTATCGAGCGGTGGGTCTAACACCAGAGTAGGGCTAAAATACAGCTGTTCTAAATCCGTTACTCCACCACAAAATACGGCCAAGCCATCAAGATACCCCTGCACCCGTTGTAAATGACGTTGGTTGATCATACGACCATAATCCGGGCTGAGCTTAGGATCGCTGCCATATATCTGGTGTAACTGTGCCTTAATTTCTTCAGCCAGAGCCTGGGCTATATCTTTATGCGCCAGGATATAATCAGGTGCTATACAGGTTTGTCCGGCGTTCAGCCATTTGCCCCAGGCAATACGCTGAGCTGTCAGTTTTAAATCTGCACTGCTGTCGACATAAACCGGGCTTTTGCCGCCCAGCTCTAGGGTGACAGGCGTTAAATGTTCAGCAGCGGCGCGCAATACAATTTTGCCGACCTGGCCATTGCCTGTGTACATAATATGATCAAAAGGCAGCTTCAACAGCTCTGTGGTTTCAGGCACACCGCCTTCTATGACAACCACAGCCTCTTTATCTAAATACAAAGGCAGCAGACGAGCCATAATGGCTGATGTAGCAGGCGCCAATTCAGAGGGTTTCACCACAGCGCAGTTACCTGCTGATAACACAGCAACTAAAGGCGCTAAGGCCAGCTGCAGTGGGTAATTCCAGGCGCTGATAATAAGCACAGACCCATAAGGTTCTGGCTGAATAAAAGCCATAGAAGGAAAAGTGCGAAGTCCGGTGCCAACCCTGCGAGGTCTGGCCCAACTCTTTAGCTTTTTCAGACAGTGTTTAATGTCGGTATGCAGGTAATTAATTTCACTCAACAGTGCTTCAAAGGCTGGTTTTCCCAAGTCTTGTTGTAAGGCTTGTAACAGCTCATTTTCATGCGTACTCAATAACAACTGAAGCTGTTTCAGTTGCTGTTTACGCCAGTTCAGATCTTTGGTCACGCCGCTGGCAAAATACTGCTGTTGTTGGTCCAATATTTGCTGATACATAACACACCTTAGCTTTTGGCTTGTGGATACCATATTTTGTTAATCCACCATTCTTTCATTCCGGTGGGGGTGGGTACTTGCACTTCATCATCTACTTGTTTTTTGATCAAAGCACGGGCCATAGGTGCATCTATCGAAATGTAATCATTGCGGCCATAAATTTCATCAGGCCCAACAATACGAAAAGTCAGCTGTTCACCTTCGCTGTTTTCAATGGCTACCCAAGCGCCAAAAAACACCTGACCATCCTGTTGGGGAGCATAATCTACGACTTTAATTACTTCGAGACGCTTTCTTAAGTATCTGATCCGTCTATCAATTTCACGTAAAAGCTGTTTGTTGTACTTGTAGTCCGCATTCTCTGATCTATCGCCGAGGCTGGCCGCCCAAGCCACTTTAGCTGTGGTATCAGGACGTTTTTCCCGCCATAAATGGTTTAATTCCTGTTGCAAGGCTTCATAACCTTCGCGGGTGACTAACTCTGTTTTACTCATGGTATCCGGTGATTGATTTGAAAAAGAAAGAACACTGTTCTGGTCTGACTTTATAACCATTTCACAGCGAAGTGGAAAGAGAAGGCTATGATTTTCAACAGATAACTCATATGCTTAAAAAATCCCATTTTCTTTTGTGACGAAATAAAAGATTAAAAACGTATATTAATTATGCATTTACGATTGATTTGAAAAATAATTCAAAATATTTATTCACTGTCATTTAGATGTAACAAAAATATGTTAGGCGAATTTGGTTGGGCCAACTATAGTGAAAATGTGCTTAACAAAGGAGGCCAACAATGAAAGCAAAATTAACAGGTCTGATAGTCCTTGCTACGGCTCTTGTGATGACAGGGTGCAGCTCAGCGCCGGATTACGCTTATGTGATTGATCAGAAGACCTTAGAGAAACAGGAAAACTCTACACGACTGAGTGCTCATACCGGTCATGTGGTTTGGATGAATCCGCCGCTGCGTAAAGTAGAGAAGGTGCAACCTGAATAAGTTGACTGAACAGAACCAGACAAACTTTGTAACAACTGAACCCGGCGCATGCCCTCCATGCTCCGGGTTTTTCGTTTATAGTGCTATTCACTTTGCGGAGGGATTTGTATGCTCGGACAAGAAACAACAAAAATTTTAGTAGTAGACGATGACATGAGATTACGTTCTTTATTAGAACGTTATCTGGTGGAACAAGGTTATATTGTCCGTACCTCCGCCAACTTTGAACAGATGCAGCGTTTAATGGAACGCGAAAATTTCCATCTGGTGGTGCTGGATCTGATGCTGCCTGGCGAAGATGGTTTATCCATTTGCCGTAAACTGCGCCAACAGGAAAATGAAATTCCTATCATTATGTTGACCGCCAAAGGCGACGAAGTGGACCGTATTATTGGTCTGGAAATGGGCGCTGACGATTACCTGCCTAAACCTTTTAACCCTCGTGAATTGTTAGCCCGTATTCGCGCTGTATTACGTCGTAAATCAAAAGAATTACCTGGTGCGCCTGCAGTGGAAGAAAGTCAGGTGAAGTTTGGTCCTTTTGTTTTTAATCTGGCAACCCGCGAAATGCGTAAAGGCGAAGAACTGATGCCTTTAACCAGCGGTGAATTTGCGGTACTGAAAGTGCTGGTGACTCATGCCCGTGAACCTTTGTCGCGTGACAAGTTAATGAATATGGCGAGAGGCCGTGATTATTCAGCGATGGAGCGTAGCATAGATGTTCAGGTGTCCCGTTTGCGCCGTATGCTGGAAGACGACCCGACTAACCCGCGTTATATTCAAACCGTTTGGGGTTTGGGTTATGTCTTTGTGCCTGATGGTGCAGTCAGCTAAATGCGTTTGTTTCCGCGCAGCGCTTTTGGTCAGACCGTCTTTCTGATTGGTATTTTATTGCTAATTAATCAGCTGGTATCGTATTTGTCTGTGGTTTATTACGTGATTAAACCCAGCTATCAGCAAATTAACCATCTGATCGCCAAGCAAATTAAAGTTGTTTTTATCGACGTGGAGCACAGTGATGTGCTGCTGTCAGAAGAGCTGACCAAAAGATTCCAGCAAGCTACTGGCATTGAGGTGTATACCGATGCCACAGCGCCTTTAAATGGCTTAAACGATGCCAGTTATTACCCCTATTTTTCCGAGGAGATGTCGCAGGAGCTGGGCGGGCCTGCTGAAGTCCGTATTGCGCAAAATAATAGCTATGCGTTCTGGATCAAACCACCACAAGCGCCGCAGTATTGGGTAAAAGTGCCATTAACCGGCCTGGATGAAACCGACTTTTCGCCGCTGAAGATTTATGTCTTTGTTATAGGTTTTTTAAGTGTGGCCGGTGGTTGGTTATTTGCGCGCCAGCTCAACAGACCTTTGCAAGGTTTACAGCAGGCCGCACTGAAAGTAGGGCGTGGCGAAATGCCAGACCCTTTACCTGAACATGGTTCCACAGAAATAGTTGCTGTGACTCAGGCTTTTAACCGTATGGCTAAAGGCATCAGTCAACTGGAGAAAGACCGGGCTTTGTTAATGGCAGGTGTGTCGCATGATTTGCGTACCCCTTTAACCCGTATCCGGCTAGCCAGTGAAATGGTCAGTGAGCAGGACAGTTGGATTAAAGATGGTATTGTCAGTGACATCGAAGATATGAATGCCATTATCGACCAGTTTATTGACTACATTCGTCATCACAAAGAAGAGGCGCTGGATGAAGAAGATTTAAACCTGTTGGTGCAGGAGCAAATCAGCGCGGACAGGCTACAAAAACGCGAAATTAATGCCAGCCTTTGCGAGCCGTTACCGCTGGTGCCGCTGCGTCGTATTGCGATTAAACGGGTGCTGAATAACCTGATCGAAAATGCACTGAAGTATTCAGATGGGGTTATTGAAGTCAGCACTGGTGTGGAGCGCGCCAGCCGTAAAGTCTATGTGCAGGTGCGGGATCATGGCCCTGGAATTCCTGAGCATGAAATGCAGCGTATGTTTGAGCCTTTTGCTCAGGGCGATACAGCCCGTGGCAGTGGTGGTTCAGGTTTAGGTTTGGCTATCATTAAAAAGATTGTTGATATGCACCATGGTCAAATCAGTATGCATAACCATGCTTATGGCGGATTAGTGGTGACTGTGTATTTGCCTTTGACCAAAACGGCATAAAAAAAGGCTCCCAATGCGGAGCCTTTTCAATTAAATCAATATCAAAAAAACATTAAGCTACTTTTGGACCTGCGTTGCGAATCGCATCAGATACATCGTATTTCTTAAAGTTATTAGCAAACTCAGCGGCCAGTTTGCTGGCGTACTGATCGTAAGCGGCTTTGTCAGTCCAGGTATCTCTTGGGTTCAGCAAGTTGCTGTCCACACCAGTTACCTTTAACGGCACATTCAGATTTAATTCTGCTAAATGTACAGTTTCAGCAGTCGCCAATTCACCAGAGACTATAGCGTCGATAATGCCGCGGGTGGTTGGGATATCAAAACGCTTACCCACACCATGTGGACCGCCGGTCCAGCCTGTGTTGACTAAATACACTTTGCTGCCAAATTCACGTACACGTTTGATCAAAAGCTCAGCGTACACACCAGCTGGGCGTGGGAAAAACGGTGCACCAAAACAAGTGGAGAAGGTTGATTCAATAGCGGAAGTTGAACCAATCTCCGTTGAACCTACTTTGGCTGTGTAACCACTTAAGAAGTGATAAGCAGCGGCTTCTTCTGACAGGATAGAAACTGGTGGTAATACACCACTGACATCACAGGTCAGGAAAACGACGGCTTTAGGTTCACCGGCACGGTTTTCCAGTACACGTTTTTCCACATGAGCTAATGGATAAGCGGCGCGGCTGTTTTGGGTCAGGCTGGCGTCTTTGTAATCCGGCGTGCGGTTAGCATCTAACACCACGTTTTCCAGAATGGTGCCGAAGCGGATCGCATCCCAAATCACAGGTTCGTTTTTCTTCGACAGGTCGATACATTTAGCGTAGCAACCGCCTTCAATGTTAAACACTGAGTTAGGTGCCCAGCCGTGTTCGTCATCACCAATCAGGAAACGTTTAGGGTCGGCAGACAAAGTTGTTTTGCCTGTGCCTGATAAACCGAAGAATAAGGTGGTGTCGCCTGCTTCACCTACGTTGGCCGAACAGTGCATAGGTAATACACCTTTGGCTGGCAACAGGAAGTTTTGTACTGAGAACATGGCTTTTTTCATTTCGCCGGCATAACGCATGCCCGCTAATAACACTTTGCGCTCGGCAAAGTTAATCATCACAGTACCATCACTGTTGGTGCCGTCACGCTCTGGGTCACATTCAAACGAAGGCACGTTCAGAATTTGCCAGGTCTCTTTGCCCGCTTTGTTCCAGTGTGCTGAAGTGATAAACAGGTTTTTGGCAAAAATATGTTGCCATGCGGTTTCTGTGGTCACCGTCATCGGAATGTAGTGTTCCGGGTCTGCACCTACTTCAAGGTGAGAGACAAAATGTTCTTTGGTCGCAATAAAGTCGTTGACACGAGCCCAAAGCGCAGAAAATTTCACCGGATCAAAGGGACGGTTGACATTGCCCCATTGGATATCCTGCTCTGTGCTGGCTTCTTTGACAATAAAGCGATCTGTAGGTGAGCGACCAGTTCTATGACCGGTTTTAACCACCAAAGCGCCGTTGTCCGCTAATACACCTTCATTACGACGAATAGCGTGTTCAACTAAATCGGCCACTGTTAAATCGACATGGCGAGTGATTGTAGAGGTCATTGTAGGGTGACTCCTTGAGGTACGTAAGTCGGTAAATTTATGGTTTTTAATAGGGTTCGGGCCGATTGTACTTCATTTGGATGGCCAAAACATCCAGAGATAGTGGGTTTTGTCGGAAATTTAGTGGAAAAATGAAAACTTACAGGGTGGGTTACATGATTGTTTGGCCGCTTGAGAGAGCAATATCAGCTCGCTCTCTCAAGGGAGTAATGCTTAAAACTTATTCAATAATAAGGATAATTCAGCACTGTCGAATTGATAAGTGCTATTGCAGTAGTCACAACTGATCTCCAGTTTGCCTTCGGCTATATGCTCTTCAATGATCGATTTACCTAAACTGATAATGGCTGATTCACATTTTTCCCGCGAGCAACCACAAACAAAACGTATAGGCTGTGGTGCAAACAGCTCCACTTCTTCGTCGTGATACAAGCGATGTAGCATTTGCTCTGTTGGCAAATTCAGCAATTCTTCAGAGGTGATGGTGTCTGTCACTATCACTAAATCACTGAAATCCTGTTTGGCTTTTTCAGGGTCAACCGGCAACACCTGTAACAACAAACCTGCAGCCCGGCTTTTACCTTCGGTCAGATCAGTAAATAAATACAAACGGGTCGGCAGTTGCTCCGACTGAGCAAAATACGCTTCTAAAGTGTCAGTCAGGCTATTGCCTGTTAGTGGAATAATGCCCTGATAACGCTCACCTTGTTTTGGTGTAATAGTCACCAGCATATAACCTTCACCAATCAGATCACGAAAACCTGTGGCACCAATTTCGGCTTGCAGACGGGCTACACCCCGAAACTCTTGTTCTGCTGTGCCATTGACTGCGGCAAAACGCACCGGACCATCGCCCTGCAATTGCACAGCAATATCTCCGTCCAGCTTTAAGGTGGCCGTCAGCAAACTGGTGGCTACCACCAATTCAGCCAGTAATTGTTTCACCGGATAAGGGTAATCATGGTTTTGCAGCATTTGCTGCAAACTGTCGGAGGCGTAAGCGATTTCGCCACGCACATCACGTTCATTAAACAAAAAACGTACTAACACATCTTGATTCATAACAGTACCTTAGGATTGCTGCGCTTTAATCAGCAGCAACTGACGACGCATTTTTTTGTCAGGTTTGGTTTCCGGGTGAGGCGCAAACAGCAAATTCATTTTGCGCAATTCAGCTCTTTCCAGTTTGAGCTTCATGCTCTCTTCTGTTTCCTGATACAGAGCCTGAGCCAATGGTGCAGCCAGTCTTTTGTCAGACAATGCCTGCACTATCACAGTTCGTTCGTCCGTGCCTTGAGTCAGTTTTATCGTCGCTCCGACTTCAACCGCTCTGCTGGCTTTGCAACGTTGGCCATTATAATGAACTTTTCCGCCTTCGATCATGTCTTTTGCCAGCGCTCTGGTTTTATAAAAGCGACAAGCCCACAGCCATTTATCTAAACGCAATATAACTGTGGTAGGCTGGTTTACCGATTTATCCATGCCTGTTCTCCGCTGCAAGTGAACATAAAGTATAGTCCCGGGCTCTGTCTAAAGTCAGAGGCTTAGGAATTCTGATATGTAGGCTTGTTGAGGACAAAACAACTGGGTAAGATGCAATGAGTGTTGTAACAGAATTATTAAGAATGAATTGGCTCGCTTCCACCAGACCCGCCATTGAATGGCTGACCCGTTTGCCGCAACAACGCCTGAATTTCTGGCTGACCGGAATTTTTGTGCTGCTGTTTTGTTGGTTATTGGCAAAACTAAGTTGGCAACTGTTACCAACACTGCAAGTAGAACCTATTAGTGCTGCGGTGACAGCTTCTGGTCCTGGTGCGCCGGATCTGAAGTCTTTATTGGCCGCCAGCTTATTCGGCAAAGCCTCAGAAACTGTGGACGCAGCTCCTGTTGCTGTGCCTTCTTCAGCACCCAAAACTACTTTGAATGTCAAATTGACAGGTGTGGTATCTATTGCTGGCAAACCTGAACAAGGCTCGGCGGTCATAGAAAGTCAGGGAACTGAACAAACTTATGGTGTAGAGGATAAAATTGAAGGCACCAGCGCCAGTTTAAGTCAGGTGTTTGAGGACAGAGTGTTGCTGAAAGTGTCCTCCCGCTTTGAGACCCTGATGCTGGATGGTATCGAATATCAGCAAATGGCTGCTGAAAATGGTGGTTTGCAGGAAGTGGATTACCAGCCTCAGTCTGAGCCTATGATGGAAGGGCCTCAGCCTGCACTTGAAGAATTAGCGGATGTACGCAAAGAAATGATGTCGGAACCTATGAAGTTTTTCGACTATATTCGTGCTTCGCCGCAATACCGTAACGGTCAGCTTTATGGTTACCGTGTGACGCCTGGTAAAGATCCTGAATTATTTGAACGCATGGGTTTAAAAGCTAACGATGTAGCCGTTGAAATTAACGGTACTGCGTTAAATGATATGCAGCAGGCCATGATGGTTATGAATGAATTACGTGAAGCAACTCAGGCTTCTATTAAGGTTGAACGTGATGGCCAGACCAGAGACATAGTCTTTAGTCTGTCACAATAATAATTAATTAAGATGGTTAAACTCTAATGAAGTCAGTGACATCTTCTCGTGTGCAAATTTCCCGTTGGTTTGGTTTGGGCGCTATCGCGCTGCTGAGTTTTTTTGCAACTGCAACTGAATATCAGCCGAACTTTAAAGGCACAGATATCAACGAATTTATTAATATTGTTGGTAAAAATCTGAATAAAACCATCATTGTTGATCCGCAGGTGCGTGGCCGTATTAATGTGCGTAGCTACGAAATGCTGAACGAAAAACAGTATTACCAGTTTTTCTTAAACGTACTGGAAGTCTATGACTTTTCAGTCGTTGAAATGAAAAGTGGTGTGCTGAAAGTGGTGCGGCAAAAAGATGCTAAAACTTCTAACATCCCTGTGGTCAGTGACAATGCCGGTGCTTTGGGTGACGAAATGGTTACCCGTGTGGTACAGGTGAAAAACGTCTCAGTCCGTGAATTAGCTCCGTTATTGCGCCAGTTTGTCGATCAAAGCGGTGGCGGCAGTGTGGTGAACTACGACCCGTCCAACGTCATTATGATGACAGGCCAGGCCGAGACAGTGAACCGTTTGGTTGACATTATTTCCCGTGTCGATAAAGCCGGTGACCAGGATCTGGAAGTTATCAAGTTAAGTTACGCTTCGTCCGCCGAAGTGGTACGTATTCTGGAAAATATCTATAAAAATCAGGGTAAATCTGAACAGCCTGAATTTTTGATTCCAAAAATTGTGGCGGATGAGCGTACCAACAGTGTGATTGTCAGTGGTGAACGTCAGGCGCGTGAGCGTGTTGTGGCTTTGGTGCAGCGTTTGGATGCTGAACTGGAAAGCCAGGGCAATACCCGGGTTTACTACCTGAAATACGCCAAAGCCGAAGATTTAGTTAAAGTATTACAGGGCGTCAGCGCCACTATAGCTGCAGAAACTCAGGGCGCAGCGACTCAGGCTCAAGGTGCCCGAACTGCTGGTAAAGGCCGTGATGTCAGTATTGAAGCTCATGCCGAAAGTAACTCTTTGGTGATTACCGCTCAGCCGGACGTATTACGTTCACTGGAAGATGTGATTCGGCAGGTGGATATCCGTCGTGCTCAGGTGCTGGTGGAAGCCATTATTGTTGAAGTAGCTGATAACTCAGGTGCCAACTTAGGGGTGCAATGGATTAGTGCTCAAGGTGGGTTAACTCAGTTTAATAACGGCGTCGTACCTATCAGCCAGATTGCCGCTGGTGCTGCAGCGGCTAGACCAACCCCAGGCTCCACTGTTGATACAGAGACAGGAACAACCGTAAATCCGGAAATGCCAGGTGACTACACTGCCTTGGGTGAAGCCATTGGTGGCGTCACAGGTATGATGCTGGGCGTAGTGAAAAACGATTGGGGCGCTATTTTACAGGCTGTGACCAGTGACAGTAATTCGAATATTCTGGCCACACCGTCCCTGACTACGCTGGATAATCAGGAATCCTCTTTTATTGTCGGTGAAGAAGTACCTATTAAAACCACCACCAGCCCAGGTTCAGGTGGCACCAATCCTTTTACCACTTTAGATCGGATAGAAGTGGGTATTAAGCTGAAAGTAACACCTCAGATTAACGAAGGTAATGCGGTTAAACTCACCATAGAGCAAGAAGTATCGGGCCGTAACGGTGATATTGAAGGCAACCCTATCATAGCTAAAAGGGAAATTAAAACCACTGTCCTTGCTGACAATGGCGCTACCGTAGTGCTGGGTGGTTTAATTGATGAAGATGTGCAACAAAGCGAATCTAAAGTTCCAATACTAGGTGATATACCGGTATTAGGGGCCTTGTTCCGTTCTACCTCTTCAACTAAACGTAAACGTAACCTGATGATTTTTATCAAGCCTACCATTATGCGTGACGATGGTTTGCTAAGTGAAGTCAGCCAGCGTAAATACAACTATGTACGAGCGGAGCAGCTGGCTCAGGGCGAAAAAGGTATTCATCTGATGCCTGGCGCTGAAACACCGGCTATGCCTGAATTTGATGAAACCTTAATTATTCCGCCAACTTTTGATGAATATTTGCAGAAAAAAGAAGCTCAGGACAAAGGGGCTATTACACCGGCAGCAAAACCTGCAGAGCAGGGGAATAACTAATGTCTGCTGTTGATCTGAATGACATGCAGCCAGTAGCAGCCAAAGTGCGGTTACCTTTTGGTTTTGCTAAACGTTTTGGTGTCTTGTTGCAGGCTCAGGCAGATGGCTGGCTGTTGTATGTGAATCCACAAACTCCACCAGCTGCGTTGCTGGAAGTGCGGCGTTTATTATCAGCGCCTTTTAAAGTGCAGAAACTGCAACAAACTGAATTTGATGCGTTATTGGAAGCCTCTTATCAGCGGGATTCGTCCGAAGCCCAGCAAATCATGCAGGACATTGGTAACGAAGTCGATTTAGCCTCTTTGGCTGATGAAATTCCTGAAACCGAAGATTTATTAGAAAACGAAGACGATGCGCCGATCATTAAACTGATCAATGCCATGCTTGGCGAAGCGATCAAGTTGGGTGCTTCAGATATTCACGTCGAAACCTTTGAAAAAAATCTGGTGGTGCGTTTTCGCGTCGATGGCGTGTTAAGGGAAGTATTAAAACCTAACCGTAAGTTATCCAGTTTATTGGTATCCCGTATCAAAGTAATGGCCAAGCTGGACATAGCCGAAAAACGAGTGCCACAAGATGGCCGTATCAGTTTACGTATTGCCGGCCGTGCTGTGGATGTTCGGGTGTCAACCATGCCATCCAGCCATGGCGAACGGGTTGTTATGCGTTTACTCGACAAAAATAACTCGCATCTGGATTTAAATAAGCTGGGTATGACACCGGCTATACAACAAAACTTTTCTCAGCAAATTTTAAAACCTCACGGCATTATTCTGGTCACAGGCCCTACAGGTTCGGGTAAAAGTACCACCTTGTATGCTGGTCTGACAGAGATCAATACCAAAGACCGTAATATTCTGACGGTAGAAGATCCTGTTGAATACGAGCTGGAAGGTATAGGCCAGACGCAGGTCAATACCAAGGTGAATATGACATTCGCCCGTGGCTTGCGCGCCATTTTACGTCAGGATCCTGATGTGGTGATGGTGGGTGAAATCCGTGATTTAGAAACGGCACAAATTGCAGTGCAGGCCAGTTTAACCGGCCACTTAGTCTTAAGTACTCTGCACACTAATACCGCCTCTGGTGCTATTACCCGTCTGGAAGATATGGGGGTTGAACCCTTTTTATTATCGTCCAGTTTATTGGGGGTATTGGCGCAGCGTCTGGTGCGAACTTTATGTGTGCACTGTAAACAAGCCCATGAACCAGACAAAGAAGAACGGGCTTTACTTGGCGTTACAAAAAAAGACGGAACACTGATTTATCGTGCTGTAGGCTGTGAGCATTGTAATCAGACGGGGTACCGTGGCCGAACCGGTATTCATGAATTGCTGGTGGTTGACGAGCATACCCGTGAACTGATCCATAACGGCAAAGGCGAGCAGTCGATTGAAAAATACATTCGTACTCAAAGCCCGAGCATCCGCCAGGACGGTTTCAGCAAAGTATTAACGGGTGAAACCACGCTGGAAGAAGTATTGCGTGTGACCCGAGAGGATCTGTAGTGCCAGCTTTTGAATACCAGGCCATGGACGCCAAAGGGCGTCGTAGTAAAGGTGTACTGGAAGCCGATAATGCCCGTCAGGCCCGCCAGCTATTGCGTGAGCAAAAACTGACGCCTCTGAGTTTAGAGCTGGCTTCGCGTCAGGAAAAACTGCTGGCGTCCGGTAAAAAGTGGTTCCAATCCGGTATCAGTGCCAGTGAATTAGCGCTGATCACTCGCCAGATGTCGACCTTGATTGAAGCAGGTTTGCCGATAGAAAGTGCTTTGCTTGCTGTATCAGAACAATGTGACAAAGCCCGTTTGCAAAGCATGATGATGTCAGTGCGCTCCAAAGTGGTGGAAGGTTATAGCCTGGCTGAAGGTTTAGCCGAGTTTCCTTATGTGTTTGATCACTTGTTTACGTCTATGGTGGCTGCAGGTGAAAAGTCAGGCCATTTGGACGCGGTATTAAACCGGTTAGCGGATTACACTGAACAACGCCAGCATATGCGTAGCCAGATTATGCAGGCACTGCTTTACCCTGCCATTCTGACCTTTTTTGCTATAGCAGTGATTAGTATTTTGCTGGCTGCTGTAGTGCCACAAATCGTTGGTCAGTTTGAACATATGGGGCAAAGCTTGCCTGGTTCTACTTTGTTTTTGATCGCGGCCAGTGATTTCTTACGTTCCTACGGCCTGCTTGTGGTGCTGGCCATTTTTCTGGCTATTGCTGCCTTTAAAAGGGCGCTGAAAAAGCCGGCCTTTAAATTGAAAATAGACACCCGACAATTAAAGCTGGGCTTGATTGGTAAAGTCAGCCGTGGTCTAAACACAGCCCGTTTTGCCCGTACTTTAAGTATTCTGAACGCCAGTGCTGTGCCTTTGCTGGAAGCTATGCGTATCAGTGCTGATGTGCTGGATAACAGTTACATGCGTCAGTCTATTGCCGAGGCCACTTTGAAGGTTCGTGAGGGTTCTTCACTGAAAAACGCCCTGGAGCAAACTAAATTATTCCCGCCAATGATGCTGCATATGATTGCCTCTGGCGAAAAAAGTGGTCAGTTGGATGGCATGTTAGAGCGTGCCGCCAATACGCAGGACAGGGAATTTGAAACCCTGGTCACTGTCTCACTGAAAGTATTTGAACCTGTTTTAGTTGCCGTGATGGCTGGCATAGTTTTATTTATTGTAATGGCGATTCTGCAGCCTATTTTGGCATTAAACAATTTAGTCGGAGGTTAAAAAATGCAACAACAAAAAGGTTTTACCTTGTTAGAAGTGATGGTTGTTATTGTTATTTTGGGTGTTATCGCCAGTATGGTAGTGCCTAACTTAATGGGCAATCAGGAAAAAGCGGCCAAACAAAAAGTGGTGGTGGATATTCAGCAGCTGGAAAATGCGCTGGATTTATACAAGCTGGACAACGGCTTTTATCCAACCACAGAACAAGGCTTACAAGCTTTAGTTACCCAGCCAACGTCAGAGCCTATGCCACGTTCTTTCCCTGAAGGTGGTTTTATCAAGCGCCTGCAAAAAGACCCATGGGACAACGATTATTTGTTAGTTAGTCCAGGTGAGATGGGCCGCATTGACGTGTATTCAATGGGACCAGACCGTGTAGCTGGCACGGATGATGACATAGGCAACTGGAATCTGGATGCGCCGGAAGCGCAGCAAAACTAAGGTATGAAACACCACCGCGGTTTTACATTGCTGGAAATCATGTTAGTGATGCTATTGCTTGGCTTGATGGCATCCTACGTGGTGGTGAACTTTGTCAGTGAATCCAGAACAGCCCGTATTCAGAAAGAAACCGATCGGTTGCAGCAACTGGTGCAGGTGATCTCTGAGACTGCCATTTTAAAGCAGCAGGATTTTGGCTTAGTCCTGAACGACAAGGGCTATCAGTTTTTGGTGCATGATGGTCAGAAATGGCTGGAAGTGGGTGAACCTAAGTTTATGCAATTCCATCCCTGGCCAGAATCTGTGCAGGCAGAGCTTGAGCTGGAAGGCTTAAGCTGGGCAGAAGACAGCATTTTAGGTCAGGAAGAATTCCGTAAACTGCAGGAAGAATTGCTGGAACAGCAGGAAGAAGCGGCCGAAGAAGAAGAGAAAAAAGCAGACAAAGACGGAAAACCTAAAGGACCGGCAAAAAGTCGGGAAAAACCTTTGTTGCCCAACATCTATATTTTATCGTCCGGCGACATCAGCCCGTTTCAACTGGTGTTGGCGGATGAAACTGAGCAGCCTTTTTGGTATCAGGTGCTCAAAGGTGAATACAGTATTCCACTGACTAAATCTGAAGTGGAAAACGACAGACCATGAAAAGCAAAGGTTTTACCCTGATTGAGTTGCTGATTGCTATGGCCGTGTTTGCCACTGCTGGTGCTGCAGTGATGAAAACAGCGTCTGAGCATATGAACTCTATTTCTCATCTGGAAAACATGACCTTTGCTTCATATATCGCGGAAAATCAGCTGAATGCGGTTTTTCTGGAGAAAACCTGGCCATTAAAAAGCGAACAAAAGACTGTTGAATTTGCTAACCGCAGCTGGTTATGGCAACAGGAAATCCAAAAAACTGCAGATGCGAATTTCAGTGCTGTAGTGGTGAAAGT
Source organism: Rheinheimera sp. MM224 (assembly GCF_947090785.1). NCBI lineage: Bacteria > Pseudomonadati > Pseudomonadota > Gammaproteobacteria > Chromatiales > Chromatiaceae > Rheinheimera > Rheinheimera sp. MM224. The sequence goes on from NZ_OX352320.1 coordinate 187,646, forward strand.
CAGTCTGGCAGATAACCCGGAAAAAGTGGTGTATCAGTTACAAACCTTTGTAGGTAAACCTGATGCTGAACGTTAAAGCTGGCCGTGGTTTTACTTTTATTGAAATGTTGCTGGCGATGGCGATTTTTGCTTTAGTTGGGCTAGCTTCAGCCAGCGTGTTATCCAGTGTGACAGAGTCTGATGCTGCATCCCAAAAAGCGGCAGAACGTCTGGCACAAATACAACGATTTTTCCTGATTTTAGAGCGGGATCTGGCGCAAATAAGTGCACGTCAAATTCGGGTAGAAGGTGAAGACCCGGTCAAATCCCCTTTGCTTGGCGATAAGCTGATGCTGGAAAGCGAAGAGGGAGGTTTTGCTTTTGTCCACAGTGGCTGGCGTAACCCGGGTATGGTATTACCGCGTAGCGAAATCCAGGCTGTTGGCTATCGTTTTCGTGAAGGTAAAATTGAGCGACTCTTTAGTTTGTTCCCGGATGCTGTGACCGGCAGTGAGCCTAAAGTGCAGCCTTTGCTGGACAAGGTCACTGGTTTTAAAGTGGAATTTTTAAAAGACGAAGAGTGGCTGGAAACCTGGAATGACGAGAAGTTACCCAAAGCTATCCGTTTAACCATAGTGCATGAACAGTTAGGTGAAATGCAGCGTTTTTACACCTTAATGAACGGATTAACCTGATGCGTCGTCAGTCTGGTGTGGCATTAGTAGTCGTCATGATGATTGTCGCTTTGGTGGTGGTCATCGCTGTCGGCATGAGCGGCCGTTTGCAGTTGCAGTTGCAACGACAGTTGAATTTACAGCAACAACAACAAGCTTACTGGTACGGCATAGCAGCAGAACAAGCTAGTATTCAGTTGCTGAAAAGCACAGTAGCGGGTAAAGAGACGGTGAATTTGTCACAGGACTGGGCGCAGTTGGGTGCTACTTTTCCGGTCGATAATGGCAGTATTACCGGCAAGCTGATTGATTTACAAAGCTGCTTTAACTTAAATAATTTACAGCGACCTGCGGATCAGCAGCAGGTGGGGGCTGGTCAGACGGCCAGCCAAAAAGCCTTTCAGCGTCTGCTGGAATTAAAGGCGACAGATTTGTCGATGCCAGCTGAGTACTTAACAGCCCGGGTCAGCGACTGGCTGGATGCGGATAGTTTGTTGCAAACTGCCGGGGGGGCTGAACAGGACGACTATGCAGGGTTGCAGATGCCGTTTTATACGGCCAATAGTTTGATGGGTTCAACCTCCGAATTACGGGTGATGCTGGATTTAACTCCTGCGGATTACGAGTTGGTTAGACCCTGGGTTTGTGTGATCCCTAAAGTCAGTACCAGTAAACTGAATATTAATACGATCCCAGCGGAAAACGCGGCCTTATTATCGGCTTATATTCCTGAATTAGATGAAGGCGCAGCCTCAGATTTAATAGGCAGCAGACCAGAAGAAGGTTTTGCCACTCTGGATGAAGTCTGGGCCAGCCCACAATTGGCAAGTATCAGCGTCACGGACGAGGTCAAAGCCATGATGGCAATAAATTCGAATTATTTTTTGCTCGAAACCACAGTCACTTATATGGACACAGTTTTTAATCTGGCGTCTGTGCTGGTGATTGACGAGCAACAAAAAGTAAAAGTGATAGCGCGGCGGTTTGGAGGCCAGTGGTGAACGAACAATTAATAATAAGACTGGGCAGTCAGCCACAGCAGCCAATCAGTTGGTTGGTTTGGTCCGCCGTCAATCAAGAGATTATAGCTTCAGGTCAACTGGCCTCTGCCGATGACTTGTCTGCTTTGTCTAAGCGTTTAGGTCGTCGTCCTGTGGTGGCTTTAGTGCCAGCAGCTGATGTGGTGTTAAGTGAAGTATTATTGCCATCTAAACCAAACCGGCAAATTATTCAGGCCTTGCCTTATATGCTTGAAGAAGAGCATGCCGAAGATATAGAACAGCTATATCTGGCTTTAGGCCAATGCCAGCAGCGTGGTAAAGAATATTGGCAGCAAGTGGCTTTATGTAAAAAGCTTCAGTTGGAACAATGGGTAGGGTCATTAGTAGTTGCAGGTTTCCAGCCAACACAGCTGTTGCCTGATGCTTTGTTATTGCCTTTACATCAGGATGGTGCTTCGGCCATAGAGCTGGCTGGGCAATGGTTATTACGTCAGGGTCAATGGCAGGCGTCCAGTATTGAACCTGGTTGGTGGGCGGACTTTTTAAGTCTGGCGAATATTGAATTGATCCATAGCTACAGTCCGTGGCCAACAGAAATACTGCAAAACGTGCAAGCTGCTGAGCCTGAACTACCTCTGGCGTTGTTGGCGCAGCAACTGCCGGAACAACGTTTTAGTTTATTACAGGGCCAATACGCACCCAAAAAGGCGCGTAACAAAGTCTGGTCTGTATGGCAAAGCTCGATAGCTTTGGGTGCGGCTTGCCTGGCTTTATATCTGATCTCTTTAGCCTTTGGGGTATGGCAACAAGGACAATTGTTGCAGCAACAAAGGGCAGAACTGGTGGCTTTGTATAAAAGCCGGTTCCCGGCTGAATCTACCCGCGATATTTCGCGTCAATTGGCCCGTAAGTTACAAGGCTCGGGCACTGGTCAGGATGCCAGTTTGTTTAGCTTGTTGAATGATTTACAACAGGAGCTGGCAGCGACGACTAACGTGCGTTTAGATAATTTGAAGTATGACCAGAAAACCAGTGAGCTGAGGTTTCAGGCTGAAGCCGACAGCTTCCAGCGCTTTGATAACTTAAAAACAAGGCTGGAGCAAAAAGGCTTTGAAGTGAAACAAGGGGCATTAAGTAACGAAGGTGGCAAAGTGCAAGGCACTGTCGCGATGAAGGTGAAAGCATGAACCATGGGCAGGACAGACAATTTGCACAGCTGAAGGCTGCCAGTCAGGATGCGGTACATGGAGGTAGCTTATGAGCCAAATGAAACAACTACAAAGCTGGTGGCAGTCGCTACAAAAACGTGAACAACAGTTGGTGTTGGGCGCAGCCGTCACTTTAGCCGTAGCTGCTTTTTATTGGTTGTTATGGGCTCCTTTGCATTTGAGTTATCAAACTCAGCAACAGCAGCTGCAACAGGTGAGTCAGCAGCTGGTGCAAGTGCGCAGCTATCCTGTGGTCTCGACTCAGACCAAAGTTCAGGGTAGTCTGACGGATCTGATTAGCTCCAGCGCCCGCACCCATAAAATTCAGGTCAGCCGGATGCAGCCACAAAATGATCAGATGCAGGTGATGCTCAATGATATTAGTTTTGATCAATTGCTGGCCTGGCTGCATGAATTACAGTATCAGCATAATGTCAGCATAGTGCAGTTGGATTTAGCTGTAGCCGATGCGCCTGGTATGGTGCGTGTTCGTCGTTTATTGGTTGAGTCGTAAATGAATTATAAAAAAATAATCCCTGCCGCTATTGGCCTGTATTTGCTGTTTTTACTGCTGTTAGCACCTGCGGCCTGGTGGTTAAAGCTGGTGATTTTACCACCACAGGTTCAGTTAGGTCCTGTCAGCGGCACGTTATGGCAAGGCCAGATCCAGGCGGTATCACTCAATGGCTATGTGCTACAACAGGTCAATTGGCAATTAAAGCCATGGGCTTTATTCGCAGGAAAACTGGCATTATCGCTCGATATTGGCCAAATTCGCCAAACCGCTTTGCCTTACGCCAAAGCTCAACTGGCTTATGGTTTCTCCGGATTAGAGCTGGAAACCAGCCAGTTACGTTTACCGGTAGAACCTATAATCCCTTTACTGAAATTACGTTTGCCGTTTCAGGTCGCTGCCAGTGGCACTATGCTGCTGAATATTCAGAATTTTAGTATGGGGCAACCCTGGTGTGAACAATTAGCAGGTAAAGCCAGCTGGTTAGACGCCAAGTTTCAAGCGCCTTCAGGCTGGATAGATTTAAAAGCTATTGATGCCAACTTAAGTTGTGAACAGGGTCAGCTGCAACTGGTGACAGAACCTGGCAATCCGCTGGCGCTGAATGTGACTGCACTGATAGGTGAACAAGGTAAGTATCAGCTCAATGGCACTATGAAACCAGACGCCAGCTTGCCAAAAGAAGTGCATCAGGCGATGCAGTTTGTTGGCCAGCCGGACGCTGAAGGGCGTTTTACTCTGAAATTACAGAGCCGTTAGTTTCCCCGTCTTACTTGAAGGTGCAAATTTGTTGACTGTGTTCTCTCGCCCCAATCACATAGTCGCCTATGTTCATGGGGACTCATTCACTGGTCGCCTCGTTGCAACTTCAATTAATTAGGGGATGTCGCCTGAATATCTGCCAGTAACACCGAATAATCTTCTATAGCCGGGAACTCAGTGATAGCTCTGCTGGGTTTTTGGCTGTCAGGATTGGCCACTGCCAATAAATGCCCGATGCCAAAACGTTGCGCCGATTGTAAAATCGGCAGACTGTCGTCGACAAACAAAGTGCGCTTCGGATCGAAGCCAAAACGTTGCTGCAACTGTTGCCACAACTCCTGTTGCTCTTTGGTCACACCAAATTCATGAGTCGACACCAGGGTATCAATATAACTGGCAAGAGTAGTGCGCTCGATTTTTAACGATAACGAATCCGGGTGGGCATTGGTCACCAGTATCACTTTACGGCCAGAGTTTTTTAATGCCGTTAAAAAGGCTGGGGTATCAGCGCGCATCTGAATTTTATCCATCACTTCACGTTTCAGCTCTGTGATAGGCAAAGACAGTCGTTTGGTCCAGTAATCCAGGCAATACCACTCAATTTTGCCATTGAGTTCATGGTATTCAGCTTCCAGTTGCTGTTTCGCTTCGGTCACACTGATGCCACTAAGCTCTGCCCAGCGTCTTGGTAAATGTTCCAGCCAGAAATAGTTGTCAAAGTGTAAATCCAGCAGAGTACCGTCCATATCTAGCAAAACGGTATCAATTTGTCTCCAGTCCAGCATAGGTTTTTCCAGCTAATCCATTTATAGTAAGGCGATGGCCCATTGTAGCAGAGGCAGTTTTATGGCGCAGCGCGACAGCGACAAAGAAAAACCGCAAATTTTAGATCAAAAACTGGTCGCTGAAAGTCGGCTGTTTAAAATTGAACAGCTGGATCTGCAATTCAGCAACGGTGAAAAACGCACCTACGAGCGAATGAAAGGCGGTAGCCGTGGTGCAGTGATGGTAGTGGCTTGTCCTGAACCTGGCAGTTTTTACTTAATACGGGAATACTGTGCTGGTACTCATGATTATCAGCTGGGTTTCCCTAAAGGTCTGATCGATCCAGGTGAAACTGTAGCTGAAGCCGCTAACCGCGAACTGCAGGAAGAAATAGGTTTTAAAGCCGGGCGTTTAATTCCTTTAAAAACCGTGGCCTTAGCTCCGGGATACTTTAGTGCTACAATGCATATTGTATTAGCTTTGGATTTAACAGCCTCCAGTTTGCCAGGTGACGAACCCGAACCTTTGGAACTGGTGCCATGGCAGTGGCAACAGCAGTTTGAGTTGTTAGATCAGAGCGACTTCACTGAGGCTCGCAGTGTAGCGGCCTTGTTCTTAGCCCGAGATTATCTGGACAAGCATCAGGATGTTTTTAAGTAGGTTATTAGAACCTGTCAAAGACGCAGCTCGTGCCGCTGGTGATACCTTATGGTCTATTTACCAGAGTGGCGACTATGAAGCCAAACATAAAGCGGATGAAAGCCCTGTCACCAGTGCTGATTTGGCTGCCAATGCGCTGATCCTGCATGCTTTAACTGAGCTTACTCCTGATATACCTGTTGTTTCTGAAGAGATGCACTTATTGCCGCTACGTCAACGTCAGGACTGGCCTCGCTACTGGCTGATTGACCCTATGGACGGCACCCAGGAATTTATTGCCCGCAGTGGTGATTTCGCCGTCAGCATAGCGCTGGTGGAACATGGCTGGCCTGTTTTAGGGGTCATCTATTGGCCCAAAGAACAAATCTGGTATTACGCTACCCGCGGCAATGGTGCTTTTAAACAGCAACAGCATTTGATCAATCGCATTCGGGTTAATCAGCATCAATCCGGTGATGTTCTCAAAATTGCGGTCAGTCGTCGCCAGCCGATAGAGCATATTCATCAGCTGTTAAATACGCCTGCCAACTCAGAATTTATAGCGCTGGGCAGTTGCTCATTAAAAAGCTGTTTAGTAGCTGAAGGTGGCGCAGATTGTTACCTGCGTTTAGGCCCTACCGGAGAATGGGATACAGCGGCTGTGCATGTAATAGTCGAAGAAGCTGGTGGTAAAATTCTCGATAGTCAGTTTGCACCTTTAAGCTATAACCAGCGTGAAACTCTGTCGAACCCGGATTTTATGGTGATAGGCCGCTCTGAAGTGCCATGGACTGAGCTGATCCGTGCCCACAGCGCGACCAGAACTTTAGACTAACTTCAGAGCTGATCGCTCTCAATCTCTCCCTGCTTTACCAGTTGTCGCCACTGTTGTTTAGTGATGATGTCAACACTCTCATGTAACTCTGAATACAAAATAACCAGCTGATCCGCTTGCAACTGGCTTTTCACCTGAGCCACTTTGTCGCTCAGGCTAATGTCCTGCTCACCATATTCAGTTCCTTCACGTAATACAAAAGCTTCGATCAGGCCTTCCAGTGTGTCTGCGGATAATTCTTGGTATGGGATCAATAACATCAGTATTTTCCTAAAAATTGTGCAAGGTAAGGGGGAAGCTGCTGCTCCAGATAATACTCCGCTTTAAAAGGCATGTTGCCTGTAACAAAACCAACATGACCGCCATGGCGGGATAATAACAGCTGCACATAAGGGGGGACCTCATCAGCTTTAGGTAAGACTGCTGGTGATAAAAATGGATCATCTTTAGCATGCACCAATAACAGCGGCACACGCACTTGCTTTAAATAAGCTTTGCCGCTGGATTTTTGGTAATAGTCGTCGGCATTCTGAAAACCATGCAGCGGCGCTGTTAGTAAGTCGTCAAAGTCGCGAATGGTTTTTAATGCCAGAATTTGTGCTTTGCTGACGGGCAAAGGAAAATCCCGGTGTCGGTCCAGTTTACGCATCATAGTGGCTTTGAGCCGTCCCAAAAGGTACTGCTGATACACTTTGCTGCCGCCCTGATTAATACGCTCTGCGCTGGGAGCTAAAGCCAGCGGTGCAGATACGGCTACAGCAGCTTTTAGAACGCATTGTAATCCCTGTTCACCACAATACTTCACCAACACATTGCCGCCCAGTGAAAAGCCAACAGCAGCCAGCTCACGGCCTGGATAACGCAGCTGAATCTGAGCTATCAAATAGGCCAGATCGGCGGTATCACCGGAATGGTAAGCTCGGGGCAGCCTGTTGGCGACACCGTTGCAACCGCGAAAATGCATCAGCACTGCAATAAAGCCCTGTTGTTGCAAAGCGCGCAACATACCAGCTGCATAATGGCTCTGGATATTACCTTCCAGACCATGCAACACCACCACTATAGGTTTAGCTGCAGCCTGCTCCGGGTTTTCTGTCCAGTTCAGCTGGATATGATCGCCATCGGGTAATGCCAGCATTTCTGTTTCTGTCGCCAAAGCGCGACGTGGAGCCAGATACTTAGCCACTATGGTTTGCAGATGGCAGTTACGCAGCCACCATGCTGGTTTAAATACCGGGGGAAGTTTTACAATTTCAGGGGCTTGCAAAATCAACAATCCTACTTAACAATCAAAGTCACTTTCTTCTGGCCGGACCACAATAAGAATGAACAGACGCCAGTTTATTTTCCGCTCGCTTGCTCTTACCCTGGCAGCCAGCACAGGCTACGCAGTATATCAGTATCAAAGTCTGCAAGGCAGTGACAATGCGGCTGTTCTGGTGCTGGATGCGTTATTGCCAGCGGTATTGATGGGAGCTTTGCCAGCAGAGGCCACGGCACAACAGTTATCACTGCAACAAAGCCGTGACGCTGTGCTGGAGTTTCTGGCCTATTTGCCTCAAAGCCAGCAGCAACAGTTAAACCAATTGTTTCAGTTACTGCAGCAGGATTTAGCCCGACTGGCATTAACAGGTCAGTGGTTGCAGCTGGCCGATTTGCCGCTATCGCAGCGTCTGGATTTGTTATTAAGCTGGCGTGACAGTTATTTTTCTTTATTGCAACAAGCCTTTAGCGGGTTGCGCGAACTGATCTACGGTGCTTTTTATGGTCAGCCACAGCATTGGCAAGCATTGGGTTACAGCGCGCCGGAGTTTAATCCATGAAAAACCTGATTGCCGATGGCGTATCTTCAGGCTGGTCTTATCTTGATGCTTCCACTTTAACTGCTGACAAACAGTTTGAAGCAGATGTGGTGATAGTGGGTTCTGGCGCCGGTGGTGCTATGGCTGCTGAACAGCTTAGTCTTGCTGGATTCAAAGTGATTTTGCTGGAAATGGGCGCTTTGTATGAAGGCAAAGACTTTAAACAGCAGGAGCGCTGGGCGTATCCGCATTTGTATCAGGACGGTGCTGGCCGTAAAACTTTGGATCAAAGTATAGGTATATTGCAGGGCCGTGCTGTAGGGGGCTCTACTACGGTCAACTGGACGACTTCTATTCGCACACCTGAAAAAACACTGGACTACTGGCGCGCTGAATTTGGTACAGACTTTACTCCAGACAACTTAGCTCCTTATTTTCAGCAAGCCGAGCAAAGGTTGAATATTCACCCTTGGCCTGTACCGCCAAATGCCAATAACGATAAGCTCCGTCAGGGCTGTGAAGCTCTGGGCTGGCAATACACAGTGATCAACCGCAATGTCAGCGGCTGCGCTAACCTGGGCTACTGTGGCATGGGGTGCCCCATCAATGCCAAGCAGTCGATGCTGGTCAGCACTATTCCATCGGCGATGCAAGCAGGCGCTATGCTGATTAGCCGGGTATCGGCGCGTGAGCTGGCATGGCAAGGCGGGCAAGTGCAATCCTTGGTGGCTGTGCCTGTCGATCCGCATTTTCAGCCTGATTTCAACATAAAACTTAGTTTTAAAGCTAAACATTACATAGTGGCTGCCGGCGCTATAGGTTCACCTGCGTTGTTGCTGCGCTCCAAAGTGCCTAATCCGTCTGGCCGTTTAGGCAAGCATACTTACCTGCATCCCAGCGCGATTTCCGGTGCTTTGTTTGAAGACACTATAGCTGGTCATAGTGGGGCCCCGCAGTCGATTTATTCTGATCACTTTGTCTGGCCTTCAAACGGACAGATAGGCTTTAAATTAGAGGTTCCGCCATTACACCCTGTGTTAATGGCCACTAAACTGACGGGCGTTGCTCAGTCGCATGCCGCCTTAATGCAGCAGTTTAATCAGTTGCAGGTGGTGATTGCATTATTGCGGGATGGTTTTCATCCAGACAGTCAGGGCGGTACCGTATTGCTCTCCGATCATGGAGAGCCAGTAGTGGATTACCCTATTTCTGATTATTTATGGCAAGGCATACAGGATGCTTATCTGGCGATGGCCGAACTGCAGTTTGCCGCTGGAGCTAAGTCGGTATTACCTATTCATCAGGATGCTCAGCTTTATTCCAGCTGGGGACAAGCCCACGAGGCTATTAAAGCTTTACCACTACAAAAATACCGGGCCACTCTGGCATCAGCCCATGTGATGGGAGGTTGTAATATGAGTGCTGACCCTGCGAAAGGGGTGGTGAACCAGCAAGGCCGCCATCATCAATTGGAAAACCTGTCTGTATTTGATGGTTCGGTATTGCCCTCAAGCTTAGGCGCAAATCCTCAGTTGACGATTTATGCTTTGGTATCCGCTTTTACCGAAAAGCTAAGTGCTGAATTGTCTGCTTAGCCCACAAGTAGTGGGCAGCATCTTGTCTGTCCACAAATCTGTACTTTTTCTTCTTTTTTTGTTTTAGCGTCCCTCCGAAAAGAGCAGGATAAGTTCCATTTTTAATCTAAATTAAATTAATTGTAACTTAAATGTAAATTTAGGCTTTTTCTGTAACTCTTAATTGTGCAGATAAAGGCCTTTATTGCTGAACGACATGGTGTTAAGTGTCTGGCTGTATCAGCTGGTAGCAATCTGGAGACAGATTGCTAAACTTAGTGAGTCTCAAGGAGAGATACTATGCGTGAATTAACATTTGAGCAGGTAGAAGATGTCAGTGGTGGTCATATAGGTGAAGTAACTGCCGGTGCTGCCGTAACAGGAGGTCTTGCTGGCGGCGCAGCTGGATGGAATGTTGCAAGAGCTGCAGGTCACGGTGCGATGAGAGGCGCTGTATTTGGATTTGCAGGTATATTGGGTGGCGCTATGCTGTTTGGTGGTATCGCTTACGTTTCTTATTATCTTGCTAGTTAATCCCTAGTGGGCGTGAGGGCGTTTGAAGTCGCCCTCGCGTTAAGGTAAAGCAAATGAATAAACTTACTGTAGGTTTCTTTGCTGTAATTTGGGGCATAGTTTTGTTTAATGATGACCCTCTTGAAAGTTTAATTCTTATAAAACTTGTGGGCGGCTGTGCTTTTAGCGCTTTGTTTACCGCTTGGGCAAAAGATGTTTTGGCGGTTGAAAAGTTATTCTTTAGTCTAAATCAGAGTCAATCTCTGCTTGTGTCTTATATTGGCGCGGTTGCACTTGGTTTCCCTGTCGCTTTCATTGTGACTGAGATAGCTTTGAATCTATCTCAGTAATATCGAATAGCGCGAGGTGCTATGGATAAAGAGCACTGTGATATGTTTGTGCTATTTTGCTTACTTCTATATATCTATTGGAACACACAAGTGTGTGAAGAAGTAGATAGTAAACATTTAGCTATGAGACGTTCCCGTAAGGAGGCTGAGCCAGACATAATTGCTGAAGAAGACAAAATTCTTCGGGAAAAGGCATTACGGCGTAAGTACAAGACGATTGCTGAATACAGAGCTAAGTACCATGTTAGTGTTAGCTGTGCTCAGGATATAATCGACGGTATTTTAAACGATGATAAAAAAGCGCAGTCTCAGTGACTGCGCTTTTTTTCATCAAAAATCACTCTGCATGCGAAGTTTTATATAAGAAGTAGCCAGCGTAAAACAGGCATAAGCCAATCACTAAACCCAGACCGGTAAAAGAGAAAAAGATGACCGGATCTTTCAGAAACTCTTGCCATATATTCATGATCATATCCTCGCTATTTGCTGATGCTTGTAGTTTAGAAGCATCAGCTCATGCAAAGTCTGATATAGATCAAAGTTAGATTTTAGAAGCCTTCTAACTGCTGGCTTTGTTGATACAGATCAAGAATTTCAGCATCCAGCTGTTCAACCGGCGCGTTAATCAGTAACAAATAATGGTCCAGCAACTGACTGTGGGGTAAAACATCGGAGCTTAAGCTTAACTGATTAAACTGCTGCACCAATAACTGCTGTTCCAGTTTCTCAGCTGCCAGTTCAGTGCTCAGCAATTGCTGACGCAAAGGCTGCTGCATATCAGACTCCAGCCATGGGGATGGCAAAGTGCGACGTAAAGCCCGGATAGACTGAGTGACTTCAGTACTGAAGTGTTTGAGTAAGTCTTCCAGTTGCTGCAGTTGTGTTTCGTTTAAACTTTGCTGCTGTTTATCCAGATACAGCAAAAACAACAGCAAGTTGATATTAACGCCAAAGTTGTCTTGCCATTGCAGACACAAGTCTTTAATGGCTGGATACAAGCTCAGGCTGTACAACCAGAACTGTTCAGAATTAAGAGTTTTTTTGCCAGAATTCTGCACTTTGTTGCTCCCATGCTTCCTGAGCTTCGAACCATTGTTCTTCCACTTCAGCTAGTTCCTTTTGGACTTTTTGTTGCTCAGCCAATGTCTTGGTCAGCTCCGCTTTGCGAATAGCATCGTATATACCAGCATCGGCTAAAGCTGTTTCAATCTGCTGCTGTTGCTGGTGCAGTTTTTCTTGTTGCTGCTCCAGCTTTTCAATTTTTTGCTTTAACGGTCGTTGTAATGTACGCAGTTCTGCTTCCAGCCGTTTTTGATCTTTACGATTTTGTGCACTGTTTGCAGTGACTGTTTCTTCAGAAGTCGATGCGGCATTGCTGGCACGCTGATCTTGCTGCAACCACTGGTAATAATCTGATAAGTCGCCGGCAAATGGCGCTACTTTGCCATGGGCCACCAGATAAAACTCATCTGTGGTACTGCTAAGTAAATGCCGGTCGTGTGATACCACCACTATAGCGCCTTCGAAACTTTGTAAAGCCATCACTATGGCTTCACGCATATCCAGATCTAAGTGGTTGGTTGGTTCATCCAATAACAGCAGGTTAGGGCGCTGATACACCAACAAAGCCAATACCAGACGTGCTTTTTCACCGCCGGAAAAAGGCGCACAAGCAGCCAGAGCTTTGTCGCCATGAAAACCAAAACCACCAATATAGTCGCGCAGTTGCTGCTCTGTAGCATCAGGGGCTAAACGCACCAAATGCTGTAACGGCGAATCCTGTGGCCTTAAAGTTTCCAGCTGGTGCTGAGCAAAATAACCAATACTGACGCCATTGGCATACCAAATCTCACCGGCTTGTGGTGTTAAAGAGCCGGATAACATTTTGATCAGTGTCGATTTACCAGCGCCGTTACGGCCTAACAAACCTATACGGCTGCCAGGCAGCAATTGAAAGTTAATCTGCTGCAAAATAGGGGTATCGCCATAACCTGCTTTAACGTTTTCCATCTTCAAAAGCGGGTTCGGCAAAGACCGTGGGTCTAAAAACTCGAACTGAAAAGGCGAATCGGCATGAGCAGGTGCCAATAACGTCATACGTTCCAATGCTTTGATCCGGCTTTGCGCTTGTTTAGCTTTAGTGGCCTGAGCGCGGAACCGGTCAATATACTTTTGCAGATGCGCGACCTGACGTTGTTGTTTTTCAAACATCGACTGGTGTTGGGACAAGTGTTCAGCGCGCTGACGTTCAAACTGGCTATAGTTGCCTTTGTATAAAGTTAAGGTCTGATTGTCGATATGCACCGTATTATCAATCACAGCATCCAGAAAGTCGCGGTCATGGCTGATCAATAACAAAGTACCGGTAAAAGATGCCAGATATTTTTCCAGCCAAAGCACAGCGTCTAAATCTAAGTGGTTGGTGGGTTCATCCAATAACAACAATTCGGCAGGTTGCATCAGGGCTTTCGCCAGATTTAAGCGCATACGCCAGCCACCGGAAAACGACTTCACACTGTGTTGTTGTGCTGCACCACTAAATCCCAGGCCATCTAATAAAATACCGGCTTTAGCTTCGGCTCTGTAGCCGTCTAAAGCGTCAATCTGGTGATGCACTGCTGCTAAGTCGACACTGCCGTCGGTAATTTTTAACTGCTGTAACAATGGATAAAGTTTTTCGTCGCCCTGCAGCACATAATCCATGGCTGACATATCCAGCGCCGGAGTTTCCTGCGCCACTGTGGAGATAGTCCAACTGGATGGAATAGCGACAGAACCTGCGTCAGGTTGCAGCTTTTGTTGCAGCAAAGCAAAAAGACTGGATTTGCCGCACCCGTTGGCGCCAATTATTCCGACCTTTTGCCCCGGAAATACGGTAAGATCGGCCTGTTGCAGTAAGCAATTGATACCGCGTCGCAGTTCGACGTTTTGCAGTTGGATCATGGTGTTTTAGCCCGGACGAAAATTGGTTGCTACTCTAATCGCAAAGTGATGACAAACCAAGAGCGCAAGCGGTATTAGATGCGATAAAACAAAGTGAAGAGAGTAAAAATATGACAGACAGAAAGAAAAAACGCTTTATTGCCGGTGCAACCTGTCCGCAGTGCAAAGCCATGGACACCTTGATGTTGTTTGTTGAGAACAATGTTGAAAAAGTAGAATGTGTGGAGTGCGGCCATCATATGGCTCAACCCGAACAGCAGGTGGCAAAAGCTTCGCGTGCTACTGAACAGGTTATCGGTGTTTTCAAACCTGAATAATCAGGGAAATTAATAATGCGGCGGTGGTGGCTCTTCGTCTACACGTAATATGCCACTGTCGTTGCCCTTGCTGATCTTCTCCGCCAACAGCATCACCTGGCGTTGCAGTTTTTCGATACTTTTCTGGTGTTCGTGCAACTCGTCATTCAGGGTTTGCACTACATCTTCCTGAAAAGCAAGTTTGCTCTCCAAATCAATAAGTTGCTGCTGTAGCTCTACCACTTGTTCTGTCATTGTTTAATCTCCCATACTTCGGCTACGCCACTGGAACTCTCACTGATAATCTGGCTGTCATTCAAAAATGCCACCGCATGGATCACTGCACTGGCAGGCCTGCTATTAAGAATAGCTCTGACTTGCCACTGCTGTAATTTTTTCCCTGTCGCCACATCCCATAAAATTAAGGCTCTGGATGGAGAACCTGTGACCAGCCACTTACCGTTTGGGCTAAAGCGGGCGGCAGTAATAATTTGTGCTCTGGATAATTCCAACTGACTGATTTGTTTGCCTGTTTTTAGATCCCAGATAAAACCTTGCAGCTCACTGCCTGCACTAAAAGCGTAACGACCTTGTTGATCAAGCGCTACCTTAGTGACACGGTTTGGATGTGGAAAACTATAAATAATCTGCGCCGTTTCTGTATCCCAAAGATAGGCATAATGATCATTGGACCCTGTTAAAGCAAATCGGCCATTGGCGGATAGATCGACTGAGTTGACGTTTTCGGTGTGGCCCAAAAACTCAATACGACGACCTGAACTTAAGGTGATATGTTGCACTTTGCCGTCGCTTTGGCCTACCAGCATATGACGGCCAAAATCAGATACGGCTAAATCGCGGATCGTAGCGTCTTTAACCGACCAGAAACCAATATTCCGGCCATCGTTCATTTGCCACAACGCAAAGTCTTTGCTGTCACCTGTTAATAGGTGACTGCCATCAGGGCTTAATGACAAAGATAAAATCTGATTATCACTTTTTTCCTGATGACCGAGTGAGTACAAAGCTGTATCTTTTTGCAGGTCCCAGACGGTAACGCCTTCATCCAAAGCAGACACTGCAACCAGGGTTGAGTTGTCATTAATAGCCGCACCATAAGAGGGCGTTTCACTGTGCTGCACTTGTCGCACAGATTTTGGTTGAACTTCTGAGCAGGCAAAGAGACAAAATGCCAGAAAAATCGTCAGATATTTACCGCTATGGGTTAACGTCATTAGCACAAACCGTTAGTATAGGGACGTTGCATAAAACCTTTAAACTTATTAAAACACAATTTTGCAGCCAAACCTGCTTATTTATTGGAGAAATACATGCGTTTATTAACTAAGGTGTCGCTGATTGCGGCTACCGTTTTAACTTTGTCTGCTTGTAACAAAGAAGCTGAGCAGCCAAAACCTCTGGTTTTAGATACAGATACTGCAAAACAATCTTATAGCTTAGGTGTATCTGCTGGTCGTTTTATCGACACTACCATTAAAGAGCACGAGAAGTTAGGTTTACCTTTGGCTTCAGAAACTATAGTACGTGGTATTCAGGACCAGTTGGCTGGCAAAGCTCAGCTGAATGAGGAAGAAGTACAGAAAGTGATGATGGCGCTGGAACAAACAGCCCGTGAAAAACAAGTTGAAGTAGCGAAAGCTCAGGCTGAACAAAACGTTGCTGCTGGTAAAGCCTATTTAGAAACTAACGCGAAGAAAGCAGGCGTGAAAGTGACTGAATCAGGTTTACAGTATGAAGTAGTTCAAGCTGCTGAGGGTCCAAAACCGGCTGCAACTGATGTAGTTCGTGTGCACTACACTGGTACCCTGGTTGACGGTACTGAATTTGACAGTTCAAAAGAACGTGGTCCTGCTCAGTTCCCGTTAAACCAAGTGATCAAAGGCTGGACTGAAGGCGTTCAGTTGATGAGCGTTGGTTCTAAGTTCAAATTCACTATCCCTAGCGATTTAGCTTACGGCGAACGTGATATGGGTACTATCCCTGCAAACAGCGTTTTAGTATTTGACGTTGAATTGTTGGGCATTGGCGAAGAAGCTCCTGCTGCAGAAGCTCCGGCTGAGAAGAAGTAATTCTTCACCCGATAAAAAAGCGACCTTAAGGTCGCTTTTTTGCTTTTGTGATGACTATGGCAAATAAACTAACTCAGGCAGTTACAGCCTTGGAATACTTGTTGTGCAACGTCTGGATCAATTCATCTTCAAAATCAAAACGTTCAACTAACGCCTGGCCTAAAATGGACAGGTCGCGATCGAAGTTTTTCGATAAGGTTTTACCGTCAGCTTCAGCGTATTTGTCGTTAAATTCCAACGCCATATCAGTGGAATGCGCTATTTTCGGATATAGAGAGTCAGCCAGTTGGCGACTATCCTGACCATTGACGGCACATTGCGATACGATTTGTTCATAAACTTCAAAATGACCTGCTGATAAATAATCCATCAGCAGTTGGCAAAAGTGCTGGATATCTGCCAAATCAGGCAAAGAGTTCCCACTTTTTTTGTCAAAAGGAGGCAATGCAGCCAGCTCACAATAACGAACAATAAGGCGCTGCCTTTCATCCAGCCAGTTATCAATAGCTGTCAGGCTGCCACCCCATTTCTGTTGTGCTGACTCTAAACGGGTGTACATATACTTCCCCTTACTTAAATGACTTACTGCTCTGAACCTCTAATTAAAAGAATTCTCGGATAAAGATCAACTACTTTTTTATTGGTCAGCTCAGTCTTTGGCTCTATCATACGCTTGTTTTCACGAATAAGTGGTGGAGTAGAACAAAAATGATTAAGCACAATGTGCCCGCAGCAGCCGACTTGTATGGCCACTGGTTTATTGTCAGTCAGGGCAAAATCTGGCTGCATTCGGTTGATGCTGCTCCACCTCTGTGTCGTTATGACCAATTACCAGAGTTCTTAGATGGTTCAGAACCTTTGTGTCTGGTGGGCGCCATTGATGGTGTGGATTGTTATCTGTTGAATTACACCGACAGACCAGAAGCAGAAGAGCAGTGGCATTCGGCCCGGGTTTTGTTGCAGCAGTCAGCAGCCATTTTTGAACATGCAGCCAGAGCTTGTCAGGTGGCTTTATTTTTGCAAACCCACCGATACTGCGGCCAGTGTGGCAGTTCTATGCATTTGGTGAACTGGGAGCTGGCAGCGCTTTGTCACAAGTGTGGTCACCGCTGTTACCCACGTATTAACCCTTGTGTGCTGATTGCTGTGGTCAATGACAAAAACCAACTCTTACTGGCGCGCTCTGCGCGACATAAAACGGGTTTCTTTTCTATTCTGGCTGGTTTCGTTGAATCTGCAGAAACGCTGGAACAAGCCGCAGTGCGGGAAGTAAAAGAGGAGGTGGGTATTGATATCACCAATTTACGTTACATGGGCAGCCAACCCTGGCCTTTCCCCCATTCACTGATGACTGCTTTTATCGCCGACTATAAGTCAGGCGAGCTGGTATGTCAGCCTGACGAAATTGAGGAAGCCCATTGGTATGATCTGGATCAGTTACCGGAAGTACCAATGACGGCAACCTTATCAGGCCAGGTGATTCAGTATATTGCTAAGGGCGGCAGATAATGAGATGGCCCGATAGGGTTTGCGCAAGGGATGGCAGCAAATAAAAAATCTTCTGGAAAGATTTTTAACAATGCGGAGCATTGGCCCAGGAGGGTGGACCCCATGGATGGGGAAATAAAAAATTATCAGGAATAATTTTTAACAGCTTTAGCTGGCCCGAAAGGGTTTGCGCCATGGATGGCGGCAAATAAAAAAGCCACTAACGTGGCTTAAGGGAGGTGTAACTTACGTTACCAGGACTCGTTAAAACGAGTTTCTTTATTCTTGTTCTTTACTAGCGCAGGTAGTTTATAACAGATGTATTTTTGCAGGGCAACAGCTTTTTTCAGCGCAGAAAAAATAGCCTTTGGTAAAAAATAGTGACTGATCAAACATCAGTGATAAACTAGTGATAAATCAAAAGATGGCAGATGATAGATGCAACTAAAAAATGATCGTTACTTAAGGGCTTTGATGAAACAACCTGTTGATCGCACTCCAATCTGGATGATGCGTCAGGCTGGACGTTATCTTCCTGAATATAGAGCGACGCGGGCTATTGCTGGCGATTTCATGTCATTGTGCAAAAACCCTGAGCTGGCTTGCGAAGTCACTCTGCAGCCGTTAAAACGTTATCCTTTAGATGCTGCCATCTTATTCAGTGACATTTTAACTATCCCTGATGCTATGGGCATGGGATTGTACTTTGGCGAAGGTGAAGGCCCACGTTTTACCAAACAATTGACAGATTTTATGGATGTGATGCAGTTGCCTGTGCCAGATCCGGAAGTTGAGCTGCGTTATGTGATGGACGCTGTGCGTACTATCCGCCGAGAACTGAACGGTGAAGTGCCGTTAATTGGCTTCTCCGGTAGTCCATGGACTCTTGCCACCTATATGTTTGAAGGCGGCAGCAGCAAAACGTTTTCGAAAATCAAAAAGCTGATGTACACAGAGCCAGAAGTGGTGCATATCCTGCTGGATAAATTGACGCAAAGTGTCATTTTGTATCTGAATGCGCAAATTGCGGCTGGTGCTCAGTCTGTGATGATTTTTGATACCTGGGGTGGTGTGTTAACTCCACACGATTACCGTGAGTTTTCATTAAGCTACATGCAGCAAATTGTATCTGGTTTAACCCGTTTTGCAGATGGTCGTCCTGTTCCTGTTACGCTGTTTACCAAAAACGGTGGTTTATGGCTGGAAGAAATCGCAGCAACTGGATGTGATGGCGTAGGCTTAGATTGGACCATCGATATTCGTCATGCCCGTGCTCGTATTGGCGATAAAGTGGCGTTGCAGGGTAATATGGACCCTTCCATCCTGTTAGGTACCCCAGAGCGCATCCGTCAGGAAGTGCAGGCTATTCTGGACGGTTATGGTATGGGTTCAGGCCATGTGTTTAACCTCGGCCACGGTATTACTCCAGATGTCGATCCGGAAAAAGCAGGTGTATTTATTGATGCAGTGCATTCATTCAGCCGCACTTATCATATGAATACCGAGATTGCTGACGACGACGAGTAAATTCTCGCCGTGTTCAAAAACACAAACGCCAGCTTCAATGCTGGCGTTTTTGTTTCAACATGGTTTAAAACAAACGGTTTAAACCATTCATAGCAGCGACCCGATAAGCTTCAGCCATAGTTGGATAGTTAAAAGTGGTGTGAACAAAATACTCTATGGTATTGCCGCCATTTTTTTGCATCATAATGGCCTGGCCTATATGCACTATTTCTGCAGCCCTTTCGCCAAAACAATGAATGCCCAAAATTTCTTTGGTATCACGGTGAAACAGCAATTTGAGACTGCCTACACTGGTATTGGCAATCTGAGCCCGAGCCAGATGTTTAAATTGGGCGCGACCTACTTCATAAGGAACGCGGGCTGCCGTTAACTCCTGTTCGTTTTTACCCACAGAACTCATCTCAGGTATGGTGTAAATACCGACCGGAATATCATCAATCAAATAAGTGCTGCAGTTGCCATGAATAATAGAATTGGCGGCAATACGGCCCTGATCATAAGCTGCGCTGGCAAGGCTTGGGTAACCAATCACATCACCCACGGCGTATACGCTTGGAATTTCAGTCTGGTAGTTGTCATTGACCTTCAACTGGCCGCGGCTATCTGCTTTTAAGCCAATAGCATTGAGGTTTAACTTGTCGGTGTTGCCGGTGCGGCCATTGGCAAACAAGATACAGTCGGCTTTCATTTTTTTGCCGGATTGCAGATGCAAAATCACACCATCAGCACAGCCTTCAATCCGATCAAATTCCTCGCCATGGCGAATAGTCACACCAGAGTTCCAGAAGTGATAACTCAAGGCGTCAGAAATTTCAGCGTCCATAAAAGACAACAGCCGGTCTCTGGTATTGACCAAGTCCACCCGTACACCTAAACCACGGAAAATCGACGCGTACTCACAACCAATCACGCCTGCACCAAAAATAATGATATGTCGCACATCATCTGTTAACGACAATATAGTGTCGCTGTCAAAAATACGGCTATGAGTAAAGTCGACATTTTGCGGGCGATAAGGGCGCGAGCCTGTGGCCAGAATAATATGTTCTGCAGAGATAGTCTGGTCCGGCGAGCCGTCCTGCTCTATCCGGATCTGGTGAGCATCAACAAAAGAGGCATTACCCTGAAATACTTTCACTCTGTTGCGCTCATAAAAACTGCTGCGCAGCTGCACTTGTTTGCGAATCACACCTGCAGCGTGTTTTAAAATATGCGGGAAGGTCAGGTTGGACGATTGGTCATCCATCTGAAACAGCGGGTTTTCTTTGTATTCAATATAACGGCTGACAGAATGACGTAGTGCTTTGGAAGGAATAGTGCCCCAATGTGTGCAGCCGCCGCCGACTTGCTGATGGCGTTCAATTACAGCCACAGTTTTGCCACTTTTCGCCAGATTCATAGCTGCACCTTCGCCGCCTGGACCTGTGCCTATAATAATTGCATCAAAATCATATGTTTTGCTTTGAGTTGCTTTGACCACGGGTTTTTCCTTCGCTGACTGCACTCTTTATATTTAATCAGAAATCCTGAATTAAAGGCGATAAAAAAGGCGGCCAATGCCACCTTTCGTAAGTTTTTATCAAATGCCTAGGCAAATTGAGCTGTTAGCTGCTGCCAGCGTTTTTGCTGCAGTTGCAGATTGCGCCGAACTTCCAGCATTTGCTGCTTTAAATCAAATTCATTGTACTGTTGCATCAATTGTTGTTTTTTCTGTTGCAGCAGTACTTTTTTCACATCGTAATAAGCATGCATTTTTTCCATCAGCAGCTCGTACTCATGCTCAAGGCGTTGCATCACCAGCTCAGCGTCTGGCAAGTGCGACACTTTGGCCTGTGCACGTTTTAATTGCATCTGTACTTTGGCTTTTTCGATGCGGTCCGGTGGGCAGACCCGTAAATTGCGGGTTAAACCTAACCAGGAACAGCTTTTAATCAGCCATTTAGTCGGGTCAAATTGCCACCATTTAATGCCGTTGCGGTAATCGTATTCAAAAATATGGTGGAAGTTATGATAACCCTCACCATAAGTTAAAAAGGCCAGTATGCCGTTATCCCGTGCACTGTTCTGATCGGTGTAAGGCTGGTTGCCCCAGATATGAGCTAAAGAGTTAATAAAAAACGTAAAATGGTGGCTCAGCACTAAACGTAAAACCCCCACGCTTAATAACATGCCGATATAGCTATCGGTTAACCAGCCTAAAAACAGTGGGATACCAAAGTTGGTTGCCACAGTCAGTACCAGATAGTTTTTGTGCTGCCACATCACTATTTTATTGTTCTGTAAGTCGCGGGCGTTGCTGTAATCAGCATAAGTATTGCTTTGATACTCGCGTAACATCCAACCAATATGGCTGAACCAAAACCCACGCTGTGCTGAGTAGGGATCTTTATCGTTTTGATCAACAAATTTATGGTGGACACGGTGATCGGAAGACCAATGCAGAGCGCTGTTTTGCAGAGCAAAAGCACCACCTATGGCATAAAACCATTGTAAAGCAGGATGTGCATCATAAGTTTTGTGCGCCCAGAGTCTGTGGTAACCGGCGGTGATCGACATACCGCAATAACCCAAACATACAATAGTGGCAATAATCTCTGTCCAGGTAAAACCAACAGCTATGGCATACCAAGGCACCAGAATGGCGGCAACAAGAAAAGTGGACGCAAACAGAATTACGTTGGTCCAGATAATTGGGGGTTTATTCATTTTGGGAACTTTAGGCTTACAACTGTAAGCTAATTTAGCCGTGCAAAGTTGCAGGGTCAAGCGTTAAAATGAGGAAGAAGCAAAAAGGAGTGAGCCGTGACCCGCGCCCAACAAAAAGAAAAAACCAGACGCGCTATTATAGATGCAGCTTTTCAGCAGCTTAGCGCTGATAAGGGCTACTCAAGTTTAAGTTTACGTGAAGTAGCGCGCGAAGCAGGTATTGCTCCAACCTCCTTTTATCGCCATTTTACGGATATGGATGAATTAGGCCTAACTCTGGTCGATGAAGCCGGTCTGATGCTTCGTCAGTTATTGCGCCAAGCCCGGCATCGCATTGAAGCCAATGGCAGCGTGATCCGCACCTCTATTGAAACCTTTATGGAATTCGTCACCGGCCACAGCAATGTGTTTCGTTTACTGCTGCGTGAACGTTCAGGCACATCAGCGGCTTTTCGTAGTGCTGTAGCCCGGGAGATTTATCATTTTGGTGCTGAGCTGGCGGATTATCTGCGTAAAGAAACAGATTGTCCGGCTGAACGTGCCCAGATGCAGGCGGAAGCTATGGTGATCTTAGTCTTTCATGCCGGAGCTGATGCGCTGGATGCAACGGCAGAGCAGCGCAAACAAATCACCCAGCGCACTATTATGCAGTTGCGCTGGATGGCTCATGGTGCTGCCAGTTATGGTCGCAAAAGTCAGTTATCGCAAAGCTAAGCAGTAAGCTTGCGTAACCAGACACCAGATTCAATATGGTGGGTGTAAGGGAACTGATCAAACAAAGCAAAAGCTTTGATTTCATGGGTTTTACTTAGCTGCTGTAAGTTCTGTTCTAAAGTGACAGGATTACAGGAGATATAAATAATATCGTTAAACTGGCTGACAAAAGCTTCAGTGGCTGGATCTAAACCAGCCCGTGGTGGGTCAACCAGAATAGTATCCAGCTGTAACTCTGATAAATCCAAGGTCTTTAACTTTTTGCCTGTGGCCATGGCCGCACTGACATCCTCAGCTGACATTTGCAACACCTGCAAATTCGTCACCTGGTTCATTTCAATATTCAGCTGTGCAGATTTAATCGAACTGCGGGCAATCTCTGTGGCAACAACCTGACGGAAATAAGGCGTCAGGGCCAGCGAGAAGTTGCCGTTACCGCAATAGAGTTCTAGTAAGTCGCCTTTGAGCTGGCTTGATATATCACAAGCCCACTCCAGCATCTGTTGATTTACTTTGGCATTTGGCTGGGTAAAGCTGTTTTCAATTTGTTGGTAACTTAAAGTGCGGTCTTTGACTGTCAGCTTTTCAATAATATGGTCGCGATGCACCAACACTTTTTGTTTGCGCGAACGGCCAATAAAGTCCAGCGGCCATTGCTCTGCTAAATCAGCTTTTAACAAAGCGGCTTGTTCGGCCCAATCGTCACTTAATGGCTTCTTATAAATAAGAGAAACCAACAGCTCGCCACTTAAGCCGCTCAGGTAATCAATCTGGTACAACTTGTTTCGCAGTGCCGGACGCTTTTTCAGCTCTTCCAATAGCACTGGCATAAAATCGGCTATTTGTTTGCAGGCGACAGGGAAGTAATCAATGCGCTGTTTTTGTTTGGTTTCTGAGTCAAACATAATGTGGAACAAATCGTCCCCTTCATGCCAGACCCGAAATTCAGCACGTTGACGATAATGGCTGGGTTCGGAGCGGAACAACTCTAACTCTGGCAACGCATAGGATGCAAACAGCTGCTCTATACCAGCTTGCTTTTCTGCCAGTTGAGTTTCATATAAATCCGGAAATACTTGCCCTAAAGCCATTGCCTGTCACCTGTTGTCGAAAAAGCGGCCTATTCTAAGGGCTTTTGCCTGAATGTCTATCAGCAAAAGCAAGCTGCAGATAAAAGTAGCAGAGCAACTGCCTTAGCGGGCGAATGTCTGGCAAAATAGCGCCAGAGCTTTTCGATAGATTTTTTCAGAAGATATGGCATGCGCATAGGTTTTATCGACAGTGGAGTGGGTGGTCTTTCTATATTAGAAGCGGTGCGTGCTTTAGTGCCTGCGGATTACTTCTATATGATGGATAACAGATACTTGCCTTATGGCACTAAATCGGAGTTATTTATCCGCCAGCGCTTAAAACAACTGACCGAACATCTGCTGACTCATCAGGTTGATCTGATTGTTATCGCCTGCAACACTGCTACTACTCAGGCAGTTGATTGGTTACGTCAGCAGTTTGATTTGCCTTTTGTTGGCGTAGTACCCGCCATTAAACCTGCTGCTTTATATTGTGCTGGCGAAAAAATGGCATTGCTGGCCACTCCGGCCACAGTCAAAGGCCACTATATACAGAAGCTGGTAGCCGATTATGCTGGTCAGAGTCAGGTGCAATTGGTCGGTAGCAGCGAACTAGTGATGCTGGCGGAGCAAAAAGTCTGGGCAGATGCTGATGTAAAAGTAGAAGTGGCTCTGGTTATCAAAGACAGTGGCTTAAATGAATTCGCGCCTAAAGCTATTATCTTGGGCTGCACCCATTTTCCTTTTTTAGCTCAAGAGATCCGTTCTGCTTTTACAGAAGCTCCAAAGCTGTTTGATACAGCCGATGCAATAGCCAGAAGAGTGCAACATTTAGCGGTCGGAATTACTTCTCTATATAAAGAGAATAATCAGGATTGTTTTATTGCAACACAAGAACTGACAGAGCAGCAAAAAGGAAGAGTCAAACAGATGGGATTTGGCCAGCAGAGTTGCTGGCCAGATTTATATCAGGACTAATACAGTTTATTCGTCGTTATCGTCACCGTCCTGACGTTCTTTGGCTTCACGCACTTTTAACGTACGCTCCTGGAACGCAAAGTCGTTTAACTTCTGGATCATCTTGTTGGCATCTTTCGCTGCCACTTCAACAAAACCAAAACCACGGCGACGACCTGTCTGGCGATCTTTCATCAAACGTACGTTGACGACTACACCAAACTTTTGGAACAACTCACGTACAGCATCTTCATTGGCACGGTAAGGTAAGTTACCTACATATAAAGTAGCAGTTTCACCGTCGTAGTTTGTTTTAGCTGCTGCAGGAGAACCTGTGCTTGCAATAGAGGCACCTTTGACTTCAACCAGAACAGGTACCAATACACCACCCAGCACTACACCTATGGTCACTAATACAGAAGCACTTAAAGCAAGATCAGGGATTAATAGTAAAACCAGATAAACGATGATGGCTAACGCCAGAGTAAAAGGTAAGGATCGTTGTAAATTAGCTAACATAAAGATTTCCTAAGTAATAAAGATGAAAGAGTCAGAGTAAATACATATAAATACTTAAAGCTCTTTCATATTAGCGACTAGTTCTTAAGCAGCCAACTACTAAATGCATGGTTACTGATATTGTTTTTGGAGCTATTTTGCCCATATTGACGGTTTAACCAGCAAACGATCGCCAAAGCCTCAAAAAACTAATATTTAGTATTGCACGCTGCCAAAAACTCCCTATAATGCGCGCCATGCCAACGGGGTGATGCGAAAGCAGCTCTGGGGTGGTTTTGAAATGAAGTGAAAAATGATGCAAAACATCGCTTGACACGAGATTGAAAATCACTAAAATGGCCGCCTCGCAACGCGGTGGAGTCGAAAGGCTCAAAAGTGAAGCGAAGTGAGTTAAGTAGGTGGGTTTGATAAATAAATTCAAATCGCTGGCTTGACACAAATTCTGGGAAGTGTAAGATACGCCTCCCGCTGAACAAGGTCTTAACCGGTTCAGCACTGCTCTTTAACAATAAGCAATCAATCATCTGTGTGGGCACTCACGGAATAGATTCTGCAGCGAGCAATCGCAAAAAGAATATATATCAGTGAAGTGACTAACAGATACTCTGTCCGAAAGGATGGATGTTTTAAGTCAGTGATACTGAGCAGCTACTTCGGTGGCAAATTAAACTTTAATTGAAGAGTTTGATCATGGCTCAGATTGAACGCTGGCGGCAGGCCTAACACATGCAAGTCGAGCGGGGTTTTCGGACCTAGCGGCGGACGGGTGAGTAATGCGTAGGAAGCTGCCCGATAGAGGGGGATACCAGTTGGAAACGACTGTTAATACCGCATAATGTCTACGGACCAAAGTGTGGGACCTTCGGGCCACATGCTATCGGATGCGCCTACGTGGGATTAGCTAGTTGGTGAGGTAATGGCTCACCAAGGCGACGATCTCTAGCTGGTTTGAGAGGATGATCAGCCACACTGGAACTGAGACACGGTCCAGACTCCTACGGGAGGCAGCAGTGGGGAATATTGGACAATGGGCGCAAGCCTGATCCAGCCATGCCGCGTGTGTGAAGAAGGCCTTCGGGTTGTAAAGCACTTTCAGCGAGGAGGAAGGGATGTATGTTAATAGCATGCATTTTTGACGTTACTCGCAGAAGAAGCACCGGCTAACTCTGTGCCAGCAGCCGCGGTAATACAGAGGGTGCAAGCGTTAATCGGAATTACTGGGCGTAAAGCGCACGTAGGCGGTTGGTTAAGTTGGATGTGAAAGCCCCGGGCTCAACCTGGGAATTGCATTCAAAACTGGCCAACTAGAATACGGGAGAGGGGGGTAGAATTCCAAGTGTAGCGGTGAAATGCGTAGAGATTTGGAGGAATACCAGTGGCGAAGGCGGCCCCCTGGCCCGATATTGACGCTGAGGTGCGAAAGCGTGGGGAGCAAACAGGATTAGATACCCTGGTAGTCCACGCCGTAAACGATGTCTACTAGCTGTTCGTGGTCTTGTACTGTGAGTAGCGCAGCTAACGCACTAAGTAGACCGCCTGGGGAGTACGGTCGCAAGATTAAAACTCAAATGAATTGACGGGGGCCCGCACAAGCGGTGGAGCATGTGGTTTAATTCGACGCAACGCGAAGAACCTTACCTACTCTTGACATCTACGGAAGACTGCAGAGATGCGGTTGTGCCTTCGGGAACCGTAAGACAGGTGCTGCATGGCTGTCGTCAGCTCGTGTTGTGAAATGTTGGGTTAAGTCCCGCAACGAGCGCAACCCCTATCCTTAGTTGCCAGCGAGTTAAGTCGGGAACTCTAGGGAGACTGCCGGTGATAAACCGGAGGAAGGTGGGGACGACGTCAAGTCATCATGGCCCTTACGAGTAGGGCTACACACGTGCTACAATGGTACGTACAGAGGGAGGCAAGCTGGCGACAGTGAGCGGATCTCTTAAAGCGTATCGTAGTCCGGATCGCAGTCTGCAACTCGACTGCGTGAAGTCGGAATCGCTAGTAATCGCAAATCAGAATGTTGCGGTGAATACGTTCCCGGGCCTTGTACACACCGCCCGTCACACCATGGGAGTGGGTTGCAAAAGAAGTAGGTAGCTTAACCTTCGGGAGGGCGCTTACCACTTTGTGATTCATGACTGGGGTGAAGTCGTAACAAGGTAACCCTAGGGGAACCTGGGGTTGGATCACCTCCTTACCTAAAGCAGATTTAGTTCGTGTAGTGTCCACACAGATGATTGATTGATACGTAGAGCAAACAGTAAGAACCATTGCGGTTACGGCTGGTCTGTAGCTCAGGTGGTTAGAGCGCACCCCTGATAAGGGTGAGGTCGGTAGTTCGAGTCTACTCAGACCAACCAATTCGCTTTATGCTTCGTTACGGCGAATGTAAAACGAATGACCGAATATCCCAAATGGGGTTATAGCTCAGCTGGGAGAGCGCCTGCCTTGCACGCAGGAGGTCAGCGGTTCGATCCCGCTTAACTCCACCATTACTTAAGAATATTCTGAAAGTAAAATTACTGTTTGAAAACTCAAAGACAAGTTCTTCGGTATGAAGTATTTCTCTTTGAGCTTTATGCTCGAAGTGCTCTTTAACAAATTGGCAAGCTGATAGAAAGAAAACAAGGTAACAATATTTATTTGTGAACCTTATCACACCTTCAATTCCAGACATTTTGGGGTTGTATGGTTAAGTGACTAAGCGTACACGGTGGATGCCTTGGCAGTCAGAGGCGATGAAGGACGTGCTAACCTGCGAAAAGCTGTGAGAAGTCGGTAAGAGACGTTAGACTCACAGATGTCCGAATGGGGAAACCCACCTGATTTATCAGGTATCGTATGATGAATACATAGTCATACGAGGCGAACCGGGAGAACTGAAACATCTAAGTACCCCGAGGAAAAGAAATCAACCGAGATCCCCTTAGTAGCGGCGAGCGAACGGGGGCTAGCCCTTAAGTTGATAAAGAGTTAGTGGAACGCTCTGGAAAGTGCGGCGATACAGGGTGATAGCCCCGTACACGAAAAGGCTTTATCAATGAAAACGAGTAGGACGGGACACGTGGTATCCTGTTTGAACATGGGGGGACCATCCTCCAAGGCTAAATACTCCTGACTGACCGATAGTGAACCAGTACCGTGAGGGAAAGGCGAAAAGAACCCCTGTTAGGGGAGTGAAATAGAACCTGAAACCGTGTACGTACAAGCAGTGGGAGCCCCTTCGTGGGGTGACTGCGTACCTTTTGTATAATGGGTCAGCGACTTACATTCTGTAGCGAGGTTAACCGAATAGGGGAGCCGTAGGGAAACCGAGTCTTAACTGGGCGAATAGTTGCAGGGTGTAGACCCGAAACCGGGCGATCTATCCATGAGCAGGTTGAAGGTTGGGTAACACTAACTGGAGGACCGAACCCACAAATGTTGAAAAATTTGGGGATGACTTGTGGATCGGAGTGAAAGGCTAATCAAGCTCGGAGATATCTGGTTCTCCTCGAAAGCTATTTAGGTAGCGCCTCGAGCGAATACCATTGGGGGTAGAGCACTGTTAAGGCTAGGGGGTCATCCCGACTTACCAACCCTTTGCAAACTCCGAATACCAATGAGTACTACTCGGGAGACACACGACGGGTGCTAACGTCCGCCGTGAAAAGGGAAACAACCCAGACCACCAGCTAAGGTCCCAAAGTCATGGTTAAGTGGAAAACGATGTGGAAAGGCATAGACAGCTAGGAGGTTGGCTTAGAAGCAGCCACCCTTTAAAGAAAGCGTAATAGCTCACTAGTCGAGTCGGTCTGCGCGGAAGATGTAACGGGGCTAAACCATGCACCGAAGCTGTGGACTTGCACTATGTGCAAGTGGTAGAGGAGCGTTCTGTAAGCCGTTGAAGGTATCTCGTGAGGGGTGCTGGAGGTATCAGAAGTGCGAATGCTGACATAAGTAACGATAAGGGGAGTGAAAAACTTCCCCGCCGGAAGACCAAGGGTTCCTATCCCATGCTAATCAGGGTAGGGTAAGTCGGCCCCTAAGGCGAGGCAGAAATGCGTAGTCGATGGGAAACGGGTTAATATTCCCGTACCGACAATACTGCGATGGGGGGACGGAGAAAGCTAGGCAGGCATGGCGTTGGTAGTCCATGTGAAAGTGCGTAGGAAGGGGGATTAGGCAAATCCGGTTCCCTATATTCTGAGACACGAGACGAGCCACTACGGTGGTGAAGCTGTTGACGCTACGCTTCCAGGAAAAGCCTCTAAGCTTCAGGTATTGTCGACCGTACTCGAAACCGACACAGGTGGTCAGGTAGAGCATACCAAGGCGCTTGAGAGAACTCTGGTGAAGGAACTAGGCAAAATAGTACCGTAACTTCGGGAGAAGGTACGCTCTTGTGTGTGAAGGACTTGCTCCGTAAGCACGTGAGAGTCGCAGTGACCAGCTGGCTGCAACTGTTTATTAAAAACACAGCACTCTGCAAACTCGTAAGAGGACGTATAGGGTGTGACACCTGCCCGGTGCCGGAAGGTTAATTGATGGGGTTAGCGCAAGCGAAGCTCTTGATCGAAGCCCCGGTAAACGGCGGCCGTAACTATAACGGTCCTAAGGTAGCGAAATTCCTTGTCGGGTAAGTTCCGACCTGCACGAATGGTGTAATGATGGCCAGGCTGTCTCCACCAGAGACTCAGTGAAATTGAAATTGCGGTGAAGATGCCGTATACCCGCGGCTAGACGGAAAGACCCCGTGAACCTTTACTATAGCTTGGCACTGAACATTGACCCTACATGTGTAGGATAGGTGGGAGACATTGAAGTTGCGACGCCAGTCGTGATGGAGTCGTCCTTGAAATACCACCCTTGTATGTTTGATGTTCTAACGTAGGCCCCTAATCGGGGTTGCGGACAGTGTCTGGTGGGTAGTTTGACTGGGGCGGTCTCCTCCTAAAGAGTAACGGAGGAGCACGAAGGTTGGCTAAGTACGGTCGGACATCGTACGGTTAGTGCAAAGGCAGAAGCCAGCTTAACTGCGAGACAGACACGTCGAGCAGGTACGAAAGTAGGTCTTAGTGATCCGGTGGTTCTGTATGGAAGGGCCATCGCTCAACGGATAAAAGGTACTCCGGGGATAACAGGCTGATACCGCCCAAGAGTTCATATCGACGGCGGTGTTTGGCACCTCGATGTCGGCTCATCACATCCTGGGGCTGAAGTCGGTCCCAAGGGTATGGCTGTTCGCCATTTAAAGTGGTACGCGAGCTGGGTTTAGAACGTCGTGAGACAGTTCGGTCCCTATCTGCCGTGGGCGTTGGATGATTGATTGGAGTTGTTCCTAGTACGAGAGGACCGGAATGAACGAACCGCTGGTGTTCGGGTTGTCATGCCAATGGCACTGCCCGGTAGCTACGTTCGGAACGGATAACCGCTGAAAGCATCTAAGCGGGAAGCCGGCCAAGAGATGAGTCATCCCTTGTACCTTGAGTACACATAAGGGTCGTTGGAGACCACAACGTTGATAGGTGAGGTGTGGAAGCGTGGTGACACGTTAAGCTAACTCATACTAATTGCCCGAGAGGCTTAACCATACAACGCCCAAGGTGTTTGTGTGTGGTGTGAAAAGAATTCTATCTAGCTTGCTTGTTAAAGACCTAAAAACAGTTTTTGCCTGGTGGCAATAGCGCTGTGGAACCACCTGACTCCATTCCGAACTCAGAAGTGAAACGCAGCCGCGACGATGGTAGTGTGGCAGATGCCATGCGAGAGTAGTTCACCGCCAGGCTCCCAATTAAGCCAGAAGGCCCAGTCGAAAGACTGGGCCTTTTTGCTTTATGCGAATTTAGTGGTGGACCATTCGAGCACGGCATTCCCCATGCGACAAATTGGCCGGGAGCCAATTTGGACCGCCAACGGCGGGTCGCGAAGCGACGAACCCCACGGATGGGGTGAGCAATGTAGTTCACCGCACCCAAATCCTGAGCAAATCCGCTCAAACTAACAACAAAACCAGCTTAATTAGCGTCCCGATCTAAACCTATCTAACATCCTCCACCCCGCGATCTGTCGCTTTTACTCTGAATACTTGCTGTGAAGCCTGCTGTTTATTCGGATCAAACAACAACGGAAAATCAAAAACTGAACTTTGCTCACGTAATTTCTGCAGCAAACATAAGCGCTTAACAGGTAAAGGACATAGTTTTAGCGCCTGGCCTAATAAAGTTCCTGCTGCAAAACCTTCAAGCCCCACATCTGACAACGGATCTGTTGATTGCTGAATCATCAATCTCTGATACTCCCGCACTAAAAGCCACTTTGTATCTGTAGGTTTTGGTACCACCATGGTAGCCATCACTTTGTCTTCTTTATCCAGCAAAGCACTTAACTGCTGCAAACCAGCAAAAGATACGGTGGCATATTGAGGTCTGTAACCTTTGCTACGACCAAAATTGATGGCTTCGGCGAGAGGTTTGTAGGTGCCGACCATAAACACCAACTCAACACCAGCTTTTATCAACTCCGACACTCCGGTTTCTATTTCCGTACTATTGCGTTGAAAACGCGCAGTGACTACAGGTGATATGCCTTTTAACTGCAGCGCTTTTAAGTAACCTTGTTCAACAGAGGCGCCAAATTCGTCTGCTTGCAGTAATAAGCCTACTTTGGTGTCCGGTTTTTGTAGCAGGTAATCCACCTGACTTTGAGTTTCTTCGTCATAACCTGCCCGCAAATGATAGATGAAATTGAGTTCTGGCTGACGCAATAAAGAGGCACCGGTGAAGGGGGCTATATAAGGAACTTGGTAATGCTGCAGCAAAGGCAAAATGGCAGCGGAGGTTGGTGTACCCACATAAGAGAATAAGGCTAATACTTTGTTTTCTATTATAAATTGTCTGGTATTCAGGACAGTTAGTTCGGGTTCGTACTGATCATCTTTAACAAGTAACTGCACTTTGGTACCCTGAATGCCTCCCTCTTTGTTCAACTGGTTAATCGCCAGTTCTACACCGTTTTTATAGCTTTGACCTATACCGCTGGCATTTCCAGTTAGCGGTACCGACATTCCTAATTGGATAGTTTCTGCTTGTGCGGATGCAGCAGAAGCGCAGACTAACAACAGCATTGATCGTATAGATGACATGCTTAGTCGTGGCATAGATTGGTACTCTTACAGCTTTAATAGCTAAGAGCTTAGTTGAAAATGTCGGAGGAAACCTTGTTCTGGCTCACAAATGAAGCAGCTTACACAGCTCTGGGAGTTTTTGTTTAGCCGCAGGTTCTGAAATCTGCTGCCATTCATGTTTTTGCCACAGCCGTTGTACTAACAACAGTGCTGTTTGATAGTCCACTTTGGCATAAAACAAATTAAACCAGCACTGCAAATGGGTTTCTATTAGTTCGTATGGGCGCAATCCTGTCTGGAATAACTGCAGTTCGGTGTTTTGCTGTGCTGTGAGTTCTATAGAAGGAGGTTGTGCCCACAATAAAGCTAAAGCTGGATCCAGAGAGCGTTGTTTATCAGCAAGCTGCCAATACAGCTGCCTGGAAAATTGCTGCTGTAAAGCTCTGAATTGCTCGCCGTATAGCATTAACACTGAGGCTTCATTACTGGCTTGTTCATTTTGGTGGCTGAGCTTTACCGGGCTAAAACCTGCTTTTTGCCAGAACTTTACTAAAGCCAAAGTTGCACCAAAACTGGTGCCAATCAGATACTGCTGTCCCAATAAATCCTGCAACACAAAGCTCAATAATTGACTGCCAAGCCCCTGCGTTTGCACAGATGGATGCACCACAATTCGCTGAATTCTGGCCATTTTTTGCTCTGCCAATTGTGGCTGCAGGCAATGAAAAGCTAAGCTTTGGGCCAATAAATGCCCTTGGACTCTGCGTTTGCCATGTGATACCTCAACAGTAAGTTCTGCATCCAGCTCACCTTCAAAACTGATTAAAGCACAGGCGATTACCTGCTGATCTTGCTCAAGTGTATACAGCTTCAGTGCCGGGTTATCCAATAAAGCCCAGAGATCCATCACATCGGTTTGATAATGTGCCAGGCTGAGTAAACTAAAGATTTGTTGTAGCTTTTGAGGTTGTAGCAGCAGGTCTTTGATCGTATAGCTGAAGGCTTTTGGTTGCAGCGGTGCTGTAATTACAGAGTGTGTTTGCTCCAGTAAAAAACCTTTAAAAACCAGCTGCTCCAGCGGGTCATTTGCCTGATAGCGTATCGGTTGATGCAGATGTAGTTTCTGAAAACCAGGGCAATGCTGCTGTAAATAACTTTGAAAGCGTAACTGAAAACCACGGCCTGTGCCTTCGTAACCATGTTCTGTAGTGGCGAAGACTAAGCGGCTATAAAGATCAGTCAGTTGCTGCAATTGAGGAGTGGGAATAGCAGCGGCTTCATCCACCAAAATCACAGTGTTCTGCTGCTTTTCTGCCAGTAAAACATCGACAGGCACAAAACGAATGGTACCGTTTAGCAGCTGATTTTGGCCTGGCTGATACGACTGACTTAAAAGATCTGCAGCGATAAAAAATGCGGTTTGCACAGCAACAGGCGAAGGGCCCGTCAGTAGAATATCGGTTTTACCTTGCTGTGCTAATTGAGCCGCAGCTAACCCCAAAGCACTGGATTTGCCACGACCACGGTGAGCCGTCAGTACTAAAGGGCGGCGTCTGTGACCTGTGACTACCTTATGAATCGCTGTCACTGCTTGTTGTTGTTCAGCCGTGCGATAAGGCAGTTCAGCTTGTACTTGAGCAATAGCTTCCGGTAAGAGAGGCATTACAGCAGAGTTGTTTTCGATAAGCTTCACCCAGCGCTGTTCTGATAAGTGCTCTAACCAAAACTGTTTAAATAAGCCTGTATAAGCTGTCGCATCAAGCGGATAGGGTAATACTCTTTTGGCGGCTGGGTTAGGCAGCTGTCGCCACAAATCCGGCTCGTTGGTGACAAATAACCAAAGCCCACCTGCTTTTAGGCAACCGCTGCTGGCTGCTACTAAATCCCAGTCGCCAGCATGGTGTGCATCCACCACCAGCAGATCACATTCTGTACCCAGCCATTGCTGCTTTTGTTTGGCTGACAATAGCGTAAAACCAGCAGGGGCTTGTTGGCCTAACCAATAACTTATGCCTTCTGGCTTTAAAGCTGAAAGTTGCTGCTGTGTATAAGCTTCAGAACCTGCTAACCAGATCGGTAAACGCCAGCCACGCTCTTGATAAGCGCTTTGTTGCTGGCGGATGATCTGCGGCAGGTCGCTCATGGTTTAAACAGGCTCTAACCTTGCATAAGCCGTCACCAGCCATTTACTGCCCAGTTCGTCAAAGTTCACCTGAATACGGGACTGTGGCCCTGTGCCTTCATAATTCAGCACTGTACCTTCACCAAACTTATCGTGTAATACCCGTTGGCCCAGCTTAAACCCAGTATTCTCAAAGGCACTATGGCTGGCGGCGCTACCAAAACGGTTCATTTGGGTAGGCTTGCTGACATTAGTGGTCAGGCGAATTTCTTCTAAACAGTCGGCCGGAATTTCACGGATAAAACGTGATGGTCTGTTGTATTGCTCCTGACCATATAAACGGCGGCTTTCGGCATGAGTTAAATACAACTTCTGCATAGCCCGGGTCATACCGACATAACATAACCGACGTTCTTCTTCCAAACGTTCGCTGTCATCACCACTTTGCTGGCTTGGGAACATGCCTTCTTCCAGACCACAGATAAACACCAGCGGGAATTCTAAACCTTTGGCGCTGTGTAACGTCATCAGCTGCACTGCATCTGAATGTTCTTCGGCCTGATATTCACCGGCCTCCAAAGCGGCCTGAGATAAAAAGGCAGACAGTGGTGTCATCTCTTCCGTATTAACATAAGTGGCGTTGGCGCAAGCGTTGACCAGTTCATTTAAATTTTCTACTCTGGTCTGGGCTTTTTCGCCTTTTTCGGCCAGGTACATCGCCATCAGACCAGATAGTTGAATCACATGATCCGCTTGCTCATCCAGACTTAAATCTTTGCTGTCGGCTTCGAGCTGATCAATCATCTGCACAAAGGTGCTGATGGCATTGGCTGCACGGCCAGTCAGTTGTTTATTGGCCAGCATTTGCTGCAGGCTTTGCCACAAGGTTACTTGCAGAGAACGGGCATTTTCCCGCACTTTGTCCATAGTGGTATCGCCAATACCTCGTACCGGAGTATTGATAATACGTTCCAGCGCGGCATCATCTTGTCTGTTATTAATCAGACGCAGATAAGCCAGCGCATCTTTAATTTCCTGGCGTTCGTAAAAACGTAAGCCGCCATAGATACGGTAGTTAATACCGTCCTGAATTAAGGCTTCTTCCAGCACCCGTGACTGGGCGTTATTGCGATACAGTACTGCGGCTTCAATCAGCTTGCCGCCTTCACGTTTCCACTCACGAATACGGCCGACGATAAAACGTGCTTCATCCAGCTCGTTAAAAGCGGTGTAGAGCGAAATGGCTTCGCCTTGTTCGCCGTCCGTCCACAGGTCTTTACCCAAACGGTCGCTGTTATGCGCAATCACACAGTTGGCGGCTTTTAAAATAGTGCCGGTGGAGCGATAGTTTTGTTCGAGGCGGATAGTGACAGGTTCAGGATAGTCCTTTAAAAACTGCTGAATGTTTTCCACTTTAGCGCCACGCCAGCCGTAGATGGACTGGTCATCGTCGCCTACTATCATCACTTTACTTTCAGTGCCAGCCAGTAAACGTAACCATTCATACTGAATCGAGTTGGTATCCTGGAACTCGTCGACCAAAATATGGCGGAAACGCTGCTGATAATGAGCCCGGATTTGTGGTTGCTGTTTAATCAGCTCGAAACTGCGCAGTAAAATTTCAGCAAAGTCGACCAAACCTGAGCGGTCACACATCTCCTGATAGGCAGCGTAAATTTTGATCATGGTTTGCAGGCTGAAATCGCCATGCGCATCCATAGTGCCAGGGCGCTGACCCTCGTCTTTACGGGCGTTGATAAACCATTGAATTTGTTTAGGTGGCCAGTGTTTTTCGTCTAAATTCAGCGCTTTTAATACCCGACGCACTAAACGGTATTGATCGTCTGAGTCGATGATCTGAAAACCCTGAGGTAAACCCGCTTCCAGATAATGTGCGCGCAACATGCGGTGCGACAAGCCGTGGAAAGTGCCCATCCACAGATTATTTAAACTGACGCCTATGGTCTGTTCGATACGGTTACGCATTTCCTGTGAGGCTTTATTGGTAAAAGTCACAGCCAATAAACTATAAGGCGCAACCCGTTCCACCTGCATTAGCCAGGCTAAGCGATGCACCAGTACCCGGGTTTTGCCCGAGCCGGCACCGGCTAATACCAGCATATGTTGAGGAGGAGCGGCTACCGCATCACGTTGTTTATCGTTTAAGCCATCCAGTAAAGAAGAGACATCCATTAGCAGTAAGTACCTGTCGCTGACGCAAAATTTGCCGACATTATATACCCATCTTGCTTGTCACCCCAGCTTTGATGCCCAAGCTATTGATAATTGCATTGAGGACTAAAGCAAAGCTCGTAGCTGCTCCAACGAATCAATTTGCAGATGAGGCAATACAGAGGTTTGAAAATGGGCTTCATGCTTCAGCCACACCGCCTGACAACCGGCATTCAGCGCACCCCGTACATCGGCTTTGCTGTTATCACCTATATGCAGCAGCTGATGGGGCGCAATAGCCAGCTGCTGGCAGGCTTTATGAAACATATCAGGGTAGGGCTTCATTTTGCCGCTTGGGCCTGCATGATAAGCCTGTTTAAAGTACTGACTGATACGCAGCAGTGTTAAATCGGCATTGCCATTGGTAATAGCCACCAGTGGGTAACGCTCCGCTAAGGCTTTGAGTAGCTGATGGTTGGAGTCCGGCACTATTAAGTTGCTACGGGCGGTATAAAAAGCACTAAAAGCCAGTTCGGCAATTTCACCGGCTTCACAGCGACCAATACCTAGCTCTGTTAAGCCTTGTTCTACCGATAGTAAGCGCCAGCGGCTGACATCGTGGCGAACTTCCGGGTCAAGTTGTGCCAGCTCTTTGCGTTTTTGCCACCAGAATTCAGGATCAATCAGCCCAAGTTTGGGAGCTAGTTGTAGCAGCTTTTGTTGCATAGCCAGTTCAGCCTGTTCAATCACAGGGCCGTTGTTATATAGCGTATCGTCCAAATCAAAAGAGATAGCTTTAAAAGGCAAAAGGGCTTTGTAAACACGCATAGTTGAGTTCGTTTTGTTCGCTATAAGCTGCAGTGTACTGCTTTTACGCTTGGGAGTAGCAAAAAGGATCTGTTGTTTGACCTCAAAGAATGCCGTTGAGAAGATCTTTAAAAGCCGGGCCAATTTTAATCTGCATCTGATTACTTAAGCGGATTGATGTGCTGTCGAGGCCAACCACATGTTGTTTATTCACCAGAAAAGACTTCTGCACCTGAATAAAATCAGCCGTGGCCACCTGCTGATAAATTTGTTTTAAAGTGGCGTTTACTAACACCATCTGCTGGCCTTGCCAGACTTTGACATAATTGCCATAGGCCTCAAAACAGCACACTTCTGAAAGACCAAACTTGCGCAGCTCACGCTCCACTTTCAGTAGGATTGACGCAGGTTTTTCCGACTCCAAAACCAGCCGGCGTCTGACTTTCTGTAGTGCTGTAGCAAAACGTTCTGCACTGATAGGTTTGAGCAGGTAATCGGCAACGTCCAGCTCAAAGCCATCCAGCGCATACTGGGGGTAGGCACTGCTGATAATCACTTGTGGTTTGTTTTGCATCACTTTCAGCATATCGAGACCCGTTAATACCGGCATCTGGATATCTAAAATCAGCAGATCCACTTGTTGCTTAGCCAATACCGCCAATGCTTCTGCTGCACTATAACAAGAGCCGATAATGGTGATATCTGTATAGGCTTTGCAGTGATAAGTGATGACCTGATGGGCCAGCGGCTCGTCATCTACGATCAGCAGTTTCAGCATGGAGGACGCTCCAATTCCAGCCTCAGCTCAGCACGCCAGCCAAAGGCTGTGGCGGCACTGCTTAAAGTGTAATTTTCGCCATAACATAGCTGTAGACGGCGGCGCAGATTTTCCAGCCCTATACCTGCAAGTGCAGCGCTCTGCTGCGCGGGCACTGTATTTTCACAGATAAAGATCAGTCTGTTGCCTTGGAGTTGCAGTTGGATGTTCACTTTGCTGGGTTCTGCTGTGCTTTCCACGCCATGTTTATAGGCGTTTTCCACCAGCATAATCAACAGCAAAGGAGGCAGCAGATGCTGGTCTGCATGCTCTGGCAGGCTGAGCCTAAGTTCTGTTTTATTACTGACACGCAATTGTTGTAAGGCCAGATAATCCTGCAAATAATTAATCTCCTGCTGCAACGTGACCAATGGCTGGCTGCCCTGATATACCACGTATCTTAATAAATCGGCTAGCCGCAGTATCAGCGTAGGAGCTTGTTCAGACTGCACCAGGCAAAGCGCATACAGGTTGTTTAAGGTATTAAATAAAAAGTGCGGATTAATCTGTTGTTGCAACAATAAGAGTTCAGTCTGAACTTGTCTGTGCTGAATTTGCGCCAGATTTTTTTCCTGCTGTTGCCGGTCAAAAGCCAGGATCAGCGGAGTGCTGACCAGCCAAATGCCCAGCACAAATTTAAAGTTATACCAATCAAAAGCATTGTGGTTACCGGACGCCAGTACTGTGACTTCATAGCTGTTGATGGGCAAGCATAACAACAGGCTGGCCAGCAGTGGATAACTTAGCATCAGTACACAGAGGCTGGTGAGCACAAAGGGCAACAAGCCATGTTTTGCCAGCAAGCGGCGGATCAGCAGATAACGGTTCAGCCAGTAGTAGCCATACATCAGACTGGCAATCAGACCAAACTGCAGCAGGTAGCCAATAAATTCAAAGGGGTAATGCAGCAGTCTGTCGATATGGACTTGCAGTGGTATAGGCTGGTTTGCCAGAGGCTCCTGGTGTGAACCAAGTAATAAAGCCATAAACAGCACCCAGCCTGTCAGCAGCAGGATCACTGCTGTGTCCAGCGACCAGAGTTTTTGCAACCAGCTGTTATTACTGCCTGGCGAGAGTTTCAACTGATAAAACTGCTCCATCCAATACAATAAGCTGCCGCAGAAGGCAATCAACCAGCAGCTTAGATCCAGCAACAGCACTGAGTTTTCTAGCCTGAGATTTATACTGAGCAGTGGATACAGCAGCATAGCAACGAGCCACAACAACCAATACAGAGCCCGCACTGGTTGCTGCAATTTATACAACAACAGCTGCGCCAGTAATAGCGGGGATAACTCCAGCAGCAACTGACCAAATAAATAGCTGGTGCGACTCCAGTTTGCTATCTGTTCATCCTGCAGCAAACTCCAGACCGACCAGCATAATGCAAGCAA
The DNA here is from genome assembly GCF_947090785.1 of Rheinheimera sp. MM224. NCBI lineage: Bacteria > Pseudomonadati > Pseudomonadota > Gammaproteobacteria > Chromatiales > Chromatiaceae > Rheinheimera > Rheinheimera sp. MM224. The sequence goes on from NZ_OX352320.1 coordinate 226,989, forward strand.
CACTGGCAGCAGCGGAAATAAGTCTTTGAGTTTGAGCGCCAGCTTCATAGTTGTTCCGGAATTTTAATCTGGCTCCTATGTTGCCTAGGCTGGTTGCCGTTGTCACCCGTCTGCTGACAAAACCTTAGTTTTGACTGATGAAAGCCATTTTCCCCGTTCAAAACAGCTGAATTTTGCCTTCTCCACAGCTTGGTCATCTGTTTTGACTAGCTTGTCATTTCATAGTTGAGCACTGGTTGCTGCAACCGCTAGTCTGCGCTGAATGAAAATACAAAAGGACTCTGTGCTGATGTTACAAATCAAAGCGTTATGCAAAACCTATCCGGATAGCACAGCAGCCTTACAGCAACTGAATTTGACTGCTGAACGTGGCATGTTTGGTTTGTTGGGCCCGAATGGAGCTGGTAAATCATCTTTGTTACGAACTATAGCAACCTTGCAGCAGCCCGATAGCGGTGAGCTTCGGTTTGATGGCATTGATCTGCGACAACAACCTACAGAACTCAGGCGGCAGCTAGGCTATTTGCCACAACAATTTGGTGTTTATCCGCATATGTCCTGCCGTGCTTTGCTGGAGCATATGGCCATTCTGAAGGGAGTTGTGCATAAAGCATCCCGCCAGCAGCAAATAAACCAGTTGCTTGAGTTGACCAACTTAACTGCCTTTGCTGACAAAGCCGTGGCAAACTTTTCCGGTGGTATGCGCCAACGTTTTGGTATTGCTCAGGCCTTGTTAGGCGATCCGGCCCTTATCGTTTTGGATGAACCCACAGCGGGTTTAGATCCTGAAGAGCGTCAGCGTTTGCATAATTTGCTGGTCGGCGTCAGTAAAAACCGTCTGGTGCTGTTGTCGACCCATATAGTCGAAGACATAGAGCAGCTCTGTTCACAAGTGGCCATTTTGCAGGCCGGACGCATTCTGGTGCAGGGCGATACCGAAGCCTTGATCCAACCGTTACAGGGCAAGGTATGGCTGGCCTATGGCGAAGACAGTGCTTTGCCTGCTTCGGCCACCCTATTGAGCAGCACTTATCAGCGTGGTGTGTTACTGCAGCGTTTTTATCATGAAGAGTCGCAACAGCCACTTTTCCAACATGCTGTAGCCAGTTTGCAGGACAGATACTTTTTGGAGTTGCAGCAGCAACGGGAGGCGAAGCAGTGATCTGGCCTCTTATTGTCAATGAGTTGAAGTTTTATCAACGTCAGCCCCTGTGCTGGCTTGCTATGGCGCTGAGTTGCGCTTTTGTTTTTCTGCTCACTAGTGGCTCCAGCGGCGAACAAAACCCGTTAAAACAACTGTTGTTTGCTTGTTCTGCTTTAGCCATGCTGGTGCTGCCACTGCTCACAGGGGCTTTAGCTCCTTTGGCTTTTTTACGTGAACAGCAAAGTGGTATGACGGAATTAATAAGGGCCACCCCTGTCAATCATTTGAACTGGTGTTTAAGCCGAACTGTGGGTCTTCTGTTGCTGTGTATAGCTATGACTCTGCTGTTATCTGGCGTCTTGCTGCTTGGACTCTGGCGTGTCGATGCTGTGCCTTTTGACCAGCGGTTGATCGGGACTTTTCTGGCTATTTTTCTGTTGCAGTATTTGCCTGGGTTGTTGCTGCTTTGTGTGTTGCAGTTGTGGCTCAGCTTAAAATTTGGCTCTGTTATTTTGCTTTATGTGGCGGCCATACTGCTGTGGGCAGGTTATATGGCACTGGCTGCAGCTACAGGGTCACCTTTAATGGCGAATAGCCAAATTGTTGCGCCCTGGTTATGGCAACTAATGCTGTATAGCGATTTCTATGCAATTACTCCGCTGCTGCAACAATTTATGACGGGGCAACAAAGCCTGCAACTGGATCTTAGTTTCATAGTGAACAGGCTGGTATTACTCAGCGCTTCGGCTTTGCTGTTGTGGTCAGCACTCCAAATGAAAACCTTGGATGCAGCTGCGGCCACAAGTGTTCTGAAGCCAGCGATTTTAGCCAAAGACAGTACAGCTTCAAACCACAGATCTTTTCAGGCAGTGTCAGTGCAAAACTCAGGGTTTGATGCTGTATCGCCCCTGCGGCTGTTATGGCAACTGAGTCTGGTGAATAGTCGGCAGTTAATACTGCATCCTGGCAGTTGGCTGAGCTTGCTTGGGCTGGCAGCACTGGCCTTTAGCGAAGTGGTTTCAGGTGTGGATTATGCCGAAGTGATGTCGGTACTTAGTCCTACTAGCCGCGACGCCTTAAATCAGGTGATGTGGGATCTGGTGCCGCGTTTTGGTGCTTTGCTGGTGGTCTTCTGGAGTACCAAGCTATGCTGGTTGAATAAAAGCTGTCAGATGCATGAGCTGATTGCCAGTACGGCGGTGTCAGGGCGGATGTTGCTGCTCAGTCAGTTCATCTGCCTGACGGTGCTGTTGCTGGTTTTTATGGCTCTGATGCTGAGCGCTGTGATGGTGGCGCAGCTGTTCGTTACATCAGCGCCGCTGCAATGGTCTGAGTATTTGCTGCAGGCAGGTTATCAGTGGGTTCCGCTCTGGTTGCTGATGCTGTTATGTGTATCCTTACATAGCCTGTGTCGCAATGCGTTGCTGGCTCTGGTACTGATTGCTTTGGTGTTGGCACTGAACATGTCTCCTTTGCCCGCTATGGCAGGGCTGCAACACCCGCTGTGGTTGCTGTTCACTACACCTTTGCATGCTGCGGATGAGCTCTGGGGTTATCAAAGCAGCAGTGCTGGCTTCTGGCCTTTTACTGTGTTCTGGTTTTTGCTGGCGCTGATTGTATTGGTTCTTGCCCTGGCTTTTTATCATAGAGGCACAGGCTTTAGTGGCCCGGTTTTGCGCGCCGGATCCACGCCAAAACTCATCTTTGTCGTGCTGCTATTACTGATAGGGGGGAGTTGGCAGGGCTGGCAGTTGGATCAGCAGCTCAGCGCAGAGCAGCCGTTGATGCATTCCTCCGAGAGGTTGCAATGGCGTGCCGACTACGAAACAGAGTATCAACACTGGCAATATAAACCACAGCCTGTGGTGACGGCTGTGTATTCTGAAGTGGACTTTGAGCCTAAAGCACAGAGTGCAAAGTTAAAGCTGGTATTTACTTTAAGCAACACCACGGCAAAGCCTATTCAGCAGGTGTTAGTGGGGCAACATTGGGCTTATCCGCTGCAACAGATTGAAATGACTGGCGCTGAACTCAGTGGCGAAAACAGGCCGCTTGGGCAGCGGGAGTTCACTTTCACTAGCCCGCTGTTACCTGGGCAACACCGCAGTTTAACTGTGCAGCTGCAACTGAAACAAAAAGGGCTTTGGCCTGCGGCTATGCACCAGCTGATCCGGCCCGACTTTAGTTATTTACGTTCTGTGCCTTTGTTTCCTGCGGTAGGTTTTGTGCCTGAATACAGGATCAGAGACAACGGCACCAGAGCACAATATGGCCTGCCTGAACTAACAGAGTCGAAGCCTTCTGAAGCTTCTACGGCACATGCCGCTTATCAATGGGTCAACATGGAGTCGGTGATTTCAGTACCTGTTGGCCAACAAGCCATAGCGCAGGGCGCATTGGTGAAACAATGGCAGCAGGATGGCCGCAGTTTTTTCCACTACAAAACCAGTCAACCTCTTCGTGCTATCAGTGCTTTTGTGGTGGTGCCATGGCCAGCAATACAGGTTCAGCATGGCAAAGTACTGCTGGAGATGTACGTGCCAGAGCAGAATCAGTCGACCGAGCTGACCATGCTGGCGATGCAGCAGACATTAAGCTGGTTTGAACAACAGATCAGCCCCTATAGTGGTGAAGTATTGCGGTTGGTCAGCATGCCGGAACTGGATTCCGGCGGCACTGGTTATGCTTTGCCACAGCTGGTGTTGATTAATCACAAAGTAGGAGTGCGGGCAAGACAAGCCGCTGATGCTGGTTTTAGTCAGGTGTATCGCCGGGCTGTGCATGAAGTGGCCCACCAGTGGTTTGGCCATGATGTGGGCAATGGAGTACCCGGTGATGGTACTTTTTTGGTGGAGTCTTTGGCTAAGTATGTTGAGCTGGTGCTGATTGAACAACACTTTGGCCGAGATGTTATGCAAGCATTGGTGGACTATGAAAAAGAGCGATTTGCCTGGGCCCAGGCCCGCAGTAAGTCACAGCCGTCATCTTTAATCGACTCGGATGAATCTTTTGATCAGTATTCCCGCGCTACCTTAGTTTTTGCCAGACTCAGAGCAGAACTGGGTGATAAGCGCATCACGGCTGCGTTGCGTCAGCTCTGGTTGAAACATGGTTATCCGAACACTCCGGCCAGCTCGATGGATTTTGTCCGTCAGTTAAAAGCGCTGAGCCCTGCCGAACAGCACACACTGATAGACCAGTTACTGCTGAGCGAAAAGGTCGAAGGGCTGTTGTAATCACCAAGCCTGAAGGTGTGGGCGTTAAAGAGCAGAGTTCAGTTGCTTTCGTAGCTGAACCAGCTCTTGCTTGAGCGCCTGCATTTCAGTGTCTGCCATACCGGACTTTAAACTGATATGGCGGTTTACCTGCACTTTTTCGGCCGCTGTGGCACGCATAGCCCAGCCAGACTGAGTTAAACGTATTTCCAGTGCACGCTCGTTCTTAGGATTACGGCTGCGCTGCAATAAGCCCATTTTTTCCATACGTTTCAGCACCGGAGTGAGAGCTCCGGATGCTATCTGCAGTTGTTCGCCAATTTGCTGCAATTCCAGCGCATCGTTTTGCCACAAAATCAGCATTACTAAATACTGAGGGTAAGTCAGGCCCAACTTTTCCAGCAACGGCTTATAGACTTTGGTCATCGCCAATGAGGTGGAATAAAGGGCAAAACAAAGTTGCTGATCCAGATGCAATAAAGCCTCTTCGGGGGGTAGCTCTTTGTTGTTGGTTAAAAAAGTCATAAAACACTCCGCATGAAAGTCTGTTCGGTTTAAAAGAAAACTACCTGTACTTCCTTGTGGAACCGGGTTTTGCCGTGATAAAAAAAGCCTCCCACAGGAGGCTTTGGGTTCAGTAACTTTTAGTTCAGGTGCTTTTTCAGCGCCTGACCTGCCTGGTCCATCGCGGCTTGTGTACCTGGTACATCGGCCAGCACGTTCAGCAAACCGAAGTCGTGGATCATGCCGTTGTAGCGCACTGAAGTCACAGTTACACCAGCAGCATCCAGTTTGTTGGCATAAGCTTCACCTTCGTCACGCAGTACATCTAAAGCTGCGGTTTGTACCAGCGCTGGTGGTAAACCTTTTAACTGGTCTATGCTGGCACGCAGTGGTGAGGCATAAATCTCATTACGCTCTGCAGGGTTAGTGGTGTAGTTATCCCAGAACCACTGCATCATGTTTTTGGTCAGGAAGTAGCCGTCTGCAAACTGGTTGTACGACGTATTCTCAAAGTTCGCATCAGTCACAGGCCATAACAGCAACTGGAATTTCAGTGCTGGTGTGCCCGCTTCTTTGGCTTTTAACGCGACGACTGCCGCCATATTGCCACCGACACTGTTACCTGCGACCGCTAAACGTGAGCTGTCGATATTCAGTTCTTTACCATGTTCAGCCACCCATTTGGTTGCAGCATAAGCCTGATTAATAGCCGTTGGGTATTTGGCTTCTGGTGATGGCGTGTAATCCACATACACAGCAGCTGCACCAGAGCGGCTGACTAAATCACGGATTAAACGCTCGTGGGTTGGGAAATCACCTAACACCCAGCCACCACCGTGGAAGAACATAAAGGCAGGTAATACGCCTTTGCTGCCAGCAGGACGAACCACCACCAGCTTTAATGGTTTGCCATCAATCGTGATGGTTTTTTCACTGACATCAGCAGCGGGTAATTTGGCACCGGCCTGAGCGCCAGTTAATACAGCGCGGGCATCTTTAGGCGACAGTTGCTCTAAAGGTTTGCCACCGCCCTGAGCCAGAGCATTTAAAAAGCCCTGAGTTTGTTGTTCGACACCTGGACCACCAGCGGCGAATGCACTGTTGATACCTAAAGCAATGACTGTTAAACCTACAATTTTACGAAATGTGTTCATGTTAATCTCCTCGCCGCAGCGGTTATTGGGTGGCGATAACAGGATGCTTATCCATCTAACTGTTATCGCGATATGTTGATAATTAAAAAAATTTAGTTTCTTTGGTTGAGTGTTGTGCTGTTAGCTAACAATCACTAAACGCACATCAATATTGCCGCGTGTTGCGTTTGAATAAGGACACACCTGGTGAGCTTTAGTCACTAAGTCCTGTGCTACTTCGTTGCTAACACCTGGCAGGCTGATTTGCAGTTCGATATCCAGACCAAAACCACCAGGGATTTGACCAATACCTACTTCAGCTGTAATTTTTGCATCGTTACCAATCAGCACTTTCTGTTGTGAAGCGACATATTTAATGGCACCTAAGAAACACGCTGAGTAACCGGCAGCAAATAACTGCTCAGGGTTAGTGGCTGCACCACCAGCGCCACCTAATTCTTTAGGAGTGCTTAATTTCACATCCAATACGCCGTCTGAAGACACTGAACGACCGTCACGACCTGAAGTTGAAGTTGCTACTGCTTTATAAAGTACTTGCATGATGTATTCCTCTGTTAAGTTTATTTGCGATATGTATTATCGCGATAACTGTATGGTTTAAAAAAATGGGTGAACTCACCCGGTTTTACTTCGTTTACTGCCAGTCCTTAGGACCTAATCTGTACTCTTGAAAAACTTTTCTACACTCTTTTCTACATTCTTTACTAGGTTCTGTATCCGGTCGTTTTACTGCTGTTGAATCAGCTGTTCGACCCGACTTGTGATTATATTATTGCGATAACTATTATTTCGCAAGTTTAATTTTCAATTATTTTTAATGAATTGATTAACCTTTTGATTTAATACATTTTTTATTTTTAATCTGGCGTGTAAAAGAGATGAACCTCAGTGGGGAAAGCGAAGGCTGAATTGAACATAGGCTGTAGAAGGGGGCGCTGAAGCCGCTTTTTTATGCGTGTGCCGTCTTCTCCATAAAGTTTGTCTATGATTTAGATACACCTACTACATCAAGGAGTGAGCCCCATGTCGACAGCAACTGAATTAATACTCTTTGTTCCCGGCCTCAGCGGTGCAGAAGCTGAAGCTTATCTGGATAAGTTTGTCACAGGTTTTGCCGAGCATGCCAAAGGCTCGGCGATGAATGTGGATCAAACTGAAAGTAGTGACGAAGGTCAAAGTCGCAACAGTATCCAGATTGAAACTGCCGACGGCATACACCGAATGATAGATATAGAAGTGGTGCCATGGGCTGATCTGGCGATGAAACTTAGTGCAGAAACCCCGGCAAGGAAAATAATGCGCGGCATGTCTTTATTAGGCTTTTGGGTGTTTAACCACAAAGTCTGGTCAGTGGTTTCTGGTCACAAGTACATGTTACTCGGCACAGTATTTGCCGTGCTGGTGACTATGATGTGGTATGTGGGGGTGCTGAGTATCTTTGTTTCCAGCATAGCGGCCGCACCAGAGCCCATTACCACAGAGCACAGTGATGCAGTGCAATGGCTGTTTGATTGGGGAGCTGCCTGGTTAACTCAGTTGGCTGACTGGCTAAACAGCGCCTCGTTATTTGTGCTGTCAGGTATAGCTGTCACTTTGCTGCCTGTAACCGCTATTGTTGATATAGCTTACGCCACCCAAAATTATGTACTCAACCGTAACAGCTTTTTTAATAAAGCCAGATTGCGTATGACCACAGCGTTAAACCGGGCTGCACGCGATACTAAGTATCAAAGTATCACTATTGTGGCTTACAGCTTTGGCACTGTAGTGGCAGTTGAAGCTTTACACGCCTACAAAAGCAACAAAGCCGTCAGATTAATCACGTTAGGCAGCCCACTGCTGCTGGTCTGTGCCATATCACCGCGGGTAAAAACCGCCGTGACTGGTTTAACTGAGAAAAGCCAGTTATTACAATGGGTCGACTTTTATTCAGAACAAGACTGGTTATGCAGTCGTTCACCGCTTGAAGAAGGGGATAAATTCAGCAGTTTCGAGCTCACTGCCACAGTGGCTTTTGACGAGAAAGTAAAAGGACTCAGCCATGAGCTGTATTTCACCGAGTCAGATGTAATGGATAAGGTTTTGGCGGGGTAGGGCATACAGGCAAAAATGCTCTACAGCTCATTAAACCATGTGTTTTTATCACCCCTTTTTCTTAGCCCTGGGATGCGCATTGTCATACACTTTGGCGAGTTGCTGGAAATCCAGGTGGGTGTAAACCTGAGTGGTATTTAGGTTGGCGTGGCCAAGTAGTTCCTGCACGGCGCGCAGGTCTGAGCTGGATTCGAGCATATGAGTGGCGAAGGAGTGACGTAGCATATGCGGGTGCAAATGCTGGGCTAAACCCTGACGCTCCGACCAGAGTTTGACGCGTTGTTGCACTTGTCTGTTGCTGATACGGTTTTTTTGTTTGCTTAAAAACAACGCCTCTGGATCTGCGCCGACGTAAGCATTTCGTACTTTCAGCCAGTCTTTAATAGCCGCCACAGCCATACGGCCTATAGGTAGAACCCGTTGTTTATTGCCTTTACCGCGCACCCGTATTAAGGCTTCGGACCAATCAATGTCCTGCAGGTTGGCGCTGACCAGTTCGTCCAGTCGTAAACCCGATGAGTAAAATAACTCCAGAATAGCTTTGTCACGGCAGGCGAGGGCATCTTCACTGGTGTCAAAATCAAGCAGATGATTCACTTGATCGACATCGAGGTTTTTTGGCAAAGGTTTGTCAAATTTGGGCACTTGTAAATACGACGCCGGGTTTTCTTTTAGTTTGCCTTGTTGCACCAGATAACGGTAAAAGCTGCGCAAAGACGCCACTCTTAGCGCTAAGCTGCGGGCTTTTAAGCTTTTGCGGCACGAAGATATATGCAATTGCAGCTGGGTTTCCGTTAGATCGACCCAATGGCTGGCCTGTTCTGCCTCCTGGCTGGCAACAGCAGAAAGCTGCAATTGATAGCTGCTTAGCGTTTTGTCGCTGTAACCCCGTTCATGCTTTAAATAAGCCAGGAAAGCCGACAAGTCGGCTTGCCAATGATCTAGTTCAGCAGGCAGTTTCACGGTTCAGATAGCAGTGGGTAAAACGGCCAACACCAGCTTCGCCAGATGGTCCAAAAATAAGGTATCCATGCCTGGCTGGAAATGCTCGTCTGAGTCGCTGCCAAAGGCCAGCAGGAACTGTTGGTCTTCCGATAGCTTTAACAGCTGCAAGGAGACAGAATGAATATGAGGTTCAAACAGTGCTGACATTTCGTCGCGGTTCATCCGGCCAAAATAGTAAGTTTTACCACTTAAACGGCGCTGCAATATCAGCTGTAACTGTGCGACCTGATCGGTTTTTTGCTGCAAATCGACTAACACACAACTTTGTACATGCGGCATTTGGGCGGTAAAAGCCTGAAGGGCTTCTAACAATGCAGTTTGATCAGCGGCTTTTAATAACTGTAAGTGCAGATCGTTCAGTGCATAAAAAATCTGTTCGTTCTGGCGGGCTATGCCCATCAGGCGAGTGATGTCGTCTTCTAAGGAGCGGATTTTTTCGCGCTGTAATTCCAACTGACGTTCCACTAAAGACACCACACCTCGTTGCTGGTGCGGTAAACGTAAACGGCTTACCAGCTCCGGATGTTCAAGAAAAAATTCAGGATGATCATAGAGATAGTCAACAATCAGGCTGGCTTCGGCCAGTTCAGGGTTCACCAGTGCTGTATCGAGAGGAAGGTCGCTCATAAGAATAATTGTCCATCAAAAACATGTTCGGCTGGCCCTGTCATTTTGACGGGTTGGCCAGGCCCTTGCCAGCGGATCTGCAAAGAGCCGCCTGGTAAATCTACCCTTACCTGGGTTTGTAATTTTTTCTGCATCTGACCAATAACTGCAGCAGCGCAAGCGCCTGTACCACAAGCCAGAGTCTCACCTGCGCCACGTTCCCATACCCTTAATTTGACATGAGAAGGCGACAGCACCTGCATAAAACCTATATTGGCGCGCTCAGGGAAGCGTTCGTGATTTTCAAAAACCGGCCCCCACTGATGCACCGGGGCCGTCTGAATATCATCGACCAGTATCACCGCATGCGGATTGCCCATCGACACCACACCACATAAAGTCGTTGCGTCTTCACTATGCAAAATATAGTTCAGCTCTTGCTTCTGTGCTTTAAAAGGCACTTTGGCCGGATCAAACTGCGGCACGCCCATATTGACCGTAACCTGACCATCCTGCTCTATATACAAAGTGATTTTGCCGGACTTGGTGCTGACCGCAATTTTGTATTTATTAGTCAGGCCTTTATGCCGGACAAACTTAGCAAAACAGCGTGCACCATTGCCGCATTGTTCAACTTCAGAACCATCGGCATTAAAGATACGGTAATGAAAATCCAGATCCGGATCGTAAGGTGGTTCCACCATCAGCAACTGGTCAAAACCTACACCAAAGTTGCGGTCGGCCAGCTTTTTGATTTGTTCTTTGGTTAAGAACACATTTTGGCTGACGGCGTCTATCACCATAAAGTCATTGCCCAAACCGTGCATTTTTGAGAAATGCACTAAGGTTTGGTTGTTACGATCTTTAAATTTATTGTCTGGGATCATTCAGGGTACCAACTGTTCACCGCGCCACAGGTCCTGCCATTGCTCACGCTGGCGGACTAAATAGCTGCGGTCACCGTCCACCAGCACTTCTGCGGCTCTGGGTCTGCTGTTGTAGTTGGAACTCATGGTAAAACCATAAGCGCCTGCTGAGCGCACCACCAGTAAATCACCTGGCTCCAGCGCTAAAGCGCGGTCTTTACCAAGGAAATCACCTGTTTCACAGACCGGACCTACCACATCGTAAGTCACAGCAGGAATTTCAGGTTTTTGCCGCACAGCAATAATAGATTGCCATGCACTGTAAAGTGCCGGGCGAATTAAGTCGTTCATAGCAGCATCAACAATAGCAAAATGCTTTTCCTGACCCGGCTTTAGATATTCCACTTTGGTCAGTAGTACACCGGCGTTGGCCATAATGGCGCGGCCCGGTTCAAAAATCAGTGACAGTTGTGGATAAGCCGCCAGTTTTTCTACCACTTTGGCTGCGTATTCAGCAGGATGTGGCGGAGTTTCGCCATCATAAGGCACACCTAAACCGCCACCTATATCGATATGGCTTAAATGGATACCCACTGCAGCTAATTTATCGATCAGCGCCAGTAACTTATCTAAGGCATCTAAAAATGGCTGGGTTTCGGTCAGTTGTGAACCGATATGACAATCCACACCACAAACGTTTAAATGCGAAGCGGCATCGGCTTGCTGGTACATGGCGAGCGCGTCGTTAATGTCGATACCAAACTTATTGGCTTTTAAGCCGGTAGAAATGTAAGGATGGGTTTTGGCGTCGATATCAGGGTTCACCCGAATAGAAATAGGCGCAATGATATTCAGGCGGCTGGCCACTTGCTGAATACGTTCCAGCTCGGGAATAGATTCGACGTTAAAACACTTGATGCCGGTTTGCAGCGCAAACTCAATTTCGGTGACAGACTTACCTACACCAGAGAACACCACTTTTTTTGCATCGCCACCGGCTTGCAATACACGGCGTAATTCACCTTCAGAAACTATATCAAAACCACTGCCAAGGCGAGCCAAAAGGTTTAATAGGGCTATATTGCTGTTGGCTTTAACGGCGTAACAAACTAATAAGTCACGGCTGGGTGCAGCTTCAGCAAAAGCTTTGTAATGGCGCTCAATGGTCGCGCGGGAATAGACATAAGTTGGCGTGCCAAATTCTGCGGCAATATCGGCTAACGCAACGCCTTCGGCAAATAAGTTCTGATCCTGATAATTAAAGTAATCCACTACTGTTCCTTTGAAACTACTGGCTGATCGGCTGGCGCTGGTTGTTCTGCCGGCGCTTTATTGGGTTGTGGGGTTTGAGGCAATGTTAAAGGACCTTTTTGGCCACAGGCCAGTAACCATTGGCTGAGCAACAGGATGCACACCAGTCTTTGTCGCTTTGTATTCATGGTTTTTATTTCATTAATTATTTTGCGCTCTATAATCGCATCCTTAACAGCAAAAGCAAACAGGTGAAACCGATGAATGACGTAGAATATGACGAACTGACCGATCAGGTGCTGCTTGCGGTGGAAGATGCGATAGAAGCATTGGACCTGGATCTGGATTATGAGTCGAACGGTGGCTTGTTAAGCATCAGCTTTGTCGATGGCAGTAAGGTGATTATTAATAAGCAACCTCCACTGCATCAGCTGTGGGTCGCGACTAAATTTAATGGCCACCATTTTGAATTAAAAGACGGTGTCTGGATTGATAACAGAACAGGTGCTGAGTTCTGGGCACTCATTTCCGATGCCTTTAGTAAACAGTCTGGTCAAAACGTAGTACTTGCCGATAACTCATGAGTGATGCGGTCAGTAAACAAAATAAATAGAGAAATACAATGGCGTTACTTCCTTTTGTCGATGTAAAACCCGCAGGTCAGGCTGATGCCGCTGTAGTCTGGTTACATGGTTTAGGCGATTCGGGTGATGGTTTTGCACCTATAGTGCCGGAATTACGTTTGCCAAAAAGCTCTGGCATCCGGTTTTTATTCCCTCATGCACCTGTGCGTCCTATCACTATCAACGGTGGTATGCAGATGCGCGGTTGGTACGATATTAAAACCTGGGATTTAAACGACAGAGCAGACGAAACCGGGGTGCGTGAATCGGCCACTGCAGTCACAGCCTTACTGGACAAACTGATTGAGCAGGGCATCCCGGCCAATCGTATTCTGTTGGCGGGTTTTAGTCAGGGTGGTGTGATTGCCTTACACTTACTGCCTCGTTTGCCTTATAAACTGGCTGGTGTGATGGCGCTTTCTACTTATATGGCTGTGCCGGGCAAATTAAAAGAAGAAATGACAGGCGCTAACAAAAGCACAGCTGTGTTGGTGAATCATGGCACTCACGATGAAGTGGTGCCTTATAGTGCAGGTCAGGCTGCTTTTAATGCACTGAAATTTGCCGGTTTTACGGTGAATTGGGCCGAGTACCGTATGGGCCATAGTGTGTGCCCACAGCAAATTGCCGATATCAGTCGTTTTATTCAGCAGCAATTACCAGCACTTTAAAAATGGAACAGTCAAAGTGACAACAGCACAGGAAAAATTGGTCGTTCGGGTAAGTCTGGGTGCTGCAGCATCAGCTCCTGGCGATTTGCCTGAACCAACAACAGAGCAACACTGGCATTGGCGGCGTATTGCCGGTGCAGTATTGACGCTTTGTGCTGCTGCTCTGCTGTTGTATGGCTGGCTAAATGTTGAGTCACCTGATGCCGTCATTAGTTCTGTGGCTGAAACGGCCCCAGTTGTGATCACTGCTGAATCTATTGAAGCCGCCACACCTGAACTGGTGCTGGAAGCTGTGCAGCAAAACCCTGAACCAGAGCCTGTACCCATTAAAGCGGTAAACACTGAAACTGCTGCGCCAGAAGTCAAACCAGCAGACATTCCAGCGTTATCCGATGCTACTGTGACACCACAGCCCGCTGTTGCTGAAACAGCTTTAGTTGCAGAAACTCCGGCAGAAGCAGGTGCACCATTATTTAGTGCAGACACTGGAGTATTAAGACTGGCCTTGTTGACCAACGAAACGCCTTCAGCCAAAGCCCGCAGCCTGGGTGAACAGATTGACGCAGCTACAGTTCCACAGCTGGCGTTGTATTCTGAAGTCAAAGGTTTAAATGGTCAGAACATAGAACATCTTTGGTATTACGAAGGCAAACTGATGACCCGCATTAAACTGCCGGTCAAACTGGATTACTGGCGTACCTACAGCAGAAAAGAATTCGACGCGGGCCAAAAAGGCGAATGGCGGGTCGAAATCCTTGATCCACAACAAAATCTGCTGTTTAGCCATCACTTTCATTACCATTAAAGACTATACTAAGCGGCATTTTCAGGCAGACCAGCCTTTATCATCATTTCGCTGCTGCTGTTTCCGCTGTGTTAAGGAGTACCTATGAACCTTGTCCGCATTGCCACCCGTAAAAGTGCTTTAGCTTTATGGCAAGCCAATTTTGTCAAAGCTGAACTCGAAGCTGCCCACCCAGGTTTACAGGTTGAGCTAGTGCCTATGTCGACTCAGGGCGATAAAATTCTGGACACTCCTTTAGCCAAAATTGGTGGTAAAGGCTTGTTTGTCAAAGAGCTGGAAACCGCCATGCTGGAAGGCCGTGCTGATATAGCAGTCCACAGCATGAAAGATGTACCGGTCGATTTTCCTGAAGGTTTGATGCTGCATACCATTTGCCAGCGTGAAGACCCACGTGATGCTTTTGTCTCCAACACCTTTCAACAGCTTGCTGATTTACCCCAAGGGGCTGTAGTCGGAACTTCCAGTTTACGTCGCCAGTGCCAAATCAAAGCCATGCGACCAGATTTACAGATCAAAGACTTACGTGGCAACGTCAACACCCGTCTGGCAAAACTGGACGCGGGTGAGTTTGACGCCATTATTCTGGCTTCTGCTGGTTTAATACGTTTAGGTTTTGAAGCCCGTATTGCCAGCTTTCTGGAGGTTGGCACCAGTTTGCCGGCCAATGGTCAGGGCGCTGTAGGTATTGAATGCCGTAGCGATGATTTTGTGGTTCAACAGCTATTAGCGCCGCTGGAACATCAGGAAACCCGTATTTGTGTGTTGGCCGAACGGGCGATGAACCGCAAGCTGCAGGGCGGTTGTCAGGTGCCTATTGGTGCTTTTGCTGTGCTTCAGCACAATGAACTTTGGCTGCGTGGTTTGGTCGGACAGTTGGATGGTTCTGAAATTTTACGTTCAGAAATCAAAGGGGACGCTACTCAAGCAGAGCAGTTGGGGACTCAACTGGCTGAACAATTACTGGCGTTAGGCGCAGATCGCATTTTAGATGCGGTCTACCGTCAGGCCTGATTGGCGTGACGACTCCACTGCTGGATCCTTTGTGCCCGGTACTGATAACCAGACCTGCGGGCAAGGCGGATCAGTTGCTGGCCAGTTTAGATGAACTGGCTATTCCCTATTTATACCAACCTTTGATCACCACCCAGTTAGTGCCGTTAAAAGCCAAGGCTGGCACTATGCTGGAACAGGCTGATCAGGTGATTTTTGTCAGCGTCAGCGCGGTCAGCTGCTTGCAGCAACAATACGATTGCAGGAAGATCACTGCGCCTTTAGTGGCTGTCGGAACTACGACAGCCACAGTGCTGGAGAAATGCAGTGGCCGCGAAGTACTGGTGCCGCAGGATCAGCGTAGTGAGGGGTTATTGGCTTTACCTCAGCTACAGGATGTAGCTGACAAACATATTGTGATAGTGCGGGGAAACGCAGGCCGCGAGCTGATTAAAAAAGGCTTACAACAGCGCGGTGCTCATATTCATTATGTGCAAAGTTATCGCAGAGTGCCTTTACCCTTAGATGGACAAAGCTTGTCAGACCAGTGGCATCAGCAACATATTCAATGTATTGTGGTCACCAGTAACGAAATTTTACAGCTTATTTTTGAGTTATTGCCAAAAGAGCAACATAGCTGGTTACAGCAACAGTTATGGATAATGGTCAGCCCGCGGATGAAAGAAGCCGCTATAGAACTTGGGATCGACGGATCCCGTATTTATTTGTCAGCCAGTGCCAATGATCAGGCGTTACTGGAGGCTATTTGCCAGTTAAGAGGAACTTGTCATGACTGATACGCCGGTGGCTGTTACCGCCTCTGAATCTCCACTCTCCCAAGGTTCGGCTAAACCTGATCCGGTTAAAAAAGACCCGATTAAAAATACTCCGTTACCATCAGCTAAAACAGGCCGTGCTGTTGCATGGTTTTCTTTAATATTGAATCTGATTTTGGTCGCTGCTATTGCCGCAGCGATTTGGTGGCTATGGCCGCAGTGGACTGCGTTGCAGCAGCAACAGCAAGTATTGCAACAACAGCAACTGCAACAAACTGAACAAGGTAAACAGCAGCATCAGCAACTGACTGATCAATTACAACAGCAACTGGCATTAGTTGTTGACCAGCAAAAACAACAAGGCACTTTGGATCAACAGCAACAACAGGCCTTGCTGCAATTGCAACTGGAAAGTAAAAAACAGCTGAGTAATGGCCGTACCTGGCAGTTATGGCAAATTCAGCAGCTATTACAACTGGCCGGACAAAAAATCTGGTTAGAGCAGGACATGCCAGCGGCATTACGTTTATTGCAAGGCGCTGAACAGCAGCTGGCCTTATTGCAGGACAGCAGCATGCAGCCGTTACGTCAGGCAATTCAGACTGATTTAGCTGAACTGCAAAAAAACACCTTGCCTGATGTCGCCAAAATTCAACTGGGTTTAACTAGTTTGCGTAAAGCTGTGTTTGATTTGCCGCTACGTCAAAGTGAGCGTGAACTTGACGACGCAGAGCCCGTAGCTGCTACCAGTTCTGATTGGCAAACTACTTTACTACAGCACTGGAATTCATTCTGGAGTTCGTTAGTGCATGTGCGTCCAACTCAGCCGGAAGATTTGTCTGTGTTATCTGCAGGTGAGCAACTGAGTTTGCGTAACACCTTACAGCAACAGCTGTTGCTGGCTGAACTGGCGGCAATGAAGTATCAGAGCGAGTTGTATCAGGCTGCATTACAGCAGGCGATGGATACCTTACAGCGTTATTTTGCTGCTGTTGATCCAAAAGTCAAAGCTGCATCAGAGCAATTAGTCCAACTGGCTGCTTTGCCTGTGGCTTTCCCTGCACCTGCGGCTTTGCAATCCAGCGCCGTGCTTGATCAGGTCATGCGTCAAAGCATGGTGGAGATCAACCCATGATCCGTTTGCTGATAGTGGTTTTGCTGCTGGCTGCGGCCATGTGGCTGGGGCCATGGCTGACGCAGAATCCGGGTTATCTGATGCTGGTGCTGGGTCCATGGACAATCGAAATGACGCTGGTGGGTTTTGCCATCATTCTGTTGTTAAGCCTGAGTTTGTTATGGCTGACGTTACGAATTTTACGGCCGTTTTTGGGCTTCCGTAACTGGACTCTCAATCCGTTTCGTGGCCGTCAGCAGCGCAAAGCCCGTTTGGCTTTTGAACAAGCGGCTTTGGCCTTGGCTGCAGGTCGTTTTCAGGATGCCGAACAGTATTTTGACCGCTCTGACGCTATGCCAGAATTTACTATACTACGTCAGAGTATGGCCTGCTACGCCGCTTTGCAGGCCGGACATGCGACTAAAGCTATGCAACTGGCCGAACAGCTGGATGCAACACAAGCTCAGAGTTGTTATGTCAAAGCTGATTTATTGCTGCGCCAGAATCAGGCCAAAGCTGCGCTGGAGTTATTACAGCTTGCTATGTTGATACCAGCAGATGCGCCTTTATTAGCTCCTCTGTATTTTCAGGCCCTATTAGCTGCTGGTCATAATATTGAAGTCTTTCATACTGTACTTAAAGCCATAGAGCAAAAGTGGTTTACCAAAGCGCAGTGGCAAGCGCAGCGTTATCAGATTTATCCGCAGGCTATCCGTAATCTGGCTGCCCAGGGTGTATTTGACGAAACCAGTGAGTATTGGCTGGCGTTGCCGTCGAAAGAACGTAAGTCGATGGCTGCTGTATTAGGTCGGGTTTGGGCGAAAGTCAAAGCGGGTCAGGTAGAGCAGGCTGAAAAGCTGCTGGTTGATAACTTAGCTTACAGCGACTTGCCTTTGGCGTGGTCCGTTTTGAAACAAATTCCGTTAAAGCGGCATGTGGTATTGCTGCGTAAACAGCTGCAGCACTGGTTGCGGGATCACAAAGAAGATGCAGTGCTTTATGCGACTCTTGCTTATTGTGCTGAGCAAGACGGCGAACCTATGCAGGCCGAAATGGCCTGGCAAAAAGCTTTGCAGTATCAGCCGGGCTTAAAAACTTAATTTATGTCGTCTGAGTTATTAACAGGACTGGCACCTATTTTAGGTGTCAGGCCTCGTCTCCTGTTGCTTGGCAGTATGCCTGGTGCCGCTTCTCTTCTTGAGCAACGTTATTACGCCCATCCACGCAATTTATTCTGGCCTTTTATGCAGCAGCTGTTTGGTATTCCGGTTGAGCTTAATTATCAGCAGCGTTGTCAGTTACTGACTGAACAGGGCATAGCGCTGTGGGATGTGATAGCACACTGTGAGCGGCCGGGTAGTCTGGATAGCGCCATTAAAAAAAGCACTGTGATTTGCAATGCGATACCCCAATTGCTGGAAGCACAACCACAAATTCTAAAGGTGTGTTTTAACGGCGCCAAAGCAGCAGAAGAGTTTAAACGTCATCTGCTACCGCTGATTAAACACCGCACTGACATCGAGTATTTTCAACTGCCTTCCAGTAGCCCAGCTCATGCCAGCCAAAGCAAAGAGCAGAAGCTGGAGTTATGGGCCAAGGCTTTATTGGAATAACACTTCTAGTTCTGGCGTGGCTTCAAAACCCGCTGCTATTGCTTGATTAAAAATGGTTTTTGCTTCGTCAGTTTTCTGTTTGGTTAGCAACTCAATGGCTTGCCAGCCTAAAGCCATCGGATCTTTCTGTTGTTGCAGATAGCTAGCCCAACCTTTATCAAATTGAGCCCGCGCACGTTGAGCTTCAAGCAGGCCATTGCGGGCAGCCTGATCCAGCCAGTATTCGTCGGTCCATTCTTTAGGTCGCTGATGGAGCTGCTTAAGATACATCTTATCTTTGGCGTAAAGCGGTGCTTTGCCTGTGTTGTAGTTCAGATCCCAAGGGGCAATTTTGTAATCACCAGCCTTATTGATAAAACTCAGGGTGTCGCCTTCTGCAAAAGGAACTTCGCCGGAAAGTATGGTCAGTTGTTTAAGCTTTTTATTTGGATCTACTGTGAGCATAGCGCTGCCGTTAAAGGCTGGCATCTTAACTGCTTTGGCTTTTTCTGATTTGAAATCTGAAAGCTTCGGGAATTCTTCTGTGCTCTGCGTCAGGTCTACGGGGCCAATAGCAGCCTGATCCAAATAATTAAGCAAAATAGCATTGCTGTATTGGGAATAGGCTACTCCGGCTTGTGCTGCAGGCCATGAATCCTTAGTCAGCGAGAGCAGCAGTTTTTTCCTCCATTGATCTTGCCCATCGACATCCAAACTAAAATTCAGAGTGACAGTACGGATCGATTTAACTGAGGATGGCTGATAACGCCATTGGCGCAACGCTTGCTCTGCTGCTGCGTCAAAAACTCCGGCAGGAAAACTATGCTGGGTTTTGGCGTAAATAACCTCGCCTTGTTCATCAACAAGAAAGCGTACTACTGCAAAACCCTGAGTGCCTTTGCGGGCGGCAGTGATTGGGTATTTGGGTTCAACCCTTTCAATCACTTCAGGTAGCGTGGTGTGATCAAAAGAGGCTTTACGTTGCGCCAGCATAGTGGCATAAGAGGGCACCCGCTGGTCTTTTTGCAACAGCAGTTGTTGTTGCGCCTGCTGTTTTTGTGCTGTAGTCAGGTGCGCATTCAGAGTCTGCAAGCCAGTGCCTGCATCCGGATGGCCCAGTTCAGCGGCTATTAGAAAATAGAGGTAGGCCAACACCAGATCCTGCTCCATGCCCTGACCTTTCATCGCCATCACAGCCAGATTAAAAGCGGCCAGTTCATTGCCTAGAGGCAGCAGCCGTTCAAACTCTGCTTTAGCTTGCTGATAGTGTTGTAGCTGATACTGCTGGGCTGCCTGGTAAGTATCGGCTTGGACTAAAAATGACATCAGCAAAGCTGAACTGACTAAAAGTTGTTTTAACATCCGTTGTTCCTTTTTCTACGGCTGTATTTTTTGGTTGCGCTGCTTTTCCTCATTACTAAAGGTGGGCAGTACCGGGTATTAATCAAACAGTTCATCTAAGTTTGAACTGCTCCTGAAGCCGGCCTTTTTTGCTTTGTCAAAAGCTGCTTTCGCTTCAGGCACCTTGTTTTGGCTGAGTAGTTCAATAGCAAACCACCCTAAAGCTTCTGGATCATGTTGTTGTTGCAAGTAGTGAGCCCAGTAAGGCTGATTAACTGCTCTGGCACGTTGAGCTGTTAAATCTCCATTACGAGCTGCCTGATCCAGCCAATAATTACTGGTCCACTCCATGGGGGCCGTGAGCATGGACTCTATATGCATCTGCTCTGTGGCATAGACGACAGGCGCACTTTTACCGTAATTCAGATCCTGGGGTGTTATTTTGTACACCCCTTGAGCTAATCCTGCCATCGATTCTCCTGCACGTAACGGAACTGTACCTGTAATAGGCTGAACGCTTTGCAGTTGTTGTGTTGCATTGACAACGAGAAACGCTTCCCCCATAAAAGCGGGCATTGTATGAGATTTCCCTTCGTCGATTGCATGACTGAGATCCGCTAAAGTGGGCGGTGTTGAAATAGGCTGATTCATTAAAGCGTAGGTACGACTCTGGTTTTGCAGGTAGTCAAGCAGGCCAGCAAGAAACAGTTGTTGTCTGGCAGAACCTGCTAAAGCTCCAGGCCAGGCTTGTTGATGCAGAAGCTGGATCTGGGTGTTGCGTAACTTTTGTCGCTCAGCGGATTGGGGGTTCACCGGATCCAAAGAAAATTCCATTCGTACTGTATGAATGCTTATTACCGGTGAAGGACTGTACTTCCAGCGACGCAAGGCTATTTCGGTGGCTTTGGCGAAGGTTAGATCGGGCAAGCCATACTGTGTGTTTACATAAACAACATTGCCTTGTTGATCAACGACCAGTTTGGCTAAGGCAAAACCTGATATCCCATTTTTTGCCGCTTCCACAGGGTATTTTGGATGGTCTCTGCGCAGCGTTGTTCTGAACACCTCCTGATGGGCTGGAGCTGGTTCGTTGGCGCTGTATACCGGAATAGAATGTTGCAGCAATTGAACAGACATCCGTTGTGCCTGTTGTTGCTGTGACTCAGTGACAGTCGTACTTAGTTGTTGTAAAACATCCGCTGCTTTGACGTGCCGGAGCTGATGCGCAAATAAAAAATACGCATAGGCACGCACTGGATCTTTGGTTTCTCCTTCACCATACAATGCCATTACACCCAGGTTAAAAGCTGCTCCTGCATTACCTAGTGAGGCCAGGTGGGCAAACTCAGCTCTGGCCTGGCTATAGTTTTTTTCCTGATAGAACTTTACACTTTGTGATAAATCGGCCTGAGCTGTGATCGATACCGCCAGTACAGTCGCCATGACTAATTGTTTAAACATCCTTTGTTCCTGATTAAGCGATAATGAAGCTGTTTGATGTTACCTATTGATTTGCTTCAGGTAAATATTTTGTTACGCCAATTTGCTGCCATTAGGCACTTTTTGTTCAGGTATCGCCAATACTACAGCGCCGTCGGGTCGGTAAAACCCAGTGATCAGACATTCAGAGCGAAAAGGTCCTATTTGTTTAGTCGGGAAGTTGACTACGCCAATGACCTGCTTCCCTAGCAACTGCTCTTTGCTGTAAAGGGCCGTGATTTGAGCACTGGATTGCCTGATACCAATGTCCGCACCAAAATCTACTTTCAGCTTATAGGCCGCTTTGCGGGCTTCCGGAAAATCCGCGACTTCAATGACAGTACCCACTCTGAGTTCAACTGCACCAAAGTCTTCCCAGCTAATTAATTCCATACCAGCCACTATTTTTGTTTAACAAGTAGTTAGCTTTACATATCAGCAGTTTTGTTGTCATGAGTTTTGCGGTTAAGCGGCCGAAAGCTAATAGCAATTTGGCAGTAGTTCACTATTTCGCCTTGACAGAAAAAGCAAAAGCATAAATATTAAATTACATCGCTTATTTAGTTTTGACACTTTATGACTTCAATTCACGCTTGCTCAGTAACATTTGCCCGGACAGCAGCTCCGGCAAATCTGCATGCGTGCTCCACTGATTACCACTTATCCGAGTGGTTCGACGAATAAATATCCGCAACTAATCTGACCGAATTTTATATGCAGCTTTTCGGCTGCCTGTAAAACCATGGCCTTTTGGCCGTTTTAAATCATAAAAAGAAGCAGGAAAATAAAAATGAAAGCACCTCTCTTAGGCGTGTTGGCGCTGCTATTTAGCAGCCACAGCTTCGCTTGTTTGCAACAAGAAAGTGAAAGTAATAATACCGAAGGCACGGCTGATGGCGCCTTATGCAGTGGCACAACAGTAGCGGCCAGCATAGGCAGTAGTTCAGACCAGGATTGGTATTATTTTGATACCACAGCAACAGGAGATATCAGTGTCAGTTTAAGCCATGGCTCAGGCAAAGACTTTGACTGGTATCTGTATCGCAGCTCCGGCAGCTATATTATGTCGGGACAAAGCAGTGCCAACCCGGACAGTGGCACTTATACCGCATCACCTGCAGGGCGCCATTACATTAAAGTCACACGATACAGCGGTACTGGTACTTATCAGTTGAACGCAAACTTTGTCGGTAATACTGGGGGCGGCGGTGGCGAAAATCCACCTCCAACAGCAGGCTGTAACTATGGGGCACGACCGTCAAAACCCAGTAATTTAACCAGCTATATCACAGGCTCTGGCACCGATACTTGTGTCACCTTATCCACCCCTGCCTTGTTGTTAATGGGTGGCGGTACTGATGTGGATAATGCCTTTAGCTTAAGAGTTGGGCCACATATTCAGGGGGGCAACATTGTCGTACTGCGAACTTCGGGTACCAATGCCTACAACACTTATTTGCAAGGCTTAACCAATGCCGCTTCTGTCGAAACCATCATTGTCGACACTGTGACCAAAGCCAATACGGATTATGTCGATTGGGCTATCCGCTCTGCTGAGTTTGTCTGGTTGGCTGGTGGTGATCAGTCGGCTTATCTGAATGCCTGGAAAGGTACTAAGGTGCAAGTTGCTATTCAGCATGTGTATGACAAAGGTGGTGTAGTAGGGGGGACTTCGGCTGGTGATCACGTGTTGAGCCAGCATATTTATGATCCGGATGGTGTAGCTGGTGCTATCAGCGCTGAAGCTGTGACAGATTTCTGCCATGCAACTATTAATATCAGTACGGGCTTCCTGAACTTCCCTGCGCTACAAGGAGTGATCAACGATACTCACTTCCGTCAGCGAGATCGGATGGGACGCTCTATGGTGTTCCAGGCGAAGGTTGGAGCTGCCAGCCGAGTAGTGGCGATTTCAGAAGCGACCTCCTTGTTTGTGAACAGTGTCGGTCAAGGCATAGTAGATGGTACTAATGAGGTCTATATCCTGAAATCTGATGCTCAGACTCAGTATGTCCAAACCAGCTGTGGTCAGCCAGTGAAGGTGAATAACCTGTTGCGTTACAAACTGGTCAGTGGCGATCAGTACAATCTGATCAATAACAGTACTTCTATAGTGCCAAGCCGTATTGGTCTGGATGGTAGTAAAGCGTCTTTCTATACTCCAACCAGCCCCTATTAGTCTGGATAGCAGTAAAGCGAGTTTCTATACGCTTATCAGTCCGTATTAGACTGGATAGCAGGAAAACATGTTTCTATACATACAGCAGCCCGTACTAAAGGGTTACTTGATATAAAAAAAGCCAAGGGACTGGCTTTTTTTTCGGATTCAGATGATGGCTCTTTATTAAATAGCGATCTGGTTTGTCAGACGTGGCTCAAGACGATTTTTTAAATCCCCTTCAATCACCACAGCACGACCTGTGTTTTTATCCAGACAGACAAAAGTGATATTGGCGTCAGCCACTAAAGTGTCCGTGCCTTCCAGCCATATTTTCTGATGAATAATGGAGCTTTTGGTATTGATAGCGCTGAATTCAGTATCAATACGCAGTTGCTGGCCCATAGTGGCCTGAGCTCTGTAGTTGATATTGATATTGACGATCACCCAGGCCAAACCCAGCTGTTCGAAATGCTCTATATCGCCATGTTGTTCCAGATAACCCCAGCGGGCTTCTTCCAGAAACTCCAAATAGCGGGCGTTATTGACGTGCTGGTAACCATCCAGGTGGTAACCCCGGACTTTGATAAAAGTGTGATGTAACATAAAGCTCTCTGGTTGGACCTGTCTGGCGCCATCATGCCATAGTTTTTGTCTGGGGTTAATGAGGTTTTTGTCAGTCAAGACTGAGATTTTTTTGGCCTGTCGCTGTGGAACCAGTAGAATAAGCGCACTTTGGTTCTTTGGTGCTTTTATGCGTCTGTTACAGCAGCTCTCTGCTAAATCGTATTCCACTTTTGCCTTAGATACACAGCTTGCCGAATTGGTTGAGTTGGAGTCTTTGGTTGAATTATTGGCCTATCAGCCTGATGTCACACCTTTGCTGTTAGGTGAGGGCAGCAACAGCATTTTCCTGACCGATCAAAGTCAGACTGTTTTACGTTATTTAGCTAAAAGCCGGACTGTGCTGTCAGAAGACGACCAGAATGTACAACTGCATATAGAAGCAGGGGATAACTGGCATCAACTGGTCAGTTGGACTGTAGCTCAGGGCTGGTGGGGATTAGAGAACCTGTCTTTAATACCAGGTAGCGTAGGTGCAGCTCCGGTACAAAACATAGGTGCTTATGGTGCTGAGCTGGCCGATTGCTGTGATTATGTCGATTTTTTTCATTGGCAAAGCCGCGAAGTTCAGCGTTTAAGCAAAAGTGATTGTGGTTTTGCCTACCGTGACAGTATTTTCAAAACGGTTCTTGCCGGTCAGGGCGTCATTGTTGCTGTGGGGCTGACGCTAAAAAAACAAAGTCAGCCGAAATTAGGTTACAAAGGGCTGGAGCATTTAAACCCACAAAGTTCTGTTACTGAAGTAGCGCAAGCTGTTATTGCTGTGCGTCAGTCCAAATTGCCTGATCCAGCAATATTGCCTAACTGCGGCAGCTTTTTTAAAAACCCTGTGATCAACCACACTGTCTTTGACGCTATTCAACATTCTTATCCTGCAATGCCGTTTTATCCACAGGCTGATGGTCTGGTCAAACTGGCGGCAGGCTGGCTGATAGAACAAGTGGGTTTAAAAGGTCAGCGTATCGGTGATGTCGGCTGTTATGAAAAACAAGCGTTGGTGTTGGTGAATTTTGGTCAGGGCACAGCAACAGAGTTGCTGCAAATGATTGCGCTGATACAGCAAAAAGTTGCTGCAGAGTTTGCTGTTCAGCTCGAACCTGAGGTGCGCTTACTTGGCCAATGAACAACGTAAAACCTTGCCCCATAGCCTTATTGTACAGCGGCAACTGGTGCATTATCTCGCTGATGGCGATTTGTGTTCTGGCCAGTGGCTGGGGGAACAGTTAGGGATAAGCCGCACTGCTGTTGCCAAACATTTAGAACAATTGCAGCAGTACGGTTTGGATTTATACAAAATTAAAGGCAAAGGCTATCGCCTTGCTCAGCCTGTGCAGTTGCTGGATGCGGCATTGATTAAACAACAGCAAAAACAACTGGCACCAGTCTGGGTGCAATCTGTCACTGATTCCACCAATAGCCAGCTGATGCAAAAACTCAAAGATGGGGTAGCGCCGGAAAAAGGTGCTGTGTTGGTGGCTGAAGCTCAGACCGCAGGCCGTGGTCGGCGGGGTAAGCAGTGGTTTTCGCCTTTTGGCTGCAATTTATATTTTTCAATGTACTGGCAACTGGAGCAAGGAATTCAGGCCGCTATGGGTTTAAGTTTGGTTGTTGGTCTGGCCGTAGCAAAAGTGCTGCAACAACAATGGCAATTGCCAGTGCGGCTGAAGTGGCCAAATGACTTGTATATAGAGTATAAAAAACTCGGTGGTATTTTAGTTGAGCTGGCCGGGCAAACTCATGCCCAGTGTGATGTCGTCATAGGTTTAGGCTTAAATATCCGTATGCCGGATCACACAGATAAAGCTGTAGACCAGCCTTGGGCTGATTTAACTTCGGCTTTGGGTCAGCCCATAGATCGTAATTTGCTAGTCGCTTTGTTGCAGCATCAACTGGTGCTGGAATTACAGCATTTTAGTCAACAGGGCTTTGCGGCCTATGTGCAGGACTTTAATCTGCTGGATCAATTTGCCGGTGAGCAAGTGACGTTATCAAGTGGCAGTCAAACCATCACTGGTCTTTGTGCTGGTGTGGATGCTCAGGGTGGGCTGGTGCTGGATATCAATGGCCAGAAGCAAAGCTTTTATGGCGGTGAACTTAGCTTAAGAAAGGCGCTGTGATGGAATTATTACTGGATATAGGCAATAGCCGCAGCAAAGCCCGTTTAGCTGCTGGCGGACAACTGAGCGAAATACAGCTGGAAAACATCAGTGCAGAGCAGTGGTCGTCAATAACGGCTGTGTATTGCGCCAGTGTGGCGGCAGACAGCCGGGTGTTGGCAATACGTGAGCAAATTCCATCTGCCATTCCTTTTATCCAAATCCGCAGTGAAGCTCAGGCCTTTGGCGTTACTAATAGTTATCAGCAGCCGCATTTATTAGGTGTGGATCGCTGGCTGGCTTTAGTGGCAGCAGCAGAGTTGTACCCCAATACAGAGCTGTTAATAGCAGACGCTGGTACAGCTTTAACTATTGATTGGTTAAGTGGTGCTGGTGTGCATCAGGGTGGCTGGATTTTGGCCGGGCAAAAACTGCAGCAAGAAGCTGTGTTAAGCAAAACCGCCAAAGTATTTTCGGCGGAGTTGGAAACAGAGCAATTATGTCCGGCAACCGATACAGCCACAGCTTTGTATCAGGGCGCTATAGCTGCGTTAGTTGGGGCTATTCGTCAGGCCCATGCAATTAAACCAACACAACGGATTATCTTAACGGGTGGCGACGCGTTGCTTCTGCAAAAATACCTGACCGATCTGCCTATTCAGCTTGAACCTCAATTGATCTTTCAGGGTTTAGCCCGTTATATTCAGCCGAATTGACCATTTTGTGTACTTATTGAGCATTCAGGCCGTAATTTATAAGTTTTTTTTATTTCCTGTTGCGTGGGGTGGGTCATTCCACTAGAATTCGCACCCACTGACGTAGTGCCGCTTTAGCTCAGTTGGTAGAGCAACTGACTTGTAATCAGTAGGTCATCCGTTCGACTCGGATAAGCGGCACCATTAGTATAGTGGAGGGGTTCCCGAGTGGCCAAAGGGATCAGACTGTAAATCTGCCGGCACTGCCTTCGAAGGTTCGAATCCTTCCCCCTCCACCATTTTCAGTACAATAGCTACGAGTAGGCCGCGGGCATCGTATAATGGCTATTACCTCAGCCTTCCAAGCTGATGATGCGGGTTCGATTCCCGCTGCCCGCTCCAAACAGATCACGTTGCTGATATAGCTCAGGCGGTAGAGCGCATCCTTGGTAAGGATGAGGTCCCCAGTTCGATTCTGGGTATCAGCACCATCTTAAAAGCCTCTCTTGCTTTACAATCAAAAAACACTTATTTCATACAACCACCGTTTGTTAAAAAGGGTCTATTTATGGCTAAGGCTAAATTCGAACGTAATAAACCGCACGTTAACGTAGGCACCATCGGTCACGTTGACCACGGTAAAACTACTTTAACTGCTGCTATCACTAACGTACTGGCCAAGCACTACGGTGGTCAGGCATTCGCTTTCGATCAAATCGACAAAGCGCCAGAAGAGAAAGCTCGTGGTATCACGATCAACACTTCTCACGTTGAATACGATACACCATCACGTCACTACGCCCACGTAGACTGCCCAGGCCACGCTGACTATGTGAAGAACATGATCACTGGTGCTGCTCAGATGGACGGCGCAATCCTGGTAGTTGCAGCGACTGACGGCCCAATGCCACAGACTCGTGAGCACATCCTGTTATCTCGTCAGGTAGGTGTACCTTTCATCGTTGTATTCATGAACAAATGTGACATGGTAGACGACGAAGAGCTGTTAGAGCTGGTGGAGATGGAAGTTCGTGAGCTTCTGTCAGACTACGATTTCCCAGGTGATGACCTGCCGGTAATCCGTGGTTCAGCGTTAAAAGGTCTGGAAGGCGATGCAGCATGGGAACCAAAAATCCTTGAGCTGGCAGCAGCTTTAGATTCTTACATTCCAGAGCCAGTACGTGCGATTGATAAGCCATTCATCATGCCAATCGAAGACGTATTCTCAATTGCTGGTCGTGGTACTGTAGTAACAGGCCGTGTAGAGCAAGGTATCGTAAAAGTAGGCGAGTCAGTAGAAATCGTTGGTCTGAAAGACACAGTGACCACTACTTGTACTGGTGTTGAAATGTTCCGTAAACTGTTAGACGAAGGTCGTGCAGGCGAGAACATCGGCGCGCTGTTACGTGGTACTAAACGTGAAGACGTAGAACGTGGTCAGGTATTAGCAAAACCAGGTTCAATCAAGCCACACACCAAGTTCGAAGGTGAAGTGTACGTGTTATCTAAAGAAGAAGGTGGTCGTCATACACCATTCTTCAAAGGTTACCGTCCACAGTTCTACTTCCGTACTACAGACGTCACTGGTTCAGTAGAACTGCCAGAAGGCGTAGAGATGGTAATGCCAGGCGACAACCTGAAGTTTGTTGTAGAGCTTATCAACCCAATCGCGATGGACGAAGGTTTACGCTTCGCCATTCGTGAAGGTGGCCGCACAGTAGGTGCTGGTGTAGTATCTAAAGTACTGGTGTAATAACCAATACTTGAAAAGGGCTCCACAGGAGCCCTTTTTTATATAGCTTTGTTCGCTTAAGCCGGAAAATTCAGAACAACAGGCTTGAGTTCTGCACAGCTAATCCTGATTAAATAGTTTCAAGTCGGATCCTTATCTTGTTTTAGTCGTCTAAGGCAGTATAATGAGCGGCTATTTTTGTGGCGCTGCTTTGGCAGTTGGCACAATTTTCTGTAGGGGCGTAGTTCCAATTGGTAGAACAGCGGTCTCCAAAACCGATGGTTGGGGGTTCGAATCCCTCCGCCCCTGCCACTTATTTAGGCGCTAAGGTGTTTTGCACGTTAGTCGAAGTAGTAGCTTGTAACAACAAGCCATGGGAAAGTGAGTTAAAGCATGAATGCAACGAGTGAAACCCCAAAAGGCGGCTTAGATTTAGTCAAGTGGCTGAGCATCTTAGTTCTGCTGACCCTGATGGTCGCAGCGAACTATATATATGAGTTTTCTGCAGTTGAAAAAGCTGCAAGCATAGTGGTTTTAGTCGGCCTGGCAGCTTTTATTGCAGCCAAGACCAGCAAAGGCGCTGCATTTATAGAGTTTGCTAAAGAAGCCAGAACTGAAGTTCGCAAAGTCGTATGGCCAACCCGTCAGGAAACGATGCAAACCACTATAATTGTAATGGTTGCGACCTTGATTGTTGCATTAGCACTTTGGGGCTTAGATTCAGTATTATTAAGCCTTGTATCATTTATCACAGGTCTGGGGATCTAAGTTATGTCAGGAAAAATGCGTTGGTATGTAGTTCAGGCTTTTTCGGGTTTTGAACAGCGCGTAGCGACTTCATTGCGTGAGCATATCAAGATCCAGCAAATGGAAGACAAGTTTGGCGAAGTGCTGGTTCCAACTGAAGAAGTTGTTGAAATGCGCGCTGGCCAGAAACGTAAGTCTGAACGCAAATTTTTCCCTGGCTACGTATTAGTGCAGATGGAAATGTGTGAAGAAGCGTGGCACTTAGTGAAAAGCGTGCCACGTGTATTAGGTTTCATCGGTGGTACGTCAGACCGTCCGGCACCTATCAGCCAGAAAGAAGCTGATACTATTCTTAACCGCCTGCAGGATAACGCTGATAAGCCGAAACCTAAGACTCTGTTCGAAGCGGGTGAAGTGGTTCGTGTATCTGAAGGTCCATTTGCTGACTTCAATGGCGTGGTCGAAGAAGTAGATTACGAGAAAAGCCGCGTGAAGGTATCCGTGTTAATTTTCGGTCGTTCTACTCCTGTTGAACTGGAATTTGGCCAGGTCGAAAAAGCTTAAGTAGAAATAGTTTGTATCGGGCCGCTGATTAAAATATAATCGCGGCCTTTTTTAACGTCAGGGGAGCCGTTTGAGTAAGTGTCCTCGCACTTACGAGGCTGAGACCCTAAATTGAGGTGAAACATGGCAAAGAAAGTCACGGCACTTGTAAAATTACAAGTTAAAGCTGGTATGGCAAACCCGTCGCCACCAGTTGGTCCAGCATTGGGTCAACACGGTGTGAACATCATGGAATTCTGTAAAGGCTTCAACGCCCGTACAGAGTCACTGGAAAAAGGCATGCCTATTCCAGTAGTGATCACTGTATACAGCGACCGCTCATTTACATTTGAAACCCGCACCCCACCTGCTTCTTTCTTATTATTGAAAGCTGCTGGTTTAAAAGGTGGTTCAGGCCGTCCTAATACCCAGAAAGTGGGTAAAGTGACTGTTGCTCAGCTGGAAGAGATCGTTAAGATCAAACGTGCTGATTTAACAGCAGGTAGCGACGAAGCAGCACTGAGCACTATTGCTGGTACTGCCCGTTCAATGGGCTTAGTGGTGGAGGGTTAATCAATGGCTAAATTATCAAAGCGTGCTAAATTAATCCGTTCAAAAGTAGATTCTACTCGTGAATACGCGATCAATGACGCAGTTGCGTTATTAAAAGAATTAACAGCTGGCAAGTTCGTTGAATCAGTTGATGTTGCCATCAACCTGGGTATCGACGCTCGTAAGTCAGATCAAAACGTTCGTGGCGCTACTGTGTTACCACACGGTACCGGCCGCACTGTACGTGTTGCTGTGTTCACTCAGGGTGCTAACGCTGAAGCTGCTAAAGCTGCAGGCGCTGACATCGTGGGTATGGAAGACTTAGCTGAATTAGTTAAGAAAGGCGAGATGAACTTTGATGTTGTTATCGCTTCTCCAGACGCAATGCGTGTTGTTGGTATGTTAGGTCAGATCTTAGGCCCACGTGGTTTAATGCCTAACCCTAAAACTGGCACAGTGACTCCAAACGTTGCTGAAGCAGTGAAAAACGCTAAAGCTGGTCAGGTTCGTTACCGTAACGACAAGAATGGTATCATCCATTCTACAGTCGGTAAGGTTAACTTCGACACTGACAAACTGAAAGAGAACATCGAGTCTCTGTTAGTTGCATTAAAGCGTGCTAAGCCATCTGTAGCAAAAGGCGTTTTCATCAAGAAAGTGACCATTTCTACTACTCACGGCGCAGGTATCGTTTTAGACCAGGCTTCTTTGGACGCCAAAGTCTAATTCAGTCTACTGAAATAGCTGCTTTACAGGAGCGCGTGGTTATTTTATAATCTCGCGCTCAAAAATTCGGGTAGAAGCCGGACTTTGTTTACAAAGTTTTCGGCTTCCGTCCAAGACCGTAGGTGCCGCAAATTTTTTTAAAAGGCGTGGCTTAAAAGCACAACCTACGCAGACGGTGTTAGCCCCAGAAAGATTCCTATCAATCTGGCTCTCACCGTAAATCGCGCGTTAAGCAGTAAGTTTTTTACTGATTAACGTTGTGTAGGCAACCAGACAATACCGTCTGGAAGAACCAGGAGTTAAGAGCCAATGGCTATTAAGCTTGATGACAAAAAAGCGATCGTTGCTGAAGTTCAGGAAGCTGCCATAGGTGCTTTATCTGCGGTAGTTGCAGACGCTCGCGGTGTCACTGTAGGCAAAATCACTGAACTGCGTAAGCAGGCTCGTGAAGCTGGCGTGTGGATGAAAGTTGTCCGTAACACGTTAGTACGCCGTGCAGTAACTGGCACTGAGTTCGAGTGTTTAAGCAACGCGTTCGTTGGCCCAACACTGATTGCATTCTCTAAAGAGCACCCAGGTGCTGCAGCGCGTATCTTCAAAGATTTCGCGAAAGAAAATGCTAAGTTTGAGCTGAAAGGCGCAGCCTTCAATGGCGCCACAGTAAGCATTGACGTTTTAGCATCGTTGCCAACATACAACGAAGCTATTGCACGTTTAATGAGCACTATGAAAGAAGCAGCAGCCGGCAAATTGGTACGTACCATCGCCGCAGTTCGCGACCAAAAACAAGCCTAAGCAACGTAATTTTACGTTTTGTTTAGAATTAAAGTTTAATACGGGATACGTCCCCTTAATTTAGGAATCTGAGCAATGTCAGTTACTAAAGATCAAATCTTAGATGCTATCGCTGCAATGTCTGTAATGGAAGTTGTAGAATTAGTTAGCGCTATGGAAGAAAAATTCGGCGTTTCTGCTGCTGCTGCTGTTGCAGTTGCTGCTGGTCCAGCTGCTGTTGTTGAAGAACAAACAGAATTCAACGTAATTCTGGCAGCTGTTGGCGCTAACAAAGTATCAGTAATCAAAGCTGTTCGCGGCG
This sequence comes from Rheinheimera sp. MM224, assembly GCF_947090785.1. Taxonomy (NCBI): domain Bacteria; kingdom Pseudomonadati; phylum Pseudomonadota; class Gammaproteobacteria; order Chromatiales; family Chromatiaceae; genus Rheinheimera; species Rheinheimera sp. MM224. The sequence goes on from NZ_OX352320.1 coordinate 259,188, forward strand.
CTACTGGTTTAGGCCTGAAAGAAGCTAAAGATTTAGTTGAAGCTGCTCCAGCTGCAATTAAAGAAGCAGTTTCTAAAGCCGAAGCTGAAGCTCTGAAGAAAGAGTTAGAAGAAGCTGGTGCTACTGTTGAAGTTAAATAATCTAGATTTTTCTAGATTATACGCCTGATTTCAGGCTAGGCTGGTGGTGAAATAACCACCGGCCTTTTTGCGCTGTGGGACATTGATTTTCCCCACCCTAATGTTGCCATGTCGGTAACATTCAAGCCGCCCCTAGAGGGTAGGTAGGGTAAAAAATCAGCTAGCTGAGGAACCCCATGACTTACTCTTATTCTGAAAAGAAACGTATCCGTAAGGACTTCGGCAAACGTCCACAAGTGCTGGATGTGCCATATCTGTTGTCGATTCAAATTGAATCGTTCAGCAAATTTATCGAACCTGATCCAGAAGGTGGATACGGCTTAGAAGCTGCATTCCGTTCTGTATTCCCAATTAAAAGCTACTCAGGTAGTGCCGAGCTGCAATATGTCAGCTACCGCATTGGCGAGCCGGTTTTTGACGTCAAAGAGTGCCAAATTCGTGGTGTGACTTACTCAGCTCCGCTGCGTGTCAAACTGCGCATGGTTTTATTTGATAAAGAAGTGCCAGGTACAATCAAAGATATCCGTGAACAAGAAGTCTACATGGGCGAAATCCCGTTGATGACTGAAAACGGTACTTTTGTAATCAATGGTACTGAACGTGTTATCGTTTCTCAGCTGCACCGTAGCCCGGGCGTATTCTTTGACCACGACCGTGGCAAGACTCACTCCTCAGGCAAGGTTTTATACAATGCTCGCGTGATCCCTTACCGTGGTTCATGGTTAGACTTTGAGTTCGATGCCAAAGATAACCTGTTCGTGCGTATCGATCGTCGCCGCAAATTGCCAGCCACTATTTTATTACGTGCGCTGAGCTTAAGTACTGAAGAAATTTTAAGTACTTTCTTCGAAAGCACCCGTTTTGAAATTAAAGACGGCAAACTGTTGATGGAAGTGGTCGCAAACCGCTTACGTGGTGAAACAGCTGCTTTTGATATCAAAGACAACGATGGCGAAGTGATCGTAGAAGCTGGTCGTCGTATTACTGCCCGTCATGTGCGTCAGTTAGAAAAAACTGGCATGACACTGATGGAAGTTCCACATGAATATGTAGTAGGCCGCGTTTTATCAAAAAATTACGCTGACCGTTCAACCGGAGAGATTATTGCCGAGGCGAACGCAGAGCTCACACTGGAGCTGTTAGCAAAACTAGCAAAAGCGGGCTACGAAACTTTCGAAACTCTTTACATTAACGATTTGGACCAAGGTTCTTATATTTCTGAAACCATCCGAATCGATCCAAGCAGCAACCGCATGGAAGCATTGGTAGAAATCTACCGTATGATGCGTCCAGGCGAGCCACCAACGCGTGAAGCTGCTGAAACTTTATTTGAAAACCTGTTCTTCTCTGAAGATCGTTATGACCTGTCTACTGTAGGTCGTATGAAGTTCAACCGTCGTGTTGACTTCGAAGAAGGTAAAGGCGTAGGCGTTTTATCCAAAGACGATATCCTGGCTGTAATGAAAGTCTTAATCGACATTCGTAACGGTAAAGGCGAAGTGGACGATATCGACCACTTAGGTAACAGACGTATCCGTTCTGTTGGTGAAATGGCTGAAAACCAATTCCGTGTTGGTTTAGTTCGTGTGGAACGTGCAGTAAAAGAGCGCTTGTCTTTAGGTGATCTGGACGCTGTGATGCCACAAGATCTGATCAACGCTAAGCCTATTTCTGCTGCGGTGAAAGAGTTCTTTGGTTCAAGCCAGCTGTCTCAGTTTATGGACCAGAACAACCCACTGTCAGAAGTAACGCACAAACGTCGTATTTCTGCGTTAGGCCCGGGCGGTTTGACCCGTGAGCGCGCAGGCTTCGAAGTACGTGACGTTCACCCAACACACTACGGTCGTGTTTGTCCAATCGAGACGCCAGAAGGTCCAAACATCGGTTTGATCAACTCGCTGTCTATGTTTGCTCAGACCAACGAATACGGTTTCCTCGAAACACCTTACCGTCGTATTGAAGATGGTATTGTGACTGACGAAGTCGATTTCTTATCTGCGATTGAAGAAGGTAACTTTGTTATCGCTCAGGCGAACGCCGAGTTAAGCGCAGAAAACCGTCTGGTTGAAGATTTAGTACCGTGCCGTTACAAAAACGAATTCACCTTAATGCCGGCCGACAAGGTTCAGTATATGGACGTTGCACCACAGCAGATCGTATCTGTTGCTGCTGCTCTGATCCCGTTCCTGGAACACGATGACGCCAACCGTGCATTAATGGGTTCAAACATGCAACGTCAGGCCGTTCCTACATTACGTGCTGATAAGCCGTTAGTAGGTACTGGTGTAGAACGTGTTGTTGCCAAAGACTCTGGTGTAACTGTAGTGGCGAAACGTGGTGGTACTGTTGACTATGTCGACGCCAGCCGTATCGTAATTAAAGTACACGAAGAAGAAATGGTTGCCGGTGAAGCCGGTATCGACATCTACAACCTGACTAAATACACCCGTTCTAACCAGAACACCTGTATCAACCAGCGTCCATGTGTAAACCATGGTGAGCCGATTGAACGTGGTGATGTACTGGCCGATGGTCCGTCTACGGACTTAGGTGAACTGGCTTTAGGTCAAAACTTACGCGTGGCATTCATGCCGTGGAACGGTTACAACTTCGAAGATTCGATCTTGTTATCCGAGCGTTTAGTACAGGAAGATCGCTTAACCACTATTCACATTCAGGAACTGAGCTGTATCGCTCGTGATACCAAGTTAGGGCCTGAAGAAATCACTGCTGATATTCCAAACGTAGGTGAGTCTGCTTTATCTAAGCTGGACGAAGCCGGTATTGTTTACATCGGTGCTGAAGTGAAAGGCGGCGACATTCTGGTGGGTAAGGTGACACCTAAAGGTGAAAGCCAGCTGACTCCGGAAGAAAAACTGTTACGCGCTATCTTCGGTGAAAAAGCTTCTGACGTTAAAGACAGCTCATTACGTGTGCCTAACTCTGTAACTGGTACAGTTATCGACGTTCAGGTCTTCACCCGTGATGGCGTTGAAAAAGACAAACGTGCTCGTGAAATCGAAGAAATGGAAGTCAAACAGGCTAAGAAAGACCTGAATGAAGAATTCCGTATCCTTGAAGAAGGTATCTTCTCACGTGCCCGCAACCTGGTTGAAAGCACAGGCGTTGACCGTACTAAGCTGAACGGCTTACGTGGTGATGCTCTGTTAGGCTACAGCCTGGCTGATGAAGATAAGCAAAACGATCTGGAACAATTAGCGGCTCAGTACGAAGAAATCCGTATTGAATACGATAAGAAATTCGAAGCCAAACGTCGCAAGATTGTTCAGGGTGACGATTTAGCTCCAGGCGTTCTGAAGATTGTTAAAGTGTACTTAGCTGTGAAACGTCGTATCCAGCCTGGTGACAAGATGGCCGGTCGTCACGGTAACAAGGGTGTGGTTTCTACCATTGTTCCAGTTGAAGACATGCCATATGACGAAAAAGGTCAGCCGGTTGATATCGTACTGAACCCGCTGGGTGTACCGTCTCGTATGAACATCGGTCAGATCCTTGAAACTCACTTAGGCTTAGCGGCCCGTGGTATCGGTGACAAGATTGACGGCATGATCAAAGACCAGAAAGAAGTTGCGGAAATCCGTGCCTTCCTGAAAAAGGTCTACGAGCTGGGTGAGTCACGTCAAAACGTTGATATCGCCAGCTTCACAGATGACGAAGTGCGTCGTTTAGCAGAAAACCTGCGTAAGGGTTTACCTGTAGCTACTCCAGTATTTGATGGCGCCAAAGAAAGCGAAATCAAAGAACTGTTGACTCTGGGTGACTTACCGACCAGCGGTCAGATCACATTGTACGATGGTCGTACCGGCAATACCTTCGAACGTAAGGTTACTGTTGGCTACATGTACATGCTGAAACTGAACCACTTGGTTGACGACAAGATGCACGCCCGTTCTACTGGTTCGTACAGTCTGGTTACTCAACAACCATTGGGCGGTAAAGCTCAGTTTGGTGGTCAGCGTTTCGGTGAGATGGAAGTGTGGGCTCTGGAAGCATACGGCGCAGCATACACGCTGCAAGAGATGTTAACAGTCAAGTCTGATGACGTGAATGGCCGTACCAAGATGTATAAAAACATCGTGGATGGCGACCACCGCATGGAACCAGGCATGCCAGAATCTTTCAACGTATTGATGAAAGAGATCCGTTCACTCGGTATCAACATCGAATTGGAAGAGGAATAACCCCGGTTAGGAAAACTAATCGAATTGTCCGGGGCGGTACGCCGCCCCTTGCTGGTTAACCTCTTACAGGAGAGCAAAGGTGAAAGACTTATTAAAGTTTCTGAAACAACAAACTAAAACTGAAGAGTTCGATGTGATTCGTATCGGCCTTTCTTCACCAGACATGATCCGTTCATGGTCTTTTGGTGAAGTGAAAAAGCCTGAGACAATCAACTACCGTACCTTCAAGCCAGAGCGCGATGGTTTGTTTTGTGCACGGATTTTCGGACCGGTAAAAGACTATGAGTGTCTGTGTGGTAAATACAAACGCTTAAAGCACCGTGGTGTGATCTGTGAAAAATGTGGTGTTGAAGTCACTCTGACTAAAGTACGTCGTGAGCGTATGGGTCACATTGAACTGGCTAGCCCAACAGCCCACATTTGGTTCCTGAAATCACTGCCAAGCCGTATCGGTTTGCTGTTAGATATGACGTTACGTGATATCGAACGTGTACTGTATTTTGAATCTTATGTTGTGACTGAACCAGGCATGACTTCTTTAGAGCGTCGTCAGATGCTGACTGAAGAAGAATATCTGGACGTGCTGGAAGAGCACGGCGACGAGTTCGAAGCCAAAATGGGTGCAGAAGCAATTCTGGACATTTTACGTGGCATTGAACTGGCAACAGAGATCAAACAAATGCGTGAAGAGTTGCCAACAATCAACTCAGAGACAAAGCGCAAGAAAATCAGCAAACGTCTGAAACTGATGGAAGCATTCCACACTTCTGGTAACAAACCAGAGTGGATGATCATGACAGTACTGCCAGTACTGCCACCAGATCTGCGTCCTTTAGTTCCATTGGACGGTGGCCGTTTTGCTACCTCTGATCTGAACGATTTATACCGCCGTGTGATCAACCGTAACAACCGTCTGAAGCGTCTTTTAGACCTGTCAGCTCCTGATATCATTGTACGTAACGAAAAGCGTATGTTGCAGGAAGCTGTAGATGCGTTGTTAGACAACGGTCGTCGCGGTCGCGCTATCACGGGTTCGAACAAGCGTCCTCTGAAATCTTTGGCCGATATGATCAAAGGTAAACAAGGTCGTTTCCGTCAGAACTTGTTAGGTAAGCGTGTTGACTACTCAGGCCGTTCTGTAATTACAGTAGGTCCTACTTTACGTCTGCATCAGTGCGGTTTACCAAAGAAAATGGCTTTAGAGTTATTCAAGCCTTTCATCTACGGTAAGTTAGAAGCCCGCGGTTTAGCCACGACTATTAAAGCGGCTAAAAAGATGGTTGAACGTGAAGAAGGCGCTGTATGGGACGTTCTGGACGAAGTAATCCGTGAACATCCGGTGCTGTTAAACCGTGCTCCTACACTTCACCGTTTAGGTATTCAGGCATTCGAACCTGTACTGATCGAAGGTAAGGCTATCCAGTTACACCCATTGGTGTGTGCTGCATACAACGCCGACTTCGACGGTGACCAGATGGCCGTTCACGTGCCTCTGACCATTGAAGCTCAGTTAGAAGCCCGTGCGCTGATGATGTCGACGAACAACGTTCTGTCGCCAGCGAACGGTGAACCAATCATCGTTCCTTCACAGGACGTTGTATTGGGTCTGTATTACATGACGCGTGATGCGGTAAACGCCAAAGGCGAAGGCATGATCTTTAAACATGCCAAGGAAGCTGAAAAAGCATTCCGTGCCGGTGTTGCCAGCTTACACGCCCGTGTCAAAGTACGTATCACTGAAGTGACTATTGCCGAAGACGGCACCCGTTCTTCTGTGACTGCAGTACGTGACACTACAGTAGGCCGTGCCATTCTGTACTCCATCATGCCGGAAGGCTTAGCCTTTGATTCAATCAACCAGGCTATGGGTAAGAAACAGATTTCACGTTTACTGAACGGCTCTTACCGTCGTATTGGTCTGAAAAATACCGTTATTTTAGCGGATCAGATCATGTACACAGGTTTCCATTACGCCATGTTGTCTGGTGTGTCTGTTGGTATTGACGATATGGTCATCCCGGCAGCCAAGGTTGATATCATTTCTGCTGCAGAAGCTGAAGTGGCTGAGATCCAGGACCAGTTCCAACAAGGTTTAGTAACGGCCGGTGAAAAGTACAACAAAGTAATCGACATTTGGTCAACCGCCAACGAAGCCTTATCTAAGGCGATGATGGACAACTTATCGAAAGAGTCAGTTGTGGATCGCGATGGCAACACAGTCACTCAACCGTCATTTAACTCTGTTTATATGATGGCCGACTCTGGCGCACGGGGCTCTCCAGCTCAGATCCGTCAGTTAGCCGGTATGCGTGGTCTGATGGCTAAACCAGATGGTTCAATCATCGAAACGCCAATTACAGCGAACTTCCGTGAAGGTCTGAGCGTACTTCAGTACTTCATCTCTACTCACGGTGCTCGTAAAGGATTGGCGGATACAGCGTTAAAAACAGCAAACTCCGGTTACCTGACTCGTCGTCTGGTTGACGTTGCACAGGATTTAGTCGTGACTGAATCTGACTGTGGCTCAACAGAAGGCATTATGATGAAGCCACTGATTGAAGGTGGTGACGTTGTAGAAGGTCTGCGTGAGCGCGTATTAGGTCGTGTTGTGATCGGCGACGTGGTAGTTCCTGCAACTGGCGAAGTGCTGGTTGAAGACGGCACCATGTTAGACGAGAAGCTGTGTGATGCGATTGAAAAACACTCGATTGACGAAGTCTATGTTCGTTCTGTAATTACCTGTCAGACCAACTTTGGTGTATGTGCCAAGTGTTACGGTCGTGATTTGGCCCGTGGCCACATCATCAACGCTGGTGAAGCTGTAGGCGTTATCGCTGCTCAGTCCATCGGTGAGCCAGGTACACAGTTAACGATGCGTACATTCCACATCGGTGGTGCTGCATCACGGTCATCAGCTGAGAACAGCGTACAAGTGAAGAACTCAGGTATCCTGAAGTTACACAATGCGAAGTTCGTACGTAACAGTGACAACAAAATTGTTATCACTTCACGTTCAGCCGAAGTCACAGTGTTCGACGACATGGGTCGTGAGAAAGAGCGTTACAAGCTGCCATACGGTTCTATTTTAGCCACTGACGACAATGCAAAAATCGTTTCTGGCCAAATCGTTGCAAGCTGGGATCCGCACTCTCACCCAATTATCGTAGAACGTGGTGCCAAGGTATCGCACAGCGATATCGATGATACCAACACTGAAGTTCAGCAGGACGACCTGACTGGTTTAACCCGTACTGTGGTGAAAGACCTATCCAAGGCCAATGCGAAAGAACCTAAGTTAATTTTAGAAATGGACGACGGTGCATTACAGGAAATCCGCTTACCGAGCTTCACCACTATTGAAGTGACTGATGGTTCGAACGTAAAAGCCGGTGCTGTATTAGCTCGTATTCCACAAGAAAGCTCGAAAACACGCGACATCACGGGTGGTCTGCCACGCGTTGCCGACTTGTTCGAAGCCCGTAAGCCAAAAGATCCTGCCATCCTGGCGGAAATCTCAGGTGTTATTAGCTTCGGTAAAGAAACCAAAGGCAAACGTCGTCTGATCATCACTCCAGAGCAAGGTGATTCTCATGAAGAGATGATCCCGAAATGGCGTCAGGTGAACGTGTTCGAAGGTGAACGTATCGAGAAAGGTGAAGTGATCTCCGAAGGTCCAGAGTCACCACACGATATCCTGCGCTTACGTGGTATCCACCATGTAGCCAGTTACATCGTGAACGAAGTACAGGACGTATACCGTCTGCAAGGCGTTAAAATTAACGACAAGCACATCGAAACTATTATTCGTCAAATGCTACGTAAATGTTTAATCATTCACCCAGGCAGCAGCGAGTTCTTAGAAGGTGAAATGGCGGAAGTGTCACGCGTTAATATTGCAAACGCTGAACTGGAAGCAGCAGGTAAGATCCCTGCGAAGTACGAACGGTCGTTGTTAGGTATTACCAAAGCATCACTGTCAACGGACTCTTTCATTTCTGCGGCGTCGTTCCAGGAAACAACGCGCGTATTAACAGAAGCTGCAGTCGGCGGAAAATTCGACGAGCTGCGTGGCCTGAAAGAAAACGTAATTGTCGGCCGTTTGATCCCGGCAGGTACTGGTTTTGCGTATCACCAAAACCGTATCCGTCAGCGTCAACGTGTCGCCAATGGCGAAGTCGCTGAACCGGCGATGAGTGCAGAAAGTGCTGAACAAGCTCTGACTGATGCTCTGAATATGGACTTGTCAGGCAACGACGAATAAGTCGAAGCCGCAGATTGGGATGGTCGCCAGCAAATGACCATCCCTTTTTGTTCCTTGACAGGTCAAAGGTTGACCAGTAGAATTCCGCAGCCCCAAATTTGGGTGCGGAATTTTCACGTTTATAGGTAGTTATTTAACCAGGAGTATTTAATGGCAACAATCAACCAGCTAGTGCGTAAGCCGCGCAGCCAGGTGGTCTCTAAGAGCACCGTGCCGGCGCTCGAAGCTTGCCCACAGAAGCGTGGTGTTTGTACCCGCGTATACACCACCACACCTAAGAAGCCTAACTCTGCATTACGTAAAGTATGCCGTGTTCGTTTAACTAACGGATTCGAAGTTACTTCTTACATCGGCGGTGAAGGCCACAACTTACAGGAACACAGTGTTGTTCTGATCCGTGGCGGCCGGGTAAAAGACCTTCCAGGTGTGCGTTATCACACCGTACGCGGCACTTTAGACTGTGCAGGCGTTAAAGATCGTAAGCAAGGCCGTTCTAAATACGGCGCTAAACGGCCGAAGAACAAATAACTTAACTCCGTTAAGTAAGGCCAAACTAAGTAACTTTTTTCATTAAAAGTTTTGGAATCCCCTGAAGCAATCGGAGTTTCGAATGCCAAGAAGACGCGTCATAGGTCAACGTAAAATCCTTCCAGATCCTAAGTTCGGAAGTGAATTACTTGCCAAGTTCGTAAACGTCGTAATGATCGACGGTAAAAAATCTACAGCTGAATCAATTGTGTACGGCGCATTAGACATCGCTGCGACAAAATCTAAAAAACCAGAGCTGGATCTGTTCGAAGTTGCATTAGACAACATTCGTCCTACTGTTGAAGTTAAATCACGCCGTGTGGGTGGTTCTACTTACCAGGTTCCATGTGAAGTTCGTCAGGTTCGTCGTAACGCTTTAGCTATGCGTTGGTTGGTTGAAGCTGCCCGTAAACGTGGCGAGAAATCAATGGCCCAGCGTTTAGCTGGTGAAATGCTGGATGCCGTTGAGAATAAAGGTTCTGCTGTTAAGAAACGTGAAGACGTTCACCGTATGGCTGAAGCGAACAAAGCTTTCGCGCATTTCCGCTGGTAAGACAGACCTTTTTAAGAGGATTCGATTGTGGCACGTACAACTCCTATTGAGCTTTACCGGAACATTGGTATTTGTGCTCACGTTGACGCGGGTAAAACCACGACAACTGAACGAGTTTTGTTCTATACCGGCTTGTCTCACAAGATCGGTGAAGTTCATGACGGCGCCGCCACGATGGATTGGATGGAACAGGAGCAGGAACGTGGTATCACTATCACGTCCGCTGCTACTACGACCTTTTGGCGTGGTATGCAGGGCCAGTTCCCTCAACATCGTGTAAACATCATCGATACACCGGGGCACGTTGACTTCACTATTGAAGTAGAACGTTCCCTGCGTGTTCTGGATGGTGCTGTTGTCGTACTGTGTGGTTCTTCAGGCGTACAGCCTCAGACCGAAACAGTATGGCGTCAGGCAAATAAATACGAAGTTCCACGTTTGATCTTTGTTAACAAGATGGACCGCACTGGCGCTAACTTCCTGCGTGTTGTGAAGCAAGCCCGTGACCGTCTGAATCACACCATAGTGCCTATTCAGTTACCTATTGGTTCTGAAGAGAACTTCCGTGGCGTGGTTGACTTGTTAAAAATGAAAGCAATCAACTGGAACGAAGCTGACCAGGGTATGACCTTCACGTACGAAGAGATCCCTGCGGAAATGCTGGCTGAGTGTGAAGAGTGGCGTGCAAACATGGTAGAAGCAGCAGCTGAAGCCAATGAAGAGCTGATGGAACGTTATTTGGAAGGCGGTGAGCTTACTGAAGACGAAATCCGTTTGGCCTTGCGTCAACGTACTCTTTCTAACGAAGTGGTTCTTGTGCTTTGTGGTTCTGCATTCAAAAACAAAGGCGTTCAGGCGATGCTTGATGCTGTGATTGAATACTTACCATCACCGACTGAGGTCAAAGCTATTAAGGGTATTAACGAAGATGAGTCAGAAGGCTTACGCCATGCTGACGACGATGCGCCATTTGCGGCACTTGCGTTCAAAATCGCAACTGACCCATTTGTTGGCACATTGACTTTCTTCCGTTGCTACTCTGGCGTGATTAACTCTGGTGACAGCGTTTATAACCCGGTAAAACACAAGAAAGAGCGTATTGGCCGTATCGTTCAGATGCATGCCAATGACCGCCAGGAAATCAAAGAAGTTCGTGCTGGTGATATTGCTGCCGGTATAGGTTTTAAAGATGTGACTACAGGTGACACTTTATGTGACCCTGACCACATTATTACGCTGGAACGTATGGAATTCCCGGAGCCGGTAATTTCTGTTGCAGTGGAACCAAAAACCAAAGCTGACCAGGAACGTATGGGTGTCGCTCTGAGCAAACTTGCTGCAGAAGATCCGTCATTCCGTGTTCACACCGACGAAGAAACCAGCCAGACTATTATTTCTGGTATGGGTGAGCTGCACTTAGAAATCATCGTGGATCGTATGAAACGCGAATTCAAAGTGGAAGCAAACGTTGGTAAACCTCAGGTCGCTTATCGCGAAACTATTCGCGCCAGCACTGAAGTTGAAGGTAAATTTGTTCGTCAATCTGGTGGTCGCGGTCAATTTGGTCATTGCTGGCTGAAAATCGAACCTCAGGAAGAAGGCAAAGGCTATGAGTTCGTTAACGCTGTCGTGGGTGGTGTGATTCCAAAAGAATACATTCCTGCTATCGACAAAGGCATTATCGAACAGATGAAAAACGGTATCCTTGCTGGTTACCCGGTCATTGACGTGAAAGTTACCGTATTCGATGGTTCATACCACGATGTGGACTCAAACGAAATGGCGTTCAAAGTTGCCGCCTCTATGGGCTTCAGAAAAGGCGCACTGCAAGCTAAGCCAGTGATCCTTGAACCCGTCATGAAAGTTGAAGTGGTAACACCGGAAGACTTCATGGGTGACATCGTCGGTGACTTAAACCGTCGTCGCGGTATCATCAACGGTATGGAAGATGCTCCTGGTGGTATCAAGATCGTTGACGCTCAGGTTCCGTTGTCCGAAATGTTTGGTTATGCAACCAGCATGCGTTCATTGACCCAGGGCCGTGCTTCTTATTCAATGGAACCATTGAAGTATATGGAAGCACCAAACAACGTGACTGAAGCAATTATTGCAGCTCGTAGTAGTACTGGTAGTAACGATTAATCACTTAATTTGGTCCACTTTAAGTTGGATCTATTTAACAGAAGGTAATTAAAATGGCTAAGGCTAAATTTGAACGTAATAAACCGCACGTTAACGTAGGCACCATCGGTCACGTTGACCACGGTAAAACTACTTTAACTGCTGCTATCACTAACGTACTGGCCAAGCACTACGGTGGTCAGGCATTCGCTTTCGATCAAATCGACAAAGCGCCAGAAGAGAAAGCTCGTGGTATCACGATCAACACTTCTCACGTTGAATACGATACACCATCACGTCACTACGCCCACGTAGACTGCCCAGGCCACGCTGACTATGTGAAGAACATGATCACTGGTGCTGCTCAGATGGACGGCGCAATCCTGGTAGTTGCAGCGACTGACGGCCCAATGCCACAGACTCGTGAGCACATCCTGTTATCTCGTCAGGTAGGTGTACCTTTCATCGTTGTATTCATGAACAAATGTGACATGGTTGATGACGAAGAGCTGTTAGAGCTGGTGGAGATGGAAGTTCGTGAACTTCTGTCAGACTACGATTTCCCAGGTGATGACCTGCCGGTAATCCGTGGTTCAGCTTTAAAAGGTCTGGAAGGCGATGCAGCATGGGAACCAAAAATCCTTGAGCTGGCAGCAGCTTTAGATTCTTACATTCCAGAGCCAGTACGTGCGATTGATAAGCCATTCATCATGCCAATCGAAGACGTATTCTCAATTGCTGGTCGTGGTACTGTAGTAACAGGCCGTGTAGAGCAAGGTATCGTAAAAGTAGGCGAGTCAGTAGAAATCGTTGGTCTGAAAGACACAGTGACCACTACTTGTACTGGTGTTGAAATGTTCCGTAAACTGTTAGACGAAGGTCGTGCAGGCGAGAACATCGGCGCGCTGTTACGTGGTACTAAACGTGAAGACGTAGAACGTGGTCAGGTATTAGCAAAACCAGGTTCAATCAAGCCACACACCAAGTTCGAAGGTGAAGTGTACGTATTATCGAAAGAAGAAGGTGGTCGTCATACTCCATTCTTCAAAGGTTACCGTCCACAGTTCTACTTCCGTACTACAGACGTAACTGGTTCAGTAGAACTGCCAGAAGGCGTAGAGATGGTAATGCCAGGCGACAACCTGAAGTTTGTTGTTGAACTGATCAACCCAATCGCGATGGACGAAGGTTTACGCTTCGCCATCCGTGAAGGTGGCCGCACAGTAGGTGCTGGTGTAGTATCTAAAGTACTGGTGTAATAACCAATACTTGAATAAGGGCCCTTAGGGGCCCTTTTTTATTGATTCCAATCCATGGAATCAACCCTGCCGGGCCATCGTCGCTGCGCTCCGATGTTAAAAAAACAGCAGGACAGCTGTTTTTCACAGCTTTAGCTGCCGTAGGCGAATATCATGGACGATATGAGTGAAAATTGTTTCAGGCAATTTTTTTATTTCCCCCACTGTAGTAAATGAAATGCTGTCGTCACGCCACGTATACAAACCAAATCAGGATCTCTGCCGGTAATTCAAACGTTTGTTTGAATTTGCTTGATGAACATGCTAGAACTAACTCATCCGACCATTAGGGTTTTTCAAGGAGAGTTATTGTGAGTCAGTATCAGGCGCCGCTGGGCGATATGTCCTTTCAACTATTTGATGTCTGGCAAGTTCAACAGTTTTGGCAGCAGCAAACTGAGTTAGCTGAACTGATTGATGCCGATACTGCCGCTGCCATTCTGGAGGAGGCTGCAAAAATCACCGCCGAAAAAATCGCACCTTTGGCCGCCGCTGCGGACGAGCAAGGCGTATCTTGTGTTTCTGGTGAAGTAACGACTCCATCTCATTATAAAGAATGTTATCAGTTGTTGTGTGAAGGCGGCTGGACTGGTTTGTCTGGCGATCCAGAGTACGGTGGCATGGGCATGCCTAAAAGTCTGTCTGGTTTGTATGACGAGATGATGTGTAGCGCTGATATCGCTTTTTCTTTATACCCAGGCCTGACATCAGGGGCTTGTGTAGCTCTGTTACAACATGCCGATGAAGCCACTAAAGCTTTGTATCTGCCGAAGTTATATAGCGGTGAATGGTCCGGTACTATGTGTTTGACTGAATCTCATGCCGGCTCTGACTTAGGTATGATGCGCAGCAAAGCCGAACCTACGGGTGATGGCAGCTATCGTATCAGCGGCGAAAAAATCTTTATTACAGCAGGTGAGCACGACCTGACAGAAAACATTATTCATTTAGTGCTGGCTAAGTTGCCGGATGCGCCAGCTGGCAGCCGCGGAATTTCTTTATTCTTGGTGCCTAAGTTTAAAGTGGATGCCAATGGCAACTTAGGTGAGCGAAATAGCCTGATTTGTAGTTCAGTTGAACATAAGATGGGTATTCACGGTTCGGCCACTTGTGTAATGAACTTTGAAGGTGCCGAAGGCTATCTGATTGGTGAGCCGCATAAAGGACTGGCTTGTATGTTCACCATGATGAACTATGAACGTCTGGCCATGGGTAGTCAGGGTTTAGGTGCAGCGGAGCGCGCTTACCAGAATGCACTGGCCTACGCCAATGACCGTTTACAAGGTAGAACAGTAACTAAAGATGGCAATAAAGCCGATCCTATTATTGGTCATGCGGATGTGAAACGTATGTTGCTGAATATCAGCAGTATCAATGAAGCGGGCAGGGCCTTTAGTGTTTATGTCGGGCATTTATTGGATCAAGCCAAGTTTGCTGATGATGCCAAGGCACAGGCGCGAGCTAATTTACTGACACCTGTGACTAAAGCCTTTATGACGGATAGAGGACTGGATGCCTGTGTTACAGCTCAGCAGGTATTTGGTGGTCATGGTTATATCCGTGAGTGGGGTATGGAGCAACTGGTCAGGGACGTCCGTATCGCTCAAATCTACGAAGGTACTAACGGCATTCAGGCGGCTGACTTTATGTTACGTAAAGTGGCATCGGATCAAGGCGCTGTATTGTTAGACCTGATGCGTGAGTTAAAGGCAGGCTTGGCTGGTTCAGCGAGCAAACAAATCAATTTAGCTGCAGAGCGTTTTGAATCAGCAACACTATCTTTGTTAGAGCGAGCTAAGGCTCAACCAGAACTCCTATCCTGGGTAGCGAATGACTATCTGGATTTAACCGGCTATCTGCTCTACGCCTTTATGTGGCATAAGATGGAAGCTGCGCTAGATAACGCAAAACACCGTGAAGACTTTATCCAGTCCAAACAACTTAAAGCGAAGTTTTACTACAGCCGAGTCTTACCCCGTACTGAAAGCCTGTTCAGCCTGATTGAGCAGTTTCCTGCAGAGTTGTCATCCGCAGAACCAAAGCTGTTCTGATCGCCTTCTGATCATAAAGTACGCCCCTGCTGTTTAATTATTCAGCAGGGGTTGTCTTTCTCAATCAGTTGAGTATAATGCGCGGCCAGCCATAATTTTGGCAGGCGGTTAACCAGCAATTGAATTGGTTAACGACAACAGTGCTCCCGATTGGGGAGCAAACGTTACATTGGTGCAGGGGCATTCTTCCATCTATTGGTGGGTCAGAAAGCTTCTGTTTTATTTTGCTCTTTTTGCTCTTTGAGGCTTTGGTTTATGAGTAATCAAAGGATTCGCATCCGTCTGAAAGCGTTCGATCACCGTTTGATCGATCAGTCAACTATGGAAATCGTTGACACAGCTAAGCGTACGGGCGCGCAGGTTCGTGGTCCTATCCCACTTCCGACTCGCCAGGAACGTTTCACTGTATTGATTTCTCCTCACGTGAATAAAGATGCACGTGACCAGTACGAAATCCGTACCCACAAGCGTTTAATCGACATCGTTGAACCAACAGAAAAGACTGTTGATGCTCTGATGCGTTTAGATCTGCCTGCTGGCGTTGACGTTCAAATCAGCCTGGGCTAATCAGACAGGTTTTTAGAGAGGTTTAGGATATGGCTATCGGTCTAATCGGTCGTAAAGTGGGCATGACTCGCATCTTCACTGAAGATGGCGTATCAATCCCAGTAACCGTAATCGAAGCAACACCAAACCGCGTTACTGCCATTAAAACGCAAGACGTTCATGGCTATAGCGCATTGCAAGTGACTGCTGGCACAGTGAAGGCTTCTCGCCTGAACAAACCAGACGCTGGTCAGTTTGCAAAAGCTGGTGTTGAAGCTGGTCGTGGTCTGTGGGAATTCCGCCTGCAAGATAACGAAGGTGCTGACATCACTGTTGGTAGCGAGATTACTGTTGAAGTTTTCGCAGAGACGAAAAAAGTTGATGTCGTCGGTACATCAAAAGGTAAAGGTTTTGCCGGTACTGTAAAGCGCTGGAATTTCCGTACTCAGGATATGACTCACGGTAACTCTTTATCTCACCGTGCACCAGGTTCGATTGGTCAAAACCAATCACCAGGTAAAGTATTCAAAGGTAAAAAAATGGCCGGACACATGGGTGCCGAGCGTGTAACAGTCCAGTCTCTGGAAGTTGTACGTGTAGACGCAGCACGCAACATCCTGTTAGTGAAGGGCGCTGTCCCTGGTGCTATCGGTGGTGATGTGATTGTTAAACCTGCTGTCAAAGGCTAACGTCTGGAGGAGATGAGTGATGGAATTAGCATTAAGAGACGCTAAAGGCGTTCTTGAAGTTTCCGAAGCTACCTTTGGACGTGAGTTCAACGAAGCATTGGTACACCAGGTAGTAGTTGCTTATGCAGCTGGTGCCCGTCAAGGTACACGTGCTCAACTGACACGTTCAGAAGTACGCGGTGGCGGTAAGAAGCCATGGCGCCAGAAGGGTACAGGTCGTGCCCGTGCTGGTACAATCCGTAGCCCAATATGGCGTGGCGGTGGTGTGACGTTTGCGGCTAAGCCACAAGATCACAGCCAAAAAGTAAACAGAAAGATGTATCGTGGCGCGATCATGAGCATTTTGTCTGAATTAGTTCGTCAAGAACGTTTAATCGTAGTTGAAAACTTTGTTGTTGAAACTCCGAAAACGAAAGAACTAACAGCTAAGTTAAAAGCGATGGAACTGAAAGACGTTTTAATCGTGACTGACGAAGTTGACGAAAACCTGTTCTTATCTGCACGCAACCTGTACAAGGTTGACGTACGTGATGTTCACGGTATCGACCCAGTCAGCTTAATCGCCTTCGACAAAGTTGTAATGACTGCTGCTGCAGTTAAACAAATCGAGGAGATGCTAGCATGATCCGTGAAGAACGTTTACTGAAAGTGATTCTGGCTCCGCACGTGTCTGAAAAGAGCACCATTGCGGCAGAAACCAACAACACTATCGTGTTCAAAGTAGCTACTACTGCTACTAAAGCTGACATCAAAGCTGCTGTTCAAAAATTATTTGAAGTAGAAGTTGTTGGTGTTCGCACTGTTAACGTTAAGGGTAAGACTAAGCGCACTGGTATGCGTACTGGTCAACGTAGCGATTGGAAAAAAGCTTACGTTACTCTTAAAGAAGGCAGCGAACTTGATTTTGTTGGCGGCGCTGAGTAATTAGAGGAGTTAGGAAATGGCACTTGTAAAGTGTAAACCTACGTCACCTGGTCGTCGTCACGTCTTAAAAGTCGTGAACCCTGACCTGCACAAAGGCAAGCCTTATGCTCCTTTGTTAGAGAAGAATACTAAAACTGGTGGTCGTAACAACCACGGTCGTATTACTACTCGCCATATCGGTGGTGGTCATAAGCAACACTACCGTCTGGTTGATTTTAAACGTAATAAAGATGGTATCCCTGCTAAAGTTGAGCGTCTGGAATACGATCCAAACCGTACTGCTAACATCGCTCTGGTGTTGTATGCAGACGGCGAGCGTCGTTACATCCTGGCACCAAAAGGCTTAAAAGCGGGTGATACAGTACAGTCAGGCTTAGATTCACCAATTAAATCTGGTAATACTATGCCACTGCGCAACATCCCAGTGGGCCAAATCGTCCACAACGTCGAATTGAAGCCTGGTAAAGGCGGCCAATTAATGCGTTCAGCTGGTGCATTCGCCCAGATCCTGGCGCGTGACGGCGCGTACGTTACTCTGCGTTTACGCAGTGGTGAAATGCGCAAAGTTCTGGCTGACTGCCGTGCAACTATCGGCGAGATCGGCAACGCCGAACACATGCTGCGTCAATACGGTAAAGCCGGTGCGATGCGTTGGCGCGGTATCCGCCCAACAGTGCGTGGTGTGGTAATGAACCCGGTTGACCACCCTCACGGTGGTGGTGAAGGTAAAACTTCAGGTGGACGTCACCCTGTTACTCCATGGGGCGTTCCGACCAAAGGTTACAAAACCCGTTCGAACAAGCGTACTGACAAGTTCATTGTCCGTCGTCGTGACAAATAATTTAATGTGAGGAATTGCCATGCCACGTTCTCTCAAGAAAGGTCCATTTATCGACCTTCACTTGTTGAAGAAGGTAGAGAAAGCGTTGGAAAGCGGTGACAAGAAGCCAATTAAGACTTGGAGCCGTCGTTCAATGATCATTCCACAAATGATCGGTTTGACCATCGCTGTCCATAATGGTCGTCAGCATGTACCAGTACTTGTCTCAGAAGAGATGGTCGGTCACAAGTTAGGTGAGTTCTCACCTACTCGTACTTACCGTGGTCACGCAGCCGACAAAAAGGCCAAGAAGCGCTAAGGGGTAAATAATGGAAGCATTAGCTAAACACAAATTTGCCCGTTCTTCTGCACAGAAAGCCCGTTTGGTCGCTGACCAAATCCGCGGTCTGTCAGTTGATAAGGCGTTGAATGTTTTAACTTACAGCCCTAAAAAAGCGGCTGAGTTAGTTAAAAAGGTTCTTTTATCAGCCATTGCGAACGCAGAACACAACGAAGGTGCCGATATCGACACTTTAAAAGTGAAAACTGTGTTTGTTGACGAAGGTCCGTCAATGAAGCGGATTAAGCCACGTGCTAAAGGCCGTGCTGACCGTATCGTCAAGCGTACCAGCCACATTACTGTGGTTGTAGCTGATAACTAGGAGTGAGAAATGGGACAGAAAGTACATCCTACTGGTATTCGCCTAGGTATCACTAAGCCTTGGAGCTCAACCTGGTACGCGAATACAAAAGACTTCCCGGACTTCCTGGTTGGTGACTTTAAAGTTCGTCAGTATCTGACAAAAGAACTGAAAGCCGCTTCAGTAAGCCGGATCGATATTGAACGTCCTGCGAAAAGCATCCGTGTGACTATTCACACTGCTCGTCCAGGCGTGATCATCGGTAAAAAAGGTGAAGACGTTGAGAAACTGCGCAAAGCCGTAGCGACTATCGCTGGTGTGCCTGCTCAGATCAATATTTCTGAAATCCGTAAGCCGGAATTAGATGCCAAATTAGTTGCTGACTCAATCAGCAGCCAGCTGGAACGCCGTGTAATGTTCCGTCGCGCTATGAAGCGTGCGGTACAGAACGCTATGCGTTTAGGCGCTAAAGGTATCAAAGTTCAGGTCAGCGGCCGTTTAGGCGGTGCTGAGATTGCTCGTGATGAATGGTATCGTGAAGGCCGTGTGCCACTGCACACTCTGCGTGCTGATATCGATTACTCAACATCAGAAGCTTTAACTACTTACGGTATCATTGGTGTGAAAGTTTGGATTTTCAAAGGCGAGATCTTAGGAGCTATGCCATTGAACAACAACGCGAACGCCAACAACGACAAACAGCCTAAGGCGCCGAAAAAACCGGCTCCTCGCAAGGCTAAGTAGGAGTATTGAGCGATGTTGCAACCAAAACGTACTAAATTTCGTAAAGTGCACAAAGGACGTAACCGTGGCTTAGCGCTGGTAGGCGATAAAGTCAGCTTCGGTACTTATGCACTTAAAGCAGTTGAACGTGGTCAAATGACTTCACGTCAAATCGAATCTGCACGTCGTGCCATGACTCGTGCCGTTAAACGTGTTGGTAAAATCTGGATCCGCGTGTTCCCGGACAAACCAATGACGGAAAAACCACTCGAAGTTCGTATGGGTAGTGGTAAAGGTAGCGTGGAATATTGGGTTTGCCAGATTAAACCTGGCAAAGTCCTGTATGAAATGGACGGTGTGTCGGAAGAACTGGCTCGTCATGCGTTTGCATTGGCTTCAGCCAAACTTCCATTTAAGACAACCTTTGTAACGCGGACGGTATTGTAATGAAAGCAAGCGAACTGAAAGTAAAAAGCGTTGAAGAGTTAAACGCTGAATTACTGGGCTTATTACGTGAGCAGTTCAATCTGCGCATGCAAGCAGCTACAGGTCAGCTGGCTCAGACTCATTTGTTAAAGCAAGTGCGTCGCGATATCGCGCGTGTTAAGACTATCTTAACCGAGAAGGCAGGTGCCTAATGAGCGAAATAAACACCCGTACCCTGCAAGGTAAAGTGATCAGCAACAAAATGGACAAGTCTATTACTGTTGCTATCGAACGTCACGTGAAGCACCCAATCTATGGGAAATTCATCACACGTACTACCAAACTGCACGTACATGACGAAGCAAACCAGTGTAAAGAAGGTGACATAGTGACTATTCGCGAATGTCGTCCTCTGTCCAAGACTAAGTCATGGACTCTGGTTTCCGTTGTCGAATCTGCATCTTAATGATTAAGATGTAAGCGAAAACGGCCCTTCGGGGCCGTTTTTTTCTCGTTCGACTAAAGGCTACCATTTGTACAAAAGTGCTGTTATAATCACGCGCCCTTTTGTTGGGGGTAGTTTATAGTCGAAAGCAGCGTAACCCGAGAGGGTTATAGTAGTGGAATAGCGGAGCACTAAGATGATCCAGATGCAATCTATGCTGGAAGTCGCAGACAACAGCGGCGCGCGCAGCGTAATGTGTATTAAGGTCTTAGGTGGTTCGCATCGCCGTTATGCAGCAATTGGTGACGTTATCAAGATCACCGTTAAGGAAGCAATTCCTCGCGGTAAGGTCAAAAAAGGTGACGTTCTGAATGCTGTGGTGGTGCGTACACGCAAAGGCGTACGCCGTCAGGACGGGTCAGTAATCCGTTTTGATCGCAATGCAGCAGTGTTGTTAAACAACAAGCTGGAACCGATCGGTACACGTATTTTTGGACCGGTAACGCGCGAACTTCGTGGCGATAAGTTCATGAAGATCGTTTCCCTGGCCCCAGAAGTACTGTAAGGAGTCACAATGGCTAATAAAATCCGTCGTGATGATGAGGTTGTTGTTCTTACTGGTAAGGACAAAGGCAAAACTGGCAAGGTTCTGAAAGTGTTAGTTGCTGAAGACCGTGTGTATGTTTCTGGCATTAACTTTGTCAAGAAACACCAGAAGCCAATCCCAGCGTTGAACACCCCAGGTGGCATCGTTGAGAAAGAAGCCTCAATTCACGTTTCAAATGTAGCGATCTTCAATCCAAAAACTGGAAAGGCTGATCGTGTAGGTTTCCGTTTTGAAGATGGCAAGAAAGTTCGCTTCTTCAAATCGAATAACGAAGTAATTTAATTGCTATTGGAGTAATACGATGGCGAAACTGCATGAAATTTATAAAGACACCGTAGTTCCAGAACTGTTTAAACAGTTCGGCTACACGAGCGTCATGCAAGTCCCTCGGATTGTTAAAATCACACTGAACATGGGTG
The DNA here is from genome assembly GCF_947090785.1 of Rheinheimera sp. MM224. Lineage (NCBI taxonomy): Bacteria > Pseudomonadati > Pseudomonadota > Gammaproteobacteria > Chromatiales > Chromatiaceae > Rheinheimera > Rheinheimera sp. MM224. The sequence goes on from NZ_OX352320.1 coordinate 280,582, forward strand.
TGGGTGAAGCAGTAGCTGATAAGAAGATCCTTGATAACGCAGTAGCAGATTTAACTGCTATCTCTGGCCAAAAGCCATTGGTTACTAAGGCTCGTAAATCAGTAGCTGGTTTCAAAATCCGTGAAGGCTACCCTATTGGTGCAAAAGTTACACTGCGTGGCGAACGTATGTGGGATTTCTTAGAGCGTTTAGTATCTATTGCTATTCCTCGTATCCGCGATTTCCGCGGTGTGAATCCTAAGTCGTTTGACGGCCGTGGTAACTACAGCATGGGCGTTCGTGAGCAAATCATATTCCCTGAAATCGATTACGACAAAGTAGATGCGGTACGTGGTTTAGATATCACTATCACTACTACGGCTCGTACTGATGATGAAGGGCGTGCATTACTTGCCGCGTTTAACTTCCCATTCAAGAAATAAGGTGTAGGGTCATGGCAAAACAATCAATGAAAGCGCGCGAAGCAAAGCGTGCAGTACTGGTAGCCAAATACGCTGAGCAACGTCATGCACTGAGAGATCTGATTGCAAATCCGACGACTTCTGACGAAGACCGTTGGGCAGCAGTTCTGAAGTTGCAGTCGTTACCGCGTGATTCAAGCCCTTCGCGTCAACGTAATCGTTGTCGTGTAACAGGTCGTCCTCACGGTTATCTTCGTAAATTCGGCATGAGCCGGATCAAGGTACGTGAAGCAGCGATGCGCGGTGAAATTCCTGGCCTTCGTAAGGCTAGCTGGTAAGAATCACGGGAGTAACAGCTATGAGCATGCAAGATCCAGTAGCGGATATGTTTACTCGCATCCGCAACGGCCAAGCTGCCAAAAAGTTTGCGGTTAAGATGCCATCTTCAAAAATGAAGGTTGCCATCGCGAAAGTATTAAAAGACGAAGGTTACATCGAAGATTTCGTTGTATCTGCTGATGTTAAGGCAGAGCTGGAAGTTACATTAAAGTATTTCCAGGGCAAATCAGTAATTGAAACTATCGATCGTGTTAGCCGTCCAGGTCTGCGTATCTATAAGAAACGTGGCGAGTTACCAAAAGTAATGGGTGGTTTAGGTGTAGCTATTATTTCTACATCTAAAGGGCTAATGACTGACCGTGCCGCGCGCAAGGTTGGTATCGGTGGTGAAATCATCGGCTATGTAGCGTAACGGAGGGTAACTATGTCTCGTGTTGCTAAGGCCCCCGTCACGGTTCCTGCAGGTGTAACAATTACACTGAATGGCCAAAACCTGACAGTAAAGGGTAAAAATGGCGAGTTAACGTTGAACGTTAACCCTGCAGTCGAAGTTGTTATTGAAGGTAACGTACTGCGTACGAATCCTCGTGACGGCATCGCAAACGCTGACGCACAAGCGGGTACCGCTCGCGCGTTGATCAACAATTTAGTGACTGGCGTAACCGAAGGTTACACTCAGAAGCTGGAATTGGTTGGTGTTGGTTACCGTGCAAAAGCAGAAGGCAAGGTTTTAAACCTGAGCTTAGGCTTTTCTCACCCGGTTGCTTTCGAGATCCCAGCTGGTATCACGATCGAAACCCCTTCTCAAACAGAAGTGTTGGTGAAAGGTTCTGACAAGCAATTAGTTGGTCAAGTTGCTGCAAACATCCGCGCGTACCGTAAACCAGAGCCTTACAAAGGCAAAGGTGTTCGCTACGCTAACGAAAACGTGCGTCGTAAAGAAGCGAAGAAAAAGTAGGGTAGGACGATGGATAAGAAACTTGCTCGTCTGCGCCGCGCTAAACGCGTTCGCAGAACAATTATCGAACAAGGTGCGAACCGCCTGGTTGTACATCGTACACCACGTCACATTTACGCCCAGCTTATCGCACCAAATGCTGAAGTGATTGTTGCTGCTTCCACTGTTGAAGCTTCAATCCGTGAATCATTGAAGTACACCGGTAATATCGACGCTGCTAAAGCTGTAGGTAAAGCGATTGCTGAACGTGCAGTGGCTAAAGGCATCAGTAAATGTGCTTTTGACCGTAGCGGTTTCCAGTATCACGGTCGTGTACAGGCATTAGCTGATGCGGCGCGTGAAGCCGGTCTTCAATTCTAGGAGTAGATCATGGCTAACGTAGAAGCTAAACAACAATCTGATTTACAAGAGAAGCTGGTTGCTGTTAACCGTGTTTCCAAAGTTGTTAAAGGTGGCCGGATTTTCTCCTTCACCGCTTTAACAGTAGTTGGTGACGGTAATGGTCGTATCGGTTTCGGTTACGGTAAAGCGCGTGAAGTACCAGCTGCTATTCAAAAAGCAATGGAAAAAGCTCGTCGTAACATGACTCAAGTTGAGTTAAACGGTAACACTCTTCATCACCCGGTAAAAGGTGTGCACGCTGGTTCCAACGTGTATATGCAACCGGCGTCTGAAGGTACTGGTATCATAGCCGGTGGTGCAATGCGCGCAGTGTTAGAAGTAGCAGGTGTACAGAACGTTCTGTCTAAATGCTACGGCTCAACCAACCCAATCAACGTAGTTCGCGCTACTATCAACGCCCTGGAAGCGATCAAATCGCCTGCTCAGGTTGCTGCGAAGCGTGGCTTACGCGTTGACGACATTCTGGGGTAATTCGCCATGTCTAAAAAGACTGTAACAGTAACCCAAATTAAGTCAGGCATCGGTCGTTTACCGAAGCATAAAGCGACTTTAGTTGGTTTAGGCTTACGCCGTATCGGTCACACTGTAACACTGGAAGATACACCTTCAGTGCGCGGTATGATCAACACTGTGTATTACATGGTTAAAGTGGAGGAGTAATAAATGTTTTTAAATACGTTATCTCCTGCACCAGGTGCTAAAAAAGAGAAACGCCGTTTAGGTCGTGGTATCGGTTCTGGCTTAGGCAAGACTGGTGGCCGTGGTCACAAAGGTTTGAAATCTCGCTCAGGCGGTAAAGTACGTCCAGGTTTCGAAGGCGGTCAAATGCCTCTGAAACAACGTCTGCCTAAGTTCGGTTTTACATCACGTAAAGGCTTAGTATCTGCTGAAGTTCGTTTACACGAGCTGACAGCCGTAGCTGGTGATGTAGCTGATTTAGCAAGCCTGATGGAAGCTAATATCATCTCTCGTATCGTTAAGTTCGCTAAAGTTGTGTTATCAGGTGAGATTACTCGTCCAATAACAGTTAAAGGCTTAAGCGTGACTAAAGGTGCGCGTGCTGCGATTGAAGCCGCTGGCGGCAAAGTCGAAGAATAATAAGGATAGTACGCGATGGCAAAACCAGGTTCGGATACAAAAAGTGCAAAAGGCGGCTTCAGCGAGCTGAAAGCCCGTCTGTTGTTCGTACTTTTGGCCATAATCGTTTTTCGATTAGGTTCATTTGTGCCAATTCCTGGAATTGACGCCGCCGTGCTGGCTCAATTATTCGAGCAACAAAAAGGCACCATCGTTGAAATGTTTAACATGTTCAGCGGTGGCGCCCTTGAGCGTGCATCTGTATTTGCACTTGGCATTATGCCTTATATTTCTGCTTCTATTATTGTTCAGCTGTTAACCGTGGTTCACCCCACGCTGGCTGAATTGAAGAAGGAAGGCGAGGCAGGCAAGCGTAAAATCAATCAGTATACACGTTACGGTACCTTAGGATTGGCAATAGTCCAGGCGATCGGTATTTCTACCGGTTTGCCAAACCTGATGCCGGGTTTAGTAGTAAACCCAGGTTTAGGTTTTACAATCACTGCTGTGATCAGTTTGGTCACCGGTACCATGTTTTTAATGTGGTTAGGTGAGCAAATTACTGAACGTGGTATTGGTAATGGTATTTCGTTGCTGATTTTCACCGGTATTGTTGCTGGCTTCCCGTCTGCCATTGGCCAGACGATTGAGCAGGCACGTCAAGGCGATTTGCACTTTTTGCTTTTATTAGCGATTGGAGCCATTGTTGTTGCGGTTACCTGGTTCGTAGTTTTCTTCGAACGTGGTCAACGTCGCATTGTGGTTAATTACGCCAAACGCCAACAAGGCCGTCAGGTATTTGCTGCTCAAAGCAGTCACTTACCTCTGAAGGTCAACATGGCTGGTGTAATACCACCAATCTTTGCTTCAAGCATAATCCTGTTCCCTGGTACAATTGCCAGTTGGTTTGGGTCAGGCGAAGGTATGGTTGCTAACTTCCTGCAGGAAGTGGCGTTAACCTTATCTCCGGGTCAGCCGCTGTATATGGTTTTATATGCTGCTGCGATCATCTTTTTCTGTTTCTTCTATACCGCGTTGGTATTTAACCCACGTGATACAGCTGACAACCTGAAAAAGTCTGGTGCCTTCATCCCTGGTATTCGTCCTGGTGAGCAGACATCTAAATACATTGATAAAGTAATGACACGTTTAACCTTAGCTGGCGCGGCGTATATCACCTTTATCTGTTTGGTTCCTGAGTTCATGATGGTTGCATGGAATGTGCAATTCTACTTCGGCGGTACATCTTTACTGATTATCGTAGTGGTTATTATGGACTTTATGGCACAGGTACAAACCCATCTGATGTCTCATCAGTATGAGTCGGTACTTAAAAAGGCAAATCTTAAGGGCTACGGCCGTTAAGGTAATTTTGCGGAGTTAAGTCATGAAAGTACGAGCTTCCGTTAAGAAGATCTGCCGTAACTGCAAAGTTATCAAGCGCAACAATGTTGTGCGTGTAATTTGTGTAGAGCCTAAGCACAAGCAACGTCAAGGCTAACAGCAGAAAAAAATTATAGGTCAGGGCTAGACTTTTTTGTCTAGCCCCGACTTATTGTTGCAATATGGCCGCCGTTTGAGTATCCTTACGGGCTTTTCAAATCGGCACCCTTTTAATCTTTTATAGGAGAACGTTAGTGGCCCGTATCGCTGGCATTAACATCCCCGATAATAAACATGCTGTCATCTCTTTGACGTATGTTTTTGGTATCGGTAAAACCCGCTCTAAAGCTATTTTAGCTGCAGTGGGAATTGAAGAAACTCGCAAAATCTCTTCTTTGTCTGACGCAGAGCTTGACTCTCTTCGTGACGAAGTAGGTAAGTACACTGTTGAAGGTGACTTACGTCGTGAGATTACATTAAACATTAAACGTTTAATGGACCTGGGTTGTTACCGTGGTTTACGCCACCGTCGTAGTCTGCCTGTTCGTGGTCAGCGCACTAAAACTAATGCGCGTACCCGCAAGGGCCCACGCAAAGCTATTAAGAAATAGGACGGGGTAAAACATGGCTAAAGCACCAGTTCGTACTCGTAAAAGAGTAAAAAAGCAAGTTTCTGACGGTATGGCTCATATCCATGCCTCTTTCAACAACACCATCGTCACGATCACTGATCGCCAGGGTAACGCTCTTTGCTGGGCAACTGCTGGTGGTTCTGGTTTCCGTGGTTCGCGTAAGTCTACGCCGTTTGCTGCACAGGTTGCTGCTGAACGTGCTGGTACTGCCGCGTTAGAATATGGTCTGAAGAACCTTGAAGTGTTTGTAAATGGTCCAGGCCCAGGCCGCGAATCAGCGATTCGTGCTCTGAACGCAGCTGGCTACCGCATTACAAATATCACCGACGTGACGCCAATTCCACACAATGGTTGCCGTCCACCGAAAAAACGTCGCGTGTAACAAGCGCTTCTAGGATTATTGGAGAAAGAAGATGGCAAGATATTTGGGTCCTAAGCTCAAGTTAAGTCGTCGCGAAGGGACAGATTTGTTCCTGAAAAGCGGCGTTAGAGCAATTGATTCAAAGTGTAATTTAACTACTGCTCCTGGTCAGCACGGCGCTCGTCGCGGTCGTTTATCAGACTACGGTTTACAATTACGCGAAAAACAAAAAGTACGTCGTATTTATGGCGTATTAGAGAAGCAGTTCCGTAACTATTACAAAGAAGCTGCTCGTTTGAAAGGTAACACTGGCGAAAACTTACTTCAGTTACTTGAAGGCCGTTTAGACAACGTGGTTTATCGCATGGGTTTAGCTAGCACGCGTGCAGAAGCACGTCAGTTAGTTAGCCACAAAGCTATTATGATTAATGGCGCTGTGGTAAACATCCCATCTTACGCTGTGTCACCTGATCAAGTCATCGCTGTTCGTGAGAAAGCGAAGAAGCAAGCGCGTATCGTTGCTGCTTTAGAGATTTCTGAACAACGCGAAAAACCAACTTGGATCGAAATCGATTCCAAGAAAATGGAAGGCGTTTTCAAACGTGTTCCAGAGCGTTCAGACTTGTCTGCAGACATCAACGAACAGTTAATCGTCGAGCTTTACTCTAAGTAGTAGGGCGTTTTCTTAAGAGAGGATAAAATGCAGGGTTCTGTCACCGAATTCCTTAAGCCGAGATTAGTTGGTATCGAAAAAATCAACCCAACTCGTGCCAAAGTTACTTTGGAACCACTTGAGCGCGGTTTCGGGCATACCTTGGGCAACGCGTTGCGTCGTATTTTACTTTCGTCTATGCCAGGTTGTGCAGTGACTGAAGTAGAGATCGACGGCGTTCTTCATGAGTACAGCGCCAAAGAAGGTGTTCAGGAAGATATCATTGATATTTTACTGAACCTGAAAGGTTTAGCCGTCCGCTTGGAAGACAAAGACGAAGTCACTCTGACTTTAACTAAGAAAGGTGCTGGCCCTGTAACTGCTGGTGATATCCAGCGTGGTGACGGTGTAGTGATCGTTAACCCAGAGCACGTAATATGCAACCTGACTGGCGAAACTGAATTCAGTATGCGCCTGAAAGTTGAACGTGGTCGTGGTTATGTTCCTGCTTCGGCCCGCGTATCCTCAGAGGATGACGAACGTCCAATTGGTCGTCTGTTACTGGACGCATCTTTCAGCCCGGTAGAGCGTATAGCCTACTCAGTTGAAGCTGCTCGTGTAGAACAGCGTACTGACCTGGACAAACTAGTTATCGACATGGAAACCAATGGCACAGTAGAGCCAGAGGAAGCAATTCGTCGTGCTGCGACTATTTTAGCTGAACAGCTGGAATTCTTCGTAGAATTACGCGACAAGAGCGAGCCAGAAAAACGTGAAGAGAAGCCGGAGTTTGATCCGATTCTGTTACGTCCAGTCGATGATTTAGAATTAACAGTTCGTTCTGCTAACTGCTTAAAAGCAGAGCAGATACAGTACATCGGTGATCTGGTACAACGTACTGAGGTTGAGTTGCTGAAAACGCCAAACCTTGGTAAAAAGTCGCTTACCGAAATCAAAGACGTGTTGGCTTCACGCGGTTTATCCTTAGGCATGCGCCTGGAAAACTGGCCTCCAGCAAGTTTGGTAAATAAAGACTAACCAGATTCCAGTTCCTGGTTTAGTAAGAAGGAATAGATCATGCGCCATCGCAAGAGTGGTCGTCAGTTAAACCGGAACAGCAGTCACCGTACTGCTATGTTCCGCAACATGGCTAGCTCGTTGGTGAAGCACGAAATCATCAAAACGACTCTGCCAAAAGCAAAAGAGTTACGTCGCGTAATCGAACCTCTGATTACACTGGCGAAAAATGATAGCGTTGCAAACCGCCGTTTAGCTTTTGCTCGTACACGTGATAAAGAAGTAGTTGGTTTGTTATTTAACGTGTTAGGTCCACGTTATAACGCCCGTCCAGGTGGTTACACTCGTATTCTGAAGTGTGGCTTCCGTGCTGGCGACAACGCACCAATGGCTTACATCGAGTTAGTAGACCGTCCAGAAGTGGCCGGCGCTGCATTACCAGCTGAAGAAACAGCAGCTGAGTAAGTAATACTCCAAATAAAAAGGCCAGCGCAAGCTGGCCTTTTTTTATGCTACTGACCCGTCCAGAAATTAGCCTGCTTTTTTCTGCCGTATTTACACCATGCGCAGGTTTAAAGTACTTTCGCCCTTTACAACTGTTGCCACCAGCTCGTTTTTGAGTGTTCCTCCGAAACTTTCCATCTTTACGCCTTTAGCTGCTGATAGCTCCTTTTCAAAGCCATATTTGCTTAATCCATGTTGAGATTCCGTCTGTAGTATCAGAGCTCTAAAGAAGCGAAAGTAGTTTATCTCTATTGCTGAGCTCAGGTCTTCAACCGTAATTCTGTGCTAACTTGGAAATCAGACCTTCCCCGGCAGAGCTCTTGGTAGTCAGTGCTAGTCCGGTGGTGGTTTAACAAATGCGACGAGCCTGCGCTACTGGCGTAAGATCGGATCATTCTGGTGCTACGAACCTCATGCCTTTATTGTTGCAAGCTATATAAGGAGCTTAGTCCTTCATTACCTGAACTAATATTCAGAGGATCTATTCTCTTAGCTGCGCTTGTATTCATTCGCATACCTACAAAGGTATTTTCCGTCCTTCAATCTTCTAGCTCAGATCTTTCTTAGATAAGGTCGTCCAGGCCTCACTTTAACCTTATACCTGATCAGCTGGATCCGCAGGCTTAGAATGTGGGCTCGTACTATGGTTTCGGGTTTTCCATTGTCTTCTATATAAAGAGCAAGCCGATCCTTTCATCGGATGTACGACAGCATGGAGAAAGTAGTGGCAAAATAGAGATCAGCGCAAATGAGTAGATCCGCCAGTGGATAAACTTCAGGTATCGATCGTCAGGATCCAGTGAAGGATCCGTTTTTTGAGCAGGTTTTGTACGTGAAATAAGCATAAAAACCGGATCCGGTTAAAAACTAAGCGGTCGAACAGCTTTTATCAAAAAAGATCTTGCGGCTTACTCTCAGATCTCTATAATGCGCTCCATCGACAGCGAAGACGGTTTCCAAAGTGAAATAGTCAGCTGCTAAAGATTCTGAAAGTTGTTGATTATAAACAACTTTCGCTTCAGTAAAATGAAGCACTGCTCTTTAACAATAAGCAATCAATCATCTGTGTGGGCACTCACGGTTTAGATTCTGCAGCGAGCAATCGCACAAAGAATATATATCAGTGAAGTGACTAACAGATACTCTGTCCGAAAGGATAGATGTTTTAAGTCAGTGATACTGAGCAGCTACTTCGGTGGCAAATTAAACTTTAATTGAAGAGTTTGATCATGGCTCAGATTGAACGCTGGCGGCAGGCTTAACACATGCAAGTCGAGCGGGGTTTTCGGACCTAGCGGCGGACGGGTGAGTAATGCGTAGGAAGCTGCCCGATAGAGGGGGATACCAGTTGGAAACGACTGTTAATACCGCATAATGTCTACGGACCAAAGTGTGGGACCTTCGGGCCACATGCTATCGGATGCGCCTACGTGGGATTAGCTAGTTGGTGAGGTAATGGCTCACCAAGGCGACGATCTCTAGCTGGTTTGAGAGGATGATCAGCCACACTGGAACTGAGACACGGTCCAGACTCCTACGGGAGGCAGCAGTGGGGAATATTGGACAATGGGCGCAAGCCTGATCCAGCCATGCCGCGTGTGTGAAGAAGGCCTTCGGGTTGTAAAGCACTTTCAGCGAGGAGGAAGGGATTGTAGTTAATAGCTGCAATTTTTGACGTTACTCGCAGAAGAAGCACCGGCTAACTCTGTGCCAGCAGCCGCGGTAATACAGAGGGTGCAAGCGTTAATCGGAATTACTGGGCGTAAAGCGCACGTAGGCGGTTAGTTAAGTTGGATGTGAAAGCCCCGGGCTCAACCTGGGAATTGCATTCAAAACTGGCTAACTAGAGTATGTGAGAGGGGGGTAGAATTCCAAGTGTAGCGGTGAAATGCGTAGAGATTTGGAGGAATACCAGTGGCGAAGGCGGCCCCCTGGCACAATACTGACGCTGAGGTGCGAAAGCGTGGGGAGCAAACAGGATTAGATACCCTGGTAGTCCACGCCGTAAACGATGTCTACTAGCTGTTCGTGGTCTTGTACTGTGAGTAGCGCAGCTAACGCACTAAGTAGACCGCCTGGGGAGTACGGTCGCAAGATTAAAACTCAAATGAATTGACGGGGGCCCGCACAAGCGGTGGAGCATGTGGTTTAATTCGACGCAACGCGAAGAACCTTACCTACTCTTGACATCTACGGAAGACTGCAGAGATGCGGTTGTGCCTTCGGGAACCGTAAGACAGGTGCTGCATGGCTGTCGTCAGCTCGTGTTGTGAAATGTTGGGTTAAGTCCCGCAACGAGCGCAACCCCTATCCTTAGTTGCCAGCGAGTTAAGTCGGGAACTCTAGGGAGACTGCCGGTGATAAACCGGAGGAAGGTGGGGACGACGTCAAGTCATCATGGCCCTTACGAGTAGGGCTACACACGTGCTACAATGGTACGTACAGAGGGAGGCAAGCTGGCGACAGTGAGCGGATCTCTTAAAGCGTATCGTAGTCCGGATCGCAGTCTGCAACTCGACTGCGTGAAGTCGGAATCGCTAGTAATCGCAAATCAGAATGTTGCGGTGAATACGTTCCCGGGCCTTGTACACACCGCCCGTCACACCATGGGAGTGGGTTGCAAAAGAAGTAGGTAGCTTAACCTTCGGGAGGGCGCTTACCACTTTGTGATTCATGACTGGGGTGAAGTCGTAACAAGGTAACCCTAGGGGAACCTGGGGTTGGATCACCTCCTTACCTAAAGCAGATTTAGTTCGTGTAGTGTCCACACAGATGATTGATTGATACGTAGAGCAAACAGTAAGAACCATTGCGGTTACGGCTGGTCTGTAGCTCAGGTGGTTAGAGCGCACCCCTGATAAGGGTGAGGTCGGTAGTTCGAGTCTACTCAGACCAACCAATTCGCTTTATGCTTCGTTACGGCGAATGTAAAACGAATGACCGAATATCCCAAATGGGGTTATAGCTCAGCTGGGAGAGCGCCTGCCTTGCACGCAGGAGGTCAGCGGTTCGATCCCGCTTAACTCCACCATTACTTAAGAATATTCTGAAAGTAAAATTACTGTTTGAAAACTCAAAGACAAGTTCTTCGGTATGAAGTATTTCTCTTTGAGCTTTATGCTCGAAGTGCTCTTTAACAAATTGGCAAGCTGATAGAAAGAAAACAAGGTAACAATATTTATTTGTGAACCTTATCACACCTTCAATTCCAGACATTTTGGGGTTGTATGGTTAAGTGACTAAGCGTACACGGTGGATGCCTTGGCAGTCAGAGGCGATGAAGGACGTGCTAACCTGCGAAAAGCTGTGAGAAGTCGGTAAGAGACGTTAGACTCACAGATGTCCGAATGGGGAAACCCACCTGATTTATCAGGTATCGTATGATGAATACATAGTCATACGAGGCGAACCGGGAGAACTGAAACATCTAAGTACCCCGAGGAAAAGAAATCAACCGAGATCCCCTTAGTAGCGGCGAGCGAACGGGGGCTAGCCCTTAAGTTGATAAAGAGTTAGTGGAACGCTCTGGAAAGTGCGGCGATACAGGGTGATAGCCCCGTACACGAAAAGGCTTTATCAATGAAAACGAGTAGGACGGGACACGTGGTATCCTGTTTGAACATGGGGGGACCATCCTCCAAGGCTAAATACTCCTGACTGACCGATAGTGAACCAGTACCGTGAGGGAAAGGCGAAAAGAACCCCTGTTAGGGGAGTGAAATAGAACCTGAAACCGTGTACGTACAAGCAGTGGGAGCCCCTTCGTGGGGTGACTGCGTACCTTTTGTATAATGGGTCAGCGACTTACATTCTGTAGCGAGGTTAACCGAATAGGGGAGCCGTAGGGAAACCGAGTCTTAACTGGGCGAATAGTTGCAGGGTGTAGACCCGAAACCGGGCGATCTATCCATGAGCAGGTTGAAGGTTGGGTAACACTAACTGGAGGACCGAACCCACAAATGTTGAAAAATTTGGGGATGACTTGTGGATCGGAGTGAAAGGCTAATCAAGCTCGGAGATATCTGGTTCTCCTCGAAAGCTATTTAGGTAGCGCCTCGAGCGAATACCATTGGGGGTAGAGCACTGTTAAGGCTAGGGGGTCATCCCGACTTACCAACCCTTTGCAAACTCCGAATACCAATGAGTACTACTCGGGAGACACACGACGGGTGCTAACGTCCGCCGTGAAAAGGGAAACAACCCAGACCACCAGCTAAGGTCCCAAAGTCATGGTTAAGTGGAAAACGATGTGGAAAGGCATAGACAGCTAGGAGGTTGGCTTAGAAGCAGCCACCCTTTAAAGAAAGCGTAATAGCTCACTAGTCGAGTCGGTCTGCGCGGAAGATGTAACGGGGCTAAACCATGCACCGAAGCTGTGGACTTGCACTATGTGCAAGTGGTAGAGGAGCGTTCTGTAAGCCGTTGAAGGTATCTCGTGAGGGGTGCTGGAGGTATCAGAAGTGCGAATGCTGACATAAGTAACGATAAGGGGAGTGAAAAACTTCCCCGCCGGAAGACCAAGGGTTCCTATCCCATGCTAATCAGGGTAGGGTAAGTCGGCCCCTAAGGCGAGGCAGAAATGCGTAGTCGATGGGAAACGGGTTAATATTCCCGTACCGACAATACTGCGATGGGGGGACGGAGAAAGCTAGGCAGGCATGGCGTTGGTAGTCCATGTGAAAGTGCGTAGGAAGGGGGATTAGGCAAATCCGGTTCCCTATATTCTGAGACACGAGACGAGCCACTACGGTGGTGAAGCTGTTGACGCTACGCTTCCAGGAAAAGCCTCTAAGCTTCAGGTATTGTCGACCGTACTCGAAACCGACACAGGTGGTCAGGTAGAGCATACCAAGGCGCTTGAGAGAACTCTGGTGAAGGAACTAGGCAAAATAGTACCGTAACTTCGGGAGAAGGTACGCTCTTGTGTGTGAAGGACTTGCTCCGTAAGCACGTGAGAGTCGCAGTGACCAGCTGGCTGCAACTGTTTATTAAAAACACAGCACTCTGCAAACTCGTAAGAGGACGTATAGGGTGTGACACCTGCCCGGTGCCGGAAGGTTAATTGATGGGGTTAGCGCAAGCGAAGCTCTTGATCGAAGCCCCGGTAAACGGCGGCCGTAACTATAACGGTCCTAAGGTAGCGAAATTCCTTGTCGGGTAAGTTCCGACCTGCACGAATGGTGTAATGATGGCCAGGCTGTCTCCACCAGAGACTCAGTGAAATTGAAATTGCGGTGAAGATGCCGTATACCCGCGGCTAGACGGAAAGACCCCGTGAACCTTTACTATAGCTTGGCACTGAACATTGACCCTACATGTGTAGGATAGGTGGGAGACATTGAAGTTGCGACGCCAGTCGTGATGGAGTCGTCCTTGAAATACCACCCTTGTATGTTTGATGTTCTAACGTAGGCCCCTAATCGGGGTTGCGGACAGTGTCTGGTGGGTAGTTTGACTGGGGCGGTCTCCTCCTAAAGAGTAACGGAGGAGCACGAAGGTTGGCTAAGTACGGTCGGACATCGTACGGTTAGTGCAAAGGCAGAAGCCAGCTTAACTGCGAGACAGACACGTCGAGCAGGTACGAAAGTAGGTCTTAGTGATCCGGTGGTTCTGTATGGAAGGGCCATCGCTCAACGGATAAAAGGTACTCCGGGGATAACAGGCTGATACCGCCCAAGAGTTCATATCGACGGCGGTGTTTGGCACCTCGATGTCGGCTCATCACATCCTGGGGCTGAAGTCGGTCCCAAGGGTATGGCTGTTCGCCATTTAAAGTGGTACGCGAGCTGGGTTTAGAACGTCGTGAGACAGTTCGGTCCCTATCTGCCGTGGGCGTTGGATGATTGATTGGAGTTGTTCCTAGTACGAGAGGACCGGAATGAACGAACCGCTGGTGTTCGGGTTGTCATGCCAATGGCACTGCCCGGTAGCTACGTTCGGAACGGATAACCGCTGAAAGCATCTAAGCGGGAAGCCGGCCAAGAGATGAGTCATCCCTTGTACCTTGAGTACACATAAGGGTCGTTGGAGACCACAACGTTGATAGGTGAGGTGTGGAAGCGTGGTGACACGTTAAGCTAACTCATACTAATTGCCCGAGAGGCTTAACCATACAACGCCCAAGGTGTTTGTGTGTGGTGTGAAAAGAATTCTATCTAGCTTGCTTGTTAAAGACCTAAAAACAGTTTTTGCCTGGTGGCAATAGCGCTGTGGAACCACCTGACTCCATTCCGAACTCAGAAGTGAAACGCAGCCGCGACGATGGTAGTGTGGCAGATGCCATGCGAGAGTAGTTCACCGCCAGGCTCCCAATTAAGCCAGAAGGCCCAGTCGAAAGACTGGGCCTTTTTGCTTTATGCGAATTTAGTGGTGGACCATTCGAGCACGGCATTCCCCATGCGACAAATTGGCCGGGAGCCAATTTGGACCGCCAACGGCGGGTCCCGCAGGGACGAACCCCACGGATGGGGTGAGCAAAGTAGTTCACCGCAAGGCGGACAAGACGCCCTGCTGTCGCCTCACCGCCCGCAATAATGTAGTTCGCCGCACCAGAATTCAGAACCAATCCGCTTTTAAACTAACCAACAATTACCTCAGTTCAACAACACCCACGCCAATTCCACCTACCTTTTACCCCCCTATTTGGCTATAATGCAGCCCGTTTTTACAGCAGTTTTGGGTGTGGTTTGATTTTAGTTCGCGCGTTACAGTACCTTTGGTTCAGAATGATCCGGCTTGGCTGGCGTTCATGGTTGAAATTAACACCATTGATGTTGTTAACCTTGGTCCTGGTCTCCACTTTTGTCACACCTATTCCTGATCAGCAGTACCATTTCCCGGATGAAAATACTGCAAACAGCAATTTCCATGTCGTTGAATTTAACGACGAAGGTCAACCTCATGACTTAAAGCAACAGCAGGCTTTGTTTGATCGTATTAAAAAGCCAGATTCTGCCACTGCAGAGTTGGTGATTTTTGTGCATGGCTGGCATCAGAATGCCGCACCCACAGATTCAAACTTCGTTGCTTTTCAAACCTATATCAAAGAATTACAGCAAGTAGCACCACAGAGAAACCTGATCGGTCTGTATTTAGGCTGGCGTGGGGATAAATACGATCCACTCTGGCTAGACGAATCTTATAAAGCAGAAGGCTGGATGGAACCTCTGGATTTTCCTACCATTTTTCAACGCAAAAGAGTGTCACGTCTGGTTGGTGAACAAGGGGTCAGTCAGTTACTGGATAAACTGGATGCTGTAGTCGAACAAGGCCAGCTAAAGCGATACATCTTTATTGGTCATAGTTTAGGTGGTTCAGTAGCTTTGCATTCCAGTAAGGTTCGAGTGAAAAAAGCCATAGACCTTGGTAAAGACAACCCGAATCTGTATTTACTGCTAAACCCGGCTGTAACCGCCAAAGAGTATAAGCCACTCGACACTTTATTAAGCGTCGACAGGCAAAAGCCCAGCATGGTGGTATTGCAGTCCAAAGGCGACTTTGCGGTAAAAGAAGCCTTTAACTTCTTAAAAGATGGTGAACAGGCGGTAGGGAATTCCTGGGCTATCACTCACGATATCGATAAGTGTGCCGGAGGCAACTGTGAGACACCTATCCACCTGCATAGTAGTCTGGCCCAGCATGACGCTATACCAGGTTGCATGATGCAGCTTAACCGCTCAGGCTGGCGCATTCGCGCCCGGGTGCAGGCACGTCGTACTATTCAGAGTTGTGATGATGCTAATATGCAAGCGGTCTGGGTACTTGCTGTGTCAGACGATATTATCTTTGGTCACAACGGCATTTTAACGCCAAATCATGCCGGCGCTTTGGCTGAAATTTTAAGCCTGATTGATTATCACAGAAACCAGATCCCGGAAGCTATTTGATAAGCCTAGTGCCACAAAATCAGCACTGTGCCAGCTACTGTCAGGCTGGCACCTAGCCAGGCTCCTAAAGCAGGGCGTCTTTTATAAACCAGCCACAATAAAGGCACGACCAGTACAGGGCTAACCGAAGACAACATACCTATTAAACCAGCGTCACCTGTTTTTAGCGCCTGTAAAATCAGCGTCATACCAATCACCATCGACAGTCCCGCATTCACAAACACCATGGCGAATACTTTTTTCGTCATAGGTAAATAAACCCGAGCCACTTTAAATCCTGCCCAGAACAGCAATAGATGAGCAAATAAGGCGACTGTCATTCGTACTGCAGAAGCACTGACCGCATCGATGTCAGTTTCCATCAAGGGCTTTAACATTAAGGTCGAAGCGGCCTGACATAAAGCTGAAGTTAAACCTAAGGCTATACCAGAGCGAAGTTGGGATTGATTCGATTCCCAATGATGTTGTTCTTCGGCTCTGCGGCCGAGCACTATGGCTGTCATTACCCCTGAACTTAACAAACCGCAGCCGACCAAGGTCCAACCCCAAATAGATTCGCCTAAAAACAGATAGGCCAGCAACACCGAAAACATCGCATGAGTGGCAAATAACACACCGGCACGGCGTGGCCCTAACCTGTTCATTGAGGCAAATAAGGAAGTATCACCAATTAAAATACCAATAAGCGCCGAGATGGCCAAAAGTGGTAATTGAGGTAAAGCCAAAGTTGTAAAGCCACCGCTGAAAAAAGCCCAGAGCCATAACATGCTGGCTGCGCAAGCCAGGCGCCAACGGGTAAAAGCAAAAGCACCTAAATGACTGGAGGCTGTGGCAGATAACAAACTGCCGACAGCCCAACACACAGCAGCCAATAAAGCTAAGTATTCAAAAGGCACTAATAAATTCCTGAAGATAAATAACGATCACCGCGGTCGCAGATAATGGCCACTATCACGGCGTTATCCAACTGTTCAGCTAGGCGTAATGCCGCATAAACAGAACCACCTGAGCTGACACCACAAAAGATACCTTCCTGCTGCGCCAGTTGACGCATAGTGACTAAGGCTTGGTCGGCAGTAATATCAATGATCTGATCAACCCGCTGCTTTTCATAAAAACCGGGTAAATAAGCTTCTGGCCAACGGCGTATACCCGGAATGCTGCTGCCTTCGGCTGGTTGCAACCCTATGATTTGAATATCAGGGTTGTGCTGCTTCAGATAACGCGACACCCCCATAATGGTTCCAGTAGTGCCCATGCTGGAGACGAAATGAGTTACTTTACCCTGACTTTGTTGCCAGATCTCAGGTCCGGTAGATGCGAAATGCGCCGCCGGATTGTCGGTGTTATTAAACTGATCCAGCACTAAACCCGCACCTTCAGCCTGCATTTGTTTGGCTAAATCACGGGCATATTCCATGCCTTGTTCTTTACTGACCAGTATCAGCTCGGCGCCATAAGCCCGCATTGATGCCTTACGCTCATCCGTCATATTGTCCGGCATAATCAGCTTCATTTTGTAGCCTTTTATGGCAGCGGCCATCGCTAAAGCTATGCCGGTATTGCCACTGGTGGCTTCAATCAGGCAGTCGCCCGGTTTGATGTCCCCCCGGGCTTCTGCCTGCTGCAACATAAAAAGAGCAGGTCTGTCTTTGACTGAGCCGGCTGGGTTATTGCCTTCGAGCTTTAACAGCACAGTGCTTTGAGTGTGATTGGCCATTCGTTGAAGCCGCACCAAAGGGGTCTGACCAACGTGATCTTCGAGGGTAGGGAACATAAAACCTCAGCGGGCAGAAGAAATTGCGCTTAGTGTAGCGGATCCGGCTTCATGCTTACAGACGGATCCGCTATAACTCAGACTCACTAAGATGCAGAAAGACGTTTAAAGTTGTCGCATAAAATAGCAGTGGCGATGCCCACATTCAGTGACTCGGTATCGCTGAAGCTTGGGATGGTCACAGGGTGACTGATCACTGGTTTCAGTGCAGGGCTAATGCCATTGGCTTCGTTACCCATCACCAGATAACCACCAGCCTTACTGAGCTTTAATTGATGCACCGATTCACCTTCGAGATAAGCACCATAAACCGGCATTTTGCTTTGCTCTAATAACGGTAATAACTCCTGATAAAACATCTGCACCCGCAAAAATGAGCCTTTAGCGGCGGCGATCACTTTGGGGTTGTATAAATCCACTGTGTCAGCAGAGCAGAGGATGTGGCGGATACCATACCAATCGGCGACCCGGATGATGGTGCCTAAGTTGCCCGGGTCATTGATTTGATCCAGCACCAGTACCCAATCGCCTTGCTGCTCTTTAAATGATTGAGCTACTGGTATTTCAGCCACGGCCAAAGCGGCGTTATTACTGTTAAAAGTACCGACCTGCACTAACTCATGTTCAGTGCATTGCTGTACCAAATCGGCTTTAGAGCAAAGAGCATGGTGTTGCTGCAAAAACTGTTCAGTGCCAAAGACTGCCCGCACTTTCCAGGAGCTATGCAGCAATTCCAAGACAGATTTTTCGCCTTCGACAAAAAACAGCTGTTCGGCTTTACGGTATTTTTTTTGCTGCAGGGACCGAATAAGCTTCGACCATTTCTGACTAATCATAAACCCTTCTTACTTGAAGCCGCAGCCGCGTTGACTGCTCTTTTTCTTCCGAACATAAATTTTCCGGCGAGACGGGCGGGGATAAGCCCAGCCCCTACAATTTTTTAACCTACATCGAAGCCTGGTATTTTTGTTGTCCTGCTACCCAGCTTTGTTGCACTTTGGTTTGCCATAAAGTTTCTGGGGCTACTTTGAAAATATCGCGGTCGACCAAAATAAAGTCAGCCCACATACCCGGTACTAACGAGCCCATGCTTTGATCCTGAAAGGCGCCATAAGCCGCGTCTACAGTAAAAGACTTTAACGCCTGAGTTAAGCTCAGGCGCTGTTCTGGCAACCAGCCACCTACAGGTTGATTTTGCTGATCCTGACGGGTCACTGCGGCATGAATACCATAAAAAGGATTTGCCAGTTCCACCGGATAATCTGAGCCTGCCACTATGCGGCTGCCCTGATCAACAAAAGTCTTCCAGGCGTAAGCGCCACGTAAACGGGCTATGCCTAAGCGATCGGCTGCCATATTTTTATCTGAGGTGGCGTGAGTCGGTTGCATAGCGGGCAAAATATGCAGCTGGGCAAAACGTGGAATATCTTTAGGTGAAACAATCTGCGCATGCTCAATGCGGTGACGGCCTTGTTCCAACTGCTCTTTGCTTGCCAGTTGTTCGAACCTGTCCAGCACCAGGCGGTTAGTTAAATCACCTATAGCATGTACGTTGGTTTGAAAACCAGCGTCCAGTGTCAGCTTCATTACGGCTGTTAACTTGTCTGGCTGGGTAACAAACAGACCTTTTTGGCCAGGCTGGTCAGAATACGGTTCTATTAAAGCTGCCCCGCGACTGCCCAAAGCGCCATCGCCATAAATTTTCACTGAGCGGGCGACAAAAATATCGTCTTTGTCCAGGATAGGACCTGCTTTTAACCAGTCGGCCAAATGCGGATCTGTAGCCGATAACATGGCGTAAATACGCAGAGGTAGTTTGTTGTCTTTACGCAGCTGCTTATAACTTTGCAGGTTAGCTTGATCGACACCAGCGTCATGAGTCGAGGTAATACCTAAAGCCAATAAGTGCTCAAAAGCAGCATCTAATGCAGCTAAACGTTCAGCTTCAGATTGCTGTGGAATTTGTTTTTCCAGCAATAACATAGCGTTGTCTATCAATACACCTGTTGGATTGCCTTCTGCATCACGGATTATTTCACCGCCTGGTGGATCTATAGTTTCTTTGCTGATGCCTGCCAGTTGCAGCGCTTTGCTGTTGGCCCAGCCGGAATGACCGTCTACACGGGTTAACCAGACTGGCTTATCTTTAATACTTTCATCCAGCAGGGTTTTGCCTGGAAATTGCTGGGTTGGCCATAGCACCTGATTCCAGCCACGGCCTAAAATCCATTGCGATTGTGGGTGAGCTTTAGCAAAAGCAGCCACTTGTGCCACAGCCTGAGCTTCGCTGCTGCTGGTGCGCAAATCGACCTGATTCAAATTTTGGCCTAAACCCAGCACATGACCATGGCCGTCAATCAGGCCAGGTAATAAAGTCTGACCTTTACCGTCAATTTGTTCTGCTTTGCTGTAGGCCTCAACTGCGGTTTTATCGCCACGAGCCAATACTTTTCCAGTCTGATTATCAAACACAAAATGGCTGAATTCGGCGATTTGGCCTTTGTCATCAAAGCCATAACCCTGAATATTGTGCAGCACTACAGGAGCGGCTGATAACGAGCCGCTGGCAATGAATAACAGACTGAAGATTGAAGAAGTAAAAAAACGCATAGCAACAATTCCCTGGTTGGTCCGTCGCCGGACCTGCCGGGCTAACGGTATTTTTTCTTAGCTTTTTGCTGACGGACTTTTTCCCGCTCGGCTTTTTCAGCAGCTCTGACGGCTTCCTCTAACTTAGCATTGTGCAATTCCTCTGTCACCATGTCTGGCGTTTCCAGACTGACAGGGCCAAACAGACCGGCTCGAAGTTCAGTAATTAAAATTGATCCGGCTTTTTGTAAATCAACCACACCGCCTTTACGCATACAACCACGGCGTTCGCCCAAGGCATCCAGCAAGGCGACGTCATTTTCTGGCTGCTCTTTTAGCTGATAACGCGCCATTACTTGTTGTGGGTAGGCTTTGAGTAAATAATCTGCGGCAAAAATAGCGATATCAGCGTAATCAAAGGCTGTGTCTTTAATGGCACCTGTCACGGCTAAACGATAACCACAGCTGGCTGGGCTCAGCTTTGGCCATAAAAAGCCCGGCGTGTCGGTTAAAATCACATTATTGTCTAAACGAATACGTTGCTGAATTTTGGTCACGCCTGCTTCGTTGCCGGTTTTGGCGATAGTGCGGCCAGCTAATGTATTGATGATGGTTGATTTTCCTACGTTAGGAATACCCATAATCATGGCGCGGGCGCCCCGTATATCTAAATTCCGATCTGGCAGCATCTGGTTGCAAAGCTGTAACAAAGCCTTGATTTGTTCAGGGTTTTGCTGACTAATAGGAATGGCTTTAATGCCTTTTTCCTGTTCAAAGCGTTCAACCCATAAAGCGGTAACCGCAGGGTCTGCTAAGTCAGCTTTGTTCAGTACTTTAATTACCGGAGTGTCACCGCGTAGCTCTGGCACCAAAGGGTTTTCACTGGAAAAAGGAATGCGGGCGTCCAGCATTTCGATAATGATATCGACCTGTGGCATTACCTCGGCAATTTCTTTACGGGCCTTGTGCATATGGCCTGGGAACCAGTTTATCGACATAAAAACTCTCTTGGGTTAGCCGCATCGCGGTTGGAACAGGAAACAATTCAATATTTTACGCTGTTATCAGGAGGTGCAGGAACTTTTTTCCGGCTTAAACCTCCGATTAGCAGCTTTTAACGCAGAAGAATCTCGTATTGCACAAATTGGAGTCACAGGGAATGATGAAGTTGAAGTATCTCGTTGCTTTAGTTGCCACAGTAGTTTGGAGCGCTGAACCATTAATGGCTTCGGAGTTTAAGCAAGTTCAGGTGCAGCTGGAACATCCGGCTAATGGCGATAGCTTATTTATTCCCGACGCCAAAGCTTTGTTGCAATCTGGTCATTCTTCCGACAGTCGCTGGCTCAGTTGGGTCGACTTAACCACAAACAGCGCAAAACAGGTTCCCATTCCAACACAGGCGCAGTTTTTTAATAAAGCTCAGGTGAAAGGCCTGCCGAATGAGCAACTGGTGGTATTGGGGACTGAAGGCATCAGTGTCTTTAACTCACAAGACAGCAGCTGGCGGCGTTTGCTGAATACTGAATCTTTGTATCGCACTGTGGATGGCAAACGATTGCTGAAACTGGACTTTGTTTATGATTTTAATAACGATGGTTTATCCGACTTTATAGTGCCGGACTTTAATGCTCATCATGTCTATCTGCAGCAACAGGATGGTAGTTTTAGTAAATTCTCTTTGGCGGTAGATGCTCAAGCCCGTATTTTTAATAAAGACCCGGATTATACCGGGCGGGAAGCCCGTTTTCTGGATTGGAATGCGGATGGCCGCACTGACATCGCTTTTGCAATAGACGATAGCCTGCTGTTGTATCTGCAAACTGAAACTGGCTTTTCTACAGAGGCTCAGACTGTAGAGCTGGGGCTTGGCTTAACACCTGACGCTTTAGCTGAAGTGCGGGGTGGTGATGGCCGCAGCTTTAAAGGTTTATCTATCAACAGATTGTATGATGTGAAAGATTTAAATAACGATACTATCGCCGACCTGATAGTGCGCCAGGAGCAATTTGCCGATGCAGTGGAGCAAAGCTATAGCTACCGTATCCATTATGGTAAAACTACAGAAGGCCGTCTGCAGTTTAATGTCAAGCCCGATGCGCTGATCAACACCAAAGGTATTCAATCCGAACCTGTATTTACCGACTTAAACAACGATAAAAGGCTGGATTTCTTCACGCCTGCTGCTGAATTTGGTATTGGTACTTTAGTGCGGGCTTTGTTAGCAGGCACTGCCAACATGGAGCTGCAATTTTTCCCGCAACTACAAAGTGGCAAATTCCCGGATAAACCTGTGTATCGGCAAGATGCCACAGCTCAGGTCAGTATTGGCAATGCACAGGTCAATTTACCTGTACTAAAGGCTCTGGTATCAGAGCAGGCTCCGGCTTTGCTGTTGATAGGGGATGAAGACCATCTGAAGCTGTATCAAAGCGCCAAAGAAAAATTATTCAGCAGTAAAAGTATCAGATTAAAACAGGCGATACCTCTGAACGGAATGCTGGCGTCCACAGCCGATTTGGATCAGAACGGCAAAATGGATTTAATTTTGCCTTTTACCCATTTAGATCCGGAAGCGGTGCGCAACCAGCTGCATTTTATTTTGCAGCAATAAGCAGAGCTGGTTCCAAATTAAGATCCTGAGGTGAAGCCATTAGCAATGTTCCTTTTTTATGCTAGGCTGATTTCTTTATAGAATAAAAAGAATAACTTAGCTATGAGCCTTTGCCTGTTTTCTTTGATCTCCAAAGTGGAACATTTGCCGCAGATGCAGCAGGAATTGCAACTGCTGGCGCAGCAACACTGGTGTTCCCATGTCAATAAAACTGACTATCAGGGGGGTGGGATGTGTTGGCGTTACGCTGTGCGGCCAAACATCAGCATTCCCACGCCATTTTGCAAAGTTTTGCTATTGAAGATAGCGAAGAGTGGCAGGACTTACCTTTGCTGGATCAGGCGCCCAGCCTGAAAAACCTCCTGCAGCAATTGCCTCTGTCGATCAAATCTGTGCGCTTAATGCGCTTAGACTCTGGTGCTTTGATTAAACCTCACCGCGATCATGGTTTGTGTCTGGAACGTGGCGAAGCCCGTCTGCATCTGCCGCTACAAACTAATCCTGAATTGAGGTTTTATGTCGCAGACCAGCTGGTACCTATGCAAGAAGGTGAGCTGTGGTATATCAATGCCGACCAACCGCATTGGGTCGAAAATAAAGGCGCTCTGGCCAGAATTAATCTGGTGATTGACTGTGAAGCCAACGATTGGTTAAAGGAGCAGGTGTATGCCCGATCAGCTGGGTAATCCGACAAAATTTGGCCGCACAGAACTGGCGCTTTATGCCGGAGCTTTGCTGCAGTGCAGTTCAACAGGCCAGGCTAAGCAGCTCATTGATCCTGTTTTGCATGCGCTATGTCAGCAGATTGAACTCGACTTACATCCTGCTATTTTTATTGATTCCGGCGCTACTGTCACGGCTTATGGCAAAGCTGTATCCCCGACTACTGCAGCACAATGCGCTGAAGACCCGGACAGGGGCCGTGTTTTTATTCAGGGCTTGCATCAGGCCATTCTGGACCAGTTACAGCAGATACCAGACCAACCAGTGCAGCTGCTGTATGCGGGCACAGGCCCATTGGGTTGGCTGGTTTTGCCTTTATTAGCTGTATTTGATGCCAGTCAGTTGCAAGTCACGGCTTTGGATATTCATCCGCAGTCTTTACAGAGTTTTAAAGCACTGACAGAGCACTTTGGCCTGTCAGACAGAATCACGGATTGGGTTTGTGTAGACGCTACCTTATGGCAACCCGAACCTAAACCAGCCTTTGATCTGATTGTATCTGAGACCATGAAACATTTGCTGCAGCAGGAACCTCAAGTGCAGATTTTCAGCCATTTACAGCAATTTCTTACTGCTAAAGGTCAGTTGATCCCGCAACAAATTAAACTGGATGCCTGGGTGGAATGGCGGGAGCAGGGGCGGCAACAACAGCATTACTTAGGGCCTTTATTTACGCTGGACAAGCAACTTTCCACTGCACTGGCTGCAGGAGATCTATCCGCATTTTCCGGTCAGTGGTCGTTACCAGAGTTTGAACCTGGTCCTGTGGATCTTAAACTCACCACTGATATTCAGGTGTATGAAACATACTGGCTGCGGGAACATCAGTCGCAACTGACAATGCCACGCTATAAATCCGGGCTGATGTTGGCTTCGGGCTCTGTTGTGCAGTTTCAGTATCAGCAGGGTATTTATCCGGATTTTGAGTTTCAGTACCAACAGCAGTGGCCTGAACTGGTCAGCAGTGAGGATATAAGCTGTGCTGGTGTATTTCACGCTAAACGACTCTGGCAAAAAACACAGCTGAAAAAGCGCAGACAAGCTGATGCGGAGTTCCCGGACGAGTGGTTACTGGATAAGGCGGTGCTTGATCTCTGTGGTGTAGGGCTGGAGCCAGGTATTCAGGCTTTGCATAGCTGTAGCAGGCTGAGCGACTTTGTTGCTTTCTTGCAGCCTTATGTGTCGGATTTGTCGGTAAGAACCAGGATAAACCAGCAACTCAAATCCTTAAGTCAAAGCAACACTCAGACGGAATTACCGCAAGTGTTAACCGAAGCTCAGCTGGAGTTCTGGCAGACTCAGGGGTATCTGGTGATCCCTGCTGTATTGAGCAAAGAGCAATGCCAACTAAGTTGTGATGTCATTTGGCAGTATCTGCAGGCCGACCCGGCACAACCGGACAGCTGGTATCAAAGCACAGATAAAATGCAAAAAATCATGCTGCAGCTGTTCCGTCACCCTGTGCTCGATGCCAACAGGCAACAGCCATTGATACGCAAGGTGTATGAACAATTATGGCAACGTACGGATTTAGTGATGACCACAGACAGGGTCAGTTTTAATCCACCTGAAACTAAAAGCTGGCGTTTCCCAGGGCCTGATTTGCACTGGGATGTTGAACTGATAGCCCCTGTGCCTTTTGCGACTCAGGGGCTGGTGTATTTAACAGACACCACAGAGCAACAAGGTGCTTTTTGTTGTGTGCCGGGTTTTCATCTGAAGATTGATCACTGGATTAACAGCCAAAACAAAGACCCGATTGAACTGCAGCAGCAAAACTGGGCAGACTGGCCTGTCAAAGCCATAGCGGCCAAAGCGGGTGATTTAATTATCTGGCATCAGGCCCTGCCTCATGGAGCCAGCCGCAATACTGCTGAATGGCCTCGGATGGTGCACTACATCAATATGTATCCTTTGGTGGATTGATGCAAAAAGTCAGTTTGTATCACTCCTTATTGCATGATGCCAGCAGGCTGAAGGCTTTATGGCAACTGGAAGGGCTGGATGAGTTTGTCGCCTTGATGCGGCAGTATTTAGACTGGCCTGAACTTAACTTTGAGCAATTACAGCGTTTTTTAGCAGAGCAGAACCAGCAGCCATTTTGTCCTGAACTGGCGTCTTTTAGCTTATGCTGGCAACCTTATGGGTATCAGGCTCAGCGTAAAATTGTGCGTTGGGCTCCGGCTTTCCTGAAACCTTCTTTGCCTTTTTTTGAAGAAGATATAGCTTTGAGTCGTCAGAGTTTGCTGGCGCAGCTGATCCAACCTTTTAGTGAGCTTGAACAGTTAATACCCCAACGCCTGACAGTACCTGCAGTGCGGCCTGCCATGCTGATTTTTCACTGGTCCAGATGTGGCTCCACTTTGGTTTCCGGCAGTTTTGCCTTACAGCAAAAGGTTAAAGTGCTATCCGAGTCTATGTTGGCGAGCGATCTGTTGAATGACCCCTATTGGGCCGGGCAACAGCCAGAGTTGCTGGATTTGGTGTTACGTTTGCAAGGGCGTTTACGCCACCATGAGCAGCAGTTGGTGATTAAATGCAATGCCTGGGATCTGCAACATTGGCCTGTCTGGTTAAACTTGTATCCGAAAGCCGGGGTGTTGTGTTTAATCCGCCAACCCGAAGCTGTGCTGGCGTCTCACCATCATCTGGCGGGCCGTCATATGGTCAGACAACAACCTGCACTCTGGCAAGAGTCTGATCAATCAGCCTCTTTGCTGGACTATAGAATTCAGGTGATACAGCGCATGGCTATTCTGATGAATGCATTGCGGCAACAACGTGACTGTACAGTGCTGAGTTATGAGCAGTTAAAAGACAGCACACCACGGCAATTAGCCCGGATTGCCGGATTGGAGCTAACGGATGCAGAGCAAAAGCTGTGGCAGGATTTCCGGCACTTTGATGCAAAACAGCAGGGCGTACCTTTTCAATCCACTAAAAAATCAGCAGAAGAGCTTTTTAGTCCGGCAGAGTTAGAGCTGATCCGTTCAGAGCTACAACCTTTGTATCAGCTGTTATTGGCAAAAGGCGATTGATAACCCAACTGTGTTGCCAACGCAGAAATTTCCTGCAGTTGACTTAAATGAGGATACCCAGCAGAGGTTTGCACTAAACCCAGACCAAACTGATCCACTTTATCCAAAACTGGCCAGAACTCAGGGGCTGAACAGCACAAAAACGCTGCCAGTTGTTGCTTACTTTGCTCTGAAAACAGCTGACTAAAACTCAGACTAAGCCAGTCCTGCTTAGGCCATTGCTGCTGATAGTTCAGTGCCTGCCATTGCACTTCCGCCCAATACCAGAGATTTTTTTCCGCAGGGTTCAGCAGGGGCCATAACTCTTTGTATTTATGCAGCAGAGCTTGTTCAGCCCCCGGCAAATAAAGATTCTTGATGGGTAAATGTGGCAAAAATGGCGGCACAAAGGCATTCAGTTTTAGTAACGAAGCCACAGTATCCAGCGGGCCTCTGTGAATATGGATCACTCTGACAGGACAATCGAGTTGTTGTCTAAACCAGTTCAGATGCCGCCAGCACGGAAAACCTGTTTCGATATAGCTTTTGCCACCCTCCAGTTGCTGTCTGATAAAGGTCAGATGCTTTTCCAGTATCTCAGTATTAGCCAGCAGGGGGTTTTGCACTGTATTCAGATCAGGCCGGTAGCCAAAATGCAGAGGTTCATGCTGCACCACAAAATCTTCACCCCAGTGCTGTAAAGTTTCGGTCAGCCATTGGGTGCCACAACGTCCGGTGGACAATACAAAATAAGCGGTCACAGACATTTCCTTTTGATTGATGCATTAGACTGGTGCTGCGCCAGTGTCCGAAAGCAATACATTGGGTTCTGGTAAACAGGAACATGCTTGGGTATGCTGAAGTAAAATATAAGATAAAACAAGGCACTTCTATTATGCAAAAACTTAACCTGCCTGATGGGTTGTCGGTCCGGCCAGCGTCGGGCAACGACAAGCTATTTTTAGAATCACTGTATCAGTCGACCCGCGAAGACTTGCTGGTGCTGGATGCCTCTGAAGATCAAAAAGCTGAACTCATTGAAATGCAATTCAGAGCTCAAACTCAGGGCTACGGCAATGCCTATCCTAATGCCATGTATTTCGTCATTGAAAAGCATCAGGAATCTATTGGTAAAGCCACCATAGATTTTGGTCATAATGAAGTACATCTGATTGATTTAGCATTAATCCCTGCAGCCAGAGGCAAAGGCTTGGGGGCGGCTGTGATCCAGGCTTTCCAGCAAGCCGCTGCTATGATTGCAGCCCCTATGACCTTGTCGGTGTTGCAGAACAATGTACAGGCCAGGGTCTTGTATCAGAAACTGGGGTTTGTCACCGACGAAATTCAGCTGCCTTATGAACGGATGATCTGGTATCCGCCGGCATTACGCGCTATCCATGTTTGAGTTTTTACTCCATTTTACAAGGGAACAAAAAATTCAACTTATTAAAAAATATAGATTTTTACTGGCTTTTATTCATTTGCTTTTCTAAGCTGTTTCGGTGCTGCATTAGGGTCATAGTATTTGGGAACTTTGATGGAAAAATTTAACTTCGAAACTTTAGTGAATTTGGTTGAACAGTCTATTCAGTTAAAAGATGGCAGTAATAACGTTGTTGAGCTGAAGGTAGAAAAAGTTTCATTACCCAAGGTGCCGGATCCGGATTACGACGCTTTTTCAGTTGATCTGATCAGTGACAAAGCGGTGCATTGCCCTAGCGGCAGTTATTTATTTAGTCATGAAACTTTTGGTGAAGTGCAGCTTTTTATGTCGCCTTATGCGGCAGACAAATACCAGATAGTGGTCGCACGCAAAAAATGATACTGCGCTCAGGTGAGCCGGGCTTTGCACCTGATTTGATAGTGTCTCCAACAAAAAAAGGAGAGCAATAGTTATGTCACAACCCTATATAGGTGAAGTCAGAATGTTCGCCATAACCTATGCCCCACGGCATTGGGCGGACTGTGCAGGCCAAATTATGGCCATCAATCAGAATCAGGCATTGTTTTCGTTACTTGGAACAACTTTTGGTGGCAATGGCTCTACCACCTTTGCATTACCAGACTATCGCGGTCGTACTCCTGTTGGCACAGGCAATGGTTATGTTTCGGGTCAGGTCGCAGGTGTTGAAAACGTCACTTTATTGCCGACACAAATCCCCCAGCATAATCACATGTTCAGTGCGCAAAATACTACAGGCACTGCAAGCAATCCTAGTCCTCCGGCTGGGCCGAATATCTGTGCTGTGCCTGATTTAGGTTATTATTATGTGGCACCGGATGCAAATCTGGCTTTGTTAGCTGCAGATGCTATTGCACCGGCGGGCTCTACAACTCCGCATTCCAACCTTCAACCCAGCCTGGTATTGCGTTTTGCAATAGCTTTGCAGGGCATATTCCCATCCCGTAACTAAGGAGATCTCAACATGTCTGCAGCTTATATGGGTGAAATTCGGGTGTTTGCCGGAACTTTTGCACCACAAAACTGGGCTTTGTGTAACGGACAAAGTTTAGCTATTTCACAAAATGACGCGCTTTATGCATTACTTGGTACCACTTATGGCGGGGATGGAGTAAATACCTTTAATTTACCGGACGCCCGGGGCAGAGTGCCTGTAGGTCAGGGCAATGGCCCTGGGTTAACCTCTCGTGTTCTGGGACAGGTTTATGGCACTGAAACTGTTACTTTAACATCGGCAACTATGCCTGCGCACAGTCATGCAGTGCAGGTTTCTAATACGACGGCTACTTTAACTACACCCTCAGGCCAAATGATAGGTATGGCTCCCCATTATATTGCGCCGGGCACCATAGCCAACCGCACCGACTCTTTATTGGCTTCTGCGGTCAGTAGTGTGGGAGGAGGCCAGCCACACGACAATATGATGCCGTTTTTATGCCTGAATTTTATTTTATGCCTGCAAGGCATTTTCCCTTCACGTAACTAAGGAGAATTTTTATGTCTGATGCTTATGTGGGGGAAATACGACAGTTCCCTTATTCATTTGCTCCTTATCAGTATGCTTACTGTGCAGGACAACTGATCCCTATTCAGCAAAACACCGCTTTGTTTTCTATATTGGGCGTGAATTATGGTGGCAATGGTACTACGAACTTCGGATTACCCAATTTACAGGGTAATGCGTTGATGCAACAAGGTTCTGGACCAGGCTTAACACCCAGAGATTTAGGTGAAACAGGTGGCAGTGCCAGCGTCACTTTATTAATCACTGAACTACCGAATCACAACCACCTGATGACAGTAAAAATGGCTGGAGTACCTGGTGTTACTGATGCGGCTGCTGGTGGTTATCTGAGTATTTCCAAACAAGCGAGTGGCGCTCTGCAACAGGCATACAGCAGTGTAGCCAATACTTTAGTTACTTTAGCTCCAACTATGCTGGGAGTGACAGGTGGCGGCTTACCTCATGAAAACCGTCAGCCTTTTCTTGCTATCCCATTTTGTATTGCTTTGTATGGTGTTTTTCCACCGCGCAACTAAAACGGTGTTACGCTAAACAAGGGCCTGATATTCAGGTCCTTTTTTTGAGTTAACACTTAAACCCTAAAAAACTTCATACTGGAGAAAAGATAAATGTGCATCAGGGGTTTATCGTGATCAATAAGCTATGCGCTGTGGTATGGATGTTCTGCAGTGCAACAGTATCAGCTGGTTTGTCTGTGCCTTTAGCCGAGCCGGAACAGAAACTGATTTTGCAGTTTGAACAGAAGATTGAGACGGGTCAAAGCGAAACTCTGGCTTTGTTATTGCCGATACAGCAGCAAGTGAAAGTGGCGAGCCGGTTGATTCTGCTGACGAAGAGAAAACTTGCACTAACAGATTTGCCTGGCGGTTATAAAACGGCCATTACTGCACTGGATTTACTGCATCAGTATCAGGGAAAATTTATCTATCAACTGAGCTTAACGAATTTAGCCAGTACGTTGCAGCTTTATAAAGAGTTACAGCAGCACCCGGCATTATTTTATTTGCAGCCAGATTTATTGCCACTCAGGCCTCAACAAACGAAACCCCAATCTTTGCACAATACCTTGTATATCAACGCTGATACTTTTTCGGTCGCAGACTACTTAGCTCTGGATAAGTTATGGTTGCACACTAAAGGTGGCGGTACAAAAGTGGCTGTGATTGATACCGGAGTTTCGTTAAATTTGCCGGCCTTACAGCAGGTGAAACTGAAACACAGTTGGGATATTGATCTGAATATTCCTGGTGCTGTGCCAGAGCCCAGGCAAAAACATGGTAATAAAGTAGCTGGTCTGATATGGCCGCGGCCCGATTTACTGCACAATGTGTCGAAATTTTCGACAGGGCATGCTTGGGGTATAGCTCCTGATGCTGAATTAATAGCACTGAAGCTACAAAGACCCTGGACTTCAAACCTGTTAAAGGCACTGGTTACATCAGAGTTGCAGCAAGCCGATCTGATCAATATAAGTTGGTTATTGCCTTGGGTAGCGACACCTGTACGTGATTATTTACGTTATTTAGTGAGTGCTTCTAATAGTGGTAAAGGCATTATGGTAGTGGTAGCCGCAGATCCACAGTTTCGGCCTAATCAGGGGCTTGCCGCTATGCCTGAACTACTGGTTGTCAGTGCCACCGACCATCGTGGAACTTTGGCTGACAGCAGCTGGGATGCCACTGTGGATATAGCAGCCGCCAGTTATATGCTGACCATTAGCCAATTGCCTGGTCGCAAGTACGAGATGTTTGCTAAGACATCCTCTTCTGCGGCTTTGGTTTCAGGATGGCTGGCTTTGATACGATCTTTAAGGCCGGATTTGACTGTAGCCGAATTGCAGCTATTGTTAGCTGAAACCGGAACTAGGGTTAAACAACAACTGCCACAGGGGCAGAGTTTTTATTATAAGGTGCTTAATGCACCCAAAGTTGTTTCTGAACTAACAAAAAATTGATGTAAGTTGTTGATGTAAAGAGGATATGGAGTGTCAGTATTACAAACTGCAGTAGGGCGTGAAGTAGATGCCCCTAATGAATTACCTACAGAGAACTATGATTTTTCATCCTCTGCCACACCGTCATTTTTGCAATTCCTGCAACTTTTTCACATTTCTATTGCAGTTACTTCATATGATTGCCAGAGATTAATTGTATTACGGCAAAAAAATGATAATATCGATACTTTGTTGGTGCCGGCTGCCAGACCCAGAGGCTTAGCTATTAAAGACAATAAGCTAACGATAGCGGCCTATACCGAAATTATTAATTATTACCGATATGACCAACTATCCGCGGAAATGGCAAATAAAATTGATTTGCAGTCGGATGCTTTGTTTGTGCCTCGTAACAGTCATATCACCGGGGAAATTAATGCCCATGATATTGCCTGGGGTGACGGTGGTTTATGGCTGGTCAACAGCAGATTCAGTTGTATTTGTACTTTACAGCCAGATTTAAGTTTTAAACCTCGCTGGTGGCCGATGTTTTTAAATGGGCCAACAGGAGATGGTGCTGCTCATTTAAATTGCATGGCGATGTTGGACGGTAAACCTGCTTATGCCACCTGTTTTGGGCCTTTTGCTGAAGGGCGAAACTGGCGTGATGAAACGAGTCTGGATACCGGCTTACTGATTGACGTGCAAAACAATCAGGTTGTGATGGAAGGCTTGTGTATGCCGCATTCACCTAAGGTGTATGAAGGCAAAGTTTATGTATGTAATTCAGGTTATGGCACAGTGATGTGTTATGACCCTGTAACAAAAACCGCTGAAACTTTGCTGGAAGTGCAAGGTTTTACGCGGGCTTTAACTTTTTACCAGCATTATATGATTGTGTGCTGCTCTAAATTTCGAGTCAGTGAGAGAGCTGCTCCTTTACCTGTGGCACTGAAGTATCAGGATTCGCATGCTGGAATTTATATAGTGGATATGACGGACTTATCTATTGTGGCTTATTGCCGTTTTGACGGAGATGTCAGTCAGTTATACGACGTAGCTGTGATTGAACAATCGGTACAGCCTGAGATTTTGGGGTTACAGGACCCCAGAACAACAGAGTTGTTTATATATTAAAAGCGAAGGTTTGCGCGGACAGGGTGCAAAGGAGTTAGGCGATGAAAAAACACTATCAATGGATAAAAAATGGTTTGCCGCTAATTATAGCGCTGGCACCCGGAATGGCGTCGGCTTCGTCGCGTAACGTATCTTCGGTGCTTAAAAGTAAAAATCCTATAGTACTGACTTCTGCTCAGGTGGCTGAACAGCCTGATACACCACAGGATAGTTTTTCTGCCTTTAGTTCAGAATCAACGGAAACATTTCCGCTTCATACAGCCACTATTGCAAAAAAAGCTGAACCTGCACTGAAGCTGCAGCCGTTACAGCAGCAGTATCTAACTCAGATGCTGAATAAAAACAGCAGTTCAGGCCAGGCTGGTTCACGTTTTGATGGTGTAAAAGCAGTGGGGGGAGTGAATGAGCTGATAAGAACTGTGGGGAACTGTATCACCAGTATCACCAGTAGTCCCGGTTTATGCCAGGATGACCCAAGTGTCACTTGTTCAGTAGATGCAGATTGTGATCTGAGTCTCTCTGTGGCCGATGCTTTTATGGCCGAAGGGAACAGTGGCAGCACCAATATGGCGCATACCGTGAGCTTGAACAGGACAACTTTGGACCCCGTCACTGTAACCTACACCACGTCGCCGGTGAGCGCGACAGCGGGCAGTGATTATACTCATGTCACAAATATAGCAACCATTGCGGCTGGTCAAACTACAACTATTGTTAATGTACCTATCCTGGGCGATGGGCTGATTGAAACTGACGAAACCTATACCCTGACATTGTCTGATCCATCTATTGGTGCATCTATCTCTGACGCAACAGCTACTGGCACTATCACCAACGATGATGTGGCGCCAGCTGTGACTTCAGTCACTAGCTCCAGTGCTAACGGCACCTATAATACCGGTGACATTGTATCTGTGACTGTTAATTTCTCAAAAAACGTCACAGTAACTGGTACGCCACAGCTGACTCTGGAAACCGGCACTACAGATACTGTGCTGAACTATTCTTCAGGTTCTACGACCTCCGCACTTGAATTTAATTACACTGTGGCAGCAGGCCATAGCAGTCCCGATCTGGATTATACGTCCACTTCTGCTTTGGCTTTGAACAGTGGCACCATCCGCGATGCCGCAACCAATAATGCTATTTTGACTTTAGCCAGCCCTGGTGCGGCAAATTCATTAGGTGCTAATAAAAACCTGATTATAGATGGTGTTGATCCTACGGTCAGTAGCGTCTCTGTTCCAGCGAATGCTACATATTCTTCAGGGCAAAACCTTGATTTTACTGTCAATACCAGTGAAAACGTTACTGTAAACACTGGTGGCGGTACCCCTCGGATCGCCTTAACCATAGGTGCCACCACAAGATACGCTACTTATGTCAGTGGCACTGGTACCAGTGCTTTGCTGTTCCGTTATACAGTCGATATCACAGACGTAGATACGGACGGTATAGCTGTAGGGGCAGCTATTGATGCTAATGGTGGCACTTTAAGAGATGCGGCGACCAACTCCCTGACTTTAACTCTGAACTCGGTGGGAGCGACTACTGGTGTGCTGGTTGTTTCAACACCAGCAGTGACAGATGGCAATATCAGTATTTCAGGTGCCAGTGGCACAGGTGGTGCTTATAAAATTGGCGATACCGTCACAGCAAGCTGGAACAATACAGCTGGTGGGGACAATAACTCAGGCATCACTGGGGTGACGGTTGATTTCTCAGCTTTTGGCGGTGGCGCTGCAGTGGCTGCAACTGAAAGTAGCGGCACCTGGACTGCAAGCTACACCATCACAGCTGGTGCTGTAGATGCAGCTAACCGCAATGTCAGTGTGACCGCAAGTAATGCGCAAGGTGGAACTACAAGAGCAGATACCACCAATGCTACGGTCGACAGTGTGGCACCGACAGTCAGCAATGCCAACATTAGCATCTCAGGTGCAACAGGTACTGGTGGTGCTTATAAAATTGGTGATACGCTCACTGCTACTTGGAACAATACAGCGGGTGGTGATAACAACAGCGATACCATCAGTGGCGCAACAGTAGATTTCTCCTCTTTTGGTGGGGGAGCTGCAGTAGCTGCGACTAATAGTGCAGGTACCTGGACAGCTACCTATACCCTCACAGCTGGTGTGATTGACGCCGCCAACCGTAATGTCTCTTTCAGCGCAGTGGATAACGCCGGCAACACCACGACCACCGCAGATACGACTAACGCGACGGTCGATACTGTTGCACCTATTGTGTCCGATGTTTATATCGGTATTTCAGGCGGGACTGGAACTGCGGGTGCTTACATTATCGGTGACACTGTCACTGCCAGTTGGGACAATAGCGCTATTGGTGACGATAACAGCGATACCATCAGTGCAACCACAGTTGATTTTTCAGCCTTTGGTGGTGGTGCTGCTGTAGCTGCAACCAATAGCAGCGGTACATGGACGGCTACTTATACTCTGACTTCGGGCGCCATTGAAGCGACAAATCTTAATGTGTCTGTCACAGCAATGGATAATGCTGGCAATACAAGAACCCAGGCCGACAGCAGTAATGCCGCTGTGGATAATGTGGCGCCTGCCGTGGCAAGTGTCAGTGTTCCGGCTAATGCAACTTACAAAGCGGGCGATCACCTTGATTTTGTTGTCAGCATAGCTTCTGCAAGCGATGTAGTGGTTGACAGCACTGGCGGCACTCCGCGTTTAGCTTTAACCATTGGTTCTTCAACTGTTTATGCCAGTTATATCTCTGGCTCTGCTTCGCCTAATTTAACTTTCCGTTATACAGTTCAGGCAGCTGATTTGGATGCCGATGGTATTGCAGTTGCTGCAGCTATTGATCTGAATGGTGGTACTTTAAAAGACGGTTCAGGCAATAATCTGGCCTTAACTCTGAATTCTGTAGGCAGCACAGCTGCGGTATTGGTGGATGCTGCGCCTCCAGCAGCACCTTCAACTCCTGATTTAGCGGCAGGCTCAGATACAGGGGCGAGTTCGACAGATAATATTACCAACGACACCACTCCAACACTCACTGGTACTGCAGAAGCGGACAGCACAGTCACTTTGTATGATACAGACGGAACCACTGCGCTTGGAACTATACCTGCCGATGGCAGTGGTAACTGGAGTATTACCAGTTCAGCTCTGATTGACGGTGCTCATACTCTGACGGTAAAAGCCACAGATGCAGCGGGTAATGAGTCAGTCGCTTCAACCGGATTATCTGTGACTATTGATACCACAGCACCCACAGTCACAGATGCTAATATCAGCATTGCCGGAGGCTCAGGCACCAGTGGTGCTTATATAGTCGGCGATACTGTCACTGCCAGTTGGAACAATGGTGCAGGTGGCGACAACAATACGGATGTAGCCAGCACTGTTACTATTGATTTCTCTGCATTTGGTGGTGGTGCGGCTGTCGCTGCGACCAATAGCGGTGGTACCTGGAGTGCTACCTATAGCATAGTGGCTGGTGTGATTGATGGTACTAACCTGAATGTTTCGGTCAGTGCAACTGATACCGCTGGTAATTTGACCACCACTGCGGACAGCAGCAATGCCACAGTCGACACTATTGTGGCGACTATCAGCAGTGTTGGCGTGCCAGCTAATGCGACTTATGAAGTAGGGCAAAACCTCGATTTCACAGTGAACGCGAATCAAAATATTACAGTGAACATTGCTGGCGGAACGCCACGTATTGCTCTGACGCTTGGCGCTTCCACTGTGTACGCCACTTATGTTTCCGGTTCAAGTACCGGTGTGCTGACATTCCGTTACACAGTGCAAGTGGGTGATGCGGACAGTGATGGTATTGCTGTTTCCTCAGCCGTGGATCTGAATGGCGGTACTTTAAAAGATGCCGGTGGCAATAACCTGACTTTAACTCTGAATTCTGTAGGCAGCACAGCTGCGGTGTTAGTAGATGCGGTAGCTCCGACAGCACCTGCAACTCCTGATTTAGCGGCAGGCTCAGATACAGGGGAGAGTTCAACAGATAATATTACCAACGACACCACACCAACAATCACTGGTACTGCGGAAGCAAACAGCTCTGTTACTTTATATGATACAGACGGAACCACCGCGCTTGGAACTGTAGCTGCCGATGGTAGTGGTAATTGGAGTATGACCAGTTCAGCGCTGAGTGAAGGCAGTCATACTCTGACAGCCAAAGCGACGGACGCTGCTAATAATGAATCACTGGTTTCTGCTGGATTGTCAGTGACTATTGATACCACTGCACCATCAGTCACGGGTTCAACTCCGGATGGTGCCGCTTTAGCTAATGCCGCCAGTGTGATTTTTACTGTGGCCTTTAATGATACGGTTTATGGTTTAGCGGCGGGCGATTTTACTGTAACAGCAACAGGTAGTGCCTCAGGTACTGCTGCCAGTGTTTCGGCAGCTTCGGGTACCAGTGTCAATGTTACAGTGAGTACTATTTCAGGTACTGGCACTTTACGATTAGATACTAACGCGTCCGGTATAACCGATCTGGCGGGTAATCAGGCCCCGGCCTTTACCAGCGGCGGTACTCATACAGTCGATCATGATGCACCTGTTATTACAGGTGTGGCTTTTGATCAGACTTCTATTGATAGCTTGAACCAAACTGCAGTTAGCTTTACTTTGGCTGGTGCTGAGGTAGGCACGACAGCTGAATACACCATCACCAGCAGCAATGGCGGCACTCCTGTTACTGCGTCTGGTATCGCAGTAGGTTCTATTACGCAGCAAATCAGCGGAGTCAACGTTACAGGTTTAATTGATGGCACTTTAACTATCAGCCTGACCTTAACGGATGATGCGGATAACGTCAGTTCAGCCGTCACAGATACTGTGATCAAAGACGCCAATGTACCTGCTGTCACTGCTGTGGCTGTTACTGATGGTAACTATAAAGCCGGAGATACCATCAGCTTTACTGTGACATTAAATGACTCAGTGACAGTGTCTGGTGTTAACTCTACTTTAGGTATAGATATTGATGGGTCGACCCAGCAGGCTGCTTTTGTAAGTTCAGCAGGTACTGTACTGACTTATAGCTATACGGTACTGCCAGGACAAAATACCGACAGCTCAGGTGTTTCTATTGTTGCAAGCAGCATCGTGCTGAATGGCGATACCATCCGTGAT
The DNA here is from genome assembly GCF_947090785.1 of Rheinheimera sp. MM224. Classification (NCBI taxonomy): domain Bacteria; kingdom Pseudomonadati; phylum Pseudomonadota; class Gammaproteobacteria; order Chromatiales; family Chromatiaceae; genus Rheinheimera; species Rheinheimera sp. MM224. The sequence goes on from NZ_OX352320.1 coordinate 318,112, forward strand.
TCGGGCAATAATGATGCTGTCCTGACTTTTGCAGGTACCAACAACCCTGACGCTCAGGTCGATACTACAGCTCCTGTTGCTACTGTAGTCACAGACCCGGCTGAAGCTGTATTTGTAAACGCTGCTGATTATGAAATTAAAGGTACTCATAGTGAAATAGGCGTGGCTGTTAGTTTATATGTTGATACCGATAACAACGGTGTTGAAGATAGTCCGGGTCATGACATAGGTCAGGCAATAGTTGATGCTGATGGTAACTGGAGTATACCAAACGTAGCTTTAACCGCAGATACAGAGCACAACTATGTAGTGATCGCTGAAGATGCCGCAGGTAATGAGTCGATAGCAGTAGATGTGCCTACTATTACTGAAGACTCTATTGCTCCTGTTGCAGCTGCGGTTACAGCTCCGGTCACAGCTGTTTCTGTCAATACTTCTACGCAACTGATCGAAGGTACTCATAGTGAAGATGGAGTGACTATCGAACTCTTTGCCGACTCTGATAATGATGGGGTCGCAGATAACAGCACTGTGCTGGCCAGCGCGGAAGTGGGGACTGTTACCACGAGTATCTGGTCATTCAATGCGCCTTTGACAACAAATACAGAGAACAACTTTGTCGTGATCGCAAAAGACAAAGCTGGCAACGTTTCAGCGGCAGTGGATGTGGTGACTATCACTCAGGATTCTGTTGCTCCTGTTGTCACAGTCACTGCATTGACTACCGCAGACTCTACGCCAGGGCTTACAGGCACGGTGGATGATGTGACTGCCAGCTTAAGCCTGACAGTAGATGGGCAAACTCTTACTCCAACCAATAATGGTAATGGTAGCTGGACTTTAGCTGATAACCTGATCGCTGCTTTGGATCATGGTATTTATGACGTGGCTATAAGTGCTACAGATGCTCAAGGCAATATAGGTACTGATGCATCCAGCAACGAGCTGACGATCGACTTATTACCACCGTCAGGTTATAGCGCTGCTATTGTGCAGGATATTATCAACGCAGCTAACCAGACAGCCATGAGTTTTGTCTTTGCTGGTGCAGAAGTTGGCACTGTGTATAACTACAGCGTGTCAGACGGTACAAACTCTGTAACTGGTTCAGGCACTGTTAGCAGTGCAACTCAGCAAGTGGGGTCTATTAATGTCACGGCTCTGGCTGAAACCACATTGCAATTAAGCGTCATTCTAACCGATGTCGTAGGCAATGCTGGTTCAGTAGTGACTGACACTGTACTGAAGCGCTACAACACAACACCTTTGATTTCAGGGACTGCTTCCACCTCAGTGAATGAAGACAGTCTGTACAGCTTTACGCCTACTGCAACTGATGCAGACTCAGGTACTACCCTGACATTCAGCATCAGTAATAAACCGGCCTGGGCAACCTTCAGTGCGTCAACAGGTACACTGACCGGAACTCCAACAAACGCCAATGTGGGTGCAACCAGCGGTATAGTCATTAGTGTCAGTGATGGTACAGCCAGTGCCAGCTTGCCTGCTTTTGCAATTACTGTAGTCAACACCAACGACGCACCTCTAGTCAGCTCAACAGCGGTTACAGTGGCGACTCAGGGTTCTGCTTACAGCTATAGCTTTGCGGGCACAGATGTGGATGTGGGAGATACCTTAACCCGCTCAGTGGTCACCAAACCGGCCTGGCTGAACTTTAATGCCAGCACAGGTCTGTTGTCCGGTACACCAGGCAACAGCGACGTAGGTGTACATTCAGTTACGTTACGGATCACTGATGCGGCGGGTTTATTTGCCAACCAAAGCTTCAACATTACAGTGACAAATATCAACGATGCACCAACCATCACAGGTTCGCCTGCTGTCACAGTAGCTCAGGGAGCAGCCTATAGCTTTGTGCCAACAGCTGCGGATGTAGACACTGGTACAACGCTGACCTTCCGCATTGCGAATAAACCAACATGGGCCACGTTTAATACAGCGACGGGTGCTTTAAGTGGAACACCGGCTAATGCGAATGTAGGTGCAACAGCAGGTATTGTGATTAGTGTATCTGATGGCACTTTAAGTGCGTCCCTGCCAGCCTTTACGCTGACAGTGACAAATATCAACGATGCACCAACCATCACAGGTTCGCCTGCTGTGACAGTAGCTCAGGGAGCAGCCTATAGCTTTGTGCCAACAGCTGCGGATGTAGACACTGGTACAACGCTGACCTTCCGCATTGCGAATAAACCAACATGGGCCACGTTTAATACAGCGACGGGTGCTTTAAGTGGAACACCGGCTAATGCGAATGTAGGTGCAACAGCAGGTATTGTGATTAGTGTATCTGATGGCACTTTAAGTGCGTCCCTGCCAGCCTTTACGCTGACAGTGACAAATATCAACGATGCACCAACCATCACAGGTTCGCCTGCTGTGACAGTAGCTCAGGGAGCAGCCTATAGCTTTGTGCCAACAGCTGCGGATGTAGACACTGGTACAACGCTGACCTTCCGCATTGCGAATAAACCGACATGGGCCACGTTTAATACAGCGACGGGTGCTTTAAGTGGAACACCGGCTAATGCGAATGTAGGTGCAACAGCAGGTATTGTGATTAGTGTATCTGATGGCACTTTAAGTGCGTCCCTGCCAGCCTTTACGCTGACAGTGACAAACACTAACGACGCACCAGTAGCAGCAAACAGCTCTGCAACTACAGCTGAAGACACACCTCTGAGCCTGACGCTGACAGCGCAAGATCCAGATCAGGATGAATTGAGCTTTGAAATTGTTACTCAGCCTGAACACGGTACTGCGACAGTGCAGGGCAGCTTGCTGGTCTATACACCAGAGCAGGACTTTAATGGCACAGACAGTATTGGTTTCGTCGCTAATGATGAGGAGTCCAGCTCTGCTGTCGCCACTATCAGCCTGACTGTCACAGCTGTGAATGATAATCCGCAAGTTGAAGATGATAGCTACAGCCTGCAACGGGTTGAGAGTAACCAATATCAACTGGCGGTATTAGCTAATGACAGCGATGTCGATGAAGACACTCTGACCATTGATGGTGCCTCTACTTCAGTGGGTACTGTGACCTTTAATGCTCAGGGCTTAACTCTGACCACGCCAGCCCTTTATGTAGGCCCTGTCAGTCTGCGTTACACAGTAACTGACGGTAAAGGCGGACGTGATAGTGCTGATGTAAACCTGATTATCGAGGGTGGTGCAGCGTCAAACCTGCCGGTGATTACAGTGCCTGCTGATATCGAAGTGAATGCAACAGCGCTGTTTACCCGCGTGCAGTTGGGTACTGCAACAGCAGTGGATCGTAACGGTCGTCGTCTGAGAGTATCGCTGATCAACGGTAGTCTGTTTTTTGCGCCAGGCGAGCATATTGTCTACTGGCAAGCCACGGATGCTGATGGCAATACCGCCACTAAAGCCCAGCGGGTTCGGGTGAATCCATTGGTGTCCTTAAGCAAAGATCAACTGGTGACCGAAGGCAGCGAAGTTGAGGTTCAGGTGATATTGAATGGTCCGGCCCCTGTCTATCCGGTGTCTGTACCTTATGTTGTCAGCGGCAGTGCAAATGGCAACGACCATACACTGGTGTCCGGTGTAGCTGAGATCAGCTCAGGCCTGAGCACGACCATCCGCTTTAATGTGTTGGAAGATGGTCAGGCTGATTCACCTGAAGATGTCATTATTACGCTGGATAGTAGCGTGAATCGTGGCAGCCAGCGCGTCAGTCGGATTGTGATCAGTGAAGCCAATATAGCTCCTGTTGTGTCTTTAACTGTGAATCAGAATAACGAAAATCGTCTGACCATCAGTGAAGGGGACGGTTTGGTGACTGTGACTGCCACTGTGACTGATGCCAATCCACAGGATCAAATTACTGGAGTCTGGAACCTTGGTCGTCTGAATAATGTAACCTCAGATCAAACTCAATTAAGTTTTGATCCGACAGAGCAAGGGCCTGGTTTATATCTGGTTAGCTATACGGCTACAGATAATGGAACTCCTAGTTTGTCTGCAACGTCCAGAGTCTTTATTGTGATCCGGCCAAACTTACCGACGCTAGGCTCTGCTGATACGGATGGCGATTTAGTGCCAGATGATCAGGAAGGTTTTGCAGATTCAGACGGTGATGGTATTCCGGATTATCAGGATGCGATTAACGAATGTAACGTGATGCCAACAGAGTTATTGGGACAAACTCAGTTTGTGGCTGAAGGTGAGCCAGGTGTCTGTTTACGTTTGGGTACTGTAGCCGCAGAAACTGATGCCGGTGGTTTGCAGATTGCAACAGATGCCATTGAAACAGACGATGTGGCAGTTAATATAGGCGGTATCTTCGACTTTATCGCTTATGGTTTGCCTGAACAGGGTAAGAGTTACAGCCTGGTGATACCACAACGTTTACCAATACCGGCGAATGCCGTGTATCGTAAATTTAATGATGTCACAGGTTGGGTTGATTTTGTCAGCAATGAGCGTAACTCGGTCTCCAGTGCGGCCGGTGAGCGTGGTTTCTGTCCTCCTCCGGGTGATGCAGTCTGGACTGAAGGTTTAACTGAAGGTCACTGGTGTGTGCAGGTGACTGTGGAAGATGGTGGTCCTAACGATGCAGACGGTATTGCCAACAGTGCGATTGTTGACCCAGGCGGTGTAGCCGTTGAGCTTAATGGTAACAATCTGCCTGTTGCAGTAGCGGATGAAGCTTCGGTTCTGGTGGACAGCAGTGTGGATGTGAATGTACTGGCGAATGACACGGATGTTGACGGAGATGCTTTGACGGTCAATCAGGCAATCAGTAGCTTCGGTACTGTGACTATTCTGGCTGATCAACAGTTAAGCTACACACCAAACCCTGACTTTGTTGGTACTGATACAGTGATATACAGTATTACCGATGGCAAAGGTGGCACTGCAAGCAGTGAATTGGTGGTGGACGTGTTTAGCAATACTGCACCAGTGGCGGTAAATGACACTGCATCCACTGATGACAGAACAGCGATACTGATAGCTGTACTGACCAATGACACCGATGCCGAGGGTGATGTATTGACCGTTAGTGCAGCCAGTGCGTTGGAAGGAACTGTCAGTATTGAAGCTGATCAACGCCTGCGTTACACACCAAAAGCAGGTTTTGATGGGGTAGATACCATCAGTTATACAGTGACAGACAGCTCTGGCGACTCCGCAACGGGTTCAGTCAGTGTCACAGTCCGCGCTTATCAGGATGTAGTAGTAGATAACAAATCAAGTGGGGGCAGTATGACCTGGTGGATGGGGATGGTATTAGCAGGAGCTGTGATGTTGCGTCGCCGTTCAGTCTTTGGTGTTGCCGCTGTCGCATTGCTTTCTTTCAGTCCTTTTAGTCAGGGCGAAAATTGGTACCTGCAAGGTGCGGTAGGACAGAGTAAGGCCGATCAGAAACAAAACCGCCTGGTAGAAGAATTACCCAGCGGCACCATCACGGCCTTTGATGACAGCGATAGCTTGTATGGCATCACTTTAGGTTACAAGCTGCACCCTTATTTCTCGCTGGAGATAGGGTATCAGGACTCAGGTGAAGCCAGCAGTCAAATCAGCGGTGATAGTCTGACTCCAGAGCAATACCATGAATTGGTCAAAGCAGTGAGCCCTGTGCTGGTGGATGGCTGGACTATAGCTGGCCGTTTTACCTTATGGCAAAACGAGCAGTGGGACCTGGAAGTGCCATTGGGAGTTTTGAATTGGGATAGTGAAGTCGAAAGTACGATGGGCGATACCACGTTATATTCAACAGATGACGGCAAAAATTGGTTCTTGGGTGTACAACTGAATTACAAAGTGTCGGATGACTGGAAAGTCGGCTTGGGTTATCAACAACTGCAATTGGAAGCGAATGATGTTAGTAGCTGGTTGTTGAGTTTACGCTACGATTTTTAATTGCATTTTTTCTCAAAAGGGCGGTGTTTACCGCCCTTTTGTATTTCTACTACACAGGATAGTTTTACCTTGTTATGTTTTGTGACAAATAAAGGCTGCGGGTTTTCAGATCGCTTTGTTATGTTAAGCTGAGTGCAAAAGTAAATCGGAGTAAAAGTAAATGTCAGGACAAGGCTCAGGTGGTAACGTATTAGCCGCATTATGTAGTTTGTTTATCCCAGGTTTAGGGCAATTGTTACAAGGCCGTTTGATAGCAGCTATTCTGTTTTTCGCAATCACAGTGGTGGGTTATGCACTGTGGTGGTTAATCATCCCGCTTATTATTGGTGGCATCGCACACTTGTTTGCGATACTGGATGCTGCCCGTTTTAAGTCTTACCGTTGAACCTGCACAGTTAACTGACGTAATGCGGCTTCCAACTGTGGAACTAAAGCCGCATGACGTTCATGCACATAATGAAAAATTTCGGTTTTGGCCAAATCAGGTGCAATAGTGTAAATACCTTGATAAGCCTGTTGTTTTAACAGCCATTCGGTTTCATCCCCCAAGAGCACTGCAATATCAGCCCTGCCTGATAACAGCCTCCGTATAGCCTGCGGAATAGTGTTTACTTCGGTGTATTGTTGGCCCTGCATATTGATTTTGGCCAGATAAATTCCCCGTAAAACATCCACCCGCCAAATGCCTAAGCTTTGCCAGTTTCTAATCTGGATGGCGGGATCACGACTAAAAGCCGTAATACGGATATGCCCTATAGGTACTTTGACCCGGACCATATTAGGTAACATGGTAGCCGCTTCAGCTGTTCGGCTAAGCTCGGCATCAAGCATCAGTCCTTTATTGCTTTCATAAGCACTGCGTTCCAGTGGCATAACCACCAGCTTCATCTGATAGCCTAATTGTTGATAGGCTTTTTCCATTAATAAGATACTGGGGTGATCAAGAGGTAAATTATTGGATGCGCCGACATCAATCTGTCGTGCTGTGGCTAGGCAAGTGCTGCACTGAACGCAAAACAGGCAGAGTAATAAAAAGCGCATAGATGACTCCCCGACAGATCTGCTTTGACTATAGCAAGCAGATTCAGTCAGGGAACATTATTTGTAGTATTTATAAAGGCGGCTGTACAACTGAACCCTGAATAAAAGGCGCAACTTTCAACCAGACGTCTTTGGGAGGCAAGCGAGTTTTACTGCCCACCACACAAAACAGCCCGGGGTTAGCCAAATCAAAGCTGCCCGCTATATTCCAGGATTCATAAGGATGTGAATCATGGATCAGTAACAAAGCCGGAGTTTGAGCTGCGCCCGCAATAACATGGAACTGCTCCAGCAAACCCAGTTTCATCGCGCACAGGTAATAAAGCGAATATTCAGTCCATTTCAGTTTTAAGAAACGACCTATCCACCAATTTTTTGGATTCGCCGGATCATGCAGTGAACACAAAGCATCCACCCAGTTTTCAGCTGCTTTGTTGGGCGATAATTCCTGCATCAGCTTTTGGCTTAAGGTTCTGGACATCAGCGCCGGAGTCACTGTCATGCCTAATTCTTTTGGACCTACATCCGGACTCATATTCAGAATGCGGGCAGAGGATTTCCACCATTTAGGGTGCTGTGCTCTTTGTTCGTATTGCAGTAAAGCTTTGCCATCGATAATAAGTTTGCTTTCATCCAAAGGTTTCAGGCAAATAACATCGGCATCAAGGGTCAGATAAAACTCATTTTCGACTAAATTGGCGATGGCAATTTTCAATAACTGTTGTTTGCGCCAGCCCCGCATCTTTGGATACTTTTTAAATTGTGGTAATAAATCATCTTCGGCCATCACTTTAATGTTCAATGATTGCCAGCAAGCGTATTCCTGTTGCACCAGCTCGACTTCAGCGGCCGGAACCAGCACAAAAATCTCGGAGATGGTTCCTTCGGCAACAAAGGTTTGCAATGAGGTAAATAAGATATGAGCCCGCTTTAAATCGTTGACGTCGTAGCTACCACTTGCTTTTAATGGCAGAACTGCACTAATCGCCATGCTAAACTCCTGTTATATAATCAGGTTTTTACTAAACCCATTGGAAAAATGCTGATCACAGTATGGCAACTTGCAGAAAACTGATATTCAGGCTGAAAATCAGAATCACAACTGATGTAACTGTCGTTAGTTCGCGTTACGCAGGGGTGCTAAAAGCCACTGAACAGTACATTAAGTTTGTGTAATATACGGGATCCGATTTTATACGTAACCCCGAATGGGTATCAAACAAAAATGTTGCGCTATTGTGATTTTTTGCTGTATTTAGCCCAGTTTGGATAGATAAAACGCAGAAAAGTTTCTGTGAGCTACCGTAGTATCTGTAGTTACACTGTATTTATCAGCAGATAAAACAAGCGGTCACCCTATTAGACAAGGATTAATAATGATTTTACCTGTGATTATGGCGGGCGGTTCTGGTAGCAGATTATGGCCCTTGTCCCGCGATTTGATGCCAAAACAGTTTTTAAAGCTCGATGGTGACCTGACCATGTTACAAGCTACTGTGATGAGGTTGCAGGGGTTGAATGCTGAAGCTGCGCTGGTGATTTGTAACGAAGACCACCGATTTGTCGCTGCCGAACAGCTAAGGCAAATAAAACAGTTAAATCATAATATTATATTGGAACCCGCAGGCCGAAATACAGCGCCAGCTATTGCGCTCGCTGCCTTAACTGCGATTAAAAAAGGTCAGGACCCGTTGTTGCTGGTGCTGGCTGCGGATCATGTAATTGCTGATGTTGATGCTTTTCAGCAGGCCGTTGTTGCGGCAACTGAATTTGCCAATGCGGATCAATTAGTCACTTTTGGTATTGTGCCTACGGCTGCTGAAACTGGCTACGGCTATATCAAAAGGGGATCGTGCAAAAAGTTAAATGGTACTGAAGCTTATCAGGTGGCGCAGTTTGTTGAAAAACCAAAGCTGGAATCCGCTTTGGAGTACTTAAGCAGCGGCGATTATTACTGGAATAGCGGCATGTTTTTGTTTAAAGCCAGCCGCTATCTGACAGAGCTGAAACAACACAGACCCGATATTTATGCGGCTTGCGAGCAAGCCATGGCAGAAGTGGACCCTGATCTGGATTTTATCCGTGTCAATCAGCAGGCCTTTTTAGCTTGTCCGTCTGAGTCTATTGACTACGCTGTGATGGAAAAAACCGCTGCTGCTGTAGTAGTGCCGTTAGACGCAAACTGGAGCGATGTCGGCAGCTGGTCTTCCCTGTGGGATATTTCTGAAAAAAACAGTCAGGGTAATGTACATAAAGGCGATGTGCTGAGTTGTGACAGCAGTGACAACTATGTGTTTGCTGAAACAGGTTTAGTAGCCACTGTGGGGCTGCAGAATATCGTCGTGGTGCAAACCAAAGATGCAGTACTGGTGGCGGCCAAAGACAGAGTACAGGACGTAAAATCCATAGTGCAGCAACTGAAAGATTTGGGTCGCAGCGAGCATAAAATTCACCGTGAAGTGTACAGACCCTGGGGTAAATATGACTCCATTGATCAGGGCCAACGTTATCAGGTCAAGCATATTACCGTCCATCCTGGCCAAAAACTGTCGGTACAAATGCATCACCACAGAGCAGAACACTGGATAGTGGTCGCTGGTACGGCTTTAGTCAGCATAGATGGCGTGGATACCATGCTGTCAGAAAACCAGTCTGTGTATATTCCACTCGGAGCTGTACATGCACTGGAGAATCCGGGGAAAATCCCGCTGGAGCTGATTGAAGTGCAATCCGGTACTTATTTAGGGGAAGACGACATAGTCCGGTTTTCAGACCGATATGGCAGGGTAGAAGCTAAATAGTTCAGGCAACAGAGGCAATTCAGGTCAGAGCATTCCCTGACCTGAATAAATAGCCTTAAATTTGACTTAATAAACGCGTTAAAGTGGCCAGATCCTGTTCGTTTGCTGCAGTTAAAGGCTTGCGGGGCTGGCCCACTTCAAAACCTTTTAATGCTAAACCAGCTTTGACTGTTTTAGGCAGTCCACCGGACACAATAAAGCTTAACAGCGGCAACTGGCGATAAAAGTTGTCTTTAGCAGCCTGAAGATCACCTGCCTGAACCTGACTAAACAACTCTTTTGGCAACATACCCAATAAATTAGGCGCTGCGGTACACCAACCGCTGGCTCCGGCACATAACGCCTCTAAAGCCAATGGATTGCTGCCATTGTAAAAAGGCAGTTCGCCAGAGGAAAGCTGGTAGATTTTGTGCATCCGCTGAATATCACCTGTGCTTTCTTTCACCATAGTGATTTGAGGTATGCCTCTGAACATTTTTACAATCAGCTCAGGTGACATATCCACGCCACTGGTGGCCGGATTGTTATAAATCATCACCGGTAAAGAGACTTCAGCGGCAATAGCCTTGTAGTAGCCAAAAATCTCATCATCTGTCAGTTTCCAGTAGGAAACCGGGATCACCATAATGGCATCGGCACCAATTTCTGCGGCAAAGCGGGCTTTGTTTATCGCCTGCTCTGTTGTCAGCTCAGAAATACCTATGATCACAGGAACACGCTTCGCGACAACCTGCACTGAGTGCTGTGCCACCTTCTGCCACTCGGCAAAACTCAGATAAGCACTTTCGCCTGTACTGCCTAACGGAGCTATGGCATCGCAACCGTTTTGTAGCAATAACTCGATACTTTGCGCCAATTTATTCAGATCCGGCTGGCTGCCGTCTGCAGTAAAAGGGGTGATGGGGTAAGCAATAATGCCGGTTAATTTCATCTTAAACTCCTCAGATGGATTCAGGGTAGGATTTCAGTGCCTTTCTGACGTAATAGGCAAAATTGACTTTGCTGCGACGATCCGTCGACAACCAGTCATGAGCTTCCTGTGCCAAAGCTGCAGGCAACGGCTGCACCTGACCAGCGGCCATGGCCAGCAGTTGTAAACGGGCGGCGCGTTCAATCATCAGTGCAAGGTTGCAGGCTTCTTCAATGGTTTTCCCGACGACCAACTGACCGTGATGGGCCAGCAAAATGGCTCTTTTGTTGCCCAGCGCATTGGAAATAATGATGCCTTCTTCATTCCCTACAGGAACGCCAGGCCACTCACCTAAAAAGGCGCAGTCATCAAATAAACTGCAGGTATCCATTTGTGCCACCATCAGCGGAACTCTGAGCATAGAAAGTGCCGCTACATGAGTGGGGTGAGTGTGAATAATGCAATTCACTTCAGGGTGTTGCTGATAAATCCAGGTATGGAATCTATTGGCAGGATTTGGCATTGCCTGTTGGTCGACAGGTTCCAGATCCTGATTGACTTCTATCAGGTTGTCCGCGGTAATTTCATCAAAACCCAGGCCAAATCGCTGGGTGATAAAGGTATTGCCAGCTGCAGTGCGGGCTGTGATTTGCCCCGCCAAACCTGCATCATGGCCGTGGTCATATAAAATTCTGCAGGTTAAAGCGAGTTTTTGCCTGTCGTTAAACTGGCTTTGATTTAGTAACTGATCCATTTGCTGTTGTGCAGTGGACATCAACTGCTGTTTATCTAACTGTGCTGTTTTCATCATGGTCTGCCTCCGGGTCTGGGCTTCGATTCACTGCCGCCAAGATTAAATAGATTCTGGACCAGTAAGAACATCCAGTTTTATAATCAGTGATGGTCCAGATTGGTGGTCCTGATGAGAGTGGAGAGTGAGGATGTTACGCCCCTGGCAAACGCAGTTATGGCTGGAGCACAGCTCTGGTGACACTATTCACGCCCGGCTGGTGAATAAGCTGATTGAAGACATCTTAACGGGCCGACTGGAAGCCGGAGCTTTGTTACCAGGTTCCCGCTCTTTAGCCACAGTGTTGGGGCTGAACCGCAAAACAGTGCAAATAGCCTATGACGAATTGATTGCGCAGGGCTGGCTGGTTACCCAGGCAAAACGCGGAACTTTTGTGTCAGATCGCCTACCCGAGCAGCGTATGTCTGAGCAATACCAGCAATTGCTTGCGGGGGCAGTCAAATCAGACTTCGACCATACGGAGCTTGCGCCCCTTCAAGGCAAAGAAAGGCAATCCGGCAATGACGGTATTCCGGATGCGCGTCTTATTCCTTATGAGCTATTGGCGCGGGCGTACCGAAGGGCACTCATTGCTGCCAGCCGAAAGCAGTATCTGGGTTATGGCGACCCGCAGGGCACTATCGAATTACGTCATGCCTTACAACGCATGCTGATACAGGAACGTTATCTGCACCTGAGCTCAGCGCAGATTTGCACTGTGCGTGGCAGTCAGATGGCTATTTATCTGGCTTCCAGGGTGCTTAAACCGTCCGATGGTGTGATGGTGTTTGAAGAGCTGACTTATGCACCGGCATTGGCCGCTTTTGAGGAGGCAGGATTTACCATACTGCGCTGCAAAACGGATCAACAGGGGCTGGATGTCAAACATTTACAACAACTGATCGCAGGCCGGAAAGTAGCGGCTATTTACACTACGCCTCATCATCATTATCCAACCACTGTCACTATGGTGATGGAGCGGCGTTTGCTGTTGCTGCAACTGTCGGCCCAGCATGATTTTTATATAGTGGAAGACGATTATGATCACGAGTTTCACTTTGACAGCAGACCTATACCGCCACTTGCCAGCTTGCCGGGGGCAGAGCGGGTGTTGCATATAGGTTCTTTATCCAAGGTTTTTGCGCCAGGTTTGCGGATCGGTTATCTGGTCGCCAACGCTGCATTTATCGAAAAAGCAGTGCAACATATTTTAATGATCGACCGTCAGGGTAATACCTTAACTGAGTTGGCTTTAGCTGAATTACTCGAGTCGGGGGAAGTGAAACGTCATATTCGCAAATGCAAAAAGCTCTACAAAATCCGCAGGGATCACTGTGTAAGTGAGCTTAAACGCCTGTTTGGTGACAGAGTACGTTTTCATGTTCCACCAGGTGGGTTGGCATTCTGGCTGGAGTTTGGTACCCAGCAGCAGTCTAATCTGGCAGAGTTAGCGACAGAGCCGCACTTTTTTGTTGATAAACAAAGCTGTTCTGTCCGGTTTGGTTTTGGGGCCTTCACAGAGCAGGAAACTACAGCAGCGCTGACCAGGCTGCTGTCTCTTGTGAGTTGACCCCAGTGGTTTTATCTCATGGTGACGAATTCCTCAGAGGAAGTCGGATGTATAGCCACACAGTTATCAAAGTCGGCTTTGGTGGCGCCCATTTTGATGGCCACACCAAAACCCTGTAGCATTTCGTCTGCGCCAAAACCTATTACATGCAAACCTACTACTTTTTCAGTAGGGCCAGCGCACACCAGTTTCATCCGGGTCAGCTGACGATGCTGGGTTAAAGCCGTGTACATAGCAGCAAATTCGCTGCGATAGACTTTAACTTCGCCATCACCAAATTGCTGACGGGCTTCGTCTTCGGTTAAACCTATAGTGCCAATAGGAGGGTGCGAAAACACTACAGTTGGCACAGTGCTGTAATCCAGTTTGCTGTCTGGTTTGTTATTAAATAACCGCTCTGACAAACGTCGTCCGGCTGCCACTGCGACCGGCGTTAAAGCTAAGCGACCGGTGTTATCACCTACCGCATAAATGCCTGGCACATTGGTATTCTGATACTCGTCTGTAGGAATAAAACCTTCGGCATCTAGCTTCACGCCAGCTTTTTCCAGCTGCAGCTTGTCATTGGCTGGCTCGCGGCCTATAGCCCAAATCAGACAATCCACAGTGAGGCTGCTGCCGGTAGATAACTGCACAGTTAAAGAGCCGTCGGCGTTTTTACTGACAGAGCTCACTTCGGTATGGGTGTGTAGTTTCGGGCCATCTTTGGCCATCAGTTCGACTAAGGTGTCGGATAAAATAGGGTCGAAGCTGCGCAGTGGTTTGTCTTTACGCACCAATAAATGGGTGTCACTGCCAAGAGCCTGCATCACGCCGGCGATTTCTACAGCTATATATCCAGCACCTACCACAACAACCCGTTTGGGCTGACTTTGTAAGGCAAAAAAGCCATCGCTGTCTATACCAAGTTCTGCTCCCGGTAAATCAGGGCGCACAGGACGACCACCAGTGGCTATCGTAATATGGTCAGCGCTATACAGCTTACCATCCACTTCCACAGTGTTTTTATCGACAAAGCGGGCAAAACCACGAATTAAAGTGATGCGGTTTTTCTCCAGCACTCTGTCGTAAGATCCATGAATACGGGAGATATAAGCTTCGCGGCTTTCTACTAATTTGGCCCAATTTAACGCAGGCATTTCAACATCTAAACCATAATCCGGTGCGTACTTAAATGCATCGGCAATTTGACCGGCAAACCACATGGCTTTTTTCGGCACACAACCTACGTTGACACAGGTGCCACCTAAAAATTTAGCTTCGATAATGGCGCATTTCTGGCCATGACTGGCAGCTCTGTTGGCGCTGGCAATACCGCCGCTGCCGCCACCTATGGCGATATAGTCAAAATGTTCAGTCATGTTGCTCAGCCTTGCTGTTGTTTTATTGAGTTTTAATATGAGGCTATTGTGGTCGAACTCAAGGCGTTTTACAAAAACCGAGCATAAATCTGCCCCAGGGCTGCTGTAAATTGCTTGAGAATGCTATAAAAGCCCCAATACTGCTGTTATACCCAGCGTTAAATCAAACGCCACTTTTTTAAAGGCCAGACAGAGATAAACCATGACCCAAGCCTTACCTGTATTTAGTCAAATAGAGCCAAGCCAAATCAAAGCTCGTGTAGAGCAGTTAATTGAACTTTGTACCGCTGATATTGAAGCTGTGGTGAAAGAGCCGAACCCAAGCTGGCAGTCGTTGATTGTAGCGCTGGAAGAAAACAGCGATGAGCTCGGTAAGTTCTGGTCGCCTGTGTCGCATTTAAATTCAGTGAAAAACAGCCCTGAACTACGTGAAGCTTATGAAAGCTGCCTGCCGTTATTATCTGATTTCAGCACTTATGTCGGCCAGCACGAAGGTTTGTATCAGGCTTATTTAAAGCTGTCGCAAAGTGCTGAATACGCCAGCTTAACTACAGCGCAGCAAAAAGTAATTCAAAACGCTTTGCGCGATTTTAAATTGTCCGGTATTGGTTTGTCGGACGAGAAAAAGCAGCGCTACGGTGAAATTCAAAGCCGTTCATCCGACTTAGCCTCGAGTTTTTCTAACAATACTTTGGATGCCACTCAAGCCTGGTTTAAACATATTGAAGATGAAAGCCTGCTGTCTGGTTTACCTGAAGATGCCAAATTAGCAGCGGCAGAAGCGGCGGCGCAAAAAGAATTATCTGGCTGGGTCTTTACGCTGGAATTCCCAAGCTACATCGCCATTTTAACTTATGCCGATAACCGCGATTTACGCGCTGAGTTGTATCAAGCCTATTGCACCCGAGCCTCTGATCAAGGCCCAACGGCGGGTCAGTTTGATAACAGCGCCATTATTGAAGAAACCTTAGCGCTGCGTCACGAGCTGGCTCAACTGCTGGATTTTGATAACGCTGCAGAAGAATCATTGGCAACCAAAATGGCCGAAAGCCCGGCTCAGGTGCTGGAGTTTTTAGCTGATTTAGCCCGTCGTGCCAAGCCACAGGCGTTGCAGGATCTGGCTGAACTCAAAGCTTTTGTCAAAGCTGAATTTGGTGTGGAGGAATTAAACTCCTGGGATGTGACTTATTACTCAGAAAAGTTAAAACAGGCGAAATACTCCATTTCTGACGAAGCTTTGCGGCCTTATTTCCCTGAAAGCAAAGTAGTGCCGGGTTTATTCAGCGTGTTGGGTAAATTGTTTGGCATCAGCGTACAAAAACGTGAAGGCGTAGATGTCTGGCATCCGGATGTGAGCTTTTACGATATTTTCGACGCCAAAGGTGAGCTGCGTGGCAGTTTTTATCTGGATTTATACGCTCGTGCGAAAAAGCGCGGTGGTGCCTGGATGGACGATTGCCAGGGCCGACGCTGGAAAGCCGATGGTAGTCTGCAACACCCTGTGGCCTATTTAACCTGTAACTTTAATAAACCTGTAGGCGGCAAACCTGCGTTATTTACTCATGATGAAGTAGTCACTTTGTTCCATGAATTTGGCCATGGTTTACACCATATGCTGACGCAAGTGGATGCTTCCGCTGTGGCTGGCATTAGTGGTGTGGCATGGGATGCAGTGGAATTACCGAGTCAGTTTTTAGAAAACTGGTGCTGGCAGCCAGAAGCGTTGGCGTTAATTTCAGGTCATTACCAGACAGGTGAAGCTTTACCACAAGATATGCTGGATAAAATGCTGGCAGCGAAAAACTTCCAGTCGGCGTTGTTTTTAGTGCGTCAGCTGGAATTTGCCTTGTTTGACTTCCGTTTACATGCCGAATACGACCCGGCTTTGGGTGGTCGTGTGCAGCAAATTCTGGATGACGTACGCCAGCAAGTCTCTGTCATAGTGCCACCTCGTTTTAACCGCTTCCAGCATGGGTTTAGTCATATCTTCGCTGGGGGTTATGGCGCCGGTTATTACAGTTACTTATGGGCTGAAGTATTGTCGGCCGATGCCTTTGGCCGCTTTGAAGAAGAAGGTATTTTTAATGCTGTTGTGGGCCAGGATTTCCTGCACTGCATTTTAGAAAAAGGTGGCAGTGCAGAACCTATGGAGCTGTTTAAAGCCTTCCGGGGTCGTGAGCCATCCAATGCCGCCTTATTACGTCATATGGGCATAGCTGCTTAATTTTTCTTTTGCAGTTGTTGTTTTAGGTAAAAAGGCTAAAGTTACTCTGTCTTTAATGAGCGCAGAGTAACTTTATGAATATCAGACAGTTTTTAAGAGATGTGACAGCAAATCCCTGGGTCAATATGCTGGTGGCCACAGCTATGTTGGTCGCTGCTGGCAATGAAATCTGGCAGAGTATTCAAAGCTTTGAATTGGGTGCTCATCATGGTGTATTTTTGTACGCTTTATTGCAATGCCTGAAAACTTTGCCTGATTTGATGGAGCCACTGAACAAGTTGAAAGGGGTTGATGCAGAGTAATTTGCTGGAGCAACAGACTGATGATGAACAACAATAGGTTAATTCTGATCACAGCTTTACTTTTTGGCACTGCTTCGGCTTGTGCTGAGCCTGTCACTGTGGTGCAGCAGAAATCAGCGCTTGTTGCTCCTGCTGCTGGACCAACAACTGCGGTACAGTGGCGGCAATTATTGCAGCAGGAAAAAGCTAAAATTATCAAGCTGGTGGGTGAGGCGAAAGCTGAAACCGCAAAACAATGTCGGTTACTGGCGTTGGGGCAAAAAGCCTGTGGAGGACCAGAATCTTATCTGGCTTATTCCATCAGTGAAACGGATGAAAAGCTGTTGAAACAGCACGCATTTATGTACAAACAACTTCAGCAGCAGATGCAAGCACAAAGCGGTCTTCTCTCCAACTGCGCTGTAGTACCAGAGGCCAGGCTAGAGTGGTCAGGCGGACGCTGCAGACTCAGCGGCGCTAACAGTTTTTAACAGGGCAACAGATTTTATGCTTTATCCGGAAAAGTTTTCCATCATTTATCAACGCGCTGCCGAACGTAAAGGTGGCAAAGCGGCATTAGAGTCATTGTTAAATAAACCTCGCACTGCAGCGCAGTTACAGCAGCTGACCGATGCTGAGTGTTTAAGTGAATTAAGCAAAAAAATCTTCCAGTCTGGTTTTGTCTGGTCTGTGGTGGAGAAGAAGTGGCCGGGTTTTGAAGATATTTTTTTTGGTTTTGAACCGGAAAAAATGCTGTTGATGAGTGATGAAATGCTGGCCGCCAAAGCAACAGACCCTCGTATTATCCGCAACGCTACTAAAGTATTTGCGATACGCGATAACGCCTTGATGATCCAGCAAGTAGCTGACAAATATGGCAGTTTTGGCGCCTTCTTAGCCCAGTGGTCTGGTGAAGATATCATTGGCTTGTGGGGTTATCTGAAAAAACACGGCAGTAGGTTAGGCGGTAACACAGGTGCTTATGCTTTACGTGTGCTGGGTAAAGATACCTTTATTATCAGTCAGGATTTAGAGGCTTATCTGCGTAACTTTGGTGTAGTCGAAGGTGGCTTAACCAGTCAGAAAAACCAGAAAGCCATTCAGCAACAATTTAACCTGTGGCAACAGGAATCTGGTTTAAGTCTGCAGGAAATAAGCAAAGTAGTGGCCTTTAGTTGTGGTGACAACTACGTGGGGCTTCGGACTTAGGCTTAGCGGTCAGAGCCAAGGCTCTGACCCTTTAATAACTTGTTACAACTTCACGTCACCTGTAACTCATTGATTAGTTACTACTCAACAAGCTCCATGTTAGTTTAATGTATTCATTACCATAACAAGGAGATCCCTATGCTGGAAATTAAAGGCCTGACCAAAACTTACGACAATGGCGTCAAAGCGTTGAATAACGTCAATTTATCCATCAGCAAAGGTATGTTTGGCCTATTAGGTCCTAATGGTGCCGGTAAATCTTCGTTAATGCGCACTATCGCCACCTTGCAACAGCCTGACAGCGGCAGCATTGTGTTTAATGGCATTGATGTATTAAAAGACCCACAGGCGCTTCGCAAAACTCTGGGTTATCTGCCACAGGATTTCAGTGTTTATCCACGTATCAGTGCTTTTGATTTATTGGATCATCTGGCTGTGCTTAAAGGTTTTACACAGAAAAAAGAGCGCAAAGAACTGGTCGAAGGTTTATTGGCCCATACCAACTTATTTCAGCATAAAGACAAAGCCGTTAGTGGTTTCTCCGGCGGTATGCGCCAGCGTTTTGGTATAGCTCAGGCTCTGTTGGGTAACCCGGATTTATTGATTGTCGACGAACCTACTGCAGGTTTGGATCCGGAAGAGCGCAACAGATTTCATAACTTGCTGGTTAGTCTGGGTGAAGAAAAAGTCATTATATTATCCACTCACATAGTCGATGACGTGGCAGAGCTGTGCCCTGCGATGGCGGTATTGGCGGGGGGACAGATTTTATTACAGGGTAATCCACTGGATTTGATTCAGCAGGTTGGTGGTCAAATCTGGACTAAAACTGTGTCACAACAAGAAGCGGCTGAACTGGAGAAAGTCTTGCCTGTGATCTCCAAACGCCTGTTTGCTGGCCGCACTGTGTTGAATGTGTTTGCAGATCAAGCACCTGAAGGTTTTGTAGCAACAGCAGCCGGACTGGAAGATGTGTACTTCTCCTGTTTATCCAATCATCGCTCAGCACAAGCTGCGGCTTAGGAGTGGTTATGTTTGGTTTAATGACCCGCTTTGAGCTGCGCTATTATCTGCGTCAGCCGTCTTTTTATGTCGTTAGTTTGTTACTGTTTTTAATCAGCTTTTTATCTGTTGCCTCTGACAATGTCACAATTGGCGGTGGTGGAGAGGTGTTTAAAAATGGCCCTTATGCCATAGGTCAAACTCTGATCACCTTAAGCTTATTTGCGATGTTTCTGGTGGTGAACTTTGTCGGCAGCAGTGCAGTACGTAATCAGCAGCATCAGATGGAAGAGCTGATTTACAGCAAGCCGTTATCAGCTTTTGCTTACCAGTTTGGCCGCTTTTTTGGCAGTTATCTGGTGGTGTTATTGGTCTATATCGCTGTACCTTTGGGTATGTTGTTGGCGAGTTTTATGCCATGGGTTGATGCCAGCCGTTTTGGTCCCACCGACCTCTGGGTTTATGTCTATAACTATCTGGTGTTGTCTGTTCCGAGCTTCTTTATCATTTCCGCATTGTTTTATGCTATCGCTGCACGTTTCCGCTCCATGATGGCTTTGTATCTGATTGCTGTGGTGCTGCTGGTACTTTATATAGTCTCAGGTTCTGTAGCGCGTTTACCTGAATACCGGGTTTGGGCGGCCTTGTTAGATCCTTTTGGTTTACGCACCTTTTTTGACGTCACCCGCTACTGGACTATTCAGGAAAAAAACACTCTGCTGATTGGTTTTGAAGGCGTGTTATTGCAAAACCGCTTGTTATGGCTAGGTGTTGCTATCGTCTTACTGGCGTTTTCCGGTTTATTTAAATTGCCTTCGCTGGACCGAAAAGACAGCAAAAAATCCAAAAAAACTGAACTGCAACAGCCAGAACTGTCGCTGGACACTTTGCAGAAAAAAGCATCTTCCACTGCGCTTTCGCCTGCTTTTTGGCTTAGGTTGAAGTTTGAAGTAAAACAAGTTTTATTGACTGCACCTTTTATTATTTTGGGGTTAATTACAGTCGCTCAACTGATAGGCCCGCTTTTTGCGGACTTTGGCTGGTACGGCACTTCGAACTGGCCTCTGACTCAGACTATGGTAGGGCATATCATTGGCTCAGTCAGTTTGCTGATGATTATTGTCATTGTGTATTACAGCGCTGAAGTGGTGTGGCGTGAACGCAATTCAGGCATGGGCGATATTATCGATACCATGCCAGTACCAAACTTAACCTTCTGGACTACTAAGTTACTGGCCATGGCGCTGGTGATGGCTACTTTGATTGTGCTTGGTATCTTAACCACGATGGGTTACCAGTTGATCAAGGGGATTGAAGACTTTGAGCTGGTGCAATACATGATCCGCTTAGGCTTTTTCTTCCTGCTGCCTTTTATGATGAGTGCTGTATTGGCGTTTTTCCTGCAGGTGTTAAGCCCGAATAAATTTGTTGGTATGGGGCTATTTGTCGGTTACTTCTTAAGTACTTTAGTGATGGCGTCCTGGGGTTTAGGCCATAGCTTATATAACTTCAGTAATTCACCTTCTATAGGTTTTTCTGATTTAAATCAGTACGCTAACAGCTTAAGCACTCACTCGGTGTATATGTTGTATTGGGGCGCAATCAGCACAGTATTATTTGTGCTGGGGTATGGTTTGTACCACAGAGGTCCGCTGCAAAGTCTGAAAGTACGCTGGAGTAAACTGGGTTATCACTTAGGTAAAACCGGCAAAGCCGTAATTGCTGTGTCTGCTTTAGTGGCTGTAGGAACTGGTGCTTTTATTTACCAGCAGACCATAGTGCTGAATAACTACATAACCACTGAAGAAACCACAGATTTACAGGCTGAGTATGAGAAAGAATATATTCAGTACGCCGCCATGCCTTTGTTAGTGACCACTGCAGTGAAGGCTCAGATTGACCTGTTCCCTTCACAGCAGAAAGTTGTGGCCCGTATGCAGATCCAGTGGCAAAACAAATCGCAGTTGCCTGTTGAAAAACTACTGGTGAACTGGCCTGAGAATACCCAGCAAATGTTAGTGACTATTGATGGTGCAAGCCTGGGTGAGCGGGACGCTAAATTCCGTACTTCATGGTTAACCTTTAGCACTCCGGTAGCACCGGGTGGCACTATATCAGGTGTGATAGAACTGACCCGTGAATCCAAAGGGCTGCGTGAAACAGGTTTTGACTCGTCAGTGGTTGAAAACGGTACCTTTATCAATAACTGGGAGTTGTTGCCAAGTTTTGGTTATCAGGAGCGTTATGAGCTGCAGGACAGACACGAGCGCATAAAACGTGATTTAGAACCAAATGAGCGCGCCAATAAGCTGGAAGACTCTAAGTTTTATACGCAGAACTTCTTTGGCCCTGATGGCGACTTTATTCAGTTTGAAGCCACTATATCCACTGAAGCCGATCAGGTGGCGTTAACGCCTGGTTATCTGCAAAAACAATGGCAACAGGATGGCCGTAATTACTTCAGCTACAAAATGGATCAGCCTATGGTGAATTTCTATTCCATCAGTTCAGGCCGTTATGAAGTGAAAAAAGCTGAACACAATGGTGTGGCTATTGAAGTCTATTACCATAAAGGCCATCCATGGAACGTCGAGCGTATGGTGGAATCGGTGAAAGACTCCATTGACTACTTCACCGCTGCATTTGGTCCTTACCAGCATAAACAGCTGCGTATTATCGAGTTCCCTGGCTATCGCAGTTTTGCCCAGAGTTTCGCTAATACAGTGCCTTATTCTGAACAAATCGGTTTTATTACCGACCTGCGTGATCCGGAAAATATTGATCCTGTGTATTACGTCACAGCTCACGAAGTAGCACACCAATGGTGGGGTCATCAGGTGGGCGCAGCTAATGTGCAGGGCAGTGCGGTGATTTCAGAAAGTTTGTCACAGTATTCAGCTTTGATGGTGATGGAGAAAAAATACGGCGCTGACAAAATCCGTAAATTCCTGAAGTATGAGTTAGACCGATACCTGCAAGGTCGTTCTAGCGAACGATTAGGCGAACAGCCTTTACTGCGCTCAGAAGGCCAGGGTTACATCCATTACCAAAAAGGTTCTGTGGTGATGATGGCGATTAAAGACCGTTTAGGTGAAGATCGCTTAAATGCCAATTTAAAAGCCTTTAACGAACGCTATCGTTACCGTAATGACCCTTTCCCAACCACTTTGGATTTGGTCAGTTACTTAAGCCAGAACACAGCAGCGGAAGAAAAGGCCTTTATTGACGATTTATTTAACAACATCACTTTGTACGATTTGCGGGTGAAGGACGCCAAAGTCACTGAACTGGCCGATGGTAAGTTTCAGCTGAATGTGATTCTGCATGCCGACAAGTTAGTGGCTGATGAAAAAGGCACTGAAACCACCCAAGCTTTGGCTGAGCAAATCGACATAGGTGTATTTAGTGTCGACCCGGACCAAACCAGTGGTGAAAGTGGCGTGATTTATCTGAAGAAGCATCAGTTGGTGACAGGTGAAAACAGCATTGAGCTGGTGCTGGATAAGAAGCCACTTTATGTTGGTGTGGATCCTTTTGTCCGCCTGATAGACCGCGACGGCGCAGATAACATCCGCAAGTTGTAAAATAGAGCAGATCTTTAATTCGGGTCAGAGTAAAATTAAATTCTGAATTTAATTGAAACTGACCCGAATTAAGAGCTTATGCCAGGCACCTGTTTTTTTGCATCTCCTGATTTCCCGCCCGATCTTGCAGTTAGCCTGCAACAGAACTATGGCTTATCGGCCACAGAATCTCCTGAAGGCTGGTATTTATGCTGGACAGGGGAGGCTTTGGTGTTACGCAACACAGAGTTAAATAAACAAGGCGATATACTGGTCGACTTCGCCAGCGGCGCCGCCACTTACAGACGTAAATTTGGTGGTGGTAAAAGTGAAGCCATAGCCAAAGCTGTGGGTTTAACTAAAAAGCCGGGTTTAACAGTAGTGGACGCAACTGCAGGTTTAGGTCGGGATGCCTTAGTGCTGGCAAGCCTTGGTGCCAAAGTGACCTTAGTGGAGCGCCAGCCAGCAGTCGCTGCTTTGTTGGCTGATGGTTTACGTCGGGCCACACTTGATCCAGAATTAGCTCATTGGCTGCCTGAACGTATGCAACTGGTGTTTGCACCATCGCAGCAGGCGTTAACTCAATTGCCTTCACCGGACGTAGTCTATTTAGATCCAATGTTTCCGGCTCGTGAGAAGTCGGCTTTGGTGAAAAAAGAAATGCAGGCTTTTCATCAGGTGGTAGGCACGGATGAGGATGCCGATGCGTTGTTTCCGCTGGCCTGGCAACTGGCCAGCAAAAGAGTGGTAGTGAAACGGCCTGGTTATGCAGAGTTTTTAGCGGGACAAAAACCCAGTATGCAAATCGAAGGCAAAAACAACAGATTTGATGTTTATGTCAAAGCAGCTCTCTAATAACTGAATTAGCTGGATTAAAAGGGATAAATTTATGATCAAAATTGGCGATACCTTACCCGAAGTAACCTTTGCACGTTTAACTGACAATGGTCCTGTCAACCTGACCACGGCTGAAGTATTTAAAGGCGAAAAAGTGGTGTTATTTGCAGTGCCAGGCGCTTTTACTCCAACCTGCAGCGCGGCCCATTTACCAGGTTTTATTGAACTGGCCCAACAGTTTTTTGATAAAGGCGTCGATCGTATTATTTGCACATCGGTTAATGATGCTTATGTGATGGACGCCTGGGGAAAAGCCCATAACGCCACTGATATCGTATTTTTAGCAGATGGTGCTGGCAAGTTTGCCAAAGCTATTGGCCTGGATGCAGATACCGGTGATTTTGGTGGTGTGCGTTCCAAACGCTACGCTATGGTGGTCGATGATTGTGTAGTAACAGCGCTGAATGTCGAAGAACCTAAACAGTTTGAAGTCAGTAAAGCTGAAGTGATGTTAGAGCTGGTTTAAGCCAGCTCTAATGCAGCTTTAATCGACGGCCAGACTTCATCGGCGCTGGCTTGGTCTTCAGCTGTTAATGTCTGGCCTGATAACACCAACACTTTACGGGCTACACCTGCAGCTTTTGCTGCCTGCATATCGGCTTTTTTATCACCCAACATCAGGCTTTGGTTTGGGTCAATCTGATACTTGTTTATGGCCTGCAATAACATACCAGGGGCCGGTTTACGGCAATCGCAGTCGATTTGATAAGGCGGATTGGCAGTAACCGGATGATGTGGGCAAAAAAATACATCGGTCAGAGTAACGCCGTGCGACTCAAACTGAGCTTTCATCCAGTCAGTTAATACATGAAATTGCTGCTCGTTATAATAACCGCGGCCTATACCGGATTGGTTAGTGACCACTATCAGTAAATAACCCTGTTGCTGCAAATGACGACAAGCGTCAAAGACACCGTCGATAAACTCGAATTGGTGGGGGCTGCTGACATAACCGTGATCGACGTTAATCACACCATCTCTGTCCAGAAACGCGGCTTTTTGCATCTTTTTCATAGTTGCTGTTCTGCCACTACTTTATCGAACATAGCGGTTACAGCCTCTACAGCAATTTTTTGCATAATATCGCTGCCTTTGACGCGGGTGCCCCATTTTAATTCAGCAGCCGTTTTGCCTTGTTGCGCCAATAAAGATTGGTGATAGACCTCGACCACATACTGACGGAATAAATAAGGGCCTGTGCGATCCGGATTACTGTGGCCATACAAACCAATAACCGGAGTGCCAACAGCTATCGCCATATGAGTGGGGCCTGTATCTGGCGCTAAGACTAGACTTGCGTGTTTTAACAACGCCAGCAGCTGTTTTAAATTGGTTTTGCCGGTCAGGTCTGTGATGGGATGCTGTGCCGATGCCAAAATAGCCTGGCTTAAATTCCGTTCCAGCTCTGTCGGGCCACCACATAAGATCACTGCAAAGCCCTTGGTATGGGCATAATCGGCCAAAGCCGCATAACGCTCCGGTAACCAGTTGCGTTCAGCTTTAGAAGCGGCTGGGCTGATGATAAGAACACGAGTATTGCCAATAGCTGCAAGTTGTTCTTTAGCCCATAACTCATCGGCTTCAGGAATAGGCAGTTGCCAGGAAGGCGTCTGACCCAGTTCTTGCTCTGATACACCAATAGCTTTGGCAAACTGGCGAAACCCATCCAGCACATGGCTGCGTGGTGCAGGCTCGATACGGTGACGCATAAAAAGCGCATGTAACTCTTTGGCGGTATGCCAGTCGAAACCAATCTTTTTGCGGGCCTTGATACAAAGTGAAGCGACATTAGCGCGAAAGGCCACCTGCATATGCAGCAGCACATCAAAATAGTCGTTTTTTAGATCCTGATTTAGCTGGCTATAGGCGGCTTTACCCAGCTTTTTATCAAAAACCACAAAACGTACACCAGGCAAACCTTCCAGCAAACGGGCTTCGATTTTGCCGATGATCCAGGTGATTTGCGCTTGTGGATGCTGACGCTGAATAGATTGCACCACAGACACTGCGTTGCAGACATCACCAATAGCGGATAAACGCAGAATACAAATGGACTTTAACTGTGGCACTGACAAATTAGTTATTTCCCTGCAAGTCCTGAATTTTCCGTATTACTTTGCTGGTGGAGCGGCCATCAACAAAAGTCAGCACCTGCACTTCACCACCATGGGCTATCACTACGTCAGCACCCACTATGGTTGCAATGCTGTAGTCGCCGCCTTTGACTAATACGTCAGGCAATATGGTGCTGATTAATTTTAACGGCGTATCGTTTTCGGCTGTGTCATCGCCAAAAGGCACCACCCAGTCCACACTGGCCAAACTTGCCAGCACTGTGGCACGGTCTTCCAAAGTATTGATAGGGCGCTGTTCGCCTTTTAAGCGGCGCACTGAAGCATCTGAATTCAGGCCCACTACTAAACGGTCACCCAAAGCTTTGGCCTGAGCTAAATAACGCACATGACCTGCATGTAAAATATCAAAGCAGCCATTGGTAAAAACAATACGCTCACCGTTTTGACGGGCAAACTGAATATGCTGCAGTACTTTGTCAAAAGGCGTCTGGTAAAAATCGCCCTGACGGAATAAATCTTTATTCAGCTTAGCGGCCAACTCTTCAGGAGAAACTGTCGCAGCTCCTACTTTGCCTACCACTATGCCAGCCGCTAAGTTAGCCAGCTGAGTGGCATCATGCAGTGACATTCCAGCACTTAACATCACAGCTAAAGTGGCGATTACTGTATCACCAGCACCAGTCACATCACTGACTTCCAACACCTGAGCCGGGAAGTGGAAATGTTCAGTGGCGGTAATAAGGCTCATGCCTTGTTCGCTGCGGGTTAATAAAATCGAAGCTAAACCGGCTTTTTGCATCAGCTCACGGGCTGAACTGAGCATTTCTTCCACTGAAGCTGTTTTGCCGCCTGCGGTTTTAAATTCACCTAAATTCGGCGTAATCACATCAGCACCGGCATACACCGACAAATCGGCTTGTTTTGGGTCGACCAATACAGTTTTGCCAGCCGCTTTGGCCAGTTTGATCATTTTGGAAATCTGCTGCAACGAGCCTTTGTTGTAATCACTGAACAGGATCACATCGTAGTTCTGGTACACAGCAGCAAAACGTTCTGCCAACAGTTCGGCATCTTCGCTGCTGAACATTTCTTCCTGATCCAGCCGCACTATTTGTTGCTGACGTGACACCACCCGCATTTTTGCGATAGTAGGTTTATGATCCTGGCTAAACAGCTCGGAATGAATTTGCTCGCCCGCCAGCAACTGCTGCAACGACTCACCCGCGCTGTCGTTACCAATAATACCTAATAAGCCTACTTTACCGTCCAGATGGGCGATATTACGTGCCACGTTGGCAGCGCCACCGGCTTTGTCTTCTATTTTGCTGATTTTCACCACAGGCACAGGGGCTTCAGGCGATATACGCTGCGAGTCGCCATTAAAATAGCGGTCCAGCATTACATCACCCACCACCAGTACAGAAGCAGAAGACAAATTTTGCAGCAGGCTCAGGTTAATCATTAGTTGTTACCTACGATGGCCAGATCAAGGGCTTCACAGAGCCAGTGGCCAATAAACATATGCACTTCCTGAATACGGGCTGTTTCGTCGTTTTTCACGATAATAGGCAGTTTGGCGATGTCTTTAACTAAACCACCATCGCGACCAGTCAGGGCTACTGTGAAAGCGCCTAATTCATTGGCGGCTTTTAAAGCTAAATTGATATTTGGGCTTTTACCTGAAGTCGTCAGGCCAATCACCACGTCTTGTGGCCGCACTAAACCTAACACCTGACGCTCAAACACGCTGTCAAAATGGTAGTCGTTGGCGTGTGCTGTAAGAATAGAAGTGTCTGTTGTTAAGGCGATAGATGCCAGCGGGCCACGTTCTGCTTTGTAACGCACCATAAACTCAGCTGCTAAATGCTGGCTGTCGGCCGCGCTGCCGCCATTACCCATCCATACTACTTTGCCACCTTGTTTTAGGCAGTTTTGCACTGCGTCCAACAGCTGCATCGCTTGCTCATGATAGGCTTCCACTGTGGCAAAGGCGTCACGGTGACGTTTTAAACTATCTAAAAAGCTTTGTTTCAAACTGGATTTTACATCTGACATAAGAGGCTCGGTTTAGCTCAGTGAATAAGGCATTTTAACGGATCTTAGTTATTGCAAAAGAACTTTTTATCCAGGCGCTCTGTCTTCAGGGCTATTGCGGGAAAAAAAGCTCTGTCTTTAGAAGGCGTTCAGGTAAAATCGTTGCATAGAAGCAGAATAAAGTGGAAGAAAAACATGGGACAGTTTGCAGGATACCCAATCTGGTTAATTAATCTGGATTCCAACCCTGAGCGTTATGAGTCCGCCAAAAAGCAGCTGCATAAGCTGGGTTTGGATGCTGAACGCTTCAGTGCTATTTATGGCAAAAACCTAAGCCAGGCTGAAGTTGCCGCTTGTTATGATCCGGCATTAAACCAGAAGAAATTCCGCCGTCCTTTGTCGCCAGGCGAAATTGGTTGTTATTTAAGTCACCGCACTTTGTGGCAGCGCATGGTCGATGAAAACATCGCCATGGCCTTTATTCTGGAAGACGATATAGATGTAGAGCCTGAATTTCTGACTGTGCTGGAAAAAATCACCCAATTAAAACACTGGGATATGATTAAGTTAGCCGATGACAGAGCAGGCACAGGTGAGCAGAAAAAAGAGCTGGGAGATGGTTATAGCCTGGTGAATTTTGCCAAAGTGCCCAACTGCACCACAGCTTATGCGTTAACGCTGGACGGTGCAAAAAAGCTGTTGAGCCGGCCTAAGTTTTTCCGCCCTGTTGATGTGGATCTGCAGTTTTACCCTGAGCTAAACCTGACTGTGTATTCGATGTTGCCTTACCGTTTGTGGTCGGCCAGCCGTTTTGAAAGCGAAATCGACAAAATGAGTGGCGGCACCCGCAAAGGCGGTACTTCGTTCTGGCGTAACCTGAAATACCGTTTTCAGCTGAAATCTATCCGCAGTCATCATCTGTCGGGCGATCTGTCACAGGTACAGTTTACTCCAACCAAACAGGAAGAGGTTTAAGCATGCGTAGCCGTAAAATTTCCTGTTTTGTCATCTCCTGCAATGAAGAAGACCGCATTGAAGCTTGTTTACAGTCGCTCTCTGGCTGGGTCGATCAACTGATAGTGGTCGATTCTGGCAGTAAAGACAGAACAGTAGAAATCGCAGAAAAGTACGCCGACAAAGTCTATCAAACCGACTGGCCTGGTTTTGGCCCACAACGTAACCGTGCTTTAGCCTGGTGTGAACATGACTGGGTATTGAGCATAGATGCCGACGAAGTGCTGACGCCTGAACTGAAAGTGGAAATTGATCAGGTATTGGCTGAGCCTGATTTAGACGCCAACTTTATCAAAATGCCATGGCACACCTACTTTTTTGGCAAGTTGCTCAAACATGGTCGTTATTCCACACCGCAAGGTAAATTGTTTTTAAAAACAGGGGCTAGCTTTAAAGACCGTCAGGTGCACGAAACCCTGTTATTGCCTTATGAAAAAGTGCGGGTATTAAAATCGGCCATTATTCACCACAGCTGGCGCAGTTATCAGCATTGTCAGGAAAAGCATGTGAAATATGCCTGTTTAGGGGCTGAAGATAAATTTGCCCGTGGTAAAAAGGCTAGTTTAGGTTTTGCCATTTTGCGGTTTTTCACCGACTTTATTCAGCAGTATGTGCTGCGTTTGGGTTTCCTCGACGGTTGGCGTGGTTTACTAATGGCTATAGTGCTGGGCCAGTATGCTTTTCATAAATACGCCGCTTTGGCCACTATGGTGGCTGATGCAAAAGCCAAAGCAAAAAGCTAAATGCACACCAGCTTTTTCCTGTTAAGACTGTTGTACAGCGCCCTGATTCTGGCACTGACTCCGCTGTTAGCGCTGTATTTGCTGCTACGCTCGCGCAAAGACCCGGCTTATCGCCAGCGTTTTGCTGAACGTTTTGCGTTGAAGCTGCCAGCAGCGTCAGCCAAAGACGGCATAGTGCTGCATACAGTTTCAGTGGGAGAGTTTAACGCGGCCAAACCTTTGATTAAACAGCTGTTGTTGCAGTATCCGCATTTACCTCTCACCATTACCTGCACCACACCTACGGCTTCTGCTGCTATTCAGAAATTGCAGGCTGAACAGCAGGAACTGGGCAGAACTCTTGCGCATTGTTACCTGCCTTTTGATTACCCAGTGCTGATGAGGCGTTGGCTAAAGTACATGCAGCCGCAGTTGTTGCTGATTTTAGAAACTGAGCTTTGGCCTAATCTGGTAGCGAATTGCAAAGCACTTTCTATTCCGACTTTGGTGGTGAATGCCCGTTTATCGGCACGTTCAGCCAAAGGTTATCGGCGTTTTAGCGCTTTAACTCAGCCTATGCTTCGTAACATCAGTCAAATTCTGACTCAGGATAAAGCCAGTGCCCGCCGTTTTGGGGCCTTGGGCGCAAAACATGTGCAAGTAGCGGGTAACTTAAAATTTGAACTGGATGTGCCAAAAACTAGCACCCAATTGGCGCATAGCTTAAAACCTCTGCTGCAAGGCCGGATACTTTGGGTTGTTGGCAGCACTCATGCCGGTGAAGATGAGCTGCTGATCCAGGCTTATCAGCAGTTAAAGCCTCTATTCCCAGAGCTTCTGCTGGTGCTGGTGCCACGGCATCCGGAGCGTTTTGATCCTGTCGCTCAGCTGTTACAACAACAGCAGCTGAAGTATGTGCGTCGCAGCCTGAATGGTTTACCAGATGCCAGTACTGAAGTGTGGCTTGGCGATTCAATGGGCGAGTTATTAAGCTGGTATCAACTGGCCGATTTTGTTTTTATCGGCGGCAGCCTGATTGAACGCGGTGGCCATAATCCGCTGGAAGCTATGGCGTTTGGCAAAGCCGTGTTATCCGGCCCTTATGTGTTTAATTTTCAGCTGGTGTTTCAGTTACTGCAACAACAGCAAGCTTATTTTCAGGTAACTACAGTAGAGGATCTGGTCAACACTGTGACTCAGCTTATGCAGCAACCAGAACTGGCGATTCAGACCGGTGAAAAGGGTTTAAAACTCTATCAGCAGCAACAAGGTGCTGTGGCGCGCATCATGGTTCAGGTGAGTAATTTATTGCCCATGGCTGAAGTTAAAAAGTTAAATGCAGACAATGCTTTAGCCTGGTTTGACACGCACTTTTCTCCGAACTTTGAGATGACGTATTTCCAGAGCGAATTCTGGCAACAACAGGGCTTAGTCACAGGCCAGTCCAAAGGCCGCAATACGGTGTGGTTTATCCGCCAGCCAAACGGCAAAGAGGCGGTACTGCGGCATTATTACCGTGGTGGTTTGGTGGGGAAACTGAACAAAGATAAGTTCTGGCCAGAGCCTGCAGCACAAAGCCGGGCTATGGCGGAATTCAGTTTACTTTGGCAAATGCGCTTATGGGGTTTAGCTGTGCCACGGCCTTGCGCCGCTTTGTATCAAAAGCATAGCTTTGGCTATAGCGCTGATATTCTGATTGAACGTATCCCTGGCACCACAGACTTGGCTCATCTGCTGCAACAACGGCCTTTAACTACTACCGAATGGCAACAGCTAGGTGCATTAATAGCCTCTTTTCATCAGCATCAGGTGTATCACTCCGACTTAAACTGCCACAATATTTTGCTTGATCAGCAAGGTCAGTTTTGGCTAATCGATTTTGATAAATGCGCTATTCGCACAGCAGCAGACTTTCCGGATCAAAGCTGGAAAACACAGAATTTACAGCGTTTATTACGCTCGCTAAACAAAGAAAAACAGCAGTTGCCAGTCTTTCATTGGCAGCACGACCAATTCGCCGCGCTTGAGCTGGGTTATCAGCAAGCGGCAAGCCAAACCATACAGAGTACAAACTAATGCAGCAGTGGGACGTGATCATCATAGGGGCAGGCGCAGCAGGTTTATTCAGCGCTATTGAAGCGGCCAAAAGAGGCCGTAAAACCCTGGTGCTGGATAACGGCAAACGTATAGGCCGCAAAATTCTGATGTCTGGTGGTGGCCGCTGTAACTTCACCAATATCTACGCCAGCCCGGCGAATTTTTTATCGCAAAACCCACATTTTTGTAAGTCGGCGTTAAGCCGTTATACCCAATGGGATTTTATCGCTTTGGTGCAGCAATACGGCATTGCCTATCACGAAAAAACGCTGGGCCAGCTGTTTTGTGACGACAGCGCCAAAGATATTGTCGATATGCTGCAACAAGAATGCGATAAGGCTGGCGTGTCCATCGCGCTGCAGCAGGATATTCAAAACGTCAGTTTTGCCGATGGTGTTTATACAGTCACTACGCCACAACTTGCCCGCAGCTGTCAGAGTTTAGTGGTGGCTTCTGGCGGTTTAAGCCTGCCGAATTTAGGCGCTACAGCTTATGGTTTTCAGTTGGCTGAGCAGTTTGGCTTAAATGTCTTGCCGGTGCGTGCTGCTTTAGTGCCACTGACCTGGCAACCAGCCGATAAAGCGGTATTTGAAGAAATCAGCGGTGTGTCTTTGCCTGTCACGGCCGAAGCCAATGATGTGGTGTTTCCGGAAGATATGCTGTTTACCCACAGGGGCTTAAGTGGCCCTGCTATTTTGCAAATCTCTAGCTTCTGGCAACCGGGCGACGAGCTGATTATTAACTTATCGCCACAGCAGGATTTAAACGAGTTTCTGCTGGAGCAACAGCAAAAACACCCTGAGCAGGAACTCAAAACTATCCTTTCACGTTTGCTGCCTAAACGTTTGGTCGAAAAACTGCTGGAGCTGAATGTATTTCAAAATCAGGCCATTAAAGCGCTGCACGCCAAATCGATCCAGCGTTTAGCCGACAGCCTGACGCATTATGTATTTAAACCCAACGGCACCGAAGGCTACCGCACCGCCGAAGTGACTTTAGGTGGTGTCGACACCAACGAACTATCCTCCAAAACCATGGAAGCGAAAAAACAACCAGGCCTGTATTTTGTCGGCGAAGTAGTAGACGTCACAGGCTGGTTAGGAGGCTACAACTTCCAGTGGGCTTGGGCTTCTGGTTGGGTGGCAGGGCAGTATTGTTAGTTGTTTTGCTATAGTAGACAGAGAGCACTAATAGACAGGAAACATGATGGCTGAGGATATTCGCTGGTTACAGAGATTGGACAACTTCAAACGCTCCATGGTGCAACTGGAGCAGGCTGTCACTTTGTCTAAACAACGCGCTTTATCAGATTTAGAGCAGCAAGGACTCATCCAGGCTTTTGAATACAACTACGAGTTGGCCTGGAATGTAATAAAAGACTTCTACAGCTATCAGGGTGACACTGAAGATATTCAGGGGAGCAGAGATGCTTTTCGCACCGCTTTTAATCGTGGTTTAGTCACGGAAGGCCAGCTCTGGATGGATATGATTAAAAGCCGCCAGCATACGGTTCATTCTTATAACAAAAATACTGCTGATGAAATTGCCATTGAGGTGATCCAGCGTTATTACCCGGCGCTGATGGCTTTAAAGCAGCAACTGATAGAAAAAGCCGCCGCTTATGAATAACGTGCGCAGCTACGGTTTATCCGAACAGGTCGTTCAGGCTATTCAATTGGTACTGTCACAGTATCCACAAGTGCGATCTGCTGTTTTATATGGCTCTCGTGCTAAAGGGAATTTCAGAGAGGGTTCGGATATTGATCTGACCTTAAAAACAGATCCTTCAGTTGATACAGCCCTGTTACTGCGAATCGAAAACCAACTGGATGAACTCAATACCCCTTATCAGTTTGATTTGTCGCTGTTTCACCATATAACTAACCCTGGTTTGATTGAGCATATCAGTAGGGTTGGTGTAAATTTTTATCCCGTTGCCAGTTAAATTTTTTCGTCTGACCACCCTCATCTGAACCTTATAGCTTCAATTTCGTTTCATCAAACCAGTCTAATTCTATAAATCTAGCTCCACAGATCAGACCAATAGCTGTTTGACCTTGTCTTCGTTTCAGGGCAGTGTAAAGGCAAGATAATTCAGCAGGAGGAAGTAAGGATGTTCAAATTAAAGTTGGGATTAGTGGCCGGATTGGCTTTGACTTGCCTGAGTACAGTAGCTGCAGAGCCGGCTCAGCCTTCGCAAATAATGCAGCAGTCGGAAGCAAAAGCCGAGAAGGGTGATGGTTATGTGTTTTATAGCTACTTTACCAAACCTACTTTTGGTACCCAGGATGCACTGACTGGTGTGGCTGTGATTGAGCCAGGTAAAGAAATTCATCCGCCTCATATTCATGCCGAAGAAGAGTATCTGATGGTAGTGGAAGGCGAAGGCGTCTGGTCGCTGAAAGACAAAGAAATTGCAGCTAAAGCTGGTGATATTTTATATGCAGCGCCCTGGGATTCGCATGGTATCCGCAATACAGGCAAAAAGCCGCTGAAGTTTGTGGTGATGAAATGGCATAGCAAAGGTGTGCCTGTTCCTGTTGATCCAGCGGTAAAGGCCAAGCCCTGAGCAGCTGTTGAGGCTCAGAGCTTGATTGAAGATGATGTGTGAATCTTAGTGGCTGATAGTGCCAAAGAGCAGAGACTGATGAGCCATGGCTCCAGCCAGCGAGCCATCGCCTATGGCAATGGCCACTGAACCTGCCATACGGGCGTTATCACCACAGGCAAATACACCCGCTATTGTCGTTTCTTTAGTCGCAGTGGTTTGAATAAAAGCACCCAATGGGCCTTGTTCAAACTGACAGCCCAACTGCGCTGCTAATGGGCTGTTGACTGTGGTGGTAGGCTGGGTAAAAAGGCCTGCCATTTGCAGCACCTTGCCATTGCTCAGCTGCACATTAGCCTTACCTGAAATCTGTAGGACTTTGCTAGGTTCAATCACCACACCCCGGGCAAGCAGCTGCGCTTTTTGTTCTGTATCTGGTTCAAAACATTCATTAGTGAATAAAGTGGTTGGTCCCCAGTCTGGCAGCATCAGCGCATGGTGTAAGGCGAGCGGACTGGCTGCTACTACTCCAATTGGGCCTTGATCCAGCTCGTAGCCATGACAATAAGGGCAATGAAAAATACTTTTGCCCCAACGCTCTGCCAGGCCAGGAACTTCAGGAAGCTGATCGGTCACACCACTGGCCAGCAGCAGGCGTTTGGCCTGATAGCTTTGTGTGTCAGTACCCACCTGAAAACCAGTGTCGGTTTTGCTGGCACTGATGGCGGAAGCCTCCAGCCATTGTACTGTCGGATAAGCCATTAGCTGAGCTTTAGCTGTGGCAGCTATAGCTTGAGGGCTGTTACCGTCCTGAGTTAAAAAGCCGTGTGAACTATCAGCAAATCTGTTGCGTCTGCTGCCTGCATCTATGATCAACACGGATCTACGGGCACGTACTAACTGCAAAGCGGCAGCCATACCGGCGTAGCTGCCTCCTACGATGATCACATCAAAATCCATATCTGCTTACTCTTGTGGGGGTTGTTGTGGGCTGTCCAGAGTCGCCAGATGTTGTTGGCGTCTGAGTGCAAAATCAGCTGCTATATCAGCGAGACTGACGTTGCCGAATTTTCGTAGCAATTGTTGTTCTGCTTCAGCAAAAGCTGAATCCAGTGAAGCATTCACCGCTTGTTCGATAAGGCATTGTGGCGCTTCCTGTCGATAGCCCTGAGCAAATAATCGTGGTGCACCAAGTGCCTGATATACATCCTGCAAGCTAATGGCTGCCAGAGGTTTTGCCATAGTCCAGCCCCCGCCATGGCCTTTGACTGAAATCACTAATCCAGCCTGGCGTAAACCCGCCATCATGCGGCGGATCACGACAGGATTCGTTTTCAGATAAAGCGCAAGCGTCTCTGAGGTCATGGCCTGATGATGTTCAGCCAGATGCAGGATGACATGCAAAATGGACGAGAGTTTATTATCACTTTTCATGTAACTTACATTATTACATGATGTAAAACTGATCAAGCTCTGATTTGTGAAAGGCGTTGAATTGAGGCAATGGAGCGATAGAAAAAAGCCAAATTGTACCGCTGAAATAAAAAAAGCCGGTCAATCAAGACCGGCTTTGGCGTTGGTGTTAAGGGCTTAACCTTTTGATACTGTGAGCTTATCGATCACATTTACCACGTCCTTGGTGTTTTTGGCTTTGGCAACGGCCAAATCTTTTTCCGCATCGGAATCAACCACACCGCTCAGCGTCACTACACTGTTACTCACATCTACATCAATGCTGGTGCCACTGGTTTCAGGTTCAAATAGCAAGCTGGTTTTCACCACTGTAGCTATTTTGGCGTCTTTCAATGCGCTGGTCTGTTTTGGGTCTGTATTACCCTTACCATCATTTTTCACCATCAGTTTGTTTTCTACTGAGGTGACACCTTCCAGACCTTCAACCAGCTCGGCAGCCAGGGCTTTATCCACATCGCTTTCCACTTCGCCTGTTAAGGTGACAACACCGTTTTTCACATGAGTGTCGATGGTAAAAGAATTCAGGTTGCCATTGAGTAACAGCGTGGTTTCAGCTTTACCGTCTATCCAGGCATCTTTAGTTGCGTCTTTCCAGTCATTGGCCGCCATGGCTGACACTGAAGCCAAAGTTAAAGTGATCATCACTGCTAATGTTGTGCGTTTCATCATGTCGCTCCTTTTGTTAATGACACCTAAGGTATTGCCAGTTTGGTGCCAAAGTTTAAGTTATTGATTTATAATAACTATGTTTTATGGTTCATCTGATGTTAATTTTATGTTTGTAATTTTGTCTGGCTGATCGGTAAAAGTTTCATACTTAACTGAATAACTTTTGCTGCATTCATGGGCATTAGCTCAATGGCGATTTGCTAACTGATCAGCGGCAATTTGCACGCTGGCGGTAAAATGCAATAAAGTCATCTGATGCGGACCCAGATCACAGTTTCGGATCATGGCTTTTTGCAGCTGCAGCTGTTTTGCCAGTTGTTGCTGTATAGTGCGTAGCGATGGCTGGTTCGGCTTATCGTCGTACCAACGGCTGAGCTCAGCCAAAGCTTCTATCTCATCTGTAGTTGTGCTGTTATGGGGTGGTAACAGGTATAAGACCCGTTGATGCAGTTCTGCCAGCGCTGCAAATTGTCGGCGCAGATTGCCGGGGACAGCAGTTTCTGCACTATGCTGGTAAAAAGTTTTAGCCCGGCTAAATAAACAGCTTAATGCCGCTAAAAGCTGCGTAGTTTGTACAGTTGGGGTTTTGCTTAAAAATTGTTGTGTCATCACTTTGGTACTCCATGGCAAATAAAAACCATGCAGATTCATAATCAATTCATGTACCAGAATGTAAGTTTATGATGTATAGGTATTTTTGATTTTTCTCTCCAGGAAGCTGAGCACCGATCGGTAAGTTTTACTCAGGACCCCTGTTAAATTTACAGTCTTAAACTACGGAAAGTATTTATGACCCAGCCCCTATTGTTCCTGCATGTGCAGGATCCGGAATTAACCAGTCAACTCTTGCAGTCGGATAGTGTCCGGCGTTTTGTCATTTGTAAAAGTCAGCCGGATGAATGCTGGGTGGAACAATTGCTCAGACAACGCTGTGACTTAGCCTTTATTGAAATTGACAATACAGAGCCTGGCCAGTACGAATTACTACAACAAAGCAATATGCTGGCCGAAATCGACTTTATTTTGGTGAGTAAAGGTATACCGGATCTGGCGCTGGA
This sequence comes from Rheinheimera sp. MM224, assembly GCF_947090785.1. NCBI lineage: Bacteria > Pseudomonadati > Pseudomonadota > Gammaproteobacteria > Chromatiales > Chromatiaceae > Rheinheimera > Rheinheimera sp. MM224. The sequence continues at coordinate 355,358 of NZ_OX352320.1, forward strand.
CCAGTTGATGCGTTGTGGGGCTGGTTACCATTTCCGTCAGCCGCTCGATATGGGATCAGTACTGGATGCGGTACAGGACTTTTACCAGCAGTTATCGTCAGTAGCGGTAAAACGTAAAGTACAAAGTAGTGATCTGGACCAGTTTGGTTTATTGGTCGGCTCCTCTGCCGCTATGCTCAGGCTCTATAAAACAGTTCGTAAAGTTGCAGTGACTGAAGCCAACGTTTTTATTGTCGGCGAAAGTGGCGCGGGCAAAGAGCTGGTTGCTAACACTCTGCATTTAGCCAGCCACAGGGCTGATCAACCTTTTATTGCTATCAACTGTGGTGCGTTAAGCTCAGAGCTTATCGACAGTGAACTCTTTGGTCATGTCAAAGGCTCCTTCACTGGGGCCTTGCGGGATCATCAGGGCGTGTTTGCCCAGGCTGAACAAGGCACTTTGTTTTTAGATGAAGTGACAGAAATGCCGCTGGAACAGCAGGTGAAGTTACTGCGGGTACTGGAGAGCGGTGAATACAGGCCTGTGGGTAGTAATAAAGTTTGTATGGCCAATGTCAGAGTGATAGCCGCGACGAACCGCGATCCGTTGCAGGCTGTGGCTGATGGTATTTTTCGGGAAGATTTGTATTTCAGGCTATCGCAGTTTCCGGTCAAAGTGCCAGCTTTGCGCGAGCGGGAAGGGGATATTGCAGGTTTAGCTTATCATTTTCTTGCCTATTGTAATGCCCGTGAAAAACAACAAAAGCAATTGTCTGATGCGGCTTTGTCCGTGATTAAGTTGCATTCCTGGCCTGGCAATGTGCGTGAACTGAAACATGCGGTTGAGCGGGCTTTTATTCTGGCGGACAAATTGATTGAACCCGAACATTTGCTGCTTGAAGTTGCTACCCCAGCTGCTTTGGCCACTGATATTCCGGCTGATATGCCGTTGGATGAATTGGAAAAAGCCGCCATCTTTGCAGCTTTGGAACGAAATAGTGGTAATAAAACGGACACAGCACAGCAGTTAGGGATCAGTGTAAAAACACTCTACAATAAACTGGAAAAGTATCAGCAGGAAAGTTGAGTCTTCTGACTACTATCCACCAGGCAGAAGAAAGGCGGGGATAAACCCCGCCTCACAAAATTAACACTCTTTATCTTTGGCGTCAGCCTTTTCCTTAGCGGCTTCACACAACTCTTTGGCTTTCTCTGCTGTTGCGTCAGCGGCATCTTCCATTGCATCAGCAGTTTTGTCTGCTGCATCTTCCAGTTTTTCACCGGCTTGTTCAGCCTTTTCTTCAACCTGAACTTTCAGTTCTTCCATTTTGTCTTCAGCTTTTTCTGCATCGCTTTCGCTACAGGCTGCAACAGAAGTTGCCAGCATCACAGCCAACGCCAGTTTGAATAATGAGCTTTGTGTTTTCATTCCATTCTCCTTCGGCCACTTGGGGCCAATTATAATTTAGGGGTTTTGCCGCGTAGCGCATTCGCTAACAATGAAATTACCAGTAATACGACAAAAATCATAAAGATAATTTTCGCTATACCTGCTGCAGCGCCTGCAATACCACCAAAACCCAGAATACCGGCCACTATGGCCACAATAAGAAAGGTTAAAGCCCAGCCTAACATAATTGCTCCTCAGTGCTTCTGCACTAGTTGAACGTACTTTGTACACTAAGCCAGCATCATGCCAATATCAGGGTTTATACTTTAAGTTATTGTTATCGCTTATTTTATACATGTTTTATGAACGCAGGCTGTCTTAACTTCCTGCAGCTCAACGGTAAAATTTACAGGCAAAGCAGTAACAGTTGCAGAGTTGTGAAGCTAAAGCCCGCTGCTGTGCGGCTTAAACCATGGCATAATCCAGCCTATAAAGAGCATAAGTGCGAGTTAGCAATGGCAAAAAAACTAAGTGTGGTGCAACTAAAACAACAAGCCAATGTGCTGAAATCGCTGGAAGTTGTTGAGCAGGCGGCTGCAGTTTTGTATGCGGATTTTGTTGGCTGCTGGTTTAGTCTGGAGTTTGAAAATTTCCCGGGTTCTTTGCTGGTGCGTTGCCAGTTTAATTCCGAAACAGCTCTTGCCGCTGCGGTTGAGCAAAAGCTGGATCTGTATTTTCAAAAACAGATCCACAAGCAGCTGTTTAAATGCGGCATTTTAATAAAAGACATCAAAAAGCATGTGGTACTGACTACTTTGTCTGCAGATGACTAACGGCACTGTCATCAGTGCCGTGGTCTGGAAGATGTTATCTTAAATCAGTGGTTAATGATGGGCTGCCAAAACCCTCTAAGCTGGCACCTGCCAAAGCGAAATACTCCTGCCAGAAGCTTTGCAGGCTCTGCATGGTTTTACCAGAACGATAACCGTGCTTGACATCATTTGGCACCAGACCCGCCGCATGCACATAAACCCGCACTTGAGGAAACTCAGCCTGTAGCTGGTTTTTCTGTACTTTGGCTAGTTCCTGCTCTGGATTGATGGTTTTAATCTGGTTGTTTTGATAAAAGCTGCTGAAGTCGGAGTTTTCCAGCATGTCTGAGACCAAAAACAGCACTTTGTCCTGAGCTTGTGAGTTCTTCCAGTCGTGACCAATTTGTTTCAGGCTAAAGAAAATTTCGCTTTTAGCGATCTTTTTATCTTCACTGCCGAAGCTGTTAGCCAGACCTTTGGCGATCAGGGTCTGAAAATACTTTTGCTGTGACGCTATACAGTTGTCCAATTGGCGTAAGCTGTTTTGCCCGGTGCTGTCGCGTTGTTGCTGTGACAACTGGGATTCAAGCTTACCGGCAAATACCAGCGCCATATGGCTGTCAGGTAAATAGGCTGAAAAGCGGTACAACTTCACAGCATCGCCAGGTTTCACAAAACGTATTAAATGGCTTAACGCCTCTTTTTTTAAGCTGACAGGCAACTGAGTGGTTTCATCTATCACCATCACCAGCTCACGGCCAGATGGTTGGGGTTTTTCAGTGATCCCTAGTCTGTCGTAACAGCTTTTAATATCGTTACGTTCTGCAGCCCATAACGGCTGGGTGCACAATGCACCCAGCAACAGGACTAATCCTGTTTTCATCATGAAGTAGTCCTTGATTTGTTTTTAATAGTCGCAAGGCGTTGTTGTTTTTTCAGCCAGGTTAAGTCCAGCTCAAAGTCTTCTGCCAGGACAGCTAAATCTTCTTCACCCAATTTAGTCAGGTCAAGATCCGCCAGTTCAGCTGGCATGCTTTGTTCTGTTGCCTGTGCTGGCGCCACTGCAGGGGCAGGCTCAGCCTGAACAGTTGCAGCAACAACCGACTCAGTTGCAACTACAGGCGTGACCACTATGCTCGATTGCATTACCACTGGAGTGGTTGCCTGAACTTGTTTTTTCACCGCCTGATTGGCGAGGTAATGGTGGAAAGTACGTTGTGTACTGCCAACCTGGAGTGCCTCCTGCTCGTCAGATGAAATAACTGCTCTGCGACTCATTTTTTCACGCAGCCTTTGCAGGTAGGCTTCAGCCTGAGAAGCGATCAGATCTTTTTTCAGTTCTAACCAGTCGTTCAACTCTTCTGCACTGTTAAAGTTCTTCGTATAGTTACGTGCTTTTACTGATTCTTTGCCTGCGTAACTAAAGGCAAAACCAAAGTAGATACCTACCACCTGAATCATGACAAAAATAACAGACAGGATGACAAAGGTAACCCGGCTGGCGCTGGAGCGAGCCGAGGTTGCTTCATCTTCAGCTTTTTTGGTGGCTGTTTCATTCACCTGAGCCATCTCGGCAGGCAAGGCGATATCGTCGTCACTTGGGGCACTTTGCTCTAACAGAGCCATTGGATCGTCAGCTGCAGTTTGTTCATACATCACAGCCTGATTCACCATATCGGTGTTTTCAGCATCCAGCGTATAGCTTCTTACCAGATAAGCACCTATCGCCAGAAAACAGATATAAACTACGGTAATAATAGTTGCAGTGTAATTGGGGGTCACTGAAGCATTTGCAGGAACACGGTTCAGTACCTGCTGGAATTTCATGCTGTTATTGTCGTTATAGGTTTTATCTATGCTGATGTCTTTTTCTGGCATCAGATTTAATTTTTTCTGTTTGCCTTCAATGTCCCACCAGCCACGGATTTTTTTCAGCAGACTGTTTTTATGCCACTCTTTACCTGTCAGCTCAGTCAGGAAAACTGCCGCAATCGACAGTAAAAAGGCGACAAACCAGGCCAGCATAGTTTGCTCGTTGCTGGAGGCGTTTTTGGCCATAAAAGGTGCTAATACATAGGCAAAACCTACGGCTTCCAGCAAAATTAAACCAATGATCAAAGCCCATAAAAATGGACCTTTCTCTGAACGGCCGCTTTCTTCAACTTTGTTCAGATAATCATCACATTTTTCATAATAATCAGGGCTTTGACTAAAGTCTTTGTAGTGTTCATAGAAATCAGAACACACGCGTTTTTCAACTGGATACCAGCCGTCGCCGCCCAGTTTGTGGTCAGAGCGACCAGCGCGGGCCAGACGACCCACCAGAGGCAATGACCAGCCGGTACGCATCATAAAAAACTTCACTTCTGACCACCAAACTTTAAGTGCCAGTACAAACAGCATAAAAGATACAAATGCTGTAATCAGTTGCCAGTAGGCAGCAAGAAATAACTTCAACTCATCCATTTTCTTAGTTTCCCGGTTTAAATATCTGTATTGCGTGGTCTGTAATCAGCGACGTAGGTTTGATCTTGTTTTGGATAATACAAAGTACCGTCCACAGCTTTGCTGCCACCATAAGGCAAAATCAAATCCAGACATTGAATGGGCGCTTTGGCGTCAGCGATAAAAATACGCATCAGCATATTTTTTTGGCCCGGATAGACGGTGGCGTGACCTTGATATTGACCCGTAATTTCGGCTTTGCTTTTGCTATAGTTCTGGCTGAATGCCACGACCGGCTGCGCTGCCACTTCGTTACTTTCTGCTAAAACGGCCACAGGATTAATGTACACCACATGACCATTCACTTTGGCTGCCCATACTTTGCCATTCATGCCCGGCATGAACTCAGTCGTTTTGTACTGAGCTAAAGTGTTGCCAGCCAGGTTTTTGACTTCGCCTATCACTGGCTTGTTGTCGTTAGAGCAAGAACGTATAGGCGCATCATTGGCTACAGCTGAGCTGAATAAGCCACTGCCGCCCTGATAATTGGGTGTGAATCTGGAAGCCAGCTCCCAGCTATCTTTGGCGGCAGGTTTACCGCCAAAATCAACCCCATTGTTGGCAGAACTCTGCTTACCTGAGCTTTTTGTTGTACTGCTTGTTTTCGCTGTAGTGGTTTTGGTAGACGCTGGCTTTTCGCTTTGCGTCTTGTAAGGAACCTGATTTAAATGTGCTGTGGATTGTTGAATATAACGTGGGTTGTGCTGCTCGGCGGCAATACGTTTTTGCAGCATTTCTTCATCTTTTAATTCCACTAACTCAAAACGACGGTTCATATTCCGCCCAGTCTGAGTGCCATTGTCTGCTAAGGGACGGCCTTCACCAGCACCCTGAAAATACAATTGCTCTGCATTAAACCCTTGCTTGGCCAGCAAACTCACAACAGCTTTAGCTCTTTGTTCGGATAAGGTCTGGTTGTATTCAGCGCTGCCTGTGTTATCTGTGTGACCAATGACCAAAATCGGAGCTTCTTCTGTGCCTTCGCCTTTACGGGCATTGGCAACTAAAGCCGCCAGTTTCTCCAGTTGGCGAACACCAGATTCGGTCAGAGTGGCACTGTTGACGTCAAACATCGAACTGTCTTCAATTTGAGCCACTAAACCTACAGTGTCGTTTTGCGGTGCTGCTTTATCATCTTTTTTAGCTGATTTTTTCGCCTGAACCGGATCCTGAGATGGAGCCTGATAAACCCGCTCCATTTGGATCTTCATATTTTCTTCAGCGGCAAGTCGTTGTAGATCTTTTTCTCTTTTGTCCCACATATGGCCTGCAATACAGCCAGCAACTAAACCTGCTGCAGCTCCTTTGAGTGCGCCATCACGGCCACCCAATAAAGCTCCAGCCAAACCACCAATCAAAGTACCACCAACACAACCGACAGCAGTGCGGCCGTACTTTTCACCTACTTCATTGGCTGTTTTACCGGGGTTAGCGCAGCTACTTAAAGCTAAACAAACTGCAGAAACTAAAATAGAGGTTTTAAAACGCGAGGTCAGCGAAGGTGCATCCATTCTTAATCATCCTTTTAAGTTGTAACAAAATCATACTCTGCTACTGAAATAGGTCAATCAATTTTCTAGTTGAATCAGAATGTTGGTACAGTTAATCGCCGAACAGCAATAACTTATGGCCTTGAGTTTATTCAGACTCAGACAATTGCAAATGTCTGCTATGGCTGTCCTGTAATTTGAGGTAGCATAAACGCCATTTGGTTTTAAAAAATTTGGCGTATGACTGCTGATTTTGTTTTTCCTGTCTCTGCGGAGCAGTTACAGCTCTGGTTTCACCCTGCCACCTTTCATAAGGCGCGTGCTTATTTTCTGGCCGGAAAAGTGGTGCAACTGGATTATGAGCCTGATTTTTCTCAAATCCGCAGTCAGGTCTGGGGCGATGGCTTTAGTCCTTTTAAGCAGCTGATTTCTATCTCTGAGCGGGATGGTCAGGTGCAACTGACAGATTCCTGCACCTGCTCTGAGGGCAACAGATGCAAACATGTGCTGGCGGCCTTGCTGAAGCTGAAACATCAGTTGGACCAATTACAGCAAAAGTCGGTGCAACAGCCTGTACGACAATTAAACCAATGGTTTAGCGAAGCTGAGCAATACAATCCTCCAGCTGCAGCACCTAACACTGAAGACACCGTCTTGTATGAACTTCGCCCCAGTAGCTTAGGTTTACAACTACTGCCCAAACGCGTGAAACAAGCTAAAAATGGCAGTTACAGCAAAGGCAAAATTATTGCTCAAAGTGAACTTTCCGGGCAGGTTCGGCCTTTATGGCTGGCCGAAGACGACTACAGGTTATTACAGCAGTTTTTTGCTTTTGATTTACGCCGTCAGGCCTTAATTGAAGATCAGTGGGGTTATCAGCTGCTTTTAAAAATGCTGGAAACAGGCCGTTGTGTGCTGGATGAGGAACGCCGGGAGTTATTCTGGGCCGATAATCTGCTGCTGCAATTACGCTGGTTAAAAAGCAAAGCCGGCTGGCAGTTATTGCAACTGATGCCCAAAGATCGCGAACTGGAACTGGTGTTTACCGATCCGCCTTGTTACCTCGATTTAGTCAATAATCAGCTGGGTTTACTCGACAGCGACATTACAGGCCGTGAGCTGAAGCTGCTAATGCGCATGCCTCCTGTGCCAGCCGCGGTATTGCCGGACAGTATGAAACGGTTGCAGCAAATTTTCCCTAAACTCAATTTACCTATGCCGGACGACAGTGCGGTGCAAAAAATTGAAAGCAAACCCCTGCCCGTGTTGCAGCTGAAGTTGTTAACGCAAAAAAACAAAGTCAGCAAAGCTGTGGCTGTATTACAGATGGCTTATGGTCCGCATCTGTTGCCATTGGATTTACAGCAATCCCAAACTCAATTGCAACTGGATAATCAGACGGTATTTATCCGTCGCGACCGTGACAGTGAAATCAAGGCGCTGGAAACTCTATCTAAGTATGGCTTGCGCTCCGTGCCTGTAGAGCAGTCCGCAACACCTTATTTTGACTGTGGCGAAGGGCCGGAAAATCCGCTGTTATGGCAGCCTTTGTTGCAAGCCATTCCAGAGCTAAAACAACAAGGTTGGCGTATTGATCAGGACAAAGCCTTTAATCAGGCGGTGATCCATGCCAAAGCTTATCTGGAAGTGACAGACAAAAACACCGGTGGTTTTGGTTTAGCTATTCAGGTGGAAATTGACGGTCAGCAAATTCCATTATTGCCTTTAATCACTCAGTGGTTACGCAGTTTTGGTTTGCCTGCTGCCGATGAAACCTTGTGGCTTAGTTTGCCGCAAGGCAAATTACCTTTACCTGTTAGCCTGATTCAGCCGTTAATTGACACCATAGTTGAACTGTTAAACCTGAAAAAAGCACCCAGTGAAATAGAGCTGCCGGATTACAAAGCCGCTTTATTGCCAGGCCCAGGTGCTGAAGAAATCCGTTATCTAAATGCCGGACGTTTGCAGCAGTTGGTGACTCAGTTGCATCATTTTGATGGTATTGAAGATGTTGCAGCGCCTGTCACTTTAAAAGCTCAATTGCGGCCTTATCAGCAGCAGGGTTTAAGCTGGCTTTGTTTTCTGCGTCGCTTTGGTTTGGGTGGCATTCTGGCCGACGATATGGGCCTGGGTAAAACAGTGCAAACGCTGGCGTTTTTGCTGCATCAGCAAGAACTGGGTTTACTGAAACATCCGGCTTTAATCGTCTGCCCTACCAGTTTATTGGGCAACTGGGCGCAGGAAGCCGCACGTTTTGCCCCTTCACTAAAAGTACTGACTTTATACGGCCCTAAACGTCAGGCCTTGTTTGACCAGCTGGAAAAATACGACTTAATAGTCACCAGCTATCCGCTGCTGGTACGGGATTTAGCTTATTACCAGACCCATCACTTTAGCCTGATGGCGCTGGACGAAGCTCAGCATATTAAAAATGCCGGTTCGCAGTCGGCGCAAAGTGCGCGGCTGGTCAAAGCCGACTTTAAGCTGGCGTTAACAGGCACACCGCTGGAAAACCATTTAGGTGAGCTTAAAGCTTTATTTGATTTTGTCTTGCCGGGTTTATTAGGCACAGAAGCCCGTTTTACTCAGGTGTTTCGCAAGCCAATCGAAAAATCGGCCGATGCAGAACGGGCTCATGCTCTGCGTCAGCGTATTGCACCTTTTATGTTACGCCGCACTAAAAAGCAGGTCGCGACAGAATTACCTGATAAAACTGAAATTCTGCAGCTGCTGGAGATGGAATCGGATCAGCGTAATTTGTACGAAAGCATCCGTTTAATTATGGAAACCAAAGTACGGGAAATGTTTTTGCGCAAAGGTGTAGCCGCCAGCCAGATGGAGTATCTGGATGCGCTATTAAAGTTACGCCAGGCCTGTTGTGATGCGCGGTTATTGCCCATAGAGCAGGCACAGTTGGTGCAGAATAATGCTAAGTTGCAGTGGTTGCGGGACACTTTACCTGAGATGATCGAAGAAGGTCGTAAAGTGCTGATTTTTAGCCAGTTCTCCAGCATGCTGAGCCTGATAGAGCAGGAACTGCAGTATATGGATATCAGCTACAGTAAGCTGACAGGGCAGACTAAAAAACGGCAGGAGCAAATAGACGAGTTCCAGCAAGGTGATAATTCGGTATTTTTAATCAGCTTAAAAGCTGGCGGCACAGGCTTAAACCTGACCGCAGCTGATACTGTTATTCACTACGACCCATGGTGGAATCCGGCCGCTGAAAATCAGGCGACAGATCGGGCTTATCGTATAGGCCAGGATAAGCAGGTATTTGTCTATAAGCTGATTATCAGCAAAACTGTGGAAGAAAAAGTGCAGCAGTTACAGCAGTTTAAACAAGGGCTGGCCGATCAGATTTTCAGTCTGGGCCAAAGCCATATCTGGCAAGGTGAGGCTCAGGATTTATTGGCATTGTTTAGCGAATAGTTCACAGCAGGGAAAGAAAAATTTATGAAAATCAAATGCATACTGTTTTTCCTGTTGTGTTGTATCAGTTCTGATGTTCTGGCGACTGAGCCTTATGATCGCATAGCGCCTTTGGTCGAAAAGGCTATTGCCGACAAACAATTACCTGGTGCTGTGGTATTGGTGGGGCAAGGCGATAAGGTTTTATATCGTAAGGCTTTTGGTTTTATCACCTATTCACCTGCAGCGGCGGTCACTACACCAGATACAGTTTTTGATTTAGCCTCGTTAACCAAGCCTTTAGTGACAACAACCTTAATCATGCAGCTGGTCGAGCAGGGCGAGTTGCGTTTAACAGACCCAATCGGCAAGTACCTGCAGCAACTCACTGATGCTGAAGTGAAGAAAATCACTATTCTGCAATTACTCACTCACAGCTCAGGTTTAGCTGATGGTTTTGACAGACGTGAATTCTGGCAGGGCAAAGCTGGGTTGGATCAACAGCTGGCGAAACTTCAATTAAAAACCAAGGCTGATCAGCAGTTTGTGTATTCAGATATAGGCTTTATTTTATTGGGGTTAGTGGTTGAGCAGATCACAAAACAGCCACTGCATCTATTAGCAGAACAACGTATTTTTCAGCCATTAAAAATGAAAGACAGCCGCTATTTGCCTTTGGATAAGCTTTCGCAAGATGCTGCTTATGTACAACGTATAGCCCCCACCGAAAACCTGAAAGGGGATGCGGATTATCAAAAGCTATTGCCGAATTATGCTCAGCCTTATTTACATGCGGTAGTGCACGACCCAACAGCCTTGCGTTTAGGCGGAGTAGCTGGTCATGCCGGAGTTTTTGGCACAGCGGACGATTTGGCCTTATTTGCCCAAATACTATTAAACAAGGGGGAGTTAAAGGGCCAAAAAGTATTATCGCCGCTGGCAGTGCAACGTTTACTCACTCCGGTTGTTATTGGCAAGCAAAGCCGTGCTTTAGGCTGGGATATGCAAACAGGCTATTCAGCACCTAAAGGTGATTTATTGCCACCAGGTTCTTTTGGCCACACCGGCTTTACCGGCACCAGTATCTGGCTAGACCCTACCAGCCGCACCTATATCATTCTGTTATCGAATCGTGTTCACCCCAACCGCAACAGCTCCATCACCGACCTGCGCGCTAAACTGGCGAATATAGTGGCAGCCGGTATTCGTTAATGCGCCAGCTGCACCCGGTTTTTCTGGATAAAACTATTCACCTGATGCAGTTCCAGTGGCCGTTCGTACAAGTAACCTTGTAAGAAGTGTACTCCTGCTTTCGTCAGTTTTTCAGCCTGCTCTGCGGTTTCCACCCCTTCAGCTACAACTTTGTAACCCATATTGGCGGAAATGCTCATCACAGCCGTCACTATCGACATGCCATTCAGATCCAACTTATCGATAAAAGACTTGTCGATTTTTACAATATTCACATTTAAATCCTGCATCACCGACAAGGAAGAATAGCCTGTGCCGAAGTCATCAATCGACACTTTAATGCCAAGGCTTTGCAAATGTTTGATGGTGAAAAACAAGTTTTCTTTATCGCCGGAGAACACAGATTCAGTGATTTCTATATGAAGGAAACGGGCTTCAATACCGTAATGCCGGATCATATCTTCGACAGTAACGGCAAAGCCCGGGTCCTGAAACTGTACGACAGACACATTGACACAAACTGAAATTGCGCCATAAAGTTCAGTTAACTTTTTGATTTCCATGCAGGAATTATGTAACACCCAGTAGCCAATTTGCCGTATTCGTCCTGTTTGCTCTGCCAGGCATATAAATTCATCCGGCGCTATATTTTCACCATCCAGCTGCCAGCGCAGCAAAGCCTCAAAAGCGACAACTGCCGTATCGGATGCCCGCACAATAGGATGAAACACCAGGCGGAACTCTTCATTTTCTAAAGCTGTATCCAGTCTATTGCGCAGAAAAATTTCCCTTTTCATTCTGCTGGCTAAATGATCATCAAAGAAAGACCAGCGTTGGCTGATGCTGGATTTTTGGTTGTACATCGCCATATCTGCCAGCTGAATTAACTCCTGCTCGTCTTTACTGTGATCCGGGTAAAGTGCAATACCTATAGTGGCGCTGATGCGGATCCTGTGGCCTCTGATATCCATAGTGCCGGAGATTTGTTCAACTAACTGCCCTGATAATCGCACTAACAGCTCGGTATTATTGCTTGGCACACAGACCAGAAATTCATCACCACCCCAGCGACACAAGGTCATGGCCTCAGTGCAGCAGGCTTTAATTCGTTGTGCTGTCAGTATTAATACTTCATCGCCTACACTGTGTCCTATGCTGTCATTCACTCTTTTAAAGCCGTCTAAATCGACAAACAAAATAGAGAAGCCTCGGTTTTGTCGAATAGAACTCTGCTTTATTTCCCGCACATGAGACAAAAAAGCCGTTCTGTTAAATAAGCGGGTTAATACATCCAGATTGGATAAATCGTAGATCTGCTTGGTTCTGGCAACCACCTGATCTTCCATATTTTCCAGCAACAGGTTGTTTTGATGCCGTAGTTCAATAGATTTAAGCGTGAAGTTTGCCGACTTTACGGCAGACACTATCATCACCAGCGAAAAAAATACCCCCAGTCCACCCAGCAAGTTCTGATAGTACTCAGGCGATAACAGCAGCAAGGTCGAAAAGGGCAACAATAAAATAATGGAGTAGGTGACAGAGGTGATTTTGTCGCCTGATAAAATATTTACAGCACCCCCGGCCATAGCCGAAACAATGATGATGCAGGTCGTCAATTCGCTTAGTTCAAAACTGGAATAAAAATACAGGCAATAGAAACACCACAACAACGCTGTAGTAATAGCGCCAGCTGAAAATCTGAGTAAATCTTTGCGCTGACCTTCGAAGCCCTGTCGCACTTTGCGTGCCCAGACTATGGCATCTGCCAGCCTGAACAGCAGCAATGCGTTCATCAGCAACCACCAGTATATTTTTTCTGTGCGATTGACCGGCTGCAGAAAACCAAAAGCCAGAGTGCCGGATGCGATCATTGAAATAAACATTCCAGCATAACTGTTTGAATATAACAAATTTATTTTGTCGTGCTGATGCAGTTTTTGCAGTTCATCTTCATTACCCATAAAGCATCCTATTTTCTTCATAGGGTGTTTGAATATCCGTGATCCGGCGGGCGGATGGCGGGCGATTCAGATACTTCTCAATTCAACATACCGAGCAGGAAGCTTTAGTCAGTATGGCAGCAATTATTCAGGTCAACTGAGCAAAACCTATAAGTTTTACTAACGGAACTCTTTTTCCTGACTTTGCTAAAAAATAATTGGAGTAATCACTTTAAACACAGGGAGCAGTTGTATCCCGCCTTGGAGCATGGTGCCGTATTGGGAGCCTAATGCTTTGACTAATTGTTAACAAAAAATACAGGCCTTTATTCAAACAAAAACAACAAAATTTATGCTTAACATCGCGGATTTCTGGCATGAAACGCCATTGCATTGTCATTGAGCTGTTCTATCTTGTACTGGGATTTGTAACTTGGCATCACGGAAATGATGCAAATAAAACAATAAATTCACAAAGACAAGAGCAAGGACAAACGAATGAAATTACTGAAAATGGCGGCTGCCGGATTGGCGCTGCTGAGCTTACCTCTTTCTGCTGCGTTAAATGGTCATCCCGTGGTGTTAGTGCATGGTTTTCAGCCTGGTAATTTAGCCGACCGGCCTGTAGGTGCTGATGTCGCCAGCAACGGTGCCGACTATTGGGCTGGTTTTTGGTTGAGCCGCGCCGATGCCCGTATCGACTGGCCTTCACAAGAACGTATAACAGGCAAAATTGCCACAGACTATGTCTGGCCTAAATTGCAACAGCTGTCCCGTGCTGGTACCTGCAACAGCGGTTGTATTTTTGTCAGCCACTCCACAGGTGATTTAGTCACCCGTTATATCATCGATAACCAGGCTTTATGGCTTAAAAACGCAGGCTTACAGCCACTGAACATTATCGCCAGCTTTGACTTTGCAGGCGCTGGTGGTGGGGTGGAATTGGCTGATTTAGCCGTCAATGTAGCTGGAGGCGGCAGTTGGACAGATGCTGCTTTACGTGCAGCTTTATCTTTGTGGTTAGGCCAAATACCATCACCTTCTAACATTGGTGTGCTGAACGACTTACGGGTGAATACGGCGCGTCAGCTGGCCAGTTTCCCAACCAGCCGGGTGCCTCGTTTACGTTTTGCTGGCGCTGGCTCTGACTTTTTAAATGCTACAGGGCCATTTTTGCCTGGCACTGATGATGGTGTAGTCGCCAGTCATTCGACTTGTGGCTCTTCTGCTGTTGGTTCTTTTGACAGTTGCAGCGCCAATGTGGCTTTTGACGGCAAACTGGCTAGCCAAAGCAATGGCGTTAAGGGCTTTATGCCTTATCACTACCCCATGCTGATGGGCAACGACTATAGCCACAGTGGTCTGATTGAAGATAGCCGCGATGGCGAAGTGACAGCTGCTAATGCCAGAGCCACTTATTTAAACGCAGAGGCTTTGCAGTTCCAGACCTATCAGCAATCACGAGGTTGGTGGGTCTTTGCCTCTAACTATTTATTGGTGACAGGCTCAGATCGCCAGAGTATGTCGTCTTTAGTCAGTCAGGCTGCTGATTAATGCAGAAAAAAGCTGTGTTTACCTTGCTGCTGGTGCTGATGGCACTGGCAGCTTTTTGGTTTTGGCCTAAAGCTGAAACAGCTGTTGTGGTGTTGGATAAACCACAGCCTGATGCTATTGCTGAACCCCAGCAAAAGGCTGTGGTGCAAACTGTCGATCCAGTGCAAATGGATCAGTATCAACAGGAAGAGCTTCAGCAAAGTTTTAGCTTGTTGTCGCAAGCTTATGCGGCCGAACTAAGTTACCCATCTTATTCCAGGCCTTTAACTTCGGCCGATCATCAACTGCTGAACCCCAATCATTTTGACACTGTGGCCTTGCCGCTGGAAGGCGGCGCCAGCGCCAGTCTGGTCTTGCCCAAATACCGATTCAGCTACCCCGAACCGCTAGTGTTTAAACTGGTGATGACTGGCTTATCGCCACAGCATGTGAAAGCGGAATTACGTCAACAACAAAGCGGCAAAGTGTTGGCGCAGGCCGATTTAACAGCAGGTGCAGATGCCACTGAATGGGCACATCAGTTTGATGCCACTGAAAACTGGGACGGTGCTATGGAGTTGGTGGTGCTATTTGAAGCTGAAGGGAAAACCCAACAACTACAAACAGGGCTGGACTACAGTTATCCGGTTGCCACTATCACGGGCATCGGCAGCAGCAGTTCGCGTGGCCCTGATTTAGTGATCCCCTTGGAGTTGGAGGTGAAAAAAGCCGGTATGTACCGCTTACGAGCCAATTTATTTACTGAAAGCAAACAACCATTGGCGGTGCTGACGGCAGAAGAACAGTTAACAGAGGGGTCGGCCAAGCTAGAACTGCGGGCTTTTAAACAGGTATTACAGCAGCAAGGCGGACCCTATTGGCTGGGTACTTTTGTACTGGAATTACGCTCCGCTATGCCAGGTGAAGCCAACAGATACGGCGACAGCAAAGCACCAGGTTTTATGGTGGACGCCATCAACTTTGGCCAGCTTAGCGACGAGCCTTTTGTTTTGGGTGACGAAGAAAAGCAGCGGTTGCAGTTTTTACAGCAACTGGCTGGAGCGAAGTGATATTCCATACTCAGACTCGTTTTCGCTTTGGGGTCGTGGAAAGGCTGGCATATCTGAACCCTTTACCCATGACTCCACCTCTACTGTATTTCGGTATATAGTAAATCCAACTCACTACACAGGACTGCTTTTATGAAAACCGGACCCCAGCTTGTGGCCGAAGCCAAAGCCAAGATTCAGGAGCTGACAGTGCAGCAGTTGGCTGCTTTATTACAAACCAGTCAGGCTCGTATTATTGATGTGCGTGAACCTGCCGAGTTTGCCACTGGCCATATTCCGACTGCTGTAAATATGCCCCGGGGTTTGCTGGAAATGCAGTTGCCGCAGCATCCTGCTGTTGCAGAGCATAAGGATGCAGTAGTGGCTTTAACAGAACTGGCCACTCAACCTTTGTATTTAATTTGCCGCTCTGGTGCCCGTTCTGCTTTGGCTGTGGAGTCATTGCAACGTATGGGGTTTCGTGATTTATACTCCATAGCTGGTGGTATGCAGGCCTGGACGGACAGCGGTTTTCCCGTCCGGCAATAGCAGCATATATACCAAAGCGACCTAGACTTTAGTCGCATTCCTCTGAGGATGGTTTGACAGTTGCTTGCATAACAGAAACACTGCCAGAACCGAAATGCCGCAGAGTCTTCAGCTCTGTCATGTTTTCTTCTGCCATCTTGTCTCTGGCCTTTGTCGAATGGGAAGTCGTTATGGAAAATGTACGTGCTGCAGTGGTTTTTGTTGTGCTTTGGCTGGCGGCGCAGGTGTTGTACCTGTGGCTGGACTTCAACAGCTGGCTGTTAGTGCTGTTCAATCTGCTGGCTGTAGGTGGTTTTTTGTTATGGGCAGGGCGTCAACAACCAGCAGTGCAGCCAGTGCAAGAATCCAATACGCTGGCCAACAGCGCTCACCACATTACCGAAGCCACTTCAAAAATGGCGATAGGGGCAGCAGAGGTTTCCTTTTATATCGACGGGTTAATTAAAGACATCAAACACAGCGGCGACGACTGCGGCCAAATTGGCAGCGCAGCTACAGGCTTAGCCGATACCAGCGGTCAACTGACAGATAATCTGCAACAAATCAGCCATAGCATTACCCACACCGCCAATGCCTGCAGTGCAGCCGATCAGCGCTTGCAAAAAAGTGTGGGAAATATCAATCAGTTAGCTAATGCGGTCAGTGATGCAGCTGCCCGGCTGGAACAACTCAAAGGCAGTGCCGACGATATTCAGCGTATTACTGAAGTGATCACAGGTGTAGCCAATCAAACCAACTTGTTAGCGTTAAACGCAGCTATTGAAGCCGCCAGGGCCGGTGAACAGGGCCGTGGTTTTGCTGTAGTTGCCGATGAAGTGCGGGCTTTAGCTGGCAAAACCTCAGAAGCGACCAAAGACATAGCGAAAATGTTGGCTGATATTCGTAGCCAGAGCGAACAAACCGCTGATGTGATGGCGCAGTTGGTGCTGTTAAGTGGTGATGTGCAGCAGGAATTACAAAGTGTGGCCGCAGGTTTTAACGGCATCAATACCGAAGTAGGGCAGGTGTCTGCTGCGCTGGAGCAAATAGAGCAGGTTAGTACAGGTCTGGAAAATACCAGCCAGCAATTGGGTCAGTCGATTCAGAGCATTAATAAAGCCTTATCGGCGATAGAACATAAAGGCAGCACAGTGGCCGATCAAGCCATTGAATTGTCAGTAGAAACTGAAAGTATTTACCGTGAACTCAGTACGGTCACCAGCCAGAGTTTCTTTAACCCTGTATTAAAAGAGGCTCAGCAAGCCGCCGCCGCTATTGGCGCTTTATTTGAAAAAGCGCTGAGCGACGGCAAGCTGACTGAACAGCAGTTATTTGCCGAGCAGTACCAGGCCATCGCCAACACCAATCCACAAAAATTCCATACTGCCTACGACAGTTTTACCGACCAGTTTTTCCCTTTGATCCAGGAGCCTATTTTAGAGCGTCATACCAATGTGTTGTACGCGGGTGGAGTGGATCGTAAAGGCTATTTCCCAACTCATAATAAAAAATACAGTCAGGCCTTAACGGGGAACTACGAAAAAGATTTGCTGCAAAACCGTACCAAACGGGTCTTTGGCGACCGCACCGGCAGCCGCTGTGGCAGTAACACTCAACCTATGCTGCTGCAAACCTATAAACGTGATACAGGCGAAATTTTGCATGACTTATCCGTGCCTATTATGGTCAAAGGCCGGCATTGGGGTGGGTTTAGAATAGGCTTTAAGCGGGTTTGAATAAGCCTCAGTCCGTCAGCGAATAAGAAATTTCATTGCACTCATATTGCCGACAGACATCTATGGTTGTAACTTAGAAACTTACAACCACTTCAGTCGTCAAATCGGCTTTTTATGCGTTGTATTTTAACAATGCAGTTGCAGCCGAAACCTGTCTCTGTGCAGTCCCAATGATAAATTCTGCCGGCTTTCACTCCGGTTGATTAAGGATGATCCATGAAAAATCTGCTCGTTGCGTTTTGCCTTTTTTTCGCTGTGTCTGGTTCTGCCGAAGAGCAGAAACTGACAGCTGAACAAGAAAAATACCTGGCTGAAGCCACTAAAACCTGGGAATCGCTGAACCGCATGCAAGGTGAAATTCAGTTACCTGAAGCTGTTGCCAGTTTGAATGTGCCAGAGAGTTTTTATTACTTGAGTCCTAAAGATGCCGAGACTGTATTGGTGGATATGTGGGGCAATCCTAAAGGTATGGGAAGCTCCACTTTAGGTATGTTGGTGCCGGCTGCTATCCCACCTTTTTATGGTGACGCCTGGGCTGTGACCATTGAGTATGTTGAAGAAGGTTATGTATCGGATACTGATGCCGATGAAATCAACTACGACGAGTTGTTGGTGCAGATGAAGGAAGAAACTGAAGAGGCCAGCGCAAACAGAGTCAGTGAAGGTTATGACAGCCTGCAGCTGGTCGGGTGGGCGGCTAAGCCTTTTTATGACAAAGAAGCGCGTAAGCTACACTGGGCAAAAGAAATTAAGTTCGGCCGGGTTGAAGGCACCACACTGAACTACAACATTCGTGTGTTGGGTCGCAAAGGTGTGCTGGTGCTGAACTTTATCGCCGACATGGACCAAAAAGCCATGATTGAGGAAAACATTGGATCTGTACTGGCGTTGGCAGAATTCAATACGGGTGCACGTTACGAAGATTTTGATGCCGATGTTGATCAAGTGGCGGCTTATGGTTTGGGCGCTTTGGTTGCTGGCAAGGTCGCAATGAAAACAGGCCTGATTGCTGCGGCAATTCTGTTTCTCAAAAAATTTGGTGTTTATATTCTGATCGCTTTAGGTGCTTTGGGCAGCAAAGTCTATAAGCGCAAAAAAGCTAAAACAGAGACTCCAACCGAAGATACTGATGCTAAACCCTAGTGTTGCGCCACAAGGCTGCAAGAGGTTTGATGCCTTTTGCAGCCTGATGAACTTAACCAATAAATCCAAGCCGTCTTAATGTGGCATGCTGTAACGCATCCTGTTGTTTGCAATACTCGCCAAAATGGCGCAGATGAGCGCTGTTATTGTGCTGTTCCAGTGCTTGTTCTGACGCCCAGATCTCCTGCATTAAAAACAATCCTGTCACAGTCTCGTCAGCAAATAACTCATACTGCTGACACCCTTCTTCCTGTCGTGTCGGCTCAAGCAATTGCAACAACGCCTGTTTAACTATGTGTTCTTTGCCTGGTTTGGCCTGAATTTCTGCCAGTAAATACAGCATTTTTGTACTCCAAAAAATCAAGGAAGCTGCAACTCTGTTGTTGCTGCGGATTAGTTAACGTCCTGCGGTTGTATCCTCGCCAGTCCATACCCGCATTATTCTATAGGGGGCTTTGGCTGTTTCGGCTTTACCATTAAAAGCTTTGGCTTTATGCAATTGATTCACTGAAATATACAACCAGCCTGTTTCACCAAACTGCACGCTGTCCGGAAAATCCAGCAAGGGCGAGCTGACCAGTGTTTTCAGTTTGCCTTTGCTATCGAGCATATCAATGGCATTGTGGTTCAGATTGGTAAAATAATGATTGCCGCTGTTTGACGTAGCAGCGCCGTCAGATACCGGTTTGAAGCCAACCAGTTTGACTGTTGCGGCAGTTTTCTTTGCGTCACCTGTTTGTAAAGTCTGGGTCGATAACTGATACCAGCGGGTACCATTCATAGCTCCATAGTACAGGGTCTCTCCATCAGCTGATAAACTCAGGGGGTTCACTGCGACACTGGCTGCTTTGCCATTAAATAATGTGACTTCGCCGTCTACTTTCATCACGGCATCAGCTTCTGCTTGTAACGATACATGACCGGAAAAGCGCACAGTGTGACCGTCACTAATTCTGACTGCGACTAATCCTGGATTGGCGATATCTGCCAGATAAATCCAGCCTTTTTTAGAGTCCACTACCAGATCCTGCATAAAGCTGCCTTTGGGGGCGAGATCCTGAGGTAAGGTAATTTGTTTATACAAGCTGCCATCCTGAACATTAAAGCCCCAGACCCGGGTCTTGCCCAGCTCTAAGCCCATATCTACAGTCCAGAGATGTCCGGCTTTATCCTGCGTTATTCCCAACAAGGTATCAAACTGAGCTGCATTAGCTGCCGCAATTTTTTGCAAATCCGTTGAAGGCCAGGCTTTGTAGTGACCAGTTTGGCGGTCGACTTCAATCAGCTGCAAGCCCGAGGGAGTATCCAGCGGGTGCACTGTGGCAAACACCCTGCCTTGTGCCGTCACGCTTACATTGCCAGGGCGTATTGGTAACTCAGCTACAGTCTCAAGGCTTCCGGTTTCGGGAGCAGCACTGACCAAACTGCTTATTGTTAAAGACAGCCATAAAGCTGGTGTTATCAGGTGTTTCATATTCTTTCTCCGGTTTTGTCTAAACACAGGCCGCAGAATAGAAGTTATCATTCATCAGTAAAAGACGTGATATATCGAATCAGTTTCAAAAAATATTTGATAATAGCTGGTTTACCCTTGTTGTCAGGTTCAAGACAAATACACATTATCCTGCTGTAGCCGTGATAAATGCACAAAGGCTTTGGGTGATTGGCCGTAGGTGCGTAAAAAAGCGCGGCGCATTCGTTCTTCATCACCAAAACCTGTTATAGCTGCAATACGGCTGATGGAGGAATGGCCTTGTTCTATCAACGACTGGGCTGCTTCCAGTCTTAGTTTTTCTATTGCTTTGGCTGGCGCCATACCGGTTTGACTATGAAAGACCCTACTGAAATGGCGCGGACTCCAGTGCACATGTTCAGCTAAATCTTCCACTGTTAAATCTTTCTGCAGGTTCTCTTTAGCAAATTTAAGCGCATCTCTGACCCGGTCTGAACTGGGTTCCAGTTCTGCCATAGCCGAAAACTGAGATTGCCCGCCGGTACGTCTATGATGCACCACCATCAGGCGCGCTATGCTTTTTGTCACTTCAGCGCCTAAGTCGGCCTCTACTAATGCCAGGGCTAAGTCGATACAGGCTGTTGCTCCGGCTGATGTCCAGACCTGACCATCTTTGACATAAATTTTATCTTCATCAACCAAAACTGCAGGGTGTTGCAGCTGTAAATCCCGCCCCCAGGCCCAGTGGGTTGTGGCTCTTTTGCCATCCAATAAACCTGCATTGGCCAACACAAAAGCGCCACTGCAAATACTGGCAATGCGGTTTGTACCAGAGGCCGCTTCGTTTAATTTTGCTTCTAAAGCTGGCATGGGGTTTGGAATAAGCAAAGCTCCGGCGATGATCAAGGTGTCATAAGCGCCAAAGCCGATAGGCTGAGTCTCTATCACTACTCCGGTGGAGCTTTTGACTGCACCCCCTTCCACCGACAAAGACGCAAACTGGTAGTGGATTTTCTGCTGCATTGTATTGGCGAACTCAAAGACCGTCAGGGCGGCTAAGTCCAGGATCTGAAAATCATCATACACAATGAGCCCGATACGTTTGTTCATCTGATGTCCTTAACGGTGGGTAATTCTAAATAAGGTATAAATTTATTTTGCGCATTATTTGTACTTTTAAAAGCTTTGTCCAGCTGTTTTAAGTTTATTTCTCCTGCTTCATTCTAATGTCAGGGATGTCCTTAAATGCGTTTTTTGTGTCATTTATCTTATTTTCCGTTCTGCCACAATGAACCCGTCTTCAACACTTATTCAAGGAACATACTATGAATACTAAAACTGCTTTGATCTCTGGCGCTTCATCTGGCATAGGTGCTGTATATGCGGATCGCTTAGCCCGCCGAGGTTATGACCTGATCCTGGTGGCTCGTAATAAAGAACGTTTGGACGCTGTGGCAACTTCAATACGCAGCGCAACAGGTCGCACTGTGCAACTGATCCAGGCTGACTTAGCGAACCCGGCAGAATCAGCTCAAGTGGAAGCCGTGCTGGCTAAAGGTGGTATTGATCTACTGGTGAATAACGCAGGTTTTGGCGCTGTGGCTCCTTTACTGCAAAGCGATATCAAAGACATGGTCAGCATGATTGATATCAATGTCACCGCCTTAACCCGCCTGACCTACGCCGCAGTACCAGCCTTCGTCAAACAAGGCAGCGGCACCTTAATTAATATTGCTTCTATTGTCGCTGTAGGGCCGGAAATTCTGAACGGTGTTTATGGTGCAACCAAAGCTTATGTGCTGGCACTGACTCAGTCGCTGCAGCATGAACTGGCCTCGCAGGGTATTCGAATTCAGGCTGTATTACCAGGTGCGACAGCCACAGATTTTTGGGATGTGGCAGGCCTACCGCATGAGCATTTACCTACTGAAATTGTGATGAACACAGCGGACATGGTTGACGCTGCTTTGGCAGGTCTGGATGCAGGTGAAGTTATCACTATTCCACCATTGCAGGACGGTGCTGAATGGGATGCGTTCGAAGCCACCCGAAAAGCATTGTCACAACGTTTTGGCCATACCAAACCTGGCCTACGTTACCTGACTAAATAAGTGATTGATAAAGCGGGTAGTTAAAGCCACAGCCTTAATGCTGTGGTTTTGACAACTCATCTATATAGCTTCAACTTTTAGCGCTGCGGCGTCAATTAAAGAGATGTAGTCCTCTTTTTCAAACACTCTTAAGTCGACCCATAACAGGATGTCTTCTTTGATTTCTGAGTTGTCTTTATGGTCAAAGCTTGTTTCCACTGTAAAACTGACAGCTCCTTTATGACCGGCCTTGATAAATTGTTGCTGCATTTGCTTTAAGGTTTCGGCACCCGCCTGATCAACAGCAAACTCATAAGTCATTACTTCCAGATCCGGACTAAAAAAGCCTACAGAGCGTTTTTCTTGCGCTTTGCTGAGTTGTTTTAAGCTTAAGGCCGCTTCTGTTTTGCTATTTTGCTGCTCAGGCTGAAAGCTGAGTTGTAGTCTGGTGGAATTTGGCTTCAGACTGTAACTATTACCTACGCTGACTTTAACCAGCATCTGCTCTGGATCAAGCTGCACGATACTCTGCCCATCGTACTGGCTGAGTTTGGCCATGGTGGCAAAGGGAATAGAGGCGCAACCGGATAAACTAAGCAAAAAACACAGAACTACAATGACAGGCATTCAATCTCTCCCTGAACCTGAATCTTTACTCAACCTTGTCACTCTAACCTAAATAATAAGTACATTTCACGCTGATTTTTTAACACCACAACGGCAACTTTGAGCTGGCATATCATAAGCAGATAACCTGAACCCTATCCCCTCAAACTGCCAGAATTTAGCTTGCGTATCTGGCTGAATAATTTGTTGGATCAGTAACATAGCTTGCATAGAGCCTATGATCCCAAGCAAAGGTGCCAACACTCCTAAGCTGCTGCAATTGCCGGATTGGTCTGTTAAATCCGGGAATAAACAGTTGTAGCAGGGGCTTTGGTTATGCGCAAAAGGCCAGAGCATCAGTTGGCCTTGTTGGGCTATGGCCGCAGCACTCAGCAGGCTGATTTGATGGTGCTGACAGAGCTGATTGATCAGCTTTCGGCTTTTGAAATTATCTGTGCAATCCAGCACCCAGTCGGTGTTTTCCAGCAAAGCTTCGGCATTGGCGGCACTAAAATGCTGTTCAATAGTGGCGATCTGCACATGAGGATTCAGCTGTCTAAGTTGGCGCGCTGCTATTTTCGCTTTGTTAAAACCTCTGTCGTTGTCGCGGAATAATAGTTGCCGTTGCAGGTTGGATAATTCCACTTTATCGCCATCAACCAAAGTCAGCTGGCCTATACCGGACGACACCAGATACTGGCTGGCGGCATTGCCTAGACCGCCACAACCTATCAGCAACACTTTAGTTTGTTTTAGTTTCAACTGAGCTGCTTCGCCAAAATCCGGCAACATCAGTTGGCGGCTATAACGGATAAATTCTAAATCACTGAGCATGGCTTTTGCTCCAGTTGGGCCTCGCTGATTAACTGTTGCATCTGTTGCACCCAAAGTGTGGGATCTGCAGCATTCGCAAACGCCTGCACCACAGCTAAGTGTTTGATACCGATCGCCAACACAGCTTTGGCATTGTTTTCGTTAATGCCACCAATAGCCACCAACGGAATAGCAGGGAATAACGAGCTGTAACGACAAAGCTTCTGTAAACCTTGCAACTTACCGCCCATATCCTTGGTTTGAGTGGCAAATACTGCGCCTATCGCCAGATAACTGGGCTGAAGTTGTTGTGCTCTTAGCAGCTTATAAAAACCATGGCTGGACACACCCAACCTTAATCCGGCTTGTTGTAAAGCTGCCAGATTAACGCTGTTAATATCTTCCTGGCCTAAATGCACACCATAAGCGCCGAGCTCCAGCGCTAATTGCCAATGATCATTAATAAAAAGCTGAATATCAGGGTGCTGACAAAGTTGAAGTGCCTGTTGGATTTGTTGGCGTAGCAGTTGCTGATCTGTGCTTTTTATTCGCAGTTGCAGGGTTTTTACTCCTGCAGCTAAAGCTCTTTTTAGTTCTGCTACTGAAGGCACTATCACATACAAACCCAAAGGCGCTTTTAAGGCTACAAAGGCTTGTGTTAGTGGCTGCAGATTGTCTGTCAGCAGCTCTGGTAAATACTCCTGCTTAGTGGGAAACCCCCAATGGCTCAAAGTACCCGAATACTCTGTGATCACAACTGGCTGGCTTAAACCTTGATTGATATAGCTTTTTGCCACTACAAATGCATCCTCCAGTGCGTAACCTAAAGCCAAAGCTGCAGCTAAAGCACTGCTCAGACTACAGCCTGTGCCGTGATTAAAATGGTGTTGTTGGCGGGGGCTGCTCAGACGAATGTGGTTGGCATAAGCCGGATAACCGCGGTAGCGAAAATCAGTGCTAATAAAAAGCTGGTCCGTGCAGCTTTGTGTATCAACGTCATGACCGCCTTTAACCAGTACCGCTTTTACCCCGGCTTTGAACAGCAGCTGCACTGCCAGCTCAGTATCCGAGCTTTGAGTAAGAGCTTCCAACTCCGGCAGATTGGGGGTTAACAGATCAATGTGTGGCAATAAATGCTGGACCACCGCCTGATATAAATCGGGTTCAGCCATTTTTGAGCCTGAACTGCTGATAGCAACAGGGTCATAAATCACCAGTAAGTCAGGTTGCTGATGTCTGAGTTGCCGGACTAAATCAGTCAGCCAAAGCACCTGTAGCTTATTCACCAGCAATCCAATTTTAATAACCGCAGGTTGTGCATCTTTTAATAAAGCCATCGCCTGCTGGTGCAGCATAGCTACTGACACCGCCATACAGGCATCTACACCAGAACTATGCTGGGCGGTAATAGCTGTGATTAAAGTACATAAAAACACAGGTTGTTCTGGCGCAGAAAAACTCTGAATAGTTTTTAAGTCGGCCTGAATACCAGCGCCTGCGCTATTGTCTGAACCTGCAATACTCCAGAGGATTGTTGATTTTGTCATGGCGCCTCCTGCAACCAAAACGGCATACCAAGCACAGGTGTAGAAGGACTGGCGAAGTCCTGTTTCGGCATAGCACCGGCTAAAAATGCTGAGCGACCTGCGGATACAGCCTGCGAAAAAGCCTTAGCCATCAATAGAGGGTCTTTGGCCAAAGCCACGGCAGAATTCAGTAATACGCCATCAAAGCCCATTTCCATTACCTGACAGGCGTGACTGGGCAAACCTAAACCTGCATCCACTATTAAAGTTGCGTCTGGTAAACGTTCCCTTAAAGTCCGCAGTGCATAAGGGTTGAGCACTCCTAAACCCGAACCTATAGGCGCTGCCCAGGGCATCAGCACATTGCAGCCGAGTTCATACAACCTTTTGCAAAGCACCAAATCGTCAGTGCAATAAGGTAATACCTCAAAACCATCCGCCAGTAGTTGCTCGGCCGCTTGCAGCAATAAAATCGGGTCGGGCTGCAGGTTGTAGTCATCGCCTATCAGCTCCAGTTTTATCCAATTAGTCTGGAAAATCTCCCGCGACAT
Source organism: Rheinheimera sp. MM224 (assembly GCF_947090785.1). NCBI lineage: Bacteria > Pseudomonadati > Pseudomonadota > Gammaproteobacteria > Chromatiales > Chromatiaceae > Rheinheimera > Rheinheimera sp. MM224. Next base: position 381,104 of record NZ_OX352320.1, read on the forward strand.
CTGCGCCAAGGTCACAGCTTGCTGCACTGAAAAACAGCCCGCTGTATTGGGCAAGAGCCTGAGTTTTAAGTCGCGGATCAGTTGCCAGAACTGCTCGCCGCCTTGCTGTTCAGGCGCTTGCCGACGCAGGCTTAAAGTCACTGCTTCGCAGCCACTTTGTTGTAATGCCTGCTGCATCATCGTCGGGTTTGGATAGAGGGCGCTGCCTAAAATCAGCCTGCTGTTAAGGGTTTCGCCGTAAATGTTAAATTCGGATTGCATGCTTAACCTCCGGCTATAGGGCTAACAATATCCAACTGATCACCGGCTTTAAGCGCAATATCTGGATACTGAACTGCGGCAATAAAACGGCCATTTAAGGCCACTGCAAAAGGGGCTTTAAAGCGCGGCAATAGATCGTTTAATTGATAGGAGTTTAAGATTTCGGTTTTGCCATTAAGCCAGATGCTTAGCTCTGTTTTCATATGCTCAGCCATAACACAGCTCCTTAGCTTCGCTGAACTGCAGCAAAGCCAGCTGGGTCACTTGTTCAGCCAAGGCCGGACCTAATAAATAACCGTGACGGTATAAACCATTGACCCTAATCAGGCTGTGCTGATGGGAAATAGCAGGTCTGTTATCTGGCAAAGCGGGGCGGGCCGAAGCCTGTACAGTTAAAATTTCCGCATCAGCAAAAGCAGGGTCTACTGAATACAAAGCCGAAAGCAGTTCCAGCGTCGAACGCACCGAAGGGCCGGATTGATCGGCCGATTCCAGCTCTGTAGCGCCTACCACAAAAATACCCTCGCCTTTAGGTGCTATATAAAGCGCATAACGGGGATGGAACAACCGCACAGGGCGACTAAGTTTTACTGCTGGTGCTTTAACTCTCAGTACTTCTCCCCGCACTGGTCGCAATAGTGGCAATTCAGTGGACGCTCCTAAACCACGGCAATCAATCACCAAATCTGCGGGTTCTAACTTGCCATTACACCAGAGGTGATTGCCTCTAAATTCAACGGCTGAATGAGCTTCCAGCGACACACCTCTTTGCTGCAATAGCAATAGAGAATGCTGTAAAAAAGCCTGATTATCTAACTGCCCTTCGCCTGGCAAATAACAGCAATGCTGAAAACGAGCCGCTAACGAAGGCTCAAGTTCTGTCAGTTCAGTTTTAGTCAGCCATTTGGGCTGATAATGTGGCTGGGCTTTGATTTGGCTGACCAAATGCAATAACAGGTGTTGTTGCTGTGGGTGGGCCAGCAGCAAAGCTCCTTGGTGTTGCAGGCTAAAATCCGGCAGTTGCTGTTGTAGCTGTCGCCACAGCTGCATACTGCGATACCCCAGCTCAACTAAATCCTGCTCTAAAAGCACAGATTCCGCCAAAGGCGATAACATAGCGGCAGCAGAAAAAGCAGCACTGGATTGATACAGCTCTTGGGAAGGGCTAAAACTCCCCTTTTCCAGCAGGCGAATACGGGCTGGCTTTGGCCAAAGTCCAGGTTCGGACAAAGCCAAAGCGCATAAACGTCCCATTAAACCGCCACCGAGGATCAGCAGCGTTTGGCTCATAGCTGCGGTTCCTCCTGTGGTGTATCAGAGAGTGTTTTATCCGAGCCGTGATAAAGCTCTGCGCCAGACTCCCGGAACTGCTGCGCTTTTTTCTGCATTTCTGTGTGGAGAGTATTTTGTTGTAATTCAGGGTCTATCTGCTGAACTTCAATACTGGCCACATAGTCGCGCACATCCTGACTGATTTTCATCGAACAAAACTTAGGGCCACACATAGAACAAAAGTGCGCCACTTTGCCGGATTCTTGTGGCAAGGTTTGATCGTGATATGAGCGGGCCCGTTCAGGGTCTAAACTTAAATTAAACTGATCCTGCCAGCGGAACTCAAAACGGGCTTTGGATAAAGCATCATCCCGAATTTGTGCTCCCGGATGGCCTTTAGCTAAATCGGCGGCGTGGGCGGCAATTTTGTAGGCAATCATGCCTTCTTTGACATCGTTTTTATCAGGTAAACCCAAATGCTCCTTTGGCGTGACATAACAAAGCATAGCGCAGCCATACCAGCCAATCTGAGCTGCACCAATAGCTGACGTCAGATGATCGTAACCCGGCGCTATATCAGTGGTTAGAGGGCCTAAAGTATAAAAAGGCGCTTCAGCGCAGTATTCCAGCTGCAACTGCATATTTTCACGAATAAGCTGCATAGGCACATGGCCAGGGCCTTCCACCATCACCTGCACATCTTTAGCCCAGGCGCGGTGTGTCAGTTCACCTAAGGTTTTCAGCTCGGCAAACTGAGCTTCGTCATTGGCATCGGCAATAGAACCGGGGCGCAAACCATCACCCAAACTAAAGCTGATATCGTAAGCGCGCATAATGTCGCAGATATCGTCAAAGTGTTGATATAAAAAGTTTTCCTTATGATGCGCCAGACACCATTTGGCCATAATAGAACCGCCACGGGATACTATGCCGGTCAGACGTTTGGCTGTCATAGGCACATAAGCTAAGCGCACTCCGGCATGAATAGTAAAATAATCCACCCCTTGTTCGGCCTGCTCAATTAAGGTGTCGCGGAATAATTCCCAGCTTAAGTCTTCGGCTATACCTCCCACTTTTTCCAGCGCCTGATACAAAGGCACGGTACCAATAGGCACAGGGCTGTTGCGAATAATCCATTCTCGGGTTTGATGAATATAACGGCCAGTGGATAAATCCATCACAGTATCAGCGCCCCAACGGGTGGCCCACAGCAGCTTTTCCACTTCTTCTTCAATGGACGAACTAACTGCTGAATTGCCGATATTGGCGTTTACCTTTACCAGAAAGTTACGGCCAATAATCATAGGTTCAATTTCAGGGTGATTGATATTGGCGGGCAAAATGGCGCGGCCTGCCGCTATTTCCTGCCGGACAAATTCAGCGGTAATTTGTGTGGGTAAGTTGGCACCAAAACTTTGGCCCGGATGCTGAGTTCTGGCTTCAGTGGCAGCAGCCAGATTAGCGCGACTTAAGTTTTCCCGAATAGCCACGTATTCCATTTCTGGCGTAATAATGCCACGACGGGCATAGGCCAACTGAGTGACTGCCACACCAGCTTTGGCTATGCGTCTTTCTGTTAAAGCTTCAAATCTTAAGCTTTGCAGGCTTTCATCCAGCCACTGCTCTTTGCTGTAGACAGAACCAAAGTCGGTGACCAGTTCAGTGTCGCCACGCTCTTTGATCCACTCGGTACGCAGAGCGGGTAAACCTTTGCGGATATTGATCTGAGCATCAGGGCAGGAATAAGGACCTGAGGTGTCGTAGACCCGAATCGGGGTATTAGGCGCAAATAAAGGCTTGTCTTTAGTACCGCCAATTAAACTCGGCTGTAGTTCAATTTCACGCATACCCACTTTCACGCCGGGTAAGTCGCCTTCGATATACACCTTGCGGCTGGCGGGATAAGGCTGGCCCTGAAACTGCTGAATAAATTGTTCGGCGGCAGCGCGGGTAGCGCGACGGTTTTGATTTTCTGACATATAAACTCCGATGAAATAATTAAATAGTTAATTTTCAACAGAGCTTGGGAAAAGCGTGGACAGCCATCAACAGATGAGCCGAATGAGTGCGCCAACAGGCAGACGGATCACCGCCGCTGTATGCGCTCTTGTTTCCCTCCGCAGGTATTATCCTGTTCAGGTTCCACGGATTCCGCCCAAGGGCGGTCTCAGCTGACAAACAAGGTTTGTGCAGCACTCCGACAAGCTAAGTGTCGCCAGCATAAACAGCTTTTTTTCAGGCGGCAAGGGGAAATTGGTTGGTGCGTTGTTTCGGACTTGTGTTTTCTACGGGCTAATTTGTGGTGATCACCGGCTTAAAGTTTCCCTAAAAACTGATAAAAAATTGTAGGGGGCGGGTTTATCCCGACATGCAGAAGCCCGTGGTTGTAGTTGCCGATATTTGATGTATTTACGAACACTCCGACTTGCATTTTTAGATTGCATAAAATACTTGAAGAAGAAAAGCAGGAGCAGTATTTTAACCCTCATACAAGTGAGGCAAGGTATAGCTGAAGTGTCTGGTGAGGCTACGATATTTTACTTCTCATCTGTTGGATATAATCGACAATCTTCTTTTTGACTGGCTTCAGTGCCCATTATCAATTGGGTTACGAGTCGCCATTTTAAGCTGCATTCTTAAAACTGATGGAAATAATTATGAAAAATAACGGGACAATTTTTGTATTTTGCGCAGCTTTATTTTTGGTCGCTTGCGCTGTAAATTCGCCAGTGGTCATTCCGAAAATACAGGCATCAGCTCAAGCTGGAGAACTCAGGAAAGAAAGTGTACTAGTTTATCTTGATAAAGACTTTTTAAATGAACAGCATGAAAGTAAGCAGTTATTAACCGTCTTTCAATATGACCTAGGTGAATATTTCAAAAGTGCAGTTCATGACTCTTTGAAGTCATATTTTGCTGATATTTCTCAGTCCGAATCAAAATTGTCTGCAGATAACTTTGACTTGGTTATCCAACCACAGTTAATTCAATTTGAGGCGCCTGTGCCGCCTCTGGTTACAATGAGCACCAAAACAAAACTTACTTTAAAATATAATGTTATCCCTAAAGCTCCTCTTCAACCTTTTGAATTAAACGCAACAGGTACATATGAATTAAAAACAAAACAGGATGAACTTACCTATAATAGCCTTGAAGGAAAAGACATTTATCACTACGACGTTTCCACTGGTCTTGGGCTGCATATTCCAGCCTATTCCTACGAAGCAGGAAAAGATGCATATATGGCTATTGTTCACGCGCTGGACGATTTGAACAAGCAACTGGCTGAAGCACTGAAAAATATCAAATTAAACAGTAAGGCTTGAAAACACGCAGCACCGCGTTTCTTACTTCAATTGTGCTTGAGGTAAGCAACTAAATCTGTTTCATGCTATCGAATTCCTTACTCCAAAAAACACTTGTAGCGCTTGGTGTTTTGTAGGTCAGGGGGAGGTATGGATGCTGCTCGGTTTGTGGTTGCCATGTTAAATTAGCGTTTCACGCTGCGTTATAGCAAGCTTCATGTCTGTTGCTTTTATTATGTAAGTATTTCGGCTTCAGCCTTGGAGGCTCCACCTGACTCTAGCGAAAATCGTCAATCTTTGCTGCCTGAATGCTGGTGATAAAGACAAATTTTCTATGTAAGATCAAGCTCAGATCTTATGCGACTTAATCGAAAGCTCAAAACCACAAGCATGGGCATATTTCACCAGCGTAGACCAGCTGGGGTTGGAGTTACCTTTTTCTAAGCGGCTGATATTGCTCTTTTGTGTCTGCATCCTTTGTGCAACCTGTTCTTGTGTAAGCCCAGCTTCAGTGCGCATGGAGAGGAGTTGATCGATAAAGTTAAATTCAGCCTCCAACTGTTCGTATTCAGCCTTCACTTCCGGATTGTTTAAAGCATGTTGTTTTAGTGTTTGCAGACTCATCAATCTTGAACCTCTTTTTTCGTTTGCCAGCAGGCGTTAACTTTATTGTCTATCAGCAGGGCTTCTGTGGTTTGAAGTAAATCTAAACTGCTTGCCGGACATCTGGCCCTGAGGGATCCCCACGAATTTAAGCATGTAAATCATCTCCATAGGAAGCGGTGATTTGCCTGAATTCATGGATCCCGTTTAGCCAGTCCCTTCGCCTTATATGGTCCAGCTTTCGAGCTATCATTCTCAGGGCTAAGTAGGCATAACTCAGCACAGCCCTGTGTCGAGTCGTGTTTGCTTGAAACTGTCGGTGAAGCCCAGCATTCGCTCCTGATAATCCTATAAATATCAGCAAGGTATGCGCTAGTGTACCTATCAGAACTAATACTGCTAACCGGTTGGGACACTTGCAGCCTTGCCATTCGAGGCTTAATCCATAACGAGCTGATTTGGTGTCGCGGAAGTTCTCTTCTAGTTGCATACGTGACCGGTAGGCAGAGATAACTTGTTGTATAGATTTAGCATTATCGACACTCAGGTTCGTGGCCAGTAACCATGGCTCCCTTGCGCTGCGTGACTCATCCAGGCTGCAACTGGCACGGCTTTTCTCGCCAAGCGTCGTGAGTTTACTCCGGCCTTTTATCGTCTTTTTATGCAGGATTAATTGAGCCGGATATTCGCTCTGAAGTGTGAGTCTGGCGTCAGCAAAAGCCTTGGTTTGTTTTCTGGCTTTTTTAAATAACTCCTGACAACTTAGCCAGCCACAGTCAGTGATGTGGCACATTGACTTCCCGCGAATTCGTCCTACAAAGTCCCAACCTTGTTGCTGTATCAATTGAAACCAGGGCACTTTAAAGCCTGAATCGGTGACAATAATGGGTTTACAGTGCGCAGGAAGCATGTCTTTTAATTGCTTAAGAAAGCGTTGGTTCTCCTCCGGTTTTTCCTTCTTATTCAACGGATACACATGCTCGTACAGCGCTAACGCGCGACCTTTAAAAGCCAGTGAAGCTCTGAGCAGGTAATTCCCACGGCAGCCATCTAAATCAGACCAGTCGACGTGAATAACGGGACGAGGCAAATGACTGATGAGCAGACGGGTCAGTGCAGCATAAGCCAACGGCCGTTCAATCTGCATCCATGGGTTGGACAGCAAGCGGTCAGCTCGTTTTATACGATGTTTTTCCTTGGTCTCACCAGCGATGCCACGTCCGATACCGGTGACGGTAAGTGTTTGTTTTTCTATGCAACTTTGTACTGCAGCACGTAAAGATTCTCTGCGGGTTTTATGAGAAATAGGAGTGACGTTCTGGATAAAACTGGCTAAGATGCGGCTTACATTCATGGTGTTTTGGTCCTCTAATTTGTTTGGCGATAGATCAGATCACCAAACACCATGAATGTTTCTTCTTAGTTCATCTTTTTGTTTTCAATCGATATTTCGTGGGGATACCTCAGCATCTGGCCCTTATCACCCCTGATGGCGATCAGGTCGCCGGCTTTGACTTTGTCACTTTCAGTGACTAAAGCACCCTCGTGAGTCAGGTGAAAACAGCGCACTCAGAATTTCCATTTTAGGTCATTTACTTATGGATTGGTCTGTGATTAGGCCGCTATGATAGGTGCTTGGTATATCCTTTGATTTTTTAGGCTATATCCATACTTTGTTATTAATCAGTGGCTAATGAAAGCCTTTTCGCGGCCAGAAGCAGAACAAGTTGTTCGCTTGTGTGGTGCGAACCCGTGGTTATAGAAGGAATATGCTTTGAAAGAAATTGATTATACAAAATATAGCTTAGAGGAATTACTTGATTGTCAGCGGGAAATTGACAGAGCAGCTCATCCTGAGCGAGCCAGAGAAATTGACTTATTGGTTAGAGACCGAGCTAAACATAAAGCTGTGCAAAAAGTCTCGATGGCCGATGATCAGGGAAATATAGCCGCTATAAAAACTGGCAGAATGCCATCTCTGGGCCAAGGGTTGGGTGAGATTATTGGCGGTACCATCTTCGGCCTGATGTGGATCAGTGCCACCAGCAAAGAAGACAGCCCGGAATACTGGAGTCTGATTGGCTACTTCGTCATAGTGTCTTCGATCATTGGCGGCGTTTATCATATTTATAACGCTTTAGCGAAAAATAGATTTTCAACACTCGACATCGTATCTCCTGATAAAGAACCTGATCCCTTTAATCAACTGATGGGTTTTGATCATCAGGAAAAACCGGGTAGCGCCCGTTTTTGTGTAAGTTGTGGTTCGTCAATTCATGGGGAGTACAAGTTTTGCCCAAAATGTGGGAAAGAAATTTAGCCGGATTTAGAATGTTGCAGCAAAAGCCTCATTGAAATCTTTGAAGGCGAGTTAGTTTGATTTTTTAGAATCGGGTTAACTGGCAGAACAGGGCGGTAAGGCTCAGGATTCAACAGATTATGAATAGATTTTTAACTTGGATATCCGTTTTTCTTTTAAACGCCTGCGTAGTTATGCCTGAAGAGTATTTTCATCCTCAAGCGGTTGGGGCTGAAGTGGAGAAAGAATCATGTCGGGGCAGGGTTGGCGCCGATAATCAGCTTGTTTACACATTTGATAATGCGAGAGTGGAGCTACATGTATGGGAGCACAAGGATAAAACTAATCTCAGTATTGCTTTCAAAGTCGTTGAATCAGCAACTGTTATTTGGCCTGAGCAGCTGCTGGAGCTCTATGTTGATGATCTAAAAACAAGCTTTAGTGTGAAAAGCTTTAATCGGCTGAGAACTGAAAACGGCGACTTGATAACAAAAAACTATACGGCTGGAACTCTGATGGACAACACGTCTCAGCCAGAGTACGAAACATATCATGAGAGTTTCACTGTTCAGGAATCAATGTCATCTGTGGTTAAGATTGAGCAAATCAAGGTGATTGTTAATGGCAAAGTGCATGTACTAAAAGATATTGTTTTTACCAAAAAGAAAGAGATCTTTCTGCATCCACTGAATTGCTAAAGCGGAAAAAAGTGGGCAACTCTTGCTCTGTACTTTACCTCATGGACAGAGCATCTTAAGCGAATCGCGGACGCTGACAACTGAGCGTCCATAGGCACCACATCAAACCTACAAAGCTTTATAGCTAACGCTTTCCTCTAAACCACAGCTATGACTACTGGTGTTTTTAAAAGTGACAGGCAGGGTTTGGCCACAGGGTAGTTTGTTATAGCCAGGCGGCAGGTTCGGCCCACATTGCTGCACATCAAAATGTAAATGATGGCTGGAAGTCTGGCCCGTATCACCACTAATGGCGATCAGGTCACCGGCTTTGACTTTGTCACCTTCGTTCACCAAAACCCCATTGTGGGTCAGATGAAAATAGCGCGCTATGCTGCCGTCACTATGGCGAATAAAAACATAGTTTTCTTCTAAATCTTTACCATTGCCATCTTGAAAAGTTTCGCGGACAGCCACCACTTCACCCGATCTTGATGCCACTATTTTAGTGCCTATTGGCATATCAAAGTCGATCGCATAAAGGCCAACACCCTGGTTCGACGCGCGGTAATGGCCAGTCGAAACTACAACAGGGAAGGCTTCTCCTACCTGATAGGGTAATAGATAATCAGAGCTTTGTTGGTCGGGATAGACAGCGCAATCTACTTCAGGCTTGGCACAAGCTATGGAGGATGTTAGAAGTAATACATTGATTATAAGTAGTTTTTTCATCAATTTTTATCCAAAGTAAAATAGCTTAGTCGTAGTATCAAGCCTGAAGGTTTAAATGGAGTTATTAAAAATTTTCTATTCAGGGGCAAACTCAAATCTTACGGGGCCATCAGTCATTTTTATAATCTTTGTTTGTCATTTCAACTCACTCACAACAAGATCCCGCCAATTTATGCTAATTTGCCTGCGGTTCCCATTTTGAAAAGACTTGCCTTTGGACAGACGTCATTTTTTAACTTTAAGCAGTGCTGCTGCTTTAGCCACTGTAGCCGGCTGCCAGTTTAGCCCGGCCAACGCTTTGCCTGAAAGCACTGACTGGCAGCAGCTAAAAGCGAACTTTTCCGGCCAGTTATTATTTCCGGCAGATGCCGGTTTTAGTCGTTTTTATAAAGCCGCCAATTCCCGCTTTGATACCATTATTCCTGCAGTGATAGCCCGTTGTGCCAATACAGCTGATGTGCAGCAGATTTTAGCTTTTGCCCGTTGGTTTCAGTTGCCAATCACAGGCCGTAGTGGTGGCCATAACTATGCTGGTTATTCCAGCACCAAAGGTATTTTGCTGGATTTAGCATTAATGGCTGATATTCAGCTGGAGCCTGAAGAGGATACGACCTGGATAGGGGCTGGGGCTAAGCTGGGTGATATCTATGATCAGTTGAGTAAAAAAGGCCGCTCTATCCCGGGTGGTAGCTGTGTTGGAGTAGGTATTGCCGGTTTAACTCAGGGCGGAGGTTTTGGTATTGCCGACCGATTGTATGGCTTAACTTGTGACGCCTTGCTGGAAGCAGAACTGGTCACTGTGGATGGTGATGTACTGCGTTGTAACGAGCAGCAAAACGTTGATTTATTCTGGGGTTTGAGAGGAGGAGGTGGCGGCCAGTTTGGTATAGTCACCCGCCTGAAGTTTCAGACTTTTGCCACTACAGATATCTTAAGTTGCCATGCTTATTTTGCGTTAAAAGACGCTTTGCCTGTGCTGAATTTATGGCAACACTGGAGCCGTCAATTGCCCGAAGCTTTGTGGTCTCAGGCTGCCTTATGGTGGAGCGGCGAACAGGGTCATGAACCTCAGTTGCAAATACGGGTGATCAGTTTAGGTCAGATTAAATTGTTGCAGCAGCAATGGGTAAATTGGTTAAGACGCTTGCCGGTGCAACCTGTAGAGCAGGACGTGGTGCTGCATAATTACCGCGAATATATGCTGACGGATTGTGCTGGTTTGGAGATGCCAGAGTGCAAATTGCCGCATCAATCAGAGCATGCCAAACTGAAACGTGTGGCTATGGCGGGCAGTTCCGACTTTTTTAATAAAGCGATCAGCAGAGCCGGATTAGAAGCTTTATTGGGGCAGGTGCAGCAGCGTCAGCAACAAGGATTATCCGGCGGTATTTTATTGACGCTGATGGGTGGGGCTATCAGTTCTGTGCCTGCAGATCACACAGCTTTTGCTCACAGAGATGCACTCTTTAGTGCTCAGTATTTGGTGAGCCGCCCTGTCGGGGCTAATGAAAAGTTAATGCGGGGCGCTGCGCTTTGGGTCAATCATATGCGTACTGTGATGCAACCTTATAGTACCGGTGGTGCCTACTTAAACTACACCGACGCTTTGATTAAAAACTGGTCTGAAGCTTATTATGGTCGTCATTATGAAACACTACAGCAGCTCAAAGGCCGTTACGACCCGGAGCAGCTATTGCGGTTTGCCCAAGGCATAAAGCCAGCTTAAGATACAAAGGATAAAACTGATGAAGTATAAGTTACTGATTTTATTAGTATCCATGTCGGGTTTGGTCGCGCACGCCAGCACACAACCCGACAGCAGCGATTTTGTATCTGACGGCGTTTTTCATGCAAGCATCGAAGGCCCTGCTACAGATAAAAACGGCTATTTGTATGCGGTAAATTATGGTGTCGAAGGAACTATTGGCAAAGTGAGCCCCCAAGGTGAGGTGAGCTTAGCCCTGACTTTGCCCAAAGGCAGTATTGGCAACGGTATTCGTTTTGACCAGAAAGGCCTGATGTATATAGCGGATTATACTGGCCATAATATCTGGCGTTACGACGGTAAACAGCTGCAACTGCATGCCCATCAGCCTTTAATGTTTCAGCCCAACGATTTAACCATAGCGGCCAATGGCGTTATTTTTGCCAGCGATCCGGATTGGAAAAACCGTAAAGGTCAGTTGTGGCGCATTGATACAGACGGTAGCTCCAGTCTGGTTGAAAAAGATATGGGAACGACCAATGGTGTGGAAATCAGCCCGGATCAGACCAGGTTATATGTCAATGAAAGCGCGCAGCGCAGAGTCTGGGTGTACGACCTGGATAAAAAGCTTCAGGCCAGCAATAAAAGATTGCTGATCCAGTTCCCGGATTTTGGTTTAGATGGCATGCGTACCGATGCCAAAGGTAATTTATATATAGCCCGTTATGGCAAAGGTGTGGTTGCCAAAGTCAGTCCGGATGGTAAGTTGCTGAAGGAATACCAGCTAAAAGGCGAGTTTCCAACCAACGTCACCTTTTCACAAAAAGACCCGACTTTGCTTTATGTCACTATGCAAAAACGTGGTGCTGTCGAGCTGATTAAGCTTTAGCTGAACCTCTGTACTGCTGTCCTCTGAACTGTTGTGGGCTTTGCCCAAAAAGCTGTGAAAAACGCGCGCTAAAGGCAGAAGCCGATTGATAGCCACATTCCAGCGCTATTTGTTGCACTGTTAAGTTGGAAAACAGCAATAAAGTACGGCTGTGCTGCATTCGTAAAGTTGTTAAATACTGACCTGGGCTGCGGCCTAACTGCTGGCGAAACAACTGTTTAAACTGACTCAGACTCAAACTTGCTTTGCTGGCCAACTTCACTAAATCTAACTCTTCTGCCAGATGGTCCTGCATGTAAAGCAGAGCCTGACGTACTCTTTTGTCCACTGCTGGTGCTGGTTGTTCTGCTTCCAGTAATTGTAGAAAAAACTGCTGTGCTGTTGGCAATAGTTGCTGATTTTGTTGCAGTAACAGCTGCTCCAAAACTAATAAATAGGGTTGCATCCGAGCAGACAACTGAAACACCGGTTGAGTTAAATGCAGCAAATGTGCAGGTAAATGCGTTAAATCTACAACTAAAAACCGGCATTGTTCAGCGGCGGAAAAGCCATGTTCTGTGCCAGCAAGTATCACCAGACATTCTGCGGTACCCACCTGAAATTGCTGCTGATTGATCAGCAAATTTAACCGGCCAGCCAAAGGCAACACCAACTGATGATGCTCATGGCTGTGACTAAGTTGAATGGGGCTATAAGCGCGAATCGATAGGCTGAGCATGAGGTACCGGAAATAAGCGATCGTAGCCATAGTTATACAGGTAGGTGTACATCAAAAACACGATAAACATCAAGGCTTCCCGCCATAAAGCCTGAGTCAGATTAAAATCCAGCAGCCATAAGGTTAAAGGAATGCTGATCGCTGCGCCGGCTAGTTCATAACTGACGCAATGCAAAAGCCGCACTTTGCCTGTTTTGGCTAAAGAGCCAGTGGCGCGCCACAGGAAGTAATCAAAAACTTTAGTGTGAGTTAAGGTTAGAAAAAATACAGTAAATGAGCTGAATAACGAAAAAGCAGAAGCGCTGCCAAGAGCTGTATCCGCCACAGCCAGAGTGCATAAAGTTCTCAGAACTATAGCGCCACATTCATAAGCAAAAGCATGACGAAACCAATCCAGGTTGCTTCGCATCAGAATGACTCAGTTAATAAAATATAAGCAGCAGTGTAGAGGATAAAGCTAAAGCAGATAGTGGCCAAAAGCCGCAAATATAACGCAAAAAGCTGCTTTTCAGCAGCTTTAGTCGGAACGCATTGTGGTTAATGCACCTGATAATGACGACAGAAAAAGTCGATCACTTTGTCCGGGTCCGGCCGGGTTTGCATATTGTGTCTTAATGCCAGACCTGTAGCTAAAGCACGTAAGGTCACATCCAAAGGAGCGCCTGCTGGTTTTTCAATTTGATAGTTCTGGAACAAAAAGTTAATAGCTGCTCCGGCATAAGAGTTTACAGAATGCGAAGGCAGCAAACGCAGCTCCTGGAGACGTACTCCAAGTTCACGCATTCTTTGTAAGCGGCTGGCTTCGTTCATTTGTATCTCCTTATCAAAAGCAGTTAAACCTGATGCTTATGTATCTGCTGTGATCGGGAAAGCTTTAGTAAATTCGGTCTTGTGGGTTTTATTTTACTGTGATTTTTTGTTAACCAATTGATTGTAAATGTGTTTGTCCAGATGTTATTCGGCTGGATAACAGCAGCTAAACACTATTAGTGCCAGACTCGTTTAATCTGTGCGGTGGAAGGCTTATAGTGCAGCTCTGAGTTACAAAAATTTCTCACTACTCGTTTAGACAGCAAATTTGGACAGCAGATGCGGCAAGTGGAATTACTGGATTTAGTTGTAGAACCTGACTCATACAAAGTGTACCGCGTGCTGGGATCAGATAGGCAAGAGATTGACCTGCCCAAGCTCTCCTTTGAACTCCTGATGTATTTGATTGAGCATGCCGGAAAAGTCTGCACTGTCGAGCAAATAACAGCGGCTGTCTGGAAAAATACTATTGTAAGCAGCGAGACCATTACTCAACGTATTACCTTATTGAGAAAGGCGCTGGATGATGACCCGAAACAGCCTACCTACATTGAGTCGGTGCGTGGCCGGGGCTATCGTTTATTGGTAAAACCCATAGAGCTGTCAGCCGTGACGCAAAAAAGGTTTTCGTTCAGAGTGCCAGTTGTAGTAGTTGCGCTATTGAGCATTGCTGTAGGGCTTTATTGGATGCTGAATCAAGAAACACAAGTTTCAGATACAGCCGCTATCAATACTGAAGTTCAGGCCAGCAATCCGGTTGAGTTACTGATCGAGCGTGGAAATTATTACTTCAGCACAGGGCAGGGCGACAATACCAACAGATCTATAGAGTTATTCAGCGAAGCACTCAAACTTGAGCCAAACAATCAGGCTGCGCTTATTGGCTTAAGTTTAGCGCTGAGTAAATCGGTTTGCAGATACAGTCAGCCTGCTGAGCTGGCTATGGAAGCCAAACAATATGCTCTGCAAGCGCTCGCACTCAATGGCAGTGACAGTGATAAAAGTAAAGCTCAGGCTGCAGTTGCCTATGCCTGGGATTGTCTTGGCAGTCTCGATCAGGCTTTAGCAGCCTATATGTTATCAACTCAGCTTGATGCGAAAAACTATGCCAGCATGGGTTCGGCAGCGCATTTATTAGAAACCAAAGGCGAGCTTATTCAAGCCTATGATTTAACGGTAAAAGCTAAACAGCTGCAGCCGAATAATCACATGGCCGATTTGCAAATCAGCCGAATTTTTGAACTGCTGAATTTCAGCTCCAAAGCACAACTTAACTATCAGGAGTTGTTTGTGCTTTATCCGGACAACGTCTTTATCAACGAAGCTTATCCACGCTTTTTATATTTTCAGGGCCGTTTTACTGAAGCGAAAAGCGAGATTGAAAAAGTACTGAAACGGGACATTAAGCGCCATGAAGTGTTCGCTTATTATGCTGAGTTGGTCTGGCTGTTAGAGGGAAAAGAAAAGGCTTTGCCTTGGTTTAAAGCCGCAGCAGAAGTGAGCACTGGTACCTCTTATCCAAATAGCCTGGTGCAGATTTTAAATAACCAACTGACAGCGCAAGAGGCTATCGAAAGGTTAAGCAGCATTGAAGAGACAGTAGAGCGTGGTGACAGTTGGCCTATTAACTATATTGAGGCGTCTTTGATTGCTTTATGGGCAGTCAAAGACCAGAACGCTGCGCTGGGTTATCTGCAAAAAGCTATCCAGTTGGGTTACCTGAATAGTGAGTATTTAGCTCTGTCGCCCTTGTTTGCTGCACTGAAAGAGCGGCCAGAGTTTTATCAACTGATTGACGATATAAATCAACGCAGAGAAAAGATGCATCAAGAGTTTCTGGAGGCTTATCCGCCGCCAGAAGCCTGATCCAACGGCGGATAAAAGGACTGACGTGGCTAACTAGTGCAGAATAGCCGGCAAAAGATATTCGCTTATCATCTGCGCTACCTGGGGGTGGCCATAAGCTTTGTTATAGGCTTTGGCAGTAATCACTATAACCAGCGGAATGTCTTTGAAAATAAAGATCTTATTGCCGCCATTGCCGCTGGCATAAGCCACTTCATACGACTGCTGGCCCGACGGAATGGTATCGTTCCAGAATAAATAGCCATAATGACCACCATCCTTTTGCTCTGTCCGTGCCACCTGCTTAGCTAAACTCGCTTTTACCCAGTCTGCAGGAATAATTTGTTGCTTGCCCCAGCTGCCGCCATTTTTATACAGTTGGCCATATTTGGCAAAATCCAAGGCCCTTAAACGTATGCCTCCGGCTGTATTGGCCACTTTTTGTGGGGTGTATTGCCACTCGTATTTGCTAATACCTAAGGGTGCAAACAGCTTTTTATCGGCATAAGCTTCAAGGCCTTGTGGCACAGTTTTTTGTAGTATGTCGCCTAATACCACGACACCAGCAGTAAAGTAGCTCCATTCTTTCACCGGGGATGTTGGATTTTGCATAGGTAAATCCAGTGTGAATTTAACCCAGTCTGGTGTTGGATACATGTTTTCTTCATTGCCTTGGGAGGCTGAGTCTGAATCATCTCCGGCAAAACCCGAAGTCATTGTCATCAGGTCTTTCAGGCTGATATTGGCTTTCTTTTCTGAGTAGTTTTGGTAGTTCTTTAGCGGGTAAAACTCACTCAGACTTTGCTTTTCGCTTTGAATAAAGCCTTCATGGATAGCTATGCCCAGCATAGTGGAAGCAAAGCTTTTACCCACAGAGCGCGGGTCATGCAAGGATGCACGTTCACTGCCATTAAAGTATTCTTCCAGTAACAAAGCACCATCTTTAATCACAACCACACTGCTAATGTCTTTGAACTCTTTTTCGGCAATTTTTTTGTTCATCGCTCTGATCAAATCTTTGTTGTAGCTGTCTTTAGATATAACCCAGTCATGGGTGGCCTTAATGGGTTGAATAGCTATTTGCTGCTCCGAAGCTTTGGGTTTTACCACCTGCACTGAAATTTCACCTGCAGCAATCAAGTTACCAATTTTTATATCAGCTGTTTTGATGTAGGGTCTGATTTCTATTTTCAGTGTATGAACGCCTTCGGTCAGGGCTTGTTCTCCACCGAAATGCATAAAGCGCATCCATAAAAAACGCCCCCAGGAGTCTTCGTTGGCTTCACTAAAAAACGGCTTCATCAGCACTTTGTGGTTGGACTTTTCAGTGGATAAGCCTGCCGCCAGGTTTAAACTCTCGGTGTAAACCACTGATCCATCAACATAAAAGGTAAATTGATAATTGCCGTTTTTGTTTGCTTCTTCAGCAGATAATTCTGGTGCTAATTGCTGCAAATAGGCAGTAAGGGGCTGGTCTAGTACAGCATTAAAATACAGGCTTTTTGTGCTATTGAGCTCAAATCTCTGGATTAACTCAGTGGCTTGGTATGACTCTATAGCTTTGGCTGTGGTTGAGAAAATGATTTTTCCTGAGAGCTTTTGCTGACTATCAGTGTGAATTGGTTTTGATTCTGCAGCCAATGCCTGTGCTGTCAGATTATGAGTTGCAGCAAAAAGCAGGCCCAAAGAAAGCAGAATTTTTATAGCGACTAACAGTGTTCTCTTCATCTTTTTTACCCATCAAATAACAGTGCCCAGCAACATAACAGGCATTGCTTTATTCACTTCAAAAGAAAGCCTAAAGATTTACTGAAGATTTGGTGAAGGTCTATTTTTGTCTTTATATTCAGTTGTTTATGGATTTTTTTGGGTGGCAGGTCTTGGAGGTGTTTATGCTATTGAAGGAGGAAAACGTCGCCATTAATCGGGATACCCGACGGGAAGGGAAAGTAGGTCTTGGAGGTACTTATATTGCTTATTAAGGAAAACGCCGCCATGAACCAGCATTGCTGACAGGTGGATGAAGGTCTTGGAGGTACTTATATTGCTTATTAAGGAAAACGCCGCCATGAACCAGCATTGCTGACAGGTGGGTGAAGGTCTTGGAGGTACTTATGCTATTGAAGGAGGAAAACGCCGCCATGAACCAGCATTGCTGACAGAGGGGAGGTCTTGGAGGTACCTATACTCTGTGGCGGCTTTCAAAAACCCCGTTCCGCGGGAATGACTACGAAACGGGGAAAACCAGGAGAAAACATGCTTTAGCGGGCCGCGTTAACGACCCGTCAAAGGTCGATCAGGCATACATACGGTCAAAAATATTTAAAAAAGTCGGAGCTTTTTCAATATGAACCGGAATATGCAAACGGCTGGCGATATCGCTTGCGGATATCACACCGCGGATGTGGTGAGATTCGGTATCTATCACTAAACAGTGCTGCTCACCATTGTGCTGCAATGTGTTCAGCACATCACCGATAGTGCAGTGTTTGATTTGCTCATAAGCCAAAGCTTTGATTTCAGCGCGTGGACGCATTAAATCGGCCACTGTTAAGTCAGTGCGATTCACGCCTTTGCCTAAACGTTGCAGTACATTCTGGATAGACAACTGTTCGTAGCTGA
Organism: Rheinheimera sp. MM224; assembly: GCF_947090785.1. NCBI lineage: Bacteria > Pseudomonadati > Pseudomonadota > Gammaproteobacteria > Chromatiales > Chromatiaceae > Rheinheimera > Rheinheimera sp. MM224. Next base: position 398,842 of record NZ_OX352320.1, read on the forward strand.
TTAAACCAATCAATTCCTGATTGGCGTCTATTACCAGTTTTAATTTGGTATGTTCATGATTCATCATATCCTCTGCTTCGACTGCACAGGTATTAGCATCAATCATCATTGGGCTGGTGGTCTTAAAGTCAGACACAAAATCCAGCGCTGCTGAGTTTACATTTGCTTCGGCAAATTCGGCTGGCTGAACTAAATGGTCTATTACATCAACGTTGAATAAATTTAACTTTTTCATAGAAACCTCTCGTCAGTCCGCTCAGAGGCAGCGAAACTGAAATCAATACAATGGATGTCGTCAGATAGTGACTAAAAAGCCGGAAACTCTGACAATTTCAATGATTTAAGAGAGGTGTACTGGTGGTGCGCGTGCTGCATAGCAGCTTTTTTGCACTGTGCTGAATTGGCTTTGTGTTTGCTGATAAGCGCTGCTCTGTGCCAATGGAAATTCAAAACTATTCCAGCAGACTGGGCTTTTCTCATCATCACTTGAAGTTTCTGTCGAATCGACAGTGGAGTGTGTCGTTGAAGCAACCAGAGCAACGCTGAAGTTTTCATTCGCTTGTTGTAAATCTACCCAACTGCTGGATGCAGAGTGGCCTGCCGTAGGAAACAGCAAACTTAGGTAAAACAACACTGCGATAAAACTTAAATACTTCATCTTTCGCACCCGGTAAGGACCAAAACAGCTCGGTCTTGTCCTGACTATAGCAGCAGTGTTTTTTAAAATGCAAATAAAAAAATGAAAAAAATGAAAATAACAGACCCATTGATTGACACTTTATTTGTGTCAGATCAATAAAAGCCTGTTATTTTTTGAGCGAAGATGCTTGATCTTTAAGCGTTTATAAAAACTTCATTCCTTGTTTTAATAGCCATGCAATAAAAGTTAAAGTTAAAAAGCCAGACAGGTATAAAACGACAAACCATTGGGTTTGAGACAATTTTTTCCCGACGAATTTCATCAATAGCCCTCCTGATAATCTTCCACTTTACCGGCGAAAATTTTGTAGCCCCACAACGTATAGGCGCAAATCAGCGGCACAAAAATGAAGATGCCAGGCAACATAAAGATCAAACTGCTATCTGGCGCTGCGGCTTCCATATAGGTCAGTTGGCGTGGTAACAGGTAAGGGAATACGCTGACCAGTAAACCAACAAAGGCCAGCAGGAATAATCCAGACGCCAGCCAGAAAGGCCGTTCTTCATGGCGTTCATGCACAGCAGTTTCCGCTTTATGGCTGCGGTTGACCCGACCTAAGTCGCGGAATAATAAACGGGCGGCAAGCACCGACAACAGAGGCAGTGGGATTAACCATAAAGCATGCCAGCCGCCAAACCAACGAGCACGGATTTCCGGCTCAATCCAGACTGTCCATAAGCTGACCAGCAGCATGGATAACATCACAATCAGTAATAAACGTTGGCCATAACGCGCTGCTTTTTGTTGCAGCTCACCACGGCTTTTCATCACCAGATAACAGCAGGCCAGCAGTGCATAACCGGCCATCACAGCTAAACCACAAAACAAGCTAAAAGGACTCAGCCAGCTCAAACTGGACTGATTAATAAAATCAGCCGGTACACCTTGCACCAGAGTACCCAGCATCAGGCCCTGACAAAAAGCGGCCAGACTGGAGCCAACAGCAAAGGCAGTATTCCAATATCTCTTTGAAGTATCTGATTTAAAACGGTATTCAAAAGCTACACCTCGGAAAATCAAACCTATCAGCATTAGCATAATCGGCAGATAAAAAGTCGAGGCGATAGAGGCATAAGCGGCCGGGAAAGCACCAAATAAAATCACGCCACCAAACACCAGCCAGGTTTCATTGCCATCCCAGACGTGTGCAATGGAGCGCATTAAATGGTCGTGTTCTGCGTCTGTATTAAACCATGGATACAGAATGCCCATACCCAGATCAAAACCATCCAACAGTACATACATCAGAATGGCAAAGCCAAGCAGCAGCAGATAAAACAGGCCTAAACTCAGTTCCAGTTCCATTAGTTGGCTCCTTTTGTTGAAGTTGCATCAGCGTCAGTCGCTAAAGCTTTGGTAAAGGACAAGGCGTAACCTGAAGCTTTGACACCAATACGTTGTTGTTCCAGATGTTCGATAGGGGCCGGACCTTTTTTGATCAGCTTGCGCATAAAGTACAGATAAACACCAAACAGCAGGCTGTAGGTCAAGACAAACAAGGTCAGTGAAAACAGCACGCGTTCAGCAGGTAAGGGGCTGACAATCTCACTGGTACGCACCAGACCATAAATAATCCAGGGCTGACGACCAATTTCCACGACATACCAGCCAGCTAACACAGCAATAACACCTGTTGGAGCCATAAAGCTGACTGGCCAAAGGAACCAGTTGCTTTGATACAAAGTGCCACGCCAGCGCAGATAAGCGCCCAGCACTGCAACACCTATCATCAGCATGCCAAGACCGACCATAATGCGGAAGCTAAAGAACACCATAGGCACATTAGGTCTGTCGGCCGCCGGAACTGATTTTAAACCTTGTAGTTCGCCCTGCCAGTCGTGGGTTAAAATCAGGCTGGCTACACCAGGCACTGCAACTTCGTAATGGTTTTTTTCAGCTTTCATATCGGGTAAAGCAAACAGCAGCAGTGGCACATTAGCTTCTTTTTCTGCCCAGATCCCTTCCATCGCTGCCAGTTTCACCGGTTGATGTTCTTTCACATTTAAACCATGTAAGTCACCTACCCAGGCTTGCAGTGGTGTCAGTACTAAAGCGAACCACAACATCATCGACAAACCTTTGCGGCCAAATTCTTTATGCTGGCCCTTACGTAAATACCAGGCATGAGTAGCCATTACGACAAAAGTGGCAGTGATAAAAGCAGCCAGCAGCATATGCACTAAACGGTAGGGCATAGAGGGATTAAAAATGACTTCAAGCCAGCTGACGACTTCAAATTTACCGTCGACAATCTGATGACCTTGTGGGGTTTGCATCCAGGAGTTGGCAGCGATAATCCAGAAAGCGGAGATCCAGGTACCTATAGCTACTGTGACTGTGGCGAAAAAGTGCATTTTTGCGCTGACGCGTTGCCAGCCAAATAGCATGACACCTAAAAAGCCCGCTTCCAGGAAAAATGCAGTCAGCACTTCGTAAGCCATCAGAGGTCCAAGCACAGCACCTGCGATTTCAGAGAATTTAGAGAAGTTGGTGCCAAATTCGTACGACAGCACTATGCCGGACACCACCCCCATACCAAAGGTAATAGCAAAAGGTTTGATCCAGAACTTGGCCAGTTGCAGGTACTGTGGGTTACCGGTTTTCAGCCATAAGCCTTCCCAAATCGCAATCAGCGTGGCTAAACCTATGGTGATGGACGGAAAAATAATATGGAAGCTTACGGTAAAGGCAAACTGGATACGCGAGAGGATACTGACATCAAGTTCCATACAAACCTCGTTATTTAGGTGCTTTAACTCGGCTTAGCACAGATGGCGCAAGCGCCACAGACAACAACAGCAACATGGTCAGCAGTTCGGCAGCAAGAATAGACAGGTCTGGCATAATGTTCTCTTTGTTGACAAGTTATACAGCAAAAACGCTGCGCATCCCTGTATTGCCAGAATCAGGCCATAATTATATTTATTTGTAACTTTATGATTTTAAATAAATAAAATTATAAATTTGCAGCGGGTGTAAACTTGATTTACGATTTAAAACCAAAGTGATGACAACAAAGTTGACGGTAAGCTGTGGATTTGATTTTAGCTTTTGAGCTGATGATGTTAGTCACCAGCGCTTGCGCTGCGCTGATGTCGGGCTGGCTCTGGTGGCATTCGCGTTATCAGCGCACACTTGCAGGTCTGGCGGGTTTTGGTGCCATGATGGCGCTGTGGTGTCTGGGTCATGTTTTTGTGTTGCATGATCAGATGCAATTAGGCCGCAGCCTGTTATTGGCTAATCCTTTGATGCCTACTTTTTTCCTGCATTTTGCCTTGAGGTTTGTTGAACAGGATCAGGTGAAAGCTCCCTGGTTAAGCTGGGCGAGACGTCATATTGGCTGGTTGTATTTTCTAACCGCTTTGGTGGTGTTGCTGAGCTGGAGTCTTGATGCTGGTGATGTGCTGCAAAGCTCAGCCTTGGGCCAGGTTTTTGTATTTCACTCCTACGGTTTTTTAAATCTGCTGTATACAGTCGCTCTTGGTATTCTGGCCCACGCCGTGTTGTGGTATGGCTGGCGTTATCATCAGGGTAATAAAAAACGCTCTATTGTCGCGATGTTTTTAGCAGGGGGCTGGGGTTTATTGCTGGCGACCCCTGTGGTTTTTCCTTCGTTTGGTTTGGACTGGTTCCCTTATCCTATGCTGCTGTTGCCAAGCTATCCGGTATTGCTGGTCTATGGCGTGGTGCGTTACCAGATGCTGGCGGTGAATGCGCTGGCGAACAGAGCTTTGCTCTGGCTGGTGATGTCCTTGTTATTGCTGTTACTGATGGCTTTGGTCAGCTCCGTTTTTGGGCAATTAGGTATGAAGGCGCTGGCCAGTGTACCGGGCTGGCAGCTATGGCTTTACTCCAGTCTGGTGTTATTACTTACCGCCGCCTGTTACCGGCCTGTCGCTAAACTGGCCGAACGCTTAATTTACCCTGGTGCCACTTTGGATCAGGCGTTGATCAATACCTGGCGTCAGCAATTGGCACAGTGTCAGAATTGGACAGTGTTAAGTGAAACAGCAGCTGAACTGTTATCTACTGCGCTGAAGCAAAAAGTACAAGTGCAATTGCCTGCAGCAACGGCAGGCCGAGTGACTGATGGGGTTGCAGACGCACGTCAGCTGCATATTCGCTGTTATACCCAACGAGGCCAATGGCAGGTGGAATTACTGGGCTGGGATGATATGACGCCCGGCATTCGTTTAATGGCGCAGGTATTTGGTTCTTTGCTTGGCAGTAGCTGTGAGCTACTGGCGCAGTCACTGCAACTGGCCGAAGCCGAAAAACAACAACTGTCGCAGCAACATCTGGTCGAAATGGGGGCTTTAGCGGCTTCGATGGCGCATGAGTTGCGTAACCCGTTGAATATTATCTCTATGGCATCCGCTGGTGTTGATGCTGAATTGCGGGGCCATATTCAGCAGCAACTGAAAAGAGCCGATCGGCTGATTTCCGATATGCTGGTGTACTCAGGCCGCTTGCAGTTGCAATACAGCCAGATTGAGCTGGAGCCTTTACTGCAAAGCTTGTTGCAGCAGTTTGACTGGCAGCAGGTCAAACTGGAGCTGAAGGTTCCATCTGGTTTGATGCTGAAGGCCGACCAGCACAGAGTGCAGCAAGTGTTCTTAAATCTGTTTGATAATGCCAACGCATTTTTACGTAATCAGGCCGATGCAACCTTGAGCGTCGACGTGACATTAATAGGGGATGTTATCCAGGTACGGGTGCATAACAATGGTCCTGCTTTGGATATCAGCTTAACCACTGAACAACTATTCCGGCCTTTTATCAGCAAACGCAGTGGCGGCAGCGGCTTAGGCTTAGCCATAGTGAAACGTATTATGGATGCCCACCAGGGCCAGATCTGCTTCCGCACTGATCTGGGCTGGCCTGTCAGTTTTGAACTTTTGTTTCCAAAGGATACCCCAGATGTTTAATGCAACAACGCCAAACCCGGCGCGCATTTTAATTGTTGATGATGAACCTGCTTTTCGTTTATTGGCCGAACGTTTTTTACAGCAACAGGGTTATCAGGTAGCCGGAGCCGCAAATCTGGACGAAACCCGCACTAAATTACAGCAATTTGATGCAGATTTAATTTTGCTCGATCTGGCTTTACCGCCAGCCTTTGACCCGGCTCACACCCTAGCTGCGGTGCCTGAGTTTTCCATGCGGCCGGTGATTATTTTAACTGGGCATGCCGAACGCGAGCTGGCGCTGCAGGCCATAGCACAAGGCGCATGGGACTTTATTGCCAAGCCAATAGATCCGGAGTTACTGGCTGTAGTGGTGAAACGCGCTATCACTAAACATCAGCTGGAAAAAGAAGTACGGCAGTTAAAGCAAGGTTTACAGCAACATAGCTTTTTACCGAAATTGGCTGGCCATTCGCGACATATGGAAACAGTTCGCACCTTAGTGCAACGTATAGCTCCGACTGAAGTACGGGTCTTGGTGACAGGGCCATCCGGTACAGGCAAAGAAGTAATTTCACGTGCTTTGCATGAACTAAGCCCTCGCGCAGAAAAAGCTTTTGTTTCAGTGCACTGTGGCGCTATTCCAGCTGATTTATTAGAAAGTGAGCTGTTTGGTTATGTCAAAGGGGCTTTTACCGGCGCAGATAAAGACCGGCAGGGCTTATTAAAACTTGCTGATGGCGGCACCTTGTTCCTCGACGAAATTGGTGAAATGCCGCTAGCGATGCAGGTGAAGTTATTGCGGGTGTTGCAGGAAGGCACCTTTTATCCTGTCGGTGGACGCGAGCAGCAAAAAATTGATATCCGTCTGGTGTCAGCAACCAATGCCAATCTGCCGGATTTAGTCAAACAAGGTAAGTTTCGCGAAGATCTGTATTACCGTATCAAAGGCGTCACTATCGAAACTGTGGCTTTGGATGAGCGGCGCGAAGATATTCCATTACTGATCCAGTTTTTTCTGGAGCAGCTCAGTGCGCAGTATGGTCAGAAACTGCAGTTGGAGTCGGCTGCAATCAGTTGGTTTTTGCAAAAGCACTGGCCTGGCAATGTGCGCGAATTAAAGAATACGCTGGAAAGCGTCGCTGCTATAGCACAGCAAGGTGTGATCCGTGTCGCAGATATTCAGTTGCTACATCTGGAACATCAAAGCATGGATACAGACACTGAATTGGTGCCTGGATCGGACTTAAGTAGTCTGGATGAACAGGTGAAAGCTTTGGAGATCCGTTTAATTCAGCAAGCTATGGCCCAATATAAAGGCAATAAGAGCCAGGCCTCACGTGTTCTGGGCATTTCCCGCCAGGGCTTACTGAAAAAAATTGAGCGTTATGGGCTGACTGATTTGGGAGATGATTAGAGTTGCCTATACTCAACTAGTTAGCCATCAGGAGTACCAGCTATGACAGATTTTATTGCCCATGGTAAGTTCAGCGTCACCCCTCAAGGTGAGGTGTTATTGTGTGAAATTCAGGGCGCCTGGAATAAAGAGGGGTCAGAACAGCTGATTGACGATCTGAAAGCTGTGGTACAAGGCTTTGCCGGTAAAAAATGGGCTCGAGTCATGGATATGCAAGGCTGGGAGCTGGCAACACCTGATGCTATCAGTATGATGACGGACTTTAGTGCCTGGGAAGATCAACACGGCTGTGTATTACGCTGTTTTATTGGCTTGAACCCTATTCAACAACAGTTGCTGGAAATGAAATACCAGCACTCACACAAGCCGCAACATTTTAGCCACACCGACACAGCGCTAAGCTACGCCAAACAATTTTTGCAGCGCCTCTGATCCACCTTTTAGAAAACCAATACAGAGCGAAAGCTTAGCGGTATTTTGTTATTGCTCTGTGCCCAATGCTGCTTTAAAGTCATGTAATGAACAAGTAAATATGACTTTGCCATGGATGAGTTAAAACGGACAACGGACGCTACTGACTTGCCTGCCGAAGTGGCAACCCCCCGTTATGGTCAGCAAATGGACCAACAGTCTGATGCTGAACTAAGAAATTTACGCCGCTTTTTTCTAAAACACCCGAGTTTGATTTTAACCTTTGGTTATTTAACGGCCAGCGTAATGGGGCTGATTTTTACTATTTCTTTGCTAAATAAGTTTCAGTTTAATGCCTTGCTTTATCTGGAATTAAGTGACTTTTTATTGGCGGCTATAGCCAATCCAAGAACTGCACTTTATTTAGTTATAGGTGTTTGTTCTGTGGCATTGTCCCTTTGGTTTGATCGCATGCTCAGAAGAAAGTACCTCAAATACGCCTTATGGGTAGATAAATATTATCGTCCAAACCCGTTGGTGCCGAATTGGGTGTGGGGAGCAATCGCTTTTGCTTTTTATGTGGTGTTTTTCAGTACCTTAGAGACGCCAAAAATAAGCAAGGCAATAAAAACCCACCAAACCGAACAATATCAGCTTAGCCTGATTTATCCGATCCAACCCGGTGGTAAAGAAATCCGGCAATTGAACGAAGTGCAGATTATTACCCGTACCGTCAGCTACTTATGGATTTACCATCAGGATCAGGTCAAATTGATCCCCCACGCGAATGTGGCGGCTTTAATTCCTGTTTTGGATAAAGAGCCGGATAAAGAGTTGAATAAAAAACCTGAAGCTAAAGCAGATAAACCAGCTGTTGCCGGGAAAACAGTGGTCAAAGAACCAGCTGCAGTTCCGGTAAAAAACTAAGGGTTATTCAGCAAAAGAAGCGTAATAAGCTTTGGTCAGTACTTTTTCTAAAGCCGCTTCTGTGGCTTGTTTAATCGGCATATTTTCTTTGCTGAGTTCATAATCCAGCTGAGCTATTTGAGCTTTGTGATTACGCATCATAGGTGGAGTTTCACTGCTCAGACTTTGTTCTGTCGCTATCACTGCTTCAGGTTCATCTGCCCGTATCACTTTGCAAATCGATAGCAAGACTTCGCCTTCGCGGCCACGATAACCCGCAGCACCAAACATACGGCACACTGCCGGGCGATAAGGGTAAACACCACACTGGCCACTTTTACGATCTTCTGAAGAGGCCTGATAAAAAAAGCAGCCATCCTGAGTATGCTGTTGCAAAGCCTCCAATGTGCTTTCTGCAAGGCCAGCATCATACAAATGCAAAGCCAAAGGCAGCATTTCCAGTACCGAAGCTTCAATGCCCGGATGCAGACAACATTCACCACAACCACTGCGGCAAAACAGCTTACGATCGTTTTGATAACGACTATAAGTCTGGGCAATTTCGTCGTTCAGGATCATTAACCGGGAAGCGGTGTCGCGCAGCTGCTGCATAGGTTCTCCGAACAAACAGCATTACCCCAGTGGGGCGGGGCGCTATTGTAATGACAGCCCTTGAGACTCAGCAATAGGGGCAAACAAATATAGTTTTTGTGGCAAAAACAGCAGCGAATAAACTGCTATTCCTGCTGATAAAGGGGGCGTGGTTTGGCCAGGCCATAACCTTGAGCGAAGTCTATTCCCATTTCGGTCAGCTTGTGACAAATCTCCATGTTTTCAACATATTCGGCTACGGTTTGGATTTTCATAGCGCGGGCAATATCGTGAATAGATTGCACTATGGCGCAGTCAAAAGGATCGATCAGCAAGTCGCGGACAAAACTGCCATCAATTTTGACAAAGTCGACCGGGAAGTTTTTCAGGTAACCATAAGATGAAAAACCACTACCGAAGTCGTCTAAGGCAAACTTACAGCCCAGCTGTCTGAAGTGGGAGATAAAATCCAGCGTCTGGTGCACATTTAAAATCGCCATACTTTCGGTGATTTCAAAACACACCTTAGAAAAAGGAATGCGATACTCACGGAACAATGAACTGACATAAGCTTTGAACAGTGGGTCGGTTAACGAGGCGCCGGATAAATTGATATTAGCTAAACTCAGCTCCGCCAGATGGACTGGTTGTTGCGCCAGCCAGCGGAAATAGTTGCGGATCACCCAGCGGTCTATTTGTGGCATCAGACCATAACGTTCTGCAGAGCTTAAGAAGTTGCCAGGCGCTATTAAGCCTTGGTCTGGTAAAGATAAACGCAGCAGCAGCTCGTAATGCAAACCAGGCTGATCCTGTTGAATCGCGGTGATGGGCTGCATAAAAAGCACAAAGTTATCTTGTTCCAACGCCTGCCTTAAGGTTTTCAACCACTGAATTTCGGACTGATGGCGTTGCAATTCTTCGTCGTCGGCATTAAACATATGAATGCGGTTACGACCTTTTTCTTTGGCGACAAAGCAGGCTGAATCTGCTTGTTTTAACCAATGTTCGGTGCTTTGATTGCCGTCTGAGTTTTCTGCCAGACCTATGCTGACACTGATACTGAATACGCTGTCCTGCCAGATAAAACGGAATTCTTTCACTGTATCCAGCAACTGATGGGCAATAGCAAAAGCTTCATTGCTGGTTAAATGCGGTAACAGCACCACAAATTCATCGCTTTCTAATCTGGCTAAAGTGCCCCTGTTGTTCAGGACTCGTTGCATCTGGTTACTGATTTGGCATAACAAGGCATCACCGGCTCTGTGGTCGCAGGTGGTATTGATCAGTTTAAACTGATCTATATCCAGATAAAGTAAGGTGGCTTGATGAGCAAAACGCAGCGTCTGCTCCAGTTGTTCAATAAAATAATGCCGGTTGTACAAAGAGGTCAGCGGATCGTGTGTCGCCAGGTAAGCCAGCTGTTCGGTATTTTGTTTGTGCGCTGTGATATCCACTATAGAGCCGTGCACATAAGCACTTTGGGTACCGTCACCTTCGGCTAGCCGCGCTGACATTAAAGCCCAAAATGCTGAGCCATCAGCACGTAAACCCCGAATCTCAAAGTTTTTGTTATCACCCAGTTGCAGTTGTTTCAGCATCTGGGCTCTGTCTTCCGGATTGGCGTAATAACGCGCCATGCCGGTTTTTGCCACATCCAGCTGCATTTGTTGCAGGCTTTGATAACCCAACATGTTCAGCAATGCCTGATTGGCGGTGATCAATTGGCCTTGCAAGGTACTGGTAAACATCCCTTCAACAGCATTGTGATAGATGTCGTAATATTGTTGTAAATGGGCATTGGCCAGACGCTGGTGATCGATACTTTGTTGTTGGGTGCCCCTGATATTTTGCAGCAAGCTAAAACTCATCAGAGCCATGCTGCCCATCACCGCCATCAGTAGCAGATATTGCCAGGCCTGAGCTGTAGGCACATAACCAATTTGCGATAAGGCCAGCAGCACTATACAACCAAAGAAAAAAGACCAGCCCAAAGCAAAAGTTTTAGCGGTACGATCGCCTTTGATGGCATGCACCAGTGCAAACAATGTGTTTACGCCCAGACACAAAGCCGTGACCACCAACAGACCCCAGAATCGTAATTGGTTATTGGCATAGAGTGGGCTGAACAGTAATAACAAAGCGCTGATTAAACACAGATAAAAGCCAAACCGACCCAGTATGCTGCCTTGTTGTTGGCGTACATGCCAGCTAAAGAGCGTCAGGCAGGTGAAGGTTGCTCCGGTTGCCACATACAAAATAGCCTGATTGATTTCCGGATAATCAGGCCAAAGCATCGCAAAAGCCAGGCCGTTTAAAATCGCCAGCACCAAAGCGCAGTTAATAAAAAAGCCCGAATAATACAAATACAGTCGTTGTTGCAACGAGAAATATAAAAACAGGTTGTAGATAGCCATCAGCAATAAAACGCCACAAAGCAAACCATCCAGAATGTTTTTATACAACTGATCTAAGACGAAATCATTGTGCTGCCATAAAGTCAGCTGCACTGGCGCTATGGCTGCATCCTGCACTTTGACAAACAAGTCCAGTTCCTGCCCAGGTTCAAAATTCAGTGGAAATGCAAAGCTGCGATAGGCCAGAGCGCGTTGATAAAAGGGGACTGAAGCTCCTGTGCTGCTTAACAACTGCAAATCATTTTTGGCTCTGTTGTAGCTATAGACCTGAACCACGTCAGCCAATGGAAAGTCGTAATGCACGACGGTCTGAATTGGAGTCTGGCCTGTGTAATGTAAGCGGCTGAATAACCACAACGACTGGTCAGCACTTTGCAGCGACTTTTTGTATTCGGCGACCAAACGAAACGCATGGTGCCTTTCTGGATCAAAAATCAGCTCTTCCAGCGGCAAGGCTTTGTGAGTCTGTTGAAAATACAAATTAGCGCCCAGCTGGAGGCGACTGAGCTGTTTATCAAAACTATTGACCTGAGCATGGAAGGCAAAAGCACTATGACAAAACATCAGCAGCATAAGCCACCATAGCTTTATTCCATGCTGCAGTTTTATCGTCATCTAATCTCCAAGCTACTGAATTCTTTTGCTAATTCTGACAGTAGCATAGCGCCGCCTGCACTGTCAGCTGTGACCCAAAAACTTTCGCTATAGTCTTCGTAACAAAAAGTAAATGATTCATTGGCAAAGCTTAATCCCAGCTCCACCCTGTCCGCACCATAGGCCAAAGTGCCAGCTTTGACTGCACTTTGTGCAAACCATGACTTACATTGCTGGACTTGTTCAAAACGCATTGGCCATAAAGCAGTCAGTAGCAGTTGTTTCTGTTCAATTTGTACAATAAAACTGTTAGTTGTTTCGTTATTCATAAAACTTCCGTTAACTACTGCAGGAAATATCCATACCTTTACCCCAATCCGGAGGTGGCGCGGCAAAAGCTTCTTTACCAGGCTGCAACTGATAAGGTTGTTGCAACACCTGCATTAGTTCGTGTAAAGGTACTGTATCCCCTTGTTCTGACGCTTCAATAGCTTGTTGAGCCAGGTAATTACGCAGAATATATAAAGGGTTGACGCTGTTCATTTGGGTTTTACGTTCAGCTGTTGTAGTGGATTCCTTCGTCAGGCGAGCGCGGTATAACTCTGCCCACTGGTCAAAAGCCACAAGGTCCAGCATATGATCACGGATTGAAGAGCCATTGGTGTCATCCGAAAAATCAGCCAGACGGCGAAAACTTAAAGTGTAATCCTGCTTCTGTTGCTGCAATAACGCCAACCATTGGCCTATTAAAGCGCGATCCGTCGGTTCTATGCTGGCAAGACCGAGCTTTTTCCCCATCAAAGCCATGTAATGACTGACTAAGGTTGGCTCGTACAACCCCAGTGCAGATCGTAAGTCTTCTACTTCAATCAGAGGAGATAACGCATGAGCCAGCGCATTGAGGTTCCATAAACCTATACCAGGCTGTTCGTCAAAAGCATAACGGCCGCTATGATCCGAGTGATTGCAGATGTAACCTGGCTGATAGTCATCTAAAAAAGCATAAGGGCCATAGTCAAAACTGATACCTAGAATCGACATATTGTCTGTATTCATCACACCATGGTTAAAGCCAACAGCCTGCCACTGGCTAATCAGCTCTGCTGTGCGCACTACGACTTGTTGTAACATCGCTAAAGCTGGATTTTCTGCGTTCAGACAATCCGGAAAATGCTGCTGCACTGTAAAATCGACCAAGCGCTGTAATTGGTTTTTATCGCCTGTGTAAAAACAGTGTTCAAAGTGGCCGAAGCGGATATGGCTGGGGCAGACCCGTATCACCATAGCGCCTTGTTCTATAGTTTCTCGTTGTACAGGCTCGGTGCTGCCGACCAGGCTTAAGGCCCTGCTGGTTGGAATACCTAAATGAAACATAGCTTCGGAGGCTAAAAATTCGCGAATGCTGGACCTTAATACAGCACGACCATCACCAAAACGTGAATAAGGGGTGCGGCCAGCACCCTTTAAATGCAGGTCGTAATTTTTACCATCAGAGCCTTTTACATCCCCCAATAGCAAACCCCGACCATCGCCTAATTCAGGATTGTATTGACCAAACTGATGACCAGCATACTTTTGGGCTATCGGTTTGCTACCTGTAAACAGCTTTTTGCCACTTAAGTAGTCTGCAGCATCAGACTGTTGAAAAAATGCAGTAGGGATTTGCAACAAAGCCGCAGTGTCCGTGCTGTAGGCTAAAAGTGTTGGCTGCTCAAAAGCCGTGACGCTGACTGCACTGACTAAATCAGGTAAAGCTGATGCATAAGTGGAACTTAAAAGAAGTGGCATAACAAACCCCAAAACGGCAATAGCTCATTGTCGTCGCTGTGTTCAGTTAGCTCAAGCGCTTTCTGGAGTATTGATTTTACTGAATTTCAGCCTCTGACTTGTATAAACAAGTACTTAGGTCTTTAATGGAAAAAACATAGTAAAAATAAATCGAAGTCCACTTTCGGGGAGAATAACAATAATGCGATTTATACCTTTGATAGTATTAGTTTTAGTCGGATTGTCTGCACCTGTTTTAGCTCAGGATGCAGTAGCCGGAAAAACCAAAGCAGCAGTCTGCTCGGCTTGTCATGGCGCTGAAGGGATTTCGGTATTACCGGATTACCCTAACTTAGCAGGGCAAAAACAGAAGTATCTGGAAACATCCATTAAAGCGTATCGTGATGGCGTACGTAAACATGCGGTGATGTCACCTATGGCTGCAGGCTTGTCTGATGCGGATATTCTGGATTTAGCGGCTTATTTTTCTTCTCTGGCGGTTCAGTCGCCAGCCAAATAATCGCTGATTAAATCGAGGAAATCAGCGCCATAACGGCCTAGTTTAGTTTGGCCTACACCGCTGATGGCTAAAAACTCCACACTGTTGGTTGGGCAAGCTTGCGCCATTTCGATAAGAGTGGCGTCTGAGAACACCACAAAAGGTGGCACGTCATCGCGTTCTGCTATGGCTTTACGCAGCACTTTTAAGCGGGCAAACAGTTTACGGTCGTAGTTTTGTGGCGCTGTGGTTTTACTGCTACTACTGGCTTTGGTTTGCACCAGACGCGGTACAGCCAGTTGTAGTGTTTGCTCAGCACGTAATACAGCACGGGCGGCTTCCTGCAGCTTGAGGACCGAATGCTGGCTGATATCCTGCTGCAATAAACCACAATGCACCAACTGGCGCAAAATACTCAGCCAATAATCGTGTGATTCATCCTTGCCTATCGCATAAGTAGATAGCTTGTCGTGGCCCAGCTCATGAATACGGCTGGTCTGACTGCCACGTAGTACATCAATGACATGGTTCATACCAAAACTTTGATTGACTCTATAGACACAGGACAGCGCTTTTCTTGCCAATTCAGTGCCATCAAATTGCTTGGGTGGGTCGATACAAATATCGCAGTTGCCGCAAGGTTTCTGGCTGGATTCGCCAAAATAGTTCAGCAGCACTAAACGCCTGCAGGTTTGGGCCTGCGCAAAAGCAGCCATTTGGTTAAAGCGTTGCAAAGCTACTTCGGTTCTGCTGTTGTTTTCGTCTTTTTCGATCCAGCTGCGCATCCGGGCTATATCGGCAGGGTCCACCAGCATCAAAGCTTCGGCTGGCACACCGTCACGGCCAGCGCGGCCTGTTTCCTGATAATAAGCTTCGATGGTGCGGGGTAATTCAAAGTGGATCACAAAACGTATATTGGATTTATTCACGCCCATACCAAAAGCGACAGTGGCGATAATCAGCTGGATTTGGTCTTTTTTAAAGGCTTCCTGTACTGAATTACGCTGCTCATTGGTTAAGCCTGCGTGATAAGCCGCCACCTGAAAACCTTTGCCGGCCAGTTGCTCTGTCAGCTCGTCGACCTTGCGGCGAGAGGCACAATAAATAATGCCGCTTTGCTGCTCCTGTAGTTTCAGGTAATTGACCACTTGTTCCAGTGGGCGGAATTTTTCTTGTACTGTGTAACGAATATTAGGCCGGTCAAAACTACCTATGGAGACATAGGCCTGCTGCAAATTCAGCTGACGGCTGATGTCTTTTTGCGTGGCCGGATCTGCTGTGGCTGTTAAAGCCATCATAGGCACGTGCGGGAAATACTGTTTGAGCTGGGCCAGTTCAGTGTAATGGGGTCTGAAGTCGTGGCCCCACTGAGAAATACAATGTGCTTCGTCTATGGCAAACAAGCTGACGCCAACTTCTGCAAGACGTGACATAAAATCCGGTTGCAGCAAACGCTCTGGTGCCAGATACAAGAGTTTGAGCTGCTGATTGCGTAAACGCCGGATCACATCCTGAATTTCTTCTCTGCTTTGGCTGCTGTTAATAAATTCAGCTGCAATACCATTGGCCTGCAAAGCGTCGACCTGATCTTTCATCAGTGACATTAAAGGCGAAACAACCACAGTGACATAGGGCAATAATAAAGCAGGTAACTGATAACACAGCGATTTTCCGCCACCTGTAGGCATCAGTACAAAAGTGTCCTGACCGCTCAGGCAAGCCTGGATCACCTCCAGTTGTCCATGGCGGAACTGGCTGTAACCAAAAGCTTGTTTTAAGGTGTCGAACAATATCTGTGGCAAAGGACAAGGCTGCATTATGAAAAATCTGGCGCATTGTAATCAAAACTACAGATGCTGTCTTGGGCATTGTGTCATTGACTGCGCTGGAGTAGATTGCATACTGCTCTTACCAGTGAAGTTGAGGAAGCCATGCACGCCGATCAGTTATTACCTTTTATCGCCGATACTTTTGATCAAATGCCTTTTAATCGTTTGTTAGGTTTAAAAGTTACCCGTTTTGATGAACAACAAGCAGAAGTGCGTTTTGACTGGGCAGGCCAACTGGTGGGCAATCCGGTGCAGCAGATTTTACATGGTGGCGTGATAGCTTCAGTGCTGGATGTCGTAGGTGGGCTGATGGCTGTGTCCAGCGCCTTAACCCGATTGGGCGATATTGCTGATGCTGAACTGGCCGAAAAACTGGGCAAAATGAGCACTATAGATATTCGTACCGATTACTTAAGGCCAGGCCGTGGTCAGCAGTTTATTGCCACAGCTCAGGTGATCCGCACTGGCAATAAGGTGTGTGTCTGCCGGATGGAGTTACACAACGAGCAGGGTACTCATATAGCTTTGGGTACTGGCACTTATCTGGTGGGCTAATACCAATTTGTCCTCGCGAGAATCCTCTCTTTATTTTGCTCTTAGCTTGTACTTATACGCTATACATAATCTGTGTTGCCTTATCTCATACAATAGATTGATCTTTGCTGATTTTGATTTGATAAATGGGATAACTTGATAATAATGATACTGTCAGCGAGCAGAGATATGAGTGGCATTTAGCTGCTTTTCCTGGTTGTCACTCAATTTTATATGGATGTTTTTCAGTGAAGTTTTAATTTAAAAGGAGTTTCTATGCAGCTGTCTATTAAGCAAAGACTGATGTTATCGGTTGGGGTGATTTGTGTCGGCGTGGTTGTGATGACTGCTTTTGTGTTTATCCAGTTGGCCAAAATTGAGTCCCATCTTGATGATGTGGTGCACAGAGATACACCAGCTATTGATCAGTTGATTCAGGTGACAGAGCAGCAGTATGAACAAGAGTTATTATTGCAAAAAGAGCTGCGCTTTATTCCCAGACAAGAAAAGCAATCCACAGCTGAGTTCGATCGAATTACTGCTGAGTTTAAGCAACGTGCTGAGCAACTTAAAACCGCATTAAGTGATGCAGAGTCTTACTTAGTACCCTCACCAGGTATGACTGAGCAACAGTTGGTGATGGTGAATCAAAACAGAGAGCTGCTGCATTCCGTCAAGAAGATGTCGACAGAGTGGGATCTTCTTGCTGCGCAATTGATCCAAAGTGTTGGGGCAGGCCAGCAGGAGGCAGAGCTTGAAGCTAAATTGGCGAAGGTTGACGCTCAACTGATGACTGACGTAAAAACCTTATTACATAACGTAGAAGGTTTCACCGCAGCAGAAATTCAAAGTATTGATGATCAAACTAAATCCTTAGAAAAACAGGTGGTTATAGCTGCTGTATTGGTGATGTTGATTTCTATACTGATCAGTCGCTCTACCCGTATAGCTATTCAAAGAGGCTTGGCTAAAGCCATGGCTGCTTTAAAAGAATTGCAGCGAGGCAATCTGACCACTGCTGTTGTGGCTGACGAGCCTGCAGAGATTGGTGAAATGCTGACATTGATGGAGCAAACCAGACAAGATTTGGCGCAGTTATTGGTGTTGGTGCAGCGTTCTACCGTTGAGGTTTCTGGTGCTGCAACTGTATTGGCTGATAGTAGTCATGGCGTGCAGGATAATGTACAGCAGCAGAGTATGCAAATGGAGCAAATAGCTGCAGCTATGCACGAAATGTCGGCTACAGCCCACGAAGTCGCACAAAGTGTTTCCACCACTCATTCTGCCAGTGAAGAGGCAGCACAAAACTCTGTTTCCAGTCAGGCCATTAATACGCAAGCAGTGCAAAGCACTGAATCTCTGGTGAAAAGCTTAACTGAAAGCGCGGCCTCTTTATCTGAGCTTGAAAAAAATAGTGAGAACATAGGTGCAGTGCTGGTGGTGATTAAAGCGATCGCCGATCAAACCAATTTATTGGCATTAAATGCGGCTATTGAAGCAGCCAGAGCGGGCGAACAAGGTCGGGGTTTTTCTGTGGTAGCCGATGAAGTCAGGCACTTGGCGCAGCGCACTCAAACCTCAACCACTGAAATCGAAACCATGATTAGTACTTTCCGCCACAGCGCTCAACAAGCCGTAGTGAAGATGCAGCAAAGCAGTGAACTCGGCGGAAAAACTATCATGTTTTCCGGTCAATCCAGCGCACTGATGCAAAAAGTGAATGCCTCTATTGATAAGGTTCGGGATATGAGCCTGCAGATAGCCAGTGCAGCTGAACAGCAAAGCAGCGCTATTGAAGAAATTAATGTCAGTGTCAGTGTGGTGTATCAGGCTGCGGAACATAATGCAGAGCTGGTGACACAAGTCGCTGCTGCCAGTCAGCAACTGACATCCATGGCTGGAACATTGGACGCTGCAGTGAAAAGATTTCAGCTGCCTGCACTAGCTTGAACTCTGTGAACTTTTAATCCAGGTACTGGTAATTTAGTAAATGCCTGATTTATTAGTCGCTCGCTAACAGAGATAAGCCGCAGCTTATCAAACAGAGCTGCGGTTTTTTGGTTAGTCAGGTTTTGTTACTTGTTCTACAGTGACAGCTTTGATTTCTTCAGCTTCGCCCTGAGTCACTACGATTTCAATACGACGGTTTTTAGCTCGGTTTTCCGGGCTGCTGTTATCCACCAAAGGTTTAGTATCGGCACGGCCTTGCGCAATGATGCGATTGGGCTGCAGCCCTTTGTTTTTCAGCATCTCCTGCACTATGGCCACTGCCCGCAGTGAGGACAGCTCCCAGTTGTTTTTATACAGGCTGTCAAATTCCTGCAGATTGTCGGTATGACCTGTAACCACTATGGTACCGGGGATATCTTTTAATACAGTGGCTATTTCATCTATCAGTGGGGCAAGCCGTGGTTGCAGGAAGGCCGAGCCAGCCGGAAACAAAGTGGTATCTGTGATACGGATCAGCAGTTGCTGGCCCAGTTGCTCTACTTCAACTCTTTTGTTCTGAAACTGTTTTTGCAGTTTTCCCAGCATTTCTTTTTGATCTTTACGTTTACTGACCATGGCAGCAGACTGATTTTTTTGCAGATCTTCAGGGGCATTGATTTCAGCGTTGCCAGCGTTCAGATCTATTGCTACTTCGGGGATCAGACTTTCTTTGGTTGTCTCCGAAAGGTCTTGTTTATTCTCTTCTTTTTTCTCAACCAAAGACTTTTGTTCAACTTCTAAAATGCCTGTGCCGCCTTCTAATACAGGTGAACCTACAGGTCTGCTGATTAAGCCCACTTTGCCCATAGAGTCCATAAAGGCTTTGACCATTGCATTGTATTCAGACTGTTTGGCCATGGCGAAAGAGTACAACACGACAAAAAGCGCAAACAGCAGTGTCATGTAGTCGGCGTAAGAAACCAGCCAGCGTTCATGATTCTCTGGCGGTTCAGGCTTTTTCTTTTTCATCTTGGTGCTGACCTGTAAACGCTGCTAAGCGAATTTGAAGTTGTTGAGGGGATAAACCATCGGCAATGATGATAATGCCGGTCAGCGTCATGATTTTATAGTTACGGATCTGGCTGGCGAATAATTTGTAGCGGTTACCAAAAGGCAAAAACATCAGGTTGGCAAAAGCAACACCATAAATGGTCGCGACAAAAGCAACAGCTATACCGCCACCCAATTCATCGGGTTTATCCAATAAACCCATAGCGTGAATTAAACCCAGTACCGCACCTACTATACCCATAGTCGGGGCATAACCGCCCATGGCTTCGTAGAACTTTACCGTATGCTCGATTTCTTCCTGTTCCATCTCGATTTCCTGTTCAAGGGTTTCGAGAATGTAATCTTTATCAAAACCGTCGACCAGCATACCTATACCCCTTTTCAGAAAAGGGTCGTCTAACGTATCCAGTTTTTCTTCAAGAGCCAAAAAGCCGCCCTTGCGGGCTTGGGACGCCATATCCTGTAACAGTAAGCTTCGTTCTTGCATATCCAGCCTAAGCGGGATAATAAGCCAGATAAAACGTTTGCCGGCTTCAATCACTACATGAAAAGGGAACTGGGTCAGAGCTGCGCCAAAAGTAGCGCCAATGACAATTAAAAAAGCAGGCAAATTGAGCAGAGCTCCCGGATGTCCACCTTCCAGCAAGTTCCCGCCTACAATACAGATCAGCGCAACAATAATACCGATAAAACTCATTGCTTTACCCTATGGATCTCTTTATTCCAGAATAGCGGTTCTGCTTCCTTTGGTGCAATGCTGATCCTGACTCTTATTCAGATATTTCGGTAGTTTTAGCAATAGGTTCCAGCCTGTTTTGATCAGTTTGCGGCCAAGAGTGAAAGACTCAGGCCTGAGTTGCCTTACCTTTGCTGCTTGGGTCACGTACAATGCGCGGCATAAACCGGAGCAGTCCGGCAGATCAAGGGGATACAGATGACCTTAAGTCCAGCACAAAAACTTGGTGGTGCTTTTGCTGCCGGTGCTTATACCTTGTGGGGTATAGCTCCGCTTTATTTTAAACAAATCGACTTTGTACCAGCGCAGGAAATTTTGATCCACCGTGTGGTCTGGTCTTTTGTATTGCTGGTGCTGATCGTATTTGCGATGCAGCAATGGGGCAAAGTGCAGCAGATTTTAGCTCAGCCTAAATTGGTGCTTGCTCTGCTGGGTACGTCGCTGATTTTAGGTGGTAACTGGGGTTTATTTATCTGGGCTGTGAATAATCATCATATGCTGGATGCCAGCTTAGGTTATTACATTAATCCCTTGCTGAATGTGCTGTTGGGGATGTTTTTCCTCGGTGAGCGTTTGCGTAAATTTCAGTGGGTTGCATTGTCGCTTGCTGTCACTGGTGTGGTGATCCAACTGGTGACTTTTGGTTCAGTGCCATGGATAGCTTTGACCTTGGCCAGTACCTTTGCACTTTATGGTTTGTTCCGCAAAAAGTTAGCTATTGATGCCATTACCGGACTCTTTATTGAATCCTTACTGTTATTGCCATTGGCTTTGTATTACTGGTGGCAGTTTGCCGACAGCAGTGCCGCTGATTTTAGTCAAAACAGCTGGAATTTAAACTTATGGCTGATGGCGGCGGGTTTTGTTACTACTGTGCCTTTATTGCTATTTATTGCGGCAGCTAAGCGGTTACAACTGTCGACTATGGGCTTTTTTCAGTACATAGGTCCAAGTTTTATGTTTGTATTTGGGGTCTGGTTGTACAACGAAACGCTCACTACTGCCAAGCTGGTGACTTTTGGTTTTATCTGGCTGGCGCTGATTGTCTATTCGCTGGATGCTTACCTGGCTTTACGGAAAAAACCTGCAGTTCAGGTCACGGAATAGGCGGACCTTTAATTTCCACTGTATTGCCTTCAGGGTCCTGAATATAAATCGACGGACCCTTACCTTCGGCACCATAACGTGATTCCAGCGGGCCTGCTGTCACGCCTTTTTTCTGAAAATGCTGTCGCAAAGCTTCAGGGTCAAAAGGCTCAATACGTAAACACAAATGGTCCATATTATGGCCCTCTGCGTCTGGCGCTTTGCCACCTTGTTGTCCCAGTGGCTGTTCGACCGGCACTAAGTCAATCAAGCTGTTGCCCGCTCTTAACTGATACAAACCTAATTGTGTTTCTTGCCTCTCCAAACTACAACCCAACACTTGCTGATAAAAATCCAGCATCAGCTGCAGGTTTTTCACCCTCAGCACCACATGGTCTAATTGCAAAATGCGAAACATAGTTGGTTCAGATTATGAGTTCTTTGGGTTAAACAATAGCAGAGCTGTGATACGAGCTGCTAACTCAAGCTGCGTTTGTGCTGATAAATCTGGTCTGAGCCAGACGCGGCCTTTGTTTAGCACCTCTACCTGAGCTATCGCACCTTGTTCGTCAGTTAATAGATAACCGGCAGGTTCAAGGGTGGGGTAAGCCGTTCTGGTTAGTTGATGTAATGAGCGGATCTTGATAGTGCGATCTGACAACTCACTATGTCCCACAAACTGCTGATCCCATTCAGGGTTCAAATAAAAAGTCTTATCTGTAGTACCTTTAATGCCACAAGCCAGAGCCGGCTTTTGGCCCGTATTCGATTTTATGGGCCATTGCGTTATTTTTGTTAAGTGGCTGCGTCCTATACATTCCAGGTACTGCCAATGCTGTCCGTCTGTTACAGCGAATTGATAACTTTGAGTTTGCTGATTGTTGGGGAAACCTAATATAGCTAAGCCAAAACCTGAGAGTGGAGTTTGCTGTGGACTTGCGGTATGCCACTGACCAAAACTCAGATCAGTGTTCCATTGTCTTGGTTCTGTGGAAACGACCTGATAGGGGGCCAGCGTCTGAAATGCTTTAATACTTTGGAGTTGTCCAGCATGGCTGTTGGATATTGTGGCTGCAGTGAGAACTGCAATTGCGCTGAATAGTCGCATTATTTTGTTTCCTGCTATGAGGTTTATTTCAGAAGCTGCATCCTTGCATTATAAGTACTGAACCTAATTTTTCGGTTTCGATAAATATAAGCGACAGAGGTTTGGTGTTTCTGTAATTCAAAGTAGGAAATTGTCATAAAATTGTCAGGCTTGAGCGTAGATCTCTTTAAAGCCTAACCAACGTCGGATTAGAGGAGGGCAGTTTTGATGGTATTGCTGCCATAACAATGCAGCGGCCTGTTGAGCGGCCGGAATAAGCTGTGCATCCCGGCTTAAGTCGGCGATGCGGTAGCTCACCTGGCCTGTTTGTTTGGTGCCGAGCAGCTCACCTGGACCACGAATTTCTAAATCTCGTTGTGCTATCACAAAACCATCATTGCTTTCTCTAAGCACAGACAAGCGGGCCTGAGCTGTTGGCGATAAAGGTGCGTGATAAAGCAAAACACAATGCGAGACTGCACTGCCACGGCCGACCCGGCCTCGTAACTGGTGTAATTGAGCTAAACCTAGACGCTCAGGGTTTTCAATAATCATTAAACTGGCGTTGGGTACATCCACCCCAACTTCAATCACAGTGGTCGCCACCAATAAATCCAGTTCACCTGCTTTAAAATCCGCCATCACCTGCTGCTTTTCAGCGGCTTTTAAACGGCCATGCACCAAACCTATCCGCAAATCCGGCAAAGCGGCTGTCAGGTCGACCGCTGTCATTTCTGCGGCCTGACATTGCAGTTGCTCTGACTCTTCAATCAAAGTACAAACCCAATAGGCTTGCCTGCCCTGATTCTGCACCACCTGACGTACCCGCTCTGTGACTTCACCACGGCGGCTATCGGGTAATACCACGGTAGTGACAGGAGTGCGGCCTGGTGGTAGTTCATCTATCACAGAGGTATCTAAGTCGGCATAAGCTGTCATAGCTAAAGTGCGGGGTATGGGTGTGGCCGTCATCACCAGTTGATGTGGGTAAAAACCTGTATCCGCGCCTTTTTCCCGTAGCTCTAAGCGCTGGTGTACACCAAATCTGTGCTGCTCATCGATGATGACTAACGCCAGTTGCTGAAACTGCACCTGCTGCTGGAACAACGCATGAGTGCCGATCACCATTTTGGCTTCACCACTTTGAATGGCAGCCAGTTGCAGTTGTTTTTGTTTGGCGGAGGCTTTACCCGCCAGCCATGCAATTTGATAACCCAAAGGCTCGAGCCAGGCTTTAAAGGTTGTGGCATGCTGTTCTGCTAACAGCTCTGTTGGCGCCATCAGCGCCACCTGAGCACCACGGCTCAGAATCGTTAAAGCCGATAAAGCAGCGACTAGCGTTTTACCTGAACCTACGTCCCCTTGCACTAAACGTAACATGGGTTCGGTTTGGGCTAAATCATGACGGATTTCGGTAATGACCCGTTGCTGGGCACCAGTTGGCGCAAAAGGTAAAGCCGCTAAAAACTGCTGATTTTGTGCTTCGTCTACCACAAAACTGCGACCTTGTTGCCCCCGGCATTGCTGGCGTAGCTGCAGCATCGATAGCTGCTGCGCGACCAATTCTTCAAAAATCAGCCGCTGCTGCGCCGGATGTTGGCCTTGTTCCAACAGTTGCAAGGACGCATCTGGTGGTGGTCTGTGCAGATAAAATAGCGCATCGGACAAAGACCAGCTGTTTTGACCCAGTATTGGCGCTAAGTATTCAGTTGGGCTGCTGCGCTGCAGTATCTGCAAAGCAGCATCTGTTAAATTACGCCAGCTGTTTTGTTTTAAACCTTCGGTGCTTGGGTATACAGGAGTCAGAGTT
The DNA here is from genome assembly GCF_947090785.1 of Rheinheimera sp. MM224. Classification (NCBI taxonomy): domain Bacteria; kingdom Pseudomonadati; phylum Pseudomonadota; class Gammaproteobacteria; order Chromatiales; family Chromatiaceae; genus Rheinheimera; species Rheinheimera sp. MM224. The sequence goes on from NZ_OX352320.1 coordinate 423,130, forward strand.
TCAGCGACATCCTGATCCTGGTCGTCTTTTAACACTTTGTATTCAGGGTGCATCATTTCAAAACCCCGCATGCCCCGTTTTACTTCACCAAAAACTCTTAAGGTGACACCAGGGGTGACGGCATTTTTTTGTGCTGCATTAAAGTGGAAAAAGCGTAAGGTTAAGTGGCCTGAGCCATCGCGAATAGATACCAGCCAACTGCGTCTTTTACCAAAGGTAATTTCGCTGCTGATCACTTCGCCTTGCACCGTCGCTGTTTGTTGTGGCCATAAATCGGCTATGGGGTAGAGCCGTGTGCGGTCTTCGTAGCGTAACGGTAAGTGGAACAGCAAATCCTGCACACTCTGAATACCCAGCTTATGCAGCAGTTCACTGACTTTGGCGCCAACGCCTTTTAGCTGGCTGACGGAGAGGCTATCCAGTGCTGTTACTGTCAAGAGAAAGACCAAACTAAGTGGCTGATAACAAGCAGTTTAACCTGTGATAGCCAAGAGGCATAGCCACAGCGCTGTTTTAGCTCTGTGTCAGGGCTGCTTTTGCTGTTCAGAGGGTGAATCAGCCAGGTAGGTAGGGCCATGTTTGAGTGGATCAAAAGCGTAGAGTTTTTTCACAGTGCCATCCTGCACCATGGATTCTATAGCTTGTTCGATACGGCCTTTTAGCGCCAGATGAGAACTCTTTTTCGATAAACCTATGTTGATAAAACGTTTTTCCACCACTGAAAAATCAACAGGTGCTCTTTGAAACTGAAAATGCAGGTCTTTATGATCAGCTATGACATCCAGAGAGCTTTGAGTGGGGGCCACCAACGCATCCACTCTGCCACGTTGCAGCATTTCAAAACCAGTTTCTATACTGTCAATTTCCACATGGCGTTTTGAGGTTTTGATCAGTTGCATCAGACTGGGGTGATAGGCGTAATTACGCACTGTAGCCAGAGTTAAAGAGGCCAACTGATTAAAGCTACGGATTTGACGTGGATCATCGCTTTTTAAATACAGGGATTCAGGAATGCGTTCGTTGTAGGGCAGAAGATACATATAGTCTGCCCTTTCTTCTGTAAAATTCAGGTTACTCATTAAATCCGCTTCACCCGTCTGCATTTGGCGGAAGCAGCGGGCTGATGGCGTTTTAGGACTGAATTGCAATTGGAAACCAGCGCGTTTTGCCAGTTCCTGCATTAAATCTACTGAGGGGCCGTAAGGTTTTTTACCTGTTTCATAGGCATGAAAACGTGAAAAATGATCCAGACACCAGGTGAGGACTGGTGTCTCTGCAGCCGCTGCCAGGCGTGGGAAAGTCAGCAGTAAAACACAACACAGGATCTTATTCACTCAGTTCGCCCTTCAGGAGAGAAGTGGTCATTGTCCCTGTTAATTTGTTGACGGCACTTCCATCACGCCATCAATTTCAATCTGAGCGCCCCGTGGTAAAGCACTGACCTGTACAGCAGCACGAGCCGGATAAGGTGCACTGAAGTGTTTGCTCATAATTTCATTAACGGTGGCGAAGTTGGATAGATCAGTCAGGAAAATATTTACTTTGACCATGTCATTTAAGCTGCCGCCTGCGGCCTGGCAAACGGCAGTCAGATTTTCAAATACCTGCTGGGTTTGTTCAGCAAAATTTTCAGACACCATTTGCATCGTCTCTGGTACTAAAGGGATCTGACCAGATAAATACACAGTAGTACCAATTTTAACGGCCTGACTGTAAGTACCAATAGCGGCAGGGGCTTTATCTGTACTGATGATCACTTTTGACATAACAATTATTTCCTTCTGTAAACTTTAAGTACTTCAGGCAAGACACGGATTTTACGCATGACGTTGGCTAAATTAATACGGTCACGCACAGACAAGGTGATTTTAATCACATATTCGCCTGTGTCTCTGTCGTCGGTCGACAAGTCCTGAATGTTGGAATCCTGTGAGGCTATCACTGTAGTCAGTTTTGCCAATACACCTGGTTGGTTGACAATAAAGACCCTGATATCACATAAAAACTGTTTATCACCGGTTTTGTCCCATTTCACAGGGAAGTATTTACCTGGCTCTTTTTCCCAGCCACGAATATTGCGGCATTCAACACGGTGCACGTTCAGGCCTTTGCCTGGCGTCGCGTTGGCGGCAATTTCATCACCCGGAATAGGGCGGCAACATTTGGCGAAGGTTAATAACATACCTTCAGAGCCAATAATAAAAGCTTTGGTTTTCTGATTCGCCGGATTTTCTGCTGGCAAAGCTTCTTCACCAGAATCAAAACCACCCATCAGACGTCGTGCTACAGCTATAGGCAGCTGATTACCTAAACCAATTTCAACCAGCAGTTCATCCAGCGATTTTTGTGTGGTGCTTTGCAGTACCTGCTCAATACGTTCTGGTGGAATGGCTTCGAGTTTAACGTCACCTAAAGCTGACGTCAGTAAACGCCGGCCTAAACCTACAGCTTCGCTGAGTTGCTGCTTCTTAAGATAGTTACGAATACCTAAAATAGCGCGGCTGGTGACTACATGGTTCAGCCAGTTGGCATTAGGTTTACCACCAGGGCTGGTAATGATTTCTACCGTCTGGCCAGTTTCTAAAGGTTTGTTCAGTGGGTAAGGTTTACGATCGACCCGGGCGCCGACACATCTGTTGCCTATGTCGGTATGTACTGTGTAGGCAAAATCGACCGCATTGGCACCAATAGGTAACTCAACAATCTGACCTTTAGGGCTGAATACATACAGCTCATCCGGATAAAGCTCAGATTTGACGTTTTCAACAAATTCGTAGGTATTGCCCGAGCTTTGTTGCAACTCAAGTAAACTTTGCATCCAGCGCTGAGCACGGATTTGCGCAGTGGTATTTTTGTTTTCGCCAGCCCCTTTGTACGACCAGTGGGCCGCTATCCCCTTGTCGGCCATTTCATCCATTTCACGGGTACGCATCTGTATTTCCACCGGAATACCGTGTGGACCAATCAGAGAGGTGTGTAAGGACTGGTAACCGTTTTGTTTTGGAATGGCGATATAGTCTTTAAAGCGGCTTTCAATTGGCTTAAACAGGTTGTGCACTACACCTAAAACGCGATAGCAGTTGTCTATGCTGTTAATCAGCACACGGAAACCGTAAATATCCATCACATCGTTAAACATCAGCTCTTTGCTTTTCATCTTACGATAGATGCTATACAGATGTTTTTCACGACCAGCCACTTCAGCTTCGATACCGGCGGCTTTAATACGCTGTTCGATTTCTGATTGAATACGTTCAATAATTTCTTTGCGGTTGCCACGAGCCTGTTTCACTGCGGTTTCTAAAGCGCGATACCGCATGGGGTATAAAGCGCGGAAGCCCCAGTTTTCCAACTCGTTTTTAATATTGTGAATACCTAAACGGTTGGCGATAGGAGCATAGAGTTCTAAAGTTTCACGGGCAATACGACGGCGTTTTTCTGGTTTGAGAGCACCTATGGTGCGCATATTATGAGTGCGGTCGGCCAGTTTAATTAAAATAACGCGGATATCCTGCGTCATCGCCATAAACATTTTTTGCAGGTTGGTAACTTCGAACTCTTTGATATCTTTGAATTTAACTTTATCGAGTTTACTGACACCCTGCACCAGTTCGGCCACAGTTTCACCAAACAGACGGGTTAAATCTTCTTTGCTGACCGGTGTGTCTTCAATTACATCATGTAGTAACGCAGCCATTAAGGTTTCGTAATCCATCCGCATTTCGGCGAGGATACTGGTCACTGCTACAGGATGAGTAATATAAGGTTCGCCGCTGGAGCGAATTTGTGGCGCGTGCGCGTCGCGGGCGACAACATAAGCCTGTTGCACCAGAACGACCTGCTCAGGTGGCAGGTAAGCACTGATTTGATTTTTCAGGCCTTCAAACAGATACATCCGAAACTCCCCAATACGCACAACGCTTTGGCGTGTTCCTTTGAATATACGTGGATTTCACGTTATTGCCAACGGCCGGATACCGTTGGCAGAAGGTGCAGCTCAGATTATTCGTCAGAACCGATAATTGCAGCTACTGCAGCCATTTCTGACGCTTCTTGCTGTAACTGTTCACGACGTTCTTGCTGGTCCAGAATACCGTTAGTGATAAAACCTTTTTCGATTTCACGCAAAGCTACTACTGTAGGCTTGTCGTTTTCAGGATCAACCATTGGCTCTTTGCCTTCAACAGCTAACTGACGGGCACGACGTGAGGCCACCAGAATTAAATCAAAGCGGTTACCAATTTTATTTACTGCATCTTCAACTGTTACGCGAGCCATCTGCCACTCCGGTTAATCTGGGTCTGAATAAAGACCGCATAGTCTACTCTATTTCGTTTCGTTCGCCAACAGGCCAGAAATTAACTTCTGTTGCCGTATCGCCTGCTTCTGCTGTTTTAAGCGCTGAGTCTGGATAATGCCGGAAAACTGCTGCAACGCCAGCTCCAGATCATCATTCACCACCCAATAATCGTATTCATCGGCATGACTGATTTCGTCCTGCGCTTTGGCCATACGGCCTGCAATCACTTCTGCGCTGTCCTGACCCCGTTGATTCAGGCGTTGCTCTAAAGCTTCAACACTGGGTGGCAGAATAAAAATACTGGTGACAAAAGGCAGTTGCTGTTTGATTTGACGGGCACCTTGCCAGTCTATATCTAAAAATACATCTATACCCTGAGCCAGTTTATCGGCCAAAGCTGCTTTGGATGTGCCGTAATAATTGCCAAACACTTCTGCCCATTCAATAAACTGGTCTTGTGCAATCAATTGTTTAAAGGTTGGAACATCAGTGAAATGATACTGCACCCCATTACTTTCGCCCGGGCGTGGTGAGCGGGTGGTGTGAGATACACTCAGCTGCATATCGGCATGTTGCTTTAACAACGCATTGATCAGCGTGGATTTTCCCGCCCCGCTTGGCGCTGAAATAATAAATAAGTTACCTAATAAGTCCTGCATGCCTGCCACCTTCTACAATCAAAAGGCGATTTTAGCCGCATCGCTGTGGTGCTGCCAACAGCTGATAGGTTTTTTCGCTGTGATCGTGTTCAACGAGTATCATCAACAGGTCATAGTTGTGCTGGCATACTGCCTGTATTGAATTTTAATTGTTCAAAGAGATGGCGTCTCTTTGAAGATGAAGGAGCAAAAAATGGCACTCAAAGATATTCTTCCAGGCAAGCTTGGTTTTGGTACAGCGCCGCTGGGCAATATGTTTCGCGATATTCCGGAGCCGGAAGCTCGGGCTACTGTGGATGCAGCCTGGAATGATGGCATCCGTTATTTTGATAACGCGCCTTTTTATGGCGCAGGTCTGGCAGAAATCCGTATGGGCGATGCGCTGGCAGACAAGCCGCGGCAGGACTATGTGATTAGCACCAAAGTGGGCCGACTGGTGCTGGATGAAATTGAAGATGTCAGTGCCCGTGATTTAGGTGAAAAAGGTGACGTCTTTAAATACGGCCGCCCAAATAAAATCGTCAACGACTATTCAGCAGATGCCACAATGCGCTCTATTGAAGACAGCCTGAAGCGGCTGAAAACCGATCATATCGAAATTGTCTGGGTGCACGATGTAGCACAGGATTTTTTTGGTGATGAATGGCTCAGCATGTTTGAAAGCGCCCGCAAAGGGGCTTTTAAAGTGCTGGATAAACTGCGTGATGAAGGAGTGATTAAAGCCTGGGGTTTAGGCGTCAATAAAGTCGAGCCTATAGAGTTGCTGCTGGATCTGGAGGAACCTCGTCCTGATGGTTTTTTACTGGCTGGACGTTACACCCTGCTGGACCACGAAAGGGCCTTGCAGCGGGTGATGCCAAAAGTGACAGAGCGCGGTTTGGGTATAGTCGTAGGTGGGCCTTACAGCTCAGGCGCTTTAGTCGGAGGCCCGAACTTTGAATATGCACCTGCCTCAACAGCTATCTTAAACAAAGTGGCGAAGATCAAAGCACTGGCGGACAGATACGGCATCAGTATGAAAGCGGCAGGTTTACAGTTTGCTTTGGCCAACCCTGCAGTGGCAGCTGTGATCCCAGGAGCCAGTAAACCAGGTCGTATTATTGAAGACAGCACGGCGTTAAAAGAGAGAGTGCCAGCGGATTTCTGGCGTGAGTTGCGTCACGCAGGCCTGGTGCATCCAGATGCGCCACTGCCCATTAAGGACTAATTCGGGGTCAGTAAAAGACACTCTTTAAAGCAAAAAATCCACAGAGCAACTGTGGATTTTTACTTTATGCGCTAGAGCAAAGATCTATCAGCGGCTTTTGGCTTTCACTGACAAAGTTAAAGTGAATTTCGCCATCAGCTCGTCGCCATGCAACGAAGGGCAGGTGACATCAATAGTGACTGATTGATTAATACGCTCTCCTGTATCCAGCGATTGTTGGATCATCTGGTCTATTAAAGCGCCGTCGTTGCTGATGAAATGCACTGCAGCTTCAGGGCGTTTTAAAAACTCGCCTTGTACGTCTTTAAAGGCAAAGTGGATATTCAGCTTTTTCTGCCGCGCTTTGTAAAAGACTAAAAAAGCACCGGCTAAATCTGCACCTATGGCCAGAGCACCAAAATAAATACTGCCCAAATGGTTTTTGGTATGGCGATGGTGTGGCATCCGGATCACAGTGCGTGCATCTGTTAATTCCAGAATTTTTGGCTTACAAAAACCTATCAGCGGAATATAACGAAATCCAAACCACCAGAGTTGTAAGTTGGCTTTAGTTAAGGCGTTCATAAAAGGAGGCTCCAGAATTCAACTGGTCGGAGCTTATCATTCTGGTTGCGATAGTGCGAATTTTTGCTGCCATTGTCGCTCAAAATTCGCTTTGGCTTGCTGGCGCTGCTCCACACACCAAACCATTTGTCTGCTGTCCCGTACACCAAAACATTGTTTAGGTTCGGAGTAATACTCCAGCCATGCCTGTAGTTTTTTGCCCTGATAAGGTGCTTTGACTGATATCGAACTGACATAAAGCTCTGGACCTTTGGCTATGTCGACCAATGGATCTGGGGCATTTTTAGTTTTGGCTGTCTTTTTGATTTTTGGTTTTTTCGGATCAGAGACAGAGACTGGTTTTTGGCAAAACTGGTCCAGCTGTTTTTCCAGCTGGCGCTGATCCAGGCTTAGCTGCTCTGCTTCTTTTAAACTGTAACCAGAGCTGATCTTTTGTTCCAGCTGCTGTAGTTTTTTTGCTGCTTTGACGCAATCAGCTTCTGGCCATTGGTTTTGAGCCAACAGGGTAAAACTGCAGAAAAACAACAAACACAAAAGCGGTTTCATCCTGAACTCCGCCTGTTAATAAATGGTTAAATAACTATAGTCGATATTTTCCGTTTTGTAGCCGACTCATTTTCGCTGCGAAATGCTCTTCTGCTGGTCTGCTTTTTTTTGCGCCTGACCGCATTGACTGATCCTTTAGGGAACCCAAATCGTTTAGCTTGTCAGAATGCTACAAAATATTGAATCAACAAAAGAAACAGTGCTGTCACTTCAGTAGATATTCGTTATGCTAAGTTGCTGCTACAGGCTGTTTTTAATACAGAATTAAACGGAGTTTTTGCATGAAATTGGTAAAGCTAGTGATGATATCCGGCCTTTGGCTGAGCTGTGCTGTGGTGGCGCAACAAGGCCCTGCTGTGCCGGTCAAAACAGCTTTAGTGCAACAGCAGAGTGTGCCTGTGTGGCTCCGGGCCATAGGGCAAGTGAAAGCACAGCAAAGTGTTGAAATTCGCCCTCAGGTGGATGGCATATTGCAGCGTATTCTGGTGGAAGAAGGCCAGTTGGTGAAAGCTGGTGATCTGTTGGCAGTGATTGACGATCGCAGTATTAAAGCCGCCTATGAACAAGCTAAAGCTCAACTGGCTGTAGTGCAGGCTCAGCTGGATGTAGCCAGACTGGACTTAAAACGTTATCAGAACCTGCGTAAAGATCAGGCGGTATCGGCGCAGATGGCTGATCAGCAACAGGCCACAGTGCAGCAATTAGAAGCACAACTGCGCAGCGTACAGGCCACTATTAACGCTCAGCAGGTGGAGTTGTCTTATACCCAAATTGTATCGCCTATTTCAGGTCAGGTCGGTATCCGTAATGTCGATGCAGGCAACTACATCAGAACCAGCGACGCCAGCAGTTTGTTTTCTGTAGTGCAACTGGACCCTATCAGTATTGAAATCTCGCTGCCGCAGTCGCGTTTACCTGAGTTACAGCTGTTAACGCAGCAAATCCGCCAAAAACAGACAGTACCTGTGCTGGCTTATTTAAAAGAAGGTGCAGATCCTTTAGCTCAGGGCCAACTGACAGTAGTGGATAACAGAGTGGCTTCAGCGACTGGCACTATCAGAGTCAAAGCCGATTTTGCCAATCCGGACGCGGCTTTATGGCCTAGCCAGTCTGTAGTGATTGCTCTGCAAAGCAAAGTGTTAGAAAACGTCTTAACTATTCCGGTGAAAGCGTTACAGCAAGGGCCTGAAGGCGCTTTTGTCTGGTTTGACGAGCAAGGTAAAGCGGCCACTGCACCTGTTGAAGTGGTATTGCAGGAAAAAAATCAGGTGGTAGTGACAGGGCTCACAGCAGGTCAGCAGGTCATAGTGGATGGCCAGAGCCGTTTGCGTAAAGGTGCTGAACTGAAAATTCTGACTGACGCGCCTCAAACTGCAGCTGCGGAGCAATAAGCATGAACAGCCGCAGTATTTTTGCCTGGTGTATGGATCATCCCATTGGCACGGTATTACTTACTATTGCCCTGGTATTGTTAGGTGTGTTGGCCTTCCCGCGTTTATCTGTTGCGCCTTTGCCTGAAGCCGATTTTCCTACCATTCAGGTTGACGCCCGGTTGCCGGGGGCCAGTGCTGAAACTATGGCATCTTCCGTTGCTACACCTTTGGAAGTGGCATTAAGTTCGGTGCCAGGTATTACCGAAATGACCTCAAGCAGTGCTTTAGGCTCAGTCAATATCACTTTGCAATTTGTGCTGGAAAAAGATATCGATACTGCAGCGCAGGAAGTTCAGGCTGCACTGAATCAGGCGGCAGGCCGTTTGCCTGATATGCCCAATCTACCGACCTGGCGTAAGGTCAATCCGGCGGATAGTCCTATTTTAATTATTGGTGTCACCTCTGAAACCTTATCCCGCACTGAAATCAGCGATTTAGCCGAAACCGTACTGGCGCGTCAAATGACCCAAATTAACGGCGTGGGTGAGGTCTTTATTGGCGGTCAGCAAAAACCAGCCATTCGTATTCAGGCCAAACCTGAAGTGTTAGCTGCTGCAGGTTTAACCCTGGCGGATATTCGTGCCGCAGTGCAACGCGCCAGTGTGAATTTACCTAAAGGTGCTTTGTTTGGTGATAACAGGGTGTCCACTCTGGCAGTGAATGACCAGATTTTTTCGGCAGATGAATATGCTGATCTAATCGTCAGTTACAACAATGGCGCTCCTGTGTATTTACGAGATGTGGCCACAGTGAAGTTGGGTGCTGAAAACGACTTTGTACAAATTTGGCCCAATGGCGAATCTGGTGTGGCCTTAATTATTCGCCGCCAGCCTGGCGCCAATATAGTAGCCACAGCAGATCGTATCAGAGTAGCTTTACCTCAACTGACCGCTGCTTTACCGGCTGATATTAAAGTCGAAGTCTTCAACGACAGAACCCGGACCATCCGCTCTTCGTTACATGAAGTAGAGCTGACTTTGGCTATTGCTGTGATACTGGTTATAGCTGTGATGGCGGCGTTTTTACGCCAGTGGTCCGCCACCTTAATAGTATCTGCTGTGCTTGGTGTGTCTTTGATTGGCACCTGCGCTTTTATGTATCTGGCAGGGTTTAGTCTGAACAACCTGACGCTGGTGGCTATTGTCATAGCCGTTGGTTTTATTGTCGATGACGCCATAGTGGTAATTGAAAACATACACCGACATTTGGAAGCTGGGGAGACGAAAAGAGTTGCAGCGCTCAAAGGTGCACAGGAAATTGGTTTTACCGTGGTCTCTATCAGTGTGTCTTTAGTGGCGGCTTTTATTCCGTTGTTGTTTATGGGCGGTATTATCGGCAAGCTGTTTTTAGAGTTTTCGTTAACTGCCACTGCCGCCATATTGATTTCAGTGGTGGTGTGCTTAACGCTGGCTCCGACTTTAGCTTCTATTTTTATGGATAAAGCGCCAGCTCATGATCCAAACAATCCGGGCTTTTTTGATCGCTTAGTCAAACGTTATGACAAAGTATTGACCTGGGCGCTGGATCATCAGCGGATTATGCTTGGGGTGTTTTTTCTGACAGTGGCAGGCAGTGTCGCCAGTTTTATGGCAATACCCAAAGGCTTTTTTCCACTGCAGGATACAGGTTTTGTGATAGGTATCACTCAGGCTGCTTCTGATATTCCCTATGAAGACATGGTGGCTAAACACAAGCAAATGGAAGCCATTCTGAAAAAGGATCCGGATATCACAGGTTTTAACCATGCTGTGGGTGGTAATAGTTCCACTGGTTCAGGCCGGGTTTGGGTGGTGTTAAGCGACCCTGATGATCGCGATGCCAGCGCCAGTGAAATTATCGACCGTTTACGGCCGCAATTTGCCCAAATACCAGGTTTTCAGGTGTTTTTGCGCGCAGCTCAGGACATTAACCTGGGGGCTGGCCCTGGCCGTGCTCAATACAGTTATGTACTCAAAGCCTTAAGCAGTGAAGAGCTGGCAACCTGGACTCAGGCGCTAACGGCAAAACTTCGGCAAAATCCTATGTTTACCGATTTATCTAACGACTTGCAGTGGGACGCCAATATTATCAAGTTGGAGTTGGACAGGCAGGAAGCGGCACGTTTAGGTTTTGCTGCTGCTGATTTGGATCAGGCCTTGTACGATGCTTTTGGTCAACGTCAAATCAACGAATACCAGACAGAAACTAACCAGTACAATGTGATACTGGAGCTGGATCCGGCGCAGCGTGGCACAGCAGAAAGCTTAAACTATTTCCACTTACGTTCACCCACTACAGGTGAAATGGTGCCTTTATTGGCCTTTGCGAAAGTGATGCCTGCCACCAGTGGTCCTGTGGTTATTGCTCACAATGGCATGCAACCAGCGGCGAATTTGTCGTTTAACCTGGCTGCTGGTGTGGCTTTAGGCGATGCAGTGAATGCTCTGGAACAAGCCCGCACAGAGTTGCAGATGCCAGCCTCTGTGGTTGGCTCTTTTCAGGGCGCAGCTCAGGCGTTTCAGGATTCTTTGGCGACTCAACCTCTGCTGATTTTCACAGCTTTATTGGCGGTGTATATCATTTTAGGTGTGTTGTACGAGAGTTTTGTTCACCCTCTGACGATTTTGTCTACCTTACCTTCTGCTGCTATTGGTGCCATTTTATTGCTCTGGGCCTGGCAACTGGACTTCTCCATTATGGCGCTGATCGGCATTATCCTGCTAATAGGTATAGTGAAGAAAAACGGTATTCTGATGGTCGACTTTGCGTTACAAGCCCAGCGTGAACAAGGTTTGTCAGCCAAAGATGCGATACATCAGGCCTGCTTAGTAAGGTTCCGGCCTATTATGATGACGACCTTAGCCGCTATTTTAGGGGCTGTGCCTTTAATGATGGGCTTTGGTACTGGTGCAGAACTGCGTGTGCCTTTAGGTGTCGCTATAGTCGGTGGTCTGGCGTTCAGTCAGGTATTAACTCTTCTGACGACTCCAGTTGTCTTCCTCGCGTTAGATAAAGCCTTCTTACAGAAAAAATAACGAACAGGGGTCAGAGTAAAATGAAAGCCGCGTGCTTAATTTTACTCTGACCCCATTAACTTACTTATTGAAAAATAACAGTTGGTAGCGCTATCATTTTTACAAACTCTGCATTTCCTTCATCATTATGATTAAAACAAATACAAAAACTGCCTATTAATTCAGCCATTCCCCCTGTCGTATTCTGTCGTGAAAGATCTGGATCCCAGCTTATTTTCACAAAAAAGATCTAAATAATGGTTGCGCAATCATTTATCTGAGGCTAATTTATCGTCCAGGCTTAGCCTTGGTATGAAAACCAAGCGGAAGAAATCAATTAAAACAGCAATCCCGAGAGGATATGCCCTGGATTTCCTATCGCTTGAACTGATACCAAATAAAAATAATCAACAGGTGTTAGCGCTGTCATGCTGACAAAGACATCCAGACAGGATAGGGGAATCAAAGTGAAAGTCTTAAAATTAAAACCGTCTTACTTACTGACCACACTGGCGCTCTGCAGCGCTTTTGGTGTTGTTGCACAAGTCGCTGAAACTGCAAAAACCAGCGATGGCAAAGATGATGAAGGCCGTGCTATTGAAGTAATTCAGATCAGCGCGACCAAAAGGGTAACTACCTTACGTGAAACTCCACTGGCGGTAACTGCCTTTGACCAGAAAACTCTGGACGAAAACCATGTGGCACAGCTGGATGATTTACAGGGCATAGTTCCTAGCTTACAAATTGCACAAAACGGCACACAAAATACGCCTATGGTGTATGTGCGTGGTATTGGTTCTTCTGACCAGACTGAAAGTGGTGACCCTGCTGTAGCTTTCCACATTGATGGTATTTATTCAGCCCGCTCTCAAGGCGCTTCTGCTTTGATGTTTGATTTAGAAGGTGCTGAAGTTTTACGTGGTCCACAAGGCACTTTATTCGGCCGTAACGCCACTGGTGGTGTAGTGAACTTACACACTGCCAAAGCCCGTCTGGATGGTTTTGATGCCAACGCTGAAATCACCTTAGGTAACTACGACCGCCGTGCTACCCGCGCTATGGTCAATATTCCTTTAAGCGAGACATTGGCTATTCGTGTTGCAGCTGCAATGGACCAATCTGAAGGTGTGGTTGATTTCCTGCCTGGTTCAGCCATGGGCGAAAAATACGGTTCTACCGATCTGGCCGCTGCGCGTTTCAGCGCTTTTTATCAGCCAACAGACAAGTTTGATTTAACTTTCTCCTACGAAAACTTTACCGATAATGGCACGGGCAATATCCCGACCATTACTGGCGGTTCAGATCGCAGCTCTTATGTACAAGAGCCTGGTTTTAACGATGCAACCAGCGATAGCTTCCGTACCAGAATGAACTACAACTTCGATTCAGGTTTGCAACTGGCTTACATCGGGGGCTACACAGATACGTCTCGTGTTTCGGTATGGGACAGAACCTGGAGCCTGACTAAGTACGAATGGGGCGGTTGTGTTGAATGTGACCACGAAGCTACTCAACACGAATTACAGTTCAAAAATGACGATGCTGAGCGTTTTCAATGGATGGTGGGTTACTTCTACTTCAAAGAAAACAACAACACTATTTTTGACATAGTACACCCTGACGTCGATTACGAAGGTGGCACTACACCAAACAAAAACTTGTGGTCTACTTACCGTCAGCCAGACCGTGGTTTAGAGTCGAACAGTATTTATGCTCAGTCTACTTACAATCTGACAGACGACTGGCGCTTGAGTGCCGGCTTACGTTACACCAACGATAAACGTTGGGACAAAGGTGGCCGTAACATCATGTGTCCTGACGTAAAACGTACTGAAGTGATGGACCCTAATCAGGATAATGTAGGTTACATGGATCCGGATGGCATATTGAATGGTCTTGGCCCGAACAAGAACCTGGTACAACCTGGTCAATGTTGGGTCGATACTTACAACGACACCAGCCCGGAGTGGAGCAAAACCACAGGTATGGCTCGGGTTGAATGGGACATGACAGATGACGTGATGTTCTACACCTCCTACGCCACTGGCTTTAAGTCAGGTACTATTCAGGATGGTAACAAATACACTGGTACTGGCCCATTCACGCAAGAAGCTCTGGATGCCATTATTGCTGCTAACAACAACGAAGCTGCAGGTACTGCCGCTTATGTAGCGCCGGAAGAAAACACCAGTATCGAATTGGGTATGAAAGGTTTATTCCTGGACGGTACGTTGCAGTTATTTGCTGCGCTGTTCAGCACTGAATACACCGACTTACAGGTCACCAGTAACGTAGTGACCAACACCGGTGCTGACTTACTGCGTAAAACCAACGCTGGTAAAGCCACTATCAATGGTTTGGAATTAGAAGGCCGTTGGTTAGTGATTGAAAATGGCGAGTTAAGTGGTTCTATGTCTGTACTGGATGCAACTTACGATGACTTCCTGACCACAGATTCTAAATATGGCCGTGATGGTTTAGCCTTTAACCCGTCTGCAGGTAACCCGGCATTGCCTAACCTGCTGGATTTCAGCGGTAATCATTTAGTCATGGCTCCGGAATTCTCAGCTTCTGTGAATTACGAACATTTTGTTGGTCTGGAAAGCGGCGCTACGTTAAAACCACGTATTCGTGTGGGTTATACCAGCGAAGTATGGTTTGACCCGGCCAACCGTGGTGACAGACCAGCAGGTTTCAAAAATCTGCCTTACGCTGCTGATATCGATCGTCAGGATGCCTATACCAAAGTGGATTTAAGCCTGACGTTCGAACCTTCAGAAGGCAGCTGGTCAACGGAAGCTTTCGTGAATAACGTCACTGACCGCGATATTAAGAGCGATCAAGGCCGTACTCACGGTGACGCCGTACCTAACTTTATGTGGCAATCACCACGTACCTTTGGTGTGCGTTTTAACGTAGCTTTTGAATAATTGATGTTGTAGGGGCGACCTTTAGGTCGCCCGTTCCTGGTCCACATTGATTTTGGGATCTGTGGAAGACATCAACAAAGCTACTGCTCCAGAAATGGAGCGAAGATAAAGTTTTACCCTTGTCTCCCGGACTTTGTGCGAGTCTGGGTCCTCCCGGTGTAATTGGGGTATCAGTACCAGCTTCGGCTGGTACTTTTTTATTCGCCGCCTTGTGAACTTTAAGCCCTGCTGCCTTCTCCATTGTTGCCTTCCATGCCTGCTCATCAAGTGTCTTTATAGTTTTACCTATATTGTGATTTTGTGTGTTTATTATGTTGCTAACTGTATTCTTTTTGGGTAGCTTGGTTTGTGCTTTAAAGCTTCAGTTGGTGATGGATGGATCCTACGCTATAGCGCCCAACTCAAACCGTTTATCGTCAGTGACCAAAGGCGGCCAAACGAGAATTTTTGGTTATGACGCTAACGGTAATGTCACCAGTGAAAAACGTCTTGACGGCAGTACAATCACGTACAGCTACAACAACGATAACAGGATGGAATCAGCGGGCACAGCCCAGTACAGATACAACGCGATGGGCCAGCGGGTGTATAAAAAGGTGGGTAGTGTTGAAACCCGCTTTATTTACAGCTCCAGTGGTCAACTGCTAGCCGAAGGCACCACCAAACAATACATTTACTTTGGTGGACAAGTGGTGGGTTATATTCTGAACAACCAGCTGTATTATGTGCACAACGACCATTTAGGCAGGCCGGAAGTCATCACCAATGCGCTGAGAAATGTGGTGTGGCGTGCGAAGCTGGAGGCGTTTGACCAATGGACTGTAGACTAATTAAATAAAGAATACAGAGACTGTAGCTGTGGGAAATAAAACTAAATCCATCCTGTTTTATTGTTGGTTGCTAATTGTAACCGCCTTATTAAGCTATCTGTTTAAATGCTTAGAGCTTAACTTTTTAGAGCATTATCCAGAGCATGATTTTTGGCTGCAAAAGGTGCTTATATTCGTGTTTATATTGCTGCTAATTCCGTTAGTAATCAAACCTCTGCTTAACATGTTTGGTGTCAAGATGAAACGGTAGCTTTATACCTGCAGAATGGCATAAATAAAGGTTAAGGAGATGATCATTGTGGTTGCCAGAAATAAGGTTGAGCTTCTACTTCAAATAACATTTCTTCTGTTCATCGCCGCCGTAATTTCAATAGGCTACAGATTTGCAGATGGCTATTTTAAGGTAGAGTACGCTTCTAGTTATCACTGGCTTGAAAAAGTAAACATCATTGTGTTTGGTATCACTTTAGGCCTTGTAGTTATTAAGCCGTTATCTGAAATACTGAGAAAAAAGTAACTTCAAGTATCGAATGCCATAAAAGGGGTTGGTCTTATACCTAACCCCTATTTTTCGATTTTAACGTTTAACAGGCATCACCAGCAGTGGTTTGGGTAATCATAGTTTTGGCTATGATGCAGTAGGTAACAGAACCAGCCGTAGTGGAGCCATTGCTGAGACTTACAGTATAGCGGCTAACTCGAACCGTTTATCGTCAGTGACCAAAGGTGGTCAAACCCGAATTTTTGGTTATGACGCTAACGGCAATGTCACCAGTGAGAAGCGCTTTGATGGCAGTACAATCACCTATACCTATAACAGCGATAACAGGATGGAATCAGCAGGCTCTGCCCAGTATAGATACAACGCGATGGGCAAGCGGGTGTATAAAAAGTCGGTAGCGTTGAAACAAGGTTTATTTACAGTCCACAAGGCCAGTTGTTAGCCGAAGGCACCAGCAAACAGTACATTTACTTTAATGACCATGTGGTGGGTTATATTCTGAACAACCAGCTGTATTTTGTGCACAACGACCACTTAGGCAGGCCGGAAGTCATCACCAATGCGCTGAAAAATGTGGTGTGGCGTGCGAAGCTGGAGGCGTTTGACCGCTCTGTGTTAAGTACAAGTATTGGCGAGTTTAATATTGGTTTTCCAGGTCAGTACTGGGATGCTGAGAAAGGTAGCTGGTATAACTATTTCAGGGATTATGATGCGACGTTAGGGCGCTATTTGCAGAGTGACCCTATTGGTTTGGCTGGTGGGTTGAATACTTATGGCTATGTTTTCAATCGTCCTACTTCCCTAACAGATCCGACAGGCCTATGGCCTGATGGAAATCCAAATGACTTCTATGTTGCGGGGCAATCCTGGACGCATGGGGTTAGAGCGCCTGATTACATTCAAATATCAATGGATGCATATATCCTGAATGGTTACGTACAGTTGTCTCGGAGTGGCAATTATTTTGTTGGAGGAGGTTTTGTAAGGCAATACCCTAATCCATCAAGTGGTGGTTTTAGTATGAGCGCGGCATGGTTAACTCGTTGTGAAACTCCGACAGGTACTGAAGTTGATGATTTCTTAACCGGCCATGGTAACGGCTTTGGAGGAGGTTATCTCGGCTTAGGTGCGGGAGGAGCTTGGACCCCTGAAAATGGAACTGCATTTATGCTTGGGTTTGGCATAGGATTTAGTGCGAACCCCGGAACAATAGGTTATCCGCAGGGCCCCACAGGGTTAGGAGGGTGGTGATGGCATTTGTATGGATAGGCAAAATAAAAAAACATCCATTGTTTATTACCGTATTTTACCTTGCGTTTATCACATTATTTGGTCAATTTATTTGGCAACTTGTGCAGCTAGATTTGGAGGCAGCACCAAGTCTGGAAGAAACAAAGACCGAGTTTTTCAATGTATTAGCTTCTGCTCATGATTGGCATCCAGTTAATGAGCTCAAGAGCAAAAACCAGTTAACAATCAAAAATGTGCGTCAGAAATTTATGATCAATCAATCATTTGCTCAAACTGATAGTTATTTTGAAAAGATCTTATCGACTAATGGCTGGAGGAAAAAAATATTGAATCCAATGACGTTGGAACTAAGAAAATCATTTACTGTAAGTCAGAATTTGATGCGATTATTGAAGTATATTCAGAGCCTAAACCTCCGATTCTCATTTATTTTTGGGTTGTGTGGAATCCGGCTTCTGCAGTAAAGTCAGGCTGCCCAAATTAAGTGTAAATCTTGATCCTGTTTTGCAATTTGAACTGACGCATAAACAATGCGCTTACACTGAAGGTAAGCGCAATTCTCCGATTGGTTGCGAATTATGATGCAATTAAAACAGCAGATGACTGTGTGGCTATTCTTGATGGATCAGTGGCATCGCTCAACAGAATGAGCAGTGATGACGCTGCTTCCATCAGTTATCAGTTTAATGAATGGGGTTTATTGGCAAGCCAAACTCAAACCACTCTGGCTGCAGCTGGGATGATTTAACCTCCTGGGGATATGACAGTTTAGGCCGTGTGACCAGCCAAACTTATCCCGGTGGTAACCGAGTAAATTACACTTATGCGGTCAATGGTGATTTGGCTGCTATGACAGTGACCATCAACGGGGGCACCCAGCCAGTGCTGAGCGGTATAAAGCAATTTCCGGGCGGGCCTGTGGATGAATGGACCTATGGCAATGGCCTAAAACGTAATTTGAGCTACGACCAGAGTTACCGTTTAACAGGCATAGCGACAGCGGGAGTTCAAAGCCTTGGTTTTAGTTACAACCTGGATAGTACCATCAATAAAATCACGCATGGCATCACCAGCGGCTATACCCAGAGTTTCAGCTACGACGCGTTAAAACGTTTAACAGGCATCACCAGCAGTGGTTTAGGTAATCATAGTTTTGGCTATGATGCAGTGGGCAATAGAACCAGCCGTAGTGGAGCTATTGCCGAGACTTACAGCATAGCTGCTAACTCAAACCGTTTATCGTCAGTGACCAAAGGTGGTCAAACCCGAATTTTTGGTTATGACGCTAACGGTAATGTCACCAGTGAGAAGCGCTTTGACGGCAGTACGATAACCTATACCTATAACAGCGATAACAGGATGGAATCAGCGGGCACAGCTCAGTACAGATACAACGCGCTGGGCCAGCGGGTGTATAAAAAGGTCGGTAGTGTTGAGACCCGCTTTATTTACAGCCCCAGTGGTCAACTGCTAGCCGAAGGCACCGCTAAACAATACATTTACTTTGGTGACCAAGTGGTGGGTTATATTCAAAACAACCAGCTGTATTTTGTGCACAACGACCATTTAGGCAGGCCGGAAGTCATCACTAATGCGCTGAGAAATGTGGTGTGGCGTGCGAAGCTGGAGGCGTTTGACCGCTCTGTACTGACTACTTCTATTGGTGAGTTCAATATAGGCTTCCCAGGACAATACTGGGATGCTGAGAAAGGTAGTTGGTATAACTATTTTCGGGATTATGATGCGACTTTAGGGCGCTATTTGCAGAGTGACCCTATTGGATTGGCGGGTGGGGTGAATACTTATGGTTATGTGGGAGGGAATCCGGTGACGAAATATGATTTTTGGGGGTTAAGCCCTTGCTTTGACTTTGCTCGAAGTCTTGCCTTAATGGCTGTTAATGCTGGTCCACAAAATTCTTTTGCTCTTGGATTAGGAATGATAGATGCAGCCTTTTCTGGTCGAGTTAGCGTAAGTGATACTACAGGGTTTAAATCAGCGTTAGTCGCTAATGGGCAAGGAGGAGATGTAGGAAGGCACATTTACGCGGCAGCAGGAGGGCAAATAGTTGGCGTTCCATTGTATACAGTGGGAAATGTATCTGATGCGTCTCAGTTTATGATGTCTGGTTTTTCCCGAAAGCAAAGCCTGGCTGAGATTGCCGGTAATAACGCAGGCGCTAAAGTAGGTGATGTGATGAAAGATGCCTCTATGAGTGGCTGTAAAGGAAAAGCAGCAGAAGTTAAAACAACAACTCTAATTAATCAGGTTTTATGTAATGGCTAAAAATACGATAATTGCATTACTTGTCCTGCTTTGCGGCTTTTCCTTTTGGAATGGCAATGAAAGCGTTGTTATTGGCGTGAGGCATAGTAACTATGTTGTCCAGATCGCAACCCACAATAGATTGACGCTTCATTATCCATTTTTAATTGTTAAAAGTTTAAATGGAATAGTTAACTACTCTCAGGAGCTACCAGGAGGAGGTGAAGACTATAGTTGGGATCTATTCAAAAATATCCGTTCAATCAGTAGTGACAACAGAGGGGTGGTGGTTCTACTGGAGCCTAAGGGATTGTATGCGGGTCCTGATTATCGTGATTTCATAGAGAGCAAAATCACCTTACCCGATGGAATGCTCCTTCGGTTTGAGGTGGCAACTGAACAATAAGCTGTTCAGAGTAGCTTGAAACAAGCGCAGTCTATAAGCATTGTGTTAAAAGAACGAAGTGAGAGGGGCTAGTCTTGCAGCCTGCCCCTGTTTTTCGTTTTCAACTAAAACGCTTAACAGGCATCACCAGCAGTGGTTCGGGCAATCATAGTTTTGGCTATGATGCAGTGGGCAACAGAACCAGCCGCAGTGGAGCCATTGCTGAGACTTACAGCATAGCGACTAACTCGAACCGTTTATCCAAAGTCACCAAAGGCAGCCAAACGAGAATTTTTGGTTATGACGCTAACGGTAATATCACCAGTGAAAAACGCTATGACGGCAGTACAATTACGTACAGCTATAACAACGATAACCGGATGGAATCAGCAGGCTCTGCCCAGTACAGATACAACGCGATGGGCCAGCGTGTATATAAAAAAGCCGGTAGTGTTGAAACAAGGTTTATTTACAGCCCAAGCGGTCACTTGCTGGCCGAAGGCACCACTAAACAATACATTTATTTTAATAGCCAGGTGGTGGCTTATATTCAAAACAACCAGCTGTATTTTGTGCACAACGACCATTTGGGGCGTCCTGAAGTCATCACCAATGCACTAAAAGCGGTAGTGTGGCGTGCGAAGTTGGAGGCATTTGACAGAAGCGTACTTACGACCAGCATAGGCGACTTTAATATTGGTTTTCCTGGTCAGTACTGGGATGCTGAGAAAGGCAGCTGGTATAACTATTTCAGAGATTATGATACGACTTTAGGGCGTTATTTGCAGAGTGATCCTATTGGTTTGGCGGGTGGGCTTAACACCTATACATATGTGAGCAATAATCCGCTCAGTTTGATTGATATCTTTGGCCTTGATTGCACATGTGCAGGGCGAGCCAGAATTCTAAAAGGAAATTCAAACCATATTGGAAAAGTAGGAGCGTTCCCTCCTAACGTGATCAATAACACCTCGGCAGCAGTCATCACCGCACAATTCGGATTGACTAAAGCAGGCATACGCCCACATCTGAGTAACATTAGTGGCTACACGCTTAACGGCACACTGCTGTTCGACAATATTGCTGACCGAATTGATAATCACACTTCGCCTGTGCCTGGATTAAGTACTGGAGATGCTCTTCGTCAGTTATATCCTGGAACATTCATTCTTGAGCTGCCGGGAGCAACAAAAGATCGGGGGATTATGGACGTGAGGATCAATGTTCCGGATGGAGTAAATTGTCCGGAAGGAACTTCGGCAGTGCAGGTAGGAGGTTGAGCATGAAAACAATAGCAATTGTATCGGTAGCGTTTTTGTACGTGGCGGCTTCTTCTGCTGCTGTTACATGGCCTATTGTGATGCAAATGGAAAAGACCATTTATGTGGACCCGGTTCAGTTTGCAGATGTTACCATTGGTATCATTGGCAGTGACACGAAGCCTCTTTATCAGATTCAATGCCATAGTTCGGAGTACGAAGGTGGTGAATTCGATTATTCCGGCGATTTCGAATGCCGGTTGATATCACTTTATTCGCAAGAGAAGTACTCAACCCTTTTCACTGATGTGCCAGATCAAACAAGAGATTGGGAAAGTAGAGCTAGATTTTTTGTAGAGGAGCTTGTTGGTTCTTGTGCAGCCTATCCTGACTTTGGTCGGACTCGTGTCTTTCGGTTGCGAGGTATGACAATAGTCTTGGAAATAGATGACGTGAAAACAAATGGAGTTAAACCAGAATTGTCGTCTCTGTCCCTCACTGTTAAAGTTACAGCAGACAAGAGTGCGACATCGCCTATTGCCGAACCAAGCAAATTTGCTGAGCCTCCATTACTACATCCAAACATAAATATGCAGCGAGACTGCAAGAAGGTAGTTCGGACAGTGGAGGGATAGCGGCAAGTACTGGGATGCAAAAACAAACACGGGGTTAAGTCTTACGCCTTGCCCCGCTTTTAAATCAATACTCAGAGCAACTGGTATAACTATTTCAGGGATTATGATGCGACGTTAGGTCGCTATTTGCAATCAGACCCAATTGGTTTGGCGGGTGGATTGAATACTTACTCATATGTTGGTGGGAATCCTGTCATTTATGAAGATCAGTATGGGCTGAGTCCTTGGCTGGGCATCAGTATGTTTTGTGCCGGATATTCCGGTGGTTCAGCATTAAACGATTACTTTGATTTGACTGAGAAAGCCAATCAATTAAATGATCTGCGTGATAGCCGAAATAAATTGGCTCAGGGTATCGAGGATGCTGAAAATGATAAAGGATGCAATAAATCTGATGTTAATAAAGCATATGAATCACTTCATAAAACGGACAAATTAATCAGGGATATGAACTTTGCTTTGGCGAAAGACAAAACAATGTGGGCATCATATCCTACAGCTATGTTGGCTTGCACAGCTGTTTCGTACAGGATGGGTATGAAGGGGGCGTTCAGATGATGGTGGATTACTTTCACAACGGGAAATATTTTCCTTTGATTTTTGGATTTCTATTTTTCTGCATTATTTTATTTTTTTACCTAAGAGAGAAAATAATTCAATGCGTAAGAAAAAAGTATGATTGCACGAGAGAACAATCCTTTTTAATCCTTTCGCGTTCTGAAGGAAAGAGTAGCCGATTTCTTATAAATTTGTTTTTCTTTACAAGAGTAGCTGCAACTTCTTCATATACTCTAATGATTGTTTTTGTCATTTTTACGGCCATTTATTGGCATTTTAGAATATCGGACCTCACCGCTAGCTGAACTACGCATAGGGGAGGCTTGACAGCCTGCCCCTGTTTTTCGTTTTCAACTAAAACGCTTAACAGGCATCACCAGCAGTGGTTTAGGCAATCATAGTTTTGGGTATGATGCAGTAGGTAACAGAACCAGCCGTAGTGGAGCCATTGCTAAGACTTACAGCATAGCGGCTAACTCGAACCGTTTATCCAAAGTCACCAAAGGCAGCCAAACGAGAATTTTTGGTTATGACGCTAACGGTAATATCACCAGTGAAAAACGCTATGACGGCAGTACAATTACGTACAGCTATAACAACGATAACCGGATGGAATCAGCAGGCTCTGCCCAGTACAGATACAACGCGATGGGCCAGCGTGTATATAAAAAAGCCGGTAGTGTTGAAACAAGGTTTATTTACAGCCCAAGCGGTCACTTGCTGGCCGAAGGCACCACTAAACAATACATTTATTTTAATAGCCAGGTGGTGGCTTATATTCAAAACAACCAGCTGTATTTTGTGCACAACGACCATTTAGGCAGGCCGGAAGTCATCACTAATGCGCTGAGAAATGTGGTGTGGCGTGCGAAGCTGGAGGCGTTTGACCAATGGACTGTAGACCAATTAAATAAAGAATACAGAGACTGTAGCTGTGCGAAATAAAACTAAATCCATCCTGTTTTATTGTTGGTTGCTAATTGTAACCGCCTTATTAAGCTATCTGTTTAAATGCTTAGAGCTTTACTTTTTAGAACGTTATCCAGAGCATGATTTTTGGCTGCAAAAGGTGCTTATATTCGTGTTTATATTGCTGCTAATTCCGTTAGTCATCAAACCTCTGCTTAACATGTTTGGTGTCAAGATGAAACGGTAGCTTTATACCTGCCGAATGACATAAATAAAGGTTACGGAGATGATCATTGTGGTTGCCAGAAATAAGGTTGAGCTTCTATTGAAAATAGTGTTTTTTTTGTTCATTGCCGCCGTAATTTCAATAGGCTATAGATTTGCAGATGGCTATATTAAGGTAGAGTTCGCATCTAGTTATCACTGGCTTGAAAAAGTAAACATCATTGTGTTTGGTGTCACTTTAGGCCTTGTAGTTATTAAGCCGTTATCTGAAATACTGAGAAAAAAGTAAATGCAAAGATAGACCGCTGTATATGGGGTGAGTCTTGCAACTTGCCCCTGCTTTTTGGTTTACATGAAGCGAGTAACAGCTTTTATTGTGCTATCGCCCTAAAGGAATTTAGTTTGATTCGTCCTAAGTCGAAGCCCTTTCCACTATGCGATAACCCACATCTATAGGTGGCTTATGGGTTTTGTCCTGACCTGAAGCTGTCATCAGTAATTCAACCGCTTGCTGACCCATCTCAAAACGAGGTGAGGCGACGCTGGTAATGGCAGGTTCGACCAAAGCTGAAGCTTCTAAATCGTTAAAACCACAAATGGCAATATCTGCTGGTACTTTCAGGTTCATCCGCTTGGTTTCAAACAAAGCACCCAATGCCAAATCGTCGTTACAGCAGAATATCGCATCACACTGACCTTGAGATTCTGCCATCACAGCCTGCAATAACTGACCACCTAAACGTATCGATGAAGACTGAGTTGTCGTGACCACATAACTCTGACAAGGCTGTTTAAAATCCGCTATCGCCTTTTTAAAACCAGCTAAACGTTGCTGAGTACGGGTATCCATGCGGGCACCCAAAAAGCCCAGTTTACGATAGCCTTTTTGCAGTAAATGGTTGGTGATATCCACGCCTGCATTAAAATGCGAGAAGCCAATATTCATATCAATAGGGCAGTCGCTGAGTTCCATCAGCTGCACTATCGGAATACCGGATTGCTGCAGCAATTTACGGGCGTAATCGGTTTGATCTGTGCCGGTTAAGATAAAACCTTCAGGCGACTGACTCAGTAAAGTAGCGATCAGTTTTTCTTCTTCCAGTGGCGAATAATGGCAATCCCCCAATACCACCTGAAGATGATGTTGTTTCACAGCACTATAAATACCCTGCAGCACATCATTAAAAACTATGTTAGATAATGATGGAATGATAACCGCTATCACACCTGAACGACGGGAAGCCAAAGCACTGGCAGCATGGTTACGAATATAACCAATTTCATGTACAGCCTGTTCAACTTTTGACCGCAGTTTTTCTGATACTTTATCAGGATTGCTAAGCACGCGGGACACGGTAATTGCGCTGACACCTGCTACTTTTGCAACATCTTTCAGGTTAGGTTTTTTATTCATCGTACCATTCTCATTATTTTTAAAAAACAATAACTGAAAGCTCAGTTTGAGTCAAAATGGTTGCGCTATCATTTCATCTGAATTAAGCTGAGGCCACATTTTTACAGCAGGTGTGATCGTATCTGATGCAACAGGATCTAACAGCTCAGAAGCAGGCAAGCAGTACAACAAAAAACCAAAGTCTGATCATTATGGGTGTAGCCGGTAGCGGCAAATCTACGCTGGCTTTGCGCCTTGCAGAGCAGCTGGGCTGGCATTATCTCGAAGGTGATGATTTCCATAGCCTTGAAGCCAAACAAATGATGGCATCAGGCACTCCTATTACCAGTGAGATGCGTGACCAATGGGTCGGCCGTTTATGTGCTGCACTACAAGAGTGCGCAGCCAAACAACTCCCCGTGGTATTAAGTTACTCAGGTTTAATCCGCCAGCATCGTGAGCGCATTCGTCAGGCGGCTTCCAACCCACAGTTCATTTATTTACAGGGCAGTGTTGAATTACTGGCGCAGCGACTGGCGCAGCGACAAAACCATTTTATGCCTGTGTCTATGCTGCAAAGCCAGCTGGCGACTATGGAATCGGTAGAGCAGGAAGCTGATGTGTTGTGTCTGGATATCAGCCAAAGCGTCAACGAACTGATGCTGCAAGTCATTTTAAAAATAGAACAACGACTATAACAAGCGATCACGACTGGCCATCAGTGGCTGGCGCATGATCAATCAAATCTTTGAATCAAAACAACAGAACAACGACAGGGTGACAAAGTGACAACAGAAACTGCGGTACCTCAAGACAGGCTAAAGCTGCGCGAAAAGCTCGGTTACGGCGTGGGTGATATGGGCTTTAACTTTTATTGGGCCAATATCTCTGCCTTTTTATTGATTTTCTATACAGATGTGTTTGGTATCTCAGCTGCTGCTGCCGGCACCATGATGCTGATCACTAAAATCATCGATGCTTTTACCGATCCTATGATGGGCGCTATAGCGGACAGAACCAAAACCCGGATGGGCAAATTCAGACCTTATTTATTGTGGTTGGCTTTGCCTTTAGCTGGTGCTGGTGTATTAACCTACAGCACACCGGACTTAGGTCCTGGCGGTAAGCTGGTATGGGCGTATTGTACGTACAGCCTGCTGATGCTGACTTATACAGCAATCAACATTCCTTATTCCGCCTTGTCTGGTGTGATGACCCGCAATAGCCAGGACAGAACCACTTTAGTCAGCTTCCGTTTTATCGGCGGTTTTACTGGCGGTATTCTGGTGACTTATTTAACCCCTAAATTGGTGGTGTTATTAGGCCAGGGCGATGAAATCTTAGGCTGGCAGCTGACCATGGGCGTCTTTGGTATAGCTGCTGCTTTGCTGTTTTTATTTACTTTTGCCAGTACCAAAGAGCGTATTCAGCCTGTTAGTGAAACCAACAATGCCGTGAAACAGGATTTGCTCGATTTAAAAAACAACAAACCCTGGCTGGTGCTGTTTAGTCTGGCGCTGATCATTATGATCACTATCACCATGCGCGCCAGCAGTGGCACTTATTACTTTAAATATTATGTAATGCGGCCTGAGCTGGTCGGCGAGTTTTTATCCTCTTACATGCTGGCTTTGGCTTTAGGCGCGGCATCTACGCCTTTAATGACGAAGTTTATGGATAAAAAACCATTGATGATGTTGTTAATGAGCCTGGCCGGATTATTTTCTATCAGCCTGTTTTTTGTGCCAGCTGATCAGGTGGGTTTAATTTTTGCCATCAACCTGGCTATAGGTTTTGTATTGGGGCCTAAATCTCCACTGGCTTTTTCTATGTATGCCGACACCGCAGATTACAACGAATGGCGCACTGGCCGTCGTGCCACAGCTATGACCTTTTCAGCCGCTACCTTTTCACAAAAACTCGGCGGTGCTATTGCCTCCGCTGTGATTGGCTGGTTATTGGCATTAATAGGTTATGTCGCCAACACTGAACAAAGTGCGGGCTCACAAATGGGTATTTTGTTAATGGTGTCGGTGATCCCTGGCTTAGTGGCCTTTTTGGCCGCTTTTGTCATGCGCTTTTACCATTTAGATGAAAAACAATTGCTGACCATTCAACAGGAATTGGACCAGCGTAAAACAGCACCTTCGCAGCCTTTAAACCAAGGGGCAGCAGTAGTCGGAGTGTCGGAGTAACTATGAAGAAGTTGATGCAAGCCACAGAAAACGGCCAGCGTTATGAATTGTACAGCGCCACTGCGATGCCACAGGCTGCGGGCTTTTTATGGAACAAGGTCATGATGATCCAGCAAAACTGCCGTGGTTATGCCACAGCGCAGTTTATGCAGCCAGAGCCAGCCAAATATGCCCATGCGCCGAACTTAGAAGCTAAAACTTTTATGCAGCCGGAGCAGCCGTATTACGCTCATCATCCGGGCCGTTTTGTGTATATCAAAGATGAAAACAGCGGTGAAATCTGGTCTGTGCCTTACGAGCCGGTACGCAAAGAAGCCCAAAACTTTGTGTTTTCAGCTGGCCAGTCGGATATCCGCTGGCAGTTGACGCTGGACTCCGGTTTAACTGTGGAATGGTTGTTAACCTTAACACCGGATCAACCGCTGGAGTTATGGCAGCTGACGGTACGCAACGATTCAAATCAGAACCGTTCTTTAAGCCTGTATCCGTATTTCCCGGTCGGTTATATGTCCTGGATGAACCAGTCTGGCCGTTATGATGCCGATTTAAAAGCTATTATCTGCTCATCAGTGACGCCTTATCAAAAGTACCCGGATTACTTTAAAAACAAATTCTTAAAAGACAAAACCTTCTTGTTGGCCGAGCGCACTCCGGATTTCTGGGAAGTGAACCAGCAACACTTCGAAGGGCAGGGCGGTTTACATGCACCTTCTGCAGTGCAGCAGCCGTTTTTAGCTTGTGGTGATTCGGATTACGAAACGCCAGCTTGTGTGATGCAATACAGAGTGTCTTTAGCAACAGGCCAAACAGAGCAGTATCGTTTTGTGTTTGGTCCTGCTTATGACAAAGCTGAAGTTGCGCAAATTCGTCAGCAAGTGTTTGGCACGCCAGAGAGCTTTGCTCAAATTCAACAGGCTTATGCGGCTTATGTAGCCCAGGCAGTGCCTTGTCTGGAAATAGACACGCCGGACCAGGAGCTGAATAACTATGTCAACCACTGGCTGGCGCGTCAGGTGTATTACCATGGCGACGTGAACCGTTTAACCACAGATCCACAAACCCGTAATTATTTGCAGGATAATATGGGCATGAGCTATCTGGCTCCTGCTGTGGCACGTCAGGCCTTTTTAACTGCTTTATCGCAGCAGCATCTGTCGGGTGAAATGCCGGACGGTATCTTGTTGCACAAAGACGCCGAACTGAAATACATCAATCAGGTGCCTCATACCGACCAATGTGTCTGGTTACCTGTCTGTATCAGTGCTTATCTGGCTGAAACCAATGATTACGCGCTTTTAAGCGAAAAAGTAGCCTATAAAGATTCTGCCGAGCTGCACACTGTGGCTGAGCATATCCACCGCGCTATGGGCTGGTTATGGCTGAAAAAAGACGAACGTTGCTTAAGTTATATTGAGCAGGGCGACTGGTGTGACCCAATGAATATGGTGGGTTACAAAGGCAAAGGTGTATCGGGTTGGCTGAGCTTAGCAGCAGCTTATGCACTGAATGTTTGGGCGCAAATTTGCCGTGATTTAAATTTTGACGAACAAGCCGCTTTGTATCAGCAACAGGCTAGTGAATTTAATGCCGCCGTAAATAAGTATTTATGGGATGGCAACTGGTATGGCCGTGGTATTACAGACGATAACGTGGTGTTTGGTATCAGCAAAGATACCGAAGGCCGTATTTATCTGAACCCACAAAGCTGGGCTTTATTGAGCGGCGCTGCCAACAGCGAACAACAGCAGCAACTGTTAAAAGCCGTAGAGCAGCAATTGCATACGCCTTATGGCCCGCAAATGCTGGCGCCTGCTTACACAGCCATGCGTGAAGACGTAGGCCGTGTTACCCAGAAATACCCGGGTTCAGCAGAAAACGGCTCTGTGTATAACCATGCTGCGGCTTTTTATCTGTTTGCTTTGTATCAGGTGAATCAAGCCGACAAAGCCTATCAGGTATTAAAACAAATGCTGCCGTCGGACGATCCACAGGATCAGTTACAACGGGGTCAGTTGCCGGTATTTATTCCAAATTATTACCGTGGCGCTTACCAGACTTTACCGCGCACTGCAGGTCGCTCCAGCCAGCTGTTTAATACAGGCACAGTGCACTGGGTGTATCGTTGTTTAGTCGAAGGTTTGTTTGGCGTGAAAGGCGACCAACAAGGTTTAACTTTGGCACCTCAACTGCCAGCCAGTTGGAATAAAGCCTCAGTGTTACGCCGTTTCCGTGGCGCAGACTTCTATATCCGTTTTGAACGTGTTGCTGATGTCAAAGCGCCAACACTCTGGCTGGACGGTAAGCTGCAGGCGGAGTTGGCGGTACGCAATATCACAGCAGGCCAAAGTTACCAGTTGCTGGTGCAATTGCCGCTTTAAGGCTGTGGGCGAAGAGCAAAAAGGCAAAGGGCTAAATAAAAGGAATAGCTATGATCCGTATAGGTTTATTAGGTGCAGCACGCATTGCCGATCGGGCTATTATTCAGCCTGCTGCCTTGCGCTCTGATGTAGTCATTGCAGCAGTGGCTGCATCGAATCTTGAAAAAGCTCAGGCTTTTGCCCAGCAGTTTGATATAGAACTGGCTTTAGGCAGTTATGACGAGCTACTGGCCCGTGATGATATAGACCTGATTTACAACGCTTTACCACCTTCTTTGCATGCAGAGTGGTCCATCAAAGCTCTGCTGCTTGGCAAACACGTCTTGTGTGAAAAGCCTTTTGCAATGGATGTGGAAGAAGCCAAAGCTATGGTGGCGGCGGCTGATGCCAGTGGCCGTTTACTGATTGAAGGCTATCACTACCGCTTTCATCCGGTGTTTGCGGAAGTAGAGCGGTTAGTCGCCAGCGGCGAGCTCGGCACTATTCACACAGTGCGCAGCAATTTTTCGGTGCGTATTGCCGAAACACCAGGTTCTTTGCGTCATAACGTACCTTTAGGTGGTGGCGCTTTAATGGATTTAGGCTGCTACCCACTGCACTGGTTACGCACTTTATATGGCAGCACACCAGAGATTTTATGGGCCGACGCCATTTGCCCTAAACCTCAACTCGACAGCAGCTTCGAGCTTCGTATGCAGTTCCCAAACGGCCCGCTTTGTTATGTCGGCTGCTCGATGAGCGAACATTTAAACCGCCAACACGACGCTTATTTGTGCCTCGAAGGCGACAAAGCCCAACTGGAAGTCTTTAACCTGGTTGCCCCACATCAGGGCCACCACTTACGACTCACCAAATACGGCGAAGCCCACGACTATCAAATGAACGGCGACTCCACCTACGACCACCAACTAGCTCACGTAGTCGCCTGCATCAAAGGCGAAACCAAACCGCTGACAGGTGGCCGTGATGCCATAGAGCAGATGCAACTGATTGATGATGCGTATAAAACTGCGGGCTTATTGCCGCGGGGGCTTTGTAGGTAGTTTTGGGATTTACTGCTGAATTTGGAAGCCGCTTTTTATAGCGGCTTTTTATTCGCCGCCATCCATGGCGCTCACCCTAAAGGGCCATCGTCGCTGCGCTCCAATGTTAAAAAACATTCCAGATGTTTTTTTATTTTAGAGTCGAAGCATAAAAGTGTTGTGACGTTCTAATTGAGTAGAAAGCAGTCCCTCAATAGCTCTCTTTCTTCTTTGCGGATACCAGCTTGTTGGGCAAGGCTTTCCCACTTTGAGACGGCCTTTAACAATCTTTGGTGGATAGCCTGGACTTCCTCTAATTTCTGAGGAACGTAAAGTACCGACCAATATAGGATCAATTGACTCAGTCCAATCAGCGTAAACGCAGATATCCATAATCTGGCGCTCTTATTTTTTATTGAGCAATTGGATGTCTTGTAGCTTTCTTCCCAGCTCGTCATCAAATGCAACTTTAGTTAGGTCGTCCACCAGGCCGAGGCAGGCTAATACGTTGACGTAGTGGCCAAGCGAAACGGAAGGATCACCCTTTAATATTTTTCTTAGCGTCGGTTTAGATAAGCCTGTTCTGCTGTGCATCATCTCTTGGGTAATGCCGCGCCGCTTCATCGCCAGCGTTAAGTTTTCACCCAAGATGCTTAACACCTTTTTGTGTTTTGGAAAAACGACAGCGGTGCGCTTTGTTTTTGATTCGATAGTATTCATAGTGAAACTATATTTTCTCTAATCAGGAATTAATGAAATTATAGTTTCATTTTTGACTTTAAGCAAAGTGGCAAATCGATGTCCTTAACTGAATTGATGTGAAACTAAAATTACCTTTTGTGCTTTGTTGTGAAACTATAGTTTCCTTTCGTCCGATTTTAAGCTGTAAATTATCAAATTGCTAAAAACTCGGAGTAGTGCGAGTCTTGACTCGTGAGCAGTTGATGTTGATTTGAGTGAAATATCAATTTCATGTGTCGGATTTATTATGATTTTTTCGACATGAAAGGGAAAGCTGGACAGTTTTTATTGAATCACCACCGGTTCTTCACGCGCATATTCATTGCTTTGGCTTTACTCATCTGGGCTTATTGTGAGCTCTGGACACCCATCTTAGCGAGATGGGATATATTTGTTTTTTTCAAATCCCACAGCATCACTTAAAGCCGTGTAGTTCTTCAAATGGCAACGTTAAGCTAATAATAAAGCTAGATTTTATAGCCTGAACCATCAAAGATTGATATCTTAAATGGGTAAATATGGACTAAAAGTCAACACAGAAGGCGCTATTGATGGGAAGCAATTTTAGTAACTTCGATTTCCTCAAACATCACGACGAATTGCTGCTGCGCTTAGCGCAAACAGCCGAGTTATGTTTTGTTCCAGACCCGAATACCACCCTGGTCAAAATGCGTCAGTTAGGTGAGGAATTAGCGAAGAATATTGCGGCTCGTGTAGGTGTTGTATTTGGCAAAGACATTAAGCAAATCGATTTACTACGTGATCTAGATTATGCCCTAAAGCTTGACCCTCGTATCAAAGATGCTTTTCATACCGTGCGTAAATTAGGTAACGATGCCAACCACGACATCACGTCGAGCAACCATCGAGACGCTCTGCAGTCGCTGCAAATTGGTCATGCTTTGAGTGTTTGGTATCACCAACTTTATGGTGGAGAAACTGCAAAAGGGTTCAAGCCAGCGCCCTTTATTAAACCAAAAGATCCTTCCGATGAAGTTCGAATTCTTGAAGAGAGAATGATCGAGCTTGAGCGTCAGCAGCAAGTAGCTTGTGAGCGCCTTGCAGCAGCCGAAGCACTAAAACAGCTAGAACGACAAAAAGCTGAAGCAGAGCTCAAACGTGCAGAACAAATGGCGGCTGACAGTAAAGTTTGGGAGGAGATGGCAACAGAGCAAGAAGCTAAACTCAATGAATACAGAGCTAAAATGGCCGCGGCCAATCTTCAGTTGTTTGCCACGTTCAAAGCCAAAGATCAAAAAGCCCAGCAGCAAGAAATTAAGCGGGTCGAGAAACTACCTTTCCATTTAGATGAAGCTGAAACCCGCATCATTATTGATAAGCAGCTGAATGAAGCTGGTTGGAAAGCCGATACCGTCAACTTAAAGTTCTCAAAAGGGGCGCGCCCCGTTGCGAATGAAAACAGAGCAATCGCCGAATGGCCCACAGCCTCTGGCCCTGCCGATTATGTGTTGTTTATGGGGTTTACCCCGGTTGCGGTGGTGGAAGCCAAAAAAAGCGCCAAAAACGTCTATGGTTCTATCGATCAAGCGAAACGTTATGCCAAAGGCTTGGAAACCAAAAATGCATTCACTATAGAAACCAGTTGGGGCGACTTCAAAGTCCCACTGACGTTTGCAACAAATGGTCGTCCATACCTGAAGCAACTCGAACAAGAGAGTGGTATCTGGTTCTTAGATATTCGCGACAATGCCAATCGTCGTAAAGCCCTCAAAGGCTGGTATTCACCTGCTGAAATTAAACTGTTTTTGAAGCAAACTCCTGAGCAAGCAGAACAAAAGCTTGATGCCATGGCCTTTAATTACGACTTAAAGCTACGAGACTACCAAGTCAACGCCATTAAGGCGGTCGAGCAAAGTATTAAAGACGGCAAAGATCGTGCGCTGGTTGCGATGGCCACAGGGACCGGTAAAACTAAAACCTGTATTGCCTTGGTGTATCGTCTGCTTAAATCGGAGCGGTTTCGCCGCATTTTGTTTTTGGTTGACCGCTCTGCGCTGGGTGAACAAGCAACCAATGATTTTAAAGAAGTGCGCTTAGAGCACCTACAAACCTTCGCCGACACTTTTGATTTGATGGGCCTAAAAGACATCAAACCAGACGATAGCACCAAAGTGCATGTTGCCACTGTGCAAGGTTTGGTGCAGCGCATTTTATACACCTCAGATAACGACACTAAACCTGGTGTTGGCCAATACGACTGTATTGTGGTTGATGAATGTCACCGCGGTTATTTACTCGACCGAGAGCTCAGTGATACAGAAATTGTATTCCGCGACCAAAAAGACTACCAGTCCAAATACCGCTCGGTGATTGATTATTTTGATGCCTTTAAAATTGGTTTAACGGCAACGCCAGCACTGCATACAGTCGATATCTTTGGTGAGCCGGTGTTTAGTTACAGCTATACCGAAGCTGTGGTTGATGGACACTTAAATGACCATTTACCACCAGTACGAATTCACACCAAGCTTGCCGAGCAGGGCATTCACTACGAAGTGAACGAAGAAGTGAAGGTGTACGATGTCGTAAATAACGATATCAAAATTTATAACACGCCAGATGAGCTCGATTTTGATGTGGCGGAATTTAACCGCAAGGTTATGGCGCCAAACTTTACCAAAGTGGTGACCAAATGGCTGATTGAAAGCGATGCAATCAATCCATACTCCGATGCCAAAACATTGGTGTTTTGCGTCACCGATAAGCACGCCGATGAAGTGGTTGAAGCTTTTAAGCAAGCTTGTGAGGACTACCTCGGTGAAGTAGACGATGACGCCATTCAGAAAATTACCGGCGCATCCGACAAACCGCTTGAGAAAATTCGTCTCTATAAAAATGACCGTTTACCCAATATTGCTGTAACTGTCGATTTGCTGACCACCGGCATCGACGTGCCAAAAATTTGTAATCTGGTGTTTTTACGCCGCGTAAACAGTCGGATTTTATTCGAGCAAATGTTAGGCCGCGCCACGCGTTTGTGCCCGGAAATTGGCAAAGGCCCGTTTCGAATTTACGATGCTGTCGATATTTACAAACAACTGGAAAACGTCAACACCATGAAGCCGGTGGTGACCAATGTAAATATCGATTTCGCTGCACTCGAACATGAAATGGCAAACAGCCACAGCGAAGATTTACAAGCGCTGGCCAAAAACCAATTTATTGCCAAGTTACAAGTCAAACGGCGCCATTTAAGCCCTGAGCAACACAGCAAATTTGAAACCATTGCCGGGCAACCGCCGGAGCAATTCATCAAAGAATTAAAAGCCATGCCACCAGCGCAAGTTGCTGAGTGGTTTACCAAGCATCCAGGTCTAGGTGAGTTGTTAGACGAGCGTATCAAAGGCGGTAGTGGCGGCAATCCGCTCTATATTTCTGACCATGAAGATGAAGTAACCAACATCACCACCGGTTACGGCGAAGGTCAAAAACCTGAAGATTACTTGCGCGCTTTTAATGATTTTATTAATGCCAATAGCAACCGCTTGCTCGCAATTCAAACAGTGGTGCAAGCCCCTTGGCAATTAACTCGGCAAAACCTCAAAGAACTGGCGGTATTGCTTGAACAAAATAAATTTAGAGAACAAGATCTGCAGGTTGCTTGGCATGAAGTAAAAAAAGAAGATATTGCCGCCCGCATTATTGGCTTTATACGCCAAGCCGCGATCGGTGAGGCGTTAATTCCATTCGAACAACGAGTGGATGCAGCGCTGCAGCATATTCTGGCAAGCCAAACGTGGAAAACACCACAAATTGAATGGCTGAACACTATTGCCAAACAAATGAAAGCCACAACCATTGTGGATGAAGCTGCTTTAGACCAAGGCCTGTTTCAACATATAGGCGGCACTAAACGCGCCAACAAGCTCTTTGAACAACCGGTGACGAATGTGCTGCAGATGTTCAACAAAGCCCTTTGGCAAAGTGATATTAGTAAATCCGCATAATTAAAGGGGCGTTCGCCCTTTATTTAGTTAGCAACAATATTAGGTAAACACATGAGTACTCAAGATCTGGTCGCCAAGCTTTGGAACCTTTGTAACTTATTACGTGATGATGGCGTCACCTACCATGAATACATCAATGAATTAACCTATTTAGTCTTTTTAAAAATGGTGCAAGAAACCGGCCGTGAAGACAATATCCCTGAAGGGTACCGCTGGGCCGATTTAGAGCATTATGATGCCGCAACCCGCCTCGAAGAGTACAAAAAGTTACTGATCCACTTAGGCTCGCATGGCTCCAAAATTACCAACGCTATTTATGCCAATGCCAGCACCGTCATTCGTAAACCTGCCACCTTAAGTAAACTGGTCAGTGAAATTGATAAACTCGATTGGTACAGCGCCAAAACCGAAGGTTTAGGCGACATGTACGAAGGCCTGTTAGAGATTAACGCCGGTGAGAAAAAATCAGGCGCAGGCCAATACTTCACGCCGCGGGTGTTAATTAATGGCATGGTTGAATTAATGAAGCCAAGCTTAGATGACGTGATTGTTGATCCAACAGCTGGTACCGGCGGCTTTTTAATTGCCGCTCACCACTATATCACCGAGCATAATGACGTCCGTTCACTGAATGAAACCGCCTACGACAAATACCAGCACAAAACCTTTTTTGGTATGGAGTTAGTGCCAGATACACGCCGCCTGGCCATGATGAACCTGATGCTGCACGACCTGGCGGTTGATGATGAAAACTCGGGTATTTTATACGGGGACACCTTATCCAACGAAGGTAAAGCCTTACCGCCAGCAAGCCTGATATTAGCTAACCCGCCATTTGGCACCAAGCAAGGTGGTGGTGTGCCCACGCGTGATGACTTAATCACCTACACCAGTAATAAGCAGCTGGCCTTTTTACATTTAATGTATTTGCGCATGTTAAAGCCTGGCGGCCGCGCCGCTGTGGTGTTGCCCGACAATGTGTTGTTCGAAGGCTCTACCGGCCAAACCATTCGCCGGGACTTAATGGAAAAATGCAACCTGCACACTATTTTGCGCTTACCTACCGGTATTTTTTATGCCGCTGGCGTAAAAACCAATGTGTTGTTTTTCTCTAAGCCCAAGGATCCAAAACAAGACAAAGGTCAAACCAAAAATGTCTGGGTGTATGACTTACGCTCTAACATGCCACAATTTGGTAAACGTACCGTTTTAACTAAGGCGCACTTTGACGAGTTTTATCAAGCAGTAGGTAGTGATTTAACCACAGTAGATGAAGCATCCCGCCATGCTTTTATCCAGAATCACAAAAATGGCAGTGACATTGGCAACGTCGATACTTGCCGCCTGCGCTGCTTTAGCCGTGAAGACATTGCCAAAAAAGACGATTCACTCGATTTAGCCTGGATCCGCGACGATAGCGCCGAAGATAGTGCCAACTTACCAGAGCCTGATGTGTTAATTGGTAAAGCTCTGGAGGAAATGGTGGGGGCTATGCTGGAGCTGAAAGCGATTTTAGTTGAGCTGGGTGCTGCCGAAGAAACTGACGAGGTGGTGCTGTGAGTGAGTTGCCGAAGGGGTGGGTCTTAACTCAACTTGGAAATTATATTCAGGTCAAAAATGGATATGCCTTCAAAAGCTCAGACTATATAACACCAGATCAAAACTCCGTACCAGTTATTAGAATCTCTGACATTCAAAATGGAATTGCATCTACTCAAAATGCATCCTACATATCCAAAGAATTCGCGTTCGACAACTTCAAAGTCAGCAAAGGTGACTTATTAATCGCTATGTCGGGAGCTACCACAGGTAAAACAGGGGTATTTAATGAGGATTGTGAAGCGTATCAAAATCAACGGGTTGGGAATATTAAGTTTCTGTCAGAAAACTTTGGCTGCAGTGGTTACAGAAACTACTTGGTAGAGTTTTTAACAGATGAAATTTTAAAAAAAGCTTATGGTGCAGCACAACCTAATATTTCTGGAAATGCTATTGAAGAGCTCATCGTTCCTATTGCTCCCCTAAATGAACAAATCCGCATAGCAGATAAGCTGGATTCAATTCTGGCAAAAGTCAATAAGGCCCAAGAACGCCTTGAAAAAATCCCTGGCATCCTAAAACGCTTCCGCCAATCCGTCTTCGCCGCCGCCACATCCGGCGAGTTGACTAGGGAGTGGCGAGGGAATGATGCAATTGTTACTACTGGTATTCCAGGGCTCTCTATCCCCGTTGAATGGCGATTTTGCACTGTTGAAGATATCGGTGTTGTTAAAGGAGGTAAGAGATTACCCAAGGGCGATGAACTTACTGAGAACAATACCGGATTTCCATATATACGAGCTGGGCAACTAAAAAATGGAACAGTAGTTCAAGGAGACAGCGCAAGGAATAAGCAGATGTTTCTCGAGCCTAAGACTCAAGCACAAATCAAACGATATACCGTCAATGAGGGGGATGTATATTTGACTATTGTGGGTGCTTCTATTGGTGATGCTGGAGTTATTCCTCATGCTTTGCACCGGGCTAACTTAACAGAGAATGCTGCAAAAATTACCAATTTTGACGAAAGGATCAACGCTGAGTATTTATCAATTTGGCTTAGAAGTGAACGACTGCAAGAATTAATTCAATTGGAGATTAAATCCGGTGCACAAGGGAAGCTTGCCCTAAAAAGAATAAATACCTTGCCCGTACCGCTCCCCTCCATTGATGAACAGCATGAAATTGTCAGCATTGTTGCAGCGTTGTTATCCCATGCTGAAGCACTAGATAAATGTTATCAAAATGTAAAATTACGTGTTGATCGTTTAACGCAATCCATTCTGGCTAAAGCCTTCCGTGGTGAACTGGTAGAGCAAAATCCTGAGGATGAACCCGCCGACAAGCTACTTGAACGAATCAAAAAGCAACAACTTGAAGGGCCAAAGGCAACTAGACAAACTCGCAAACCAGCAGCAAAAGTAACTCCTTCAGTTGATGCGGTTGAAAATGATGTTGAATTAGCCAGACCAGAAAGTGAAATTTTTGCTCTATTGAAAAAGACAAGTGGCGAGTTATCCGCACAGCAGATTATGGAACAGTTAACTGATAAAACGTTTAGACAAGTCGACACACTTTTCACCGAGTTGAAACACTTACTCGAGACAAAGGCTATTACCAAAGTTGGGATTGGTGAAGCCTGCATGTTTAAGGCTGTTAAAAGATGAAGTTAGATTACCTAACCATTCGCTCGGGTTTTAAAAATATCAGCAATTTGAAGGTGGATTTTGATGAGAGCCATCTGCTAACTGTATTGGTTGGACGCAATGGTTCGGGTAAGTCAAATATCATTGAAGCGCTGGTAAAAATATTCCGCGCTTTAGATTTAGGGGAGCTTGCGCCTTTTAGTTATGAGTTAGTTTACTCGCTTGGTGCGGAAAACCGCATTTGGGTAAAGGTTGATGCCGACCCAGCATATGGCAACACATCGATATCGCAGCATCAAATAGAAGTGACTGAAAAGCATGACTTACATGCCATGCCTACTTGGAGTAAAGTATCACTGGCCAAAGTGCAGCGTGATAATGACGGCCAATCGCCTTATTTACCGAAACACCTTTTTGCTTATTACTCTGGTCCAAGCGACCGGCTTGAGGGCTTATTTGTAAAGCATCGAACTAATTTTTATAACAAATTACTGAACGATAAAGTAAAAATTGAAGAGGAAGTCAGGCCTCTGTTTTACGCTAAGCCTTATCATAGTCAATTTGTGTTATTGGCCTTTTTTCTAAGTGGTCAAAGTGAGGAAGGGCGCAAGTTTTTAGAAACGCAGTTGGGTATCAAGCGGTTTCACTCAGCACACTTTGTGTTCAAAAAACCTTCATGGTTTCAAAATAAAAATAAAGATGACACGTTTTGGGGCGCTCGAGGTGTCGTTAGACAGTTTTTAGATCTGTTATTGCCGAATACTTATGGTGTCGTTAGGACAGGAGCAGATTATGAATTTGTTCATTTATATCTACCTGATTTAGCTTCACTTAATAACGCTGCGAAAGGCCTGGGTCCGAAGAATTTTTTCAAAATGCTTGAAAGCACGCTGCTCTCGGACTTGATCTCGAGTGTGCATGTAAAAGTGGTACTAAATAACGATGAGATTGTGAGCTTCAGTGAGTTAAGCGAAGGTGAGCAGCAGTTGCTTACTGTGTTTGGTTTACTGCAGTTTACAGCTGAGTCTGATTCATTGTTTTTACTCGATGAACCAGACACTCATTTAAACCCCGCCTGGGCTGCAAAATACCATGCGTTTCTAAACCGGTTTATTCCCAATAAAAACCACTGCCATATAGTGATGGTTACTCACCATCCACTGGCTATTGCTGAACTTAATAAAGAGCAAATCCAAGTATTACATCGCGACTCCAATGGATTGTCATATGCCGAACAACCAGCTGAAAGCCCGATTGGTATGGGTGTCAACGGCATCTTAACCAGCGACATGTTTGGTATGGCGACAACGCTTGATCAGCACACCAGCAAGGTGATCGAAGAGCGGCGGAAAATTTTAGAAAAAGAACAGTTGAATGAAGAAGATAAGTTAAAGCTGCGACAGCTGAATTCTTCGTTGGAACGATTAGGGTATGGCTACACGCACCCCGACGAGGATTATCGTCAGTTTCTTATTGAACGGAAAAAAGCCATGCATGCCATGGAATTGAAATCGATCGATACCACTGAAATCCGCATGCAGATTGTTCAGCAAATACTTAAAGAACGAGGGTATTTGGTTTGAGATTTATTGATCCCGCATTAATTCCTGCATGCAAACCAGCTGATTGGGATATCAAAAGCGCTCGATGGCTAGCTCGAGTTGCTGCCGCTCAAGATAAATCCAACGAAATTGAAAAACTAAAAAATCCCTGGAAATATTTTAAGGTGAATTTTGCGAATACTTTTGGTGACAAGTGTTGGTATACCGAAGCTGCACGTGTCGGAACAACCAATGATGTTGATCATTTTCGTCCGAAAAATGCTGTCAAAGACCAATTTGGTCGACATGTTTCCCGTACAAACGCTGTAGGTGTTGTCGAATATGCAAATTATTGGTGGTTGGCTTATGAACCACTGAATTATCGCTATTCGTGCATATTTAGTAATAGGGCCAATGGAGATGGGGGGAAACAAGAGTTTTTCCCGTTAGAAGATGAGACAACTCGAGCGTGGACTCCTACCTGTCCTTACATTAGGGAAGATGTCTCATTCCTAGATCCATGTGACAGTAATGACGTTCAGTTAATTGCTTTCGATGTAACAGTGGGCATGGCTGAGCCACGATTTAGCGAAAAGCAAGATCCAAAAGCATTCAGACGTTTTCAACTAAGCAAGAAATACTACAACCTCAATGAAAAGACGATTGTCGACGCGCGAATGGAAGTGCTCACAGAGCTAAGCAAAGATCTTAATCTTTTAGAGTTAACGTGGAGTTTTGATCCAGCTATTAAAGCGACAATGGAACAGGCATTAAATGCAGCGAAAGAGGGAATTGTTAATAAATGCTCGCGCCTATCTAAGTTTTCGGCAGCAGCTGTTGCCTTGGTTAAAACAAAACAAGCTGAGCCTTGGCTTGCCGATGTTTTGCCTTTACTAGATCTTTCCCCTTAAGGTCGTCCTTAGTAGGTGTTTGGAAGATGCTTGTTTGGTTTTCTTTTTTGGGAGTTTAGCGACCAATTTATGGACATGAATCATTTAAATAGGGATGTGAAAATACCATGAGAAATCAAACACTAAAAATAGAAAACCTCGCCGGAATTGAATACTACGGAAGCGCAGGGATAACAGCGCGATGCTTAACCGCACTCACAATGGTGATTCAATCTGGTGGTGACATCATAACAAGAGCCTTTTGGCTTTCCGACGTTGATAGCAGCTCCAAGTGCGGCACTCATTGCTTGTTATTGTGGCCAGAATCAAGTGACCCTATTGTCATTAAATCTGGTTTTTCATCAGGGTATGGCGGTGAGGGCCCGCGTGGCCTTTCCAGTGCGCTGCAGATCCTCATTCGTCACAATATCGACATTGAAGAGTATGAAGTAGATGCGAGCTTTATCCAACGAGTTGATAGTTCATGTTTGACACTCGCCGACTTGGAGCTGTTTGAAACATTGCGACCAGTGAGACCTACCAGGTATTACGACTACATCTTGCTTAGAGAGGATGAGCGAGGTTCCTACAATGACAATGTAGTTAAAGCGCTCTTCGCAAAAAATATCCCCTTTGCGCTGATTGATAACCGCATTATGGATCTGGCCATTGATCTGAGTAACAACTCAGATGCCAATCTAATGACCTGTTATCGCCGTTTAGAAGACATTATCCGAAAAAGAACAGGTATGGAGGGGGAAAGCGGCTCCAAGTTATTCTCCCAAGCATTTCTAAGTAACGATGCACCACTGTTTTGGCCTGAAGTGCCAGAGGCTGAAGCCAAAGGCCGTGCCGCGCTTTTTACCGGTGTGTACATGGCCTATCGGAATAGCCGAGCTCACAAAGAAACCCACACAACAATCGACGATGCAATTCGAGAGTTTTTACTGTTAAACCAATTATTTATCCTTGAAAGTCAAACACGGCAACGACAGGTTGTATAAGTGTAACGAATAGCGGAATGCGTCAACCGATGTGCTGAAGGTTCGTAACTGGCTCAGTGTTGTTGATGACATGTGACCTGTCCCCCAGATTTTAGAACTGTCATGAGAGTTATTGGCATAATTTTACATTTCAAAAGGTTATGCCATTTTATTCACTCCAAAGTCACCACTGTGAACCCTGTGGACCAGACAGCGGTTACCGTCCTCCTCATTTACTCAATGTTCATTTGAGTACAAAACCCAATTGAAATGACACTACAAAAGCAGGTTTTAACGCTGTTTCTTCCACTCCGTAAACATCTTCTCAGTAATACCCAGTCCAATGGTTGAACCGGTGTGAAGTTGTTCTAAATCACTCAGTGCCATGCTTACAAATTTGTCAGCAGATGGAATGTTATTGTCTGCACAGTACTGTTCGGGATACTGAGTATATAAGCCTACTCAAAAAGTTCTAATGCAGGTTGCAGCCCGTTCGTTTCATAGAGAAGTGTTTTTGCTTGGGAGTTTGTCGTATTTTTGCTAAGCTGGATGCAACGTATCTTGGAGGTGCCTTGTGCCAAAGTTAAGGTTAAAGCAACAGGTTGAGCAACTAATCAATAGCGCTAAGCAGGATGTCTTTTTGCGCGCTGATTTTGAACAATTGGGTGGCTATGACCAGGTAGGACGGGCGCTTCGGGAGTTAGTTGCTGACGGTAAGTTACTAAAAATTGGTTACGGCTTATATGCCAAAGCCCGGATCAGTAGCATCACGGGCAAACCTATGCTGGCATCTGTTGGTGGTTTTAAGATGGTATCTGAACAAGCCCTGGAGCGATTAGGGGTAGCCTGGCAACCATCAGATGAACTGGTGCGCTACAACAAAGGTGAGACTACTCAGGTTCCTGTGAATGCTAAAGTTATTGTCAAAAAACGTTTCAACCGCAAAATTTCTCTACGCAATATGCAGCTTCAGGTCGAGCAGCGTTCATGACGCTGCCCGAACCGTTGATTTTTGCTGAGGTTGCAGATTTTCTTAATATCACAGACCCTGCTATTGTCGAAAAAGATTACTTCCTGTTGCAACTGCTTCGCTTGCTCAGTACCACCGATACAGAGGGATATAAGTTAGTATTCGCGGGTGGTACCTGTTTGGCTAAGGTGTATAAACACACACACCGAATGTCTGAAGACATAGATTTAAAGTTGGTGCCTGACGATGCCACAAAGCAATTAAGTCATTCTGCGCAAAGAACACTTAGAAAACGCATCCACCTTAATATTACGAATCAATTACTCAGCAGCGGGCTTTTTACTCAGAGCCAGGATGCTGTTATCCGAAATGAGCGTCGTTTTTTCCAGTTGCTGCTCAATTATCCAAATTCATACCCTTCGAGTGACGCACTCCGGACGCATATTCAATTAGAACTGACCGAGTCTGAGCTGTTACAGCCTGCCGCTTTCCACTCTGTCAGTTCGCTTTATGCTGATGTGAAAAATCTGGCACCAGAGGTTGAAAAGTTTGCTTGTGTCTCTCTTGTATCCACCGCTGCTGAAAAACTGATTTCGCTATTACGCAGAACGGCATTAACTGCCCGTTATGCTGAGCGCCAAGATGATGATCAGTTAATTCGCCATGCTTACGATCTTTATCAGATCCAAGCTGAGCTTGTAGGCAAAGCAGAATTTAAGCAGTTAATTGACGTGGTGATAGCGACTGATGTTGCTCAGTTTGGCGAACAACACCCTGAGTTCAGAGCAGATCCTGGCAGTGAATTGCTCTTTGGCTTGGCGCAGTTAGAAGAATCCAAATACGCTGAACGTTATAAACGATTTATTGGGCCTTTAGTGTATCACCCACAGCCTGTGGCCTGGAGCGAAGCGCTTAAAACAGTGCAACTGCTAACAAAGCAACATCTTGGCTGATTGCTGTATTAAGCTCTCTTTACTCATGTGGATAAGGACAAAATAGAATAATGGTCTCTAAACCTA
Source organism: Rheinheimera sp. MM224 (assembly GCF_947090785.1). Taxonomy (NCBI): domain Bacteria; kingdom Pseudomonadati; phylum Pseudomonadota; class Gammaproteobacteria; order Chromatiales; family Chromatiaceae; genus Rheinheimera; species Rheinheimera sp. MM224. The sequence continues at coordinate 466,866 of NZ_OX352320.1, forward strand.
AGTGCTATAAGGACATAAATTTAGCTAATAAGGACATTTCTTACTGGTTTGTCTCTATGTCTTTTTGAATAAGGACACTTGAGCCAAGGTGCTGGAGATGAAGTAAAACATTTTGCGATGGACTGCCAGAAAGGGTCTTTGCTTGAGCTAAGATCAAGCAAAGACTTTAACCAGCTTTATGAGTAGAGGTTTATTTTAAGCTTCTGATTTTATTCGATATTTTGTATTTGTTCTCTCATCTGCTCAATTAAAACTTTAAGTTCCACCGCTGTATTTGTGATCTCTGTTGAGATTGCTTTAGAGGACAAAGTGTTCGCTTCGCGGTTGAATTCCTGCATCATAAAATCGAGGCGGCGGCCTATGGCTCCGCCTTGTTTTAGGCTGTGGCGGGTTTCTTTGATATGAGCGTCTAAACGGTCCAGTTCTTCTGCCACGTCAGATTTTTGCGCTAAAAAGGCCATTTCCTGCTCGAGGCGGTTTTGGTCCAGTTCGGCTTTTACTTCCTGCAGGCGGTTGAGCATTTTGTCGCGTTGCCATTGCAGTGCTTGTGGTAAATGGGTGCGTAAGGTGCTGACATGAGTGGAGATTTGATCCAGACGGTCGCGGATCATTTGCTCTATAGCCACACCTTCACGGCCACGGCCTGCAACGAAGTCGACTAAGGCGGCGTCAAAAGCGGCCATCAGTTCGGCTTGTAAGCTGTCGATATCTTCTTCCTGAGTTTCCATCACACCAGGCCAACGCAGAATATCGACCACGTTTAATTGGGCTTTGCCGCTTTGCTCGGCTAATACACTGGCGCTTTGCATCAGTTGTTTGGCCAAAGCTTCGTTAATTTTTAACTCGCCAGCTGTGTTCGACGCGCTGTATTTCAGGTTGATTTCCAGTTTGCCGCGGTGCAGTTTCTGCCGCAGTTTGTCGCGTAATAAACCTTCTAAGCAACGAAACTGTTCTGGCAGGCGGAAATAGCTTTCCAGATAACGTTGGTTAACGGAGCGGATTTCCCAAACGGCATTGCCCCAGCTGGCACGAATTTCGTGGCGGGCATAAGCGGTCATACTGTGGATCATAAGTGGGTCCTGAAAACAAAATAAAACCGAGTATACCCGTCTTAATTGAAGCTGCAACTTTGTTGGCTGAAACTGGTTATAGAATGGCCGTTAACCAGGATTCAAACGCCTTGCCGCAATTACTTAGCGTATAGATGGCACAGCAAGGGTGAAATCCCTATAATGAAGCACTTTTAATATCAGGTTGAGGCTTCACCATGCGTCCTAGCGGCAGAACAGCGAGTCAAATTCGTCCTATTACTTTCACCCGTCAATTTACGGCTCATGCTGAAGGTTCAGTATTGGTTGAGTTTGGTAACACCAAAGTTATTTGTACTGCCAGCGTGATTGAAGGTGTGCCACGTTTTATGAAAGGCCAGGGCAAAGGCTGGATCACAGCTGAATATGGCATGTTGCCACGTGCAACTCATACCCGTAACGACCGTGAAGCGGCTCGTGGTAAACAGGGTGGCCGTACTATGGAAATTCAGCGTCTGATTGGCCGCGCTTTGCGTACTGCTGTTGATTTAAAACTGTTGGGTGAGAACACTATTACTATCGACTGTGACGTGATCCAGGCCGATGGTGGCACCCGCACTGCGTCTATTACCGGTGCTTGTGTGGCTTTAGTGGATGCGCTGAATTTTATGCGCGCTAAAGGCATGATCAAAACCAACCCGTTGAATTTTATGGTCGCTGCAGTTTCTGTTGGTGTTTACAAAGGCACTGCTGTTGCCGATTTAGACTACGCCGAAGATTCAAACGCTGAAACCGATATGAATATCGTCATGACTGAAACCGGCAAAATCATCGAAATTCAGGGCACGGCCGAAGAAGCGCCATTTAGCTTTGAAGAAATGCAGCAGATGATGGAATTAGGCAAACACGCCATCCGTGAAATTATCGACGAACAAAAACGCGTTTTAGCTTAAGTTTCGCTTAAGGTTTTGAGGTCACACTAAGTTATGAAACAGTTTCAAAAAGACTTTATTGAATTTGCATTGTCGCGTCAGGTACTGAAGTTTGGCAGTTTTACGCTGAAATCCGGCCGTACCAGCCCGTACTTTTTTAACGCAGGTTTATTTAATACAGGTGGCGACTTAGCTCGTTTAGGCCGGTTTTATGCCGCTGCTTTAGAAGACGCTGGCGTAGAGTTTGACCTGCTGTTTGGCCCTGCCTACAAAGGTATTCCTATAGCAACGACTACAGCTGTGGCTTTGTTTGATCAGTACGGTAAAGATGTGCCTTATTGTTTCAACCGCAAAGAAGCGAAAACCCATGGTGAAGGCGGCAACTTAGTCGGCTCGCCTTTACAGGGTAAAGTGATGCTGGTGGATGATGTGATCACGGCCGGTACTGCTATTCGTGAATCGATGCAGCTGATCCAGGCACAGGGCGCCAGTTTAAGTGGTGTGCTGATTGCGCTCGACCGTCAGGAAAAAGGCCAGGGCGAACTTTCAGCTATTCAGGAAGTCGAACGCGACTTTGGCACTCAAGTAGTTTCTATCATTTGTTTAAACGACTTAATCAACTACCTGCAAGGCAAACCAGAGCTGGCTCAGTATCTAGAAGCTGTGTCTGCGTACCGTGCCCAATATGGTGTTAGCTAGGCTGTAAGCTGGTTTTATTAAGGACAAGGTATGAGTAAGCCAAACGGCACAGGTTTTGGACGTATTATTAAAGCTGCGGATTGTAGCCGTAAAGGTTTTACTGCAGCTTGGGTGAACGAAGCCGCCTTTCGTCAGGAAGCCGGGCTTACTTTAGCTGCTATTCCTTTTGCCTGGTATTTAGCTGCTGATTTTGGTCACTTTGCTATTTTGATGGGGGTTTGGTTACTGGTGATTATTGTTGAGTTACTCAACTCAGCCATTGAAGCCTTAACCGACCGTGTCAGTTTAGAGCGACATGAATTATCAGGCCGCGCTAAAGATATGGGCTCTGCCGCTGTGACTTCAGCTTTGGCGTTCGTCACATTAGTTTGGGCAGCCGCCATCTGGCAGAAATTCTCATAACCCTTCGTACTTGAAGCCGTAGCTTTGTTGACTACGCTTGTAGCCCCAGTCACATAGGACAACTATGCTCCTGGGGTCTCCTTCACTTGTCGCCTCGCCACAACTCCAATTACTTTGGCTTAATGGCTTTGTTTGAGTTAATTGTGTTTAAACAGAAAACAAAAACCGGTCAACTTTAAACTGACCGGTTTTTTTTATCTCTGGCTTTTAAACAGCAATCTTTAAACCGTGAATAAGGTTTTCTGCAGTAAAGCCCATTGGTTAGGCCATTGAGCTGTTGGCAAACGGGCAAAACCTGAACGGACAAATTGCTGCATTTTGCCTTCACAAATGCCCAGCAACAGGTTGGCTAAATCACCTTCATCCACAGGAAAACTTTTACCCTCACGTAACTTACGTTCGCGTAGACATTGTTTTAGCTGAGTTTCCAGCTTTTCATACAAGGCGCTGATGCGCTCCTGCAAACGCTCCTGTTCACCCTGTAAGGCATCGCCGGTCAGAATGCGGCAGATACCAGGGTTGCGCTCGGCGAAGATCAGCAACAGCTGCATAATCAGCTCAATGCGCTGCTCGGTTTGTTTGTGCTCCTGCACTATCGCATTAATACGCGACAACAAGGTGTCTTCAATAAAGTCGATCAAGCCTTCAAACATCCGGGCTTTGCTAGGGAAATGCCGGTACAAAGCCGCTTCGGATACACCCACCTGAGCAGCCAAAGCTGCTGTGGTGATACGCTGGCCCGCATGGCTTTGCAGCATAGCGGCCAGAGCCTGCAAAATATCTTCTTTGCGGTTGGGACGTTTTGTCGTTGCCATGGATATCCTTGTCACTAATTACTGACGGCCTGAGTGACCAAATCCACCTTCGCCTCTGTCTGAAGCGTCAAAATCTGAAACTATGTTAAATTCTGCCTGTACCACCGGCATAAACACCAGCTGAGCGATACGATCGCCCGGGTTGATAGTGAAGTGTTCCTGCGAACGGTTCCACATAGACACCATCAGCTGGCCCTGATAATCCGAGTCGATTAAACCTACTAAGTTACCCAGCACTATGCCGTGTTTATGACCTAAACCAGAGCGTGGCAGTATAGTGGCGCATAAATTTGCGTCACCAATATGAATAGCCAAACCTGTTGGGATCAGCGTGGTTTGGCCCGGAGCCAGTTGTACTTCTGCATCCAGACAAGCCCGTAAATCTAAACCAGCGCTGCCCGGTGTGGCGTAAGCCGGTAACGGGAATTCAGTGCCGATACGTGGGTCGAGAATTTTTAAATCAATGGCTTTTTTCATGCAGATAACGCTCGTTAATCAATAAAAGAAGTTGGTGTGCCAGCTCTGTTTTGGGTTGTAAACCAAACTGCTGTTCGCCGTCTGCCCAAAATACACTGAGAGCATTGTGTTCGCTGTTAAAGCCCTGGTTCGATAGAGATACGTCGTTGGCGCAAATCAAGTCCAGTTTTTTCTTCGCCAGTTTCTGGCGGGCATAATTGGCGACATCCTGAGTTTCAGCGGCAAAACCTACAGTAAAAGGACGTTGTGACTTTAATGCGGCCACAGCGGCAATAATGTCCGGGTTTTTCACTAGCGTCAGGCTTGTGCTGTCGTCGCTGGTTTTTTTCAGCTTCTGCTCTGCAACCTGAGCCACTTTATAATCTGCTACAGCGGCGCAGCCAATAAAGATGCTTGCGCTGATCGCCTGCTCTAATGCGACCTGATACATCTCGTCGGCTGTGACCACGTCAATACGTTTTACCTGATCAGGAGTTTTTAGCTGAACTGGTCCTGCAATTAAAGTCACGTCCGCACCTAAGCGTGCAGCGGCGTCAGCTAAAGCAAAACCCATTTTGCCTGAGCTGTGGTTGGAGATATAACGCACAGGATCTATCGGCTCGCGGGTAGGGCCAGCAGTAATCACCAACGATACGCCAGTTAAAGGCTGAACTCGCGGCGCAAAATGCTCAAGTACTAAATCCACCAGCTGCAAAGGTTCTAACATCCTGCCCATGCCGACATCACCACAAGCCTGTTCGCCTGCTGCCGGGCCCCAGATGTAAAAATTACGTGACTTTAGTGTGTCTATATTGTGTTTGGTGGCTATATTTTTATACATCTGCTGATTCATTGCAGGAGCAACAGCCACTGGGGCATCAGTTGCCAGCACACAAGTGCTCAACAAGTCGTTGGCCAGACCATGAGCTAAGCGGGCAATTAAATCAGCCGAAGCTGGCGCTATCAATAATAAATCGGCCCATTTAGCCAGCTCAATATGGCCCATAGCGGCTTCAGCAGCTGGGTCGAGCAAGCTGTTGGCCACCGGATGACCGGATAAGGCCTGCAAAGTTAAAGGCGTAATAAATTCGCGCGCTGCGTCGGTTTGAATCACCCGTACTTCAGCGCCGCGTTCTTTCAGACGGCGAATTAAGTCGGCACTTTTGTAAGCGGCAATACCGCCGCTAATGCCTAATAAAATGCGTTTTCCTGCCAGTAATAGTGCCATGTCTGTCGCAGCAAAAAGGGGTTAAGTTGGCGTTAAGATAACACGGAAAGATGAAGGAAAACAAAAACTCAAGGAGGCGAAGATGAGTATCAAAAGCTGGCCTGAAGGTGAAAGGCCAAGAGAAAAACTGCTGGCGCATGGCGCAGAACATTTATCGGACGGCGAATTGCTGGCTATTTTTTTACGTACTGGTGTGGCCGGTATGGATGCGGTGGAATTGTCCCGCACTTTATTGCATCAGTTTGGTGGGCTTCGGCCTTTATTAGCAGCCAGTCAGGCAGACTTTTGCAAAGGCCATGGTTTAGGTCAGGCAAAATATGTGCAATTACAGGCGGTTATGGAGCTAAGTAGGCGCTATCTGGTGCAAAGCATGCAGCGGGATACTGTCTTTACTGAACCTGCTTTGGTGAAGCGTTATCTGCAACAAAGTTTAGCTTCGCAAAAACGTGAAGTTTTTATGTTGTTGTATTTAGACAGCCAACACCGACTAATTTGCGCCGAGCCGTTATTTTTCGGCACTATTGATGCATCTCCTGTGTATCCGCGTATTGTAGTTCAGAGTGCTTTAGCGCATAATGCCGCCGCCGTTATTTTGGCTCACAATCATCCATCCGGAGTTGCAGAGCCGAGCCGTGCCGATCGGGTTATAACGGAACGCCTGACTCAAGCCATGTCTCTTGTCGACATTAAGTTGCTGGATCATTTTGTGGTAGGTGATGCAGAGGTTATTTCCTTTGCCGAACGCGGCTGGCTATAAAGGTCTGAAGTTTGGATGTGCAAACGATCGCCTGAACCGTACAGATTTGCTTGAATTTGATCAGGCTTTCGTGTATAAATTGCGCCCTTTCAGAAATCCGGGGCATTCTTCTTGGCCAGAAGGATGAACGAAGCTCGAGCTGAAGTAATTTTGGAGAAACATTGACATGTCTAGAGTGTGCCAAATCACTGGTAAGGGTCCGATGGTAGGTAACCGTCGTTCACACGCCAACAACGCAACTAAGCGCCGTTTCCTGCCTAACCTGCAAACTCACCGTTTCTGGGTTGAAAGCGAAAACCGTTTTGTGACTTTACGTATCTCCACTCGTGGTATGCGTATTATCGACAAAAATGGCATCGATACTGTTTTAGCCGATCTGCGTGCTAAAGGTCAGAAGGTTTAAGGAATTAAATTATGCGCGATAAAATTCGTTTAGTTTCTTCTGCTGGTACTGGCTTCTTCTATACAACTACGAAGAACAAACGCACCATGCCGGAAAAAATGGAAATCAAAAAGTTCGATCCTAAAGTGCGTAAGCACGTGATTTTCAAAGAAGCGAAAATCAAGTAATTGAACTTAAAAAACCCGACGCAAGTCGGGTTTTTTGTTTTTACATCTGTATAAAACGTCTCGAGAACTATTAAGTAAAATGGTTCACAAAATAGCAGGACAGCTATTTTGCAAAGCGTAAGCTGCCGAAGGCGAACATCATGGACGATGTGAGTGAAAATCGTTCCTTACGATTTTGTTATATCTACAGTAAATTCTTTCCTGTTACGTTTTTCTGGTTGTTCCGCCTGTCTCTGGTTTACACTGCTGTTTTTCTTCTGTCTCGGTTTTTATCTTTATGATCCGTTTAAGTCAAAAAGGCTGGAATAACTTCATGATTTACACAGTGGTGATTTTAGTCGCCCTGTTTGTAGGTTTACCTGAATACTTAAAACAAGCGCGTAACGAGCCTCAGCCACAACTGATTTCTGCAAGCCAGACTTTATTGGCTCTGCATTTTCCGCAGCATCAGATTGAGCGGGCAGGGCCAAACTGGCGTTCACAGCCTGCGGCGCTGACGGAAGAGCAGTTGGCGGTTTTGTTGCAACACTGGCAACAGGCTGCTTTGCCGGAAAAGTCGCCTCTTGATCCTATTAACCCAGTGCTTGTGACTGAAGTATCTGTCTGGCTGACTGGCAAACCTGCGCAGCAGCAATGGCAGTTGTATCAGGCGGGTGAGTATTATTGGTTAAAAGCTGTTGAAGCTGATTTATGGTACCGCTTGCCATCTGGCCAGGCAGATTTATTATTTCCAGCCGTTTTACGTTGAGGGTGTTATGCCAGAATTACCAGAAGTTGAAGTTTCCCGTTTAGGTATTAGCCCGCATTTGCAGCAGCAACGTATCGAAAAAGTGATAGTACGGCAACGCCAGCTGCGCTGGTTAATTCCGGATGAAGTACTGCAGATTAACCAGCAACCAGTGCTTGATGTGACACGACGGGCTAAATACCTGCTGATCCATTTGCCAGACGGCGAATTGATTATTCACCTTGGCATGTCTGGCCATCTGAAAGTAGTACCTGCAGTGACGCCTGCGGGGAAACATGACCATGTAGATATTCATTTGAGTAATGGCTTAATGCTGCGTTTAAACGATACCAGACGCTTCGGTGCTGTACTGTGGCAGCCGAAAGACACTATGCATACCCTAATGGCGAACTTAGGGCCAGAGCCTTTGCTGGGGGATTTCCATGCCGCTATGTTGCTGGCCGCTTGTCAAAAACGCAGCAGCGCCATCAAACTGGTGTTGATGGACAATCATGTGGTGGTTGGGGTAGGGAATATCTATGCCAATGAAGCATTGTTTCAGGCTGGTATTCATCCAAAAATGCCGGCCAATCAACTCAGCGCAGAAAAAGCTGAACTGCTGGTGCAAGTGGTGAAACAAATTTTGGCGAAGGCTATTACTCAAGGTGGCACTACGTTAAAAGACTTCAGCCAAACCGATGGCAAGCCGGGCTATTTTGCCCAGCAACTCCTGGTCTATGGCCGTGGCGGCGAGGAGTGTTTCAGCTGTCAGACTGAATTAAAAGAAATACGTTTAGGTCAGCGCAGCACCGTCTATTGTCCGGCTTGTCAGGGCGAACACTAGAAACTCTGTTTGGCCAGTACACGCCATTCAACGCCAGATAAATCGTCATCGCCACCATAAGCTTTGGTCAGGTCGATATGGATCATGGTGCCGCGGCTGCTGTGGCTCGATAGCAAACGTATGCCGGCACCTATGCCATATAAGGTCTGATCGCCCGAACTGCCTGGTAAATCCGGGTTGTCACCCCAGGTGCGGCCCATGTCGGCAAAGGTGGCGTAACCTACATCAAAAATCTGCGCTATAGATAAGTTGCTGTAATAGCGGTATTCCATTGTGGCCAGCGCCAGACGTTCACCTGTTTGATAATACAAAGGGAAAGCCCGCAGGCCAGTGTCACCGCCTAAACTCAACCGCTCATCACGAAACAAATCATTGCCATATTGGTAGGTCAACTGACCAACCAAACTATGCTGCGGGTCAAACTTATGGATCCACAGCATATGGCTTTTTAATAAGGTTTGGCTGAGTTCTGCCTGTTCCAGCTGACTGGCTGAGGCTGAGGTCAGCAAATAGTTATCTGCTGTTAATTCTGTGGCTTTATAGGCCGACGCTGTGACTTGCCAGCCTTTGTCGTCAGCGCCCAGCATCGGTGCAAGATAAGCCAGTTTTACATCAGCCTGCCAGCCTAAGTTGATGTCTTCTACCCGGTTAAATTGGTAGATATTAAACATCTGCCTGTAATCTGACTGCAAGTACTGCCAGGCCAGCCAAAACTGTGACAAATCCCGTTTTACCGGTGTACCAAACAAGGTGTCCGGTGTTTCTTCAAACTGTACTTCGTTGTGGGTAGCGCCAACAAAAACACGTTGTACCCAGTTATCAGCAGCAGATACTTTCAAGCCACCCTGAATATCAAAAAACCTTTTTTGTTTCTGAAATTCGTTGGCTTCGTCACCCAGCAGGTATTCGTTAATATCCTCGCTGTCCTGATCCAAAGTCAGGGCAAAAGACCAGGGGGCATTCAGGCGATAAAAAGGTTTTTCGACCGCAATTAAATAAGATTCACCATCGGATTTGTCAGCGTAGCGGGTATTTAAGCCCCAGTGACTGCCAAACATATTAGGAGAACTGAAATTCAGCAGGTAGCTGGTGCGTTCGCTATCGTGTTCATAATCGAGGTTGATTTGGTTACCCGATCCGAACAGGTTGTCTTCGGCTAAACCAAAAGTGGAACGACTTTCCCCGCCTTCACGACTGGCTGATATTTTAGGTAAAAGCGACCAGTTATCCCAACTGGTGATGGTCACTATCACTTGTTGATCCGGGCATTGTTCAGTGACCCGTACTTCGACTTTACGCAAATAACCCCGTGTTCTTAGCAAACGTTCAGTTTCTGCCAGACTGGCAGCATCCAGCGCATTGCCTGCTTTAAATAACACATCTTCCCGTAATGTGGCTTCAGTGGTGATCATATGAGTGCGGTTGGCGAAGCGGTGGAACCAGTAGGTATTGGGCTGTTCTAAATCAAATACATCGTTGCGGACAAAACGTACTTCTTTAATAGTTTGTCCCTGATAGGCACTAAAATCAGCTTTATTTTCCACCGAAGAACACAACTCTGAGGCCTGAGTTGTGTTACTTAGACTAAGCAATAATACTGCTACAGCTGCTGTTAGCGGCTTCAGTAAACTAAGGCTGTACATCTTCGGCATTCTCAACACTACAACATCCATTCTTGTTGATTGGTTTTTATCATGACACAATTTTCCGCAGAAGGCAGGAAAAAGGCTCAGATCATCTTTCAGGCCTTGTCCGTCACCCCTTGGATTTTTTGCTGTTGCTCATGGCGCAATAAAGCCAAAGTACTCTGGCTCAGGCTTAGCTCCCGCTGTGGAAACGGCAGGTCAATGCCTTGTTGGTCAAAGGCCAGCTTAATTTCTTCCAGTAACGAGGTGCGCAGTTCTCTGTAGTTTTCTTTTCTGGTCCAGACAGAAAACTGCAAATCCAGTGACGACTCGGCAAAACTTAAAAACTGAAATACAGGAACTGGTTCATCCAGACTTAGCGGATTTTGTTCAGCAACTTGCAGCAATACTTGCCGGACCTGACTGATATTTTCTTTATAGGCTACGCCAATTTTTAGATCCAATCTACGGATAGGAAAGCGGGTTAAGTTGGTGACTTCGGTTTTTATCAGGCTTTCGTTGGGAATACGTACAAAAAGGTTATCAAAGGTACGCAATTTAATGGAAAGCAGATCGATGGACAGAATTTCGCCTGTGGTGTTTCCGACCTGAATGGTATCGCCAATCTGAAAAGGCCGCTCGCCTATTAAAAACAAACCGCTGATCAGGTTCGACACTGAGGTTTGAGACGCAAAGCCGATAGCGACAGACAGCACCCCGGCAGCGCCGAGTAATACGCCTAAGTTAAAGCCTAACTGTTTTAAACCGCTGGCAATAAACAAGGCCAACACCAGCCAGTACACCAGGCGACGACTTAAGCTGGCATGATGAGGGCTAAAACGTTTTAAGCATACCTTGTAGATAGCACGTGATAATAAACTGGCGGCTAAAAAGCCGACAATAAACAACAGGCCGGCTTGCAGCAAAGAGAAAAACTTATCGGAATCTAAGTAGTTAATCACCAGGTCAATCATAAAGAACCTCTGCTTGCTGCATGAGCAAATAAATCACTGAAGGCGCGGAACAGACCATGTTTTTCCATATACAAACGTGGCTTGGCTAAACGCTCTGCACCATCTGAGCCTGCAGGCATTTTTTTACTGATTTGCAGTCGACTCAGTTCCGCGTCGTCCTGATGATCCAGCAGCACCTGATCTGTCCACAAACTGCCATCAGCCAGGCCATACAAAGATAAGTAAGGCACAGGCAAACTGAGTTTTTCAATACTCATCATCTGGCTGGAGTTATTTTTTACTGTGACAGGGGTAACGGCTTTATGCACCCGTCTGGGCAGTTCTTCTTTGCTGTGTCTGGCCTGAGTCTTATCTGCATAACAGAGTTCGCCTACCTGGGTATTGGGACCAAACCAGGTGTCGGATAAGCGCTGGCTTTGCACTTCCTGCAGCATTAAATCAGGCTGTTGTAATTCAACACGTATACTGACAGGACTACTGATGTAAAAGGTGACTTGTTCACCTGGCGGCACATAAACAGGCTGATGCGTTTTAACCACCACAGGCCGATCGGCCAGCACAGGCTTCAGGCAAAACTGCAGCGGCTCGTTTTCAAATACAAAACGGCTGGCCAGGCGATGTTGTGGCCATTGCGGCAGCAATTGAGATTCCAGCTCCTGATGTTCTGCTTGCGTCAGCAGTTCTGTCGCAAAACGCCATTCTCCTGCTTTACGTTGTAAAAAGATCAGCAAAGGCCCCAACTGAATTTTGCAGCATTGTTCATTTAACAGCGTTTGAGGTTGCCACCAAAGCGCCTTATTTTCGGCAAACATATTCTGTCCTTGTGACGTTCGGGTGCAGCCTGAGTAAAATCCTGCACTTCTGCCGCTATTAAGTTGAGGTTAAGTGGTTACAGGAGTAAAATGATGCTCGTTTTTCGCTGTGTCAGCAATAAGTTAAGCTGATATTCCTGCCCATTTGTATAGGAGAGTTCCGTTTTTATGGACGTACCCAGTCATAGGCCTGGCCTGACATACAACTTAACCCTGTAGTTTTGCTGTAGACCGCTGGTTTGTCTGAACCTTGCGACTACGGCCCGTAGTTCGAGGTGAAAACATGGAACCCTTAGTTCTGATCCATACATTACGTGCTGCTCTGGAGAGCGGTGATTTCTCTGTATTACATATTCGTTTGGCTGATACTCACGCAGCCGATTTAGCTGGCGCTTTGGTTGAATTTTCCACTGAACATCAGTGGCAACTATTAAGATGTTTCCCATTAAGCACACAAGCCGAAGTATTTAGCTATTTACCTGAAGATCAGCAGGTTGAACTGGCGCATAACGTCAGTCGTCAGGATTTTACTCCTGTGATTCGTCAAATGTCGTCTGATGAACGGGCCGATTTATTCAATAAATTGTCTGACGCGCAAAAACAAGCTTTGTTACCCGCTTTAGCCCAGGCCGAGCGTGACGATGTATTAAGCTTGTCGGCTTATTCAGAAGGCACGGCCGGCGCCATTATGAGTTCGGATTACGCCATGTTGTCGCCGGACTTAACCGCTACTCAAGCTATTGAAGTGTTGAGAAACGAAGCGCCTGATAAAGAAACCATTTACCTGTCTTATGTGGTGGATCAGGAGCGTATTTTGATTGGCGCTTTGTCGTTACGTGAGCTGATTCTGGCGCCAGCTTATGCGCTGGTCGATGACGTGATGAAACACGATCCTATTCATGTTCATGTTGATACAGCACAGGAAGAAGTGGCGTCATTGGTTGCTAAGTACGACTTAATTGCTATTCCTGTGGTCAATGCGCAAGGGCAGTTAGTCGGTATTGTCACACACGATGACGCGATGGACGTAGCAGCTGCCGAAGCTACTGAAGATTTTCACAAAACTGCCACTATCGGCAAGCTGGAAGGCAGTGTCAGAGATGCCAAAATCAGTCTGTTATATCGCAAACGTGTGGTGTGGCTGGTGGTGCTGGTATTTGGCAATATTTTCTCAGGCGCTGGTTTAGCTGCTTTTGAGCACATTATTTCTGAACATATAGCCTTGTTATTTTTCCTGCCATTATTGATTGCCAGCAGCGGTAATGCCGGTGCTCAGGCTGGTACTTTGATGGTGCGGGCTTTAGCCACTGGCGATATCAAATTACGCCACTGGGGCAAGATGCTCGGTAAAGAAGTGCTGGTGGCCGGTTTATTAGGGATCACTATGGCTGTTGCTGTGTATGCGCTGGGGTACTGGCGTGGTGGGCTGGATATAGCGCTGGTGGTCGCTGCCACTATGATGATAGTGGTATTGGTTGGCAGTTTAGTGGGCTTATCTTTACCCTTTTTACTCAGCCGTTTTGGTATGGACCCGGCAACCGCCAGTGGACCTCTGATCACCTCTATCGCCGATGTGGCTGGCGTCGTGATTTATTTCTCTATTGCCAGCTGGTATTTACCTGCTTTGGTTTAATTCGTAAGCCAGATCTGCATTAAGTTGCAGATCTGGCAATTGCCTGTCTGAAAAAAAGCCGTTACACTCCGCCGCGAACCAAGGGGTGCTTTTAGCTGAGACGCCGTCAAACGCGAACCCTTCGAACCTGATCCGGATCATACCGGCGGAGGGATGGTACTTCTGTATTCCTTTTGCTTTGGTGATCCTACTTTTCGATATGGAGTAGAATCATATGTCTCGAGTTTCTTGTTTATCCCTGGCCATCCTGGCCGCCTTATCCACAACTGTTGGTGCTGAAGAAAATCCTGCGTCCGAACAGGCTGTAGAGCGTATTCTGGTGCAAGGCGATTTCCGGCAGCAGCAGTTACAAAAACTGCCTGGCAGTATTCTGGTGTTGAGTCAGCAGGATATCAGCCGTCAGAACGCCCAGCATTTAGATGACTTGTTGCAACAAGCCGCCAACGTGAACTTTTCAGCTGGCGCGTCCCGTGGCCGTTTTTTACAAATTCGTGGTATAGGCGAGCGCAGTGAGTTTGTCGACAACATCAATCCATCGGTTGGTGTGCTGATTGATGGCATTGATTATTCAGCTTTAGGGGTCAGCTCTTTGGCTGATGTGCAGCAAGTGGAGATATTCCGCGGCCCTGAAGCCACCCGCTTTGGCGCCAATGCGATGGCTGGTATGCTGAATTTGACTTCTAATGCTCCCAGCTTTGAAGGCGAAGGCCAGTTAAGTACCACTGTGGCCAACTACGATAGCTACCAACTAAGCGGTGCTTACAGCAATGCGATCAACCAGCAGTGGGCTTATCGTGTAGCTGCTGATCACCAGAGTTCAGACGGTTTTATCGATAACAGCTTTTTAAATCGTGACGATACCAACAATATCGACGAAACCTCAGCCCGTGCTGCCTTGCGTTATCTGGCGACAGCCGATCTGACGCTGGACTTTATTGGTCATTACCGCGATATCAATAATGGTTACGATGTGTTTTCTTTAGATCGCAACCGCACAACCTTATCGGATAAACCAGGGCAAGATGAACAGCAAAGCCGTGCTTTAGCTATTAAAGCCGATTACCAGGGCTTAAGTTGGGCTAATGTCTACACGCAACTCAGTGGCCTGACTGCCGATACCGACTATGGCTTTGATGAAGACTGGAGTTATGAAGGTATTCACCCTGATGGCTACGCGACTACAGACAGATATTTACGGCAGCGTGATCAGTGGAGTCTGGAGCAACGCTTTTTAGGCAAAGATCAGGCGAATTGGGTTGCCGGCTGGTATGCCAGTGGTCAGCAAACTGATTTAGAACGTCAATTCTGGAACTGGGATTTATGGCAGGCTGCGCAGTTTTTCAGTGATTTTAAACGTCAAAACCTGGCGTTATTTGGAGAGTGGACCAGCGATTTAGGTGATGGCTGGAGTTTAACCTCTGGCGCCCGCGCTGAACGTTATGACGACGAATATAGTGACAGCAATGGCATTGCTCAGCAAAACGACGAACTGATGTGGGGCGGCAAACTGAGTTTAAGTTTAGCGGTGACGGATTCAGCCAGCTTGTATCTGTTGGGTTCACGAGGTTACAAAGCAGGTGGCGTTAATGGTGAAGCCCTTGGCAAAGCGCAGGGCAGTGGTCTGGATGAGCTGGCAGATTATTTAAACAGCAAAGCCAATTTTTCGCCTGAAACTTTATGGAATGCCGAGTTTGGTGTCAAAGCCAGTTCTGCTGATCAGAAGATCGTCAGTCGTGTGGCTTTATTTGCCATGTGGCGTGATGAGATGCAGGTCAATAGTTGGGTCACCCGTGACCAGTCCTTTATTGGTTTTATTGATAACGCAGCATCTGGCCGTAATCAGGGCCTGGAAGTGGAAAGTCGGGTTCAACTGACGGATAGTTGGACTTTGTTTGCCAATGCGGCCTGGCTTGATAGTGAAATCCGTGGTTTTGTCACGGAAGAGGGCGTAGATAAGACGGGCCGCGATCAGGCTCATGCGCCAAAGTATCAATACAGTATTAACAGTGAGTGGTTACTGACCTCTGATTTGAGTTTTAATCTGGGCGTTCAGAGCAAAGCAGCGTTTTATTACTCCGACAGTCACGATTCCCGTTCAGAGCAAATGCACTTAGTGAATTTACGCCTGCAGTATCAGTGGGATGATCTGCAACTGGCGCTCTGGAGCCGCAATGCGCTGGATGAAGACTTCGGTGTACGGGGCTTTTACTTTGGTAATGACCCGCGTGACGGCTACGAGCCTCATACCTATGAACAATTGGGTGAACCACGCCGTATAGGTGTGACCGCCAGCTACCAGTTTTAAGCATGATTTAAGGAATAGTGATGAAATTATCTATTGAAATCAGTAAGTACCCACTCACCAGTGATTACATTGAGCCTATCAAAGGTTTTATTGAACTGTTAAATACTAACCCTAACGTGCTGGTGATCACCAATACGCTGAGTACGCAAGTCTTTGGTGATTACGACGAAGTGATGGCGTTGTTGCAGCAAGGCATTCGCTGGTCTTTTGAAACCTATGGCAAAGTGGTGTTTGTGGTGAAGTTTCTACACGGTGATTTGCGACCATGACGGAATCCTGGTGGCAGCTGTTTAGCGGCTGGCAAACCTTGACTCAGCTGGAACTGGCTGCGACTTTGTCAGCGCTGGCTTATGTGTTGCTGGCGATGCGGCAAAGTTTATGGTGCTGGCCAGCTGCTTTGCTCAGCACTCTGTTATATACCCATATTATGTGGCATTCAGCACTGTTATCCGATGCGTTGCTGCAGCTGTATTATGCCGGTATGGCGTTGTATGGCTGGTACAGCTGGCGTCAGCAGAAACAGCAATTACCAGCAGGGCAGTCCGGTATGACCGAGTGGTCAGCCAGTACTCATCTGAACTTAATTGGTGGCACAGCTATAGCTGGGCTGATATTAGGTTATCTGATGGACCAGTACACTCATGCTGATTTTGCCTACATAGATGCACAAACCACGGCCTTTAGTGTGATGACCACTTATCTGGTCGCTCGCAAAGTGGTGTCGAACTGGTTGTACTGGGTGGTGATCGATGCCATCTGTATTTATGTTTATATACAAAAACATCTGTATTTTACGACGGCACTTTTTGTACTCTATACCATTATTGCCCTGATCGGATTTTTTGTATGGCGCAGCAGCTATCAGCAACAACAGCAGACCCATCCCGTGTGATCTGGCATTTATGCCAGCAGCTGGAGTTTTTTGCTGATCACAAGCCTGTGCTGCTCAAGCAACTGACACAAGGCAAAAGAACCAGCTCCTATCAGGTGCAAACCGACAGAGGGCATTACGTGTTACGGCATTATGGTCCGTCCGTATTAGGAGTGTGCCGACAACAGGAGTTACGTTGTCAGCATGCTGCAGCCGCTGCTGGACTGGCGCCAGCGCCTTTGTGTCTGAACAATCATCAGCGGATGCTGATCACTGAATTTTTACCTGAGGCTTTGCCACCTTCGGCTGCCTACATTCGAAAGAACCTTCCGGCATTAGCCCAAAAACTGGCGACTTTACATCAGTTGCCTGTGCAAACTGCTGTGCTTGACCCTTGGCTTTACTTACAACAATTGAAAAAGCAGCTGGAACCTCACTGGACTGCTGAAGCGGAAAAAATCTGGTCACCTTTAATAACTGCAGCTCGTGATCTGCAGTATTTTCAGGCTGATATTGGTTTGTGTCATATGGATTTGCATGCGCAGAATATGTTGCTGTGGCAGCAAAAGTTATGGCTGATTGATTTTGAATACTGCCAGTTAGCGGACGTGGTCTTTGATTTAGTAGCGTTGATAGTACAGTTTGATTTATCGGACACAGAACAACAGCAACTGCTTGATAGTTACAGAGCTTCCAGGGGCGCATCCTGCAGTGTGCAGTTAATGGAAAAAGTAGCTTTGGCTAAAGTGGTGTATTCAGGTTTTTGTTGGTTATGGTACTGGCAGGAAGAATTAGAAAATCAGGATCCCAGATACAAACAAGCCGCAGCAGACTGTTACCAGCTTTTACTGCGGCTTGTTCAGAGCTAGAAGGTTAAAGCCCGCCTAATCGCTCGGCCAGAATCTTGTAGCGTTTTACATCTTCCTCATCAAACACAGGTTTGCCTTGTTCATCCTTACCATTGGCCACCAGCAGATTTTCGCGAGCCAAGCGCTCGACGCGGATCTCCTGAATGCCTAAAAAGGCGGCGACTTGTGCAACGTTGAGTATTGCCATAATGAGTTCCTGCAGTAATTACTTCAATTAAGTTAAGCTGATATTTTTGTTTTTGTGAATAAAGTTCAAACAAGCACAGATGTTTTACTCACTTTTTTGCAGAGTGACAACTCAGTAGGCTGTGAATTTTGTGTTTTTTTGTTTTTTTCTTGGCTTTATGCCGGTTACATCCTGTTTTCATCAGCAAAAACTGGTTTTTAGCAAAATGAAGTGATGACTCTGGTGCTGGTCTTTTATTTATTCCTCTTGTCTCATCGACGCTGTAATCTGTCTGGACAAAAACAGGTGTGCTAGGTATAACAAACTGAACTACCTGATAATTTCTGTGCTAATTGTCATCACCTTTACACAGAATTGAACTATGGTAAATAACAAAACATAAATCCAACACGCAACAATTCGAATTTGGGTAAACACTATGAAACCATCAGGCATGGCTTTGGCCTTGTACAATAACTTTCTCGGGCAGGCGCCAAACTGGTACAAACTAAGTATCATCGCTTTTCTTTTTATTAACCCCATTTTGTTTTTGCAAAACCCCTATATAGCGGGTTGGGCTTTAGTAGTTGAGTTTATTTTCACTCTGGCGATGGCATTAAAATGTTATCCATTACAGCCTGGTGGCTTGTTGGTGTTGCAGGCCATAGTGATGGGCATGACCAGTACCACTAAGGTGATGCACGAAATTGAAGTGAATATCGAAGTGATTTTGCTGCTGGTCTTTATGGTGGCAGGTATTCACTTTGTTAAAGACTTGCTGTTGTTTGTCTTTACCAAGTTGTTGATCCGCGTGCGTTCAAAAACCAATTTATCTTTAGCTTTTGTCTGTATGGCCGCGTTTTTATCTGCCTTTTTAGATGCATTAACAGTAGTCGCTGTGATTATTGCTGTAGGCATAGGCTTTTATGCGATTTACCACAAAATATCCTCTGGCAAAAAATTCCCTGATCCACACAACCATAATGAAGATTGTGACGTTGCCGAATTATCCCGTGCGGATTTAGATGCGTTTCGTGGCTTTTTACGTAACCTGCTGATGCATGCTGGTGTCGGCACGGCCTTAGGTGGCGTGTCCACTATGGTCGGTGAGCCACAAAATCTGATTATTGCTGAAGCTGTTGGTTGGGGGTTTAGCGAGTTTGCCTTACGTATGGCTGCGGTCAGTATACCTGTGCTGATTGCTGGATTATTAACGACTATAGTACTGGAAAAATTCCGTTTATTCGATTTTGGCGTACGTTTACCTGTAGCAGTGCAGGATGTATTGATTGCTTATGATAATTATCAGACCGAACGTATGACGGCATCTGATGTCAGTAAATTATGGGTTCAGAGTATTATCGCTATTTTGCTGGTTATTTGTTTAAGTCTGCATTTGGCTTCAGTTGGCTTAATAGGTCTAATGGTGATTATTCTTGCGACCACTTTTTGTGGCGTGACTGAAGAGCATGCGATAGGTAAAGCCTTTCAGGAAGCCTTACCTTTTACCTCTTTACTGGTGGTGTTTTTTGCCGTAGTGGCCGTAATAATCGACCAGCATTTATTTAAACCTGTGATTGATTTTGTTTTGACCTTTGATGGTCAGAAACAAATGGCAGTGCTGTTTATGGCCAATGGCTTGTTATCCATGGTCAGTGATAATGTGTTTGTCGGTACCGTCTATATCAATGAAGTGAAATCTGCCTGGGAAGCAGGCACCATCAGTCGTGAACAGTTTGAAATGCTGGCTATTGCGATTAATGCCGGCACCAACCTGCCAAGTGTGGCCACGCCTAATGGACAAGCAGCATTTTTATTCCTGCTGACCAGTGCTCTGGCTCCGTTAATCCGCTTGTCCTATATGAAAATGGTCTGGATGGCAGTGCCTTACACTATAGTGTTGGCGATAGTGGGTTTACTTAGCACCACCTTTTTGCTGCCTGAAGTGACACATTGGCTTTATGCCGCAGGCTGGATCCATCACTATGATGCCGCAGCGGCTGCCGCAGCAGTAGCGACAGGGCACTAAGTTGTTATGGATCAGAGGGCTATTCCTCTGATCCTTTGTTTTTCCCTCTTCAGCTTGTCATCCACCAGAACGTCTGGACAGCCTTGGTTCGGAAAGGTATAAAGTACAGCATGTAAACTTTTCAGGGTATTTCACCCTCTGTCTGGCGCAAAAAAGTTGATTGCTTGCCACACCGCTTAGGTCGTTTTCTTTGTCGATGAAAATGAACGCCATTAAGCCTGCAAAGAGGACGCAAGACCATGATTGAACTTCTGTTTTTAGTCTTATTCCCCTTACTCGGTTCCTTAGTGCCAGTGCTGACGATGCGCTGGTCCCGTAGCTATAGCTCCTTAGCCACAGCGATATTGCCTGCTGCTGCATTCGCTCTTGTGTTGCACCTTGCGCCTGCCGTGTTTGCCGGTGAAACCTTATTTTATAAATTACCCTGGGTCGAAGCTTTGGGCTTGTCCTTAAGTTTCCGTTTGGATGGGTTATCACTGCTGTTTGTATTTTTGATCCTGGGCATTGGTTTGCTGGTGATCTTATACGCCCGTTATTATCTGGCGGCTAAAGATTCGATGGCACGTTTCTACGGCTTTTTAATGCTGTTTATGACGGCCATGCTTGGCATAGTGTTGTCGAATAATCTGATACAGCTGTGGGTATTTTGGGAGCTAACCAGTATCAGCTCCTTCTTATTGATTAGTTTTTGGTGGCACAGAGCGGATGCGAGGGTAGGGGCCCGTATGGCGTTAACCATCACAGGCTTTGGTGGTTTGGCTTTATTGGCCGGTATTTTATTGATTGGCCAGGTGCTGGGAAGTTTTGAGCTGGATGTAGTGTTATCTCAAGCTGCTATGTTGCAGCAGCACAGCTTGTATCCGGTAATTTTAATTCTGGTGCTGTTAGGTGCATTTACTAAATCGGCCCAGTTCCCGTTTCATTTCTGGTTACCTAATGCGATGTCGGCGCCGACCCCAGTCAGTGCTTATTTGCATTCAGCCACTATGGTTAAAGCCGGTATTTTTTTGCTGGCGCGGATGTATCCGTTATTAGCTGGCTCAGATTTATGGTTTTTATTGGTCACTATTACCGGTATGACGACACTGTTGGTCGGAGCTTATCTCGCCTTGTTCCAGCACGATTTAAAAGGCCTGCTGGCCTATTCGACCATCAGTCATTTAGGCCTGATTACCTTGTTGCTTGGCTTAGACACAGACTTAGCAACAGTGGCGGCAATTTTCCATATTATCAATCACGCTATTTTTAAAGCTTCGTTGTTTATGGCCGCCGGTATTATCGACCATGAATCCGGTTCGCGGGATATGCGAAAACTGAACGGCCTCTGGCAATTTATGCCGGTAACAGCCACGCTCGCTATGGTGGCCTCTGCGTCTATGGCTGGTGTGCCTTTACTCAATGGCTTCCTGTCCAAAGAGATGTTTTTTGCCGAAACTTTGCATCAAGACGTATTGGGCGCTTTGTCCTGGTTGATCCCTGTATTAGCGACTTTGGCCGCCACTTTATCTGTGGCTTATTCAGCCCGCTTTATCCATGACGTATTTTTTAATGGCCAGCCGAAAGGCTTACCCCGCACTCCACATGAACCTCCTCGTTATATGCGGGTTCCGGTCGAAATCTTAGTGGCACTTTGTATTCTGGTGGGTTTAGCTCCGCAGTACATAGTGGGGGATTTATTGGCCGTTGCATCCAGTGCAGCGCTGGGTGGGCCTTTACCTGAATACAGTTTGTCGATTTGGCATGGCGTGAACCTGCCACTGCTGATGAGTGTGATGGCGATGACTTTAGGTATTTTGTTGTACTTGAATCGCAAACACTTATTTCGTTTCCAGGCCGAGTTGCCCGAGCTGAATCCTTTGCAACTCTTTGAGCAGAAGATAAAAGCTTTATTAACTGCAGCACAACAGTGGCACCAGAAGTTTGAGTCTTCTGAATTGCAACGCTATTTGTTGTGGATGTTCCTGATTGTTATAGTTCTGCTGATTTGGCCACTCCAGCAAATGGGCCAGTTTACGCGACATAACACTATGTTACCTATAGATGGACTGATGTTAACTGCTGTGCTGGTCACTATCATCGCCGCTTTTGCAACCGTCTTGTGTCAGCGTCAGCGTTTATTGGCCTTGGTGATGATTTCCGTCGTGGGTTTGGTTGTAACGCTGATTTTTGTGCGTTTTTCAGCACCGGATCTGGCGTTAACTCAATTGTCTGTTGAAGTGGTGACCATAGTACTGCTGATGTTGGCGCTGTTTTTCCTGCCGCATAAAATCAGCAGAGCATCCAATGCTGGCCGGCTTATTCGTGATGGTGCTATAGCCTCTGTCTGTGGTGTGGTGATTGGCAGTTTAAGTTACGCCATGATGCTGGAACCGCAGCAACGCATCTCCGACTTTTTCCTGGCTAATGCCAAAACGGGCGGCGGCGGTTATAACGTCGTCAATGTGATTCTGGTCGACTTCCGTGGTTTTGATACCTTGGGCGAAATTACCGTATTGGGTATTGCCGCTTTAGGCATCTTCAAGTTATTAACCCGTTTGCCTTTATTTAAACCCAGTTCAGATGCCGAAGGGCGGCAATGGGCGCTGGATAAACATCCTATGCTGCTGGCTGTGGTGTCACAGGCCTTATTGCCTTTGGCGCTGCTGGTATCGGTTTATATCTTTTTCCGTGGTCACAACTTACCAGGCGGTGGATTTGTGGCGGGTTTAATTACGGCTATCGCTATTATTTTGCAGTATGTGGCTCAAGGCGTGGATTGGGTAAAACAGCGACTCACTCTGGAGTACCACAGGCTGGTTGCCGCTGGTGTACTGATTTCCGCCCTGACAGGCGCCGCCAGCTGGCTATTTGAGCGACCTTTTTTAACCTCCTGGTTTGATTACTTCCAGTTACCGCTTTTAGGCGAAATTGAGCTGGCCAGCGCCATCGCTTTTGATTTAGGGGTTTATCTGACAGTAGTGGGGTCTACGCTGATGATTTTGGCCAATCTGGGCAAAATGACTACAGATCACAGACCTGTGCATGAGGGGCAAAACTAATGGAATTACTGCTTGCAATCATCATAGGGGTTTTAACCTGTAGCGCTGTGTTTTTGATTTTACGAGCCAGAACTTTTGCCGTGATGCTGGGGCTGACCATGTTGTCTTACGCCGTGAATTTATTCATTTTTGCCAGTGGTGGCTTAAAGATGGGGGCTGGTGCTGTGCTTAAAGCCACAGAGGAGTATGCCGACCCTTTGCCGCAGGCATTGGTATTAACTGCCATAGTCATTGGTTTTGCGATGACCGCCTTTTTGGTGGTGTTGTCCATCAGGGCCCGCGCCGACTTAGGTAATGATCATGTGGACGGTAAATTGCCGGTGGCGAAAAATACCCGGCAAGGGGCTTCGTCATGAACCACCTGATTATACTGCCCATTCTCTGGCCTTTGCTGGTGGCTTTGCTGACTATGCTGCCGCCTTTTGATCAGAACCTGTTACTGCGCCGTTGCTTAAGTGTCGGCGGTTCTGCGGTGTTGGTGCTGTTAAGTGTACTGTTGGTGATGCAAAGCACGGATGGCCCGGCCCAACTCTATCAACTGGGCAACTGGCCTGCGCCTTTTGGCATCAGCTTATTGCTGGATCAGGTCAGTAGTCTGATGTTGTGTCTGACCTCTGTTTTGGCGTTAGCTGCCAGTTTATATGCCAGCAGTGGTGAAGATGAAAACGGTCCTTTTTTCCACGCCTTATTACATTTCCAGTTGATGGGTATCAACGGCGCCTTTTTAACAGCCGACTTGTTTAACCTTTTTGTATTTTTTGAAGTGCTGTTGATTGCCTCTTATTCCCTGCTGATCCATGGCGGCGGTAAAGCCAAAACTAAAGCAGCTGTGCATTATGTGGTGTTAAATCTGGTTGGTTCAGCGTTGTTTTTGTTTGCGTTGGCGCTGATTTATGGCGCTACAGGCACCTTAAATATGCTGGATTTAGGCACCAAAGTGGCGACCTTGTCTGACACTCAACTTCAATTATTACAGGCTGCTGTCGCACTGCTGTTGGTGGTGTTTGGCTTAAAGGCAGCTGTAATGCCTTTGCATTTTTGGTTAGGCAATGCGTATTCTTCCGCCTCACCTGCTGTGGCGGCCTTGTTTGCCATTATGACTAAAGTGGGTATTTATAGCTTATTACGTGTTTTTGCTATGGTGCTGCAGGATGCAGGTTTTGTTGCCAGTTGGGTGTTCCCTGTGTTGTGGTGGACAGGCTTACTGACCATAGTGATGGGCGTGTTGGGAGTCTTGGCCAGTGAAGACTTACGCAAAATGGCCAGCTATCTGGTGATCGTATCTGTAGGAGCCTTGGTCGCTATTTTATCTTTAGGCACACCAGAGTCCGTACAGGCGTTGTTGTATTATCTGGTGCACTCAACACTGGCTACTGCTGCTTTGTTTTTACTCGCTGATTTGATTTCTAACCAGCGTGGCAAAGCGGGCGATCGGCTGGTGAACGGCCGCAAAATCGCTCAGCCTGTGTTACTTGGCACTGCTTTTATTGTCGTGGCGCTGAGTATTGTAGGCATGCCTCCTTTTTCTGGTTTTATCGGCAAGCTATTACTGCTGCAGGCTGTGCCGCAAGGTAGCGCCATGTTGTGGTACTGGTCCTTTTTATTAGGCAGCAGTGTGGTGTTGCTGATTGCCTTGAGCAGAGCGGGTAGCATTCTGTTCTGGCAGGTGTCTGGCTCAGATGTTGAAGCTCGTCTGGCTGGACGCCGCCGTACCAGCGCTTTACTGTTGCTGGTCGCAGCAAGCCCTTTGTTGAGTCTGTTTGCCGGACCATTAACGACCTGGTGTCAGGCCGCAGCTGTGCAGTTACAGCAAATTGCTAAGCTAAATCCGGGAGCCTTCTGATGTTATCTTTGAAGAACTGGTGGCCAACCCCTGTCCGTAGCCTGTTTTTGTTTCTGGTCTGGTTATTACTGAATAACAGTGTGGCTCTGATCCATCTGTTTTTTGGCCTGTTGTTGGCCTGGTTGATCCCTTTACTTATCCATAAATTCCGCCTGATCCAACCAGGTATCAAAAAGCCTGGTGCAGCTCTCACTTATGGCCTTATGGTGCTGTGGGATATAGTCGTTGCTAACCTGCAGGTTATCCGGCTGGTGCTTGGTCCTAACAAAAAACTGCGACCCGCTTTTGTGCTGGTGCCGCTGGATTTAACAGATAATCTGGCCATTACTATTCTGGCCAGCACAGTATCTTTAACACCGGGTACAGTCAGTGCTGATGTGCTACCGCTCAATGCTGAAGGTGCAGAGCAACGTTTTTTGCTACTGCATGTACTGGATTTAGCGGATGAAGCACAACTGATTGAGCAGGTGAAACAACGTTATGAAGCACCATTAAAGGAGATATTTTAATGCTGACTTTAATACTGCAAGGCTGTTTTGTAGTGGTGGGTGTGGCGCTGGTGCTGAATTTATATGCTGCTATTCGCGGACCTTCAGTGGTGGATCGTTTATTGGCACTGGACACTATGTATATCAATAGCATAGCGCTGCTGCTGTTGTACGGGATTTATCTTGGCACCAGTTTAAATTTTGAAGTGGCGTTACTGATCGCGATGCTGGGTTTTGTCAGTACAGTGGCTGTATGTAAGTTTTTGCTGCGCGGCGATATCATTGAATAGGGAGTAACAGATGAGCATGACTGAATGGCTGGTGGCACTCTTGGCTGTGGCGGGTTCGTTGTTTGTTTTAATGGGCTCGGTAGCACTGGTGAAACTACCGGACTTCTATACCCGTTTGCATGGCCCGACCAAAGCTACAACCTTAGGTTTGGGGGCTTTGGTGTTGGCTTCTATGGCTTATTTTAACTTTGTCAAAGGCGAGCTGAGTTTGCAGCAGCTGCTTATCGCGTTGTTTTTATTTATTACAGCGCCTATTACGGCCCATATGCTGATTAAAGCGGCTTTGCATTTAAAACTGGATAGTGCCAGACAAACATCAGGACAACAAAAAGCAGATCTTTAGTGAGATCTGCAGTAGGGCCTATTAGTTTTCTTCGTCAAAACCGTTTTCAATCAAAGCCACCACAGCAATCAGCGCTTCTTGCGCCTGAGCACCTTCAGTGCAAACTTCCAGAGTTTTACCTTTGCTGCTTGCCAGCATCAATAATGCAAGCACACTGCTGGCATCTGCAGTCTGGCCTTCCTGTTGTAATTCAATTTTGGCATCAAACTGACGGCATAACTGCACCAGTTTGGTCGCCGCTCTGGCGTGTAAGCCCAGTTGATTGACTATAGTGACTGTTTGTTGAAGTTTATCGGCCATGATGTCTTACCAATTCGCGGTGACGGATTTGTACATCTTCGCGCTGTAAACGGTAACTTTCAGCCAAAGATTCTGCGATATAAACTGAACGGTGCTGCCCACCAGTACAGCCTATGGCAATGGTCAGGTAACTGCGGTTATTGCGTTCTAAATGGGGTAACCAGGTGCCAATAAACTGATTAATTTGCCAGATATACTGAGCCACTACCGCCTGTGACGACAGGTAGTTTTGTACAGGTTTATCCAGTCCCGTCAGGATTTTCAGTTCGGGTTCCCAATGTGGATTCGGCAAAAAGCGCGCATCAAATACATAGTCGGCATCTTTGGGAATACCGTATTTAAAACCAAAGGATTCGAACAAGATCACCAGACGACCGGTTTTCTGCCCCAGGATACGCTCCCGCAGCTGTTCAGCCAGCTGATGTACGTTCAGCTCTGTGGTATCTAGGTATAAATCTGCACGGCTGGAGATGGGGTCCAGCAGCTGCTGTTCGCGCTGTATGGCTTCATCCAGCGACATGGCCTGGTGTGATAGCGGATGCAAGCGACGGGTTTCGCTGAAGCGTTTAATTAAACTGGTATGGTCGGCGTCGAGGTAAAGAATGGTCAGATCAACTTTGTGCGGCAGGTACGACAGAATATCGGTCAGCTCATCCGGGTCTTGTGGCAAGTTGCGCACATCGATACTGACGGCGACCCGTTCATATTGACCCATCACCGCATTGGCTAAAGTCGGCAGTAAATTAACCGGGATGTTATCTACACAATAATAACCAAGGTCTTCCATGACGCGCAGGGCAACAGATTTGCCCGAACCCGATCGACCACTGACGACCAGTAACTTCATTTTGCCATCACCTGTTCAGCTCCAACCATCAGCAACTGGTATAAATCGTGGCTGCTGGCACTGTGGCGGATTTTCTTGGTGAAGTCTTTCTGGCTGAGCATACGTGCTATGCCGGACAGGGTAGATAAATGCGTCTGGCATTGATTTTCCGGGATCAGGATGGCACAAAAAATATCCACGGCCTGGTTATCAATAGCATCAAATTGTATCGGATCTTTGCTGACCACAAACACCAGCAGGGGGGTGGTGACTGTTTTCAGTTTGCCATGAGGAATAGCAATACCGCCGCCAATACCTGTGGAACCGAGTTTCTCACGGCTCATCAGGGCTTCGAGTATGTTGTACTCAGGAACTTCCGGTAAACGCTGATGTGCCAGTTCAGCTATGTATTCCAGAATGCGTTTTTTACTATTAAAAAGGACCGCACTCTTGGTGCAGTCCTCCGATAACATTGAGCTCAGGTTCATAGTTTCAGAATCAATGACGAGAAATTTTCTCTTTATGTTTAATAACTTGGCGATCCAGTTTGTCAATCAGCTGGTCTATCGCAGCGTACATATTTTCGTCTTCCGATACAGCGAATACTTCACCTCCGTTGAGGTGTATCTTAGCCTCTGCAATCTGCTTCAATTTTTCCACGTTCAGCACTACATGTACATTATTAATATGATCAAAATGACGTTCAAGTTTGGAAAATTTGCTATCGACGTACTCTCTCAGTGCTTCAGTGATTTCTACATGACGACCAGTTAAGTTGATTTGCATAGACTCTTCCTTCTTAGTAGAGCTGTTAAAGCAAGCTCTTGCGCTGATTAGACGGTGGAATAAACAAGGCTTCACGATACTTGGCAATGGTCCGCCGTGCGACATTAATCCCTTGTTCTGACAGTATTTCTGCCATCCTGCTATCACTTAAAGGTTTGGCAGGATTTTCCGCCGCCACCAATTTTTTTATAAAGGCGCGGATCGCGGTGGATGAACATTCACCGCCACTCTCTGTACTTACATGACTGGAGAAAAAGAACTTAAGTTCAAATATTCCTCTGGGAGTGTGCATATATTTTTGTGTGGTCACTCGGGAAATTGTTGATTCATGCATTCCCACCATTTCAGCGACATCGTTTAACACCATGGGTTTCATGGCTTCTTCACCGTGCTCAAAAAAGGCCTGTTGCTGCTGTACTATGCAGTTGGCCACTTTCAATAAAGTTTCGTTGCGGCTTTCCAGGCTCTTTAAAAACCACTTGGCTTCCTGCAAGTGAGAACGAATAAACTGGCCATCGGATGCGTTACGGGCATTACGTGACATGGCGGCATATTGCTCGTTAATTCTGATCTTTGGCATTGCATCAGGATTTAACTCAACCATCCAGCGTCCTTTGATTTTAGCGACCGACACATCCGGGATCACATAGGACTGCTCTTGTCGAATCACATCTGCCCCTGGTCGTGGGTTCAGGCTGTGAATAAGCCGCATCACTTCTTTTAAGTCGTCTTCTTTGAGTTTAGTCACACGCATCAGAGAACGGAAATCTCTGTTGGCTAAAAAGTCAGTATATTCTTTAATAATATGCCTTGTTTCAGCCAGATAGGGAGTTTTAGGGTCAAATTGGCGTAACTGCACCAATAAGCACTCCTGAATAGTGCGTGCACCTACACCTACAGGGTCGAATAACTGAATACGTTTGATCACAGCTTCAACTTCATCGGCTTCTACATCGGGCATGCCAAGAGATTCCAGAATTTCTTCTGCGTCTATGGTCAGCAAACCATTTTCGTCTATAGCTTCGATAATGATTTCAGCAATGGTACGGTCTGTGTCTGAGAAAGGGGTCAGCTGCATTTGCCAACGTAAATAATCTTGTAGTGTTTCGCTGGTTTCACCCTGAAATACAGTGTCTTCATCGCCATTGAAGTTATTGGCACCGGCTACAGGAGCTGCGCTGACTAAATCATCCCAATGGTTGTCCAGCGGTAAGTCTTCTTTGATATTTTGCTCGGACATTGCTTCGCTGCTGTCCTTTACCTCGGGTTCGTAATGCTCATCATGGCTGCTGTCGTAGTCGGGGGCGTCAAACTCGGCACCGTGATTTAAGTCTTTAGAGGACGGTTCCTGAAACACTGCATAGTCATCTTCAGCTTCCAGCAATGGATTGGCATCCAGTGCTTCCTGAATTTCCTGTTGCAGTTCAATAGTAGACAATTGCAGCAGTTTAATTGCTTGCTGCAATTGCGGAGTCATTGTGAGCTGCTGACCAAGACGAAGTTGCAGAGACGGTTTCATGTACTTCTTATTTTCTCCAAACAACCCTATTCGGATGTTGTTTTAAACTATAACCTGAATTGCTCACCAAGGTAGACATCACGGACTTGTTGGTTTGCTAAAACCTCAGCCG
Source organism: Rheinheimera sp. MM224 (assembly GCF_947090785.1). NCBI lineage: Bacteria > Pseudomonadati > Pseudomonadota > Gammaproteobacteria > Chromatiales > Chromatiaceae > Rheinheimera > Rheinheimera sp. MM224. The sequence goes on from NZ_OX352320.1 coordinate 496,153, forward strand.
GGGTACCTGCAGCAATCAGTTCTCCATGACTTACAATATAGGCAATTTCACAGACATCAAGGGTTTCGCGCACATTGTGGTCGGTGATCAGCACGCCTATGCCTCGTTGGCACAGATGCTGAATGATTTTTTTAATATCTAACACTGAAATAGGATCAACACCAGCAAAAGGTTCATCTAACAGGATAAATGCCGGATCTGCAGCCAGTGCTCTGGCTATTTCCACCCTGCGACGTTCACCACCGGATAAACTCATGCCAAGGCTATTCCGGATATGGCCAATATGGAATTCGTCCAGCAGCGCATCGGCTTTCTCTTCACGCTGCTCTTCGGTTAAATCTTTGCGATGCTGCAAAATGGCCAGCAGGTTGTCGTACACCGTCAGTTTGCGGAATATCGAGCTTTCCTGCGGTAGATAGCCAATACCAGAGCGGGCGCGGGCATGGATAGGATCAAAGGTGATCTCTTTGCCATCCAGCGTGATTTGGCCTTTATCGGACGGCACTAAGCCAACAATCATATAAAAAGTCGTGGTTTTTCCTGCGCCGTTTGGGCCCAATAAACCTACGATCTGACCGGCATTCACTTCCAGGCTAACGTCTTTGACCACCTGACGGCCTTTATAACTTTTGGCCAGATGGGACGCGACTAACTTCATTATTCTTTTCCTTCCTGGCTGAATACAGTGGTGACTCGTTCGGTTTTTTTACCGTCAGATTCAGCTTCCAGCTCTTGTTTTTCCAGGTTGTATTTAATCACTGCGCCTTGCACCATACTGCCATTTTGACTGAGTTCAGCGCTACCCGTCAGTACCAGCGTGCCATTGGCTACGTCATAACGGATTTCATTGGCACTGGCTTTAATGGGCTTATCACCATCAAGCATTTGCGAATAGGTGGCAGGTTGGCCTGAGGCGATAAATACTTCTTTGCCTTTGCCTGCGCTGGCAATGACTTCGAGTTTATCGGCTTCAATTAATAAGCTACCTTGCTCAACTTTGACGTTATCGACAAAGGTCATCATCTTGTCTTTAATCGAGCCAAACTGGCGGTCAGAACCAACCTGAATTTCTTTTTTGAAATCATCAGGGCCAGCCAGACAAAAACCGCTGAATGTGACGAGAACGCTGAGTAAAATAATGTTACTTTTCATTGTAATAAACCGTTTTAGTGTGCTGTTTCAGCTCTATATTCTGTGCGTTCAAATCCGCCAGCATACCTTGGCCCGTGATTTGAAAACCTAATCCAAAAATTCGCACCTGTTCGTTTGATTGCAGCGTATTATTGTTAAATAGCAGCTCAACTGCATTGGTTTCTATTCGGGTAAAAAGTGGATCTGTCGACATATTACGCAGCTCCACTCTGTGTTCTAGAATGAGTTTATCATCAGGATAAAGCACTGCCTGCTCGCTTGTCACTTGCCATAATGGCACTTTTTCCTGATAAATGGTGTAGATAGGGAAATCAAACTGCAAAAAACCAAAACGTTCGAAGTGTTCCATCCGCTGAGCTCGGATTAAATCCGACAAATGACCTTCTTTATCGTAAATCATCCGGGTCAGGTCCTGGGCTACATAGTCAGGCTGGTTGTCCTGATTCGCTGGGGTAGCATTTTGTTCCTGATCCAGTAGTTGCCAGCTGTAAAAACCAGCGGCAGCGGCCACTATCAGCACCAACCAGAGAAATTGACGGATCATGTACTACTTCCTGAAAATTCAGCAAATTTGCCCTGACTGGTCAACAGCAAATCGCAGAGTTCACGCACAGCACCAAAACCACCCGATAACTTACAACGGTAATCTGCATGCAATACAAGGTAAGGGTGAGCGTCCTGCACTGCAACACTTAAACCACAATGCTGCATCACGGCCCAATCCGCTAAATCATCGCCAATAAAGGCAATTTGTGACGTTTCGAGTGCCAGTTTCTGCTGGAGTTCAGCAAAAGCGGCGAGTTTATTTTCCTGGCCCTGATAAATATAAGGCACAGTTAAGGAGGTCATACGTTGCTGCACTATCTCTGAACGGCGTCCTGTGATCACAGCTACCTCAATGCCGGCATGGCGCAGAGCTTTAATGCCGTAACCATCGCGGGTGTGAAAGGCTTTGAGCTCTTCACCCTGATTGCCCAGATAAATACGGCCGTCGGAAAACACACCGTCCACATCACAAATCAACAAGCGAATGTGCCGGGCTTTTTGTTCCAGCTCTGGGCTGATGGCCTGATACATTTGTGTAAATAAAGCTGACATCAGAGCACTCCGGCTTTTAATAAGTCATGCATATTCAGAGCACCGACAGGCTCCTGGTGCTCGTTGACCACTATTAAACCATTAATTTTGCGTTGTTCCATGATTTGCAAGGCTTCTGCTGCCAGCATAGCAGGTTTAGCCGTAATGCAGTTTTTGGTCATCAGACTGGCTATGCTGGCTGTATGTAAGTCGACCTGCTGATCCAGTACCCGGCGCAAATCACCATCGGTAAATAAGCCTGCCAATTTGCCGGAGTCATCCACTATTGCCGTCATACCCAGACCCTTGCGGGATATTTCCAGCAGGGCTTCTTTCAGACTGACTTGCTGGTGTACCACAGGCAAGGCATCGCCAAAATGCATCACATCTTCCAGTCTTAATAATAAACGACGTCCTAAACTGCCACCCGGATGAGATAAGGCAAAATCATCGGCAGAAAAGCCTCGTACATCCAAAAGAGCAACGGCAAGCGCATCACCCATAGCTAAAGTGGCTGTCGTACTGGCGGTGGGTGCCAATCCTAAAGGGCAGGCTTCCTGTTCAACCCGAACACAAACATGCACATCGGATAAGCTGGCTAAAGTCGATTCAGGACGGCCTGTCATAGCGATCATTTTAATGCCACGGCGTTTTAGCACCGGAACTATAGTCAGCACTTCTGCAGTTTCACCTGAGTTGGAAATGGCAAGTACCACATCGTCCTGAGTGATCATACCCAAATCACCATGGCTGGCTTCTGCCGGATGAACAAAAAAAGAAGGAGTGCCGGTTGAGGCTAAGGTGGCCGCAATTTTATGAGCGATGTGGCCGGATTTACCCATACCAATCACAATGACCCGACCTTTACAGTCAAACATCATCTGGCAAGCCAAATTAAAACTCTCGTCTATGTAGGCGGCAAGTTGGGTTACTGCGGCTGCTTCAATCTGCAGTACCTGCAGAGCCTGAGGGCGAAAGTCCAGAGTCATGCAAAAATCCCCATTTATTAATCGTTGCCAGCTTATTTGGATCTGTAGTTCTGTGGAAAGGATCCAGTAAGAATATCTGTTAGATCATTTAGATAGCTGAAATATTAAGCTGCGATTCATTTTCAGCGCGGCACACTTTGCGGCCATACACAGAGGCTGATATTTTCGTGCTTATTAGACTCAAATGCAAAAGATTACGTAAAACAATCGAATTATTCTGTTTTTGCAATCAGTTGTTACTATTTTTTATAAGGTTGTCGGGGTGAAAAACCTATACAATGACAGACCTTTACTGGCTCGCTTGGCTTGAAGTCGCAGTTTTGCATAGGTATATTGCGCGCCTTTAATTTTAGCCATATGCGCTACTCTCTTTAAATGAGGATCAACGTGTCAGATATTCTGGTAGACATTCAGCACCTGACGTTCAAACGTGGTGACCGTGTGATCTATGATGACATGAGCATGCAGTTTCAGCGTGGCAAAGTGACCGCCATTATGGGGCCCAGCGGTATTGGTAAAACCACATTGCTGCGTCTGATCGGCGGTCAGTTAAAACCTGAACAAGGTAAAATTTTGATCAACGGTCAGGATATACCTCAGCTCAGTCGTAAAGATTTGTACAAAGCGCGGCAAAAAATGAGCATGCTGTTTCAAAGTGGCGCCATGTTCAGTGATATGTCGGTTTATGACAACGTCGCTTTCCCTATCCGCGAGCATACCCGCCTGCCAGAAGAGATTATCCGACTGATGGTGTTGATGAAGCTTGAAGCTGTGGGTTTACGTGGTGCCCGGGATTTAATGCCGGCCGAATTATCTGGTGGTATGGCTCGTCGTGCTGCATTAGCCCGCGCCATTGCGCTTGACCCACAATTGATTATGTATGATGAGCCTTTTGCTGGTCAGGATCCGATTTCGATGGGCGTGATTGTCCGTTTGATCCGCTCACTAAATAACGCTTTAGGTTTAACTTCAGTTGTGGTGTCACACGACGTCAATGAAGTGATGAGCATTGCCGACTATGTGTATGTGGTGGCAGAGCAAAAAGTCATAGGGCAGGGTACGCCGGATGAATTGCGTGCCCATCCATCCGCCCTAGTACAGCAATTTTTACAGGGGCAATCTGATGGCCCTGTGCCTTTCCACTTTAAAGCGGCTAGTTACAGTGCTGAATTAATGGAGTTAGCGAAGTGATAGTGGATAAGTTACAGCAACTTGGACAACACAGTATTGCTAAAATCCAGGGCATGGGCCGTGCAACTCTGATGTTGTTTGGCGCTTTAGTGGCCTGGCCAACACCTCGCAAGAGCTTCCCTTTATTGATGAAGCAGTTGTATGTCGTAGGTGTATTGTCTTTACTTATTATTCTGGTTTCAGGTTTGTTTATCGGTATGGTGTTGGCGTTACAAGGCTACACAGTGCTGTCCAAATTTGGTGCAGAACAAATGTTAGGCCCACTAGTGGCCTTGAGTTTGTTGCGTGAGCTTGGCCCTGTAGTGACCGCCTTGTTGTTTGCTGGTCGGGCTGGTAGCGCCTTAACCGCAGAAATAGGTTTGATGAAAGCGACAGAACAGCTGTCCGGTATGGAAATGATGGCTGTTGACCCGCTGCGCCGTATTATCGCACCACGCTTTTGGGCTGGTGTCATTAGTATGCCGCTGCTGGCCATGATTTTTACCGCTGTAGGTATTTTAGGTGGTCATTTGGTGGGTGTGGATTGGTTAGGTGTAGATGGTGGTGGTTACTGGTCTGCCATGCAAGCTAACGTCGATTTCCAGCAGGATATTTTGAACGGCGTAATTAAAAGTGCTGTGTTTGCCTTGATTGTGACCTGGATAGCCTTACATAAAGGCTTTGATGCGGTGCCAACCTCTGAAGGTATCAGCCAGGCCACCACACAAACTGTGGTGACATCTTCTTTAGCGGTCTTAGGTTTTGACTTTATATTAACTGCAGTAATGTTTGGTGGATAAAAAATGACATCTCGCAAAATCGAAGTGTTGGTGGGTTTGTTTGTTGCTCTGGCTATAGCCGCTTTTTTATTGTTGTCTCTGAAAGTGGCAAACAGCGGTATGACGGGATCTGGCGAAACTTATATGTTGTATGCCAAGTTTGAAAATATTGGCGGTTTAAAAGTACGCTCTCCGATCAAAGTAGGGGGTGTAGTGGTTGGTCGGGTTCGTTCGATTGAACTCAACACTGAAGAATATTCGCCTGTAGTGGCGATGGAAATTGATAGCCAATACAACAATTTCCCTGAAACCAGCTCAGTGGCTATTTTGACCTCTGGTTTGTTGGGTGAGCAGTACCTTGGATTACAACCTGGTTTTGTCGACGAAACTGTGTCCATTTTAAAAAGTGGCGATTATGTTGAAGACACCAAGTCAGCCATAGTACTGGAAGAGTTAATTGGTCAGTTCTTATTTAATAGAGGAAGTAACTAAGCATGAAAAATTTGCTGGTAAAAATCGCAGCTACTGCATTGATCTCTTTGGGATTAGTTGCTCAAGCCTCAGCCGTTGACGTTAAAACTTATGAAGACCCGTACAAAATGATCGAAGCTGTGGCGGATCAAACTTTTCGCCGCATCTCTAATGATCAGCCTGTGATCCAAAAAGACGTTGAGCATTTACGTGTTATCGTTAATGAAGAGTTAGTACCGTACATCGACAGCCGTTATGCGGCATTCCGTGTGATAGGTAACTACATTAAACAAACTAAACCAGAAGAGCGTGATGCTTTTGTGGTGGCATTTAAAGACTATATGGTTGCTACTTATGCTGGTGCTTTGACACAGTATAAAAATCAAAAAGTAATTTTTGAACCAGCCAAAGCTGTAGGCAATCAGAATATTGTCACCATCAAAACTCGCGTGATTGACCCTGGTAAACCAGATATCAATATCGAGTTTAAACTGCGCCGTGCTAAAGATTCTCAAAACTGGCAGGTGTTTGATATGGTGGCTGAAGGTATTTCTCTGCTGGACAGCAAGAGAGCTGAGTTAGGTAACCTGATCCGTCAGCAAGGTTTAGCCAGCGTAACAGCTCTGTTAATCGAAAAATCAAAAGCTCCTATCACAGCTCCTTTGCAGGGTAATGATGCTAAAAATTAGTCAGCAAGAACAAACTCTGTTTTTTGCCGGTGCTTTGGATCGGGAAACAGTACCAACCCAGTGGCCATTTAAGTTATTAAAAAAACTAAGTGGCACTGTGGTGTTCGATTTCAGTGAATTGGCGTTGGTAGATACTGCAGGCCTGGCCTGGTTACTACATCAGGTTGCGCAAGCGGCCAAACTTGGATTACAGATCCAAATGCGCCATGTGCCAGAGCAGTTGATCTCTCTGGCGCAGTTGTCAGATGTGTTGGCTTTGTTGCCATTGGTAAAAGAGGATAAAGGCAATGCAGTGTAATGACATTGAGCAGCTGTTAATCGAAGAGCTGAAACTGGCTGAAGTGTATGTCAAAGCCGAAGGCAATCATTACGCAGTGACTGCAATAGGTGACTGTTTTGACGGTATCAGCCGGGTGAAGCAGCAACAAATGATTTATGCCCCTTTGATGGCAGCTATTGCTGATGGTAGTATTCACGCCGTTTCAATAAAAACCTTCACGCCGACCCAATGGCGCCGTGAAAAATTACTTAACCCACCTGTATAGTAGTTAAAAATGCAACAATTTCTGGTTTCAGGCGGCGCCACCTTAAAAGGTGACGTTGTTATTTCCGGCGCTAAAAACGCCGCACTTCCTATTTTATTTGCCACTATTCTGGCAGAGCAGCCGTCGGTGCTGAGCAATGTTCCTGTATTAAAAGACATTGATACCACCTTTAAATTGTTGCGTATTTTTGGTGCTGAAGTCAGCCGTAACGACCATCAGGTGACAGTGGATGCGACAGCAATTCATAGTCAGATGGCTCCATACGAGTTGGTGAAAACCATGCGCGCTTCTATTCTGGCGTTAGGGCCTTTGTTAGCGCGTTTTGGTCATGCCGAAGTGTCATTACCAGGTGGCTGCGCTATTGGAGCCCGTCCGGTTAATTTACATATCGACGGTTTGCGTAAAATGGGTGCTGAAATCAGTGTTGAAGCTGGTTATATCAAAGCCAAAGCGACCCGTTTACACGGTGCCCACATCTTCATGGATATGGTCAGTGTCACGGGCACTGAAAACCTGATGATGGCCGCTGTGCTGGCCGATGGTTTAACCATTATTGAAAATGCTGCACGTGAGCCAGAAGTGGTTGATTTAGCGAAGTATCTGATTGCTATGGGTGCTGATATTCAGGGCGCTGGCACTGACACTATCCGTATTACAGGTAAAGAAAAACTGCACGGTGCAAATCACACTGTATTACCTGATCGTATTGAAACAGGTACTTTCCTGGTTGCAGCTGCTGTGACTGGTGGTGATGTGACTTGCTTAAACGCATCGCCGGCTGAGCTTGAAGTGGTGCTTGAAAAACTGCGTGAGGCGGGTGCTGAGGTCAGTTCAGGACCAGACTGGATCCGTTTGAACATGACAGGCCGTACTTTAAAATCAGTCAATGTTAAAACTGTACCTCACCCTGGTTTTCCCACCGACATGCAAGCACAGTTTACGGTGTTGAATGTGGTGGCTGAAGGCGTGGGTATGGTCACTGAAACCATTTTTGAAAACCGCTTTATGCATGTGCCTGAGTTACAACGTATGGGTGCTGATATACAGCAGGAAGGCAATACAGTGTTGATTAAGCACACTGACAAGCTGATGGGGGCTCAGGTCATGGCAACAGACTTAAGAGCCTCTGCCAGCTTAGTGATTGCAGGTTTGGTCGCAGAAGGCGAAACAGTGGTCGATCGTATTTACCATATCGACCGTGGCTACGAGCAAATTGAACATAAGCTCAAGGGCTTAGGCGCTAATATCCAGCGGATCAATGCTCCCGCCTGATCTGTCGCTTTAAACAAAAAAGCCAGTGCTCGTCACTGGCTTTTTTATGTCTGCTTGGAAGCTTAGTTCAGTTCTCTGATCACCACAGGCACATTCAAAGCCTTACCGCCGCGTTCAATCGACATTTGTAAGGTGGTATCAGGTGCTGTCTCTGCAATCAAATCCAGCGCATGATGCACGCTGGTCAGCGTCTCGCCGTTGATTTTCTGCAATATATCGCCGACCTGTAAACCCGCAATAGCTGCAGGGCTTAAAGGCTCAATGGCGCTGATTTTGACTCCAAATAAGGTTTGGGCTGTTGATATCATCAGATCACCAGCAGGGTTAACCACAGGGTCACCACTGACGCCTAAATAACCGCGGATCACCCGGCCATGTTTGATAAGCTTCTGCAGTACGTTGCTGGCTAAGCGGTAAGGCACCGCAAAAAATATACCCTGAATATCCTGATTACGCTGGCGTTGAAAAGCAGCCGTATTGATACCCACCAGGACGCCATTACTGTTAATTAAAGCGCCACCAGAGTTGCCGGCATTAATGGCTGCATCCATTTGCATAAAGTCGGCATAACCATTGGCAGGGCTTAAGCCTGCGCGGCCTGTTGCGCTGATCACGCCTTGGGTTATAGCCTGACCGAGATTAAAGGGGTTACCAATAGCTAATACTACGTCGCCAACCTGGGGTTCTAAGCTGGCGTCTTGCGGTATCACGGGCAGGTTATCTGCTTCTACATACAATACTGCTAAGTCAGTCAATTGATCCTGACCAATCAGTACTGCATCAAATACGCGACCATCCTGCAATGCCACAGAGATTTGATCGGCGCCGTACACCACATGATAGTTCGTTAATACATAACCCTGAGCGTTCATAATGACGCCTGAGCCTAGTTCCTGACGCTCTATGGTACGATTTTGATAAGAACGTGGGTCCTGAGTCGTGCTTTTGGTATAGACATTCACCACCGCAGGAGCTGCAGCACGTACCGCTTTGGAATAAGAAACAGGAGCAGGCAGTTGCTCTTTCTGCTGCCAAAAGTTCAGACTTAGCCCTTGGTTCTGGTTAAAAAAAACCAGCCACAACATGGCAAGTGCGAGGCCATAAGCAACACTTTTTAACAGACTTATCAGAAGTTTGGGCACAGGAAGACGTTATGCAACTAAAGGATTTTGCAAGCATAACACTAAAACGGAAGTAGCAGTAGCAAGCCACAGGCCTGCTACTGCAAAAAGTTAACGTATTAATACATAAAGGATACGATCGCCACGCTGCACCTGCAGCGCTATCACACCTGAGCTTTTCGTCAGAATTTCACGCAGCTCTTTGGTGTTTGTGACACGACTGCGGCTCACACCGACAATTACGTCACCTTTTTCCAGTCCTAAAGCTGCTGCTGGTGAACCTTGGTCTACGTCGTTAATAACAACGCCATTTTCACCATCAGGTGTTTTACCATCACTCAGACTAGCGCCTGTCAGCATTGGATGTAACACTTTGGCTTCAGCCGTAGTTGCTTCAGCTGCTTCCAGCGTGACTTTTACTGTCATGGCTTTATCTTCACGCAGTATACCCAGAGCAATCTCTTTACCTACACCCAGAGTAGCGATCTTCGCACGGATCTCCGTAAAGGAATCAATCTGTTTGCCATTCAGGTGCGTGATAATGTCTCCACTTTTCAGGCCTGCTTTGTCTGCAGCAGAACCTGGTACCACTTCCTGCACCCAGCCACCTTTATTGGTCTTGGCTTTCATGGCTTTGGCAATTTCAGCATTGAGGTCGCCACCACGAACACCTAAAGAACCACGGCGTACTTCACCGTATTCAATAAACTGAGCTACCAGGTTTTTCATCATATTGGCAGGAATGGCAAAACCTATACCTATATTGCCACCATTAGGTCCAAGAATAGCTGTATTGATGCCTATCAATTGGCCTTTCAGGTTGACTAAAGCGCCGCCTGAATTACCGCTGTTGATAGCGGCATCGGTCTGAATAAAGTCTTCATAACCTTCAATACCTAAACCACCACGGCCCAAAGCACTGACAATACCTGAAGTAACGGTTTGGCCTAAACCAAAAGGATTGCCTATAGCGACAGTGAAATCACCTACTCTTAACCCGTCTGAATCTGCTAACTCAAGTTGTTTAAGGTCTTCAGCTTCGATTTGCAGCAGGGCGATATCACTTTCCGGATCTTCACCAATTTTTTTGGCTTTGTAGGTTCGACCATCTTTTAAGGTGACCTGAATGTCTGAAGCTTCATTGATCACATGGTGGTTGGTGACCACATAACCTTTTTTCGCATCTATGATGACACCTGAGCCTAAGCCACGGAAAGGTTGTTCCTGACGTAGCTCACCACCACGACCCAAAAATTGTTCGAGTGCGCCAGGTAAGCGCTGCCGTACTTCACGGCTGCCTGCCACTGAGATGTTTACTACGGCCGGAGTTACATTCTCCAACATAGGAGCCAGACTAGGCATTTCCTGATCGCCAGCGCCAAAAAATGGCAACTTAGCTTGAACTGGCGCAGGTTGCGCCAGCAGTAAGGCGGCTAAAATACTGATAGAAACTAAAGATAACTGCGACTTCATAGAGGTAATGCTCCTTCGTACAAGTGACTTCACTAAGGTACAGATGACGCCACTAAGAATGCTTTACCAGTCGAAAAGTTCAGTTGTCAGATGAGTTTTGCTCAGTTTTATTTTTCATTAAACCACTGGCTGTATTGGAATAATCCAGTGGTTGATAGGATGGTTCATCCTTCACTTTGCGACGCTCATCCAGTTTATGGATCGACTGGCGTATTTGTGCCGTAGTGTCTGCTGAGAAATAATTCAGCTCGCTACGGTTGTCAAAAGTTGGTCTTTCGATCAACTGCATCTTGGTCTGAGCCATATGGCGGGCAATTTTTTCGTAGTTTTCATGAAGCTGGCTCATCAGTTGATGAGTCGTTTCCACGTGTTCAGTGACATCGCTACGATATTGCTGCAGCTGTTGTTTGGTTTCGTTTAGCTCCACCTGCAGTTTGCTTTGATTAAATTGACGCAAACAATACAAGCGGGTTGCCACTATGCCAACCACTAAGCCAGCTACTAACCAGGCCAAGGCAAAAGTAACAGTCATAACAACTCCTGAAAAATTAGTTAGTTCAACAATAGTTTAACCTATCTTCTTATCCAGAGTGGTAAGGCATGTTACTATTACGACCATTATTTAGGGTTAATTGGCTTATTTTTCAATATCCGGCATGACTACACCACTGCAAAAATATCAACAAGACCTCCAACGTGACGATTTTCTGTTTGATGCTGCCCAGCAAAACGCTGTGCAACAGCTGGAACGTCTGTATCAGCAATTTGTGCAGGATAAACCGGTAAAACAGGGTTTCTTCGATAAATTGTTAGGGAAAAAGCCTGAAATAACGCCACTGAAGGGGTTGTATTTCTGGGGCGGTGTAGGCCGTGGCAAAACTTATCTGGTTGATACTTTTTATGAATGCCTGCCAGGGACACGTAAGCTGCGCATTCACTTTCACCGCTTTATGCACAAAGTGCATCAGGAACTAAAATCACTCCCCGGCGTATCAGATCCGTTAAAGGTAGTGGCTGATCGCTTTAAATCTGAAACCGATATTTTATGTTTTGACGAGTTTTTTGTCTCGGATATCACAGATGCGATGATTTTAGGCACTTTGATGCAAGAGCTGTTTGCCCGCGGTATTACGCTGGTAGCGACGTCCAATATCGAACCTGATGGTTTGTATCGCAATGGCTTGCAGCGTGCACGCTTTCTGCCTGCTATCGAATTAATTAAACAGCATACTGACATAGTCAATGTTGACAGCGGTGTCGACTATCGGCTGCGGACTTTAACCCAGGCTGAAATTTATCATTCGCCGTTGGATGAAAAAGCCGACTGCAATCTGGCGGAATACTTTCTGGCCTTGTCGGTTGAACCCCGCACAGACGAAGCAAAGATTGAAATCGCTGGCCGTACTTTAACCAGCCGTAAAGAAGCCGATGGCATTATCTGGTTTGATTTTCCTGAACTCTGTGAGACGGCCCGTAGCCAGTATGACTATATGGAGCTGAGTAAGTGTTATCACACTGTCCTGTTGTCGAATGTCACACAGATGGGGCAGACCCGCGATGATGTCGCCAGACGTTTTATTGCATTAGTAGACGAGTTCTATGAGCGCCACGTCAAACTGATTATTTCAGCCGCAGTGCCGATGGAACAGCTCTATACAGAGGGCATTTTGTCTTTTGAATTTAAGCGCTGTTTAAGTCGTTTACAGGAAATGCAGTCGCACGATTATCTGGCGAGAGAACATTTACCGTAATTTTTTCTGTAAATGGCTGTTTTTTATCATTGGTTACTATATAATCCGCGCCCGGCCCACGTTACAGCCTGAAATTGCCGTAGCCTGGCAGTTTATGTACTCGAAGGGGTGCGATAAGCGACACAATGAAGATTGTGTTAGGTGTAACAGTGTTATTTTTTTTGGGTAGTTTTTAGATGAAAACTTTTACTGCTAAGCCAGAAAGCGTTCAACGTGACTGGTTCGTTGTTGATGCAACAGGTAAGACACTTGGTCGTATCGCAACTGAGATCGCTCTTCGTTTACGCGGAAAGCACAAGCCAGAGTTCACTCCACACGTTGATACCGGTGATTACATCATCGTTGTAAATGCTGATAAAGTGACTGTCACTGGTAACAAAGCAAAAAACAAAATGTACTACTCTCACAGTGGTTTCCCAGGTGGTATCAAAGAAATTAACTTTGAAAAACTGCTTGTGAAGAAGCCGGAGATGGTATTGGAAGCAGCCGTAAAAGGTATGTTGCCTAAAGGTCCTCTGGGCCGCGCTATGTTCCGTAAGTTAAAAGTATATGCAGGCGCCGAGCATCAACATGCTGCTCAGCAACCGCAAGTTTTAGATATCTAATCGGAGCAGAACATGGCAACTAATCAATATTACGGTACTGGTCGTCGTAAGACCTCTACAGCTCGTGTATTCATCAAAGCAGGTTCAGGTAACATCGTTATCAACCAACGCTCTATCACTGAATACTTCGGTCGTGAAACTGCTCGTATGGTTGTTATGCAACCATTAGAGTTAGTGGAAATGGTAGGCAAGTTTGACTTATACGTCACTGTTAAAGGTGGTGGTATTTCTGGTCAGGCTGGCGCAATCCGCCACGGTATCACTCGCGCTCTGATGGAGTTCGACGAGTCTCTGCGCCCTGCATTACGTAAAGCTGGTTTCGTCACACGTGACGCCCGTAAAGTTGAACGTAAGAAAGTGGGTCTGCATAAAGCTCGTAAGCGTCCACAGTACTCAAAACGTTAATTCGTTTTTTGTTGCAAAGAACCCGGTCTTGTACCGGGTTTTTTATTACCAAATTTAAAATATCTGGTCCGGATAAAACTTCTGCCGTCTTTCTGCGTATACACTCATGGCGTCAGATGACAGTCTGACTGGAGTTTTTTCTCTTCACGATCAGTATTTTCTTTCAATTAAAGCGGTCGCAGTTGTGCCTGATCATGACAGAAATGTCTTTTTCCGGTTAAAACATGGTGATGCAAAGTTTTACTGACTATTCTGGTTTCGTATTTCGTCGAAAAACTGGTGTCAGAACAAAGAGAATTCGGCTAAATCCTTGTGTAAAGCAGGGCTTTTCATTATGATCCGCCGTATTTTTCAACTTATAATAATCGCTGTAATTCAGCCGCTTAAAATATCAACATTTAAGCGTTTAACGTGGAGATGAGTGGATGAGCAATGCGCCTGTAGATCATGGTCGCCGTCGCTTTCTGACCATAGCAACTTCTGTAGTTGGTGGGGTTGGTGCGATTGGAGCTGCTGTTCCCTTTATTGCTTCCTGGAATCCGAGTGAAAAAGCTAAACAAGCTGGTGCTGCAGTCACCGCTGACATTAGCAAACTCGAAGACGGGCAGTTAATTCGGGTCGAGTGGCGGGGCAAGCCGGTGTGGATCGTGAAACGGACGCCAGCCATGCTGGAAAGTCTGACCAAAGCAGTAGATAAACTTCGTGACCCAGCCTCTGAAGAACCTCAACAACCTGATTACGCTAAAAACGATCACCGTTCGAAAAAGCCTGAGATTTTTGTCGCTGTGGGTATCTGTACTCACCTGGGTTGTTCTCCAACCTATATCATGAAAGACTTTGACGCTCAGGTTGAAGGCATTCCTTCTGGTTTCTTCTGTCCATGTCATGGTTCTACTTACGATATGGCTGGTCGTGTGTTCTCTGGTGTTCCGGCACCTAAAAACCTGATGATCCCACCTTATATGTTCGTCGATGACACCACCATTTTAATTGGTGAAGATGAGGGGACAGCTTAATGTTTAAAAACTTTATGAGCTGGATTGAGTACCGCATGCCATTTATGGAGAAGATGAATCTCCATGTGATGCAGTACCCGGCGCCAAAAAACTTTAACTTCTGGTACTTCTTTGGCTCTTTAGCCATGTTAGTGCTGGTGAACCAAATCCTGACGGGTATTTGGTTGACCATGAACTTCGTTCCTACTTCTGAAGGTGCTTTTGCTTCTGTTGAATACATCATGCGTGATGTCGACTACGGCTGGTTGCTGCGTTATATGCACTCCACCGGTGCTTCTGCTTTCTTCGTGGTCGTTTACCTGCATATGCTGCGCGGCATGATGTATGGCTCTTATCAGAAACCACGGGAATTACTGTGGATCTTCGGTATGCTGATTTTCTTAGTTTTAATGGCTGAAGCTTTCATGGGTTACTTATTACCATGGGGTCAGATGTCGTTCTGGGGTGCTCAGGTTATTATCTCTATCTTCGGTGTTATTCCGGTGATTGGTGATGATTTAACTTTGTGGATCCGTGGTGACTACGTTATTTCAGGCGCTACCTTAAACCGTTTCTTTGCATTACACGTTATCGCTTTACCATTGGTTTTAGTGGTTCTGGTGTTCCTGCACATCATTGCTCTGCATGAAGTGGGTTCAAACAACCCTGATGGTATTGATGTGAAACGTGAAAATAACGGCGAAAAAATCGAAGACAACGTGTCTGACAAATTTACTTTCCATCAATACTTCACCAAAGGCGGTAAGAAAATTATAGTTGACGCTATTCCTTTCCACCCGTACTACACGGTGAAAGACATAGTAGGTGTGGTTGGTTTCCTGATTATTTTCTGCTGGGTTATTTTCTTTGCACCTGAAGGTGGTGGTTTCTTCCTTGAACCGCCAAACTTTGAGCCGGCAAATCCTATGAAAACACCTGACCATATAGCTCCGGTTTGGTACTTCACACCTTTCTACGCTATTTTGCGTGCTGTACCTGATCAGTTGTTTGGTGCGATTTTTATGTTCCTGGCTATTATCTTCCTGGCTTTATTGCCATGGTTAGACCGTTGCCCAGTGCGTTCAATCCGTTACCGTAGCAACCTGCACAAAGCCAATCTGGTGATGTTCTGTATCAGCTTTGTAGTGTTAGGTGTGTTAGGTGTATTACCTGCTACTCCAACTTATACCTTGTTAGCGCAGATTTTCTCTTTCACTTATTTTGCTTACTTTGGCCTGTTATGGTTCTACAGCAAAAATGAGAAAACCAAGCCGTTGCCAGTGAGGTTATCCTGATGATTAAAAAGTTATTTACTGTACTGGCGCTGGTAGCATCCAGCGCTGCTATGGCGGCTGGTGGTCATGCTGTGCATTTAGATAAAGCACCTATTGATCTGACGGACAAAGAGTCACTGCAACGCGGTGCCCGTATGTTCCAGAACTACTGCCTTGGTTGTCACCAGATGCAGTACCAGCGTTATTCCCGTACTTTCCGTGATTTAGGTATTCCTGATGATGTGGGTATGGCAACTTTAGGCTTTACTGCGAATAAAGTGGGCGACCACATTAAAAACGCAGCACCTAAAGCTGACCTGGCCAACTGGTTTGGTGCAGCGCCACCGGATTTAAGCAACGTAGCCCGTGTACGTGGTCCGGACTGGATTTACACTTACCTGCGCGCATTCTATGTGGACCCAACGCGTCCATTTGGTGTGAACAACGAAGTGTTCCCTCTGGTAGGTATGCCACACGTGTTGCAGGAGCTGCAGGGGATTCCTTACAAATCCACTGAAACTCGTCTGGTCGACGGTGTACCAACAGAAGTAGACGTAGGTATTAAAACCGATGGTTCAGGTGAGCTGAGTACGGAAGAATACGACCGTGCTGTGGCTGACTTGGTGAACTATCTGGAATACGTAGGTGAGCCTTCCAAACTGGAATCGCGCAGCTTAGGTGTTAAGGTTCTGATCTTCTTAGGTATCTTCTTTATCTTCGCTTTCTTGCTGAAGAAAGAGTACTGGAGAGATGTCCACTAAGGACACAAGTGTTAGCCTTTGAAGGGGCCGCGAGGCCCCTTTGTATTTATGCTTATAACCGGAGGATCCTATGGCGATTTCTGCCAACAGACGTGCTGTGATGACCTTGTTTTCAACAGCCAATGACATGTACTGTCATCAGGTCAGAATGGTACTGGCGGAGAAAGGCGTCACGGTAGATATTATTCAGGTTAGTACAGATAGCCTGCCTGAAGATGTCTATGAGGTTAATCCTTATGGTTCTTTGCCCACTTTGATGGACAGAGATTTAGCTTTATTTAAAGCCGATATTATTAACGAATATCTGGACGAGCGTTTTCCGCATCCTCCTTTAATGCCGGTATACCCGGTAGCCCGCGCTAATGCCCGTTTAATGATGCATCGCATCGAAAAAGACTGGTATGGTTTAGCCGAAAAAATTCTGCAGGATGGTCCGGACGCCGCTATAGCCCGTCGCGATTTACGCGAAGGTTTATTGGCTATGGCTCCTTTATTTCAGGAACATCCGTATTTTATGAGCGACGAATACAGTCTGATCGATTGTTATCTCGCAGCTTTACTCTGGCGTTTACCTATGTTTGGCATTGAACTGACTGGTACTGGCAGCAAGTTACTGCAAACTTATATGACCCGTATTTTTGAACGTGACGGTTTTCAGCAGTCTTTAACTGAAGCTGAGCGCGAAATTCGCCGGGGGCGTGGTTACTGATGGATATGACGTCGAATAAGCCTTATTTAATCCGGGCTTTTTATGAATGGATAGTCGATAACAACTTAACTCCTTATCTGGTGGTGAATGCCAGTGTTCAGGGTTGTAAAGTGCCTACCCAGCATATTCAGAATGGTCAGATAGTGCTGAATATTTTGCCTTCAGCTGTAGGTAATATGCTGATGGGTAATGAGGTGATTACCTTTAACGCCCGTTTTGGTGGTAAACCTTTTGCGTTGACAGTACCGATCAAAGCCGTGTTGGCTATTTATGCCCGCGAAAATGGTGCCGGTACTATGTTTGATGCAGAAGAAGACGCAGAGGATGATATTCATCATTTGGAAGCTGTGTCTGACGAAGATATGCATAACGATGGCGATACCCCGCCGGATGACGAGCCTACCGATCCAAACAAAGGCAAAAAAGTTTCTCACCTGCGCGTAGTTAAATAGCGCTGATAGTGAAACAGGTTTTATAGATAAAGCATCTGAGCTAAATCAGCTCAGATGCAACCTGCCAGAATGCTCTTAGTAGTGGCTCATGCAGCCGTTTTGATAAAGTACACAAACCTAAATCAAAAGGCGCAAATTCATCGCCTTGCGTTAAATACCTTACTCTATCCCGTGCAGGGCTTTGCTGTGCCACTATGGCGGGCACCAGCGCCACTCCAGTGCCTAAAGCCACCATACTGACCATAGCTTCATGACCTTCTACTTTGGCGACCACTTTAGGCTCGGCAATACGTGGTTTACGCCATAACTCAAAGCGGCTGCGCACCGGACCGTGCTCGGGCAAAATAAAAGGCACCTGCTCCCAGGGAATAGGGCTTTGGCTAAGCAAATCATTGGTTTTGCAGGGGATCACAGGGGCGATCAGCTGTAACGGCACTTTAGCGATACTGCGAAAGGCCATATTCAGCGGAAAATGCTCAGGATATACAGCCAATGCTATGTCCGCTTCGTCCTGTTTTACTTTCTCCAAAGCTGCCGATGCGTCTCCTGTAATCAGCTTAATTTCTGCCAAAGGGCAAACTAAACGGAATTTATCCAATATGGCGGGCAGGTGACTGAAACTGGCCGTCACAGTACAAAACAGCCGGATCTCTCCACTTAAGGATGCACTGGTTTCGCTCAAATCAATTTGTAACTGATGCCATTGCTCTAAATAACTCTTCACAAAAGCCTGCACTTTTTGTCCAGCCAGCGTCAGTCGTACAGAGCGGTTATCACGTTGAAATAACTCGACGTTCAACTCCTCTTCCATTCGTTGGATCACCCGGCTTAGCGTAGAGGGGCTGACATACATTTGTTCGCTGGTGCGGGCAAAGTTCAGGCTGCTGGCCAGATGTAAAAAAAGCTGGGCGTTGCGAATATCCATAGGTGTCTCTGCGATGAAGTTTAGTGTTGCACAAAATGAAATACTGTATTGTGAATATATCACTTCACGCAATCATTGCACTGTTTTATTCTCAAAGGCATCAAAACAGTGCATGACTTCTCTGCCCTGTTACGCTGAGCCCATAGTTAGCCAGCTAAAAGAATTCGTCGGGATTTGTTATGAGTAACTACTTCAATACATTGAATTTGCGTCAGCAGTTAAAACAGTTAGGTAAATGCCGTTTTATGGCCAAAGAAGAGTTTGCTAAAGGCTCTGACTTATTGAAAGGCTGGAAAGTGGTGATTGTAGGTTGTGGTGCTCAGGGCTTAAACCAGGGCCTGAATATGCGCGACTCAGGTCTGGATATTTCTTATGCTCTGCGCGCTGAAGCTATTGCCGCCAAACGTAAGTCGTTCCAGAACGCTTCTGACAATGGTTTTAAAGTAGGTACTTACGAAGAGTTAATCCCAACTGCAGATTTAGTATTAAACCTGACGCCGGATAAACAGCATACCAGCGTTGTTAAAGCTGTTATGCCGCTGATGAAACAAGGTGCAACTTTAGCTTATTCGCACGGTTTCAACATTGTTGAAGAAGGTACACAAATTCGTAAAGACATCACTGTAGTGATGGTGGCGCCTAAGTGCCCAGGTACTGAAGTACGTGAAGAATACAAACGTGGTTTTGGTGTGCCAACGCTGATTGCAGTGCACCCTGAAAACGACCCTAAAGGTTTAGGTTTAGAGATTGCCAAGGCTTACGCTTCTGCAACTGGTGGTGATCGTGCCGGTGTGCTTGAGTCGTCTTTTGTTGCTGAAGTGAAATCCGACTTAATGGGCGAACAGACCATTTTATGTGGCATGTTGCAAACCGGCTCTATTCTGGCGTACGACAAATTAGTGGCTGAAGGCGTAGAACCTGGTTATGCCGCCAAGTTAATCCAGTTTGGCTGGGAAACTGTGACTGAAGCTTTAAAACACGGTGGCATCACTCATATGATGGACCGTTTGTCGAACCCAGCCAAAATCAAAGCTTATGATTTAGCTGAAGAATTAAAAGTAACCTTACGCCCACTGTTTGAAAAACATATGGACGATATCATCAGCGGCGAGTTCTCCCGCACTATGATGGCCGATTGGGCCAATGATGATAAGCAGCTGTTTGGCTGGCGCGAAGAAACCCGTCAATCTGGTTTTGAGAATGCGCCTGTTTCCAGCGAACAAATTCCAGAGCAGGATTATTTCGACCGCGGCATTTTGTTTGTCGCTATGGTGAAAGCCGGTGTTGAGCTGGCATTCGAAACCATGGTTGCTGCAGGTATTGTAGAGGAATCAGCGTATTACGAGTCGTTACATGAAACACCGTTAATCGCCAATACCATAGCGCGTAAACGTTTGTATGAAATGAACGTGGTGATTTCTGACACTGCTGAATACGGTAACTACCTGTTTAGTAACGCTGCAGTGCCGCTGTTACGTGATTTCGTTAACAAGCTAAGCACTGAGTATGTAGGCAAGGGCTTAAGCTCTGCTGCCAATGGTGTCGACAATATTCGCCTGATTGCTGTGAACGAAGCAATCCGCCAGCACCCGGTAGAGCTGGTAGGCAAAAAGTTAAGGGGCTATATGACCGCGATGAAAAAAATCGTCGGTTGATAGCAGAGACTCATCAGTCTCACCCCAAGTACCGAGTTTTTACGTGGACCTTGGTTGTTTGCCCGGCGTTATAGCCGGGCTTTTTTTTTGCCTTCGTACTTGCAGCCGCAGCGTTGTTG
The DNA here is from genome assembly GCF_947090785.1 of Rheinheimera sp. MM224. Classification (NCBI taxonomy): domain Bacteria; kingdom Pseudomonadati; phylum Pseudomonadota; class Gammaproteobacteria; order Chromatiales; family Chromatiaceae; genus Rheinheimera; species Rheinheimera sp. MM224. Next base: position 516,542 of record NZ_OX352320.1, read on the forward strand.
ACTGCGCGCACGAGCCCAAGTCACATAGTGAACTATGCTCCTTGGGACTCGATTGCTTGTCGCCTAGCTGCAACAGCAATTACTTTGGCAAAATGCTCTTCGTACTTGCAGCTTATGTTCCTGAGACTCGATTGCTTGTCGCCTGGCTGCAACAGCAATTACTTTGGCAAAGTATGCTGAACTCTATGAAAAACTCAGTGTATGCTTGCAGCAATCTTAAGGGAGAGAACAATGAAAACTATAGCTTTAGTAGCGCATGATGGGAAAAAAGCTGAATTGCTGGCGTGGGTAAAACAACATGCTGATTTTTTTCAGGATAAACAGCTGGTAGCAACGGGTACCACAGGCCGTTTACTGAATGAAGCGTTAAACAAAGAGGTGTTGTGTCTGGCCAGCGGTCCTTTGGGTGGCGACCAGCAAATAGGTGCTTTAATTGCCGAGCAAAAAATTGATTGGCTGGTGTTTTTCTGGGATCCACTGTCGTCTCAGCCTCATGATCCTGATGTCAAAGCGCTGATCCGTTTAGCTGTGGTATGGAATATTCCGGTGGCCTGTAATAAAGCCACAGCGGATTTTATTGTTACATCAAAATTAGTGGGGCAGGACTATCAGCGCACTGTGCCGGATTTCTCCAATCACAACAACAGGTTGGCTTAGTTACAGCAAGTCTTTTTATAGTTACACACTGTTGACAATAATTCCTGTTTTGGTTTAACTAACAGGCGTTATTTTTTAAAGGACAATTTCATATGGATATCCATAGTTCAGTTGCTTCACCTGAAGCGGCTTCTGCTCGTCGTTCAACTGTGCAATTTTCTGGTCGTGGTGCTGAATTTTTCGGTATCTGGATAGTCAATGTGCTGCTGACTATAGTCACGCTGGGTATCTACAGCGCATGGGCCAAGGTTCGCACTACTCAGTATTTTTATGGCCACACCAAAGTGGATGGTCATAGTTTTCGATACTTAGCCACACCCATCCAAATTCTGAAAGGCCGCATTATTGCTGTCATTATTTTTGCTTTGATTTCAGTCGTAAGTGCATTCAGCCCGCTATTTGGTTTGACGGCAGCGTTGGTGTTTTTATTTGCGCTGCCATGGTTATTAGTGCAAGGCCTGAAATTTAATCTGCGTATGACCAGCTATCGCAATGTACGTTTTGGTTTTCATGGCACTTATGGTTCGGCTTTTATCTATTACCTGTTGTTGCCATTTCTGTGTATTTTTACTTTGTATCTGGCGATGCCGTGGGCACTGAAAAAGCTGGATCATTTCGTGTTCAGCAATATCAGCTTTGGCGGTAAAAAATTTGAGGTGAATACCAAAACCTCTAACTACTTCAAAGCCTTTTTTATTGCTGTAAGTGTAGCTATTGGCTTAGGTATTGTCTGTGGTGTAACAGCTGTGGTCGCTGGTTTCTCAATGCCTGCACCTGAAGCTGGTTTCAGTCTGGCGCTAGTGCTGTTGTATGTCGGCTATTTTGCTATTTTTATGCTGGTTGGAGCTGTGTACCACGCTATGATCCGCAACCATCTGTTTAATTCAACTCTGTTACCAGAAACAGCTGAACTACATTCCAATCTGGAAACTGTGGACTTAGTCTGGGTAACAGTCACTAATATGCTGTTATTGCTTTGTACCTTAGGTTTGGCCTATGCCTGGACCAAAGTTAGAATGGCTGCTTTATTGGCTGCAGCCACAGAAGTGACGGTGTACCCGGCAGCTGACCGCCTGACTGATCCGTTACAACAGAATTCATCTGCTTTTGCCGAACAAGCAGCCGATCTGTTTGACGTTGATTTATCCCTTACCTGATGCAAAAGATCAAAGGACAATTTCAGCATGCCGCCAGCACAGAACACTGTGCTGCAGTGCTGCATTTAACCGAACAGGGGCAGGTGCTGTTGTATGCTGAGCATGATAATGCGCTGCTACTAGAAGCGACACAGGATAGTTATAAAGTGGCTGAGGTTTTGCCTGGCTTACCTGCTGAATTGTTGTTTGAGACCGGCGCTGTATTTTCGCCAGCGGATCACAAATGGCGCTGGCCTAAAAGTGGACGCCAGAATCTGACACTGAAACTGGAAACCAACAAATCGCTGATTGTGCTGTCAGTTATTGCGGTGCCCATATTGATCTGGTGGTTAACCACTGTAGGTTTGCCAAAAGCAGCCACAGCTTTAGTGCCATGGATCCCCGTCTCCGTTGAAGAAAGTATTGGCCAACAAAGTATGCAGGTGTTTGACCGTACTTTGTTGTCAGATTCTGAACTTAGCCCTGAGTTACAACAGTCTATTCGCAGCCAGTGGCAAACTGCTGTTGATCAGTTGCAGCTAAACAGTGGTTATCAGTACCAGTTGCATTTTCGTGCCAGTAAAAGACTGGGGGCTAATGCGTTTGCTTTACCCGGTGGCTATCTGACTATTACCGATGAGTTGGTTAAGCGTTTAGAGCAACAACCCGATGCTATTTTGGCGGTGTTACTGCACGAAGTAGGGCATGTTGAACATAGGCACGGTATGAAGCTGGCGGCACAAGCAACCGCCAGTACTATAGTGATGTCGGTATTGTTCAGTGATCTTGAAGGTATTACTGAAGCAGTATTGGGTACCGGCACCTCACTGGTTCAATCTGCATTTTCCAGAGATATGGAGCGTCAGGCTGATTACTTCTCTACTCAATCATTGTTAAAGCTGAACAAGTCGCCGCAGGCTTTTGCCGAGGCAATGCAGGCTTTGACCAAAGGTCAGCCAAAAGAGGAGTTGTTACCCTGGTTGGAGTATTTAAACTCGCATCCGAATACCAAAGAGCGGATAGAAAAGGCTACGCAACAAGCGCAGCCTTAAGGTTATTAGCTCAACTCTAACTAAAGCGGTTTAAAAACCGCTTAATACCAGTTTGCCAATGGCTTGTTGGCTTTCGAGCAACTGGTGGGCCTTGCGCAGGTTTTCGGCGTTAATTTTGCCGAAGTCTGAGTTCAGGGTCGTTTTTAACTTGCCTGCGTCAACCATATCCGCAACCTGTTGTAATAGCTGCTGTTGAGCAATCATATCGTCGGTTTGATACAAAGAACGGGTAAACATCAGCTCCCAGTGTAGCGACAGACTTTTACGTTTCAGTTGGCGTATATCAATAGGCTCCGGATCGTCTATCAGTGCCAGTTTGCCCTGGGGTTTAATCAGCTCCAGTATGTCGTTAAAGTGGTGGTCGGTATGAGTCAGACTGATGACATAATCCACTTCAGGCAAACCTAGTGTTTTAAGCTGTGCTGCCATAGGTTTTTTATGATCCAGCACTAAATCTGCACCCAAAGTTTTTACCCATTCGGAGGTCTCTGGTCTTGAGGCTGTACCAATCACCTTTAATTGAGTTTTTTGTCGCGCCAGTTGCAATAGCACCGAACCTACGCCGCCCGCGGCGCCAATCACCAGCAGAGATTTACCTTTGCTGTTGTGCTCATTCAGTTCAAGCCGGTCAAATAACAGCTCCCATGCTGTGATGGCCGTTAAAGGTAAAGCTGCTGCTTCGGTGAAACTTAAGCTTTTTGGCTTGTGGCTGACAATACGCTGATCCACCAGCTGAAACTCGCTGTTCGAGCCAGGCTTATCAATAGCACCGGCATACCAGACTTCATCGCCTGCTTTAAAACCAGTGACTGCACTGCCCACTGCTACCACAACACCTGCGGCGTCCCAGCCTAATACTCTTTGCTGGCCCTGAGTGTCGGCATTACGGCGAATTTTCGTATCGACCGGATTGACTGAAACGGCTTGTACTGCAACCAGCAGATCGTTTTCGCCTGGTGTTGGGGTTGGCAGCTCTGTGTCGTATAAAGACTGTAAATCTGTGGCTGGTAAATTCTGGCTATAGACTATGGCTTTCATCTGGATGCTCCATTGGGTTGATGTTGTTAGTTTAAGGGGGCGGACTATTTAGAAAAATATGCTAGATTTGGATTCAGTTTCAAAAATAATTTGATAATGATGCTTAGAACCGACGATTTACAACTTTTTGTGCTGACAGCTGATTTAGGTTCTATTTCTGCTGCCGCGCGTGAGCTGGATCTTTCGCCTGCACTGGCCAGTGTGGCTTTAAAACGCCTGGAACAGCAGCTGAATACTCAACTAATTTTACGTTCTACCCGCAGTTTAAGGCTCACCACAGCAGGTATGGCCTACCTGGATTATGCCCGCCAGGCGATCCAGTTGCTGGGGCAAGGCCAGCAATTATTGCAGCTAGGCAAAGAGCAGTTATCCGGCGAACTGACCTTATCTATGCCTTCAGATTTTGGTCGTAATAGCATGGCCGTATGGCTGGCGGAGTTTCAACAGCAGCACCCCAAATTGCAGCTGAAAATTCGGGTCAGTGACCGGTTGGCTGATTTAGGTCGTCAGCCTGTTGATTTGGCTCTGCGTTATGGCGAACCTAAAGACTCGCAGCTGATTGCTATGCCTTTAGTGCCGGACAATCATAGGGTGCTTTGTGCGTCTCCTGACTATATTCGCCGTTGTGGCGCACCAAAGCGACCACAAGACATTAGCTCGCATCAGGTATTACAGCTGGTGTTGGGTGAGGCTGTGCATAGCAAATGGCAGTTCTGGCTGGATGGGCAATTGCAACAGGTGCAGGTACGTGGTGTTTTAGTGGCAGACGACGGTGATGTGGTGCGGCGCTGGGCTGTGGCAGGTTTAGGTATTGCCTATAAGTCACGTTTGGATATTCTGTCTGACTTACGCTCTGGTGCTTTGGTGAAGTTGTTACCTGAATACAAAACTGAGCAAGCGCCCTTGTATTTATTGGCGGTGCAAAGGTTGTCTTCATCTCCTGTACTTAAAGCTTTATCTGAGTTTTTGCTACAAAAGTTGCGGCAGCATTGGCATGGGTAGAGAGTGGCAAGATTAAAAAATAAAGGATGAGAACAGATGGCATGGTTAAACAATGAGGTTTTAGAAGGCGAATTTGTCCGGTTGGAACCTATGGCGTTGTCGCATATAGCAGATTTGCAGCAAGCCGTTGCTGATGGTGAAAGCTGGAAACTCTGGTATGCCATGGTGCCTACAGTGGAAGAAATGCCAGCTTATATACAAGAGGCTTTAGCCAGCAAGGCTCAAGGGGATTCACCTTATGTGGTACGCTGTAAAACCACAGGCCAGATTGTTGGCACCAGTCGTTATTATATGGTCGATGCGCGGAGCAGAAGAGCTTTAATTGGTTACACCTGGTATGCCGAATCTGTACGACGCACAGCTATCAATACAGAAACTAAGCTTTTGTTATTAAGTAATTTATTTGAAAATCACCAAGCCATAGCAGTAGAGTTTCGCACCCACTTTTTTAATCACACCTCACGCAAAGCTATAGAACGTTTAGGCGCCAAAATGGACGGTATCTTGCGTCAGCATATGATTTTAAAAGACGGCTCAGTACGCGACACTGTGGTCTATTCCATCATCGCCTGCGAATGGCCGACGGTAAGACGGCATTTATTGTCGAAATTAGGCCGGGATTAAGGCGTCAAAAGTAGGATGCAATCGCCACGAAGTGGCATTGCATCATTAACATCTGATCAAAACATCAGCCCCGATAACTCTCTTAAATACAAAGGCGTAGCCGGATGTTGGCTTAATTCAAAAAACAAAAAAGCCGTCAGGAAGATACTGACTAAAGAACCCCAGAACCAGTGGTGTTTAGGTTTATCATGCTCTTTGTGCTGTAAGTACTTTTTCAGCAAATAGCTGCTTAATGCCGCCAACACCACTGAGCCTGCCAGCAAGCTGTAAAACAAGGTCAGGTTGGTTCCTTTGAGCTGCCAGGCTACACCAGCCAGAATACCTGGCAGGAAATAAGCGATGGGCCACAATACACAAGCCAGGGTTGCCGCAGGGAAATAACGGGATGGTGGTAACTGCAACATACCAGCTAACAAAGGCAATAAAGGTCGGCTTGGTCCAATAAAACGCCCTGCAACTATCGCCAGCCATACATTGTTTTCCAAAGCACTGCTTACTTTATCCAGCTCTTTTTGCTGACGGGATAACCAGTTCCAGCTTTCTAACTGAGGTCTGAATTTGCGTCCAGCCAGATAAGACATTGAATCTCCAACTAAGCCTGCAGCCGCAGCCACCATGCACGCAGTCCAGAAGCCCATTTGTTCTGCACCAATCAGCACACCAAAACTAAACATCAGCGCTGTACCTGGCACCAACAAGCCCAATACGGCCACTGACTCAGCAAATGTCAGTAAAAATAAAATCAGCAGGGCATAAGCCTGATATTCCGTCAGCAGCTGCTGTAACCATTGTTCCATCTATCACTCACACCGATTGAGAAAAGCCTTTATCAAGGCAGTATCGGGGCTGAGGCAAGCTTATTCAAGCTGCTTTGCCGCCAGAACCACAAAGACATCAGATAAATCTGTTGGTTTATGGATATGTTATATTGTATCATTTTAATCCTGACTTTATCGATTCAGCCCAATCCTTTGTAGTGACCGGACTAAAAACATCATGCCAACCACAAATTTTAAACTCTCTTTTCTTATGCTCTCTGTTGGCTTTATTGCCTCTGTTCCTGTAGCTACAGCTGAATCGGCAGAGGATATTGAGCGTATCGAAGTGCTGTATCGCCAGGCTTATCGTGGGGATATTCCGGCTCAGTCTTTACCTCAGTCAATTAGCGTCATCGACAAAAGTTTATTGCAAGACAATGCGTTAACGCGTTTTCAGGATGCTTTGGATTTTTCAGCCAGCATTTCACGGCAGAATAACGGTGGCGGTTTGTGGGATAGTTTTTCGCTGCGTGGTTTTCCGGGCAATGAAAATATGCCGTCTGGTTATTTAATTAATGGCTTTAACGGCGGCCGTGGTTTTAGTGGTCACCGTGATTTATCTAATGTTGAGTATGTGGAGATTTTAAAAGGGCCAGGTTCAGCACTTTATGGCCGTTCAGAACCTGGTGGCACTATCAATGTAGTGACCCGTAAACCACAAAAGGAGCAGGAAGGTTATCTGCAAGTCTCTACTGGTCGTTTTGATCAGCACAGAGTAGAAGCCGATTACACTAACGGTGTCAGCGACAATGTGGCGGTGCGCATCAATGGTGCAGTGCAGGACTATGGCAGCTTCCGTGATTATGTCAGCAGCAAAAAACAGGTGTTTACCCCTTCAGTACGTATTGATCTGGATGATAAATCTGCCTTGTTATACGAGTTCGAATACCTGAAACAGGAGCAGTTATTTGATCGCGGTATAGTGGTGTTAAACGGCGATTTTCATACAGTGCCACGTTCTCGTTATTTAGGTGAACCTGGTGATGGCCCCACAGAAATTGAAGCCACTGGCCATCAGTTATCTTATGAAACCAGCCTGAGTGACGACTGGTCTTTTTTAGCAGGTTTAGGTTATCGCGACTCGTCGTTAAACGGCTTTTCTTCAGATGCTGAGTTAGCAGCTGCCCGGCAGTCCTTATTTGACGATGGTAAAACCCTAACCCGCCAGCGCCGTTACCGTGATTATCAGGCTGAAGACACTTCTGTGCGTTTTGAATTAAGTGGTCACCTGAATACTGCTGGTGTAGTGCATCATCTGCTGATGGGCGCTGATGCCTATGATTATGATTTATATACCTTGTTATCACGTTTCCGTGGTCCAAAAGGCACCTACGCATTAGATATTTTTAACCCTGTGTATGGAGGCACTGCCACAGCGCCTGCGCCTTTGTATGAAAATCAGGAAAGCCAAAAAGCCTGGGGTATGTATCTGCAGGATCAAATGGATCTGACACAACACTGGAAGTTACTGCTGGGCCTGCGTTTTGACGATTATCAGCAGGATATTCAGGAGCTGCTCAAAGCCACCCGCTCGGATAAAAGCGGTACTCAAGTCAGCCCTCGTATTGGTTTGGTTTATGAAGTAAACCCGGAATTAAGCTTCTACAGTAGTTACTCGGAAGGTTTCCTGCCATTAAGCGGTACCGACTATGCGGGCAATCCTTTTGATCCAGAGTTAAGTGACTCTTATGAAATTGGTGCCAAATTTATAGCTGCTGGTGTCACCGGCACATTGGCCTTATTTGATGCGAAAAAATCCAATATTCAGACCTCAGATCCGGTTAATGTCGGTTTCTCTGCAACCTTAGGTGAAGCCACCAGCCGTGGTATTGAACTGGATTTACAAGGCCAGCTCACAGAAGAGCTCTCTGCTCAATTGTCTTACGCCTATCTGGATACACAAACCGCCAACGACATGATTAACATCGACTGGGCAGTGAATGTGCCAGCCGGCAGTCGTCTGGTGAATATTCCTAAACACAACGCCAGCCTGATGCTGACTCAGTTGTTACCGCTGGGGTCAGTCGAAAGTCGATTAGGGCTTAGGGTTAATCATGTAGCAAAACGACTAGGGGATTCAGTCGACAGCAGTTATATGCTGCCGTCCCATACTTTATTTGGCCTGTCTTGGGCTGCTGATTTAGATCAAAACTGGAAAGCACAGCTGAATGTCGACAACCTGTTTGATAAGTTTTATATCCATAACTCCTATTCGGCGCTGTGGACTGTGCCGGGTGAGCCACGCAGTTACAAAGTGAGTCTGACCTATGCATTCTGATCAAGCCTTTATCCGTAGTCGTATACAAAGCATCGATATGATGCGGGGTCTGGTGATGCTGATCATGTTGCTGGACCATGTGCGGGAGCGGTTTTTTTATCATCTGCAGGTGTCGGATCCTATGGATCTCGATATCACATCCACCAGCTTATTTTTCAGCCGTTTTGCTGCGCATTTATGTGCGCCGGTTTTTGTATTTTTAACTGGTCTTTCAGCCTGGCTTTATGCGAACCCAGCCAATGGCCCTGTGCGTTCAGCCCGTAGTTTTCTGATCAAAAGAGGCTTGTTTTTAATAGCGCTTGAATGGATAGTGTTGCCCTTTGCCTGGATGGGTTCTTACGAGACCGTCTGGTTACAGGTTATTTGGGCTATTGGCCTGAGTATGGTGGTGTTGGCACTGGTTAGTCAGTGGCCAAAAGCTATGTTGGCTTTGCTGGGTTTTGGCATCGTCTTTGGGCACAACCTGCTGACTCCTATCAATTTTCAACCGGATGAATGGGGTTATACGCTCTGGACTATTTTGCATGACCGCAATTATCTGATAAGTAGTGGCGCCATTAAAATCAAAGCCAGTTATCCGGTCTTACCCTGGATAGGCGTGATTATTCTGGGTTATCTGGCGGGGCCTTTGTACAGTAAAGCTATGTCTGCAGAGCATCGCGGCGCTTTATTGCTGCAGTTGGGAGCCAGCTGTTTAGTGTTGTTTGTGCTGCTGCGTGGTTTTAACATTTACGGTGAAACTCTGGACTGGCAACTCTATCCGGATTTGGTCACAACCCTGATGTCTATACTGAATCTGACCAAGTACCCACCTTCGCTAAATTTCCTGCTGGTAACTTTAGGTCTGATGCTTTTACTGCTGCTTGCGCTGGAAAAACAAAAAGGCAAGTGGACCCAAATACTGGTGAACTTTGGTTCAGCACCGATGTTTTTCTACATACTACATTTGTACGTGCTGCTGGTGCTGCACTGGATTTTAGTCACTTTGTTTGGGCCTAATCAGGGTGACAGGTTTGGTATGGAGCATATGGGCTGGATCTGGCTGACTAGCGTGTTGTTAGCGACAGCTTTGTATTACCCAACTAAGCAATTCTCTTTGTATAAAAAACGCAGCCAGCAGGCCTGGATACGTTATCTGTAGACAGTTGTTGTAGATTGTCAGAGCGCAGCTGCTGCGCTCTGATTTGGAACAGTCGCAGAAGCTGGCCACTGCTGCATTTCATATAAACGTGACTCGCAGCGGGCAAAAGCGAATTCCAGCTGCTTCGCCTGATACAGCTCTGAAATAGCCACAGCAGAGGTCAGCAGTAATAAGCAGCCTCTGTCATAACACTCGTCCACCAGGGCAATAAAACGCCGTGCTTCATTATCCAGCTTGCTGATATAAATATCCTGATGTTCACGCTGATAACTATCTTCCACACCATGCAAAATGGCAGTGTCCGATACAGCGCTAAATTGAGGTACATCCAACACTGCTATAGCTTGGTAGCGGCTTGCCAGCTGCATATAATCCAGCTGACTGCGTGGGCCCGAGCAGAGCGCCATAAAATCAAAACCTATGATTTTTTCGTTACTCCATAAAGCCGGAAAACAGCGACCCAACAATTCAAAGTCGGGCAGGGGCTGCACTTCACCAAACAGCTGCTCTGCCTGCTGTTTTAGCTCTGCTTCAGTACCAGCTTGTTGGTAATAACGCATAGGGCTTTGCTTTAAGCGCCTGTAATCTATGCCGTGATCCAGAGTCACAACCTTACAATGCTGGCGCAGCAGTTCAATAGTGGGTAAAAAGCGCTGACGTTGCAGGCCGTTTTTATACAGCTCTTCTGGCACCGCATTGGAGGTGGTGACCAGCACCACGCCACACTGAAACAAGTAACGCCATAAGGTGCCAAGCAACATAGCGTCGCCTATGTCGTTGACAAAAAATTCGTCAAAACACAACACTTTGTACTGTTGAGCCCAGTCTTGGGCGATTTGCAATAAAGGGTCGGCTTCGCCCTGATGCTGCTTGAGCTCCTGATGCACCCGCGCCATAAAATGATGAAAATGCAGTCGGATTTTGGCATCACTGGGTAACTGCTGATAAAACAAATCCATCAGCATGGTTTTGCCACGACCGACAGGGCCATGCAGATACAAACCCAAAGTTGGCATGCCGGAACACAACTGATCCGCTATCTGCTGCAGCGCCAATACCGCCTGATATTGTGGCTCGTCATACAACAACAGGCCCTGTTGGACCTGTTGCTGATAAAGCGAGGTTAAAGAGTCAGAACTCAATCTGTTGGACCCGCAGGCACATAACGTTTTAACCAACTGGTGAATTCGTTAAACCAGAAAATGGAGTTGTTAGGTTTTAAAATCCAGTGGTTTTCATTTGGGAAATATACCAAACGTGCATCTATGCCTTTGCCTTTATAGACACCATAGATTTCCAGACCCTGGGTCACGGGCACACGGTAATCCTGTTCACCATGCATAATCAGCATAGGAGTAACAAACTTATCGGCAAACAGAGCAGGGTTCCATTGCTGCATGATCTCTAACCCGCTCCATGGCGAGCCGCCATACGCATTTACTCTGTGTGTGGTCGAGTCTGAGGCAAACTGTCCCATCAGGTTATACACACCAGCATGGTTAATCAGCGCTTTATACCGTTCGGTATGACCGGCAATCCAGCTCACCAGATAACCACCATAACTGCCGCCAGCAGCTGCTAAACGGGTGGAATCAATAAAACCACGCGACAGCATGTAGTCCACAGCCGCTTCACTGTCCATAAAAGGTTTAACCGGATGTTCACCATGAATAGATTCAGCAAAAGCCTGGCCAAAACTAGTCGAGCCATGGAAGTTTGGCTGGATCACCACATAACCTGCAGCGGCAAATACCTGTGAGTTCCAGCGGTAACTAAAGCTATCGCCCGAGTAGCTGTGAGGACCACCATGTAATACATTCAGCAAAGGCCATTTTTTTGTCGGGTCAAAGTTTGGCGGATAAGTAATGTATGCCTGTACCAGTTTGCCATCAGCACCTGCAAAGCTGACATCTTCAGTTTTGCCCCAACTAATGCTTTGCTGCAGTTCCTGATTTAACCGGCTGAGCTGCTTTAAAGTGCGGCCTTTATTATCCAGACTATAAAGTTCCGGCATCTGCTTCATGCTGTGCTGCACCAAATAAATTTGTTGCTGTTGGCCAATCTGCAGCTGACTGATATCAGCCTGACGCAAAATTTGTTTCACCGTGCCACCAGCTAAAGGCATGCTGTATAAAGCAGATTTCGCTTTGTCGGCTGCTTGAAAATACAAAGTACCGTTGTTGCCAAATTCCCAGTCATCGACCGAAATATCCCAATCCTGAGTCAGGTTGGTTTTTTGCTGGGGTTTAAAATCAAAGCGGATCAGCTGGTTATTATCCGAGGTAAAAAAGGTACTGCGCTGTGCGCCATAGACCAGGCTTTTACCATCAGGGCTGAATTTCGGGTTGCTGTCAGTGGCGGGATTGTCTGCAGTGATATTCACAAACTGGCCTGAGCCGTCAGTTTTAATAATCAAAATATCGTGATTGATCTGATCAAAAGGCGGCGGGCTGGTCACTGCACTGACCGCAATCTGGCGGCCATCCACAGAGATATCAAATTCAGCATCACCATTTAAACTAAACCAGCGATCCCAGCCCGGAGTTAAATCGGCAATTTCGCCGGTGTGAATATTTATACTGAATAAATGCGGATAGCTGTCATCGGTTAACCAGTGATCCCAGAAACGATAGACTCTGTCTTCAGTCACCCGTGCTGTGACTTTATTGTCTTTCTTCTGCTTTAGTTGCTCAGCTAAAGCGGCAAAGTCACCATTAAACCCTTTAGGTACATTGGCTAAAAACAAAATACGTTGGCCATCCGGAAACCATTTTGGCTGCTGCACAGCAACAGGTAGTTTGGTTAAGGCTTTGGCTTCACCGCCCGTTAAAGGTAATAAAAACAACTGATTGGTTTCATTGCCGCGTTTGGATAAAAACACCAGCTGACGACCATCAGGGCTCCAGGCTGGCGAGCTGTCTGAATCCGGATGCTGGGTTAAAGCCGTTAATTGCTGGGTACGTAAATCCAGAATATGGATATCCGCATTGCCTTTATCGGCGTTCAGATCATAACGGGTAACAGTGAGCGCCAACTGTTGGCCACCAGGCGATAAAGTCATGGCGCCGGGGCGCGCAACTTGCCATAAATGCTGAGCTGTTAAAGGTTCAGTTGCGGCCTGAGCAGTTCCTGCCGCCACAATCATGATCAGGGCTGAGAGACTAAATTTCATAAACACTCGCGTTTGTTCAGTCAAAGCAATAAGTTGACGCTAGCATAGGCCAGTAGAGTCATAAATAAAACCCTGACGAGTGGAGGGACATTCAGGACTAAGCTGAAGTTGTGGAGCTGCGCGCAGCAAAAAAGCTGCTTCAGTTCTGCCCAGAGCTATACTTAAAAGGCCTTAAGTAAAACCGGAGGTCGTTATGTTCAGCCGAGAATTCTGGCAAACCTTTGTACAACTCTTAAGTTTTAATGGTTATATCCTGCCGGAAGAGTTGCATCATTATCCTTCTGAAGAAGCAGTGAAACAGGATCCATAGGGAGCTTTATGCTCCCTGTTTCTTCTGCCGAATGAGTGATTCAACAAGTCGCAGCTAAATCTGCTGTTTGTGTTAAATAGAGTCTGATATGGAGCTTTTCTGGTTTTTCCTCTTGGTGCAATCTTACACCTGACAATTTGGCCAGATACTGACTAAACACCCAAAAAGGTTCGGCATGGTTTTCTTCTGATTTAGCTTCTTTTTGCCATGGATATAACAAGATCCAGTTGAGTTGCAGCTGAGTTCCTTGCTGTTCAGTGCTCAAGCTAAGTTCAGGTGTGCGGCTTAGGCTATGGTTTAGCAAATAGCAGCTTAAAGCGCAGCACAATAGTTCCAGTACTTGAGGGGGCAGTGAACAGGCCAGCAAAGGCGAAATAGTAGATGAAATTTTCGGAGAGGCTTTTAATAAAATAGAGGCCTGATAAGCGCCACGTTCTGCCAGATCAATCACTTTGCTTGTCGTCTGTGGTTTCGCCTGCACGCCCGTCAGCTTTTCCAGCATTCCTGATAATACTGCCCAACACAAGCTGTGTTGTTTGAGTTGCTGCAGGGCAGGTTTAAGCAAAGGCAAGGTTAGTTTATGCTCAGGCTGGAGCAGCCTGCTGTACATCAGTTGCAACTGTTGTTGGCTCTGCTGCATTTGCTGTTGCAACATTTGCATTAAATTGGCCAATAAATCAGAGAGTTGAGGCAAGTTATAGTGAGATTGCTGTAACGACAACATCAGCTGGTGATTGTAGTTTTTTTCTTCCTGTAACTGCTGCTGCAATTCAATGTTTTGATCAAATAACGCCAAATCGCCTTCAATGGCTTCTTTAAAGAGTTGAAGCAACTGAGTGTGTTGCTCGTCCATCGGCCTGTTGAAATAATCCAGAATACAAATGGTGCCAAACAGATGGCCATCGGGCCAATACAGCGGATAACCATGATAAAACACCAGGCCTAAAACTGCTGTTGGGTTGTCATGCATTTCAGGCACTTGAGTCGCATCCGCTATATGCAAAGGTTTTTGCGTACGCAGCACATTGGCGCAATAGGAGTTCAGCTGCAGCGGCATACTTTGACTGGCAAAAAACGGGTGTTTTCCATTGCTGTTGGTTACCTGCAACACCAACTGGCTGCCATCCATCCTGTTGATCAAAGCACAAGGTACATCGGCCTGACGAGCTAATAAATCTATCATCAGTTGCCAGTGGCTGACAAAATGATCCAGTGTCAGCACTTGACCTGTTTGCGCAGTGGAATCCGTTGTCTGCATGAACCTAACTCTGCTATCTGTTTGTTCTGTTTAGTATAAAGGCAATATTAGACTTTTGTCAGATGAAAATTGTTAACGCAATCATTGGGGCGAATCTTTAGTTTGAAAATTACAAAATGCCATAAGTCAGACTGATATCAACTAACAGAACGGAAACACAGGGGCGTATAATCGCGCTCCGTTTTGTTCCCTCTTTGTTGTTTAAGGAAGTACCAGATGTCTGATTTAATCAGTAAATTAGAATGGCGTTATGCCACCAAAAAATTCGATTCTAGTCAGGTTGTTTCACAGGATAAAATCGACTTTATTCTGGAAGCTATCCGTTTAAGCGCTACGTCCAGTGGTTTACAGCCTTATGAAGTGCTGGTGATCAACAACAAAGCCATACGTGAACAAATTAAGCCTCACGCCTGGAATCAGGGCCAGATCACTGACAGCTCACACTTATTGGTGTTTGCGGCATGGGACAACTACACCACTGAACGTATTAACAACATGTTTGATTTAACCAACGAAATCCGTGGTTTTAAAAACGAAGGCTGGGAAAACTATCGCGCTATGCTGCTCAGCACCTACCCGCAGCGTGACGCTGAAACCAACTATCAACATGCGGCCCGTCAGGCTTACATTGGTTTAGGTTCAGCTTTAATTGCTGCAGCCGAGCTGAAAGTAGATAGCACGCCTATGGAAGGTTTTGATCCGGTTAAAGTGGATGAAATCCTTGGCTTAAAAGAAAAGGGTTTACGTTCTGTGTTGTTATTGCCTTTAGGCTACCGTGCTGATGAAGGCGACTGGCTGGTGAAGCTGCAAAAAATCCGTCGCAGCCGCGAGCAGTTTGTTACTGAAATTAATTAATTCTGTGCTCTAAGAAGGCCTTCACAGGCCTTCTTTCTGTCTATCGATACAACATCTTTCCTAACTGCTTTTCTAGCTATTTCATCCTCTTTTCTCTGTCTGACATCGTTGTCAACCTACTGTCATATTCATCAGTTATGGTTTGACTATGAATGTGAGTATGGGGGCTTTATGTCGATAGTTGAAAAGCCGGAGCAGGATCTACATCAGGCATTAAAAAATGCTGCGCCTTTGGCTCGTTATCTGGAGCGAAATGCCAGTAGCGCTGATGCCGCCGATATTTTTCAGGAGTCTATCGCCCGTGTGCTGGAACAGGCAAAGCAACGACCTATTCTGAATCCTCTGGCTTATGCTTTCACTGTAGCCCGTCATATGTTGATGCGATTAAAACCTGTGCAGGCCGAAGAGCCTGATCAAGTGTTGTGTCAAAACGCCAATCCGGAAGAAATGGCCAGCATGCAGCAAACTGTGGATCGGTTTAGTCAGGCGCTATCTGCTATGCCGCCATTAAGACGACAAGTTTTTGTGTTACTCCGCATGGAAGGCAAAAGCCGTAGCGATATTGCTGCTTTACTGCAAATCAGTGAGGATGCAGTATCTAAACATGTCAGCAGAGCGCTGGCGGATATTCAGCGTCTGATCGATCAGCAGCGTGTTTTATAAATACTGTTATTGTAAATAAGGGTATGTGAGTCCTATTTTGAGTGAACAAGAAAAGTTGAATAGCAAAGAACAGGCAGAGCAGGAGCTGTATCTGCAGGCCGCCAGCTGGGTTGAAAAACTCGCCAGTGGTGAGCTGGACAGCCTGAGTAAAAGGCGGTTTAGCCATTGGCTGGATGCCGATCCCAGACACCCTGTACTGCTGCAATCTATGGTCGAAACCTGGCAGGATCCGGCTTTAACTAAAGCTTTGTCTGCTTATCAGCCTTCACCCTTCAAACGCTGGCAGTTATCTTCGCCGAAATGGACGAAATCACAATGGCCTAAATTACAGCTGGCTGGTGCTGCTATGGCATTCAGTTCTGTGTTGGTGATGTTGCTTTATATGGGCAATGGCAGTTTGTTTTCTAGTCCTGCGCCTTACGAGCTAAAAACAGCTCAGGCCAACAGTATGCAACAAGCGCTTGATGATGGGTCAGTGGTCGATATAGCGCCAGACAGTCAGCTCACTGTGTTTTTTACGGCAGATAAACGTCAGGTGCTGCAAGGTCAGGGCGCTGCTTATTTTGCCGTAGCCAAAGACAAACAGCGGCCTTTTGAAGTGCGACTGGATCAAGTCAGTGTCGTGGCTGTTGGCACTGAATTTAATATTGATCGCGACCCGGATCTGATTGATATCACGGTGTACGAAGGTGCTGTGCAGGTGCAGGCTAGCGCTGCTGGTCCAAGTCAGTTACTCAAAAGTGGCGAGCGAATTCGGATTCAGCAGAATAAATTATCTGAAGTACAAAAAGTGGATTTGCAGCAGTTGGTTGACTGGCGTTCCGGCTGGATTGAAATTGAAAACGAAACTTTAGCCTATTTGCTGCACCGGCTAAACCGGTCGGCTATAGTGCCCGTCAGTGCAAGTGCTGAGGTCGCAGATTTGCGGGTAGCTGGTCGTTTTGAACTGGCCAATACCCAACAAACCTTATCGGCTTTGACTGAAGCTTATGGCTTAACGATGCAGCAAAGCAGCAGCGGCATCCGGCTGAGCCGGTCGGCCTCTCAGCAACAATAAAGTGGGGGCGGGTTGTGTGGTTACGACCTGAACTCTGTTTGTTATTACTTTTGTGCTGTTGCAAAAGCCTGTCTGTATGGGCTGCTGAAGCACAACAAAAGCAGTTGTATTCCATGCCATCTCAGCCTTTATCTGTTGCCTTGCTGCAATTTGCCCGTAAGGCAAATCAGCCGTTATTGTACGACCCGGCTTTGCTTGAAGGGCGACAAGCGCCTGCTCTTTATGGTGAATTCGAAGCTTCTGAAGCACTGAACCAGCTGCTAGCACAGCAGCCTTTAGAAGCTATTCCGCGGCAAAAAGGCTGGTTGATTAAAGCCAAAGCCGTAGTAGAAAAACCAGCTATGGCTGCTGCTATTCCCGCTAGTAAAACCCAAAAACCACCTGCTGCTATGGAAGTGATAGCTGTACGTGCCAGTGTAGTTGCAGAGCAGAATGCTGTGACCAAAGCACTGTTGCCTCAGGCTAAAACGCTCAAGCGCGAAGCCATGATTGCGCAGGACTCGCTGGTCGCCGACGACATTACCGACTTTCCAGCGTTGAATTTAGCCAACTCCTTACTGCGCTTGCCTGGCATTACTATTAACAGAGAGTGGGGCGAAGGCCGGCAGATTTCATTGCGGGGCTTGGGCCCTGATTTCACTCGTGTTCAGGTGAATGGTATGGAAGCTTTAGGCACGTCTTCTTCGCCAATGGATGCGCGTGGCGCTGTGTCCAGGACCCGGGCTTTTGACTTTAATATTTTTGCCTCTGAGCTGTTTAATCAAATTGATGTTAAAAAGTCCTTTTCTGCCGATCAGGAAGAAGGCGGTATAGCGGGCACTGTCAATTTACATACCGCCAAGCCTTTTGATTACGATGGGCCAAAAAGCAGTATGTCGGCTCAGTTGGGCACGAACAGCAACAGCTCCGATCCCCGCTTCTCCGCTGTGTTCTCTGAGCTCTGGTCAGATATTGGCGCTCTGGTTTCTGTGACTCACAGTGTTCGCTCTACCAATGAATATGGCAGTAATACCACGCGCTGGCGGCGCGAAACCGGAAAACAAGCGGCCGATAGCAGTAATACTGAACTGCAAAACCTGCTGGATTCAGGCGAGTTGTGGTTTCCACGTGGTCAGCGATTTTCTGTCTGGGAAAACGAACAAAACCGCTTAGGTATCACAACAGCGCTGCAATACAAACCCAACCAAGACTTCAGTCTGGTGCTGGACTGGATGCACGGTAAACTGGAAAACCAGCTGGCTGAACATCATATGGCGGTGAAAGATAATAACCTGGTGAACTCTCTAATCTGGCGTGAAAGTGCTAAAGGTGACAAAAAAGTAGTCTATGCCAGCTACAAAAATGCCAGCTGGCGCAATGAAAGCCGGGAAGATTATAACGAGTCGGTGTTTGATCAAATCAGTCTGGCTGCAGACTGGACAGCCACTGCCGATCTGCAGATCAGCGCTATGTTGGGCCACAGTTCATCCGACTACAGCCAGCCGCTGTTGCAGAAACTCAATATTGAAGCGAAGAAAAAAGCCAGCATCATCACAGACTTCACTCAGGACGCTTTTTATGGCCGCAGCTCTTCGGCTGATTTTGACGTCACCACACTGCAAGGTTATACAGTCAAAGATCTGTTTTTCCAGTCGAACTTTATCTATTCCAGCTTTGATAATGCCAAGCTGGATTTTGATTACCAGCTTAGCGACAGTCAGGCACTGCTGTTTGGTGTTCACCATAAAAAGTTTAGTAATTCAGGTTTTGAGCAAGAGGCCAGCGGTTTTCCTTACAGCATTACTACACCAAAGAACCAGGGTGTGGTTAGCCTGAACCCAGATCAGGTGCAGATTTATCATGGCCATCCGGCTCAAAGCTGGCTGGAAGGCAATATAGCTGCAGTGCAGGATTTTTATGGCCTGACAGATTTCGCTTTAACAGATGCCAATACCATCTCAAGCTCGGTGTACGATTTAGCTGAGCAAACCAACGCACTTTACCTGTTGTATCACCATGACCTCGATCTTGCAGGTTCACCTTTACGCTCGCGATTGGGCCTGCGTTTTTTCGACACTCAAATGAGTTCGCAAGGTGTGTCTTACATGCAACCTGCCAGCATCAAACGCAGCTATTCAGGCTATGTGCCAAGCCTGGATCTGGCGTATGAACTCACAGAGGATCTGATTTGGCGCACAGGCCTGAGTAAAAATATCACCCGCCCTTCATTAGGCGCTATGGCGTTTTCGGTTAATGTCAGCCAAACCTCGCTGGGCGAAACCGATATAGGCCAAATCTCAGCAGGCAATCCAGAGCTGCAACCTTTTGAATCGGATAACCTTGATATGGCTCTGGAGTGGTATTTTGAGAATGCAGGTCTGGCTTCAGTGGCTGTGTTTTATAAAGATATAAAGCGCTTTATTCTGACTAAAACAGAGCTGCGACGTTACAGCGAACTGGGGCTACCTGCCGAATTACTGCCCGATGGCAAAACGGTGAACGATATCTTTAATCTGTCGTCACCACAAAACTCAGGCTCGTCCAACGTTCAGGGTTTTGAACTGGCGCTACAGCGTGATCTGGATTTCCTGCCAGCGCCTTTTCAGCATACAGGCATCATCGCCAACTACACCTGGGCTGATGGCGATACCTTTTATCCGAATGTGGAAAATTCAGGTCAGAGCCAGCGCAAAGCTTTACCTGGCTTATCAAAACAAAGTTATAACCTGACGCTTTATTACGAAACCAAAGTTTGGGGCGCGCGTTTAGCGACAGCCTACAGAAGCAAGTACATCACAGCAGTTGAAAGTGGCTCTATCGACGATGACGAGCGAGGTTATCACGCCAGCACTAATCTCGATTTTTCAGCTTATTACCGGCTAAACGCCCATATAAAGCTAAACCTCGAAGCCCTTAACCTGACCAATCAGCGCGACGAATTATACAGCGACTCCAGCGACAGAGCTTACAACAGCACTTATAGCGGCCGCACTTATATGCTTGGGGTTACGGCGGAGTTTTGATGGGGAAGTACGGTATTTTATTGATGCTAAATACGTCTGCTTGGATTGCACTCGCCGCGAAAATGTAAGGGCAGGGTTTATCCCTGCCCGTCTCGCGTCCAAACGAAAGTCTGAGCGAGTTGTACAGTCGACAAAGCTGCGGTTTTAATTAGGCTCGGTATAAAAAGCTTCTACTTTACCTTTAAGCGTCATCAGTAAAGGCTGGCCACGACGGTCCAGCGCTTTGGCTGCTGCCACTTTCACCCAACCTTCGCTGATGCAATATTCTTCCACGTCAAAACGCTGTTTGCCATTCAAACGAATACCAACATCGTGTTCGAAAATTGCTGCTACATAATGCGGGCTACGTGGGTTAGTGCAAAGGCGATCCGGTAAATCCGGGCGTGCTGCTGTGTCTTGAGTGGTAGTGTCTGTCATGGCTCTGGCCTGTAATAAATAAAACGTGCGCCATTGTAGGCAAAGCCTGCATTGGGCTCAAGAGCGGCCGTGCAATAATCAACAATCCTGTTTCACCTCATCTTTGACCAAAACCAACATTAACAATAAGATAGCTATTACCTAGCCTAATTAACGGATCCACCATGAAAATTGCTTTGATTATCATAGTTCTCGCCTGTATAGCTTATTACTTCTACAACAACGCCAATAACCAAAAAGCCGCAGCGCTGAATCTGGAAAAAGGCAGTGCATTTTTAGCTGAGAACTCTAAAAAAGAGGGCGTAACAACCACAGCTTCAGGCCTGCAGTATGAGGTTTTACAAAGTGGCAACGGCGAAAGCCACCCAACCGCCAGCAGCACAGTGCGGGTGCATTATCACGGCACGCTCACTGACGGCACTGTATTCGACTCTTCAGTCGAACGCGGCGAAACTATTTCTTTCCCACTAAACCGCGTTATTCCTGGCTGGACCGAAGGTGTGCAGTTAATGAAAGTGGGCGATAAATTCCGTTTTTATATACCTTCCAATCTGGGGTACGGCAACCGCAGCGCAGGCAAAATTCCGGCCGGTTCAACTCTGATTTTTGATGTGGAGTTGTTTGAGGTCCAGTAAAGTAAAAAGAAAGGGAGAGCTGCATCTCTATGCGCATTCTGCCAGAGGCTGCTTAGGTTTGTGACAAGTATTTGAAAGGATCTAATGATGCTGACATCAAAAGAGTTCATCACGCGATTTATTTTTCTAGCTCTGTTGCTTAATTTGCCAGCAGTGTTCACTTCGCTTTTGGCTGAGATGGGTCTGGAACCTATTTTGCTGATTGCCTGGTTGGCAGTATGGGCGAATGTCCCTAAGTTTGCTGGCTTAGGCTATGTGTTTGATAGTTCAGATATCATCTTGGGCGAGTTTGGATTGATGGACGCGTCAGCTGTGGTTATTTTTAGCATCGTCATGTTTTGGGTGCTATGTGCCGCGTGCATAGCATTCTTTAGTGTGTTGTTTTCAAAACGGTATAAAAATTCACTGTAGCTGAGGACCCTGCCTGTTCGTTCTGGTCAACAGCAGAAATTAGCAAGCATGGATAGTGATAATAGCAATGCGGGTCACGCCAGATTTTGCCGATAGTTACAAAGATGTGAGATGAGAGCCGCTCAAATTTCAGTTTTTCGCATCACTATCGGCTATCTGTTTAACCCACTTACACTGCCCCAACCCACTGTAAAAAAAACTTCATAAAATTTTCTGTCCATAAATCACTGGTCGTTGCTCTTTAGGAGGACTGCTGCGCATTTGCGTTTGGCAGATTTACTTAATCAGCTTAACTAACCAGGAATAATGGATTAATTATGAAGACGAATCTTCGCAAGAGTCATCTGGCTTTGGCCGTGCTGGCTGCACTTCCGGCTTTATATAGCCCTATGGTCTTAGCCCAGTCTGTTACAGGAGCAGCTACAGAAGCTAAAGCGACAGAAACAGAAGTGATTGAAGTGAAAGGCTTTCGTAGCTCTATTATCAAAGCCAAAGATCTGAAGCGTGAAGCCATGATCGCTCAGGATTCGATAGTGGCGGAAGATATTGCCGATTTCCCGGATCTGAACCTGGCTGACTCACTGCAACGTGTGCCTGGTGTCACTATTACCCGTGAAGGGGGTGAAGGCCGACAGATTTCTTTGCGTGGTTTAGGCCCTGATTTTACCCGCGTTCAAGTCAATGGTATGGAAGCTTTAGGTACTTCGTCTTCGCCTATGGATGCGCGTGGTGCAGTGTCCCGTACCCGGGCTTTTGACTTTAATATTTTTGCCTCTGAGCTGTTTAACCAGATTGATGTGAAAAAATCCTACTCTGCCGATCAGGAAGAAGGTGGCATAGCTGGTACTGTCAATTTACGCACTGCTAAACCTTTTGATTACGATGGCGCTCAGGCTGCTATTTCCGCTCAGGTCGGCACCAACAGCAATACCGACAGCACTGACCCTCGTATCGCGGCTTTATTGTCTAATACCTGGTCGGATTTTGGTGCCCTGGTATCTGTGGCGTACAGCGACAGAGCAACCAATGAATACGGCACCAACACCACACGCTGGCGTCGTGAAGGCGGTAAAAAAGCGGCCGATGCCAGCAACACAGCATTACAAGCTGAATTGGATTCAGGTGAATTATGGTTCCCGCGTGGCCATCGTTATTCAGTTTGGGAAAATGATCAAAACCGTTTAGGTATTACTGCTGCTTTGCAGTACAAACCAAGTTCAGACTTCAGTCTGGTGCTGGATTTGATGCACGGCAAACTGGAAAACCAGTTGTCTGAGCATCATATGGCGGTGAAAGATAACTCGGTGGTGAACGACTTAGTCTGGCGTGACAATAACGGCAATAAAGAAGTGATTTATGCTGATTATAAAAATGCGACCTGGCGTAATGAAAACCGTCAGGATCGCAACGAATCGGTATTAAATCAGGCCAGTTTAACCGCGGACTGGACTCTGACCGACGACTTAAAAATGAGCGCTATGCTTGGCCACAGTTCTTCTGATTACGAGCAACCTCGTGTGAATAAGCTCAATATCGAAGCCAGTAAAAAAGTGAATATTATTACTGACTTCACACAAGATGCCTTCTACGGTCACAGCTATTCACCGAGTTTTGATGTCACTACTCTGGATGGCTACACAGTCAAAGACTTGTACTTTCAGTCGAACTTTATTTACTCCGACTTTGATAATGCCAAGCTGGATTTTGACTATGGTTTAACCGACAGCTCCAGCCTGAAATTTGGTGCCAACTATAAGAAGTTCACGAACACAGGTTTTGAGCGGGTTGCTCAGGATTTCCCAAGCAATAAAGCCACACCACAAAATCAGGGCGTAAAAACACTGACGGCCGAACAGGTGCAACTGTTTAACGGTCATCCGGATAAAAGCTGGTTGCAAGGTGATATGGCCGCCTTGCAGGCCTTTTATGGCCTGACCGATTTCACCCTAACAGATGCCTACACAGTGGAAAGTTCGGCTTATGATCTGGCCGAAGAAACTCAGGCTGCTTATCTGGTCTACGATACTGAATATGATGTGGCAGGTATGCCGCTGCGTGCCAATGTCGGCGTGCGTTACTTCACCACAGAGCTGAGCTCAAAAGGTTTGTCGAAAGGCATTCCAACAGAGATGGTGCGCGATTATTCAGATTATCTGCCAAGCCTGAATATTGCGTATGAGTTTGCAGAAGATGTGATCTGGCGTACTGGCCTGAGCAAAAACATGACCCGTCCTTCGTTAGGCGCTATGGCGTTTTCGGCCAACGTTAGCCAAACCTCCTTGGGCGAAAATGATATAGGCCAGATTTCCGTAGGTAACCCACATCTGAAACCTTTTGAGTCAGATAACTTTGATACGGCGTTGGAATGGTATTTTGAAGATGTAGGTTTATTGTCTGCGGCGCTGTTTTACAAAGACATTGATAACTTTATCGTCACTGAAACCCAGCAGATTGTGTACAGCGAACTGGGTTTACCGGCTGAGTTATTACCAAAAGGCAAAACGGTAAACGACATTTTTAATGTGTCGTCACCACAAAACTCGGATTCGTCCACCATCAAAGGTTTTGAACTGGCGATGCAACGGGATCTGGATTTCCTGCCAGAGCCTTTTAATAACTTAGGTGTGATCGCCAACTACACCTGGGCAGACGGTAACACCTTGTATCGTAACGTCGAAAACTCAGGCGAAGATCAAATCAAAGCTTTCCCTGGTTTATCCAAACAGAGTTACAACTTCACGCTGTATTACGAGGCTGAACAATGGGGCGCCCGTGTTGCTGCAGCCTACCGCAGTGATTACATCACAGGTGTGGAAAGTGGTTCTATTGACGATGACGAACGTGGTTACCATGCCACCACCAACGTTGATTTCTCTGCCTTTTACCGCTTAAGTGACAGCGTAAAACTGAACCTGGAAGCGATAAACCTGACCAATGTGCGTGACGAGTTGTATAGTGACTCTAGCGACAGGGCCTATAACACCACCTTTAGTGGCCGGACTTATATGGCTGGGGTGACGGTGCAGTTCTAACTATAGCCTCGTACTTGAAGCTGCAGCGTTGTTGACGGCAGCTTCGGTGCGAATTCGATACGGGCGGGGCAAGCCCCGCCCCTACAGCTTTAACCCGATTTTCTTAGCTGTAAGGTGTAGTGAGTGAAAACTTTTGTTGTGAATAAAAAGCAGATTGGCTTGGCTGGTATCGTGACTTTGCTAGTGGCGTCATGCCAGCAAGTGCAAGTAGAGCAAAGACCAGAACAAGGCAAAAGCTGGCTGGCCGGTGATCACCATGTGCATAGCCATTACAGTGTGAAATGGGATAACTCGGTTTTTCCGCCGGCACCTATTTTAGGTGGCGATGCCAAATATTCGATTCCGCTAAATGCCCAAATGGCTTCGCATTATGGCTTAAGCTGGATGGTGATTACCGATCACGGTGGGCCAAATCGCGCCAAACTGGCGTTGGAGCAGGCTTACCCTGAACTTCTGGCTTCACGTAAAGCTTTACCGCAAATTCTGCAATTTTACGGTATGGAGTTTGATGTGCCGGGTAATAGCCCAGGTGGTCGCCATGCCAGTTTTATTATGCCACACAGGCCAACAGAAGCAGAGCAGCTGTACCAGATAGAAAGCCGCTACAACGGACGTCAGGGTGTACCTCCTGGGCCGGAAAAGGCTGAAGATGGCTTTATGCTGCACGCCTTAAAAGCCATGAATGAATTACCGGATAAACCGCTGCTGCTTGTAAATCATCCGGCGCGTTTGGCCACAGGCTTTCGGCAATACAATAAAGTCACACCAGAGCAATTACGCGACTGGCAGGATACAGCACCTGATGTAGTCATAGGTATGACAGGCGCTGAAGGCCATCAGGCGGCGACTTTAAATCCAGATGGCAGCTCAGATCCGACCGCCATTCGCGGCGAATACCCTGATTATCCGACTATGGGTGGCTATGACCAGATGACAGCCCGTTTAGGTGGGGTTTGGGATAGTTTATTAAGCGAAGGCCGGTCTTGGTGGGTGACAGGAGTATCCGACAGCCATGGTCATTACACAGACGGTTGGGCTGACTTCTGGCCTGGGCAATACGCCAAAACTTATGTCTACGCCGATAAAAACTACGACAGCATTTTTACAGCTCTCAAAGCCGGACAAGTCTTTGTCACCACTGGCGATTTGATCGATGCTCTATTTGTTGAAGTGGCAGTAAAAAACTCAGATAACACCGCCACAGCAGGCCAGACTTTGACTGTAAAACCACAAGATGAGCTGGTGCTGCGGGTGCGTTTTCGTGACCCCACTAGCAACAACGGCGGTGGTTTTAACCCACAAGTTGAACGGGTGGATGTGATTCAAGGTTTTATCAAAGGCCCAGCCTCACAGCGAAATAGCGACGAAGCACCAGATACCAAAATAGCCAAACGTTTTTATCCAGCAGACTGGAGCATAAAAGACGGCTATAGCCAGTTTGAATTGTCACTGGGTAAAGTCAGTACCAGCCAGTATCTACGTTTGCGTGGCACTAACAATAAAAACGAATTGGAACCTGAAGCCGATGCCAAAGGCGAAAACCCATGGTTTGATTTATGGTTTTACAGCAATCCGGTGTTTATTCAAGTGGTTCAAGACTAAGCCCAATCTGGCTTAGTCTTTAGACTCTGACCAAACAGCAAATTCATTGCCGCTGGGTTCGGTAAAGTGAAAACGGCAGCCGCCAGGGAAGTCAAAAATAGGCTTAATCACAATGCCGCCATGCTGCTGTACTTTGGTTAAAGTGGCGTTGATATCCGCACTGTAAAACACCAATAAAGCTCCACCTGTTGAACTTGTGGAGCATTGTTCAGATCGGAAAAAACCACCGTCTAAACCTTGATCAGAAAAGGCGACATAATCAGGGCCATAGTCGACAAAACTCCAGTCAAAAGCCGCGCTGAAAAATGCTTTGGTGGCGGTTAAATCTTGGGCGGGAAATTCGACGTAGTTTAATTTTCCATCATTGTTCATTGTTCATTTCCTTTATTTAAAAACCAGTGCGTTCACTACCTTACCATTTAAACATCGGCAGTGGTTTGAGTGGATGCTTCACAAAATGAGCAGCAGAAAGCTGCACCAGTCGCCAGTGAAAACCGGCAGTGGGGAAGGCTTGATATAAAGCCCGCAGCAGAGCTCTGTCTAAACCAAAATTAAGCAAACCCAAAGAAACATCTGTCCAGTCGGCCTTACGAAAAGCTTCAGCCAGTTTATTGTCGTCACAAGCTGTGACCTTATGATGTTCACTGATCAATAAACTGATATCCGTCGACCAATCCGACAGCCCTTGTTGCTGCAAATAGTGCTGAGCTAAAGCCACGGACGGATCTATATAGTCGAAGTTATGGCAGACCCAGATCGCCAGATCATGAAAAGCACAGGCTATAGCTATTTTTTCCAGCGACTGTTCTGAGTGATCAGAATGCCAAAATGCCAGATTCAGTACTCTGTAACAGTGGTGACGATAAGCGGTGAAATCTTTGCCTATGTCCTGTTGATAGTTTTGCAGCAGCAGGTCCAGCAAATCATGTTGAGCGATAATATTCACTGGTTTTTGCACCTTATGCTCCGTTTCTTTTTATGCCCGGCTATCCGCCGTGGGCGGTGCGGACAATGTAGGTTGTATGCTGTCTTTGGCCATAAAAAACAATACCACTACAAAGCCAAAAGGGACCAGATACATCAGTTGCCACCGGACATTTTGCCCGGCGTCATTGAGTCTGCGTGTGCCTACTGCCAAAAAAGGCAGCAGAATAAGTACAGTGACAAACTGCCTTAATACCGGGCTGATAATTTCCGCAAGTGCACTAATCAACAGTACAAAAACTAAAAACCACCAATACTGATACTTGCTGGCCGTACCGGAAAAATCAGCAAATTGCACAAAGCAGTCTTTGACTACTGAAAGTGGAGTGGGAATTGTAACTTCTGATGTTTCGGAGCTCAGAAGCAGGCTGCTGGCATCCACTGCAAAAACAGCAGCTAAAGCCCGCACTGATTCAATGGATGCATTGCCTGTGTTTTCCAGCCGCTGAATAGTACGCAGGTTCAGGCCACAAGCGGCTGCCAGTTGCTCCTGTGACCATTGCTTGTCAGCTCTTAGTTTTTTTACCAGTTCTGCATTAATTTTCATGGCTTCGATACCTTGCATTTATTCGCAGGACACAAAGATAACTTAACTCTTAACTCAGCAGTGACGGCAAAGCTACGACAGTATGACGACAGCAGATTGTCTGCGCTTTTTGTTGCTGATTTTTAGCGCTTTTCTTCCATCAGGCCTATTAAGTTACCGTCCGGGTCTTTCAGGAAACCTATCCACAGTTGGTGATCCGGCATTTGTGCGGCAAGTTGTGGTGCTCTTTCACCCAAAGCGCCTTGCTCTAAGGCGGCAGCATAAAACTGTTCTATATCTGTAGTTTTAAAATAAGGGATAGAGTTTTTGCCAATCTCACCTGCGCCTTGTGGGGTGCTTAGCATCAGACGAGTGTCACCGCATTGAACAAAAGCCAGCTGTTCTGTCGGAGCAAACAGAAACTGCAGTCCGAGCACCTCTGTATAAAATGGCAATGAAAGCTGCACATCTTTGACTGTGATGGCAAGTTGGCCTAATCCAATGATTTTATTTCCCATAGCTAATTCCTGTTTTTAGTGTCGGCTTATGACCAATCCGTTTTTTCTGGTTGTATCCGGCGCGCAAGCAAAATACCCAGCCAGGCCATTGGCAGATAAGCCACTATCAAATCCAGAGCGATAAACCAGGTGGGTGCTGGGATCATAAAACTTGCTGCTATACCACCACAAAGAAAAAACACGCCAATCACATAAGCAAAACGGTTTTTATGGCTGGCAGCTACCAGGTAAGCGACCAAAGCTCCGGCCAAAGTGCCAAGGGCATGCGCCAGAAAGGGCATAATAAAATGTTTGGGTTCAAATAAATCTATACCCAAACTCAGGCTTTCTGTGTTCGTGACATCAACGCCTGCAGGAGGAGGAATAAGCATGGGGCTAATACTGACAAGCGCCATATTGACCGCTGCGCCAGCCATTACACCCAAAAGGATAGCGAGCAGATTTCGAACCAGATTAAGCATGATGATGCTCCACAGGGATTTGTTTAGCATTTAAGTTAGTTGAGTTATGGCTGCTAATCAATGACATGTCCCACAGCGGCGTAAATCAAAGCTAAAGCTAAAACCACAGACACTACACCTATAAAACGAAAGTAGTTTTTGCAGCTATTAGCCGACTGGACTGCAAATTTTTTATGTAGTGCCGGAGGTGTTAACGCCAAACCAGCACCTACCAATAATAAAACTGAACCTATGATCTTAAATAACAATGGAAACTGAGTTTCTGTTGCGTAGCTGACAAAAATGCCTCCGGCAATCAGCCTGCTGATGATTTCAAAAGGATGAAAATAACGCTGCTCGCTAAAGTTGATGATGCCTTGGGCAAAAGCATGTGGCCTGAATAGCATCATCAGGCTAAAGAGCAGCATTAACAGACCAAAAGCAGCAATAAAATACATGGCTTTCCTTTCATTGAACCTGGCAGGTTAGGGGATACCGTTGCAACCAAAAAGCTGAAAACCAGGGCGCAAACTGAGTTTTTGATAGTAGGCTACCACAGCAGGTAGCTCAGGCCGCTGCATTGGTGTCATCAACCATCTGTTTACCGACAAACCCAACACTATATCTGCCAGAGTAAATTCAGCACCAGTAATGTACTGCGCTGTTTTTGCTAAGGCGGCGTCCAGAATATGCATCTTTTGATTCCAGGCTTCAATGCTGTTAGCTGCCGCGGCCGTATCTGCATAAGCAGGGCTTTTTCTCACCAGATGCATAAAAGCATAACGCCATGAGTTATTTAGCTCTGTACTCTGCCAGTCCATCCACTGTTCAACCAAAGCCCTTTGCCTGGCAGACATCGGCAAAAGTTCTTTTTGCTGGTGCTGGTATTGTGTAGCTAAGTACCGGCAAATGGCATTCGATTCCCAAAGTATAAAATCATCGTCAAGCAATACAGGCACCAGCGCATTAGGATTCAGGGCTTTAAATGCATCTGTTTCAGTGGATTGAAAACCAGAACCCCATTCTTCCTGTTCATAGTTCAGTTGAAGTTCTGTACAGGTCCACAGCACTTTGCGCACATTGATGGATGAAGATTTGCCTAAAATTTTTAGCATGGCCAGCTCTTGATTTGGATGTTTTCATAGCAGTGTTAACTCACTGCTCGTTATCAATCAGCATCAACAGCGCCCACAAGTGCAGCTCAAGGCCATACTTGTGGACCAGACCACGCTGAGACGCTCAGCACTTACTTGACGGTAGCAGCCTTACTAATAAAACGATCCATTTCTGCTTCCAGAATTTCCAGTGGTAAAGCGCCATTGGCTAACAAAGCATCATGAAAAGCGCGCAGGTCAAATTTATTACCCAGTTTTTGTTCGGCTTTGGCTCGCAACTGACGGATTTTAATTTCGCCCATCTTGTACGACAGCGCCTGACCAGGCCATGAAATATAACGATCCACTTCAGCTCTCACATTGGCTTGTGATAAAGATGTGTTGTTGGACAGGAAATCCAGCGCTTGCTGGCGACTCCAGCCTTGGGAGTGAATACCTGTGTCTATTACCAAACGGCAAGCGCGCCACATTTCATAACTCAGGCGGCCAAATTGCTGATAGGCATTTTCATACACGCCCATTTCCACACCAAGACGTTCGGCATACAAACCCCAGCCTTCGCCATAGGCGCTTAAATACAGGTTACGGCGAAATTGCGGCACATTTTCCAGCTCTTGTGACAAAGCATTTTGTAAATGATGGCCAGGTACAGATTCGTGCAAAGTCAGAGCCACCAGTTCATATAGTGGACGCTGATCCAGCGAATCGGTATTTAGCCAATAAGCACCACCACGGATGCCACCAATAGCTGCAGGGTTATAAGAGGCAGTAGTGTAGTTGGGTGCTATTTCGGCTGGAACCGGCACCACACCATAAGGCAGACGTGGCAGTTTGCCGAAAAATTCCGGCAGCCGGTAATCAATACGTTTGGCGATGTAAGAGGCTTCTTTTAGCAGTTCTCTTGGTGTTTTTGCATAAAACTGCGGATCAGTGCGTAGAAATTTCGTGAAGTCGGTGAAGCTGCCTTTAAAGCCAGTTTCTTTGATCAGAGCATCCATCTCGGTGCGGATACGCTTCACTTCCGACAAGCCAATGTTGTGGATTTCTGCCGGATCCATGTCCTGTGTCACATAGGTGTTGATGGTATGACGGTAATAGGCTTTACCTTCTGGTAATTGTTCCGCCGCCAGACTCTCTGTTGCGGCCTGCATATAGTCGCCTTCAAGGAAGTCGGCTAAGCGGGCAAAAGCTGGCAAACCGACCTGCTGAATAGCCTTCTTGGCGGCACTTTGTAATTGCTGTTGCTCACTTTGAGAAAAGGCCGCTGGCAGTGTTTTAAAAGGTTCGTACAAACTGCTTTGTGTTGGATCCTTATAAACCTGAGCGCGCACTGTCGGGGCTATACCCTGAACGACAATTTTTGGTAAAACAAAGCCGTCTTTAATACCAGTGCGCATATTGGCAATGTTTTCGTCAAAATAGCGGCCAAAGTCATTGATGCGGGCTATGTAGTCCTGATAATCCGCTACTTTAGGCATAGACAGACCACTGCTGGCATCCAGAGCTGAGCTCCAGAAACTATAAAAGGTATTGGCCGGAATGCGGTCAAGGAACAGCTTATTGGACTGGATCGAATTACGCAGCACCCAGCCCAGCAGTTGATGATTGACGCGGTCTGAGTCTGTGAGTTGTTGTGGTTCAATTGCTTGCAGACGTTGCAGTAAAGCTTGTTCAGCCTTCAGCCGACGAGCACGATCTTTGGCTGTCACACCAGGCAGACGATTATTGTAACCAGCCAGTCCCATCCTGCCTGCGCTGATTGGGTCTTCCTGCAGGCTGTATTGCCAATGGTCATCTATAACTTTTTGCAGTTGCTCTGTCGCAGTAGCGGCTAAGGCGGCAGGTGCCAGCCACAGTAGCGCCAGGCTAAGCAGGGAATGAGTAAAAAAAGACAATAATTTGCGGGACCTTAACACAGGTTTTCTCCAGACTGATCAATAAGCTGAGTTGTATATCCTCACCTTAGCATGACCCCTTTATCTGGTGGCAACTTCTAACCCGCGATTTAAACGTCACATCGCATTCTGTGTAAATCAACGAAGGCGTTTAAACCCTGAGTTTGATACTCGGAGTTCGATAAAGCGTGCCAATTTGGCACGCAGCTTGATCTTTTATCAATAGAAGCCGATAATTTAGCAAAGTGCCATTTTGGCACGGAGGGAATAAATTATGACGACTACACCACCTCGAATCACGGCTCGGGTTGATGCTGAAACCCAAAACTTACTGTCTAAGGCTGCAGCTATAACTGGGGTTTCGAGCATCAATTCCTTTGTACTCAGCGCGGCGGTTGAGAAAGCCAAACAAATCATTGAGCGTGAGCAAACTCTGAAGCTTTCTCAGCGTGATGCCATGTTATTGATGGACGCGCTTGATAACCCGGCGACTGTACATCCTCATCTGGCTGCAGCTTTTGCACGTTATGAAGGCAAAGTTCAATAATGCAAACTGTATTACTGGATAAATCGAAGCACGACAGAAATCGATTTAACTGTGGTATTGATGCGTTAAACAACTACTTAAAAGTCATGGCCAGTCAGCAAAGTAAAAAAGACAATACCCGTACTTTTGTGCTTGAAGATAAAGCTAACCCACAACACATTGTTGGTTTTTATACTCTGACCATGACTCCGATAGATATACAAAGTCTTCCGGCATCACTGCAGAAAAAACACCAGTCTTCAACCTCGGGTGGGCTGATCGCACGACTGGCAGTGGATGAAAGATACAAAGGTCAGAAAACAGGCGAGTGGATGTTGATTGACGCTGTTAAAAAACTACTGCAAGCCAGTGATGCAGTAGGTTTCCCTATTGTTATTGTGGATGCAAAAGACGGCGCAAAAGGTTTTTATCAAAAATATGGCTTTCGCTGTTTTGAAGATAGTGAACATAAACTCTTTATCACCATAGCGGATGTGCGGGCCAGCTTTGGCTGAATGAGATCTTTGTTTTTCTATTCGACTTTCGCCTTTGGCAAAAAACAGGACAACAGCACGGTCGCCAGAATAAAACCGCTGGACCAGACAAGGCAGGCTTCTAAACCTTGGGTTTGATACAAATAACCTGACAATACAGTGCCAATTAAGCGGCCCATGGCGTTGGCCATATAATAAAAACCAACGTCCAGCGATACACCGTCGGTTTTGGCCATGCTTACAATCAAATAGCTGTGCAAAGACGAATTCACCGCAAAGACAGCACCAAATAACAGCAGCATTGACACTAATAAGGTTTCAGTCGGGAAGGGCAGAGGTAAGAGTTTGGCCAATAGCGCCGGAATAATACAAAGTGCGATGGCCCAGCCCACAGCAGCCCAGCGTCCCGGTACTTTGCCGGAGCGTTTACCAGTAATAAATGGAGCCAGGCTTTGCACCACACCATAACCAATAATCCACAATGCCAGAAAAGTACCTATGGCCTGCTGGCTCCAGGCCAGTTGCTGAGCTAAAAACAGCGGCAGGGCTATAACAAACCATAAATCCCGCGCACCAAATAAAAACAAACGCGCAGCCGACAACAAGTTAATTGGGCCACTTTTGGATAACATGTCTTTAAACTTGGGTTTGTAACTGCTTTTGCCTAAGTCTTTTTTCAGCAGGGCTAAACTCAGTAACCAAACCAGAGCTAAAGCTCCGGCCATCACAGCTACAGCCCCCTGAAAACCGATTTGAGTTAACAAAAAACCACCGATAAAAAAGCCAACCCCTTTTAGGGCATTTTTCGAACCTGTAAGCACAGCTATCCACTGATACAACTTGCTTTGGGAGTCCTGCGGCACCAGTAATTTAATCGAGCTTTTAGCGCTCATTTTATTTAAATCTTTGGCGATGCCAGACAAAGCCTGAGCGGCCATCACCCAGGGTACTATTAATAACTCAGCCGGAACCAATAACATCGAAAGCGCTGCTATTTGTAAAAACAGCCCAATATTCATGGTTTTATTTAACCCAATACGAGCACCCAACCAGCCTCCAAACAAGTTCGTCAGCACGCCAAATAGCTCGTAAAACACAAATAACGACGCTATTTCTAAAGGGCTGTAGCCGAGTTTATAAAAATGCAGCAGCACCAACATCCGCAAAGCGCCGTCGGTCAGGGTAAAAGCCCAGTAGTTGCCGGTCACAACCAGATATTGCTTTAGTGCTGTCTGCATAATTAAAAACCTCGTTGTTGTTCTACGGCTGATCCACCAAACCTACCATCCTGGCTAATTCCACTGTGCGGTTGGCGTAACCCCATTCGTTATCGTACCAGGCGTAAATTTTTACCTGAGTGTCGTTTACTACCATAGTGGATAAGGCATCGATAATGCTTGAGCGTGGATCGGTTTTATAATCTACCGATACCAGAGGTCGCTCTTCATAACCCAGAATATCTTTGAGTTCCTGTTGTGACGCCGCTTTTAAGAGGGCGTTGACTTCTTCGGCTGTGGTGGCGCGTTCTACTTCAAATACGCAGTCGGTTAAGGACGCATTGGCCAGCGGCACCCGCACAGCATGGCCATTTAACCGGCCTTTTAACTCAGGGAATATTTCGGTAATAGCAGTGGCAGAGCCTGTGGTGGTTGGAATTAAGCTGCTGCCACAAGCACGGGCGCGGCGTAAATCTTTGTGGGGTGTATCCAGAATAGACTGAGTATTAGTTAAATCGTGAATGGTGGTGATAGATCCATGTTTAATACCCAGCTTTTCATGGATCACTTTGACCACAGGCGCCAGACAGTTGGTAGTACAGCTGGCCGCCGTGACTATCTTATGTGTGAGAGCATTAAATAGATGATGATTCACACCCATGACTACGTTTAATACACCTGCTTCTTTAACCGGCGCGCTGACCACAACACGTTTTACACCCTGGTCTAAATAAGCCTGCAACTGGGCTGAGCTTTTCATTTTGCCAGAGCATTCAATCACGACATCGCAACCTGACCAGTCGGTGTCGTTGATGGCTTTATTGTGCGTGACAGCAATACGCTGTTCTTTGATAACCACTGTATTGCCTTCAGCTTCAGCCTGATGCTTCCAGCGGCCGTGCACTGAGTCGAAATTCAGTAAATGAGCAAAAGTAGCAGCGTCACCGGCCGGATCGTTGATGTGCACAAACTCAAATTCAGGCCAATCAAAAGAAGCTCGTAATGCCAGACGACCAATACGGCCAAAACCATTGATACCTAGTTTAATTTTTTTCATAAAAATCCTTTAAAGTGAAGTGGTTAAAAGCTTAACAGCAGCCTTTTTGCCGCTCTGGTCTGTCGCCCATCTGGCACAGTTGCTGTTGGTTTAACTCCAGCCAAGCAGAATTCGACGTACCTGTCTGTTGCAGACACCACAAAGCCCACTGCGGTAATTCAGGATTTAAGCGGTAATAAACCCATAAGCCTTGTTTACGGTCGAGCAAAATACCATCGCGGCGTAATTGAGCTAAATGACGGGAAATTTTCGGCTGACTATCTGCCAGCGCAGCCACTAGTTCGCAGACACAAAGCTCTTGTTCCTGCTGGATCAGCAACAAACTACGCAGTCGGGTTTCATCCGACAGCGCTTTAAAAAAGGTGATAGGGTTGAGTTGCATAGTCTATTACTTTACATATGGAAAACCATATGTAGTAGTCTATATATGTTTTTCCATATGTAAACCTAAATCTTGGGAGACGCAAGCCTTTGCGATATGCTGGCACTATTGAAAACAAGGAAGCTCAGCCATGACCAATCAGCTGCTTGACGCTGGATTTTTAGATGACCAATGCTTGACCGGTCCATTACCGGAACAGTGGTTGTTGTTACCCACTGTGGCTTTGACCAAAAGACGCTGCAGTTGGTTGCTGACTTTAATTGTTGTGGTAAGCGGATTAATGGTTGCGCAGTGGTGGTGGGATTCGCACTTACTATTTCCGCTGGTTTTAGCCTGTTGGGGTTTAACCGGACTGATATTTCTGACCAGTTGGTTTTACTTACCACTGGAAATTCGGCACACCAGATTTTTACTACGTACTCAGGATTTTTTGCTGCAATCCGGCGTATTCTGGCGCAGAGCTGCGTTGATCCCGCTGCATCGTGTGCAACATGTGACTATTAGCCAGGGACCACTACAAAAACGCTTTGGGCTGGCCACATTAAAAGTCTATACAGCTGGTGGTCTGGATGCTGAAGCGGCGCTGGCTGATATAGAATATGGAGTCGCGCAGGCATTGAGTGAGCAGCTTAGTCAGTTGATCCCACGTGGAGATACTGATGCTGAACACTGATAGGCCAGAACAGTTGGCGGCAACTGAGCATTGGCAGCGCAGTTCTATCTGGGCCTTGCTGCCTTTGCTGGTGAAAGCTATAACGCAATGGGTTGGCGTGATCCTGGGTGGGGCCTATTTGTCCTTTAGCGATAGGTTTCAGGCTTATGCACCCTATGGGATAACGGCTCTGGCACTGCTGATATTCGGCAGTGCGGTGCTAAACTGGCGCTATACCCTGTTTCGTGTCTCTGCTCAAGGTATTGAGCTGCGCCGTGGTTTGCTGCAAAAAGAACATCTGCTGTTGGCGAATTCGCGTATTCAGGAACTACAGGTTCAACAACCTTTTTACTTCAGGCCACTGCGGTTATTTACAGTCAGTCTTGATAGTGCCGGTAGTCAGCAACAGGAGTTTTATCTGACCGGCTTGACGTCGCAGCAACTTGCTTTGTTGCAAGGGGGGATGCAGGTTGATCAGGCTCTGCCTTCCACGCCATTTTTTCGGATTTGGTTGGCGACTTTATACAACAAGCATTTGTGGTTACCACTACTGGCTGTCTTTGGTGCGGTCCAGTCGCAGTTTGATGGCGAACTCTTTGAACTTTGGTTTGCTCAGGGCCGTGAGGTGTTGCAACAATCAGGGCGAGAACAGAGTTTCACCTTGCAAATAGCGGCCAGCCTGATCCTATTGCTGCTGGTGGTTTTGGTGTTAGTGCTGATGACCTGGATTTGGCTTTATCCACAGCGTTTTTTGCGTGATGGCCAGCAGTTACAGCTGCTCCAGGGCACTTTGCTGAAAAAGTCGCTGCGCATCCAGACGAAAAGGGTGCAGATGCTCACTGTCAGTCAGCCCTGGCTGGCGCGGTTTTTGGGTCATTTTTCACTTATTTTTCATGGTTTCACCAATTCTCAGGAACAGAAAAGTAAGTTTGCTCTGTTAGGCCAGACAGGTGATGACATCAATCAGCAATTGCAGGCACAGCAGCTTTTGGCCTTATCCGATATCCAGCAGTTACCCTTGCAGCGTTATGTTCCGGCTTATTTCCGGCGCTTGTTGTTGCTCCGGGGCATCATCATTTTGCTGCTTAGTTTGCTCGCGGTTGTATTGTGGCAAAGCGAAGTTATTGCTTTGAGTACGGGCGCTGCGGCTTTGTTTGCTGCTGCACTGTGGTTGCTTGGTGATCTATGGGCCTACCGTCGTTGGCATGGATTCTGTGTGCAGGATCAGGTGTTGTATCTGTGGCATGGTGGTCTTGGTCAGTTCTGGCAAATAGTGCCGCTGCAGCAGGTACAAAAAGTACAGCTGGTGCAGTCGTTGTTTTTTCACCGGCAGCAACTGGTGCAGGTTAACTTCAGTACAGCTAATGGCAGTGTGACGCTGGCCGCTATCCCAAATCAGCAAGCACAGGAGCTTTATACGCAAGTACTGCAGTTGCGGCCTGAGTTTGGTCATGGTCTGCTTGCTGTATCGGGCCGTATTGATGCTGAATAATGATGAATTCAGCCGCTGTGGTTTAACTCTTTAAAGCAGCAACTTACAGCAAAATCAGTTTTGTTATTTGAGAACAGTTCTTGTTTGTGGCTATACTGCGGCAACTTTCAGTGAACCCCCAATGGAGTATCCGATGAAATTCTGGCAAAAATCTTTAGTGGCTGCGGCCTTAACAGCCGCGACTTTGGCACAGGCTGCAGAAGTGAATGTGTATTCTGGCCGTCAGGAAGAATTGCTAAAACCTATGCTGGATCAATTCAGCAAGGACACTGGTATTAAAGTGAATTTGATCACCGGCAAGCCGGATGAACTGATTAGCCGCATGCAAAGTGAAGGTCGCAACAGCCCGGCAGACTTGCTAATTAGCACAGACGTCGGCCGTTTATATCGCGCCGAAGTGCAGGGTTTATTGCAGCCTATCGATTCAAAGGTACTGACCGACGCTATTCCGGCAGGTTTACGTGACCCAAAACAGCAGTGGTTTGGTTTAACTAAACGCGCCCGTCCAATCATGTATGTGCCGGGTAAAGTGAAACCAGAACAGTTAAGCACTATCGAAGATTTGGCCGACCCAAAATGGAAAGGCAAAATCTGCGTGCGCTCGTCCGACAATATTTATAACCAGTCGATGGTGGCGGCTTTAATAGCTCAGCTGGGTGAAGAAAAAACTCAGGCCTGGGCCAATGGCTTTGTCAAAAACTTCGCTCAGCCGCCAAAAGGTGGAGACCGCGACCAAATCAAAGCAGCGGCTGCTGGTGTTTGTGATATCGCCATAGCCAACACCTATTATTTAGGTGGTATGTTTGATGATGCTGGTGATAAAGCTGCAGCTGAAGCGGTGAAAGTATTCTGGCCAAATCAGCAGGACCGTGGCGCTCATATCAATATCTCTGGTGCTGGTGTCGCTAAATATGCGCCGAACAAAGCAGAAGCCATAAAGCTATTGGAATATATGGTGAAGCCTGAAAGCCAAAGCTGGTACGCCGTGACTAACCATGAGTATCCGGTAGTGGTTGATGTAAAGTGGAGCCAACGCCTTGAATCTTTTGGGCAATTTAAGGCTGAGCAGTTACAATTATCGACTTTAGGCGAATTAAATGCGAAAGCAATTCAGGTGATGGACAAGGCGGGCTGGAAGTAATTCCCCTGCGTAGTTTTGTTGATCGGATAAGCGGGCGATCCTAAAGGTCGCCCCTACGTTTTTAATGATGCAGTGTTTTAAAAGGATATCTGTCGTTTGACCAGCCCGTTATTTAGCCGGACTATCACTGTGTTCGCTTTGCTATTGGCAGTGCCTGTGCTGGTGGTGCTTGGCTCTTTATTAACGCCTCAGCCTGAATTATGGGCGCATTTGCTGGATACTGTGCTGGCCGATTATGTCACTAACTCTTTGTTATTGGCTTTAGGTGTAGGTGTGTTAAGTGCTGGCATTGGCACTTTAATGGCCTGGACTGTGGCACGTTATCAGTTTGTTGGCAGAACTGTGGTGCAGTGGTTATTGCTGCTGCCTATGGCGATTCCGGCTTATATCATGGCGTACAGTTATACCGGCTTGCTGGATTTTGCCGGACCAGTGCAAAGCCAGTTGCGGCTTTGGTTTGGCTGGTCGTACGGCGATTATTATTTCCCTGAAATCCGTTCTTTGCCCGGCGCTATACTGATGTTGTCGCTGGTGCTTTACCCTTATGTTTATATGTTGGCACGCACAGCCTTTCGCCAACAGTCAGGTTCCTTACTCGAAGCCAGCCGCACTTTAGGTTTCACACCGCGTCAGCATTTCTGGAAAGTGGCATTGCCTGTAGCCCGTCCTGCGATTTTGACAGGGGCGGCATTGGCGATGATGGAAGCTTTTGCCGACTACGGCACTGTGCA
Source organism: Rheinheimera sp. MM224 (assembly GCF_947090785.1). Taxonomy (NCBI): domain Bacteria; kingdom Pseudomonadati; phylum Pseudomonadota; class Gammaproteobacteria; order Chromatiales; family Chromatiaceae; genus Rheinheimera; species Rheinheimera sp. MM224. Next base: position 555,872 of record NZ_OX352320.1, read on the forward strand.
GTATTTTGGTGTCACCACTTTTACCACTGGTATTTTCCGCACCTGGTTTGGCATGGGCAATCAGGTTGGGGCTGCGCAACTGTCGGCACTTTTGTGTAGTTTTGTGTTGTTGCTGCTTTATCTGGAGCAATGGTCCAGACGCAAACTGAAGTTTTATCAGCAAGGCCAAAAGCAGCAGGAACCGACCCGACAGCCTGTGCAGGGGCTGGCCGGATTTGGCATGTTACTGCTTTGTTTAGTGCCAGTGCTGTCAGGTTTTCTGTTGCCTGCTTTGCAGCTGCTGGGCTGGGCTTTGGAACGTGTTGAACAGCTATTCTCGCCAGATTTTATTCAGCTTTTAATCAATAGCTTTTCCCTGGCTGCTTTAACAGCTGTGGTCACCGCCAGTCTGGCTTTATGTTTTGCTTATGCCAAACGCTTATCCGGCCATTGGTCTTTGGTTTTGCCTGTGCGTATAGCCGCTATGGGCTACGCCTTACCTGGCACAGTGATCGCCATAGGCGTGATGTTACCGCTGGCCGCTTTGGATAACTCGATAGATTTATGGGCCGAGCAGCAGTTTGGTGTTCGCACTGGTTTGTTATTGTCCGGCACTTTAGTAGCGCTGGTGCTGGCTTATACGGTACGGTTTATCGCTGTGGCTTTGCATAGTGTCGAAGCCGGTCTGATGAACATTACGCCTTCAATGGATAACGCCGCCCGTAGCTTAGGCGAAAGCCCGGTTGGGGTGCTCAAGCGGGTGCACTTGCCTCTGCTTCGGGCTTCAGTGCTGAGCGCTTTATTACTGGTGTTTGTGGATGTGCTCAAAGAGTTACCTGCCACTTTATTGCTGCGGCCTTTTAACTTTAATACCTTATCGGTACGCAGTTACGAGCTGGCGTCAGATGAGCGGCTGGCCGATGCAGCTTTGCCTGCACTTGCCATAGTACTGATAGGTTTAATTCCGGTGATCCTGTTGTCCCGAGCTTTGGATCGTTCTAACAGAGGAGCAACTTAGTGCTGGTTTTACAACAAGTTTCCATAGCTTATGGCCAGGCTACTGTGGTCAAAGATGTGAGTCTCACTTTGCAACAAGGCCAGATAGGTTGTTTGTTAGGGCCTTCCGGCTGCGGCAAAACCAGTTTATTACGAGCTATTGCAGGTTTTGAACCTGTGCACACAGGTTCTGTACTGTTGGCTGATACAATCTTGTCTGAGCCCGGCAAGATGATGAATCCTGAGCAGCGCCGTATAGGTATGGTATTTCAGGATTTCGCGCTTTTTCCGCATCTGACAGTGGCGCAAAATATTGCCTTTGGATTAAAGAAAATGCCAAAAGCACAGCAGCAACAGGTAGTGGCCGAACTGCTAGCTTTAGTAGGCTTGCCCACTTTGGGCGAGCGTTATGTGCATCAGCTGTCTGGTGGTCAGCAGCAGCGGGTGGCTTTAGCCCGGGCTTTAGCACCAGAGCCAGACGTCCTGTTATTGGATGAACCTTTCTCCGGTTTGGATGCTGATTTACGTGAAGCATTGGCACAGGATATCCGCGCTATTATCAAGCTGCGGGGAATCAGCGCCTTGATGGTGACTCATGATCAGTTTGAAGCTTTTGCGATGGCTGATCAGATAGGCGTGATGCAACATGGCAAGCTGCAGCAGTGGGGCAGTGCTTATGAGCTATATCATCAGCCAGCCAATAGATTTGTGGCGGACTTTGTTGGGCACGGTGCTTTACTCAAAGGCGAAGTGTTAGCAGACGATAAGGTGTATACGGCCTTAGGTGTTTTTGCCCAGACTCAGTCGGATTTTCCATCTGGTGTCACAGTAGATTTGCTGGTGCGACCGGACGATATAGTGCATGACGATCAAAGTGGTTTTACTGCCAAAGTTGTTGGCAAATCATTCCGTGGCTCGCATATTTTATATAGCCTGGAATTAGAAGGGGCAGAGCAGGTGTATTGTTTAGCGCCGAGCCATCATGATCATCAGTTGCAAAGCCGCATTGGCATTAAGCTGGAGTTGGATCATTTGGTGTTATTTCAGCGGCAAAGATTGGTGGACTAATAGTCGGGCTGCAGCAGTTCAAGTCGGTGCTGTTGCTTCAGTTTTTGCAGACCCTGTTCAAACTTTTGCTGCATCAACAGTGCCCCAGGATATGCTTTCGAGAAGGCCAGGTACACCGGTCTTGCTTCAACTACAGGTCCGGTAGAGCTTAGTTGAGTGCTGTATTCGGCCAGTTCTGTTGCCAGTAAATATTCGGCTACCATTTGTTCGCAAATCACTAAATCCACCCTACCCAAGGCCAACATTTTCATGGATTCGAGATCTGTGTTTACTTCTATCCACTCAAAAGGTAAGGCTTTGATGGCTTGCGGATAGCTGTATCCCCTTACAACCCCCAATCGGAGTGGCCTTTTCGCCAATTGATTTAGTTCGGTAAAGGCGATTGGATTTGCTGTGCTGTGATAAAACTTCAGGTAGTTGGTATAAAGCGGTGTGGGGTAATGCAGATATCCTGCTCGTTCTGCGTCAAACCAGACGCTGACAATAGCCGCAGCTTCACCTTGTTTGGCTTGCAACAAAGCACGGGGCCATGGCAAAAAGTCTATCTGTATGTCCTGCTGCTGAGCGGCAAAAATTTCTCTGACTAATTGAACTGCATGCCCCTGATTGGGCAGGTTTTCCCCGTTGTGTGGCACAAACTCACTACTGACAATACGCAGCGCTTCTGCCTGTACAGAGAAGCTGAAGCTCAGCACAAGCAACCACAACCTGATGATCCACTTCATTTTTTGCCTGCTTTGTTTCATCTACTGTACGGATTTTTAACTGAAAAAAGCTGGTAAAGCAATGTACTTGACCAGTTCTTCACCATCAGTCAGTACTAAGGCGGTTGGATCCGTGGTCGAAAGTGATCAACAGGGAAGTAGCGAATAAAGCCTCGCACCAAGGTAAGAAATTTTATGATATTGGAGGGCATGTTCAATCAGAAGTCGCCTGTGGAATGACAAGCAAAGATCCTGAGTGCAGCTCTGCATGCAGGGTGTTGTGGGGACTGAAGGTTCGAAAGCTCCGGTTAGCTAATTAGGCAGCGCCTGCCGGAAATATGCGCTCAAACTCTTGAAAGACGATAGGCATTTCAGGCCTGGGCTCATAGCCAGTTCCCTGGAGCTCGTGATGGTAATAGTCCCAATGAGCCTTGTGCCACCAATCAAGCGAGCCGTCTCCCTCACCTTCAATTCTTGCATGAACCTCCGTGACCTCGTTCAGCGGGAGGATCTGCACATTGGTTGTGCGAATAATACATATGGCCTTACCGCTCCAATCCGTCACTATGTTCAGATCGCCTATACGCGGCAAAGCCTCTCCGCTGGTCTCAAAAAACCACAATGACGGTGATGTTGCGCGCTTTGTGCCGTTCAATACTAGCTGAGCACACTCATTAGCATCCGTCTCGTTGTCGCAGAAATACCAGGCTGGCGGTGCATCAGTGGGGAACTGTGATAGCTGAGATTGATGCGCAAGGTAGGTGTCCCACATAAGCTTTACTGATCGGTGCATAACAGCGTTTCCTTACGACCTAAAGCCCGACACACGCGAGCAACTTGTTATGAGTCGAGAGCGCCGTAGGCGCATTCTGCTGTCGATTGTTAGCTATTAACCGCACTTGCTAGTGTCAATCCGCTGATAACCCAAAATACCAACCATGATAAATGCCTACCTCTTGTGTAGTAAGCTGAAAAAACACCGCTCACGGCAAATAGAATACTGACTGTAAAAAGCAATATTTTCGAATCGGGCAGTAACACTAAAAGTGCCGCAAACCCAAACCAGGTCAAACTTGTTATATGCCACGCAAATCGAAGGGTTCCTTTTGTAAATTGATCACTGCCAAAAATATGTGGCAGATTTTCACGTTTAAACAGGCGGATTAGTATGTACCTTTCACCAAGGACCGAATGAACTAGCCCGCATAGGATAAGCAACAGTGACGCAATGATTAACAAAGGGCCTCCTAACGACTTACATTTGTATATTGTGCCAGCACGTTTGTCTGGTTTTACGTGTTGGCACCTTATTCCCTTTTGGCTAGCTGTTATTTACCAGCCCTGCCACCGTAAGCCTCTAAATTAGATTGTTTTTCCTTCTTCAGCAACAAATAACTCTGCCATCCGGAGGTGAGTGTAGTTTCAGTTGGACAACAAAATTGCTGACCAGCTCAGCGCGAAAAAACAGCTAAAGCACGGGCTTTAGCTGAACCAGAGGCAGGCAACCTCAACAGGGTGGATAGAAATAGTGATGGCATAATTTACTGAGCTAAAAAGGTCCGTATTTGTTCTGCTTTGCTCTGAATATTCAAAAGCCCGTCTAGATGACCTGCCTGACCCGCAATCTCTTCGTAGCCAGCGCCAGGCATCTGATCTTTACTGTGTTTTGTCATAGCTGGCGTCAGTAATAAATCACCTGTTGCGGGTAACCATAAGGTTTTAGCTTTGACACTTTTGAGCTTCTGTTGCCAGTTATCACCCATACCAGCTCGCCATAACTGCGAAGCTCTTACCAGATACAACAACGAATTGGCATCCATCTGGGCAGAGCGTTGTTTTGCGGTGGTGATCAGCTGGTTCCAGGCTGGTAGTTCGGCCTGAATATCCTGATGAATAGCGTTGTCCAAAGCGGGGGCAGGATAGGTTTGATTAAATAATTCCGGGTTCAGTGCATCCTGAATCACATAAGCTAAAGCCCGCGTTAACCCTTGTGGTTGCTGTGTTAATGGATAAGCGCCTTTGTTCCAGTCCGGGTCCTGTTTAATAGGCTGAGCCCAGCGCTCCAGTCGCACAGCACTAAAACTGTCGATATAAGCTGTGCCTATCACGGGTAGTAAACGTTCTACTTTATCCGGATAACTGACAGCCCATTCAATGGCCTGAAAGGAACCCATTGAAGGGCCTATCACAGCATAGAGTTTTTCAATGCCGAGTTTGTCCAGCAGGGCTTTTTGCACTTCGACAAAATCGCGAATGGTGACGACAGGAAAACTCAGGCCATAAGCTTTGCCTGTATCCGGATTAACACTGGCTGGGCCTGTGGTGATCACGTCGGGTGAAAAAGCATTCAGGTTGGCCAGACTGTCGACACTCAGTACATAGAATTTGTTGGTATCTATGGCTTTACCAGGACCGATAATTTTGTCCCAGTAGCCTGGCGCTGCATCTGTAGCGCGGTATTTGCCTGCAGCATGGGAAGTGCCGGAAAAATAATGGGTGATTAAAATGACATTGGATTTATCGGCATTGAGCTTGCCATAAGCTTCCCAGCCCACTTTAACCTGCTTTAAAGCCACACCATTTTGAGTGGTAAAGCGCGTCAGTTCCAGCTGCTGTTTTTGTACTAAAGGCAGCTCTGCTGCCTGAACAAGGCTGCTGAATAGCAGCATAAAACCAAACCATAGTTTCATCATAAATCCTTTCGGCACACCTTTCATCACAACCATTGAAACAGGAAAATAGCCAGCATCACACCCAAAGTCGGCACAACCACTGTCACCGCAGCAACAGGCCAATAAGCATTTTGATGGCTTTCACCACAGATAGCACGAATAGTAGTGACCACATAACCGTTGTGCGGCAATGAGTCTAAAGCGCCGGATGAGATAGCGACCACACGATGTAACTGCTCTGCATCTACACCACGTTCTAAATAGACTGGTGCTATCTCAGGCAGGGCTATGGCCTGACCGCCTGAGGCTGAACCTGTTAAACCCGCAATCACACTAACAGCCACAGCAGCGCCTATCAGCTCAGAGCCAGGTAAATGCGTCATGGTATCGACCACAGCAGCAAAAGCTGGTGTCAGCTTGGCGACTGAACCAAAACCGACCACAGCAGCTGTATTGCCTATAGCAATTAATGCCCCTGTGGCGCCTTGATCCAGGGTTTGGCCCAAAGAGGTTAAGAACTTGCGATTAAGTAAATACAAAGTGGTGACACCACCCGTCAGCGCCACTATTAAGGCGGCTTGTTGCATGGAGTCATGTAATAAATACGACAACAGCAGCACCACCAGCAAAGGCAAAATACCCATCATAGGATGAGGCAAGGCTTTGTCGCCAACTACTGGATCCGCTTCACGGCCTTCAAAAAATTCGCCTTTGGCCATCGCAGTTTTAATCATCTTCATTAACCAGCAATAACCGACGATGGCCATAAAAATCGCCACTATGATGCTGACTTCCCAGCCCGCATAAGGGCTGGTGCCGAGGTATTGAATAGGGATCCAGTTTTGAATTTCAGGCGAACCTGCTGAAGTCATAGTAAAAGTAACAGAACCTAAACCTAAGGCGGCCGGAATAAAACGCCGCGGCAGGTTGGCGTCTTTAAATAAGCTAACTGCCATAGGGTAAGCGGAAAAGGCCACGACAAAAATGCTGACACCACCATAAGTCAATACAGCACAGGCCAGCACAACCGCCAGTACAGCGCGTTGTTTGCCGATACGTTTGACTATGGCAAGTGCCACAGCATCGGCTGCGCCTGTATGCTCCATCAGCTTGCCAAAAAGCGCGCCTAATAAAAACATTAAAAACCAGCTGGAAACAAAACCGGCAAAACCCGACATATAACCCTGGACAAAATTGGCAGGATTATCGGCCAGCCAAAATGGGATGCCGTTAAACAAAGCCACAAATAAAGCGCAGAGTGGCGCAAGAATAAATAGGTTTACCCCGCGCATGGTCAGCACTATCAGTAACACCAGCCCCGCTAACAGACCAAATAAACTCAGCATAGAAACAACCTTGTGTTTTTTCTTTAGTCTGGTGTAAAGCTGTAGGTCAAACCATAGTACTAAGGTACAGTCTGTTAGCTGTTCTGTTTGTTAACTCTTTTATTTTCATGTGCTTACCTGTAGTTTGTGGCGGGTATAGTACTAAGGTACAGCTTAACATTTCGACAGGACAGCCTAGAGTGGTACTGGACAAGTTAGCAGGAGAAGGCACATGGCCCATAACAATAAGAAGACGAAGACTGTATTCCAACCCACTTTATTAGCTGTGCTGATAGGGTCCGCTTTAATCAATCCGGTAATGGCAGAACAGGCCAACAACGACGCAGCAGCACAAACGGCAGAACAAGAAGAAGCTACACTGGAAGTGATTCAGGTCACGGCCCGCAAAACGGCTGAAAACCTGCAGCAGGTACCTGTTGCCGTAACCTCTATAGGTGCAGAAGCTCTGGCTCAGCGTGGTATTGAAAACTTAACAGCAGTGCAGGCTTATTCGCCGAATACAACCTTGCAGGTGTCCCGTGGTACCAACAGCACCTTAACGGCTTATATCCGCGGTATTGGCCAGCAGGATCCGCTTTGGGGTTTTGAACCTGGCGTTGGTATTTATATTGATGATGTCTATATGGCCCGTCCTCAAGGCGCTGCTATGGATGTTTACGATGTAGAACGTATTGAAGTTCTGCGTGGCCCTCAGGGTACTTTATATGGCCGTAATACCATAGGCGGCGCGGTGAAATACATCACTAAGCCTTTAAGTGGTGACAATGAACTCAGCCTACGTGGCACTGTAGGTAACTATGGCCAAAAAGACTTTAAAATTGCCGGTCAGACTGCATTAACAGACAAGCTGTTTTTTGGTGCTGCCCTAGCCACGCTGAATCGCGATGGTTTTGGTACTTACCTCAATACAGGCGCAGAAAATTACGACAAAGATATTCTGACAGGTCGTGTCAGCCTGCAGTATCAGGCGACAGACAATGTACGTTTTAGTTTTGCCGCTGATCGCACTGAAGATGATTCAAACTCCAAAGGCGGCCATCGTTTAACACCAAGTTTAGTTACTGGTGATGCGCCACCAGAAAGCGTATTTGATTCCAATACCAGCATGCCAGCTGACAACTCTGTGGTGACTGAAGGTCAGTCGCTGACTATTGCCTGGGATATCAACAGTGACTGGACAGTTAAATCCATTACCGCCAAACGTGAAGGGGTGACAGATACTAATATCGACTTTGATGCGACAGCATTACCTTCGTTAGACGTACCAGCCTTTTACGAAGACGAACAAACAACGCAGGAACTGCAGTTGTTGTTTAACGGCGACAAACTGACGATGGCATCTGGCCTGTATTATTTTAAAGGTGACGCCTGTGGTGCTTTTGGTACTGTGCTGGTGCAAGGTCTGGGTGTAACCACGGAAAACGGTGGTTGTGTTGAAACCGACAGTGTGGCTGCTTATGTGCAAGGTAGTTATCAATACACAGATAAGCTGTCTTTCACTTTAGGTGGCCGTTATACCGAAGATGATAAAGACGCAGAAGTTTATCGTTTTGTGTACTTAGGCTACAAAAGACCACGTGATGCAGGCACTCCTATTGCTGTGCAGTCCGACTTTGCAGGCAGCGAGACTTTCAGTCATTTTTCACCCCGTGTAGGTTTTGAATACCAGAGCAACGAAAACTTTATGTGGTATGGCTCGTATACCGACGGTTTTAAATCCGGTGGTTTTGATATGCGCGGCAACCAGTCTATTAACCCGAATGCGGGCGATCCGTATCAGGAAGAGACGGTAGATACCTTTGAACTTGGTTTTAAAAGTGAGTGGAATGATCGCACTTTACGTTTAAATGCTGCAGCATTTAGTTCCAGCTATGACGATATGCAAGTGACTGTGCAGCGGGCTGTGAATAATACTGTGGCTTCTCAGGTATTAAACGCGGCCAGTGCTGATATCCGTGGTTTTGAAGTAGAGATGATCTCTGTTCTGACCAACAACTTAGAGCTGACGGGTATCTTAGGTTACACAGACGCTAAGTTTAACGAAGTGGTGTTTTTTGACGCGGCTTCCCAGACCAATGTTGATGTATCTGATGTCTGGTCTTTTGCCAATACTCCGGAGTGGACTGGTACTTTAGGTCTGAAATACACCCAAAGTGCTGGCATAGGCGAAATCGTTTATAACGTGATGGGTTCGTACCGCGCTGACACTCAGATTTTTGAAGTACCTTCAGTGCTGGACTTTGGTGGCTACACTATCTTCAACGCCGGAGCTACCTGGTACTCCAACGATGGTCACTGGGACTTGTCTGCTCAGGTGCGTAACATAGGCGATAAAGAAACCCGTATTGCCGGTTATAACTTCCCACTGTTAGCGGGTGAACAAACTATTACTGCCTACTACGGCGACCCAAGAACTTATAGTTTAACTCTGGGATACCGTTTCTAAGCTTTGATGGCGTAAGGGCGGGGTTTATCTCCGCCCGTATCTGCCGCTTTAGATATAAAAGGCGTAGCCAAAGTAATTGGAGGCGACAAGGATTGTAGGGGCTGGGCTTGCCCCGCCCGTTTCAAATTCCAATTTGATCCGAGCGATAGCACGCAGGCAACAAAGCCGCGGCTTCAAGTACGAAGGCTAAAAAACACTTGCCGGGGCGAAAGCCCCGGTTCAGTATGGTGAAAAGAGGTTTTATAAAGTTGATACTGCGCTGTTATGATTGCAATTATTGCTGATGACCACCCGCTATTCCGTGTCGCTCTGGCACAAGCTTCCCAACAAATTCTTGGCACTGATGCTGTATTGCTGCAAGCCAATAGCATGGCGCAGTTATGGGCTTTATTGCTGCAACACCCTGATACCGAACTGATATTTCTGGATTTAAAACTACCGGATGCTGAAGGTTTTGCCGGTTTAACTTCGCTTCGTACTGAATACCCTGATATCTCCATTTTGATGGTGTCTGCTATTGAAGATCCTGCTGTGATTAAACAAGCCTTACAGCTGGGAGCTTCAGCTTATATTCCAAAATCTGCGCCGCTGGATTTATTATCCGAAGCCGTAGCGCAGGTTGTGGCAGGGGAGAGTTGGGTACCGGCTGAACTGGTGAACGAAGTGGAAAAAGCCAGGGATCTGATTGACCAGGATTTTGCCCGCAGGCTGGAGCAACTGACACCCCAGCAATTTCGTGTGCTGAAAATGATCGCCGACGGTTTGCTGAATAAACAAATTGCCTATGAAATGCAGGTGCAGGAAACCACCATCAAGCAGCATGTATCGGCGATTTTGCGCAAACTGAATGTGAATAACCGTACTTTGGCCGGTATTTTGTTTGAGAAGCTGAAGCTGCCAGACGAATTTTAACTCCCCGACTAACCCTGGATTGGGCTGAAATTTTTGACTGGCAGGGATAAACCCTGCCCCTACGATTTTTGTGGTTAATTTAGCCCCATCTGTTGTTTAGCTATGCCAAGCAAATGCGCTCTGTCTTCTATACCATTGGTGCCACCGTTAATCAGTTGGGTGACTTTGGTCAAATCATCAGCTTGTGCCGCAGCATTAATATTACGTTTTTGCCAATACCAGCAGCCAGACGCCACTGCCAACACAGGATCTGTGGCGACTAAATCTGGCTGGCTGACCACATCTACGCCCCAGTCCTGGCTAAAAGCCTGATAGTTGGCTTTCCCCGTCAACTGAACAATACCGCGGCCTCTGTAGGCCCAGCCGTCACCACTTTGTTCATTGCCATTGCCCATTCTGTTGGCATAAATACGGTTGGCGATTTTTTCCGGCTGGCGGGCGTAGCTATTCACGTCAATGCCGACAAAATACTTCGCAAATAAAGAGGTCAGGGCAGAGGCACTGTAGTTCAGGTTTTCTCTCAGTTGCGAGTAACCCGCACTTTCATGGGCCGTTTGCGCCATAAAATGTGCAACACATAAAGGCGGTGTGATTTGAGCTTTAGGTAAATCCAGATCCAGCGCGTTGCAGAAACTACTTAAAGCACTGCTACTTAAGCTTGGGCATAAAGCAGATAACAAAGCAGGACTCACTAGTGAGGCTGGTGTTGTGGTCGGTAAATCTGGCAACTGCAACTGCTGACCCGGATAAATCTGGTTAGGATTGGTCAGATGATTCTGACTGGCTATCCAACTGGCTTTGCTGCTATCACCATAATAACTGGAAGCTATGGTACTTAAGGTATCTCCGGTTTTGACCTGATAAAGCATGATGCTCTCCCTGTCGTTGAAAAATAACAGGTACAAAGTATGGTGCAGTTTTTGTGAAATGATGGAGGATTTTTTTGGTTGTATAGATGGCAGCGACTATGCGATAGATAGAAAAAAAAGCCCACCGCTTTGGGTGGGCAAGAGGCGGCAACGCCTTTTAGCTAGGAACTGGTGGTTAGCAGCAACTGACAGTTGCTGCTTGTTTTGGAACTGAAACTACAGCCTGTTTTATCTGACTGGCAGTTGTCGATTTGTCGGGTTCAGTTTGTGCAGCTGGAGCTACTGGCACATAACCATGAAACTCAGCTAAGCCTTTAAAAACCTGAATTAAACTTTGTCTGAACATAAAGCTGTCTCCTTGTGGCCTGAGTCTCGTTGTTTGAATAATGAGCAGTGTAGAGGCTGTGTAAGGTTTTGATTAGCCATGCTGACAAAGACAGATAGTTTCCTAAAAGAAACAGTCAGAGTGAAAAAATCTGGTTAAAATCAACAACGAAAACAGCATAAGAAAAAGGTGCAGGGATGTCGTTGCTTCAGCGTTTAAGTGATATGGCTACGTTTGCCAAAGTAGTAGAAAGCCGCAGTTTTACCCAGGCTGCTGTGGCGCTGGATATGTCCAAAGGCGCAGTCAGCAAAGCCATCAGTCGTTTAGAGCAACATTTAAATGTACGTTTATTACAGCGCTCGACCCGCCAGTTGAGTTTAACGTCCGAAGGTGAGGCGTTTTTTGAGTACTGCCAACAGGTTGTGACTCAGGCTGATCAGGCCGAACATCACTTATCCGAACTGAGGGACGAACCTTCAGGTTTAATTCGTATCAGTGTGCCTGTCACCTTTGGCACATTGTTGATTGCTCCTTTGTTGCCTGAGCTTTTGAAACAATACCCGAAGTTGAGTGTTGAACTGGATTTAAATGACAAAGTGGTCGACCTGATTGCAGAAAAAATGGATTTGGGCATGCGTTTTGGTCGTTTAGCCAATTCCAGCCTTATTGCCCGATCACTGCCGGGGTTACCTATTACTATGGTGGCTTCGCCTGGCTACCTGAAAGAGTTTGGCACCCCCCAAAGCCCGGCAGATTTATGTCAGCACCAATGTTTAAGTTCAGGATCTTCCATTGCGGATCGCACCTGGTTCTTTCGGTATATGGATCAGAGCATTGAAGTCTTAACCTCAGGCCGGGTGTTATGCAACAGCAACAGAGCATTAAAACATGCAGCTTTGGCTGATATGGGGTTATTGTTTGTCACCCGTTATCAGGTGGAAAAAGAGCTGCAAAATGGCAGCCTGGTCGAGGTGATGCAGGACTACATGCCAGATCCACTGCCGCTGCATCTGGTGTATCCAAACCGCCATCATATGAAGGCGGGCTTAAAGGTAGTGATCCAGTTTTTCCAGCAGCAGTTTGCTGCTGGTTAAACTGCGCTGTACCAGGAACCAGCCGTGCAGTTGGTTAGCCGATTGATCAGGCAGATTGTGAAAACTTAGTAGTTGTGCCTTTTAACCTCTTGTATTGCCAGAATAAACCAGCCAGATATAACAAGAAAATAACCCCTAAAATTTGTTTTACTAAAGGCGATTCGGGACCTTCAGGAGCCAGCGGTGCGCCAACAGGTAAGCGGCTTAAGCTTTCGACTGTGGTAGGAATAAACATCAGAAAAAAGCTGGTACTCATTAGAACTCTCTCAAGCAGAGGGGCTAAGTTTTGCAATGCGGAGAGTTTTGGCAACAAATAAGCTGCGCCAATCAGCAGCAAAATCAAAATGCCTAAAAAATGCCCTTCACTGAGCTTGCCTGTTTTCATAATAGTAAAAGCGGTGGTCACTGCAGCGACTGTACTCAGGCTATACCAAAAGCCAAGCTTGCTGCGCGGATTGATATGACCCTGCTGCAATAGCAGTATGACTGCCAGTAGTATTGGAATTAAGCTAACCAGCGTATGGATAATACCTAAAGCAGACATAAAACTTACCTCAACAAATTGATTTTTCTAAGCTTAGATGAGGATCTGTAGTTCAGCTTCACAGTTGAGAAAATTTAGTTTATGGATTTTTTTCAGTTCAACAGACGTTGCAATAAGCGCTTGAGTGACACTTCTTTCAAAGGTTTGAGCATAAAATGAAAACCAGCATTCAGTGCATGCTGGCGAATGTCAGCACTTTGATCGGCTGAATTAATGACGACTGGTGCACTGATGCCAAAATGTTCGGCCAGTTGCACCGCCACTTCAACTCCTGTAGCGCCATGATCCAGATGGTAATCAAATAACATCAAATCAGGTTTAAAGCTTTGCTGCACAGCACTTAGCGCTTCATTTGGGGAGCTGACCGCCATCACTTCGCAGTGCCAGCTTTGCAGTAATTGGGAAACAGCCTGCAGTAACACGGCTTCGTTATCCATCAGCAAAATACGTTGTCCGGCAAAGCGGCTGGGTTGGCTGGATTTAAGCTGGGGCAACACCCGTTGGCTGACTCTGGCCAGTGGCACTCTGATATAAAAACAACTGCCTTTGCCTGGCACCGAATTAAAGCTGACGTCATGGCCCAATAAGCTGCAAATACGCTGGCTGATCGCAAGCCCAATACCCAGGCCTTTTTGGTCAGCCTGACTGCCTTGCTGGAACTCATCAAAGATTTTTTGCTGGTCTGCTTCGCTGATGCCTATGCCGGTATCGCAGACACAAATCAGCAGTTGCATACTCTGGCGTTTTACACCCAACAGAATTTTGCCACTCTGGGTGTAACGCAGCGCATTGGCTAATAAATTCTGGATCACTCGTTTTAGTAACTTAGCGTCACTAAAAGTGCCAAGACGGGTAGGAATATACTTAAAGCTCAAGCCTTTGCTTTGGGCCAATACCCCAGCTTCGCGGGCAGCTTGATCCAATAATTCAGACAAGGCAAAAGTTTCAGGTTGGGCTTTGACCACACCGGCATCCAGTTTGGTCAGTTCCAGAATAGCGGCCAGCAACTCTTCCGCAGAATTGAGCGAATGAGTTAAATTTTGAGCCAGTTGTTTGACTTCATCCTGCTGGCTTTGCTGACGGATCAGACCACAAAACAAGGCGGCGGCATTAAAAGGTTGCATCAAATCGTGGCTGGCTGCGGCAAAAAAGCGGGTTTTGGCTGCTGTTGTGGCTTCCAGTTGTTGTTTAGTCTGCTGCAGTTGCTGGTTTAGTTGTTCCAGCTCTGCGGTGCGGCTTTTCACCCGTTGTTCCAGCGTATTATTGCTTTGCTCCAGCTCGCGCTGTACTTCAATAAAAGAGCTAACGTCGCTGTAGGTGGTGACAAAACCGCCACCAGGCAGCGGATTGCCCAACATTTCGAATATACGGCCGTCCTGCTGCTGGCGCTGAAACTTGTAGCTGCTGCCCTGACGTAAGTAATTCAGTCGCTTTTGTATTTCCTGACAGATTGCCTGTTCAGATAAAGCCTGACCCGCTAAACCCCGTTGCAGGTTATAACGGATAAGCTCTTCAACAGGGCGTCCTACTTCAACTAAACCTGGCGGATAAGCAAAAAGCTCAAGGTAACGCTGATTCCAGGCTATCACTCTTAGATCAGCGTCGACCACACTGATGCCCATACTGATATTGTCGATAGTGGCGTGTAATAAGGCCTGATTAAACTGAAACACCTGACTGGCTTCGTCGACAAAACGGGCCACAGATTCGATAGGTAGCTGAGCATGTTTACCTGATGCCTGCAGTAAAAGCCGCATCGAAGCACCACCTACTACGGCAGCCAGACTACGCTCTACCGCCTGCATAAACTGAGGATTCGCCCACTGTTGGGGTTCCACTGTGTTTTTACTGTAACGTTGCAGTAGTTTTTTCGCTTCTTTTTCACCGGCAAAACGCCGCACTAATAAATAACCGTCCTGCACACTTAATACCGGGCTTTGGCTGTTGGAACTCGGCTGGCTTGGGCGACGTAAAAAGCGGTAACTTTCCAGCCATTCGCCTAAACGGGTTTGACTGAAATGGCTGACCAAAAGCAGCATCCCTGTATTGACGGTCAAACTCAACAGCACACCTAAACTGACGGAATCGATGTGGCCACCAAAAAGCTGTGACGGTGCTAACCAGCTTATGCCTAAAGGCCCTTCAGTTAACCAGTCACCGCCAATAAAGCCAGCTCTGGCCAATTCCGGCAGCAATAAAATATAAGCCCAAATAGCCAGACCACTGCATAAAGCCGCGATGGCTCCTTGTCTGTTAATGCGCTGACTGAATAAACCTAAGATCAAAGCCGGTGCTAATTGGGCTATTAAGGCAAAAGCCATTAAACCCAGCTGAGCCAGGCCTGTGCTGGTGCCTATCCAGCGGTAATACAGATAACCGCAAAACAATACGGCCAGCATGGACCAGCGTCTTAAAGTGACGACTTTAATTTTTTGCTGCCCGGGATCTTCGGTGTTTTGCTTACGGTAAATCAGCGGCGTGAGTAAATCGTTGGTGATCATAATACCCAGCACCACAGTGGCGACTATCACCATGCTGGTGGCGGCAGAAAATCCGCCTAAATAGGCCAGTAACGCAATGTCGGTGCGGTTAGCGGCCAAAGGCAGTTGCAGTACTACTAAATCCACATTGGCCTGTGGGCCCAGCATCATAATACCGGCCAAAGCTAAAGGCAGAGTAAATACACTCATCAGCAGCAGGTAGCCCGGGAATATCCAGCGAGCCTGATGCAAATGGCTCAGCTGTTGGTTTTCGACAAAGCTGACATGAAACTGGCGGGGTAAACATAAAGTCGCAATAAAACCCAGCAACACATGCACCCAATACACATAAGAAGGCTGGCCTTGTTGTTGAATTTGTTGCACCGAGGGGTGTTCAGCGGCTTTGCTGAAAATATCGGCCATGCCATCAAACATACCCCAGCAGACAAAAATACCAATACTCAAAAGCGCCAGTAATTTCACCAGCGATTCAAAAGCAATGGCTGCCATTAACCCAGGATTTGGCTGATGCGCTTTGGCGCTACGACCAGAAAACAGCAAAGCAAAAACAGCTAGCCAAACCGTGACATAAAGCCCTGTGTCCTGATACCAGGGTCTGTCGTCCTGCATAATCACCAGCGCCTGAATACTGGTGCTGATAGCCTGCAGCTGCAACGAAATATAAGGAATAATGGCGATCAGCACTATGACTGTGGTGAGTATCGCCAGTAAACGGGAATGACCATAACGGGTGGCGATGAAGTCGGCGACTGAGGTAATACGGTAGCGACGACAGGCGATGGCAATACGGCCTATTAAGCCAAAAGCAAACCAGAAAAGAATGAGGGAGCCTATGTAAGTGGGCGGTATCCACCAGCCATTGACGGCTGCCTGAGCTGTGACACCATAAAATGCCCATGAGGTGCAATAAATCGATAAAGCGAAGCTGAAAATCCAGGGCGACACAGGGTGGCGGCGTTGCAGCCTGCGGCCCACAGCACCCACACCTAATAACACTAATAAATACAGCAAAGACAAAGCGGCAATGGTGCCAAGACCAATGTTGCTGGCGGGTAAGGTCATAATCAGGTCAGTGGTCACGGAATCACTTCATTCTGCCCTGATGCCGGGCGGGCTGTAAAGCTGGTTGTTGTTCTGAGTATCGTGCAGAGTCTGGACATTAACGTGCTGTCCAGCCACCATCCAGCACCAGTGTCTGAGCAGTGATATGCCGTGCTGCGGGCTCACATAAAAACGCCGCTGTGCTGGCAATTTCATCCACACCTATAAAAGCTTTTTGTGGCATAGGCGCCAGCATGATCTGATCGATCACTTGCTGCTCTGTCAGGTTATGTTCTTTGCTTTGCGCTGCTATTTGTTGATCAACCAAAGGGGTGCGGACATAAGCAGGGCAAATGGTATTGATGGTGAAGTCAAAATTGGCGTTCTCTAAAGCGACCACTTTGCTAAAACCTAATAAGCCATGTTTGGCGGCGACATAAGCGGATTTAAAAGGCGAGGCCACCAGTGCATGGATAGAACCTATATTAATCACCCGGCCAAAACCTTGTTGCTGCATCCTTGGCAACACAGCTTTGGTCAGCATAGCCGGGCCTGTCAGCATCACTTGCAACAATTGTTGCCATTTTTCTTCAGGAAAATCTTCCAGCCTGGCGACGTGTTGCACTCCGGCATTGTTGATCAGAATATCGATTTGATAAGCCTGGGCGCAGGCTTCTATTGAAGATTGATCCATCAAGTTCAGCAGTATGCTGCTTGCTTTATAACCTGCAGCTGTCAGCTCTTGTTGGCGACTATCCAGTTGGCTGCTGTTGATATCCGCCAAAATCACATGATGACCCAAACGGCCGAAATGCTCAGCCACCGCAAAACCAATACCACCAGTACCGCCTGTTATTAATACATTCATTGTTCAACTGCCTATGCTGACAAAAACTTTATGCCAGGCAGGTTAGGTGCTCTGGTACACAACCACAACGGTACTTTAGTGCTATAGCAGCTGATTTTTGCTTGCAAAGGCTTTTAGTCGTTACTTTTTGCCGAACCATGGCATAGCGGGAAACTTTGTTTTGTCTGGCCCGCCAGCTGTGATAGATTTAGGCTTCACGTAAAAAATAACTACAAAGTTCTGTCAGTGGAATGGCATGGATAACTGATGTTTTTATCTGTTATCACAAATAAATAGCGTTAAAGCTGAAAATAATAGCCATTAGTAACAAAACTGCAGAATTATTCCCCGATCAACAAGGGGAAAACCGAGGAAAAACTATGGAACAATCTACTGCGCTTATTACCAACGATGCAGTTGTGCTGGGGTTATTGGCTGTCATTCTGGGGTTGGTGTTTCATACCAGCCAAAGCAGCAATAAATATTGCCAGGGCTTTTATAAATATGTGCCTGCTTTATTATTGTGTTATTTCATCCCTTCGTTATTTAACAGTTTTGGCATCATCGATGGTGATAAGTCTGAGCTGTACAAAATGGCGTCGCGTTATCTTTTACCTGCCAGCTTAGTATTACTAACTATCAGTGTTGATTTTAAAGCTATTTTAGGCCTCGGCCCTAAGGCTCTGATCATGTTCCTGACAGGTACTGCCGGTATTATTATTGGTGGTCCTTTGGCTCTGGCCATAGTTGGCAGTTTTGCACCAGAAGCTGTAGGTGGTGAAGGTGAAAACGCCATTTGGCGTGGCATGACGACCATAGCGGGTAGCTGGATTGGTGGTGGAGCCAATCAGGCGGCGATGAAAGAAGTGTTTGAAGTCGGTGGTCCTATTTTTTCGGTGATGATTACCGTTGATGTGATAGTGGCTAATATCTGGATGGCGGTATTGCTGTGGATAGCCAATAACTCTGAACGTTTTGATCGGGCCAATAAAGCAGACACCAGTGGTATTGAAGCTTTAAAGCAAAAAATTGAGAAGTATCAGGCGGAAAATTCGCGTAACCCTAGCTTAACCGACTTGATGAAACTGGTTGCTGTGGCTTTTGGTGTCACTGGTATTTCGCATTTTCTGGCCGATATTATTGCGCCATGGATTGAGCAAAATGCGCCGGAGTTGGCAATGTATAGCTTAACCAGCACGTTCTTCTGGCTGGTGCTGATTGCAACGACTTTGGGTTTAGTTTTATCTGCGACTAAAGCCCGCAATCTGGAAGCTGTAGGTGCTTCAAAGTTGGGTTCTGTCTTTATCTACATTCTGGTGGCTACCATTGGTATGCATATGGATGTGACTGCAATTCTGGATTATCCGGTGATGTTTGTGGTCGGTGTGATTTGGATGAGTTTCCATGCAGGCTTACTGATTTTTGTCGCCCGTCTGATTAAAGCGCCGATGTTTTATATGGCGGTGGGCAGTCAGGCCAATGTGGGAGGCGCAGCTTCAGCTCCAGTAGTAGCGGCGGCTTTCCATCCTGCTTTAGCTCCTGTGGGTGTATTACTGGCAGTATTAGGTTATGCGCTTGGTACTTACGGTGGTTATATTTCAGGTTTATTGCTGCAGCAAGTCGCGCCTTAAGCCTCTTCGCAAATTCAAAGGCAGAGTGATCAATTCTGCCTTTGAATTATTCAACTGCCGACTTGAGCTGTCGATTCACGTACCAGAAGTTCAGGAATAAACACAGGCTGATCTTCGGTATGGCTTTGACTGCCAGGTCTGGTGTGTTTAAACAATAACTCAGCTGCACTTTGCGCTATGGTGCTGTTGGGTTGATGCGCAGTGGTCAGTGGTGGCCAGGTCTGGCGCGAAAACGGACTGTTCTCAAACCCAACAATTGAAAGTTGCTGCGGAATTTCAATATGTTGCAGGCGGGCGCTAAATAAAGCTCCTGCTGCAATTTCATCGTTACAGGCAAAAATAGCTGTTGGTTTGTTCGGTAAAGCCAGCAACTGAGTGGCGCCTTTTACGCCTGATTCAAACGAATAACTGCCCGGCACCACAAACTTAGGGTTAGTCTCTATGCCCCTTTTGGTGAGAGCCGCTTTAAAACCTGCTAAACGCTCGCCACTGGAACTGTGTTCTTCATCTCCACATAAAAATGCGATCTGGCTGTGACCCAATTCCAGTAAATGGTTGGTGATCTTAAAAGCAGCCGTGAAGTCGTCCACCAGAACGCAATTGGTTTGTTTAGGTGAAGGTGTTGAGCCTGAAATTATACGAACAAAATCAACATTAATGCTGCTCAGGGCTTCGGCTATTTCTGGCATTTCTGAAAAAGGTGGAGTTAAAACTAAACCTGCCAGCCTGGAATGCTGAACCAGATCAATCACTTCCTGCACTATGCCTGGTGATTTCGCATTGGTAGGGTGGATCAGCAGTTCATAACCATGCTTACGACAGGCATCCAGCAAACCTCTTTGCATATCAATTACATAGTAAGCGTTTGGGTTGTCGTAGATATAACCTATGCTGTACGACTTAGTACTGGCCAGATTACGGGCTGCGGCATTTGGCTGATAATGCAGTTCCTGCATCGCCTGATTCACTTTATCGATCGTCGCTTGTTTTACCGACGGTTCGTTGTTCATCACCCGCGACACTGTCTTGATTGACACACCCGCTTTAGCGGCTACGTCATGAATGGTCACTTTCATTGCTGGATCCCAAAAAGCACAACACCCAATGGCCTTATGCTGAAAATAAATAAGCCGATTTTTTCGCTGATCCAGCTAACTTTATGACAGCGCTGGTCATTTTGTAACAAAGATTAAGTTAAGGGATAACTCTTTTTTGCTAAAACGGCAAACATTTATTCCGGCTTTTTTGCTGGAAAAATGTTCTTTTTTGTCATGCACAAAATTTTGATAAATTTTATGTATATTAATCATGGGGATAGATTGTCGTGTAGCCCTTGCGATAGGTCGGGCCTGAACCGATCGTTATAAAAAACAGTTCTAACGAAACATTTCTGAGTTTTAAAATTCGTTTAAATTTTCATCTAAAGGAGTTTGCAAAGCTGAAATTTTTTGTGTATGTTAAATTTCAATGACAGCGTTGTCATGAAGGAATCATGAAAATCTGTTGTTTCAGGACAAAAAAAATCATCGCACAAAAAATCAGGAATGGGAGAGAAGCTTATGTTGCACAATAAAATGAATAAATGTGCCGTAGCAGTTAAGTTAGGTCTGATGGTGGGAACAGCTGTTTTAGCGCTTCCCGCTCTGGCTGGCCAGGCTGCTGCAGAGAGCACTGCAAAAGAACAACAAGTTGAAGTGATTCAGGTCAGAGGGATCAGAGCATCACAAGAAGCGAATTTAAATGCTAAGCGTTTTGCTAACTCTATAGTTGACGCTGTGACTGCGGAAGATATAGGTAAATTTCCGGATAAGAACGTTGCTGAGTCTTTATCACGTATTACTGGTGTTGGTGTCAGCCGTGAGTTTGGTGAAGGCGAGAAAATTACAATTCGTGGTGCAAGTTCTGCGACTAACCGTACCTTATTAAATGGCCAGACGGTAGCGACAGCGGATTGGTTTATTCTGGATAACCCGGGCCGCAGCTTTAACTACACCATGCTGCCATCTGCTCTCGTTTCTGATTTAGAAGTATATAAGTCACCTGTGGCCAGCATCGACGAAGGCTCTATTGGTGGTACTGTTTTGTTACGTACCCGTCGCCCTTTGGCCTTAGAGCAAAATACTGTAAATCTGGCGTTAGAAAGCCAATATTCAGATTCGTCGGAAGAGTGGGATCCACAGGTTTCAGGTTTATATTCCTGGAAAAATGATGACGAAAATTTTGGTGTGCTGGTATCGGCTATTAAACAGGATCGTACTGTAGTGCGTCAGGGTATTGAAATCCTTGGCTGGCCAACCAACGCTGATTTAGATCTGAAAGTTCCAAGTCATATAGGTGTGCCTCGTTTTGAACAGGCGCGTGAACGTGAAACTCTTTTTGTGTCTTTGCAGTCCAGACCAACAGACAGCCTCGATATAGTGCTGAACCTGCTTGATTCTAAAGTAGACGCAAACAACCACAACCAAAACTGGCTGATTTTCCCTAACAACCACGCCGCCGATCTAACGAATACCGTCATAGAAAATGGCAGTGTGGTGGCGGGTGAAATGGCAAGTGGTGGCCAGGCGGCTTACAACTTCATCAACAGGGTTTCATCTACTGAAACAAAATCCTTTGATTTGGATTTGAACTATGTTGCTGATGAGTACGAGCTGCATACTCAGGTTGGTCAAACCAAGGCTAAAGGTGGTACTTACCGCGAAACTTCATGGGAATATACACCAATAGGCGGCACTGGTTATTCCTTTGATTTACGTGGAGACAAGCCATCTGCTTCTACTACAGTAGATGCAACAGATCCTACACAATTTCAGGCGGGCTGGATTTGGGGTGGTTCGAAACCAACAACGGATGAAGAAACTTATGGTCAGTTTGACTTCACCATTCCGGTAAAAGCTGGTGTGTTTAATTCAATTAAAACCGGCGCCAAATATCGTGCTGCAGAGCGGACTCAGGACAGACTGGCGTACAGCTGGCACTGGCCTTCCACTATAGATGCAAGCAGTGGATCACCAAACTACATGGCTTATATTTTCTCAGAATGTAATACCTGGGATAAATGTGGTTTGTATTCAGGCAACACCAGTATTGATGCTGTTGTGAACGGTAATATGACGCAACAATTTTTCCATAACCGTGACGCGATGGAGCGTATTGCTTTTGAAGGCCTCAATGGCTACGCAGCAGATTATGCTCAGCATTTGAATCTGGCCGAAATTTGGGCTGTAGAAGAAGATATCTTATCACTCTATCTGCAAGGTGATTTTGAAGGCGAAGGCTTCAGAGGTAATCTTGGTGTTCGTTACGTCAGCACAGATCAAACTTCTGGCGGTTATGAATTTTCCGGAGAGACATGGGGCTTAGCCACAGTGGTCAGTAAACTGGATCCTTCCAACCCTGACTACCTGACTCCTGAAATTCTGGAATGGCGCACTATCGACAATGATTACAGTGAAGTGCTGCCAAGCATGAACCTGGCATTTGATTTGTCAGAAGAGCAGATCCTGCGTTTTGGTGCTGCCCGTGTTATGGCCCGTCAAAACTGGAATGACATTTCTACTGTACAGACTTATGGTTCATTGAATGTGGCTCAGCCAACAGGTAGTGCCAGTAACCCATATCTGAAACCACAAATTGCTGATCAGTTCGATTTGTCCTGGGAATGGTATTTTGATGCGTCTTCTCTGCTTGCCGTCACTTATTTCCATAAAGATATTAAGAGCTATCGTAGCTTCTCTACCTTTGTGGACCAGCGTTACTGGGAAGAAGGTGATGAGTGGAAAGACGTGACATTTACCCGCCCTGAAAACGGTCCTGGTGGTAAGACAGATGGTATAGAGTTGTCATATCAGCAATCTTTTGGTGATTTTGGTGTGACCGCTAACTACACCTACACCAATGCTGAAAGAGATGAAGAACGTGATCTGACGAAGCCTGGTTCTGGCTTAGTGGAAGGTACTTCAGATCAGATGGTGAACTTAAGCGCTTATTATGAGACTGATGTGTTCAGCACTCGTCTGATGTATAACTACCGTACTGAGTGGTACAAAGGTTTGCATTTCAACGGCGACGAGCTGTGGAATGATGCTTATGGCCAACTGGATGCAAGCTTCACCTACAACCTGACTGAAGCTGTGAGTCTGTCGCTGGAAGCAGTGAACTTAACAGATGAGCAAGTGGTTGAATACAATACAGATGAAGCTCGTTTATTTTCTATCTACGAAAATGGTCGCCGCTTTACAGCTGGTATAAGAATGGCGTTCTGATAGACGCTGTTTGGCAAAAGCTAAAAAGGGGTTAACTATGTTAACCCCTTTGTTTTATGGAGAAAGGTATGCCATCACAGATAAAATGCTGGCAGCAGGTGACAGTTGAGCAATTCAAAACAGAGATATTTCCGGCTGGTCAGCCAGCTGTTTTAAAAGGTTTTTTTAATTCCTGGCCATCAGTGCAGTCAGCTCTTCAGGGCGAATCCCGGTTTTACCAATACATGTCATCACTGGATTCAGGTGCACAGCTTGATACCTTACTCTTAGCTCCACAAACCCGTGGACGTATCTTTTATAAAGATGGGTTGGAGGGATTTAACTATGAAAAGCGTCATTACCCTCTGTCCGCTATTTTAACGCAACTGTTCAAAACCAAAGAACAGCCGGATGCGGTGCGTATTGCGGCTCAAAGTGCGCTTGTCTCTGAATGTTTGCCTGGTTTTATGCCTGAGAATCAGAATCCACTGCTTTCAGAGGCTGTGATTCCGAGGATTTGGCTGGGAAATAAGGTTTTGGTTCCTGCTCACTTTGATGATGCAGAAAATCTGGCCTGCGTGATTGCGGGACGCCGTACTTTTACGCTGTTTCCACCGGAACAAGTGGCAAATATGTATATAGGTCCGCTGGATTACGCTCCTACCGGAACACCTATCAGTCTGGTTGACTTTACAAACCCTGATTTTCAGCGCTATCCGAAAGCACGGCAGGCATTGGAACAGGCTCAGCAGGCTGAACTGGAGCCAGGCGATGCTTTGTATATCCCGGCATTGTGGTGGCATCAGGTAGAATCCACTGGTAGTGTCAATGTGTTATGCAATTACTGGTGGGACGGGTCCATTGGTACAGCAAATAGCCGGCCTTCTCCTTTTAGCAGTCTGTTACATAGCCTGCTGAGTTTCAGGCAACTGCCACCGCAACAACGTAAAGCCTGGCAGGCCATGTTCACTCATTTTTTATTTCAATTGGACGATGATGCTTTCACACATATTCCGCAGGATAAAAAAGGCATTCTTGGACAATCCATTTTTTCCAGAGAGACAGCCATAAAACAGTGGCTAATTAAAGAATTAGAGAAAGCTGAGTAGTGCTTAAAACGTTCATAGCGCATCAGGACTGCACTTCGCAGGCAAAACTACTATTAAATTTTGCCAAAAACTCTGTATTTTCTACTAGTCTCGAAGCAGAAACTGGGGTAAGTTGGGCTCTAAATTTAGCATACATCAGTCTGCTGTAAATTGGTCGTTAACCCACAAAAGGGTTAGATTCGTTAATGATGTAAAAGGTACTATTCATGTCACTGCAAATTGCCCCGCTACAAAAAGAAAAACACGCACAAACAAAAATTAATACTGCCAGTCCATTTGCCTTTGCACAAGAGCAGCACATTCTGCCAGTAGTGGTGCAGGAGTTTGTGCGTATTGGTGCGGAAATGCCGATAGTTTTTATCAAAGACGCTGCATCAGATCGTTTTGATGTTGTGGCTATGCTGGGCTTACAAACCGGCGAAAACCTGATGGTTGCTGATGGCAAATGGCAGGGTTTTTATGTACCAAAAGTATTATGGAATCACCCGTTAATTCTGGCTGATGATCCAGGCAAAGAAGGCCAGCTGCTTGTTGCATTAGTAGAATCAAGCCCTATGGTGAACACTGAAACAGGACATCCATTATTTAATGAAGATGGGTCAGAATCCGATTTCCTGAAAGCCCGCGTTGAAATTATGCGTGAGTTTTTCCAGCAGTCTCAAACCACCAGAATTTTTAATAAAGCGTTGGCAGATTTGGATTTATTGGTTCCTCAGACTTTAACTATCAAGCTTGAAGGTAAGCCACGTGAAATCACAGGTATCTACATAGTTGATGAGAAGAAACTGAATTCACTGTCTGATGAGCAGTTATTAGATTTGAACAAACGCGGCATGATGCCAGCGATTTATGCACATTTAATGTCACTGCAGCAAGTACAGCGTTTAGGTGATCGTGTCAATAAAGCAGCAGCTGTTGCCGCCTGATTGCCCTGAACCCGATCAAGCAGCACCGCAAGTGCTGCTTTTTTTTGCCTGAAAATTGACCTCATCAAACTGCGGTTTATCTTCTTTTTTTGCGTTGTGAGCCTAAGTGTGAATTGCTACTCTGAAGCTATTGGCAATCTTTGCTGTGCGCTTTAAAGCGATAATTAATGAAAGTCCGGAGGTATCAAGTGCAGCAGGTGCGGTGGGGAATTATTGGCTGTGGCAATGTCACAGAATTAAAAAGTGGCCCGGCTTTTAACAAAGTTGAGCAATCCAGTTTAGTGGCCGTGATGCGTCGTGATGCTGCCAAAGCTGAAGATTATGCGAAACGCCATCAGGTACCTCGTTGGTATAGCGATGCGCAGCAATTGATCAACGACCCTGACGTGGACGCTGTCTATATTGCTACTCCTCCTGACAGTCATAAAGACTATGCCTTGCTGGTCGCTGCTGCAGGCAAAATTTGTTGTGTCGAAAAGCCGATGGCGCTGAATACCGCTGAATGTATTGAAATGACAGAGGTGTTTGGGCAAAAGCAGCTGCCTTTGTATGTATCTTATTACCGTCGCTCTTTGCCACGTTTTTTAAAAATCAAAGAATGGCTGGAACAGGAACTGATTGGCACACCACGCCAGGTGCAATGGAGTTTTAGCCGCACACCAAATACTGTGGATTTAGCTGGCCAGTACAATTGGCGCACTGATCCATCTAAAGCTGGTGGTGGTTATTTTATTGATTTAGCCAGCCATGGTCTGGATTTACTCTTGTATTTGTTGGGTGATGTGGTGGACGTGCGTGGTATCAGCCTGAACCAACAAAAGCTCTATGCGGCTGAGGATGCGGTATCTGCGGTCTGGCAGTTTCAGTCGGGTTGTTTAGGCACTGGATTCTGGAATTTTGCTGCGGCTGAGCGTAACGACAAAGTGGTTATTTACGGTAGTTTGGGCCGGATTGAGTTTTCAGTGTTTGAAAACGAAGCTGTACAGTTGTTTACCAAAGAGCAGCAGTTAAGTCTGGACATCCCTCATCCGGAAAATATCCAGTTCTACCATATCCAGGCTATGGTGCAGGACTTACTGCATGGCACAGGCCATCCGTCCACAGGCAAAACTGCGTTAAAAGCCAGCTGGATGATGGAGCAGATACTGAGATCAGAGTTTTAACTCTGCCCCCCAAATCCGGCAGTTAAACTTAGGCTGGTTCCTGCTCCATGGCTTAAGTGTGGGTCAGAGCCGAAGCTCAGACCCTGGTAGCTAATCCAGCTTAGTTACTCTGCTGGTGGCTCCATTTTTGGCTTTAGTTCGCAGCAGTAAATTACTGCGGACTTTCACCGCTTCGGAGTAAGGTAACCAGCTTTGGCCTTGATCTTCACTGTATTCGACCACTAAACCAGGCCAGGCGCTGTTTGCCAGCAATAAGCCGTCTTGCAGCACTGCACCTGGTGGCGGCAGATACAAGGCCACACCAGCTTCTGCTAAACGTGGCAATTCCTTTTGGGTTAAGGTCCAGCCAAAACGTTGCCAGTCTTGTTGTCTGCTTTCAGTGTTGGGTTCTGCACTTTCCCAGTCTGCTTTGTGCCAGGCCCTTTCAGCCAAAGCCAATAAACGTGGATACAACATTTGCTCCAGTTGCTGTGGGGTACGAATGGTTTCAGTCCAGATTTGCCCTTGAATACCTAAAATGTTTTCTGGCTTTTCTAAGGCAGGTAGCTCTTTACCTAACAAAGTTTCCAGGTCATCAATCACCTTACCCTCACGGGTTTTGTCAGCATTGGCATATAAATCATCCGGCATATAACCAAAGACTTTGGCGACATCAGTAAAGCGGGACGCCCAGTAGTAACCACGTTCTTCCGGGTGAGCTTCGTAAGGATGGTCAAAATACAAATGGGTACCATGTGATAACACCACCTGATAACCGGCATTGGCTAAACGATAAGCACGATCGGCCACACCCCATTCCCAGATATTATCCCAAACGTTGGCATAGACTTTATCATTAGCAAACTGCTGACGGTTAAAGGGATTTTTGGCGTCATACATCAAACCATCTTCCCAGCCACCTAAAGTAAGTTGTCGATTAGCCGCTAGTTTGGCCACTTTGGCGACAAAATATGGTTTTAAATCTGCGACTCCTGCAACAGCATTGTCCGGTGTTGCTATCAACTGCTGACAAGCAGGAGATGCAGTCCAGGAACCAGCTCCTGTTTCGTCACCGCCCATATGGAAGGTGCTGAGTTTTAAACCGGCCTGACGGTACATTTGCTGTAGCTCGTAAATGACTTTATCAACAAAAGCATAAGTGGAAGGCAGGCAGACATTGATGGAGTTGTCTGTGTAGTTTTGCACTGTGATGTAGTTGGATTGATCCAAAGGATCAGACAATAAATACTGTGTCGCCTCTGCATCTTTCCCTTGTTCTTTTAGTGTCAGATAACGGGCTTGCATGGCTTTTACCGCAGCTCTGGCGTGACCCGGCATATCTATTTCCGGGATGATTTCAATATGACGAACAGCTGCATATTTTAAGATTTCAATAAAGTCCGCTGTGCTGTAATAACCATTGCCGTTGCCTGATGGAAAAGGACCAGTACCGAGCTGAGTCAGTAGACAGTTGCGTTCGGATAAATCAAAACAGCGTTTTGCGCCAATTTGAGTCAATTCGGGCAAGCCAGGAATTTCAATGCGCCAGCCTTCATCTTCGGTTAAATGCAGATGCAGTTTATTCAGTTTGTAGCGCGCTAACTGATCAATCATGCGCAAGGTCACTGCTTTGCCGTGGAAATTACGCGCCATATCGTAATGCAAACCACGCCAGCCAAAACGTGGCCAGTCCTTGATCGTCAGATTGGGTAAAACAGTGCGCTCGCCTTCAACCGGAAGCAGAGCTAACAAGCTTTGTACTGCATAAAAAGCACCTGCATTATCATTGCCACTTAAGGCAATTTGCTCGTCGTGGATCACCAGTTGATAGCCTTCGGCTTGCTCTTTTGCATCCACAAGGCCCACTGCGATAACAGGTTGGTTATCAGCTGGTTTTTTTGTCGTCAAAGCTAAAGCTAAGCCAGTGATTTGTTTTAATTGTTGCTGCAAATAGCTCGCTTCAGAGGTTAAGCGGCCACTATGGTAAATCACCCAGTCTGCGGTTAGTTTAGTTTGGCCACGCTGATAACTGATTTGTTGCGGACTTGGAACTATGGATAACTGCTCTGGTTTTTCAAAGGCAGATAGTTGCTGCTGATTGAGCACAAAACGGCTTTGACTGGTGGCTATAGGGTATAAGTCTGGTGCTGGATTATTAAAGCGTTGTAGCTGCTCAGCTCTGGTGTAGGGCTCAACAAAACGACTGAAATCTTCAGTATCCGTATTGGCAAAGATTTCAGGTTTTAAGCCTTTGGCGGTCATAAAAGCGCGTGGCATCCAGTCGCTGTAACTGACCATCGACGAAGAGGGGGAAAAAGTAAGGCGCAGTTGCTCGCCTGGTTTTAAGCCTTTAAATTTTTTACCCGGAGTCAGGCTGTGTAAATCGCCTTGTACATGGCTCAGTATCAACCCCTGTTGCTCTACAGCTTCCTGTTTTCTGATCGCATGAAAATACAACACCCAGTTGCCTTCTCCTGCGCTCAGGCTTTGAGATGACTTATTACTCAGAATAAGTTCGACCTGACCTTTTGGGACAGTCGCAGAGGTAAAGTTGCTTTTAACCGCAAACTTTAATTCAGTGTTTTTGGCAAATTCGGCCATTTCTGCCTGAGTAAAAGCCTGAACTTGTCCGCTAAAAAAGTAACTAATACAAAGCCATAGTAGTAAAAAATACTTCATCGCACGCTCCCCTAAACAGCGGTACACTGTACCGCAGGTTATTCCCTGATAAACGACTCTGGCATCTGGCATCTTTTTAAAGTGCAAAGTGACAGAACAATGACAAGGTAGACCTTTTTTAATTGATTGATTTTAAATGTTAATTTACTTATTTTTTTGCTTATTTTGAAAAATTAAGCTCGATTTTTAAACAAGGGTCTTGTTATTTGTCAAAATTATTATATGCTGAATTGAAAAAATGACAACGCTGTCAATTCGGTTTTTGATGAAATAATGGGCAGCAACAGGTGAAAGCTTAATCTTAGTGGATTAACGCTGACCAGCGGACAATGTAACGAGGTTGGTAGGATGACTACAGCAGTAGGCTATGATGGCCCGTTTTATTTAGGTGTAGATGGTGGCGGCAGCAAATGCCGGGTCATTATAGTCACAGAAGACAATCAGGTCATAGGTGAAGGCTTATCTGGCCCTGCGAATCCATTGCGCGGCATGAAAGTCGCCACAGATTCTATTCTGGCGGCCACTCAGCAAGCTTTGACTTGCGCTGGTATGGCTTTTAAAGATATGTCCAAACTCATTGTTGGTGCTGGTTTGGCCGGTGTCAACATGCCTGAATACTATCGTATTTTCTCCGAATGGCAGCATCCGTTTCAGGAATTGCATTTAACCAGCGATTTGCATGTGGCCTGTATTGGCGCACATCAGGGCGGCGACGGTGCTGTGATTATTGCTGGCACTGGTTCTTGTGGTTTGGCTGATGTCAAAGGTCAACTGATTGAAGTAGGCGGCCATGGTTTCCCTTATGGTGATAATGGCAGCGGTGCCTGGATAGGTTTGCAGATGGTACATCATGTGCTGTTAGCCAAAGATTTGTTAGGCCCTCAGACTTTACTGACCGATTTGTTATGCAATGAACTGAAGCTCAGTCAGACCTTGGCTTTGGTCGATTTCTTTATGCATGCCACTCCAACTACTTATGCCAAATATGCGCCTCTGGTTTTTACTGCAGCAGAGCAAGGCGATGCTTTGGCGCAGCAAATAGTGCAGCAGGCAGCCGCTCATATCAGTGCCATAGCCCAGCGATTGTTAAGCATCAATCCACCCCGCTTGTCGTTGATTGGTGGTCTGGCTCACAAATTACAACCTTATCTGGCGTCAGAGGTGCAGCAAAAAGTGACACCTGCTTTAGAAGCACCTGAATTTGGCGCCGTCTGGTTTGCCAAACAACGTCAGCAAAAAGCTCAACGAATTTCTTAACTTGTTTCTTAACTAATTAGCTGTGAGTGATACCAAGATGACCCGAACCATTATGGCGCAGGAAGCTGCAGAAGCACCAAGCCGGATCCGCGAACAATTAGCTGCCAATGCCAGTCGTATTGCCGACATAGTGGCGCTTATCAAACAAAAGCAACCCCGTTATGTCTATATGGTTGGTCGCGGTTCCTCTGATCATGCAGGTGTCTTTGCCAAGTATCTGATTGAAATTGAAATAGGTTTACCTGTTGCAGCAGCAGCACCTTCTATTGCCAGCGTGTACAACAAGCAACTGGATTTAACGGGTGCATTGGTGCTGGTCATTTCTCAATCAGGTCGCAGTCCGGATATTCTGGCTCAGGTGGCGATGGCCAAAGCGGCTGGTGCTTTAGTGGTTGCTCTGGTCAATGATGAAAGCTCACCTTTAGCTGAACAAGCCGATCAAGTGATCCCACTGAATGTAGGCGCTGAAAAAGCTGTAGCTGCAACCAAAAGTTATCTTGCGACCTTAAGTGCTTTATTACAGCTGGTCGCGGCATGGTCTGGTAACAGCCAGTTGCAGGATGCGGTGATTAGCCTGCCAGAGTTGCTGGAGCGTGCCATTGAATTGCCTGCTCAGTTAACTGCACAGTCATTGGAAGGTGTTGAGCATTTAGTGGTATTGGGCCGTGGCCCTGGTTACGCCATCAGCCGTGAAATTGCGCTGAAACTCAAAGAGGTTTGTGGCATTCACGCTGAAGCTTTTTCCAGCGCTGAATTTCTGCATGGCCCTGTAACTTTAGTGAAAGATCAGTTTGCCATTGTTGATGTCAGCATAGCGGATGAAGCCAATGCTGCTCATCAGGCACAAATTGCTGAAGTACGCAGCCGTGGCGCCCGTATTGTGCATTTGCATCATGCTGACTTGTTATCGAATCCTCGGGTATTACCACTGGCTCTATTGCAGCGTTTTTATCTGGATGTCGAAGCTGTGGCTCGCA
This sequence comes from Rheinheimera sp. MM224, assembly GCF_947090785.1. NCBI lineage: Bacteria > Pseudomonadati > Pseudomonadota > Gammaproteobacteria > Chromatiales > Chromatiaceae > Rheinheimera > Rheinheimera sp. MM224. The sequence continues at coordinate 587,181 of NZ_OX352320.1, forward strand.
GCCGCGGTGTGAATCCGGATGCGCCTCCTGGCCTGAATAAAGTCACTAAAACAGTCTAACGAGGTCCTGATGCAACAGATTTCAGTAGCCCGGCTTTTTGATGGCCAGAACTGGCAACAGAATGTGACGTTAAAGATTGAAGCCGGTCGCATTCATTCGATTTTGCCTGCTGATGGTCCAGTCATCTCGGGCACTCTGGTGCCTGGTTTTATTGATGTTCAGGTGAATGGCGGCGGTGGCGCCTTATTTAATACAGATACCAGCCTTGAAGCACTGCGTACTATGGTCAAAGCCCATGCTCAATTTGGCAGCACGGTCTTATTGCCCACAGTGATCACTGATTCTGTGGCTGTGATGCAACAAGCTGCTGATGTGATAGCTCAGGCTATTGCCACTAAAGAACCTGGTGTTTTGGGTGTGCACTTTGAAGGCCCACATTTATCCGTGCCAAAACGAGGTGTACATCCGCAGAACTATATCCGGCCTTTATCCGAAGCCGAGTTGGCGATTTATCGGCGCACCGACCTTGGCATCAAGCTGGTGACAGTGGCGCCTGAAACTATCAGCCCGGACCAAATCAAAGAATTAGTCAAAGCCGATGTCATTGTCTGCTTAGGCCATAGCAATACAGATGCAGCTACAGTGCAGGCTGCTTTGGCCGCCGGAGCTACGGGTTTTACCCACTTATATAATGCTATGTCACCTTTAACTTCGCGTGAGCCCGGTGTAGTAGGGGCAGCACTTGCCGATCCACATAGTTGGTGTGGCGTGATTTTAGATGGTTTGCATGTACACCCACTGGCTGTGAAAGTGGCGTTGGCGGCCAAACCTAAAGGCAAGCTGCTGATCGTCACAGACGCAATGTCACCTGTTGGTACCAGTCAAACCGAGTTTGATTTTTTTGATGGCAAAGTGATTCGGGATGGCAACAAGTTAACCAACTTAAACGGCAACCTGGCGGGTTCTGTGCTCGATATGGCCAGCGCGGTTTCTTATGCTGTGAAAGAGCTTGGTCTTGAGCTGTCAGAAGCTGTGCGTATGGCGTCTTTGTATCCGGCTGAGTTTTTAGGCATCAGCGCGGAGCGTGGGCAAATCCTGGTGGGGGCAAAAGCCGACCTGGTGTTACTGAATGACGAAGGTCTGGTACAGCAGTGCTGGCTGGAAGGTCGTCCTTCTATCTAGTCGTAAAAATATCCAATAAATTCAAAATAATAATTATTAAAGCAACAGGAAGGAATTATGGAAATGACAGTTGAGACTCCCAAGGCGCGCAGCAGTATTGTGCCCATGGCTATAGTGGCCATGCTGTTTTTTGTGCTGGGTTTTGCTACCTGGCTGAATGGCTCTTTGATGCCCTATTTAAAACAGATGCTGCAGTTGAGCCCTTTGCAGGCATCGCTAGTGGTGTTTTCATTTTATATAGCCGTGACTTTTACTGCTCTGCCATCGGCATGGCTGATCCGCAGAGTGGGCTATAAAAATGGTATGGCTTTGGGCATGGCGGTGATGATGCTGGCAGGGCTTTTATATATCCCAGCGGCACAAACTCAGACCTTTGGCTTATTCCTGCTGGCTCAGCTGGTGATTGGTGCTGGTCAAACCTTATTGCAAACCGCTGTGAATCCCTATGTTGTTAAAATAGGACCGGAAGACACTGCCGCGGTGCGTATCAGTATTATGGGTATCCTGAATAAAACCGCTGGTGTTGTTGCCCCTTTAGTGTTTACTGCGCTGATTGTCAGTGGTTTTACTGCACCAGTTGGTACAGCCCTGAATGCTGAGCAAATTGACGCCATGGCAGCCAGTCTGGTGCTGCCTTATCTGGGGCTAGCCGTGTTTTTAGGTTTACTTGCACTGGCTGTGAAGTATTCACCTTTGCCTGAACTGGAAAAAGAGTCAGATACTGGCACTGGCATCGACCAGCTAAAAGCTGTGTTGGCCAAACCTGCGCTGGTGTTTGGTGTATTGTCTTTATTTGTTTATGTGGCTGTCGAAGTGATAGCTGGCGACACTATAGGTTTATTTGCTTTATCCCTTGGGGTTGAACGCTACACTGTGATGACCTCTTATACGATGGCATGTATGGTGCTGGGTTATATCTTAGGCATAGTGTTGATCCCCAGAGTGTTATCACAGCAAAAGGCCTTGGCTGTTTCTGCAATGTTAGGCCTGGTACTGACACTGGCTATAGTGTTAGGTGACAGCAGCTCTTATCTGATTGCCAACGCCTTATTGGTACCTTTTGGTGGCACAGCCTTACCAGATACCTTGTTATTTATCGCTATTCTTGGTTTAGCTAATGCCATCGTCTGGCCTGCGGTCTGGCCTTTGGCTTTATCTGGCTTGGGAGCTTTAACCAGTATAGGTTCAGCTTTGTTGATTATGGGCATCGCAGGTGGCGCTTTTGGCCCGCTGTTTTGGGGACTTGCCAGCAGCACTGGCCTTGGACAGCAGGGGGCTTACCTGGTGATGTTGCCTTGTTACGCCTTTATCCTGTTTTATGCGCTGAAGGGGCATAAGTTAACCAGCTGGAAAAGCTCTTAATTTGTTATAGGCACCTTTATGTCTTCACCACGTTTTTATGCGCTGGATGCTTTACGGGGGTTAGCCATAGCTTTAATGATCCTGGTGAATACACCGGGGTCCTGGCAGCATGTGTATAGTCCGCTGTTGCATGCGTCCTGGGATGGTTTTACCTTTGCCGATATTGTGTTCCCTACCTTTTTATTTGTGGTGGGGGCTGCGATGTTTTATTCGCTGAAAACTACAGTGCTTTCTCAACAGAGTTTCTGGCGTATCAGTAGCCGGGCTTTCAAGCTGATTGCTATCGGTGTGCTGTTGAACTACGTACCTTTTAGTGTGGAGTTGGCCGAGCTGCGTTTACCCGGTGTGTTGCAGCGTATAGGTTTGGCTTATTGGTGTGCTGCGTTATTGGTGTTAAGCGTCAAACGCAGTTATTTGCCTTTTATTGCTGTGGCTTTGGTGTTGTTGTATTGGCTCGTTTTGGTACTGGGCGGTGGTGAGCAGCCTTATAGTCTGGGGCACAACCTGGTACGGCAATGGGATCTGGCCATTTTTGGTGCCGCACATTTATATCAGGGGTTTGGTGTAGCTTTTGATCCTGAAGGTCTTTTAAGCACTTTGCCTTGTGTAGTGGCGGTATTGATTGGTTTTGGCACAGCTTCAGCGTTGCAGGGTAAGCAGCACAGTCACGCGCTTCGGCTATTGTTGTTATCTGGAGTAGCTTTGGTGTTTTTAGCTGCACTTTGGCAATTGCTTTGGCCTGTCAATAAAGCCTTATGGTCCGGCAGTTATCTGGCGCTGAGCAGTGGTTTAATTTTGCTGTTATTAGCTATTCTGGTTTGGTGCATTGATATCAAAGGCTGGACTGCTTTGGCAGAACCTTTAAAAGTTTATGGGACTAATCCGCTGTTTATTTATATCTTGTCCTGGCTCTGGGCAGTGCTGATTGGCCAGCTGATCTTTATTCCAACTGACGCAGGTTCAGTATCGCTGTATCAGTGGGGCTTTGAGCAGTTAGCTTTAGTTTTCCCCGCCAAACTGGCGTCTTTTGTATTTGCTGTGCTGCACGTGATTGGGTTTTGGTACCTGTCGTTGCTGCTGTATAAACGCAATATAGTGATAAAGCTTTAAATGAATGGGGTCGTATGACCCCATTTTACTCTGACCCGCATTCGTTAGAACCTGTATTCCCAGGTGGTGGCTGCAGCCACTTCATCAGCCCCTTCAGCCAGTAATGGCGATTTATCCAGATAACGTAGCTGCAAGCTCAGTAAGCCATTAAAGAATGGTCGTCTGTGTTCCGCTTTCGCCTGCCAGCTTTGTTCACTTTCACCGGCATTGTCATAATAATTAGCCAGATACAGATGGCCTGACCAACTAATACCATCATAGGTCTGGTAATGATAACCGGCACTCAGTACCTTGGCATCTTTGCCATAACCACTGCCAATCACTCTGCCGTATCTGCTGTAACCTTGAGGGTATAACTCGCCCTGATAGGCACAATCGCCTTTCACTACTGAATCAGGGCAATCAATATAGGTATCTGAGTACTCCATATTGACCGTATGAATACCTGAACTATTACCCCAATAACTGCGCACACCAGCCAGTAACAAGGGATTATCTGGCAAATCTTCGGCGTTATCGTCATCGGCCAGTTCCACATAAGCGGTCAGAGGCTGGTTCAACAGATTAAAGTGGTAACTTAAATCTATAGCTGCTCTTTGGTCTGAGTTGGCGTCTGATTCATCTTTATTAACAACCACATCCCACCAGTCGCCAAAACCGTTATTTTTACCCTGACCACCCCATTGACTAACACGGGATACACCCAGCTCCAGAGTGGCAGTAGGTCTGAAGTTAAAGCGTCCACCCCAGTAGCGGGTTTGACTGACTGGACTTTGATGTTCACCTAAACCTATAAAGGTGGTGAAACTCCATGGACCTAACCAGTTAAGCACAGGCAAATCTATCGCATCCCAGCCATGACGACTTAAACGCACAGAAGGCAAAGGTCTGGCATTATTGCTTTGTAACAACGCACTTTGTTGACCCGGCCCCCACCAGGTACTGATCTGATCGACGGACACTACCCAATTCCCCAGCAAAGCAGCCAAATAACTGTTGTCGTAAGTTAAATCCTGTTCAGTACTGCCGTCGTGTAATTTGCGGTAATGCACTTCTGAGCGGCCCGCAAAGATATCATTTTGAAATTCACTAAACACAGTGATGCTGGCTTTTTCTGAATAAGTTTCGCCAAAACTCTGAATGCCCATCTCCTCAGAGTTGGCTTTCAGTTTAATACCAGCGGTTTTGTCACTTTCATTGACATTCAGCGCCTTGCGAACATGAGCCAGAGCAAAAGTCACTTCTTCGCTATAACGGCGATTTGGCACCATAGCCAAATCTTTGGCGATATTTTTCCACATCAATGGATAGGTATTCACAGGTCCACTGATTAAACCTGCATGAGACAAGGTTTGTAGGGACTGGCGCAGGTAATTATCCTGCGTATCCATCCAGGGGGTGGCTTGTGCTGATAAGGCCAGAACAGCCAAGGTAAAAGTACTAAGCTGAAGTTTTTTCATTAGGACTAAAATCCGTGTTTTAAACTAAACTGCGATGAACTTAGGCTTCAATGCCTGCCTGGCATCAAACTAAACCGTGATGAACTTAGGCTTCAATGCCTACCGGGCATCAAACTAAACCGTGATGAACTTAGGCTTCAATGCCTACCGGGCATCAAACTAAACCGTGATGAACTTAGGCTTCAATGCCTAACGGGCATCAAACTAAACCGTGGTGAATTTGTGCTTTAATGCCCGTTCAACATGGGGAGCAACAAAACGGCTGACATCGCCACCATGACGGGCTACTTCTTTCACTAAAGTGGAAGAGATAAAGGTATTTTTTTCTGAAGGTGTCATAAATAAACTGTCTAAATCCGGGTTCAACTGACGGTTCATACTGGCCAGCTGAAATTCGTATTCAAAGTCGGCCACAGCGCGCACACCTCGTAACAGCACCTGAGCCTGATTATTTTTGGCAAAATCGGCCAGCAAACCAGAAAAACCTACCACTGTCACGTTAGGAATATCTGCAAAACATTGTTCTGCAAGTTGCACCCGCTCAGCAAGAGTAAACAGAGGTTGCTTACTGGGGTTGGCCGCAACAGCCACTATTACCTGATCAAATAAAAGTGCAGCCCGTTGTACTAAGTCGCTGTGGCCATTAGTTAAAGGGTCAAAAGTACCGGGATAAATCGCTTTGGTTTTCATCGTTTGGTGCTGATCCCTGTGCTGTAGAACTCGAGACTAGAGTTTTTAATCGAATTGGCGTTACTATAGCAAATTAATAAAAAATAAATAAAAAAGAAATACGCGGATGGACAAGAAGCTACGAACCAAAGACAAGATACTGCAGGCAAGTATTGAGTTGTTTAACCAGCAGGGTGAGCGTTGCATCACCACCAATCATATAGCAGCACATCTGGGCATTAGTCCGGGCAATCTGTATTACCACTTTCGCAATAAAGAAGACATAGTGCGGAATATCTTCCGCGAATACGCTAAGTTGCTCGACAACAGACTGCAGCCTCCAAGCCAGCCGTCAGAAGCATTGGACTCGCTAGCTCAATATCTTGATGTGGTGTTTGAGCTGATGTGGCGTTTCCATTTCTTTTACGCCAACCTACCGGATATTTTGTCTCGGGATCAAGCGCTGCAACAGGATTATTTAGCTGTGCAAAAGGCGGTGCTGGCAAAAGTCATTTCAGTATTGAGTGCATTAAAAAAGGCTGAAGTGATAGCGATAGATGATGCAGACATCGCCAATTTTGCTCACACCATCAAACTGGTGGTGACTTTCTGGATCAGTTATCTAAAAACCCAGGAGCCACAAACCACCATGAACAAAGAGCAGGCTTATCTTGGTGTGCTCAAAGTACTGTTGTTATTTAAACCTTATGCCACAGCTCATGCTCTGCCACGTATAGAAAAATTGCAGCAGCATTATCAAGCTTTGTCCGGTGATCAGAGGCTCTAAACTTGTTAGTGGCAACAATTTGCTACGCAACTAATCCGATCTGCAGCCTTTTCTGACAGAAAAGCGCTGCATCCCTTGCGCTTAGTGATTACAATACGGCGGTTTTTACCAAGTCCCTCAGCCTTTCTGGAGAAAGTTATGCGAACGACTCCTTTCCTTGCACACTTACAACAACAAATAGAAGACGTAAAAGTGCAGGGCCTGTACAAAGCTGAACGAGTGATAAGCTCTCAGCAGCAAGCTAGCGTGACCGTAGGTCATGAACAGGTTTTAAATTTTTGCGCCAATAACTACTTAGGTTTAGCCAATAACCCGGAACTGATTAAAGCCGCTCAGCAAGGTCTGGATTCACACGGTTTTGGTGTCGCTTCTGTGCGTTTTATCTGCGGTACTCAGGATATTCACAAAGAACTGGAACAAAAAATAAGCGGCTTTTTAGGCACTGAAGATACTATTTTGTATTCCTCTTGTTTTGATGCCAACGGTGGTTTATTCGAAACCATTTTAGGTGCTGAAGACGCGGTAATTTCAGATTCGTTAAACCATGCTTCTATTATCGATGGCGTGCGTTTATGTAAAGCCAAACGCTATCGTTATGCCAATAACGATATGGCCGAATTAGAAGCTCAGTTGAAACAAGCTGATGCCGATGGCGCCCGTTTTAAACTCATTGCCACAGACGGTGTGTTTTCAATGGATGGCGTGATTGCCGACTTAAAATCCATCTGTGATTTAGCTGATAAATACAATGCACTGGTGATGGTTGATGACAGTCATGCTGTAGGTTTTGTTGGTAAAAATGGCCGCGGCACCCACGAATACTGCGACGTGCTGGAACGTGTTGATATTATCACCGGCACTTTAGGCAAAGCCTTAGGTGGTGCTTCAGGTGGTTATACTTCTGGCAAAAAAGAAGTGATTGAGTGGTTACGTCAGCGTTCACGTCCTTATTTGTTCTCTAACTCTTTAGCGCCTTCTATTGTTACAGCCTCTATTAAAGTGCTGGACTTACTGGCAAACGGTGATGCGCTGCGCGCTAAATTATGGGAAAACGTCAGTTATTTCCGCGAAAAAATGTCAGCTGCAGGTTTTACGCTGGCAGGCAAGGATCACGCTATTATTCCTGTGATGTTAGGTGATGCCAAAGTAGCAGCTGAAATGGCGCGCCGTATGCTCGCTGAAGGCATTTATGTAGTGGGATTCTCTTTCCCTGTAGTGCCAAAAGATCAGGCGCGTATCCGCACTCAGATCTCTGCCGCACATAACAAAGAACACCTGGATAAGGCTATCAGCGCCTTTATTCGTATTGGTAAAGAAATGGGCGTAATTGCCTGAGGACGCCATGATGAAAGCATTAGCAAAATTAAAAGCAGAACCGGGCATTTGGCAAACCGAAGTGGAAATGCCAAAAGTTGGCCCGAATGATGTTCTGATCAAAATCAAAAAAACCGCTATTTGTGGCACAGACGTGCATATCTACAAATGGGATGAATGGGCACAAAAAACTATTCCTCATGGCATGGTAGTGGGGCACGAGTATGTCGGCGAAGTAGTCGACATGGGCTCTGAAGTCCGTGGTTTTACCAAAGGCGACCGTGTATCAGGTGAAGGCCACTTAGTTTGTGGTTTCTGCCGTAACTGCCGCGCCGGTCGTGTGCATTTATGCCGCAACACCATAGGTGTAGGCGTCAACCGTGAAGGTTCTTTTGCCGAATACCTGTCTATTCCGGCTTTTAACGTCTTTAAAATTCCGGACAATATTCCGGATAATATCGCTGCTATCTTCGATCCATTTGGTAACGCAGTGCACACTGCTTTATCGTTTGACTTAGTAGGCGAAGATGTACTCATCACAGGCGCTGGCCCTATCGGCATTATGGCTGTAGCGGTCGCACGCCATGTAGGCGCCCGCCATATCGTCATCACAGATGTGAACCCATACCGCTTAGAGTTGGCGCGTAAAATGGGTGCGACCCGTGCTGTAGACGTCAGCAAAGAAGATTTAAAAGACGTGATGAAAGAGCTTGGCATGACCGAAGGTTTTGACGTAGGTCTGGAAATGTCAGGTGTGCCTTCGGCGTTTCGTGGCATGTTAGACACTATCAATCACGGCGGAAAAATTGCCATGCTGGGTATTCCACCTTCAGATATGGCAGTGGACTGGAACAAGGTGATTTTTAAAGGCCTAGTGATCAAAGGTATTTATGGTCGTGAAATGTTTGAAACCTGGTACAAAATGGCCAGCTTAATTCAATCAGGCCTGGATTTAAGCCCAATAGTCACCCACGAAATGCCAATGGAAAACTACAAGGAAGGTTTTGAGATTATGTGCTCAGGCCAGTCCGGTAAAGTGATCCTTAACTGGTAATTTGACAGGGGCAGAGCTTTGCTTTGCCCCTGTATCCCTCTCTCTGTTTCACTCTATGTTCTGCTATTGATTTCCCACTTGGCAGCCTAAATGCGATCTGTTATCATTTGATAATCATTCTTATCTGAACTCACTACGGCTCCAATGATCGCCCTGACTTTTGCTCTGCTGTTTTTGACATTCTTCTTATTTGGCCGTGGTTATTGGCAGCATATTGCTTTGCCAAAACTACAGAACCAGCGTTTGAAATTGCAATTGGTGCGGGTAAAACGTCAGGGTCAGTATCTGAAGTTATGGCTGCAGCATCCGGATGGTTTGTTATTACCCAAAGCCAAAGCGGGCCAGCATATCCTATTGTATGGCAAAGACTTACAGGGAAAACCTGTCAGTCGGGCTTATTCATTGGCGCAGGATTGCAGCCAGCAGCGTTATTACCAACTGGTGATAAAAGCTGAATCGGATGGCCGTTTAAGTCAGGCATTATTCCAGCATTTAAAAGTGGGTGATTTAGTCGAAAGCTCTTATCCACGTGGACATTTTTTATTAAACCGCTCGCGCCAGCCGCTGGTGCTGGTAGCTGGTGGTGTTGGTATTACGCCTATGCTGGCCATGGCTTATGCCGCTATCCGGCAAAAACGTCAGGTGTTTTTGGTGTATCAGGCGCGTCGTCTGGAAGATATAGTTTTTTATCCGTTACTGCGCCGTTTGCCCCGCTTACAACTTCGTATAGCTTTGACCCAACCGCCAACTGACTGGCAAGGCTTTAAAGGCCGCATTGATGCAGGTTATTTATATAAGCTGGCAGGCCCGCAGGCTCAGTATTACTTCTGTGCTTCTGCCAAAATGGTAGAGCAGCTGATTTATGACTTGGGCATTTTAGGTGCGCAGCATTGTTATGCCGAGTTTTTTAGTGCTTCGGCAAGCGAGCAAAGTTTCCCTATTGAAATCAATGGTGTATTTGCTGACAGTCAGGGCCATAAATCAGTGCTGGACGCTATTCTGGCTGCAAGAGTTCCACTGAATTACGACTGCAAAGGCGGTTCTTGTGGTCTTTGTAAAGTGCGGGTTGTGAAAGGTGAATACCAGCAAGTGCTGGAACCCAGTATCAGTTGTGGTGTCGATGAAGTACTGGCTTGTTGTATTCAGCCTACTTCGGCTTTGGTGTTGAGTGCGGATATTCAGACAGAAGATTTATCGCCAGAGCAGTCGGGTGGCCTGGAACCTGCTGCAACCAGCCATTGATGTATACCGCAAAACTTTTTCCTACTGGCTGTTCTTTCTACCTTGAGATTTAAAGCTTTCGCCTTTGGCGAGATACTTTGCTTTTGCTTCGCCAAAAGAAAGTATCCAAAGAAAAGGCGACCCCAGGTCGCAGCGAAAGCCCGGCCCAAAATCGTGCGTCCAAGGCGGCTGGGTAACTCGCTCGTCGCTACCGACTCCTCACTCAAACACTCCCAGCCTTAAAACCTTGGCCACCCAATTTTGTCCGGCTCGCGCCCTAATGGGGGATTTGGTGCCAGTAGTTGGTATGGCCTTTTCTGATTGGCAGCTAAGAGCGAAAAACTGTAGTTAATTATCGTGATTTTTCTAATGAGATTAGCGAAGATCTACCAAAGTTGCTATGTCAGTCAAAGGGCCAAGAAAAAGCTTACGGTCTTGATTTGACAAGTTTTCACTATTGCGAATAACAAATCGGTATTCTGATTGGTAAGCAAATTTGAAGGATTTACAAAATGGAAGGTCTTCAGCTTTGATAGCGTAACTGTCAAAATAGGGATCTACGTAACGAACATTTCCGCATTCGAGCTTCATTTTGTTTCTTCGCAAATCTTTAGTGGTATGAGTGAGTCGTTTATAAAACTCGTCAGGGTTATGAATAATGACAGCAGCCTCAGCATTCCAATCTGCAATCATTCTGTAATTTATTGCATCAGTTAAACATAGAACCAAGTAGTCTGGTGAAGTCACTGTATATTCAAGTGACTTCATATAACTTATACCTGATAACCCTCTAAGGATTTTTGCGGCATCTTCCGCGTCAGATTTGCTCAGATAGCGTGTAAGCGTTAACTTCAATTCATCATCTTTTATCGAGATATTTTCCTGCATCTTATAAGCTGAAGCACTTTGCAGAAAAAGGCCGCCATCATTTATGAGTTCGTCCATAAATTGATAACTTGAGAACCGTAAAAGTAATTTTTGTGACTCATCGCAAATATGACCTTTCAGTACTTTTATTTTTTCGGCTACCTCCTTGCTTGGTTTTATCATGACATTTTTGGTTGTATCCCAAGGATTCTTATACTGCCCTGAAGATACACTACCGTGCCGCAACGCTGTTTCGGCGAAAACATCAAAAATACGCTTAAACATATTTGGCTGCTCTTTAATACACAGCTGAACCATACTTTCGTGATCAAGTCTTAGGCAGTTGTTCAGCAAATGAACTAAACGTTCCGAAAGGGCGTTGTCGGGCATGGAAGATAGATATCGGCTGCTTTGTAAGTAATGCTTTATTGCGTCACCCAAGGTAAAATTTTTTAAATCCAATTCTCGAATCAGCCAAGTGACAATCCAATTTTTACAGTACATCGATTTCAGTTTAGTTACAATAATTTATAGGTACAGCTAATAACTGAGTACACTGCGAATACGGGCTAACTCGTCCAATAAGTATTAGCAACATCCAGATAGGAACTAGAGATAATCACAGCGAGTATAATCTTGGCAAGGTACGGAATGACCGCTTCTGGCACAAAGTGAAGATACAAAGGATCTCAGGAAACGGCCGGACAACTGCGTTAGCAGACCCTGTCCAGCAGGGAAGCTGGACAGGAGCCTACATGGATGTATTTACGGCGTGTCTGCGTTGTAGTTGACCGCGCCGTTTGAGTCAAATCTCAGCGGGTCAATGTTCGGAGAGATCTGAAATCTGATGTAAAGCCCCACGCAAAGTTGCCACTAAATCCGGTGCTTTTTGTTGTAAACGCAATTGCTGGAACAACACTTCGGCTTCGACATATTGCAACTTCAGGTAGCTAAACCACTGTTTAATCCGGTTGGAGTAATACAGGCCTTTATCGCCTGCTATCTCGTAGTCTGAATACTGCAACAATAGCTCCAGTACTTGGGGCCATGGCATTTTCTGGTGAGTGCCATTGGCAAAATGCTGTTTGATATCGCGGGCTAAGCCAGGGCTGGCTAAAGCACCACGACCTAACATTAAATCCGTACTGCCGGATTGCTCTAAACATAAAGCTGCATCTTCTGGTGTCCAGATTTCGCCATTAGCCACTACATTCAAAGGTATGGTTTGGCGGATTTGTTTGATCCAGGGCCAATACGCAGGTGGTCGATAGCCATCACTTTTAGTGCGGGCGTGTACTGTCAGCTCGCTCGCTCCAGCTTCATAAATCGCGCGGGCGTTGTCGAGTGTCAGGCTGGTATCGTCAAAACCTAAACGGATTTTTGCTGTGACTGGAAACTGGGATGGTACTGCATCACGCACAGCTTTAATAATCTGGTACAGAGTTTCGGTTTCTTTTAACAGCACAGCGCCGCCGCGGCTTTTATTGACCGCTTTGGCCGGACAGCCAAAATTCAAATCGACACCAGGAGAGCCAAGTTGCACTGCACGTACTGCGTTTTCGGCAAGCCAGGCAGGTTCCTGACCTAATAACTGCACTCGCACAGGCACACCGGCTGGTGTCACTCCACCTTGTTTTAATTCAGGGCAAATACGGGTAAAAACCCGGTTGGGCAGCAGTTGGTCCACCACCCGGACAAATTCAGTGATGCATAAATCAAAACCACCAATACGGGTTAACATATCCCGCATTAAATGATCCACCACACCCTCCATTGGGGCTAATACAATACGCATCTTAAATAGAACTCTGATTAGTGGATAAAGGCGTTATAAAAACAAAGGGAGCCTAAGCTCCCTGTCTCAAGCGTGGTATCTATTCGGCACACCTTGCTGCTGCAGGTAGTCGCCTAAATCATGCAGGGCCAGTTCGTCCAGCTCCAGAATATCCAGAATAGTGGCTTTATGGTGCTCCCATTCCTGATCCATATCTAAATCCAGCAAAACTTTGTTTTCATCTGTCATATGCTCAGCCAGTTTCAGTAGAGCAAACAAACGTTTTTCGTAGATATCATTGGACGCCAGAATTAGTGCATGGCTGTGGTGATAGGCAATCACATTGGTCAGCTCAGGTGCTAAACCCCAGGATTGAGCAATCATATAACCCAGCAGTTCGTGGGTGGTCTGGAAATTCTGATCTTCAGCGTCAGACATACTGTAGCCTGCTAAATGAGCTTGTTTCAGCACTTTGGCATAATCTTTAAACTGGCTGCTAATCAACAGCATACCGGCATTATGGAATAAGCCTAAGCTGTAGGCATCGTCAGCACAATCAGTACCATAACGCAGTTGCTGTGCTAACAAAGTCGCAGCATTGGCCACATTGCCGGCACTTTGCCATAGCTTTTCAGTGAAGCGGTCAGTCCGGCCTTCGCTTAAGGTAAAACGCAACACCACAGAGCTGACTAATTTTATCACCCGTGTTAAGCCTAAAAACTTACAGGCATGTTCTACCGAACTGATTTTACGGCGCAGCCCAAAATACACAGAGTTCACCACTTTGAGGGTGAAGCCTGCAATACCCAGATCCTGATTGATCAATTCAGCAATACGCTTGATGTTCGGATCATCACTTTCAATTTCTGCTTTGATACTCAATAAAACAGTTGGCTGAGGAGGAATGGTAAAGCCACTTAACGCTTTTTCTACCTCGGCCATATTAATTGCTTTTGCCATGCTGCTATTCCGGCGAACTGGGTGATGAAATAAAGTGCATATAGTAAAAGGCCTGCGCCTAAAAAGCAAAACGGGATCTGCAGATGCCTATCAGATAAGGCTGTTTTATACCTTTTTCAGTTGTTTTGTCAGCTTCTTCAGCTCGTCCTCAAATCGATCATCATCTTGCTGTGGTTTTTTAATCTGCTGAAACAGATCCTGGGCTTTGCCTTTTTGTTTTTGGATCAGGTAAATCTGCGTAAGGCGCAGCTGTGCCCAACCGAATCTGGCATGGTCGCTGTCCTGATAAAAAGCCAGATATCCTTCTAATGCTTGTTGTCCTGTGACAGGATCTTGTTGCTCTGTGGCTGCAAGCCGACCCAATTGGTAGTAATAACTTTGTTGCTCTGACAAATCCGTCGCTGCAGCTGCGGCTTTTTGATACTGGGTAAAAGCAGTGGCATGGTCTTTATTTAAACTGAGTAAATTGGCATAGGTACCCAGCAGCGTGGCATGGTCTGGCTGCAGCTGTAATTGTTGTTCTAAGAGTTTCAGCGCTTGTGACAACTGATCGTCCTCCAACAACACATCTACTGTGGCCAACGTACCTTCTGGCTGAAGTTTTGCTGCCAAAGCTTTGGCCAGTTTTTCTGCTTCTTCGGTATCACCTCCTGCAATAGCGGGGGCCTGCAAATAAAAGCCGATCAGGGTTTGTTGTGCTGCCAGGTTGGCCGGATCGGCTGCTACCGCCTGACGCAAAAAAGCCAGACCAGCCTTGGCGTATGAGCCTGCAGACAAAAAGCTGCTGTCTTGTGCCAGATTCAACTGATTGAGCCCGGCCAGTCGCAGCAACTCCGCATCATTCGGATACTGCGCCAGTGCTTTATCCGCCAGCAGTTCTGCTTGTTTTGATTGGCGCAAGCCCAGCATGGTTTTTAACTGCAGGACCAGCAGGTCTTTGTTGCTTAGATCGGTGACGGGGCCTAACTGGTGTTGTAACAGAGTAAATTTATCCCGCTCCAGCAACTGCTCATAGGAGCTTAAATCGCTGGCGGTGAGAGTAAAACTGCTTAAAGCGGCAACCAAAAACAACGTTTTCATTTGGAGATCCTGTGAGTAAGTTAACGCTTATTTAACAGGTTCAGGTCGTTGTAACACAATAGGCCGAAGGTCACTTTTTACGTCTACAACGCTCTGAGCAGTACTTCACTTCAGGCCAGTTTTTTTGCCATTTTTTCCGCCAGCTAAAAGCTAAACCACAGCAGGCGCAGATTTTTTGAGGAAGATGTAATTTGTGATGGGTCATACAGGCTCCGTTTTGTCAGATTACGGAGCCCTGAGAGAAAAGGATCGATTAAGAGTCTAAATAAGGACGGCCTGACATCATTTGTTTTGCCAGTTGCGATTCTGCTTCGGCGTCATTCAGTTCCAGTGTGGCAAATTGCACATCAAACTGAATTAAATCATCGTCCGGTAACATCTGGGCTATCAGTTTGTCTGGCACCTGACCCACCTGACGATAAGCGTTTATAGCCACCTGGGCTGCTTGTTCCATCAACTGAAAAAACTGCCCCAAGGGGAACTGTTGAAATATTTCGGCATCCAATTGCGCCCAGCCTAATAAGTCACCACTGATACTGCCATCGGCATGATCGGTAAATAACATAGACACTGCCGGGAAAGGTGGGTTTTCACCCGATTGGTAGTTGTCCAGATCCTGCTCGTCAAATACCAGTATAAAACCAAATCCCGGGCAGCCTTCGGCGTCCATATCATCAAAAGCAGGATCGTAAATTAAATACAAGGGACTATCTGACATGAGTACTCTGTTTCCAAACCAACAAGGCGCGCTATTTTACCTAAGCTTCTGCCTTAGCTAAAGCTGTAATTGTTAACTTGGTGTTTTAATGCGGTATTTAGTAGCTTTGGGCTGTTTATTTCTTCGTCAATTCTCTGCTGTTCAACGGATCTGATGCAGGCTCTGGTACTCAACATAGTCTGGCTAGGCTACAATCGCGGCATTCATTTGAATTTGAAGTTGTAAACGGAGTGACCTATGAGTGAGTTCAGTCGTATTTCAGTAGCGACAGCGCTGGAGCAAATACAGCAGCATAAAGCAGTAGTCGTCGATATTCGTGATGAGCAAAGTTATGCTTCTGGTCATATTGCCGACTCTTTCCATTTAACCAACGGCAGCCTGAATCAGTTTATACAACAAACTGAATTTGAAACTCCGGTGGTGGTAGTGTGTTATCACGGTAATTCCAGTCAGGGCGCTGCTCAGTATCTGGCACAACAGGGTTTTGAAACTGTATTCAGTATGGATGGCGGTTTTGAAGCCTGGCGTCAGCAATTACCTTTTGTCACAGCTTCCCATGATTAAAATTGGTGATTTTGCCTCTTCTGCTACAGCTCTGAGTCTGGCTGATTATTGTAAAAATCAGCAACTGGATGTCAGTGTGGTGGTGCATTCTGCAGAGCAGGCTGAGCTGTGGTGTGCGCCAGAGCACGCGCAGCAGGTGTTGGCTGAGTTAGAGCGATTTTTATTGAATCCTTACGCCGATCGTTATCAGGCTGCGGCATGGGACAGAGCTGAAGTGGTAGATTCTGCTTCGGGATCAGCAGGTTTGGCTGGGTACTGGCAACAGCTATGGGCCAAAGGTGGCTGGTTCACCCATATGGTCTGGTTGTCCACTTTGCTGGTGTATGGCTGGCAACAAATTGATCCCTGGTCTGCTTTAGCTGCGTTGCAGCTTCAACCTGAACTGGGCTTAAGTTTACAGCAAGGCTGGCGTTGGTTTACTCCGGGCTGGTTACATTTTTCAGGCTCTCATTTGGTGTTTAACCTGATTTGGGTCTGGTATTTACTTGGGCCGCTGGAGCTGAAGTTAGGCCGTATTGTGGCTATCAGTCTGACCCTTATTGTGTTGCTGCTATCCAATCTGACGCAGTTTTTAATGGTCGATGCTAACTTTGGTGGTATGTCTGGTCTGGTGTATGGACTCTTTGGTTTTTATTGGATATGCGGTTTATTAAAACCCAATTGGGACCTGCAAATCAGTAATGGTTTAGTTGGCTTTATGTTGATTTGGCTGGTGATTGGATTTTTTGATTTACTGTGGATTTCGATGGCGAACTGGGCGCATCTGGCAGGTTTGTTGGCTGGAATTCTGTGCGCTTTATTGCTTATTGTTGCAAGTAAAGCACTCACCGTACAGCGCTGACAGTACGGTGAGTCAGGTTTGTTAGTGGTACAGGTATTTAGTAAACAATACGTCTTTTAAAATATCCTGACCTGTCTCTTTTTTCAGAGTATCACGCAGCTGATTCAATATTTTTAACCGTATTTCTTCGCGGCCTGTTAAAGACTTAATAGTGTCAGCGTTCTCGCGGCCGAAGGCGGCAACAATTTTATCCAGGATCAGTGGTTCGTGATGCGTCACCACTTCCAGATATTTTTTGTCCATAATCATCAATTCCATGGTTACCCGCACATAACCCAGCTCTTCAGTGGTTGGGGTGACATAGTTAGTGACTATATCCGGGTCAAAACCAAAATAAGCGTAACTCGCCTTCATCGGCGTATTGGCTTCATCCTGAGCCCAAAGATTTTGACTTAACAATAAAAAAACAAAACAAGTCAGCGCTTTTTTCATCCGGTTTACTCTTTCATTTTTATCAAACATTCAGAAAAGGATCTTACCCGAAGGTCGGGCGTTAAGCTATCAATGCTGGCATTTCTTTTGCCAGTCGTAAGCGTTGTGCCACCATTTTTCCGGTTAAGGCAAAACCGAGTAACACCCCTGCTGGGTTTTGAAACTTCGCCACCCAGTCCAGTTCTTGTCCCTCCAGAGTCCATTCACCTTGCTGCTGCGGTGCTGCTGGCCAACTGACAACAGGCAAAGCTGACGACTTAACAATGACAGGCATGACAGGAAGTTGTACTGCAGTGTTTTGTCCTGTAAGAGTTAAAGCCAAAGCTTTAGCTGATAAACTAATAGGCTGAATATACATCAGGTTATAACCACATACTTCAGCACAGTCGCCCAAAGCATAGATATCAGCAGCCGAAGTTGCCAGAGTTTGGTTCACCTTTATGCCTTTTCCACATTTAATACCTGCTTGTATCGCAAGTTGTAAATTAGGCTTTAAGCCGACAGCTGAAAGTATCAGTTCTGTATTCAAACTCCGGCCATCAGCTAATGTCAGCTTCAGTTGCTGTTCGGTGAACTCAGCATCTGCGATAGCCGAACCCCAATAAAATTCAACCCCAAGCTTTGTTAACTGCTGTTGCAACACTTCCCCCAATTGAGCGGGTAACAGCTGAGCCAAAGGCTGTTGCTCAAGGGCTATCACGGACACCTGAAAACCAGCTGCTGCTAAATCATTAGCATATTCGATGCCAACTAAACCTGCGCCTAACACAGTGATTTTTTGTTTGCCTAAGCTTTGCTGCAGGAAATTCTGATAATCGGTTAGGTCATTGACGGACCAGACCAGGCCCGCAGTGGCGGCAGGTAAAGGCAGTTTGACTGGACTGGCACCTGTCGCTAATACCAATTGCCGGTACTTTATAACGCCTTTATCTGTATGCAGTTGGTGTTGTTCGGCGTCAATCTGTTTCGCATGGCAATGCGGCCAAATCTCTATGTTCAGTTCATCTGCCATTTGTCCTGCAGTTTTTTGGATAAAATCTGCGGCACTTTTTTGTTTGCTAAAGCCGTTGGATAACAATGGTTTGGAGTAATAATCTGCGCTGTCACTGCTGACAAGGCAAATACTGCGATCCGGATCCAGCTTACGTAACTCTTTGGCAAGGCTATAACCGGCGTGGCCGGCGCCAATAATTAAGGTATGGCAATAGGTCATAAAGTGAGGAATGGTAACAATATCATATCGCTATGGTAATCAATTTCCCGCCCAAAGGCATTACATAGCTTACGTACCAATACGATGGCAAAATTGTTATGATGCGCGGCAACTTGGTTGCAGTTTAATTTTATGCACAGCACAGACAGTCTTTTTCAACTCAATGCCTTGTGGCAAAACGCCATACAGCTGGAATTACCGGCTGCCCTCGAACCTTGGTTGCTGGGGCAGGGGTCGCTCACGGCTCAGCTTAAAAAACGCTGCCAGGATTTCAGACTGGAGTTGGTGACTGAACATTGGCAAACACTGCCGGATTTTTTGCAGCAGCAATGGCAACAACCCCAGGGTCTAAAGCGGGATGTTGTTTTGTGGTGTGATGGCAAAGCTTGTGTCTATGCGCAAAGCTGGTTTCCTGAGTCCACACTGGAACAAATGGAGGCTTTAGCCCGATTGGGTTCACAGCCTTTAGGTGAATATATTTTTCAGCATGCCAGTTTAGAGCGTGGCGTTATTGAAGTGGCTGTGCTTGACGCAGGACTCTTGTTGCCTGTGGTTGGTCCGCAGCAAGAGTTGTGGGCCAGACGTTCCATCTTTTCGGTGCAGCAACAGCCCTTGTTGGTGCAGGAAATCTTTTTACCCGGAGTGCTTGAGCTATGAAATGGCAGTTGCAATGGCAGAATTGGCCTTATTACCGCCAGTTAATGCGGCTGGACCGACCTATTGGCATTTATCTGTTGTTATGGCCTACCTGGTGGACCTTGTGGCTGGTGTCTTCCGGTCTGCCTGATTTAACTTTGCTCGCTGTATTCAGCGCCGGAGTGGTGCTGATGCGATCCGCAGGTTGTGTGATTAACGACTATGCTGATCGCAATTTTGATGGCCATGTTGAGCGCACCAAAGCGCGGCCTTTGGCGGCAGGATTGGTCAGTAGCGGCGAAGCATTGCAGCTGTTTGGATTACTGCTGCTGTGCAGTGCAAGTTTGCTGCTGTTTTTAAGTCCAGCCACCCAATTGTTATCTTTGGTGGCTGTTGCTCTGGCTATTCTTTACCCTTTTATGAAACGCTTTACTTATCTGCCACAGTTTGTTTTAGGAGCTGCCTACAGCTGGGGTATGCCTATGGCTGCTATGGCCGTTACAGGTAGTATTCCGCTATGGATTTGGTGGTTGTATCTGGCTAATTTAGCTTGGACTGTGGCTTTTGATACCTTTTATGCCATGGTCGATATGGACGATGATAAAAAGATTGGCGTTAAATCCACTGCGTTATTGTTTGCCCCCTATTGCCATCCTATTATCGCTGTATTGCAGCTGCTTTTTTTAACCTTAATGGTCTGGGTAGGCCAGCAGAATGGCATGGGCTTGTTTTATTATGCGGCCTTGTTTTTGGTCTTGCTCAGTTTTGTCCATCAGCATTGGCAGGCTAAAACTCAGGGCAGGGCAGGTTGCTTGCAGGCATTTTTAAATAACCATTACAGTGGTTTATTGCTTTTCGCTGGTATAGGCCTGGATTTGTTATAAGTCGCTGCGCTTTTTTCGTCGCCATGGCAATAACAAAGCCCCAGTCAGGGTAAAAAATAACGCTGTAGCAGAAAACACAATCAGTAGTGGATGGTTAAAATCTTCTCTGTCTTGGTAATCCATAATATGTAGCATCCAGACAAAATCGAAGATACGCCAGTTAGTGGTGCGTACCGACAAAAGTTTGCCTGTGTACTCTTCCAGATAAAAGCTACTGCCTTCCTCATCTGCAAACTGCACTTGCCATAAAGGCGCAGCTAAGTGCCTGACTTCAAAAGGTGCTTGTTGCAGGCGCTGTATTTTGTCTATTTCAGCAGTGCCCTGATACTGACGTCCCGCTAAGTCTTTTACCTGAGCTTCTGTTAATGGAGCTATCACTTCAGCTGTTAAGGCAGAATAATACAACTGTTGATTGCCTTTACTGAATTGATAAACAGGGGTAGTGCCTTGTTGGCTGAGTTTCAACTGATGATCGGGGAGTTGCTGTGCCAGCTGCGCAGGAGATAAAGCCTGACCCCAGGCTGGTATAGGCAGAGCCTGACGCAAATGTTCGCCTCGTACTTGCTCTATAGGTAAAAGGCTCATCACCAGACCACTGCCAAACCAGAAAATCAGTTGCAGCAGTAACACCCAGCCAAGATACTTATGTACTCTGCGCCAGAACGACAAACGAGCCAATGACGAGAGCGGTGACACCCGGGACGAAGATAAGAACACAGGCACTGTTTCCGATTTTTTTTATTATCTTGCCTCGAAGCAAAGCGTAGTGCGAGTGTTTTATGGGATGTTTTATGCTTTTTACTCTGAAGGATCAACCTGGCCCTGAATGCTGCTGTTATGTCGAAACCAGCCAGCAATGCTGTAGCGGGTTTGTGCTGCTGGTAACACTTCATGTGGAAAGCGACAGCTTTCAAAAATCACCAGCGTGCCAGCTTTTGGCTGTACTTTAGTTAACAGTTGATCCTGTTCGTCATAGAGCACCAGCTCGCCGCCTTGCTCTACTGTATTCAGATAACAAACACTGGATAACACACGATTCGAACGACCAACAAAAGCATCCAGATGTTTCTGATAAAAGTCGCCTTGCTGGTAGCGGGCGTAATGCGCTTCAAAATCTATTAAACCTAAAAAGCAGCGTTGGTTCATATCCTGTTGCAATAGTGCCATCTGCTGTAAATACTGCTGCTGCACTGAGTTAGCTGTACTTAGCCATGCCGTATGATCGCGCCTTACTTGCTGATTTAGCTGATGCTGACCCTGACGTCCCACTCCTGCTGCGGTCAAACTTTGCTGTTGCACGTCCTGATACAACTGCCAACATAAGTCAGCCGGAATAGCCTGTTCCAATATCACATAGCCATGCTGATAAAAAGGGCAGGCTATCTGTTCCAGCCAGTGTGTTGAGGTGGGCCATTGATAGGACATAACAACTATTCCGCTCTGTTTCATCATGAAATTGCGGCTTTGTACGCCAGAAGCTGAACAGCTGTCAAGACAACACAGAGCCTCTCTGCTGTGTTGTCTTGAGGAGGAAGTTATTAATACTGGTAGTAGCTGGCTTTCTTCAATAAAGCAGGTGCATCAATTTTTCCTGTAACACACTGGTTAATATCGGATTTTTTTACCACCCAGTAGTGATCTTTGGCATTGTCACGGCCTGATAAGCTCAGTTGAAAAGACACAAACTCCTGCTCTTTTAAATCCCTTAAACTGGCACCGTAATCACACAAGGTATTACTGAATACCTGACCCACTTTAGCCACCAATTCAGTCTGGCGCTGCGCTGCCAGCTTTTGTTGCTCAGCGCGTTTTTTATTGTATTCCAGCTCTTGCTCTGTCAGATTTTTTTGCAACTGTGCCAGCTGAGTTTTCAGTTGTTCTGACTTTTGGTTAATTTCGGTCAGCTTCTTTTGCTGATCTGAATCCAGCTTACTGACTTTGGCTGAGAACTCGATATCGCGTTTTTCCCGCTCGTAATCCCGTAAATCACGCTCTATATCACGGCGCTCTTCCCGCAGATCCCGCAGTTTTTCACTTTGATCCTGCTGTTGTTCTGCCATGGCCTCGGCGGCTTCAGCCATTTCTTCCATAGCTTCTTCATCAAAGCTAAAACTAAAGCTGTTGCCGTTCTCCGAGATGCTGATGGAGTTTGCCACGTTGGCTGCAACCGCTACCCCTGAACCTGGTGCTGGAGCCATAGCTGGCATCGGTGGCATAGGAGGCATGACAAAATGCCTTAACCAGCCACTGTTACTGTCGACCCGAAAGGCTACCCCTTGCCCAAACAGATAGCTGTGCTGAATGCGGCCTATGCTGGAATGTTCTTCGCCGCCTAAGGAGCTTTGCAGTATATCCTGCATAATTTTCAGGTTTTGTCCGAGTTTGGCGTTCACTTCTGTGGCTGCAAAACTGTTGCTTGCGATAATAAGGCCTGCCAACAAGGAGACTTTGCTGAACATCTTCATGGTTTTCTTACTCCACTACGTTGTTGATCCGGGTTATAGACAGCACTGGTATCCAGTCTGGCCTGGCTTGGCTGGTAATTTTCCTGCCAGTAGTGCCAGTCAGACTGACGTTGCTGATTCAGGTATTCCACCAGTTCCAGCATGTCGGTGCGTCTTTCTTTGGTTTGTTGTTCGGTTAAATAATCCTTCAGCAAGATCAGCTGCGAAGCTTGCTGTTGCACATTGCCCTGTAACTGGGTCTGAATATAATCCTGTTGCTCTTTGCGATAGCTTGCGAGCAAGGTTTCCAGTTGTTGTTGCTGCATTTGTTGTCCGCCACGCCAGCTTAATGTCAGGCCACCGTCCTGCATTTGCATTTCCAGCGGCGACAAGCTGACAACTAAGGCCAGTACTGAAAAGGCCACACTTAGTTTGGGCCACCAGTTGTTGCTTTTAGCCGGGCGCTGCCATTGCTGTGCAAACATCGACATGGTGTCGATTTCCGGCACCGGCGCAAAAAACGGTGCTTTAGCCTGACGCTGAATCATCTGCGCTGTCTGGAAACGGCTATACCATTCACTATTCTGGTCCAGTTGCTGTTCGCATTCGCTGGCCGTAATTTTTCCGGCCAGCCAGGCTTCAAAAATTTGCTGACTGTTCGACATCTGTTAACTCCAACTGCGTACGCAGTTTATCTAAGGCCGCATAAAATCTGGATTTGATGGTATTGCTCGACAGCGCCAACTGATCGGCAATTTCATCAAAAGTAAATTGCTGGTAAAACCGCAATTCCACGACGAGTCGTTGCTCAGGCGGCAAGGATCGTAACTGTTGTTGCACCAGCCGCTGTGTATGCTGGCCATACAGTTGTTGTTCAAAGCTTGGTGCTTCATCATCATAAAAATCGTGATCGTCAGTAAACTCTGTGGTCGCTTTACGTCTACGGAGCATATCCATGGCTCTGTAGTTGGCTATGCCAAACAACCAGCTTTTAAACGAGCTGTCACCACGGTACTGCGCCAGATTCCGGCAAAGCACCATCAATACATCCTGCAATAAATCGCGGGCGTCGTCGGGCGAACCCAATAAACGCAGGCCAAAATAATACAGGGGCGCCTGATATCTCGACACCAATTGCTGCCAGGCTTTGGCATCGCCGCCTATGGCTTTTTCTATTAAGCTCTCGTCGCTGCGTTTAAACACTTTTGATCTATTTTGAAGTTGTATTGATGATAAGTCGTATCAGGTCTGAAAATAGTTTGCCTGATTTGACAAAAAAGCAGGAATATTTTTGAAGAGTTTTTAAGTGTATAAATATAAAGGAGAATTTCTGAAGAAATTCTCCTTGGTTTTTTCAGGTTATGACGCTGAGCTTCTTAAGGGCTGTGCTAAGCGGCGTTTAAACCAGATAGTAGCTGGCACACCTATCAGGCTTGGGATCAGCCAGGGCAACATCATCCAGTGGCCTGTTAATAACTCGGCAAATAAAGCACGGCCACCGAAGGCAAAAAATGCGGTGTAAGCAGCAATGCCAGAACCAATCATGGCGGAGGCGTGTTCTATTAACCAGCGGTTGGCTGTGACAGTTTTGGTATGCAGGTAGGCCAGAATACTAAAGCTGGTCACTAGCGAAATACCTGCAAATACCATGACCAGCGGCATATTAAACAGAAAACCTTGCCAGGCTGCATAGGGAGCCACGACCACAAGCAACCAGACCGGAGCCTGATAACTCCAGTGCTTAAGCGCAGCGCGGTTTTGTTTGCATAAAAGACTGCCAGTTGCATGACGTATGGTGACCCAGGTCAGCAGGCTGAGTAGAAACAAAAACAGGTTAATCATGTTAAAAAAAGCCAGTTTTCGCTCTGAGATCTGGCCATCCACCATCAGACCTGCACCTTTAATTCCAATTGGATCAAACCACACCATACTGGTCATCACCAGACCACTTACAGCTACAGCTTTCATAATATGACCATAATAACGGCCTGAGTTGCGATGCAATGAGCTGCCTTTACGGCTTAACATGGGTAACCAGAACAGTAGCAGTGCAATTACACCCAATACAATATGTAGTTTTAATAACAGGCTATGTAGCATTAACATGATCATTCTCCCTTTAGCAGATGCATTCAGACTAAAACTTTGGCTGTGTTTTCGCAGGTGCCATAAGTAAGGATTTTTGACTGTGACTTTTGGCCTATTGAGCCGCCACTGAAATCAGGCATACTTCAAAACAATGTCATCAAGTTCAGTAAAGCGGTAATGAAACTAAAAAATTCAATAGCATGGGATGTAGTGGCCGGGTTATTCACCTGGTTGTTGGTTTTTATGCTGAGTTTATGGCTGATGTGGCCTAATGAAAAACTCTGGTCTTTGTGGCCCTGGGTCATACCGTTATTTTTGCTGAACGGCGCATGTTTTTATTGGGTGACCCGAAGCGACGAACGCAATGGACCTTTACCCCCTCTGGTATTGTGTTGTTACCTGTTGCAGCTGCTGACAGCTTTGGCACTGAACTGGATGCTGCCGCTGGGTTATCTGGCGATCCTGAGCATTATTTGGGTGTCGGTCTTGCCTTATCTGGTGTCGATGCGAAAAGCCGTGTTTATTACTATTGCCGTACTGGGGCTTTGGTATGGTGTGGATTCTGCTCTTGAGCAAAGTTCTATGTGGATCACCGGACTTTTATTCAGCAGCTTTCACTTTTTTGCCTTGTTAATGACTCATCAGGCCCGTTCTGAGCAACGTGCCAGGCAGGAATTACAGCACAGCCATCAGCAATTGCTGGCGACTCAGGATTTGCTGATGATGGCATCACAACAACAGGAACGAACCCGTATAGCCCGTGATTTGCATGATGTGTTAGGCCATCATTTAACGGCTTTAACTATTAATTTGCAGGTAGCGGGGCATTTAACTGAAGGCGAAGCGAAAGCCAAAGTGGATCAATGTCATCAGATTGCCAAACTGCTGCTATCCGATGTGCGTGAATCCGTCAGTGCGTTGCGTGAGCATCAGCAGTTCTCCATTTATCAGGCGTTGGAGAAGCTTCTGACCGCAGTTCCCGGCGTAAGAGTGCAGTGGGATTGTCCGCAGGATGCAGAGCTTGCTGATGTGAAAGTAGCGCAGCAATTGTTGTTGATTGTGCAGGAGGCTTTAACCAATACCTTAAGGCACAGTCAGGCTACTGAGTTTTATTTATCTGTGAAACCTGTAGATGGCTTTTTACAGCTGACTATGTATGACAACGGCAAAGTGGCTCCAGACTGGAAACCTGGTAACGGTTTAACTGGTATGAAGGAGCGGGTTGCTTCTTGTGCCGGTACTCTGGTGTGGCAGATCAAAGACAACCACTTTCATTTACAGGTAATTTTACCTTCAGGATTACAGCTATGACGTTGCGAGTGTTGTTGGTTGACGATCAAATGCTGATCCGTCAGGGCATTAAAAGTTTATTACAGCTGTCCGGTTTGGTTGAGGTCGTGGCCGAGGCTCCGGATGGTTCCACTGTGGTGGAATTAGTGCAGCTGCATCAGCCGGACGTAGTTTTATTGGATTTATCTATGCCTAAAGTCGATGGCATAGCCACACTGGAGTTGTTAAAGCAGCAGCAACTGAAAACACCTGTACTGATTTTAACTACCTTTGAAGAGCATGATCTGGTGTTAAAAAGTATCCAACTGGGTGCCAAAGGCTATTTACTCAAAGACGTGTCGCTGGAGAGCTTAGTGTCGGCCATTCAGACGCTGCAGCAAGGCGGCACCTGTTTTCAAAGCACTATTACAGAGCGTTTATTGTCGGGTCTGAATCCGGTCAGTAATTTTCCCCGTCCAGCTGCTATTGAAGAGTTATCTGACAAAGAGCTGCAAATTTTACAGTTGATGGCGTCGGGTTATGCCAATAAAGAAATAGCCAGTGCGCTTTATAAATCTGAGGGGACAATAAAAAATCAGATCTCCAGTATTTTGGCTAAATTAGGGGTGCGAGACAGAACCCGTGCAGTGTTATTGGCTTTGGAACTAGGCTTGATCCACTAGTGTTGTCCCACACATACGGAGTTGCAGATAAATATAGATAAGTAGCTGATTTAACTTGCAGTAGTTCCAAATAATGCCGCTATACTGGAATTGTCTACAGGTCAGAGCCGGAGTTTTTTGTTTCTATGCGGTTAAAGCGCCCTTCACACAAAGGAATGTCCCTGCGGCTCTTTTTTACAGTGCCTGTTTTATTGTTATTTATCTTCACTGTAGGTTTGGTCAGTTTGATTTCTTATCTCAATGGCCAACAAGCCGCCTTGCATTATGGTCAGAAACTGGCAGACCAAATCAGTCTTCGTATTAACTCCCATTTGCAGTATTTGCTGGAAGTACCAAAAACTGTGCTGGATTCAGCCTTGCAGTCCATCGACACTGGCATGTTGGATTTGAAATCAGAGCAGGATGTAGCCCGCTTTATGGCTGTACAAATCCGTACTGCGCCTTATTTAACTTACGCTTCAGTGGGTTTTGCCAATGGCCGCTATCTTGGTGTCAACCGGGACGCAGCGAATGGTCTGCTCACTTTAATCAGTTCGATGCAACAGCAAGAGTTAATACGGGTGCGGTATACGTTACAGGAGTCGGGACTACCAGGTGCAGCACTCGAGCAGGCGGTACCCTATGATGTCAGAACCCGTAGCTGGTTTCAGCATGCGGTGACGCAAGGCAAACCAGCCTGGTATCCCATCTATAAATACCAGTCTTATGATGGCCTTGGGGTTGGACTGTCGGCTCCGGTGTATGGCAAAGGCGGCCAGCTACAGGCTGTTGTTGCAGCAGATATCAGTTTACGTCATCTGGAGTTGTATTTGCAGGCTCAATCAGTGGAGCAGCAGGGCCTGATTTTTATAACGGACCCTAAAGGCTACTTGATCGCCTCCTCGACAAAGGCGGCTTTATTATCCGATCAGGGTGCGATGGTTCATCAACTGCTGGCCAGTGAAAGTGAAAATTCATTGCTACAAAGCGCCGCACTTATGCTGGATCAGCAAGGTGAATCAAAAGGACAGTTGCAGTTTGAACACGCGAGTCAGCACTATCTGCTGAACGTTACAGAGTTTAATGACCCGCTTGGGTTAACCCTGCGCATAGTAGTAGTGATACCGCAGCAACAATTAATGAGTTTTGTTGATGAAAACTCCTTGCAGGCATTATGGCTAATTCTGCTGGCGGTGATAGTGGGCGCTTTGTTGATTTTTGTTTTAAGCCGCAAGCTGGTACAGCCTATCGAAGCCTTGCACCGACGTGCCGATCTGTTAGCCAGTGGAGACAGAACGGACTTTAATCTTTATCAAACCCCGGTATTTGAACTCAATGGGTTGATCCATTCCTTTGACGTAATGGCGAGCAAGCTCAGCGATGCTTTTGTACAGCTAGAGCAAAAAGTAGAACAAGGTACAGCCTCTTTAGATCGTTTATCACTGGTGGTCAGCCGAACTAGTAACGGTGTTGTGGTGACGGACTCTCAAGGTCATATTGAATGGGTCAACCCTGCTTTTGAGCGCCTGTCCGGTTGTAAAGGCAGTTATTTAAATGGCAAAACTATCACGCAGGTATTAGCTCAACAAAAAACAGAAGCGGCAGCATTGCAACGGATCCATCAAGCGATCACTGCAGGTTCCGGCTACTCCGAAGAGTTATTTTGGTCCAGTGCTTCGGGTCAAACCTGCTGGCTTAGTCTGGAATGTGATGCAGTTTTTGGTGAACAAGGCCAGCTCACAGGCTTTGTGGTGATCTTCCTCGATATCAGCAGCAGGAAAAAGTCCGAGTCGGAAGAAAAAGATAGTCAGAGCCGCACAGCCCGCCAGCGCAGCACTTTAGCTCAACTGGTGGTAGACGATGCGGTTGCAGCAGGGGATGGTCTGGCTTTTGCCAAAAACCTGGTGCGTGCAACATCTTTAGCCATAGTCTGCAGCAGAGTCAGTGTCTGGATGTTGTCCGAGCATGGCGATGAAATGTTTTGCTTGGCACTACACCAAAGCGAGGGGGATCCGCAACTGGGGCAACTGCTGCTAAGGCGAGCCGATTATCCGCATTATTTTGCTGCTGTGGCTTCACGCGGCTGGATATGTGCCAATGACGCTATTCATGATCCAGCAACCAGTGAGTTTGCTGAGGTCTATCTGAAGCCTTTAGGGATCAGCTCAATGCTTGATGCCGGCATTATTATCGCCGGTAAGGTCGTTGGAGTGCTTTGTCTTGAGCATATAGGACCCAAAAGGCAATGGCACTCAGACGAAGAAGCTTTTGTCAGTGCTATTGCTGCTGTGATGGCACAAACCTTATCTGTGGCGCAGCGCAAAGATGCGGAACAAATCAGTAAGGAGTATGCACAGCACACTCAAACCATTTTAAATAATGTGGTCGATGGCATTATTACTATTGATGAAAATGGCCGTATTGCCAGTATGAACCCAGCTGCCCAAAGCTTGTTTCGCTGCAAAGCTGAAGACTTTTTGGGGCATTATGCGACTAACCTGTTGCCACCACTCACCAGGCAATTACAGGATTCACAACAAGCTTATTTGCCAACTCCTGGAATTAAACCTCTGCTGGGGTGTAACCGCGAGCTGGACGGATTACGAGCCGATGGCAGTATCTTTGCTATGGAAATGGCATTGTCAGTGATGCGTCGGCAAGGACGGCTGATTTATATCTGTACTGTGAGGGATATCAGCGATCGTAAACGGATAGAGCGATTAAAAAATGAGTTTGTCTCTACTGTTAGTCACGAACTGCGTACGCCTTTAACCTCTATTACCGGCGCTTTAGGCTTATTACACGGCGGAGCCATGGGCGATATGCCTGATAAAACTACGAGTCTGATTGGCATCGCCTATAAAAATTGTCAGCGCTTAACTTTGCTGATCAATGATT
The DNA here is from genome assembly GCF_947090785.1 of Rheinheimera sp. MM224. NCBI lineage: Bacteria > Pseudomonadati > Pseudomonadota > Gammaproteobacteria > Chromatiales > Chromatiaceae > Rheinheimera > Rheinheimera sp. MM224. Next base: position 616,670 of record NZ_OX352320.1, read on the forward strand.
TGCTGGATATAGAAAAAATAGCAGCAGGTAAGATGCAGTTTGATCTGAAAGCGGAGCGGGTGCTGCCTTTAATCCAACAAGCCTTGGATGCCAATAAAATGATGGCGCAAGAGCGGCATATCTATTTAAGTGTTCAGACGATGAGCACTGACGCCAGTATCAGGGTAGACGCCAAGCGGTTTATTCAAGTGCTATCAAACTTTTTAAGTAATGCCATTAAGTTTTCACCTGCTGCTGCCACTGTATTGGTTGAGTTGAGCCTGAGCGACCAAATGGTGCGTATAGCAGTCATAGACCAGGGGCCTGGTATACCTGAAAAATTCCGCGACCGTATTTTTCAGCGTTTTTCTCAGGCTGATGCATCAGATACCAGACAAATTGGTGGCACAGGTCTTGGGCTTGCGATTTCTAAAGAACTGGTGCACGGCATGAACGGCGTAATTGGCTTTGAATCTGTGGAAGGTGAAGGTGCTACTTTTTATTGCTGTTTTGCTTTGGCGCAGGACTGAGCCAGAGTTTGAATCGTCGCGTATAACTCTTATCTATCATTAGAGGAGCTTCTGTTATGCGTTTTATTGCTTTGTTTGCGCCACTGTTACTGTGGGGCTGCAGCCATCAGGTTCAGGACTATCAACAACAAACCCCGACTTTTCATTTACCTGATTATTTCAGTGGCTCACTCAACGCTTACGGCGTAGTAAAAAACTGGCAAGGTAAACAGAGTGTGCGCTTTGAAGCCCAGCTCTGTGGCCAGTGGCAAGGTAATAAAGGCACTTTATTCGAGTTATTTCATTTTAGCGATGGCCGGGTAGAGCAGCGGATTTGGCAATTGGCTGTGGACAAAGAAGGTAAGGTCACAGGTTCAGCGGCAGATGTGACAGGCCAGGCAACAGGTCAACAGGCGGGTAACACCTTATACTGGGAATATGTGCTGCAAATCCCGGATGGGGATGGCGTGATAGAAGTCAAAGTAGAAGACTGGTTGTATCTGGTTACACCAAAACAGCTGATGAACCAGTCCACTTTGTATAAGTTTGGTCTACCGGTGGGCGAAATTATTTTATCCATCCAGCAACAGGACAACAAAGCCAGTTGCAGCGCTTTGGAACAACAGCTGGCAAAACTAAGAGCAAGTTAAGCCTGCTCTTGCTCCATACTTTCCAGTTCTATTTTTATCGCGTTACAGGAAATCTGAATTTCGTATAAGGACACCAATAAACTCAGCATTAAACTGGCCAGACTGGCGCCAAAAGCGATCTGGCCGGCCAGACCCCACTGCATAAACAGAAAAAACATCGACAAGGTACAAAGTACAAAGCTAATAACGCCCCAACGCTGCATAGAGCGAATTAAAAACATCCGTTGTCGTAAGTTTTCAATCTGACGTTTGGCCATATCTCTGACTTGCCCGCCTTCACGGGTATTCAACTGACGAATAAGCTGGGCCAGTACTAAAAACCTGTTGGTATAGGCCAATAACAGCAAAGAAATTGCTGGAAACAACAAAGCAGGGGTAGTCATGGTCATCAGCATAAAGTCACCTGTGTTCAGAGTGGAGAAGGATTGACTAAGATTCTGATCATATTCGCATTAGTGCTGTGCTGGTAGTACACTGGACAAAAATAACAGTGTTTTCTGTCAGCCTGGGCTTGTGTATGATGCGCAGCCAGAGCGACCAGACCAGAACGGATTGAACATGAAACAAAAAGCAAACAACTTCCAGAATATGCGTGAACTAGGTTTTTATCAGCAAGCGGCTATAGCAGCGACTTTGCTGGAACGTATGTTGCCTAATTATCAGCTGTTTAGTGAAGTGACAGGCTTTGGCGACACCAAGTTATGTCGCGATATTCTGAATCTGGTGTGGGAATGGCTTTTTGTTAAGAAGGTCAAAATTAACTTTGAGCGTTTATGCAATGAGTTAGAGCTTGCGACACCAGATCAAAGCCAGTTTGATATGTTTGGTGTTTATCCTGCTATTGATACGGCCACAGCTTTGGATTCTATGCTAAATGGCATTTTGTCACAGGATGCGACTGAGTTTGTCAACGTTGCCAAAATTTCTCAGGCTTCAGTTGCCCGCTTAATAGAATATCAGGCTGAAGATATCGACATCACCACTGAAGCTGAATTGAAAAAGTGGGTACGTGATCATGAACTGATGGAATATGAAATGGATTGTCTGTCCGAATTGATTGAGCTGGTGACACCATTAAATGATGGTTTCCAACGTGAGCAAGTGCAAATGCTGAAAGCCTGGGTACGTGAACAAGGATTAAGCAATCTGGGTATGGAGCTTGTTCCTGAAACTCAAAATTCAGACGGCTAAAAGTCTTGCAGTCTGAATGAATAGTTCTTTTAGAGTCAATACTTTAACTTTGTTAAAAAGCGTTAAAATTCCTCTTGCATAAAAAGCAGTCACTGCTTAAAATGCGCGCGCTCGAAAGGCAAGTCTCCCGAAAGGGAGTACACGCAAAGCTGCAGATCTAAGGGGAAACCTACGATGGCTGGGCTGCCGTAATCTGATGATTACGTAGGACGCATCTACGCCAGTTCGCTGGTATCAAAGCTCCTCCTTTCGTGTTCGCTGATAAATAACAGCAAACATGTTGTTATTGAAGTTTCAGCCTGTTTTTTTACAGACCAATCAGCCTGATCTTTAGATCAGTGTTAGCCAACACCGGAGCTTGTTATGAAATTTAAATTTATTGCTGTAATCGCCATCGCTGCTGTTCAATTTGTTGCACCAACTGCCTCTGCAAATGACCAGATGGTTCAGTCTATCTGTGCATACGTGGCCGATAACAACAAAAACGACCTGCGTAAGGCTTTGTCTGATAACCGTATGCGTTTAAAAAATGTTTATGATGGTATCACCTGCGATGGTTTACCTTTAGTTCGTCATGCTATTAAACACAATGCAGCTGACACAGCTGAGTTCATCATCAAGCAGTTACCTGGTAGCCAGGTTGCTAAATCAGGTGATGTAGAGTGGGCAACCAGCAATGGTTTTGCTGCTTCTCCAATCCTGGAAGCGATCAAAGCCCGTAGCGCAAGCTAATCGAATTTTTATATGGAAAAGGCGCCTGATGGCGCCTTTTTTATTTTCGGGTTTAAGGTTGTTGCCAGAGCCGGTAAGCTAATTGCCCTGCCACTTTCTCTTTTAATAACAGCCAATCTGCAGGCAGTTGATCCAGCGCCAGTTCTTTTTCTGTTTCCAGATAAATCAACGCACCGGGTTTCAGCCAGCCTTGTTCTGCCAAAGCTTTGCAGCAAGGGAGCGCCATGTCTTGTCTGAAGGGGGGTCAATAAATACTAAATCAAACTGACGCTGCGCTGGTTTTTGTAACCACAACAACGTATCTGTCTGCAGAACTTCGGCCTCTGTGCTGCCCAGACTTTTCAAATGTTGTTTGAGTAAGTTCGCTGCTTTGGCTTCTTTTTCCAGCAACAAGACAAAATTAGCATAACGCGATAAGGCTTCTAAGCCCAAACTACCACTACCTGCAAAACAGTCCAGTACAGTGCTGCCTGCCACATCCTGCATCAGCCAGTTGAATAGCGTTTCTTTGACTCTGTCTGAAGTTGGTCTTAGTCCTGCGGCATCTAACACAGGCAAGCGCCGGCCTTTCCATTTGCCACTAATCAGCCTGACAAAACCTGGCCCCTGATGTGCCGGAACTGTACTGCGGCCCTTTGCTGTTTTCATTGAGTATTTTTGTCCTGCATCTTAAAGATGGTACTATATGGGTCAATTTTACCTTAGTTTTCGGATCTTCAGGCAGCGACCTTTATGACAAAGCAAAATAAACTCTTCTCCTGGCTTGGTTTTGGTAAAAAAGCTGAGGCTGCAGCTGTTGAAACTACAACAGAGCAGCAAGTACAACCTGTGGAACAACAGACAGAAGTCGTTCCTGTAAAAGAAGTGTCAGATGTGCCTATGCCTGATCCTGCGCCAGAGGTTGAAGCGACTCTGCCGGTTTCAACTCCAGCAGAGATTGTCACGGCTCCTGTCCCAGCTCTGCAACCTCAGCCTGCCGAACGTCCTGGTTTTTTTGCCCGTTTAAAACAAGGTTTAACTAAAACCAGCCAGAATTTAGGCAATGGTTTAGCCAGCCTGTTTTTAGGTAAAAAAATTGATGATGATTTATATGAAGAATTAGAAACCCAACTGTTGATGGCCGATGTCGGTGTAGATACCAGTCAGAAACTGATTAAACAACTGGTGCAACATGCGGATCGTAAACAGTTAAAAGATGCCGATGCCTTATTCGATAAGCTGCAACAGGAAATGGCATTGTTGTTGGATGAAGTTGAGCAACCTCTGCAACTGAAAGGCGCTGATGGTCCGTTTGTCATTCTGATGGTGGGTGTTAATGGCGTAGGTAAAACCACCACTATTGGCAAAATGGCGCAGCAGTTTAAGCAACAAGGCAAATCAGTGATGTTAGCCGCTGGTGATACCTTCAGAGCTGCAGCTGTGGAGCAGTTGCAGGTTTGGGGGGAACGTAATGCGATTCCTGTGATAGCCCAGCACAGCGGTGCTGACAGCGCTTCGGTAATTTTTGATGCTTATCAGGCAGCCAAAGCCCGTGGTGTCGATGTATTGATAGCCGATACCGCCGGTCGTCTGCAAAACAAAGCGCATTTAATGGAAGAGCTGAAAAAGATTGTCCGGGTGATGAAAAAAATCGATGCCAATGCGCCACATGAAGTGATGCTGACACTGGACGCTGGTACAGGACAAAATGCCTTAAGTCAGGCACGCTTATTTAAAGAAGCAGTGGATATTACCGGTATCAGCTTAACCAAGCTCGATGGCACGGCCAAAGGTGGTGTGATATTCGCAATCGCTGATCAGTTTAAATTACCTATCCGCTACATTGGTGTGGGTGAGGGGATAGATGACTTGCGGGTATTTGATAGTAAAGATTTTATTAAGGCATTGTTTGCCAGGGATCTCTGATTATGTTGCGTTTTGAGCAAGTGACAAAAAGTTATAGCGGTGGTTTTGTAGCGCTCGACAGGGTTAGTTTTCATCTGGAAAAAGGCGAAATGGCCTTTTTAACAGGGCATTCAGGCGCGGGTAAAAGTACCTTATTAAAACTGATCAGCCTGATTGAGCGTCCAAGCACAGGGAAAGTGTTTATCAATGGTGTGGATTTAAGCCGGGTGAACAAAGGTCAGGTACCTTATGTACGCCGTGATATTGGTATGATTTTCCAGAACCATAAGCTGTTGATGAACCATAGTGTGTTCGACAATGTGGCCTTGCCTTTAGTGATTGAAGGTTTCAGCGGCAAAGACATGACCAAGCGAGTGCATGCAGCTTTGGATAAAGTTGGGCTGCTGGATAAGGTGCGTTGCCTGCCTCACACTTTATCTGGTGGCGAACAACAACGGGTTGGTATAGCCCGAGCCGTGGTTAATCGCCCACCTTTATTGTTAGCAGATGAACCCACAGGGAATCTGGATCCTGATTTATCTAAAGACATTATGAACGTATTCGAAGCCTTTAATCAGGTCGGCGTGTCTGTGCTGATTGCCAGTCACGATTTAAGTTTATTAGCCCGGATGCGTTACCGCACCCTGACCTTAAAAAATGGTCGCATGATCAACGATGGCTTAACGTCCTATGGAGCCGACGAATGAGTATTTTATTTCAGGGCCGTGCGACAGGGGCTACCGCGGTGAAGCAAAGCTTGTGGAACAGATTTGTGATGTTTTGGGTGCATCATATTCGCCAGGCTCTGACCAGTTTAGGTGAAATATGGCTGACTCCGGCTTCGTCATTATTAACAGTGGCTGTGCTTGGCGTTAGTTTAACTTTGCCTGTCACTTTGCATTTAATGGTGAAAAACCTACAGCAGGTCAGTACCAGTGTGGATCAGGCTGCGCAAATCAGCTTGTTTTTAAAAGCGGACACCAATGAAACTCAAATTGCAGAACTCATAGCTTTGCTGCAAGCCAACCCTGAAGTGGCAGATGTGCAGTTTATTGATAAAAGTCAGGCTCTGGCTGAATTTACCGCCGAGTCTGGTTTTGGTGATGCGTTAAGTTACATCGAAGACAATCCGTTACCTCATGTGATGCTGGTCAGTCCAAAAAATACCTCCAGCGTAGCAGCTTCGGCTTTGCTGACGGCGCTACAGCAAGAGCGTTATGTTGAATTAGCGAAGCTGGATATCGGCTGGTTAGAGCGTCTGGATGCAATTGTTAGCTTAGTGCGTCAGGTGGCTATTGCTGTGGCTTTGCTGTTGATGGTCGCTGTGCTTCTGGTGGTGGGTAATACCATTCGATTGATGATCCTGAATAAAAAAGACGAAATTGAAGTCATGAAGCTGGTGGGAGCTACCAACAGTTATATCCAGCGGCCTTTTTTATATACGGGCATTTGGCTTGGTTTTTTTGGTGGCATCCTGACGTTTTTAATCGAAGAAGTACTGCTGTGGTGGTTAAAGCAGGCGATCGCCAGTGTGACTCAGTTGTACGAAAGCAGCTTTACTTTACAGCCGCTTAGTCTTGCTGAATTAGGTTACTTATTACTGGTTGCTGTCGCCCTGGGCTTTATTGGCTCATTTTTGGCCGTGCGTCGCAATATCAGCCAGATTGAGGCGACAGGCCTTTAACTGAGTTGAGTAACGGGGGTTAATGCTGCTGCACCGTCAGCAATCGTTGCCCCCATTCCACCGCTTCAAAGTACACCAGATTTAAATCTACAGTCTCCGGTACCATACGGGATGACAGTTCAGTTTGTTGTTGCCACAAGCCATGTTCAAAAGTCCGTTCAACCGTCAGATAATCGGCCAGTACCCCTTTATTTTCCAGCAGCGCTGCTTTTATTTCAGGTAATAAAGGCAATTGTGCCAATAGCTCTTCCAGCGGTTGCTCCAATAAAGCATCCACCAAAGAAAATAAACCTGTTAAAAACGCCGCTGGTGGGTTTTCTGTATCACCGCGAATATTGGCCAGGCGATCACAGAATCGTGCGCGGATCAGCGACATCACTAGCAGCTCATCAGATTGACCTTCTGCCAGATTAGCCAGTGCCAGTAGCGAGATAAACTTTTTCAGCTCAGCTTCGCCCATATACACCATGGCATGTTTCAGCGAGCCAATACATTGCTTGCGGGCATAATGCACACTGTTAATAAAACGCAGCAGCTTGTACGACATATCCAAATCACGTTCTACTATGGCAGCCAAACCATCATAGTCCAACCGTACTTTGCTGGACTCGCTGATCAGAGCCAACAAATTCAGTTTGTTACTTCCCAGTTGTTTATGCTTCAGCATTTCCGGGCGGGCAAAAAAGTAACCCTGATATAAATCAAACCCCAGCTGTTTCAGTTGTGCGTATTCATCTGCTGTTTCTACCTTTTCAGCCAACAGAGTGACCGGGTATTTAGCAATACGGCGCAAATATTTGCTGATTTGCAGAATGTTAAACATCTGCACATCCACTTTAATAATACTGACGTAAGGTAAAAACACGTCCCACTTGGCATCAAAATCATGATCGTCCAATGCCAGGCGATAGCCCATTTTATGCAGCTCTTTGCAGGCCGTTAGCAGTTCATCACTGATAGGCACAGTTTCGAGAATTTCGATTACCATACTGTTCGGATCAATAGAAGTAGGGAAGTGGTGAATTAAAGTGTCAGCTGAAAAGTTAATAAAGGCTTGTTTGCCGCCAGTGATTTTTTCGACGCCAAGTAAAAGGTGATGTTGCGTAATGAGTTTAGAGGTCGCTTCATCGGCATCAATATTAGGGAAGCAGTTGTCTACGCCATCCCTGAATAACAGTTCATAGCCTGTTACGGCTTTTTGACGATCAAAAATAGGCTGACGGGCGACATAACAGTACATAAAGTTGGCCTTGAGTGATTTTTGTTTTTTTCATTAGCACATATCGCAAGTTCTAAATTTATCATATAAGAAAACTCAGCCTTTATATATGAATTGATATTATTAAAAATTAGGGCTTATACAATTCGGGTCTTAAAACCAGAAAATTTTTTTAGCACTCTCCATCAAAGAGTGCTAAGATTTGACCCAATCAAGCGATTAGGGGAAATTACATGACTCAGGCTTCACAAATGATGAATCTGACAGTGGCTGGAAGTGGCAGCCTAGAAGCTTACACTCATGCGGTAAGTACTATCCCAATGCTCACAGCAGAAGAAGAACGTTCTTTAGCTGAAAAATTACAGCAAGACGGTGATTTAGAATCGGCTCGTGTGCTGATTATGTCTCACCTGCGCTTTGTGGTGCATATTGCCCGCAGCTACTCAGGTTATGGTTTGCCAATCAGCGACTTAATTCAGGAAGGTAATATAGGCCTGATGAAAGCAGTAAAACGTTTTGACCCTACAGTGGGTGTTCGTTTAGTGTCTTTTGCAGTGCATTGGATCAAAGCTGAAATTCACGAGTTTGTGCTGAAAAACTGGCGTATTGTCAAAGTGGCAACCACCAAAGCACAACGTAAGCTGTTCTTTAATCTGCGCAAAGCCAAAAAGCATTTAGGCTGGTTCAGTAAAGAAGAAGTGCAAAACGTAGCTGATTCGTTAGGTGTTCCTGTGCACGAAGTGCTGGAAATGGAATCCCGTATGAGCAATCACGATATGCCTTTTGATGCTTCGGATGATGAAGACGAAAGCAATTACACTGCGCCGGTATTTTATCTGCAGGATAAAGGCTCAGATTTAGCCAATCGTATTGAAGAAGACCAGTGGGATAATGCTTCAGTGGATCGTTTGCAGGCTGCTGTACGCACGCTGGACGACCGTAGCCAGGACATTATCCGTGCCCGTTGGTTAGATGATCAGAAATTGACGTTGCAGGAATTGGCTGACCGTTATCAGGTGTCTGCTGAGCGTGTACGTCAGTTAGAGAAAAACGCGATGAAGAAACTGCAGGCTGCAATGGCTGCTTAACGCTTCTTCCTTGTTAAAAAGCCCTGACATTTCAGGGCTTTTTGCTTTTTATCTGCAGCATTGTTAGTTAAAAACTACTTCCTAACTGATAAAAGGGCAAAGACTTCACTGGTTTTTTAGCCGGCTCTGGCAAGTTCCAGGGTTTTTGCATGAATACCGGAGCTGGTGTAATCACGGCTAAAGTCAAAGGATTCAGCAGCTCTGGTATATCCCATTGCTGGCTATACATGGCAATAATAGCGGCGGGCTCTTCGATGGCAGGCATAAATACCGGTTCTGCAATCTCTGCTTTTACTGGTGTATTCATTGGTGTGTTCTCCATGTCGTTAACATGTGCAAGCTGCACCGGATCCCGTTCAGGTAAAGATAAAGGTAGGTCCGCAGTTTGTGCTGCTGTCATCACCTGATAATCAGCAGGCAGCAATGCAGATAACTTCACTACTTCAATGCCTTGTGTTGCTAAATCGGCTAAATGCTTTTTCAGATAGGCGTAAGTTTCCGGATAAGGATGGCCAATAGCTATCGCATACTGATGTTGTTTGGCTAGCTTGATCATCAGCTTAAATTGCTTATCCAAGGCCGGGTAAGAGCGGTCGTTATCCAAAAACACCTGACGGGTCAGCAATGGCATCTGGTGTTTTTTTGCATAAACACCAGCCTGACTGCGGGCTGTGGTTTTACTGTCGAGGAAAAATAACTGACGTTTGGCAATATACCCCAAAGTCCAGTCCATCACGTCGGCCTGTTCTGTGAAGTAACTGCCCATATGATTGTTGACGCCTATAGCGTAAGGCACATCAGCAAAAGCGGCTTGTAATTTATGCTCAATTTGAGAGCGGCTCATGGTGATTTTTAACGCATTTTTACTTAAATCGGCACGACGTGCAGACTCCATTGGCATATGCAAAATCACATCACGATGCTTCTGATAAGCAGCTTTAGCCACTGCGTTGCTGTGTGTTGTATGAGGGATCACGGCAAAGGTCAGATCATAAGGTAATTCCAGCAGCTTGTAGTCAATCTGATGGTAACCAATATCATCAATCACAATAGCCACTTTGGCGGCAACAGAGGGCAAACTGCAAAGCGCAAAAGCTAAGCTTAATAGATACTTCATTTACTAAGATCCTGCGCGTTTCTGTAACCAGGTAATAGGGTTAATTGCTGTGCCTTTTTGCCGGATCTCAAAATACAATCCGGCCTGAGCCTGACCACCACTGGCTCCGACTAAAGCCACTGCTTCACTGGCATTAACTGCTTCACCTGGTTTTTTTAATAAGGTTTGGTTGTGGCCGTAGAGGCTCATCACACCATTGCCATGGTCCAATACGATCACCCAGCCATAACCTTTTAACCAGTCGGCATAAATAACCTGACCATCAGCCACTGCTTTTACTTTTGAGCCTTCAGCTGCAGCTATTAATATGCCACGAGAGCTGACACCGGCCAGACGTTTTTCACCATAGCCCTGTAAAATATCGCCTTGCACAGGCCAGGGTAATTTGCCTTTGGTTTTCGGCAGATTGATACGTTTTTTTGCAGCAATAGCTGCAGCTTTTAATTTACCTAAGGTGTTCTGCAGGCTTTGTTCGTTTTGTTTCAGGTAGTCCAGTTGCTGTTCCTGATCCGTCAAAAAGCTCTTCATTTTTTTCACTGAAGCCAACTGACTGGTTTTTGCTTCTGTCAGCTCCTGCTGTTGTTCTTTCAGCTGTGCCTGTAATTCTTGCTGTTGTTGTGCTTTATCCTGCAACTCCTGCTCAACTTGTTTTAATGCTTCGGCAGTCTGTTCAATTTTTTTGATCTGCTGCATACGGGCTTGATTCAAATACTGATAATAAGTCAGTACCCGCTCCAGCTTATTGCTGTCTTGCTGGTTCAGCAGCATCTTGGTGTAATCATGCTCGCCAGTAATAAAAGCGCCTTTGAGCTGCTGCGCCAGCAAGGACTTTTGCAGCTCAAAACTTTGCTGTAGTTGCTGCTGCTCTAATTCCAACTGCTGTTGTTGTTGCTGTACTTTGGCAAGTTCTTCATTACTTTGTCGAATTTGCCGTGCCAGCTTGGCCAGGGATTGATCAGCTGATTTCAATAAATCCTGAGCTTTGGTAAAAGCTTTTTGTTGTTGCTTCAGTTCTTTTTCGGTTTTCTGAATTTGACCTTTGAGTTGCGACAGCTCCTGCTGCACCTCTTTTTGATCCTGAGCTGCGACTGTTGTCGTGCCTAAACAGAGCAGCAGAGCTAAGCTCTGCTGCATCCTTACTCTATAGTTGACGAATCGTACTGGCATTAATTTGTCTTCATCAGAATTTTACCTGTCATTTCAGCAGGGATAGGCATATCCATTAAGTGCAGCATAGTTGGAGCTATATCACTTAAAATACCACCTGGCGTCACTGCGGCATTTCGGCCAACATAAATCAGTGGCACAGGATCGCTGGTGTGGGCGGTGTGAGCCTGACCAGATTCCGGATCCATCATTTGCTCAGCGTTACCATGGTCGGCGGTAATTAAACATTCACCACCCACTTGCTGTAATGCTTCTACCACACGGCCAATACAGTGATCGACTGCTTCAACTGCCTTAATAGCCGCAGATAAAATACCTGTATGACCGACCATATCACCATTTGGATAATTGCAGATGATTACATCAAACTCGCCGCTATGAATGGCGCCCACCAGTTTGTTGGTCAGTTCGGTGGAATTCATTTCAGGCTGCAAATCGTAAGTGGCTACATTAGGGGATGGCACCAGAATACGTTGTTCACCATCAAATACGTCTTCACGGCCACCACTGAAAAAGAAGGTGACGTGGGCATATTTTTCAGTTTCTGAAATACGTAACTGAGTTTTCTGATGTTTGGCCAGCCATTCACCCAAAACGTTGTTCAGGCTTTCTGGTGGGTAAGCACAAGGTGCTTTAATATCAGCAGCGTATTCCGTCAACATCACAAAGCTTGCCAGTTGCGGCTGATACTCACGGGCAAAACCTGTGAAATCGGCATCAATAAAAGCACGACTGAACTGGCGGGCACGGTCGGCACGGAAGTTCATAAAAATCAGACTGTCGCCTTGCTGCATTTTGATCACATCACCAGCAGCATTTTTAATGGCCGTGGCTTTGACAAATTCATCATTTTCATCACGACTGTAGGCAGCTTTTAGTGCATCCACTGCAGTAGTGGCTGTAAATAAAGCCTTGCCCTGAGTTAACAAGTCATAAGCCGCCTGCACACGATCCCAGCGTTTATCACGGTCCATCGCAAAATAACGGCCAATCACAGAAGCAACCTGACCCACACCTATAGCTTTAAAGTGATCTTCTACTCGTTGCAATGAGGCTTCAGCACTGCGTGGTGGGGTATCGCGGCCGTCTAAAAAGGCATGCAGATAAATTTCAGTGGCGCCTTGTTGTTTAGCTAAATCAATCATCGCAATAATATGATCTTCGTGACTATGCACACCACCTGGCGATAACAAGCCCATCAGATGCACAGCTTTGCCATGGCGCACAGCAGCCTGTGTCGCTTCAACCAGCACTGGGTTGGTAAAGAAATCACCATCCTTAATTGCTTTGGTAATGCGGGTAAAATCCTGATACACCACACGGCCTGAGCCTAAATTGACATGACCTACTTCAGAATTACCCATCTGACCATCTGGCAAGCCGACATCCAGACCAGAGCCTGAGATCAGCGTATGAGGATACTCTGCCCATAACTTGTCCATTACTGGCGTATTGGCTTGTAAAATGGCGTTGGACTCACGTTCTTCTCTGTATCCCCATCCATCCAATATCAGTAAGACTAACGGCTTTTTCGGCTGCATGTATTTAGCTCCGTATCTTGTTGCTTGATCATCGTTTTGATGGCCTATCTTACCTTGTTTTTCCTATGAAAACAGTGACGAAATAGTACGGATAGGGCTTCAATGCTGCATTCTTTTATCAAACTAGGTATACTCGGCCGCAAAGTTTTGCTCCTGAAATGAAACAGAATGGTGTTTATGCAGCAATATATTGATTTTTTAAGTAATCATCCGTACCTGACCGCCGCTTGGGTGGCTTTATTTTTAGCCTTAATCGTCAGTTGGATTAAATCCTTAACCTCTTCGGTAAAACAAATTACCCCAACTCAATTGACACTGATGGTGAACAGAGAAGATGCGACTGTCATCGATATCCGTGCTGACGCAGACTTTAAAAAGGGTCATATCACTGGTGCCCGTCAACTGACAACGGAACAAATCAACACTCAAGCTGTTGCAGGACTTGAAAACAAAAAAGACGCACCCATCATAGTAGTCTGTCAGGCAGGTATGTCTGCACAAGGCGCAGCCGCAACATTGACCAAACAAGGCTTCACAAAAGTCTTTGTTTTACAGGGCGGCATGAATACCTGGACTGGTGCAAACCTGCCTGTGGTTAAAAAGTAAAACGTAAGTCGGAGCCCAGATGGCACAAGTCACTATTTACACTAAGGCCTATTGTCCTTATTGTGTTCGCGCTAAGGCATTATTAGGCCAAAAAGGCGTGCAGTTTGACGAGATTAAAATCGATGAACAGCCAGAGTTGCGCCCAGCCATGATTGAACGTGCCAATGGCCGTACCACAGTGCCGCAAATTTTTATTGGCGATACTCATGTAGGCGGTTGTGACGATCTTTTTGCACTGGAAAATGCCGGAACTTTGAATGCGATGCTCTCTGCCTGATTGCAGTGAGCTTTCCAGCTATCACTAAATATTATTAAAACTAGGATTTATCATGGCCGAACAACAAGCCGCTGAACAATTTGCCATCCAGCGTATTTATGTTAAAGACATTTCTTATGAGTCACCTAACGCGCCGGCAATTTTCCGTAAAGAGTGGCAGCCAGCTATTCAGTTAGACTTAGATACCCGCAGCGAAAAGTTAGACGACAATACTTTTGAAGTAGTGTTATCTCTGACTGTGACTGCTCGTCTTGAAGAAGAAGTGGCGTTTTTATGTGAAGTGCAACAGGCTGGTATTTTCAGTGTGCCAGTGCTGGAAGATGCACAAATGGCGCATATGTTAGCCTCGTTCTGCCCAAACATTCTGTTCCCTTATGCCCGCGAAGCTGTGTCTAACCTGGTGAACCGCGGTACTTTCCCACAACTGAATCTGGCACCTGTAAATTTTGATGCCTTATTTGCTCAATATGTGCAAAAACGTCAGGCTGAAGCTCAGGCCCAGCAAGGCGTGACACAACATTCTTAAGATGAACGCTGCAATTGCTGTGTTAGGGGCGGGCTCGTACGGGACCGCCCTTGCCATTTCACTGGCGCGGAATGGTAATCCAACCCTGTTGTGGGGCCGGAACGCGGACGATATTCGCGTGATGACCGAACAACGGATGAATCAGCGGTATTTGCCGGACATCCGCTTGCCTGATTCTTTGGCTGTGACTGATGATCTGGCGTATGCGGTAGGTTCATGCCGGGATCTTTTATTGTCTGTGCCCAGTCATGCGTTTGCCGACACGCTAAGACAAATTAAACCTTATTTACAGCCTCATGCTCGTGTAGCCTGGGCTACCAAAGGTCTGGAGCCGGAAACTGGTCGTTTGCTGCAGGATGTGGCCAAAGAGATCCTCGGCGAAGAAGTCTCCTTAGCTGTATTGTCAGGACCAACTTTTGCCAAAGAACTGGCCAAAGGTTTGCCAACAGCTATTTCGTTGTCTTCTACAGATCCTGAATTTATTACTACCTTATCCGATTTGTTGCATTGCACTAAAACATTCAGGGTCTATACCAATCCTGATTTTATTGGCGTGCAACTCGGTGGTGCTGTGAAAAACGTCATCGCCATAGGTGCCGGTATGGCTGATGGGATTGGCTTTGGTGCTAATGCCCGTACCGCTTTGATTACCCGTGGTTTAACGGAAATGTGCCGTTTAGGTTGCGCCTTAGGTGCGAAAAAAGAAACCTTTATGGGCATGGCGGGTTTAGGTGATTTAGTTTTAACCTGCACCGACAACCAATCCCGTAACAGACGTTTTGGTTTGTTATTAGGTGAAGGTAAGGGTGTTGAAGAAGCCATGACGACCATAGGTCAGGTGGTGGAAGGTTATCGTAATGCCAAGGAAGTCTTTAATCTGGCGCAACGTGTTGGTGTGGAAATGCCTATAACAGAGCAAATTTACCAGGTGTTGTATCAGGGCAAAGATGCCCGTTTAGCAGCGATGGATCTACTAGGCCGCGAAAAACGCGACGAATAATTTCCCCGTCGTATTTGGCGCCGCAGCGTTGTTGACCGCACTCTCTCGCCCCAGTCGCATAGGACAACTATGCTCCTGGGGTCTCGTTCCTTTGTCGCCTAGCTGCAACACCAACTACTTAGGGTAAACGGCCGTCGTCCTTGAAGCTGCAGCTTTGTTGCCTGCACCTGCTTTTAAGGTAAGAGTATCGCCCCAGTCGCATAGATTGCTATGCTCCTGGGGTCTCGTTCCTTTGTCGCCTAGCAGCAACACCAACTACTTAGGGTAAACGGCCGTCGTATTTGACGCCGCAGCTTTGTTGGCTGCGTGCTTTCGCCCGAATTGAATTGGAATTTGAGACGTGCGGGGCAAGCCCGGCCCCTACCTCTGGTTTTCGCTTTTCGGTTCTTTATCCAGCAGCAAAGCGATTTGCTCAGCTTGCACTGGCGGACTGAATAAGTAACCCTGAACAACTTCGCAACCCATCACATGCAGCAAATAGGCCTGCATTTCAGTTTCGACACCTTCTGCAACTACCGCAATTTTCAGATAGCCTGCCAACCGGATAATGGTGGAGGTGATATTACGGTCTTGCTCGGATGTATCCATATCCTTGATAAAAGCCCGATCAATTTTTAAGGTGTCGATAGGGAAACGTTTCAGGTAACCCAACGACGAATAACCTGTACCAAAATCATCCAGCGCCAGCGTAAAGCCCATGGCTTTCAATTGATGCATCATTTCAAGGCAATGATCTGCATCACGCATCATGGCTGTTTCGGTGATTTCCAGCTCAAGCAAACTGGCATCCAGTTGATAGTGCTGCAGTTCTTGTTGTAAGAAATCCAGTAAATCAGGTTGCTGTAGTTGCTGTACGGACAGATTCACCGCAACCCGACCCCGCATCCGGCCTTGTTGTTGCCACTGCTGAATTTGGGCGCAGACCTGACTGAATACCAGACGGTCCAACTGAATAATCACGCCATTTTCTTCGGCAATAGGGATAAACATCACAGGGGAAACCAGACCCCTGGCTGGGTTATGCCAGCGGCATAAGGCTTCATAACCCACTATGGTATTGCTGCCAACATTGTATTTAGGTTGATACACCACTTTAAATTCGCCCTGACTGATACCACGCCATAAATCACTTTCCAAAGCCAGGTATTCAGGAGTGCGTTGCAGCATCTTGTCATTAAAGAACTGGGCGTTGTTGCGCCCCATTTGTTTGGCATGATGCAGGGCCGTATCAGCGCTTCGCAGCAATATATCTGAAGATCGACCATCGTCGGGGTAAACAGCTATACCAATACTGGCGGTCAGAGTGATCTCCAGATCGCCAAGCGACAGCGGCTGACGGATGTGTAACAGCAATTGGAGGCTCAGGCGGTTTAACAACAGATCAAATTGTTCAACACTAAAATGGGATGGCACCAGAATGGCAAACTCATCCACGCCTAATTTCGCCAGAATATAGCCAGACGGCAGTTGTTTTTGCAGGCGTTCAGCCACCATTTTCAGCAACTGATTGCCGCTATCATGACCTAATGAATCGTTAATTTTGGCGAAGCGATCTAAATCGACCAGTAACACGGCAAAGTGTGGAAAACGGCTGCTGCAGCTGTAAAAGGCTCTGTCCAGATGCTCCAAAAATAAAGCACGATTGGGCAACTGGGTCAGTGGATCTCTGGTACTGAGTTTACGCAACTCACGTTCATTCAGTTTACGATTAGTCACATCGGAGAAGATCGCAAGATAAAGTTTCGGTTCCTGCGCGCCTTTACCTGACAATAAAGTGATAGCTAATGACAAAGCAAAACTATCACCATTGGCTTTTTTACTCCAGACTTCACCACGCCAGAAGCTGAATTGTTGCAGCTGTTGCACTATGGTTTTTAGCAGCTCCGTCTGATGTCCTTGAGCTGTGTACAGCTGTAAGGTTTGACCTTCCATCTGTTTGGCATCAAAGCCCGTGATCTGGCAAAAGGCCTGATTTACTTTTTCGATACGCAGTTGCTCGTCACCTAACCAGACAGCATCCTGAGTATTGTCGAACAGGGAGCTGATCATTAACTGCTGCTCAAGCCTCTGATGCAAGCGGTTTTGATGCACACGGTAGCGCCATAACAACAAAGCAAGCATGACCACGGATAAAAATAACATCAGCCATAACCAGCTTTGTTGGATCCACCAGTAGCGATTAAACTGCAGCTGATATTCTCCGGCCTGTTGCCAGTTCATACCATCCTGACTGGCTTCGACAGACAACTGATACAGGCCACTATTGTCCAGTTGCAATTTAAAATGGCGCTGAGGATAGGTCAGCATCAGAGCAGGCGCCTTGTCCAGACTATAACGGAAGTAATTCCATTGTTTGCCTGCGGTAGGATAATGGCTGACACGAAACTCCAGTTCAGGACCCCAGCTGTCGACTTGCAGCAGATGTTCCTGTTGTTTCAGATGTTGGCCATTTTCGGCAATAAGCTCAAGGCGCAACGGGTTAGCTACGGTTGAGGTTTTGTATTGCGCCTGTGGCAATTGATAGCGGCTGATGGAGCTATTGATCAGCAGTTGGTTACTGGTTTGCCAGGCTTGAAATGGCAGCAATAACTCACCCTGATTCAGTTGCCACTGCAACAGAGAGTTGTCTTTCAGATCCAGCAAACTTAACTGCTGTCTGGACCAAAGCCAGAGCTGTTGATCCTGCTTTAGCATATGTTGTTGTTGCCAGGGCACCTGCCACTTGTTTTGGAGTGACAAGGTTAACTTCGTATTATTTTGCATTGTCTTATAGTGATACAGCTGATCCGGTGTCAGCAGCCATAAGTCGTCTTGCTCCGGCACTAGATCCAGAATTTGACGCACATCCAGGCAAGGTGGCTGGTCACAAGAGCTGATATCGTAGGTGCGCAGCTGTTGCTCAGCCAACTGATAAGAGTAAAGTCTGTTACTGCCTGCGAGCCATAATTGCCCTGGTTGATAACGTACTAAAAACCAACCGGCCTGATCGCTAAGTAAAGCTGCTTTGTCAGACCCGAGCTCCCATTGCCATAACCCCTGATGCGTCAGATACCAGAATTTATCATCAGCTACTGCCAGGTCCACTACAGGTTCTTGTACCACGGATAGCCACTGTTTCGTTTGGTCGTTATAACGCCATACTTGCTGGCCTACCCACACGAAATACTGTTGGTGTTGCCAGAGTTTCTTCACTTGATCCAGAGCAAAAGGAAAAGCTAAAGAGAGTTGCTGATCCGGTTTGGGGTTAACCGCCATCAGTTGTTGTTGCTCCACCTGCCAGCTTTGATTTTTATTGTCCTGTAGCAGGGGATGTCCGCTTGCCTGCACTGCCAAAGCAGATGACTGAGCTAACGCCAGAGCTCCACCTGAGTCTGCCAGCCAGACGTTCTGGTGACGATCCGCAAATAACTGTACCCAGGGTTGTGCTAATGGCTGGGTTTGCCAGAGCCCGGTTTCGGGTTGATATAAGTACAATTTTTGTGCTGACAATAACCAAACCTGGCCCAGCGGATCGACCTCCAGGGCTGTAGCATAAAAACTCTCTGGTGTGGCAACCAGTTGAAGCTGTTGTTCTTTTAACTGATAAAGCTTTTGATTTTGCGCAAGTAACCACAGCTGTTGGTCTGGTCCCAAAGCTAAATCGGTTTGCTGTGGCAAATTCACCGGATAATGTTGCCAGGTTTGGCTGACTAAATCGTAACGGGCTAACTTGGCATCTTCAGACCATAACCATAACGACACGCCATCACTAATGCCCTGAGTCCAACCTGCCGCTGTATTACTGCTACGCCATAATAATCTGGCATCGGTTGATTCCGCAGACCATTGCCAGATTTCCTGCTCAGTTAAAATAAGCGGAACTGCGCCAGCTGTTAAAAATAGCGCTTTGATAGGCTCTTTGCTTTGCCAAATCTGGCGGAACACAGCGCTTTTTTGATCAAATAACCAAAGTTGATCAACGCTGGCCAGCCACAATTGATGTTGATCCAGAGTCAATAGCTGGACTAACGCCTGTGTTTGTAATTCGTCGGGTAAAGTGTAGGACTGATGTTCATGACCATCAAAACGGTGCAGCTGGGTGCTGGTGCTCCACCACAATAAACCTGATTTATCCTGAGTAAAGAGCTCAATGGCTAAATGCTGCGACTGACGTGAGTGCACCATAGGTTGCACTTGCAAATAGGCGTGAAGACCACTGCTGCAGCAGACAAGCCAAAGCGCCAGACAAAGTTTAAGGCAACGCAGCAGCATCTGAATTCATTCCCCAGGCAATCTTTTATTAAAAATACTGATAAATCAGCAAGCTGAGTAACACTATAGCTCTATGCTTTAAAGCTTGGCAAACTCAGGCTCTGGCACCTGCATAACCCAGCTGGCGCCATGATTCATAAACAAATACCGACACTGCGTTGGATAAGTTCATTGAACGGCTGTCTGGTGTCATCGGAATTCGTAGCCACTGATCTTTTGGCAAGGTTGCCAGCAGATCTGCAGGCAAACCACGGCTTTCAGGGCCAAATACCAAGGCATCACCTAATTGGTATGCTGCATCACTGTGGTGATTGCTGCCTTTGGTGGTGCAGGCGAAAACCCGCGTTGGCTTGATGTCGGCTAAAAAGGCGTCGAAATTGGCATGGCGTTTCACATCGGCAAATTCGTGATAGTCCAGGCCTGCTCTTTTAATGCGTTTGTCATCCCAGGCAAAACCCAATGGCTCAATTAAATGCAGGCGAAAGCCTGTATTGGCACAAAGGCGGATAATATTGCCGGTATTAGGCGGGATTTCAGGTTCATATAACACTATGTCTAACATGATGATTTCCAGTATCTGAAGCACTGTGAGTGTATCAAAATTGGCGTACAATGCCTATGGATGCTGATAACTAAACAGGCTGGAGTGAGCACTTTGAGCAAGCAAACTACACAGAACGATTATCAACTTTGGGTCAAACGCTCAGGTTATCTGACGCTGAGTATTGCCTTAACCATCTTGCTGCTGAAATTCAGCGCAGTGCTGGCGACCAATTCCAGTTCTGTGCTGGCTTCTTTTACTGACGCATCCATGGATTTACTGGTCTCGGTATTGAATTTCGCTGTGCTGCGTTATGCCTTGCGTCCTGCTGATGACAATCATGGTTTTGGTCATGGTAAAGCTGAAGCTGTGATGGCCTTGTTACAAGCCGCCTTTTTAACTGGTGCTGCTGTGTTATTGCTGACACAAACCTTCAGTCGTTTTAATCAGACTGAAGTGGTGCAGCAACTGGAATTTGGTATGTGGATCACTGTGCTTTGTGCGCTACTAACCCTGACTCTGGTAATGGCACAGCGCTGGATTATTCAGCGCACCGGCTCTTTAGCTGTCAAGGCCGATTTACTGCACTACCGCAGTGATTTGTTGATGAACCTGCTGGTACTGGTCGCGTTGTTTCTGGCAAGTCAAAACTTCCTCTGGGTGGATAATCTGGTGGCGGTGCTGATTTGTGGGTATTTACTTTACAGTGCTTTTGAGCTTGCCAAAGAAGCATTGCAGCATTTACTGGACGAGCAATTACCTGCTGAACAGCTGACACGTATAGAGCGGACCTTACTGACTCAAGCTGAAATTTTGGCGGTAGAGCAGTTAAAAACCCGTCAGGCAGGGCCTTATGTATTTATTCAGCTGCGGCTGGTATTGCAGGATGATTTATCTTTGCTGGCAGCTCATGCCATTGTGGATCAGGCCGAGCAGCAACTGATGGCTCTCTATAAACAAGCCGAAGTTATTATTCATGCCGAACCTTATTCAGAATCCGAACTGAAGCGGAAGTGATTATTCACGCTGATCCTCGTATTCAGAATCCGAGCTGAAGAACAAAACGGTTGAGCGCGGTGAATAACTGATTACGTAGCGGGTCGCTTTCAAAAATAATCTCATGCAAAGCACCCTGAATGTTTACCAGTTCACAAGGTTGCCCTTGTTGTAAGTGTTTCTGCTGATAAAGTTGCTGCATTTGGTTATCCACCACAGGGTCTTCTGTTGCCTGAACAATCAACTGGGGCAAGGCCAGAACCGGGGCCTTTTGCAATGCCTTGATGGCCAGCAGGGATTGTTGTAACCAACGGCTGGAAACCCCACCCAACTGCAGTTCAGCGTGAGTTTGATAGATCTGACGAAATTGCTGATAACGTACTGCGCTGTGAGTCAGATGATTGCCGGTAAAGGGCTTATCCAGATAAGGTTTTTGCCCCGGAAAATAGCGGCTTTGTCTGCCGCATAAATTATTCAGTGTCGTAATCAGGCTCACCAGGGTTGTCGCTACTATTTTTGGCAAAGGTTTACTTTGAATGCCAAACATAGGCGAGCAATAAACAGCACCGCTAAAACCATGTTTACTATGCTGCTGTAGGTAGCGGCATAAAATAGCACTGCCCATGGAGTGCGCTAACCCCAAAAGCGGAGCTTGTTGCTTTGGCACTATATGCTGTTCTAGCCAGAGCGCGAAGTCCTGCACATAATGCTGAAAATCAGCCACATCACCTAAATGCCGATCCGCATTGATCCTGTCTGACGCTCCTTGACCTCTGTGATCAATCAGATGCACAGTAAAACCTGCCTGATACAAATCAAAGCAGAATTCCTGATACTTCTGACCTGCTTCAATACGTCCCGGAGACAGCACTATTTCAGCTCGTGGCGCTGAATGGCGGAAGCTGCTGTAACAAATCCGGGTTTGATCAAAACTGAAAAAAGACTGATGTTGACCTTGTTGCCAGAACTGCTGCAGAACTGGTAATGCCAATACAAGTTGATCTTCAGTAAAACTGGCCGACAAAGGTTTATGTGATAGTGCAGACAATCAAAGATCCTTAATGGGTCAGAGGTAATAAAATACGGATTAATAAGCCACCTGTCGCAGGCACAGAGGCACTGATACTGCCCTTATGTTGCCGTATTGCCGAGGCCGCAATAGCCAACCCAAGACCTGTGCCGTTCTGGTGTTCACGCACTGCAGATACCCGGTAAAAAGGCGCAAAAATTTGCGATAAACTCTCCTCTGGCACACCAGGCCCTTGATCCTGTATCAGTAACTCAAGCTGTTGTTCGTGCTGCTTCAGAGTACATAGAATCAAGCTTTCTACCGGACTGTATTTAATGGCGTTTCGCAGCACATTTTCAATAGCGCGACCCAATAAACGTTGGTCCGCATCCAGCCAGCATTGGTCAGGTGCATTCAGGTGCACTTGCTGCTGTTTGGTATCGGCCTCCAACTGATTCAATTCAATAATAGCGCTGAGTAATTCAGTTAAATCCAGCTGCTGTTTTTCCAGCGGATATTGGCCTGCGTCGAGACGGCTAAAGGTTAACAATTCATCCAGCAACTGATCCAGTAATTTGAGCTCCATTTCAATGCGTTGCAGTTGCGGATGGTCACCCTGGCGCTGCTGCAATGCCAGGGCTAATTGCGATCGGGTTAGCGGAGAGCGTAATTCATGCGACACATCCCTCAGTAATCGCTGCTGGTTATGGATTAGGTTTTCTATCTGAGTGGCCATGGTATTAAAACCACGACCTAAATCACCGAGTTCATCTTTGCGGGCAGCCAGTGCTGTCACCCTGTTATCCAGCTCCCCTTGAGCAAATTTTAAATGGCTGCTACTGAGTTCCCGTAAAGGGCGGGTGATAGACAGCGCCAGAATGAGACTGGCTACGGCTGATACGGCCAGCAGTAAGGTCAGTAATGAGCCTTCCGGCAGCGCATGGAATTGCCACCAGGCTTGTTCAGGTCGTTGTTTTAACTGAAATAAGGCGATGTTTTTGCCCGAGATCAGCGTGAGCAAAGGACCTGCAACAAAAGTGTTTTTATGTACCAATAAACGTGGCCTGTTTAGCTGCGACAGTTCGGTCAGCCAGTTTGGATCAAAATTAGAGGGCAAGGCATCCGGATTTAACAGCTGATTATTATCCACGTCGACCATCAGCCAGCGGCCTTTGTATTTACGCTCCAAATCTTTCTGTAAGGTAGAGAGGTTGGCAAAAGGCTGAAAATGCTCTTTCAGGTGCCGGAATTGCTCAGCGACAGGGTGAGGTAAACGTCGTATTTCAGTTTGTTCAGGCCAACCTCTGGCCAGCAAAATAGCGCCGGCCACAGCGACAGATAACACCAACCAAAACCACAAAAAGATGCGGCCAGCCAGATAGTTCACCGGATTACAGCGGGACCAGTTCATCAATGTTCGCCTTGTAATAACAAATAACCCAAGCCTCTTAAAGTTTGAATTTTTTCTACATCATCATACTGAGCAATTTTTTTGCGGATATTGCTGATATGCATATCCAGACTGCGATCATAAAGCTGCAGTCTTTTACCTAACGCCAGCTGACTTAGATCTTCTTTACTGACCACATCACCGGCATGACGCATTAAAAGTTCAAGGATCTGATATTCAGTCGCCGTCAGTACCAGTGGGTTGTCCTGTACATAAATCTGCCGTTTGGCGCTGTCCAGCCGCAGGCTATTCACCTGCAATACACTTAATTGGGGTTGCTGCTGTTGTTGGATCAGCTCCACCCTTCGCAAAATAGCTTTAATGCGCGCGACCAGTTCCCTTGGGCTAAAAGGTTTCGCCAGATAGTCATCAGCCCCAAGCTCCAATCCAACGACACGGTCAATTTCATCACCGCGTGCTGTCAGCATTAACACCGGACAATAACTGTGTTGGCGCAATTGTTTTAATAAGGTCAGGCCGTCCATACCTGGCAACATAATATCCAGCAGAACCAGCTGAAACGCATTAGATTTCGCCATTTCCAGGCCTTCAGGCCCCTGATGCACAGCGGTAAACTGATAACCGTCTAGTTGCAGGTATTCTGCTACCAGCTGGGTCAGTGCTACATCGTCATCAATCATTAATATAGAAGTCATTCTGGCTCCAGAGCGTTTTTTGCCAGTGTAAAAGACAGCGCAAACTTGTTGCAGTCCTTTACACAACCTTTACGTTGGCTTTGCGCTGCTTTGCATTCAGTGTCGTAAGCTATCACTGTCGCAATTAAAGCCAAACAAGGCAAATGAGGAAAGACACTATGAAACATTCTACAGTGATTGCATTATTATTCAGTGGTTTATTAGCTACAACCAGCATCAGCAGCTTTGCAGGTCCAGAGCGTGGTCATGAAGGCCACGGCCCGGCAGCAGGCTTGCATATGAAGGCCTTAAAAGGGTTAGATTTAACCGATGCACAAAAAGAGCAGATCAAAACTCTGATGGAGCAACATCGCGCCACTATGCCAAAACGTGATGAAGTGAAACCAGAAATGGATCAGTTAAAGGCTCTGGTGCAAGCTGATACTTTTGATGAAGCCGCAGTACGTGCTTTGTTAGAAGCCAAGCAGAAAGACAGGCTGGATCATGAAGTAGCCCGCGCTAAATTACAGTTTGAGATCAATAAAGTGCTGACGGTTGAACAAAAAGCCAAATTGGCAGAACGTCAGCAAAAATGGCAGGAAAAAGCCAAGGCAAGAGCCGAAGCTAAGTCTTAATTTGAACTGATAAAAAACGGCGGTCTGTTTCGCAGGTCGCCGTTTTTTTATGAACAACTGATCAGGCGGTCATTAAATTCTGAATTTCTGCACCATGCTAATGAGCTGAGCTGCCATGGTGGATAATTCCCGGCTCGCCATATTGGTTTGATCGGCGCCCGCTGCAGTTTGTAAGGACAAATCGCGGATAGTGACCAGACTACGATCGACCTCACGTGCCACATGAGCTTGTTGCTCTGATGCTGTGGCAATCAACAAATTCCGATCATTGATATGACTAATCGAGTTAAATATCTGCTCCAGCGCTTCACCGGCTTTACTGGTTAATTCCAGAGTGACATCGGCTCTTTGGCTGCTGTTATGCATAGCTTGCACAGCCTGCACTGTGCCTTGTTGAATTTGCATCACCATTTGCTCAATTTCGCGGGTAGAGTTTTGAGTTCGGTAAGCCAAAGCTCTGACTTCATCTGCGACTACAGCAAAACCTCGTCCTGCATCACCAGCCCGCGCTGCTTCAATGGCTGCATTTAACGCCAGTAAGTTGGTTTGTTCCGCCACAGCCCGTATTACGTCCAGAACCTGGCCTATATCTTTGGCCTGGGTCGACAGTTGCTGCACCAGATGAGTGGATTGTTGCATTTCCTCTGTCATCAGACGGGTTTCGTCTATAGTGCGCTGCATTTCAGCACGACTTTGGATCGCCAGTTTGTTCGATGCCATTGAAGCATCTGAAGTGGAGACTGCGTTTTGTGCTACATCTTCAACAGCTACAGTCATTTCATTAACCGCTGTAGCTGCTTGTTGCAATTCAGCATTTTGTAAGGCCAGACCGGAAGAGCTTTGTGCAGTGACTACGTTTAACTCTTCTGCCGCAGAAGCCAATTGAGCGGCTGTGCCACTGATTTGACTGATGGTTTGTTTTTGGCTTTGTTGCAAATGCTCTAGGCCTGCAAACAGGCGTCCCAGCTCATTCGTAGTATCGACCAAAATACGACGGGTTAAATCACCTGCGGCCATCCACTCAAAATGTTGCCCTGCTAATTGCAAAGGTTGCAGTAGAACTTTTTGTATAAACCACCAACTGCCCAGACACAAAGTCAGAGTGAGCAAGACAAAAAATACAGTCAGGGCTGTAGCCGTTTGATATCTGGAACCTGCCAGCGCCATATAACTGCTGTTTGCTTGTTCGGCCTGTTGCATAAAGCCCTGAATTTTTTCCTGAAATACTGCGTTGGCGTCACGGGCTTTTAAATTCGCTGCAATATAGTTTTCTGTTGAGCCATCAGCCAGTGCCTGAATTGACTCATTGACTGCGGCATCATAAGAGACAAAAAGCTGCTGAAGTTCCTGCACCTGTGCTTTTTGTTTGCCTTCTGTTCCTGCATCAACAAATTGCTGAAAACGCGGATGTGCTTCCGCCAGGAATTTTTTTGACCGGGTGGCGCTAACTTCTGCTTTGTCTTTCTCTCCAGCTTGCAACTCAACAAAACCCGCCGCCAGAGCGATACGGCTGCGCATCATCATACCGTAGGTATCGCTTAACGGATTCACTTGTAACACGGCCATGTTGTACAGGTCTTGCATCCCCTGGTCACTGCTGCGTGCGCTGGACCATGCGTATAAACTCAGACTGGATAATGCAAAACTAAAGATGGCAAGTACCAGTAAAATGCCTGTTTTGACCGACATATTTTTAAACATTATTTATCCTTGTGAGCACTTTGCGTTATTGGAATTGTATGGTTGGAGGCTATAAGCGACCGGACAGGCCTGCTTCTTAAGTGTGTTACAGATTTAAGTCAGTGGGCTGCGGCTGGCGAGCATACAGTCTTGTGGTGTCTTGCGAGGTAGAACCAGCCAAATACGGGACAGCAGACCACGCTGAAAGGTTTTAACTTTCCTAAAATCAATGACACTGGTACCTTAGCCGTCTTTGCACTTTGGGGTGATCTATGAAAAAAAGCCTGTCTTATCTGAACTGGAGTCCGCGGCGATTAAAGTGGAGCAGCCTGTTCAGCTTTTTACTGACAGCCGTTGCTGTGGCTGTATTTGTGTTTTTTCCAAAATACAAAGTACAAAGTGATGGCTCAGATTTATTGCAGGTACCGGCTGTATTAACCGGGATACACTGTGATGCCGGTGCTGATCGTAAAGGCATTATTTATTTAAAAAGCAGCCTGTCGACCGAATTATTGCCACTGCAGGGCCGTCAGGATTGCGACAATACTCATCTGTTATACGGTTTTTTAAACACAGAAAATCAGCTGATATTTTTTATTGAAAATAAAGTCGGAGATTTTTTAGTCCATGGTGTAAGGACCTCAGCAACAAATAAAAAGCTGTTGTGGCCAGAAGACAACATCATAGTGATGAACAAGTGGAACAGCTTGCCACTAGTGCTGGCTTTCGTATTCTTCATCTGCGGCGTGATGTTTTGGCGCGCTTATGCTCAGCGCACTGAATTCTAAGCAGAAGGTGGCTGCAATTGGGTTGTCAGCCACTGAATAAACTGATCCACAGCCGTACTTTGCATACTGTCGGTTTTGTAATGCACTTGATATTGCCCCCAGGGGAGTTGATAGCTGAACTGGCGCAAAGCAATCAGTTGACCGCTGGCTAAGGCCTGTCCCGCAATAAAATCATTCGATAACGCAAAGCCGCTGCCCCCACTGACGGCTTTTGTCGCCAGTAAGGCCAGATTAACATAACGCAGCTGCATAGCCGCCGGGCTACGCAGCTGTTGATGTTGGCACCACAATTGCCAGTCTTCACCTGTTTCCGAGCTATACAGCGGGTATTGCAACAATTCTGCAGCATCAGAGCTGGTTAATAACTGAAACTGCGCCGGAGCACAAACTGGATACCAAAACTCAGTGCGCAGTTGCCGGCTGACAAAACCAGCAGGGGCTGGCCAGGTCCCCAGAATAATATCGTACTGCTCCGGGTCGGCATTGTTTGCCATAGACGCCATATCCAGCAAGGTATCCAGCTCCGGCTGTTGTTGTTTAAACAGCTCCAGTCGTGGGGCTAGCCATTCCACCGCAATAGAGGTTTGTGCCAGAATTTTTAACTGTACAGGGGGTTGGTTTAATAAATGCTGAGTGACTGAATTCAACCGGACAAAACAGTCCCGCACCACCGAATACAACATATCGCCTGATTGTGTCAGCTCCACACTTTTGTTTTGCCTCAGTAGCAAAGGCTGGCCAATAAAGTCTTCCAGCAGCTTCACCTGATGACTGACCGCACTTTGGGTGACAAATAATTGCTCTGCCGCTTTGCTAAAGCTTTTTAGTCGTGCTGTGGCTTCAAAGGCTTGTAATGCTTTCAGTGGTGGTAGCATGGATGAATCCAATTCATGATGTGTTGAATTTATATCATTTTAATTCATGTGGTCGCAGCTGCATACTCTGAACTATCAACTGAATTGCTGGAGCACCTAATGAGTCAGATAGGCGGTAAAACCAAACAACAAGCGCTGGATTGCTTAAAACCCATGGTCGCTGGCGTCGACGCTATCAGCGCTACTGAGTATCAGGCCCGTATTCACAAAGCACAGCAGCTGATGCAACAGCAGGGCATAGATGCCTTGTATCTGAATGCCGGTACTAATTTAAGTTATTTCACTGGCACAGTCTGGTACGCCAGTGAGCGTTTGGTTGGAGCTTTGCTGCCAGCGACAGGCGAGTTGGTCTACATCAGTCCTGTCTTTGAAATCCCGACTCTGGCAGGTTTTCAGGTGATTCAGGGCGAAGTGCTGGGCTGGCACGAGCACGAAAACCCTTACGAGCTAATGCTGAGCGCGTTAAAACAAAGCTGCTCTAAAACCGATCCAGTGCTGGCGCTGGATGACAGCAGTGCATTTTTTATCTTCGAAGGTTTACGTCAGGCTAATCCACAGCAGCAGATCGTCAGCGGCAAAGTCATTACTCAAAGCTGCAGGGCACAAAAATCAGCGGCTGAGATTGCCATTATGCAGCGTGCTATGGATATGACATTAGAAGTGCATAAAGCCGTAGCCAGCATCTTGTATGAAGGCATCAGTACCACTGAAGTTGAAGCTTTTATCGATGAAGCCCACCGCAAAGTTGGCGCCAGCGGTTCCTACTTTTGTATCGTATTATTTGGTCCGGACTCTGCGTACCCGCATGGAGTAAAAACGCCAAAAAACCTTGAAAAGGGCGATATGGTACTGATTGATACAGGCTGTCGTTTATTGGGGTATGTCTCTGACATTACCCGCAGTTATGTGTTTGGCGAGCCAACAGCTCGTCAGCGTGAAATCTGGTCTGTCGAAAAAGCGGCTCAGGCTGCAGCTTTTGCTGCAGCAAAACCTGGAATGGCTTGTGGTCTGGTGGATGCTGCGGCTCGTGAAGTGCTGGAATCTTATGGTTTAGGGCCGGATTATGCCTTGCCTGGTTTGCCGCACAGAACAGGTCATGGCATAGGGATGGATATTCACGAAGGCCCTTATCTGGTGCGCAATGAGCATACACCGTTGGCACAAGGGATGTGTTTTAGTAACGAGCCGATGATCTGTGTACCTGGGGAATTTGGTGTGCGGCTTGAAGATCATTTTTATATGACGGCCTCTGGCCCCCGTTGGTTTACTGAACCTGCGATCAGCATAGAACAACCTTTCCCACTTTAGGTTTTAGCGTAAGACAAACCAGCCGTTTTCGAACCAGCCGATCCTTGCGGCTGGTTTTACCTTTCTTTGTATCCGGTAACTTTTGCCAACTGATCCATTACAAATGGTCACAGGGTTTTTTCCAGTTGTTCTTAGACTAAGCACAACTTAAGGGAGAACTGTGATGCAGCGTTTAGCTTTTCTGGTGGGTTTAAGCCTGTTGTCTTTGTCTGGCTGCGATATGGAGTTATTAGGGCAGGACAAAGCCTATAATTTTGATTTCAACTCAGGTGCTCACGGCTGGGTTGCCGGTTTCTCGGACTATCCTTCCGATAATGCTGCTAGTTACCAGTTAGAGTCGGGCATTCGTGCTTTACCTGGCGACTCAGCTAAAAAGGGTTTTTACATTTCAGGCATGAATCGCAGCGACGATCTGTTTATGTATCTGAAGAATCACTTTTCCGGGCTTGAACCTTCAACTAAATATTACGCCAGAGTGCGGCTGACGTTTTTATCCAATGCAGGCACCGACTGTGCCGGAGTGGGAGGCGCGCCGGGGGAGAGTGTTTATCTGAAGTTTGGTTATGCTGACAAAGAGCCAAAACAGGAAGGTTACTACTTAAATCTGGACAAGGGACAGCAGTCACAGTCCGGCACTCAAGCCAAAGTGATAGGCGATATTGCAGCCAAAGATGCGGCTTGCGATGGTTCGAAATTTGCTGAAAAGACGGTACAAACCACCACCAGTGAACGTATTCCTTTGTACAGCGATGGACAGGGGCGGGTTTGGCTTTTTGTTGGCACAGATTCTGGGTATGAAGGCTTAACTTCTTTGTACTACAAAAGCGTAGAAATTGCGCTTGAGCCTTTTTAACGCTAAGGACTGATTTCCTGCTGGCCAGATGTATCGATGTGGCATCTGGCCGGTTTTTTTATATTCAGTTGAACAAGGGATGAACGCTCATCCCTATTCCATATTCAACTCTTTCAGCTTACGGGTCAGCGTATTACGACCCCAGCCCAGACGTTTGGCTGCATCCTGTTTGTGGCCGTGAGTGTAATGCAGTGCCTGTTGCAGCACTATTTTTTCAAATTGTGGTCCTGCTTCAGCCAGTATGTTTTCTTCGCCTGCATTCAGTTTCTGACTGACCCAGGCTGCTAACGCATCCTGCCAACTTTGTTGGCCACCAGGAATCGAATTCACTACTACTTTAGGTGCACTGGTTAATTCAGGCGGCAAGTCAGACAACAATACTTGTTTGCCACTAGCCATTACTGTGAGCCAGCGGCAGCTGTTTTCAAGTTGACGTACGTTACCAGGCCAATCAAGCTGAGCAATAAATTTTTCGGTTTCAGGAGCCAGATTTTTTGCCTCGACATTCAACTCACGGGCTGCCTGTTGCAGGAAATGCTGCGCCAGTTTTGGTATATCCTGTTTGCGATCTTTCAGCGCCGGAATTTGAATACGGATCACGTTCAGGCGGTGGAATAAATCCTCACGGAATTTGCCTTCAGCCACCAAAATCTCCAGGTTCTGGTGGGTCGCGGCAATAATACGCACATCCACACTAATACCCTGATGACCACCAACCCGATAAAACTGTCCATCCGCCAAAACCCTTAATAAACGGGTTTGTACGTCCAGCGGCATGTCACCAATTTCGTCAAGAAACAAAGTGCCGCCATCGGCTTGCTCAAAGCGGCCTTTGCGTAAATTGGCTGCGCCGGTAAAGGCGCCTTTTTCATGACCAAACAGTTCGGATTCTATTAAGTCTTTTGGAATGGCGGCCATGTTCAGTGCGATAAAAGGCTGTTCTGAGCGTGGGCTGTGTTTATGCAGCGCATGAGCCACTAACTCTTTACCTGTACCGGACTGACCGTTGATCAGCACACTGATACTGGATCGCGACAAGCGGCCGATAGCACGAAACACTTCCTGCATGGCTGGGGCTTCGCCGATAATTTCCGGCACTTCGGTCTGCGCCACAGCCTGTTGTTTGGGTTGTTTGGCCTGACTATGAGCTAAGGCTCGTTGAATAAGCGACACAGCTTCATTGATATCAAAAGGTTTTGGCAGGTATTCAAAAGCGCCTTTTTTAAAGGCGTTGACTGCGCTATCCAGATCCGAATGTGCCGTCATAATAATCACTGGCAGCTCGGGCGATAGTTCCTGCAACTTGGTCAGCAACGCCATGCCATCTGTGCCTGGCATCCGGATATCGGATACCACAACTGTTGGCTGCTCATACTGCAATCGTTGTAACATTAAATCGGCCGAAGCATAACTTTCGCAGGCAATATCAGCCCGTGCTAAAGCTTTTTCCAACACCCAGCGGATCGAATTGTCATCATCAATAATCCAGACTACTTGCTGCATTCTTCTTCTCCAGAGTTATTGAGCGGTAAATATAAAGTAAAAGCGGTTTGCCCTGGCCAGCTTTCGCAGTCAATCCAGCCACCGTGTTGGTGAATTAAGGTTTGAGCTATCGACAAACCGAGGCCTGTACCGCCGGGTTTGCCTGTGACCATAGGGAAAAATAAGGTGTCTTTAATTTCAGGTGGAATACCTGGGCCGTTATCTATCACTTTGACGGCTGCTACTAAGCGGTGACGACGACCATGAATGGTATGTTGATTTAAAATCCGGGTTTGTAAGGTGATTTGGCCACCTTCAGTCAGCACCTGCTGAGCATTGCCTACTATGTTCAGCAAGGCTTGTTCTATTAATTCGGGGTCAAATGAAAAGTCAGGGATACTGGGGTCGTAGTCTCTGACAAACTGCACATGAGTCGGGTTGTCCATTTGAGCCAGTTGACTGACTCTTTCCAGCACCTGATGCACGTTGGATGGCTTTTTATTCGGCGCTTTATAAGGCCCCAATAAGCGATCCACCAGATTCCGTAGCCGGTCTGCCTGCGCAATAATCAGCTGAGTGTATTCTTTTTGATCCTCATTCAGCGATTCTTCCAGCAACTGGGCTGCACCACGTAAACCCCCTAAAGGGTTTTTAATTTCATGTGCTAAACCACGGATCAATTCACGGGCAGCTAGATGCTGGTGCTGTTGCAAGCTTTCAAGACTGATTTTGCGTTGCTGATCAACCTGCCGTAGTTCCAGCATCAATGCTAAGTTAGGTTGTTCAATAAGATTGACAGTGACATCCAGCAAAATATGCCGGCCATCCAGCAATACAGCCTGTACATCGCTGATACCGAAACCTTGTCGGTTTTGCAGTGCTGTTAAAAAGAAACTGGAGGTTAAATCTGTGTATTGAAATAAGGTAAAAAAATACTGCTGTGCCAGGCGTTTTTCACCCACACCAAACATCGCCGAACTGGCGGTATTAAAATACTGCACCAGTAGTTGGCTATCCAGCACCAATATGGCGGTGCTGAGTTGATCGGTAAAGTCGGTGGTGGAAAAATCCATCGTCTTTTTTTGTTGGGTCACTGCGTTCACCTATTGCACCAAAATGGTGCTCTAATTCCACAGTGTACTGTAAAATCGGACGGATCACCGTCTAAACGCACTATTTTGGTGAAGCTATTGTATTTTTACGTAAATAAAAGGTTGTTACAGTACTTTCTGCAATTAGCTTGCCGTTTTGATCAAGAGCTTGAAGCTGAAGTTGATGTTCACCTCTTTCAACACCAAGCAGACGAAAGTTGCTGCTTTGCTGTAACGGGCTTTGTTGATTGTTATCAAGAACTAACCGCAGTTTGTGGTGCTCGGCCAGTTGTGGGCTGACATCGCTTTGCACCACCACTTCGCCCTGATGTGAGATCACTGTATCTTGCATTGCTGGAGTTAATATCGTCAGTTGGTAGGGAGTTGGTTCGTCAGTTAACGAAGCTAATGGGTTGATCTGGGTTTCTTGTTGTGGCTGCTGGTTTTGCAGAGATACTTTCAGCTCCAGTTTCTTAGAGCCGGCAACAGGTTGATCTGAATACAGCGGCACGCCATTTTTATCCACGCTGACATAAACCTGTTGAGCAAAGGCGCTGGTGCAAAGTGCAGTGGTGAATAACGCAGTGATGCAGAGTAAAGCTAAAAACAGGATTAGTTTTTTCATAGCGATCCGGGCTGTGGCTGCTGCTGTATCCACTCTAATCTGTCCGGGCATGGATCTCAAATTTCAGCCGAAGAAAAACCCGCGACAGGCGCGGGTTTCAGGTATCTAACAGCGACTTAAGTAGTAATTAAACGCTGTAGTACAGTTCGTATTCCAGTGGGTGAACTGCGATAGAAACACGTTTAGCTTCAGCACGTTTCAGTTCGATGTACGCATCGATCATCGCGTCAGACATTACGCCGCCTTTAGTGAAGATAGCGCGGTTTGCATCCAGTGCATCCAGAGCTTCGTCTAAAGAACCACAAACCTGAGGGATCAGTGCTTCTTCTTCTGGTGGCAGGTCATACAAGTCTTTATCCATGGCATCGCCTGGGTGGATCTTGTTCTGAATACCATCTAAACCAGCCATTAACTGAGCTACGAAAGCCAGGTACGGGTTAGCTGCCGGATCCGGGAAACGCACTTCGATACGACGTGCTTTAGCACTTGGTACCAGTGGAATACGGATAGAAGCTGAACGGTTACGGGCTGAGTAAGCCAGCATTACAGGAGCTTCAAAGTGTGGCACTAAACGCTTGTACGAGTTGGTAGATGGGTTAGTGAACGCATTGATTGATTTAGCATGTTTGATGATACCGCCGATGTAGTACAGGGCAGTTTCTGACAAACCAGCATATTTATCACCAGCAAACAGGTTTACACCGTCTTTTGCTAATGATTGGTGACAGTGCATACCTGAACCGTTATCGCCAACCAGTGGTTTTGGCATAAAGGTTACAGTTTTGCCGTACAGGTTAGCTACGTTGTGAACAACGTATTTCAGAACCTGAATTTCGTCAGCTTTTTTAGTTAACGTATTGAAACGAGTTGCGATTTCGTTCTGACCAGCAGTAGCAACTTCATGGTGGTGAGCTTCAACGACCTGACCCATTTCTTCCAGCACCACACACATGGCGCTACGGATATCGTGGTGTTGATCTACTGGTGGTACCGGGAAGTAACCGCCTTTGATACCAGGACGGTGAGCTTTGTTACCGCCTTCGTATACTTTATCTGAGTTCCATGCAGCTTCAGCAGAATCGATAGCGAAGAATGCAGTAGACATAGTGTTTTTGAAACGTACGTCGTCAAACATGAACCATTCTGGCTCAGGTCCAAACAATACGGTGTCAGCAATACCGGTAGATTTCAGGTACTCTTCAGCACGTTTAGCGATTGAACGTGGGCAACGCTCGTAACCTTGCATAGTGCTTGGTTCGATAACGTCACAGCTGATATTGACTGTAGTTTCTTCTGAAAACGGGTCCAGTAACATGGTGTCTGCCTGAGGCATCAGGATCATGTCTGAGTCATTGATACCTTTCCAGCCGGCGATAGAAGAACCGTCGAACATTTTGCCGTCTTCGAAGAAATCTTCGTTAACCTGGCTGACTGGAATAGTCACGTGTTGTTCTTTACCTTTGGTATCTGTAAAGCGTAAATCAACGAATCTTACGTCGTTCTCTTTGATAAAACTCAGTACTGTAGATGCAGACATGCATTCCTCCGGTTTGTGCTGTTGACGGGTGCTATAAAACACCTGTTTTTATAATGCTGGCTCAGGCCAAAGCTTTGCGCATTGTAATGCTATTCTTGTGCCAAAGATTTATGGTGTTGATTTGTAATGGCTTTTTGTGATGATGCCTCGCAATGATGCACGCTTTTGCATTAAGTTGGTGCAATGCTGCCTCATTGTGAGGCAAAAGCCCCAGCTTGGTGCTTTTCCAAATAAACACCACTTAAAATAGCAAGTTTCATCAGGCTGTCACTAAAATGCGTTGAATTTATACCCTTCGTACTTGAAGCCGCAGCTTTGTTGACTGCGCGCTCTCGCCCCAGTCGCATAGTGGGCTATGCTCTTGGGGTCTCAAGCACTTGCCGTCGCGCTGCAACATCAATTACTTTGGGTAGAAATGCTACTGCTAAAAATAAGCCGATGCAGATCACAGTTATTTTTTCTTTCTGCGTAAAAACAGAGTAGAATACGCGCCCTTGAATTCGAACAACTTTTAGTCAATGCCTAGTAGTCAAGATTATGGTCAGCTAGTGCCACAGAGGAAATATAAATGAGCGGAACCGCTTCAGCTATCGAAAAACTGCGTAATGTCGCCATTATCGCGCACGTTGACCATGGTAAAACAACTTTGGTAGACAAATTACTGCAACAGTCTGGCACTTTTGATGCCCGCGCCAAGTTGCAGGAACGTGTAATGGACTCCAATGCCCAGGAATCCGAGCGCGGTATAACAATTTTGGCAAAAAATACCTCAGTACGCTGGAACGGTTACCACATCAACATTCTGGACACACCAGGCCACGCCGATTTCGGTGGTGAAGTTGAACGTGTATTATCTATGGCTGACTCTGTATTATTATTAGTTGACGCTGTTGAAGGCCCAATGCCGCAAACGCGTTTCGTAACTCAAAAAGCTTTCGCCCACGGTTTAAAGCCTATTGTTGTTGTGAATAAAATTGACCGTCCGGGTGCACGTCCTGATTGGGTTATTGACCAGGTATTCGACCTGTTTGACAACTTAGGCGCAACTGACGAGCAGTTAGATTTCCCTATCGTTTACGCATCAGCAATCAACGGTTGGGCGACTCTGGATTACAACGAGCCAAAAACAGATATCAACGATTTATTCGCTGCTATTGTTGAGCACGTAGCTCCACCAAAAGTTGAACTGAACGGTGATACTCAAATTCAGGTCTCTCAGCTGGATTACTCAAGCTATTTAGGCATTATCGGTATCGGCCGTATCAAGCGCGGTACTTTAAAGCCTAACCAGCAAGTGACAGTGATTGGTGCCGACGGTACTAAACGTAACGCTAAAGTAGGTCAGGTCTTTGGTTACTTAGGTCTGGAGCGTATTGAAGCCACTGAAGCCAACGCTGGTGACATCGTTGCGTTCACTGGTTTAGGCGAGCTGAAAATCTCTGATACCATTTGTGCTCCAAACAACCTGGATCCATTGCCAGCTCTGCAAGTAGACGAACCAACAGTGACCATGACCTTCCAGGTCAACACTTCTCCGTTTGCTGGTAAAGAAGGTAAATTTGTTACTTCACGTCAGATTTTAGATCGCTTAAATGCTGAACTGAAACACAACGTAGCTTTACGTGTTGAAGAAACAGAAGACGGTGACAAGTTCAAAGTATCAGGCCGTGGTGAATTACACTTAGGCGTGTTAATCGAGAACATGCGTCGTGAAGGTTTTGAACTGGCTGTATCACGTCCTGAAGTAATCATGAGAGTGGACGACGGTGTTAAAACTGAACCAATGGAAAACGTGACCATTGACGTGGAAGAACAGCACCAGGGTTCTATCATGGAAAAAATGGGTGAGCGTAAAGCTGACCTGACCAATATGCAACCGGATGGTAAAGGCCGTATTCGTATGGACTTCAATATGCCAAGCCGTGGTTTAATTGGTTTCCGTACAGAATTTATGACTCTGACTTCAGGTACTGGTTTGATGTACCACAGCTTCGACTGCTACGGTCCATACAAAGGCGGTACTATAGGTCAGCGTATGAACGGTGTTCTGATTTCTAACGCTACAGGTAAAGCTGCTGGTTACGCTATTTTCTCTCTGCAGGAACGTGGTCGTATGTTTATCAGCCATGCTGAAGAAGTGTATGAAGGCCAGGTGATTGGTATTCACAGCCGTAGCAACGACTTAACTGTAAACTGCTTAAAAGGCAAACAGTTAACCAACGTACGTGCTTCTGGTACTGACGAAGCCATCAACCTGGTTCCGCCAATCCGTTACGCTTTAGAGCAGGCTCTGGAATTTATCGATGACGACGAATTGGTTGAAGTAACACCATTGTCTATTCGTATCCGTAAACGCCACTTAACTGAAAACGACCGTAAACGCGCTGGTCGTGGTGGTTAATACGTTGTTTTAGTTTGAAAAAAACCGCCGCAAGGCGGTTTTTTTATGCACAAAATACTCAAGTTCGTTCTGCACCGAAGTGTCAGGTTATGTCAGGCACTCATTACATATGAACACTTTTACACACAATTAATCACTTCAGGCAAAGCAACTTACTGGGCTATAGTGATATCTGTAGAATGAGTCATAAAAGATAATCTATTCAGAGTTGGCTGTAGTGGTTGCACTAATTCAGTGGCTGATCGAAACGAGAAGAGGTGAGTTATGCGTTTTATTAAATCTGGTGTATTGATGCTTTCCTTATTGGTTGCTGGAACAGCGGCAGCCGCTGAAGTAAAGGTTGAATACAAAGACTATAAAAAGTTTACCGATATGAAGCCAGCAAACGAAGCTCGGGGCGGTTTTGAAAAACGTACCATGGCTAGCTTTGATAAAATTTTTGCTGATCTGGCCAAAGATTTGCCAGAAGGGTACAGCTGGAATGTGGTCGTAACAGATATAGATTTAGCCGGTGATGTAAATCATATGTACACGCAAAGCGGCGATCGCATTCGGGTAATTAAAGATATTTTCATTCCACGCATTAATTTTAGCTACACCTTGCTGGATAAAAATAAGGCCGTGGTTGCTGAAGAAAAAGAGCTTAAGTTAAAAGATATGGGGTTTATGACCAGATTAAATGTTAGCAGAGCTGACAGACCTCTGGAGCATGAACGTGCTATGTTGCAGCGTTGGTATAAAGATACTATTCAGCCCGCTGTTGCTTCTCATCAGCAAAACATTGCTAAAGCAGGTTAGCTATCTCTCTGTAAATTGCAACGGCTTCCTCCCGGCTTAACTGGCCGCTGGAGGCCGCTTTTCCTATAGTACTGGTTACCCGCACAGAGTCTTGCCGTGTTTCTTCTTTTTGCTGCGTAGGTTCCGGCAGATTTGATAGGATTTGCTGCTGTTTGCTTTGTTGTAACGCTGGATCCAATTCGCGGGCAATAGCTGCACCAGGATTTGGACGAGTTTGATTGCCGGACAATGCGAATTGTCGCGCTTCAAGTTTTATGCTGTCTACTGAAGTGGTTAAGCTGGCCATGGCATACTCCTTCTACTTAGTTAGAGTAGTGCAATGGCCTTTTGTCGTTAGAATAATTTTATCTAAACAGATTAGAAAATAGGCTATTTAGTGATTACTTGACGGAACTCTGCCAGAGTTTTATGTAACAGCTGAATTTGTTTCACTACGCGCTGTAAAGTGGCTGTATTAAACTGCTGGGTCTGGCGCATCGCTGCTACTTGTTCTGCCGCTTCACTTAAATAAGGCATAAATCTGTTACTGCTGACCTGAAAGCTTTTGTCGTCGACAAAAATGGTCTGATATTTGCCATGGCCTTGTTGCTGGATGTCATCCAAAACTGCGTCTGCATCCAGGGCTTTGCGATACAGATCTTTTAAGTTCTGATCCAGTTGTTCCAGTAATTGATCCATTATTTTGTCTCCAAAAAATTTTCCGCATTATGCCACAGCCAATGAAGGATGCCGATTGCGTCGCGGTGCTTTTCGCTGTTGGCAGCAAAAGAATAGGCTGGGCAGTTTGTTTTTGTTTTGATTTGTTATATTATCTCAATCCTTCAAAACCGGAGTGTCAATTCGTGCTGAGTCAGGTTCGTAATACATTAGATAAAGTAGGTATAGCCATCACATCTTTGTGCGCTATTCATTGCATTATGCTGCCTGTGTTATTGCCTGTATTACCACTTCTGGGTTTAAGTGCCTGGCATAATCATGCTTTCGAGCGGATCATTTTATTGATCACTATGGTGTTGGGTTTTATTACCTTGTTCGCCGGTTTCCACCGCTACCATAAAAAGATTTACCCTTTTTATTCGCTGTTTTTAGGTGGTTTTATCTACTGGCAAAAAGACATTTTTGGCCATGACTATGAGCACTATATCCTTATTGTTGGTGCATCTTTCGTCGTGCTGGCGCATATCTTAAATATACGTTTGTGCAATCAGTGTCATAGCTGCGATAGCCATAAACACTGATCCTCTTTTGCATTGCTACCAGCTTCTGGCTTCCAGCGGATAATTACAAAAAATTCCATCTACACCCATCTGCTGCATCTTTTTTGCCGTGGTGGCGTCATTGACTGTATAGACCCACACTTTTAAGCCACGTTGATGGGCATCCTGTACCATCTCTTTGTTGATAAAACCTTTATCGCAGTTCACTGACCAGGCACCCAGTTGTGATGCAAAGGCGGCATAATCCAGGGGCAATGAGGCTGTTAAAGCCCCAGTTTTTAAATCAGATCTATGATTTTTAATATGCTGCAAAAGATGATGATTAAAAGAAGAGATCAGTAGCTTGTCCGGATGTGTGCCCAGTTCAGTTTCAGCTTTTTTAAGTAGTTCTAATAAAGGCTCTGCTGTGTCAGCACCTTTGAGTTCGATATTCAGCAGGGTCTGGTTGTTTACCAATTGCAGTACTTGCCATAAGGTGGGGACTTGCTGGCCAGAACCTGCGTCCAGTTGCTGTAATTGGTTGAATGTAAAATCCTGCAACAACCCTATGCCGTTAGTGGTGCGGCTGACATTCTCGTCATGGATCACCACCAGCTGGTTTTCGACACAAAATACATCAATTTCAATACCATCGGCTTTTGCCAGCAAAGCCTGCTTTATCGCCAATAAGGTATTTTCCGGATAAGAGCCACTGGCGCCACGATGGGCAATAATCTGCATGGGTATTCTCCGTCGCCTGATTCAAAAATTCAGAGCAATAAAAAAGCAGAGCCAGGCTCTGCTTGATTCTATCAATCTTTTGAGACTATATCGGCGAAAGGCTCGCCCATGCGAGTCACTGCCGTAGGGTATTGCTTGTCAGTAAATTCAATCTGACCAGCCTGGAACGCCAGGATCACTGTGGATCCCAATTTAAAGCGGCCCATTTCAGCACCTTTTTCTAAAGTAACAGCTTGAGGCCCTGTGGCAGGGTAAGTCCAACGGAATACATCTTTACCTGTAGGTGGTGTCACAGTGCCAGCCCAGACGGTCTCTATACTGGCCACTATAGTTGCGCCTACTAATACCAAAGCCATAGGGCCTAGTTCAGTATCAAAAATGGTCACAACACGCTCATTACGGGCGAATAAATCCGGCACGTTTTCGGCGGTCAGCGGGTTCACTGAAAACAGATCACCTGGCACATAAATCATTTCACGTAAGGTGCCTGCAATGGGCATATGAATACGGTGATAATCTTTGGGTGCTAAATAAATAGTAGCGAACTTACCGCCGGCATAAGGAGCCGCTGTAGCCGCATCACCGCCTAATAAAGCCTGCAGTGAATAGTTATGATTCTTCGCCTGGATCAGCTTACCATCGACAATATCACCCAACTGGCTGATGGCGCCGTCTACTGGCTGGCAGACTACATCAGCGTCCGTATTGATCGGGCGTAAGCCATCTTTTAAAGGGCGGGTAAAAAACTCGTTAAAGCTGGCATAGTCCGAAGCTTTTTCAAATTGGGCTTCGGCCATATTAATTTTATAGGCCTTAATAAACAGATTAATCAGCGCATGGCTGATAAAACCTAAACGAGCCGCTGCCAGATAGCCAACAAGACGGGACAATAAATGCTTTGGCATTGCGTATTGCAATGCGATTTTGACTTGATCCATAGTGGATTTAAACCTCAGGGTTGAAAATAATTCGGTTTATCCTGCGCCATACTCAGCAGGATTTTATGGTAACTGGCAAAACGTTCCGGGTGAATTTCGCCAATACTGACCGCGTGCTGCAATGCGCAGCCTGGGTCGTTTAAGTGTTTACAGTCGCGGAATTTGCAACGGCCAAGCCAGTCTTTAAACTCAGGAAAACCTAAAGCTATTTGCTCTGGCTCCAAATGCCACAAGGCAAATTCACGGATACCTGGCGAATCAATTAAGTCACCGCCATCCGGTAAATGATACAAGCGGGCAGTGGTCGTTGTATGTTGGCCTAAACCTGAATTTTCTGACACGGCGCGGGTTTCTACACCCAAATCAGGCAGCAGGTTATTTACTAAAGATGATTTACCTACACCAGACTGGCCGACAAAAATACTGACACCTTGTTTCAGGTAAGAATCCAGCTGAGCTGTACCTTCACCGGTTTTTGCACTGAGCAATAAGAATTCGTAACCAATGTTCTGATAAATAGCCAGTTGCTGGTCGACTTCCGCGCGCTGTTCTTCGGTTAATAAATCAATTTTATTCAGCAATAACAATGGCTTGATATGCATGGCTTCGGCAGCTATTAAATAGCGGTCGACAATGTTCAGCGAAAACGCAGGTAAAACCGCTGAGACAATAATCATTAGATCTATATTGGCCGCTACAGGTTTTAAACCATCATAAAAGTCAGGGCGCAGCAATACAGATTCACGTTCAGCTACAGCTTCCACTACGCCTTCAGGGCCACCGCCAGGTACTTTGGTGCGGCAGAATACGACCTTGTCACCTGTGACTAGGGAGTTGATAGTACGGCGGATATTACAACGGAAAATCTGGCCTGAGCTATCTTCAATATCGGCATGTTGACCAAAACGACTGATCACTAAGCCATGTTCGGCTTCAGCCAATAAGTCAGAATCCAGCTCTTTTTTGTTGGTTTTATTCTGAGCCCGGGCTAAACGACGATCCTGATTGGCGGCTATACGTTGATGCTGGCGTTGATTGAGGTGCTTTTTTTTGGTCACTGTGGCCTTGTGCCTTTACTGTCGCCTGACTGCGGCGGTTTTTACTTTGCTTAAGGCATAGTATGATACCGCTATTCGGGCAAGTTACAAAGCAGCAAAACTGGCTGCAAATAATCAAAGGTAAGAAGTATGGCGAGCAACGACAATAATCTGGTGTGGATCGATCTGGAAATGACTGGTCTGGATCCGGAAAAAGAAGTGATTTTAGAAATGGCCACCATAGTAACCGACAGCCAGTTAAATATCCTTGCTGAAGGCCCTGTATTTGCCATTAAAACACCAAAAGAAGTTTTAGATGCTATGGATGCATGGTGCACTGAAACTCATGGTAAAAGTGGTTTAACCAAACGTTGTCTGGAAAGTGAAGTGGAATTAGCCGATGCTATGGCACAGACGATCCGTTTCCTGTCTGATTATGTACCTGCAGGTAAATCGCCTATGTGTGGCAACAGCATTGGTCAGGACAGACGCTTTTTAGTCAAGTACGCGCCGGAATTTGAAGCCTTTTTCCATTACCGTAATCTGGATGTCAGCACGGTAAAAGAGTTGGCCAGAAGATGGTACCCGGAAGTGACTAAGCTGGTTAAAAAGTCATCAAGTCATTTAGCTCTCGATGATATTCGGGAATCTATTGCTGAATTAGCGGTTTATAAAACGCATTTTTTCAAAATTCCTGAATAAAATCTCTTGCAAAGGGCTAGGAATTTTGTAAAATGCGCGCCGCTTCGAACGAAAATTCAATTGAATCGGCGTTTTTAGTAATCTTCTTTATAACCAAGATAAAGAATCATGATTGCTAATAACAGGATGCGGGCATAGCTCAGTTGGTAGAGCGCGACCTTGCCAAGGTCGAGGTCACGAGTTCGAGCCTCGTTGCCCGCTCCAAATCAAATTGGTCCACCAATAACCAGTTTGAAACAAAAATCAGTAATACCCCTAAGCGGGCATAGCTCAGTTGGTAGAGCGCGACCTTGCCAAGGTCGAGGTCACGAGTTCGAGCCTCGTTGCCCGCTCCAAATTTTCACCTCATGTATAAGATTCCTTTTTCATTTCTATTCTTCATTCCAACTTATTTTTTTACCTTGAACCCAACTTGCTGCCTGATTTTATTACTGCTATCTTTGCCACACTAAAACTTACAGGTAAGACCAGTATGAAAGCCATCAATAAACTTGGGCGTTATGTCGCCAAAATCAATAACTACTCGCCCTGGCTCCGTTCGCCTTTATTGACCTTGTTATTTGGCAAAGCTGTGAAGTTCGCCGGCACAGC
This sequence comes from Rheinheimera sp. MM224, assembly GCF_947090785.1. Taxonomy (NCBI): domain Bacteria; kingdom Pseudomonadati; phylum Pseudomonadota; class Gammaproteobacteria; order Chromatiales; family Chromatiaceae; genus Rheinheimera; species Rheinheimera sp. MM224. The sequence goes on from NZ_OX352320.1 coordinate 660,000, forward strand.
TTCGGTCAAAGTCGATGTATTAAACTTTCAGCAGGCGCAGTTAAGCCTGACCAATAAAACCAAGGTACAAAACCATATAGGTTCAGTGCATGCGGCTGCTATGGCGTTGTTGGGTGAGTCGGCCAGTGGTTTTTTAGTGGGTTTGCATGTGGCAGACGATCGTATTCCGCTGTTAAAGTCGATGCAGCTGAATTATGTCAAAAGAGCAACGGGCAAGCTGGTGGCAACTACGTCACTGACTGATGAGCAAATTCAGTTTATTCGCGACACCGAAAAAGGCGATATCACTATTTTGGTAAAGATCACCGACGAACTGAATGTGGAACCTGTGATTGCAGAGTTTGTCTGGGCTTGGGTGCCTAAACAGAGAAAATAGAGGCTGGATAGGGGGATTGCAGGCTATGATTAACCCAGTAACGGAGAGCTCTATGCCTGCATCACCTTGTAACCGTATTTGTTGTTTAAACCACTCTGACGTCTGTTTAGGTTGTGGTCGTACTTTGCAGGAAATTAAAGACTGGCATGTCGCTGACCGCACACAGAAGTTGGACATCTTACTGCAGGCGCAGCAGCGGCTTAAGGCTCAGCCCCAGTTAGATCTCAGGCGTCCCGTGGTAAACCCTTCTGAATAACCCGCACTAAACGGTCGGTTTGGCGACTTAATAAATTCTGCTGCAACAGGCTTTTTTTCTGCTGCTGTAGCAAAGCCCACTGAATATGTTCCTGTACTAACAGCTCACTTAAAGGCAGTTGCTGCTGCAAGGCTTCAATAATGGCCAAATCAAAAGGTGCGTTGCCCAAGGCTACGGCAATATTGCGTTGCCAGCGTTGATAGCCGATACGACGAATAGCAGAACCTTCGGTGTAGTTTAAAAATTCAGTTTCAGTCCAGCGCCATAAATCCAACAAGGATTTATTCAGCCACTGTGGTCTGCGCTGAAAGTCTTGCTCTTCTGTGGTGTCCGCTGCTCTGTTGATAGGACATACCAACTGACAATCATCACAACCATAAATGCGGTTACCAAGCAAAGGTCGGAACTCTTCCGGAATAGCGCCTTGTAATTCGATGGTCAGATAAGAAATACAACGTCTGGCATCGACAGTGTAAGGTGCAACTATGGCTTGAGTGGGGCAAATGGTGATGCAGGCGACACAAGTGCCACAATCGCCGGTATGGACAGGATCAACTGGCAGAGGAATATCGACCAGCAATTCGCCGAGGAAAAACCAGGAACCCGCATCCTGATTTAATACCAGACTATGTTTTCCTTGCCAGCCTAAACCTGCTTTAACCGCCAGCGGCCTTTCCAGAATAGGAGCTGAATCAACAAAAGGCCGGAAACCCAAAGCGCCTAACTCGTTTTCAATACGTTCGCCCAGTTGTTTTAAGCGGTTGCGGATCAGCTTATGGTAATCCCGCCCCAGTGCATAACGGCTAATATAGGCCATCGATGGATCGGCCAAATTAGCTGCAAACTGCGCATGCTCCGGCAAGTAATCCATTCGTGCACTGATCACCCGGATAGTACCGGGGTGTAACTCGGCAGGGCGCGCTCTTTTCATGCCATGAGCGGCCATATACTCCATTTCGCCATGAAAACCAGCATCCAGCCATTGCTGCAATTTAGGCTCTTCCGAGGTTAAATCTGTATCGGTAATGCCTATCTGCTGGAAGCCAAGTTGCTGGCCCCAGACTTTTATTTGCTCTGCAAGATGCTGCCAATTGATGCTGCTGGTCATAGTAAGATCCGCTTATTTCCGCCGCGCACTTTACCATAAATCCCGATCAGGTTTTTGCTTTGACCTTTATACTTCCTGTTTCAGAAGAAACTGGCTGCACTGCGCTGTTTTTGTTAGCATAGCGGCCAAATCATCTGCTGTACTACTACGGCACGTGCGCTTAAAAAATTGTTATGACTGAGATCACTCAGCTTAGGTACAGATGACAGCTCAAAGCTACATTTTTCATTTAGTGGACGAAACCGCTACTTTGGCATTGGCCGCCTTATTTGCACCCCATTTACGCAATGGTGCCGTGCTGTATTTGCAGGGCGATTTAGGGGCAGGCAAAACGACCTTCAGTCGTGGCCTACTTCAGGCTATGGGACATCAGGGTAATGTGAAAAGCCCAACTTATACTTTGGTTGAGCCTTACACTATTGGCGAGCAGCAAGTCTTTCATTTTGATTTGTATCGCCTGCGCGACCCTGAAGAACTGGAGTTTATGGGCATTCGTGACTATTTCTCCAAAGGCAACTTGTGTCTGATTGAATGGCCTGAACGTGGTTATGGTTTGCTGGCAGATGCTGATCTGGATCTGCAGTTACAGATTGATCACAATCAGCGCCAGCTGCGCGTCACAGCGAATCAAGCTGAAGCTGTGGTGTGGATGAACGCTGTAGTGCAAACCTGGGAGCAGGCTCAATGAGTCTGATGCTTCGGGTTGTTGTTCTGGTGCTGTTACTTGTTTCCTGCCAAAGTTGGGCTGTGAACAGTGTTAAAGGTGTGCGTATTTGGCATGCGCCTGATAATACCCGACTGGTGTTGGATTTAGCCGATGCCCCTTCGCATAAAGTAAAACGCTTAAGTAACCCAAGTCGTTTAGAAATTGAACTGGCCGGCGTGACCAGTTTAAACATTGGCGCTGTTAGCGGTGACTCGCCTTTAGTTAAACGTGTGTATGCTAATCGTACACCCAGTGCAGCAACAGCTGTGGTGATAGAACTGTCTTTTCCGGTCAATGACAGTATTTTTTCTTTGCCACCTTCACCACCTTATGGTCATCGGCTGGTGGTGGATTTAAAAGCGCAAAGCAGAGCCTCGTCTGCCAGTCAGGGCGCACCAGTGACTTCCGTCACACCCTCTCCATCAGCTCAGGTCCTGTCTCAACCAGTGACCTCAGTACCTCAAAGCACTGTAAGTACAAGAGCCACAGGGCGCGATATTATTATTGCTATTGATGCCGGTCATGGTGGTCAGGATCCGGGTGCTGTAGGGCCAAAAGGCACACACGAAAAAAACATCACCTTGTCTATATCGCGCCAGTTAGCCGATATGATCAATAAACAGCCTGGTTTAAAAGCTGTGTTGACCCGTACCGGCGATTATTACATTCACCCGAATAAAAGACCTGATATAGCACGACAAAAACAGGCTGATTTGCTGGTCTCTGTGCATGCCGACGCAGTACAAAACCGTAAAGCCCATGGAGCTTCGGTCTGGGTACTATCAATGCGTCGTGCTACCACTGAAGTGGGCCGGATGCTGGAGCAAACCGAACAACATTCGGAGTTATTAGGTGGAGTAGGCGAGATCATCAAAGACTCGGCCAATGAGCGATATCTGGCGCAAACTGTGCTGGATTTGTCGATGAACCATTCGATGGTCACTGGCTTTGAAGTAGCGAAAGAAGTGTTACGTGAAGTGGCTCCCATAGCGCATTTGCATAAAAAGGAGCCTCAGGCCGCCAGTTTAGCTGTGTTAAAAGCGCCCGATATTCCGTCTATCCTGTTTGAAACCGGTTTTATCTCCAACTACAACGAAGAACGTTTACTGAAAGACCCTGGCCATCAGCATAAACTGGCGTTGGCGATGTTCAGAGCCATTAAACGGTATTTTGAAAAATCACCACCAGCTGATTCGTTATTTGCTGCCCATAAAAATAATGGTCGCTCAGTGCCTACTGTGATGCCAGGTACACAAAACCGATCCACCGCTGTGGCAAGCACCAGTAGCAGTAGCCGTACTCATAAAGTGAAACGCGGTGAGTCTTTATCCAGAGTGGCGAAACAGTATGGTGTCAGCATGGCTGAACTTCGCAGACACAATAATCTGAAAAGCGACAACATTCTGATTGGTCAGGTGCTTAGGATCCCCTGATGCCTATTCAAATCTTACCTCCTCAACTGGCAAACCAGATTGCTGCAGGCGAAGTGGTAGAACGTCCTGCCTCTGTCGTCAAAGAGCTGGTGGAAAACAGCCTGGATGCTGGTGCTGATCAAATTCTGATTGAGATTGAGCGTGGTGGCAGTAAAAAAATCCTTATTCGTGACAATGGTTCTGGCATAGTTGAAGCTGAATTAGGCTTGGCTTTAAGCCGGCATGCCACCAGTAAAATCAGTTCCCTGGATGATTTAGAGCAAATTGTCAGTCTGGGGTTTAGGGGCGAAGCTTTAGCTTCTATCAGTTCTGTCTCCCGTCTGACTTTAACGTCCAAACCAGCACATCAGGATAAAGCCTGGCAAGCCTATGCTGAAGGCCGTGATATGCAGGTACAAATAAAACCGGCAGCTCATCCGGATGGCAGCAGCATTGAAGTGCTGGACCTGTTTTTTAATACCCCTGCCCGGCGTAAGTTTTTGCGCAGCGATAAAACAGAGTTCGCTCATATAGACGAGCTGGTCAAGCGCCTGGCATTAAGCCGTTTTGACGTCAGCTGGACTTTAATTCATAACGGTCAGACTGTACGGCAACTGAAAAAAGCGGATAGCCGAGAAGCTCAGCAAAAACGCGTAGCCGCTTTGTGTGGCAAAAACTTTCTGGAGCAAGCCGCTTTTGTCGAAGTGGCGTACGATGATTTAAAGCTTTGGGGCTGGGTGTTGCAACCTTCAGCCTGTAAAGAGCAACTGCAATGTCAGTACAGCTATGTCAACGGCCGTATGATGAAAGACAAATTGCTGAATCATGCGATACGTCAGGCTTACGGCTCTATGCTAAGTGCTGAACAGCAACCCGCTTTTGTACTCTATCTGGACATTAATCCACGTCAGGTTGATGTCAATGTGCATCCGGCCAAACACGAAGTACGGTTTCATCAGGCCCGTTTAGTACACGACTTTGTCGCGTCAGCGTTAACCAATGCGCTATTGCAGTTAGAACCGCAGCAACAGAGTATTGAGGTTATAGCACCACAAGAACCTGCAGCCTTTGTTATGCCGCAAGCCCCAACGCTAAAACATGCATCAGGCCATACCCAGTATTCAGCTTGTGCTCCAGCTTATGCCGCCAGACCTTCGGCTTATGCAGGTCAGCCTTACCGACCTGCAGTGGCGCAACCTGCGGCACAAAGCTGGCCGGTTTTTGCTGAAAAAACTCAGCGACTGGAGCAATCAACTGCTGCTGTACATAACGAAACCTTAATCAGCCAGAATCGTTATTTGTTGTGCTCTGGCTCCGATCAAGTCTGGTTAGTTGATATAGCGGCCAGCGCCGCCAGATTATGGTTTGAACAAGGTGCAGAGCCTTTACCTTTATTAATGCCAGTGCGGCTGACGTTGCAACAGACAGAACAAGAGTTTTTGCTAAGCAAGGCGGATTTATTAAGCCATTTGGGTTTTGACTTTTTAGTCAGTAATCAAACTCTGATTGTCAGAGCTGTGCCAGCCTGGCTTCGACAAAGTGCGGTTGCGCAGTGGTTACCGCTGTGGTGGCAAGGCTGGTTACAGCAGCAAGACACACAACTGCTAAGCTTATTGCTGCAACAGTTATTAGGCTCGGCAGTGCTACAAGCCTCTGCTTTAGTGAAACATTTTCCATTGTTAAGTCAGCAAGGGCCACATTGGTGCGCCGTGCCACTGGATTTAACAGCTTCTATTCAGTTATTACAGGACTCAGATGGATCCTAAAGTTATTTTTTTAATGGGGCCTACAGCCAGCGGTAAAACGTCGTTGGCTATTGATCTGTATAAAAGCATCCCGTCAGAGCTGATTAGTGTCGATAGTGCTTTAATTTATAAAGGTATGGATATAGGCACCGCCAAGCCAACAGCGGCAGAGCTTTTGGATGCGCCTCATCATTTAATTGATATTCTTGACCCGGCTTCAGCTTATTCAGCTGCGGATTTTCGCACTGATGCGTTACGACTTATTGCTGATATCAACAGCAGGGGGAAAACGGCTATTCTGGTGGGCGGCACTATGTTGTATTTCCGCACTTTGTTGCAGGGGATATCGCCTTTGCCTGAAGCTGATCCAGAAATACGGCAGCAGATTGAAGCTGAAGCGGCAGAACACGGTTGGGGTTATTTGCATCAGCAACTGGCAGACTTTGATCCGGTATCAGCGGCTCGTATTCATCCGAACGACCCACAACGGGTCAACAGGGCGGTGGAAGTTTACCGGCTAACGGGCAAGAGTTTAACTGAACTGACAGAACACAAAGGCGAGCCTTTTCCATACCCTGTGCAACAATTTGCTATCAATCCAACAGATCGGTCTGAACTTCACCAGCGTATAGCTGTCAGATTCCGGCAAATGTTAGATTGTGGTTTTGCCGAAGAAGTAAAAACTCTGATGCAAAGACCTGATCTGCATTTGGATTTACCTTCGATGCGTTGTGTGGGCTACCGTCAGATGTGGCTACACCTGCAAGGACAGCTGTCTGAGCAGGAGATGATTGATCAGGGAATTGCTGCCACTCGCCAACTGGCGAAACGGCAACTGACCTGGTTACGCAGTTGGCCTGAATTAAATTGGTTAAAAACTGAAGACAAACAGGCAGAAAACTTGCAAGCCATTTTAACTTCGCTAAGCTAGTAAAAGATAATTGAAAAAAAGTTGTTATTTAACGACTTGAAAATAATATAATAATCCATATATAGAGAAACATAATTAGAAATAAGGAAAGCGAAAATGGCAAAGGGCCAATCGTTACAAGACCCGTTTTTAAATACTTTAAGACGCGAGCGTATCCCAGTCTCTATTTATCTGGTGAACGGTATTAAATTGCAGGGACAAATCGAGTCTTTCGATCAATTTGTGATCCTTCTGAAAAACACAGTCAGTCAAATGGTGTATAAGCATGCCATTTCTACTGTAGTCCCAGCTCGTGCTGTCAATACTATGGCTAGCCATGGTACTGGTACAGGCGAAATGGACGAGATGGAATAATCGGGAATTCTTAAGCTTGTTTGACAGCGAAATGGTGGCCGAGCAAGCAATCCTTGTGCATATCTATCTTTCACAAGACAGTGCCAGTGAAGATTTGCAGGAACTGGAGATGCTTGTGTCGTCGGCTGGAGTTGAATCACGTGCTGTGATGACTGCCAACCGTAGTACGATCGATGCTAAGTTTTTTCTTGGCAGTGGCAAAGCGGCAGAACTAGCGCAAGCTGTCGCTGAGCTTCAAGTCGATCTGATTATTTTTAATCACTCTTTAACCCCGGCTCAAACCCGTAACCTGGAACTGCTTTGTCAGTGCCGGGTTATTGATCGTACCACTCTGATCTTGGATATTTTTGCCCAGCGCGCCCGCAGCTACGAAGGTAAGTTGCAGGTCGAGCTGGCACAGCTGAAGCATTTGTCGTCACGTTTAGTGCGTGGCTGGGACAATGCTGAGCGGCAAAAAGGCGGCATTGGTATGAGAGGTCCGGGTGAAACCCGTCTCGAAACCGACAGGCGTTTACTGCGGGATAAAATCACGGCTTTGTTAGTGAAGCTGGATAAAGTCAGTAAGCAACGTGAACAGGGTCGCAAAGCCCGGCAACGTGCTGAAATTCCTGTGGTGTCCTTAGTGGGTTACACCAACGCCGGTAAATCTACCTTATTTAATCGCCTGACCAGTGCGGATGTGTATGCAGCCGATCAGCTGTTTGCTACTTTGGACCCAACGCTACGGCAAGTGAAACTGCCTGAGTTTGGTTCTATTATTTTTGCTGATACCGTTGGTTTTATCCGGCATTTACCTCATGACTTAGTTGCAGCCTTTAAATCCACTTTGCAGGAAAGCCGTGATGCTGACTTGCAACTGCACGTGATTGATGTGGCTGATCAACGAATGGCGGACAATATCAAACAGGTGCAATTGGTGTTGCATGAAATTGACGCCGATCAGGTGCCTCAGTTACTGGTGTTTAATAAAATTGACCAGACTGAGCAAGAAGCCCGTATAGAATACAATGAACAGGCAGAACCCATAGCTGTATATATTTCAGCGAAGCAGGGTCTTGGAATTGAGTTACTGCTGCAAGTGATCCGTGAACGACTGGCGGATGACTATATGCAACTGGATTTAAAACTGCCTGCAGATGCCGCTATGTGGCGGGCTCGTTTACACGAACTCTCTGCGGTTCAGACAGAATCTTTTACTGATCTGGGGGAAACCCAGCTGAGAATCGCCTTATCAAAAGCTGAATGGGCGCGTTTACTGAAACAAAGTGATGGACTGTTACAAAACTATATTGTCAGCACTTAGTTTTTTATCGTCAGTACTCAGCTTTTTTTGGTACATTAGTTTCAATATCACAACTAGAGATGGAGTGAAGCATGGCTTGGAACGAGCCGGGCAATAATGGCAAAGACAACGACCCTTGGAAACAAGGTGGTCGTAATCAGGGCCCGCCCGATTTAGATGAAGTCTTCCGCAACTTAAGCAAAAAGTTCGGTGGTATCTTTGGTGGCAATAAAAACACCAGCAGCAACAGCAATAACAGTGGTGGCTCAGCCGCCTTGGTATTGATTGGGTTGGTTGCGTTACTGGTCTGGGGCTTTAGTGGCATTTATACCATTAAAGAATCAGAACGGGGTTTGGTTTTACGTTTTGGTCAATACCACACAGAAGTGATGCCAGGTTTTCACTGGAAACCAACCTTTATTGATACAGTCACACCTGTTGATGTGACCAGCGTACGTTCATTACGTACTGATGGTTTTATGCTGACTCAGGATCAAAATCTGGTTCGTGTGACTTTCGAGATCCAGTATCGTGTGTTTGATGCCCGCGCTTACAAGTTCTCTGTGGTTGATGCCGACAGCAGCTTACGTGAAGCAACAGACGCAGCCTTACGTTATGTAGTAGGTCACTCAGTAATGGATGACGTACTGACTAAAGGTCGTGAAGTGATCCGTCAGAACACCAGAACTGAACTGGAGCAAATTATCTCCTTATACACTATGGGTCTGGAACTGGTTGATGTGAACTTCCGTGACGCTCGTCCACCAGAAGAAGTGAAAGAAGCTTTTGATGATGCGATTTCCGCGCAGGAAGATGAACAACGTTATATTCGTGAAGCTGAAGCTTACGCCCGTGAAATTGAGCCACGTGCCCGTGGTCAGGTCAACCGGATGATGCAGGAAGCTGAAGCCTACAAGCAACAAACGCTGTTAAAAGCTCAGGGTGAAGTGGCTCGTTTCGAGAAACTGTTACCTGAATATCTGGCGGCGCCACAAGTGACCCGTGACCGTATGTATTTAGAGACTATGGAACAGGTTTACGGCAACAGCTCTAAAGTACTGGTGGATGTGAAAAATGGTAATAACATTATGTATTTACCTTTGGACAAAATGATTAACAACGGCGGCGAAAACAAAGCCCCTGCTGTGAATCCTTTAGTTCCTGGCAGAACCAACAGCACAGATGGCAGAACTCCGGATCTGCGTCCTGAAACAAGCCGTGCTGACAGCACCAGAACTGGCAGAGGTTAAGTGATGAAAAATTTAGTATTAGCCTTAATTGCTATCCTGGGTATTGTTGTTGTGTCTTCAGTCTTTGTTGTTCCTGAAGGCGAACGCGGTATTGTGATCCGTTTTGGTAAAATCCAGCGTGATGATGCGGAAGCAGTCAGAGTGTTTGAACCAGGTCTGCATTTTAAAGTGCCGCTGATTGAAAACGTTCGCAAGCTCGACGCTCGTATCCAAACCTTGGCCGATCCGTCGTCTGACCGTTTTGTTACAGCTGAGAAAAAAGACTTATTGGTCGACAGCTATGTAAAATGGCGCATTGCCGACTTTGGTAAGTATTTCTTATCCACAGGCGGTAACCTGTCTCAGGCTGAAGTGCTGTTAAAGCAGTACATCAACAACGGTTTACGTACTGAGTTTGGTAGCCGTACCATTCAGGAGATTGTCTCTGGTGAGCGTACTCAACTGATGCAACGTGCAATGGAACAAGCTGCTGCTGGTTCAAAAGAGTTAGGTATTGAGATCCTTGACGTTCGTGTGAAGAAAATCAATTTACCTGACGAAATCAGCAACTCGATTTTCCAGCGTATGCGTGCTGAACGTACTGCAGTGGCTAAAGAACACCGTAGCCGTGGTATGGAACAGTCTGAAATTATCAAAGCTGATGTCGACGCTCGCGTGACTATTATGGTCGCTGACGCTGAGCGTAACTCACGTACTGTGCGCGGTGAAGGTGATGCTTCTGCTGCCAAAGTTTATGCAGACGTGTACAGCAAAAATGGTGAGTTCTACAATTTCGTTCGTAGTTTAGAAGCTTATAAAAACAGCTTCCAGAACAAAAACGACGTGATGGTGATCCAGCCAGACAACGATTTCTTCAAGTACATGAAGTCGGACAAAGTGCAAAACTAAGCTGACAACAGCTGGTTTTCACTAAATAGAAAAGGCCCCGCGGGGCCTTTTCTATTTGAACTGCTTTCGGTTACTCTGCCTGTGTCTTTCGTAAGGATCTTCCTATGTATCAGCAGTTTTATCAGCACTTCTTAAAAGCCAACCCAGGTAAACAACATTTTGCCTGCCACTCCCACCACTATTGGCCTGATGTAACTCGTGACGCCACTTTGGCCTACTGGGATGACAGCGCTCTATTAGTGGACGACAAATGGGAGCTGGTATTTGGTGAAAAAGTGCCTGCGGTACAACAACATATAGCCCGTATTTTAAAGTTGCCTGATGCAGAGCAAATTGTGTTTGCACCTAATACGCACGAATTTGTCATGCGTTTATTAAGCTGCTTTGACTGGTCCAGACCTTTGACTGTGGTGACTACAGACAGCGAATTCCATAGCTTTCATCGTCAAATCAACCGTCTTTGTGAGTTAACCACAGTTAATGTTATTCGGGTGCCAACTGAACCTTTTGCCAGCTTTCCACAGCGACTAGAAGCCGCAGTTGCGGCTCAGCCTGTTGATCTGGTGTTTTTCAGTCAGGTGTTTTTTAATTCTGGTGTCGGTATTAAAGACTTAGCTGCGCTAGTGCAGGCGCTGGATAAAGTCACGGATGCCATGATCGTGGTCGATGGTTATCATGGTTTTATGGCGGTGCCTACTGATTTATCTGCGATAGCACAGCGTGTGTTTTATCTGGCGGGCAGTTATAAATATGCGCAGGGTGGGGAAGGTTGTTGTTTCCTGGCTGTACCACAAGGTAGTGAGCACAGACCTATCTATACCGGCTGGTTTGCTGAATTTGGTGAACTGGCAAAGGCTAAACAAGGACAAGTGCAATACGCCAACAACGGCTATCGTTTTGCCGGTGCTACTATGGATTGTTCGGGTTTGTACCGGGTGTTGGCTGTATTTGAGCTGTATCAACAGCAAGGCCTTAGCGTCGAAAAAGTGCAGGCTTATATCCAAAACCTACAGCACGCATTCCTCGCCATATTAGATGAAATACAGCATCCGCTGCTAAATCGCACTCATCTGCTGGATAAACAAAATCAGCAACAAGGCCAGTTTTTAACTTTTCGTTTTGCCGCCGACGAGGTGGCTCGTATCGCTGCTGCGTTAAAACAGCAGGGCATTGTGACGGATTATCGTGGCGACAGGCTACGCTTTGGTTTTGCCTTGTACCACAATGCTGCAGATTACGACCTGAGTTGTCTGAAGGATATTCGCTAAATGGCAGATTACTGGCGGGCGGCTTTAGGGCTGGTTCTGATCATTGAAGGCCTGGGCCCGATGTTATTTCCAAATAAATGGCGCTCTTATCTGCAAAAAATAGCGGAGCAGCCCACAGCTCAAATGCAACAGCTCGGAGGAATACTGGTCACGGCAGGCATTTTGCTGCTGTTTTTCTTTGCTTCATAGCCATTTTTGTCCCTCTTAGTTGTTGAAAAAGAACCAGAAAGAAAATATCTGGTTTTTTTTCTTAATCGCGCTGAACTTTGGTTGTTAATTTGGTAGAATCCCCGCCTAATTTTTCTCCATGATGTAGGAACCATGGCCAAAAACGTTGTCGTACTCGGAACCCAATGGGGTGACGAAGGAAAAGGAAAAATCGTTGACTTGTTAACTGACAAGGCAAGCTATGTGGTGCGCTATCAAGGCGGTCATAATGCTGGTCATACGTTAGTAATAGACGGTGAAAAAACGGTATTACATTTGATCCCATCAGGTGTTTTACGTGCAAACGTAAAATGTGTGATCGGTAACGGTGTGGTGTTATCCCCTGAAGCTTTATTAAAAGAGATGGCCATGCTGGAACAGAAAGGTGTTCCGGTGAAAGAGCGTCTGTTGTTGAGCGAAGCTTGTCCGTTAATCCTGCCTTTCCATGTGGCTTTGGATAAAGCGCGCGAAGTAGCCCGTGGCGATAAGCCAATTGGTACTACAGGTCGTGGCATTGGTCCAGCCTATGAAGACAAAGTAGCGCGTCGTGGTCTGCGTGTAGGTGATTTGTTTAATCCTGAATTGTTTGCTGAAAAGCTGAAAGTTCTGATGGATTTGCATAACTTCACTTTAACTCAGTACTACAAAGTGGATGCGATTGATTTCCAAACTACTTTAGACAACGCTTTAGCTATAGCTGAAGTGTTAAAGCCTATGGTAGTAGACGTGACCGATTTACTGGATAAAGCCCGTAAAGCCGGTAAAGAAATCATGTTTGAAGGTGCCCAGGGTACTTTATTAGACATTGACCACGGTACTTACCCATACGTGACGTCCTCTAACACCACTGCTGGTGGCGTAGCTACCGGTGCTGGCTTTGGCCCACGTTACTTAGACTATGTGTTAGGTATTGTGAAAGCCTATACCACCCGTGTTGGTTCAGGTCCGTTCCCAACAGAACTGGGTTGTGAAATCGGCGAACACTTAGGTGTTAAAGGCCATGAATTTGGCGCAACTACTGGCCGTAAACGCCGTTGTGGTTGGTTTGATGCTGTTGCAGTGAAACGTGCTGTGCAGTTAAACAGTATCTCTGGATTCTGCTTAACTAAGCTCGACGTTTTAGATGGCTTAAATGTCGTCAAAATTTGTATTGGTTACAAAGCAGCTGACGGTTCTATCACTGACGTGCCTCCAATGGCGGCTGAAGGGTATGAAATCGTCACTCCGGTATTTGAAGAAATGCCGGGCTGGACCCAAAGTACTTTTGGTGTACAGAAGCTGGAAGAGTTGCCAGTTGAAGCCCGCAACTACATTACTCGTCTGGAAGAGATCACTGGTGTACCTATTGATATTATTTCAACAGGCCCGGATCGTATTCAGACCATCACGCTGCGTCATCCATTTGCCGTTTAATCTTCGGTAAAAAGAAAAAACGCTGCCTTGTGCAGCGTTTTTGCTTTTAGAGCAGACTATTTTGCTCTGCGAACTAAACAGGATATGCTGGTGTCAGAACACTGTCTTTTGCGATGGCCTGATTTTTGTATGTTTTTTATCTATAAGTGTATAAATATCAGTGGCTATGGCCCGGGGTAACTATGAAGTTTTGTTTTTTAGTCTTAAGTTCAGTTCTTGTGCTGCTTAGCTTGCCTGTCAAAGCGCAGGAAGTGGCAGTAGTACAGCTTTATACTCAGGATGAACTGCTGGATTTAATTAAACAAAATGTGCATTTGCAGCGGGTGCAAAAAGACGAATGCCAGTTGGTCAGTGATATCCAGGCCAGAGCCGATGTCATGAAAGTGCCGGCTTATCAGTTTTTGTATGGCGATATGCTGGCCTTTGGTGTTTGTGTGAAAAAAGATGTCGAACGGGGCTGGGATTTAATGCAGCAAGCTGCGTCTCAGGGCTTACCTGAAGCGCTGGAGCAAGTCGGGCGTTATTATCACACGGGCCGTTTTGTTCAGCAGGACAACAGCAAAGCTGTGGTATATCTGCGTGAAGCTGCAGGTTTAGGCAATTTAAAGGCGCAGATGCGTTTTGCCCAAATGCTGATTAAAGGCGACGCCAGTCCTTTGGATATGGAAGATTGTTACCGTTGGCTGCATCACTCTGTGATCGCCGACACAAAAACGCACCAAGAGGTGCAACAGCTGTTAGCTCAGTTGGCAAATAAAATGCCGGGTGCTGCGCTAACGAGGGCCAAAAGGCCATTGTAGTGAAAAATTCACCTGCGACTGCTACACTGCAGGCTGAATTAGTGAAAAAGAGAAAACATGACGGTCAAAGATCCGCATCTTGCGCGTGAGCAAGAAAAATATGAAAACCCTATCCCTAGTCGGGAATTTATCCTCGAACACTTAAAACAGCGGCAACAACCTGCCTACTTTGAAGAGTTGGCTGCTGAATTAAAGCTGACAGACGATGAAGCGATGTTTGCGCTGAAAAAACGTCTGCGCGCCATGGAACGTGACGGCCAGTTGCTGTTTAACAAAAGCAAAAGGTATGGTCTGGTCGACGACCTGGATTTAGTCAAAGGTACTGTGTTAGGTCACCGTGATGGTTTTGGCTTCTTAAAGCTGGAACAAGGTGGTCCTGACTGGTTTATTCCTAACTTTGAAATGAAACGTCTGCTGCATGGCGACGTGGTGCTGGCGTCCAAAAGCGATTTTGCCAGCCGCGACAAAGTGGAAGCCCGTATAGTCCGCATTTTAGAAGCCCGTAATGAACCTATAGTAGGCCGTTACTTTAAAGATTTTGCTTTAGGTGTTGTGGTACCAGACGATCCGCGTCTGAGCCAGGATATTGTGATACCACCAGGTGAAGAAGGCGCAGCGCGTCATGGTCAGGTGGTGTTGGTTGAAATCAGCCAGCGTCCAAGCAAAAGAGTAAACGCAGTAGGTAAAGTGATTGAAGTGCTGGGCGAACATATGGCGCCTGGTATGGAAATCGAAATCGCTATTCGTAACCACCAGATCCCCCACGAGTTTTCTAAAGCTGTTGAACAGCAAGTGGCAGGTTATGGCACTGAAGTTCCAGTAGAAGCTAAAGCTGGCCGTGTTGATTTAACTCAATTGGGTTTAATCACCATAGATGGTGAAGATGCCCGTGACTTCGATGACGCAGTGTACTGTGAACGAAAAGCCGATGGTGGCTGGCATTTATGGGTCGCCATTGCGGACGTTAGTGCTTATGTAATGCCGGATACTCCGCTGGATAAAGAAGCGCTGGAACGTGGTAACTCGGTGTATTTCCCGGACCATGTGGTTCCTATGCTGCCTGAAGTGTTATCCAACGGTTTATGTTCACTGAACCCACATACAGACCGGCTTTGTTTTGTTGCCGAAATGCATATCAGCAAACAAGGCAAACTGGATGGTTATCAGTTTTATGAAGCTGTGATGCACTCCAGTGCACGTCTGACCTACAACAAGGTTCACGCCATTTTAGAAGGTGATCCGAAGTTACGTCAGCAATACGAAGCCAATTTAACCAATATCGATAACCTGTTTTCGCTGTACAAACAAATGGCGAAAGTACGGGCCGAACGGGGTGCCATTGAATTTGAAACGGTCGAAACCCGTTTTATCTTTAACAGCCATCGTAAAATTGAACAGATAGTGCCAATTCACCGTAACGAAGCGCATAAGATCATTGAAGAATGTATGATTTTAGCCAACGTTTCAGCCGCTAAGCTGATTGAAAAACATGAAGCTTTTGCCTTGTTCCGTGTGCACGAGCGCCCGGATGCCGACCGTTTTGCCAACTTCAGACGTTTCCTTGCCGAATTAGGTATTGAAGCCAATCTGCCGGTGGAGCCAACACCTTTGGATCTGATGCTGACTTTGCAGAAACTGCAGGACAGACCGGATAAAGAGCTGATTGAAACTACGATGCTGCGCTCAATGAAGCAGGCTGTGTATCAGGGCGATAACCTGGGGCACTTTGGTCTGGCGTTAGAAGCTTATGCGCACTTTACCTCGCCTATTCGTCGTTATCCGGATCTGGTGTTGCACCGTGCTATTAAAGCCATTTTGCAAACTCAGGGTCAGAAAGTGACAGGGCCTAAAGGCTACACTGAAAAACAAATTCATCCTTTGGGTGAACAATGTTCGATGACGGAGCGCCGTGCTGACGATGCAACCCGCGAAGTAGCAGACTGGCTGAAATGTGAGTATATGCAGGATCACATTGGCGACAGCTTCAAAGGTGTGGTGTCTACCGTCACTAACTTTGGTTTGTTTGTGCGTATCAGTGACTTGTATATCGAAGGTTTAGTGCATGTCACCTCGTTGCAAAACGACTATTACCACTTTGATACCGAACGTCAGGTGCTAAAAGGTGAACACAGTAATGTGCAATACCGCATGGGTGATTTGATTGAAGTCAAAGTGCTGGCGGTGAACCTGGAAGCGCGCAAAATTGATTTAGGCATAGTGGGCATGGAAAAACGCACGACGTCGAATCGCAAAGTCAGCGCCAGTAAAAAAGCGGCTATGACACCTGAGGAAGAAAAAGCCTCGATGCGTAAAAAAGGTGCCCGTAAAGCCGGTGTTGAGCAAACAGCGCCGGGTAACGCGGGTAGAAAGCCAGCTGGCAAAAAGCCTGCTGCGAAAAAGCCGACGGGAAGCAAACCAGCAGCAAAGAGTCCGGCAGCGAAAAGCCCTGCTGGTCCACGGCCTGGTAAAGCGCCACGTAAGCGTAAGTAGCAAAAGCAATAGGCTGGTGTTTTTGCTACACTAGCCGCAAGTCAAACTGAGCCCGGTACTGCCGGGCTCGGTCATTTTCAAAGAGGTTGCGATGAGCGCAGATTTTGTATTTGGTATTCATGCGGTAAGTGCGTTATTTGAACGTGCGCCGGAAGATGTTCTTGAACTTTTTATCTTAAAAGACAAAGACGATCAGCGTTTACAGCCGTTGCTGAAATTCGCCCGTGATTTTGGCGTATCAGTACAGTACTGCAACCGCAGAGCTTTGGATGAAAAGGTGAATGGCGCGCAGCATCAGGGCGTGGTGGCAAGAGCCCGCGCTCAGCAAACCGGCAATGAGCAGGATTTAGCCCGTATTATCGCTGAGCAATCCAGTCCTTTTATTCTGATTTTAGATGGCATTACCGACCCACATAACTTAGGTGCTATTTTACGTAGTGCTGATGCGGCTGGAGTGCATGCAGTGGTCGCTCCTAAAGACCGTTCAGTCAAAGTGACTCCTGTGGTGCGTAAAGTGGCTTGTGGCGCTGCTGAAGTAGTGCCTTTTATTACGGTGACTAACCTAGCCCGCACTATTCGTGAGTTAAAAGACGCTGGTATTTGGGTGGTAGGTGCTGCTGGTGAAACCGACACCACTATTTATCAAACCAAGCTAAATGGTCCTCTGGCCATAGCTTTGGGCGCTGAAGGCGATGGTTTACGCCGTCTGACCCGAGAGCATTGTGATTCGCTGATGAAGATCCCAATGTTTGGTTCGGTCTCGAGCTTAAACGTATCGGTCGCAACTGGTATCTGCTTATTTGAAGCTGTGCGTCAGCGCCAGTAAAAACTGAAAGGGCAGAGTCTTTGCTCTGCCCTTTGCCTGCTTTTAACCTTGGCTTGCTCTTAACCCTGACTTAAAAGGGCTGGATCCAATAACTTTTCTAACTCTGCTCTGCTGTAACTGGTTTGTTCCACCGCGACATCAATGACAGGCCGTTTTTCTTTGTAAGCCTGCTTGGCAATATCTGCTGCTTTTAAATACCCAATCAATGGGTTCAATGCAGTGACCAGAATAGGGTTACGGGACAAGGCTTCGTCAATCTTGTCTTTTTGCACTGTAAAACCTGCTATGGCTTTTTCGCCTAAGGCAGAGCTTGCTGAACTTAACAGCTCCAGGCTTTGTAAGATGTTATGGGCTATGACGGGCAACATCACATTCAGCTCAAAGTTACCTGACTGGCCAGCCACTGTAATAGTGGCATCGTTGCCTATCACTTGAGCCGCCACCATAGCCACAGCCTCTGGGATCACCGGGTTCACTTTGCCCGGCATAATGGAAGAGCCGGGTTGCAGAGCAGGCAGGGCAATTTCGCCTAAACCTGCTAATGGGCCTGAATTCATCCAGCGTAAGTCATTGGCGATTTTCATTAAAGCCACAGCCAGCACTTTGGTCGCGCCTGATAAAGCCACAATAGAGTCTTGCGAGCCTAAACTTAAAAAGAAGTTGGAGCTAGGTTTGAATTTTAAACCTGTCTGGTCGCTTAGCTTCTGACAAAACAAAGCAGCAAAATCCGGATGGGCATTAATACCAGTACCCACTGCTGTGCCGCCCTGAGCCAGCGCTAATACCTGTTGCTGAGCAAACTCCAGTTGCTGCCGTGCATGGGCAATTTGGGCCTGCCAGCCGGATAACACCTGAGCAAAAGTCACGGGCATCGCATCCATTAAATGAGTACGGCCTGTTTTGACTATATGACCAACTTCTTGAGCTTTAGTCGCTATCACAGCCTCCAGCCTGGTCAGCGTCTCAATCAACTGATGGTTGGCAACAGCAGCACTTAAATGAATAGCGGTTGGGATCACATCATTGCTGCTTTGGCCCAGATTAATATGATCGTTAGGGCTAATAGCCAGGCCTGAACTTTTTCCGGATAAAGTCGCCAGTACTTCATTCACGTTCATATTGGTACTGGTGCCGGAGCCTGTCTGAAACAAGTCGATAGGGTAGTGCGCCATATCCAGTTCAAGTAGTTGTTGCTCTGCGGCAGAATTGATCGCCGAAGCAATGTCTGGTTCCAGTAACTTCAGCTCAAGATTGGCGGCAGCTGCAGCTTGTTTTACCCGAAGTACAGCTTTAATAAAAGCCGGAGGCATCGTCAACTGACTGATTTGAAAGTTATCCAAAGCCCGCTGCGTTTGCGCCTGATACAAGGCCTCTGATGGCAATTGTACTTCACCCATACTGTCGCGTTCTATTCTGAAACTCATGACGTTATTCCTGTGTATTTCTTGCTCAGTTCGAAATGTTATGGGGGCTTTTCCGTAAAATAGCAATATCCCCGGAAAATTCGCGCTATAGCCTGATAAAAATCAGTGTTGCTGCTTGTTTTAGCATCAAGAAACCCCTAGAATACTGCCCCTTCGGCCATCCAGAACGTTCCTTGCCTCTATGCGAGTCTGGCCGAGCTCACCCGAGGCTAACTAACCGTAAGGAGCTACAATGCGTCATTACGAAATCGTGTTTATGGTTCACCCAGATCAAAGTGAACAAGTTCCAGGAATGATCGAGCGTTACACTGGCGCGATCAAAGAAGCTGGTGGTTCAATTCACCGCTTAGAAGACTGGGGCCGTCGTCAATTAGCTTATCCAATCGAAAAGCTGCACAAAGCTCACTATGTTCTGATGAACGTAGAAGCGCCACAGGCAGTAATTGACGAGCTGGAAACTAACTTCCGCTTCAACGACGCTGTATTGCGTAACCTGATCATGCGCACTAACACTGCCGTGACTGAGCCATCACCAATGGCCAAGGTACGTGACGAACGTCGTGACCGTGCTCCTCGTGATTCAGATGAGCTGGTAGCAAACGACGAGTAATTTGCAGATGGACAATAGCCTGGTTGTGACTGGCATTATATGCCGTCAGGTCGACCACAGCGAAAGTCCGGCCGGTATTCCTCACAGTTATTTAGTGATTGAGCACCAATCGGTGCAGCAGGAAGCCGGATTTAACCGTCAGGTTTATGTCAGATTACAAGTAGTCTGTGCAGGAGCCGGGTTGACGCAACAAACTCACAATTTGAAACTGGGAAACAAAGTTCGGGTGACAGGTTTTTTAAACCGGCATCAGAGCCGCAGCGGTCAGTCTAAACTGGTGTTGCATGCCCAACAGATTGAAATATTAAGTTAGGAGAAGTTTCATGGCTCGTTATTTCCGTCGCCGTAAATTCTGCCGTTTCTCTGCAGAAGGCGTGATTGAGATCGATTACAAAGATACAGCTACGTTAAAAAATTATGTCACTGAAAGTGGCAAAATTGTCCCAAGCCGTATCACTGGTACCAGCGCTAAGTATCAACGTCAATTAGCTCGCGCTATCAAACGCGCCCGCTACCTGGCCTTGTTACCATACAGCGATTCACATAGCTAACAGCGACTGGTTAAACCGTATACAGAGAGGGTATTACAATGGAAATTATTCTGTTGGACAAAGTTGCTAACCTTGGTGGTTTAGGCGACAACGTAACTGTTAAATCTGGTTATGCTCGTAACTTCTTATTCCCACAAGGAAAAGCAGTTCCAGCTACCAAAGCTAACATCGAAAAATTTGAACAGCGTCGTGCTGAGTTAGAAGCCAAACTGGCTGAAACTTTAGCAACTTCTCAAGCTCGCGCTGAGAAGATCGCTGCTCTGGCTGAAGTAACAGTTGCTTCTAAAGCTGGTGACGAAGGCAAATTGTTCGGTTCAGTTGGTACACGTGATATCGCTGATGCTATCACTGCTGCAGGTGTTGCAGTAACGAAAGCAGAAGTGAAGTTACCTAACGGTACTATCCGTGAAACTGGCGAATTCAACATCGCACTGCAGTTACACGCAGAAGTAACAGCTACTATCAAAGTAGTAGTGGTTGCTGAGGCTTAATAAGCCTTTTGGGCACACAGTTTTGTGTGCCCAATCCCTTCCCGCTTTACCTTCGCTTTACGCTAAAAAAATTCCGCTTAACTGATTTTTCCAAACCTTGATACATGCTTTAATGGTAGGCTATCGCTCCCATGCAGAGCTGCTATATCTTGGGTATACAAGCCTGTCGCAATTTCTAGAACTTCTGGTGTTATGGACAATAAGCAAAGAGATAAACAAGTCGCTGCGGTAAAAATGCCGCCACATTCCATTGAAGCCGAGCAATCCGTCTTAGGCGGCTTAATGCTGGACAATGATGCCTGGGACAAAGTCTCGGAAAAGGTGGTGGAGCAGGACTTCTATTTACGTTCGCACCGCTTTATTTTTTCCGCCATGTCGCGGGTGGCTGAAGCTAACCAGCCGATCGACTTAATTACTGTTTCCGAAACCTTAGAACGCAGTCAGCAATTAGCTGACGTCGGCGGTTTTGCTTATTTAGGTGAAATTGCTAAAAACACCCCAAGTGCGGCCAATATTCTGGCTTATGCCGACATAGTGCGTGAGCGCGCCGTGGTGCGGGATATGATTTCTGTAGCGCACGATATTGCCGATGCTGGCTACGACCCACAAGGCCGTAACAGTGCTGAGCTTTTGGACTTCGCTGAGACTAAAGTATTTAAAATTGCTGAACAGCGCGCTAACTCGAATGAAGGCCCTGAGCCTATCAACAGCATCCTGTCGAAAACCATAGATAAAATAGATGAGCTGTTCCGTAACCCAAGCGCCGGTGGTTTAACTGGTGTATCCACTGGTTATATGGATCTGGACAAAATGACCAACGGTATGCAGCCGTCGGATCTAATCATAGTTGCGGCTCGTCCTTCTATGGGTAAAACCACTTTTGCGATGAACCTGTGCGAACACGCTGCTATTACCAGTGACAAACCTGTGCTTATTTTCAGCTTAGAGATGCCGTCCGAACAAATTATGATGAGGATGCTGGCGTCTTTAGGCCGTATTGACCAAACCAAAGTGCGGACAGGCCAGCTGGACGACGAAGATTGGGCGCGTTTATCGTCCGCCATCGAACTTCTGAACAGCAAAGGCAAAATGTATATCGATGACGCCTCGGGTTTAACACCGACTGAAGTCCGTTCCCGTGCCCGTCGTGTGGCGCGTGAGCATGGTGGCCTGAGTATGATCATGGTCGACTACCTGCAGCTGATGACAGTGCCTGGCTTATCGGAAAACCGTACTTTAGAAATCGCCGAAATTTCGCGTTCACTCAAAGCGTTAGCCAAAGAGTTAAAAGTGCCTGTGGTTGCCTTATCGCAGCTAAACCGTAGTTTGGAGCAACGGGCCGACAAGCGTCCGGTAAACTCCGACTTACGTGAATCCGGTTCTATCGAGCAGGATGCCGACTTAATTATGTTTATCTACCGTGATGAGGTGTATCACGACGACAGCCCGGATAAAGGCACGGCGGAAGTAATTATAGGTAAACAGCGTAACGGTCCTATAGGTCGTATTCGCCTGACCTTCCATGGCCGCTATTCACGTTTTGACAACTACGCCGGTACAGCCCGTTTTGAGGACGAGTATTAATGAGTCGTCGTCCACAGGCCCGCATTGATTTAGCGGCCTTATTGCATAATTTACAACAAGTCCGTGCTGCAGCTCCGAATAGTAAAGTGCTGGCGGTATTAAAAGCCAACGCCTATGGCCATGGTTTACTGAAAGTGGCCGAACAGCTAAAAGACGCCAGTGCTTTTGGTGTGGCCCGTATCGATGAAGCCTTGATGCTGCGCGCTGGTGGCATAGTCAAACCTATAGTACTGCTGGAAGGTTTTTTCCATGCGGACGAATTGCCGCAAGTGGTTGCCAGTAACTTGCAGGTGGTAGTGCATCATCCAAGTCAGGTTGAGGCACTGGTTGCAGCTGCATTGGATTCACCTGTGCATGTCTGGCTAAAAATGGACAGCGGTATGCACCGCTTAGGTTTATTACCGGAGCAGTTTCTGCAGGCCTATCAGCAGTTGTGCCAAAGCCCGAATGTGATCCAGCCGATGCGGCTGATGACTCATTTTGCCAGCGCTGATGAACTGACTGTTGATAGCACCCAACAGCAGATCGATCTTTTTATGAAAACTGTTGAAGGTTTGGCTGGCGAGCTTTGTCTGGCCAATTCTGCCGGCACTCTTGCCTGGCCGCAAAGTCATGGCCACTGGATCCGTCCCGGTTTAGCTTTATACGGCGTTTCGCCGATGGAGCAGGGCAGGGCTGAGCAACATCAGTTAAAAGCCGTGATGAGCTTTAGCAGCAGCGTGATTGCTGTGCGTGACGTCAAGCAAGGTGACAAAGTAGGTTATGGCGGTACCTGGACTGCGCCTGCTGATACCCGCGTGGCAGTTGTAGCTGTTGGTTATGGTGATGGTTATCCAAGAGCGGCAAGCAATGGCTGTCCTGTACTGATTAAAGGCCAACGTTATCCGATAGTTGGACGTGTCTCTATGGATATGACCACAGTAGATATTGGCAATGCTGATGTGCAGATTGGTGACGAAGTGCTGTTATGGGGCGCTAATTTGCCGGTCGAAGAAATTGCAGAGCAGGTGCAGACTATTCCTTACGAGTTGCTATGTAATATCACCAGCAGGGTCGAATTCCGCTATCTGAATGCAGAATCCTAAATAGCAAAAAGCCGACTGAAGTCGGCTTTTTTGTAAGCACAGATCAAATTATTCGTCGAAGCTGACTTCAATAAACACTTTGCCGAAGTCTGAATCAAATGGCATCAGAATTTTCGCGCCAGTGGTTTTATGAGTGATGGTGTGGCCTTTACCTGATACGACAACAGGGGTCGCCATGCTGAATTCGTGGCCTTTTTCGCCAAGAATACGCTTCGCACCACCAGTGACCATATTAGTGATTTCGCCGACCATATCAGTGACGTCTTCATTAATTTTGTCAGGTTTTTCGCCTAACATTCTGGACATGATTTCCAGCGCTAAAGATTCTTCAAAAGTGACTGAGAACGACCCTTTTGTGGTTGGGCCTATCATACCAATCAAACCTGATACTTCACCGCGAGCCTGTTCGTCTTTCTTTAATCGTGGCTGCCCTGGCACAATTTTAGTATTGGCCATGGTACCTAACACATTGACTAACGAAGAGAGAAACGGATTTACATACTCAACATTCATTTAATTAGCCTGTTCGGAGTCTGGACCTGATTGCATTGCCAACTTCAAGATTAGGTGGCTATGTTATATAACACAAGTCTAGCTTATTGTTTTGGTATGAATTTTTCTAAGTTATTTACAATTTTATGCTGTTCTGGTCACTAAAATAGCCAGTGTGACCAGAAGGCGTCAAGAGGATTCAGTCGTTTGACGCTTTTTTCAGACAGCTTTGGCAACTTCCATGAGCTTCCACAGTTTGTCTTTGAATTAAAAAGCCTTTTTCTGAGGCTAATTTAACAAATTCTTGCTGCAATGGGGAGGAATGCAATTCTTCCACATGGCCACACTGATCACAGATCAACAATTGCGCTGGGTGATGCTGTTCAAAGTGATGGCAAAGCAAAAAAGCGTTGGTTGATTCAATTTTGTGAATAAAACCCTGCTCAGTCAGAAAATCCAAAGCCCGATAAATAGTGGCAGGTTTGGCCGCTGGTTCACTGGCTTTTAATTGTTCCAGTAATTCATATGCACCAATACCACCGTGTGTGTCCGCCAATAAACGAAACACTTTTTCACGAATGGTGGTAAAGCGCGCGCCATTAACATCACAAATATGGCGGGCCCTGGTGACCAAAGATTCAATCGACATAACTCAGCTCACTCTTGTAGCAATGGTGGCAGTTTATCACAGAAGTTTGCCCGCTCCAGCTTTTGAGTGGGGATTTCCTGATACAAAACAGAAGTTAAGAGTTTATCCGGCTCTAATTAATCTATCCATGAATCGATGGTATTTTTCATTATATGGTTTTCCGTTAATTTATGGTTAATGAAGAGCTTGTTATTCTGCGCCAAGGCAACTAATATGCCGCGCGCCCAAATTCAGGTTGTTACCAAAGGGTAACAAATGATTACAGTCAGCTCTGGGCACAAGCATAAACTAATGAGCAACTTTGCATGTTGAAACAGCGTCCCATGGTTAATCCAACAGTTATTCCAAAAATTATTCACTATGTTTGGGTAGGTAATTCACCAAAAACAGAACTGGCTTTGCGCTGTATTGCCAGCTGGAAAAAGTTTTTACCGGACTATCAAATCATTGAATGGAATAATGAGCGTCTTGCTGCCCTGAGCAACCGTTATGCTCATGAAGCTTTTGCGGCAAAAAAATGGGCTTTTGTATCAGATTATCTGCGTTTGTATGCTTTGCAGCAGTTTGGTGGTTTTTACTTTGATACCGATTTAGAGTTGACTGCAGATTTAGACTCCTTCCGTCAGCATGGTTTTGTCACAGGCTTTGAAAGCTTTAAAGGCCGCACAGCGCCGGTTACTGCCATGATGGGCGCAGTCCCTGGCCATGATATTATCCAAAGTTTGCTGAGCGCCTACGATACCAAATCATTTTATAAAACAGATGGCTCAGAAGATTTAACGCCAAATACCGGCCTTATCAGCGATTTGTTTGCCCGCGACTTTGGTTTGCATAAACCTTACCGGGGAGATCAGCTTTGCTATCTGTCGGCCGATGCCTGTATCTATCCAAGCCATTACTTCTGTACGCCAGAAACGGGCAAAGAAAACTTCAGCATCCATCACTTTAACGGCTCCTGGTTTGAAGAATACAGCCGGAAATTGCTGGTGTATCTGGCGGGTTATCAGTTGCTGCGGTTAAAACGCAATAAAGTTCGTACCGGCGAATTACCCTTAAAAAAGGGTGAGAGAAAAATAGCTTTGCTGGAGCTGAGTTCGCGTTACAGTTTGTTGCTGCTTAAATCTCAGGCTTGATCCTCGCTAAAACTTGTTTTGTGCTGAGCTTTACACTGAAATACCTGGCCGTCTGGGGTATACTCGCGCGATTTTTCTACACTCTGTATTCAGAGCTGCAGAAAGCAGCAGATTAACCAGATGGCAGCCGTTTTATGACTAGTTCGAATACTCCCACTTCAAAGCCTGTGACTATGGATCACCGTTTCAGCATTGCCCCTATGCTGGACTGGACGGACAAACATTGTCGCTATTTTCATCGGTTGTTGTCTGAACATGCGGTGCTTTATACCGAGATGGTGACCACAGGTGCCATCATTTACGGTCAGGGCGATTATCTGGCTTTTAATGAAGAAGAGCATCCTGTGGTAGTGCAGCTGGGTGGTTCTGATCCTAAAGATATGGCGCACAGTGCTAAGCTTTGCCAGGAACGGGGTTACGACGCTATCAATATCAACGTCGGTTGTCCGTCGGACAGAGTGCAAAACGGTATGTTTGGCGCTTGTCTTATGGCCAAACCTGAATTGGTCGCAGCTTGTATCCATGAAATGCGCTCTGTGGTGGATATTCCTGTCACAGTAAAAAGTCGTATAGGTATTGATGATCACGACAGCTATCAGTTTTTAGTGGACTTTGTCGGCACTATTGCAGAATCTGGCTGTAACCAGTTTATCGTGCATGCCCGTAAAGCCTGGTTGAGTGGTTTAAGCCCTAAAGAGAACCGCGAAATTCCACCACTGGATTACGAACGGGTGTATCAGCTGAAAAAAGATTTCCCGCAGTTAGATATCTCCATCAATGGTGGCGTTAAAACGTTGGCTGATTGTTTAACCCACTTACAGCATGTAGATGGTGTGATGGTGGGCCGTGAGGCGTACAGCAACCCGTTGATGCTGGCGCAAATTGATGCTGCTATTTATAACAACCCACGCGCTGTGCCAACGCCGCATCAGGTGGTTGAGCTGATGTTGCCTTATATTGAGCGTCAAATGGCGCAGGGCGCGCGTTTCTGGCACATAGCACGACATATGCTGGGGTTGTTTCAGGGCGTGCCAGGTGCCCGTTTATGGCGGCGGCATTTAAGTGAAATTGGCCACTTACCGACCAGTGGTCCACAGGTGATGCTGGACGCGCTGAAAAAGGTGCCGCAGCTTTAATAGTGTGAATATCAAATATTCAAAAAGTGGTGAAATTCACCACTTTTTTGTTTTTAGTCTTTTGGTGTTTTATTGGAAAATAGGTTGAATTAATTTTAAGTTCATAATTATCAATGGCTTAAAAATTAATTTCAGTGTGGCACGCACCTTGAAATAGAGATAGTGAACTTCACTACTCATTAAGGAGCACGACCATGAAAACACTTGCTACGTTAGTCCTTGTTACCGCTGCGGCTTTTGCTGCTACCCCATCAGTACAAGCCAATGAACTGAGCTTACCTTCAGTCAATACACAAGCTGTCAGCGCTTTTGCTGCTGAACTGATGAGCCAGCAAATGGCTGAGTTAAAAGTTGCGATTCTGGAGCAAAGCCAAAAAGCTCTGGCCGAACTGGAAAGCACTTTAGTGACCACCACCGAAACTGAAAAAGAAGCTGTAATCGCAGTAGCTAAGGTGGACTAAGGATGCTGAGCTTAACATTAGGGTTGTTGGGTCTGTTTTTATTGCCCGTAGTTAGTGTTGGCCTGGTGTCTGTGATCTGGCATTGGTTATTACCCCCTTTCGATATTCCTGGCTCAACCCGGTTTTAAGTAGTACCGGGTTTTGTTTTTTTAAGTCCTTTTCTGCTTTCCTGTTTGCACCTGTCGATCCCTTTATTTCTGCCAATTTTCAAACTCTTCTGTAGTGCCATCCTGCTGCATTTGCATGTCTGAATTTAGCCATAATTGCCTGTTTTTAAATCAACTAAAAAGTGGTTAAAAATACCATTTATGTGTTTTGAATAAAATTTGAGCTATAGGTGTTTTCATTTGAAATGTTTAAATATCATTTAAAAACAACGATTTAAAATTTATTTTTAAGTTGGCATAACAGCTGCAATACATAGATATCAACAGATGAACTGATGATGAATTAAACCACTAACTAAGATTGAGGATAGTCAAAATGGAAATAGCAGCACTGATGGTTGTATTAGCTTGGTTCGGCATTGTTGGCAGCTGGGCTGCAGACGAAGTCTAAATAACAAAGCGCTGGTGAGTATCAGCAAAATCGCAAAAACATAAACGAGAGGAGAGTCAAAATGGAAATGGTAGCACTGATGGTTGTTTTAGCATGGTTCGGCATTGTAGGTAGCTGGGCTGCAGACGAAGTCTAATTAGCTAAGCGCTGATATGAATCAGCAAAAGCACAAAATATAAACGGCAGGTAAGGAGAGTCAAAATGGAAATAGCAGCACTGATGGTTGTTTTAGCATGGTTTGGCATTGTAGGCAGCTGGGCTGCAGACGAAGTCTGAATGGGTTTAGCCGGTTTAGGGAGGAGCAGGACATGTCGCTAATTATTATCAACATTGTCGTGGTCTGGGCTTTAGCTGGTTTGATGTGGATGCTGGATAAAGCAGTACATAACAAGATTGAGGAGTAAGAATATGAGTATAGGTCGCGATAAAAATGCCTGGTTTGTGAACAAGGCCAAACGTAAAATTTCAGGTGTATGTGCAGGTTTTGCGGCTTTTTATGAGCAACCCATCTGGTTAGTCCGCGCAGTTGTGGTATTGCTGGCGTTCTGTTTTCCAGTTGCTGTAGTGGTAGCTTATATCGCAGCTGCGTTAATACTGCCAGAACGTTGGGTGTACTAATATGAGTTCGCAAAAACAGGCGACCGGGCAGGTCGCCTGTATAGCCGTCGTATTTGAAGCTGCAGCTTTGTTGACTGCGCCGCTCGCCCCAATCACATAGGAACTACTATGCTCATGGGGTCTCGCAACTTGTCGCCGCCCTGCAACTCCAACTACTTAGGCTATAGATAAGGCTTTAAACGTTTTTCCGCGCCGTTAAGCGCACCCATTCTTCTTTGACTGCTACCGGGTCAAACTCAAATTCTGCCGCATACGCATCTATCACCGACTGAGCCTGACTTTCCAGAATGCCGGACAGCGCCAGTAAGCCACCGGGTTTGACATAAGCACTGATAATGCCGCTCAATTGTGCAAGCGGGCCGGCCAAAATATTCGCCACTACTACATCGGCTTGTAATGATGCAGGTTGATCCTTCGGTAAATACAGCTCAATTTGTTGCTCTACGCCGTTGCGGGTAGCGTTGGCGAGGCTGGACTCAATAGCTTGCGGGTCAATGTCGATACCGACCACACGCTTAGCGCCAAGCTTTAATGCGGCAATACCTAAAATACCTGAGCCACAGCCAAAATCGACCACTAAACTTTGCGACAATTCCTGCGCATCCAGCCATTCCATACAAAGCGCTGTAGTTGGGTGAGTACCGGTACCAAAAGCCAGGCCAGGGTCGAGCATCACGTTCACTGCCGTTGGGTCTGGAATATCGCGCCAGCTTGGGCAAACCCATAAACGGTTACCAAAACGGATAGGGTGGAAGTTATCCATCCATTCTCTTTCCCAGTCTTTGTCTTCCAGTTGTTCCAGCTTGTACTGCACACCGTTTTTGAAAATGGCGGCTTTTTCCAGCTGACGCACCACTTTGTCCATTTTGTGCTCGGCATCAAACAAACCCACTACCACAGTGTTTTCCCAATACAAGACTTCACCCGGCAAAGGTTCGTAAATAGGGGTGTCTTTGGCGTCAACAAAACTGACAGCTTGCGCGCCCCAGCTCATCAGCATATCGCTGACCTGCTCGGCTTGTTTTTCAGTGCTGTTTACGCGTAATTGGATCCACGGCATGGCTTTGCTCTTCACTCTCTGGAAATGGGCGCGAATTGTAGCAGTTTGGCGGCGTAAAATCAGCGCTTCGGTGGCGCAAAAAGAAAAGCCACCGTGAAGGTGGCTTTGGCGGGCTGCAATGCTGCGCTATAAAGACAACAACGCTGCGGCTTCAAGTACGCCAGCAAGACCAATACCCAAAGTAATTGATGTTGCAGCTAGGCGACAAGAGCTTGAGACCCCAGGAGCATAGTTGTCCTATGTGACTGGGGCTCGGGCACGCAGTCAACAACGCTGCGGCTTCAAGTACGCCGGGTATTACTTCAGGCCGAGTTTATGTTCAAGATAGTGGATGTTAGTTCCACCTTTATTGAAGTTCTCGTCTGTCATAATCAGCTTGTGCAGCTCGATATTGGTTTTGATACCACCGACCAGCAGTTCGCTTAATGCATTACGCATACGGGCTATTGCGATTTCGCGGTTTTCACCGTAAGTGATCAGCTTACCAACCATTGAATCGTAGTTTGGCGGCACTGTGTAATCAGCGTAAATATGCGAATCCCAACGCACACCGTTGCCACCTGGCGGGTGGAAGCGGGTGATGGTGCCTGGCGACGGAATGAACGTCTTGGCATCTTCAGCGTTGATACGGCATTCCACAGCATGGCCACGGATCACAATATCTGACTGCTTAATGCTCAGTGGCATGCCAGAGGCGATGCGCAGCTGCTCTTTAATCAGATCCACACCAGTGATCATTTCTGTCACAGGGTGTTCTACCTGAATACGGGTGTTCATTTCGATGAAATAAAACTCGCCGTCTTCAAACAGGAATTCAAAAGTACCAGCACCGCGGTAGTTCAGGTCGATACAAGCCTGCACACAACGGGCACCGATAAAGTTACGCAGTTCAGGTGTAATACCAGGAGCTGGCGCTTCTTCTACCACTTTCTGGTGACGACGTTGCATAGAGCAGTCACGTTCACCTAAGTGAATGGCATTGCCCTGACCATCAGCCAGCACCTGAATTTCGATATGACGTGGGTTTTCCAGGAATTTCTCCATGTACACCATGTCATTACCAAAAGCAGTGCCAGCTTCGTTTTTGGTCATCGCAATAGATTCAACCAATTCGTCTTCGCTGCGCACTACACGCATACCACGACCACCACCACCACCAGCAGCTTTAACGATAATCGGGTAACCGATACGTTTAGCAATGGCTTTGTTGACTTCGTCGTCGTCGCCTACAGCGCCGTCAGAACCTGGTACACAAGGTACACCAGCTTTTTTCATCGCTTCAATGGCAGAAACCTTGTCACCCATTAAACGGATAGACTCAGGACGTGGGCCGATAAACACCAGACCACTTTCTTCCACTTGCTGCGCAAAGTCAGCGCGTTCAGCTAAGAAACCATAACCCGGGTGAATAGCCTGGGCATTGGTCACTTCAGCTGCGGCAATCAGCGCAGGAATATTTAAGTAACTTAAAGGTGATGGCGCAGGACCAATACAAATGGTCTCATCGGCCAGCAGCACGTGTTTCAGATTACGGTCTACTGTGGAATGCACAGCCACCGTTTTGATACCGAGTTCCTTACACGCACGTAAAATACGCAGTGCAATTTCACCCCGGTTGGCGATCAGTACTTTTTCTAGCATGAGTCTGCCTTTTAACTTATTCGATCACAAATAATGGCTGGTCAAACTCAACCGGCTCGCCGTTTTCTACCAGAATTTGTGTCACCACACCGGCCTTGTCAGACTGGATCTGGTTCATCATTTTCATCGCTTCGATAATACACAGTGTGTCGCCCACTTTAACGCTCTGACCCACTTCAACAAAAGATTTAGAAGTAGGAGATGCAGCGCGGTAGAACGAACCTACCATAGGTGAACGCATCTGGTGACCTGTGACTACCGGCTTGGCAGCTTCAGCAGGAGCGGCTGCAACTGGCGCTGCAGCAGGAGCTTGTTGCATTGGCGCTGCAGCATAGTGCATAGGAGCATATTGTTGCATTGGGCCATTGCGGCTGATACGAACGGATTCTTCGCCTTCAGTAATTTCAAGCTCGTTAATGCCTGATTCTTCCAGCAGTTCGATCAATTTTTTAATTTTTCTGATATCCATGACGTAGTTGCCTAATTAATTTGATGGAATGGTTGATAAGGACGACACCGCCGATTCCAGTGCGTAGTGGTAGCCTTTGGCACCTAAACCACAAATCACACCTTTGGCGATATCGGATAAATACGAGTGACGACGGAATTCTTCCCGCGCATGTACATTGGACAAATGCACTTCAATAAAAGGGATAGCCACGGCCAGCAGCGCATCACGAATAGCCACGCTGGTATGGGTATATGCGCCCGGGTTGATAATAATAAAGTCCTGTTGTCCTAAGCTTTGCTGAATCGCGTTGATGAGCTCATGTTCGGCGTTGGATTGCAGATGAGTCAAAGTGGCATTCAGCTCTTTGGCATGGGCAGTTAAGCCATCAACAATTTGCGGTAAAGTAGCGGCGCCATAAATTTGAGGCTCACGTTTGCCTAACATATTTAAGTTAGGGCCGTTGAGCAGCAAAATACGTAAGTTTGTAGACATATAGCGCGAATATCCCGTCATTTTTATTGATTGCTAACTATCTTGCCAAAGGCATAAAGCAATTGCATCTTTTTTGTTCAGCGACCAGCTGTCGCTGCAGATTTGCCGCTTATTATAGTGAAATCGTTGCAAATGGCAGCAAAATACTGGTCTTATCAGCAGAACGGAACTTTTTTGCGAAGTTGAAAATGAAGTCGGGAAATTCAGGCAAAGTCAGAGCCAGTCTGACTTTGCCGTGAGTAGCGCGGAAATTTTTACTGCAGTATTGGGCCTAAATGGGCACTAAAATCTTTCGGTCCCATGAAGCCAGTGATGCGAGATTGCGTTAATTCGCTGCCGTTTTTGTCAAATAACAGCAAAGTTGGCAAACCTAAAACCTGAAAATGATCCAACAATTGCTGATCCTGATCGGTCGCATTGGTCACATCTATCTTAATTAAGGTGAACTGCGCCATTAAGCTTTTCACTTCGCCATCAGCAAAAGTGATGTGCTCAAACTCTTTACAGGCCACACACCATTCGGCGAACAAATCGACCAGCACAGGTTTACCTGCTTCGGCTGATTTTTTCACTTCCTGTTGCAGCTCATCCAAAGTTTTCACCAGTTTAAATTCGGTGTTTTGTGTCTGAGTGGCTTGCGTAGTTGTCACTGTAGTTCCAGGCAACCAATACCATAAGTTTGCGCCTGTAGTTCCCAGCACAATCACTAAGGCCAGCATCCAACTGATACTTTGGCCTGTAGTGCCGGAAGAGAGCTGCTGCGATAAGCGGTGTAAATATACGGCCAGCATTAACAAGACTAGAGTTGCGGCAATCACCACCACGTAAGCAGGCAGGAAACGGCTCAGTAGCCAAACTGGTACTGCTAATAACAGGAAACCGAAGCTGGCTTTGACGACATCCATCCAGGCACCGGCTTTAGGTAAAAACTTACCGCCAGTGCTGCCTAAAATCAGCAAAGGCAAACCCATACCCATACTTAAGATATACAGCGTTAAAGCACCCAAGGCTAAATCGCCGGACTGAGCTACATATAAAAGTGCCGCTGTTAAAGGTGCTGTAGTGCAAGGCGAGGCGACTAAACCTGATAACAAACCCATCAAAGCCGCACCTTTAATGCTGCCACCTTGTTGTTTGTTGCTTAAGCTATTCACCTTGTTTTGCCATTTCTCCGGCAGGCTTAAGTTAAAGACGCCAAACATAGCCAAAGCCAAAGCGACAAATAAAATGCTGATGGCAACCAGGACTATAGGGTGCTGAAAGTAGGTTTGGAATTGCAAACCTAAGCTTGCGACCAATAAACCCAATAAGGAGTAGCTGACCGCCATACCCTGCACATAAGCCATCGACAAACTAAAAGCGCGTTTGCCGGATAACTGCTGGCCTTGTCCTACAATAATGCTGGTTAAAATAGGATACATAGGGAAAACACAAGGCGTAAAAGCTAAACCTAAACCCAACAGGAAAAACAAAAACAGCGCTTTGACTGTGCTGTCGGTTTGTAGTTTATCCAGCAGTTGCAGTTGTTCTGACACAGGAGCTGTAGAAGTTGTTGAAGTATTCGCTGCAGAGTTATCAACTATACCCAAAGCGGCTGCGGCATCAGCAGTGCTGGCACTCGCTGCCGGGCCTTCGTCAGCGGCTGGCGTTATCAGTGGAATATCCAGCGTTTGCACCGGATAACATAAACCTGCTTCAGCACAGCCCTGGAAGCGCACTTTGAGCATGGCTTCAGAGCCTAATTGGCTCAGTGGAATATCCAGTACCACCTGATGGAAATACACCTCTGAATCTTGATAGTATTCGTCGTGGATCATCACGCCTTTTGGATACTGCGGATGGGAAAAGGCCGCATCTATACCCACAAACTTAAACTTGTCTTTATACAGGTAGTAACCGTCCGCTATGGTAAAGCTGACTTGTAATTTCGCCTGGCCTGTTGAATCGTCCTGCTGACGGAAATCCATCACAAAAGCCTGCTCTACCGGCAGAAACTGTGAACCTTGCTGCAAGGCAGCCAGCGCATTGGTACTTTGGGCCTGGCTTATAAAAGAGAGACTTAACAGCAGGCTAAATAAAAAACTCTTAATCACGACTCGTTACCTCTTGAACCCACTGTAAATAGGGGGCGAATACTTGTTGCGCGGCAATGGCAATAATTTCAGGCACTTCATACGGGTGTAAAGCACAAATGGCCTGTTCAATTTCGATAAAATCTTCTTTCCTGGCCTTAATTAACAACGGAATTTCAGTGCTTTGTTCAAGTTTGCCCTGCCAGACATAATGCGATTGCACCGCAGGCAAAACGTTAACACAAGCCGCCAGTTTTCGCTCCAGCAAGTGCTGAGTTATGCGCTCTGCCACCTGTAAATCAGGACAATTGCATAAAATCAGTTCCATCATCATGGTCGAATCCTCTTTGTCACGGCAAACAAGACCCGCGAAGTACTGGTTTTGTTGCACAAAACACTGTGTTTGCACAAAAAATAAGCAGAAACACTCAAAAGCGCAAAATTTTTAAAAAATAGCCCTTGGGTTCATAAGGAGATTGCCCCATATAGCTGACATTCAATTTAACAATCAATGTTAAACCCAAATCGCTTTTAGGAGATAAAAAAGCATGAATATTCGTCCATTACACGATCGCGTCATCATCAAGCGTTTAGAAGCTGAAAGCAAATCCGCTGGTGGTATTGTGCTGACTGGCGCTTCTGCTGAAAAATCTACTCGTGGTGAAGTTGTTGCTGTAGGCAACGGCCGCATTTTAGAAAACGGCACAGTCCGTCCTTTAGATGTGAAAGTCGGCGACAAAGTGATCTTTGGTGCTTACGTAGAACGCACTGAAAAAATCGAAGGCCAGGAATATGTCATCACTAAAGAAGACAACATCCTTGGCGTGATCACCGAATAATTAAACCGAACTTTCTAATTTAATTTCAAAGTATTCAGAGGAATTTTTAAAATGGCTGCAAAAGAAGTACGTTTTGGCGATGACGCCCGTAACAAGATGCTCAAAGGCGTCAACATTTTAGCAAACGCAGTGCGCGTTACTTTAGGCCCTAAAGGCCGTAACGTCATTCTGGACAAGTCATTTGGTTCGCCAATGATCACCAAAGATGGTGTATCTGTTGCCAAAGAAATCGAGCTGGAAGACAAGTTCGAAAACATGGGCGCACAAATGGTGAAAGAAGTTGCTTCTAAAGCCAATGACGAAGCCGGTGACGGTACTACTACTGCCACTGTGTTAGCGCAAAACATTATCAACGAAGGCGTAAAAGCTGTTGCTGCCGGTATGAATCCAATGGATTTAAAACGTGGTATCGACAAAGCTGTGATCGCTGCTGTTGCTGAACTGAAATTATTATCCCAGCCATGTGCCGACACCAAAGCAATTGCTCAGGTGGGTACTATCTCTGCAAACTCTGACGATGAAATTGGCCAAATCATTGCCAATGCCATGGACAAAGTAGGCAAAGAAGGCGTGATCACTGTTGAAGAAGGCCAGGGCTTAGCGAACGAGCTGGCTGTGGTTGAAGGTATGCAGTTTGACCGTGGTTACCTGTCTCCGTACTTCATCAACAACCCGGAAGCTGGCCAGGTAGAACTGGACAACCCGTTCATCCTGACTGTTGATAAAAAAATCAGCAACATCCGTGAATTACTGCCGGTATTAGAAGGCGTGGCCAAGTCAGGCAAACCACTGCTGATCATCGCTGAAGATTTAGAAGGCGAAGCTTTAGCTACGCTGGTTGTGAACAACATGCGCGGTATCGTGAAAGTTTCTGCGGTGAAAGCTCCAGGTTTCGGTGACCGTCGTAAAGCTATGCTGCAAGACATTGCTGTATTAACTGGCGGTGTAGTGATTTCTGAAGAAATCGGCTTAGAGCTGGAAAAAGCAACGCTGGAAGATTTAGGTACTGCTAAACGTGTTGTGATCACCAAAGACAACACCACTATCATTGATGGTGCCGGTGAGCAGGAAGCCATTGACGGTCGCGTGAAGCAAATCCGTCAACAAGTGGAAGACGCCACTTCAGATTACGATAAAGAAAAACTGCAAGAGCGCCTGGCTAAGTTAGCTGGTGGTGTTGCTGTGATTAAAGTAGGCGCTGCCACTGAAATCGAAATGAAAGAGAAAAAACACCGCGTAGAAGACGCGCTGCACGCAACCCGTGCTGCCGTTGAAGAAGGCGTAGTACCTGGCGGTGGCGTGGCTTTAGTACGTGTAGCTGCCAAGCTGGTTGACCTGCGTGGCATCAACGAAGACCAGAACCACGGTATCAAAATCGCACTGCGTGCGATGGAAGCACCTCTGCGTCAAATCGTTGATAACGCCGGTGAAGAGCCATCAGTTGTGGTAAACAACGTGAAAAACGGTTCAGGCAACTA
Organism: Rheinheimera sp. MM224; assembly: GCF_947090785.1. Taxonomy (NCBI): domain Bacteria; kingdom Pseudomonadati; phylum Pseudomonadota; class Gammaproteobacteria; order Chromatiales; family Chromatiaceae; genus Rheinheimera; species Rheinheimera sp. MM224. The sequence continues at coordinate 696,137 of NZ_OX352320.1, forward strand.
CGGTTACAACGCTGCAACTGGCGTGTACGGCGATATGCTGGAAATGGGTATCCTGGATCCAACTAAAGTTACCCGTTCTGCTCTGCAGTTCGCAGCTTCTGTTGGTTCTCTGATGATCACCACCGAAGCTATGGTCACAGAACTGCCGAAGAAAGACTCTCCATCAATGCCAGATATGGGCGGCATGGGCGGAATGGGCGGAATGATGTAACTTAGTTACGTCATTGTTTCTTAAAGGAAAACCCGGCATATGCCGGGTTTTCTGTTTATGGGGGGGATTTTTAAGGGGCCAAACAGCTCTCTGAACCAGCCCAACCACCACCAACTACTACGTTCGCCCGTTCGCGCCTCCCGCGCTCACTTTTGATCGCTCACTACGCAGTTACTGGTGTTTGGTATTAGACTTTGTTCATTTCCTCTTCGCTAATCGTTTAAGTATAACTGACCGAGCCGAAGCATTATCTATACCTAAACCCGCAGAAATCTGAGCTTCGGCAATTCTTATTTCTGCCAAGAGTTGCTGCGCGTCCTGTTTTGCATTTGAAATTGGTTTTGATTGTATTGGCTTCATCAGTATCTCTATTAGGTTACAGAATAAGCATAATCAGAAAATATCACGCACCCTTACGAATGGATTACCGCTTTCAGCGGCCCTCCGTACTTTTCTTGAAACGACATCTGCAAAAGCAATATTTCGGTCTAACATTTCGTATAGATCTAATCCATCCATACATATAATCTTTTTTCCACGGCCAAAAGCTTTTAGTCCTTCTTCTGAAAAACCACTTTCGCTAATGAATATCCCTCTCGACCAAGCAGCCTTTTGTTCAATCTTTCCTTGGAAAGAATGCAGATCGGATACGCCAATTGGTGTATTCGTCCATTTTGCCTCCAGCAAATATGTCTCTGACGACAACTCAAAACTGCCATCTATCTGTTCTCCAACTAGACGAAATGATGCACGTGGCATGAGTCCATTAATTTCAAAGAGTTCTGTTAGAAATTTTTCAAATGCAAAACCACGTTGTTGCGGTTGAAGATTACTCAAATCGATCAATCTATCTCTAAGTAAAACTGAGATTCTCGGATCGATTGAAGTTCGTGCTTGAAAAGGCTCTCTTTTGGCTGGTTCAACAGGTTTGTTGCCCCCCAAGCGCTCAAGCAGAGAATAAAACTCTCTTTCTGCATTTGGAAATCTATCTTCTGCACTGATTCGACGTCGGTTGGCTTCACGATACTCCCACAAAGCCTTTAGCGTTTTTAGCCTTGTGGCCTGCCCACTCGTTTTAAGGAAATATCTAAGTCGCTTGGCTTTACTTGTTCCTTCTAGTTCATAACAAGGATCATCGATTTTTATTCCCAACTCATCGTCGAAAAATTCGGAAAATGTTTTATTGCTGAAGTCTAATACATAGCCACTACCCATCTCAAACAAGTCTTCAATAAGTCTCATATCAATCGTTTTTATCTTTGTTAGTTCAGGCATTCTTTGACTCTGCTGTTAATAAAAGTTGAGGCGAGGCAAGTGTTGTTACTAACCGCAAACCTGCCACTTGTTAAATTCACTTTATCTTCTAGGGGCCAAGAGCAATTGACGTTTATGGTTTGTTGCAAGTGGCTCGCAGCTGGGGGAGTCTCAGTAGGAGCTTTGAGCTGAGCCCGCACTAACTTTCTTGACTTGTATGGGCTTAAATTGTTACGTCAACTGTCAAATTTAGCCACTATTCCAAAATTATCTTTCTAGCCCGGGAAACTGCTGCTTTTGATGCAAAACCCGCATAACCCGGATAGTTGAACCATCAATCCAATAAGAAACAATCATGGATACTTCAGGAATAATCAGCAAACGACCACGGACCGAAGCGCGCTGGATACCCATTAACGGGTGATCCAATAGATTTTCGACTTTGGCTTCGATAAGTTCATCGGTTCTTTCGGCGGCTAAAGGGTTTACTGCATAAAGGTATTCAAAAATTTTTTCCCTATCGTTCAGCGCCTCCTCTTCCCAGTAAATCATCCGTTAGCTCTACTGCGAATTTTAGCTTTGCGTTCTGCCATGCTGATTTTCGCTTGTTCGTGACTGACGAACTTAGCGTTACCTGTATCCAGTTTTTCAAAGGCAGCATTTACTTGCACTGTGAGCCATTGATCATGGGCGCTGACTTTTCGTTGCTCAGCTGCGAGTTGCTCAGTGAGTTGGCGGCAGGCATCACTTAAAGTTCGCCCCTGACTTTCAGCCATCAGCTGAGCAAGGCGTTTGGTTTCTTCATCAACACGAAACTGAATTCTGGTTTCCATAACAAATCCTCTTAGGTTGTGTGTGTACAAATGTTAGCACTGAATTATGTGAACAGCCAAATCAGGTTGTCGTGTTGCACCGCCGCTGCGCGTCGACTGCAACCTACCTTTGCTCACACCAAACATAGCTCACAGCTCCATTCCCCAAAGCCCCGCCAAAAAATCTTTACAAATTGCTTAAATTCCAGTCAATCACTTAAATTGATTAGAAACGCATTTTCTATTCCATTGGTCTAGTGTTTATCGCGGTGCAGGTTAAACTTTAACCAATGGAGGGAGCGCATATGCTTCAACGGAAAACAACATTACTATCGGCTTTAGCAGTCGCCGTTTCGATAGCTTTAACTACACCTATAGCCAATGCAGAAAGTATGAATAAGGGCAACCAGTTCTGGTGGCCTGAACAACTGGATCTGGCGCCTTTGCGTCAGCATGGGGTGGAATCCAGCCCTATGGATCAAGGCTTTAACTATGCCGAAGAATTTAAAAAGCTGGATTTAAAAGCTGTTAAAGCAGATATCACTAAAATTATGACCACGCCACAAGACTGGTGGCCGCCGGATTATGGCCATTATGGGCCGTTTTTTATTCGTATGGCCTGGCACAGTGCCGGTACTTATCGTGTAGCTGATGGTCGGGGTGGGGCTGGTGGCGGGCAGCAGCGGTTTGAGCCTTTAAACAGCTGGCCTGATAACGTCAATTTAGATAAAGCGCGGCGTTTGCTCTGGCCCATTAAACAAAAATATGGCCGGCAAATTTCATGGGCTGATTTAATGGTGTTAACAGGTAATGTGGCGCTGGAGTCTATGGGCTTTAAAACCTTTGGTTTTGCCGGTGGCCGCACTGACGATTGGGAAGCCGATATTGTCTATTGGGGGCCTGAAACCAAGTGGCTGGATGACAAGCGCTACAGCGGGGATCGCAAGCTGCAAAAACCTCTGGCTGCTGTGCAAATGGGCCTGATTTACGTCAATCCGGAAGGGCCAAATGGTAATCCTGATCCTTTACTTGCCGCCAAAGATATTCGCGAAACCTTTGGCCGTATGGCGATGAACGACGAAGAAACAGTGGCCTTAATAGCGGGTGGCCATACTTTTGGGAAAGCGCATGGGGCGCATAAACCTGAAGACTGTGTCGGTAAAGAGCCAGCTGCTGCTGGTTTGGAAGAGCAAGGTTTTGGCTGGAAAAACAAATGTGGCAAAGGCCATTCGGAAGATACAGTCACTTCGGGTTTAGAAGGCGCCTGGACAGTCAACCCCATAGCCTGGACCACTCAGTATCTGGATAACCTGTACGCCTTTGACTGGGTCAAAACCAAAAGCCCGGCTGGAGCCACCCAGTGGATCCCTAAAGATGGTCAGGCCGCGAATTTAGTGCCGGATGCACATGATAAAACCAAACGTCATGCGCCTATTATGTTCACCACAGACTTAGCGCTGAAGGAAGATCCTGAATACCGCAAAATCACCACACGCTTTAAAGAAAACCCCAAGGAGTTTGAACTGGCGTTTGCCAAAGCCTGGTTTAAATTAACTCACCGCGATATGGGGCCTAAAGTGCGTTATTTGGGCTCTGAAGTGCCAGCTGAAACGCTGATTTGGCAGGACGCTGTGCCCGCTGTGGATCATGAATTGGTCAATGCAGAGGATATCAAAGCGCTGAAAGCCAAAGTGCTGTCATCAGGTTTAACAGTGCCGGAGCTGGTTCGCACCAGTTGGGCGGCAGCTGCCAGCTTCCGTGGTACTGATTTACGCGGTGGTGCCAATGGTGCTCGTTTGACCTTAGCACCCCAAAAAGACTGGGCGGTCAATAATCCGGCTGAAGTGGGCAAGGTACTGAAAAAACTGCAGGGTATTCAGCAGGACTTTAATAAAGCCCAAAAGGGTGGGAAAAAAGTCTCGTTGGCCGATTTGATTGTGCTGGCTGGCAGTGCTGCGGTAGAGCAAGCCGCTAAAGCGGGGGGCATCACAGTGGAAGTGCCATTTACACCGGGCCGCACTGATGCAAGTCAGGCGCAAACTGATGTGGAATCCTTCGCTATGCTGGAGCCGCAAGCTGATGGTTTCCGCAACTATTATGGTAAAGATGCGAGTTTATCTCCAGCCGAAGCTTTGGTGGATAAAGCTAATCTGCTGACCTTAAGCGTGCCGGAAATGACAGTGCTGATCGGTGGTTTACGTGCGCTGGATGCCAATACAGGCGGTGCAAAACAGGGCGTATTTACCAACAAACCTGGCACTTTAAGCAACGACTTCTTTGTCAATTTGCTGGATATGTCCACAGAGTGGCGTAAGTCGGCTAAAACTGAAGGCCTGTACGAAGGTGTGGATCGCAAAACCGGTAAATTGAAATGGACAGCCACCCCAGTGGATCTGGTATTTGGCTCGCATTCAGAACTGCGTGCTATTGCCGAGATTTATGCCGCTAATGATGGCAAAGTGAAGTTTACTAAAGACTTTGTCGCCGCCTGGAGCAAAGTGATGACGCTGGATCGGTTTGATCTGACTATGTGATCGCTCTGTTGTTGGAAGTAACTTGTGGAGATACAACTACGGCGGCCTTCGGGTCGCCGTGTTTTTTGAATGACAACCGGATAGTCTAATCTTGGGTTATGGCTATCTTGTTGTCGGATTTTGTTCACTAATGCTATTCTTAACCGCACCAGTAAACAGGTGCTGTTAGTTAGGTCTTCTGCCCATCCGAGGTTTTTCGCTATGTATACAAAATTTTCTGAAGATGTGATCCCGTTATCCGATCTGAAAATAAATCCAGGCAAGGTAGTGGGGCGCACCAACGATACGCACAGACCCATTCTTCTGACCAGCAGAGGGCGCGGTGTAGCTGTGGTTCAAGGGCTGGATGACTATGAAAAAACAGCGGAAGAATTACAGTTTGTAAAAGCCGTGGTACAAGGCTTAGCTGATATTCGTGAAGGTAATACAGTCAGTCTGGATGAAGCCCGCAGACTTTTGGGTGTTGAAGAGTGAAAGTTAGTTTTTCCCGTTCTGCTTTAAAGGATTTGCAGAACATTAAAACCCACTATTCTGAATTGGGTGTACCTGAAATTGGAGTCCGTTTTGTCAGGGATATCCTGAGGCTTACAGAGCAATTACTGAACCATCCTGATTCTGGGCGCAAAGTTCCTGAATTTAATCAGGAGCATATCAGAGAATTAATCCACCCACCTTTTCGGCTGGTTTATCTGCGAGCGGCAGGCGACATCAGTGTGATCCGAGTCTGGCGAAGCGAGCGTTTATTGGTGCTGCCAAAAGATTAGAGCTTGTGAATGTCTTTATAGTCTTCACCAGAAAGAAGCTATGAGTTAGTTCTATTGCCACAAACTATGACAGCTCATCTTCGGGATGCCAGAACAGCCCATTCTTACCTCTTCCCAACTGCATCAGGCCCAGTTAGGCTAGAGCTATCCACACTATTCTAAGAGCCATCTATGCGCCAGCAAGCGATTTTATCTATAGACCAGGGCACCTCATCCAGCCGGGCTTTGTTATTTAACCGCGATGGCAAGGTATTGGCTGTAGCGCAGCAGGAGCTGGATTGTGTCTATCCAGAGCAAGGTTGGGTAGAGCAAGACGCAGAGCTGATTTGGTTGTCTGTGCTGAAGGTCTGTCGGCAGGTGTTAGCGCAGGCGGTGCAGCTGGGTATTGAAGTCTTGGGCGTGAGCATCAGCAATCAGCGCGAAACTACTGTGCTTTGGCATAAAGCCAAAGATCAAGTGCTGGCACCAGCTATTGTCTGGCAGGACAGACGAACAGCAGACTATTGCCAGCAGCTTAAAGATCAGGGCCATGAAGAGTGGGTGCAGCAAAAAACCGGTTTGCTGCTCGACCCTTATTTTTCCGCCAGCAAAATTCAGTGGTTACTGCGCAACAATGCCGATGTGCAGCAGGCGCTGGCCGACAATGAATTAGCCTTTGGCACTATCGATAGTTTTTTGCTCTGGCGTTTAACATCGGGGCAAGTGCACGCTACAGACACCACCAATGCCAGTCGTACTTTATTACTGAATATTCAAAGCTTAAATTGGGATAAAGAACTGCTGCAGTTGTTTGGCGTGCCGGAGCAGATTCTGCCGCAGGTAAAACAAAGCGCTGATAGCTATGGCTTGTGTGATACCCGCTTATTTGGTTTGGCTTTGCCTGTGCTGGCGCTGGTGGGCGATCAACAAGCTGCGGCTATAGGTCAGGGTTGTATTAGTGCGGGTTCGTTAAAAAGCACTTATGGCACAGGCTGTTTTGCCTTATTAAACACTGGTTGTAGCCCATTATTCTCCAAACACAGATTACTGACCACAGTAGCTTTTACTGTGCACGGCCAAACTTTTTATGCGTTGGAAGGTGCCATTTTTGTTGCTGGTGCTGCGGTGAAATGGCTGCGGGATCAACTGGGCGTTATTCAACAAGCCAGTGAAACTGAAGCTTTGGCGCAAAGCCTGCCGGATAACGGTGGTGTCTATTTAGTACCGGCTTTTACCGGTTTAGGCGCACCACATTGGCAACCTGAAGCGCGTGCTGCTTTGGTTGGTATGACGCTTGGTACAGGCAAAGCGCATTTAGCCCGTGCCGCCCTGGAAGCTGTGGTGTATCAAACTGCTGATTTATTGGCTGCCATGCTGGCTGATGGTGCCAAGGCAGAGCAATTGCAAATAGATGGCGGTATGGTGGCGAACAACTGGTTATGCCAGCATCTGGCTGATGTGCTGAATGTGCCTGTGCTCAAACCCAGCCAAAACGAAGCTTCAGCTTATGGCGCTTCGGTGCTGGCAGCAGTGCAACTGGGTTGGTTTGAAAGTCTGGCCGACGTGCAGTTCAGCTCTGATGCGCAACAGTTTTTACCGCAGATGTCAGCAGATAAACGCCAGCAGTTGCTAAGCGGCTGGCAAAAAGCCTTGGCTTCGGTGCTTGCTTAAAACACACAGATAACGAACCCTAATTAATTGATGTTGCAGCGAGGCGACAAGTGAGCGAGACCCCAGGAGCATAGTAGTCCTATGTGACTGGGGCGAACTTATTTTTAATAAAATCAGGCAGTCAACAAAGCTGCAGCTTCAAGTAAGACGGGATTCGTCTTTGCGTAACACCCAAACCGTAAACACACTGGCCGTCACAAACATCAGCAAGCTATAGACGCTGGGGGCTATCGACATGGCGGTGTTTTGTAAAATACCAGTGGTGATCATTAAAGCGAGCGTGCCATTCTGCAGGCCGACCTCAAGACAAATGGTTCTGGCTTGTTTTTCCTGCTGCAGTAAAAACCGGCCTAACCAATAACCCGCAACCATGGTCAGCAGATTTAAAGCTAAAGCAGCAGGTCCGGTTTTTTCCAAAAACAGCCAAAGATCCGCGCCCAGATCGGTCGCTATGCTGATGATCAATAACACCAATACAATCACCGAAAAGCGGCTGATAAAGGGTTGAAGACGAGCTGAGCGTTCAGGCCATTTAAAGTTAAACCACATGCCAAGCAATACAGGCAAAACACTGACAATCATCAAGGTCAGCCAGGTTTTTAACAACGGCAGTTGGAATGAGGTGTTTTCACCGAGGAAGTGTTCTATCGCCCATACGCTTAGCAGTGGCAACGAAAATGGCGTGATAAATCCAACCATAGCTGTTAAAGCGACTGACAAACCCACATCAGCTTTGGCTAAGTAACTGTACAAATTGGAGGTAGTACCACCCGGACACAAAGCCAGAATAAACAAACCTACAGCCAGTTCACCTTGCAGATCAAAAAGATAAATCACCAGTAAAGCCGTAACAGGTAAGAGTAATAACTGCGCTAAAGCTCCGACAAAAAATGCTTTGGGCTGACGGGCAACCTCCTTAAAGTTGGCAGGCCGCAGCGTCATACCAACGCCAGTCATAATCAGAATCAGTGCTATGGGTAAACCAATCTGGGTCAGAGTTTCAAACATTTTATTATTCTTCAAAGAGATAGTGAGTTTACCCTAACTTGAATTTCCTGACTGAGCAAGAGTTGCTCAATTCCCAAGCCTGCAACACTGCTGTTTCACTGCGATCCTTTAGGTAAACAACTAAATGTTATTATTTTTCAAATATGTGGGATCTCGTAAATGGTGAAATCGGCTGGACTCTTAATCTAAGCTACTCCGTGAATTATGAGAATTTGTTATTCACGGAGCATTCTCAGAATCTATGAAATAAACAGCGAACTTTCTCAGAAACCGTTGGATAGCAAGTTCAGGAGTTAGAGTCACAAAATGTTGTTGTGGATTAGCTTGGGGAAGTTATCTTCAGCAAAATTGCTGAGAAGCCGTTTTCTTGAACAAAAGTTTGTCCATGAAGTGAATATGTCGATTGGGGGCCCATATTAACGTTTAGCCAATCATGTACTGCCAATTCAACAAAATCTGAAGTAGAGTTTTGCTTTAAAGCACATACTTGGTAGCTTTCGGGCAAATCATCGTTTTTATTTACCTTCAGCTTATGTTTGAAGTGTCTGAAGTTTCGCCAATTGTACCGAACTTTGCGGTCCTTGATAAAAACTATTGCGACGGCTTCATTACTCAGCGGAATAACTGCATTAGCCGTTGCCTCAAAACTCATTTGGAATAGATCTGCAAGTTGATTGAGCAAAGTTATATCGAGCACTTTATCTTTAAGTTCGGGGAGTAACAGATGTTCTGGCAAGAGTAGTCTTTTCGCAAACTCATTAGCTTCAGATTCCTCATTGCCATCATACCTGCTGAGGTCAACTGATGAACACTCTCGTTGCTCACCGGCATGACTAGGTATAAGAAAATGACCCAGTTCATGTCCGATACTAAATCTTTGTCGTCCTATCGGACGTTTATCGTTAAAAAATATTACTCCACAAGACTTCTCTTTATCAGCTAGGAGTATTCCTTCAATATTTTCGCAAACATCCGGCAAGGGCTGGATTTTTAAAATACCAGTACTTCGAGCAATTTCCTCTACAGGAACAGGAGCTACTATATGAGGACATTGCTTGAAAATACTTTTGGTAAGCTCTTCAGGTGTAAAGCAGTCAGTCAGTTCCATTAAATCAAGTGCGAGCATACTATCCTTGTTTATGACTTTTTATCAGTGATAACGCCATTTCTATGGCCTGTTCTATCACTTTTAAATCCTCTTCTGAAGCATTTTCTTGATCAATTTTTCTAAACATAGCATTTAATTTTTGGGAACGGGAATTTCCTGCCTCATTTCCTGCCAAGTGATCTAATGTGACACCATAATAATCGGCAAAGCTTTTAAGCAACTCAAACGATGGGTTTTGCGTTTTTCCCTTCTCCAACTCCCAAACGTGGGGCTTAGATATTCCAACGGCATCCGCTACCGTTTGCAGGGAAGCCTTTTTATCCGCTCTTAGTAATCTCAATCTTTCAGCTAGCGACATGATGTTCTCTCCCTATAAAAATGCGCCGTATGATATATCTAACATAACCATACGGAAAGATCTTGACAAGGTATATTTTACACAATAGGCTTACATCGTTAGGATTAATCTAACGAAATGTGAGGATATATGTATGGCAACTAATGGTAAATCAGGCGATAACCGCCGTCACGGAGCTGTAACTGGACGATCTCAAACCCAAACACCTAGCGGACACTGGGTTAAGCGAGATACAGAAACTGGTCAGTTTATGGATGTTAAGACATCGGATAAATCGCCATTTAAGGGCGTCCGAAAAGAAAAATAGGCATTGGCGTTAGCCAATACCTATTTTTGTGATGTGTATAGAGTAAGCCGAGAATGCAAACTCTATGGGAACACTACCGGAGGTCTCATCCCAATCAGGATATTCCGAAAGCGCCTAGACAGCCTTGAGAATATATTGAGTTGCATCACATAACAAGAGTTACCTCCCCATTTATTTGGAGGAAAGCCATGAATAAAGTAAAGGTTGTTCATGTAACCACTTACCCTCGTTTCCGTTTCGGTCGATGGGAAAGTGTATGCTCGCACTGGCGCTCAATGCCCCATTAGTGCAATTGGGTATCAAAAGTGTTGAGGCAGTCTTGGCACTTTTGTTTCAAATCAGTTTGCTACCTAGATGTTGGATATCAGTGGCTCTGCCAAAGAATAATTTTGATAGATTGACTCTAGATAGATTGCGTTAGCAGCTTTATACCCGAAGTAGATTAATAATTTGGGTCAGAAGTAAGGACCTTTAGAAAATGAGAAATATTCATACAACGATTAACGAGTATTACGATACATTTGAATCTTATGCTGGAGTTGTATCATTGAGGGCTAAATGGTTTTGGTGCTTTATCTTCGCGTTAATTTTGTCTTTCTTTTCAATGGTATCAATGCTTGGATTAATTCAAGTCGATTGGTACATCGCAAATCGTAAATTTCTCTTTATAGTTTTTATTCTAAGCTTTTTCGTCACTCTTTTTTGCCTGGCTAAACTAAGTCTGAATAAAGACGCGGCGGCCGTCAAACGAAGCCAAGAGTATTTGGGAACAAGTGAAGGTAGGCTATGGAAATTAAAATCTATGTGGCTTAAAAAGTGTTTACCTTATAAACAGTCAGAATACCTAGACATTGCGGATATGATTGATAAAACACTCATATACAGAGAGCGGTATAGGGATTTAACTGATTTGCGCATTAAAGATTTTGGTGACTGTGTATTTGCTGACGAGTCTAAGCCCAGAATTTTAGCAATGTTCTTAATGCTATGCGCAACTGTAGCAACACTTTCAATAAAGGAAGGCGCTACACTCACAGGAATATTGGAGTTTTACGGACAGGCGTCTTTAACTGAAATTTTGATCATATTTATCGTAGCTCCAACAGTCATCTTTGTGGCCTACCTGGAGGCCAAGTTTGTAGTCGTAGGTATAGCAAGACTAATGGAAAGAATCCTTGAAAGACTTAATGGTAAAAATGCTTTTAGTCGACGACGCGCGAGAGTTTTTGTTAATGTTCTCGTTCAGCATGTCTCTTTTGAGAAACCGAGACTTAAGGTGTTTCACCTGTAAGTTTATTTATAATTTTTCAAGACTGCTGTGGACCGGAAATTTTGGTCACTTCATTCTACTCAGTGAATTTGCCCAATGTAGCGACCAAAAATACTCAACTTTTCAAACCGGCTGTAAGACCTGAATTATTACATCAAAGTGAAACAGGCAAAGGACATCATGCAGAAAACCAAATTCACGTCGCCAAAAGAATACATGAAGCATAGACGACCGCATGCATTTTCAGACTCTGTTTTGGTCGAGAGTGGAGAGCTCGATCGAAGTTATCTCGAGTATTTACTCTCGACTATGGGAGAGAGAAGCCAAGAACTCAGTTTTGAAGCATTTGCAAAGAAGTTGTGTGAAAAAGTGATTTGTCCAAATCTACTCCAGCAAACTGGCCCAGTTGCAGGTGGTGATGGAAAGACTGATACACAGACTTTCCCTGTGGCGGAGCAAATAAGTGAACTTTGGTTTGAGGGGATTAATAAAAAAGAAAATGAAGAACGCTGGGCTTTCGCAGTAAGCACCCAAAAAGATTGGAAATCTAAGTGCCGAAAAGATATAGAAAAAATATCTGGAACCAATAGAGGATATAAGCGAGCGTTTTATATTTCCAACAGGGCCGCAAAAGCTAACATTAGAGCTAGTTTGGAGGATGAATTAACTAAAAAGCATAACATCCAGGTTACTATCTTGGATATCAGTTGGATTCTTGATCAAACATTTAAAAATAACCTGAGAGATCTTGCAATCGAAACTCTTGGCCTTTCAGTGTCATATAAAAGTGAAAAGTCATTAGGTGAACACGACTACTCAAAACAGCTTCAGCTAAAAAATATTATAGAAAAAATAAATCAGGAAATTGTGCCAGGTGACATTCACTGGGAACAGGTTCCTATGTTTATTGAGTGCGCAAATCTATCGAAGGAACTGGAGGAGCCGATACTGTAGTGGACCATTGATAATGGCCAGACAGTTATAGTCAGAAACCGATCTATTAAAACGTATATTAAATAATGCATGCATTTTTCGATATTTGGTAATGCATTGAGCTGAATCTTTCGCAATATTTAGGCGCTGTAATCAACTAAGTGCGCTTTCATCGGAAAGCAGCAATTCGATTGAGGCTATTTCCATCGTCAGCAATAGGCAGGTTCCAGACTTTTCGGAAATTCGCGGGGGAGGTTTGTAATGAAGTTCCCAACGTAACTGAAAATTATGCTTCGGTTTTCTTAGTGTCCTTCCAAAGATTCTCATGAGATCTGCTCAATGAGCTACTGGATTAAAGTAGTGAGCTTTGGACGCTCAGAAATATTGACAATATCCCTATTTAGCTCAATTCAGTCTCCTAAAAATCGGGAGTGAGGATTTCAGGCTCTCATAGGCATTTTCGCTGGGAAACAACGATTTAGTTCGATTTCTCGTCGTCTAACCAATTGAAAAATAATAATGACACGCCAGTGTACAGAATGACACTGTCATTAAAACCTACAAAAATACTTAATTATTGATTAAAAAATAAGCTTGCGATCTTACTGTGTCGCGCCTAGTATTTGCTGTGTGACACACAGTGTGCGTGGCACAGTATCGATAGTTTATACCCAAGTACCTTGAAATTGCGGCGAGGCGACCAGTCTGTGAGTCCCCAGGAACATAGTTCACCTATGTAACTGGGGCGAGATGGCGCAGTCAACAAAGCAGCGGCTTCAAGTACGATGGATATATCGGAATACAGGATTTTTTATGACCACTTCACAGCTGGACAAAATGCGACTGGAACTGCGCCGTGGTGTGCTGGTACTGGCTGTCTTGGCTTCGTTGAAGCAGCGACACTATGGCTACTCGCTTAGAAAGCAATTGCAGGACAGAGGCATCGACATAGACGAAGGCACTTTGTATCCGCTGGTGCGGCGTTTAGCTGAACAAGGTTTGCTGGACAGCGAATGGCAACAGGCCGAAGGCCGCGAGCGGCGTTATTACTTGTTGTCTGAGCAAGGCAAAGAGCTGCTGCTGCAACTGACCGACGAATGGCTACAACTCAATTCGGCTTTGGATCCTTTGTTAACACAAGATCAAAGCGGGGAGACAGAATAATGGAACTGGTAGAACGTTATGTAGCTGCGGTGCAGCGCGAGTTACCTGAATCGAAAAGACAGGAAATAGGCCGTGAACTGAATGCCAATATTATGGACCAGCTCGATGCGCTTAAAGAACAACAGGGCCAGTTATCAGAAGATGATGTGGCCGCGGTGTTGAAGCAAATGGGTCGGCCAAGAGTTGTGGCTTATCAGTTTATTCCGCCAAAAGCTTTAGTTGCAGCCGAAGATATGCCGTTGCTAAAACACACTTTGTATATGGTGTTGGGTGTACTTTTTGTATTGCAGGTGATCGGCGCTACGACCCATTGGATGGGTAGCAGTGATGGCAATTTAATTCGCTTTATGTTGCAGCTGGCCGCTGGTTTTATGGCTGATGCCTGTTTTGCTTTTACTGTGATAGTGCTTAGTTTTGCTGCAGTGAATGGTACAGGGCATAAGCTGGGTAATTGCCCCGGCAAAGACTGGTCGCCTAAACAGTTACCCAAAGCAGACTTGGGCTGGCAGCATATTAGCCTGACCGACATCTTTACCGATTTGGCGACCTGTATCTTTCTGCTCATTGTTATTTGGTATCCGCTATGGATGAATCCGGCGGAGTTTGCTGCCCGTAGTGTCACCTTTACTGACACGGCTTTATTGATGTTGCAGTGGTTTAGCCCAGTGATTGTGCTGTCTGTGCTGCTGAGTTTATGGCAGTTACAGCAACGGATCTGGAACCGCAGCCTGTTGCTTACCAGCATTGCAATCAACGCAGCTTTTGCGCTGTTTTTAGTGGTATTGGCTTTTAGTGGTCCTCTGTTGCAGGCCGGTCCAGCTGAGCTGAATAGCCTGTTTACAGTACTACAGTTGGAAAAAAGCTTAACTTATGGTCTTTTGATCACCGCCTGTTTCCCAGGTTATGAAGTGGTCAGGGATCTGCTCAGGTTAAACAGACTGAATTGAGGTGTATACCCAAGTCACTTTAAGATGCACCATGAACCATGAACCATGAACCATGAACCATGAACCATGAACCATGAACCATGAACCATGAACCGGTAACCATAACATGAACCTCAGACCATTCCCCATCCACTTTGGCGGATTGCCTGCGGCGAATCCACCCTACGTTCATTCAGGGGGCTGTTGAATTTATCACTCGGCAGCCCCATAACCTTCAAAGGCAATCCGCCTTACCTTACTGAAGGTTTATCATGGCTTTACATCTTCCTGCTATTGTCACTTTGCTGGCACTTTTATTGTTTTTATACAGTTGTATGGCCGTTGCTATGGCGCGGAAAAAATATGGCGTGGCTGCTCCTGCAACCACGGGTAATCTGGATTTTGAGCGCATATTCCGTGTGCAGATGAATACGCTGGAACATCTGGTGCTGTTTTTGCCTGCACTCTGGTTATTCAGTGAATATGTCAGTCCGGTCTGGGCTGGGCTTGTAGGTTTGGTCTGGTTGGTTGGCCGTTTGTATTACGCTGTCAGTTATATTAAAGACGCCAAAAGCCGTGGCCCTGGTTTTGTCATTGGTTTTGCCGCCTTGCTGGTGCTGATGATAGGTGCTGCCGTTGGCATAGTGCTGCGTATGATGGCTGGTTTATAAGTCATGAGCAGCACATCCCTTGTTACCGAAGCAGAGCCTGATACTGAAGTTCAGGCTCCAGCCAAAAAAATTGGTCCGCTTTTTAGCTTAATTCCGTTTTTAACTCCTTATGCCAGCCGCTGGTTGCTGACTTTTATCGCTTTAACAGTAGCGGCAGTGGCCACTCTGACTTTGCCAGTAGCTTTTCGGTATCTGATTGACGCGGGTTTTTCCACCGATCAGGCTGGCCACATCGATCAATACTTTCTGGCGTTGTTTGGCCTTTCTGTCGTCTTAGCTGTCGCCACCGCTTTGCGGTTTTATTATGTATCCTGGCTGGGTGAGCGGGTCACGGCGGATTTACGCAGTGCTGTCTATGCCCATGTAGTGAAAATGAGCCCGCAGTTTTTTGAACTGACTAAAACCGGCGAGGTATTGTCGCGTTTAACCACTGATACCACCTTAATTCAGGCTGTGGTGGGCACCAGTTTGTCGATGGGTTTACGCAACACCTTCTTGTTGCTCGGCGGACTGGTGATGTTGTTTGTCACCAGCGTTAAATTAGCCGCTTATATTTTGCTTACCCTGGTGCTGGTGATTTTGCCGATTTTCTTATTTGGCCGAAAAGTTCGTAAGCTGTCGCGTGACAGTCAGGATCGTATTGCTGATGCCAGCGCTGTAGCAGGTGAGGTGTTAAACGCTATCCCCACAGTGCAGTCATATCGGCAGGAACAACGCGAAACTTTGCGTTTTACCGACTCGGTCGAAAATGCCTTTACCACAGCTTTATCCCGTATTCGCGCCCGTTCTATGCTGACTTTAGTGGCGATAGTGCTGGTATTTGGCGCTATCTCTTTTGTGCTCTGGTTAGGTGCTCAGGCGGTGCTGGCCAATGAAATGACAGGCGGCGAGTTATCGCAGTTTATTTTATATGCGGTACTAACAGCTGGTGCTATTGGCGCTATTGCTGAAGTCTGGGGCGATTTACAACGTGCAGCCGGTGCGGCCGAGCGCTTAATGCAGTTACTCAATGTAGAATCCCCTGTGGTTGAAAGAGCAGATCCTCTGCCTTTTGTAGTGCCTGAACATAATCTGGCTGGCAGTGGTATTGAGTTTAGCTGCGTTAATTTCAGCTACCCATCGCGGCCTGATACTTTGGCCTTGCAGGATTTTTCACTGCAGATTAAACCCGGTGAACATATAGCTTTGGTTGGCCCTTCAGGGGCAGGCAAAACCACTTTGTTCCAGCTGTTGCTGCGCTTTTACGATCCACAACAAGGCCAGGTGAAGTTTAACGGCATGGATTTAAAAGACCTACGCTTAACAGATGCCCGCCAGCCTTTTGGCATAGTGCTGCAGGACACTGTGATTTTCGCAGGTTCTGTGCTGGATAATATCCGTTATGCCCGCCCTGAAGCGTCAGAGCAAGAAGTAAAACAAGCCGCGCAAATGGCAGCAGCTCATGACTTTATTCTGGCGTTACCTGAAGGCTACAACACTTATTTAGGCGAACGAGGCGTGCGTTTATCCGGCGGTCAACGTCAGCGTATTTCCATAGCACGAGCTATCTTAAGTAACCCTTCGGTGTTATTGCTGGATGAAGCCACCAGTGCTTTGGATGCTGAAAGCGAACGACAAGTGCAGCAAGCTTTGGATAATGCGGCGCAAAACCGTACTACTTTGGTGATAGCGCACCGGCTGGCAACAGTCTTGGCAGCCGATCGTATTGTGGTGCTGGAAGCGGGGCGTATTGTGGCTCAGGGCACACATACCGAATTGCTGCAAAGCAGTGAGTTGTATGCCCGTTTGGCGGCGCTACAGTTTAGTCACTAATACCCTTCGTACTTGAAGCTGCAGCTTTGTTGACTGCGAGCCTCGCCCCAGTCACATAGGACTACTATGCTCCTGGGGTCTCACGCTCTTGTCGCCTCCCTGCAACTCCAATTACTTTGGGTATATGTATGCAGGCAGGAAGAGCTTTGGTTTATAGCCAGGGCTCGAGGTCATTTACATAATCTGCTGGCAACAGATGACCACTGTCGAAGCGAAATAACTTTTTATCTGCGTTGGGCAACGCATCAAACAGCTGTTGATTCTGTTTGATGCTGGCGTATTCATCGTCATCTGCGGTGAAAAGCCACACTTGATTGTCTGCCAGACCTGCCATCATATTAAGCGGTGCTACCACTGCGGTAGTGCTGTTCATATGGGGCGGCACTATGGCAGCGACACTCTGAATACGAGAGTCGACACCAGCTAATAACAAGCTAACCTGCGCTCCCATGCTGTAACCCACCAGTTTAATAGTGTTTTTATCAAGTATCGGTTGCTGTACCAACCAGTCCAGCAACACACGATGATCCCGGACTGTATCCACCAGCATGGCTTCGTACGGCTCACGTTCTCCCCACCAGTGCAAATTATCAATAATATCCACTATGCTCAGATCCGGGTCTTTACGTAAGCCATGATGACGGGCATCTATGGCCACAACCGCATAACCCTTCTCTAGTGCCATAGCGGTGATTTTGTCGGTTTGCTCATAGGTTGCGCTTGTTTTGAAATGATCCTGCCACCAGCGAATTTGACTGCGCCCCATAGCATGAGCGCCAATCAGCACTGGCACCGGTTTCTGAATTGTTTTTGGATCTTGTGGGTAGCTAATACGACCATTAACAGTAACGCCATCAAAGCTCTGATAGGTGAACTCAAAACTTTGTGGGGTTAATTCTTTGAGCTCCAGTTGCACCTGCTGTTTCACAGGGTAAGCATAACGTGCTGTCAGCTGCTCTGCGCTTAAGCTGTAAGGCTTTAAGCCAAATACGCCATACCAAAGCGCAGCTACTCCAGCGACCACAACACCAATAGCCAACATTGTCTTTTTTCCTTTTGTTTGCGCCATAACTTTTTCCTGTTTTTCTACCTGGGGAAACGGAGATCCAGCATGTGTGGCACAGAGCTTAAAGCAGTAAATGTGAAAATGACGTCAAATTGAGTTCTGTCTGGTAGCTTATTTTTTATATTTTAAAATTCCACAAAACAGAATGAAAGTTGCTTTTTTCACTAATTTTCATTCTTTTTTATTCCTCTATTATATGACTCATGGACTGGTTACGCAGTCGTCCATTAACAAAACCAAAACTCAATCATCCAGAAGGAATTTTAAAATGTTCAAATTAAACAAAACCTTACAATCTGTTATCGCTGGTATTTCTTTGTTTGCTGCTATCAGTGCTCCTGCTTTAGCGGGTGAGCCTGGCAAGACGCTGTTAACACCAACCAACCACACTCTGATTTTGATTGACCACCAACCACAAATGGCTTTTGCAACACGTTCTCATACCATTGAAGAAGTGCGTAATAACGTCACTGGTTTAGCTAAAGCGGCTAAGGCTTTTGAAGTGCCAACTATTCTGACGACAGTGGCCGCTAAGTCGTTCAGCGGTCCAATTTTCCCTGAATTACAAAAAGTATTCCCTGAGCAAACTCCGATAGACCGCACCACCATGAATACATGGGAAGACAAACGGGTGACTGATCTGGTGAAGAAATTCAAAAAGAACAAAATTGTGATTTCTGCCTTATGGACTGAAGTTTGTGGTGTAGGCCCTGTGCTGTCGGCCATTGATGAAGGCTACGAAGTGTATTTTGTCACTGATGCTTCTGGTGGCGTCAGCAAAGAAGCTCACGATATGGCGGTGTTACGTATGATCCAGGCCGGTGCCCGTCCTGTGACCTGGCTGCAATACATGTTAGAGCTGCAACGTGACTGGGCTCGCACTGCCTCTTACGAAGCTGTGACTGATATTGCCAAAGAACATGCAGGTGGTTATGGCTTAGGTTTGATTTACGCCACTGAAATGTTCCATGCCAAAGAAGGCCAGTAATAGCAGGTCAGCAACTTGATAGCAGAAGGCCACGATAAGTGGCCTTTTTATCGAAAGAGTAGGGAGGCAAAGATGAAAATTTTAACAGCTTTAGCTTTACTGATAGTCGCAGCTACATTCAGTCAACACTCAGCAGCCAGCAATGAGCAGTTGTATGCCAAAGGTCAGGTGTTATCCCAGCAGTGTTTAGGTTGTCATGGTGAATTTGGTATAGCTCCGGTGGCTACCAACCCTAATCTGGCCGGACAAAATAAAGAGTATTTGCAGTACGCCTTAAAGGCATATCGCGACGGTAAACGTAAAGGCGGTTTCGCTTTTATTATGCAGGCGAATGCCAGTGCGCTATCGGATCAGGATATTGAAGCTCTTGCGGTATTTTTTTCATCTCAAAGTGGCAAACAAGCTGCTGGGTTGTAGTCGAACACTGAATTAAAAGGAAGATTTTATGAAACTGGTGAAACATTTAGTCGCAGCGGCAGTGGCCTCTGGTTTGTCATTCAGCCTGATGGCGGCTGATTTAATAGTCTACAACGCAAAAATTCAAACCTTTGATGGCAAAGAATACTCGGCTTTTTCGGTCACTAATGGCCGCTTTGAACAATTAACTACAGACAGCCAAAGCCTGCTGGCGCAAAAAACAGCTAACACTCAGCTGATAGACGCCCAAGGGCGTCGGGTGATCCCTGGCATCAACGACTCTCACTTGCATGTGGTGCGTGGTGGTCGCTTTTATAATTTAGAAACCCGTTGGGAAGGGTTAACCTCAT
The DNA here is from genome assembly GCF_947090785.1 of Rheinheimera sp. MM224. Taxonomy (NCBI): domain Bacteria; kingdom Pseudomonadati; phylum Pseudomonadota; class Gammaproteobacteria; order Chromatiales; family Chromatiaceae; genus Rheinheimera; species Rheinheimera sp. MM224. The sequence goes on from NZ_OX352320.1 coordinate 715,740, forward strand.
TAAAAGACGCTTTAGCTTTGCTGAAAAAGAATGTTGAAGTGACACCAGAAGGCCAGTGGGCACGGGTAGTGGGTGGTTTTAGCCCTTATCAGTTTAAAGAGAGGCGTTTACCTACCTCGGCTGAGTTGACCGAAATTGCGCCCAACACTCCGGTCTTTGTGCTGCATTTGTACTCTGGTGCTGTACTGAATAAAAAAGCTATGCAAGTGCTGGGGATCAGCAAAGACTCAGTGGCACCAAAAGACAGTTATTATGAAAAAGACGCGCAGGGGGAATTAACAGGCCGTTTAATTGCCGACCCTAACCCGACCATTTTGTACAAAACCATAGCTGCGCTGCCGCAGTTGTCACAGGACGACCAGTTAAATTCCAGCAAACAGTTTTACAGCAAATTGCTGAGTTTAGGTGTGACCAGTGTGGTGGACGCTGGCGGCGGTGGCCATGACTTTCCTGAAAACTATGAGGCTTCTACCGTATTGGCTGTGACAGGTAAATTGCCAATCCGGGTTTCGAACTATTTATTCCCGCAAACCCCGGGCAAGGAGTTGAGCAGCTTCAGCCAATGGATGAGTAACTACAAAAACAATCAGAACCTGCATTTGCATATGGATAACGGTTATGTCGTAGAAGGTGGTGGTGAGTTGCTGGCCTGGAAAGCCTCTGACTACGAAAACTTTATGTCAGCGCGGCCAGAACTGGATGCGGACGCCGATCCTGAATTAGAGCAAATCGTACGTTTGCATTTAGTGCAAGGCTGGCCTTTCCGTATTCACGCCACTTACGATGAGTCGATTGAACGTATGCTGACGGTGTTTGAAACTATTAACCAGACTCAGCCACTGAATAAAGTACGTTGGATTATCGACCATGCTGAAACTATTTCAGATAAAAATCTGAAACGCGTTAAAGCTTTAGGTGGCGCTATTGCAGTGCAGGGCCGGATGGCTTTTGCCGGTGAAGACTTTTTACAACGTTATGGCAAAGCCAAAACAGAACAAAGCCCACCTTTTAAAAAGATGCTGGAGCTGGGTATTCCTGTAGGTTTTGGTACAGACGGCACCCGTGTCGCCAGTTTCAACCCTTGGGCAACCTATTACTGGGCTGTATCGGGTAAAACTGTAGGTGGCACTCGTTTGTACGGTAAAGAAAATACGCTGGACAGACTGACAGCCTTAAAAGTCTTTACCTCTGGCAGTGCCTATTTTTCAGGGGAAGAGCTGGTGAAAGGCCAGATTCAGCCTGGCATGTATGCTGACTTCGTGGTGCTGAATCAGGATATTTTAAAGGTAGCTGAAGAGAAGTTATTGCAGACTGAAGCGGAGCTGACAGTTGTAGATGGCGAAGTGCAGTACGCCAGCAAAACTGCTTATCCAACTTTATATAAAAAGCCAGAAGCTGCATTGCCAGCCTGGTCACCGGTAAATCAATAAGTTTTGAGTCACAGAAACCACCACCTGAATGCAGGTGGCGGTTTGTTTTTACATATCGTCTGAGGTAGGTAAATCCATACTCTGATAACGCAATTCACCTAAAAAAGTGCGGGCGGCAGGGCCTAGTTTGTCGGCGTCTAAAAACAGTAAATGCAGATTCACTTTACGGGTTCGGCCATTACAAAGCGGTAAAGGTTTCAGCAAGCCTAGTTCTAAGTCATCCACTATAGAAGTTAAAGGCAACCACGCAAAACCCAGACCTTTTTTAATCATATCTATCGAGGTCCGCATATGACTGACAGTCCAGCGCTGATTGGCTCCAAGCCAACCTTCGTCATTGCGCCTTGATATAGCTGAATCGCGCACGACTATTTGCCGATAGGACTTTAAATCTTCAATGGTTAAATCGCGTTCTATGGCAAACAGTGGGTGAGTGGGGCAGGCAACGGCCATAAATTCTATCTGGCATAACTCTTCACTGAAAATATCTTTAATGGTCAGTGGTGAGACCGCAAGATCCACCTGAAAGGTTTCCAGCAACTCTTTGGCACCGGATAAAATGGATTCACTCAGTTCAATGCGCAGCATAGGGTAAGCCGCCGAGGTATTTTCCAGCGCTTTGTACAATAAATGCTGCGGGAATATTTCATCCACAGCTATACGTAATTTAGTCTCTATGCCTTCGGCCAATGTCAGACCTATATCTTCAACCCGCGAGGCTTCATCCAGCAGATAATTGACCCGGCGCAGAATCATTTCGCCTTCTTCGGTCAACAGCGTCTTACGGCCTTCTACCCGGAATAAAGCAACACCTAAGCTGGCTTCAATTTTTTGCACTGCAGTGTGAATGCTGGACTGGCTTTTATGGATCACCGCAGCGGCCTGATTAAAGCCTCCATGATCGGCCACCACTTTAAACATTCGCCACTGTTCCAGTGTCACTTTTAGCATGCTGCGCTGTATCCCGTAGTTATAAAAGAAAAACTAAAAAGCAGAGTGAGGTAACTATTTAAGTATTTTACAGTCCTGCCGACATTTGTCACTTAGCTAATAAGCTGATTCACAAAGCCATATTGCCAGAGTGGCTAAAAACTCAGCGCTGCTTCTTTGTGTTTTGCACCGCAATTTCATTATTGCTGCTAGAGTTAATCTCGTATCAGCAGTCCTTTTTGTATTTTTGATGGTAGTTACTTATGTTCAGGTTTTTACTGTGTTTTGTTATCTGCTGGGCTTACGCCGAAAAAGCTGTTGCCAAGGAGGAGTTACGATTTTTAATGCCAGACTATCCGCCATACACCTATCAGGAAAGTGGGCATAATAAGGGCATAGGGTATGAGGCTGTTGCAGCTATTATGGCGGACTTAGAGCAACCATTTTCGGTGCAGTTAGTGCCTCATTTTGGCCGCGCTATTGTTGAGCTGCAACAAGATACAGTCGATGGTTTTTTTCTGGCGACCGAAAGTGATGAACGCAATAAAAATGCTGAGTTTTCTGAAGCTGTATTGACGATCCAATGGACCTGGGTTTGGTTAAAGCAGCGTACAGATTTGGTGCCAGGCTCCGCAAACTTTAAACATAAAGCGCAAGTATCAGCACAAACCAACAGCAATACGTTCCGCTGGCTGAAAGAACATCATTATCAGGTGACCGCGGGCACTACCGATATCCGGGGTTTGTTAAATTTATTGAAATTTAAACGAGTCGACGCCATTTTATTACCAGAGCTGACCATAAAAACGCTGATGGCAGAACAAGATATTGATACGGCGTTATTTAGTTTTCAGCAGGAAATTACCTTACCTTTTGCGATTTATATCAATAAAACTTACCTGAACAATCATCCGCAGTTTATGCAGCAATTAAACGTAGCTATTCGTCGTTATCATGCTCAAGTTCATGATGAACAGTCTCTGTAAGTTGCTCAAAATTTTTATATGCTGCTGTTGGCTTTTAGCAGCCGCAACGGAGGCGAAAGAGCCTTTGCGCATGGCGATGCCAGATTATCCGCCTTATACCTACATACAAGATGGGAGCTATCATGGTTTTGGCTATGAAGCTTTTGTCAGCATTATGGCCGATCTGCAACAAGACTTTAAAATCGTATCTGAACCGAATTACGGCAGGGCAGTAAAGGATATGCAAAATCAGGTGGTGGATGGTTTATTTCTGGCGTCTGAAAATGAAGAGCGCAACAAAGTCGCCGAATTTTCTACAGCTGTCGCTTACACAGGCTGGAGTTGGGTTTGGTTAAAGCAACGCAGCGATTTAAACCCAGATTCTGCTGAGTTTAAGCAAAACGCTATAGTTTCTGCTCAATTAAACAGCAATACCTATTTATGGCTGTTGAAGCAGCATTATAAAGTTGCGGGTGCTCCAAACAATATCCGCATGTTATTTACCCTATTAAATTCGCGTCGGGTAGATGCCATTCTGTTACCCGAACTGACAGCAAAAGCCGTGATACAGCAAGAGAAACTCGATCCTGCTTTCTACTCGATACAACTGGAAATACAGCTACCTTTTGGTATTTATATCAGCAAAGCCTATATAGCCCGCAATCCGGAGATTATGCCAAAATTAAATCAGGCGATTCTGCGTTACCATCAGCGTCAAAAGATGCCTGCCCCTGCGCCTTCTCACTAGTGTTCAAGCTGTTCTTGTTGCGCCACTGAAACTATTTCCGAATTTCTTAATCTGAGTTCTCTGCCATTAGGTTGAGCGTGGAATTTTCCATGGATTCAGCAGCCAGTCAGGCGCAGCAGACAATATGAATAGTTGCAAAAAGGTGTTGTTCTCCTACAATGGCGCGGCAACTGGAGAGTAGTGATGAAATTTTCGGCAGTATTAGCTCTGGCTTTAAGCGCCAGTCCTGTGTTGGCAACCGAGTGGTGGCAAACAAAACAGGATCCAAATAACACTCAGGTGATAGCGCTGGGCAAAAAGCCTGTGCTTTCTGTAGCCTCTTGCCCGGAAGATACAGCGCTGCGTTATTATCTGAAAGATGAGAAAATAGCTGCGCTGCAAAACACCTGGTACCAACAAGCCAGTCGCGAACCTAACACCGCTTTATATCGTTGGGTCTATGGTCCTACGTTGTCCGAAAGGTTAGAAAAAGCAGTATGGCCAGGTGACGAAGCTTTAATCAAAGCTGCATCTTTAGGCGCAGTACAACAACTGACAATGGAATTTCCTCAGTCTGAACAAGACAATTTAGCCTTTGAAGATGTGCTGGTTTTTAATCTGCAATTTGCTGGTTTTACTGCCGATCATAAGCCGGATTTACGTATTAATCTGGACAGAGATTTAAGCCGGGTCGCTGGTGTAGGTGACTTGGATTTAGCGCTAAATCATCGATTAGCCAATAATATTTGTGTGGTGCATAGCCTGAATGAACTGGCAAAAGACAAAGAGGTTGAGCTGAAAATCAAAGGCAAAACGGTACCACATCTGAAAATCAGTTCTGAAGCCGTCGCCAGCCAGTTGTGCCTGGTAGAAATTCATCAGCAGCAGGTTGTAAAAGGTTCGCTGACTTTGCCTGTGACTCAGTGTTAAAGATGCCTCATCCGAGGCATCTTGGTGTTGCAATCAAAACTTAAACTGACTGACTCTGTCATCGAGTTCTGTAGCCACAGCTCTTAAGTCTTCAGCGGTTCGTGCAGAACTCTGTGTTGCCTGGGTATTTTCATTAGACATCTGAGCAATGCTTTCCACTTTCATGGCGACTTCAGCTGCAGCTGCTGCCTGATCATTTAAGGTCACAGTCATGCTTTGTACCATTTGTTCTACCATGCCCGAGCGCTTGCTTATGCTGGCAATGGCTTGTCCCGCTTCGCTTGCAAGCACAACGCCTTGTTCAACTTGCAGATTTCCCTTTTCCATGTTGTTCACGACCAAAGCTGTGCCAGTTTGTATCCGTGCAATCATCTGGCTGATCTCACTGGTTGAGGTGGCGGTGCGCGCAGCTAGGCTTCTTACTTCATCAGCTACTACAGCAAATCCGCGGCCTGACTCTCCAGCCCTTGCGGCTTCAATAGCGGCATTTAATGCCAGTAAGTTAGTTTGCTCTGCAATAGCACGGATCACGTCGACAATACTGGATATTGCCTTAGCATCATTGCCTAACGAGGTCACACTACCAGAAGCTTCTTTAACCGTCAGGGCTATGCTTTGCATACTTTGCACTGTGTCGTGTATTACCTTGCTGCCAGCTACTGACGCTTTGCCTGATTCTTCGGTTTGAAGCCGGGCTTGTTCTGCATTTTCAGCCATATGACTGACGCTGACTGTTAATTCTTCCATTGCTGCCGCCATCGAGGTTGAAGCCTGGCTTTGTTCTTCGCTGGAGTTTGCCAATTGCGAGCTGGTCGCTGCTATATTGTTAGCCGCTTGCATCAGTTGTATTGCTCTGTCTTTAATTTCCTGCATCATGCTGCCGAGTTGTTTCGACAAGCTGGCAGCACTTTGGGCTACACGGCTTAACTCATCATCGCCTCTGTCACGCACGTGGGCACTGAAATCACCGGCGGCCAGAGAAGCCATATCTTGCTCTAATCCTTTTGCTCTGTTGGTTAAATCACGGGCAAAACCAGCAATCAACCAACCGACCAGAAATAAAATACTCAAACCAAAAGCCAGTAACTTATAAAACCCCAGCCATTCCGAATCGATACGCTGCAGTAAACCTGCCTCTAACCGTTCGGTCATAAAACTTTCCAGTTCCATAATTGTTAGTAGCAAGGCATCTAGTTGCTGAAGTTGGTTTTCCAATTGATTTTTTGAGATTTCACCGCCGAGCACTGTGTTTATCAGTTGCTGGCTAAAAGAACTTATTGAAGCCGCAACAGGACTCCAGCGTTGTTGCAGCAGGACTGCAGCTTCAGGATCTACATCTGAAGCCAGCTCAAGATCATTGTTGATCCTTTGCAGCATACGGGGAAGTTCGCGTTGTACAGTACTTTCCATCCGGCCTAATCTTTTCTCGTTCGTTTGGCCTGACGCCATGATAGAAGATACAGAACCACGCAGTTGTTGTAACTGTTCAGACAGGGCTGGCAGACTGTCTACTGCGGTAATCATCAGATAATAGGTGCTCGCGTCTGGATCAAGCAGTAAACCTGTGTCTCCTGCAACATGGTGCCTGAACTCAGTGACAAGACCTATCAGTTCAATATGAGCCAATGAATTCTCACTGGCTGACATTCCTGACCATTGCTGGTCCAATGCTTTCCATTTGGAGTTGAATTCAGAAATTTTGGCTTGCCATTGTTCCGCCTGAATATGCAACGTATTTTTAGCCAGCTCTGCCAGCGCTTCGTTAATGGCAGATGCATCGAGGTGGGTTTTTGTACGGACCGAATCATCGCCATTCAGCACTAATGCTGTTGAGGCTCTGTGGTCGGATATCGCACGGCTGACAGGTGTCAATTTTTCTATGTACTTTTTGCCAAGGAGCTCTGTTTTATCCCGATCAATAGCCGACAAGTCGTCCAGCATAGACAACCCCAGCAACAGTAAACCCGGAATAATTGAAGCTGCAAAGATCAGCAAAAACTTGCCTTTGAAACTTAAAGCACGTGATAAACGTACGGCTGGAGCGGTTAAGGTGTTTATCATATAAAAGTCTCGCTACGTTGGTTTGTAGGGGTATTACTTACCAGAGCAGTCTTTATACATTAGTTTACTCTTGATTTCAAATTTATCATATTTACGGTTATTGCTGATTTTTGAAATATTCAAAGAGATATGGCCTGACTGTGGGTAAGACAGTTGTTGTCTCGGAAATAGGTCGTTATTTAATCTGGACTTTATTGATGGAGAGACAGTGAATCAGTGTTCAAATAGGTTGAACTGTTAAATAAGCAAGGGCAAAACAATGCTCTGGCAGTGGTATCTGGTCGGCATTGCTCAGCAGCAGCTGCCTGTAACTCAGCGTAGAGAGGTGAAGCTATTGCCTTGTCCAGTATGGTTATTTCCAATACTGTTCCACTGTGATCTGACCGGGGTCGCGGCGTAAATTCTTTTTCAGGCCAAGGCTTTCTAATACGGCTTTGGTTTCAGTGATCATTTGTGGATTACCGCACAATAGTACCTGAGACTCTGTATCCAGACTCTGACCACAGACCTGTTGCAGTTTAGCGCTGCTGATTAAGTCCGGAATACGTTGCTGGAAAGCGCCAGCGTAAGCTTCTCTTGTGACTATCGGCTGATAATGCAGTTGTGTCCCATGACGTTGTTGAAATTGACTAATCAGGGGCTGGTAAGCCAGTTCTGCAGCAAAACGTACACTGTGCAGCAGCACTATAGAAGAAAAGCGTTGCCACGGAGTTTCTGTGCCGAGCATGGATAAATAAGGGCCAATACCAGTACCTGTTGAAATCAACCACAGGGTTTTACCATCAGGCACTTCATCCAGAATAAAAAAGCCGCTGGCAGGCTGACTGACTTGCACTGTATCACCTGGCTTTAGCTGCTGTAGCAGAGGGGTTAGTAAACCATCGGCCACAGTGCTGATTAAAAACTCCTGCTCTGTGTCGCCAGGGCTATTCAGCAGTGAATAGGCACGTTGTACTCTGCCATCCGCTGTATCCAAAGCCAGCCGGACAAACTGACCCGCGATAAAATCAAAAGCTTCTGTCTGCACCCGCAGGCTGAATAAAGTGTCAGTCCAGTGTGTATTTGCCGTTACTGTACCGCTAAGCCACTGTGCCATCTGTTATTTCCTGTCGGATTGCCTGAAACAAGACTAACAAAATTGCACTTATATACAAGCCTGATACTCAGGTTGTCTGAAGCTTGCTTTGCTGACGAAAAAAAGCCCGGACAACCGGGCTTTTGCATTGTTAGTTTGAACTGGTTTTGTATTGATTAAACCAGGCCAGAATGTATTCAATCTTGGTGATCATCCGGCTGGGTTTATTGGCAATACCATGAGGTGAGCCTGGAATACGCACCATCACTGTGTCGACTTTGCGGATTTTCAGCGCCTGATAAAACTGCTCGGACTCACTGATTGGTGTACGTCTGTCAGCCTCGCCTGTCATCAACATAGTAGGAGTAGTGACATTACCCACCAGCGACAAAGGGGATCGTTTCCAGTAATGCTCGACGTTTTCCCAAGGCACACCAGGGAACTGATGGAAGGTTTGATACAGGTAACTGTCGCCCGTCAGTACTTTACTCAGCCAGTTGATAATAGGTTTTACCACAGCCGCAGCTTTGTAGCGCTGAGTTAAACCCACAGCATAAGCAGTGGCAATACCGCCGGCAGAACCACCAGCGATAAAGAGGTTATCTTTATCGACAAAACCCAGATCAATCATCGCATTGACGCCTGAATCGTGGTCAGCGTAATCTTCAGGTGAGCTGTATTTGCCGTGTAATAACATGGCAAAACGTTCGCCGTAAGATGAACTGCCTCTGTGGTTGTCGTAAAACACCACATAACCTTCTTTAGCAAAACGCTGCATTTCAGCACTGAAATGTGGGCCATAAGCTAAATGTGGGCCACCGTGAATTTCCAGCATCATCGGGTATTTTTTCTTCGGGTCAAAATCTGGTGGTGTGATATACCATCCCTGGATGGGTTCACCATCAAAAGATGATTTGTAATTAATTTCATGCACTTGCCCTAGTTTTTTATGACCAAGTACATCTTCGTTTAATGCCGTTAAAGTGCGGGTTTTACCATCAACAATCACAGCCACATCGGCTGGCCGTTGTGCATTGCCCTGAGTAAAGGCAATGACTTCATTGGCAACACTGTACTCGCCGCTTAAATAAGGCTGAGGTAAACCTGCGCCGGACAGCTGATCCGTTAACTGCTCTAACTTGCCGGATAAAGACACGGAAGAAAGAGTGCGTTTGCCTTTATCATCAAACTGGATCACCAGACTGCTGTTATCCAGCCACTGTGGATTTTCGACGTCTCTATCCAGCTCTTTGGTCAGATCTTTAATTTCGCCTGAGCGCCAGTCCATTAGTTTTAATTTGCCGTTGGTATAAGGCACTTTTTCATTATTACCCCAGACAAAAGCCAGATACTTGCCATCGGGTGAAAATACGGCCGACGTTTCCTGGCCCGCCATACTGGTCAGCTGCTTTAACTGACTGTTGGCCAGAGTGAACTGATACAGGTCACTGTCTCGTGGCTGGTATTCCCAGTCTTTGCTGGTATTGGCCGAAAAAATCAGTGCTTTGCCGTCCGGCGTCCAGCTTAAATCTGAGCCGTAGTTAAAATCACCGTCAGTCAGCTTGCGTTCTTTACCCCCAGTGGAGGGTAAAACAAAAACATGACGAAACTCTGATTTTAAAAAGCCCTGACCATCAGCCTGATACTGAGCCCGTTCAATCAACACTGCGGGTTCAGACCACTTAGCTCCTTCAGGTTTCTTCGGCATTTTAGTCGCCTTAGCCAGTTTGGTGGGCTGAGCCGGAACATTCATCGTAAAGGCCAGTTGTTCGCCATCTGGTGACCAGTTTAAATTGCCCGGGCTTTTGGAGAGCTGGCTGACTAAAGCAGTTTTGTTTTCTTTGACATAATGCACATGGATTTGGCGCGAACCTGAGCGATCAGAAATAAAGGCTATACGGCTACCATCTTCAGACCAGCGTGGACTGCCGTAGTTAAACTGATCAACAAATAAAGGACTTTGATGGCCAGTTTTTACATCCAGCAGCCATAAACTGCTGTGGGTACCGTCCGTCATAATATCGTTGCTGTTACGCACGTAAACTACTTGTTTGCCGTCAGGCGACACTTGCGGATCGTTGGCATATTCCAGAGCAAAAATATCTTCAGATTCAAAGTACTGGCTTGTTGCAGTTGAAGCAAAAACGGGCAAAGCACAAAGCAAGGTCGCGCTTGCGATGCAGGAGTAAATAAAAGGCGCAAAGGCCTGGGGCTTTTTCATTGTTAAACCTCTTCTGATAAGACAGTCAACAAACTAACCTGCCTTACTGCATTGCACAAATTGCCAGCGACCAAAACCTGAATTTAAGCGTTCAGTTTGTGTTGTTATCTCGCTGTAAGCCAGAATCCACGGCCTTAGTGGCTGGATTTTATAGCCTGTTTTGTTTACACTGGCGCTATCCATTCTTTTGTCTGTAGTGCCTTATGTCGTTAAAAAGCCTGAGTGTTTTTGCCTTTCTTCTTGTTGGTTTAACCGCCTGTAGTCAACCCGATCAAATACAACGTATTTCAGGTCCAGCCCAAGGATCTACCTTTACTGTCAGCTTTTGGAGCGAACATGAGCTGGATAAAAGTAGCTTAGAAACTCAGTTAAAAGACGAATTGGATCGAATTGATTTGCTGATGTCGAATTACAGACCTGACTCTGTGATTGAAGCTTTTAATGCTCAACAGAGCCAGAACCCTGTTGAAGTAGGTGACGAGCTGGTGCAACTGGTGGAAATTGCCAGACAAGTGTCGACTTACAGTGAAGGTTGTTATGATTTAACGGTAAAACCTTATTTCGAGCTGTGGGGCTTTCGTGGTGATAAATTAACCAAACCCAGTGCTGAGCAAATTCAGGCGTTAAAGCTAACTATTGGTTTAGACAAGGTAAAGAGTACTGAAACCAGTCTGACCAAACTCAACCCGGCGTTAAGAGTGGATGTGTCCTCTATAGCGCAGGGTTATACAGTAGGCCAACTGGCTAAAATTCTTGATAAGGCTGGTATTCAAAACTATCTGGTGGAAGTTGGGGGCGAACTGGTCAGTAAAGGTAAAAAACCGGAAGCTAAGGCCTGGCGTGTTGCTATTGAAAAACCTTTACCTGACTCGCAAAAATTACAAAAAATCATCAGTGTGCAGCAGGATGAGCCTTTATCTATTATGACATCAGGCACTTACCGTCACTTTTATGATCAGGATGGTGTACGTTACAGTCATGTACTTGACGCACGCACCGGAACACCTGTGACTCATGCTACAGTGTCTACGACCATCTTAATTCCTGATCCGACATGGGGGGATGCCTGGTCTACTGCCTTTTTATGTATGGGTAGTGAGCAGGGACTGAAGGTGGCGGATGAACTGAAATTACCTGTGTTATTTATTGATCAGCAAGGTGCTGATTTTATTGAAAAACCAAGCAAAGCTTTAACTGAAGCTCTGTCTTCAGGTACAGCGTTCAGCTTCGTGGAGTAAAACCTGATGGCACAAGGATGGGACAAAGAGAAGCTGCAGTTGTGGCGCTCAAAGAGCAATGATTTTTTAAACTTGTATCTCAAGCGTTGCCAACAGGACCAGATCAATGTGATTGGTGGTTACCTGGCTTATATCTCGTTATTGTCTCTGGTGCCTTTTATTGCGGTGATGTTTTCCGTGATGGGCGCTTTTCCTATGTTTGCTGAATTACGCGACCAGCTGGAAGCCTTTTTATATGCCAATGTGGCGCCTGCGAAAGGCGATGACTTACGTTTGTATATTGCCGGGTTCGTTGAAAATATTGGCAAAATGACAGCCGTAGGTATAGGAGCTTTGGTGGTTGTGGCGCTGATGCTGATCCACAATATCGATAAAACCATCAACAGCATATTCCGTATTAAAAAACGGCCACGGCTGATTATTTCGTTTTCGATTTATTGGATGGTGCTGACCTTTGGTCCTATTCTGCTTGGGGCCTCCATTGCTGTCACCTCTTATATTTTGTCCTTCTCTAGCCTGGCTGAAGGCTACACTCCGGGGTTAAGCAGCGTACTGCTGGCACTGACACCTTATGTGTTTTCTATTTTGGCTTTTTTCCTGCTGTATCTGGTCGTGCCTAATGCCAAAGTGCAGTATCGCCATGCATTGATTGGCGCTGTAGCCGCCAGCGTTATGTTTGAATTGTTGAAAAAAGGTTTTGCCCTTTATATCACCCATTTTCCATCCTATCAGGCCATTTATGGTGCTTTAGCTTTGGTGCCAATCTTATTTTTGTGGATCTATCTGGTGTGGTTAGTGGTGTTAATAGGCGCTGAGTTAACGGCTTTGTTGGAAGAGCTTTATCTGCAGGCAGCCTCTGAAACAGAAAAACTAGCCGAAAAGGACAGCACCGCATGAATACAGCTGCGCCTCTAGAGCCTTTTAGCACCGAATGGCTCCAAACTCCTGATCATCAGCAGATTTATCTGGAACAAAGTGGTAACCCTCAGGGTATTCCGGTGATTTATTGTCATGGTGGACCAGGCGGAGGTAGCTCACCTTTTCACCGTCAGCTGTTTGATCCGGCTTTGTACCATATTATTATTTTTGATCAGCGAGGCTGTGGTTTATCTACTCCGGCTTTGCAGTTGGAAAGCAACAGCACTCAACATCTGATCGCCGACATGGAACAAATCCGCCAGCATCTGGGTATTTCGAAATGGCTGGTCGCTGGTGGTTCCTGGGGCAGCACTCTGGCTTTGGCATATGGCCAGGCTTATCCGCAACATTGTCTGGGTTTTATTTTGCGGGGCATTTTCCTTGGACGTGAACAGGATATCGACTGGCTGTACCGGGCAGGCTTTGGTGCTAGTCAGGTTTTTCCTGATTATTATCAGGATTTTATCAAGCCAATCGCTCATCTTTCATCGCTGGATGTTCTGCAGGCCTACCAGTTACAGCTGCATCACGAAGATGAAGCTGTCCGTTTAGAGGCGGCTTTGGCCTGGAGTATCTGGGAATCCCGTATTGCCACTTTGCTACCTAACGAATTTGCCCGCAGTGGCGAAATGGATGCGCAGTCTGCTTTAGCTTTGGCACTGATTGAACATCATTATTTTCAGCATCAGTGTTTTTTTGAACCCGATCAGCTGCTGAATAACATACATAAAATCAGTCATTTACCTTGCCAGGTCGTGCATGGCCGTTACGATATGATCTGCAAAGCCGAAAATGCCTTTAGTTTGGTTTCGCTCTGGCCTGGTGCACAGCTGAATTGGGTGGTGGATGCTGGTCACTCCGCGTCTGAAGTGGGCATAGCTAACGCTTTGTATCAAGCCAGTTTGGTGATGGCGAAGATGTTAACGTCTGTGGAAATGGAAGTCGTCGTATGAAAGCACTCATTCAGCGCGTCAGTTCGGCCAGCGTTACTGTTGATCAACAGCTGGTTGGTGCCATCAATACAGGTTTACTGGTGCTGCTTGGCGTAGAAAAAGATGACACAGAGCAACAACTCAAAAAGCTGGCAGAGAAAGTACTGAAATACAGAGTGTTTTCTGATGAAAACGGCAAAATGAATCTGAATGTGCAACAAGCTGGTGGTGCTTTGTTAGTGGTATCACAATTTACTTTAGCGGCAGATACCAATTCGGGCTTAAGACCCAGTTTTTCTACCGCAGCTCATCCTGATAACGCATTGAAGTTGTATCAGGATTTTGTTACTTACTGCAGAAGTTTTGGTATTGAGGTAGCTACAGGTCAGTTTGGTGCTGATATGCAGGTAGCGTTGGTGAACAACGGGCCCGTCACCTTTTTGTTAAACAGTTAACGGACTAATTTCGTACACCAGATTCAGATAACCTTCGGCTTGGTGGCACTGATAGCTGCGGCCCGTTAGCAAAGCTTCCAACAGCGGCTGATAGTCGGGTTGTGACAAATTGATCCAAATAGTGCCCACTTGCTCTAATGTTTTTTGCATCGCCTGTTGCCAGCCTGCAAAAAGCGGATAAATATCCCAGATCACGAAAGGGAATTGTAGCTGATTATTGTGCAGAAAGTCCTGCGCTGGTAACGCCAGCAATTCTTCTTTACCTCTAAGGCAAAAAAAACGCTGATAAGCATCGATCACCGCCTGGTTCATCTCCACCGTCAGCAATTTGGTATTCGGCAATGTTGTGGTTATAAAGCGGTTGATATCCCCACCACCCAAACCCAGCTGCAAAACTGATTCTGGTTTAAGTTGTTGTAATGACATCAGAATAGGAACCAGATGCGCAGAAAGTGTGGATGCCGGTGCCAACTGATTCATTTTACTTTGCATGATCCCATCCAGATAAAGGCATAAAAAAGAGCCTTCTTCTGTCAGCTCCAGCCGGGGAGGACCAGACTGAAACCAGACTAACTGTTGTATAGCACTTAGTTTTTGTTCCACAATACCCTCAAATCAACGGACTACAGGACCACAATGTGAACTGGCAGCTTAGCGCCCCACAAACTGAAGCTCAATGGTTAGCTTATTATCAATTACGCTGGCAAGTGCTGCGAGCGCCCTGGGATCAGCCAAAAGGCTCGGAACAGGATGAGTTAGAAGCCGTATCTTTTCATCGTATGGTCTGCACTGAAGCAGGTGACGTTGTAGCTGTTGGACGTTTGCATAAAGTGGATGAGCAGACAGCTCAGGTGCGTTATATGGCGGTGTCGGATCAATGGCAGGGCCATGGTTTAGGTGCCATGGTATTGCAGCAGCTTGAACAGGTGGCGCTGGAGCAGGGCATACAACGTATTATTCTTAATGCCCGCGACACAGCTTCAGGTTTTTATCAGAAAGCTGGTTATCACTATCTGGAACCTGCCAATGCCTTATTTGGCATTGCCCATCATCGTTATGTCAAAACCTTAGCTTTTTCTGCATCAGCTCAATTACTACAGCAGTGGGTACCAGAGTTGCAGCAAACCTTCTGGCAAAAAATTCCTTTGTCTTCGTATATGCAATTAAAAGTACAGCAGGTGGACAGACAAAAAATTTGCTGCGTAGCTCCGCTCGAACCCAATATCAATCTGCATCAGACTATGTTTGCCGGCAGCATTTATACGTTGGGCACTTTAACTGGTTGGGGCATGGTTTGGTTACTATTAAAAGACCAGCAACTGGATGGCGATATTGTGTTGGCAGACGGTCATATTCGTTATTTGAAACCTGTAACAGGTCAGGCAGAAGGTCGCTGCTGGCGACATCAAAGTCAGCCAGACTTCTCTGCGTTGGTCCAGCAGCGCAAAGCCAGACTTGATATCACAGTAGGTATTTTTTGTGATGATATACAAGTCGCTGTATTTGAAGGCCGTTTTGCTGTGCTACCGAAAAAAACACACTAGGGGCGAGAACGCGCAGCCAACAAAGCAGCAGCTTTAAATACGCAGGTTAAACAGATATAAAGCAAATATCAGGGTTATTTCAGGTAAAAAGCGCTGCGGAATTTGATACTGCAACCATCAAGTCCGTCAGGAGAACCTGTGATGAATAACAAATGGTTGATCAGCTCATGTGTTGCGACAGCCGCAGGAATAGTTGCTGGTGCAACTTACCTGTTATTTTCTGAGTATTCAGTTTTATCCGGTAGCCAAAGCTGGGTGTTAAGCTCCACCTGGTCCAGTGTGATGTTATGGCTTTTTGTGTCCATGTTTCTGCTGGCGTTGCTGTTTAATATTCTGGCCTTTCTGGAGCTCGAGCGCCAGGAAGAAGTGCTGAACCCTATGTGGTGGCCACAAGGCAATAGACTTGGGCGTCAACAGCAGCAGTTCAAAGAAAACACGCAGCTTTTATTGCAGTTTTTTGGTCGCGAAATGGAGTCGGTCGAAGACTGTGATTCCCACTTCTTAGTTCGTCGTCAGCAACAGGCTTTGTTGCTTTATATCCAACCTGAATTAGATCAAGCTTTAACTGTGGCTCAGGTCCGTTCTGTGTTTCAGCAGATGCTATCGCTCAATTGCCAACGCGGCTTAATTGTCTGCTACCAGAAAATTAATAGCCAGGTTCGGTTGTTTGCTGCAGAAGCAGGTATTGAACTTTTTGACCAACAACGACTGAAAAAGTACATGAATGCTGAAAATTTCAGCCAATTAGCACTTATATAAGGCTGTTATAAAGCTATATAAAGCTTTCGTCATGTTTTTATCGCCAAATTTGTCATGATGATCAAGCGTTTACGAATGTTAGACATGGAACGGAATAAAGATAACGGATTACACACTTCCTGCCTGGCCAGACACTGTCTGGCCATTTTTTTAACTTCCACACTGACCAAACCTAAGTTTTATTCTGCACCTCTGCAGAGGTTTAACTACAGGTCCACCGAATCACTTTTACCAGTTTTTCCGCTGTATACACTTGCTGCGTCTTCGGTCCCGCGTTACCAATTTTTTTGCGAAAGAGGTTACTTAGCCCCGACTGAATAAAATGGAGCTGAGCTTGATTGATGGACAACAACTTATGATAAAAAAGCCAGAGCAATAGCTCTGGCTGATGGTTTGGTTAAAAGAGGGCGGTTAATGTAATTTGAAGCTGCGCACTGCGTTTTCCAGTGTGCCTGCCGCTGTCGCCACCTGTGCACTTTGTTCCAGTGTTGAAGTGGCTCTTTCTGTACTTTGTTCTGCCAAGTCCACCATGTTGTGCATACTATGCTCTATAGCAGTTCCGAGCTGCAACTGACTGGAAGTCGTGGTGGCAATGTTGTCACTGATTTGATGCATAGCTTCGATAGCATGGTTAATTTCAGCCAAAGCTGTCATTAGCTGGCTGTTTTGCGCCACACAGTTATTGGCATCGGTCTGGCCTTTTTCGATAGATTTCACTGCATGCATACTTTGTTGCTGCAAACTGCCAATCATAGTGCGGATTTCATCTGTTGCTTGCTGGCTGCGCACAGCTAAAGAACGGACTTCATCTGCGACTACAGCAAAACCCCGACCTTGTTCACCGGCTCTGGCTGCCTCTATGGCAGCGTTTAATGCCAGCAGGTTAGTTTGCTCAGCTATGCCACGAATAGTGGTCAGAATACCGCCTATGTTGTTAGATTCTGTATTCACCGCCTGCATCGTATTGCTGGTATCGTTCAGTTGTTGCGCCAGCTCCTGGATCAGTTTGTTATTGGCTGCTGATACCTGATCAATTTGCTGGCTTTGAGTTAAAGCCTGCTGCATTTGCTGCTGCGCTATATCGGCTTGCTCTGCTATCTGATGTGTATTGGTCGCCAACTGTTGGGTAATGCCATTCACTTCAGCGACCTGATGATGTTGAGTACTTAAAGCCTGATGGATAGCGCTGACTTCCTGACTGGAGAAGCGAGCGCTTTGATTCAGTTCCAGCACCCCTTGCTGAATTTGTTCAATCAGTTGCCGCAGGGCTTTAATCAAGGTGTTTACATTGGCAGATAACTCACCAAATTCATCGTCTGAATTGATGGTCAGTTCACGACTTAAATCGCCCTGAGCGATGCGGTCCAGCACTCTGTTGATACCAGATAAAGGGGTGATCATGGCTTTAATCGTCAGGTAAGCAGCACCTATCGCCAGACCCACCAGCACAATCAGCATAATGACTGCGCGGATAGTGCCGGAGTTTAAAGCTGAGGATAAATCTTGTTGTAACGAATTAAACTGGCTGTCTGCCTGACCGATCATTTGATCCAGCGCGGCCACAGCTTGTGTGACTTGTTGTTCAGACAAATCCAGTTGTTGCCTTGCGGCTTGTAATTGCTTTACCTGCAGCAATTTAATACTCACCAGGTTGTTTGCACCTTCAATCCGGTTTTTAGCCTGGTCCAGTTGCGCCAGAAAATCCTGCCACAAGTCATCAGCACCTACTTGTTTGACTATGTTGGCAATGTAATCCAGATTACCCTGCATATCACTAAAGGCAAACTCCAGGTTTTCCTGGCTGCTTGCCAGTTGTGCCGGATCTGTCATAGCGGCAATTTCACGTACAGTCTTCAGTAAACCTAACAACTGGCCATCTACCCGACCAGCAGCCCCTTCCAACAACGCCATTTGTGCAGCTTTGCCCGGTGCTTCTAAAAAGGAAATATCCACCAGCGTTGCGCCTGCTGTGTCGATCAGATTTTCCAGCTCTTTCAGCTCTGCTGAGGCTTTATCACCCTGAGCTATAGCTTCTAAACGTGCTTTAAATAACTGTTCAACGGCCTGTTGATAGGCTAAAGAGGTTTGTTGAGCTTCTGCTAAAGGTTTTTGTAAAGCTGGCTCTTTGGTCACTAAAGGCGTCAGAGTGTCCATTCTGCTGCGGAATATTTCAGACGTCTGAGTAAATTCGTTTTGATAGGACTTAATTTTGGCCGCGTCTTCAGCCGTGTAACCCAAAGCAGATAACTTGGCGAGTTTCAGTAACTGAATTTGCGCCATATTACTTTGTTGTTGCACTGGCACTGCGGTTTCATTCATCCGGCTGCTGGTACTGTTTACTACAGCAAAACTCCAGAGTGACGATAAACTGGCGACTAATAACAGCAAGGCAATAAAGCCAAAGCCCAGATAAATTTTATGCGCAACACGAAGTTTCATAGACAAATTCCAACAGCTGTTATGGTTTTAGTATTGGTTAGAAATAAGGCATTAGGTATATACGCAGCTGAAACTAACAAAGTTTTTTTAACTGGTCTAGCCAGATTGGTGCAAATTTAGTTTTTTCTTATAAAAAAAGAGCACCAATCTGGTGCTCTTTGTTAGAAAGTGTAATAAAACTATAAGCTTAAAAGCTGCTTAATAAGTTAGCCGGTACTAAAGAATTTAAGCTGCCATGACGCAGTAGTTCAGCTGCTTTTTCGATATCAGGTGCAAAGTAGCGATCCACATCATAAAAGCTGACTTGCTGACGTAAGATTGCCTTCGCTTGCTCAACTGCCGCAGCGCCTTTTAGTGGTGCACGGAAGTCGATACCCTGAGCTGCCGCCAGATACTCAACAGCCAATACGCCTAAGGTATTTTCTGCCATATCTGCTAAACGACGGGCCGCAAAAGTCGCCATAGATACATGGTCTTCCTGATTAGCTGAAGTAGGTAAGCTGTCCACAGAAGCCGGATGCGCCAGAGATTTATTCTCTGAAGCCAAAGCTGCAGCTGTCACCTGAGCAATCATAAAGCCGCTGTTTACACCGCCGTTATTGACTAAAAATGCCGGTAATTTACTTAAATGCGAGTCGATTAAAAGCGCCATACGACGCTCAGAAATAGAACCAATTTCAGCAATAGCCAAGGCCAGATTATCTGCTGCCATAGCTACAGGTTCGGCATGGAAGTTACCACCAGAGATAATGTCATCTTCAGCAGCAAACACCAGCGGGTTGTCGGTGACGCCGTTGGCTTCCACTAGTAACACTGAAGCAGCAAAACGGATTTGAGCTAAGCAAGCACCCATCACCTGAGGCTGGCAACGCAAGCTGTATGGGTCTTGTACTTTTTCACAGTCGATATGTGACTCGGCAATTTCTGAGCTTTCACCTAATAAATGGCGGTAAATCAGAGCTGCATCAATTTGACCTTGCTGGCCACGAACTGCATGAATACGGGCATCAAAAGGCGAGCGGCTGCCCATAGCGGCTTCCACACTCATAGCGCCAATCACTGAACCTGCGGCGTATAAGTCTTCTGCACGGAATAAACCTTCCAGGGCAAAAGCAGTGGACGCCTGAGTACCGTTTAATAAAGCCAAACCTTCTTTAGCCGCTAAAGTAATAGGCTCTAAACCCGCTATAGCTAAACCTTCTTTGGCAGAATAAATCTGACCTGCAATACAAACTTCGCCTTCACCAATTAAAGGCAACACCATATGAGATAAAGGTGCTAAATCGCCTGATGCACCGACTGAGCCTTTTTTCGGAATACAAGGATACACACCCGCATTGACCAGTTGGATCAGCGCGTTGATCACCAGTGGACGTACACCTGAATAACCACGGGCCAAAGAGTTAATTTTCAGTACCAGCATTAAACGTACTGTGCTGTCGTCCATCAGATCGCCAAAACCAGCAGCGTGCGATAAAACGATAGAACGTTGCAGGGTTTCCAGTTTGTCTTTTTCAATTTTGGTATTGGCCAATAAACCAAAGCCGGTATTGATGCCATACACAGTGCGGTTTTCTGCGACAATTTTCGCCACAGTAGCAGCTGATGCTTCAATAGCAGGTAAAGCGGCCGGGTCTAAAGTCACAGTCACTGCATGTTGTTGTACCTGACGCAGTTGCGCCAGAGTCAGTTCACCAGGGGTGATGGTTAAAGCGTAAGTCATATTCTTATCCTTCAAATGAATTCTGGTGGACTCTTAGTTCTGGTTAACCATAGGTAAATCCAGGCCTTGTTCACGGGCGCAGTTTTTCGCTATGTCATAACCAGCATCAGCATGACGCATCACGCCAGTGCCAGGGTCATTCCATAACACCCGACCTAAACGACGGGCTGCTGCCTCTGTACCATCAGCTAAAATAACCACACCAGAATGCTGGCTATAACCCATACCTACACCACCGCCATGGTGCAAAGACACCCAGGTTGCGCCGCCTGCTGTGTTGAGCAGGGCATTTAATAATGGCCAGTCAGATACAGCGTCTGATCCATCCATCATGGCTTCGGTTTCTCGGTTTGGACTGGCGACAGAGCCTGAGTCTAAATGGTCACGACCAATGATGATCGGCGCTTTTAATTCGCCGTTTTTCACCATGTCGTTAAAAGCTAAGGCAATACGGGCGCGATCTTTTAAGCCAATCCAGCAAATACGGGCTGGTAAACCCTGGAACTTAATCCGTTCACGTGCCATATCCAGCCAGCGGTGTAAATGCGGATTGTCAGGGATCAGCTCTTTGACTTTAGCGTCAGTTTTGTAGATATCTTCCGGATCGCCAGATAAAGCCACCCATCGGAATGGACCTATACCTTCACAAAACAACGGACGGATATAAGCCGGCACAAAACCCGGATAATCAAAAGCGTTAGCAACACCCATATCCAAAGCCATCTGGCGGATATTGTTGCCGTAATCCACAGCTACAGCACCTTTGGTTTGCATATCCAAAGTAGCTTGCACCTGAATGGCCATTGAGGCTTTAGCTGCTTGTACTACCGCAGTTTCATCTTCAAGGCGACGCGCTTTGGCTTGATCCATAGTCCAGCCTTGAGGCAGGTAACCGTTTAACGGGTCGTGCGCTGAGGTTTGGTCTGTCACTACATCAGGAATGATATTGCGTTTCACCAGTTCAGCGAAGATATCAGCGGCATTGCCTAACAAACCGATAGAAGTTGGTTTGCCTGATGCTTTGGCCACTTCTAACTGAACTAAAGCTTCATCCAGGTTGTAGGCTTTTTGATCGACATAACCAGTGCGCAGACGGAAATCGATACGAGATTCGTCGACTTCACAGGCGATCATATGAAAACCAGCCATAGTGGCCGCTAATGGCTGGGCACCACCCATGCCACCTAAACCACCAGTTAATACCCATTTGCCATTTGGCTCACCGGCAAAATGTTGTTTAGCTATGGCAACAAAAGTCTCGTAGGTGCCCTGAACTATGCCCTGAGTACCAATGTAGATCCAAGAGCCAGCGGTCATCTGGCCGTACATCATCAGACCTTGTTTATCTAACTCGTTAAAGTGTTCCCAGTTCGCCCAGTTAGGTACCAGGTTAGAGTTCGCCAGTAATACACGAGGTGCGTCCGGGTGAGTCGGGAATACACCTACGGGTTTACCGCTTTGGATCAACAAGGTTTGGTCGTCGTTTAATCTGTCCAGTACTTCGACTATTTTGTCATAACAAGCCCAATCACGGGCTGCACGGCCTATGCCGCCGTATACCACTAAAGAGGTTGGGTGCTCGGCCACTTCAGGATCGAGGTTATTCATCAACATACGTTTGGCGGCTTCGGTCTGCCAGCTCTTGGCGGTAATTTCGCTGCCGCGGGCTGCGCGGATCACGCGGCTTGGGTCTAAACGTGGATTGCTCATAGGGTTATCTCTTTAAGTCTTAGGTTTGATATTCAGGTGTCCGCCTAGTCGATAGCGGCTGCCTGCAGAGGTCAGATAGGCAAAACTGACAGCGCCACCCCGGCTGAAGGTGCGGCGTGTCAGGCGTAAACAAGGTTCAGAAGCAGGTATTTTTAAATGCTGACGGGTCAGTTCATCCGGCAATACGGCTTCCACTATGTGCTCGGCGTCTGTCAGTGGTGCCACAGCACTTAAGTATTCATGCGGAGTTTGCAGTACAAAGTCCTGAGCTAAATAATCAGGCACTTGCTCCGGGTTCACATAACGGGCTTCGAGTTGCAGTGGCTGCTGGTTTTCATAATGCACAATCAGCGAAAAAAACACCGGCGCATTACGGCTTAAGCCTAAAGCTGTGGCGACAACTCCTGGGCAAGGTAAGCTGGTCAGTTGCACCAGTTCGGCTTTATGAAAATGGCCTCGGCGCTGAATCTCATCGGCAATATTACGAATTTCCAGCAAGGATGATTGCGACTTAGGCGATGCGACAAAACTGCCGACACCCTGAGTGCGATACAACACTCCTTGTTCGGTCAGTTCCTGCAAAGCACGGCGAGCTGTCATGCGGCTGACGGCAAACTGAGTAGCCAGCTCGTTTTCCGATGGAATACGGCTATGCTCAGGCCAGGCCGCAGTTTCTACCTGACTCAAAATATAATCTTTGATAGCGGCAAACTTCTTTTGCCCAGAACTGTTGTCCATGACTGCTTTAACGCCTGAGTTTGAATGCAAAGAAAAATAGCTGAATTTGGTTGTATATACAAGTTGTTCGGGTAGAATTAATTTCAGCGCTAAAAAACTGGCTAAAAGCCGTGCGGGGGAATGAAATGCAAGTCTTTGATGCAATTTGGATTAATGTCAATTTAGCTACTATGACTGATAATGGTCAGCCTTATGGTGCTATTACCAATGCTGCTTTAGCCATTAAAGATGGCTGCATTGCCTGGCTTGGCCCTAAAGCCGAATTGCCAGAAACTGACTTGTTATCTACCCCTTTGTATGATGGCAAAGGCCAGTGGTTATTACCGGGTTTTATCGACTGTCATACCCATCTGGTGTATGCAGGAAGCCGCGCTAATGAGTTTGAAATGCGTTTAAATGGTGCTACTTATCAGCAAATTGCAGAAGCGGGCGGTGGCATTAAATCTACAGTAGCGGCGACTCGTGCAGCCAGCCATGAAGAGTTATTTGTGCTGAGCAAGCAGCGCTTAAACGCCCTGTTGAGTCAGGGCGTGACCACTGTTGAAATCAAATCAGGTTATGGTCTGGATTTAGAGACAGAGCAAAAAATTCTTGAAGTGGCAGCAGAACTTGATCGTACTCATCCGATAGATATTCAGAAAACCTTTTTAGGTGCTCATGCTTTGCCTTTGGACTATGCAGGACGGCCTGATGACTATATGCAACTGGTGGTCAATGACATGCTGCCACAATTGCATCAGCAAGGGCTGGTTGATGCAGTAGATGTATTTTGTGAAGGCATAGGTTTTTCGGTTGCACAAAGCCGCTTGTTGTTTGAAAAAGCCAAAGCCCTGGGTTTGCCTGTCAAAGCTCATGCTGAGCAGCTATCGCATTTAGGTGGTGCCAGTTTAGTCGCAGAATTCAGTGGTTTATCTGCTGATCATATTGAATATCTGCAAGAACAAGACGTGTTGGCAATGAAAGCTGCAGGCACTGTGGCTGTGGTGCTGCCAGGTGCTTTTTACTTTTTACGCGAAACTAAATTGCCGCCTTTTGATTTGTTGCGCCAGCATCAGGTGCCTATGGCGATTTCTACCGATTTAAACCCTGGTACTTCGCCTTTTTGCAATTTGCCTTTGATGTTGAATATGGCCTGTACTTTATTCCGTTTTACGCCGGAAGAGGCCATAGCTGGAGTGACACGGCATGCGGCCGCAGCTTTAGGCATGGCTGACAGAGGTACTTTGGCAGTGGATCAGCAGGCTGACTTTGGGCTTTATCAAATCAGTCAGCCAGCAGAATTGTGTTACCAGTTTGGTGTCAACGCTTTAACCCAGCTGATCAAAGCAGGGCGCGAAGTCAATCTGCGTGGACTGAGCTAACTTTACAAGGTAGAAAAACAGAGTAATCTTAAGATCTTATCTGATCTTTTGAGTGTTGGCTGTGTCGTTATCTTATAGGTCTGTTTTGTCTGCTGTACTGCTGACCAGCTCTGCTCCCGCTTTGGCCCAGAGTCTGGCCAGCCAACCTTTGTTTTATGTTGTCGTACTGTTGACCCTTTTGGTGCTGCTTTTTGCTGCTTGGGTTGTGGTGCTGAAAAAACGTCTGGCGGAGCAAAAACCGGCGCAAAAACAAAACAAACCTAAAGATCTGTCCTTTTTGTCTTTACACGATGATACCAGCGGTCTGCCCAATAAATTGCAGTTACAGCAGCAGTTTGAACTCTGGTGTCGCAGTCATCTTAATCAAAAAGCATCTTTGCTGTTATTAAAAATTCAGAATTTTGAACGGGTGAATCAAGCGCTGGGTCATCAGAATGCCAATCTGGTGTTATTGCAGATAGCTCAGCGTATAAATGCGGCAGTGCAGCAGGAGCAGGAATTGCTGGTGCTGGAGCAGCATGGTAAACAAAGCAGTAAAGTCGCCCATTTGGGCGGGGTAGATTTTGTGCTTTGGGTGGATGCTAATACCCGTCAACATGCGGCTGAGCAAATTGCCCGCCGCTTAGAGCATAATGTGCCCGAAGCCTTACTTATTCATGGTTGTGCCGTGGAGTATCAGCTACAAAGTGGTATTGCGCATTATCCGCAGCATGGTGAGTTGTTATCTGATTTGATAGACCGCGCTTATCTTGCGATGCAAAACCGGCAACTGACCCAGACCAGCACTGTGGTATTTCATCCGGACTTGATTAGCTACAACAACGACAAGCTGGGCTTGATGGCTGAGCTACGAAATGCCATTAGTCAGCAACAATTAAAGTTGCATATCCAACCACAAATTGCCTTAAGTTCACGTCAGGTGCTGGCGGGTGAAGTCTTGGTACGCTGGCATCATCCACGTCGTGGTTTATTGGGGCCTGCAGAGTTTTTAGAACTGGCTGAACAAATGGGAGTGATTTACCCTCTGACCCAATGGGTGCTGGAAAAAGCAGTGATGACGCTGGCGGAGTTGGCGCAGCAAGAAATCCACTGCAAAATAGCAGTGAATATTTCCAGTAAAGATTTATTGCAGGATGAGCTGGTTGATAGTTTAGAACTGCTGCTGAAACGTTATAAAGTACAGCCTTCGCAGCTGGTGCTGGAGCTCAAAGAAAGTGCCCTGGTGGCAGAACCAGCGAAAGCCATGCGTATGCTAAAACATCTGGCGCAACTTGGAGTTGAGCTGGCGCTGGACGATTTTGGCACCGGGTTTTCATCCCTGGCTTATCTGCGAGAACTACCCATCAGCCAGGTGAAAGTGGATTGCTCCTTTATTTTTGATTTGCACCGTTCAGATACTCACACCGCCATTACCGGCGCCATTATTGATATGGCAAAAAACATGAATTTTATGGTGGTGGCCGAAGGTATTGAACAACCTGAAGTCGAACAAAAACTAATAGCTATGGGCTGTGCCAGAGGGCAGGGCTTTTTATATGCCAAGCCCTTTGCGCTGGATGCCTTTCCTGCCTGGGTCAAGCAGTGGAGTTATAGTAAGGCGACTTATTAAAGCTGCGCCTTGCCAAACAAAAAAGCACAGACTAAAGCTGTTAAGATCTGACCCGCATCGTTCATGCCAGCCGCTAAACCCGCCGGGTGCTGAGCCGGAGCTGCTTCTGCCAGGTGCAGATAACGGCTTTGCATCTGGCTTGCCAGCAAATACACAAAATGCTCTGCTTGTTGCACTGACACTCCGCAACTGTTGTAGGCGCTGACCGGCATGCCGGTAATGGCGTCTGTATCCAGCTCTATGCCAAACACTTGCTGTGGATCACGCTGGCTTAACCAGAGTTTCAGCAGCTCTGGCCAGGGGGCTTGTTCCCGCACAAAAAGTTGCTGATAACTTAATACATCTACACCAGCTTTTTTAATTTGTGCTAACGAGCTGGCCGAGTTTTTCAGCTCGTGCAAGCCCATCACCAGATAATGATCTAAATGCCCCTGGGCTTTGGCATAACTGAAACCATTACCGCTGTGGCGACCTTCCAGCAAACGGAAATCGGCATGAGGGTCGAGGTTGATGCAGTTAACGGCCTGCTGTTGGCTTTTAGCTAAAGCGCTTAATAGCGGCAAACTGTTGTTATGACCACCACCTATCACCAACGGAGTTAAGCCCGCTTCGAAAATAGCCAATAGCACTGGCTCTAAACGTAAATCAATCTCTGCGCAGAGCGCTCGTAAAGTGGCCAGACTGGCATTTTGACTTTGTTGCTGCAGATCGACACAGTTCAGCTCACCCAATAGCAGTATCTGTGAGCCATCTAAAAATTCGTTTTGCTGCAAATTAACAAACTTACGGATAAAGGCCTGCCAGCCCAGATCGGAACCGCCTTGTCCCAAATTGGCGCGTGGGCCTATATCTTCAGGCACGCCCAACAACACAAAAATACAACCTTGTTGTTTAGCCACAGCTAAAGCGCCAGACAGAGGTAAGGCAAGATCAGCATAACGCAGCATTTGACCCAAGCGGGTTTCACCTTCGCGTAGCTGTTGAAAGGCCGCCAAAGAGGCGGCCTGATAGCGGATTAGAGCATCACTCATCTGTTATTCCAGATCTAAAGGCTCAGGGGATAAAATAATACCTGTATTGTCGGCATACAGATGATCGCCAGGTAAAAAGGTAACACCACCAAAATTTACCGGTATTTCGTGTTCGCCGAAACCACGATCATCAGCACCAACAGGAATAGCGTTGACCGCCTGAATGCCAATATCAAAATCTTCCAGTGTATCGACATCGCGCACGCTGCCGTAACAGACTATGCCTTCCCAGCCATTGGTTGCAGCTATAGAAGCTAACTCACCATCAATCAAAGCACGACGGGCAGAACCACCACCGTCAATCAATAACACTTTGCCTACGCCTGGTTCAGCCAAAGCCTGACGAATTAAACCGTTGTCTTCAAAGCATTTTATAGTCTGGACTGTGCCACCAAAAGAACGGCGGCCACCGTAGTTGGCGAAAATGGGCTCAACCACATCGATCATGTCTGCGTAAAGGTCACATAATTCCGAAGTGTTATATTCCATGGTTGTGCTCCAAACTTTAAGTCTTTGATCAAAAACACAGTATACCCGTCTCACCTGAAGCTGCAAGGTCGTTGACAGTGGTCATTCGGCTGAATTTTTGGGTGGAATCGCTGTCCGCTATTTTCACTATTCTTTTGCTGCTTGATTGTGACTCTGTATTGCCAGTGTTAAGGTGACTTTGCTAATTTAATTTAAGTTGTTTCTTCAGGACCTTGCCTTTGAGCCCAGAGCTGTTAGCCCGAACCTTGTTGCACCTGACGCAGATAGGGTTTGCATTCACCCTTACCGCATTGCTTTGGTATTTTTTCCGGGTTTATCAACGTAATTACCTGAAATCCTGGGCCATAGCTTTTAGTTGTTTTACTGCTTATGCAGCCTTTATTTTGGTTGAGGTATTTTGGCGACCTGTATTTGCTGCTGAATTTTTAGGCTTAGGCGTAAAGTTTTTATATATCAGTTTTTGTTACGCTTTTGCGGTCTGGATTCTGGTTGGGGTCTATGAAGCTGTGAAACAGCAGCGACTTGCTGCTCGCACCGTAAACCAACTGTTGTTGTTGGTGACTGGTATTTCCTTCCTCTCCGTCACTTTGTTTTTGTTGTTGCCACAGTGGCAAGACATGACTTTGTATCTGCAATTTTATATGCGCTTAGTGCTGATCGGCGTTGCTTTATGTGTGGCAGGCTTCTGGCTTTGGAGTTTAACCAAACGAATTTTTGCAACTAAAGTTGTTGCCAGTGCTATGTTGGCTTGGGGAATATTATTTTTGGCTAGTGCCAGTTCTATACTGTTGCACGACGCTCAGGATGAGCCTATTCAGATTGTGCTTTATTTTAAGCATATTGAGCTGCTGATCCAGGTCATTTTAGGTTTAGGTTTGATCATTTGGTTGCAGGAAGACGAACGCAGCACTAATCAGCAACTTACGGCTAAAACTCAATATCTGGATAGTCACGACCCTTTAACCGGTGCTTTAAATCGTGATGCCTTGCTACGGGAGTTGTCGCTGTTATTGCAAACAGACAATGCATTAACTTTGTTAATGATAGGTCTGGATAGCTTTAAAGTGGTGAACGAATCTGTTGGCTTAAAACAGGGCGATCGCATCTTACGCGAAGTAAATCGCCGTTTTGAATCTTCTATTGTCAAACCCCGCTTAATAGCCCGAACTGGCGGCGATATTTTTGCACTAGTGCTGGAAGACTGCACTACAGACCGACAAAAGCTGTTTGCCTTACAGCATTTGGAACAGTTAATTGAAAAACCTTTCACCACAGACAATGGCCTGATTAAGCTGACCGCCAGTATAGGCCTGGCTTGTGCGCCACAGCATGCTATTGAAGCTGATATGTTGCTGCAAAAAGCCAACATTGCGTTTCACCATTGCAAACGTCAGCAACAACGTTGCACCTTTTATCAGCCTGGCATGGAAGAAGAATCAGCACGTCTGCTTAGTCTGGAGAAAGACTTACTCTTAGCTTTAGAGCAGGACCAGTTTATCTTTTATTTCCAGCCGCAATGGGATCTGCGGGAGCAAAAAATTGAAGCTTATGAGGCTTTGGTGCGTTGGGAACATCCACAAAAAGGCTTATTAATGCCGGGTCAGTTTTTACCTTTGGTCGAACAGGTGGGCTTAAGTAAAGAGCTGGATTTATTGCTTTTGGAAAAAGCCGTCTGCACTTTGGCTGAGTGGAAAAAACAAGGCATTCACATTCCGCTGGCGGTAAATATGTCACCTGTGCATTTTCAGGTTGATGGCTTAAAAAGCCGTATTCAGCAGTTGTTGTTAAAGTATCAGGTATCGCCTGCGGTGCTTGAGTTGGAGATCACTGAAAACACCGCCATGGGCGATATGGAAAAAGGCTCTAACTATATCAACGAGTTGCAGCAAATGGGGATCCGGGTTTCTATTGATGACTTTGGCACCGGCTATTCGTCTTTGGGCTATTTACGCAAAATGCCAATAGATAAAATTAAAATTGACCGCAGTTTTGTTACAGAGATGGCCGCTAATGATTCCGATATGATGATAGTCAAAACCATGATCACGCTGGCTCATGGCTTAGGCAAACGTATTCTGGCTGAAGGGGTGGAAACTGAAACTCAGCTGCAGTTGCTGCGCACTTTGGCTTGTGATGCCATTCAAGGCTATCTGTTGGCCAAACCTTTACCCGAAGCTGAAGCTTTGGCTTTGCTTAATGGTTGTGCCTTATCAAAGTAGTTGATTATTTTTTGTCATGTTTTTGTCACTAAGCCACTTTAAGCTAGAACCAGTCAAAGTAATGCGGCGGGTGGCTTATGTGGTTACAAAGGCTCGGGTCATGGGATCAACGCTGTTTTCTGGCACTTTTTAGCCGAAGCGAACGAAAGCGGATCCATCAATTTAGTTTCTGGTGTTCTAAGACCGGCGACGGCCCTTTATACCTGCTATTAGTTGCTCTGTTATTTGCGTTAGAATTGACTCACGCCAGTGCCTTTACTGAACTACTGTTATTGAGTTTTGCCATCGAATTACCGCTGTATCTGCTGTTAAAAAACTCAATCCGCCGTCAGCGCCCTTACCAGTTAATGGCGGGCATGATGCAAGCTCATATCGAAGCTTCAGATAAATTCAGTTTACCCTCCGGTCATACTGCCGCAGCCTTTGTAGTCGCAAGCACTTTGTTATGTTTTTATCCGGAATGGGCCTGGTTAGCTTTTAGCTGGGCAGGCCTAATTGGCTTGTCACGTATCCTGTTAGGGGTACATTTCCCGCTGGATATCCTGGCTGGTTCTTCTTTAGGTGTATCCAGTTGCATGGTGGCACAACAAATCCTGCACTAGTTCTGCAATTTTTACTAAATATTTCATATTTAGCCTGGCAAAAGTCCACTTGCTTGCTATTCCCTCTCTATAATTAACATAGATTTTCATATCCTCTGCTGATTCAGCTGCTTAAGTAGTATTTTTGGGAGTATTTTCTATGGCCTTTTTACGACAATTTTCTATACGTCAGCGTTTACTGCTGAATGCTATTACAGTGGCAGTGTCGATGTTAATTATGCTGGCTTTGTTACTGTTTCAAAGCAGTCAACTGACCAGGTTGGCGGAACTGCGGCTTGAAGTGGAGCAACTCAATCTGAACGTGCTGCAGCTGCGACGCAGCGAAAAGGATTTCTTATTACGCTCAGATATCGAGTACCAGCAAAAGTTTAACCAGACTGCGACTGAACTGAATCAAAAAGCCGCTTTGTTATCTGAAGGGCTTTCGGCGCAAGACATAGATACAACCCCCTTAAACTCTTTCACAGCTTTTACCAAAAGTTATCAGGAGCTGTTTAATCGGTTAGTCCAGTTATCCGGGCAAGTGGGCCTTGATCCCCAGTCTGGTTTATATGGCGAGTTAAGAGCTAAAGCCCATGAACTGGAACAGTCTTTTAAAGACACTAATGATTTGTTATTGACCACTCAGTTGTTGCAATTACGCCGTGCGGAAAAAGACTTTATGCTGCGGCTGGATTTGAAATACCTGGAGAGTTTTAACAAAGGTTTTGCCGAATTCCGTAACCAAATTCAAAGCAATATCAGTGATACAACCCAAGCCCTGAAAATGCAGCAACTGGCCGACGCTTATAGTGTTGCTTTTGTCCGTTTAGTGGAAGGCGAGCAAAAAATTGGCCTGGCTCACGATCAAGGCCTGATGGGGCAAATGCGTGAAGCCATTCATCAGACGGAAGAGAGTCTGGATTTAATGTCAGAGCAAACCGAAGCCGCAGTGAATAAAGCCAGTTCTGCCAGCCAGACCTTAGCTATCAGTTTATTTGTTTTAGTACTGGTGCTGGTGATAGCGCTGGTGCTGATGACCAGCAACAGTATTTTGCAGCCTATTCAAAAAGTTTGCGCCACCATAGGTTTAGTACGCAAAGACAATGACTTCCGTTTGCGTGTTGCGGAAGAGGGTCAGGATGAAATGACCACTTTAGCCAAAGATTTTAATCATATGCTGTCCGATGTGCAGGAATTGGTGCGCAATGTGAATCAGGCGCTGGAAATGCTGGATGTTGCTACTCATGAGCTGGCGAAGTCGACCGCTGAAACCAGTAAAGGCATGGCGCAACAGCAACTGGAAAGCGACATGGTAGCGACTGCTGTGACTGAAATGGGCGCTACAGTGGATGAAATTGCAGTAAATACCGAAAATACCGCAACCAAAGCTCAGGACACTAATGCCAATGCGTTATCAGGCTTAAAAGAAGTAGAGCAAACCGTAAATCGGATTAATGGTTTATCGCAGGAGTTGCAACAAGCTTCTGTTGTACTGGCTGAGCTGGAGAAGGATAGCGCCACTATAGGCTCGGTACTGGATGTGATCCGGGGTATCGCTGAACAAACCAATTTACTGGCATTAAATGCGGCAATTGAGGCGGCGAGAGCAGGTGAGCAAGGTCGTGGTTTTGCTGTGGTTGCAGATGAAGTCCGTAGCCTGGCACAACGTACTCAGGAATCAACCGGCCAGATAGAAAAGATTATTTCCGGCCTACAGCAACGCACGAAAAACATTGTTGCTGTGATGCAAAATTGTCAGACCCAAGGTAAGGAAAGCGCCAGTCAGGCAGGTTCCACTATTGAGTTGCTGCGGCAAATCACCAGCGATGTGGGTCTGATTATGGATATGACCACTCAAATTGCGACAGCAGTGGAAGAGCAAAGTTTAGTGGCCGCTGATGTGAATAAAAATGTGGTGCGTATTCGCGATATTTCTGAGGACTCGCTGAGTATTTCTAAACACAACGCCCAGATCAGTGAAGAAGTGGCCAGTCAGGCCAGTATGCTGCATCAGACTGTGGATAAATTTAAGGCATAAAAAGGCTGGAGTTGTGAATACAGCTGATGATCAATGTACTTGTTTGATCATCAGCTGACTGTCACGGTTACTATTGGCTTGTTTTAAGCGCTGCAGATAATCCGCCCAGAGTTCGTCCTGCTCTGCCGCAAGTTTTGCCAGATAAGCCCAGCTATACAAACCTGTCTGATGGCCATCATCAAACACCAGTTTCACCGCATATTGGCCTACCGGCACTATCTGGCTGATGGCAACGGCTTTTTTATGGCTAACCAATTGTGGTTTACCATGACCCCGCACTTCGGCCGAAGGTGAAAATACCCGTAGAAATTCAGCACTAAAGCTGAACAGCTGCTCGTCTGAAAACTTAACGTCCAGAATTTTGCTTAAGCGATGATAATGCAGCACAGACACCTGCGCGGTTTTTGCAGCTGGTGGCGGAACAGAAGTCTGTGCTGTCATGTTATGGCCTTTACTAAAGTGTTATAAAATAAAGCGGCTTAAATCTTCGTCCTGCACTAAAGCGTCCAGGTGCGAATCGACATAAGTTGCGTCAATTAAAATTTGCTTACCGTTGTGATCGGCAGCATCAAAAGAAATATCTTCCAGTAATTTTTCCATCACCGTATACAAACGACGGGCACCGATATTTTCAGTGCGCTCATTCACTTGCCAGGCGGCATTGGCAATACGTTTAATGCCATCTTCAGCAAAGCTGATTTGCACACCTTCTGTGGCCAGCATAGCCACACTTTGTTCGGTCAGTGACGCTTTAGGCTCAGTCAGAATACGTTCAAAATCGTTAGCTGATAAGGCATCCAGCTCAACCCGGATAGGTAAACGGCCTTGCAACTCAGGTACTAAATCTGATGGTTTTGCCATCTGAAACGCGCCTGATGCAATAAACAAAATATGGTCAGTTTTCACCATGCCGTGTTTAGTGCTGACAGTGCAACCTTCGATGAGCGGCAGTAAATCACGTTGCACGCCTTCACGCGACACATCAGGGCCACTGGTTTCGCCGCGCTTACAAATTTTGTCGATTTCATCAATAAAGACGATACCTGTTTGCTCTACCGCTTCCAGAGCTTTCAGTTTCAGCTCTTCCGGATTGACCAGGCGAGCGGCTTCTTCTTCCACCAGTTGTTTAAAGGCGTCTTTAATTTTCAGCTTACGGCTTTTTTTCTTGTCTGAACCTAAGTTCTGAAACATAGACTGCAGCTGGGATGTCATTTCTTCCATTCCAGGAGGCGCCATAATTTCCACACCCATCACTGGGGCAGATAACTCAATTTCAATTTCTTTATCATCCAGCTGGCCTTCACGTAACTTTTTACGGAAGGTCTGGCGGGTACCGCTGTCAGATTCGCTGGTTTCAGCTTTACCCCAGGCATCGCGGGCTGGTGGTAATAAAGCATCCAGAATACGTTCTTCGGCTGCTTCTTCAGCACGGAATTTATTTTTCGCTACTTCCTGCTCGCGGAACATCTTCACGGCGCTATCGGTCAGGTCGCGGATAATACTTTCCACTTCTTTACCTACATAACCTACTTCAGTGAATTTAGTGGCTTCTACTTTGATAAAAGGCGCGTTCGCCAGTTTGGCCAGACGACGGGCTATTTCTGTTTTACCTACACCAGTTGGGCCTATCATCAGAATATTTTTTGGTGTCACTTCCTGGCGCAAAGCTGGTTCCAGCTGCATACGGCGCCATCTGTTTCGTAGTGCAATAGCTACAGCACGTTTGGCATTGGCCTGACCAATAATATGGCGGTCCAGCTCGTGTACTATTTCTCTTGGGGTCATATCAGACATTCAAATTACCCTTACAATTCTTCAATGGTCTGGTGATGGTTGGTGTACACACAAATATCACCAGCTATGGTTAAGCTTTTTTCAGCAATTTCACGGGCGCTTAAGTCAGTGTTGGCCAAAAGTGCAGTGGCAGCTGCCTGAGCAAAAGGTCCACCGCTGCCTATGGCGATTAAATCGTGTTCTGGTTGAATCACATCACCGTTGCCTGTGATGATCAGCGAACAATTGGCATCAGCCACAGCTAACAAAGCTTCGAGCTTTCGCAGCATGCGGTCGGTACGCCAATCTTTCGCCAGTTCAACAGCTGCACGCATTAAATGGCCCTGATGCATTTCGAGTTTGGCTTCAAAACGTTCAAATAATGTAAAAGCGTCAGCTGTGCCGCCAGCAAAACCAGCTAGTACTTTGCCGTGATACAAACGGCGAACTTTGCGGGCATTGCCCTTCATGACGGTATTACCCAGTGAGACCTGGCCGTCACCGGCAATGGCAACATGGCCGTTGCGGCGTACAGAAACAATAGTGGTCATCAGAAGCCCTTTTTGGCTGAGGAAAACGGATTACCAAGGAGATAAGGGTGAGACGGTAAATTTTCAATGCCCATAGCGCTGAAAGCTGTTGCTTACAGCGCTATGGGTTACAGATAAAGTTAAGTTGCGACAGCTATACGGCACTCCACCACTTTTTGTCGCATTAAACGGCTTCTGTCACTTTCAGCCTGACGTTTGCTGGTATAAGGACCTAAAGTCACACGGAAAAACACGCCGTTTTTGCCTTCAATTCGCCGAACTTCAGAAGGGTAACCGGCAAAGGCCACTTTGGCTTTCATTTGTTGTGCGGTTTCTATAGCACGGTAAGTGCCGCAAAACATTAAAAATGGCCCTTTGGCTTCCAGCTCTTCTACCTTGACCTGAATTTCTTTGTTTTCCAGCTCTTTAATGTACTGGTAAGGCTCGGCAGCAGGCTTGGGTGGTAAATCATCTTTTTTCGCGGACAGCACAGGAGTGACCGGATCGTCCACCGGAGTTTTTTGTGATAAATGGTATAAAAACCATGCAAAACCAATCACTAATACACCAACCGTTATCACTAATGGCCAGGGGAAAGGTTTCACTGTTTTGGTGTTTTTTCTTGGTCTGGGAGCGGCCCGACCTGCTTTGACATAATCTTTTGGTGGCATCTTCACAACTAACAACAACTGGCCTGATGTCCCGCATTCTACTGCAGTTTTGTTAAAAAGAAATGATTAATTCAGGTCTTGCGGGTCAACATCCAACTGCCATTTCACCTTACGGCTTAAGGACCAGCGGCTGATTTCTGTCAGCACTGAATCCAGGCTTTGGTGCAATTGTTTCCTGTCTTTGGCAAACAACTGAATTTGCCAGCGGTATTTACCCGCCTTACGTTCCATAGGGCAGGCCAGTGGGCCCAATAACTGTACTTGTGGCCAGTTTTTATAATGTTCTGCCACTTTTTGCAGCCATTCTTTGCAGAGCTCCAGTTGATGCGCTTCCACTCTGAATAATGCCAGGAACATAAAAGGTGGTAAAAAGGTTTGTTGCCGTTCTTTTAACGCACTACGGGCAAAGGAGGCGTAACCATTCTGGATCACGTCCTGCAACAAGGCATGACCCGGATAATGGGTTTGCAGCAGCACTTTTCCAGGCTGTGAACCACGACCAGCGCGGCCCGACACTTGGGTTAATAACTGTGCTAATTGCTCTGGTGCTCTGAAGTCGTTGCTGTATAAAGCCGAGTCGACATCAATAATCACCACAAGGCCAACGTTAGGGAAATGATGGCCTTTGGCCAGCATCTGAGTGCCTAAAATAAGCTGAGGCTCACCCTGTAATATCTGATCCAAAGCTTTCTGCAAACTGCCTTTGCGTCTGATACTGTCTCTGTCCAGTCGGGTGACTGTGTGAGCAGGAAATAGTTGCTGTAACTGCTCTTCCAACTGTTCAGTGCCTTGACCTACAGGCGCCAGCTGGGTGCTGCCACAACCACCACATTGATGCGGTACACCTTTAGTCGCCCCACAATGGTGGCAAACCAGCTGGCGGCTTTGTTTATGAAAAGTGGTAAAAGCACTGCATCTGTGGCATTCGGTCATCCAGCCACATTCATGACAAATAAGAGCCGGTGCAAAACCGCGGCGATTTAAAAACAGCAGTACTTGTTGGCCGAGTTTTAAATGTTGCTCGATACGCTGGCGGGTTAAACCTGCCATACCATGCATCATTTGCTGTTGTTTTAAATCCACCAGCTCGACTGTCGGCATCAACTGGCCAGCGGCGCGGTCAGGTAATTCCAGATGAGCAAAGCGGCCTTGCTGCACATTGGCAAGGCTCTCTAAGCTCGGCGTCGCTGAGCCTAATAAAATAGGGCAGCCCTGAATAGAGGCGCGTTTAATGGCTAAATCACGGGCGTGATAGCGAAAGCCGTCTTGTTGCTTAAAGGAGTTGTCGTGTTCTTCATCGATAATCAGCAAATCAAGCTTAAAGAAGGGGAGAAATAATGCAGAGCGGGTACCAATCACTATAGCTAAATCACCGGTCTGGCAGCGTTGCCACACGGTAAAACGCTCCAGGTCGGTCATATTGGAATGCCAGACGCCAACAGGTACACCGAATCGTTGTTCAAAACGGGCTAAGGTTTGAGGTGTTAAACCAATTTCAGGCACCAACACTAAGACCTGACCCCCTTGTTTTACGACTGGGCTGATGGCCTGTAAATAAACCTCGGTTTTTCCCGAACCTGTGACCCCTTCCAGTAAAAAACAGCTAAAACTGCCTAAAGCTTGTTGTACTGCTGTAACTGCAAGCGCCTGCGCCGGATTCAATGGTAAGGATTTTTGTTGTTCATCCGCAGTTTGGTAAGGGCCGTACAACAGTGGTGAAACTTGAGCCCAGCCCTGTTCGACAAAATACTGCAGCTCTTTGCGCTGAAAATGCTCCAGCAACTGGCTTTCGGTTTGAGGTTGTTGCAGTTGTTGCCATAAGGCCAGCCTTTTTTTAGCTGCTTTAAATTGCTCTGCAGTTAAATGCTGGCCAGCTTCTGTCAGGCTATAACTATGACCTTTGACCGGATCGGCATTTTTACCATCGCGTAATAAAGCGGGCAGAGCACTGGTCAGTACATCGCCTAAAGGATGATGGTAATAATCGGCTGCAAAACTTAATAACTGGCGAATAGGGGCTGCTAATACCGGAGTTTGATCCAATACTTCGGTCACAGCTTTCAGTTGAGCTGCGTCATAACTGTCGGTGGGGTTCAATTGCCAGACAATACCTATCAGTTCGCGTTTACCAAAAGGCACTAAAACACGACAACCTGGGCTTACCTCTTTGTCACAAAGGTAATCAAAATGCACCCGAAGAGGAATGGGCAATGCTACCCGAATCACCATCACAGCCAAAATCCACCTGTTTTATCAATCAATTAGTTTAAAGCTCTGGCATAGACAAAGCCATTAAAAATAAATTGGTCAATTTGTTGAAACTTTGAGCCTTACCAATTAAACTACGCGCCCTAATTTAACTGAAATTGCGTATGGTGTCTGACAAAAGTTGATCAGATAGCGATACGGCCTAACGAGGTAACCCATGAAACCAGGTATCCACCCGGAATACAAAGAAATCACTGCAACTTGTACTTGCGGTAATGCTTTCAAAACTCACTCTGCACTGTGCAAAGACATCCACTTGGACGTTTGCTCAGCTTGCCACCCATTCTATACTGGTAAGCAGAAAGTGTTAGACGTAGGCGGCCGTGTTGACCGCTTCAAAAAACGTTTCGCAGTACTGGGCGCCAAGTAATTTCAGGCATCAGTCAAAAAAGGCACCTAGGGTGCCTTTTTTATTGCCTGTAATTCAAGACGGGCGGGGATAAACCCTGCCCCTACGGTATTTTGACTATGACCAGAGGCATCGTAGGGGCGACCTTTATGGTCGCCCGCTGCTTTCAATCAATAACTAAACCTGCTTAAAACAACACACCGAAACCTTGCCAGCTAAACTTGTACGCATCAGACATAGATGTGCAGTTTAACGATTCTTAAATATCAAAGAGAGGCTAGGATGCTGAACTCTGGATTACCTCAACGGCGACCACTTCGTTTAAAAAATTTTGATTACAGTAGCAATGGCTTTTATTTCATCACCTTGTGTTGTTATCAGCGCTGTTCGCTTTTTGGCGAGATTATTGAACAGCAAATGCATGCTAATTTCATAGGTTCTCTCGTTACTTTGCAGTGGCAAAAAACGCCAGAACATTTTCCTGCTGTGCAACTGCATCCATGGGTTCTGATGCCTAATCACTTCCACGCTATTGTCGAGCTTTGTCATAAACAAGAAACACAAAGAACTAAGCTGGGTGCTGTGGTGGCTGCTTTTAAATCTTTGTCACAAAAGGTGGTACGTGAGAACTTTGGTCAGAATGCTGCCCGGCTTTGGCAGCGGGGTTACTACGATCATGTGATCCGAACTGAAGCTTCGTATCAGCATATAGTCCATTATGTTCAAACGAATCCACAGCATTGGCATACAGATTACTTCAATCAGATGGACGGACGGCGATAAACCCTGATACAGATTTGTTTGGAATTTGAGGCGGACGAGGGCAAGCCTCGCCCCTACGGTATTTTCAAATATGATCACATATATCGTAGGGGCGACCTTTATGGTCGCCCGTTCTGGGCACTCTGCCGCGCGGGTAACAAATCTATGCTTTCATAATGCAGTTCACAACTATATATTAAACATATAGTTAACTTCCGGTTCTTGTTATGAGCGGTACTTTCTTTTTTGGCGAGTGGCAGGTGGACCCCAGTGCCAATACGCTGAGGCTTGGCAAACAGCTGATCCAGCTTGAACCTAAAGCTATGGATGTGCTGGTGCTGCTGTGCCAAAAGGCCGGAGAAGTACTAAGCAGTGACGAGATTGTAAGCATTTGCTGGCCTCAGACCGAAGTGGGCGATAACCCACTGCATAAAATTATCACACAAATTCGTAAGGCCCTTGGCGATAGCGCTACCTCCCCTTCTTATATTGAAACCATCCGTAAACGCGGTTACCGCACTCTGGCTCAGGTTACTTTTCCGCTGGGGCAGGAACAAAGCGCCACACCACAAAGCTGGCAGGGTGGTTCGCCTTTTCCTGGCTTGCAGGCTTACGATGCCCGTTATGCCAAAGTGTTTTTTGGTCGTGGCAGCCAAATTGATACCTTATTGGAACGTATTGCGCAGCAAGTGCAGTACGGCAGAGCTTTTTGTTTAGTCTTAGGCCCAAGCGGAAGCGGTAAATCCTCGTTAATCAATGCTGGCGTTATGCCAAATTTGATGCAAAACAGCGGCTACAATGGCGTCAAGGTGGAGTCGTACAGCAGTCTGGATTTAGCAGATCTGACACCAGGCCAATTATTGATGCAGCTCGGCAGTGCATTGCTCGACTGGGAAGTTGCAGATCAGCCCGTATTTGACGGCTGCAGTGCTGAACAGCTCGCAGGCAAATTACAACATCAGATGGACTGGGTGCTGCAAAGCTGTATAAAGGCGCTACAAAACCAACAGGAAACCAAATCCCGTTTTGCCATTTTTATCGACCGGCTTGAAGTGCTGTTATCCTCGCCGCTTTTTAGTGAAGAAGAACGGCTACTATTTATCGACCGGATGGAACAACTGGCGACATCAGGTTTTGTTGTGGTGTTAAGTGCCTGTCGTAACGAGTTTTATCCTTTACTGGTTACTTACCCTAGTTTAATGTCAGGCAAAGCCCGCGGTGCTCATTTTGACTTAGCACCACCAAGCCGAGCCGATTTATTGCAAATGATCCGCTTACCTGCGATAGCTGCCAATTTAAGCTGGGACTTAGACCCAAATACCGCAGTGCCGCTCGATGAGCTGCTATGCAGCGAAGCCGCCAGCAACCCCGATGCTTTACCTATGCTGCAATACACTTTGCAGGAATTGTATTTACAGCGCAGCGATAGCAATCAGCTGTTGTTTTCTGTCTATAAAAACTTAGGCGGTATTGAAGGCGCTATAGGTAAAAATGCCGAGCAGGCTATAGCGCAGTTAAGCACAGCAGAAAAAGACAGTTTACCCAAGGTGTTATCTTTACTGGTGACTTTACGTGAAGACGAACAGTCCATCACCAGCCGCACAGCACTCTGGCAGCAATTACAAAATGAGGCTGAACGCACTTTAGTCAAAGCCATGGTGGAACATCGTTTATTTGTCTCTCACCTGCAAAATGCTGTGCCTTGTTTTAGTGTGGCGCACGAAGCTTTATTAAGGCGCTGGCCAAGAGCCACAGCCTGGATAGCAGAACATCATCAAAGTTTAAGTGTAAAAAGCCGCTTGCAACATTTAACCAAACGCTGGTTGGCCGAAGATAAACACAGCGCTTATTTATTGGCCGACGGCAAACCTTTAGCCGAAGCACAGCAGTTGGCGCAAAATGGCTTTTTTACGCTGGATTCCAACGAACAAGCTTTTATTCAGGCCTCAGGCAAAAGATCCAAATTAGTACGCACCAGCAGGCGTTTAACCTTTGCTTTACTCTGTGTGCTGACTTTTACCGCAGTACTTATGAGCGTTAGAAGTTTTGAAGCCGAAAAACAAGCGCAGCAAAAACGCTTAGCAGCCGAAAGTTTATTAGGTTTTATGGTGGGTGATTTTGCCGACAAATTACGCAGCATAGGCCGGATGGATTTACTCGACGGTATTAGCAATAAAGCGTTGGAGTATTTCAGCGACTTTTCTGATGCGGAGAAAGATCAGTACTTAAGCACCCAGGCCCGGTTGCAACATGGTCAAACGCTGGAAGCTATGGGCGAAGTGGCCTATTCACGTGACAAAATCGATGAAGCCAAAACGGCCTTATTAGCGGCCAGAGATAAGCTAGCGCCTGTACTTGCTGAGCAACCGGATAATTTAGAACTGTTAAAAACCTTAGGTGCTAATGCCTTTTGGTTAGGTCAAATTCAGTACGATGCAAATAACTGGTTAGCGGCTAAACCAGAGCTTGAGCTTTATTACAGCTATAGCCAGGCTATGTATCAACTGGCACCAGACAGCGTAGATGCCCTAATGGAGTTATCTTACGCTACTAATTCGTTGGGCTCTTTAGCTATGAAATTGCAAGAGTTTGAACAAGCCACTGCTTTTTTTGATGAATCGCTGAATCTTAAACTGTTGGCAAAAACTAAAGATCCAAGCAATACCGCGTTGATTGCCGATATAGCAGATACCCGCTCCTGGTTGGCAAGTGCTGCTTTAGCTAAAGGTGATATTCATAAAGCTATTAATGTGCACCAGCAAATTCAGGCTGAATTTGAACGAATGAATAACGAAGCTAAATCCGATGCTTATATGCTGGATAAGGTGCTCAACAGTTATTCAAACCTCGCCTCTATTTATGAACATCAGGGGAGATTCAAACTGGCATTTACGCAGGTATACCAAACCCATGAATTGCTGAAACAAGTTGTTGGACAGGACTCTGACAATAAAGGTTGGCAGAGCAGTTTATTTCATAAAAAGGTTTGGTTAATGAGATTAAATGCTCAGTTGCGAGATCCACGTATAAGCTATAACCCAGAGTTACTGAAGCAAGAACTTGATAAAAATAAAGAAAAATACGGCGATGAAAAAAGCTATCTGCGAGCTTACATGCACTGGATATTTGAATCCGCCCGCTATTATCGCACTCTTGGGGAATTGCAAAAAAGTGTGGAATTAACATCTCAGGCGTTAAGTTATTACGAGGAGTCTTATGCTGCGGACTCTGCGAATCAGAGGTTGGCGCTTGCATTAGCAGAAACAGAATTGTTGCAAGCCCTGCATTACAGAACTCTATTGCAGCATGATAAAAGTCTGCGCTCTTGCACCAAAGCGAAAAGCTTATTGTGGCCTCTGCAACAAAAAGATAAAAGACCACAGCATGTTCAGCCTTATGCCAGTGCTTTAAATTGTTTAAATGAATTGGAGCAAAATACTGAATTACAACAGCTTTTACAGAAATCGAATATTGTACTCAGTACTTTTTAATTTTTTTGTTAGTTAATTTCAAACCAAGGAAAATGTATGAACGCTACAACTTTAATTCAGGGCCCGGTTATCGAAGTGATGATTACGCTGAATGCGAATCAGGAACCTAAAGTCACTTATCTACAGGATGGTGAAGTTTGTACTGGGAATGTGGTGGTTACTTGTGGTGAAGATATTACCTACAGACTGGTTAATTCTGCTGGTTACGCTTTTATGGGCGCAGGCTTTTTAACCCCTTATGACAATATTGTTGACTCAGTGCAGGTCTCTGCTGATGGTCAGGAACTGGTGCTGGTCGATGAAGACAGCGTATCAGGTACAACCAAATTCCAGTTAATTTTTACCAATACCACCAATAGCCTGCTGCTGTTAAGTCCTGATCCTCAAATTGTTAATAAGGGCGAAGAGCCGCCAAAGTATTAATACTGTCTCTAGGTGCATGTGCTAAACACTGAGCCTAATTCGGTACTTAGCATCTATAGCTGAGAGTAACTTTTCGTTTTAAAAGCCCCTTGCTGGGGCTTTTTTAGTTTTTAGACAAAATAAATTTCATTTAAATTCAATGCTTTAAATCAGAAGGTTGTCAGAAGGTTTGTTTTTTCCATAAGTTCTAAAGTCATGCTCAGTAAACGCATCAATTGCGTCGGTACAAGGGCTTATGGAGCACAGACCTATGACACGTTCAGCACAATCTAAAAGATTATATTTAACCTCTGCACCAGTAAGTGAAGCCAATACCAGTTCAACTGAACTGAACCCTTCGCTTTATAACCGCAACGATGTAAGCCGGATCGACTTTTCTGGAGCTGGTGGTTATGCTGTCCCTCATCTTGAGTCTTTACCTGCTTTGATTGAGTATTTGTCTGAGGCTGTGTTGGTAGTAAATTCCAGTGGCAGTATTGTTTGCATCAACAGCAAAGCAGCACAGTTTTTAGGCCATACCCAGGGTGCATTACGTGGTCACTGCTGGCCTGACTTTTTAGTCAAACGTTATCAGCTGAGTTATCAGAATATGGTGGATATGGGCCGTCGCGGTTTATTGTCACAACAGCAGAACCTGGCTGAAATGGCCATTATTTGTGCCAATGGTGATGTAAAAGATATCGAATTGTCGATGACCTATTTACCTTCAGATGATCCGTTGCTGGTGATTGTGATGCGTGATCTGACTTCTCATAAAGCCGAATGCTATAAGTTGCATATGCTGGCCTGCACCGATCCTTTAACTGCGCTTGCCAACAGACGCCATTTTGACGAGATGTTGCAGAAGTACTGGGATGAATGCAGTAAAGCACAAAGCCCTGTTAGTGTGCTGATTGTTGACGTCGATTATTTCAAGCAGTTTAACGATCAATACGGCCATATTCAGGGAGATGAATGTTTGCGTCGTATTGCAGCTGCTATTTCATTGGCCCTCCCTCGTGGCCAGGGTTTAGCGGCCCGTTATGGCGGTGAAGAATTTGCGCTGGTTCTGCCTTATCACGACGAAGCCATGACCAAAGCCGTAGCCGTAAAAGTGCAGCATTATGTGCGCCAGTTGAATTTCTGTGAGCAAGGATTACCTGAAGATTTATGCGTTAGCGTCAGTCAGGGCCATGCCAGTGAAATCAACGGCCAGTTCCGCACCCCATTTGCTATGTTATGCGCAGCGGATACGGCTTTGTATCGGGCGAAAGCAGAAGGCAGGGATTGTATTAGCGCCTGCTGTTGATTGCCCGAAAAAACGTAGGGGCGGGGTTTGTCCCCGCCCGTCCATCAGCTTGAAATAACAGGCGTTGGTGTCTGAAATTTATGTCGCAGCTTTGCGGGCGACCATAAAGGTCGCCGCTACATAAATGCCTCGCTGCAAAGGGGCGTTTTTTATTTATGGCAAAGCTCTTTTGCCATAACAGCAGAGCGCCTAAGATAAGCCACATTAAATAGCTTTTAAGTTCTTCCTATGGCGCTACAACTTATCTCCCCCAATCAGTGGCAAACTCAGGCCTGGAAAAATGGTGGGGGCATTACTCATCAGCTCGCGCGTTTTGACGACAATGCCGGCATGCGCTGGCGTGTTTCCATCGCCGAAGTCGCCAGTGATGGTCCTTTTTCCCGCTTTGA
Source organism: Rheinheimera sp. MM224 (assembly GCF_947090785.1). Taxonomy (NCBI): domain Bacteria; kingdom Pseudomonadati; phylum Pseudomonadota; class Gammaproteobacteria; order Chromatiales; family Chromatiaceae; genus Rheinheimera; species Rheinheimera sp. MM224. The sequence goes on from NZ_OX352320.1 coordinate 759,810, forward strand.
ACAAACCGACCGCATTATTATGCTATTGCAAGGGTATGGCTTTTGTTTGCATGGCGCGGCAGAGCAAGCTGTAGTGCTGGATAAAACCTTAGTACCTTTTGCTTTTACCGGTGAAACCGAAATTGACTGCACCTTAATAGACGGGCCAGTGCGGGATTTTAATCTGATGACCAGGCGTGCTGATGTAAAAGCCAGCTTGCAGGTATTGTCTGCAACGGACCCCTCATCTTTAACTCTGGCCAATGAATCTTTGTTATATCTGGCCTCTGGTCAGCTTCAGGTGCGTTTCAAAGAGCAGAGCTATCAGTTGGATGCAGGGCAAAGCTTGTTATGCACAGCTGAGGCGGGGGAGTTGCAGATTAAAGCAGGTGCAGAGCCATGTCAGTTGGTGTGGATCTGTATTCACTAACCAGCTCTTTTACAAGCCAGATAAGGTGCGTAACATAAAGGCACTGATTTTAGAAAGGATTTACTTATGAGCAAACAACATTCCCCGGGCTTTCTCGCTGTAGTTGAAGATGCCAAAAGCAGAGTGAAAGAGCTGACTATTGTTGATTTGCAGCAGTTTCCGACCCCTTATGTGCTGGTCGATGTGCGGGAAGATTTAGAGTGGCTGGCCGGGCATTTGCCTGCTGCTATTCATTTGGGCAAAGGTGTGATTGAGCGGGATGTGGAAAAAGCAGTGCAGGATAAACAGCAAACGCTGATTTTGTATTGTGGTGGTGGTTTTCGTTCGGCGTTAGCGGCCGATATGCTGCAGAAAATGGGTTATCAGGATGTCTGGAGTTTGGCTGGCGGTTATACAGCCTGGGTCAATGCTGGTTTGCCTTTGACTAAGCCGCAGATTTGATTTTTATCAGAACAGAATAAAGTGACGCGGACGGGATAAATCCACAGAGTTTGGATTGGAACGCAAGACGGGACGGGATAAACCCGTCCCCTACAGGGATATTTATTTCAACAGAGCTTCTGTTAAATGTGGACGCATGCCTTTTAACATAGCGCCTAATACTTTTGGACTGCCTGCAACTATGTTGCCGCTGCGCAGGTAGTTGTTACCACCAGCGAAGTCACTGATTAAGCCGCCGGCTTCACGTAAGATCAGCTCGCCTGCAGCAAAATCCCATGGCTTTAAACCAATTTCCCAGAAACCATCAAAACGGCCTGCTGCGACATAACATAAATCCAGCGCTGCTGAGCCAGTGCGACGTACGTCTGCGGCCTGAGTCATCAGAGTTTTAAAGGTTTCAGTGTACGCATCTAAATGATGTTTGTGTTTAAACGGGAAACCTGTTGCCAGAATAGCGCCGTTTAACTCAGATAAATTAGTGGTACGGATACGACGGCCGTTTAACTGAGCGCCTGCACCACGGGATGCTGTGAATACTTCACCACGTAATGGATCAAAAACGACGGCTTGATCCAGTTTGCCCTGATGACGCAGAGCTATGGATACAGCAAAGTGAGGAATGCCTTTGATAAAGTTTGTGGTGCCATCAAGCGGGTCGATGATCCACTGGTAATCGCTATTGTTGTTGCCATATTCGCCGTTCTCTTCACCGATAATATCGTGATCCGGGAATGACTTACGTAAAACATGCACTATGGCCTGTTCTGCTTCTTTATCGATGTTGGTCACAAAGTCATTGGTGCCTTTCTGAGTCGTCTGAACTAAGTCCATTTGACCACAAGCTTTAGCGATGACATTACCTGCGCTGCGGGCAGCACGAATTGCGATGTTTAACATCGGATGCATAACGATTACCTTATTGTATAAAGAACAGTCAAAAGAGCGGCGCGTATTGTAGCCGCTGACAAGAAAAAGTAAAGCGAATTCAGGGCCTGTGTTTTTGCAGTTTACGTTGCAAGGTACGTCTGTGCATAGCCAGAGCTTTGGCGGTCTGGGATATATTGCCCTGATGCTGTTCCAGAACCCGTTGAATATGCTCCCATTCCAGCTGATCTGTCGATAACACATCGGCTTCATTTGTTGCTGTTTGACTGACTTGACCACTTAACGCCTGAGTTAAAGTTGCGAAATCCACAGGTTTGGTCAGGTAGTCGTCAGCGCCGGCTTTTACCGCTTGTACTGCTGTGGTTATGCTGGCGTAGCCGGTCAGTAACACAATGCGACATAACGGCAGTTGTTGTCGTAACGGCGCTACATAATCCAGACCAGAGACAGTACCAAAACGTAAATCCAGCAGATAACAGTCGGCTTGTTGTGCCACTAATAAGTCTGGGCTGACCGCCTCGTTATAGCTTTGCACTTGATGGCCCAAGGCTTCCAATCGGCGACACAAAGTGCGGGTTAAGGTGACATCATCATCCAACAGAACCAGTTTCATAGCGGTGTACCATTAAACACAATACGGGTTAAAACGCCATGATCTGTGCAGTTTTCCCGTTCCACTTTGCCACCTAAACTATCAATAGATACATTTGCCAGAAACTGGCCTAAGCCTAAACCCTGTTCACTAGGGCTGGGTCTTTTACCCAGCAAAGCCAGATCGCTCTCCGGTAAACCCAGACCATAATCCCGGATTTGTAGCTCCAACTGGCTGTTGTTTTGCTGCATCGTTAGGCTTAATTGTGGCTTTTTGTTTTGCAAACTGGCATCGGCAGCATTGTCCAGAATATTAAATAAAGCGGCTGCCAGACTCATGCTGTCGGCGACTGTTAAGGGCGATTTATCGCTACTGAAGTGCTGTTCCATACTGATTTCAGGCCTGCTCACCAGCCAGAGCTGAACACTGTGTTGTATCGCGTCATACAGAGGCTGAGACTGCAGTTCACCTTTACGCAACTGCTGCGCATTAGTACGAAGCTGCTGCACTATTTGCTGACAAAGCTGTAATTGCTGACGCAGATCTGCAGCTAAGGCAGGGTCTTGTTGTTGTTCGGTCAGCTCGTCAGTGAGTAGCACCAGGTTTTGCAGCGGTGTGGCTAAGTCGTGGGCTGCATTGGCAGCATAAGTGGCGACAGCCAGCACTTGCTCATGCTGTAGTTGCTTTTGCTGCAGCTTGGTCAGTTGTGCTGAAGTGGTACGAATGCGTTGGGTTTGGGCGCTGATAAACCAGCTAACAATAAAAGCGCTGAAACTAAAAGCCCACCACATCTGGCTGATATGCTGGCTAAAGGGCTCTGTGCCTGATGGCGTAACACTATGATGCTGGTGCATTGCATGTGCATCAGTGGTGAGTGGAACTTGCAGCAACAGGCTATAACAGCCAATAGCCAGTATCGCCATCAGGTAGCTGGGAAGCGCAGAAAACAACACAGCAGTGACAGCAACAGGCAGCAATAAAATAGCGACAAAGCCATTGCTGGCGCCTCCCGTCATGGCCAGCAGCGCTGTGATCATAAAGAGATCAATCAAAACACTTATGGCGATAAAACGCTGCTCAGAGCCTTTGTCGCCGCGCCAGAGTTTTAGACTGATATTGGTAAATACATGTACTGCAATAACAAAACACAGCAGACTCCAGCTATGGATAGGGTACTCAAGCAGATAACCTATCAGGCTGGCGAGCAGTTCTAAGGCAATCAATACCCAGCGAAAACGCTGTAGTTGCTGAATGGGATGATCAGCCTTAACCTCTTTGCGGTAAAAAATGGAATTCATAGCATCTCAAAAAAAGCGGCTGCAGAGCAGCCGTTGCAAAAAACTGACAACTCAGATTATAGGAGTGGGAACACCTTGTCATCTGGCGGAAGTCACAGTCATTCTGGTGTTGTTTCATGCTCTGTGCAATGTGGCAAAAGGTCGCAGCTGGCTAGGTTGTTGGGGCTACCTTTATGGTCGCCTGCAAAGCAGCGGCGTCAATTACAAAGGGGAAAGTCATATATCTGTAATAGGTTAGCTATAGTCTGCCAGCATTTTCCGCAGTAAAGGTGAAAACGATGAAAGCTGTACTTTATCTGATGCGTCATGCGACTGCTGATATACGAAACTCTTTGGTGGATGAGGCCGATCGTTGCCTGAATGAAAAAGGCAGATTACAGGCGCGCCGTGTTGCGGCTTTTATGCAAAAACAAGGTTTGTTGCCGGATCGCATTTTTTGTAGCCCACACACCAAAGCTGTGCAAACGGCGGCTTTAGTGCGTAAAGATTCAGGGCTAAAAGTACAGGTTGAAGAGTGGCCCTGTTTATTGCCAGCTGTTGCTGCAGCTGAAGCAAAAACCTATTTGTTCAGTCAGTTACAGGATAATGAAGCTGTGCTGCTGGTGGGGCATGAACCTGAACTGGCATTGCTGGTGAATGAATTATTAGGGCTGGATAAAACTTTTCTGGAGCTGAAAAAAGCTTCTTTAACCTGCCTGGAGCTGGACTCTGAATCAACAGTGCCAGTGCGGCTTGCCTGGTCTGTACCAGCTAAGTTTATGTGAGCTGAGCGGTTAAGAAGAAAAGCGCACTGACAACAATTGATTAAATAAATTCACTTGAATTGCGAATCATTCTTGTTTAGTCTGTGCGCCTTTGTTGTTGCTTTGAGGCTGTTATGTTGTCCTTACGCTCTCCTTCGCTATTAGCTATTGCAGTTCTTACTGCTTTGAATTCAATTCCTGCTTATGCCCAGCAGTCAGATCAAGAACATTCTGATAAGCAGCAAGCTGACAAAGATCTGGAAGTGATAGAGGTCAAAGGCCGTGCTCAGACCTTGTATCGCGCTTCTCAAAGCAGCGTAGGCACAAGAACAGATACAGATTTAGAACTGATCCCACAAAATATTCAGGTGCTGCCTGAAGCGCTGATACGCGATCAGGCCGCACGTCAGGTCACAGATTTATACCGCAGCATGAGTGGTGTTAGTGCTTTTAGTTACTCAGGTGTCACTTTTCGCGGTTTCCGCCAGGACGAAATTTTATATGATGGCGTAAGAGGTGATCCATTTAATGGTTTTGCTGTGCCTCAGTTGTTTAACGTGCAGGAAGTACAGTTACTTAAAGGCAGCAGCGGCGCTTTATATGGCAGCAGCGCTCCCGGTGGTTTAATTAACTACGTGACTAAAAAACCACAACGCACAGCGAAAAACCAGCTGGAATTAGGTTTAGGCAATGATGAATACTGGCAGGGTTCGTTGGAATTGAGTGGCCCACTGACAGATCAACAAGCCTATCGTTTTGGTTATTACCGTGATTCTGAGCAGCCGTTTCGCTGGAATACCAAAGTTGAAAACGAAATTCTGGATCTGGGGTATCTGATTGATCTGACCGACAGCACCAGTTTGACGCTGCAATACAATACTGTAACTCAGGATTATCAGGGCGCCCGTTTACGGGGTGTACCTACAGATGATCAGGGTAATTTCCTCGGCGACAGAGCCTGGAACCATAACGAAGCCACAGATTTCCAGTCCTTAGAAGCGGACGTTTGGCAGGTTCGGGCCGATCACGAATTTAACAGCAACTGGCGCACTGATTTGACCTGGCGCCATTACGACAATACCGAACTGCAAAACTACCATGAACCTTTCTGCAGCTATGACACAGATGGGGATGGTGTGGTGGATTATTGCCGCCGTCAGTTCAGGGATCAGCGCCGCGAAAATACTGCAGACAGTGTGACCTGGAACAATATAGTGGAGTTCAGCACTGCGGGTTTGAATCACCAGTTGTTAATTGGTGCAGATACTATGACTCAGGACTCCTACTTTTTAGGCCGTAATGTAGCGCCGATAGAGCAGGGCGGTAAGGCTTTAGGCATTAGCCTGATTAATCCTGTGTATGGCCTGACTTCAGCTGCTGACTACGATATCGACAGCATTACATCCACTCCGACAGACACTACAGCTGTGCGTCAGGGCTTTTATCTGCAGGACCAGTTAGATTTAACGGCCAGCTGGAATTTGTTGCTGGGTGTGCGCTGGGATAGTTTTGAAGATAAAAATAATATGGCTTCATCCAAAGTGGATGGTAGTGACAGCTCGTGGCGTGTGGGGTCTACCTATCAGCTAACGGATTGGGTGCGTTTGTATGCACTGAAAGGCACAGGCTTCAGCCCACAGGCAACAGCATCTCAGGTGCCTGAAGTGGGTGGTCCTTTTGAAGCTGAGCAATCCAGTATAGTGGAAGCTGGTGCGCGTTTTTCTTTGTTGGATGATGCGATTCGCCTGAATGTGGCTACCTATGAAATGATCAGAAATAACATACTGCAGGCTGACCCTCGTGGTGATGTCGGTGGTGATGGCCGTGATGATCAAATCGCCTTGGGTGAAGTAAAAAGTAAAGGCGTGGAAGTGGATCTGCTGGGCGATTTAACCGACTCCTGGGTGCTGAATCTGAACTATGCCTACAACGATACCCGTATTGTCGAAAGCACCAGCGCTATTACCAATGCAGTGGGTGACAAGTTCGCTAATGCACCACAACATCAGATAGGGTTATGGAGCCGTTATGAGCTGGATAGTATCAATTCAGCTATAGCAGCTGGTATGGATTACGTTAGCGATCAGTTAAGTATTGATGGTCAGCATGTGAAATCCTACACCGTTTTTGATATGAGCTGGCAAACCCGTTGGCAGCATTGGTTGTTTCAGGCCAATGTGAAAAACCTGTTTGATAAAACTTATGCCACTGCTGGCTTTATTGAACGGACCGGGCATTTTCCTGGTGAACCACGCCGTTTAATAGTTACCGCCAGTTATCAGTTCTGATAGAAGCTGCCGATGAGCAATAAAGATTGGTTTAAGCTGCACTCTTTTGCTGGCTTTGCCTTTGGCATACTGATGTTGCTGGTTTGTCTGACCGGCACTTTGGCTGTGGTCAGCCATGAAATTCAGTATCTGTCGCATCAAAAGTACAGGGCCTTGTCTGAACGACAGGGCCCTGTGCCCTGGCAGGTGCTGGAGCAAAACTTAGCCACAGCTTATCCCGACTATCAAATCAGCAACCTCAACGTGCCAGAGCAATGGTATTTGGCGGGTGCTGTTAGTTTGAATGCAGGCTCGGAATTTAGATTTGTCTATTTTGATCCCGCTTCCGGTGCTTTAACAGGCGAAGGTCAGTGGGGCACAGTGTCGCGGTTTTTGCGCAATATCCATATGTATCTGTCGCTGGGCTCTACCGGCAAAATTGTGGTGACCAGTTTAAGTTTTTTACTGCTGATTATTTTGGTCAGCAGTTTTTATGTTTATCGGCAGTGGTGGCGTAAAGGCTTTCAGTTGCCTTCAGGGGCTAAAGCTTCCAGCCGTACTTTTTGGTCTGACTGGCATAAATGGACAGGCGTGTGGTGTTGGGGTTTTATTCTGCTGATGTTCCTGACTGGTCTTTGGTACTTCACCGAACACTTCTTACTGAAGTTTAAAGTGGATCATTATCCAAAAGCTCCGAAGCTGGAGCAGGCTATCACCCATAAAGCTTTACCCTTAACTGAACTGATGCAGGCTGCGCAACAGGCCAGGCCCGAACTGGATATCAGAGCTTTGAATTATCCACAGTCCGACAAAGCGCCTGTGGTGGTGACAGGTCAGGATGATACGCTGCTGGTGCGTGACAGAGCCAACCGCATTTACCTGCATCCGGTGACAGCTGATGTGCTGAAAATACAAAAAGGGGCTGAGTTAAAAGCTGTGGCTTATATCTCAGATATGGCTGACCCTTTGCATTTTGGTAATTTTGCCGGGCTTGGCGTCAAGCTGCTGTATTTTGTGTTTGGGTTGGGTTTTACCTTTTTAGTGGCTGGTGGGCTTTGGATGCACTGGCTGCGTACCAAAAGACAACAACCACAGCTGATGCGCTGGTTGGGCTGGACTGGCGCTGTTTCGTCCGTTTTAGTGGTTACAGCCTTAGTGGTGACTTCAGTGCAGTTTTCACAGCGTGAAGTAGAAAACATGCCTTTATCACCGCAATTGGGCTCATTGGCCAAATCTTAAGCATCAGCTGTTGCTGTAGGTAGAACCTACAGGTAGTTTCAGCCGTGCCACAGCGCCGCCTCCGGCTCTGCTCATACGTAAAAATTCACCGCCGTGCTGATTGGCTACTCTGGTGACTATCGCCAGACCAATACCATGATGCGATAAGCCATCCGGGCTGTGATTCGGGCTGGGTTGCTGGTTGCTATGCCAGCCTGCGCCATCATCGCAGATATCAATCAGGCAGTCATTTCCCTGTACGCTCAATTCAATCCAGACCTTGGTATGGCAATACCGTAACGCATTACTCAAAAGATTGGATAAGGCGCGTTGCAGCAGTTTTTCATCAGCCTGAATGTTGATCGCAGGCCCGGCTGTCAGCTCAATCTGATGCTCAGTATTGGCCGAAAACTTATCAATCATCTGTTGCAACAACTGTGACAGCGGCACCTGACTCAGATGCAGATCGGAACGGAAATCCTGCTGTGCCAGACGCAGGTAATCGTACACATTGTCTTCTATTTCCAACAAGTTACGACAGACCTGAGCATAATGAGCCGCGCTGATATTCGACTCCAGACTCAGCATAATAAAGCGCATTCGGGCCAATGGCGTTTTGATGTCATGACAGACGGTATCGGCCATCTCCCGTTGCAGCGAGTTTAAGTCCGCTATGGTTTGATTCATCCGGGTGAGGGATTGGGCCAGAGGTTGCAGGTAAGACTTAGGGCTCAGCTGAAAAGCTGGCAGATGACCGAGCTTTATTTCCTGTAAGGCATTCATTCTTAAGGTTTCTACGTCGCGGAACAGGTTGCGGCTAAGCCAGAATAAACAGAGCAACAGCAACAAAATAAACACATGGGCCAGGTCGATGCTGAAGTCTGTACCGTCAGGTAAATTCAGCTGGCTTAAACAGAGTAATTCGCCTCCAGGCATTTCACTGCACATAGAGGCGTTGCCTTGCTGGTCCCGCATCACTTCGACGGCATAAATAAAATTCGGTTGAGGTTGCCACATGCCTGCCGGATAGGTCACAAACAAGCTATCGGTGCAGTCGTCTGTTTCAGATAAGCGGCAATTGAGTTTGTCTTGCTGACTGAACTGATGCACATGCTGCAGCATAGTTTGGGCAGCGTCGGCTAAATCATCGCGCTGATAGACCCAGCTGTACAACTGATTCAGGCTGAAAAACAGTAATAACACCACCAGCACTATGCCAAGGTAAAAACGTAGCAGGGTATAACTCATGGCTGTGGCTCCGTGGCTTCAGCGTAACTAATGCGATAACCCTGGCCCCAGACCACTTGCACATTCCAGCGTTCATCCACGTTTTGTAATTTACGACGCAGCCGTGACGCCCTGCCGTCCATGGTTCTGTCTGTGCCGTCATATTCGCGGGTTAGCTGCTCGCGGAACAAACGTTCGCGGCTGACAGCGACGCCATAGTTATCCAGTAAAGTCAGCAGCAATTGCAATTCGGCATTGGTCAGGCAAATGTCTTGTCCTGCCAGCACGACATGGCCTGACACTCGGTCTACCGTTAGATTGTGCTGTTTCAGCAAAGGTTGTGGATCGGCACTGGCGTGTTCCGGTGGTAAAAAGATACGGATTTTGGCTAATAAAATACGGGGATCCAGTGGCTTTAGCAGATAGTCCTGTGCGCCCAATTCCAGCCCTTGCAACACCGAACCTACTGAGGTTTGCGCCGTCATAAACAAAATAGGGCCTTTAAATTGCTGGCGGATTTGTTTCACTAAATCAAAACCACTGCTGCCGGGTAACATCACGTCACAGACTATTAAATCAAAACGTTGTGCCAGTATCAGCTTTTTGGCTTTGAGCGCATTACCACAACTACTGACCTGATAGCCTTCTGACTGTAAAAAGTCGACCACAAGGCGTGATAATTCCAGATCATCTTCAATCAGCAAAATTTGCTGCATCAGGGATTGCCCCAACTGTTGCGGCTGCGTTTAAGCAACTGATCGCTGGCATTTAGATCCACCTGCAGTACTTTAACCCTGCGTTCTGCCAGTAACTCGCCGGTCGCTGAGTTTCGCAGTTCAAAACTGGTATGCCCTGTCAGTTCCAACTGCAGCTGCTGGCTGATACTGTTGGCACAAAGCAAAGGGGTGGGGTCGGCTTTTTTATACAAACAGGCCTTGTTGTCCTGTTGCCAACTGACGTTTAACTTCAGCACACAAGCCTGATGCGCGTGATGCAGGCAGAGCCTGGGTTGCAGACTAAAATCAGCAGCTGCTGCGGCAGAAACAACACCACAGAGCAATAAAAGCAAAGCTAAAGTACGAAGTGCCATCATCCTTCCCGCATCTGTCTGGTCGTTTCTTTTTATAGTGATCCCCATATGGATAGTGCAGTGAAAAGCTGTTTTGGTAAAGCGGGGCTTTGCTAAAAAACAAAGCCCCTACGGATCAGAACTGGTATTTCACTTCAACACCATAAGTGCGGGGAGCGTTTAATGAGGTGATTGGAGTGCCCAGCGTATCCGCAGCAAAACCTCCTATACCTCCTGTTGTTTCGTGGTCAGCCAGGTTTTTACCCCAGAGTGCTAGTTCCCACTGCTCGTCGCTGCTGCTCCAGCTTAAGCGTGCGTTGATATTTTTGGTATCGGCAAAATACACAGGGATAGACTTAGCAATCTCCAGTAAATCCGGATCGTCCGCTCTGGTATTTTCTTCATAGACATAATCCAGGTGTAACTTCCAGTAGCCGCCAGCCCACTGCTGAGCCGCTGTCCAGTCGGCGGTCAGCGTATAAGCGTCGGCGCTAGAGGCTTTATCTACATCTGTGACCAGCTCGCCATCGGCATTATAAAACTCCTGCCACTTAGATTCAGTTTTACGGTATTCAGTCACCAGACCCAGTTTCAGCTGCTTGGTAGCTTGCCAATCTAGCACCATCTCCATACCCCGGATGTCCTGATCGCCATTAATGACAATAGGTATGGCCACGCCTGAATCCGGAGTTTTGCTGCTGACCGAACGCTGACGGTTGGTCAGGTCCATGTCAAAACCCACCAGTTGCAGTCGTACCTGATCCCATAAATCGGCTTTGTAACCCAGTTCGAGGTTTTTCACTTCTTCTGGTGCAAAAGGTCTGATGGAAGAGCCCGGATCCAATGAGTCATAACCACCGGATTTATAGCCTGTGGAATAGGACAAATAGATCATGCTGTTGTCGTTCAGATGGTAGCGGGTGACAGCGCGTCCCGTCCATTTGCTCCAGCTGTTGTTGGCGTCTAGTCGTGGCATCACCGGAAATAAAAAGTCTGTTAAGCCGGGCATAGGCTGACCAAAGGAGCGTTCCCTGATCTCCCAGCTGAAATCTTTTTCGTCCCTGCTATAACGTACACCAGCGGTAAAACCCCAGCGCTCGTTGAGCTGATAATCCATATCCGAGTAGACCCCATAAGAGGTGAAATCCCCGGTATTAATGATATCTTCACTCCAGAGCTGACCTGCCACTGAAGGGCCAAAAATTTCGTTAATACCAAGGCCTGCGCCAATGGCGTCATAGGTTAAGTCACCCGTGGCTTCTATAGCCGCGACCAGTTCAGGGCTAAAAGGAGTGGCACCTAATTGTTCCAGCAAAGCACCTACACTGGGGTCGACCATCGCCATCACACTTAAAATACTGGCCCAGTTTTGTGAGTTCCAGATGTGATCCGCAGGTAAACCCATGCCGCTAATCATCTCTTCCGGTACACCAGCCTCCATTAAGGCTGATATCAGCGTGCCGTTTAGATTGGCCGTGGTCAGGCGTGCTACAGTGTCCGCCATAATATTCAGACTGGTTTTCTGATACACCTTTTCTTTGCTGTAGGTGATACCCCCGACATAACTCAGTTGGTCCTGATGGTAATTCAGCTGCAGTTCGTTATAGAAAATATCCGAGTCTTCAAAGTTGATGGTATCCAGATAACGGGTTTTATCTGCGGTGCCGTCTGTGTCATCCCGTCCTGAAACTTCCCATTGTCTTTTGCTGCTGATCAGTTTACCCGACCATTGGTCGTTAAAGTCATGCATGATTTTTAACGAAAATGCGCTCATGTCGCGGCGTTCGTGACCGTCTATCACGTCATTCTCTATGGTTCTGTCGAGCGGGTTCATGCTGTAGGCATAGGGGCTCAGGCCTATTGAAGGCGAGTAACCCTGATCCAAGTCATCCCAGTCGTAACTGAATTGCACTTTGGTATCGGCGCTTGCTTGCCATAAGGCGGCTAGTCGCGCGGCCTGGTGGTTGGTATTGCCCAGTTCTTCGCCCTGATAGTCGGGATAGACGTTATTGACGTAGGAGTCCCGCTGATTGCTCATCAGATTCAGCCGCACTGCAACAGTGTCGCTCAAAGCTTTATTTGCCATAGCCTCATAACGTTGCAGTGAATAATCACCAAGCGTGGCTTTGATAAAACCTTCGTCGGTTTGCTCAGGAGCATTGGGAATAAGATTCACCACACCGGCAGCGGCATTTTTACCAAACAAAGTACCTTGTGGACCTTTGAGGATTTCAATGCGCTGCATGTCCGAGAACATCACGCTTTGTGCCGCCCGGGGAAGATAAAAATCATCAAAGAAAATCGCGACAGAAGGGTCGCCGCCTGTGCTGATGTTGCTGCTGGACACTCCTCGCATGGTTGCAGTCGCCTGAACTACGGCATCTTTGCTGAATTTAAAGCCAGGTGTGTAGTCGGCAATATCACCGAGCAACACCGAGTTGGTTTCTTTTAAATCTGTGGCCGAAATACTGTCGATAGCGACAGGCACGTCCATCAGATTTTGCAGCCGTTTTTGTGCTGTGACTGTGATGGTTTCTATCGCCGGTTCGGTTTTTTCCGGCCCGGTTTCAGTTTGCTCTGCCTGTGCCAGTTGGCTTTGTCCACTCAGTGCCACTGCAATAAGCCATGCCAGTGGTTTTAATTTCATGCCGGATTTAGTGTGCTGTTGCGACATAACAGTCTCCCTGTTTTTTTGTTTTTTTTCTGTGGTGTCGGGATCGGACTTTGAAGTCTCTGCAGGTGCAGCAACAGCAGCTCAAAGACGGATCTCGCTGCATTCGATAGTAACTGCGCTTCGCACTAAATAAAGCGAACTGGACAATTTTGTACACTTTTAGGTTTGAACCCAGGCCTATGAAAACGCACTCTTAGGGCCAACACCATCGTATTCTTATTAAAAAAAATGGCCCTGTTATGTTTTGGAATTATCCTTTATTAATCCTGGTGATCGCGCTGTATACCGCAGCAACTCAGGCTGCTGCCCCGGAAAAAGTCAGCAGTTGTAATGCCTGCCATGCTGTTGAAAATCAGCTTGCAAGCAAAGCTCCGTCTTTGGCCGGACAGCAACAGCAGTATCTGAAAAAGCAGCTGCTGCAGTTTCAGAGTGCTGAACGTGGTGCGGTAGCAGAGGACAGCATGGGGCAGGTGATGGCTGCTATGGCGAAGCCACTTAGTGCTGAGGATATCGATCAGTTATCAACCTATTTCAGTGCTTTGCCACTCTCAGTTCCCGCTGCACCAAAGATTGACGCTGCATTACTCGACAAAGGCCGACGGATTTATATTGGCTCCTGTGGTGCCTGCCATGGCAATAAAGCGCAGGGAAACCTTGAGTTAAAAGCTCCAGCCTTACAACTGTTAAGCCGGGATTACCTGTCGCTGCAATTGCAGCATTTTCAGACAGGCGTCAGGGGCAGCAGCGCGACGGACAAACCGGGCCGACAAATGGCGATGATGAGCCGCACTTTGACCGATGCGGACAGACAGGCTGTGGTCGCTTACATTGGGGCGGGTTTACCATGATGCTTAGTCTCGCGGCCGCTTTAGCGCTGAATACCGCTGTCATTAGTCTGAATAGCCGGTGCCCACCCAGTTTTGAGCTAACGCCACAGAACCAGTGTCTGTTGGTAACCCGTTATGATCAATACGATTCGTTGCACAACAAAGGGGTTGGCGGCACAAAAACCGCATTACCCAAAGGCAGAGATGGCTTCAGCCCACAACAAATTGATTTAGGCCGTTTTCTGTTTTTTGATCCTTTGTTATCTGCCAATCACAAACAAGCTTGTGCCAGCTGTCATCAGCCAGCCCATGGTTTTAGTGATGGCAAAGCACTCAGCACTGGAAGTAATGGCGACATAGGCACGCGCAGTGCGCCGGGTTTGTGGAACGTGGGTTTCCAGAAGAAGCTATTCTGGGATGGCCGCTCCGATACGCTGGAGCATCAGGCCTTGATCCCGCTATTTGCTCCACACGAAATGGCCAATACAGCAGAGCAAGTGCTGGCTGATTTAACCAGCAGCGCTTTGTATCCAGAGTTATTCCGTCAGGCTTTTCCTTTAAGTACAGAGCTGGAGCTGAGTCAGGTGGCGATTGCGCTGGCGGCTTTTCAGAGTTCGTTAATTTCACTGAACAGCAGGTACGATCACTACGCTCATGGTTATCAGCAGGCACTGAATGACCAGGAAATCAAAGGCTTAAATGTATTTCGCTCTTTTGTCGCCCGCTGCGCTGAATGTCATACCCCACCACTTTTTACTAACCAACAGATTGCTGTGATAGGCACGCCAGAACCTGAAGGTATGGCCTTTGACCCAGGCGCAGGTAATAGCCCTGAACTCAGTAAGTTAAGAGGTGGTTTTAAGGTGCCAAGTTTGCGCAATGTAGGCCGCACTGCACCTTATATGCACTCAGGCCGTTTTGCCACCTTAGAAGAAGCAGCAGAGTTTTATACGAAAGGCCGTGGTCATGCGGTGCCTAAAGACGAAAAACTGCTGCTGCACTGGCATATCTGGGAGCCTAAACTCAGCCCGGAAGAAATTCAGCAACTGGCGGTTTTTCTGAATACCCTGACCGATGAAAGTCTGATGCCTGAAATTCCGCAAAAATTACCCTCAGGTTTGCCTTTACCGGCAGAGCTGACGACTCTACAAAATAACAAAGGAAGCACAGAATGAATAAAAGTACGCTCACCTTAATAGCTTTAGTTCCGCTGGCATTTTTTGCCGGCTATTACCTGACATCCACAGCCACTGTAGCTCCTGTGTACACAGCTGAAGTCAGCTATAGCGGCGGTACAGCGGCCAGCGGCAACGCCAAAAAATCAGTACTCAATAGCATGGCTACCGGCACTATTCATGCGGTTAAAGATGGACAGTTGATTATGGATGCAGTCAAAGCGGCCAAGCCGGGCGATGTGATCCAGGTCTGGCCCGGCAATTACACCGAAACTGTGTATATCGACAAAGATAATATCCGTTTAAGCGGCGTGATAGTTGAAGGTAAACGACCACGTTTATTTGGTGATGGTCATTTAAACGACGCCATTTTGTATTCGGGCAATAACATAGTGATTGAGAACTTTTTGATCACTAAATACAAAGGCAACGGCATTATGGGCCAGGCCGGTAATAACTTCGAAATCCGCAATAATATTATTGAAGATACAGGGGTTTATGGTATTTTCCCGCAGTTGGGCGAAAACGGCATAGTTGAACATAACGTGGTGTCCGGCATTGAAGATGCCGCCATTTATGTCGGCATGAGCGATCATATTCATGTGGCGAACAACGAAGTATTCGACAGTGTGGCCGGTATTGAAATTGAAAACAGCCGTCATGCCATAGTGGAAAATAACTTTGTGCATAACAACACAGGCGGCATCCTGGCTTTTGTCACCCCTGGTCTGCCAATTAAAGACACCGTGGATGTGATTATCCGCAATAACTGGATCAGCAATAACAACACCAAAAACTTTGGTGCTGAAGGTTCTATGGTGGCAGGTATTCCGGCTGGTACCGGTATCCTGATTATGGCCGCCGACAAGGTGATTATTGAAGACAACCTGATCCTGGGTAATAAAACGGCAGCCATCATTATTACTGACCATCAGAATGCGCCTAATACCACTTTGGATCCGGAGTCAGATCCGACACCTGATGAAATCATGATTTTAAACAACATGATGTACAACAATGGCTACGACACTGTGCCTGAAGCCAAGGTATTACTGGCCACTGAGCTGAAACAAGGCAATCCGGATATAGTGCGGGTGGGGGGGAGCAATAACAGTTGTATCAATAACCCGCAGCAGTATATCAGTGCCGGAGTCAGTGACTGGCCAGCTTGTGCGTTCAGCAATACAGATACCATAGTGAACTATCTGTTGGATGAACCGGCCGCACCCCGTAGTGTGGATGTCAAAGACAAAGGCAAATACGCTTACCTTGGTATTTGTACTGGCTGCCACGCCTATACAGGGCGTTTAATTGGCCCACCTGTACAAGTGATCCAGTCCTTGTATATGGATGATCCTAAAGCGCTGGCGGCTTACATTGCCAACCCGATTAAAAAACGTGAAGACTATCCGGCTATGCCAAAACAGGATTATCTGGACGAAGAAACCCGTCAGGCCGTAGCGCTTTATATGTTGTCGGTGAAGAATTAGCTGCAACTGATGAGCAGATAAAAAAACAAGGCGGGAACCAGTCCCGCCTTCTTCAATTGGAGAGCTTGTGTTTAGTGACGGAAATGACGCACGCCAGTGAAGATCATTGTCATGCCGTGCTCGTCAGCAGCCGCTATCACTTCTGCATCACGCATAGAGCCACCTGGTTGGATCACGGCTTTGATACCTGCAGCAGCTGCGGCATCAATACCATCGCGGAACGGGAAAAACGCATCTGATGCCATGACTGAACCTTTGACTTCCAGGTTTTCGTCAGCCGCTTTGATACCGGCGATTTTAGCACTGTACACGCGGCTCATCTGGCCTGCACCCACCCCAATAGTCATGCTGTCGTTGGCATAAACAATGGCGTTAGATTTCACATATTTAGCGACTTTCCAGCAGAACAATAAGTCACGTAATTCATCTGCAGTAGGCTGGCGTTTGGACACTACTTTTAAGTCATCCAGACCGACCATTTTCTGGTCACGGTCTTGTACCAACACACCACCGTTGACACGTTTGATATCAAAACCAGTGGTTTTGCTTTCCCATTCGCCACACACCAGTAAACGCACGTTTGGTTTGGCTGACACCACAGCAGCAGCTGAAGCTGTAGCGCTTGGCGCGATAATCACTTCAACAAACTGACGGCTGACAATAGCTTCAGCAGTTTTAGCATCTAATTCGCGGTTAAAAGCGATAATGCCACCAAAAGCAGAAGTCGGGTCTGTTTTATAAGCGCGCTCATAAGCAGCCAGAATATCGTCGCCAATAGCTACACCACAAGGGTTAGCGTGTTTGACGATGACGCAAGCTGGTTCGTCGAATTCTTTCACACACTCTAAAGCGGCGTCTGTGTCGGCGATATTATTGTACGACAGCTCTTTGCCCTGTAGCTGAGTAGCGCTGGCGATTGATGCTTCCTGATTGCTGTTTTCCACATAAAAAGCCGCGCTCTGGTGGCTGTTTTCACCGTAACGTAAGTCTTGTTTTTTCACAAACTGTGCGTTAAAAGTGCGTGGGAATTTGCTTGGCTTGGCGTCTTCATCACCGTAAGCGGCTAACATGGTACCGAAGTAGTTGGCAATCATACCGTCGTATTGGGCTGTATGCTCAAAAGCGCTGATGGCTAAACTAAAACGGGTAGCATGAGTAGTAGAACCTGCATTCGCAGCCATCTCTGCTAACACTTTGTCGTAATCGGCCGCGTTGACCACAATAGTGACGTCGTTATGGTTTTTTGCCGCAGCACGCACCATAGTCGGGCCGCCAATGTCGATATTCTCGATGGCGTCTTCTAAAGTACAACCTGCTTTGGCCACTGTGTTGGCGAACGGATACAGGTTCACTACTACTAAATCTATTGGCTTGATGTTGTTTGTTGCCATTACAGCTTCATCCATACCACGGCGGGCCAGAATGCCACCATGTACTTTTGGATGCAGCGTTTTCACGCGGCCGTCCATAATCTCCGGGTGACCTGTGTAATCAGACACTTCAGTGACAGCTATGCCTTGTTCTGCCAATAACTTGGCTGTACCGCCTGTGGATAACAACTCCACACCCTGGGCGGCTAAAGCACGGGCAAATTCAACTATACCGGTTTTATCAGACACGCTTAATAAGGCGCGACGGATTGGACGAGCTGCGTTCATTGGATCATTCTCCGCTGTAATGGTTAATTCGGACCAGCGCCGCTGTGGTTCACAGCTTTTGGATAGCACACAAAGCCAAGACATAAGCATAGAGAAAAAATGGCTTTGGTGTATCACCGGGATCAGCTGGTGAAATCCCTTATTTACTTAACCCGCTACTGCAGGCTTTTCCCTAAGTAATTCGTACGACGGGAAAAAACAAAAAAGCACCCGAAGGTGCTTTTGACTGCGGGACTCCTCCCGCGGGGGCATTAACTCATGCCGTATTGTTTCAGCTTCTTACGCAGAGTACCGCGGTTGATGCCCATCAGGTTGGCAGCGCGGGTCTGGTTGCCGCGAGTGTATTTCATCACTTCTTCTAATAACGGCTTTTCTAATTCGGACAACACTAATTCGTACAGGTCGTTTACGTCCTGACCGTTCAGTTGTTGTAAGTAGTTCGCCACCGCTTTTTGTACCGCGTTGCTTAAAGGCTGCGGTTTTTCTTGCGTTTGAACATGGGCGTTGGTGATAAATGGCGAAGTCACGTTTTGATTAAACATTGCCTAGTCTCTTTTACGTTAGGTTGCTGCTAGTAATTGCTCGAAATACACTTCTAAGGTATCCAACTGCTGTTGGGCTTGCTCGATACCATTAAATTCACTGCGAAACATGCCTTCGCTGTCATGCTCGGCCAGGTACCAACCCACATGTTTGCGGGCAATACGTGAGCCAGGCACCTCACCATATAACTGGTGTAAGCCACGGACATGCTCCAGCAAAATATCCCTGACCTCGCTCGTTGAAGGCGAAGCCAGGTGTTCACCAGTTTGCAGATAGTGCACCACTTCACGAAAAATCCAGGGTCTGCCCTGAGCTGCCCGGCCAATCATGACCGCGTCTGCTCCGGTATAGTCCAATACAAATCTGGCTTTTTCCGGCGTGGTGATATCGCCATTGGCAATCACCGGGATAGACACATTTTGTTTAATAGCGCGGATAGTGTCGTACTCCGCCTCTCCTTTATACATACAAGCTTTAGTGCGGCCATGAACCGCTAAAGCCACAATGCCGTTGTCCTGCGCAATTTGCGCTATCTGTACGCCATTTTTATGTTCGATGTCCCAGCCAGTACGGATTTTTAACGTCACCGGTACTGTTACTGCCTGAACTACGGCCTGAATAATCTGCTGCACTAAATCCGGATACTGTAATAGCGCCGAACCAGCCAGTTTTTTATTCACCTTTTTAGCCGGACATCCCATATTGATGTCGATGATTTGGGCGCCATGTTCAACATTAAACACAGCAGCTTCAGCCATCTGATCTGGATCTGAACCGGCAATTTGCACCGATCGAAGACCAGATTCGTTTTGGTGAGTCATACGATTTAGCGATTTTTCACTTTGCCAGACCAAAGGGTTGCTCGACATCATTTCTGATACAGCTAAACCTGCACCAAAACGACGGCAAAGCTCACGAAAAGTGTAATCCGTCACTCCAGCCATAGGAGCGCAAATTACGTTGTTCGTTAATTGATATGGACCTATGCGCACCGCTAAAACCAAGGCTCTACCCTAAAGGGGCGCTAAGTTTACGGATTTTTGCCAACAATGCAAAGGTTATTATTTAAACAAAAGTATAAATTTATAGGGGGTTGTTGGGTTGACAATCGCTAAACGTCTGAAAACTAGACTTTCTGAAAAGCAAAACCCAATAAAATCGGGGGTAGGGCTTATAGATAATTGTACAGCTGCTGTTTTTGTCACCAGTTTGTTAAGCTTCATACTGAAAAAGCTGTTACCAAAGAAGTCAATGCTTTTCATCTTCGAAGTTTGTTGGCCCATCCCCTGTTGTGTAAAATAGTCGTGTAAGATAAAGGTCTGATCTTAAAAGGAGAAGCTGAATGAAGACGTGGATAGTTGCTGCATTATTGAGTCTGAGTAGCACTGTGACTCTGGCCGAAGTTCTGGTGACAGATGCTACAGTTCGGGAGATGTTACCGGGCCGCAGTATGACCGCAGGTTATTTTAGTATCAGTAATCAAAATAACGTAGCAGCAGAGCTGATCAGCGCCAGTAGCCCTCAGTTTGGCTCCATTGAACTGCATCAACACAGCCATAAAGATGGCATGATGAAGATGGAGCAGGTGCAGTCTGTGGTGGTGGCAGCCGGTGAGCAGGTGCATTTTCAGCCTGGTGGTTTGCATCTGATGATGTTTGATGCCAAAACCAGCATCACTACAGGCCAGAAAATCCCGTTGCGTTTAACCTTTAAAGACGGCCAATCCATCGAAGTTCAGGCTTCGGTTAGCGCAATTCCAACTCACTAGGAGTGACAAAATGAACAGATTCAGGATCGTCAGTTTAACCGTGCTGTTCGTTTTTATTTTAGGTTACGGCACAGCCTGGTGGGCCAGCAGTGAACCCGAGCTGTTTGATGTAAAAGATTTATCGGCCGAACTTAGCCCGGAACATCAGCAAACTGTGGGATACACCACCACAAGTGCGCTTATTCGGGTACTCGAAACTCTGCTGACTAAAAATGCCGGTTTTATCAGTAACGATGTGATGCCACCTTTTTCTATGCTGGACAATATGCCGGCCTGGGAGCTGGGCGCTTTGGAAATGTCGCGTGATTTAGCTTTGGCACTTCGCAAGGATTTAAGCCGCTCTCAGTCGCAGTCTATTGAAAATCAATACTTAAAACTGGCGCAGCCTATGCTCAATATTGATCATCGCAGCTGGGCAGTACCAGCAGCAGAAGCTGAATATCAGCAGGCCATTAAACAATTGTCTTTGTATCGTACTGCGTTATTAGACCCCGCTAAAACTGACAGTCAGTTTTATACCAGAGCGGATAACCTGCGTGATTGGTTAAAAAACGTGGAAAAACGCCTTGGCAGCTACAGCCAGCGTTTGAGTGTCAGTGTTGGCCAGGACAGATTAAACACAGATTTGGCTGGTGATAAAAATGCCAGACAATCGACTGTGACTGCTGAATCCAACAGAATTAAAACCAGTTGGTGGAGTATAGATGATGAGTTTTATGAGGCACGTGGTGCTTGCTGGGCTTTGTTACATCTATTAAAAGCGATAGAATTGGATTTCGCCGACGTGTTAACCAACAAAAACGCGATGATTAGCTTACGCCAGATTGTCCGTGAACTGGAAGCGACACAACAGCCGGTTTGGAGTCCAATGATTCTGAATGGCCGGGGTTTTGGCTTTATGGCAAACCACAGTCTGGTGATGGCGAATTATATCTCCAGGGCCAATGCGGCTCTGTTGGATTTAACTGAATTATTAGCGCAAGGATAAAGCATGAAAAAGTCTGTATTAAGTATGGTAGCTGTCGCGGTGCTGGCTGTTCCGGCAGCAATGGCGGATACCATTGGTGGTGTATACCTTGGTGCTGATCTGCATTTTGCCGACGCCAAAGGTGGTTTTGGCCAGACTGGTAACCAGCAGGACTTTGATTTTGACGACAAGAATTTAAGCAGCTTTTATATCAAAGTTGAACATCCGGTACCTTTGTTACCGAATATCAAGTTGCAACGTAACAGCTTAAGCTCCAAGGGTAATACCACTTTAAACCGGACCTTTGTGTTTGATGATCAAATTTTTGCTGTAGGCACTGATGTTGCTCAGGATGTGGATTTATCTAACATTGACGCCACTTTTTATTATGAAATTCTGGACAATGATTTAGTCAGCCTGGATTTAGGTGTCACAGCCAAATACATAGATGGCGATATTACTGTTGCGACTCAAGGTCAAAGTGCAACCCAGGATTTGTCTGCTGTCATTCCTATGGGTTACCTGTACGGTAGTTTTGGTTTATTAGGCACAGGCACCAAAGTTTTTGCTGAAGTGAATTATGTTAGCTACGACGGCAGTTCTTTGTCTGATATGCAGTTTGGTATAGCTTATGAATTGATCGATTCATTGGCTATTGATCTGGCTTTAAAAGCCGGTGTCAAGAAGACCAAACTGGAACTGGACGACATTGATAACGTAGACGCAGATTTAACCTTCGACGGTGCTTTTATTTCTGCTGAACTGCATTTCTAAAACCGCGGCCAATCCCGCCCTCAAAGCAGAATCTTGTTGTTCTGCTTTGAGGGCCAGCTTATAGTGCAAGTCAGGGATATCAGGGTTCAATTGACATGACGTTAAAAGCTAAACTGGGTTTGGTGTTGAGTTCTATGGTGCTGATCGCATCTTGTCTTTATGCGTCAGCAAATCTGCAATTACGGCATGAAACTTTGGTCAGAGTCCAGGCTGAACAGCAATTGCTGATGAGTTTGTCTTTGATGGTTGAACCCTTTTTAGCTCAGAATAAAGTAGAGCAGGTGAAAGGTCATCTGCTTGCCACCAGCTTTTCCAGCACTTTACCTATCAAAGCTATTTTGGTGTATCAGGCCGATGGTAATTTATTTGCCGCCACTCAATTTCCCCGCGAACTGTTTAACTTTAGCCCGACACGAGATTTAACAGGGCAAAAAGCGTTGCAGGACGGTTCTACTCTGTTGTGGTCTGCAGTGATGGTCACGCCAGCCAGTATGAGTTATTTCGATACCAACAAAGTTGCAGCAGAAGGCAGCACTTTAGGTTATGTGGCCATTCAAATTTCTCCACTACGTTTATCTCAGCTTTGGTGGTGGCAAAGCATTCTGTGGGGTTGTGCATTACTGATTATTGTTGCTTTAGCTTTGTTATGGCAGCGACGAATTTTCAAAACTCAACACCAACGCTGGCAAGGCTTTTTAAGACAAGTCCGTACTTTAGCCCCGTCGAATTCAGACAGTAAAAAGCTCAATGAGTTTGATAGCGCTGAAATGACGTTGTTATTCCGCTCGCTTTACGCTCAGCAGCAACAGATTCAACAGCAACTGCAGCAGCAAAGTCAGGCCGAACAACTGCAGGGGCAGAACCACGATGCACAACGCGAGCAATTAGCCATCAGCTATCAGCAAAAGTTAGCTGTCTTAAACGACGAACTAAAAACCAGTCAGTGCAAGTTGCAACAGTGGCAGCAACTTTGTGTGTTAGAGCAGGCCGGGCAGTTAAAACAACAAGCGACGTTACTGCGTTGGTTGTTGACGCAGGACTTGTTAGATAAAACGGAATTACAACCTCAGACGGTCTGGTTCCCGGACTGGTTAGCTCAGCAAGTGGTAGCCTGGCAGCACGATTTTAAAGTAGCAGAAGTACCTTTTGTGTTGGTCGAAGACCCGGCACTGAGTTTATCTGAGTTAGAGTTTTGCACCCAGCATACGGCAGAGTTGCTCAAACAAATCATTTGTCTGATCCTGCAGGACCTGCAACAACACGAGCTGAGTTTGCACATCCACCTGCACACTTTTTCTGATAACAAGTTGCTCTTGCAGTTTGACCATGCAGGTCCGAGTTTTGCGATACAGCAAGTACTGGTTAACACAGATCTTCCAGGTTCAGCTGTGTTGCCCCAATTGTGTGCCCGATTGTTATCTCGTCTGGGCGCCCGATTATCCGTTTCCGCTTTAGAGGATTTGGGTTGTTCTGTACGTCTGGAATTGCCATTAACAGCAGTTTTGACCAAAGAGCTGCCTATGTTTCAGACCGCTATTTATCTGGATAACAACGAGTATACGCGCTGCGATACTGAAACAAAGTGTCTATTCAGTCGCAGAGCAAGTGATTTACTTGCAGCAGATCGAGCAGCTTCAGGCAGAGTTGCAACATCGTTTAGTGGACTTAGTGCTGGTGCAGCTGCCCGCTCCTGACGACACTCCGGAGCTGTGGACAGAATTACATCAGTTGACTGCCCGCAGTCAGATGGTGGCATT
This sequence comes from Rheinheimera sp. MM224, assembly GCF_947090785.1. Taxonomy (NCBI): domain Bacteria; kingdom Pseudomonadati; phylum Pseudomonadota; class Gammaproteobacteria; order Chromatiales; family Chromatiaceae; genus Rheinheimera; species Rheinheimera sp. MM224. Next base: position 783,592 of record NZ_OX352320.1, read on the forward strand.
TTGTGATCAGGTTCATCTGACTTATTGGTCCTCTCTGCTTCGTTGCCCTGTATTGGCTAATCCTATGTTGTCAGCCCGGATCCGACAGCATCTTGGTGAAAGGTTACAAAGCAACAGTATGCGATTGCTGGTGGTAGACGACAATAAAACCAATCTGGCTTTTGTAAAAGCTATGCTGAGCCAACAGCAATTTGAAGTCGATACTGCTGCTACAGGGACGGAAGCAATACGGCTGGCCAAAAGCAGCAGGTATCAGTTAATCCTGATGGATATTCAACTGCCGGACATGTCGGGTGTTTTAGCAACCCATATGATCAGACAGTTACCACAACATCAGGAGACTGTGATTATGGCTTTTACTGCCCATGCTTTACCGGATGAAATTAGTCAGTTTCATCAGGCGGGCATGAATGATGTGGTGATTAAGCCGTTAGATGCACATAAAGTGGCGGACTTGATTCGCCGTTGCCAACAGCTCAGCCCTCAAAATCTAATACCGGGCTAAAGAGTTGTTTCACAGCCTGCAGATAAGCCGGGTTGGCCTGGCTGTTCAGCAGTGGCAATAACTCAACACCAACAGCGGTAAATTTATAGTATTGCAGCACCACACCTGAATGTTTGGCTTTGCAGGTCAACTGGTGCTGATGGTACTGCAACTGCAAAGGTTGATCCGGGATCAATTCACCACTTTCTATTTCAATTTGATGTAACAGGTTTAAATCAATCAGGCTTAAGATTTGCGGAAAAGTCAGGCCAAACTGGCTCAGATTCAACACAGCTCTGCTACGGCCTGTCAGGATTTGCCAGATTGAAGGTTTACGCACATAACCAAAATAGATATGGCCACTGTCCTGTAGTCGGACCCTGCAGGTTAGGCTGGCCGCTTTTTGCAAGGCTAAAGCTTCTTTAAAACTCATGCGTTGTAATAAAAATAAGGTTTTTAGTGAGAAGCTGCCTGGCTGACCAATTTCTCCAGCCAGTATTTTAGCCCAGAGTTGCTGCATGGTCTGGTTCGAAATATTTAATACTAAATCACAGTATTGCTGAAACCAGTCGGGATCCACATCTATATCAGCAACGTAATCAGGGCAGTAGTCTAAAGCTAACGCCATTATTTTTTCTAAATTCGATTGCTGCCGCTCTTTATGCATACGTTCACGGCGTTCAGCGCGTTGATGCAGGCTAGGGCCTTTAAAGTCTGAATCAATAGCAACTGGTGCGCCCGAGCGTTGTGCCAGGCGTTGATGGCGTTGGTTAAAGTCACTGCTTTGGACCGAATTCACTGATTCTGCGTCACTTGTGCTGGTTTTTGCCGTAAATTCATGGCCAAGCTGGTTACGGGCCAGTTGCAGTAAACGTTGATGACCCCGGCCTGCAGAGACTTTCTGCATCAATACACCCCTGATGGCGACAGATTTTAGTGCTGAATTTTCACAATAGCGCAAAAAATAAGGTTCGACTCTAAAAGAAGTTTGTGAAAGTGTTAACTTTATGATTCTCAATGATTTTAATAAAATGGATTGCTTTTTTTGCCTGAGGGTATAGTGTAGACAGACTGGATTAAAAGTATACAAAGGATAGCGGTGGGGCAGGGCCCTGATTGCCAAACAAAATTCAGGGTATATGCTTATATATATGCAATAGAACCTTGATATGCTTTCAAAAAGAACCCCCACAGCTGATGTAAAAAAGGTCGGAGCATGGTGTCAAAAGCAGCAGATGATGATTTTCTGTTCCTCGCAGAAGACGAAACAAATTTGGAAGCAGAAACGCAATCCAGTGGCGAATGGCACCTGTTGATTGTTGATGATGATGAAGAAATTCATACAGTTACAAAGTTAGCTTTATCCGATTTGTTGGTACTTGACCGTAAATTGGTATTTCACCATGCATTTTCCGGCAAAGAAGCGCTGAAATTTCTGGCTCAGAATCCTTATATTGCCGTCATTCTGCTTGATGTCGTGATGGAATCTGACGATGCTGGTCTGAAAGTTGTACAGCAAATCCGTGATGAATTAAAAATGGATGAAGTGCGGATAGTATTGCGCACTGGCCAGCCTGGTTATGCTCCGGAAGAGAGTGTGATCAAAGAATACGACATCAACGACTATAAAACGAAAACTGAGCTGACCCGCAATAAGCTGGTTACCGCTATTATTTCGTCCATTCGAAGCTATCAGCAAATCCGTACTATTAACCAGAACCGCATTGGCTTGCAGAAAATCATTAATGCCGGTGCTAATTTACTGGAACAGCATTCCTTACATGAATTCTCTGAAGGGGTGGTGACTCAGATCTCTTCTTTGATTGGTTTACATGCCGAAGGTGTGCTTTGTGCACAGATTGAAGATGATGGCAGTAGTAGCGACAATATCTATGTATTGGGTGCCGCAGGGCATTATGCTCCTTATATTAAATGCAAACTGGAGCGGTTGAATAACAATAGAATTATTCAGCAAATCACCACTTGCCTGGCTGAGCGGCGTCACATCTTTACCGAAAAAGATACGGTGTTGTATCTGGGCAATACTGAACATGCAGCTGCTGTTTATATTGAAACCAACAGGCCGGTGGAAGATTTTGATCGTCAACTGATCGAAGTGTTTTTAAGTAATATATCTATTGGCTATGAAAACGTCACTTTGTTTCAGCAGCTTAAACACGCCGCTTATATTGATCCTTTAACCAAAACGCCAAACCGCAACGAGTTTACCTCTTTATTGCAGGAAACCCGACGTCTTGATCCTGCCCGTAATGTAGCTGTACTGATTGATATTGATCATTTCTCTGATGTAAATGATGGTTTAGGCCAGGAGACAGGCAACGAGCTATTAATAGCGATTACACACAGGCTGGTGGCTCAGTTTGGCGAGATTGCACAAATTGGTCGTATTGGTGCTGATGTGTTTGGTTTAATTGGGCCAGAGCAAGCGCTGACCCCTGAATCCTTATCAGGCATTTTTGAAATGCCGTTCCAGTGCTCTGAACACTCGTTGCAAGTGAACGCCAGCTTCGGATTCTGCCGCTTACGTGACAGTGCTATGCATGGTCTGACTATTCTGAAGCATGTGTATATTGCGCTGAACAGAGCAAAAAAACATCTGTCGCAAAACTTTGAGTACTACAGTGCGCAGATGGAAGAGCAGATGGTCGACCGGCTGGTGATGCTCCGAAGCCTGAGATCGGATTTCCAGAAAGACAAACTGCAACTCTGGTATCAGCCGCAAATTTGTTTAAAAAGCGGCCATGTGCTGGGGATGGAGGCGCTGTTGCGCTGGCCTCAACCGGACGGCAGTTTTATTTCTCCGGCTGTGTTTATTCCGCTGGCAGAGTACTCAGGCCTGATCATTGAAATCGGCGACTGGGTGTTACAGCAGGCCTGTAAACAATTACAAAGTTTAAAAGCACAGGGTTTTGCTCATTTGCGTATAGCTGTCAATGTGTCTATGCCGCAATTCCGTAATCATCGTTTTGTGCAGTCTGTGATTGATTGTGTCGAACGTTACCAGGTTGACCCTGCACTGGTCGAATTGGAAATCACCGAATCTGTGGTGATGGACGACCCGAAAATCGTCATTGCTGCTTTAAATAAATTGAAAACCTTTGGTATTAAAGTCGCGATTGATGACTTTGGTATAGGCTTTTCATCCTTAAGTTATTTACAACAGTTACCGCTGGACCGCATAAAAATTGATCGTGCTTTTATTCAGGGGTTCGCCCTGCCTAATGGCACTTTAATTGCCGAAACTATTGTTAATCTGGGGCAGAAACTTGGGTTGGCCACTATAGCCGAAGGTATAGAAACTCAGGCGCAGGAAGATGCGGTGCGTGCTATGGGATGTCAGGAAGTACAAGGTTTTATGTACGCCAAGCCGATGACAGCTGCGGATTTAGTGAAATTTTTGTCTAAAAGTTAAGCGTAATTCACCTATAAAAAAGCCGACTTTAACGTCGGCTTTTTTATCATCGAAAGTTTTAGCGACTGGCAATCGAAGCCAGCTGTTCACCCAGCTGTTGTAAATCTTTGCTATTTTGTTGGCTTTGTGTGGTGTGTGTGGTGATATCGCGCATATAAGTCACCATAGCTTTAGTTAAATGCTGCTGCTCATCTGTCGCAGAGGCTATTTCCTGATTCATAGCGCAAATTTGCGCTATGCTGCCGGTAATTTCCTGCAAAGACAGGCCCGCCTGATTGGCAGACTGCACACTTAAATCCGCTTGTTCGCTGCTTAACTTCATTTTTTGCACTGCTTCACGGGCAGCACTTTGCAACTGCTCAATGGTGCGCTGAATTTGTTCAGTTGATTTTTGTGTGCGTGATGCCAGAGTGCGTACTTCATCCGCAACTACAGCAAAACCGCGGCCTTGTTCGCCAGCCCGGGCTGCTTCTATGGCTGCGTTGAGTGCCAATAAGTTGGTTTGTTCAGCTATACCTTTAATCACTTCAAGTACAGCACCTACCTGATTACTGTCTTGTTCCAGCTGAGCAATGGTGGCAGAAGCTTGCTGTAAATTCAGCGCCAGTTGCTCGATATTCTGCACTGTACTGGATACTGTTTGCTGACCTTGTTTAGCAATTTGATTGGAGTGGTTGGCAGCTTCTGCTGCTAAATTTGCACTTTGTACTTCGTCCAGCACACTTTGGTTCATAGACTCAACCATATTCAGGGTTTGGCCCACAATCTGTTGCTGCTGTCCCAGATGCTTTTGTTCTTCTGAGGCCATTTGGCGTATGGATGTGACCAGCTGTTTCAACTGTTCTGTCTGATTGGACGAGTCTTGTTGTTGCTGTTTTAACTGACTGAGCCATTGGTTAAATTGCTCGCGAGCCTGAGTCAGCTCAGTTGATGTAGCTGCGCTTAACTGCAGACCTAAGTTTTTTTCCTGCACTGAACGTTGAATTAATATTTTTTGTTCAGCAATGTAGTTTTGATAGCCCTTTACAGCAGATTGAGCAAATACCCAGTTTAATACCAGCACTACTGCGATGATGAGCGCTGACCAAAACCAATGTTGTGCTGCTAATACAGTCACCAATAACAACATAGTTACCAGTGTGATGACGCTTGACAGCATCATCTTGGTCCGCGCAGACCCGAAATCAAATAAAGCCATAACCTTACCCCTGAATCACTTCACTGACGACGCTGAAGTGGAATTTATTATTGTAATAATTAAAAATGGCCTGTTAAACCACGCCAAATCTGCTGCTGAAAATAACAGATATTTACAGAAGTTTTTATCAGATTTTGCGTTTTTTTGATAAAAAAGTGCTGCTTGTGAGCAAAGCTATTGGAAGAGTGATTATTACCGAAAAAAGTGCTGAATTTCGGGGGCGTAGTGAATAAAAAAACGGCACCTTGGTGCCGTTTTCAGTTGCAGATATTACTTCTGCTGAGCGCGTTCAAATGAGCTGACGATTTCAGCTTTGGCTTCAGCTTTGTCGCCCCAGCCAATCACTTTTACCCATTTACCTGGCTCTAACTCTTTATAACGTTCAAAGAAATGCTGGATTTGATTTTTCAGCAGTTCTGGCACGTCGTTCAGATCCTGGATGTTGTCATAAATTTTAGTCAGTTTGCTGATTGGCACAGCTAAAACTTTGGCGTCTTCACCCGCTTCGTCTGCCATTTTTAATACAGCGACAGGACGGCATTTAATCACAGCACCTGGTACCAGCGGGTATGGTGTTGGCACTAATACGTCAACCGGGTCACCGTCTAACGACAGAGTGTGGTTTACGAAGCCATAGTTGCACGGGTAAAACATTGGCGTTGACATAAAACGGTCAACCCAGACTGTACCTGTGTCTTTGTCCACTTCGTATTTAATTGGATCGGCATTAGCCGGAATTTCAATGATGACATTAATTTCATCTGGCAGATTTTTACCTGCGGCAACCTGACTTAAGCTCATAACGCTTCCTCTGTTCTGAAATTTGGTGCTGCATTATAGCAGCGGACGTAAATATGGCTATAGCCGTCGTACCTGAAGCTGCAGCTTTGTTGCCTGCGAGCTTTCGCCCCAGTCACATAGGACAACTATGCTCCTGGGGTCTCAATCTCTTGTCGTCGCGCTGCAACTCCAATTACTTAGGCTAATAGCCGGTGTACTTGAAGCTGCAGCTTTTACCAAGCCTACGCCTGATGATACTGCAGGCAGCTTTCTACTTCGTGTTTTGATCCTAAAATCACTGCCACTCGCTGGTGAATATCCACAGGCTGAATGTCCATAATACGTTCAGAGCCTGTTGTACTGGCACCACCTGCTTGTTCTACCAGAAAACTCATTGGGTTGGCTTCGTACATGAGTCGAAGTTTGTCCGGTTTTGTTGGATCTTTCAGATCCCGTGGATAGGCAAAAATACCACCCCGGCATAAAATTCTATGTACGTCACCGACCATAGCGGCAATCCAACGCATATTAAAGTTTTTACCACGTGGGCCTTCTTTGCCTTTTAGCAGGTCCGCAATGTAATTCTGCATAGCAGGCTGCCAATAGCGCTGGTTCGACATATTAATAGCAAATTCAGCAGTTACGCTCGGAATAGTGACCTGTTCTGTGGTCAGCAGAAAACCACCATAGGTTTTATCCAGCGTATACATTTTTGTGCCTTTGCCTGTGGTCAAGGCCATCAGGGTTGAAGGGCCATACAATATATAACCGGCAGCTATCTGTGCTGTGCCTGGCTGCAGGAAAATAGACGGATCGGCAGGGTCTGCGCCTTTGGGGGCCGGCAGAATAGAAAAGATGGTGCCAATTAAACTGTTGATATCAGTGTTGGATGAACCATCCAGCGGGTCAAAGGTGACCAGATATTTGCCTTGAGGATTGCCTGCCACAGTACTTTCTTCTTCTTCAGAAGAGATTGCCATGACAGAGCCAGTTTCAAGAATGAGATCTTTGAGCAGCTCGTTTGAGATGACATCGAGTTTCTTCTGGGTTTCGCCCTGAACGTTTTCATTCAGAGTGGAGCCCAATACATCTGAGAGTTCACCCTGGCCAACCCGAAACGAAATTTCTTTGCAGGCTGCTACGATACTTTTAATCAGATCTATCAGGTCTGCATCTGCACCATCTAGACGCAGGGCCGGAGCCAATCGACGCATAAAACCATCCTTTTTTTGTGTAGGTAGAGGAAGCTTAGGTCGCAGTATTAATTTTGATTGAGGGCTGTCGACCACAGCAGCTGCCATTTTAATCAAGTTCAGGCTAAATTGCAGGTTTCTGGTTGTTTTATTTCAGCTGTTCTTCAGAGTCCTTTGCTAGAATGGCGGCAAAATCCATGATGGACAGGCTAAGGATCGAGTATGCATATTCATATTTTAGGCATTTGTGGCACTTTTATGGGCGGTATAGCCGCTATTGCAAAAAGTCTTGGACATAAAGTGACGGGCTCTGACGCCAATGTATACCCGCCTATGAGCACTCAGCTGGAACAATTGGGCATTGAGCTGACTCAAGGTTATGATCCCAAGCAGCTGCAACCGGCCCCTGATCTGGTGATTATTGGTAATGCCATGTCACGTGGTAATCCGGCTGTGGAGTATACGCTGGACCAGAATATTCCTTACAGCTCGGGCCCACAGTGGCTGGCTGAACAGGTACTGCATCAGCGTTGGGTGCTGGCTGTGTCTGGTACTCATGGTAAAACCACAACCAGCAGCATGCTGGCCTGGGTGCTGGAGTATGCAGGTTTAAAGCCTGGCTTTTTAATAGGTGGTATTCCGCAGAATTTTGATACTTCAGCCCGTTTAGGTGACTCGCCGTTTTTTGTTATTGAAGCTGACGAATACGACACAGCCTTTTTTGATAAGCGCTCTAAGTTTGTGCACTACAGACCCCGCACTTTGGTGATTAATAATCTGGAATACGATCACGCCGATATTTTTCCGGATTTAGCCGCTATTCAGCGCCAGTTCCATCATTTGCTGCGTATGGTGCCAGCCACGGGTCTGGTGTTAAGTCCGGCCCATGTTGAAGCTGTGGATCAAACCTTAGCTATGGGCTGCTGGAGTGAGCAGCAGCGTTATGGCAAAGACTGGACTGTGGAATTAAAACAGCCGGATGGCAGTGTGTTTGAGCTGTTTTATCAAAGCGTTTCACAAGGTACCTTGCACTGGGATTTATGTGGCAACCATAATGTCGAAAACGCTGTGATGGCGATAGCTGCTGCCCGTCATGTCGGTGTGCCTGTGGCTGTCTCTATAGAAGCATTGACCCAGTTTGTAGCGCCAAAACGCCGGATGGAACTCAAAGGCACGGTCAAAGGCATTGCTGTGTATGATGATTTTGCCCATCACCCAACAGCTATTGAAACCACTTTAGCGGGTTTAAGAGCTCGTGTAGGGGATGCAAAAATCTGGGCAGTGCTGGAGCCGAGATCCAATACTATGCGGATGGGCGTACATAAGTCGGCTATCGCTGATTCTTTGCATGATGCCAATGAAGTACTGCTGTTTGAACCTGCAAATTCAGGCTGGTCTCTGGCTGCCGTAGCAGAACAGATGCCTGGCAGGGCTGCAGTATTCCAGTCTGTGGAATTAATAGTGGCGGCTTTGGTTGAAAAAGCGTCTTCAGGGGATCATATAGTGATAATGAGCAACGGCGGTTTTGGTGGTATTCACCAGAAACTGCTGGACGCGTTGTCTGCGCATTAAATCTGCAGACTAAAACACCACTCTTCATTGTTAAAAGAGAACTCCATGACCCAAGAAGTCACCTTAGCTTTTACCGGCGCTTCAGGCGCTGGTTATGGCTGGCGTTTGCTGGAAAACTTGCTGGCGCAGCAGGTCAAAGTGCATCTGCTGATATCCAGTGCAGCCCGCGTTGTGTTTGCCACTGAATATGATTTAAAACTGCCGGGTGGTCCTGAAGCTTGCCGTGATTTTATTCTGGAAAAAACCGGTGCTAATAAAGAGCTGTTAGCCGTATATGGCAAAGACGATTGGTTTTCGCCTTGCGCTTCGGGTTCAGCTGCGCCTAAACAGATGGTGATTTGCCCTTGTTCTACCGGCACCGCAGCCGCTATTGCCCATGGTATGAGTGACAATCTGATTGAACGTGCTGCTGATGTGGTGCTTAAAGAGCGCGGTCAGCTCATTATAGTGCCACGCGAAACTCCATTGAGTACCATTCATCTGGAAAACTTGCTGGCTTTATCTAAAGCTGGTGCTGTGGTGATGCCGGCTGCGCCTGGTTTTTATCATCAGCCTCAATCTGTCGATGACTTAATCGACTTTATGGTGGCGCGAATTCTTGACCATTTAGGTTTAAAGCAACAGTTAGTCAGCCGTTGGGGCTATGGAGATCCACAGTGACCTTAGCGTTAGAAATTAAACAGTTACACAAGGTGTATAAAAGCGGCACTGTCGCTTTAACCGGTATTGATCTGGAAGTGCAGCAAGGCGATTTTTTTGCCTTATTGGGCCCGAACGGTGCAGGCAAAAGTACCAGTATTGGCATTATCAGTTCACTGGTCAATAAAAGCAGCGGCACGGTCAAAGTTTTTGATTATGATCTGGACACTCACCTTGAAGATGCCAAAAGCCAATTAGGTTTAGTGCCACAGGAGTTTAACTTCAACCAGTTTGAAACTGTGCTGCAAATTGTACTGAATCAGGCTGGTTATTATGGTGTGCCTCGTTCTGTTGCCATAGTTCGTGCTGAGAAATACTTAGGTCAGCTTGGTTTGTGGGAAAAACGTCATGCCCGCTCGCGTGAGCTGTCTGGTGGTATGAAACGCCGTCTGATGATAGCCCGTGCTTTAATGCATGAACCTAAGTTACTGATTTTAGATGAACCTACAGCGGGCGTTGATATTGAACTGCGCCGCTCTATGTGGGAGTTCCTCAAAGAAATTAACCAGCAGGGTGTGACTATTATTTTGACCACCCACTATCTGGAAGAAGCAGAGTCTTTGTGCCGCAACATCGCCATCATCGACAAAGGCCAGATTGTCGAAAACACCAGCATGAAAAACCTGCTGAGTAAGCTCAACAAAGAAACCTTTTTACTCGATATAGCACCTACTGATGCAGTGATCACTCTTGATGGTTATACATTCCGTCAGAGTGACAGCCATAGCCTGGAAGTCGATGTCGTTAAAGCTCAGGGCTTAAATGGCGTATTCAGCGCTTTAACAGCGCAGGGCATTCAGGTGCTTTCAATGCGTAACAAAGCCAACCGTCTGGAAGAATTGTTTGTCAGTCTGGTCGAAAACGGACGCGGAGCCAAAGCATGAGTTCACGTAATTTAATAGCGCTGCAGAGCATTTTATATAAAGAAACCAACAGATTTATGCGCATTTGGGTGCAAACCCTGGTGCCACCTGCCATTACCATGACTTTGTATTTTGTCATTTTTGGCGCTTTGGTGGGCTCGCGTATTGGTGATATGGGCGGCTTCAGTTATATGGAGTTTATTGTGCCTGGCCTGATTATGATGTCGGTGATCACTAACTCGTACTCCAACGTGGCTTCGTCTTTTTTCAGCGCCAAGTTTCAACGTAATGTCGAAGAGCTGCTGGTCGCTCCTGTACCGAACTACATCATAGTGCTGGGTTATGTTGGTGGTGGCGTAGCGCGCGGTATTCTGGTGGGTTTAATAGTGTCTTTGTTATCGCTGTTTTTTGTCGATATCAAAGTGCATCACTTGTTTATTCTGATGTCGACCGTGGTATTAACTGCCACTTTGTTTTCGCTGGCCGGTTTAATTAACGCCATTTACGCCAAAACTTTTGATGACATCAGCATTATTCCAACTTTTGTGCTGACGCCTTTAACCTATTTAGGTGGGGTATTTTATTCACTGAGTTTATTGCCACAATTCTGGCAATACGTGTCGCAAATCAATCCTATTGTTTATATGGTCAACGCCTTCCGCTACGGCTTCTTAGGCGTCAGTGATGTCAATCTGGTGTTTGCGTTCAGTGTGATTATTGGCTTTATTCTGGTGTTTTTTAGCTTTGCTATGTACCTGATTAATAAAGGTACTGGCCTTAGAAGCTAAGTAAAATGATGTGAAAGAATACAAGAGAAGAGGCGCTTATACAGCGCCTCTTTCATAGTATCTTAAAGGCACAGGAGCAGCCGGACCGAAGTAGTAACCCTGAGCGTAACTGATACCACAACGTTCCAGTGTGTCTAATGACTGTTTGCTTTCGACCATTTCGGCGATGATCAGTAACTGAGTTTGTTTAGCAAAAGAACTGATATGTTCAATAAAGAGTTGAGCGTCAGGATCTGAGCTTATCAGCTCAATTAAACTGCCGTGAATTTTTAAACCATCCACCCGTAACTGCAGCAAGTCGGCCATCCCGACACCACTGGCCACACCAAAATCATCCAGCAGTACTTTGGCTCCGGCTTTTTGCAAAGCGGCTATGGCGTCACGACAACGTTCAAACTGAGGTAATACGCCGGCTTCTGCCAGTTCAAAATACACCCGTTCAGGTTTCGGATAATGCTGCAGGTAGTCGAGGAAAAACTGCTGTAAATCATCATCCAGTAAGTCACGGCAATTGACGTTAATAGACCAACTGACTTCAGAAGCTGCAAACTGACTGGCGCTTTTTATAAACATCATTTTTGTCAGCTCTGTATCCAGATGACTGCGGTTGATGATGCTTAAAAACTGATCCGGCGTCAGTATGCTACCGTCACTACGTAAAATACGGGCCAGACATTCGTACTGAAAAATCTCGCCAGTGCTGATTTGGACCACGGGTTGGAAGTAAGGCACTATTTGTTCATGACCTATGGCTTCACGCACTTCTTTGGCCATTTTAATATTGGTATGCAGATGCTGTTTCAGCGCCAGTAAGTTGTCTGAGTACACCACTAAAGATTGTTGCTGCAAACGTGCTGTATTCACAGCCAGCATAGCATTTTCCAGCACTACAGCAGCAGGCGACAAGGCTACACCTAAAGTTACAGTAAAGAGTAAATAGGGGTCATTCAGCACAGGCTGGGTGAAATCAAAACTTTTGAGCTTGTCATGTAATTCGTTATCAGAAACGCTGGCCACACGGCGAATGGCGAGTTTCTCAAAAGACAGGCGATATAAGCGGAAAGGACGGCCTAAATGCAGTTGCAATTGACTAATAAATTGGTTGATGGCTTGTTCAGCGATCACTGAGCCGTACAAGTGACTGATTTCCTCAAGATTGTTGACTTGCAAAATAGCCAACTGGCTGAGGCCGCCTGTTTCATGACGAAGATGAGCTTCCAAAGCTAAGGCGTTACGCCGGCCTGAACTGCGGTCAGTGGTCAGATTATGGCGCAGCACCATGGCGTAACTTAACGCCAGCAATAAAGCTAAACCAAAAAATACCGAGCCACTTAGAATAGATTGCTGCATGCTGGCCATCAGCCACTGATCCAGGTCTGTAATGGCTATGTCGGCACCAGCTAAATACACTGTGCCATCAGCGCTTTGATAAGGCACCAGTACAGAACGAAAATGGCCAAACTGGTCGACAGACTCTTCAAATACCGGGGCTATAGATGCAAAAGCTGCTTTATTGGCTTCGGTTGCTTCAGGGTAATAATCGTAAAAGTAACTTAACTGGCCACGTAACAAGTCATCTTCCGTGTAGCTGGACGAGGTGAAGTGCACTTTGCCATCCACCTGGATCATGCTGTAAACATACTGCAATTTTAAATCTTTGGCATAAAGGCTGAGCTTTTTAGCCAGCTCCAGATACTCAGCGCGGGAAATATGTTGAGGGCCACTGATATTGTTATGGTAATTTTCACCTAGCAAATAAGGCACAGCTTTCACCGCATTGGTTAACTGCAGATCAACCTGCGCTAGTTTGGTCTGATAGGTTTGCTGATACTGGTAATACACATAGGCAGCTATGGCGAGCAAATACACCACTAGGCTTATCATAATAAAATGTGCTGAACGGATCCGTAGCATGCAATGACTCGTAAAAAGGAACCTGAAAACAATACGTTAATAGCTTAGCTGATTTAAATCAGGCTGGCAGCTAATACTTTACTCTGATTCAAAGACCTGTCATCACAGCGATTTGTTGCAATCAGGTGGGGACATTCGGCAAAAACAGCCAGTTTATCCGGTTTTTTACAGCATCTTTGCAGCAAGATGATCAACAGATGAAATTTTTTAAAGACATTTAAAGGTGCATTTAGTACAGTGACCTCCTTTTTGACTTACTGATTTTACGGCCTGAAAACACAAAATAAGAAGCCGAAATAGCGACGACGGTGAGACAGGATACGAATGACAGAATTAAACAAACGTCAGGCTACAGCTTCTGAAGAAGCCTTGTGGCGGATATTTACTGTGCCAGAGGCTCCGGACTCGACTTTAAGTATCATCGAACAGAATATTTCGCAAAACCTGGCTGGGTTTTTACGCGAAAGTATTGTCGCTGTGGAAAAACCACTGTGGCAAATTGAACGCGATTTCCAGGCTCACCAAATTCCTTCTGAACCAAAATTTGTCTCGGACTATGCCGAACAGATGATGGAAAAGCTGGTGGCGCATTCAGTGCATACAGCAGCGCCAAGTTTTATTGGTCATATGACCTCGGCTTTGCCGTATTTTGTCTTACCGCTATCAAAAATGATGGTGGGTTTAAATCAGAATCTGGTGAAAATCGAAACCTCCAAAGCTTTTACTCCGTTAGAGCGTCAGGTCATCGGCATGATGCATCATCTGGTGTATGGCGAAGGCGACAGCTTTTATAAAAAATGGATGCACAGCGCCAACCATTCCTTAGGTGCTTTTTGTTCTGGTGGCACCATTGCCAATATCACCGCGCTCTGGATTGCCCGTAACCGTTTATTAAAAGCCGATGGTGACTTTAAAGGCGTAGCCAAAGAAGGCCTGTTCCGCGCTATGAAATATTATGGCTACGAAGGTTTAGCTATTTTAGTGTCAGAGCGGGGCCATTATTCGTTGGGCAAAGCTGCCGATATTTTAGGTATTGGCCGTGAGTTTTTAGTACCGGTGAAAACCGATGCCAATAACAAAGTGCAAAGCGATGAAATGCGCCGCGTTAGTCGTGAACTGAATGACAAAAATATCAAAGTGATGGCGATAGTGGGTGTGGCTGGCACTACAGAAACAGGTAATGTCGACCCACTGAATGATTTGGCTGATTTAGCTGCTGAACTGGGCTGCCATTTCCATGTCGATGCCGCCTGGGGTGGTGCAACCTTACTCTCTGATAAGTACCGTCATTTGCTGAGTGGCATAGAAAGGGCTGATTCAGTCACTATTGATGCGCATAAGCAAATGTATGTGCCTATGGGCGCTGGTATGGTGGTGTTTAAACACCCATCTTCGGCACATGCGATAGAGCATCACGCAGAGTACATATTACGTAAAGGCTCAAAAGATTTAGGTAGCCAGACACTGGAAGGTTCACGCCCTGGTATGGCCATGCTGGTGCATGCTTGTTTGCAGGTGATTGGCCGTCAGGGTTATGAAATTCTGATCAATCGCAGTCTGGATAAAGCCCGTTATTTTGCCGGTTTAATTAAGGATCACGCGGAGTTTGAGCTGATCACTGAACCTGAGCTGTGTTTATTGACCTATCGTTATGTACCTGCTGAAGTTCAGCGTGCTATGACGAAAGCTTCGCCTGACAAACTGCATAAATTTAATGAGCTGCTTAACGGTTTAACCCGCTTTATTCAGAAAACACAAAGGGAAGAAGGCCGTTCTTTTGTCTCACGTACCCGCATTAAACCTGAACGTTATCAGCGTCAGGACACAGTGGTGTTCCGTGTGGTATTGGCAAACCCGCTGACCACAGATCAAATTTTATTTGATGTGCTGGAAGAACAGCAGCAAGTGGCCGCTTTGGATAAAGAGTTTTTACCTAAATTGCTGCAACTGGCGAAAGACAGCGCCGCCTGAGTCTATTTTATAAAGACTGAAACAGCTTCACTTTAGTTAAAAAGCCCAATCACGGCGATGTGATTGGGCTTTATTTATGGGGCCTAGGGTGAGCTGCAATAACTTACCAATCAGGGCTCAATGGCCATACCAAGCAGGCTCTGGCCCTTTGCTAAAGTCCCGAGCTTTTTATTTTGTCCTGTCTGTAAATCCAGTTGATACAAAGTACTGGCTGGCTCTGCTGTTGTGGTGACCGCAATAAAACTCAGGTTACTTAAGTCAGAAATATCAAAAGCTATCTGTTGCAGCGATTGCAGTCCAAGGCTGCCTACGGTAAACAGCTGTCCTGTATTAGGTGATACCGCAGGAGTGGCGCCTTCTTTACTGCCTTGTGTTACCAGTGTGCCATTGGTTTTGTCTATGGCGTAGTTGGTCGTTAGTGTGCTGTCTTGCTGGTTGTAGGTATAAGCTGCAGCCACTACAGTGGGTTTTTTGCCGAAGTTAGCGTCCTTGTCTGCGTATTTCAGCTGTGGGTCAACAGAAGCCAAAGCTGCGGTCTCCGGGTGCAGCCTTAAGTTTTGGCCATGCTCGTTCACCACCCGGATCCTGTCGGCGACAGGGTTAAAATCAAAGCCAAACTGGCCTTTTTTTAACGTATCTGCAGGTAACACAGGGCCTGTGGTCGTCACTTTTCCTGTGCCGGTATCTATGCTGTACAACTGGCCTTTGTCCGATAATGCAAATAAAACACCGTAAGCGACGCGGTAATCTATGCCAACTAAAGTCTCGCCTGTTGCCAGACCTGAAAGCGGCTTCTGTTCGACGATTTTATCCGGAGCTGCCACCTTCACTTTGACGAGTTGATGTGTATTATCAAGCAGCCAGAGTGTTTCATTGCCTTTTAAAGCTGGCATAGTGGCCGCGCCAAGGTCGGTAGAGAAGAGTCCTGCGGATAAAAGGCCAGTTAGAGTCAAGAGGGTAGAACCGAAAATCTGTTTTGTTATTTTCATACATCCTTTCCTTTATTATTTTCAACTGACCCTGTATCGGGCCTGCTTTATGCTTTATCAGAATGATCACTCTGTTTGCTGTCTGTTACCATAGTGCAGTCCAGCCGCCTGAGTAAAGATTTCACTTCTAAATACGCTGAGCCTGATACTACGGATCTAAACACAGATTCTTACATCTTCAGGCATTGCTTCGTGCCTGCTGCAGCGTTACTTTAGAGTCTAGATTGATTAAAGAGGAAAGTGCTATGTCGGATAAAACCTTAGCTTTATCAAATGATAAAATGATCGCAGGAGTCTGTGGTGGTATAGCCGACTATTTTGGCTGGTCCAGCGGTGGTGTGCGTCTGGTGTATGTGTTGTTGTCAGTGTTGTCCGCAGCTTTTCCCGGCTTATTTGTTTATCTGATTTTGTGGCTGTTGATGCCAAGAAAAGACAGCCTGTAAGCGGCTGTCGTTGAACGAGTGGATTTATTATGTATTCAGGCCAGTGCCTTTGTGGTGAAGTAAAAATTGAAATTAGTGGCGGCATTACCGACATTATTCATTGCCACTGTTCCTTGTGCCGTAAATCCAGCGGCACGGCTTATGCCACCAACGGCTTCGTATCCGGTGCAGAATTCAGTGTGATTCAGGGCGAAGAACTACTCAAAGCCTTTTCGTTAAAACAAGGCAGGTTGCGGCATTTTTGCTCCAACTGCGGCAGTCCTGTGTACAGCTCAAGCGCTGCAGATCCAGGTCGGATCCGCATTCGTTTGGGCATACTGGATTCAGAAATAACCGAGCGTCCCATCAGCCATAACTTTGTGTCGTCAAAAGCCAGCTGGGACAATCTGGATGCAGAGTTGCCCCGTTATGATAGCCATGAGCCTGGCAGGACTTAAACTTCGATATTATCAATCAGGCGGGTAGTGCCGAGATAAGCAGCGGCCAGTATTACTAAAGCTGCTGTGGAGTCAGACGCTGGCACTAAGGTTTGGCGATTGGATATATTGACGTAATCTGCTTTAAAACCTGCCGCATTAAGCTGATCTTTGGCTTGCTGCTCTAAAGCTCGTAAATCGCTGACGCCTTGATGTAACTGCTGTTTCATCCACTGTAAAGTGCGATACAAAGCCGGTGCTGTGATACGTTGTTCCGCTGTTAAATAACCATTGCGTGAACTTAACGCCAAACCATCTTCAGCTCGGATTGTTGGCACCCCTATGATTTCAATAGGCATGGACAAGTCAGTCACCATCTGGCGGATAATAGCCAGTTGTTGATAGTCTTTCTGACCAAAGCAGGCGATATCAGGCTGCACCAGATTAAACAGTTTAGTGACTATGGTCGACACACCACGAAAATGCCCGGCACGGCTGGCGCCGCAGTGGTAATCACCTAACAGCGGCACTTCGACAAAAGTTTGTACATCCAGGCCACGAGGGTAAATCAGTTGTGGTGTTGGAGTGAATACCGCATCAGCGCCATGTTCAGTCAGTCCTTTGCAGTCCTGCTCTAAAGTGCGTGGGTATTTGTCTAAGTCTTCATTGGCACCAAACTGCATCGGATTAACAAAAATGCTGACAATAACCCGGTCTGCTCTTTGTTTGGCGGTGTCGACTAACTGCAAATGGCCCTGATGCAAATTGCCCATGGTCGGCACGAATGCAACACGCTCACCAGCACTGTGCCATTGGCGTATTAACGCACGTAGCTGAGCAATATCCTGAATCATTAACATAGGGATTGAACCTTAAAAGCTATGTTCTGGACCAGGGAACTGGCCTTGTTTCACATCCTGAATGTATTTGCCGATGGCTTGTTTAATTTCACCGGTTTCTTGCAGGAAGTTCTTGGAGAATTTTGGAATATAACCAGAACTGATGCCCAATAAGTCATGCATCACTAAAATCTGACCATCGGTTTCTTTGCCTGCACCTATACCAATCACCGGAATGACCAGAGCTTTGGAAATACGTTCAGCCAAAGCCGATGGAATACATTCCACAACTAACAGTTGAGCGCCGGCATCTTGCAGGGCAATGGCTTGTTGCACCATTAAATCAGCAGCCTGCTCATCGCGGCCTTGCACTTTAAAGCCACCAAAGACATGCACAGACTGAGGGGTTAAACCTAAATGACCACAAACCGGAATACCACGTTCGGTCAAAGCTTTAATGGTAGGTAATAAGAAATCACCGCCTTCGAGCTTGACCATATTGGCGCCAGCCTGCATCAACGGCGTAGCGTTTTGCATCGCCTGTTCCACTGTGGCGTAACTCATAAAAGGCATATCGGCAATGACAAAAGCTAGCGGTGCACCAGCGCGGACACAGCGGGTGTGGTACGCAATTTCGGCGGTGGTCACAGGCAGTGTGTCGCTGTGGCCCTGCAATACCATACCTAAAGAGTCACCAATCAGAATGACTTCAACACCGGCATCGGCAAATAATTTAGCGAAACTGGCATCGTATGCCGTTAAGGCGGTAATTTTTTCGCCTTTTTGTTTCATCTTCAGCAGTTGAGCAGTGGTAATTTTTGCCATTTTTCTCTCATCCGACCACAAGGGAATAATTCGGGGCGCACCTTGGCATAAAAAAACGCCAACGGCAAGTGATCAGAGACGACTCAGGCCGTTTAAAGGCACAGTCGTCAGTAACTCACTCAGCTTAGTGCCATCAGGTAATACAAGGTTTAAGTTTAGTTCTGCCAGTGGGTAAAGCACAAACTCCCGCACTTTCATGCCGTAATGCGGCACAGTCAAAGGTTCCGTCTGAATGACTTCATCACCAAACAACAGAATATCCAAATCCAGAGTTCGGGGACCCCAGCGTTCATCTTTACGCTGCCGGCCTTGTTCCAGTTCGATCTGTTGTAGTTCTGTCAGCAAATTCTCTGCAGATAAACGGGTCGTAAGAGCTGCGACGGCGTTGACGTAATCCGGCTGATCTTGCGGCCCCATAGGTTTGGAGCCGTAGAAACCAGACACCTTTACAAGTTCAGTGTCTTTGATACTCTGCAAGGCCACAACAGCACGTTCTAATTGCTGCACTGGCTGGGCCAAATTAGCGCCCAGCCCAATATATACAAGCGTATTAGCCATTGGCTGGGCCTGAAGGACGACGTTTGGTTGGCGGGCGACGACGGCGTGGGCGGCGTTCAATGCCTTCTTTACCCAGGTTTTGTACTAAAATTTCACGGCCAGCTTCGTCATCGGATTGGAAACGTTGCCACCAGTTGGCCAGCTCCAGTAATTCGCCGCCTTCGGCCTGAGCACGCAATTGCAGGAAATCGTAAGCCCCACGGAATTTCACCTGCTCCATTAATTTAAAGGCGCGACGACCTGCGCGTTTGCTTAAACGGCTTTGCAGGAACCAGATGTCTTTAATGGTCAGGCTAAAACGTTTTGGAATAGCGATAGAACGTTGCACTTCGTCTAACACTTCCATCATCGCAATGTTCAGCGCGTCCACTTCGTTTAAACCACTTTCAACCAGCAGCTTTTCCGCACGTTGTTCGACCGGATACCATAACAAAGCAGCAAAGGTAAAAGCCGGAGTCACAGGTTTATCAATGGCAACCCGCTGATCCGTATCCTGCATGGCTTTGGTGATCATGTTAAATACTTTGCCGCTACTATCCTGCTTTAATACTTTGGCCAGTTGTGGCAATAGCTGTTTAAGAATGCCCAAATCGTTCAGCATCACAAAGTTATCAAAGGCTTTACCGGCCATAAACAACTTGAGGAATTCTTCAAATAAACGTGCAGCCGGAATGTTTTTCAAAAGCACTGCCAGTTCTTTAATCGGCTCTTTGCTTTCTGGCGCTATGTCCATATTCAGCTTGGTAGCAAAACGCACAGCACGCAGCATCCGCACCGGATCTTCACGGTAACGGGTTTCAGGATCGCCAATCAGCTCAATTTTACGTGCTGCTATGGCTTCAATGCCGTTGGCAAAGTCGTAAATCGCAAAGTCGGCCACTGAGTAGTACAAGGCGTTGATGCTAAAGTCGCGGCGTTCAGCGTCTTCTTCAATAGTACCGTAGACGTTGTCACGTAAAATCTGGCCCGCATCACTTTGGCTGGCTTTAGGGCTGGTTTCATCATCACCTGTATGGTGACCACGGAAGGTCGCGACTTCAATCACTTCCCGGCCAAACACCACATGAGCTAAACGGAAACGGCGGCCAATCAGGCGGCTGTTTTTGAACACTTGACGCACTTGTTCCGGGTGAGCATTGGTCACCACGTCAAAATCTTTAGGTTTTAAGCCAAGTAAAATATCGCGGATACAACCACCGACCAGATAAGCTTCATAGCCCGCATCTTTTAAGCGGTATAACACCTTGAGTGCATTAGGGCTGATGTCTTTGCGCGACACAGAATGGGCATCACGGGATATTTTTTTCAGCTCTGGCAGAATAGACTGACGGCTTTTTTTGGGTTGAGCAACGCTCTCAACGCTTTTGCTGCCAAGGGTGCGGCGGCAAAAATCCAGGACTCGCGAAATAATGGCAGTACTCCTTGTGAGCTTAGCTAAATGAACTCGATGAAAAAAGCGGCTAATGATACCGCAGCGGCCGGAAAAATAGAACGTGCGGCGTTGTGCTTTATAAGAAATCTGCAGCTTTTTGTTCGTTTTGTGTCGGTATTTGTCTGATCTGCCACTCAGCGCTGGCCCAGGCCAACAATTCTTTGGCATCTGCCCCTGTCAATTCGGGCGGTGGCGGGTGACCCAAAAAACGTAAAACTGCAGTTAATGTCTCACTGACAGGCCAGAATTCCACTGCCGGAGCATGGTTTTGTTTACTAAGTTTAAAACCAGGTTCGGTCACGGCCAAAGGCAAATGCAGGTAATCAGGTGGTGTTGCACCGAGCAGTTGAAATAGGGCTTGTTGTCTGGTGGTCAGGTCAATTAAGTCTGCACCACGTACCACTTCAGTAATGCCCTGATCTAAATCGTCGACTACGACCACGAGCTGATAGGCAAATAAACCATCACGGCGTTTTAAAATATAATCTTCAGCAGCAAGGCTTGCAGGAATATGCACTTCACCCACAAGCTGGTCGGTAAAAACTGTCGCTGTGGCTGGTGCTTTTAAACGCCAGGCAAGCTGACCTTCTGTTAGCTGTTTGTCACGGCAAAAGCCATCATATCCTTGTGGCAGACTTTGAATGCGGGATCGAGTGCAGTTGCAGGCATAGGTCAGTTGCTGTTGTTTGAACAGATCCAACACCTGTTGGTAACGCTCTAGTCTGTGACTTTGCACCCAGACATCGCCATCCCATAACAACTGATAACGTTCTAAGGTACGTAAAATACCGTCAGCTGCACCGGCTTGCATACGGGGACTGTCGATGTCTTCCATCCGCACCAGCCATTGGCCTTGTTGGGATTTGGCTTGCAAATAACTGCCCACTGCAGCGATGAGGGAGCCAAAATGCAAAGGGCCGGATGGCGATGGCGCAAACCGGCCCCTGTAAGCAGGAGGGACAACAGGCATCATTAACCGCCCAGTTGTTTTTCCTTGATTTCAGCCAGCGTTTTACAGTCGATACACATATCGGCAGTAGGACGGGCTTCTAAACGTTTGATACCAATTTCGATACCGCAGGTGTCGCAATAACCAAAGTCTTCGTCTTCGATTTTCTGCAGAGTTTTTTCAATCTTCTTCAGTAATTTACGTTCGCGATCCCGAGCACGTAATTCCAGACTGAACTCTTCTTCCTGAGCAGCACGATCCACTGGATCCGGGAAGTTTGCAGCTTCATCGGCCATATGGTTTTTGGTGCGATCCACTTCTTCACGTAACTGTTGACGCCATGCGTCCAGAATGCGGCGGAAATGGTCCAGCTGTTTTGGGTTCATGTATTCTTCGCCTTGCGCGGCCTGATAAGGCTCTACGCCAGCAAGGGCTAACAGTCCCAAGGTTTTTACGGTTTTGCCTTCTGGCATGATCATCTCCTGTAAAACAGTGCCAAGCAAAAAGTTGGCGGCTAGTGATAGCAGAAAAATATGACAGCTGCAATCACTATTAAAAAAGCCGCCGAAGTATACAGAGCAGAACTGCCTGCGTCACCTTTTTTCCTACAGTCCATAAATTTGGCTGGTTTAAAAAAACAACACTCTAAACCGCAGAAAGCCAGCTTGGGAAGCATTGTTCTTTGCAGTCCCTGTTAACTTATTAAAAACAGAAGATATTTATCGCATTACTTTGTTAAAGTAATGCTCTTTTCGTGACAGAAAGGTGCTGATATGGCCATTGAATGGATTACTGCGTATTTGCTGCTGGGTGCAGCTGTAGGTTTTTTTGCCGGATTATTGGGCGTTGGCGGTGGCGGCATTATGGTGCCTGTGCTGACGGCTTTATTTTTAGCACAACAATTTCCTGCTGAATTATCTGTGCACATGGCCTTGGCTACCTCTATGGCCGCTATTATTGTTACGTCTTTTTCCAGTATGCGCAGCCACCAGCGCCACGGCGCTATTTTATGGCCTGTGGTTTGGAAGTTAACTCCAGCCATATTAATAGGCACTGTAGCTGCGGCTTATCTGGCTGCTGCTTTATCTTCTTTGGCTTTGGCAATATTTTTCTGCTGCTTTATGAGTTATGTCGCAATTCAGATGCTATTGAATATAAAACCTAAAGCCAGCCGTCAATTGCCTGGGGTTATAGGTTTTAGTGGTGTTGGACTGGTGATTGGTGCCGTGTCAGCGTTGGTGGCTATAGGTGGAGGTTCGCTGACCGTGCCTTTTTTAACCTGGTGTAATGTCAAAATTCAGCAGGCTATAGGTACGTCTGCTGCAGTTGGCTTACCTATTGCGATCAGTGGCACGCTGGGCTATTTCCTCGCTGGTGCTTCGACAGAGGCTGTGTTGCCAGACTACAGTCTGGGTTATGTGTATTTACCCGCTATGCTGCTAATTGCTGCTGTCAGTTATTTTACCGCGCCGCTTGGTGCTGCGTTAGCACACCGTTTACCTGTGGCCACCTTAAAGAAAGTATTCGCCGCATTGCTCATCGCATTAAGCGCGAAAATGTTACACAGCGTCTTAACCTCTTAGAGCCCTGTGATACACTCGGCCTCATACTTTATCCACGTACTATGAGATAAAACCTATGTCTGACCTGATTCAAATTCGTTTAAGCAGCGCTGCTGCAGATGCTAAGTGGGGCAAAAATGTAGCATTGACTCCCGATGCTGCAGGCTATCAGTTGCATGTCAAAGCTGCCGATTTACGTGCAGTGCAAAAAGCGGGTCGCCAGCTGGATACTTTAGGTATTCAACAATTTCAACTGGCAGGTGATGGTTGGACTGTCGACAGTCAATGGGCTTTGTATCAGGGCTTTTGTACTGCTAAAAAGTTGGGCGCTATCGGCTGGACAGGCACTGACGCTGAACAACTGCAATTACAGCAGTTACACCAGACTTTTAGCTGGGCCAAAGCCATTATCAACCAGACGCCTGAAGATTTAGCCCCTGTCACTTTGGCTGAACAGGCCGCTGCTTTTATTAAAACTGTAGCGCCAGCAGGCACCGTATCCACTGAAGTTATTGCCGGCTCTGCTTTGTTGGAGCAGGGCTGGATTGGTATTCATGCCGTAGGCCGCGGTAGTGAACGTGACCCGGCAATGTTAGTGCTGGATTACAACCCAACAGGTAAAGCAGATGCGCCAGTGTTTGCCGCTTTAGTGGGCAAAGGCATCACATTTGATAGCGGTGGTTATTCGATTAAAGCCAGCGAAGGCATGGTGACGATGAAATGTGATATGGGCGGTGCAGCCACTGTCACAGCCGCTTTAGCTTTGGCAATTTTGCAGGGCTTAAACAAAAGAGTGCAGCTGATTTTATGCTGCGCAGAAAACCTGATTTCCGGCGGAGCCTTTAAACTGGGCGATATACTGACTTATAAAAATGGGGTCACTGTCGAAATCGTCAATACCGATGCTGAAGGTCGTTTAGTGCTGGCTGATGGTTTGCAAAAAGCCGCTGAAGCCTCGCCACAACTCATTATTGATGCAGCCACTTTAACTGGCGCTGCGATGAACGCATTAGGCTCTGAATACAATGCAGTGTTCGCTTTGGATAAGGCCTTAGCACAACGTGTGTTAGGTTATGCCGAACAAGTGCAGGAAGGTGCCTGGCAATTACCGCTGGAAAAATGGCATCAGGGTCAGTGCCCTTCACCTTATGCCGACACGGCCAATAGCCGCCCTGTTAAAGGCGGTGGTACGGGTGGCGCCAGCAATGCGGCAGGGTTTTTAAGTCGTTTTGTGCCTAACGACGGCAAAGGCTGGGTTCATTTAGATTTAGCTGCAGCTTTTCATAATTCAGCCAATGGCTTTTGGGCTGCAGGTGCGACAGGTATGGGCATTCGTTTAGTGGCTCAAACCCTGACTCAGGAATAATCTTCTGATTTCGGTTCACCTTAAAAAGCAGCTAAAATAGGGCTGCTTTTTGTTTTTAGCGAGACGTGATTTGTTACCTGTTGCAGAGATTTGCCCACAGCTGATTCAGAGTCTGAAACAGCACAACCAAGTGATTTTATCTGCACCGCCTGGTGCTGGTAAATCAACCTACTTGCCGCTGTTTTTACTCAACCATGCCGATTTTGCCGGAAAAACTATCCTATTGTTAGAACCGAGGCGACTGGCCGCAAAAAGTATTGCCAGTTATCTGGCCAGTCAGTTGAACGAAGCTGTGGGTCAGCAAGTGGGGTATCAAATCCGCCATGAAAAGAGTTACAGCAAAAACACTCGCTTATTGATAGTCACCGAAGGGGTGTTGATCCGGAAAATTCAGCAGGATCCTGAACTTGCAGGCATAAACCTGATTATCTTTGACGAATTTCATGAACGTTCTTTACAAGCAGATTTAGCTTTGGCTTTGGCGCTGGAAGTACAGCAACTGAATAGCGATTTACAGCTATTGATTATGTCGGCCACTTTGGATCAGCAAAAACTGGCATTAGCCTTGGACGCGCCTGTGCTTAGCAGCGAAGGCCGTAGTTATCCGGTAGATATTCTGTATCAAGTGCCTACAGCAGAGCCTGTCTGGTTGCAAAGTGCCAAATTAAGCCTGCAAGCCAGCCTGAAACATCAGGGCAGTATTCTGACCTTTTTACCAGGCCAGCGTGAGATTAATCAGGCCAGAGACTGGTTAATGGAGCAAAACAGAGACAGCCAGTTAGATATTTATGCGTTATCCGGTGCTTTAACTTTGGCTGAGCAGCAACAAGCGATAGCACCCAGCCCACAAGGGCGGCGCAAACTGGTATTGACCACCAATATTGCTGAAACCAGTTTGACCATCGAAGGTATAGAAGTGGTGGTGGATTCCGGTTTCTGTCGTCAGGCCGTTTATCATCCCAAACATGGCTTAACGCGGCTAGACACTGTCGCTATCAGTCAGGCGGCTGCTATTCAAAGAGCTGGCCGGGCTGGGCGTTTATCGGCCGGTCGTTGTTATCGCCTCGATAGTGCTGAGCTATGGCAACGCCGTATTGCTTTTACCCCAGCATCTATACTGCAATCCGATTTAACCTCGTTGTTGCTGGAGATTTCGGCCTGGGGTTGCTCGCCAGAACAATTATTCTGGTTGGATCAACCACCACAAGCCAATCTGAAATCTGCGGCCTGGGTGTTGTTGCAACTCAAAGCCATCAATGACAAAGGCCAGATCACTGACTTTGGCCGGCAGTTGTTAGCTACAGGTACTGAACCCCGACTGGCGGCTTTAGTGCTGCATGGCAAACAACTGGAACACCAAGGCGAGCAAGGTGCAGCCTGGCTGGCTGTAGTGTTGGCAACGATGTTGGAGAATCCAAATCGCAGCCGTGAGCAGGATATTGATCAGTTGTTGCAGCAACCTTTGTATGGCGCTTTATTGCAACAGGCGAAGCAACTGGCACAGCAGAATCAAATCAAAGTCAGCCCGTATTTGCCGCAGCATTTAACAGCGGCCTTATTAAGCCGGGCTTTCCCTGATCGCATAGCTATCTTGCGGGGCAAAGGTTATCTGCTGACGAACAATGCGGGTGCTTTGTTATTTCCGGACAGCCCTTTGTCTGGTGCTGAAGTACTGGTGATCTGTGATTTGTATTTTGGCCACAGCACCCAAATCAGTCTGGCGGCCCGCTGGACTATGGCTGAACTGATGCAGGAGTGGCAGGCTGATTTGCAGAAGCAGTCCTATTTTGGTTTTGATGCGCAGCAAGGACGATTTATTGCAGAGCAGCGTGTAATGCTTGGCAGTTGCGTGCTGGAGCGTAAACCGCTGAATACTAAATTGACGGAAACAGAGCAGCAGCAAGCCTGGCTGGATTGGTTAAAACAACAGGGTTTACAGGCGTTGCCATGGACTGAACAGGCATTGCAACTGCGGCACAGGCTGCAACTGATGCAGCGTTATATGCCAGAACATCATTTACCAAAAGTCGATGATGAAAGCTTGTGGGCTGATGCTGAAGTCTGGTTAGCTCCAGCTCTAGGCAGGTTTACAAAACTGAATGATTTGAATAAGTTAGACCTTTACACTTTATTGTGGCAACGTCTGACTTATAAAGAGCAGCAGCTGCTCAATAGCTGTATGCCAGACAGTTGGCGTTCAGCTGTAGGATCTATGATCCCTGTTCACTACAGCGATGAAGGAGAAGCCATTTTGTCTGTTCGAATTCAGGAAATGTTTGGCCAGCTTGATACTCCAACTGTGGCAAACGGGCGTTTAGCCATGAAAATTCATTTATTGTCGCCAGCGCGCCGCCCTTTACAGGTGACTCAGGATTTGGCCAGTTTCTGGGCCAATAGTTACACTGAAGTGAAAAAGGAAATGAAAGGCCGTTATCCAAAACATTATTGGCCAGAAAATCCTGCAGAGGCCATGCCGACTAATAAAACTAAAAAAGCTATGCAAAAATGACACAAAAACAAAGCCGTACCCCAAGAAAAAAACCAGCTGCCAAAAATGCCAAACGCCCGCAGTTTGCCCGACAAATGTTGTGGCTTGCGCTGAAAGTAGGGCTGGTGCTGTTGCTGACTTTATTTGTTTATCTGATTTATTTGGATAGCAAAATTACCACCTTATTTTCCAGCCATAAATGGCAATTTCCGGCTCAGGTTTATGCCCGGAGTCTGGAGTTGATTCCTGGTAAAAGCCTGACACAAAAGCAATTAGTCAGTGAACTGGATTTGTTGCAATACAGGGCGGTGGATAAAATCAACGGCCCGGGTCAATACAGCCAAAGTGGCGATAAAGTGGCGGTATTTCGCCGCGCTTTTCAATTCGCTGATGGCTATGATCAAGAGGAAGCTTTTACTGTGTCCTTTGCAGGTCAGAGGGTACACAATGTGTATGACCATCAACTGAAAAAGTCGGTGCAAAAGGCCAGAATTGAGCCACAGCTAGTGCAGCATTTGGTTTCATCAGAGCAGGAAGACAGAGAAATGGTGACGCTGGCGGATATGCCTGAACATATTAAAGCGGCGCTACTGACCATAGAAGATCGCGACTTCTACCAGCATCATGGGGTGTCCGTCTGGTCTGTGGTTCGTGCTTTTTGGGCCAATCTGATGGCGGGACGCACAGTGCAAGGGGGCTCGACGCTAACCCAGCAGTTGGCAAAAAATATGTACCTGACGGCGGATAAAACTATTATCCGCAAGGTGAATGAAGCGCTGATCGCTCTAATTCTGGATTATCGTTACAGCAAGGATCAAATCCTTGAAGCCTACCTGAACGAAATTTTTATTGGCCAGTTCCATAGTAACGCAGTGCATGGTTTTGCTTTAGGCAGTAAGTTTTATTTTGGTAAACCTTTGGACGAGTTACAGCCAGAGGAATATGCGCTGTTGGTGGCTATAGTCAAAGGGCCTTCTTATTATGATCCACGGCGTTTTGGCGCAAGAGCTAAAGATCGCCGTGATCTGGTGTTGAAAATGCTGCATAACGAGCAGCTGTTATCTGATGCAGACTATCAACGAGCAGTAAGTAAACCCTTAGCAGTGATCCCTCTGGGTCATCATTTAAAAGGCCGTTCACCTTCTTATCTGGATGCTGTAAAACGTGAATTGAAAGAGTTAGTGACTGACACTGCTACTATTGAAGAGGGGATGAAGATTTTCACCTATATGGACCCTCAGGCGCAGCTTGCTGCTGAGCATAGCGTAAAACAGCGCTTGTCCGAACTGGATAGTAAACTGGAAGCTGCTATGGTGGTGACTGATTATCAGGCTGGGTCTTACAAAGCGATCGTAGGGGGGAAATCAGTACATTTTGCTGGTTATAACAGAGCCTTAGATGCCCGTCGTCAGATCGGTAGTATAGTAAAGCCAGTGCTGTATCTGCAGGCGCTGAGTAAACCAAACCAGTTTAGTCTGGCCACTATGCTCGATGACAGTCCTATTCACCTCAACGGCAGTCAGGGCGGCTGGAACCCACAGAATTTTGATAAAAAATTCCGTGGTCAGGTCACCTTAATTCAAGCTCTATCTGAGTCACTTAACGTTCCCACAGTGCGTTTAGGTTTAAAACTGGGTTTGCCTGCTTTACAGGATGGTTTTAAGCGGCTTGGACTGGAACGTGAAGTAAAATTGCAGCCTTCAGCATTTTTAGGTGCGGTAGAGCTGACACCTGCCGAGGTAGCGCAACTGTATCAGGTAATTGCCAATAAAGGCCGTTATATAAAACTGGCCAGCATAGAGTCTATAACCAAGACTGACGGTACCATGCTTTATCAGCGCAGAAACATTGTGCAACAAAGAGTTACAGAAGATGCGGATTACCTGCTGCAATATGCCATGCAACAAAGCACTCGCAGCGGTACTTCAAAAACACTGGCGAATCAGTTTGCCGGTATACGTTTTGCCGGAAAAACCGGAACATCCAGTGATCATAAAGACAGCTGGTTTACTGGTTTTGAACATGAATCTTCGGTCACCGTCTGGTTAGGCAGAGATGACAATAAACCCATAGGTTTAACTGGAGGCTCTGGTGCTTTAACTTTATTTAGCCAGTATTTCAGGATGGTTCCTCCGAACTCTTTGTTCAGGGCTATACCACCAGATGTCACTTTAGGGCGTTTTTCCGCTGTAACAGGCCGTGCTGTGGCCGATGATTGTGACGGAACTCTATTGTTGCCTAAAGTTGTTAGTGCGACCTTACTTACGGATTGCGAATAAACGGGAATTATTGACTTATGTCGTTCAGGCCAGAGAAGCAATTAAAAGTTGATGAGTGGTGGTATTTGCCACAGCTGGATAAGCTGGCGAAGCTCAACACCAGAATGGAAGTCAGCGAGTTGGCTGATCTCGATCATTTGTGCCAAAGCGTACTCAATTTTTTCTTGTTAAATCCTGGCCGTTTAATCAGCAAAGAAGAGCTGCTTAAAGAAGTCTGGCAAATGACCTCTGTCACCGATGGCCGTGTTGCGCGGGTGATCAGTATTTTGCGTGATGTGCTGGGTGATGATGTGAAGTCCCCACGATATATCGAAACTATTCCGAAACGGGGTTACCGTTTTATTGCCAAAGTGATAGAGCAGGAACAACTTATTGCTCAGGCTTCCAATACTCAGGATGAGCCTGCAAGTGCAGCAGAACGAAAGATTAACCGTATTTGGTGGGCAGGTTTGACGGCGGCGACGCTGCTACTGGGCTTATTAGCCAGTTGGTTATTCTGGCCTGCCAGCTCAGTTGTTGAAGAGCAGGCTCCTTTTGTAAACTGGAGCCCCGTGTCGTCCTTAGATGGCTTTGAATATTATCCGGCAATTTCCTTTGATAAAAACTTTTTAGTCTACAGCTACCAAAAAAGTAAAAATCATTCCAACGTTTTGATGTTGCAGAACTTGCAGAACCATCAGACATTGCAACTGACTCATAGCAATGCAGATGATTTTGGTGCCAGTTTTCGGCCTGATGGCAAAGCTATTGCTTATCAGCGGATAAAATACAGAGAGTTGTGTGAAATTCGCTTACTGAGTTTTGCTGATAGCTCAGCTCAGTCAGTTGTCGAAGATAAGCTGCTCACATCCTGTGGACTGCACAGCACTTCTACCCGTATTTCCTGGGCCCCAGACGGTAAGTCTTTATTGTTTGGCAGTCATGAAGACAGTTCTCAGCGTATGGCTATATTTTCTTTGGATATTGCGTCCGGGAATAAAACTCAACTGGTATTGCCCAGTAACTCAGGCATGGGCGATTTTACCGCTCGTTATTCCCATGCGGGCGATAAAATTGCTTTTTTAAGAGACGTTGCCAGCAACTCAGTACAAATCTGGTTAATGGATTTAAACAGCAGAGAAACTTCATTGTTACTGCATATTAAGCATAGTTATCCGGGCGATATAGCCTGGAGTCATGATGACGAGCATATTTATTACCCTGCCCGTAAGTGGAATATTGAAAGTGTTAACGTCAATACAGCGGAACAAAAAACCATAGCGTTAACCAATAATCAGGCTTATGAAATTGCTTTGGGAAGCGACAATCAGTTTTATGGTTCAATAGGTCGCTATGGCAATTATTATATTAAGAAATTTAACAACCCTGTAACTAACTCAAAGCTGTCTGAGGAAATTGTATTTAAATCCAATCGCAGCGAACGTTTAGTTGAAGCTAATCCTACTTTAGATGGACCAATAGCCGCAGTTTCTATGCGCACAGGTTTACCTCAGGTCTGGTTATTTTATCCGGATGGTAAACAAGAGATGATTAGTCATTTTGAAAGCTCTGTTGCGATATCAGATATGGAATTCTCCGGAGATGGCAAACAGTTATTAGTGCTGATTGATCAGGAGGTCTGGTTATTTGATTTGGCAGGGCAGGCCCAAAGAATAAGCGCACAAGGTGAAGTAGTAAAAAATTTAAGCTGGGGTCAGCAGACGAATCGTGTATTTTATACCATTAATAACAAAGGCAATTGGCAAGTGATGTCTTATGAGCCTGGTTCCGCAGCTAAACCTTCAGCCTATCTGGACGGTGTCGATTTATTTGTCCAAAGTAAAGATAGTTTACATCAGTTAAAAAGGAATTCGCTGACAGGTGAGTACAGTTTAATAACGGGTGAGGAAGAGGTACTTTTGAGTGAGGATGCTCAGAAGCTGATACTAGCCGAATCCTCTACTTTTGTATTAACAGAAAATGGTGTTTATTTTTCTGCTGTAAACGATAAACAACAGAGCCAATTGTTTTTCTACTCTTATTTAGATAAAACAATACTCCCATTGGAGCTTGTGTCCGATTTGTATTCATCTCGATTCTCCTTAAGTCATGACAAAAAATACATTTATATGATAATCGGAGAAACTCAGGATTTAGATATAGCAAAAATTGAGTTAAAAACCATAAATTAATCATTCATTTATAATAATTTCATCAGTTTATGATTTTTTCTGTATCCGATACTGCAGTGGTCGAACTTAACCACTCTTTTCGGAGCTTACATTATGAAACTGATCAAACTTATCGCTGCTGCCGCTTTAGTTGCTTCTACTTCTTTAGTATCAGGCGGCCATGTTGCTGCTGTTGGTGCAACAAGCGTGGCACAAGATATTGCTGCATGTACCAACTGGCCGTTTTGCCGTGATGTAGAAATTGTTGATCAGGCTGATGAGCTGCAACAATATATTGCTGCCTGCACAAACTGGCCATTTTGCCGTGATGTAGAAATTGCTGATCAGGCCTTGGGTTTGCAACCTCAGGTTAAAACAGAAGTTGTTATTAAGGCAGTTTAACTCCTCCTCTCTACTTTTCGTCTGAATTGGTTATAATCCGCCTACCTGTTTATGTAGGCGGACCCTTATGCAACATACGGCAGACTACCTGACCTTTGGTCAATGGCGGTATCTGCGTACCATTGGACAACTACAGCCTCTGTCAGCTACCGCTGATCCGGAGGTGCTGACGTTGGAGCCACGGCTGCATAAGTTATTAAACTTCTTTCTGGATCATAAAGATTTAGTGGTCAGCCGCGAGCAAATATTGTCGGGTGTCTGGGGGGAAGGTTTAGGCTCTGATGAATCCTTAACCCGTGCTATAGCAGCCCTGCGCCGTGCTTTACAAGACAGCAGAGTTGAACCTACCTACATTGCCACTTTGTCCAAAAAGGGTTACTGCTGGTTGGCGCCTGTTGCACAAGTTGAGTTACCTCCATTAGAGTCTGATGCACAACAAGAATCTGCTGCCCCTTTGGATTTACTTAGCACCCAAAAAGCTATAGAAAGCTGGCATAGCGGTAAAAAGAGTAAACTCAAGCGTATTCGGTATATCTGGTTTAGCTCGCTGGTGCTGTTAGTTTGCAGTCTGAGTTTCGCTTTGCTGGTCAGCAAGATGAATGAAAAAGCAACTTTACCCCGATACTTGCAAGTGACACCTGTCAGCGCTTTGGATGGTAAAGAGCAAACTCCACTATTATCCAGCGATCAGTCTTTATTGTTGTTTCAACACCAGCTACCGAATGAATCCGATTGGTACTGGGTGATACAACAGTTGCCGTCAATGCAATCTTTGCATGATGATCAGGCCTACCAGCAGCTTTCACAGCCGCACTGGTATAATTCTGAACAGGTTATCTTCCGCGCTCAACAACAGCAGGATTGTGTGTTTTGGCGCAAAAAGATAAAGCCTGATTTTTCAGCCGCAACACCGCTGTTTTCCTGCCACCAGTTTATTGCTGCAGGACAAGCGATCACTGCGGATGGCCTATATTGGCTGGACTTAGACCCTGCCACAGGTCAAACCCAGCTCTGGCTGTGGCAACAGGACAGCTCCCAACGTTTATTAATGCAGTTTCCTGTGCAGTGGCGTGGCATCAGTCATTTAATTGTCAAAGATAAAAAGGCCTATGCAATAGCACAGAAAGGCTTTAGTTATTCTTCTTTAATAGAGTTAGATCTGACCGATCTGGACTGGCGTGTGATTGCAGATTTTGATTTTTCTGCCAACCAATTGGCTTGGTGGGGAGAACATGATTTGTTGGTGAATAAATCTGGCCAGCAATTGCAGGTACTCTCTTTACGCACAGGGAACAGCAGGGTTTTTGGTGAAATGACCTTTAACCTGGCCGATAGCTCGGTGTGGCAACAATCATTGTTAGCTGTTTATCCTGCGCAAGCTGTAACCGATTTACGACAATTGCAATGGCAGGAGCAAGACAGTCGGATCCTCACTTTGCCTTTTGCCGAAAGTAACAGATCCGAGTTTTTGTTACTGGCGCATAACGACCAGTATTATTTCGTATCGGACCGTTCAGGCTTGCCACAACTGTGGCGTTCACAAGGTCAAAATACCCAACAAATCAGCCAGTTTAAAACACAGCTAGCGATCCAGCAGTTGCTGTGGTTGAACGGTAAATTACTGCTACTGATTGACAGGCAGTTGTATGAATTTTCAGAAAATGAAGCACAGCTACGACCCTTTACAGAAAAGCTGGCAGGCAGTGAACGTTTTGTGGTCTGTGATGATGTGTTGTACTGGACCTCTTATGACCAAAAAGGCTGGGTTTTAAACCGTTTTGAACAAGGTAAAATTAAGCAACTGCTGAACGATGTGGTCAATGCGGAGTGTGGGCCAGGGCAAAGCCTGATTTTACAACAACAGGATTCGCTTTATGTCAAACAATGGCAGCAAGGGCAGGCAATAACTTTGCCAGTGCAGATTAACTGGCGTAATACGGCAGCAGATGCCTGGGCAAGCACAGAGACTGGCTTGTACTGGTTATCTGGCGGTGGAACTCAATTAAATTATTACGACTGGCAAAATCAACAACAGCAGCATTGGCCTCTATCTCAGGCTGCGCTGTCTTTGATTTCAGGCCATGGGACTCTATTTGTACAACAATTCAGAGCTCAGGATACCGACATCGTCTGGTTGCATCCTGAGCCTGCTGAGTAAGATTTAAGCTTTTAGTTGAATAAAAGCCTTTTTGGCTGCCGCTATGGTGTAAGCCAAATCGTCATCACTATGAGCTATAGACAAGAAACCAGCTTCATAGGCTGAAGGCGCCAGATAAACCCCTTGATCCAACATCAGGTGGAAAAAGCGTTTAAAGGCGGCGATATCACATTGTGTCGCTTGCTGGTAGTTAGTGATGTTTGCTTCTTTGCTGAAAAACACACCAAACATGCCGCCCACTTGGGTGGTCGCCAGTGGAATGCCTACTTCTTTGGCTGCTGCCGCTAAACCTTCAATCAACTGTGTGGTTTTGGCCGTTAATACATCATAAACACCAGGCTTACGGATTTCAGTCAAAGCCGCTAAACCTGCCGCCATAGCTATGGGGTTACCGGATAAAGTGCCCGCCTGATAGACACCACCTAAAGGCGCTATATGCTGCATAATGTCACGACGGCCACCAAAAGCGCCGACTGGCATACCGCCACCAATAATTTTGCCTAAAGTAGTCAGGTCTGGTTTGATGTTGTAATAAGCTTGAGCTCCACCTAAAGCAACACGGAAACCTGTCATCACTTCATCAAAAATCAAAACAGCACCGTACTGGTCACAGAGTGCACGTAAACCTTCTAAAAATCCTGGTGCTGGTGGGATACAGTTCATATTTCCCGCCACTGGCTCTACGATAATACAGGCCAGATCAGCACCTTGTTCGGCAAAAATCTCTTTGACCTGCTCCAGATTGTTAAATTCCGCTGTGAGCGTGTATTTAGCAAAATCAGCAGGTACACCAGGTGAATTTGGCACTCCTAAAGTTAAAGCGCCTGAGCCAGCTTTAACCAGTAAAGAGTCGGCGTGACCGTGGTAACAACCTTCAAATTTTAAAATGCTGTTACGGCCGGTAAAGCCACGGGCCAAACGAATAGCGCTCATGGTTGCTTCAGTGCCTGAGCTGACCATACGTACCATTTCCATACTTGGAACTAATTCACAAATGGTTTCTGCCATGGTGATTTCAGCAGGGCAAGGAGCGCCAAAACTTAAGCCTTTTTCAGCAGCTTTCACTACAGCTTCGCGGATAGCAGGATGATTGTGACCCAGCAGCATTGGGCCCCAGGAACCTATGTAGTCGATGTATTTTTTGCCATCGACATCATACAAATAAGCCCCATTAGCGCTGTCGATAAATACCGGTGTACCACCAACGCTTTTAAAGGCGCGGACAGGGGAATTAACACCACCAGGAATGGTTTTTTGTGCTTGCTGAAATAACTGTTCTGACTTGGACATAGAAGATCCTTAAAACAAAAGCCGGGCACAAAGCCCGACTCAAAGATAAATGAAAAGCTGTGGTTGGTGCCTTTGGGTTACTTATTGCTGTACCAGGGCACTTCACGTTCGTATTTGCTGACAAGCTGATCCACACCTAAGGTTAAGGCAAACAACGCCATACGCACTAAAACACCATTGTCAGCTTGACGGAAAATAGCCAGATTCGGGTTCAGGTTTAAGTCGTTATCCAGCTCATTGGCTTCGATACGGGAATCCCGCGGCAGTGGATGCATAATGACTGTATTGGATTTACAGTGCTTGGTATAAATATCCTGATTTAGGCGGAATTTTCCGCGGTATTTATTGGCTTCTTCCTGTGACGGAAAACGCTCTTCCTGGATACGGGTTTGATACACTATATCAGCACTTAAGTTGCCAGCCAGCTGATCGGTCACTGTCACTCTGTGACCTGCATTCTCAATCAGCGAGACAATATCATCCGGCATCGCCAGCTCGTTGGGCGCTATGAGCGTGAACTGAATATTTTTATACAGTGCTAGTAACTTAGATAACGAATGCACAGTACGGCCAAACTTTAAATCACCAATCATGGCGATATGCATACCATCTATAGGTTGCTGTGAAGCGGCCAATTCTTTTTCTATGGTGAACAAATCCAGCAAAGCCTGAGTTGGGTGTTCGTTGGCACCGTCGCCACCGTTTAACACCGGCACACGACTGCCTTCAGCGAATTCAGCCACTGAACCAGCCTGTGGATGGCGCATGGCAATGACATCACTGTAACTACTGATCACCCGGGCAGTATCAAACAAGGATTCGCCTTTGGATAAAGCTGAGGATTGCATACCCGTGGTTTCGCGAACTTCACCACCCAGTAAATTAAAAGCACAGCCAAAGCTGACACGGGTTCTGGTACTGGGTTCAAAAAATAGATTACCTAAAATAGCACCTTCGAGCACAGTAGTGCGCTTCTGTCGCTTCGCATAAGGTTCCATACTGCGGGCAATATCAAAAACCTGCTGAATTTTGTCGCGGTCAAACTGTTTGACGGAGAGGATGTGTTCGCCTTTAAAGCTCATACTGGGTGCTCATCTGCTAGAGGTTGCGGGGGCGCCGAAACTGGCTGAAAGTCGGCGCATATCATAGCAAATAAGGTGCTTTAAATCAGCCTATACCGGCTTTAAAATCGCCAGAAAAATTATGGCGAACAATAGCAGCACAGGGAATTCGTTAAAGAAGCGGTAAAATTTGCTACTTTTGCTGTTTTTACCCAACTTGAAGTCGTTCAGTAGCTTAAAACAGTAGCCATGGTAGATATAAAGCAGTAACACCAGCAGCAGCTTGTAATGCAACCAATGACTGGCAGCAAACCAGGCCGCGCCGTATAAATGAATCAACCAAAGGCCAAACACCAGCGTCAGCACTGCAAAAGGCGTGACAAAATAGAGTAATCGCCTTTCCATCACTTTAAACTGCGCATCTACTGCCGGGTCTTTGTTATCGGCGTGATAGACAAACAGGCGTGGCAGGTAAAAAATACCGGCAAACCAGGCCACCATAAAACTGACATGCAACGCTTTAATAACCAGTAATGTATTCATCAGATTAAATTATTCTGTTTAGTTAAAAGGGCTCGGACCTGTTCCCAGCGGATCAGACCCAAGAGTTGTTCAGGCTGTTGTGGGTCGAATACATAGACCACCCCACCTTTTTGTTCGTCCAGAATTGTATGCACTTCGGCCATAGTGGTCTGATGGCTTAAACCCTGCAGTGGTTGGCGCAATAAGGTCGATTGTCCCGTCATGGAGGCGTCCAGATCATAGTCAATCAACAGGAAAGGTTGTTCTGGATTGCCCGTTTTTTGGATCAGCAACTGATGGGCTGGTTTATCGGCCAGAATAGTTTCAATTTTGTCTTCATCTGAAGCAGATACCAGCAGATATTCTTTATCCAGCATGGCCAGCACACCGACCTTTTGCAACACATCATCTGCTGGTGCCAGTTTGTAGGGCAGTTGTTGCAGTTCCAATTGAAGTACAAAAATCGATTTATTTTTAAATAGCTGCACAGTAGTCACATAAGCACAGGTAATCACCAGCATAGCTGGCACTATAATATCGGGGTTATAGGACAGCTCCATCACCGCGACCAAAGCGGCCAAAGGCGCGTGCAAAGTGGCCGCCATAAAACCCGCCATACCCAATGTGGCATAAGTGCCAGATAAACTGGCATCCCCTGATACAAACACAGGTAAAAACGCTAATAAAGTACCGGCCAGTATGCCTATACCAAAGACCGGACCTATCACACCACCTGGCACCGCCAAACCTACAGCCACTACAGTTAAAAGAAATTTTGCCAATAAGATAGTCAATAACAACCAGAATTCAGTAGAAGCGGTGACTGCATAAAATATAGCACCTGTCTCAGCACCCATGGCCTGAGGAACCAGATGGCCGACAGCGGCGGTGATAGTTGCAGCTAATAATAGTTTCAGCGCTAAATGCCATTTCTGGAACCACTTTAAAATACGCCAGATACTTTGGTTAAAGACATAAGCGGCTGCGCCTATGGCAATACCACAAAGCACCAGGTAAGGCAGATGCCAACCGCTAATCGAGACAATTTTCAGCGCAGCCAAATCATTGCCCATACCAAACACACCACGGGTCAGCAGGGCGCCAACCACTGAGGCCAACATCACAGGTACAAAGACATGAATACGGTATTCCCGCAGCACCACTTCCATTACAAAAATAACGGCGGCTAAAGGTGTGTTGAAAGAGGCAGAAATGGCTGCCGCTATACCGCAGCCAGCCAGAATACGGATACTGTTATAGGGCAGGTGTAAATATTGTCCAAGCAATCCTGCGCCAAATGCGCCTAAATGCACTGAAGGGCCCTCGCGACCAACTGAGAAACCGCTGGTCAGAGCTATAATGCCACCAAAAAACTGATTAAAAGTATTCCAGAATGGCATTACCCCATATTGGGTTTTAATACGGTGGATCACATAGGCAATACCCATGCGATAATGGGTAAGCCCAACCAACATCGCCATAATGCTGATAAGTACGGCGGCAATAAAAGGCAAAGCCCAGCGATAGCCTTCAGCTATACCTGAGAAGTCATCTGTGCGTTCTAAAAAGAAACTTTGGATGCCAATAATAGTCAGACGGAATAGCAGAATGATCAGCGCGGCTAAAAAGCCTGCCACTATGGCCAACAGGCAGAGTTGCACAGACGTAAGAGGGAAAGCCAACCGAAGTCGTAATTTTGCTTGCCAGTCCGCTGGTAGTAACATGCTATAGTGTCTGAGTCCGCGATAGGCAAAGTGTAACATAACTATTTGAGTAGGTTGATGAATCGTATGCAGTTTTTGCTCTGGCTCAAAGGTAGCTGGAGACAGGTGTTGGTGACCGCAGGCCTGATGGGGCTTGCTGCATTGGCCGGGCAGTTGTTTGGTAATTATTATTATGTGCAGCAGGTCAATGTACTTTCATCCAAATTGGAAGAAAGTCAGAAAAAAACCAATAGCCTGACCGCCAGTCTGAATGAGCAGTTGAAACAAAATGACTATTTGACGGCTGAATTAGCTGTAGAGAAAAGTGCAGGTCAACTGATCCAGCAAGAACTTAAAGCCGAACAGCAAAAGCTGTTTGATACCCGCAAAGACCTGGCCTTTTATCAGCGAATTATTTCCCCTGAATTACAGGCCGACAGTCTGATTATTGATAGTTTTAGCATAAGTCCGGGAGCTTCTGCCAATACCTACAGATTTAATCTGGTGCTTATTCAGCAAGATAAGCAGCGTAATTTTGCCAAGGGTACTGTTGATTTAAAACTGCATGGTTTTGCCGGAGAGAAAAGAGATACGCTGGATTTGTTGCAATTAGCTGGTTTTGCGAAGAGTGATAAGGCGTTCAGCTTTAAATACTTCCAGATCATCGAAGGTGAGTTTTCTTTGCCTGAAGGCTTTAAACCCGAAAAAGTAGATGTGGCCTTAAAGGTGGCCGCTGCCCGCTCGGCCAAGTCGGCTAAGGTCGATAAGAACTTTTTTTGGCCGACAGTACAGCCCAGCGAAATACTTGAATAAATTAGTCAGGTATTAGATAATCCGCGCCCAGTTATACCGGAGGACACATGTCAGAGTTACAGCTTCCTATTCAGTTTACCGACGCCGCCGCCAATAAAGTATTGGCCCTAGTCACCGAAGAGGAAAACCCTGAGTTAAAACTGCGGGTTTACATCACAGGTGGTGGTTGCTCAGGCTTCCAGTACGGTTTTACTTTTGATGAAAAAGTGAACGAAGGTGATCTGGTTGTAGAAAAAAATGGCGTGATCATGGTGGTCGACCCAATGAGCCTGCAGTATTTGGCGGGTGGTGTGGTGGATTACACAGATGGTCTGCAAGGTAGCCGTTTTATTGTGCAAAACCCGAACGCAACAACAACTTGTGGTTGTGGTTCCAGCTTCTCCGTTTAGTTTTCCTACCCTATCTTCGCGATGTAAAAAAGGCTTCTGCAGTGCAGAGGCCTTTTTAGTTTTTGCGACATCAACTTTCATTCAGCCACCAGTCAGACCTGTTGTGGAAACATAGCTGCAATTAGGTTGCATTAGTCGCTGTGTTGTAAGCAAAACTGTTCGTTCCTGTTCTTTAGACCGATCGGCAATTGACCAAATTCTTGCGATAAGTGGCTACTTTTTCAACTCTGCAACTATACGCTCTGAACAAGCTATGGTTTAATGAAATGCTTTTTTTGCTTATTGGGACATTCCCTAAGCTTTTGGATTTTTTTGGCAGGAAGTTTAAGTCGTAAACAAGTAGGCGCTCGTGCGCCGGGAGAACAACAAATGAAAGGTACTAAAAGCGTTATTTCAGATGAGAATAAAAGATTATGTGTATGGCTGAAGCGTCAGCGTCAGGAAAAAGGTCATACCATGCGTAGTTTGTCTGAAATTTTAGGCACTCCGCATTCTTTTATCGGTAAGGTTGAGAATCAGGAACGTCGTCTGGATGTTGTTGAATATGTTCGTTATTGCCAGGCTCTGGCCATAGATCCTATGGACGGGTTAAAGCAAGTTCTGATTGAAGCTTAATCTGCTTTCGTCTGAAAAAAAACGCCGCGTTAACGCGGCGTTTTTTTTATCAACACTAAACAGAGCAAGATAGCGGGTAAGCCCATCAGGGCTGTCATCACAAAAAAGGCCTGATAGTCCATCACTTCAACCCAGCCGCCAGAAAATCCGCCTAAAAACTTGGGTAACAACAACATCAGGGAACTAAACAAAGCGTACTGTGTTGCAGTAAAGGCTAAGTTAACTAATGACGACAGGTATGCAATAAAAGCACTGGTGGCTATACCGGCGCTTAAATTGTCAGCGGATATCACTGCAATCAATAAAGGTATGTTGTGACCTTGGGTACTCAGGTAACAATAAAGTAAATTGGTACATGCACTGAGCAACGCACCTAGCAATAATATCCTTAAGGTACCAAAGCTATTGATCAGCAAACCACCTAAAGCCGCACCAAGTAAGGTCATCAGTACGCCGAATATTTTGGAGACGCTGGCGACTTCTTCTTTACTAAATCCCATATCAACATAAAACACATTGGCCATCACGCCCATTACGACATCAGAAACTCGGTAACAGGCGATTAAACTTAAAATCAGTAAAGCATTCAGACCGTGACGGGCAAAAAAATCAACAAAAGGGCCTATCACTGCAACCTTTAACCAATTCAACAGCTTTTGGCTGACTGAGTGATCGACAGAGCCAATCTTGATCTGGGGGTCAACTACAGGTTCAGGAGAGAGCAGGGTGGTCAATAATCCTAAAGCCATACAAGCCGCCATTACCAGATAAGTGGATTGCCATGCTTGAAGATCATAACCTGTGTCAGTGCTGCTGAATAAAGCTGCGATCCATAAAGTACCAGCGGATGAAAAGATCATAGCAAGGCGATAACCAGCCAGATAAGCCGCAGCCAGAACAGCTTGTAAGCGCTCTGGTGCAGCTTCAATACGATAGGCATCTATAGTGATGTCCTGAGTGGCTGAGGCGATAGCGAGTAATACAGCAAATAATGCCATCCACTTCAGATCAGTTTGTGGATCCAGACTGGCCATCATCAATATGGCTACAATCACCAGACTTTGTGACAACATCAGCCAGCTGCGACGTCTGCCCAGCCATTGTTTTAGGACAGGTAAGTTTAAATGGTCTATCAG
This sequence comes from Rheinheimera sp. MM224, assembly GCF_947090785.1. Taxonomy (NCBI): domain Bacteria; kingdom Pseudomonadati; phylum Pseudomonadota; class Gammaproteobacteria; order Chromatiales; family Chromatiaceae; genus Rheinheimera; species Rheinheimera sp. MM224. The sequence continues at coordinate 824,872 of NZ_OX352320.1, forward strand.
TGGGGACCAGATAAATTTGACTGCATAAGCCATTGCCACCCAACTGAAATAACCTATTTGCTCACGCGAGACTCCTGCTTCTCTGAGCCAGAATGACAAAACCCCAAACACCAGCATTAACGGCAGACCTCCGGAGAAACCCAAAATAAAAATGGTCAATACCCGACGCTGGCAATAGAGTTGTAGTGAAGAGAAAAAAGCAGCAATAGCAGACAAGACGGCAGTCCGTGCAGAAATTAATGAGACCAGCTTACAGCTTCAATAAATTAGATCAAGGTCTTACACCAACACAATAACAAGGCAGTTGACCATAACCATGTAAAAAGCTCAGGCAATACTGTAAGTCGCGACGAACTTCGCTGTTTTGCTTCAGTTCTGGCTCTGACCAGTATTCAATCTGATACAACAAATGCCAGAACACCTGCTCGCGCAAGGTTTCAGGTCGCCAGCTTCTGACTCGCAACTGCGACCATTCTTCCAGCGTGTCCCAGACAAATAAATGCAGTTCTCTGTGTGGCAAACGACCACGCAGGAAGCGGGAAAGGTAGAAAATCAACTGTCGTGATTTTTGTTCAATAAAGGGCTCTAACATAGGTCTGATCCCTGTCAGAGCTGGCACCGCGCCAGCTCTGTGCGCTCAGGGCAAGTATAGTCGGGCTTTATTGTTCTGGCTGTAAAATCACTTGTTTTAAGATGATTGGCTGTTTAGGCACATTTTGCCAGCCAGTTTTTTCATCTGTATGGGTTTCCAGCAGCTTTATTTTTTCAAGTACTTCAAAGCCATCCTGGATTTGGCCAAAAACGGTATAACCCCAGTTTCTGCCAGGGTCCAGACTTGGATTATCGTTCAGATTAAAAAAGAACTGACTGGTGGCGCTGTGCGGATCGTTGTTACGAGCCATAGCTATACTACCAAACTGATTTTTTGTACCATTACCGGACTCATTAAACACAGCCGGAAATTCGTCTACTGGCGCCATATCAGGTTTGTAGCCACCACCTTGCACCACAAATTCAGGTTCCAGCCGATGAAACACTGTGTTGTCATAGGCCTTGATATTGACGTAACTCAGGAAGTTGTTCACTGCCAAAGGCGCTTTGGTTCTGTCCAGTTCGACTATGATGTCACCCACTGAAGTGACCAGTTTTACCTTCGGAAACAAGTTGTTTTGCTGCACAAATTTGCCTGTAGGCTTGGTCATGTCGACAGCCGCCAGCGCAGAAATTGAAAACAGTGCAATCAGAGTTAAAGTAACCAGACGCATAACTTATCCCTTCACGTACGAGTGCCAACTGCTGTCATTCAGTAACTCAGCCAGCACTTGCTCTGTTAATACCCGTAATTTCACTTCGGCCGCAGCATTGTCTAACTTAAATGGACCAGAGAAGCTGCTTTTGCCTGCATAGACTTTATCAAAAGAGCCATTGCTGTTTTGAATAGCAATACGCAGTTCCACATCGTTTTTCACCACATGCTCTACTGTGCGTTGATCAGCATCTGCTGATAACTTCAGAATTTGCACCGTCATGGTGGTGATGCTGCTGGAGGTTAATTTTGCACCTTGCGCTGTCATCGCATCTGTTAAAGTGGATTCCAGCTGCTGCGCCAGATTATTGCTGGTTGGCAGGCTGGTGACTGAAGTGCCTTTGCGCAAAAAAAGCGTCTGATCAGAGGAGCGTTGATCCACTACAGTTAAAACAAACTCAGCGCCTGCTAAAGTTTTACTTTGGTTCCAGAACACTTGTGGCGTGACTAAAAAAGAAGACGAAGTGCTGCTACAGGCGGCAAGAGCCAGGCTGAAAGCTACCAATACAGAGCGCTTAAGAGAGGACATGGTTATTTCCTTTTAGTTGATTCGAGGATCACAAATTTATTGTTACTGGCAATATGGCGACAACCACCCAGCAGTACCGTCATTTTTTCGTAATAAGGCAAATGTCTGTTCGCGACTATACGTAACTTACCACCTGCTTTTAAACAACGTTTGGCATCGTTAAACATCTGCCATGCAATATGTTCTGTCACGGCTTGTTGTTGATGGAAAGGCGGATTACAAACCACATAATCCAGACTCTGATCGGCCTGAGTGGCTAAACAGTCGTCTGTTCTGAACTCAGCCTGAGACAATAGTTCAGGTATGTTGGCTTCAACTGATGCTTTGGATGATGCCACAGCCATAAAAGAGTCATCGGTAAAAATCACTCTGGCTTCAGGTTGTTGTTTTAATAAGGCAACGCCAAGCACACCATTACCGCAACCTAAATCGGCCACTAAAGCGCCTGCATCCAGCACTGGTAAATGTTCCATCAGAAAGCGCGCACCTATATCCAGTTGCTCTTTCGCAAAGACATTGGCGTGATTGACTAGTGTCAGCTGATAATCAGGTAATTCCCATTGAATAGGGTAAGTAAAGGCACGAGCTTCACCACGAGGGGTACAATGAATAGTCCGGCATTTTTTCTGGGCAAGAGAAGCCTGAGTTGCTCCTAATTCCTGCTCAAAAATAGCCAGTAAGTTTTTATGAATATCTTTGGCTTTAGCTGCTGCGATAATGACAGTGTCAGGCCGAACCACCTGACTTAATTGCTGCAACATAAAGCGCAGATAACCGTGATTATTTGGCACTTTCAGCAGCACCAGATCCAAATCAGCTGGCAAAGCCGTAACACTGTCGATAAAACTGACGCTATCTACAGATAAACCGTTTTGTTGTCTGTTATGTACAGTGGCTTGTTGGCTTAATACAGAGTCGTTTTGCTGAATGTGTGGGTAGTCACCCAAAGCACAGGACAAAGCGCCAAACAAGTCGTGCATCACTAGGACTTTTAAGCCGGCGCGTTCATTGAGCAAAGGCAAGGCTTGCTGCAACAGCAATTCATCGGCTGCATCCCAGGCTTGTAAGCTGCGATTGCTTTGCCCCAGTGGTAATCTGTCCAGCTGCAGTTGCTTGTCAGCGACGGTAAAAATAGTATTCATGCCATTCAACTTAAAGAAGAGAAGGTTGTATTTTGACACGTGCACACCAGAGCGACAACCATGGATCGTTGCAACACTTTGTATTACCGCAAGCAGAGTTATTATTTTGGCCTCGCTGGCTCTCGCCAGAGCAGGCAGAGCGCTGTTATCAGCAATTGGCACAGCAATTAAACTGGCAACAGCCAGCGATAAAAATCTTTGGCAAAGCCGTGCTTATTCCAAGGCAGCAGGTCTGGATGGGGGATCCGCACTGCAGTTACAAATATTCAGGCGTATTATTTGAGCCTGAACCCTGGCACCCTTTGGTCAGGCAACTCACAGACCGGGTGAATCAGCTCTGTCAGACCCGCTTTAATTCAGTACTGCTGAACTGGTATGCTGATGGACAGCAGCATATGGGTTGGCATAGTGATGATGAAGCTGAACTTGGACAAGACCCGCAAATTGCCTCGTTAAGTTTGGGTCAGCCGCGTTTTTTTGATTTAAAGCACAAGAACTTAGGGACGCAGCTGAAGCTGGAGTTGGGACATGGGTCTTTGTTGCTGATGGCGGGCCAATGCCAGCAGCATTGGCAGCACCGAGTGCCAAAAATGGCTTCAGCCATAGAGGGACGCATAAACCTGACTTTCCGTGAAATCAAGCAAAAAACAACTTAATTATATTTTCTCTATGGCAGCAGTCGCTTAGCAGGTTTTCCTTCACTTTCGCAAAAAAGCGGGCTGACAAGGCGCAATGCCTTAACTAGAGTAGAAGCGAGGGAGCAATAAAGGGGTTCAGCTATGTTGGTTCATACCGCAATAGAACAGAAGTTATTGAGCGCATTTGATCCTGTGTTCCTTGACGTGGTCAATGAAAGCCATATGCACAGTGTGGCACCGGGTTCAGAGTCACATTTTAAAGTCGTGATAGTGACAAATGCCTTTGATGGCATGAGATTGTTAAACCGCCACAGAGCAGTCAATGCCATAGTGGCCGAGGAGTTAGCCGAAAAAATTCATGCTTTAGCCTTGCATACCTATACGCCGGGTGAATGGTACGAGTATTACGCCGAAAAACCACCGGCTTCGCCTAAATGTTTTGGTGGCAGTAAAAGAGAGAAAACTGCCTTGCCGGAGTCCTGAGATCCTACTAAGTTAAAGCGTCGTAAGACGCTTTAACTTTATCCACTGCTGTATTTTGTTTTGGTCATACAGCTCCAGATGTGACTAAGTTCTTGTTTTTAAATCCACAATGCTGCTATTTTTGCTGATCAGACCTGTTTTTTAAGCTAACGGCTTAAACTAGCTGACAATTTTCAACCAACAATAGGTTTTGTTATGGTTATCCAACCTAAAATTCGTGGTTTTATCTGCACTAACGCGCATCCGGTCGGTTGTGCTGCTCATGTGCAAGAACAAATTGATTATGTCAAAGCCAAAGGCCCTGTGGCCGGTGGCCCAAAAAATGTATTAGTTATCGGTGCTTCAACAGGTTATGGCCTGGCTTCCCGTATTACTTCTGCTTTTGCTTCAGGTGCTAAAACCTTAGGTATCTTTTTTGAAAAAGAACCTACCGAAGGCAAAACGGCTTCTGCTGGCTGGTACAACACTGTGGCTTTTGAACAGGCTGCAGCTGCTGAAGGTTTGTGGAATAAGCACCTGAACGGTGATGCCTTTACCGACGAATTAAAATCTCAGGCTATTGATTTAATCCGTCGTGAGATGGGCAAAATTGATTTAGTGGTCTACAGCCTGGCAGCGCCTCGTCGTAAAGACCCAGTGACTGGCGAAGTGTATAGCTCCGTATTAAAGCCGATAGCTCAGGCTTATACAGCCAAGACGTTAAACACCAGCAAACGTGAAATTGAAAGCGTTTCTGTTGAACCTGCATCCGATGAAGAAATCTTCAATACCGTCAAAGTCATGGGTGGGGAAGATTGGGAGCGCTGGCTGGATCAGCTGCACGCTGCTGGTGTTTTAGCTGAAGGTTGTCAGACCGTTGCTTATACTTATATTGGTAAAGAGCTGACCTGGCCAATCTATGGCAAAGCCACTATCGGCAAAGCCAAAGAAGACTTAGACCGTGCTGCTACTGCTATTACGCAAAAACTGGATTCAGTTGCAGGTCATGCTTATGTGGCTTCATTGAAAGCTTTAGTGACACAAGCCAGTTCAGCCATTCCTATTATGCCGCTGTATATCTCCTTGTTGTACCGCGTAATGAAAGCCGAAGGCACCCATGAAGGTTGTATCGAACAGATTTATGGTTTGTTCCAGCAAGCACTTTACAACAACAGCCGCACTTTAGATGAAGGCGGTCGTCTGCGTATGGATGGCAAAGAATTGTCTGATCATATTCAGTCTGCGGTAAAAGACTTATGGGGTCAGGTGACCACAGAAAACATTGATGAGCTGACCGACTACAAGGGTTATCACAATGAATTCCTGCGGTTATTCGGTTTTGGCTACAGCCATGTCGATTACGACGCCGATGTGCCGGCTTTATTGCCGCTGAAAAATCTGGTGCAGTAACTTTGAAAAGCCGCTTCATGCGGCTTTTTTATAGTGCGTCGAAAATGCGGGTACGTTATTTCGACTCCAGAGCACCAGACTCTTCAGTTTTATCCTAATTTGGCCGCACTAAAGCATCAGCGAAAGGCAAAGTTAAAAATCTTGTCTACACTGAGCTCACGTCGGCTGAAATGCCGGATAATTTTGTTGATTAACATAGATAGCACTTATGTTTAGTGCTAGAATCCGCGACTTTGGTACGTGTGTCCGCCACCTGCAACAGAGGTTAGGCTGTTGAGGTCCCGGATGCTACGCGCGGCGAGCAGCCGATAAACCAGGCCCTGTTTCTTCCCGTTAAAAGTGCAAGTACGTATGATAAAAATCAAAAAAGGATTGGACATTCCCCTTTCGGGCAGTCCCAAACAAGACATACACGATGGTCCGTCCATCAAACACGTTGCTGTACTAGGCGAAGAGTACGTCGGTATGCGTCCTACAATGCTGGTAGAGGTTGGGGACCGTGTGAAAAAAGGTCAGGCTCTTTTTGAAGACAAAAAGAATCCTGGCGTATTTTTCACGGCGTCTGTTGCCGGTACAGTCAAAGAAATCAACCGCGGTGCTAAGCGTGTGTTGCAGTCTGTTGTGATTGAAGCTGAAGGTGACGAGTCCGTTGCTTTTGATTCATTTACCGCTGCAGAACTTGCTTCGTTAACTGTTGAACAAGTGAAGAAGAACTTAACAGGTTCAGGTTTGTGGACTGCTTTACGCACCAGACCATTCAGCACTTCGCCAGCTGTTGACAGCATGGCTCGCGCTATTTTCGTCACTGCTATGGATACCAATCCACTGGCCGCTGATCCGACTGTAGTGATAGCGCAGCGCAGCGCAGACTTCAGCAATGGTTTAACAGTGTTATCCCGTTTGTCTGACAAAGTCTATCTGTGTAAAAAAGCAGGTGCGTCAGTGCCTTCAGTTCCTGCAGTGCAGGTTGAAGAGTTTGACGGTCCACACCCTGCTGGTTTACCAGGCACTCATATCCATTTCCTCGACCCTGTCAGCATTAAAAAAGTGGTTTGGCATATCAACTATCAGGATGTAATTGCGATCGGCGCTCTCTTCACTTCAGGTCAACTGAATGCTGAGCGTGTGATCTCTTTAGCCGGTCCTGTAGTGAAAAATCCACGTTTAGTGAAAACAGTCTTGGGTGCTTCTATTGCTGAACTGACTGCGGGTGAGCTGCAAGATGGTCAGAACCGTATCATTTCTGGTTCTGTATTATCAGGCGCTGCTGCAGGTGGTGTGCATGGCTATCTGGGACGTTTCCACAACCAGATTTCTGTGTTGGCAGAAGGGTATGAAAAAGAGTTTTTAGGCTGGGCTATGCCTGGTTCTGACAAATTCTCTGTGACCCGCGCTTACTTATCTCATTTAAATCCTAAACGCCTGTTTAATATGACCACCAGCACCAATGGTTCGTCACGTGCCATGGTACCAATCGGTAACTATGAACGTGTTATGCCGCTGGACATTCTGCCAACTCTGTTATTACGTGACCTGTTGGTCGGTGATACAGATGGCGCGGTCTCTTTAGGTTGTTTAGAGCTGGATGAAGAAGATTTGGCGTTATCTACCTTTGTATGCCCTGGTAAATATGACTATGGCGTAGCACTGCGTGATTGCCTGGCGACTATCCAGAAGGAAGGCTAAAAATGGGTTTAAAGCATTTTTTAGAAAGTATTGAGCCTCAGTTCGAAAAAGGCGGTAAATACGAAAAGTGGTATGCTTTATACGAAGCTGCTGCAACAATTTTCTATACCCCAGGTCTGGTGACCAAAGCGGGTACTCATGTGCGTGACAGTATCGATCTGAAACGTATTATGATTTTTGTCTGGTTAATGTTATTCCCTGCACTGTTTTTTGGTATGTTCAATATCGGTCATCAGGCGGTTATCGCGCTGCAGGCTGGTTTTGGTATGCCTGACACCTGGCAGGTGGGCTTGTTCCAGTTACTTGGCGGTGAATTAACTGCTGAATCAGGCTGGGGCAGCAAAATGTGGTACGGCGCCGTTTGGTTCCTGCCTATTTATGCAACTGTCTTTATTGTCGGCGGTTTCTGGGAAGTGTTGTTTGCTTCTGTGCGTAAGCATGAAATCAACGAAGGCTTCTTTGTAACCTCTATTCTGTTCGCCTTAATTCTTCCTGCTTCTATCCCTCTGTGGCAAGCCGCTTTAGGTATTACCTTTGGTGTGGTTGTAGCGAAAGAAGTCTTTGGTGGTACAGGTCGTAACTTCTTAAACCCAGCGTTAGCTGGTCGTGCTTTCCTGTTCTTTGCTTACCCGGCACAGATTTCAGGCGACAAAGTATGGACAGTCGCTGACGGCTACTCAGGCGCTACCTGGTTATCTAATGCTGCAAGTGGTTTAGCTGCGAATGGTGAAAAAGCTGTAGATTGGTCTATCAACCAGCAATGGTGGGATGCGTTTTATGGTTTTATCCCAGGTTCAGTCGGTGAAACCTCTTTCTTAGCTCTGATGATTGGTGGCTTAGCCTTAATCTACTTCCGTATCGCTTCATGGCGCATTGTGCTGGGTGTGATGGTGGGTACTGCTGTTTTCGCCACTATGTTCAATATGATCGGTTCAGAAACAAACCCTATGTTTGCTATGCCTTGGTACTGGCATATTGTGTTAGGCGGTTTTGCTATCGGTATGTTCTTTATGGCAACCGATCCGGTATCTGCTTCTTTCACAAACCCAGGTAAATGGGCGTACGGTATCCTGATTGGTTTTATGGTGGTGATGATCCGTGTGGTTAACCCTGCTTACCCTGAAGGTATGATGTTAGCTATTTTGTTCGCTAACTTATTTGCACCATTGTTTGACTATATGGTGGCTCAGGCGAACATCAATCGGAGGCTTGCCCGTAATGTTTAGTAATAACGATAGTATCGGCAAAACCTTTTTTGTGGTTATTGCTTTATGTTTGGTTTGTGCCATTTTTGTGGCCACTTCAGCTGTACAGCTGCGACCAAAACAAACTGAAAACAAACTGTTAGACGCCCAGAAAAATATTCTGGTCGCAACTGGCTTGTTATCAGGCGACAACGTCAAAGAGCTGTTTACCAAACATATTCAGGAACGTCTGGTTGATATGAATACCGGCGAGTTTGTGGATATGGATCCAGCTAAATACGATTACCGTAAAGCGATGAAAGCGCCTGAAACCAGTATCAAACTGGACGGTGCGGACGATATGGCTTCAATTAAATCACGTGCTAACGTAGCGCCGGTTTATTTTGCTTATAACGACGGTATCGAGTCTGGCAAGTTGTCCGCTATTGTCCTGCCAATTCATGGTTATGGCTTATGGTCCACCATGCATGCCTTTTTAGCTTTGGACAAAGATGGTAATACCATCAAAGGTCTAAACTACTATGAGCATGCAGAGACTCCTGGTCTGGGTGGTGAAATCCAGAATCCAAAATGGGTCGCTCAGTTTGTGGGTAAGAAGTTATTTGATGAAGCCGGTAACCCAGCTATCAAAATTCTGAAACCAGGCAACGCTGTTGCAACTTCAGAGCATGATGTAGATGGTTTATCAGGTGCAACCTTAACCAGCAATGGCGTACAACATACGTTTGAGTTCTGGATTGGTGCCAAAGGTTTCGCGCCTTTCCTGACTAAGGTTCGTGATGGAGCATTAAACAATGGCTAGTGCAAAAGAAATGAAAAGCCTTGTCTTCGGACCGGTCTTTGCAAATAACCCTATCGCATTACAGGTTTTAGGTATTTGTTCTGCTTTGGCTGTAACAACCAAGCTGGATAAAGCTTTGGTTATGGGTGTGGCGCTTACGCTGGTTACTGCGTTCTCGAGCATGTTTATCTCGATGATCCGTAACCATATTCCATCAAGCGTACGTATCATAGTTCAGATGACCATTATCGCGTCCCTGGTAATAGTGGTTGATCAGGTGTTGAAAGCTTTTGCTTACAACGTAGCTAAAGAGCTGTCGGTATTTGTTGGTTTGATTATTACCAACTGTATCGTTATGGGTCGTGCTGAAGCTTATGCCATGAAAAGCCCACCATTAATGAGCTTTTTAGACGGTATAGGTAACGGTTTAGGCTACACAGTGTTGTTGCTGATCGTGGCATTTATCCGTGAGCTGTTTGGTTCAGGTACTGTGTTTGGCATAGAAATTCTGCCTCTGATCAGTGCCGGTGGTTGGTATCAGCCTATGGGTCTGTTACTGATGCCTCCAAGCGCTTTCTTTATCATCGGCTTGTTCATCTGGGTTCTGCGGACTTTCCGCCCAGAACAAGTTGAGAAGTAAGGGGACAGAAGATGGAACATTACATTAGTTTATTTGTTCGAGCGGTATTTATCGATAACCTGGCTTTATCGTTTTTCCTCGGGATGTGTACTTTTATTGCTATCTCTAAACAGGTAAAAACAGCCTTCAGTTTAGGTATTGCCGTTACAGTGGTTCTGGCCTTGTCTGTACCACTAAATAACATCGTATTTAAGCAATTTTTGGCACCAGGTGCTTTAGACTGGGCTGGTTTTCCAGACACAGATTTAAGCTTCCTTGGCTTTATCGCTTACATCGGCGTCATCGCAGGTTTAGTGCAGGTTCTGGAAATGTTCCTGGATAAGTACGTACCTTCGTTATACAACGCTTTAGGTATTTTCCTGCCGTTAATCACAGTAAACTGCGCCATCTTCGGTGGTGTAGCTTTCATGGTTGAACGTGATTACAACTTAGCGGAAAGTGCGGTATTTGGTTTAGGCGGCGGTTTAGGTTGGACTCTGGCCATCACATTAATGGCAGCTGTGAGCGAAAAACTGAAGTATGCGGATATCCCTGCGGGTCTGCGTGGTTTAGGTTCTCGTTTTATCATGGTTGGTTTAATGGGGTTAGGCTTTATGTCTTTCTCTGGCGTGTCATTGTAAAAGTTGCTGTAAAAGGAAAAAACAATGCAAGAGATTTATCTTGGCGTTGGGATGTTCACCCTGCTGGTTGTTGCCTTAGTGATTATGATTTTAGTCGCTAAAGCTAAACTGGTATCTTCTGGTGACATCACCATTGGCGTTAATGGCGACCCTAAGTTGGCCATTCAGACAAAAGCCGGCGGCAAATTACTTGGCGCTTTAGCTGATAAAGGCATTTTCCTGTCGTCAGCTTGTGGTGGCGGTGGCTCTTGTGGTCAGTGCCGTGTTCATGTTCATGCAGGTGGCGGTGACGTTTTACCTGTAGAAATGGGCCACTTAACCAAAGGCGAACGCCGTGAAGGTTGTCGTTTAGCTTGTCAGGTCAGTGTGAAAACTGACATGGACATCGAAGTTGAACCGGAAATCTTTGGTATAAAAAAATGGGAATGTTCTGTTATCTCTAACGATAACAAAGCAACCTTTATCAAAGAATTAAAGCTGGCAATTCCAGATGGCGAATCAGTACCTTTCCGTGCTGGTGGTTACATCCAGATTGAAGCTCCTGCGCACCATGTGAAGTATGCTGACTTTGATGTTCCGGCTGAATACCGTGGTGACTGGGAACGCTTTAAGTTCTTCACGCTGGAGTCCAAAGTAGACGAAGAAACTATTCGTGCTTACTCTATGGCGAACTACCCGGAAGAAGAAGGCATTATCATGTTAAACGTGCGGATCGCGTCTCCTCCGCCAAATAACCTGAGCTTACCTTGCGGTAAAATGTCTTCGTACATCTGGAGCTTAAAAGCCGGCGATAAAGTGACAATTTCTGGTCCATTTGGTGAGTTCTTCGCGAAACAAACTGAAGCAGAAATGGTATTCGTAGGTGGTGGTGCTGGTATGGCCCCAATGCGTTCGCACATTTTCGACCAGTTACGTCGTCTGAAATCCAAACGTAAGATGAGTTTCTGGTACGGTGCCCGTTCTAAGCGTGAAATGTTTTATGTTGAAGATTTCGACATGCTGCAAGCTGAAAACGAAAACTTTAAGTGGCACGTGGCTTTATCTGATCCGCAGCCGGAAGATAACTGGGCTGGTTACACAGGTTTTATTCACAACGTGTTGTTTGAAAATTACCTGAAAAATCACAAAGCTCCGGAAGACTGTGAGTTCTATATGTGTGGTCCACCGATGATGAACAAAGCGGTGATCAACATGCTGAAAGACTTAGGTGTAGAAGACGACAACATTCTGTTGGATGACTTCGGCGGTTAAGCTAAAGCAAATTAGAAAATGGGGTCCTTGGGACCCCATTTTTATTTGTCTGCAGTTTGTTTTTGCATAGGGATTGTGGCGGAAACTTGTTACAATAACGACCTGTAACGGGCAAGCAGGCAGACTGTTTGTTCAAAGCTTCTAAGTTTGATGAGGTTGCTATGGAAGTTTTTATATTTACTTTTATCATCCTGATAGTTGTAGTCGCTGCTATGGCTATAGGCTACATGGTGCAACGTAAAACCATAGCGGGCAGCTGTGGTGGCTTAGGTGCTTTAGGCATAGAAAAAGCCTGCGATTGCGATACGCCTTGTGAAAAACGTCAACAACGTATGAAAAAAGAGCAGGAATGGCAGCAGAATAAAATTATCTGATACTGTGCATTTTTGTTTTATCAACGCCCGTCAAGCCAGCTTTAGCTGGCTTGTCAGTTTTTAGCTACAGGGTCTGTATCTCACCTCTTTTCGTTCTATTGCCTCAAAGCGCTCTGTACTTAATAATGCAGCTCATTATTCTTTTGAGGTCATATTCATGTCTTATCCGGTTGCTATCGCTGTTTCTTCTGTTCAGGCTGCATTGAATGACTCCCAATGGGATGCTCTGATTATTGTTGCGTCTGATTTTACTGCTGTGCCTGAATTACAGTCTGAAATTAATGCTACTGCGGCTATAGATCACCGTATTGGTAAAGAAACTGTGTTGTTGTTATCAGGCAAAGCACCTGGACAACGTCTGGTGCTTTCACCTACTGGCCCACTCGACAGAGATTACGATGATGTCCGCAGTTTTTATGATGCGGCCAAGCAGGGCATCAGTCAGGCCAAAGCCGCTGGCGCTAAATCTCCGGCCTTGTATGTAATAGCACCTGATTCAGATGTCTATCAGTATGCTGCTGAAGTGGCCTATTTAGGTGCTTGTCAGGCCTTGTGGCAGCCTTTGGAAGGGCGCGAAGCCCGTGGCGAAGCAATCATTGAACCTGTCACTCAAATTGGTGTAGTAGGCGTCAGTGAATATCAGGCGCGTTATATGGACGCTGTTGAAGCAGGTAAGAGAGTTGCACGTGATTTATGTGGCACCGAACCTGAGCGTATGGCGCCACGTCGTTTTGCTGATTATTGTGTTGAAACCTTTGCCGATACTGATGTACTAGTGTCGGTAGAAACTAAAGTCGATACATTGCAAAAAGATTATCCATTACTGATGGCCGTCGCCCGCTGTTCGTTGCAGGTTGACCGCCATAAGCCTGCGGTGATCCGTCTTGAGTATCAAGGCGAAGGCGAAATCGAACAAACCCTGTTATTTGCCGGTAAAGGTCTGGTGTATGACACGGGCGGCGCTGATTTAAAAACCGGTGGTGCTATGGCCGGTATGAGCCGTGATAAAGGTGGAGCGGCAGCTGTGGCTGGTTTTATCAAAACTGTTGCCCTGCTAAAAACCAAAGGTATACGCATCATTGCTGAAATCGGCGCTGTGCGTAACAGCATAGGTTCTGATGCTTTTGTGCCGGATGAAATTATTACCAGTCATGCTGGTGTGCGGGTACGTATTGGTAATACCGATGCTGAAGGTCGTCTGGTACTGGCGGATTTGTTATCGCATTTGCGTGAAGATGCCAAAACTGCGGTTAATCCTACCTTGTATTCTATTGCTACTTTAACAGGTCATGCGGCCCGTGCCGTAGGTCCATACAGTGCTCTGGTTGAAAACGGTGCTGCTCGTCGTCTTGGTTTATCTGCCGATTTAGCTATGGTAGGGGATTTATGGGCCGACCCAAGTGAAATATCCCGTAGCCGTCGTGAAGACTTTAGCTTTATCAAAGGCCGCAGTTCAGCCGATGACTTATTAAGCTGTAACAATGCGCCTTCTTCAGTGACGCCGCGTGGTCATCAGTTCCCTATGGCATTTTTAGTGGCAGCTGCAGGTTTAGATCAGCATGCGCTAAACACCGAACAGCCATTACCTTATTGTCATATCGACATAGCTGGCAGTGGTGTGGATGGTGGCGACTGGCAACATGGCAAGCCTTCGGCTTCGCCTGTGGCAGCGTTAGCCGCTTACTACTGTTTATAAACCAGAATTCACTTGGCTGTTTAATAACCCGGGGCTATGCTTCGGGTTTTTGCATTTCTGCATCTGACAAACGGATCTGACCTGATGAAATTTATAGATCGTTATTTTGAGCTGACGGCGCGCCAGACCAGCATTAGAAAAGAGCTGATTGCTGGCTTAACTACCTTTATGGCGATGAGTTATATCCTGTTTGTGAACCCAAGCATGTTGGCTCAAACCGGTATGGATCATGGGGCAGTTTTTGTCGCGACTTGTCTGGCGGCCGCCTTTGGTTCTATTGCTATGGGCATGCTGGCGAACCTGCCTGTGGCTTTGGCCCCAGGCATGGGGCTGAACGCATTTTTTACTTATGTCATAGTGCTGGAGCAGGGGCATAGCTGGCAGACGGCTTTAGCCGCCGTATTTTGTTCCGGTGTTTTGTTTTTACTGCTGAGTATCTTCAAAATTCGGGAGTGGATTATTCAGAGTATTCCCTTCGCGTTAAAGATGGGTATAGCTGCTGGTATCGGTATGTTTCTGGCGCTGATTGCATTAAAAACTGCCAATATCATAGTGGCCAGCCCAGCCACGCTAGTGACGCTGGGCGATTTGCATGACCCTAAAGTGTTGTTGGCCATAGCTGGTTTTTTCCTGATTTTTGCACTGGCGCATCGTAAACAACATGCAGCCGTATTTATCAGTATTTTAGCGATCACTGCTATCGCCTGGTGGCGTGGTGACACCAGCTTTACCGGTGTTGTCGCTATGCCGCCTTCCTTAACTCCTACTTTTTTGCAGCTGGATTTTGCCTCTGTGCTGCAATGGGCCATGGTGCCTGTGGTATTAAGTTTGTTGTTCTTAGATTTATTTGATACCAGCGGCACTTTAGTTGCGGTGAGTCAAAGAGCGGGTTTATTAAAACCTAATGGTGAAATCCCCCGCTTAAAAGGCGCTTTATTGGCAGATAGTTCGGCGACTATCGCTGGCGCTTTAGTGGGCACGTCCACCACCACCAGTTACGTTGAAAGCACAGCTGGAGTTGCGGCTGGTGGCCGCACAGGTTTAACAGCTGTGGTAGTTGGGCTGGCCTTTTTAGCTGCACTTTGGTTATCTCCGCTAGCGGCCATGGTGCCTGCTTATGCCACAGCTGGCGCTTTACTTTATGTCGCAACGTTAATGCTTAGCAGCTTGCAGCATGTAGAGTGGAACGATCTGATCGAATCCGTGCCAGTAGTCGTAGTTCTGGTGATGATGCCGCTGACGTTTTCTATCGCTGATGGCATAGGTATGGGATTTATTACTTATGCTGTGCTGTGTTTGGTGACAGGACGTTTGTCCAAAACGACATTGAGCGTTTGGGTATTAACCGCAGTTTTTGCTGCTAAATTTTTCTTTGCATAAGGGAAGGTATGAAAAAGGTAACAATTTTATTGGCGTTGATCTTATCCACTGCTGTAGTTGCAGAGGATAAAGTTCAGGTCACAAGCACTGAATTAGCACCACATTTATATATGATTAAAGGGGCGGGCGGTAATATGGCTGCTGTAGTGGGTCCGGAAGGTGCGCTGGTGGTGGATTCTCAGTACGAACACATGGCTCCCCAAATCAAGGCTGAGCTTGAAAGCAAACAAGCCGGTGTTCAGATTAAAACCCTGATCAACACCCATTTTCATGGCGATCACGTCAATGGCAATGCCGCTTTAGCTTCAGGCGCTCAGATTATTGCTCACACCAATGTACTGACCCGATTAAAAGCAGACGCCAAATTTCCAGTCGCTGGTTTACCGACAGAGACTTTTGTCGGTGAAAAAGTCCTTAGCCTTAATGGCGTAAACCTAAAACTGGTGACTATGCCAGTCAGTCATACCGATGGCGATTTGGTCGTTTGGTTTAAAGATGCCAATGTGTTGCATACAGGCGATTTGTTTTTTGCTGATCGTTTTCCTTTTATTGACCTAAACAGTGGTGGTTCAGTGACGGGCTATATCAACAACGTCAAACTACTGATCAGCCAGATTGATGATAAAACCAGACTGATACCAGGCCATGGTGATTTGATGGATAAGGCAGGTTTACAGCGCTTTTTAACCATGATGGAACAGACATTAGCCGAAGTGAATGCGCTGAAAGCTAAGGGGAAAACTGAGGACCAAATTGTAGCGCACGGATTGTCAGCACAGTGGAAAAGCTGGAGCTGGCACTTTATTACCGAAGAGCGTTGGATCCGCACGCTATTTAAAGCTTAGTCTTGTAGTTCGGGGGCGCTCTGGGTATGCTTTGGCAACGGACAGAGCGCTTTTAGGGTATAAATCAGGATCTTCATGAGGTTACGTGAAACTTTAGTAGTCTACATGCTGCCTATTCTGGTTCTGCCTTTGTTATGTCTGGGGTATCTGTCTTACCATTTTAGTGCCCGTTATTACGAACAACAGCTGTTTTTGCAGATTAAAAATGAGTTGGTTCGGACTCAACAAGATATGCGTCTGAAATTATCCTCTTACCAACAAAGTCTGGCTATTTTATCTGCTCAAACTTCTGTTGAGCGTTATGTAGCCGGAGAACTTGGGCTACAGAGTGAATTGGTCAGCGAGTTTGAATTGTATCGTAACCAAAATCCCGAAATTACGGCCATCAAGTTTATTCGCTTAAATGGCGATTATCAGCTGACTATTCCTTTAACAAAAAATGCGCCTGAAATCAGCAGGTTTCGAAATCAGTATTTTTCTGCGTTGCAAGCGATGATGGATGACAACGGCTTTTTTCTGTCCAGTGAACAAGGCGCGAATCAACTTAATTTGTATGTAGCACAAAAAGTCTACCTGTCCGGGCAAGCATCCGGTGACATCAAACGACTCTGGGGTTATGTGGTTCTGGTGATAAAACCTGAACTGTTTCAACATGGGATCAGTCAATTAAAAGGCGAACTACGCGCGCCTTTAGTCGTCAGTCAGGCCGCAACTATAGCGTTTTCCGAAAACCCCTTGCTGATGGGCAGTGTATTTTCACCTGTCAGTTTCACCGAAATTCAGGCCAGTGTTGACCAACATGAATTTGTTCCTACTTTGCTGCTTGGGCAAGCTATGTTAGTCACAGGAGTGTCTTTAGCTGGCCCTTATCAACTGGTGATGGGGGTGCAACCGGCGTTATTAGACCAAAGCATGGACTATAAACCCTCACTGATTGCCTTGTTTTGCATTTTATTTTGTATAGGTTTACCTATGCTTATTTATCGGGTACTGGCCCGTTTTGTATTAACACCTATCCGTGAACTGACAGTGGCCAAAACAGCGGTTGGGCGGGGTGATTTATCTACAGTACTGACGGTCAGGAAGCAGGACGAGTTAGGGGATATGTTTGCTGCTTTTAATGTGATGGTACGCCAGCTTAGAGTGTATCGTGAGCGTGAGCGGGCCTATCAGCTGCAGTTAGAAGATAAGGTAGCAGCCAGAACTCAGGATTTAGCCAATGCCAATCAAAAACTCGAAGACGCCAATCAGCAGCTGATTTTAGCCCGAGAAGTGGCAGAACAAGCGAACCGGCTGAAAAGTGTGTTTTTAGCCAATATGAGCCACGAAATCCGCACTCCATTAACAGCTATTATTGGTTTTAGTGAGCAGGCAATCCATGAAAATGATCCACATCGCCAACTGGACTACCTGAGTCGTGTGCTTCGTAGTGGCGATCACTTGCTGGCACTGATTAACGACATTCTCGATTTATCAAAAATTGAAGCCGATAAGTTAGAGCTATTGACTGAGCAGGTGAACTTATTAGCCATGTTAGATGATATTTATCAGCTGACCAAACAACAGGCAGAGCAGAAAGGTCTGCAGTGTTTGCTGGAGTTAAACTACCCCTTACCGCAATTTGTTTACACCGACACCCTACGTTTTCGTCAGGTACTGCTGAATCTGACGTCGAATGCGGTGAAGTTCACCCAAAAGGGCAAAGTGGTGATCCATGTGTCGTACCAAACTCCGGAAGAAGTGCTGCGGATTAAAATCAAGGACACTGGCATAGGTATTACCACAGTGGAGCTCAGTAAACTGTTTCAGCCTTTTGTACAGGCCGACGCTGCGGTGACCCGTAACTTTGGTGGTTCAGGCCTGGGGCTTTGTATCTCGAAAAAGCTGATGGAGCAGATGCAAGGTGATATTCAGGTAGACAGTGTCAAAGGCATTGGCAGTTGTTTTGAAATAGTGATGAATTGTGAGCATCAGCATATTAGCCTGATCCATAGTTATCAGCGGCCTGCGCAAGAGGCTGTGATTGTTGAAGTCCCCACTGATTACCAACGACTGAAGTTATTGGTTGCAGAAGATAACCCTGACAACCAGTTGCTGATCCAGGTGTTATTGCAAAAATTAGGCATTCAATCTGTGATTGTTGAAAATGGTCATAAAGCGGTAGAACGAGTTCTGCTGGAGCATTTTGATTTAATCCTGATGGATATGCAGATGCCGGAAATGGGTGGGGAAGAGGCAACAGCCCTCATTCGTCATGCCGGCATGGACTTACCTATTATTGCTTTAACAGCCAACGTGATGAGCGAAGACCAAAGCCGTTACCTGAAGGCGGGTTGTCAGGCCGTATTATCTAAACCGATAGTGCAGAAAGATTTTTTAGCTGTGATACAAAAGTTCTGTCAAACCGGTGCGACTTTGGATGACCAATTGGCGGCGCAGCTGGCCTCTGATCCTGTGATTATTCAGCTCAAGTACGACTTTAAACAGGCTCTGCCGTCCTTGCTCGGCGATTTCCAGCTCTGGTTGTCAGAAGCGAACTGGAGCCGTTTACAATATGAAGCTCATAGTGTGAAAGGCAGTGCTGGCAGTATGGGGTATCCACAATTAACAGAGCTGATGTCGGGTTTAGAGCAGGCGGCGCAACAGGCTGACATTAAACTGGCCAGGCAGCTTGTGGCTGACTTCGCTGCCTTAGTCGCTGCAGAGAACAGCATAGAACAGGAGAAGATAAATGAGCACTGATGCATTTAAACTGGCAGCAGAATTTGAGCGGGATAGTTTATGGCTGGCTGATTGGCCTCTTTGCCAGTTGCGCGTGCAAAACGATGCCAACTACCCCTGGTTTATTTTGATCCCGCGGCGTGTGTCCATGGTAGAAATTATTGATTTAACAGCACAGGACAGGGAGCAGTTGTGGCGTGAAAGTGCACATTTATCTGTTTTCCTGAAAGCCGAATTTCAGGCTAAAAAACTAAACATCGCTGCACTTGGCAATATGGTGCCGCAGTTGCACTTACACCATATCGCACGTTATGAGCATGATATGGCCTGGCCAGCACCTGTATGGGGCAAAGCGCCGGCACAGCCCTATACTGAAACACAATGGCAGCAGTTAAAACAAAAGCTGGCATTATTAACCATTCCCTCATGACGGCATTGCGTGAAACGAGTAGAATTATCCTATTATTTGTCATGCATTTGGGTTTGCAGAACTCTTTGATTGACTGAACTTTTTTGTCGTAAGGAACCTTGTTATGTCGGCTGAAAATGCCTTGTTAACCATTTTGGTTGAGAAGATCCGCACAGATATGCTGGTGCTGCCAACTTTACCTGAAATGGCTATTCGGGTTCGGAAAACAGCAGACGATCCAGATAGCAACCTGATGATGATGACGGATGTTATTGCTCAGGACCCGGCCTTGGCCGCTCGTATGATTAAAGTAGCCAACAGTGCCTTTATGGGGCGTTCAATTAAGGTGAATTCGTTAAACCAGGCTATCACCCGCATTGGTTTAAGTCAGGTTAAAAATATCGCCACAGCTATGGCGATGGAGCAGCTTTTTGTTTCACAACATGAGCAAATCAAAGAGAGAATGGCTCTGGTATGGCGCGACAGCGTTAATGTCACCAGTATAGCTTTGGCTTGTTTAAAGCTGTATATAGCGGACAACAAGCACTGTAATCTCAATCTGGATGTGATGACGCTGGCTGGCTTAATGCATTTAATAGGTGCTTTGCCTATTCTGACTGAAGCCGAACGTTATCAGACAGTTTTTGGCGATCCGGAGTTTCTAGAAAACGCCATCAGCACTTTATCTGGCCAGATAGGCTCCAGTATTATGCGGGCTTGGGATTTTGCTGACACTTATGTACAGATTGTGCTGAACTGGAACAATGCTTCCTATCAGGCTGAACAGGTCAGTTACATCGACTTTATCCGGCTCGGTGCTTTGGTCCAAAGCCCGTTAGAAGGCACCGCGCGGCTACAGGCGCTGCAACCTTATATCGAACGCAACATAGTGCCGGATGCTAATTTTATGGAGATAGCGGAAATCCGTTTAATTTCTCAGGAAATCAAAGCGCTGTTAAGCTAATTAAGCTCGATAGAATAAAAAGGCCCGCTGATGTGCGGGCCTTGTTGTTTTGACGCCCAGCTTTTACTGAGTGCTGATATTGGCTTTTAATGGCAACAATGCATGACGTAAAGCGTCTGTCATCAGTAATAAGTCGGCATCTAAACGGCCAATCACATCATCCCAGCCCATTTCTTCGTTAGAACCTGATAACAAGTCATGGAATTTCAGGCGTTTGATACTGCCATCTTCGCAGATCAAAAAGGTGACTTTTTCATCCTGCTCTAAGGCCAGTTTAGTCACCAGCTTATCCTGCAAATGGCTTTGCACTTCATCTGCACTTAACAAGTGGTTGATAAAGCGCACTTTGGCACCTTCTTCATCCGGAGCTTTTAATTCAGCTTCTGCGCCCAGCTGGAAACCTTCTGGTAATTCTTTGCCTTGTAACCAGAAATGCAGCTGCTGATTTAACTGATGGTTATCCAACAGCGGCATTGCAGGTAAAGAGCCAAAAGCTTTACGCAGCAAAGCCAGTAATTCTTCTGCTCTGCTGGCGCTGCTGGTATCAACCAGTAACCAGCCTTGTTGTTTGTCGTACAAAGCTGTGGTGACGCTGGATTTGCTGAAGGCGCGTGGTAACAGGGTCTGGATGAGTTCTTCTTTTAACGCCTGCTTTTCTTTACGGCTTAAAGGGCGGCCTTTTTCCTGTTCCATGGCATCAATTTTTGGGGCCAGTTCTTCATTGACCACTGAACCCGGCAGAACTTTTTCCTGACGTTTTACTGCAAATAACATCACGTCATTGGTCTGGTGGCAATACTGCTTCAGACTTGGATGCAAAGGGCTGGTGAAGCCCATTTTAATGGCTTCCTGCGAGGTGCAAGGGGTGAATTTGAATGCAGCTAAGGCCTGCTCTAATTGATCCTGATCGGTGTTCAGGTTTTCAGTAACCTGATATAAACGTAAATTTTTAAACCACATAGTTAACTACTCTGTCTATAAGAATTGCGGCTTAGTATACAGAGTTCAACCGTCAGATTTTGAGTTTTTCAGCGGAAAAAACCAAAGTGCAGCTCACTGCACTTTGGTTGTTTAAGTTCAGGAATTACGTTTTAAGTTTTTCGGGAAACGAATATGGTAACTCAGACCATGGCCTGGTTCGCTACTGACCTGAATTGAACCACCCAGCGTCTGACGTACCAGGTTATAGGTAATATGAGTACCTAAACCGCTGCCGCCCTGATCACGTTTTGTGGTGAAAAACGGATGGAAGAGTTTTTCCAGCTGCTCCTGAGTCAGGCCACGGCCATTATCAGAATAGGTAATATCAACCATCTGACCTTCATCCAGCACAGTGATGCGGATATAACCCTCTTCCAGCTCCTCGAAACCATGAATTAACGAATTCATTAAAAGGTTCGTAAAAATCTGTGAAATAGCGCCGGCAGGACAGCTCAGCATCAGGCTTTCCGGGCAATTCACATCAATATGATGGCGGGTCTTTTTAAAGTTTGGCTGCAAGGAGCGGATCACTTCGTGCAGGTATTCGGCCAAATTGATAGTGCGAATTGCATCACTGGTCTGATCGACGGCAATTTGTTTGAAGCTGGCTATCAATTCAGAAGCGCGCGTCAGATTCGACTGCAGCAAGGACGTGCTTTGTTTGGCTTCCTCAATAAAATGTTCCAGCACTTTAGGTGACAAGGTTTTGTCTTTGTAGGCGGCATCTAAGGCTGTTAGTTTTTCAGCCAGGAAGCTGGTGGCTGTGACGCCAATACCTACAGGGGTATTTACTTCATGGGTGATACCAGCGACAAAGCCTCCTAAAGCCGCCATTTTTTCTGACTGCACTAAACGGTCCTGCGCCTGTTTTAAATCATCAACAGTTTTTTCCAGCTCGCTTTGTTTGCCACGTAAGGCTTCTTCACTGTGGCGGCGGCGTTCTATTTCTTCACGCAAGGCTTGTTGTTTAACTTCAAGTTCTTGTTTTTGCTGTTGTAAATCCATCATAGCCTGACTTAAGCCTGAAGTCTTACGAGCAACTTCCTGCTCCAGCAGCAAGTTGTGCTGATCGAGTTTTTCATTCGAATGCAGCAGCTGCTTCTGCGTGCTTTCCAACTGAACTTTGTAGTCCTGCACCCGGGCAATCAAACGGTTAAAAGCATCGGCCATGACGCTGAGTTCATTGGCTTCATCGTGGCGCACTTCAACTTTAGTGCCTTCCAGATGATCAAGCTCCAGATCTTCAATTTGTTGGGTCAGCTCACTCAGAGGCAAGGTCAGTTGGCTACGGAAGGCCAGTAAAAACAGAATAATTAAAAAAGTGGTTTTTAATACAGCGTTCCCCACCAGAAAATAAATACCAATTTTAATTCTGTCCAATACCACGGCACGGCTGGAGAATAAAGTGACATCGCCCACCTGAGTGGCGCGGCCTGAGAATTCAAAAATAAGCGGAAAGGTGTAGCCAAATAAGCCGGAGTTTTGTTCTGTTAAACGAATACCTTCCTGCACCAGCTGATTGCTGTAACGTTCACTGATGTCGATGTAACGACCTAATTGTGTAATAACGGCGCCACTATCGTCCCGTACTATGATGCCTTCAATAGCAGGAATGGCCAACAGGCCGTCTGCAATAATCAATGCTTGTTGGGTATTTAACTCCCAAATCGCACGGGTCAGACTGCCGGAAAAGGTTTGCTGTAACGTCGCTAACTCACCATTGATATGATCTTTGGTGTTGAAGTACTCGGCAACAATCTGGCCTAAAGTCACTACAAAGGTCAGGATAAAATATACTGACAAAACTTTAGTCAGCAGCTTACGCGATAAACTTTTCTGCTGCATGAAACAACCTTGTTTGGTTCGGCTTAATAATGAACACCTCTAAAACACTAACTTATAGAAGATCTGTTTAAATGAAAATACTATATGTAATAAATAACTTAGAGACTAGGCAACAAGAGCTGCTTTAGCAATATGGCTGCTATAAATTGTCAGATTGCTGCAAAAGCAGCATTTAATGGTGTTAAATTGCAACATCTTTCAGTATGGTATCTGTGTCCACTATTTGAACTGTACGCATCTTCGTGAAAACAAATAAAGCAATAATAAAGAGGCTGTTTTAATGGCGTTACCTGTATTAATTTGTGACGACTCCTTACTTGCACGAAAACAAGTGCGTAAATCCTTACCTGAGTCATTTGATGCCGATATCCTCACTGCCAGTAATGGCGTGGAAGCGTTGGCTATTTTGCGCAGCCAGGAGATTGGTTTAGTGTTTTTAGATCTGACCATGCCTGAGCTGGATGGTATAGGAGTGCTTGAAGCTATAAAGCAGGATGGTCTGGATTGTTTTGTCATTGTCATTTCTGCAGATATCCAGCCTGAAATGCAAAAAAGAGTGACAGAACTCGGCGCTCTGGCCTTTATCCATAAACCGGTCAATCCGGAAAAGCTTATCGTTATTTTGAAACAATATGGCCTGATATGAGTACAGTATTCTCTGAAGAACAAAGGGATTGTTTGCAGGAGCTGATTAATGTCGCTATGGGCCTGGCCAGCGACAAACTTGCCCGCTTTTTAAATACCTTTGTGCATTTACAGGTACCAGCTATTGAGCTGGTCAGCTCGGCGCAAATTCCAGCTCAATTTGAAGCTCAGTACAGCAGCACAGATGCAGCTTTAGTCAGCCAGGGGTTTCTGGGCAATGATGGCCTGCGCGGTGAGGCGATAGTGTTGTATCAGCTGGATAACGCCCATCGAATTGCTGCTTTATTAGGCTATGACACAGACAGTGCATCCGAGCTTGAGATGCTGACTGATATCAGCTCCATTTTAACCACCACTTTTTTAAATGGTCTGGCTGAGCAAATTGACAATAGTTTGTCTTACAGTGCGCCCCGTGTTTTGTCCTCGCGGCAGAACAATGTGACAGAGGCCCTGGTTGAAACGGCTTGTCACTGGGAGCTGGCGCTTAAAGTAGATATTAGTTACCAGTTAATTGATCATTCCTTTAACTGCGATATGTTGTTGTTGATCCCAGGTGAAGCTGTGTTAAATATCCAGCAAATTTTGGATCGGATAGTGGAAGAATATTGATGTCAGAAGACTGGTTAACCGGCCCGATACTGGAGCAGCTCAACAGTGGCGTGTTGGTGGTAGATGAACAATTTCAACTGGTGTATCTGAATACCTTCTTACAGCGTCACAGTTCAGTACAGCTTGCTGAGGCAAAAGGCCAGAGTCTGTTTAAAGTCTTTAAAGATGTGCCGGAAGCCTGGCTCAGACGCAAATTTGCTTCAGTGCTTGAATTACAAAGCCCGTCCTTCAGCAGCTGGGAGCAGCGTCAGTATGTGATTAAGTTGCCCCATTTACGTCCAGTTACCAGCACCAGTCAGTATATGGCGCAAAACTGCACTATGTTGCCGTTGAGTGATCCGTCAGGTCGTCGTTATGTCTGTTTGCTGATTGAGGACGCCACTGATGCTTTTGTCTATCAGCAGCATTTACAGAGCACGCTGCAAAAGCTGGAACTAAGCAATCGTATTGATGGCTTAACCAAGGCGTTAAACCGTCGTTACTGGGAAGAGCAACTAAAACTGGAAGTACAAAGGGCGCAGCGTTATCAGCAGCCTTTATCTTTACTGCTGTTTGATTTAGATAAATTTAAGCAGTTGAATGATCAGTACGGTCATTTAGGCGGAGATTGTGTACTGATTGAACTCACTGCTCGGGTCCGGTCTTTATTGCGTGATACCGACTGGTTTGGTCGTTATGGCGGTGAAGAATTTGGCATAGTGCTGACCAATACCGCGCTGTCCGGCGCGATGGAAGTGGCTGAACGAATTTGTTTGGCGGTCAGCAGTAAAGCTGTCACATTCCATGAGCAGTCTATAGAAACCTCCATCAGTATTGGTGTAGCGCAACTTGATGTGGCAGGCGAGCGAGCGCACGAATTACTGATAGGTCAGGCTGATATGGCGCTTTATAACGCCAAACGAGACGGCCGCAATAGAGTTGTATCCTACAGCGCAGGTGAAACAGAATTTCTGCTAAAGGCAAATTAGCGGCCTGTTAAATTTAGAATAATCTAAACATTTAGATTGACAGACGTCTAAAACTTTGAGCATATAGACAGTATGAAAAAGACACAAATCCGCAATACACTCACCATTATTATTACCACCAACCCTGCGGGGTAGGAGGTCGGCGGCGTATTGTTTTCAAAAAGGCCCGTGACCTCCCCGTCACGGGCCTTTTTCGTTTAGCAAGGAGTAAAACATGAGGGTGCTTAAGTTTGGTGGTTCGTCTCTGGCGTCGGTAACCCGCTTCCTCGAGGTGGCGGATATAGTGCAACAACAAATTGGCAATCAGAGCGTAGGCTTAGTGTTGTCTGCGCCTCAGGGCGTCACCAACTTACTGGTGGAACTGACGGATCTGGCCTTTTTAGGTTCTGACTATCAACCTCTTTTGCAGCAATGGAAGCAGCGTTTGGCTCAGTTAGTTTCAGAGGCTGCTTTGCGGGTAAGCGCTGAGCAATTAAACGCAGTGCAACAATTGGCTGACGAGCAGGAGCAAAAACTGACTGAACGTTTGCAGGGCATCAGTTTATTAAGTTATTGCCCTGATCATATCAAAGCACAAATTTTAGGTATGGGTGAGCAGTTCAGCGTTTGCCTGATGACAGCTCTGTTTAAATCCCGTCAGGTCGATGTGGTGCTGCTGGACTCTGTGGCTTTGGTGAAAAGTCAGGGCGATTATTTAAATGCCGTGGCTGATATTCCTGCTTCTGAACAAACATTTGCCGCGGCCTTAGCTAAACAATCGGCTCAGGTCTATGTAATGGCCGGTTTTGTCTCCAGCAATGCGCAGGGTGAGCTGTGTTTATTAGGCCGTAATGGTTCTGACTACTCAGCTGCCATTGTCGCTGCTGCGGTAAAAGCTTCAGTCTGTGAAATCTGGACTGATGTCGATGGTGTCTACAGTGCCGATCCACGTCAGGTGAAACAAGCCAAACTGATTGACCATTTATCTTATGATGAAGCCATGGAGCTGTCGTATTTTGGTGCCAAAGTGCTGCATCCAAAAACTATAGGCCCATTGGCGCGTTTTCAAATTCCTTGTTATATCAAAAACACCTTAAACCCTGCAGCACCCGGCACTTGTATTGATGCCGATAATAATGGTGACTCGCTGGTTAAAGGCATTTCCAGCCTCGAGCATCTGGCGCTAATCACCGTCTCTGGCCCAGGCCTCAAAGGTGTGGTGGGTATGGCCTCGCGTGTTTTTGCCACTATGGCGCGTGAACAGGTGTCGGTCAGTTTAATCACTCAGTCGTCTTCTGAATTTAGTATCAGCTTCTGTGTGGCTCAGCTGGATTTAGCTTCAGCAAAAAAAGCACTGGAAGCCGAGTTTGAACTGGAGCTGCAAGGCAAGTTACTGCGGCCATTGCAAATTTTATCTGATATGGCCATTGTCAGTTTGGTCGGCGATGGCATGCGCCAGCACCGTGGTGTGGCGGCTAAGTTTTTTGCTTCTTTAGCGCAAGCTCGTGTCAACGTGGTGGCTATAGCGCAGGACAGCAGTGAACGTTCTATCTCCGCTGTAGTAGAACAAAAAGCCTGTCAGAACGCAGTGAAGGTGTGCCATGAAAACTTCTTCAGCCATATCCCAAGTATCGATGTATTTCTGGTGGGTTGTGGTGTGGTGGGCAGCGAGTTACTGGCGCAGTTTCAGCGTCAGCAAGAGTTTTTACAGCAACGGAACGTCAAGCTGAAGGTGTATGGCATCGCCAATTCCAAAACTTTGTTACTGGATGAAAAAGGCATAGATTTAAGCCAGTGGCAGCAACAGATGCAGCAGGCCAAAGCTAAGTTTTCTGTGGCAGATTTAAGTCGTTTTGCGCAGGATCAGCATTTAACTAATCCGGTATTGATTGACTGCAGCAGTGCAGAACCTGTGGCTAATTTGTATGTCGATTTCTTAAAAGCCGGCTTCCATGTGGTCACTCCAAACAAAAAAGCCAATACGGGTTCGTTGGACTACTACCATCAGCTGCGTCAGGTGGCACAACAACATCGCCGTCGTTTCCTGTATGAAACTACGGTAGGCGCAGGCTTGCCGGTGATCGACACCTTGCAGGGTTTGTTTAATGCCGGTGACCAGTTGGTCGCTTTTGAAGGGATTTTATCCGGCTCTTTATCCTACATTTTTGGTTTACTGGAACAGGGCCAGTCTTTATCTGAAGTCACCACTAAAGCACGGGAATTAGGCTTTACTGAGCCGGATCCCCGTGATGATTTGTCCGGTATGGATGTGGCGCGTAAGTTGCTGATTATGGCGCGTGAGTCTGGCTTGATGCTGAACTTAGCCGATGTCGAAGTTGAAGGTGTGTTGCCTGCCAACTTTGCGCCTGGCACAGATGTACCGACTTTTATGCAGCAGTTACCAGAGCTTGATAAGTCTTTTGCAGAACGTATCGCAGAGGCGAAAGCCAAAGGTCAGGTGCTGCGTTACATAGGTGAAATCAGCGAAGGTCGCTGCAAAGTCGCCATCAAAGCTTTGGATCTGGATCATCCATTAGCTAAAGTGAAAGACGGTGAAAATGCGCTGGCTATTCATACCCGTTATTACCAGCCTATTCCTTTTGTATTGCGTGGTTATGGTGCTGGTGCTGCGGTCACAGCAGCAGGTGTGTTTAGTGATGTAATGCGGACTTTGTCCTGGCAGCAGGAGATGTAACATGAAGTCGTATTTTGCGCCTGCGTCCACGGGGAATTTTTCTGTTGGATTTGATTTATTAGGCGCTGCTTTTGAACCTGTAGATGGTTCTTTATTTGGCGATGAACTGCGTATCCACTCTGAGCAGGCTGAACTGAGTTTACAACTGACCGGCCGTTATGTGCATCAGCTGCCGGGTGATACAGACGATAACTTAGTGCTGAAGTGTTTTTATGCCTTTGAAAAGACAATAGGCCGGACTTTGCCACGGCTGCAACTGGAGCTGGTAAAGAACTTGCCGGTTGGTAGTGGTTTGGGTTCCAGCGCCTGTTCTATTGTCGTGGCCTGTTATGCCTTTAATGACTATTTCGGCAAACCTTTAGATGACTATCAGCTGTTGCAGCTGATGGCGCAACTGGAAGGCGGCGTCAGTGGTTCTGTGCATTACGATAACGTGGCTCCGTCCTTTTATGGCGGCTTATTGTTGATGCTGCCGGATAGCCCTTTGTTATGCCGGGCTTTGCCCTGGTTTGAACACTGGCAGGTGGTGCTTTGTTATCCGGGCACAGTGCTGTCGACCAAAGAAGCCCGCGCTGTATTGCCACAACAATTGACGCTGAAACACAGCATAGCTTTTGCCGGCATGTTAAGCCGTTTTATCAGTGCTTTGTATGCCAAAGATGAAACCGAAGCTTTTGCGGCTTTACAGGACTTAGTGGCTGAACCTGCCCGTCAGCACCTTATGCCGGAATTGTTGCTTATACGTGAAAAGTTAACAGCCCAAGGTATAGGCCATGTGGGGATCTCAGGCGCTGGCCCTACTATTTTTGCGGTCTGTCAAAATGATACTCAGGCCAAATTTGCCGCTGATTATTTACAACAGCATTACGCTAAAAACTCAGATGCCATCACGACAGTCTGTCGTCTGGCGAGACAAGGCGCACGTGCGCTGTAGGATGTAAAAATGCAATTAACAAATACTAAAGTCGCTTCACAACAAGTTAGTTTTTTGGATGCAGTGCGTATTGGTTTGGGTGAGCAGCAGGGGCTATTTTTCCCAACCCAGTGGCCAACTCTGGATATTGAGGCTTTATTAGAACTACCTTTTGTCGAGCGCAGCGCAAAAGTATTGGAAGCTTTAATTGGCGACGAGCTTTCTGCCGAACAAATTCATCAGATGGTGAGTTTGGCTTTTCAGTTTCCAGCCCCTTTGGCGCAAGTCACGGATGATGTGGCCTGCTTAGAGTTATTCCATGGCCCGACTTTAGCTTTTAAAGACTTTGGTGGCCGCTTTATGGCGCAGGCGTTAATTCAGGCGCAAAAGCAGCAGAATGTCAGTAAAACTACTATTGTCACCGCCACTTCAGGTGATACAGGTGCGGCTGTGGCTCATGCCTTTTATCAGCAGGCCGGTGTGGACGTGGTGATTTTATTTCCAAAAGGAAAAATCAGCCCGTTGCAAGAGAAACTGTTTACTACTTTAGGTCACAACATCCATACACTGGCGGTAGACGCCGATTTTGACCAGTGCCAGGCGCTGGTGAAAGATGTATTTAACGACCGTGATTTAGTCAAACAGCTGAATATCAACTCAGCCAACTCTATTAATATCAGCCGTTTATTTGCACAGATTTGTTATTATTTTGAAGCTGTGGCTCAGGTACCAAAAGATAAACGCGATCAAATTGTCATTGCTGTGCCTAGTGGTAACTTTGGTAATTTGACTGCGGGTTTGATTGCCAAGGTGTTAGGTTTACCTATCAAACGTATGATAGCCGCCACTAACTTAAATGACACTGTGCCACGCTATTGGAAAGAGGGGCAGTGGACACCGCATAAAACTATCCCGACTTTATCCAATGCGATGGACGTCAGCGCACCAAATAACTGGCCACGAGTCGAGGCTTTATTGGCGCAGGGTAAAATTTGCCGCGACGATTTAGAAGCTGTGATGGTGGATGAAGAAGATACCCAAGTGTCGATGCGTCAGTTAGCACATCTAGGTTATGTCAGCGAACCTCATGCTGCTATTGCCTACAAAGCCTTAAAGCGTAGTTTGCAGGACGGCGAATTTGGTATTTTCTTAGGCACTGCTCATCCGGCTAAATTTAAAGAGCAGGTCGAAAATATCCTTGGCAGTCCTATAGCTCTGCCGCCTGAATTAGCAGCAGTTGCATCAGAGGCAAGTTTAAGTGCAGATATGGCGCCGGATTTTGTACAATTACGCCAATTCTTACTGACTCTGGATAAATAAACTGTGTCTTTAAACTGGCAAGACGTGATTGGGGCTGAAAAAAATCAGCCCTATTTTCTGCAAACTATGGATTACTTAAAGCAACAACGTGCCGCAGGGCAGGTGATTTATCCACCTGAAGCACTGGTGTTTAATGCCTTTAAGCTGACGCCTTTTGCAGAGATGAAAGTGGTGGTGATAGGGCAGGACCCCTACCATGGTCCGAATCAGGCTCATGGCTTAAGTTTTTCTGTGCCTGCAGGAGTGGCTATTCCACCTTCGCTGCGCAATATCTATAAAGAGCTGGCGCTGGAATATGTTGATTTTCAGACCCCAAAGCATGGTT
This sequence comes from Rheinheimera sp. MM224, assembly GCF_947090785.1. Classification (NCBI taxonomy): domain Bacteria; kingdom Pseudomonadati; phylum Pseudomonadota; class Gammaproteobacteria; order Chromatiales; family Chromatiaceae; genus Rheinheimera; species Rheinheimera sp. MM224. The sequence goes on from NZ_OX352320.1 coordinate 855,211, forward strand.
GTCTGGAAAGCTGGGCGCAGCAGGGGGTGTTGTTACTCAATACTGCCTTGACTGTGGTGGCGAACGAAGCCAACTCACACCGTAACTTAGGCTGGGAGCAGTTTACTGATCAAGTGATCCGGGCTATCAGTGCCAATGCAGAAGGTATAGTGTTTTTGTTATGGGGCAGTCATGCGATTAAAAAATCACAGCTGATCGATAAAACCAAACACCATATACTGACCGCACCTCATCCATCCCCTTTATCAGCGCACCGCGGCTTTTTAGGCTGTGGACACTTTGCAAAGGCGAATGAGCTACTCGAACAGCAGGGTAAACCCCCTATCCGCTGGCAAGTATAAATAGACATAGAGCGGGCAGGGATAAACCCAGCCCCCGTATTCAGAGCCTGAATGACAGCTAAATAAAAAGCCCCGACATTGCTGCCGGGGCTCAATTTAACTTAATTCGATGTCTACTAATTCAGGTTCTATGGTCCAGTCTATATCTTCTAGTTCTCGTTTTAAGCGCTGGCGTTCTTTGACTGCTTCAATTTCTCGCCACTTGCGTTTGACTGCACGGCTCTTCGTCGCAGGACGCTCCAACATATTCAGTAAGTCTTCGAAGCTTTCCATGGTTGCCCCTCTGAGTTGTTGTTATTTTCAACAAATTAGTACCACACTTTGTCTAAAAATAAAATAACTCTTTGACACAAATATGAACGAAAAATGAATGTTTTTCGTTCATTCAACAGGTTAGCCCAAGTTCAACTGCTTAAATTTTGCGATAAGTGCCTCTGTGGACGCATCAAAGTTATTTTTTTGTTGATCAGATAACACCTGATAAATAGGCGTCGACAGCTGTTTACCCAGCTCAACACCCCACTGATCAAAAGAGTTGATATTCCACAAAACACCCTGACAAAACACCTTCTGCTCATAAAGCGCTATTAAGGCGCCTAAGTAATAAGGTGATAATTCTGGCAGCAATAAAGTATTGCTTGGCTTATTACCAGGAGACACTTTATGTGGTGCCAAAGCAATGGCTTCAGCTTCTGATGCGCCACTTGCCAGTACTTCAGCTTTGGCTTCTTCAAAGGTTTTGCCTTGCATCAAGGCCTGAGTTTGGGCAAAGCAGTGCGCTGCTAATCTGTGGTGATGATCTTTGAGCTCGTGACTGACTTTGGCCGGCAGAATAAAGTCTGACGGCACAGCCAGCACACTTTGGTGCAATAACTGATGATACGCATGCTGACCATTGGTGCCTGCATCCCCCCAAATCACCGGGGCTGTGGCATCTGTGAGTGGCTTGCCATCAAGATCCACCCCTTTACCATTACTTTCCATATCCAGTTGCTGCACGTAAGAAGGCAGGAAACGTAAATAATGGCTGTACGGCAGTAAGGCTTGCGCCTGACAACCTTTAGCATTGATATACCAGACGCCAAGCAAAGCCAAAATCACCGGCATATTCTGCTCAAGAGGTGCTTGGATAAAATGCTGGTCCATATCACGGGCGCCTTTGAGCAGTTGTTGAAACTGCTCCATGCCCAACTGCAATGCAACAGGGAAGCCTATAGCAGACCATAACGAATAACGTCCACCCACCCAGTCCCACATCGGCAGAATATGTTGTGCCACTATGCCAAATTCAGCTGCGGCTTTGATATTGGACGAAGTAGCCCAGAAATGCTGCGCTATAGCGGCTTTGTCTGCACCTTTGTCTATGAACCACTGCCGCACAGCCAAGGCGTTTTGTTTAGTTTCTTCAGTACCAAAAGACTTAGAGGCGACAAACACCAGCGTAGTGGCAGGGTTTAAAGCTTTGACTACATCAGAGACGACGGCACCATCTATATTGCCGGCAAAGTGAATACGCACAGGGCTTTTGTTAAAAGGCTCTAAAGCTTCACAGGCCATTTGTGGGCCCAGTAAAGAGCCACCAATACCAATCCAAATCAGATCGGTAATAGCATCGCCCTGATAGCCTTTGTATTCACCATTATGCAGCTGGCCAATCAGCTCTGCCATTTGTGTATGGCAGGCCTGAATTTCAGGCTGTAAATCCACACCATCTAATACTAAAGGCGTTTTTGTGTCTGCACGTAACGCCATATGCCAGACGGCACGTTGTTCCGTGTTATTTATTTTATCGCCACTTAGCATCTGCTGAGTTTTGCTTTGGATCTGGCTTTGTTTTGCCAGCTCCAACAGCTTTTGCCAGATGCCATCTGTGATCAGGTTTTTGGCAAAATCCAGATGAATACCACAGGCATTGACCTGGAATTTCTCAGCCCGCTTTGGGTCTGCAGCAAACTGCTGACGCAATGACAAAGGCTGTTGTGCCAGCTGTTTCAATTCAGCCCAAAGTGCAGACGACATCATATAAACTCCTGTAGTGATCCGATGGTGATAAAAATTAAGCCTGTATTTAGACCTGTAATTAAGCCTTTGATTGGGCCTGTAATTAAGCCTGTAATTGCGCCTGAATTAAACTTTCCAGCTTACGTTGGTCAATGGCAAATTTACGGATACCTTCCGACAGTTTTTCGGTGGCCATTGCATCTTCATTCAACGCCCAGCGGAATTCTGCTTCAGTCAAAGCCGCAGTTTCTTTGGCGGTAGCACCTGTATCTTGCAGATGAACTGTTAAGCTGCCTTGCTGCTGGCTTAATTCTTCCAGTAATCCAGGGCTGATGGTTAAGCGGTCGCAGCCTGCTAAAGCTAATACTTCGCCGATATTACGGAAGCTTGCACCCATCACCACAGTTTTGTGGCCATAAGTTTTGAAGTAACGATAAATTTCACGCACTGAAACCACACCTGGATCGGTTTCTGCTGTGTAGTCTTGTTTGGTGTTGGCTTTGTACCAGTCCAGAATACGGCCAACAAAAGGAGAAATTAAGAATATGCCAGCTTCAGCACAAGCACGGGCTTGCGCCATATGGAACAGCAGCGTCAGGTTACACTGAATACCTTGTTGCTCAAGATGGCGGGCGGCCTGAATACCTTCCCAGGTTGAGGCTATTTTGATCAAGATGCGATCTTTACTGATGCCATTTTCCTGATACAAAGCCACCAGTTGCAGCGCCTTGTTGATGCTGGCCTGAGTATCAAAAGATAAACGGGCATCCACTTCAGTAGAAACACGACCCGGCACTAACTTGCTGATCTGAGTGCCGATATCTACTGCAAACTTATCGCTGGCTATGCTGACCTGTGTTGCCAGATCTGAGCTTTTGCTTTTGGCATAAGCCACAGCCTGAGCCAACAACGGTTTGGAAAACTCCAGTTGGCTGGCGTTGAGTAACAAAGACGGATTTGTTGTAGCGTCTACAGGGCGGAATTGTTCAATGGCGCCTAAGTCACCACTGTCGACCACGACAGTAGTCACTGCTTTTAACTGTTCAAGTAAAGTGCTCATATTGTTTTATTACCGTTTTTCTGATCACAAGTCAGTGATGTGGGGCTTAATACTAAATAAATGTAGGAAAATTACAACATAAAAACAGGCTTTTGCGGCAAGTTTCCCTCATTCGGAATTCTGTTTATTTTACTGGTCGCAGCCTTATTCTATAAGGCCTGCATACGGATCTGAGCTTACCATGAAAAAAAGTAAAAACCATGTCTAAGCCGCGTCCGTATTGAGTTTTGTTGTCGAGCTAAAACTTTTAATTTGATATAGTCTCCAACCTTAGTTGTAGAGGAAGCCAAAGCCCATGTTGATGGTGATATCACCCGCCAAAGATTTAGATTACCAAAGTCCGCTATCAGTTACCGCCTTTAGCCAGCCCGCTTTGCTGGAGCAAAGCCTTGAGTTGATGCCCTATTGCCGCGATCTGACACCTGTCCAACTCTCAGGTTTAATGCATATCAGTGACAAACTGGCAGGCCTTAATGCTGCACGTTTTGCCCAGTGGTCTACACCTTTTACACCGGATAATGCCCGTCAGGCTTTGTTTGCTTTTAATGGGGATGTGTATCAGGGCTTGCAAGCGTCCAGCCTGAAACAAAAAGATCTGGACTATGCCCAGCAGCATTTACGCATTTTAAGTGGTTTATATGGGGTGTTACGGCCTTTGGATCTGATGCAGCCTTATCGTCTGGAGATGGGTACTTCGTTAGAAAATGGCCGTGGTAAAAATTTATATCAGTTCTGGGGCGAACGCATCAGCACTGAACTGAATCAACAGCTGGAGCAGCTAAATTCAGAGTTTTTGCTGAACTTAGCATCACAGGAATACTTTAAAGCTGTGGACAAAAAAGCCCTGAAGGCCAAAGTAGTGAATGTGGAATTTAAAGATTTCAAAAATGGTCAGTATAAAATCATCAGCTTTTTCGCCAAAAAAGCCCGTGGCCTGATGGCTCGTTATGTGATTGAGCAACAGATTGATCAGCTGGATGGCTTAAAGGAATTTAACAGTGCTGGCTATCAGTTTAGCAGCGCCGAATCCAAAGCCGACAAACTGGTGTTTACACGGATGCAACAGTCCGACTGATACTTCGCAATCTTTGCGCTAAATAACCGGAAAAGCCGCAGAAAACTGCGGCTTTTTAGTGCGCTTTTTTAATTGGCTTTTGCTAAAATGCGCGGCTCTATTGATCCGAGTGTTGCCCTATGAAATTCCCTGGTCGTCGTAAACTCAAACATTATTTTCCAGTGTCTCAGCCTAAGCTGACTTTACCCAGCTACGAAGTGCGGCCTGAACTAGACACTTATATTGTGGGTTTGGACCAAACCATAGTGGATGTGATTGCCAATGTCAGTGATGAATTTCTTGAAAAATACGGCATAGGCAAAGGCTTATCCAACTTAGTGGAACATGGCAAAGCTGACCTGATTTATCAGGAGTTAGTGGGCTCCAATGCTATTTCTGATCACTTTGCCGGTGGCACCATAGGCAATACAGTACATAACTATTCTGTACTGGCGGACGATAAATCTGTGTTATTGGGGGTGATGTCAGCCAATATTCAGCTGGGTTCTCCTGCATATCACTATTTATGCCATACCAGCAGCAAGGTGGATATGAACCATCTGCAGGGCGTACCAGGTGATATAGGCCGCGGTATTACCATGATCACCCCAGATGGCGAACGCACTTTTGTGATAGACCCGGGTGATATGGATGAGTTAACTCCAGCTTATATCCCGACCGATATTATTGCCAAAGCCGCAGCTATAGTGGTCAGTGCTTATCCGCTGCGCGCCACAGATCAGCCGATACAACAGGCTATGGTGAAAATGTTGTCCGATGCTAAAGCTGCAGATGTTCCTGTGGTGATGAGCTTAGGCACTAAACATTTAGTCGAAGAGCACAGGGAGCTGATTCAGCAAACTTTGTCGCAGTATGTCAATGTGCTCGCGATGAATGAGCTGGAAGCTGAAGCTTTAACCGGTTTTGCTGATCCATTGCTCGCGGCAGAAGCTGCGCTGGATTATGTTGATATGGTGCTGTTAACAGCGGGTCCTGAAGGCTTGTATTTATGTGGATACACAGACGCATCAGCCAAACGTGAAACCACCAATCCAATCAAATCCGGCGCTTTGGCTGATTACAATGAGTTTGAATTCAGCCGTCCTATGCAGAAAAAAGACTGCCAGCAGCCGGTGAAAGTCTACTCGCATATCGACCCTTATTTGGGTGGGCCTGAGCGGATTAAAAATACCAATGGCGCTGGCGATGGCGCTTTAGCTGCTATTTTACATGACATAGCGGCCAATCATTTCCACCGTCAAACTTTGCCTTTATCCAGTAAACATGAACAACCTTATCTGGCTTATTCGTCTTTTGCTCAGATCTGTAAATATGCCAACCGCGTCAGTTACGCCATTCTGGTGCAAAATGCGCCACGCTTGTCTAAAGGCTTACCGGAAAAAGAAGACTCTCTGGAAGAAAGCTACTGGGACAGGTAACAACAGCTTACAAAATTCAATATAGAAGGCCGGTATTTCCGGCCTTCTTCTTTTCTACTTCTTTCTATATAGTGCCGGTGACTTTTTCTCCTGCTGTACAAGGACTGTAAATGCTGCGTTGGTTTTTTCTGTTGGCTGCTCTGTTTTCTGCTAGTGCTCTGGCCGATATTCACATTCCTAAAACCAGCGCCAGTATTAGCATTGATGGCGATTTATCTGACGCTGGCTGGGCACAAGCGAACAAAGTTCAGATAACTATAAACAGCTGGCCTGCCGACAATACGCCTGCTCCTGTAGCAACCGAAGTGCTGCTGATGGAAAACGGCGAGTATTTTTATCTGGCTTTTAAAGCCAAAGATCCCGATCCGTCCCAAATCCGCGCCTTTTTAAAAGACAGAGACGATGTCTGGGAAGATGATTTAGTCGGCATCAAAATTGACAGCTACAACGATCAAAAACTGGCTTATCAGTTTTTCAGTAATCCTTTGGGTGTGCAGGCAGATGCAATAGAAAATGAAGTTAGTGGCGATGAAAGTGATGCCTGGGATGGTATTTGGCAAAGTGTAGGCAAACTCACTTCTGATGGCTATCAGGTGGAGATCGCTATTCCGCTGCGCATTTTAAACTTTAATGACCGGCTGGCGCTGCAGCAATGGCGTATTGAGTTGGTACGGTTTTATCCACGCGATGTAAAACACCGTTTATCCAGCAATAAAATAGAAAGGGCGAACCCCTGTTGGATTTGCCAGATGCGTATCGCTACCGGTTTTTCCGGTGCCAAACAAGGCAGTCATTTTAGTGTGGTGCCGTCTTTGGTGACGGGGGCTAGCCAGCAACGTGATGTGACACCCGATGCAAAAACAGACTGGCAGACAGAACCCAATACCGAAGTCAGTCTGGATTTAAAATGGGGCATAACACCGGACATTAATCTCAATGCGACACTCAATCCTGATTTTTCTCAGGTAGAAGCTGATGTGGCGCAAGTGTCAATGAATGATACCTTCTCGTTATTTTTTGACGAAAAACGCGCTTTTTTCCTCGATAACCAAGACTATTTCAGTTCACCTCTGGATCTGGTTTACACCCGCAATATTGGTGCACCTGACATGGGCGCTAAGCTGACGGGCAAACAACAGCAACATTCCTTTGCCTTTTTTGCCGCTAATGACGAAAAAACCACCTTTATAGTGCCAGGCAACCTCGGATCTGACGTCGCCGTATTGGATGAAGAAAGCACCAACGCTGTGCTGAGATATCGTTACGATCTGAATGCAGATTTATCTTTGGGCTGGATCAGTAGCCTACGGCAAAGCGACAGCTATCACAATAATTTATCAGGCGTGGATCTGAAGTATAAAATCACGGATCAGGATGAACTGGTGCTGCAGTATTTGTATGCGGACTCTGCGTATTCGGAGCCATTACGTCAAAGCTTTGGAGATTCTGAAGCGGGTTTACGTTTAGCGGATGATTTGTCAGACCCAGCTTACTTTTTCATGTATGAACATGATGATGGTGCCTGGCTATGGAATACCGAATATCTGGCGCTGGAAAAGGAGTTTCGGGCTGATATGGGTTATATGCCACAAACCGACTTTCATAAATTTGTGCAGGGTTTGGGCTATCAGTGGTTTTCTGACAGCAGCTGGTGGAACAGGGCTATTCTGAGCGGCGATTGGGATATCAGTCATAACGCCAATAATGAGCTATTGGAAAAAGAAGCAGAGCTATTTTTGGAGTTATGGGGACCACAACAAAGCTTCTTCTCTTTTAGTCTGACCGACAGAGATAAAACAGGTCCGCGTCTGAATAATAATTCTTTGGCTATTGATGGCAATACGCTGATGTTTAATGAACAACGTTTTATTACTTTTGCGGAATTCAGACCTTTGCCAGCACTTTATGCCAACGCCGAAATAGAACTGGGTGATGCCATTGATTACCGCAATAACAGGCTGGGGGATTTACTACAGCTCTCGCCTGAAGTCAGCTGGAATGCCAGTACTCATCTGCAAATTGAAGCCCGTCATACCTACAGATATTTAGAGGCCGACGGGGCAGAGGTTTTTACCGCCAACCTGACCGACTTACGTTTGAGCTATCAGTTTTCAGTGCGTAGTTTGTTGCGTCTGACCTTGATTTACAGTGATATTGTGCAGAATCCGCTGAATAATCCGGGCCTTACCCAGCAACTTGAACGTAGCTTGGGCAGTCAGTTATTGTATTCCTACAAACTAAACCCACAGACTTTGTTTTTTGCAGGCTACAGTGACAATGCTTATCAGGACGATGAACTGACAAGTTTGGAGCGGGATCAACGTTCTGTCTTTATGAAATTTAGTTATGCCTGGTTGCTTTAACAATGTATGACATTCTTGTAAAAGAAAAAGCTTTACAGCCCAAAGACTTCACTTTTATGCTGGGTTGATATGGCATAGACGTGGGTGGTCAGAAGTGGTGTGTTGGAAGCTTGTTTTTAAGATCGCCATAGTACTTTGTTGTAGCCATCAGCTGCAGGCTAAATCACAGGATGTGCATTTTCAAAGTAAAATGCCAGCCAATTGGCTGACTACAACACCTGTAAGCACTGAAAGTCTTGAGTTGAAATTAATGCGACTGATTTTGGCGCAAATCTCTGAACTCACCCCATATTTTCATCAGGTGAATTTCACTAAAGCCAGCGAGCTCACCCGCACTCAAACGGACAGCTGCATGGCCAGCATTTTAAAAAATCCACAACGACAGGCTGAATTTATTTTCAGCCGACCGCTTTCAGCTATCGAAGGTTTAAAACTCTATTTACCCAAAGACAGTAAGCTGCATACCAAATTGCAGTCCAAGCTAAAGCAATGGGGTGGTCAAGTCCGATTACGTGAGTTATTGCTGACTGAACCTGATTTTGTGTTAGGGCTGGATTTGGAACGCTCTTATGGTGCAGATCTGGATCTGTTGCTGAAAGAAAAAGTGGTCAGGCGTAGTTTGTACTTTAAGCAAAGTGGCGCTCAGATTGCGCAGCTTTGGCCTATGTTGCAGCAACATCGTGTCTCAGCAGTACTGGAATACCCTTTTATGCTGGCCACTACAGATGCAACTTTACTGCAAGGGTACAGAGTCGCCGAAGCTGAGCCTTTGCAGCTGGCTTATTTTGCCTGCAATAAAAGCGAAACTGGCCAGGCTATTATCGATAAACTAAATCAAAGCATCGCAGCTTTGGCCGGCACTCAGGCCTATCTGGATTTACATTTAGAAACGGTGCCTGCAGAGCGTCAGCAGGAATTTATACAGAATTACAATAAGTTAATGCTGGGCAAGATAAATTAAGTCAGGACCACTAACCCGACATAGTTCGCTTCTTGATACCGCGGAATATATCGGGTCAGGGTAAAGAATTAACCTTTGGCTTTGGCGGCTTTTTTCAGCGCTTTTTTCTTGGCTGCTGTTTTAGGTTTTTTCTGTTTAGTTGGCGCTTTGGCTTCTTTGTGTTTAGGGCGCATACCTTCAATAAAGCGGCGTTTTAACGGCTGCTCTGTATAACGCTCAACTTTACCCACCACACCAATATCGTGAGCTTCAACTAACGAAATTGCAGTACCTTTTTTACCAGCGCGACCGGTACGGCCAATACGGTGGACATAGACATCGGCAGTGCGTGGCATATCGTAGTTAATCACATGAGTAATATCGTCGATATCCAAGCCACGAGCCGCTATGTCGGTCGCCACCAGAATACGCACCTGATTGTTACTGAAACGAGCTAAAGCAGTCTGACGTTTGTCTTGTGCCATTTCACCCTGTAACCAGCAACACTTTAAACCTGCGGCTTCCAGCTGACCTGTTAAGGTGGCTAAACGTTCACGGGTCTTCACAAAAACTATGACTTTACTGACATCTTCTTGTTTCAGAATATGAATAAGCAGCGCCAGTTTGTGATCGGCATCGTCAGCGGCGTGCATCCACTGCAGAATCTTCGCTTTTTCGCGACGTGGTGGTGCAGCTTCAACCAGCACTGGCTCACGTAAAGCGCGCTCTGAAAACTTGTTGACGCCATTGCCCTCCAAAGTGGCGGAGAACAACATGGTCTGACGACGACGTTTGGCTTCCAGAATAATGCGGTTCATTTCACCGACAAAACCCATATCCAGCATACGGTCGGCTTCGTCGAGGATCAGTACTTCCACTTCGTCAGCATGGAAACTTTCGTTATCCAGATATTCAATTAAACGACCTGGTGTCGCGACCAGAATATCGTTGTTTTTTTCTAAGGTTTCTTTGTGACTGCCGTAGTTGATACCGCCGGTGATTACACCAGCGTGCAGGTCGGTCAGCATAATCAGCTGTTGCACCTGTTCAAAAATCTGATAAGCCAGTTCACGGGTAGGCGTCATGATCAATACACGTGCAAAACCCGGATCACGGCGCGGAAAATCCAGCAGGTACTGAATAGCTGGCAATAAAAACGCCAGGGTTTTGCCTGTGCCTGTAGGCGCACTGGCCAGTATGTCGCGGCCTTCCAAAGCCACAGGAATAGCCAGTTTCTGAATGCTGGTCGCTTCTTTAAAACCCGCTTTACTCAGGGTTTTCTCTAAGCTCTCATCCAGTTGAAACTCAGCAAAGGTCATTTTTTCCTGTGCAGTGTTAATTTCGCTCACGCTGTTCTTACCTTCTGTTTAAATCGTCTGGGATATACCCGTCGTACTTGAAGCCGCAGCTTTGTTAACTTCACGTTTTCGCTCAGTCACATAGGTGAACTATGCTCCTTGGGTCTCAAACGCTTGTTGCCTCTCTGCAACTCCAATTACTTAGGGTATAAGTAATTCTCTACTGACACACAAAACAGCTTCTTATACACTGCCACTCTTTTGACCTTAGTAAGTAAGGACAGTGGTGAGCGGCTTTTGGTGTAAAGAATTTTTTGTTGGCCACGACCGCTGTGCGATGAAAGTCAGCACGGACGCCTTCCTGTTGGGCGCCTGGGCAACTTTACCCAAGGCTGGCACAGCTTTGGATATAGGAGCTGGTAGTGGCATTTTGTCTCTGATGCTGGCGCAGCGACTGCAAAAATCGGGGCTGAACCCTATAGTTTATGCAATCGAACTGGACCAGGATGCTGCCTTACAGGCGCATGATAATGTGGCGGCCAGTCGCTGGGCGGCACAAATCCAAGTCATTCAGGCCGATATTCTAACCTATGCGGCGACGGATAACCAACCAGAGCTTGGATTTGAGCTGATTATCAGCAATCCTCCCTATTTTCAGCAGAGTTTAGGCGCTTCAGATCCGAAGCGGCATCAGGCCCGCCATACCGACAGCTTATCTTTTATTGATTTGGCTGTTGTTGCCAAAAAGCTTGCTACAGCTGATGCACATTTTTGCCTGGTGCTGCCTGCTGATACAGATTTTATCTCTGTGGCAGAAAAGGCTGGCTGGACTTTGCAACGCCGTTGTCTGGTCAAAACCGCCGCAAACAAGGCTGCCAAATTACAGTTATTGGATTTTAGTGCCAGTGCCGTATCCAGCCAGCTTGAACAGACAGAACTCTTGATACAGCAAAGTCCAGGGCCGTACAGTGAGGACTATCGAAAGCTTCTCGCCGATTTTTATTTAAGGTTTTAACTGATGACTTTGTCCTGCCCCTTTAGCCCAAAAGAGTTACGCCAGTTAGTGTTACAGCACCAAGGCTTGCTTCAACCCGCATCCGGCAAAGCAGCAGTGGCAGAGGTCCTGAAACAAATTAGCTATGTGCAGCTGGATTCGATTTATGTGGTGGAGCGAGCACATCATCACGTGTTGTATAACAGAGTAAAAAACTACCAGCCGAAGCTATTAGACAAGGCGCTGGAGCAAAAACAAAGTTTTGAATACTGGTCGCACGCCGCTGCATTTTTACCAGCCGAAGATTATCGTTTTAGTTTGCAGCGAAAGCTCTTACTGCAAAACGGCAACAACCACTGGTTTAATCCAGAGCAGCAACTGATGAATGAAGTGCTGACCCGTATTCAGGCCGAAGGCCCACTAAAGGCCAGTGACTTCGTTAGTTCTGGTCAGAAAAACGGAGCCTGGTGGGACTGGCAACCGGCCAAGCAGGCACTGGAACAGCTGTTTATGCAAGGCAAGCTAATGGTGGCCAGAAGGGACAAATTCCAGAAGGTCTATGATCTGGCGGAACGGGTCTGGCCTGATCATCATCAACATTTACCTCCAACAGACGCTGAGTTTGCTGATTATTTAATTGAGCGTTGTCTGCAAAGTCAGGCTGTGGCGACAGTGCAGCAAATAGGTTATCTGCGTAAGAATATGCAGTTGGTATTAAAGCAGCAGCTAAAACAACAGCTGGAGCAGGGCAGGCTGCAAAGTTTTCTGCTGGATGGAAAGACGTATTACCATAGGCCCCAGTTAGCGCTTACTAACAAACTACCTAATAAAGTGCCAAATAAAGTCTGGCTGTTGTCGCCTTTTGATAATCTGGTGATCCAGCGCGACCGGCTAAAGCAGCTGTTTAATTTTGATTACCAGATTGAAGTTTATGTACCAGCCGCCAAACGGCAGATTGGTTATTACAGCTTGCCGATTTTGTATAAAGACCAGTTTATCGGCCAGGTGGATGTCAAAGCAGACAGAGCCAGCAAGACCTTATTGTTGCAGCATTTAGTGCTTGATGAGCAGGTGAAATTGACGGACGCATTAAAAGCGGCGCTGCTAAAAGCTGTGCTGGACTACGCCGCTTTTAATGGCTGCGAGACCTGGCAACTGGTAAAAACCAGTGCCAGAACCCGCGACTGGCTTGTAAGTTAAAGCCCAATTAAAGCTTGGTTCGGTAGACGTACTTAGCCAAAGGATGTTGTTGCTTTTGTAAGTCTTGCACAAAAAGCTGTGCAACCTTTGATGCACCTTGCACCGATAAATGCGTATTGTCAGTTTTGCCATCCGGAAACTTCTGATACAAACCAGCCGGTACCTGAATAAAATACGGCTGACTGCCGTCCGGACCTAACTCTTGCCATAAATCACAGCTTTGCTGCTGCAAATCAAAAAAATCGATTTGAGCCAATTCGGCCTGCTGTTTAGCTTGGGTTGCATAAGCCGCTAAATCCCGCTCTAAGCTGTTGCCTTTAAAATTCCGCCTGCAGATCGAGCTGGCAAGCAGTGGAATGGCGGCTTTGGCTTTGACCTCGCGGATAAACTGCTGCAACAACTGTGGGTAACGCGTATTGACTTGTGCATAACGCTTAGGGTCGTCTTGTTTTTGATCGTTATGGCCAAACTGGATCAACACATAATCGCCAGCTTGTAATTCATCGAGCAGCATTTGCCAGCGGCCTTCGTTTAAAAATCGTAAGGTGCTGCGGCCATTGGCCGCTAAATTGACAACTTGCAACTGCGGCAGCATAAAGTCAGGTAACAACTGGCCCCATCCACGCTCCGGATACGCCAGATTAGTTTTATCCGACATTGTGGAATCACCGATCAGATACAGCTTAGCTGGCGGGGTGTTGAGTTTGGTTTTTAACCAACTGCGGACTGTTTTTAACAACTGTTCTGGTTGCCACTGGCCCTGATAGACCCAATCAGCATTAATGGCTGGTGTTCCTTTTGGCCAATTCTCTTGCAACCAGCCGTAATTGGCTCCACTGGAACCGCTAAAATAACTACGCTCGCCCCATAAGTTGGCTCTGTCGCGGCTGGGTTCATCCGGATAGGTTTTACGGAATATAGGTTTATCGGCCATCAAAGGCGAATACTGATTATTCTGTAGATAAAACTGGGCGTCATAATGCCGGCGCCCGAGTAAAAAGCCCTGAATACCGGATAGCTTCGAGTCTGTGACCACTAACTTCGCGTTTTTATCTAGCTCGCCGTCATGCCAGAGCGAAGCTTCTGTGGCCTGGCTATAAAACTGGCTTTGTGTAACCCAGGCTGTTCCGCGTGGGCAAACATAATCGACATGGCCTTCAAAGTAACAGTTGCTGTGGTAATACAGCCCTTGTTTATTCCATAAACTTAAGCTGTCAGCGCCACCCGCTATCACGCGGCATTGGTCTGTGATGATACGGCTGGCCTGCTCAAAACCACGAATGGCAAACTGATGATCATGATCGCCATACACAGCGCCGTAGCTGTTGAATACGGTTAAATCCAGCAGCACTATATCCGAGGCTTTAATATTAACCACGGCAGAGCCCCAGTCATCAGGCTGCTGTTTTAAATGGTTTTTACGAAGTTCAGCGAATTCAATAGTGGTACTGGTTTTACCGCTGCCAGCCAAAATGACTTTGTCGCGGGTCAGGTAAAGTTTTTCTTTATAAATACCAGGGCCAACTTCAATCAATGCCCATTGCTGAGTGGCGGGTAAGGATTCCAGCGCTTGTTGAATAGAGTGAAAAGGCGCTGAGCCATCTAAAGCGACCTGTAAGCGAAGTGGCTGCTCACTGGCGTGCAGGTTCAGGCAAAACAGGCTGAGTACAAGTAGACTCAGCCTGACAAACAGTGACCACATTCGTTAATCCTTCAACAACTGTGCCATTTGCACACCAGCCATAATAAAAGGCCCTGTGCCTTTGCTGTCGTTGCGGTAGATAGGCTCACTCATGTAATAGTGGTAGCTGCCATCCCGACCAGCACCTAAACCTGCGACCTGTACCATAGTGGTCAGGCTGATGCTGCCATCCGGATGCACCAGTACAAATTCATTGAGCAGGCCTTGCCAGGCTTTTTTACTGATATCCAGATACCGATCTTTGGGTAAATAACCTTTATTGATGGCTTTGGCATAAAAATAGACAAACATGCTGCTGCCGCTCGATTCCAGATAGTTACCACGTTCACCGGCTTTATCCATAATCTGATACCAGACACCGCTTTCAGGGTCTTGATATTTGGCTAAATCTGCAGCCAGCTCGGTTACCATATTCAATAAAGGCTGACGTAATTCGGTGTTATCCGCTGGGATATAATCCAAAACATCCACCAGCGCCATACCCAACCAGCCAATAGCACGGCCCCAGAAATAAGCAGAACGACCTGTGGTTTTATCGGCCCAGTCCATCTGTTTTGACTCATCCCAGGCATGGAAATACAAACCGGTTTTGTCATCACGTAACTGTTCACGGGTCACCACAAACTCGTGCACCACTTGCTCCAGACTGGCACCTTGCTCAAATAAACTGCTGTAATAAGCTAAAAACGGCATGCCCATATAAACCCCGTCCAGCCAGAGCTGATTTGGGTAAATCTGCTTATGCCAGAAAGCGCCGTTTGAGGTTTTTGGGTGATGTTTTAACTGGTCGCGTAACTTCTGAACTGCTAATTGATACTTGGGCTCTTTGGTGTGTTCAAATACCCTTAGCAGCAGATTGCCACTATTGATGCTGTCGATATTAAATTTGCTGGCGTCGTAGCTAGGAATAGTGCCGTCAGCAGCGACAAAGCTGTCGGCCATTTTGTCGATCACGGCCTGATAAGCAGGGTTAGCAGCATATTTATTTAAGTCATCAAAAGCCTGCACCAATAAACCTGTGGTGTATTCAAAGGCGACAGGGCGGTCACGTTCGGTATCCCAACCACCCCAATAATACTGGCCAGCCTGGCGCTTCAGCTCTGAGTTGGCTAATTGCTGGCTCCAGTACAAAGCTCGTTCGCTGGTCAGAGGCTGACTGGTTTGGGCTTGGGTTAATTCTGTTTTTAATCTCAGGCGCGGTGTTAGAGTTAAACGTTCCACTTCCTGCTGCAGATACTCAACAAATCGCTGCTCGTTAGTGATGCCGTTCAGTTCATGTTGCCATGCGCCTAACAGGTAATACTCCAGATGCTGGCCTGATACATTCATCACTGCGACATGGTTATGTTCGTCTGTGCTGAGCTGTTCCAGCTTGCCACGTTTAAATAAGATCGCCATGCCAAGGTTGGCACCATCCAGGCTTTGTTTACCGTAAGTCGCAAGATAAGTGTAAGTATGGCCGCTACTTTCCAAAGTTCCGGTCAGCAGTTGAGTGTCAGGGAGTTTTACTATGCCAAGTGCCAGATTATCCAGCGGTTGGCTTAAGGTCAGACGGTTTTGTAATAAACGGCTGCCCGCTGTCATCGACAAATGGGCTTTGACATCCAAGGTTTTACCGGCAATCTGCCAGTTTTTGTAGTCTATGGTCAGCGCTGAATACAAAGGGCCATTTTCGATGATAGTGACGCTATGACCGTCCAATTTAGAGACTCGCTCTACTTTGCTGCCATCCCAGTAGCCAAAACCACCGGCGCCTACAGCTTTGCCAACTTTGAGCACATCTGTGCCCCATGGCAGCATTTCATGGTAAGAGCTGTAACCATCCTGGCCTATTTGATCCAGCACCGGCTTGCCGGTTTTATTGCCAAAAATATCAAAGCCGTTACGCCAGTCCAGATAAATACGGTAAGCCACTTTATCCGATTCAATACCCGGGCCTTCGTAACGGATAAACTCACTGTGATCTGTGTATTGAGATGGAGGCGTCAGGCTGCTGACATTTTCAAAGCTGCCACCGACGTATTGTTTGTCTTGCCACTGGCCACCGGTTTTTTGCGAAATTTCGGCCTGAGTTTGTTTAGGCAGCTCTGTGGCTGTGCCTGCAGTGATTTGTAGTTCTAAAGTTTCACCAGCACTCAGAGTGGGGCTAATGAATAAGGTATCTTTTTGGCCATCAGCGTTGCGGTCAATCCACTGTGAAGGCAGTAGGCCTTGAGCGCTGGTCGCAATAAAAGCGGAATTCTGTACTTCAGTTTCTGCCAGACCTAAGTCGGCTGCAGGTAGATAAATAGGTTCTTGTGAACGGGCGAAAACCGAGGGGTTATGAATGCTTAAGGTGGCGACAGATGATGCTGTAGTTGGCTGAATAGCTTGTTGTTCAGTTGGTTCTGGCGCTGGGGCTGATTTACTGCAAGCTACTAAAAAACTTAAGCTGAGGCTGGAGATCAGCAATGGGCGTTTAAACATCGAAGTCACGGCTATTACCTGTTGTAAGAGTAAAAACAAATTCGTGACTTACAGTGCCAGACTGCAAGTCACGCCAAAGCCGCCATCCATGGCTAAGCTATGAGAGAGATTAAAATTTGTATTGAGCGCCTAAGTAGTATTGACGACCAGTTTCATGGTAATAAGTCAGGCGGTTACCGGCTGAATCTACCCATTGATCATCCACTTCGTCGGTCAGGTTCAGTGCTTCAAAACTGATTTTCCAGTTGTCGTTTAACGCATAGGAAACCGATGCATCCACGTTAGTGGTGGCGTTGGTGCCTTCCATATCGTTGTTATCACGGCCAACGGCTGTGGTCAGGTATTTGCCACGTTTTGCCATGGAGACACGAGCGTTTAAAGCTTCATGTTCGTAGTAAAGAGTGGCTGCTGAGGTATTTTTTGACAAACCGTTTAAGTCGCGGGTTGCTTGTACAACACCAGCTGCGTTGACATAGTCCATTTGGGCATCGACATAAGTGTAGTTACCGATAAAACCAAACCTGTTCCAGAACTCAGGCAAGAAGGTAAAAGGCAACTGATAGCTGACTTCCATCCCTTTTAAATCGCCGCCAGGGCCATTCAACGGCGTAGTCACCTGCCAATCCACGTTTTCGTTACAGTCATCGTTGTAACCAGGGCCTGCAGTACAGGCATCAATTGCAGCCTGAATCGGCAAGCCAGTTGCGGTAAAGGCTTTGGTTTCACGTAAGGTCTGAACATGGCTGTCGATATCTTTGAAGAAAAACGCCACACCTAACATGGATTCGTCAGAGAAATAGAATTCAAAACCCAAATCGTAGGTCTGAGCTTTAGTCGGCTCCAGTTGTGGGTTGCCACCAGAAACAGCGCGGCTGCCGCCGGAAACAGAAACTGATACGTCAGGACGAATGGCCCCTAAACCAGCTCGTGCCATTACTTCCGCAGCACCAAAACGTACTATCACATCTTCCCATGGCTCCAATGCCAGGTTGATTGACGGTAATAATTCGTTGTAGTCATGTTCAGCGGTAATCTGAGTTGGAGTGGTGGCAAAAGTAGCCCAGGCTGTCGAACTTTGGTCTGTTTTCACCTGACGTAAACCAACGTTACCACGCAGTGGCATGTCAGCAATGTCCGTATCAAAACCCAGTTGCAGATAAGCACCTAAGGTTTCTTCTGTAGCTGAGTAGTTATCAGGGCGACGGAAATCTGCACTGACCTCAAAAGCACCAGTATTACTGTAGATATCGTATTGAGCATCAATAGCTGCGAAATCAGGCACTAACCAGACTGGCTGACTACCTAAGCCGGAATTGTATTGCATCAGCAGATCTGGGGTATAGACAATACCAGCACCGTTTTCTGTCTGACGGCGAGCTTCGTAGGTTTCAAAACTAAAATCTTTGTAGTGCAGACCTGCCTTTAACGTCAGGTTATCAGTTAGCAGATAAGTAAAATTCAGTTCTGCTGTATCAAAGGTGTTTTCTGCCCCCAATGGACGTAAACGCACGCTGTTTGAGGTCCAGCCGTTTGGATCAAATACACCTGCGCCATAAGTCAGAGCCGGGTTTTCTCTGTTGCCACCGCGATAATCATAAGCAAATTCAACACCGCGTTTTTCTGCTACTAAGGTAGTTTGTACCGGGTTATCAAATTCTGATTTGGCGGTACCTATCATGGCATCCATACTCAAATCATCAGTCAGGTGCTGCTTTAATGACAGGTTGTATTGCAGGAATTCGGTGCTGAGTTCGTCAAAGCGGTTTTCGGCACGAATAGTGGCATTTTCAAAACTACCATAGGTCATGGTGTTGGTATCATCGATAAAATAATCGACTACATTCATATCACCTGTAATGCCTGAAGGCGCTACATCAGGTCCGGTGATATTGGCTCCGGCATTCAAAATACCTTGTAAAAACACTTCATTACGGGTGGCATCTGTTTTTGCGTACAACACATCTAAATCAATTTTTGTATCGTCATTAGGTCTGAACTGAAAGGATGAACTTAAACCCAGGCGGTCCATATCATGAGTGTAGGAGTCATAACGTGGTAAACGTGGCCTGGCTGCAGCGTTAATTTCTGCTAACTCAGGAGCGTCTGCATCACCCTGGTAACTGCCAAAGTCGTTGACGCTATTCCAACGCACCGTACTGGCACCTTGATCTTTCAGCTGACGTTCTGAATAAGAGGCTGAAAATAAAGCACCAATTTTACCGTCGGCGAAAATATTACTGACTAAAAAGGACGTTTTAGGATCAGACTTTTCAGACAAATCGTTGTAACCCATCTGGCCAGAAGCTGCAAAAGTAAAGCCATCATAATCAAAAGGTTGGGCAGCTTTTAAGTCGACAGTTGCACCTAATGAGCCTTCTTCCACATCAGCGGACGCGGTTTTACGCACAGTTAAAGAACTGAATAAGTCGGAAGAGAAGGTGTTGAAGTCAAA
The DNA here is from genome assembly GCF_947090785.1 of Rheinheimera sp. MM224. Lineage (NCBI taxonomy): Bacteria > Pseudomonadati > Pseudomonadota > Gammaproteobacteria > Chromatiales > Chromatiaceae > Rheinheimera > Rheinheimera sp. MM224. The sequence goes on from NZ_OX352320.1 coordinate 874,521, forward strand.
ACCACGGCCACGGTTTGCACCGCCGATTTGGTCGGTACCACCGCTGGTCGATACTGCTTCCATACCGTTGATACGAACACGGGTAAATTCAGGGCCTAAACCCCGAACTGAAATTTGACGGCCTTCACCTGCGGCACGTGAAATGGCAATACCAGGAATACGTTGTAAAGATTCTGCCAGGTTTAGATCCGGGAAGTCGGCAATATCTTCCGCCAGAATAGCGTCGACGGCGCCATCGGACTGGCGTTTTTGATTTAAAGCATTGGATAACGAATCGCGGAAACTGCCTTTCACTTCGATCACTTCAATTTTTTCGTCCAGCTTTTTCGTTTCGGTAGTTTCTTGTGCTGATACAGAAAATAGTGAAGTACAACCTGCGATAGCTAAAGCTAACGCAACTTTATTCGGGTGAAATGGCGTGTTGGATTTTGCCATGATATCTACCTCGTCCTGTCTGGTTCAAAGCGTTCAGCCAGTACATGCCAGCTGTATTTTTAATAATGGAAGACGCTTTGTGCGACTCCCTGTTGATTTTGTCTACCGGTGGCAAAAAATGCTTGCAATTTTGTGCCACCGATGGCAAAAAGCTAACACCAAGCTTAGATTACTGTCAAACGTCGCACAAAAAAAAATCAGTCATGTTGTAGGGTTTTATTTGGTTTTGATGGTTAACTTGTTGTTTTACATTGATAATGTTGCACATTTGGTCGGCGGATAAAATAGGTTTTGTTCCAGATGTGAAATTAATTCTGATTGGGCTGAACTTCACAGGCATTTTGAGCATTAAATGTGTAGTGACTGTGTTCTGATGCGGTAAGAGAAAGTCGCAGCGATTCAGACAAAAAAGGAGTCAAAAAATGTCGGCTTTATTTTCGTTAAAAGGGCAAAGGGCATTAGTTACCGGTGCCAGCCGTGGTTTAGGTAAAGCCATTGCGCAGGCGTTAGCACAAGCCGGAGCTTCGGTGATTTGCTGCAGTTCTCAATTGGATGGTGCCAGCAAAACTGCAGCTGAAATTGAGGCTCAAGGTGGTCAGGCCTTTTCATTAGCCGCTGATTTATCGGATTTAGATCAGGTGAGATCTTTAGCGCAAGGCGCTTTGGCTCTTGGCGAAGTACATATTCTGGTGAACTGCGGTGGCACTATTTTCCGTGCACCTGCAGTGGATTATCCAATGCAAGAGTGGCAAAAGGTGATGCGGGTGAATCTGGATTCAGCATTTTTATTAAGTCAGATGCTCGGAGCTGAAATGCTTAAACGCGGTCAGGGCAAAATTATTAATATTGCATCTATGTTGTCTTACAGCGGTGGTATTACCGTGCCGGCATATACCGCAAGTAAACATGCCATTACAGGTTTAACCAAAGCTTTGGCCAACGAATGGGCTGCTTCTGGCTTAAATATCAATGCGATAGCCCCTGGTTATTTCCGTACAGATAATACCTTTGCCTTGCAGCAGGATGAAGTTCGCAATCAAGCCATTCTGGCGCGGATCCCGTCAGGTCGCTGGGGAGAACCTGAAGATTTAGCAGGCGCAGCTGTATTTTTGGCAAGCAGTGCCAGTAATTATGTCAATGGCCATGTGTTGGCTGTAGATGGAGGCTGGCTGGCTCGCTAGAGCTAGCCTTAGCAGGAGATAGTGATGAATGTAATTTTTGAAAACCGTTTTGCCACAGCGCCCTTGGATGTCAAACACTACGACACCGAAAAGCTGCGGCAGAACTTTTTGATCGATAACCTGATGCAGGCCGATCAACTGGTGTTGTGTTACACCCACTATGAACGTTTGATTGTTGGCAGCGCTGTGCCGGTCAAAGCGCCAGTTGTATTACAAACAGTAGATGCGCTGAAGGCTGAGTTTTTTTTGCAGCGCCGTGAACTGGGTGTGATTAATGTTGGCGGCACCGGCTATGTGGAAGTAGACGGCACTAAATACGAGCTGGCGAATAAAGAGGCGTTGTATGTCGGTATGGGCTGCAAAAACGTCAGCTTTCATAGCTTAAACACACAGCAGCCCGCAAAGTTTTACTTAAATTCTACCCCTGCTCATCACGCTTATCCGGTTCAACACGTACGGATGAATGATTGTAAAAAGCTGGAGATGGGCGCTTTAGCCACCAGTAACGAGCGCATTATTTATCAGTTAATGATTAAAGAAGTGGTGCAAACCTGTCAGCTACAAATGGGCTTAACAGTGCTGAGCCAGGGCAGCGTCTGGAATACTATGCCAGCGCATCAGCATGACAGACGGATGGAAGCGTATTTCTATTTTGATCTGACACCTGGTCAGGCAGTGTGCCACTTTATGGGCGAACCCAAGGAAACCCGTCATTTGTGGATGGGCAATGAGCAGGCTGTGGTTTCGCCACCCTGGTCCATTCACAGTGGTGTAGGTACAGGCAGTTATGCCTTTATCTGGGGCATGGCGGGTGAAAATCTGGATTATCACGATATGGATAAATTTGGCCCTGATCAATTGAGATAAGGGGCGCGAAGTTCTGGGGAGAGCTTCGTTTAGTAACAGTTTAGTAAAAGGGCAGCAATCACTGCGATAGACAGTGTGCCCTTCGACAGCGCCAGAAGTACGAGCGCTGACTCATAACAAATAGAACAGGTAGGTTAGACGATGAAATCTTTTTCATTGCGCAGCGTGCTGCTGTGCTGCGGTTTAGCGACTCTGCTATTCACCACAGGCTGTCAGCGCCAGCAAGATCAGATCACCTTACGTATGGGCCATTCGTTGGATCAGGAGCATGTGGTTCACAAAGCTATGGTCTATATGGCAGAACGGCTGGAGCATTACTCCAAAGGCCAGATGCATATTCAGATTTACAGTGGTGGTCAGCTTGGCTCAGAGCGCGAACTGATTGAACTGCTGCAAATTGGCAGTCTGGCTTTGACCAAAGTCTCCGCCAGTCCGCTCGAAGGTTTTGTGCCTAAGATGCAGGTGTTTAGTGTGCCTTATGTGTTCAGAGACAGTGCACATTTATGGGCTGTGTTAAACGGTGCTATAGGGCAGGATTTACTCAACTCGATGCACAATGCCCGTTTACATGGTTTAGGGTATTACGATGCGGGCAGCCGCAGTTTTTACACCACAAACAAAGCTATACGTCAGCCTGCTGATTTAAAAGGCTTAAAGTTCCGGGTGCCAAATAGTCAGACTTCAGTACAAATGGTGCAAACCTTAGGTGGTGCTGCGACTCCTGTCGATTGGGGTGAACTCTATACAGCCTTGCAACAAGGTGTGGTGGATGGAGCTGAAAACAATCCGCCAAGCTTTTATCTATCCCGTCATTACGAGTTATCCAAATACTACAGTCTTGATGAGCATACCGCTGTGCCGGACGTGATTTTGATGAGCTTACCTGTCTGGAAAAGTCTGACGACAGAGCAGCAGGGCTGGCTCGAACTGGCGATGAAAGACTCAGTGCGTTACCAACGTGATTTGTGGCAACAGGCCAGTGACGATGCACTGGCCAAAGTAAAAGCTGCAGGGGTGGAAATTATTTATCCGGATAAAGCCGCTTTTGCCGCCGCTGTGCAGCCATTGCATCAATCTTTGCAGGGCACTGCAGTGGGCCAACTGATGGCTGAAATTGCTTTGGTTCAGGCTGAAACCGCAGGGGTGTCCAATGACTAAGCTAGTGTTGTTCGTCGATTGGGTGTTGAAGCGCAGCCTCATGCTGCTGATGGCCGCCATAGTGCTGGTGGTGTGCTGGCAGGTGTTGTCCCGTTTTGTGCTGACTAATCCCAGTTCAATGACCGAAGAAATCGCCCGTTGTTTATTACTCTGGATTGCCATGTTAGGTGCAGCTTATGCCTATCGCACCGGCCAGCATTTAGGTCTGGATATTGTCACCAGCAGGATGCCCCCTTTATGGCAACACCGTATTGCTTTTGTGCTGACTGCTGCTGTGGTGGTGTTTTCTTCCATAGTGATGGTCTGGGGCGGTGGTGAACTGGTGTGGTTAACCTTCGAGCTGAATCAAATGTCGGCAGCTTTAGGCATCCGTATGGCCTGGATCTATCTGGTCTTGCCTTTAGCAGGCGTGTTGATCGCTTTTTATGGTGTGTGTCAGCTGCGTTGTCTGGCGGCAAAAATTCAATTAGTCCCGGCAGAGGAGTCTGAATAATGGAATGGTCTGCACTTATTTTAATTACTGTATTTTTTGCGTTGTTGTTACTGAACGTGCCAATTTCCTTTTGTATTGGTTTAGCTACTTTATGCACTATGTTGCTGTCGATGGATTTATTGCCGGCTGTCACTACGCTGGCGCAACGTATGGCTGGTGGTTTAAATAGCTTTGCCTTGTTGGCCATTCCGTTTTTTGTGCTGTCAGGACTTCTGATGGGGCGGGGCGGTATTGCCAAACGTCTAATTGAAGCCGCTATGGCCCTGGTAGGAAGTTTGCCTGGTGGTCTGGCGCTGGTGAATGTGTTGTCTTGTATGTTATTTGGTGCTATCTCGGGTTCTGCGGTCGCAGCAACTTCGGCCATCGGCAGTTTTATGGTGCCGGAAATGAAAAAGCAGGGCTATGACGTCAATTACAGCGCAGCGGTAACAGCAGCAGCAGCGACCACAGGCATGCTGATCCCACCAAGCAATATTATGATTGTCTATGCCATCGCCAGCGGTGGTGTGTCTATTGCTGCTTTGTTTGTTGCAGGTTATTTACCTGGTATTTTGTTAGGTTTGGGATTGATGGTGGTTTGTGCCGGTTACGCCAAAATGAAAGGTTATCCATTGGCCGCCCGCCTGCCGTTGTCTTTAACCTTCAAAAAAATGGCGGCTGCTATTCCAAGTTTGCTGATGATTATTTTGGTGATAGGCGGCATTATCAGTGGGGCTTTTACCGCGACAGAGGCTGGTGCTATAGCTGTGGTCTATTCCTTTATTCTGGCGGTTTGTGTTTACCGTGAAGTCAAAGTCAAAGAGTTACCTGCAATACTGCTGAAATCTGCTGAAACTACCGCCATAGTGATGGCGTTGATTGCCACTTCTGCTGCTATGTCCTGGATTTTGTCCTATGAAAATATCCCACAAACTGTCAGTCAGGGTTTATTGACCTTAAGTGAAAACCCGCTGCTGATTTTGTTATTGATCAACATTATTTTGCTGATCGTCGGTGCATTTATGGATATGACACCTGCAGTGCTGATTTTCACACCTATCTTCTTGCCTGTAGCTGTGGAGCTGGGTATGAGCCCGTTGCATTTTGGCATTATGATGATTTTGAACTTGTCGATTGGATTAGTCTCACCACCTGTAGGTAGTGTGCTTTTTGTCGCTTGCGCTGTGGCCAAAACCAAGCTGGAGTCTTTGATCAAGCCGTTGTTACCTATGTATGCCGCCATGTTTGTGGTGCTGATGATGGTGACTTACATTCCGGCTATCAGTGAATTTTTGCCTAATTTGTTTGGGCTATAGGAGCTGTTATGACCAGTTATTTGATCCCAAATCTTGCCAATGCCTGCCGCATGATGGAGTTAGTGGCGGCATCAGGTTCTGGTTTAACTTTATCCCAGCTTGAGCAGCAATTGATGGTGCCGAGAACCAGCGCTTTTCGTATTTTACAGACGTTGTGTCAGCAACAAATGCTGTACAAAGAAGGTAAAAAGTATCGGGTGGGCAGCAGTTTGTACAAGATGGGGTTGGATTTATTGCAGCATCATCATTTGCACCAACTGGCTGTGCCTGTGCTGCATAAACTGACGATAAGTACAGGTCTCACCAGTCATCTGGCATTGCCGAGGCCAGATGGTGCTTTAATAGCTGAAGTCTGTGACAGCCCTAACCCGAGTCATTTGGCTGCACGGCCAGGTTTTTTGGCCGACTTACACTGTTCTGCCGGCGGCAAGGTGTTTTTAGCCTTTAACTACTTTGATCAATTGGCTAGTTTGCCTGGTTTGCAGCAAATGCCTGCCCGGACGCCACAAAGCATTACCGATCTGGCCTGCTTGCGGGTAGAATTGCAAAGTGTTTTAGGCCGTGGTTATGCAGTAGACGATCAGGAGTATCAGGCCAATGTGCGTTGTATTGCTGTGCCTATACGTAATGCTCAGGGGGCTGTGGTGGCTTCTGTTGGCGTGACCGGATTGACCAGTATTTTATGCAAACAACGTTTGCCTGAATTGGTTGCTGCCGTAAAACAAGCTGCGATTGAAATCAGTCTGGCGTGTTACAGGCCTGCTTTGCTGGCCAACGATAAATAATAGGAAAAGTGGATGATACAAAAAAGTTCGACCATTAATGATGTCGCCCGTCTGGCTGGTGTGTCGAAACGCACTGTGTCGCGGGTGATCAATGGCTCTTTGAGTGTGGGTGACAGCACCAGAGTCCGGGTTGAGAAAATCATCGCTGAACTGAATTATTCGCCAAACACTCAGGCCCGTGGTTTAGCATCCAGCCGATCTTATTTATTAGGCTTAATTTACGATAACCCGGATGCGTTGTATTTAGATGATGTACAGCGTGGGGTGCTGGAAATATGTTCTACTCTGGGCTATGAGCTGGTGGTGCATCCTTGTCGTTATCGCAGTGAAACTCTGGTGCAGGATTGCCTGAATTTTATCAACAGATCCAAGTTGGATGGTGTGATAGTGCTACCGCCTGTGTCTGAACTGGAGTCTTTGGCTGAAGCATTAAAAAATGCTGGACGGCCTTATGTACGACTTACCTCTGTTGCTATTGATGAACCTCAACATATAGTGGTTTCGGATGATCGTTCTGCCGCAGCTGAAATGGCGCGCTATTTTGCTCAGCTAGGTCATGAGGATATTGCATTTATCAGCGGTCCACAGCGCTATAAATCATCCACAGAGCGGATGGAAGGTTTTAAATTAGGTTTGTCGGCTTACGGTATAGCGCTGAAAGCTGAACGCATTATGGAAGGTAATAATACCTACGAAACCGGTATTGAGTGTGCCCGCAGTCTTTTAAGTCAAACTCCTTTACCTACAGCCATTTTCGCCAATAACGATCAGATGGCAGCTGGTGTGCTGAAAGTGGCGCATCAAATGGGCATTGCTATTCCAGAGCAACTGTCAGTTGCCGGTTTTGATGACAACTTACTGGCGTCCAGAGTGATACCTGCTCTAACCACTATCCGCCGTCCCGTTCGGCAAATGGCGCAGTTGGCGACCACTAAAATGATTATGGTGATTGAACAAAATGATAAAGCAGCGCAACAAGTCGCTGCGAAAGTTGCTCCAACTCTTGTGGTGCGCGAGTCTACAGCTCAAGCCGCTAAAGCTGCGGCATCCTAGCATCACAGCGTAATTTAGTTTTCCCGGTTCTAAAAATAGAGTATGGTAGTGTTATTAGAAAAAATGAAACCATCTGCTGACTGGGATGGCGCTGATGTTAAATTTTATCAAATCTATCAAATTATCCGGCAAAAAACGTATTGGTGTCGTGTTTACTGCACTTTTACTTCAGCTATTTTTAGTAATTCCTTTTTCTTCCTCTGCAGCAACTGCAGCTCTAACTGATTACTTCCGCGAAAGCTGGAGTACCCGTCAAGGGTTACCTCATAACACCATCAACAGCATTAGCCAAACTCCGGACGGTTATCTTTGGTTTGCAACCTGGGAAGGCGTAGCCCGCTACAACGGCCGTGAATTTAAAGTCTTTGGCCGTGAACAACAAACAGGCTTACCTGATTCTGGTATCAGAGCTTTGCATTTGGATCCGAAAGGGCGATTGTTATTAGGTGGATCTCGGGGGGGGATGGCGCTGTTGCAGGATCAACAATGGCGGCCCATAGATCCTGTATCTTCATTAGTCAATGAAGTGCGGGGGGACGAAAAAGGACAGCTTTGGGTGGGTACTGAGGGCGGCGGCTTGTTTTGCCTGCAAACCGATGGTTCCCGTCAGCAATGGACCCGACATGATGGCTTACCCAGCAACACTATCTACAGTCTGTTAGATGATAAACAAGGCGGGCTTTGGGTCGGAACAGCTGAAGGTTTGGCCTACTTATATGATGGCAAATTAGCTCCGGTAGCAAACAGCCCTAAATCGCCTGTTTTCGCTTTAGCTTTTTACAAAAATCAGTTGCATATGGCGACTGAGCGGGGCTTGTATCAGCAGCAAGATGAAGACTTTGTTTTAGTTCAGCCTGAATTACAGCAAACCGCCATTTCCAGATTATTGGTCGATCACCATGGTGATTTATGGATAGGCACTGTTGAGGAAGGTATTTTCCGCTTAAGTAATTACGGCTTAGAGCAGCTGACCGCTCAACACGGTATGCCGAACAATAGAGTGCTTACTATCTATGAAGACAACGAGCACAGTATCTGGCTTGGTACCAATGGTGGTTTATTCCGTTTACGAGACGCTCCTTTTGCGACCTTAAGCACAGAGCAAGGCCTGCCTGACAATTTTGTCCGTACTGTATTACAGCATTCAGACGGTAGTATCTGGATTGGTACTGCGCGCGGCATTGCGCGTTACCTGAATGGGAAGCTGCTGACAGAGCAAAACCTGCTGCCAGAACAATCAGTGTTGAGCCTGGCTGAAACAGCAACGGGTGATGTGCTGGTTGGCACTTACTCTTCTGGGGTCTTTCGGTACAGCGACGGTCAGCTGACAAAACTGCTGGACCGCAGTTCAGGTTTATTATCCAACGAAGTTCGGGCTATTTTGCCTTTGCAGGATGGATCTATCTGGTTGGGTACGGCACAAGGACTGAATCATTATCAGGCTCAACAGATGCAGAGTTACACCACACGTGAAGGCTTAACGGCTGACTTTGTGGTGGCTTTGCATAAGATTGGTGATGTGCTCTGGATAGGCACAGGCACAGGTGTAACTCGTCTGATTAAAGGAAAATTTGAGCCTTTGTCGTTGTCAGAGCTCGATCAAACTGAATATGCTTTTGATTTTTTCGAACAAGCTGAACAAAAACTGCTGTGGTTGGCTACAGATCGTGGTTTAGTGCGCTATCGGTTAGATACGGCTGAGCTTTCTCTGGTCGGCCGTAAGGCTGGTATTCCTTTTGATAAAATTTTTCAGGTGCAGGCCGATTTACATGGCAATCTTTGGTTGAGCAGTAATAGGGGCATTTTACGCATCAGTCAGAAAGATGCGAATGCAGTGGCTGATGGCACTGCAACCAGTATTGCGTATGAGCTTTATGGCGAAAGCGACGGTATGCTCAGTGCTCAGGCCAATGGCGGCTCAAACCCTGCCGCTATATTGGCCCAGGATGGTGCTTTATGGTTTGCGACAGCATCCGGTGTCAGCAGGGTTCAGCCTGATCGTTTGGCTGTGTTTGCTGAAGCAACACCTCCTGTGGTGTTAGAAGAGTTGCTGGTGAATGGTGTAGCGCAAAAAATCGATGACAGTATTGAGTTGCCGCCCGACAGCGACAGGGTGGAATTACATTTTGCAGGTTTAGGTTATGTGATGCCTGGCCGTATCCAGTACCGCAGTCAACTGATTGGATTTGATGCGAACTGGCTGGACAGAGGCCACCAGAACTTTGCTGAATATACCAATCTGGCGCCTGGTCGTTATGAGTTTCAGGTTCAGGCAGCTAATCCCAGTGGAAAATGGAGTAAAACTGCCAGAATAGAATTAATTAAACATCCGTACTGGTGGCAAACCCGAAACTTTCAATGGTTAAGTGCTTTATCTTCAATAGCTCTGGTGTTGTTATTGGTGTACTGGCGTATATCCAGCTTGCGTCACTCAGAACAGCGTTTAAAGCGTCAGGTGGCGGAAAAAACCGCGGAGCTGCAACAAAAAGCCAATAGCCTGCAAGCGGCAGATGAAGAGAAATCCACTTTGTTGGCTCAGCTACATCAGCAGACTTTAGCCCTGGCATTACAAGCCAGGCAGGATGGTTTAACTGGCCTTGCGAACCGCCGCGCTTTTGATGAAGTGTTAAGTAAAGAATTTATGCGTTCACAACGTTTAAAGCAGCCACTGGCTTTGGCTTTTATCGATGTAGATCATTTTAAAAAGATCAATGATACCTGGTCGCACAACGCCGGTGATTTGGCATTGGTGGCTATAGCTGAAAAAATTCGTCAGCATTCACGCTCAGTTGACTGCGCTGCCCGCTGGGGTGGTGAAGAATTTGCGTTGTTAATGCCCTCTACTAGTCTTGAACAAGCGCAGTTAGTTTGCGAACGCCTGCGTGAAGAAATCATGCTATTGGACTGGCTGGATATTGCAGATGGCATCAGTATTACCGTCAGTATTGGTATTGCTATCAGTGATGAATTAAATGATGCCAAGCAACTGCTGTTTTTAGCGGATCAGGCTTTGTATCAGGCCAAGCAACAAGGTCGCAACAGAGTCTGCGCTGCCTGAATTTCACAGCATTTAGAACCGCATTAATTTCAATAATGGAATCTTCTTTCCGAACTTCTCTGACCAGTTGCCATCGGTGGCAATATTTTATGTTAATCTATTGCTACCGGTGGCAAATGCGTTATTATGCTGTTTAAACAGGCATAAAGCAGACGAGTTCCAATAGCTTTGTGCAGATAAAACAAAGATGGAATAACGGATGCTAGAGCCTGATCTGAAAAAACGTTTTTTACTCAAAGCTGGTATCGCTACTGCGGCGTTGCAGCCTTTGCTTAGTTTTCAGGTAACGGCCGCTGATGCAAAAGCTGTAGATCCAATCTGGGCTGTTGCAGAACACATACTGCGGGATTTAAAACTTACTTCTTTTCCAGACCGCGATTTTGTCATCACTGCTTTTGGCGCTCAGAAAAACCAGCGCTGTGATCAAGCTATTTCAGAGGCTATAGCTGCTTGCCATCAGGCCGGTGGTGGCCGTGTTGTTGTGCCTGAAGGGGTCTGGTCTACTGGTCCAGTGCATTTAAAATCTAATGTAAATCTGCATCTGCAAAAAAACGCGGTTTTATCTTTTGTCACCGATCCACAAGCTTACCTACCCCTTGTTTTTACCCGCTGGGAAGGGGTGGAGCTGATGGGCTTTTCGCCGTTAATTTATGCTTATCAGCAGCAGAATATTGCGATAACAGGTGAAGGTATTCTGGAAGGTAATGCCAGTGGTGAAAACTGGTGGCCCTGGAAAGGAATATGGAAACATACGCCCTGGAAACTGGACCCGGCAACTGACCAAAAGCCAGGCCGTGATCAACTGTTTGCTATGGCTGAAGCTGGTGTGCCGGTTGAAAAGCGAATTCTGGACAATAACAGATTAAGGCCACCTTTTATTCAGCCATACCAGTGCGAGCGAGTGTTGATTGACGGTGTCACCATCCGTAATTCGCCGTTTTGGCTGATTAACCCTGTGCTTTGTAAAGACGTAGTGATCCGTGGTGTGAACTGTGTCAGCCATGGTCCAAATTCCGATGGCTGCGACCCTGAATCCTGTCAGCGTGTACTGATAGAACATTGCCTGTTTGATACAGGTGATGACTGCATCGCCTTAAAGTCTGGCCGCAATGCGGATGGCCGCCGTTTAGCAACACCTATACAGCAAGTGGTGATCCAGGATTGCCTGATGAAATCTGGTCACGGTGGTGTAGTGATAGGCAGTGAAATCTCTGGTGGTGCTAAACAAATATTTGCCCGCCGTTGTCGTATGAGTAGCCCTGATCTGGAACGGGGTTTACGTATTAAAACCAACTCAGTGCGAGGCGGTTTAATTGAACAAGTCGCAGTAGATGATATTGAGATTGGCGATGTCAAAGACGCTATTGTTATTAACTTCTACTACGAAGAAGGGGATACAGGTCAATTTTTACCACAAGTCAAAGATCTGAGTATCAGCAATTTCAGGGTGAAAAAGGCTCAGCGTGCTTTTGAAATTCGTGGTTTACCCCGAGCTGGCATCGGCGGTATCCGTATGACGGATGTCAGCTTTGAGCAAGCGAACTTAGGTGTATTAGAACATACAAGTGATTTTAAACTGGAAAATGTCAGTCTGAATGGGAAAGCCCTCACTACGGCTCTGTTAAAACAGAGCCACTAGTATTTTTTAAAATGAATTTTGCCACCGATAGACAAGCTATGTAGCAGGTTAAAAATGACAGAACAAACAAAAGGTTGTAGCCCACATATTGCCGATCCGGCCGCTATTCAGTTGAGCCTGTTACAAGTGCATCCACGCGACAATGTGCTGGTGGTATTGCAGCCTTTAGCTTCCGGTCAGGCTTTGATTGATCCCTGGCAAGAAGTGCAGGCAAAAGAGGATATTCAACCAGGCCATAAAGTGGCGTTGCAGCTGATTAAAAAAGGTGAAGCTGTGATCAAATATGGTTACGCCATAGGTGTTGCGCAGGACGATATTCCAGCTGGTAGCTGGGTGCATTCACATAATCTGAAAACCTTATTGTCTGATCAGATGGAGTACCAGTATCAGGGCTGTGCGGCTGACGATTTAGCCTTCCCAACCGAATTGCCTACCCATTTTATGGGTTATCGCCGTGCCAATGGCAGAGTAGGTACCCGCAACGAGCTGTGGATTTTAAATACTGTAGGTTGTGTGAATCGTGCGGCAATGAAAATAGCCGAAAAAGCTAATCAACAATTTGCTGGTTTAACAGACGGTGTTTTTGCGTACACCCATCCTTTTGGCTGTTCTCAGTTAGGTGATGATTTAAACCATACCCGCGCCGTATTGGCTGGCCTGATGCAAAACCCGAATGCCGGTGCTGTGCTGGTGCTGGGTTTAGGCTGCGAAAACAATCAACTGGCAGCTTTACTTAAAGCCTGCCCTGAACTGGATCAAAGCCGCTTACGCTCTTTTAATGCCCAGCAAGTGGAAGACGAACTAGAGCAAGGCTTGGAGGCTGCCGCAGAACTTATTCAACTGATGCAGCAAGATAAGCGCACAGCCTGTCCTGTATCCGATTTAGTGGTCGGCATGAAATGTGGTGGCTCCGACGGTTTAAGTGGTTTAACGGCGAATCCGCTGGTGGGCCGTATTGCCGATTTAGTCTGTGCTGCAGGCGGCAAAGTAGTACTGACCGAAACCCCGGAGATGTTTGGTGCCGAACAAGTGTTGATGAGCCGTGCTGTCAACGAAACCGTGTTTTCCGACATAGTCACTTTGGTCAACGACTTTAAACAATACTTTATCGATAACAAACAGCCAGTTTACGAAAACCCAAGCCCGGGTAATAAAGCAGGTGGTTTAACTACATTGGAAGAGAAATCCTTAGGCGCTATTCAAAAAGGTGGCTCGGCCAAAGTGACACAAGTGATCCCTTATGGCGCTTTAGTGCAGCAACAAGGTTTAACTTTACTGCAGGGCCCTGGCAATGACGCTGTGTCATCTACGGCTTTAGCGGCCAGTGGCGCGACCATGCTGCTGTTTACCACGGGGCGCGGCACGCCGCTGGGTTTTCCTGTGCCAACAGTAAAAATTTCGTCCAACAGCGATTTAGCCAAACGCAAACCGCAATGGATAGATTTTGATGCCGGTGCTTTGTTGCAACAAGGTCAGAATGCGCAGGATTTTTCCTACCAGTTTTTCCGCTACCTGATCGATATCGCCTCAGGCAAGCAGACCCAAAACGAATTATCAGACAACAAAGAGATCGCCATTTGGAAAAATGGCGTGACCCTGTAAGGAATCTATATGGCCAACTTTAAACCTTTAATACTTGATCAAGACAGATTATTTCCGGCCGATCCAACAGTTCGCGCCATAGCCAGACGTTTGTATGCCGGCATTAAAGACTTGCCTATTGTCAGCCCACATGGCCATACAGACCCAAGCTGGTTTGCCAGCAATGCCAATTTCGACAATGCCACCAGCTTACTGCTGCTACCGGATCATTATGTGTTCCGCATGCTGTACAGCCAGGGTATTTCGCTGGAATCTTTGGGTATTCGCACTAAAGACGGCACTCCGGTCGAAACGGATTACCGCAAAATTTTCCACACTTTTGCCCAAAATTATCATTTATTCCGTGGCACGCCTTCACGTATTTGGCTTGATAGCGTATTTCATGACGTCTTTGGTTTAGAGCATGCATTAAACAGCGATACCGCTGATTTGTACTACGACAGCATCAACGAGCAGTTGGTGAAACCTGAATTTAAGCCCCGTGCTTTGCTGGATAAATTTAATATCGAACTGATTGCCACCACCGAAGGCGCGGTGAATTCGCTAAAACACCATGCCGCATTAAAAGGCACTGGCTATGAAAAACGGGTGATCACCACCTTCAGACCAGACGATGTGATAGACGCCGACCGTGCTGATTTTCTGGCCAATATCAAAAAACTGGCCGAGCAAACAGGTCAGGACACACATAGCTGGCAAGGGTATTTACAGGCCCTGCGTATTCGTCGGCAGTTTTTCCGCGACCATGGCGCTACAGCCACAGATCACGGCCACCCTACAGCCAAAACAGCCAATTTATCAGAGCATGAAGCAAGCAGCCTGTTTCAGCTGTGTTTATCTGGTATAGCCAGTAAAGAGCAAACCGAGCTATTCCGAGGCCAAATGCTGACTGAAATGGCTGGGATGAGTATTGAAGATGGCATGACGATGCAAATTCACCCTGGCGCGTTTCGTAACCATAACCCGTCGATTTTTGAGCGTTTTGGTGCCGACAAAGGCGCTGATATTCCAAGCCCGACTGAATTTGTCAGCAACTTAAAACCTCTGCTGGACAAATACGGCAACAATGCCGCTTTGAAAATTATTCTGTTCACCCTGGATGAAACTACCTATGCCCGTGAACTGGCGCCTTTGGCTGGTCATTATCCGGCTTTAAAACTGGGTCCAGCCTGGTGGTTCCACGACAGCCCTGAAGGTATGTTGCGATTCCGTCATCAGGTCACTGAAACCGCAGGTTTTTACAACACAGTAGGCTTTAACGACGATACCCGGGCTTTCTTGTCTATTCCGGCCCGTCATGATGTGGCACGTCGTATTGATTGTCGCTTTTTAGCAGGTTTGGTGGCTGAACATCGCTTAAACGAAGACGAAGCGCATGAACTGGCGCAGCAGCTGACCTATCAGCTGGTGAAACAAGCCTATCAGCTGGATTAAAAGGACAACCCATGAGTATTGATATTCCAGGTTTACAGCCAGCCTTGCTGCAGCAGTTGCAAGGTAAACTCAAGCTACCCGCTTATGACCCTTCAGCTACAGGCATAGGCATAGTGCATATTGGCCCTGGCGCTTTTTTTCGGGCACATCAGGCCTGGTACACAGATCTCGCGCTGAAATACGGTGGGGACTGGGGCATTTCTGTGGTATCGATGCGATCCAACGATTTAGCCAAAGCTTTAACAACGCAACAGGGGTTATACAGTCTGGTATTGCTGGATAAAAAAACAGAGTACCAAGTGGTCGGCTCTATTCGTGAGTTGCTGGTCGCTGCAGAGCAGTACGAACAGGTGTTGCAGCGTTTAGCAGCACCAAGCAGCTATTACGTGACTTTAACCATCACAGAAAAAGGCTACTGCTTAAATACCTTGGGTGAGCTGGATTTAACTCACGCCGATATTCAGCACGATTTAGAAACTAACGTTAAAGCCCGCTCAGCTATTGGTTTGTTAGTACAGGCTTTAGCTCTGAGATTCGCCGCCAATGTGCCACCTTTTGTCGTGCTAAGCTGCGATAACCTGACCGACAATGGTCATAAACTTCGTAATGCCTTGCTTACTTTTGCACGACAAAAGCAACCGGCTTTGGCTAATTGGCTGGAACAGCAGCTGTTATGCCCTTGCACTATGGTGGACAGCATTACGCCTGCTACAGATGAAATGCTGCCGAAACAACTGGCGGCAGAGTTGGGGTATCAGGACAACTGGCCTATTAAACGCGAAAAGTTCTGTCAGTGGGTGATTGAAGATATTCTGCCAGCTCACAGACCCGCCTGGCATCAGGTGGGGGTTACTTACACTCAGGACGTGAAAGCTTTTGAAAAAGCTAAGCTGCGCTTACTCAACGCGCCACATTCGGCTTTGGCTTATTTAGGCTCTTTGTGTGGTTTGGACATTGTGTTTGATGCCATGCAGCAACCGAAGCTACGCAATTTTGTGCAAAAACTGGCACAAGAAGAGATTATCGGCTCTTTCCATGCGCCGGCTGAATTAAACCCGGCAGAGTACAGCGCTGATATTTTCCAGCGTTTTGATAACCCTGCTATCCGACATTTACTGGCTCAAATTGCATGGGATGGCTCGCAAAAACTGCCAATGCGGGTCTTTCCAATTATTCTGGATAACTTAGCCAGTGGTCGTTCTATTCGTTTATTAAGTCTGGTGGTGGCCAGTTGGCTGCTGTTTATCCGACTGCGTTATCAGCAACAACCCGATACAGCTTTGGTCGACCCGTTAGCCGCTGTGTTGTTAGGCGTTGCAGCCCAATGCAGGGGCGATGCAGCGGCAGACACAGCTCTGTTTTTAGCGTTATCTGCCGTATTTCCTGCAGCATTGCAGCAGTCACAAACATTTAAAGCTGAACTAACGGCCGCTTATCAACAGCTTTGCCCCTTACTTTTATTACCCCAAGGCACAGATATTGCCGCTTTATTACAGGACCTTGTTGAATGAACTCTTTATCTTCCTTACTCAAAGGTGGTTTGTTGTTGCCTATTATCCAGGCTGAACAACCAGCCCAGGCTGTTGCTATTGCTAAAGCAATGCAACAAGGCGGAGTCACAGCGGTTGAAGTCGTGTTGCGTACTGCTGCAGCTTTAGAGTGCATCAGCGCTATTCGTGCTGAAGTACCAGAGCTTTTAACTGGAGCAGGTACTATTTTATCGGCTAAAGATGCCACTAATGCTAAAGCGGCTGGTGCGCAATTTCTGGTTAGTCCTGCCAGCACTCCGGATTTACTCAAAGCCATGATCAATACCGAACTGGCATTAGCACCAGGTGTGGCGACGCCGTCTGAAATGGCGATGGCATTGGAGATGGGATTAACAGAACTGAAGTTTTTCCCTGCGCATTTAGCAGGTGGTATTGACATGCTGAAAGCTTTGGCTGGTATATTTCAGCAGGTAAAGTTTTGCCCAACAGGTGGTGTGCACTTAAATAATCTGGCAGATTTTTTAGCCTTACCTAATGTGTTTGTCGCAGGTGGTTCCTGGTTGTCTCCTAAAGATCTGGTGTTACAACAAAACTGGGCAGCTATTACTGATTTAACCCGTCAGTCTGTTGCTATAGCTGAACAAAGCCGGGTGCGGCATAGTCAGGTTGCCTGAAGCTGAACTTAAGGATCCATCCATGAAACAAGTCATTATTTTTGGCGAATGTATGGTCGAGTTATTCCAGCTCGTGGATAACGTCTACCATCAGGCTTTTGCCGGAGATGTCTACAACACTGCTGTGTATTGTAAACGCAGTGCGCCGCAGCAGCTGAATCTGAAGTTTTTATCTGCCGTGGGCACAGATTTAGTCAGCGACAAATTGATAGCCCAGCTGGAGTTGGAAAAACTCGATAGCTCTCTGGTACTACGCACTAAAACAGCACGACCTGGTTTGTATATGATCAATACCGACTGTTTTGGTGAGCGTAGTTTTGTTTACTGGCGTGACAGCTCAGCGGCCAAACAAAGCCTGTCCTTGTTTCGTCAGCACAGCACAGTCGAACATTTATTACCTGCTGATGTATTTTATTTCTCCGGTATCAGTCTGGCGATTTTGTCGCTGGACGATCGCACTTATCTGTTTGCGCTGATTAAAGAGTTAAAAGCTCAGGGCGTACAGATTGTCTTTGACCCAAACTACAGACCAGCGCTTTGGCCTGACGCAGAGATTTGCCGCGCTAATTTTGATCAGGCTTATGCCTTGTCTGATCTGGCTTTGCCAGGTTTAGACGATCATAAAGTGCTGTACGGCAGTACTAGTGCAGCTGATGTACTGGCGCAACTGCAGCAGCTTGGTGTTAAAGAAATTATTGTGAAAAATGGCCCATCCGGAGTGCTTGGCTACACTGAAGGGCAAAGCTTCCAGTGCCCTGCAGTTCCTGTCAAAAAAGTGATAGATACCACAGCAGCAGGAGATTCCTTTAACGGTGGTTATCTGGCTGGACGGTTAAATGGGTTGTCGCCTTTGGCCTCTTGCCAATACGCCGCTGCTTTAGCCAGTTTTGTCGTAGAGCATACAGGGGCTATAGTCACTAAAGAGCAATTCCGTAGTTTTTCTGGTCGTTTTAATTTGAACACATTTAGCTAAAAGGAAATTTATCATGTCTGCTGATCTGTCTTTGTATTTTCCAACCCAGGCTGAAATCCCGGCCCAGTGGCAACTCACAGGTCCGATAGAGCAGCGTGACTATTTACTGAATGGCAAACTCTGTCAGTGGCAGGGCGATTTAGCTCCTGTGTATAGCCCGGTAGCGCTTAGAAATAGTGCAGGTGAACTGACTCCAACTTTATTAGGCGCTACGCCTTTAATGGACGAAACTGCCGCCAAAGCTGCTTTGGATGCAGCGTTAAAAGCTTATGATTTAGGCCGTGGTGTCTGGCCTTCTATGGCGGTGATGGAACGTGTGGTGGCGGTGGAGAAATTCCTTGCTGCTATGCTGCTGCAAAGGGACGCCGTCATTCGCTTATTGATGTGGGAAATTGGTAAACCTTTGCCGGATGCAGCCAAAGAGTTCGACCGCACCTGTGATTATATCCGCGATACGATACAAGCATTAAAGCAACAGGACCGCAGTGCCAGCCACTTTGTGATAGAGCAGGGCACTTTAGGCAAAATACGCCGGGTTGCAGTGGGTGTCGCGCTTTGTATGGGGCCTTTTAACTATCCGCTGAATGAAACCTTTACCACTCTGATCCCGGCCTTGATCATGGGTAACACAGTTATTTTTAAACCCGCTAAATATGGGGTGTTATTAATTCAGCCGTTATTACAGGCTTTTGCTGAATCCTTTCCACCTGGTGTCATTAACGTGATTTACGGTCGTGGCCGTGAAACTGTCGGTGCCTTAATGGAGAGTGGTAGTGTGGATTTATTTGCTTTTATAGGTACAAATAAAGGCGCCAGCGATTTAAAAAAACTGCACCCACGGCCACATCGTTTGCGTGCTGTGCTTGGGCTTGATGCGAAAAACCCAGCCATAGTGTTGCCGGATGCCGATTTAAATCTGACCGTCAAAGAAGCAGTGATGGGGGCTTTGTCCTTTAATGGCCAGCGCTGCACTGCGTTAAAAATCTTTTTTGTGCAGCGTTCAGTTGCCGATGCTTTTGTGCAGAAACTGTCAGAGGCCATCAGCGCTTTGCAGTTGGGCTTACCCTGGACTGACAAAGTACAAATTACGCCTTTGCCTGAGCCGGGCAAAGTAGACTTTTTACAAGGTTTAATCGCCAATGCGATAGAGCATGGCGCTAAAGTGATGAACCCTGAAGGTGGCCAAAGTGCGGGCTCGTTAATGCGTCCTGCTTTGCTGTATCCGGTCAATAGTCAGATGAGGTTGTATCAGGAAGAACAGTTTGGCCCTTTAGTGCCCGTAGTGCCTTATGACGATATTAGCGAAGTGATCCATTATGTGATTCACTCAGACTATGGTCAGCAGCTGAGTATTTTTGGCCAGGACGCGCAGCAAATAGGTGAGCTGGTGGATATGTTCGCCAATCAGGTGGGTCGGATTAACATCAATAGCCAATGTCAGCGTAGTCCGGACAGCTTCCCTTTTACCGGTCGGAAAAATTCAGCTGAAGGCACTTTGTCAGTGCAAGATGCTTTGCTGCAGTTTTCTATTCCAACTCTGGTGGCCTGTAAATACAACCCTGAACAAATAGCGCTGATGAAAGAGATGATTAAACAAGGCTCATCCCAGTTTTTAGCCACAGATTTTCTGTTTTAACCCGATGGGAAAAGCAGCATGAGATTTGAACATCTGGCATTAAATGTCGCTGAACCTAAAGCTATGGCTGCCTGGTACTGTCAGCATTTAGGGCTGCGAGTCAGGCGTGCTTTACCGGACCAGGCTCAGACGCATTTTCTGGTGGATGACAGCGACCAGATGATGCTGGAGATTTATTGTAATCCGGCCGATCAGGTACCGGATTATCCGAACATGCATCCCTTGTTATTGCATCTGGCGTTGGTTAGTGTTGACCCTTATGCCGATAGCAAAAGGTTGCAGCAGGCTGGTGCACAGCAGGTGGATGAAGTGAATTTAGCTGACGGCTCTTTGCTAGTGATGCTGCGTGACCCCTGGGGGCTGGCATTGCAGTTGTGCCGACGTGGTGCGGCTTTGAACCAAGCTTAAGCATTAAGACCTGACGCAAAATACTCAATAGCAGGAAAACGCGTGAGAAATACCCCAGCCAAAAGAAGGCCGGGGTGGGAGCAATTAAACTTTAAAACGTTTGACCATATCCATCAGTCTGGAAGCCATACCTGCCAATTCCTGACTGGCGGCGTTGGTTTGATTTGCGCCAGCCGAGGTTTGTACCGCCAAATCCTTGATAGCAACCAGACTTCTGTCCACATCACGTGCCACATGAGCTTGCTCTTCTGAGGCTGTGGCTATCAGTAAATTACGCTCATTGATATGACTGACCGAGTGACAGATCTGCTCAAACGCCTGACCCGCTTTGTTGGCCATTTCTACTGTATTATCTGCAAGCCCGGTGCTGGATTCTATTGACTGTACAGCTTTAGCTGTGCCCTGACGGATATGCGTAATTAACTGTTCAATTTCTTTGGTGGAGTTCTGAGTGCGATGAGCCAGAGCCCTGACTTCATCTGCAACTACAGCAAAACCCCGCCCGGCATCACCGGCTCGGGCTGCTTCTATTGCCGCGTTTAATGCCAATAAATTAGTTTGTTCTGCTAAAGCCCGGATGACGTCCAGCACCTGACCTATATTGCCAGCCTGTATTGCCAGTTCCTGAACCAGCTCAGCAGAGGTCTTCATTTCCGTCGCCATTTTACGGGTTTGAGCAATAGTTTGTTTCATCTCTTCAAAGCTGCGACTGGCCAGCTCGTTGGATTCTCTTGAAGCGTCTGAGGTGGATAATGCATTTTGTGCTACATCTTCTACCGCCACTGTCATCTCATTGACTGCTGTCGCAGCTTGCTGCAGTTCAGCATTCTGTAAATCGAGGCCTTCAGTACTTTGTGAGGTCACAATACTCAATTCTTCAGCTGCAGACGCTAACTGAGTCGCGGTGTTGTTGATTTGACTAATAGTGTCTTTTTGGCTTTGTTGTAAATGCTGCAGACCAGAAAACAGCGCTCCTATCTCATTTTTGCTTTCGACTTTGATTTGACTGCTTAAATCGCCTTGCGCCATACGTTGAAAATGCACTCCCGCCAGTTCCAGCGGTTGGATCAGCATTTTTTTAATTAAATACCAGCTCATGACTAAAGCGGCCAACGAAATAGCCAGAAAGATGGCACACAGAATGGCGGTTGCACTGTAGCGATCGGACGCTTCTTGCATAAAACTGCTGTTTTTGGTGCTGGCTTGTTCAACAAACTGCGCGACCATTTCCTGCGCTTTCACATTAGTATCACGGGCTTCCAGGTTGGCTGTAACATAACTTTCGCTGGTGCCTGTTTGCAGCTCCTTCGCTGTTTTTTCAATTGCAGTGAAGTATGAAGAAAAGACTTTCTGCATTTCCTGCACCATCTCTTTATGGTCACCTTTCAGGCCAACTTCAGCAAACGCATTAAATTTGTCGACAGCCTCTTTCAGAAACTTTTCGCCACGCTGCGCGCTGACTTGAGCTTTATCCAGTTGTCCGCCTTCCTTTTCGATAAAGCCACCAGCTAATGCTAACCTGCTGCGCAACAACATGCCGTACACATCAGAAATTGGATTTACTTGCAGTACTGAAAGTTGATACAGATCAGCCATACCTTCTTCGCTGGCTTTTGCGCTGTTCCAGGAGTAAAAACTTAATATGGCCAGGCCAGCGCTGAACATCAGAAGAATAGATAAAATTATATTTTTCAAGTACATATCTTTGAACATAGTAACCCCTTGTCTGTGATCTTTGGTCAATCTTTATCTGTTTAAAACTTCAGCGGAAAGTAACAAAATATATCGGGTGAAATGATCTACTGTATCGTTATATGAAAATATGAATGTGACTACTGCTGATACTATAGAGCATAATGACCAAAGCAGAGATTCAGCATAAAGAGATATAGTTTCAGTCAGGATTTTGACATCTGTGACTTTATCCGCTAAAAACCTATAAAGCGCCATTTTATGTCAAACACTTAAGAAACTAATTGATAAAGTCGATGGATATACTGTTACATCAGTCTTGCCCATCGAAACTGCTAACGACTTGTGTAGTAGTATAGTGTTGTTTTTAAAGTGATTTCATCTTTTTTAGCTCTCTTCAGGATCTTTTATACCTCATCTGATCATTATTTATTGTTAGCGAATTTTTTCAGGACATGAAGTTTACTTTTTACAACAGTGGGTCGCTTCGTTATTCATATGTGTTGATAAGGAACTGAATCAATTTAAGGTTGTATGAAATTTATGCACTGGCTGAGGTTGTTAACTATGCTGAGCGGATAGTTCCATTGAGCAAAAACGTTTTAGTCAGATAAAATGTAGGTCTATAAAGTTCAGTATAAATGTGTCCGTATTATGAATACTGAACCTATAAAATAGTAATTAAGGGGACGAATTTGAACAAAAGATATTGTGCAGCTCTTGGCTCGCTGGTGCTGCTGAGTTCCGGAGCCCAGGCTTTTGAATGGGATGTCTATGGTAAGCTGGATCTGCAAGGTCTGTATGTTGATGAAGGCTTATATCGGTATTCCGACCAGGGTTGGCAAATTGAAGCACCTTTTACCCGACTGGGATTTAAGGCCCGACAGGAGCTGGTAGATAATCTCGACCTGATCGTGGTTTATGAGTGGCAGGTGAATGGTCTGGACGATGCGAATAAAGGCCATCGACTTGGTAGCCGCAATACTTATATTGGCTTTGCCGGTAATTGGGGGGAGTTAGTTTTTGGTAAAAACGATACCCGTTTTAAAAAATCCGAAGGCAAAATCGATTTATTTAACGAAACCCTCAATGACATAGCTCAGTTGAGCGCAGGGCAGGACAGACTCGAGAATATAGTGGGTTATCAGAGCCCTGTCATCGAAGGTTTTCAACTGCAAGCCACCTACCAGACTGGCGCCAGTGATGAAGTGGCCGGTGGTTATGACTGGACTGTGAGCTACGGCGACTCTGGTTTTAAAGCTTATCCTTACTATTTTGCCTACAGTCAGGCGCGTGAGTTGAACAACATTGATGCCGAACGTATTCTGGCTCACTTTAAACTGATGGAATTGTCAGGAGGCCAACTGTCTGCCGGTCTGATGTTGCAACACAGTGAACATGTCACCCGTAATGTTGATGGTGACGCGGTGATGGCACAGCTTGCTTATAAGCTTGAGGCTCTGACTTACAAGCTGCAATGGCAACGTGATGACAGTAAAATCCGTCACGCAGAAACCGGAACTTTATGGACTATAGGTGCAGACTACGCGCTGAACAGTGAGATGGTGATTTACACTATGTTCTCGACTCTGGACTTCGAGACCGAGCAGGACGAATCTGCAGCTTTAGGTTTTAAATACAACTTCTGATCTGAATCTCTGATACTAAAAGCAATAGACCCGGCTTGCCGGGTCTATTATTTGTGACTGCTAGTTAAAGCAGATTAAAAGTTATCTTTATTGCCTGCTTCTTTAGTTATTTTATCCAGATAACCCATAGCAAAAGCCGAAAGCACAAAAGTCATATGGATCAGCAAGTACCACATGATTTTGTCATTTGGGATATTTTCGGTATCCATAAATATCTTCAGTAAATGAATAGATGAAATGGCGACTATAGAAGCCGCTACTTTATTTTTCAGTGAGTTGGAATCCAGCTTACCCAGCCAGCCTAATTTGTCACCGTCACCTTCAATATCCAGCCGTGAGACAAAGTTTTCGTAGCCGGAAAACATCACCATCACAATTAAACCGCCGACTAGCGTGATATCAATCAAGGACAGGATCACCAGAATTAAATCCACTTCTTTCATACTGAAAATGATCGGCAGAATATGAAAGACTTCCTGAAAAAATTTTATGCCAAGTGCCAGCAATGCCAAACTCAGACCAAGGTAAATAGGTGCCATCAGCCAGCGGGTGGCGTACATCGCCTTTTCAATTAGTTGTTCCATTGCTGCTCCTGTCTTTTCAACGACTTCACTTTATGGGGCAAATAGTGCAGAAATTCAAGCCTCTGGCCGTTTTACTTTGCCGTAAAATATCGCACAATGAACCCCGTTACCCGCAACGGTATCAGCACTGAGCTCTGATGCTGTTAGTTTGTCTGGGCCTCAATGCCAAGGAATTTCCGAATGAAAAAAACTCTGCTTGCGCTGGCTTTGTCCATCGCCACTTTTGCCCATGCCGATGAAGGTATGTGGCAACCTCATCAGTTACCTGAACTTGAACAACTCCTCAAAGAAAAAGGTTTAGAAATTGATGCCAAAAGTATTGCTCAACTGACAGCCTTTCCTATGAATGCTGTGATCAGCTTAGGTGGCTGTACTGCTTCTTTTGTCTCTAATCAGGGTCTGGTGGTGACCAACCATCACTGTGCTTATGGCAGCATTCAGCACAACAGCACAGCTGCAAATAACCTGCTGGCCAAAGGTTTTTTAGCGAAAGATTTAGACGAAGAATTACCTGCTGCTCCTGGCTCTAAAGTCTTTGTTACTCAGGAAGTGACCAATGTCACAGCGCAAATTAATCAGGAATTGTCACCCGCTCTTAAAGGCAAGGAGCGTTTTGACAAAATTGATGAGCTGCGCAAAGAGCAAATAGCCGCTTGCGAAACGCCGGGTTACCGCTGTGATGTCTATAGTTTTCATGGTGGCTTAGAGTATTACCTGATTAAACAAATGGAAATTCGTGATGTACGTTTAGTGCATGCGCCAGCTTCAGGTATAGGTAAATTTGGTGGCGATATCGACAACTGGATGTGGCCACGCCATACAGGGGACTATTCGTTTTACCGTGCTTATGTAGGCAAAGATGGTCAGCCAGCTGATTTCAGTGCTGAAAACGTGCCATTTACACCACCATCTTATTTAAAAGTGTCAGCTAAACCGCTGAAAGAAAATGACTTTGTGATGGTTATTGGGTATCCGGGCCGCACCAACAGATACAACTCGGCTGCTGAAGTAGAGAATCAATTCACCCAGGTCTTGCCTTTATCCAAGGCCTACCGTGAAGAAGCTATTGCAGTGATTAAGCAGCATTCTGCCGAAGGTTCAGAAGCGCGTATTAAATACGAAAGTATTCTGGCGTCTTTGGCTAACTATGCAAAAAACTTCGAAGGTATGATCACAAGTTATCAGAAAGGTGATACCCAGCAGCGCAAAGATCAGTTTGATAAAGCACTGAACCTGTGGATTAAATCCAGTCCGGCCCGTCAGGCCAAGTACGCGCCAGCAGTACGTAATCTGCAACAGTTGCTGGTGGAAGAGCAGGAAAACCAGCAACGTGATCTGGTCTTGGGTTATTTAAGTTATGGTCAGCTGTTTAACACAGCTAAGCGTTTATACCGTTTGGCCAATGAGCAGCAAAAACCAGATGCAGAACGCGAAATGGGTTATCAAGAGCGTGATTTAGAACGTTTCTCTGCCAGCATGAAACGCTTATCCCGCAGCTTTGATGCCAAAGTAGAGCAAGAACTGATGCTGCATTTCTTGCAACATTACGCCAAATTACCAGCGGATCAGCGCTTAAAATCTCTGGATGGTTATTTTGGTATAGGTTCTGCTGAGCTGGATGTTGCAGCGCTTCGCACTAAACTTGAAGGACTCTATCAGGCCACTAAGTTGTCGGATGAAGTGGAACGTTTAGCCTGGATGGGGAAATCGGTCGACGATTATAAAGCCAGCGACGATCCGCTGATCCAATACGCTGTTGCTATGTACGACACTGATATTGCTTTAGAAAATGCGGAGAAAGAACATAAAGGCAAGCTGGCAGTGGCTCGTCCTCAGGTGATGGAAGCCATTATTGCTTTTAACAAAGCCAATGGCAAAGCTGTGTACGCCGATGCCAACAGCACCTTGCGTGTGACTTATGGTTCTATCAAAGGTTATCAGCCAAAAGATGCGGTGTCTTATCAGCCATTTACCACTGCAGCTGGTATTTTGCAGAAGCAAACGGGTGTAGATCCATTTGATGCACCACCAGCTCAGGTCGAAGCCTTAAAACAAGGCGACTTTGGCATTTACAAAGATGCGGTCTATAACAATCTACCGGTCAACTTCTTAAGCACAGTAGATACCACAGGAGGGAACTCAGGTTCACCAACACTGAATGGTAAAGCTGAATTAGTCGGTTTGTTATTTGATGGTGTGATTGAAGGCATCATCGGCAACTGGGACTACGATCCGGCCACCAACCGCTCTATCCATGTCGACAGCCGTTATATGTTGTGGCAAATGGAGAAGGTAGATGGCGCGACTAATCTTCTAAAAGAAATGACAATAGTTAAAGAATAGCCTTGTAGGGGCGACCGTTATGGTCGCCCTTTTTAAGGCGTCACAGTAAATGTTATAGCCCCCAATAACTGCCCCGAATCTGTTACTACCCGAATTTTCCATTTACCCACAGCATCTTGTGGAAATTGTTGTTTGCGGGTCCAGGCTCTGTAGCCTTCTTCACGACCGCCTGAAATATTTAGCGGAATGCGTTCGACCGATTGGCCATTGTGGATCCACTCATGATAAATCTGCTCTTTTAAGCCCCGTGGTGCCCGTACTGAGGTATAGGCATAAAGACCTTGTTGTAGCTCTGCCAGCGATAATTCTGTAATTGCTGCACCTGGTAAACGCTGTTCATAATCCATATGCTGGCTTAGCTGAATGTCGTTCAGATTCAACACAGGGGCGGGGATCAGGCTGCGGCTAAACCAGATGCTGGTGGTCATTACCACTAACAACAGGGATAACACGGGTAAACGCCAGCGCCCTGGTTGTGCTAATAAAGGGCGGATACTGGGAATACTCAGTAAAGCTGAAATAATAAGTGCCAAACCCAGACTTTGGGTGGTGGTGATAAAAAACAGCAGCGGCAAGACCACCATCAAAACGGCGAATAGAGAAAAGCAGTGATACAGCAAAAATAAAGCGCGTCGTTTTGTCAGCAGCCTGTTGTAGGCCGGATCAATAACTGCCACCAAAGCACAACACACCAACAACACAGTAAACACGGCTTGGGGCTGGTCCCAGTCAGTGGCTGCCAGAAAAAATGGCAAGGCAAAAAACAAACTTTCCTGATGCAGTAATTGGGTGACCAAATGGGTGACGTCTTTTGATAGGGAGATGCCAAACTTACGCAATAAACCTTTGCGTAGCCAATATTCTCCCATTAGCCATAACCAGCCAACCACCATCAGAATGGCAAAAAACTGAGCAAATTCTTCACGGCGCTCAACTTGCCATAAGCTAAATAAACCAGTGCAAAACCCAAACAAGGCCACCAGGCCGGAATATTTTTTTGTTAACTCAATCAGCCAAAAAAAGCGCTTTGAATTTTCTGCATTCAATCCCCATCAGCATTCATCCCTGTCCATCTACGGCGGTTTGAATTCATTCTGCCGCACTATACGCTGTAATGACCTGTGAAAGCTGTTTTGGTTTCAAAATGATTATGCCCGCAGTTAATTTGTATAATCCGCAGTGAAAACCGTCTTTTTCTGCGTCAGCTATTCTTAGTAACCCTGCTTTTGCAGTAAGATACGCCTCATTTCGTGGCTATCAGGGCCGCGACTGCTGAAGTGACAGAAGGGTTAAAGTTAGTGGATCAGAAAGTTCAGGTAAAACTTATCATACGCCGGGTGCCTACACAGGCGGCTCTGTCATGGCTGACCAAAGCCTGGGAATTATTCCGTCAGGCACCTTCGACACTGATTGCTATGGTGGCTTTCACCACGGTGTTAAGTTTACTGGCACAGTTGCATCCAGTACTTGGCGTTATTCTGGTATTGGCGAATCCGTTTTTGACTGCCGGTTTTTATAAAACCATAGTGTTGTTGCAACAACAGCAAGCTGTTAATTTTCAGCTGATTTTTAGTGTGTTTAAAGAAGCACGTTACCGCCGTACTTTTATCAGACTGGCCGGTGCTAACTTACTGGCGAATATTCCGCTAATGCTGTTGGCTGCGCAGTTGATGGAGCAAACCCAGGCAGGTGTAGTTGACCCTGTGACTATGTTTTTGCTTGCTGTTGTCTTAAGTCTGGTCTTTATGTTGTTTGCCTACGCTGTAGCCATTGCTTATTTCCTTAATGAACAACGATTACAGGCTATTTTAATGGCCAGCCTAACCGCCTGCTGGCGTAATGTAGGTGCCTTAACTTTGTTTGGTATCTTGTCAGTAGCGCTGGGCATGTTGGGCATTGTGACTTTGGGTTTTGCTTTTATTGTGATTATTCCTCTGTTGCAAGTGGCATTCTTTTTATCGTTCAGTGCCTTTTTTGCTTTGCAGTTGGATGATTCAGCACCTGCCGTGCTGGAAGTATAAACATGACAGAGCCCCAGCCTTCGCAAGAACCAAAGCTTCTAACAGAGCAGGAATTGCGGCAATGGCTGTTGGGTTTGCTATCACGCCGTGAATACAGTGCGCTGGAGCTAAAACAAAAGCTCAAGCAAAAAGGCGCATCGGCACAACAAATTACTGAATTATTGGACTGGGCGCAGCAACGGGATTACCAGAACGAGTTACGTTATGCCCGTATGCAGGTCAATGCAAAGTTGCATAAAGGCTATGGATGGTTTTACATTAGCCAGTTTTGTGCACAGCAGGGCATTAAAAAAGAACTACAACAGCAACTGCTGGAAGAATTAGACATCGATTGGTTTGAGGTCGCCTCAACGGCGTATCGGAAAAAATATGCGGATAAACCCATAGCGGATTATCAGGACAAACTTAAACGGATGCGTTATTTACAAAGCCGGGGCTTTGGCAGTGACACTATCCAACTTGTATTTGCAGAGCTTAAAGAAGAGTAAGATATGTATATGACTTCGGCACAACTTCGCCGCGCTTTCCTGGACTTTTTTGCCAGTAAAGGCCACCAAATCGTTAGCAGCAGTTCACTGATCCCGGGCAATGACCCGACTTTACTCTTTACCAACGCAGGTATGGTTCAGTTTAAAGATGTGTTTTTAGGTCAGGACAAACGCAGCTACAACCGCGCTGTGACAGCGCAACGTTGTTTGCGTGCCGGCGGTAAACACAACGATTTAGAAAACGTAGGTTATACAGCCCGTCACCATACCTTCTTTGAAATGTTAGGTAACTTCAGCTTTGGCGATTACTTCAAACAGGACGCTATTAAATACGCCTGGGAGTTTTTAACTGAAGTAGTGATGCTGCCAAAAGAAAAACTCTGGATCACTGTGTACGCTACAGACGACGAAGCTTTTGATATCTGGACCAAAGAAATTGGTGTGCCAGCTGAGCGCGCTATCCGCATTGGTGATAACAAAGGCGCACCTTACGCCTCAGATAACTTCTGGGCTATGGGCGACACAGGTCCTTGTGGTCCTTGTACTGAAATTTTCTACGATCATGGCGATCATATCTGGGGTGGACCACCGGGGTCAGCTGAAGAAGATGGCGACCGTTTTATTGAGATCTGGAACAACGTTTTTATGCAGTTTAACCGTCATGCCGATGGCCGGATGGAACCTCTGCCAAAACCAAGCGTGGACACTGGCATGGGCTTAGAGCGTATTGCAGCTATTTTGCAAAACGTGCACAGCAACTACGAAATTGACACTTTTGCTGCGCTGATTAAAGCCACTGCAGCAATCACAGGCGCTACTGACTTAAACGACAAGTCGTTACGTGTAGTGGCCGACCATATCCGCAGCTGTTCATTTTTAGTGGCTGATGGTGTAATGCCATCCAATGAAGGCCGTGGTTATGTGCTGCGCCGTATTATTCGCCGCGCTATCCGTCATGGCAACAAGCTGGGTGCTAAAGGTGTGTTTTTCAGTAAATTGGTTGGCGCTTTGGCCGAACAAATGGGTGAAGCTTACCCAGAGCTTATTGAAAAGCAGGCCGTGATTGAAAAAGTGCTGGCATTAGAAGAAGAGCAGTTTGGTAAAACTTTAGAGCGTGGTCTGGGTATTCTGGAAGAGGCTTTAGCAGCACTGAATGGCAGTACTGTGATCCCGGGTGAAGTGGCCTTTAAGTTATATGACACTTACGGTTTCCCACTGGATTTAACCAGTGATGTAGCGCGTGAACGTGGTTTAACTGTGGATCAGGCCGGTTTTGAAGCTTCAATGGAAGCACAACGTAAACGTGCTCAGCAAGCCTCTAACTTTGGTGCTGATTACAATCAGGCCTTAACGTCGGCTGTGTGCACTGACTTTACCGGCTACACCCAGATTCAGGGCAAAGCCAAAGTGGTCGAAATTCTGCTGGAAGGCAATGCAGTCAATGCACTGACAGATGGACAGCAGGCGCTGGTCATCCTGGATCAAACCCCATTTTATGCCGAGTCTGGTGGTCAATCCGGTGATGCTGGTGTATTAACACTGGCCAATGGTGCGGTCTTTACCGTGGCAGACACCATCAAAGTAGGTAAAGCATTTGCTCATAAAGGCAGCTTAAAAGGTGCTTTGGCTATTGGCGATTTAGTGGATGCAGCCATTGATAATGCCCGTCGTGAAGCCATCCGTAAAAACCACTCTGCCACCCACTTATTGCACGCAGCGCTGCGCACCGTTTTGGGTGAGCATGTGACTCAAAAAGGCTCTTTAGTAGGTTCAGAACGTTTACGTTTTGACTTCTCGCATTTTGAAGCGGTAAAAGCGGATGAAATCCGCCGTATCGAGCAAATGGTCAACGAGCAAGTGCAACAAAACCACGAAGTGCTGACTCGTCTGATGAATGTCGATGATGCTAAAGCCGCAGGCGCTATGGCGCTGTTTGGTGAAAAATACGATGACGAAGTGCGTGTGCTGAGCATGGGCGACTTCTCGATTGAACTCTGTGGTGGTACTCACGTGTCTCGCACCGGTGATATCGGCTTATTCAAAATTGTGGTCGAAAGCGGTATAGCTGCTGGTATTCGCCGTATTGAAGCTGTGACTGGCGAAGGCGCTTTAGCTTTTGTGCATAAGCTGGAACAACAAGCTCAAACTGTGGCTTCGATGCTGAAGGGAGATGTATTTTCTATTGCTGAAAAAGTGCAGCAAGCGATGGACAGCCGCAAAGCCTTAGAGAAAGAGCTGGAGCAATTAAAAGCTAAGCTCGCCAGCGCTGCCGGTGCTTCTTTGCTGGAGCAGGTGCAGGTGATCAATGGCGTTAAAGTGTTGATTGCAGAGCTTAAAGGTGCTGATCCAAAAGCCTTCCGTACTATGGTGGATGAGCTGAAGAACAAATTAGGTTCAGGCATTTTGTTATTAGCCACAGCTGCTGAAGGCAAAGTCAGTTTAATCGCTGGTGTCACCTCTGATTTAACCGCCAAAGTACAGGCTGGCCAGCTGATTGGCTGGGCTGCAGAACAAGTAGGTGGTAAAGGCGGTGGTAAGCCGGATTTAGCTCAGGCGGGTGGTACCGATGTGGCTGCTTTACCTGGTGTACTGAAAGCTGCTGCCGACTATATTGCGGCTAAGCTGTAAAGCTCAGTGGCTTTATATGTACAAAAATTCGGGGGTACCTCAGTAGGTACCCCACAACGTATCGAAGCAGTGGCAGAACAGGTCATTCAGACTGTGCATGCCGGTCATAAAGTGGTGGTGGTGGTGTCTGCTATGGCAGGCGAAACCAACAGGCTGCTTGGGCTGGCACATCAGATTGACAGTCGTCCTTCTACCCGCGAACTGGATATGTTAGCCGCAAGCGGTGAGCAGGTCAGTATTGCTTTGCTGGCGATGGCGCTGATTAAACGGGGTCATCCGGCTGTATCATTGCTGGCCGATCAGATTGGTATTCTGACCGACAATAAATTCAGTCGTGCGCGTATTTTATCTGTTGGCACTGAACGTTTATGGCAGGAGCTGGAGCAAGGCCATATTGTGATCGCTGCTGGTTTTCAGGGCCGGGATATTGAAGGCAATATCACCACCTTAGGTCGTGGTGGTTCTGATACCACAGCAGTGGCTTTAGCCGCAGCCTTAAAAGCTGACGAGTGCCAGATATTTACCGATGTCGACGGCATTTACAGCATGGACCCACGAATTTGTGCTGATGCGTTCCGGCTGCCTCATGTAGATGCATCCAGTATGCTTGAGCTGGCCAGTTTAGGCGCCAAAGTATTGCATTCCCGCTCTGTCGAATATGCGGCTATGCATCAGGTGCCGGTACGGGTGTTATCCAGCTTCAGGCCTGATCAGGGAACTTTAGTGTGTTATGAGGACCAGACAATGAGTGTACCAGCGGTGACAGGACTGGCATGCCAGACCGGCGAAGTCTGGTTGGAGCTGAATGAGCTCAGTAGTGAGCTACATATCGCATTACTGAAGGAGTTCGCCCGTTTAGCTATTGAGACCGATATGTTAAAGGTGCAGTATGCGCCGTCAGGTTTAGTACAGATGCAGTTCAGTTTGAACCAAAATGATCTGAATACTGTAGAAGATATTTGTAATGAACTGAAAAAGAAGCAAAATTTTACGCTGCAAAGCAGGAAGTCTTTGGGCAAGTTATCTATAGTAGGGATAGGGCTGAAATCAAATCCTGCCATTACAGCGACAGTATTTGAACAATTGCAGTTATTAGCCGTGCAGGTTGTGGCTGTCAGTTGTGCCGAAATTAAATTATCTATCGTCGTGCCAGAGACTGAATTGAATAAAGTAGCTGTCGCTTTACATACTGCCTTATTGGGTTCAGTTAATTAATTTCAAGGTTTTCATAAATTTGTCAGCTGAGTTATCATACAACTGACAGGTCTGCGCAGTACGATCAAACAAGCGCAACTATTGGAAGCTGGGATCATACAAAAGGAGCAAAGAATGCTTATTTTAACGCGTCGTGTTGGTGAGACACTGATGATTGGTGATGAAGTCACGGTCACAGTTTTAGGCGTCAAAGGAAATCAGGTTCGTATCGGTGTGAATGCACCAAAAGAAGTTTCAGTGCACAGAGAAGAGATTTATATGCGCATTCAGGCTGAAAAAGGCACCCCAGGTGGCTTTAGCGGCGATGACGATCAATAAGTTTTAAGCTTTATCATTTTTAGAAATTGTATATTTTTAACGCTTTGTAGCGAATATTTAGTCGAATTGTTTAAAAGGTCAGCAAACGCGCTTTCCAGCTCCAAAAATTGTTTGACTTATTTTCCTGAGACATTAATATACACGCCGCAACGTAGTGCGGAGAAGTGGCCGAGTGGCTGAAGGCGCACCCCTGCTAAGGGTGTATAGGGGAAACTCTATCGAGGGTTCGAATCCCTCCTTCTCCGCCAGTTGTACTGTTAAGATTGGATGCATAGCTCAGCTGGATAGAGTACTCGGCTACGAACCGAGCGGTCGGAGGTTCGAATCCTCCTGCGTCCACCACTTAACTACAACGACGAAGCAAAAAAGAAAGTACCAGATGGATGCATAGCTCAGCTGGATAGAGTACTCGGCTACGAACCGAGCGGTCGGAGGTTCGAATCCTCCTGCGTCCACCACAACTAAACCTGCTAAGTGCAGGTTTTTTTGTTTTTAGAATTCAACAAAATAAAGCTCTTAGTGGACGTGAGGAGGTGAGATCCTCCGTCAGGTTCGACAAAATCGCTGGGAGCGATTTTGGACGAGCGAAGCTCGGCCCGCAGGGCTCGTGGCAGGACAGCCACGAGCAATCCTCCTGCCGCGAACTATTTGCTTCAACAGTTTCTCTTTTGCTCTTTCGAGTTCCAGCAGAGTTCCAATCCAACCCAAACCCAAACCCTAAGCCGCCCGTTCCCCCCCATAGCACTCCCCAAGCGTAGCCTCTAGCGCTCTAACCACCTGACCTCTATTCAGCACCCCAACCACCACACCATTCTCAAGCACAGGCAGCTGATGCAAATGCAGGCTGGTAAAGATCACTGCACTATCCACCACGCTATCGGACGTCAGCACAGTGACCACCTTTTTACTCATCACTTGCGCTATGGTGTTGTGCAGGCTGCAGAAATAGCTGGCGTGTAACATAGCGGCTAAACAGTCCTGCTCAGACAAATAACCGACCAGGTTATTCTCTTTATCAAACACTGGTGCGCCAGTCAGGTTAAACTGTCGCAGTTGCTGCACAGCCTGAACTATCGTATCGTCTTGTTGCAGGCGTGGAAATTCACGCTGGAATATATCTTGTACTTTGCTCATGGTTATTCTCCTTTGAAGCTATGGAGACAGCATAAGCCCGATAAATGCTTCGATGAAAACGAATTAATAAGCTTGCCAGTATCGTAATTTTTGATTAGAAAACTGGATAACAAGTAGGGAAGGGGCCTTAAAGGAATGAAACGTATGTTTTATGTGCAGTTAAATCAGTGCAGACAGATTTTTGCTTTACCTTTGAACTCTCTTTTGTATAATGGCGCCTCCAACGCTAGGGGCATAGTTCCAATTGGTAGAACAGCGGTCTCCAAAACCGATGGTTGGGGGTTCGAATCCCTCTGCCCCTGCCACTTCATTTTGATATGAATTCTTTATCGTCTAAGCAGCAACTGCTGCACTTACTCCAGATACAACCACTTGAATTACATCAAGAGTTTTCTGCTATGGCCAAAACGCCTGAAGCTGAAATTGGTGTGCTGGCAGAAGCTGTTGCTACTATCAAAGCTGTAGTTGAGGCTATCGAACCAGCAGTGCCTGTTGATACTGAATCATACGCTGAACAGGACCAGGAACCAGACCCGGAACTGACCTTCTGCAAAGACGTCTTCGTGGCGCTCAACGAGTATCAACCAGAGCTGCAGTGGCGGTTAAACCCGGCCAGTACTGAACCTATGTTGCAAAACGGACTCTTAGTAACACCTTCGATTGAATTATTACAGTCAGCCCAGCAGAAAAAGCTGCTCTGGTTGTGCCTCCAGCAAGAGAGCTGATGCATGCCGTTAATACGTAGTGCCACCCCTGCCGATATCCCTGCGATGTTGCAGATAGAAC
Organism: Rheinheimera sp. MM224; assembly: GCF_947090785.1. NCBI lineage: Bacteria > Pseudomonadati > Pseudomonadota > Gammaproteobacteria > Chromatiales > Chromatiaceae > Rheinheimera > Rheinheimera sp. MM224. The sequence goes on from NZ_OX352320.1 coordinate 909,560, forward strand.
AAAGCGCCAATAGTCATCCCTGGTCGGAAGGCACCTTTAACACCTGCTTTAGCGAACGTTATTTTAATGCGGTGTTGATGGATGATAACGACGCCATCATAGGTTTTTACATAGGCGAAAAAGTCGCAGTAGAAGCCAGTTTATTTAATATTGGTGTGGCGCCAAAAGCTCAGGGCCAAGGTTATGGCCAGCAACTGATGCAGCACTTTATTGCTCAGGCCCAGAATTTAGAAGCACTGGACTGCTGGCTGGAAGTTCGCCAATCCAATGCCAATGCTATTAAGTTGTATGAAAAATGTGGGTTTATTCAAACCGGTTTACGCCCCAGTTACTACCCAACGGCAACAGGCCGTGAAGACGCCATTTTAATGGCTTTGCCCTTAGGCTAAAGTTAAATCGTCTCTCCAGAACGATAATTTCCAGAGCAAAGTGGCTAAATTCTGTGCCTACGCTCTGCTTGCTGTTATAATCGCGCGAAATTTCCTATATAACCCAAGCCCACTCTGCTTCTTGGCTATGTTGTGGGCTTCGTTTATTGATCAAGTTGGATGGCATGACTACCGAACTGTTTTTAGAAGAAATTAACAAACGCCGCACTTTTGCGATCATCTCTCACCCGGATGCCGGTAAAACCACTATCACTGAAAAAGTGTTGTTGTTTGGACAGTTGATCCAAAAGGCAGGTACGGTCAAAGGTAAAAAGTCTGGCCAATACGCCACCTCCGACTGGATGGAAATGGAGAAAGAGCGGGGCATTTCGGTCACGACTTCTGTAATGCAGTTCCCTTATGCGGATTGCTTAGTCAACCTGCTTGATACTCCAGGTCACGAAGACTTCTCGGAAGATACCTACCGTACTTTAACGGCGGTGGATTCCTGCTTAATGGTGATTGACGGCGCTAAAGGTGTTGAAGACCGTACCATTAAACTGATGGAAGTCACCCGTTTACGTGACACGCCTATCATCACTTTTATGAACAAAATGGACCGCGATATTCGTGATCCCGTTGATTTATTAGATGAAGTGGAAAGCGTTTTAAAGATCGCCTGTGCTCCAATCACCTGGCCAATCGCCTCGGGTAAAGAGTTTAAAGGTGTCTATCACATTTATCGTGACGAAATTATTTTATACAAATCAGGTATGGGCCATACCATCCAGGAAGTGGATGTGATTAAAGGCATCAACAACCCTGAATTGGATAAACGAGTGGGTTATTATGCTGGTCAGTTGCGCGAAGAAATGGAGCTGGTCAAAGGCGCAAGCCATGAGTTTGACTTAGAGCTGTTCCGTAAAGGTGAATTAACCCCAGTGTTTTTTGGTACTGCTTTAGGTAACTTTGGTGTGGATCATATGCTGGACGGTTTAACCGAATGGGCGCCCGCACCACAACACCGTAATACCACCACTCGTGTGATTGAGCCGTCTGAACCTGCGTTTACCGGTTTTGTCTTTAAAATTCAGGCCAACATGGACCCGAAACACCGTGACCGCGTGGCTTTTTTACGCATCTGTTCAGGTAAATATGAAAAGGGCATGAAAATGCACCATGTGCGTATTGGCAAAGACATGCTGGTACCACAGGCTTTAACCTTTTTAGCAGGCGATCGTGAACACGTTGAACAAGCGTTTCCTGGCGATATCATAGGTTTACATAACCACGGCACTATTCAGATTGGTGATACTTTTACCTCTGGCGAGAAGTTTAACTTCACTGGTATCCCAAACTTTGCGCCTGAATTATTCCGCCGTATTCGTTTGCGTGATCCACTGAAACAAAAGCAGCTGCTCAAAGGTCTAGTACAGTTGTCAGAAGAAGGTGCTGTGCAGGTATTCCGTCCGCTGGATAACAACGATTTGATCGTAGGCGCTGTTGGTGTGCTGCAGTTTGACGTCGTGGTGCATCGCTTAAAATCTGAATACAGCGTCGATGCTATTTACGAAAGCGTCAACGTGACGACTGCGCGTTGGGTTTATAGCGACGATCATAAAGCCATGACCGAATTAAAGAGCAAAGCCAGCATGAACTTAGCATTAGACGGCGGTGATAACCTGACCTATCTGGCTCCTACTATGGTCAACCTGAACTTGTCGATAGAACGTTATCCTAAGATCAAATTCCATAAGACCCGTGAACATTAATTCAGGATCGAGCAAAGGTTTGTTATGAATATCAAAGAATTATTATCCGCCAAAACCCAAGCCGCTATGGTAGCTTTAGGTTTGCCTGCCGATACCAATACGGCTGTCACCATCAGCACTAAAGTTGAATTTGGTGATTACCAGATCAACGGTGCTATGGCGGCTGCCAAGTTATTAAAAACCAATCCCCGTGCTTTGGCAGAACAGCTGGTGCAACAACTGGATTTAGCCGATATGGCTGAAAAAGTGGAGATTGCAGGCCCGGGTTTTATTAACGTCACTTTACGTAAAGACTGGTTAGCGACACAGCTGGTGGGCGCTTCACAAAACCCTCGTTTAACTTTAAGCGCAAATCCAGCCCCGCAAACTGTAGTAGTAGATTACTCAGCGCCTAACCTGGCTAAAGAGATGCACGTTGGCCATTTGCGCTCCACCATTATTGGCGACGCAGTCGTGCGTTGTCTGGAATTCTGGGGCGATAAAGTCATTCGTCAGAACCATATGGGCGACTGGGGTACGCAGTTTGGTATGTTGATTGCGCATCTGGAAGACAAGCTTGCAGCTGGTATCGACTTAGAGCAAGTGGCTTTAGCCGACCTGGAAGACTTCTACCGCGAAGCGAAAAAACGTTTTGACGATGAAGACGGTTTTGCCGATAAGTCGCGTGATTACGTGGTGAAATTACAAAGTGGCGACGCGCACTGCCAAAAGTTATGGCAGTTGTTTATCGACACTTCTGTCAAGCATAGCGACGATGTGTATAAAACCTTAAAAGTCACTTTAGGCCATGAGCATATCAAGCCTGAAAGTGCGTATAACTCTATGCTGCAGCCTATAGTCGACAGCTTAAAACAGCAGGGTTTAGCTGTGGAGAGTGAAGGCGCCTTAGTGGTGTTTTTACATGAACTGGCTGATAAAGAAGGTAATCCTTCGCCTTTTATCGTGCAAAAAACCGGTGGGGGCTTCCTGTACGCGACTACAGATTTAGCGGCCTGCCAGTACCGTAGCTTTGATTTAGCAGCTGATCGCATCGTAATTTTTACCGATGCCCGTCAGGCGCTGCACTTTAAACAAGTGGAATTAGTGGCCCGTAAAGCCGGCTTGTTAAAAGACCACGTCGCTTATGATCATTGCCCCTTTGGCACCATGATGGGTGAAGACGGTAAGCCGTTTAAAACCCGTACCGGTGGCACTGTTAAATTGGCTGAATTGTTAGAAGAAGCCGTAGTGCGTGCTCAGGCAGTGGTAGAGCAAAAATCCTCTGATTTAAGCGCTGAAGAAATGGCTGAAGTGGCGCGCAAAGTAGGTATAGGTGCAGTGAAGTTTGCTGACTTATCGAAAAACCGGACCAGCGATTACGTCTTTAGCTGGGATGCGATGTTAAGTTTTGAAGGTGCCACAGCCCCTTACCTGCAATACGCTTATACCCGTGTCAGCGGTATTTTGCGCCGTGCTGGTATAGATGAGAGCTTTGTAGCTCCGCTACAACTTTTAGAAGATCAGGAAAAGCAGTTAGCAGTCAAACTGTTACGCTTAGAAGAAACTTTACAGGCCGTGATGAAAGATGCTGTGCCTAACCTGCTGTGTAACTACTTATACGAGTTATCCAGCCAGTTTATGAGTTTCTACGAAGCTTGCCCTATTTTAAAAGAAGGCATTGAACCAGACCTGAAAAACAGCCGTTTAATGCTGAGTATTCTGGTGGCCCGTACCTTAAAACAAGGTTTAGACTTATTAGGTATTGAGGTAATGGAGCGGATGTAATCCGCTCTGGATTTTTAGAACTCATTCGCTGCTAAAGGTAAGACTGATGAAAATTGCTGATATTCGCCGCAGTTACACTATGGACAGACTGGATCTGGATAAACTCAATGCCGATCCTTTTCTGCAGTTTGAAGGCTGGCTGAAAGACGCCGTAGCTGCAGAACTGCCCGATCCAACGGCTATGTGTGTAGCCACAGTGGATGCGTCAGGTCAGCCATCACAGCGTCTGGTTTTGCTGAAAGATGTCAGTAGCAAAGGTTTTGTGTTTTATACCAACTTAGGCAGCCGTAAGGCCTCTGAGCTGGAACACAACCCTAAAGTTTGTCTGCATTTTCCATGGCATCCATTGGAGCGTCAGGTCATTGTTTATGGCACAGCAGAGCGGGTTCCGACCAGCCAGGTGATGAGTTATTTCTTATCCAGGCCTAAAGAAAGTCAGCTGGCGGCATGGGCTTCAGAGCAAAGCCGTCCTGTGTCAACCCGTCAGGTGTTGATGCAAAAGTTTGCTGAAATTAAACATAAATTTGAGCAAGGCGAAGTGCCGGTGCCATCCTTTTGGGGCGGCTTTTTAGTCAAACCCCATCAGATTGAATTCTGGCAAGGGGGCGAGCACAGGTTGCACGACCGTTTTATGTACAAGCAGCAAGCAGACAGCAGCTGGGCCATAGAGCGTTTATGTCCATAACCCTTCTTTTACAGGCCGCCGATACGCGGCCTGTATTATTTGATAGCCACTGCCATCTGGATTTGCCAGAGTTATTGCCTGAACTTGAGCTGCATTTGGCCAACGCCAAAGCTATGGGCGTTGAAGGCTTTTTAGTGCCTGCAGTGCAATCTTCAGCCTGGTTGCCTTTGCTGGAATTAAAGCAGCGTTATGGTTTTTACATTGCTTTGGGTGTACATCCCTGGTGGGCCAGCCAGTCTGAGCTTGATGCGTTGGTTGGACTTGAGGCTTTAGCAGCTTTACCCGAAGTAAACGCTATAGGCGAAATCGGGTTAGATTTTGCGCTGGATGAACAAAGTTTCGCTATGCAACAGCAGTGTTTTGAGCTGCAGTTGCAGCTGGCAGCCAAACTGAAAAAGCCTGTGATTTTGCACCATCGCAAATCACAAAATGAATTACTGCAGGTTATTAAACAGCAGCAGTTTAGCCAAGGCGGCATTTTGCATGCGTTTTCGGGCAGCTTTGCGCAAGGAAAAGCCTTTCTTGATATGGGCTTTAAGCTCGGGATTGGCGGTACTATTACTTATGAGCGCGCTGAGAAAACCCGCAAAGCAGTAAAACAATTTCCGTTGGATGCTTTAGTGCTGGAAACCGATTCACCTTCGATGCCACTGAATGGTTTTCAGGGCCAAATCAATACACCAGCCCAGTTGCCTTTGGTGCTGAAAGCGCTGGCAGAATTAAGAGGTGAAGATCCGCTGCATATTGCACAAGTGCTGCAAAATACTACGATTCAGCTGTTCCCAACCTAAAGCAAATTAGCAGCATCCGCTTGTTTGCTGCGACGCCATTTTTGCCACTGATGAGTGATTTTGCTCCAGGTGCCGCGTAACATAAAAGCCACAACTCCTGCGAGTAACAACATCCAGAACACTTGCCGCATCAACTGCTGCCAGGCCTGAGTGACAGGCAACAAGCTGGCATCCAGTTTCATACTGATTTTGATATAGCCAATGACCCGGCCTTCCTGAGTGATTTCCTGCACCATGGCAAGCAGCGCTTGTTCATGTTGAGGGGCGTACAACAGCTGAGCTGCTGCTGTGCCTTCTGAGGCAGACAACTTCACGCCGTTGGCGTCGTACACCACTACATCCTGCAAATAAGGTGTAGCGGCAATATGGGTGGTTAGCTGATTTAAGCTTTCCAACTGGTCATTATCAATAAGATAAGCAGCGGTATGAGACAAGGCCACTAGCGTCGAGCGCATCAGTTCGGCACTTTGTTGCTGGAATAAGAGTTCACCTTGCTGGTTACTGTTCCACCACCATTGTGAGAGCACCCAAATACCCAGCAGGGCCAGCAACAGCTGAGCCAGTCTGAAGTATTTTGAGTTTTTGTTGTGCTGATATCCGCTTAATTGCATTAATTTGCCTGATTTTTACACTGACAATGGCTTAAAAATGTCGGTAGAATGCCACGGCAACAGAATGAAGTACAGGTGGCCCTTTGAGCTTTTATTATAAGATTGACCCAAACTCCTTTGCTGACAACAGTTTAATTCAGTGGCTGACTGCGCAAGGTGTAGTAAAAGGCGTAGTACAAATGCATGCTTCCGGCTTTTATCAAAGCGAACGTGAAGCTGCTGACTCTGTTTCAGCGCCAGAATTCTGGGCCGGATTAGTCACAGGACAAAGCACAGCTAGCCTGCGGATTTTTTCCGGCAGCTTCACGCTATCGCAGCTATTTGCTGTGCTGCAGTTATTGCCTGCTGATGCCGCTTATCGGTTAAGTTTGTATCGTCCTCACGCTGATTTAGCCTTGGCTGTGCGTATCGATTTACCTTTCGTCTTAAGCTCAGAGCAAATTCTGGCCTTACGCCAGTTGAGTGAGCAGTGGGCTGCGGAATTGGTCTACCTGCCAGCACCGGTGTTTTTACAGCAACCTGGTGTGCTGGTGATGGATATGGATTCCACTGCTATTCAGATAGAGTGCATTGATGAGATTGCCAAACTGGCTGGTGTAGGCCCGCTGGTAGCAGCAGTGACAGCCCGCGCTATGAATGGCGAATTGGATTTTGCGCAAAGCTTACGTCAGCGTGTCGCCACGCTCAAAGACGCACCGGATAGTATCCTGAAGCAAGTGCTGGATGCCGTGCCATTAATGCCGGGTTTAGAAGCCTTAGTGGCATTCTTACAGCAACATCAATGGCAAGTGGTGATCGCATCCGGCGGTTTTACCTATTTTACTGAAGCTTTGAAGCAGCGTTTACAGCTGACGGCCACTTTTGCTAATCAACTGGAAATCATCGATGGCAAGCTGACAGGCCAGGTGTTGGGTGAAGTGGTTGATGCTCAGACCAAAGCTGATGTGGTGCAGCAGATTGCCAGTCAATACCAAATTCCGTCCAGTCAGACTGTGGCTATTGGTGATGGCGCTAATGATTTACCTATGCTGGCTGTCGCAGCCCTTGGTGTGGCTTTTCATGCCAAACCTAAGGTACAGGCACAGGCCAAAGCGGCGATACGACAAGGTTCGTTATTGCAACTGCTGTATTTACTGGAAAGCTGATGCAACACCAGCAAAGCTCAGCCTGGCTTCATGTCGCTGATTATCAGCTGCATTTGCGGCATTTGACACCGGATAAAGCAGATTGCGCTTATCCAGTGCTGATGCTGCATGGGGCTATTGAAAACAGCCGGATTTTTTACAATGAAAAAGGCCGGGGTTTGGGCTGTTTTCTGGCAGACCGGGGTTTTGATGTCACTTGTGCTGATTTTGCTGGCCGTGGTTTATCCAATCCTCAAGCTAGCAGGCGTTTTAATCACAGTCAGCAGCAACTGATTTGTTTAGATATTCCGTCTTTAATTAATCATTTGTACCAGCAGCATCAGCAGCCTGTTGTGGTGATAGCGCATTCCTGGGCTGGTGTGGTGTTAGCGGCAAGTTTAGCCCGTTTTCCAGAGCTGCAGCCTAAGGTCAAAGCCATCATCACTTTTGGTAGCAAGCGGGTGATTAGCGTAGGTGGCTTTAAAAAGCGTCTGCATATAGATTTAGTCTGGAATCTTTTGTCGCCGCTACTTTGCCGTTTGTATGGTTATTTACCGGCAAAACAGTGGCGTTTTGGTGCGGACAACGAACCTGCTCAGTATTTGCTGGATACCATTGGCTGGATCCGTGGTCAGGCTTTTGTTGATCCGACTGATGGTTTTGACTATGCCGCAGCGTGCACTGATGTGAACTGGCCAGTCAGCTGGCATTTTGCCGCCATTAAAGATCAGCTGTTAGGGCATCCGCTGGATGTGCAGGCTTTTCTTGCGGAAACTGGTTTAAATTCAGGGCGTTATACCTTGCTCGGCAAAGCGCAGGGTCATCAGCATGACTATGATCATATTTCTATGCTGACTCATCCAAGCGCTGCTACCGATCATTTTGCGGAACTTGAATTGTGGTTAAAGCAGATTTAGTTTTGCTCTTTTGAAAGAGCCGGTTTTATTCAGGCCACTTTTATTCAGGCAACTTAATACTTGCCAACAAAGCCAGCCGTTTTTGCTGTTGTGCTGCAATGTGCTCGTTGCTGACGCTATAACGCAATAAAACCTCGTCCGTGATATCCACTACATCACCCACACCCACCACACTCCAGAGTTCTTCTTCCAGCACTTTAGCTTTATGAATAGCATAGGTACTGACATACCCCAGCTCTTTGGCAATATGCTCGGTATCAGGGCGACCAGTGCGGGATAAAAAGATCTTAAAAGCGAACAGCAGATCGTTTTGTAGTACGTCATAGACAAAATCTTTTTTTGCGCTGTAGAGCTGAAAATCAAAATCAAATTTGGTTTCGAAGCTCTGTTCTATGTTGTCTTGTTCGGGTGTAAAACGTAAAAACACCTCATAGCTGAAAGGTACTTCCTGGCGTTTCATCTTTTTCAGCTGATTGGCAAACTGCAAATTGGTGGCATTGTTTTTCAACAGCGGCAGCATAGTGATGGACTCAGGGCCTTCACTAAACTGAGCCAGCAGCTTATGTAAAGCGCTGGGTTTAGCACCCATAGCCACTACATCCAGGTTGTAACGAACCCCCTGGCGATGCACGTAAAATGCAAAGGTATCCAAAGCTTTCACGTACATATTACGCAGAGCAGGGCCAAGACCCGGAAACTTAGGCGTCTCCTCTGCCATCGTCAGCTTACTTCTGTTGTTATTAATCAGCTGCTGGAAGAATATTTTACCTGCATGATCATTAGTTGGGTCGATCACCCGCATATTCATAATCAGTTTGTTTTTGCTGACCGCCATCACTTCATAAGCTAAGCCCGAGAGCTGGTGCTTTGTCGTGATCTTTTGCAGCTCTGGCAAACTGATTTTAACCGTATCGCCTTTTGAAAAGCTGACAGGTTCAGCACATTCAAGTTGCAAACCTTTACTGGAGAAATCCCGGCTAAAAGACTGAATATCTTCACCTTTAGCTTGTTCCAGCATGACTGTGGTTTTATATAAAAACCGGCTTTCAGAGCGTAAATTGACGTACTGCACTGAAGCACTTTCAATAGGGGACGTTTGTTCCAGTTTGGCATGACCAAAGACTTTCAGCTGATTCAGCAAAGCCGCATCATAAGTCATGGCTTTATACAGACTATTGCTTTGTGCTGTACTGATATCGGTCAGCGCCACAATGTAGCGCAAGTTACGGATAAAGTTGGAAATTAAAGGCGTCGGTGGCTGATTCAGCTTTTGTACTTCCTGATCGGCACTATTAGGTAACGACAACGGAATATGGGCATGAGCAGGCACAGTGCGCAGTACTGACATACGAAAAGCACGGAAGCTGGGCTTGGCAGCGCCAAAACCAAAAAATACCGTTTTCAGTTCAGGATACTGCATCAGCTCTTCGGTCGTGGCTGAATAAAAAAACAACCGGCCTTTGGCTGCATGGGTAAAGGTGTACAGCACAGTACTGTTTTCATTCGCTTCTTTGCCCAGGCATTGCTTTAAACGCCGCACATGCAGTAGCTGGGGTAACACATTCTGCTGACGTTCATCCTGAAAATAATGCATCAGATGTCTGTTATTTTCAGTGGTTAACACGCAGGCAGGCGATGCTTTGCCTTCATGAACAGACAGAAACACCGGTAACGAGCTGATGCGCGGCAGGTAAAACTGCTCATAGCCCTTAATAAAGACCGCTTCATAAGTATTATCCAGATTGACCTTGTAGCGTCTTTTATTACCGTGGATAAAATGATGCAGAAACTCTGAAAAGCCTTTTTCATCAGCCAAAGGTAAACGTTTCAACCGAACGTAGTAGCTTTTATCCGCCGCTTCACTGTCAATCACCTGATACGGGATGCCGTTGTTGATGCCAAGGGCAAACTCTTGCTCTAAGCCACGGAAAAATATGGCAACTTTTTGCCCGGCAGTCAGTTCTATCGCCAGTGGTATTTTTATTTTGCAGCCGGATACAGACAAGTCGCTGGTCGTGGCAGGAAAACGTTCTTCGTCCTGCAATACCACTTCGATGTCGATGGAGAAGTTCATCCGCTCTTCACGGCGCACACTGTAACCGGCAAAGCGGATCAGATGAGCTGCTTTATAGTCATTGGCTGTTGCATCTATATCAGAGGGTATCGCAGCTAAATCCCTGGTGTCAGAAACTTCACCGGACAACACATCCTGCAATCTTTTATTGGTTTCCTGCTGATGCCGTACTCTGAAGTTGTTCGTGGTGTTGGTGACATCTTCAAAAATACCAATAGTGTACTGACCGTATTGTTTCAGACCTTTTTCGAAGGTTTGAATAGCAAGTTCATCCAGATAATGGGTTTGACCTTTATAATCAAAAGGACGCACATCGCCGTCGACCCTGCCACGTAAATCGATATAATAGCTGCACGGCTGCGCCAACCGCTTCAATTCCATTTTGATCAGGAATTGCTGCGATTTAGCTAAATCACCGGTCAATAGCCGAAACTCCTCATCAAACAGCTCTGTGTTAATAAGGGGTTTCAGGCGTTCCAGGACGCTACTATGAGCTTGTAAGTCGTTTGTTGTCATGCTCTCTTAAACACTGACAGGGCTGTGGCGAGCTCTGTATGAATAATTTGGGTTAGAGTAGAACCAGTGCGATGTAAAAGCAATAATCGTGCCTTTTAATAAGAAGAGATAAAAAATGGCTAAAACTAAGAGCGCGTACGTCTGTAATGACTGTGGCGCTGACTTTGTCCGCTGGCAAGGCCAATGCACTGAGTGTGGCACCTGGAATAGTATCAGCGAAGTGCGTTTACCCAGCGTCACAAAACAGCAACGTTTTGACGGTTATGCCGGCGCTACTGCAGCTAAGGTGATCCGGCTTGACCAGGTTGACTTGCAGGATGTGCCACGTTTTAGCTCTGGTTTTGCTGAATTCGACCGCGTGCTGGGTGGCGGTATAGTGCCAGGCTCCGCCATATTAATTGGTGGCAGCCCTGGTGCTGGTAAAAGTACGCTACTGCTGCAAATTATGTGTGGTTTAGCCACTACAGACAAAGCTTTGTACGTCACAGGTGAAGAGTCGCTGCAACAAGTGGCGCTTCGGGCCAACAGATTAGGTCTACCGACACAAAACTTAATGATGCTGGCCGAAACTAATGTTGAAACTATTTGCCAGCTGGCACAGCAGGAAAAGCCACGCATTATGGTCATCGACTCGATTCAGGTGATGCAGATGACAGATATTCAGTCTGCACCTGGTAGCGTGTCGCAAGTGCGGGAAAGTGCGGCTTATTTAACGCGTTTTGCTAAGCAGCACAATGTGGCTGTCATTATGGTCGGTCATGTCACTAAAGATGGCTCCCTGGCTGGTCCCAAAGTACTGGAGCATTGCATCGACTGTTCTATTTTACTGGATGGTGATACCGACAACAGATTCCGCACTTTACGTGGCAATAAAAACCGTTTTGGAGCTGTTAATGAACTGGGCGTCTTTGCGATGACAGGGCAGGGCATGCGTGAGGTGAAAAACCCATCCGCTATATTTTTAAGCCGGGGTAAAGAAGATACGCCAGGCTCTATCGTCATGGTGTTGTGGGAAGGAACCCGGCCTTTGCTGGTGGAAATTCAGGGCTTAGTCGATTATTCGCCATTAAATAATCCGCGCCGTGTCACCTTGGGTATGGAGCAAAACCGTATTTCGATGTTGCTCGCTGTATTACACCGTCATGCAGGCATTCAAATGGCCGATCAGGATGTGTTTGTGAACGTGGTAGGTGGTGTCAAGGTCAATGAAACCAGTGCTGACTTAGCTACTTTATTGGCATTAGTCTCGAGTTTTAAAAATAAAGCTTTGCCTAACGAGCTGGTGGTATTTGGTGAAGTGGGTTTGTCCGGTGAAATCCGCCCTGTACCCAGTGGCCAGGAGCGCTTAAAAGAAGCAGCGAAACATGGCTTTAAACGCGCGATAGTACCAGTGGCTAACGCGCCGAAAGAAGCTATTCCGGGAATGACAGTAGTCGCAGTCAGTAAGTTGTCTGAAGCATTGGACGCTTTGTAAACGCAAAGTTACGCATAAGCAGACATAAAAAAACGGCCTAAAAGCCGTTTTTTTATGTCTGTCTTTATACCCTAAGTCATAGGACGACGGGATATTAATTCAGAGCGTTAGGGAAGTTCAGCAACAACACCGCTTTGGCATCATCACGTAATTTCACTAAGCCTAATTTGTCATAACTGTCGACCATGATCACCAGGGCTTGTTCTACTTGTGGCGAATCGCGGTAGTACTCAACTATGTATTTACAGCGGTTGGCTGCAGCTAAATGTGCACCACGGCGGATGTAATAGTCTGCAACCAGCAATTCGTAGCGCACCAGCGTTTCTTTAATGGCAAACATACGCTTTCTGGCATCATTAGCATATTTACTGTTCGGGTAAGTGCTAACCAGGATTTTGAAATCTTCAAAACCTTGTTTGGTACTGGACATATCGCGGTCTGCGCGGTCGATGCCGACAAACTCCTGAAACGCATTTTCATCGACTTTAATATTGCTTAAACCACGCATGTAATAGGCGTAATCCAGATCCGGATGGTTTGGGTTTAAGCGGATAAAACGGTCGATACTGGCTAACGACTGGGTGGTATCGCCGCTTTGGTAATAAGCATAAATCAAATCCAGTTGCACCTGACGGGACAATGGACCAAATGGATAACGGCTTTCCATGGCTCTTAACAGTTCAATAGCTCTGTTATACAGACCGGAATCCAGCACATTTTTGGCTTCGTCATACATTTGTTGAGCAGACTGGTTGGTATTTACCAGTTCTTCTTCAGCATTTTTGTTCCCCGCACAGGCGGTTAGTGTTAAAGCTAGGGCGATTATGGCTAAAAAATTCACTTTCATTTAAAAATCCGCTACTACTTAAACCTATTGGCTATTTAGTCTGGAGTAAAACCGTTAAAATAACCTTTTAAGGCCCGATTCTAACCCAGACAGTTCGGGTATGCACACAGGATAACTGGTTCCGACATGACAAAACAGATAAAACTTGCAGAAATTGTACCTGACCATCTATTTGGTAAGCGCTTAGATCAGGTATTGGCCGAAATGTTCCCGGACTATTCGCGTTCAAGAATAAAAGAATGGATTTTAGCCGATTGGGTTCAAATCAATGGCCAGCTATGTAACACCCCCAGAGAAAAATTGCTGGGCGGGGAGTCTGTATTGATCCAGGCCGAGTTACCGGATGACGAACGCTTTGAAGCTGAGCCTATCGATCTGAATATCGTTTATGAAGACGAGCACATTATGGTGATCAATAAGCCTGCGGGTTTAGTGGTGCATCCTGGTGCCGGTAATGCCGACGGTACTTTATTAAATGCCTTGTTACACCACTGTCCTTCTATTGCTGAAGTGCCACGTGCCGGCATAGTACATCGTCTGGATAAAGACACCACAGGTTTAATGGTGATAGCCAAAACTATTCCGGCTCAGACCCATTTGGTTGAAGCTATGCAGGAACGGGAAATTACCCGTGAATACGAAGCAATTTGCCACGGCACTATGACAGCGGGCGGTACAGTGGATGAGCCAATAGGCCGTCACCCCACCAAACGTACTCATATGGCAGTGACCAGTTCAGGTCGCCCTGCAGTGACTCACTACCGTGTGATGGAAAAATTCCGTGCTCATACCCGTTTGCGTTTACGTCTGGAATCTGGCCGTACTCACCAAATTCGTGTGCATATGACCTACATTAACTATCCGCTGGTTGGTGATCCTGTCTACGCAGGTCGTCCACGTCCACCGCGTAAAGCAGATGAAGCTCTGTTAACTGTATTACGTGCTTTTAAACGGCAGGCGTTGCATGCAGCTATGCTGCGTTTAGCTCACCCTATTACCAGTGAAATTATGGAATGGCATGCACCAATTCCTGACGATATGGTCGAGCTGACTCAGGCCTTACGTGAAGACACTGACATTCACGGTCTGGATTTTGCCTGATGTTCAAAGCTGACTGGCCTGCGCCATTTAATGTCAAAACAGCGATCAGTACTCGCGAGGGGGGCGTGTCTTTGCCTCCTTACGATGGATTGAATTTAGGCAGTCATGTTTATGACAGGCCTGAAGCTGTGGCGCAGAATCGTCAGCTTTTCAAACAACAGGCGAAGATGCCTGCTGAACCTTTGTGGCTAAACCAAGTGCATGGTACAGATTGCGTGGTGCTGGAACAGACTGATTTTTCAGTGGGTCCTTTTACCGCCGATGCCAGTACCACCAAAACCAAAGGTCTGGTGTCAGTGGTACTGACCGCTGATTGCCTGCCTGTATTGTTTTGTGATGCGTCTGGTACTCAGGTCGCTGCTGCTCATGCCGGTTGGCGTGGTTTGGTAGACGGAGTGCTGGAACAAACGCTGGCTCAGTTTCCCGAACCCAACAGCGTAATGGCATGGTTAGGCCCTGCTATTGGCCCCGCAGCTTTTGAAGTGGGGGATGAAGTACGTCTGGCTTTTATTGAAAAAGACGCCAAAGCTGACGCTGCTTTTGTGGCTGTTCCGAATAAAACAGGTAAATGGCTGGCTGATTTATATCAACTGGCGCGTTTACGTTTGAATGCTTGTGGAGTTTCACAAGTCTACGGTGGCGGTTTTTGCACTTACACCAACTCACAAGCTTTTTATTCCTACCGCCGTGATGGTCAAACAGGCCGGATGGCGTCTTGTATCTGGATTGACTGATCTAAGTCAAATTTTTGACGTTTTATTGCTTGATAATTAGTCGGCTCTCCCCCATCTTAATGCCAACAGCAGTTTGATGTGCGTGGAGATAGATACTATGAGACTCGACAGATTTACCAGTAAATTCCAGTTGGCAATAGCCGAAGCTCAGTCTATGGCGTTAGGCCGTGACCATCAGTTTATTGAACCCATTCATTTAATGCATGCTTTGCTGAACCAGGAAGGTGGCTCCACCAAAGATCTGTTCAGCAAAATTGGCGTCAATACCAACGAACTGCGTTCCAAATTATCGCAGGCGTTAGAGCGGCTGCCAAAAGTCGATGGCGTAGATGCTAATGTGCAGCTTTCTGCTGCCACTATTAACCTGCTGAATCTATGTGACAAGTATGCGCAAAAACGCAAAGACCAATATATTTCCAGCGAGTTATTTGTGTTGGCTGCCTGTGAAGATAAATCAGAACTGGGCCATTTATTACGCCTGTTGGGTGTCGATAAAGCTGTGGTTGAAAAAGCCATAGAACAAATCCGTGGTGGCCAGAATGTCGATGATCCCAATGCTGAAGATAGCCGCCAGGCTTTAAACAAATATACGGTGGATTTAACGGCACGGGCTGAGGCTGGCAAGTTAGATCCAGTCATAGGCCGTGATGAAGAAATCCGCCGTTGTATTCAGGTGCTGCAGCGCCGCACTAAGAACAACCCAGTGCTGATTGGTGAACCTGGTGTGGGTAAAACTGCCATAGTCGAAGGTTTAGCGCTGCGTATTATCAATAAAGAAGTGCCGGAAGGTTTAAAAGACAAACGAGTTCTGTCTTTGGATATGGGGTCTTTATTGGCGGGCGCTAAGTATCGCGGTGAATTTGAAGAACGTTTAAAGGCGGTATTGAACGAGCTTTCAAAAGAAGAAGGCCGGGTCATTCTGTTTATCGATGAAATTCATACCATGGTCGGTGCAGGCAAAGCCGATGGTGCTATGGATGCCGGCAATATGCTCAAACCTGCGTTAGCACGCGGCGAGCTGCATTGTTTAGGCGCAACCACTTTGGATGAATACCGCAAATACATTGAAAAAGATGCGGCGCTGGAGCGACGTTTCCAGAAAGTGATAGTGGACGAACCTTCAGTGGAAGACACTATCGCCATTTTGCGAGGCTTAAAAGAACGCTACGAGCTGCACCACGCAGTAGAAATTACCGATCCGGCTATAGTGGCAGCTGCTACTTTGTCGCACCGTTATGTCAGCGACCGGCAACTGCCGGATAAAGCCATTGATTTAATTGACGAAGCGGCTTCCAGTATCCGGATGCAGATGGACTCTAAGCCAGAAGAGCTGGACAGATTAGAGCGGCGTATTATTCAGCTGAAGCTGGAAGACAATGCGCTGGCTAAAGAAACAGACGACGCGACAAAAAAACGCCGTGACATGATCCAGGAACAAATTCGTGAACTGGATTTGAAATACAACGAACTGGATGAAGTTTGGTCTTCAGAAAAAGCGGCTTTGCAGGGCACACAAAATATCAAAGCGGACTTAGAACAAGCCCGGCTGGATATGGAAGTAGCACGTCGTGCCGGCGATTTAAACCGTATGTCGCAGCTGAAATACGAACGTATCCCCGCTTTGGAAAAACGGCTGGATTTAGCCTCACAAGTGGATATGCACGAAATGAGGCTGCTTAGAAACAAAGTCACCGAGCAGGAAATTGCTGATGTGTTGTCCAAAGCCACTGGCATTCCGGTCAGTAAAATGCTTGAAGGTGAGCGCGATAAACTGCTTCGTATGGAGCAGGAATTGCAAAAACGTGTGGTAGGCCAGGCCGAAGCATTGGAAGCTGTGTCCAACTCTATCCGTCGTTCCCGTGCAGGTTTGTCCGATCCGAATAAACCTATAGGGTCATTCCTGTTTTTAGGCCCGACAGGTGTGGGTAAAACCGAGCTGACTAAAGCCTTAGCCCAGTTCTTGTTCGATACCGAAGATGCTTTGATCCGCATTGATATGTCGGAGTTTATGGAAAAACACACAGTATCGCGTTTAGTCGGTGCGCCGCCTGGATATGTCGGCTATGAAGAGGGTGGTTATTTAACTGAGGCTGTAAGGCGTAAACCTTATTCAGTGGTGCTATTGGATGAAGTAGAAAAAGCCCATCCTGATGTGTTTAACATTCTGTTGCAGGTGTTGGATGATGGCCGTTTAACAGACGGACAAGGTCGCACAGTCGACTTTAAAAACACAGTGATCATTATGACGTCGAACTTAGGCTCAGACCTGATTCAGGAGCATTACCAGCATCAGGATTATCAACAAATGAAAGATATGCTGATGGAAGTGCTGAGCAAACAGTTCAGACCTGAGTTTTTAAACCGGCTGGATGAAACTGTCGTGTTCCACCCGCTGGATAACGCCCATATCCGCCATATCGCTTCTATTCAGCTGCAGCGCCTGCGTTTGCGGTTGCAGGATAAAGGCTTTGGTTTGTCGGTGACAGATGCCGCCTTGGATCTGCTGGCTGCAGCAGGTTTTGATGCCGTCTTTGGTGCACGGCCATTAAAACGGGCTATTCAGCATTATATTGAAAACCCATTGGCTCAGACTTTACTCAAAGGTCAGATTAAACCCAATGCAGTCGTGACTGTCGATGCGCAGGAAGGGCAGTTTGTGATTGGTTCTGCCAGCGCACATTAACCACAACATTAAAAATGAAAAAGCCCGCTTGTTGCGGGCTTTTTACAGGTCAGGGCTACTGACTAAAGGTTTTACTTAAGTTCGCAATTTCAGCGGCTTGCTGGTGCAGGCGCTTGTTATTGTCGGATACCAGCTGCATATTGTTTAAGTTTTCATCGGCAATATGCTGAATATTTTGCACGTTGCTGGCTACTTCACTGGCAACCTGGCCTTGTTGAGTGGCTGCAGTTGCAATTTGTGAAGACAGCTGGTCGATAGTGTTCACCATCGCCACTATGTCTGATAACTGCGCTGTGCTGTGAGTGGTTTGAGTCACACATTCTTCTACCTGCTCACGGCTTTGGGTCATGGTTTTACCCCAGCTCAATAAGGTTTGCTGGATTTCACCAATAGAGCGCTGAATTTGTTCTGTCGCTTTATGAGTACGGGATGATAAAGCCCGTACTTCATCAGCAACGACCGCAAAACCCCGGCCATGTTCACCGGCTCGTGCCGCTTCAATGGCGGCGTTTAATGCCAGTAAGTTAGTTTGGTTGGCAATACCCTGAATTTCTGTCATGACAGCGCCAATACGTTCAGCTTCTACCGCTAAATTATCCGCAGTGCTGGCGGCGCCTTGTACTTCAACGGCCAGTTTTTTGACCGTGGTGGCGGTTAATTGCATGACCTGTTCAGCCTGCTGGCAAATCTGCTGAGCCTCGCCCACTTTCTGATTGGTTTCGCCTGTACGCTCTGCGATATCTAAAACTGTGCTGCTCAATTGCTGAGTGGCTGTGGCAATAGACACCAATTGCTGGCTTTGCTGATGAATACCACGTTCGGTTAAATGCACTGCCTCTTCCAGCGTATCGGCTATGCTGGTCAGTTTATTGGTGCTGTCTTTGGTGCGACCTAACACAGTACGCAAACGAGCCTGATGCATCTGGTGACGGAAATCCGCTATTGAGAACGCTGTTTTTCCGCTGTAGACATAACGGGATACCGAATCAAAGTCTTGCTTAATTTTCTGCAGCTGAGCTGGAATATCCACTAATTCGTCATACATCAGCACAAAGAAAATAGCCGGAATAAGTAACGCCAGCCATAAGGCATGTGACCAGAGTAATGCGCCTGCTGCTATTAAAATAAAACTGCACAACAGCGCAATAAGGCGACGCAGATTCGTGTTCGCATTCCACTGGCTGACGGCTTTACCTGAGTTGATCGCCTGATAACAGCGGTCGGCTCTTTGGATCAGATCCGGGCTTGCTTTGACGCGTACTGATTGATAGCCAACTAGTTGCTGTTGCTGATAAATAGGAGTGACAAAAGCATCCACCCAATAATAACGACCGTCCTTGCAGCGGTTTTTCACCATACCACGCCAGGATTGTCCTTGTTTTAAGTGAGCCCACAGATCGGTAAACGCTGCTGCAGGCATATCAGGATGACGCACCAGATTGTGGTTTTTACCCACCAGTTCATCTTCGGTGTAACCTGCTACTTGACAAAAGGCCGGGTTCGCATAAGTGATGACACCTCGTGTATCTGTAGTGGAGACTAACTCTTGTCCGGCGTCGTATTGAACTTCCTGATCAACAAGGTTCTGGTTGCGGCGGTTCATGCTTATTTCCTTTTTATTTATCATTCAGTTAATCTGAATCAAAGCGGCGGCATTATTTCAAAGATCTCTCGGATAAGCGAGCTTAGGAGCATTATGCAAGTATCTGCCATTATGACCAGAAAATTGACGATGGTTGACCCGGATATGAGTTTGTCTGCGTTAAAAGACATTTTTAATCAGTCAAAATTTCAGCATGTGCCCGTCATTGATGCGAGCCGACGTCTGGTAGGTATAGTGTCAGTGAAAGATTATTTCAAAGCGCTGGCTCCTGTGATGGACGCTGCGTCGGAGAAAACCTTAGATATTTTTGTCACCAGCCGCAAAATTAAGCATGTCATGACCAGCCCTGTGATTGCTGTGCCTGAAGATTATCCTGTGGTGAAAGCCGCAGCATTATTGCTCAAACACAATATTGGCTGCCTGCCGGTGACAGATCAGGACAACGTGGCTATAGGTATAGTGTCGTGGAAAGACATTATGCGGGTTGTTGTGTTACAGGCGGCGCGTAAAAGCAGATTAGCTTATGGTGCAGCCACTGAAGAAGAGTAGAATAACAACGTCATTTCATGTCAGAGAAACTTAATCTGTGGCCACTCTTGTTTTTTTATTTGAGTTGCCCCATTTCAACGTTTGCTCATTATCAGAATAAGGGATCAGCTTGAGTCATTTCCTCGAACAACGTCTGGCTGCGCTTGGCACCACGTCATTTCAAACTGCAATTAAAGGTATCAGACGGGGTATTGAGCGGGAGACATTGCGAATTCATCCCGATGGTCAGCTGGCACAAACTGATCACGCTAAAGCTTTGGGTTCGGCTTTAACTCATCCTTTAATTACCACAGATTTCTCAGAGTCCTTGCTTGAGTTTATTACTCCGGCTCAGACGGATATTGATATCACCTTAAAACAGCTGACGGACATTCATAAGTTTGCTTTATCTCACATTGGTGAAGAGCGACTGTGGGCCGGCTCTATGCCTTGTTATATAGATAATCAGGATGAGATCCGACTGGCGCAGTATGGCAGTTCCAATGTGGGTACCATGAAAACTGTCTACCGTCAGGGCCTAAAAAACCGTTATGGCAGTATGATGCAGGCCATTAGTGGTGTGCATTTTAACTTCTCTATCCCTGAAGCCTTCTGGCAACAGTATCAACAGCTGTTAGGGGATACAGGTTCTTTGCAGGACTTTATTTCCGCTCAGTACCTGCATTTAATTCGTAACTACAAAAGATACGTCTGGCTGGTGGTGTATTTGTTTGGCGCATCTCCGGCTATGTGCAGCTCATTTTTACAAGGCCGTGAGCCTAAATACAAGTTCCAGACCTTGGGTAAAGGCTCTTTGTATTTACCTTATGCCACCTCTTTACGTATGAGCGATTTGGGGTACACCAACAGCGCACAGTCTAGTTTAAATATCAGCTACAACAATTTGCCGGACTATATTAAAGGCTTACGCCAGGCGATTTCGACACCCTCAGCAGAATATGCCTCTATTGGTATTAAAGTGGATGGTGAGTACCAGCAACTGAACAGCAATATTCTGCAAATCGAAAACGAATTTTATTCGACCATCCGGCCTAAACGCACCACTCAAAGTGGCAAGCGTCCAACCTGTGCGTTAAAACGCCGTGGTGTGGAGTACATCGAAGTGCGGGCTTTGGATGTAAATCCATTCAGTGCTGTGGGTATTAATGCGGAACAAATGCGGTTTCTCGATTTATTTTTAATCTACTGCTTACTGGAAAAAAGCCCGGATTTATCAGCTGAAGAACAAGCGGTCACAGAGCAGAATCTGCGTAAAGTAGTGACAGAAGGTCGCAGACAAAATCTGGATCTGGATGATAATGGTCAGCCACGTTTAATGCTCGACTGGGCTGAGCAGTTATTTGCCGATCTGATGCCTATTGCTGACTGGATGGATGCCGCTTATGGCGGTGAAGCGTACAGAGCGGTGATCAAAGAGTTTTATTTAGGCTTGTTAGACCCAAATCAAACTTACTCAGGCAAGTTGTTAAGCCGTTTAATAGCTCAGCAACAAGACAGCCCTTATCATGCTTTGGCTTTGGCAGAACAGTACCGTCAGCAGTTGGCAGCGACTGATTACCAGATTTATAGCGAAGCAGAATTTGAGCAGATGGCTGCGGTCTCTTTGCTGGAACAGCAAAAGATTGAACAGGCAGATGACGTGAGTTTTGATCAGTATCTCGAACGATACTTTGCTGATTTATAACGATAAAGCCGGATACTAAATCCGGCTTTTGTTTGAAGCTTCCTTATCTGCCGGATAAAAAAACGGCCAGCAAGCTGGCCGTGAAAACTAAGGATAAGGATAATCCAGGGATGAAAAACAAAAACTTGGTTGAATCCGTTCATTGGGTTAGTCTGAGTTGTGTTTTAAAAAGTTCAGCGTCTGATGAAAAAAATTAAAAAAACTTTACTCTTCTTATCACTGGCAACCGCTCTGACAGGTTGCGCTACAGCTCCACCCAAAAATAGTTCTAATTTGTGTGAAATATTCCGCGAGCATGATGACTGGTATGACGCTGCATCTGATATGCGTGATAAATGGGATGTGCCCATTCATGTGCCTATGGCGATGATGTATCAGGAAAGCAGCTTTAAACATGATGCGCAGCCTCCTATGGAGTATTGGTTTGGTTTTATTCCCGTCGGTCGTGCCAGCACAGCTTATGGTTATGCTCAGGTGAAAGACGAGACATGGGAAGATTATGGCCGTGAGACCGGCAGCTATTTTGCAGCCCGTTCCAACTTTGACGATGCGCTGGATTTTATGGGTTGGTATATCAATAAAAGCAGCCGTATCAATAAAGTGTCGAAGTCGGATGCCTATGCGCAGTACCTGAACTATCACGAAGGCTGGGGCGGTTATAAGCGTGGCAGCTACTATAAAAAGCGCTGGTTGATGGAAACCTCCCGCAAGGTACAACAACGCGCGACCATGTATCAAAATCAATTACAGAGCTGTGAAGAAGAATTTGAAAGCGGCTGGTTTTTTGGTTTATTTGGTTAACCGAACAGAGCCTTGTAAAGGATGACGGCATTGCAGGGGCGCGGTTTATCCGCGCCCGGCTCAAATTCCAATTCAATAGAGGTGAAGGCTGCCAGTTCAAGTACGACGGATATATTAGTCTTGTTGCAAATGAGGCATCAACCGCACTGTCTTAATCATATTATCCTGCACTTCGATAATCTCCATAGGGCACCCTGCCAGAGTTAAACCTAAACTGGCTTCCGGAATTTCTTCCAGATATTCTAATACCAGACCATTTAAGGTTTTAGGGCCGTCTGTTGGAAAGTTCAGCTGCATATCCCGGTTTAAATCCCGCAAGTTAATACCGCCGTCCACCAGATAACTGCCATCGGCCTGAGGCTGAATTTCATCATTCTGATTATCTGCGATATCTGTAGTGAAGTTACCTACTACTTCTTCGAGTATATCTTCTAAAGTCACCAAACCCTGAATATCACCGTATTCGTCGACCACCAGGCCTATGCGCTCTTTCGAGCTTTGAAACTTATGCAGTTGGGTATTCAGTGGGGTGTTTTCCGGAATAAAATAAATTTCCCGTACTGAACGTAATAAAGAAGCTTTATTCAGCTGCTCTTTTAGCGCCAGACGCGCTAATTCGCGGCTATGAATAAAACCTAATGCATCGTCAACGCTGTCGCGATACAACAAAATACGGTTGTGTTGGCTGTTAGACAGCTGACGCACTATATCTTTCCACTCGTCGTTGATATCCACCCCAACCAGCTCGTTACGGGGGATCATAATATCTTCGACTGTGGCTTTTTCTAAATCCAGTACCCCCACCAGCATACTTTGGTGATGCTGCGGAATAAGAGCGCCGGCTTCATGCACGACTGTACGCAGTTCTTCAGAGCTTAAGCTGCTGCCATGGTGTTGTTCAGCACTGACGCCCAGCCAGCCTAAAAAGGTATTACAAATTTTATTCAGTAACCAAACCACAGGATAAAGCACTTTCATCAGAGGTTTGAGGATCAGAGAACTTGGAAACGCCACTTTTTCAGGGTGTAAAGCCGCCAGAGTTTTTGGCGTGACTTCGCCAAAAATCAGGATGATCAGAGTCAGAGCCACAGTTGCTATCGCAATACCGTAGTCACCATACAAACGTAAACCAATTACTGTGCCTATAGCCGACGCTGCAATATTGACCAGATTATTCCCTACAAGAATTAATCCGATCAGCCGATCACGGCGGGCCAGCAATGCTGTAACGCGCATAGCCGCTTTATGCTGCTCATTAGCGAGGTGTTTAAGCTTGTATGGGTTCACCGACATCATGCCGGTTTCAGAAGCTGAGAAGAATGCGGAACATAACACCAGCAGGCCCAAAACGATAAAGAGGGTGCTGGTTGAGATCTCGTCCAAAAGTAATATACCTGTAGGGCTAATCGAAGTTATTTGATATTACGAACGGCCAGTCAAGTCAAGCCTTAATGGCCCACAACCAGAAAAAGCTGTTATCCGAGCCGGTCCAGTATTACTTCACGGACAAAACGACTGCCAAAATAAGCCAGGGTCAGCAAAATACTGCCGGTAAAGGTTAAAGCAATCGCCAGACGACCACGCCAACCTAATTGGGCATGGCCCCATAACAACACAACAAAGACCAGAAAAGCGATGGAACTCAATATGTTTTTGTGCAGGTTTTGCGCTGCCAGCCAGTTGTCAGTAAAAGCAGCACCACTGAATAAAGTTAAACCCAGCAATAAAGTACCCAGCAATAATACTCTGAACTGCAACTGCTCCACTTGAAGCAAAGGCGGTAAAAACTGATTGCCCAACATAAAATCTTTTTGTTTTAGTTTTTTGCTGATGTAGTGCACTTGCAGCGAATGCAAAGTGGCCACTATTAATAAGGTGTAAGCAATAAAAGCCACTATGATGTGCACCAGCAAAATAGGGTTGTGTTCAAAGTGCTGCATTTGTACTTCTGCAGGTAAAACTAAAATGGCCAGCTGAGTCAGGGCTGAAAAACCATAAACGATCGGCAGTAATAATACGGTAGGCGTACGAAGCGCTGTAATGGTAATAGCAGTGCTGATCAACCAGCACACCAATGAAATCACATTCAGCAGGCTAAAGTTCTGACCAGCGTCGGCAAAAATAGAATCAGCCAGAAACAACATATGGCAAACAATAGCCAATAAAGCTGCACTGAACATCAGTTTATAGTTAGGGCCTTGTGGATGTACCAAGCGGGACAATACCATGCCGGTTGCCAGCAAATAACCAACCAATGCCACACCGGGTAACAGCTCAACTAACATAAATCAGATCCTGTTGATTCGTGAATATTTAACATTCTATTGCAAATTACTCGCATTTGACAGCGCAAGCTTGTGTATTCAGAGTGACAGCTTCTACTCAGATGGCGGCTGACTCCTTTAACCAGCTGGGGTATAATCCGGCCATATTGTATATCAGGTGCTAAGTTATGTTTGAAAACCTGTCGGACCGCTTAACCAAAACGCTGAAGAACATCAGTGGTCGTGGTCGTTTAACTGAAGATAATATCAAAGAAACCTTACGTGAAGTGCGGATGGCGTTATTAGAAGCCGACGTAGCTTTGCCCGTGGTTCGTGACTTTGTTAATCAGGTCAAAGAGCGTTCTGTTGGCATTGAAGTCAGCAAAAGCCTGACGCCTGGTCAGGAATTCCTCAAAATCGTCCGTAAAGCATTAGAAGATGCGATGGGCGAAGCCAACGAAGAGCTGGCGTTAAATGTTCAGCCTCCTGCTGTGGTATTAATGGCTGGTTTACAAGGTGCGGGTAAAACCACTTCTGTGGCTAAGCTGGCCAAGTTCTTAAAAGAGCGGAAGAAGAAAAAAGTATTAGTGGTTTCTGCGGATATCTATCGTCCAGCCGCTATTAAACAGTTAGAGACGCTGGCGAAAGAAGTCGGTGTTGAATTTTTCCCAAGCGATGTTAGTCAGAAACCTATAGATATAGTAAACGCTGCTATAGCTCATGCCCGCCTGCAAATTTTTGATGTGCTGCTCGTCGACACCGCTGGTCGTCTGCATGTTGATGAAGAGATGATGGGCGAAATTAAAGCGCTGCATGCTGCGGTTAAACCTATCGAAACTCTGTTTGTAGTCGATGCCATGACAGGTCAGGATGCTGCCAATACAGCAAAAGCTTTTAATGAAGCTTTGCCTTTGACCGGTGTGATCTTGACCAAAGCCGATGGTGACGCCCGTGGTGGTGCTGCTTTATCTATTCGTCATATCACGGGTAAACCTATTAAGTTTATCGGTATGGGCGAAAAAACTGACGCTTTAGAGCCATTCCACCCAGATCGTATTGCCTCCCGTATTCTGGGTATGGGCGATATGATGAGCTTGATTGAACAAATCGAGCAGAAGGTCGATAAAGAACAAGCTGCTAAAGTTGCTGCCAAAGTTATGAAGGGGCAGGGCTTTAGTTTAGAAGACTTCCGTGACCAGCTCGTGCAGATGCGTAGCATGGGCGGCATGATGTCAATGCTGGATAAATTACCTGGCATGAAAAACTTACCTGCCGGTGCAATGGATCAGATGGGCAACAAGCAGTTCAATAAAATGGAAGCCATTATTAATTCCATGACGAAAAAAGAGCGCTTGTTTCCGGATTTGATTAAAGGTTCACGTAAAAAACGTATTGCCGCAGGTTCAGGCACCCAAGTGCAGGATGTGAACCAAATGCTGAAGCAATTTACCCAAATGCAGAAAATGATGAAGCAGATGTCGGGTAAAGGCGGTCTGATGAAGATGATGCGCGGTATGGGTGGCAAGTTACCACCTGGACTGTTACCTCCACGTTAACTCCTGCTCCGGCCCATTGCTGTCGGGTTTTGGCAAAAGCTGAAATATGCTGCCAAAGCCCGAAAAACCTTGCAATGCAGGCAAAAATCCGTACAATTCACCGACCCCACGGTCTGACCGCGGGGTTTGTTATTTTTTTAAATCCTGAACGATTATTAGAGGACGGTATGGTAACTATTCGTTTACAACGTGGTGGCGCGAAAAAGCGTCCATTTTACCAAGTTGTGGTAGCGGACAGCCGTTTTGCCCGTGATGGCCGCTTCATTGAGCGCGTGGGTTTTTTCAACCCAATCGCTAGCGGTACTGAAGAGCAAACGCGTATTGACTTAGAGCGTATCAACCACTGGGTATCGCAAGGCGCTTCTTTAAGCGACCGCGTTGCTTCATTGGTGAAAGCTGCTAAGAAAACTGCTGCTTAATAGCTAAAATAAATAAAGGTCGGAGTTTCACCTTGAACGGTAAAGATTTAGTTGTCTTAGGTAAGTTTGGTGCTGTTTACGGCATCAACGGGTGGCTAAAAGTAAACTCCTATACCGATATCCCGGAAGGGATTTTTGATTACACACCCTGGCAAATTCAAGTGCAGGGTAACTGGCGTCAAATGCAAATCTCCGGTAAAAAACGACATGGCAACGGCCTTATCGTAAAACTGGCAGACGTGGCTGATCGCGACCAGGCTCAACTCTACGTAAATGCGGATATCGCAGTAGAGCGTTCTGCATTGCCCCAGCTTGCTGAGGGTGATTTCTATTGGCGTGACCTGATGGGCATGTCTGTAGTGAACGAGGCTGGTTATCACTTAGGTGAAGTGGTCGACATGATGGAAACTGGCTCAAACGACGTTCTCGTTGTGAAAGCAAATAAATCCGATGCATTTGGCAAGACGGAGCGTTTACTCCCTTTCCTGACTGACTCTGTCATTAAGGAAGTGAATAACGCTGAAAGACGTATCTTAGTAGACTGGGATCCGGACTTTTAATGTCGCAGCAAGCTGGTTTGTGGGTTGGGGTTGTTACTCTGTTCCCGCAGATGTTTGATGCTATTACAAAGTTTGGTGTAACAAGCCGTGCTGTAAAGCAAGGGTTGTTACAGGTAGAGTGCTGGAATCCGCGGGATTATACTTCGGATAAACACAATACCGTCGATGATCGCCCCTTTGGAGGTGGTCCCGGAATGCTGATGATGGTTCAGCCGCTGACCGACGCTATTCGCGCCGCCAAGCAAGCTGCCGGAGGTAATGTACATACGGTGTATTTGTCGCCGCAAGGCCGCAAGTTAGACCAAAAAGGTGTACAGGAACTTTCACGTTACCCGAAACTGCTGTTAGTGGCAGGCCGTTACGAAGGCATTGATGAACGCGTAATTGAAACCGAAATTGACGAAGAATGGTCAATTGGGGATTACGTGCTGAGTGGAGGCGAGTTGCCTGCGATGACGCTGATTGATGCGGTATCGCGACTAGTACCAGGCGTACTGGGGCACGAAGAGTCGGCAGAACAGGATTCGTTTGCAACTGGTTTGTTAGACTGCCCACACTACACCAGACCTGCGGTGTTAGCAGACAAAGAGGTTCCACCGGTGTTGCTGAGTGGACACCATGAAAATATACGACGCTGGCGTCTGAAACAGGCTCTTGGTAGAACCTGGTTAAGACGGCCGGATATGTTAAATGCCCTGGCTCTGACTAAGGAGCAACGCAAATTACTGGATGAATTCCAATTGGAACACCAGGCGTTGCAGCAACACGATAGTTAATTCCAGGTAAAGTGAGATTGTTATGAGCAAAGTTAGCCAAAACATTATCAAGCAACTTGAAGACGAACAGTTAAAAACTGACGTGCCAGCATTTGGCCCAGGTGACACTGTAGTTGTTCAGGTTAAAGTGAAAGAAGGTGACAAAACCCGTCTGCAGGCTTACGAAGGCGTAGTTATCGCCAAACGTAACCGTGGTCTGCATTCAGCTTTCACAGTTCGTAAAATTTCCAACGGCGAAGGTGTTGAGCGTGTATTCCAGACGCACAGCCCTATGATTGACAGCATTACGCTGAAACGCCGTGGCGCAGTCCGCCGTGCCAAGCTTTACTACTTACGCGATCGTTCAGGTAAATCAGCGCGTATCCGCGAAAAGCTTAACTAAGCGACTGGAAAGGCTGACCTTGTGTCAGCCTTTTTTTTGGTCTGTACTTAGGGCATGCACACCGAACTGCAAGCCGATTTAGTTGCCGCACTCGAAGCTTTCCTGTTGTCCAGACAAGGAGAGATAAGCGAGCAGGAATTGCTGCACCAATTAAAAGCCTTTTTCCCCGAACCCAGAACCCTCGCTGTTGATTCCTTGTTATTCCAGCAACACTTTATTCTTTATCATCATTTGTTTGTATTGCAGGCGCAGTGGCAGCAGGAGCAAGTAGCCTTATTGCATATTGGTTATGCCAAAGTGATGGTCTACACAGTCACAGCACTGCCTGACAATTCGCTGGCTTTATGGCAAGAGCAGAGGGAAAAAGCCGCCTATTATCTGGACTGGCAGAATATGCGGGCTATGACGGATGATAAATTACAGGCTGTTTTGAATGAATTCTGGAAAAAGCTGGCGTTGTATCAGCAGAATAAAGCGCTCGACACTGGCTTATTGCAGCAAAAGTGGCAGTTAAGCCACCCTTATTCTGTAGCCCAGCTGAAAAAAGTGTACCGACAGCAGGCGCTGCGTTTGCATCCGGATAAGGGTGGTGATGCCGCCGCTTTTCAGCTGTTGCAGCAGGAATACCAATGGTTGCTGGCTGAGCTTTCTCTGTAAGGATGTCGCTAACTTAGCGTTTATCAATCACTTAGCAATATCCTCTTCTATCCATACTTTATAAAGCCCACTACAATAGCTGTATTGTGTTGCAACGCGACAAGGACCCTAAAGTGGATTCCGCCAGTTTTATTGAAAAACGCCGTTTTATCGTCAAGCTTGGCAAAATGCTGCATAAGTTTGGTACGCCGGCTTATCGTTTAGAAGCCCATTTGCAGGAAGTAGCAAAACTGCTGCAGATAGGGGGCTCTTTTGCTATTACGCCTACTGTGTTGACTTTTGTGCTTTGGATCCCAGGCGATGAAAATGAATACACTCATATCTCCCGTGTCACCCCAGGAGAGCTCGATCTAGGTGCTTTATCTTACACAGATGAACTGGTGGATGCGCTCGCCAGCAGCAAGCTGACGTTGCAGGATGTGAATCAGCGGCTGGATCAAATTGCAGCTGCACCTAACCCTTATTCACGCTGGGCTACCTTTACCGCTTATGGAGCCGCTGGGGGCGCTTTTGCCATGTTAATGCGGGCCAGCTGGCACGATGTATTCTGGGCCACAGTTTTGAGCCTAATCGTGTATTTGTTTGTACTCTGGTCGATGAAGTCGCGCCGGGTGGCTCATATGCTGGAGCCGTTAGTGGCTTTGGTCTCGGCCTTATTGGCAACCGCTGTCGCTGTTTATATTGATCCTATGATCAATGTGCCCTTAGTGGTTTTGTCCGCCATTATTGTCTTTATTCCTGGTCTGGCTTTAACTCTGGGATTAGCAGAGTTGGCGGCGCGTCATCTGGTCTCAGGCACAGCACGGGTGATGGATGCGGTTATGTTGCTGTTTAAGCTGTATTTTGGCGCCTTTTTAGGCATAGCTTTAGGGCAAGTATTATTTGGCCAAATTCCGCCGCAATTAGCGCCTTCAGTACCGCAGTGGACTAGCTGGCTGGCGGTCGCCATTTTATGTGGCAGTTTAGTGGTGGTGTTTAAAGCCCGACTGCGGCACGCACTTTGGGGGCTTGTCTCTGGTTTTATTGCTTACGCTGCCAGTTTATGGGGCGCTTATTACCTGGGATTAGCGTTAGGAGCTTTTGTTGGCGCTTTTGCGGTGGGTCTATACGGTAACTTATTTAACCGATTGATGAACGCACCGGCCAGCATAGTGTCTTTACAGGGCATGATAGTGCTGGTGCCTGGCAGTAAAACTTATATAGGTTTAAATGCTTTTGTTTCTGGTCAGCAGATGGTGTCAACCGACCAATTAGGGCAGCAAACCTTTTTAATTTTTATGTCGCTGGTGGCAGGGTTTATATTTGCTAACGTTGCTTTACCACCAAGAAAGTCGTTGTAGCAAATTCGATTTTCGTTATACCCAAAGTAATTGATGTTGCAGCGCGACGACAAGCGTTGGAGACCCCAGGAGCATAGTTGTCCTATGTTTCTATGGATTGAGGTGTATGCTCGCCAGAGACCAAAGTTAATCCGCTGAAATAAATGACTGGGGCGAGGAGCGCAGTCAACAAAGCAGCGGCTTCAAGTACGAAGGGTATAAAAAAATCGTCGGGAAACGATTTTTAACATTGGAGCGAAGCGACGATGGCCCGTAAGGGCATTTTGCAGGACAGCAAAATGTAAAAAGCTGCGATTAACGCAGCTCTTGTAATAACTTTTCTAAGCGGTCTTTTAAGTCACTGAATAACAGCGGCTTACGCATCAGTTGGACAGTGTCAGGTAAACCGCCCCCAGCTGCAATTTCTGCATCTGTTAAGGCTGTTACAACGATGATTTTCATATTCTCGTGGCGTGAAGATAACTTCAGTTCACGGATCATTTGAAAACCATCCAGTTCAGGCATCTGCAAATCTGTGATCAGAATTTGTGGTGCCCATTCGCCAATTTTTAATAAACCGGCTATACCGTTGGTAACAGATTGCAAACTGATAGGTAAACCCCAGGATTCAATTTGCAGGCTATAAAGTTGTTTGAGTAACTCATCATCTTCCGCCAAGAGAATGCGAACTGAATTATCAACAGGTTGAGTTTGATTTTTCAGCAGAAGGCGTTCGACAGAAGACTGAGTGACACGACGGTGACCACCTGGAGTTTTCCAGGCGTCCAGGGCACCTTTTTCCACCCATAACTGCACGGTGCGTAGAGAAACACCAAGTAAATCAGCAGCTTGTTGAGTCGACAGTAAAGGTTCTGTGTGTTTACTTTTGTTCATACGGGGCTAATGGGTATCATATTTTGTATTTTTATCAATTCTAGACGAGAACACAGGTCGCTGTCACTTTATTTTTTGTGATTTTCAACCGCTTTTTTTTCACTTATTGCTCCTGACCCTTTGACCTGAAAGGTAAAATAGTAGCACAAGGCTTTTGCGGCGGTTTTTGCGTCGTGCATAACTGTTCCAGGGCATCCTGCATCCGGCTCATTTCTGACAACATCAACTGATAAGCTCTGGTCAGCCGGACCAGTGGAGCTTTATAGCGTAATTGTTCTGACTGTAGCCTGAATAAAGTTTGCTGAATAGCTTTCCTACCTTTGTCGTCACTTTGTGCGTCAATCAATTCCTGATTCAATTTCCTTTGTAGCGCATCCAGCGCGGCAGGGTCTTGCTTTGCCATGCTGAGCAATTCGTCAAAAGCTGGCAGAGGTGAATAAGTGGATGCAGCCATGAACTAACCTATACAAAGAATGAGTGGTTAAGTTTTAGTGTAGACCATCCAATTCAGGCCGTTGTTCCTGCTGCTGTATAAGGTTTTACCGTTAAATAATTGGCGTGAGATCAGCCAATTAAAGGCAATTTAGCATTTTGTAATGAAATGTTTACTTTTTTGTGTTTCGTGAATTTTGGGTATGTTCCTTTATTTGTTTGGCTTTAAAGGTTGACTTGCCAGTAATTGGTTTTTAATATGTCCAAATTCGTAATTAATTAAATACGTGTTGTAAATATAAGTTTACTGGTGTTCTGCTTGCATTTATCAAGTAAAACCGGCGCTTTGGCAACGCATGATGCAAACAGGAGCATTGAAATGAGCAAGATTGTTGACGATTTACGTATAGTTTCGGAGCAGTTATTAAGCCCGCCCGCTGTGTTAAAGCAGGCTTTACCTTTATCCGGTGCAGGTTCTGACTTCATACAGAAATCCCGCCAGGAAATCGCCGATATAGTGCATGGCCGCGATCCACGTCTGTTAGTGATTACAGGTCCATGTTCTATTCACGATCCTGTATCCGCTATGGATTACGCCCGCCGTCTGAAACAGCTGCAACTGCAATACAAAGATACCTTGTACATTGTGATGCGGGTGTACTTTGAAAAACCCCGCACTACAGTTGGCTGGAAAGGTTTTATCAATGATCCGCATCTGGATGACTCCTTTGATCTGGAAACGGGATTAACCAAAGGTCGGCGTTTGCTACTGGATTTAGTCGAGATGGAGCTACCTGCGGCAACCGAAGCTTTAGATCCAATCAGTCCACAGTATTTATCTGATTTAATCAGCTGGGCTGCAGTCGGAGCTCGCACCGTGGAGTCGCAAACTCACCGTGAAATGGCCAGCGGTTTATCAATGCCGGTCGGTTTTAAAAATGGCACAGATGGTAATTTAAATATTGCGCTTAATGCGCTGCAATCAGCTGCCAGCGGTCACAGTTTTATTGGTATTAACCAAAAAGGCCAGGTGTCTTTGGTACAAACTGCCGGCAACCCGGATGGTCATGTGATTTTACGCGGTGGCACCAAACCTAATTACGACGAAGACAGTGTACAGGCGGCTTTAGCAGCGCTGCGTAAACACGGTTTACCTGAAGGCTTGGTGATTGACTGCAGTCATGGCAACTCCAGTAAAGATCACAACAGACAAGGTCTTGTCGCTCAGTCGGTGATTGAGCAGCGCGTCAAAGGCAATAAAGCCATTATTGGCATTATGCTGGAAAGCCATATTCATGCGGGTCGGCAGGATTTAGTGGATGGCAAAGCTGAGCTCTATGGTGTATCTGTAACTGATGCTTGTATTGACTGGGCTAGTACTGCAGGTTTATTGGCGGATCTGAATCAACAGCTCTCGTCACTGGAGTCGGCAGAAGAACCATCAGAACAATCATCACGTGAAGTTGCAGCCTGAGAACGACAGATGAATGATGTAGTAAGCGCACTGAACATACAAGACCCTATGGCAGCTTTGCTGCCGTTGCGTCAGCAGATTGATCAACTCGACAGTCAACTGGTCGAGTTATTGGCCAAAAGAGCGGCTGTCACGGCAGAAGTAGGGCGGGTAAAGCAGCAGTTTGCTTTGCCTTTGTATGTGCCTGAACGTGAACAGGCTTTGATTAAAGCACGTCGCCAGCAGGCTGAAGAGGCTGGTGTCTCAGCTGATTTAATTGAAGATGTATTACGCCGTGTGATGCGTGAGTCTTACCAGACTCAGGAAGCAGGTTTTGTATGCTGTCGAACATCAGGCGATAAAGTCGTGGTAGTGGGTGGTGCCGGAGCTTTAGGCCAACGTTTTGTCAGCTTATTCCGACGCTCTGGTTATCTGGTTGAAGTGCTGGAGCAAGATAACTGGCATCAGGCGAAAGATATGGTGCAAGGTGCGGCTTTAGTGCTGATTGCGGTGCCTATAGCTGTGACTGAACAGGTGATAGCGCAGTTGCCTGAATTGGACACCGATACTGTACTTGCCGATTTAACCAGTACCAAAACCGGGCCTTTGAGCGCTATGTTGGCGAAACACAGTGCTGCTGTGGTGGGGTTACACCCTATGTTTGGCCCTGACATCAGCAATATAGCCAAGCAAGTCGTTGTGGTCAGTCATGGCCGCGATGCTGAAAAGTACCAGTGGCTTATTCAACAATTCAAAGTCTGGGGCGCTGTACTGACAGAAAAATCTGCGCAGCAGCATGATGAACTGATGCAGCTTATTCAGGCAATGCGCCATTTCAGCTCTTTAGTCTACGGCGTGCATTTGGCAGAAGAGCAGGCAGATTTGCAGCAGTTGCTGGAATTGAGTTCCCCTATTTACCGGCTGGAACTGGCGATGGTAGGCAGACTCTTTGCACAAAATGCTGAGCTTTACGCTGACATTATGTTGTCATCCAGTGCAGTCACAGGTTTATTGCAACGTTATCAGCACCGTTTTAATCAATTATCACACTTGCTCGCTGCGCGGGATAAAGCAGGTTTAATGGCGGAGTTTGCGAAAGGCCAGCAGTTTTTTGGACCCTTGGCTGATCAGTTTTTGCAGGAAAGCCGCCGTTTGTTACAAAAAGCTTCGGATGAACGCAGTTAAAGTGTATTTCCTCAAGTACTTTCGGTTATATACCCAAAGCAATTGGAGTTGCAGTGCGGCGGCAAGCGAGCGAGACCCCATGAGCATAGATACACTATGCGATTGGGGCGAGTAGCGCAGCCAACAATGCTGCGGCTTCAAGTGGGAAGGGTATACAGCAACTAAAGCTGGCTCATTTCCTTACCGCGCTTTACACTCAAATCTGATGAACACTTTTATCTATCTGGAAAGTCATTGATTTCACTTTGGTTTCGTAAGCTGCTGAGCATTGTAAAATACCTGATTATTCTGGCATTAAGCTTGGTGCTGCTGTTTGCTTTTATGCCAGTGCCTGTCACAGGTGTGATGATTGAACGGCAAATTCAGGCGCTGTGGAATAATCATAAGAGTTATGAGTTGCAACATGACTGGGTGCCTTTTGAGCAAATTTCCGACGCGATGAAACAAGCTGTTGTTGCTGCTGAAGATCAAAAGTTTCCTGATCATTATGGTTTTGATACAGTTGCTATTGAAAAGGCATTGGAATACAACAGTAAAGGCCGGAA
This sequence comes from Rheinheimera sp. MM224, assembly GCF_947090785.1. Classification (NCBI taxonomy): domain Bacteria; kingdom Pseudomonadati; phylum Pseudomonadota; class Gammaproteobacteria; order Chromatiales; family Chromatiaceae; genus Rheinheimera; species Rheinheimera sp. MM224. The sequence continues at coordinate 944,100 of NZ_OX352320.1, forward strand.
AGTGCGTGGCGCTTCTACTATCAGTCAACAAACGGCAAAAAATGTATTTTTATGGACAGGTCGTAGCTGGTTTCGCAAAGGACTGGAGCTGGTCTTTACCGGTTTGATTGAGCTGACCTGGGGCAAAGAACGCATTTTAGAAGTCTATTTAAACAGTGTGGAGTTTGGTCCTGGTATTTTTGGTGTCGAAGCCGCCGCCCAGAAGTTTTTTAAGCGTCCTGCCAGCACCTTGAGTCGTCATCAGGCTGCGCTGCTAGCCGCTGTTTTGCCTAATCCATTGCGCTTTAAAGTACAAAGTCCTTCGCCTTATGTCTATAAACGCCAGCAATGGATTTTAAAACAAATGAGGCAATTAGCCCCGATAGAGCAGCGGTTTGCTGATAATTAAATCTAGTATGACTTTTTCATGACTTTCGTGTGACTCTTCGATGAAGATTTCTGATTTTTAACGCTTTTTCGATGCAAACTTTGCTCAGGCTGTTTAGGATCTGCCGCAACTGAAGAGTTGAAGCGGAGTTTGATCATGGGCAAAAGAACATCTGAATTTATGCGCTCTGTGCATATAAAAACTATCCAGGCAGATTTGCAGCAAGGCAAAAGCACGGAAGAAGCTATGCAGCATCTGAGGTTTGTCGGTGTCTGTGAGGATGAGTTGATGGATTTACTGCTTGAGGCGGGTTATAGCACTGAACAACACTCAGTGGCTGGCTCAGAATACTCCAGCATCTGAGCTTCAGATCTTTTTTACAAAGATAAAAATGCAAAAAAGCAGGGACTGCATGCAGTCCCTGAATCGCAAGGTATAGAACAGGAATAGAGCTGCGTCTTACTGCAGCCACAGCTAAGATGCTCAAAAGCTGTGTCAGTTCTGTGACACTCAGCGCTTCTGCTCTGGTGAATACGTATTCAACTGATATTTTTAACTGATTTGGGTAATTTCTGATTTTTATGCAGGAAAAACAGGTCGGATTAGAGGAATTTTCTGCAAAATAAAGTATCCTTTGCGCACTTTTAACCGGCTTGGGGTACTCCATGCGTTTTTACTTTCCTCTGATCATCATTGATGAAGATTTCAGAACCGAAAATACCAGTGGTTCAGGAATTCGTGAACTGGCTGCAGCTATTGAAGCCGAAGGCATGGATGTAGTGGGTTATACCAGTTATGGTGACCTGACCTCTTTTGCTCAACAACAAAGCCGGGCCGCTGGTTTTATTTTGTCTATTGATGACGAAGAATTTGGTGGTGGCTCTGTGGAAGACAGCCAATCGGTGCTGGAAAACCTGAAAGGTTTTGTTGATAAAATCCGTCATCGCAATCCGGATATTCCAATTTATCTGTACGGTGAAACCCGCACTTCTCGCCATATCCCTAATGCCATTTTGCGTGAACTGCATGGTTTTATTCATATGCACGAAGACACGCCAGAGTTTGTGGCGCGGCATATTATCCGTGAAGCCAAAAGTTATTTAGATACCCTGGCTCCACCGTTTTTCCGTGCTTTAACCAACTATGCACAAGATGGTTCGTACTCCTGGCACTGTCCTGGACACTCAGGTGGTGTTGCCTTTTTAAAATCGCCTGTAGGTCAGATGTTCCACCAGTTTTTTGGTGAAAACATGTTACGTGCTGATGTCTGTAACGCGGTCGATGAATTAGGTCAGTTGCTGGATCACACTGGTCCTGTAGCAGCTTCTGAGCGCAATGCCGCTCGTATTTTTAACGCCGACCATTTATTTTTTGTGACCAACGGCACGTCAACCTCCAACAAAATTGTCTGGAACTCCACAGTAGCTCCGGGTGACATAGTGGTTGTTGACCGTAACTGCCATAAATCTATTTTGCACGCCATTATGATGACGGGCGCTGTGCCGGTGTTCTTAATGCCAACGCGCAACCATTACGGCATCATTGGTCCTATTCCACGTAGTGAGTTTGAACCTGCAACTATCCGTAAGAAGATGATGGCAAACCCATTCTGCCGTGAGAAACTGGAACAAAATCCAGATGTTAAACCACGGGTTTTGACTATTACTCAGTCGACTTATGATGGCGTCTTGTATAACGTCGAAGAAATTAAGTCGATGCTCGACGGCGAAATCGAAACTCTGCACTTTGATGAAGCCTGGTTACCTCATGCAGCTTTCCACGATTTTTATGGTGACTACCATGCCATAGGTGAAGGCCGTCCGCGTTGTGAAACTTCGATGGTGTTCTCGACTCAGTCGACGCACAAACTGTTGGCCGGTATTTCACAGGCATCACAAATCCTGGTGCAGGACGCGAAACAGAACAAGCTGGATCAGCATTTGTTTAACGAAGCCTACCTGATGCATACCTCAACCAGTCCACAGTACGCCATTATCGCCTCCTGTGACGTGGCTGCTGCCATGATGGAAGCGCCAGGTGGTACAGCCTTAGTGGAAGAGTCACTGGACGAAGCTTTAGAATTCCGTCGTGCTATGCGTAAAGTGGACGACGAATACGGTGATGACTGGTGGTTCAAGGTGTGGGGGCCGGATGATTTAACAGACGAAGGTCTGGATCACCGCGATGCCTGGATGTTAAAAGCGGGTGAAAGCTGGCATGGTTTCGGTGATATTGCCGAAGGTTTTAACCTGCTCGACCCAATCAAAGCGACCATTTTAACGCCTGGTTTAAACGTAGACGGCGACTTTGATGATTCAGGTATTCCGGCTGCTATCGTAGCTAAATACTTGTCTGAACACGGTGTCGTCATTGAAAAAACCGGTCTGTACTCGTTCTTCATTATGTTCACCATCGGCATAACCAAAGGCCGCTGGAATACCATGGTGACAGCGCTGCAGCAGTTTAAAGACGATTACGATAAAAACGCCCCTCTGTGGCGGGTATTGCCTGAGTTTATCGCCAAGTACCCACAGTACGAACGTATTGGCTTAAAAGATTTATGTGACCAAATTCACCAGATTTACCGTGAAAACAACGTCGCTAAGATGACCACTGAGATGTATTTGTCTGAGCTGGTACCAGCCATGAAACCATCCAAAGCTTTTGCCGCTATGGCACATAAAGAGCTGGATCGGGTGCCGCTGGATGATCTGATAGGCCGCATTACCGCCGTGATGTTAACACCTTACCCACCAGGTATCCCACTGTTGGTGCCGGGTGAAGTGTTTAATACCATCATTGTGGATTACCTGAAATTCGCCCGCGAATTTAATGGTTCTTTCCCAGGCTTCGAGACCTATATTCATGGTCTGGTTTGTGAAGAACGTAACGGTAAAAAAGAATACTTTGTTGATTGCGTAAAGGCTCAATAAGTCACAGGGTCAGAGCCTTGGCTCTGACCCTCATATTGAATTTTGAGACCTGATTTGCGGGTCAGAGCTGATACCTCTGACCCCTAGCTATAACTGATAACAATGGCAAATCGCTTGCCAGGCTTGTTCCGGTGTATCGACAAACTGGATCAGCTGCATATCTTCCGCTCTGATCAGTCCTTCCTCGACCAGCAGGTCAAAGTTAATCAAACGGCTCCAAAAGTTTTTGTCATACAGGATCACAGGCACTGTATTGGCTTTGCCGGTTTGCAATAACGTCAGGGTTTCGAACAGCTCATCCAAAGTACCAAAACCACCAGGGAAGGCGACTAAAGCCCGTGCACGTTGTAAAAAGTGCATTTTGCGAATGGCAAAATAGTGGAACCGAAAGCAAAATTGGGGCGTGATATAAGGGTTGGGTTTTTGCTCGTGCGGCAGCACTATGTTCAGGCCAATACTTTGACCGCCCGCCTGATAGGCGCCTTTGTTCGCTGCTTCCATGACACCAGGGCCCCCACCGCTGATAATCATCAAGGAAGTATCAGGGCAGCTTTGGCTATGCTCTGTCACAATACGTGAAAACTGCGCCGCAGCTTCATAATAGGCACTGTTTTTGAGCTGACGCTCCGCCACTTTGAGCTTTTGCTGCAGTTCCAAAGCTTCAGGGTATTGCGCCAATTGAGTCCTGGCTTCGGCCACCATTTGTTCAGCCTGTTGACGCGATACAAAGCGGGCGCTGCCAAAGACTACCACTGTGGCTTTAATTTGATTTTGTTCGAGGATCAGCTGGGGTTTTAAATACTCCAGTTGTAAACGCACATGCCGTAATTCGTCCTGCATTAAAAAGTCATTGTCCGCAAAAGCGAGTCGATAGGATGGATGCTCAAGTAAATCCTGACTTTGCTGTTCTGTCGCTTCTCGGGCAGAACTCAGATGGCGTTGATACAGGGGGATGTCACCAGACATAAAGATGCTCCTCAGATCTTAAATCTATATATACCCACATAAGCTAACACATTGTTGATATAGGCCAATCTTTTAACACTTCAGTTCAGCTATAACATAGATAGAACAGGACAAGAGGAGAACGCTTTATGCCATTAGATGCCAGTTTAACCTTTTTAGGGGCCGCAGAGCAGGTCACAGGCTCTTGTTATCTGTTGAAGCTGCAAGACCAACAAATTTTGCTGGACTGTGGCATGACTCAGGGCGAAAACCAAATCACCGAATGGAATAAATTCCGTTTTGCCTTTCGCCCCAAAGATATCGACTACGTGATTTTGTCGCACGCTCATATAGACCATAGTGGTTTATTGCCATTGCTGGTGGCTAAAGGCTTTCAGGGCAAAATTTATTGTACTCAGGGCACGGCCTTATTGCTGGGCGTGTTATTAAAAGATTCAGTGCATCTGTATTTAAAAGATCTGGAATGGCAAAACAAGCAGTTGGCACGACAAGGTAAAAAGCTGCTGGATCCAGTCATGGCGGTACAGGATGTAGAGCTGGTGTTGGAGTGCTGTCATCCGGTAGGGTACAAGCAAAAAGTCACAGTCTGTGAAGGGCTGGAGCTGGAGTTTTTGGATGCGGGTCATATTCTTGGTTCTGCCATAGTGCAGCTTGCAATCAAGCAAGGCAAGGCGATGCGTCAGTTGGTATTTTCCGGTGATTTGGGTAACCCTGCTACAGTGCTGATGCCAGATCCAAGCCCGGTGAAAACGGCTGATCTGGTGCTGATGGAAAGTACCTATGGCGATCGCAACCACCAGCCATTACAAAACACTTTAGAAGAATTTGCTACTGCGCTGGAAGAAGCACATAAAGCAGGCGGCAATGTGTTTATTCCGGCTTTTGCTTTGGGCCGTAGTCAGGAAATATTGTATTACCTTGGGCTTTTGTACCATCAAGGCCGGTTGAAACAAAAAATGGTGGTGCTGGACAGTCCTATGGCGATAGAGATCACCAAAATCTACAGCGAGCTGATGGCTGAGTTTGATCGCAAAGACACCAAAGTGCTGCAGGGATATGGCGCCCGTGACTTGCAATCCTTTTTGCCTATCTTGCGCCTTGCGTCCAGTATGGAAGAATCGATGGCATTAAACCGGGTCAGTGGCGGTGCTATTGTCATTGCAGGTTCTGGCATGTGTAATGGGGGCCGTATTGTGCATCATTTAAAACACAACTTATGGAAAAGTAGCAATCATCTGATTTTTGTCGGTTTTCAGGCCAAAGGTACTTTAGGTCGTCGACTGGTCGATGGCGAAAAGCGGGTGAAGTTGTTTGGGCAGAATATAGCAGTCAAAGCCACAGTCCATACCATAGGTGGATTTTCCGCTCACGCTGGTCAGGATGAGTTAGTAGGCTGGGCCAGAATGATTGGCGGCCAGCCACGATTTTATCTGGTGCACGGAGAACCTAAAGCTCAGCAGGCGCTGCAGAGCCGTATGATGGACTACGGTCTGCATTGCCAGATTGCCGAAAAAGGTCAGCAAATTAAACTATAAGGGTCGTTGCGTCACTACTGTTGGGCTGACATCTTCACTTGGATAGCAGCCCAATACTTTGACAAAACGGGTGATGCGGTTCAGTTCATCCAAAGCGCGGGTCATGGCGTAATCGCCTAAATTGGCAAATACATCAACATAAAACATCTCTTCCCATGGATTGCCAGGAATAGGGCGTGATTCCAGTTTACCCATGCTGATGCCGTGTTGTTTCAGCACTGTTAAGGCATCGACTAAAGCGCCGGGCTGCTGGCCTGTGTACATAATAAAAGTGGTTTTTGCTGGTATGGCTTTCGCTACATTAATAGCTTTGCGCGCCACCACAATAAAACGACTGGCGTTGTCTTTTTGGTTGGCTAAACCGCGGCCTAACACTTCTAAACCATACAACTTGCCACCTTCTTCACCGCCAATAGCCACTACAGATTTATCCTGAGCTTTACGCACCCGCTCAAAGGCATCAGAGGAAGCATCACAGTATTCAATTTTAACGTTGGATAAGCCTTGTAAATAATTACTGCACTGGGCTATGACCTGAGGGTGAGCGCAAATCTGACGGATTTTACTCAATTCTGTGCCTTCCACTCCCAACAAACAGTGTTCGATAGGGTGGGTCAGTTCGCCGACTATCGACAAACGGGTGTGCTGCAGCAAGTCGTAGACTTCGTTGATACTACCGGATGAGGTGTTTTCGATAGGCAACACTGCATAGTCGGCATGACCTGTTTCTACCGCCTGCACTATTTCGTTAAAACTATCACAGCCAATTTCAATCAGCTTTTCAGCACGGCGCGTGAAGTACTTTTGAGTGGCCCAGTAGCTGTATGAACCCTGACGGCCTAAAAAGGCGACACGACAGACAGGACCATTGTCGCCATTCAGTTGCCCTTGCACTTTGGCTTGCTGCTGCAGCACTGAGTCTTCAATAATCACATGGTAAATTTTAGTGACGTACTGAGCGTCCAGGCCTAGTGTTTTGCCACGTTCAATCAGTGACACCAGCAACTCTTCTTCCCGTTTCTGATCGCGAATAGGTTTGTTTTGTGCCAGTTTGGCATCGGCTACGCTTAAGGCGAGCTGGCGTCGGGTGGCCAACAATTGCAGCAAGTCTTTATCTGTACTGCTGATCTGCTGGCGAATGTGGTCTAAATCTATGCTCATAAAAGCGTCCTTTAAGCTAAAAAAAACCTCCCGATGGTGGGAGGTTTTTTGGTTTATCACGCGCGCGCGACTTACCGCCTCCCCGTTGGGGTGGTAAAGAGGCGAAAAAAGCGTGCGATCTGAATTTGTTTCATGGCCACCACAATAGTAAGTCTGGACGTCTAAAGTCAAGCTTTAGGTTGCAACTTCATCAAGTATTTTTGCTCACTAGGCAAAAAGCCCAGAGGCTGCTCCTTTAACCAGAAGTCGTGGTCGGCATCATAAAATGGCGATAACGGATGCCCAGACTGACCTGCTGGGATCACTAAAATACCTTCGGCTTCTTTGCCTGGAGACACCACCATACGCTCCGACTGGCCATGCACTTTGTTTTGCACCCGTGGCATATGGCTGTCGCCATTCATCGGCATAGCAGGCATATTCAACCAGTCGCCGAAAAAGGGTACTGCAGCTGAAAGTGGATGCACTATAGCGCTTTGATTGATGTTGCCCCAACTGGCGTTGGCTAAACTGCCATAATTGGTTTCCAGCTTTTGTTTGCTTTGCAGCACAGCTTGTTGCAATAAGGTACGCCACGAGCTGAAATCAGCAGGCAGAGTATCTGTGCGCTGCTGCTGGAGCATTTGCCAGCCTGCGGTTTCCAGCGAAAACTTTAAATCCCTGCCTGATAACTTGTTTTGCTCCAGCATGGCTGTTAAAGGGGCAAAAATCAGCTCCAGAGTGGTAGTGCGAAAATTACGAACCAGTGAATAACCAACAGAGCCTATACTGGCTTGGCTGGCGTCTTTCATCACGTAGTCCAGATAAGATTCCAACTGATGTTCTGCCACAAAGTCTTTGGTCAGCACAGTATCAAGCAACAGTTGTTGCCAGCGAGCCAGCATCAAGGCGCGATGGTCCAACTGAATGGCATGCAGACTTTGTTCGTTGTGTTGTGAGGTTGCCGTTAATGCATCACGGATTTGTTGACCACGGGCACCTAAGTCGTAACTGCCATTACCAATCAACTGCAGATCTTTACCGCCTATCATTCTGCTGTTCGCTGTCCAGAGCTGACCGGATTGTGGCTGATAAATTTGCGGGTAGGCACTTTGTGTCAAATAGCCGGTCCAGTTATTCTGGCCATTGCTCCAGTCTTGAGGGCTATCCATTTGCTGCACTTTGCGATCGGGTAAAGCGCCAATTAAAGTCCAGCCAATAGCTCCATCTTTATCTGCAACCAACAGGTTTTGGGCTGGAACTCCGGCGCTGGCGGCCAGTTTCAGGGTCTCTTTTACGCCTTTGCTTTTCTCCAGCGTCAGCAAATTAAAATTGGCACCCTGGGTATCATGCGCCACCCAGCGGTAGGCATAATTCTGAAAAGGAGGGGTTAATACCGGACCCCAGATGGTTTCTTTTTGCAGTACTAATTCATCGGGCTGGCCTTTGACTTTAATGACCTCATTCTGATAACTAAACTCTTGCCAGCCGTCAGCGGTTTGGTATTTCTCGCCTTTCTCATCCAGTTTTAGCGCTATCACATCAGACCAATCTGCGGTGCTATTCGTAAAGCCCCAGGCTATATGACCATTACTGCCTGCTACTATGGCTGGTGTGCCCGGTAAGCTGACGCCTGCAACTTCAAAAGCTTCACCATTCTCCATCCATTTCAGCTGAGCTTTAAACCAGGTGCCCGGCACACGAATACCCAGATGCATATCGTCCGCCAGAATAGCGCGACCATCTGCTGTTCTTTTGCCGGATACAGCAAAGTTATTACTGCCGATGTCTGTGCTGTCATGCAAGCTGCAGTCAGCACAGGCAGTTTTTTGTCCTGCTAATACGGCTGGGTAGCTGGATTTAGGCATAGGCGTCAGACTGACTTTGCTGTCATCCATAGCGGCTTGCCAGTCAGGGCTGTGCTGAAATAAAAAGTCGTACCAGTCTTGGGGTAATTTTTGTTGCACCAGCCCCATAGCTAATTCGTCTTTGCCTTCAGCACCCTGTAAATCCAGATACATGCTGTACAGCACTAAAAAAGAATCTGCTTCAACCCAATTGCGAGGTGTTTGCGCCAATAAACCGTATTCAAAAGGAGGCCAGCCCAATTCAGCCAGACCTGCATTCACTCCTGCGGTATAACGCTGCAATAGTAACTTTTGCTCTGAAGGTAAAGCGGTAAAACCCCGTTCGGCTTTGGCTCTGAACCTGTGGATGCGACGTTTTTTATCCAACTCCAGCGCCATTTCGCCAAAAAGTTCGGACAACTCACCAGAGGCATTACGGCGCAGCAAATCCATCTGGAAAAAACGTTCCTGCGCATGCACAAAACCTAAGGCATAAGCCACATCATTCCGGTTTTGCCCTTTGACGCTGGCATAACCCTGAGCATCCCGGCCGATCTCGACGCTTTGGCTGACTTCTGAGGGCAATTCACCTTCATACAGCGGTAAGCTACTACGCAGTGCAAAGTATAAAAAGCCAGCCACAAGCAGTATCAGCACTAGTAAACCAACAGAAATCCGTTTGAACCAAAGCATAGGTTTTTGCTTCCAATGGGGTAAAATCAATAACTTATCATAATAGAGGACGATGAAAAGATGAAAGTGATTCAGTTATGGGATAAAGCCATTCGTATTTACCACTGGAGTCAGCTGCTGTTACTGGCCGGTTTGTGGTTTACCGCTGAGCAGGGATATTTGGTAGTGCATCAGATTTTGGCGTATTCGTTAGCTGCACTTTTAATCAGCCGTCTTGTTTGGGGTTTTGTTGGCAGTGAGACGGCTCGTTTTAGTCATTTTCTGCAAAGTCCGGCTCAGCTGCTGCGAATGTGGAATAAAGCCAAACACGGCATAGGACACAGGGGCTTATCCGGTTATATGAGTCTGACGTTGATGTTGTTATTAGCCTTGCAGTTTATGTCCGGCTTAATGACGACGGACGACGTGATGACCGAAGGCCCTTTGTATAGTGCGGTATCCTCTGACTGGTCCTCGTTTGCTTCCTGGTTTCATCATAATAATTTTAATCTGCTGCTGGCACTGATTGCAGTGCATATAGTGGCAGCGCTTTTTCATGGCTTCAAAAAAGATGGCGTTTTAGGCGCTATGTTGCATGGCAAGTTTGAAACCGAAGCAGAGCAACCTGCAGTGAAATCAACATTTTGGTATGTACTGCTGGCGCTGGTTTTTGCCGGGGGTTTTGCGCTCTGGCAAGGTATGGCTTTGTATCAGCAGTGGTGAGAGGTAACGGCGGCGTAGGGGCGGGTCTTGTACCCGCCCGTCTAAAATTGCAATCCAATCTCAGATAGGGTTTCTCTCCACCTGCTACGAAGGATCTCAATCAGCTTTGTATTGTTCGTGACAGCCTTTGCAGTTTTTGGCAAAGTTACCAAAAGCTGGTTTGATGGTCGCCTGATCGCCAGTTTTTGCTGCAGCTTGTAACGCTAAAGCATCAGATTGAAATTGCCCGGCTTTTTTCTGGAAATCCTGCAGGTTTTTCCAGATCTCCGCTTTTGCTTCACTTTTTATTTTGTCAGCACCCGGTACTTCAAAGGCTTCCCACGGTAATGTGGTCAGTGCGGCCAGAGCGTCAGCCCGTTTTTCAGCACGTTTTGCATCAAAAGGCACTTTGCCGCGCATCATGTCACTTAAATCCATGAAGTTATGCCGGATTAATTGAAAGCTATGCTGGCGGTAGGTCACAGAGTCTTCGGCGTCGGTAAAGGCGCTGCCTGCAAGAGCTGCGGCAGAAGACAAACCCAAAGATAGAAAGATAAACAGATTTTTCATTGGCTTAATTCTCATTTGTTTGATTTTGATGCAATAATGGTTTGATGCTTTTGTGTGTCACATTAGCATTACAACTGAACCCCGTCGCTGTCAATTCAGGAAATCATGTGAAGGAAGTCAATTTTCACAAACCTACAGGTATGAATTCCCTTAGCATTAAGTTTGCGCTGCTGGTTTTTATGCTGACCGTAGTTGCAGGTGCTGCTATTGCTTATGCAGTCTTGATGCTGCAACAAAATGTACTGATTGAACAGGAAAAACATGAATTAGAGCTGCAATCTGAAAAATACGCCCGCGAACTGGATGCTGACTTTTTAACCCGTGAAAAAAAGGCCATCAGCGCCAACAACATTGTGGTGCGTTATTTAACTAAAGCTGTTGTTTCTGCGCCACCACCGCCAGCTATACAGGTTGATGGCAGTGTACGTAGTCAGGATGATTTATCCGCCGCTTTTATTCCTCATGCCAAATTGGATGCTCAGCAAGCGGCCTGGTTATCGCAAACTGAAGAATTGTGGCAGCAGTTAGCACCGTTAATGCTGGAAGAGTTTTTCAATTTTTATTTTATTTCTAAGCAAGGCCTGATACGCATAGCGCCTGCAGACTGGGCGCTTGAAGTGCCTGTCACTCATGATTTTACCAAAGATATCTTTTTTGACATTGCCACTCCAGAACAAAACCCAAGTCGCCTGCCACGCTGGACGCCTATTTATTACGACCCTATCTGGCAAAAATGGATGACCAGCCTGGTGATCCCTGTCTATGCCGGTGACGAATTTCTGGGGGTAACGGCCAGTGACTACGTTCTCGATGAGTTGTTTTTGGACCTTGCCGCTATAGAGCAATCTTCGAATGGCTTACGCAGTATGTTGTTTGATCTACAAGGTAATTTATTGCTGGATGGCAAAAAACCAGCACCGGTTCAAAGCTCCAAACAGCAAAACTTTGATGCCCATTACAGTTCAGTAACACCAAGACGACCAGAACTTGCCGCATTTATTCAACAAGTAACAACCAACCCAACATCGCAAGATGCGCTGCAGGCTGATTTAGCCAACTATCTGGTTTCAGCCGCCAAAGTTGAACGTTTAAGTTGGTACCTGACCTTATATCAGGATAAACAAGCCGTGATGAGTGGCCTGGAAGATTTTCGCGATAATGTGATGTTGATATTCCTGGCTGTTGCAGCTGTGGTGGCTTTGTCGCTGCAGTTTTTCATTTACCAGTTTATTTTAAAACGCTTAACCCGTTTATCTTCGGCGGTGCAACGTATTAGTCGTGGAGATTTGCAGCAGATAGCCCTTGATCAAAACGACGATGAAATTGGCATGCTCAACAGAGCTTTTAATGGCATGGCTGAGGAGATCCACCAGTTAATCTCTGGTTTAAATACCCGCATTGGTGAAAAAGAAGAGGCAGAACGAGCCACACGTAAGTTGACGAAAGCTGTGGCTTTTTCCAGTTCAGGCATTTTAATAACGGACAAAGATTTACATATCGAATATGTGAATCCTTTTATGCTGGAACTGATGGGTTGCACAGCCGAACAGATGATGCAAAAGCCATTGTCTTCGTTGTTTGCTGCTGAGATGTTTTTTGTTGGCGAAGAAATATCACAAACCCTGCAGGAGCGCCATCATTGGCGTGGCGATATGTTGCTGCAGCATGTACTGCGTAAACTTTGGGTGTCTTTGGCGATAGCGCCTATCCGGGACGAAAAAGGCGATATCAGTAATTATGTTTGTGCCATGCAGGACATTTCTTTTATCAAAGAAAGTCAGCGCAAAATGGAACAGCTGGCTTATTACGACATGTTAACTGGCCTTGCCAACCGTAGTTATTTCCGTGACCAGTTACGTAAAGCCATAGCTATGTCCTCCCGTGGTTATTACCACTTTGCCTTGCTGTATTTTGATTTGGATGAATTTAAGCGCATTAACGACACGCTTGGCCATGACGCCGGTGATGAATTACTGAAAGAAGTGGCCCGCAGGTTAATTAGTCGTTTACGGGAAGAAGACACTATTGCCCGTTTAGGCGGTGACGAGTTTGCCGTGATTTTAAGTGGCATTAAAGACAGGACTCAGGCTGCGCTTATTGCAGAGAACCTGCAGCAAAGTTTTGCAGCGCCGGTGAAATTGACCGGACAGGAAGTTGCTATCAGCGCCAGTATTGGTATCACCATAGCGCCTGAAGATGCGGCTGATGAAGAACTACTGCTCAAGCATGCGGACCTGGCTATGTATGAAGCTAAGGCACGAGGCCGCAACACCTACCACTTCTTCAGCCAGGATTTAAATGAAGCGGCCAAAGAGAAACTGCAAATTGAAAACCAGTTGCGTGAAGCCATACGTGAGCATCAGTTTGTGTTGTATTACCAGCCAAAAATAGATATCCGTACTGATGTGGTAATAGGGTACGAAGCCTTATTGCGTTGGATCCGGCCTGATGGCTCGATGATCCCACCGCTACGCTTTATTCCGGTCGCTGAGAGCACAGGGTTGATTGTCGAAATTGGCGAATGGATTATCTGGGAAGCCTGTCGTTTTATCAGTCGCCAGCAGTCTCGTGGTCACAATGTCACTATTTCTATCAACCTGTCGGCGCGGCAATTTACCGATCAAAACCTTACTGAGGTGGTGGAGCGGGTGCTGCAACGTACTGGTGCTCAACCAGATAAACTTATTTTCGAAATTACCGAGTCTATGCTTATGGGCGACACTGATGCGGCTATTGCCCAGTTAAATGAGTTAAAAGGACTGGGGGTGACTTTATCTATTGACGACTTTGGTACAGGCTATTCATCGCTGAGTTATTTAAAGCGATTCCCGGTAGACGAGCTGAAAATTGACCGTTCTTTTGTCAAAGATATTCCGGCTGACACCAACGACATGGACATAGTGGCGGCCATTATTGCGATGGCACAAAAAATGAACTTGCGTGTGGTGGCTGAAGGCGTCGAAACCATTGAACAGGTTGAATTCTTAAAAAACAACGCTTGCTACCTGGTCCAAGGTTATTACTTCAGCATGCCAAGGGCAGAGCAGGATTTATATAACCTGAGTTATCAACCATTACTAATAGGGGCTGCTTCACCGTAACCTGCTGTTGGGACTAAGCCCGCTATACTGCATGCTTTTTCTCATACAGTTTACCGGGCAAAGCCCCAATAAAACCAGGAAACATCCATGATCAAACTAAGACTGTCCTTGTGCAGTACGGCAATGCTTTGCGCGCTATTGCCTGCAGCTTCGGCGGATCAAACCACGCCGGTACAAGGCATACGCGATAAATCTCCACAGTTATACGCTTTGACTAATGCTACTGTCATCACAGAACCAGGTAAACGTCTGGACAACGCCACAGTACTGATTAACAACGGCAAAATAAGCAAAATACAAAACAAAGCTGATGTGCCTGCCGGTTATCAGACCATAGACGCCAGTGGTTATTTTATTTATCCGGGTTTTATCGATTTATACAGCCAATACGGTTTGCCTAAAGCCGAAAAAGGCAATGGCTTTGAATTTGGCCGCAAGCCGAATTACACCAACGATCGCAAAGGTGGCAATGCCAGCAATGCTGCCATTCATGCCCGCCAGCAGTGGGTAAACGAATTTAAACCTAACGCTGAACAAGCAAAAAGCTATCAGCAACAGGGCTTTACCACAGTACAATCCGCTCGCTTTGACGGTATTTTCCGCGGTCAGGCTTTTGTGACTTCCTTATTGCCAGGTTTACCCAATGAGGCGGTAATGCGAGCTCAGGCCAACCAGTTTATGGCCTTTAGCAAAGGTACTTCAGTACAAAGTTATCCATCCTCTTTAATGGGCAGCATCGCCCTTATTCGTCAGACCTTAGCGGATGCCAACTGGTACAGTCAGGCTTATGGTAAAGGCAACTGGCGTTTCTACAATCAGGCCATTGAGTTTAATGCCGATTTAGCGGCATTAAGCCAGTTAAAAACACAAGGTGTAGTTTTTGAAGCCACAGACGATCAGGCCTTGTTACGTGCCGATAAAGTGCTAAAAGAGTTTGGTTTAGATAAAGCAACACTGGTGGCATCGGGTTACGAATACAGCCGGATTGATCAAGTGAAAGCCACAGGCCGGCCGCTGATTTTACCCTTAGCTTTCCCAGCAGCTCCTGCTGTGCAGCAACTGAATGATCAATTGGATGTCGAACTGGCCCAATTGCGTCACTGGGAAAGAGCACCATCCAATGCTGCGGTATTAGAGCAAGCAAAAGTGCCTTTCGCTCTGACTCTGCATAAACTGGAAAAACCAGAGCAATTCTGGCCAAACCTGCGCAAAGCTGTGTCTTACGGCTTAAGCCAGCAAAAAGCTTTAGCAGCACTGACTACTGAACCTGCCAAATGGTTGGGTATGGATAGCCAGATTGGTAAAATTGCTGTGGGCTATCAAGCCGATTTAGTGGTTAGTAAAGGCGATTTATTTGCTGACGGCGAAATAGTGGCGACCTGGGTTCGTGGTCAGCAACAGCAATTTAAAGCTATGGATTTACCCGTGTTTGCCGGCACTTATCAGCTTGCTGTGAATGGCAGCAGCTTGCCATTAGAGCTGACGGACAAAAAAGGCTCAGTCGAAGGTTCGGTGAAACTGGGTGATAAAACCAGCAAGCTGAACCATGTGGCTGTGCAAAAAAATCAGCTGCAGTTTACAGTGGATTTAAAAGCTCTGGGGCAGGGCTCTGGTGTAGCACAGTTTAGCGGCGAACTTAAAGGCAAGACTTTGCAAGGCAAGTTAGTGACCGCAGAAGGCAATACTCTTACCATCAGCAGCCTGCAACAACCTCTGGTTGCCAAAGCTGATAAGAAAAAAGCTGACGAAAAACCAGTGTTAATGTCAAAACTAACCACACCTAACCGGGCTTTTGGTGTGATTGAAAAAGCAAGGCAGCAAAATGTGCATATTAAAAATGCCACAGTCTGGACTTCAGCTAAAGCAGGTAAGTTAGAAAATACCGATGTGCTGGTGGAAGACGGTGAGTTTGTCAAAATTGGCAAAAACTTATCCACACCATCAGGCTTTACAGTGATTGATGCCACAGGCATGCACTTAACGGCCGGTATTATCGACGAGCACTCGCATATCGCCATTGATCAGGGGGTGAACGAAGGCTCAGATGCTGTCACCTCAGAAGTGCGTATCGGCGATGTATTAGATGCGGACGATATTAATATTTACCGCGGTTTAGCTGGTGGTACTACTACAGCTCAGTTGTTGCACGGCAGCGCCAACCCTATTGGCGGTCAGGCGCAAATTATCCAGCTGCGCTGGGGAGATACTTCAGACCAGTTGAAATTTAAAGGCGCACCAGAAAGCATCAAGTTTGCGTTAGGTGAAAACGTCAAACAGTCCAACTGGGGGGAAGACTTTGTCACCCGTTACCCACAAACCCGTAGCGGTGTCGATACCATCATCCGTGATGCCTTCCAGGCTGCGAAAGAATATAAAGCACAGTGGGCTGAATACGATGATTTATCCGGCTCAGAGCAAAGCAAAACTGCGCCGCCACGAGTGGACTACCGTTTAAAAGCTCTGGTTGAAATTTTAGATAAAGAACGTTTTATCCATGTGCACTCTTATGTTGCCTCTGAAATTCTGATGATTATCAAATTAGCCGACGAGATGGGCTTTAACATCACCACCTTCACGCACATTCTGGAAGGCTACAAAGTGGCAGACGAGATGAAAGCACACGGTGCCAGCGCGTCCAGTTTTGCTGACTGGTGGGCTTATAAAATGGAAGTACAGGATGCTATTCCAACCAACGTTTGTTTAATGCAACAACAAGGTGTTTTGGTCAGCGTCAACTCTGATAGCCCGGATTTACAACGTCGCCTGAATCAGGAAGCTGCTAAATCAGTAGTCTACTGTGGCATGGATGAGCAACAAGCACTGAATATGGTGACTATTAATCCAGCGAAACAGTTAAAAATTGATGCCAAAGTAGGTTCAGTGGAAGAAGGCAAGCAAGCCGACTTCGTTCTATGGTCTGCCCATCCATTGTCTGTGTACGCCCGTGCCCAACAAACCTGGATTGAAGGTGCGCCTTATTATCAACTGACGACGGACGAGCAACTTCAACAGCAAGTCGCAAGTGAAAGACAACAGTTGATCCAGAAGGTGTTGCAATCTTCTGATGACGAAAAAGCAGGTTCTGGCGCGTCCTACAAAGCCAACAACCCGGTTTGGCACTGTGAAGATAACCATGACGTGTTATCTCTTGCTTTTGATCACCAGCATTAATGGAGTCATCAATGAAATTCTCAAAACTTTTTTTACTGGTGACTGCGGCGCTGAGCTTAACGGCACAGGCCAATGATATAGCGCCGGCGCCTAAACAAGCGCAAGCCATCCTATTACAGGATGCGACTGTGCATACAGTGACCAATGGCGTATTAAAAGACACTGACGTCTTACTGGTGGACGGTAAAATTAGTGCTATAGGCACTGATTTAGCCGTGCCTGCTGGTGCACAAGTGTTGTCTTTACAAGGCAAACAACTTTACCCTGGCCTGGTCGCTTTAGCCAATCAGCTGGGTTTAACTGAAATAGAAGCTGTGCGTTCTACCGACGACACGACCGAAGTTACCAATACCAACCCTGATGTTAAAGCTGTGGTCGCTTACAACGCTGATTCTGAAGTGGTCCCTACTATTCGTGCCAATGGTTTTAGTTATAGCCTGGTGTATCCAAATGGCTCTCTCATTATGGGCCAGTCCGCACTGATGCAATTGGATGCCTGGAACTGGAAAGATGCCACAGTGGTTGATTCAGTGGCTTTGCATATCAAATGGCCACGTGCTGATGTGATGTCAAACCCATGGCGTCCACAAAAACCGGAAGACATTCGTAAAGCCAGTCAGAAAGCTATGTCAGAGCTGGAAGGCTATTTCAAAACGGCCAAAGCTTATGCTGACGCTGTGGGTAAAGGCGTAAAACTGCCTGTGGACTCACGCTGGCAGGCGATGATCCCGGTATTTAAAGGTGAATTGCCAGTCTTTGTGCATGCCAATGACGAGCGTCAGATTGAACAAGCCATGAAGTTTGCCCAGCAGTATGGTTTTGCTTTGACTATAGTGGGAGGTCGTGATGCATGGCGTATTGCGCCACAGCTTGCGGCAGCTAATGTCTCCGTGATTTATACCTCACCTTATGGCATTCCTGAACGTGCAGACGAAGCCACCAGCCAGTCGTTTCAGACCCCTGCCCAATTGGCTAAAGCAGGTGTGAAGTTTGCGTTATCACTGGATGGCTATTGGGATACCCGTAATGTGGTATTTGCCGCAGGACAAGCTATCAGCTATGGCTTAAGCCCGGAGCAGGCGTTACGTTCTGTTACACTTGATGCCGCGGCAATTGCTGGTGTAGCTGATAAAATCGGTAGCATAGAAGTGGGTAAAGCTGCCACTCTGGTTGTGTCTGATGGTGATATTTTTGATTATCTGGGGCACAAAGTTCGATATATGTGGATTGATGGCCGTGCTGTGGACTTGAACAGCCGACATAAACAATTACATGATAAATATCAGCAGCGTTATCAGGCTAAAAACTAAGTAAGCAGGGGCGAAAGCCCCTGAATTTTTTAAGGAAAATTTATGAAACTGATGTCAGTCAGTGCGTTATCCGCCGTGTTGATGCTGGCGGGTTGTCAAAGTACCACGACTCCCTCCTCTGCAGTTGTGCAGCCAAAAGCCAGCGCTCAAGCTATTGAAGCTCATATGACGTTTTTAGGTGATGATAGTCTGGAAGGCCGCGATACAGGCAGCCGTGGCCATCAAATTGCTGCTAATTATATTGCGACTCAGCTGGCGGGTTTAGGTTTAGAACCTGCAGGTGAGCAGGGCTATTTCCAGTCTGTACCTATGCGCAAAGCCTTGTTGGTGCAAAGCAGTGCCAAAATGTCATTGACAAAAAATGGCAAAACGACCGACTTTGCTTATCCAAAACAGTTTTTTACTGGCCCTAGTATTTCGCACGCCAAAGTTGATGTGACTGCGCCTTTGGTGTTTGTCGGTTACGGCTTGGTGTCGAAAGAATTTAATCTGGACGATTACGCTAATCTGGATGTCAAAGGCAAAATAGTTGTGATGTTGAGCGGCCGCCCTAAGTCGTTGCCTAGCGAAGAAGCAGCTCATATCCAAAGTTTAAAAGCAGAAAATGCAGCTGAACGTGGTGCTGTAGGTGTGATCACTCTGCATACCCCATCAGAAGAAAAAGTCCGGCCTTATGCCAATAGCCTGATGTATCTGACCAGCCCACGTATGCGCTGGTTACATAAAGATGGCACAGCTGAAGGTGAGTTTGAGTCTTTAACAGGTTCTGCTTATCTGCACCCGGATGCCGCCAAAGTATTATTTGCAGGAGCCAGCCGTTCTTTGGACGACATTTTTGCTGACTTAGCCGCAGAAAAGGTGCCAACAGGTTTTGCGTTGGAAGGTACGGTCAATTTAAAACGTGAATCAACGACTGAAGATATTACCAGCCCGAACGTGGCTGCGGTATTACCTGGTTCAGATCCAAAGCTTAAAGATGAATATGTGGTGGTGACAGCTCACTCGGATCACATTGGTTTTTCCAACGATGTGCGCAGCAAAGATAAAATTAACAATGGTCTGATGGATAACGCCGCTGGTGTCAGCATTATGCTGGAAACTGCGCGTTTATTCGCTCAGCAGGCAGAACGGCCAAAACGTTCTATCTTATTTGTTGCTGTGACAGGGGAAGAAAAAGGCTTATTGGGTGCTGACTATTTTGCTCATAACCCAACCCGTCCTATCGACAAACTGGTGGCTAACGTCAATATCGATATGCCGGTGTTGTTGTATCCTTTTGCTGATATAGTGGCTTTTGGTGCCAACCATTCCAGTTTAGGCGCCACAGTCGATACAGCCGCTGCTGCAGTGGGTATTAAGCAGAGTCCGGATCCAATGCCAGAACAGGCCATTTTTACCCGTTCAGACCACTACACTCTAGTGCAGCAAGGTGTGCCATCAGTATTCCTGATGACAGGTTTTACCTCTAAAGATCCAAAGCAAAAAGGCGGCGAAGTCTGGGGTAAGTTTTTTGCCAAGCATTACCACAAGCCGACTGATGATAAGGCGGGTTTAACTGCTGACTTTGGCGCTATCCGTTACGATGCTGGTGCCACCTTTGCTGACATCAATTATGGTATTACCACTGAAGTGGCGAATAATCCACAGCGTCCAGTCTGGTTAAAAGACAGCTTCTTTGGCAAGATTTTTGGCAAAGACTACAACCAACAGAAGTAATCTAATGGGTCAGAGCTTGCACTCTGACCCTTCTTCCCTCTAGTGTTCCATAATACGGCTTAATAAAGCCCGTACTGTTTCTGGTTCAAACGGCTTGTCACATAAGGCATTCACACCAGACTGAGCAATATTGGCCAGATGAGATTCGTTGGCTTCGCTGGTGACCATCAAGACCGGAATATGGCTTTGCTGGCTGTGTTCACGGATATACTGAGTCAGCTCCTGACCGTTCACTTCCGGCATATTAAAATCGGTCACGACCAAATCAAACATGTTGTTTTGCAGTAGCTCAATGGCTTGTTGTCCGTCTTCGGCTTCAGTTAAATGCTGAATGCCCAGGTTCTGCAGTACACGTTTAATATGGTTACGGGCCAGACGACTATCGTCCACCACCAGCACCCGCACATCGTGCACGTCAAATAAACTCAGTTCCAGTTCGGCCGGACTTAACAGGTCTATCGCTGCATTTAAGGCTTTGCCCAACTGCACAGAATTAAAAGGTTTAGGTAAAATCGCCACTACACCAGATTGCTTAAATTGCTCCAGCTGGGCTTTTTTTGTTTCAGAGGAAATCAGTACAAAAGGTACTTCGGCTAAATCTGTATCGTTTTTCAGCTTTGCCAGCAGTTCCAGACTGGTGCCTTGTTCAAAGTATAAACTGCTGATCACCAGATCGGCTTTATGCTGTTTGAGCTGCAGCATAGCTGTTGCAATGCTGTCTGCAGTACTGACCTGGGTTGCGCCTTCTTCGGCCAATTGCTTGATAATTATTTTGCGTTGAACATCAGAAGGCTCAATCAGCAGAATAGATAAGTCAGAAGGGGAGAGTTGTTGCATCAGACGCTCGCTTAATCCACTTGGGTATAAAGGGGGCGGGTTAACCACCAGCCCATTTATGTTTGTAACCTAATTTGGTTAACTCCTGCTGCACCAGTTCGCGTTGATCACCCTGAATCTCAATCACGCCGTCCTTGACCGAACCACCACAACCGCATTTTTTCTTTAATAAGGCCGCTATTTCTGCCAGCTTTTCTGTGCTTTCAGCAAGGCCTGAAATAGTGATCACTGCTTTGCCATTACGGCCTTTGGTTTCACGTTTTAATCGGGCATGACCGTCGGTAAAACTTTGCGCCACAGCTTTTTGTGGTTTGGGCTTATCAATACGGCCTGAATCTGTACTGTAGACCAAATCATCCGCAGCTGCCGCTGTTGCTTCTTCAGCAGGTCGCCCCAATTGTTGTTGCCAGTCGGCTAACGAGATTTTTTTGCCACTCATAAAACAATCTGTGTAAGTCGTCAGAAAGCGCACGATAAACAAGTTAATAACAAACAGCAAGCTTGAAAAGAAAGCTGTAAAAAAAGCCATTGGCAAATAAAAGGCTTCTGGTAAACTATCGTCAATTTTAGAAATCTGGATGGCTGAAATGTCTATTAATTTATATCTGGAACAGTCAGGATTGTCTGCGTTATTGCAAGGGCAAGAAACAGCGATAGAACAGGCTGTGTCTACATTAAAAACACAGCTTGCCGCTGCTGCAGCTCCTGCTGTGACCTGGTCTTATCAGGTGCCTGAGTTAGGTGAAGGTGGTGCTTGCTCTTTGTTTGGCCAACTGGCCGATGAACCTTATGATCTGGCCGCCACTCTGGGCCAAAACGAAACAACAGCAGCTGCTTTAAGCCAGCTAACAGCCGTAGTGCAAAACTATCAGCAAAGCAACGACAGTGACTGGTTTGGTATTTACCAAAAGCGTCAGAACCCAGAAGGCGAAACCGTGCTGGTGAAGCTGGCGTATTTTGGTGCGGCTTCCCGCGCTGAATTTCCATTAACAGCCGAATTTGCCCAAATCAGCAATAACAGCACTGTGGGTCTGACGGGTAAAGCCAAAGTGATTAACGATGTCACAGCCTACTTAACAGCAGGTGGCGAATATTACACCTGCGATCCAAAAGTATTATCCGAAGCTTGTTTGCCTTTATTCAATAGCAAAGGTGAACTGGCAGGTATTATTGACGCTGAGGCGTTTAAACGTCAGGCCTACCATACAGATGCTCTGGTTCGTTTAGTGGCCATCTGTCTTGTGCTGCCAGACTTACTGCCTGCATGATAAGATGAAACCGAATTGATTCTTTAACACCGCAAACTAACAGGTAAAAACTATGTTTTCGCACTTACAGCCGACCCCTATCGATCCAATTTTAGGTTTAATGGCCGCTTATAAAGAAGATCCAAATCCACTGAAAGTGGACCTTGGGGTTGGTGTCTATAAAGACGAGCAAGGCCATACGGCTGTGCTGGATTGTGTGAAAAAAGCCGAAGCGCTGCGTTTAAAAAACGAAGACAGTAAAACCTACATTGGTATGGCAGGTGATTTATCCTTTAACAGCCATATCGAAAAACTGGCCTTTGGTCAGCATAAAGTATTGTTATCCGGTCGTGTCACTACAGCTCACACACCTGGCGGCACAGGTGCATTGCGCGTTGCTGCTGAATTTATTAAAAAAGCCAATCCGGATGCCACTGTCTGGGTCACCAACCCAACCTGGGCTAACCATATTTCGTTATTTCAGGCCGCTGGTTTGAAAGTAAAAGAATATGCTTATTACGATTGGGATACCAAAGGCTTAAAGTTTGATGCCATGCTGACTGAACTGGCGCAGGTTCCTGCCGGTGACGTAGTTCTGGTGCATGCTTGCTGCCATAACCCAAGTGGTATGGATTTGAACTTTGAGCAGTGGAAACAATTTGCGCATTTAGCCAAAGAAAAAGGCTTTACGCCGCTGGTCGATATGGCTTATCAGGGTTTTGGTCTGGGTCTGGAAGAAGACACGCAAGGTTTACGTTACCTGGCCGATCAAGTCGAAGAGATGATCCTGTGTAGCTCGTGCTCGAAAAACTTCGGTTTGTACCGTGAACGTATTGGTGCTTGCAGCATAGTAACAGCAGACAGCAAAACCACAGACATTGCTAAATCTGTGTTGTTAAGCGTGGTGCGTAGTATTTATTCTATGCCTCCAGCCCATGGCGCTATCATCGTCAGTCATATTCTTGACAGCCAGGAATTAACGGCGTTGTGGCATCAGGAACTGGCTGTGATGCGTAATCGCATCAATGATTACCGTCAGTTGATCATCGATAAATTTACGGCTGAAGGCATTACGCAGGATTTCAGCTTTATCACCAAACAACACGGCATGTTCTCTTTCCTTGGCATTAACAAAGAGCAAATTGAACGCCTGCGCAAGGACTACAGCATCTATATGGTTGGTTCAAGCCGCGTCAGTATTTCTGGTTTAAACCACAGCAATATTGATTACTTCGCTAAAGCTATGGCGCAAGTGTTAAAGGGTTAAGCGCTCAGGCTTGACTGGAAGAAGGGCGGCTTAGGCTGCCCTTTTTGATCTGCTGCTGAAAAAATCAACTGTTGCCAGAAGGGTTTTGCCTAACTAAGCTAGGATAAACAAAGTCTTGTACAAAAAGTGTTACATCAGCAGGGGGAAGTCGTGGCAAAAAGCTTATTAGCAGTTCTGTTGTATCTATCTTTCGCTGCTGCTGCAAACACGGATCAGCTCGTTCTTAGAGTAGTCACTGAATTATCACCGCCTCACCAAACGATCAAAGATGGCAAAGTAGATGGCGT
Organism: Rheinheimera sp. MM224; assembly: GCF_947090785.1. Classification (NCBI taxonomy): domain Bacteria; kingdom Pseudomonadati; phylum Pseudomonadota; class Gammaproteobacteria; order Chromatiales; family Chromatiaceae; genus Rheinheimera; species Rheinheimera sp. MM224. The sequence goes on from NZ_OX352320.1 coordinate 967,768, forward strand.
CAGTACTCAGATTGTTATAGCAACACTCAAACAGGCTGGGCTTGATAGTCCTATTGAAGTGTATCCCTGGGCCCGCTCCTATTACATTGCCACTTCAGTGCCTAATGTGCTGATTTACAACATAGCCAGAACACCGGAGCGGGAAAATGAATTTCACTGGATTGGGCCTGTCGCAAACTACAGGTTAGGTTTAGTGCGACTGACGGAGCGCGCTGATCTCACTCCAAACCATATCAAAGATTTAGGTTCAGCTGTCATTGCGGTGCAACGAGGTGATTTTTCTACGCTGTATCTGCAGCAACAGGGGTTGAAGATAGACAAAGAATTACAGCTCTCTGCTGATATTCTGGAGTCCTGGCGTCTGCTGATCAAAGGCAAAGTGGATTATGTGGTAGATGATGAAGCGGCTTTGGCTTTAATGGAGAAACAGTTGTCGCAACCCGAAGGCATAACCCGTTTTGTGTTAGCTATACCGCAGTTGGAGCAGAAAACTTATCTTGCAGCCAGCAAAACAACAGATCCTGAACTGGTCAGGAAACTGCAGCAGGCTCATCTTGAAGTACAAAAGACTCCGCTTTATCAGAACGTGATGGCCGGCCGCTTTTAGCTTGATTTTAAAGGGCTATCAGCTCATTCATGAGTTGAGTCAGCCACAGATTTAAACGTTCATCCGTCTGGTCATACTGATTTTCTTCGTCCAAAGCTAAACCATAAAACCATTCGCCGTCTTCTGTTGCCGCTTTAGAGGCGATAAAGTCATAGCCTTCAGTGGGCCAGAAACCAATGCGGACACAGTCTTGTGGCGCTATGGCCTGATGCAACATACCTACCGCATCCTGAAACCACTCGGCGTAACCTAACTGATCGCCCATGCCATAAATAGCGACAATTTTGCCGTTTAAATCGACGTCTTTAATATCGTCCCAGTGCGCTTCCCAATCTTCCTGCAGCTCACCAAAATCCCAGGTCGAAATGCCCAAAATCAGTAAATCGTAGTCAGTCATCAGTGCCAGAGGCTGATCTTTAATATTGTGAAGTGTTACACTGCTGCCATCCGGCAAACTTGGGTCAGCACTTAAAAGCACCTGAATTTTTTCCGCCACTATTTCGGTATAGCAAGTGGTGGAACCGTAAAAAAGACCAATTTTCATCTGAAATGACTCAGCATTTTGTGTGGCCGGCAGTGTAGCAGAAGCCTCTGAACCAACAAAGTCAGACAAATCAAATTAACCCGGGAGCAGCTTGTGGCAACAATAGTGGCCATCTCAGAACAGCAACTCATTAAGGCGTTTTTAGACCAGTTGTGGCTGGATAAAGGCGTCAGTGAACATACGCTAAGCGCTTATGGCACAGACCTGAGTAAATTTGCGTTGTTTCTGCAGCAGCAAGGCCAGCAACTGACGGCTGTGGATCAAATGCTGCTGAACAGTTATTTGGCTCACAGAGTGGATCAAGGTTTTAGCCCACGCAGCACCTCCAGGGCTTTAAGCAGTTTACGGCGCTTTTATCGTCACCTGCACAAAACTAAACAAATCAGTGAAAATCCCTTATCCGATGTATTTAACCCAAAAATTGGCCGCTCTTTGCCTAAAACTTTGTCCGAGCACGACGTGGATTTATTGCTGTCTGCCCCAGATGTCAGCGATTTAATTCAGTTTCGCGATAAAGTGATGTTAGAAATTCTCTATGCAGCCGGTCTGAGGGTATCGGAGCTGGTCGGTTTAACCTTGCAGCAAATTAATTTGCGTCAGGGTTTAGTGCGGGTTACGGGCAAAGGCAAAAAAGAACGGCTGGTGCCTTTGGGGGAAACCGCGGTGGAGTGGCTGGATAATTACCTGCGTCAGGGCCGCGGATTGCTGCTCGACGGCCAAAGTGATGTAGTATTTCCAAGCTCCAGAGGCCAACAAATGACCCGACAAACTTTCTGGCACCGGATTAAGTTTTATGCCAAAGTGGCAGGCATTAGTGCAGAGTTGTCGCCGCATACGGTACGACATGCTTTTGCCACGCATTTATTAAATCACGGTGCAGATTTACGGGTCGTACAGTTGTTATTAGGGCACAGCGACCTATCGACCACCCAAATTTACACTCATGTGGCGCAAGCGCGTTTGCAAAGTTTACATCAACAACATCATCCCAGGGGCTAACCTTGGGTGCAGGATACAGAGATGAAGAAGTTTAGCTACCTCGCTGTTATGGCAGCATTTTTAAGTACCGGATTATCAGCTCAGGCTGTGTTACCTGAAGTAAACCAAGCCTTTTCAGAAATTGGTTTAAACGTAAAAGCAGTGGCAGATTCTACTGTGCCTGGCATGTTACAAGTGCAAACCGACAAAGGTTTATTTTTTATCTCAGACAATAAACAGTATTTGTTTGAAGGCAATATTTACGATTTAAAAAACAAAAAACTGGTGAATGAAGACATTCTGAAAGATATCCGCAAAGCGGGTGTGAAGGATTTTGATGACTCAGTGATTGAGTTTAAAGCCGCAGACGAAAAATATGTGATCCATGTATTTACTGACACCAGCTGTGGCTATTGCCGTAAGTTACATAACGAGATGGCGGATCTGAACAAGGCTGGTGTTACTGTGCGTTACCTCGCTTTCCCTCGTGGTGGTGTTCAGTCGGCAACTTATGACGAATTACAGTCGATTTGGTGTTCCAAAGATGCCAAACAGGCACTGACTGATGCTAAAAATGGCAAAGCTGTAAAGCAAGCCAGTTGCCAGAACACAGTGGCTCAGCAATACGAGTTGGGTCAGAGTTTTGGTATTACTGGTACTCCTGCACTGATTCTGCCAGATGGCCGTTTAATTCCTGGTTATCAACCCGCTGCAGCTTTAGTGGCCGCCCTGAGTCAAAATGCGCCATAAGCAGGTTTTAGTGTGAGTATCACCAAAGAATTACAGCGCCGGTCTGTGCCGGCTATTTCCTCTGAATTGGCGCAGTATCATCCGGTGATCCAGCGTATTTACGCCAGTCGCGGTATTGAAAGCTCACTGCAACTGGCGCGGGGCGCAGCTCAACTGCTGCCTTTTACTTTGCTTAAAGGTATTGCTCCTGCCGTTGCTTTGTTGATTGATGCGTTACAGCAGCAACAGCATATTGTCATAGTCGGCGATTTTGATGCAGATGGCGCCACCAGCACAGCCACTTTGCTGACCGGCTTAAAAAGCCTGGGTTTTAAGCATGTGGAGTATCTGGTGCCCAACCGTTTTGAATACGGTTATGGTTTGTCTGTCGAAATGGCAGAAATTGCTGTGGCTCAAGGCGCTCAGCTGATAGTCACAGTCGACAATGGTATTTCAGCTATTGACGGTATAGCTCTGGCGAAAAAAATGGGCGTGAAAGTGCTGGTCACAGACCACCATTTACCGGGCAACGAGCTGCCGAACGCTGACGCTATAGTCAATCCAAACCAGCCGGGTTGTGACTTTCCCAGTAAGCAACTGGCCGGTGTAGGTGTAGCCTTTTATCTGTTGCTGGCGCTGCGTGCTGAACTTCGTATTCAAGGTTATTTTACTGAAACTCAGCCTGAACCTAATTTGGCGGATCTGTTGGATCTGGTCGCTTTAGGCACAGTAGCTGACGTAGTGCCACTGGATACTAATAACCGTATTCTGGTGCATCAGGGCCTGCAACGTATTCGCAGTGGCAAAGCCCGACCTGGTATTCAGGCCTTAATTGATATTGCCAATCGTAAAGCGGAAAAACTGACAGCGCAGGATTTTGGTTTTGCTTTAGCGCCACGTTTAAATGCTGCAGGGCGTTTAGATGATATGGGGCTTGGTATCAGCTGTTTATTAGCGCCTGATTTACCCCGAGCCCGTATGTATGCCGCTGAATTGGATAGCTTAAACGTCGAGCGTCGTGAAATAGAGCAGGGCATGCAGCAGGAAGCTCAGGCTTATCTGCAGCGGTTGTCTTTCGCTGCTGAAGAGTTGCCTGATGCCTTATGTTTGTACCAGAGTGACTGGCATCAGGGCGTGATAGGAATTCTGGCTGGCCGGATTAAAGAGCAATACCACAGACCTGTGCTGGTGTTTGCGCAAGGCGATGAAGGCGAGCTGAAAGGTTCTGCCCGTTCTATTTCAGGCCTGCATATCCGCGATTTATTAGATGAAGTCTCTACTCAATACCCAGGCTTGATTAAAAAGTTTGGTGGCCATGCCATGGCGGCAGGTCTAACTATTGCTGAAGAACGTTTTGAGACCTTTAAACTGGCGCTGAATTTCGTCGCTAAAAAGTATCTGACCCCAGAGCTTTTGACTGCTGTGCTGTATACAGACGGTGATTTGAGTAGTGATTGTTTGTCTGTACCTTTTGCCCGGCTGCTACAACAAGCTGGCCCCTGGGGACAAGCTTTTCCTGAACCCGTGTTTGAAGGTGAGTTTGTCATACGCCAACAACGTCTGTTGGCGGATAAACACCTGAAGCTGATGCTGGAATCTAGTGATGGCAGCTTAGTGGATGCCATCTGGTTTAACGCCGACAACAAAGCATGGCCTGATGCCAACGTAAAAAAAATCCGTGTGGCTTATCAGCTGGATATCAACGACTACCGCGACCAACAGTCTGTGCAGTTGATTGTCCGGTTGATTGAAAAAATCGGCTAGTTCCCTGAAAAGCAGTTTTTGCAGGGCGTTTATTTAAAGACCCCTGCAGAATCCTCTACAGAAAATCGTCGGGATGGCTGCATGTCTGCTGAAAAATTGCTACAATCGCCACCAATTTTTTCCTAAGCGCCTTAAATCATGTTTGAAGTAAATCCGGTATACAACGCCATTAAAGATCTGACTGAACGCACTAACGTGCTTCGGGGGTATCTTTGACTACGACGCCAAAAAAGAAAAGCTAGAAGAAGTCAGCCGTGAGCTGGAAGATTCTGCAGTCTGGAACAACCCCGAAAATGCACAGGCATTAGGCAAAGAACGTTCAGCGCTGGAGCAGATTGTTGGCACCATCGACAAGCTGGATCAGGGCCTGGAAGACGTGGCTGGCTTAGTGGAGCTGGCGGTTGAAGCTGAAGATGAAGATACTTTTATCGAAGCTCAGACTGAACTGGCCGACTTAGAATTACAGCTGGCTAAGCTGGAGTTCCGTCGTATGTTCTCTGGTAAAAGCGATCCGAGCGATTGTTATCTGGATATTCAATCTGGTTCTGGTGGTACTGAAGCTCAGGACTGGGCCAGCATTTTAATGCGTATGTATCTGCGTTGGGGTGAAGCTAAAGGCTTTAAACCTGAGTTATACGAAGTGACTGACGGCGACGTGGCCGGCATCAAAGGTTGTACTATCAAATTTACCGGCGAATATGCCTATGGCTGGTTACGGACTGAAACTGGTGTACACCGTTTAGTGCGTAAAAGCCCATTTGACTCAGGCAACCGTCGCCATACTTCTTTTGCGTCAGTGTTTGTGTCGCCTGAAGTCGATGACGATATTGAAATCGAAATCAATCCGGCCGACTTACGTATTGATACTTACCGTGCTTCAGGCGCTGGTGGTCAGCACGTGAACAGAACCGACTCAGCGGTCCGTATTACTCACTTACCAACCAATATTGTGGTGCAGTGTCAGAACGATAGATCGCAGCATAAAAACCGTGACAACGCTTATAAGCAGTTACGTGCCAAGTTGTATGAGTTTGAACTGCAAAAGCAAAACGCTGAAAAACAAGCACTGGAAGACACCAAGTCGGATATCGGCTGGGGCAGTCAAATCCGCTCTTACGTGCTGGATGACTCGCGTATTAAAGACTTACGCACAGGCGTGGAAACCCGCAATACCCAGGCGGTATTGGACGGCGATCTCGACAAATTTATTGAAGCCAGCTTAAAAGCCGGTTTGTAATTTAGCTTACTATCAGGAACTTATCATGTCTGAACAGAATACTCCTATTGAAGAACATCAAGACGTTAATAAACTGATTGCTGAGCGTAAACATAAGCTGGCTGGATTACGTGAACTGGGTAACCCATTCCCAAACGACTTTCGCCGTGATGCCACTTCGGATCAGATCCATGCCCAGTACGAGCATCTGAGCAAGGAAGAGCTGGAAGAGAAAAAAATCCGTGTCACTGTAGCAGGTCGTATGATGCTGCGTCGTATCATGGGTAAAGCCAGCTTTACTACTATTCAGGACGTGGGCGGCAAGCTGCAGTTGTATGTAGCACGCGACAGTCTGGCCGAAAATGTCTACAACGAAGGCTTCAAGAAGTGGGATTTAGGCGACATAGTAGGCGGTAGCGGCGTGTTGTTTAAAACTCAGACCGGTGAGCTGACTGTATGGTTAGACGAAATCCGTTTACTGACCAAAGCCTTGCGTCCATTGCCGGATAAATTCCACGGTTTAACCGATCAGGAAGCGTGTTACCGTCAGCGTTATTTAGATTTGATTGTGAACGATCAGTCACGCAAAACCTTTTTAATCCGTTCAAAAACTGTGGCTTATATCCGTCAGTTCTTTAACAGCAAAGGCTTTTTAGAAGTAGAAACCCCAATGCTGCAAAGCATTCCGGGTGGTGCTTCGGCCCGTCCGTTTGAGACGCACCACAATGCGCTGGATATGCAAATGTTCCTGCGTATTGCACCAGAGCTGTATTTAAAGCGTTTAGTGGTTGGTGGTTTTGAAAAAGTATTTGAGCTGAACCGTAACTTCCGTAACGAAGGCGTTTCAACCCGTCATAACCCGGAATTCACTATGCTGGAATTCTACTGGGCTTATGCCGATTACAACGATTTAATGGATATCACTGAAGAGTTATTCCGTGGTCTGGCGCAGTCTGTGCTGGGTACTACTGAAGTGCCTTATCAGGGCAACCTGTTTGACTTTGGTAAACCTTTTGCCCGTATGTCCGTGACTGAATCTATTCTGCACTACAACCCTGAAGTGAAAATCGAGCAGTTAACCACCCGTGAAGCGGTAGCTGAACTTGCCAAGTCATTAGGTATTGAAGTGAAAGCCAACTATGGTCATGGCCGTATTCTGATGGAAGTCTTTGATGAGCTGGTCGAAACCAAGCTGCAACAACCTACTTTTATCACAGAATACCCGGCAGAGATTTCTCCGCTGGCCCGTCGTAATGATCACAATCCGGAAATCACTGACCGTTTTGAGTTCTTTATCGGTGGTCGTGAATTAGGCAATGGTTTCAGCGAATTAAACGATGCTGAAGATCAGGCTGAACGTTTCCGCGAGCAGGTTGCACAAAAAGAAGCTGGTGATGATGAAGCCATGTACTACGACGAAGATTTCGTTACAGCACTGGAGCATGGTTTACCACCAACAGCGGGTCAGGGTATTGGTATCGACCGTCTGGTGATGTTACTGGCCGACGCGCCAAGCATCCGTGACGTCATTCTGTTCCCGCATATGCGCCATACAGATAAACACGGCTCATAACACTCCCCCTACAAAGGCAGCATCAGCTGCCTTTGTTTTACCGTTTTAAGCCAAAATCGGCGCCTTTGACAGGGGCTTGCTGATTTATTATTTTTTTATCCTGCCTTTTGATTGAGCGACAAGCCGCCCTTTGTTATAATTTCCCCCCGTCCTAAGTTCGTAAATTCTTTATTGCCAATGGCGTCTCAGGGGTCTCATGACTACAAGATACATCTTCGTGACGGGTGGGGTTGTCTCATCCTTAGGTAAAGGCATTGCTGCTGCATCTTTAGCGGCTATTTTAGAAGCCCGTGGCCTGAAAGTGACCATCCTTAAACTGGATCCGTACATCAACCTGGATCCGGGCACTATGAGCCCAATTCAGCACGGTGAAGTGTACGTCACAGAAGACGGCGCAGAAACCGACCTCGATTTAGGTCACTATGAGCGGTTTATCCGCACCAAAATGACCAAACGTAATAATTTCACCCAAGGCCGCATTTACTCGGACGTATTACGTCGTGAGCGCCGTGGTGATTATTTAGGTGCCACTATTCAGGTGATCCCTCATATCACCAACGAAATCAAAAGCCGCGTACTAGCTGGTGCTGAAGGCTATGACATTGCCATAGTCGAGATCGGCGGCACAGTAGGTGATATCGAATCTTTGCCATTTTTGGAAGCTATTCGTCAGTTAGGTACTGAACTGGGCCGTGAACGCGCCATGTATATGCACCTGACCTTAGTGCCATACCTGGGCACTGCCGGTGAAATCAAAACCAAACCTACTCAGCATTCTGTCAAAGAGCTGCGTTCTATTGGTATTCAGCCGGATATTCTGGTCTGCCGTTCTGACCGTGCTATTCCATCGAACGAGCGCGCTAAGATTGCCCTGTTCACCAACGTGGAAGAACGTGCTGTTATTTCGTTAAAAGACGTCTCCAGTATTTACCAGATCCCTGCGCTGTTAAAGTCCCAGGGTCTGGATGATTTAGTGGTGCGCCGTTTCCACATTACCTGCCCTGAAGCAGACCTGACCGAATGGGAACAGGTGTTGTATCAGGAATCAAACCCTACAGGTGAAATCACTGTAGGTATGGTCGGCAAGTATGTTGAGCTGCCAGATGCCTATAAATCAGTGAACGAAGCGTTAAACCATGCAGGTTTAAAAAACCGTTTAACTGTTCATATCAAATACATCGACTCTCAGGACGTAGAAAGCAAAGGCACAGATATTCTGGCCACTGTGGATGCGATTCTGGTGCCTGGTGGTTTTGGTGAGCGTGGTGTGGAAGGCAAAATTATGGCCGCCCGTTATGCCCGTGAAAACAAAGTGCCTTACCTCGGCATTTGTTTAGGTATGCAAGTAGCGCTGATTGAATATGCCCGCAACGTAGCAGGTATGAAAGACGCGCACTCTACAGAATTTAATAAGAACACGCCTTACCCTGTGGTGGGTCTCATCACAGAATGGCTGGACTCTGATGGTAATGTTGAACAGCGGACCGACAGGTCTGATATGGGCGGCACTATGCGTTTGGGCAGCCAAAACTGTAACCTCAAAGCCAATACAAAGGCCCGCGAGATCTATGGCAGCGACATCGTCAGCGAACGTCATCGTCACAGATACGAAGTGAACAACAACTATGTTGCTCAGCTCGAAGAGGCTGGCTTAAAGATCTCTGGTTTGTCGGCGGACAACCAGCTGGTTGAAATGATTGAAATACCTACACACCCATGGTTTGTGGCGGGTCAGTTCCATCCGGAATTTAACTCAACGCCACGTGACGGACATCCGTTATTCCAGGGCTTCGTGGCCGCCGCTTATAAATATCAGAAACAGCAACTCGTTTAACCAGTTGCAGCCGGGCTATTAGTCCGGCTTTTTTATGCGACAAACATAAGGGGATTTACATGTCTGAGATCGTCAATATTATCGCCCGTGAGATCATGGATTCACGCGGTAACCCAACAGTAGAAGCCGACGTTTTCCTGGCCAGTGGTGCTATGGGTCGTGGCTGTGCGCCATCAGGTGCTTCTACTGGTACCCGTGAAGCTTTAGAGCTGCGCGACGGTGACAAAAGCCGTTATTTAGGTAAAGGCGTGCGTACTGCAGTTGCCAATATCGATGGCCCAATCAAAGCAGCTTTATTGGGTAAAAGTGCCTATAAGCAAGCTGAAGTGGACCAGATCATGATCGATCTGGATGGCACTGAGTCTAAATCTAAATTAGGCGCTAATGCTATTCTGGCTGTGTCTTTAGCTGTAGCCCGCGCAGCTGCTGCTGACAAAAAAATCCCACTGTATCAGCACATTGCCGACTTAAACGGCACACCAGGTGTGTACTCCATGCCAGTACCTATGATGAACATCATCAACGGTGGTGAGCATGCGGATAACAACGTCGATATTCAGGAATTTATGGTGCAGCCTGTTGGCGCTAAAACTTTCGCTGAAGCTCTGCGTATGGGCGCTGAAATTTTCCATCAGCTGAAAAAAGAACTGCACAGCCAGGGCTTAAATACAGCTGTAGGTGATGAAGGTGGTTTTGCTCCGGATCTGAAATCAAACGAAGAAGCTTTAACTGTGATTTCTAAAGCTGTGGCTTCAGCTGGTTATGAGCTGAACAAAGACATCACTTTAGCCTTAGACTGCGCTGCATCTGAGTTTTATGTTGATGGTAAGTACAAACTGTCTGGCGAAGGCAAAGAATTCACTTCCTATGAGTTCAATGACTTCCTGGCTGGTTTAGCCACCCGTTTCCCTATCATTTCTATTGAAGACGGTTTAGACGAATCGGATTGGGATGGCTGGAAAGACATGACCAATAAAATGGGCGATAAAATCCAACTGGTAGGCGACGATTTATTCGTCACCAACACCAAGATTCTGACCCGTGGTATTGAGCAGGGCATTGGTAACTCTATCCTGATCAAATTTAACCAAATTGGTAGCTTAACTGAAACTTTAGCCGCCATTAAAATGGCGAAAGATGCGGGTTTCACTGCAGTTATTTCTCACCGTTCAGGCGAAACTGAAGATTCCTTTATTGCTGACTTAGCTGTAGGTACAGCTGCTGGTCAAATCAAAACAGGTTCTTTATGCCGCTCAGACCGCGTGTCTAAGTACAACCAATTACTGCGTATTGAGCAGGAATTAGGTGCTAAAGCCCCGTACCGTGGCCGTGTAGAAATTAAAGGCCAGGCGTAAGCCAGGCCAGATAAACTAATCAAGGGGTCTCTTACTCTGACCCCTTGATTGGTTTTGCTCCCTTGATTACCATCAACGGATGAAAAAACATTCAGCCGATCAACATCAGCTGTGGCAAGGCCCGGCGCAGGACCTGACTTATACAGAGCTTTGTAATGCTTTGTATGAACGGGAGTTGATGCGTTATGCAAAAATGCCGCCCGAATTTTTCGCCAGTCTGCAAAAACGATTAGCCAGTTTACCTTTTTATATTCGCCGCGCTGCCAGCAGTATTTTGTCACATAAGTCTCCGCTTGAAATCGATAGTCAGAATGCCAGTTGGATGGGACGTCAGAGCCCACAGTGTCCGGCCAAAGAGCAGGGTATAGAGCAAATTGAACAGTTTTATCTAAAACACAGCAAACTGGCGTTATTAGTCCCTGTGTACCAGAACCAGCAGTCTCTTGAAACCGTCTGGTTGGATTCGGTGGATGAAGTTGATATGGCTGGTCAACGACTGCACTGCAACGAACATGGCTGGTTTAGTTTTAACGGCACACCTCTTACCGACGAAAACAGTGATAAATTCCTGCTCAAGCCGACAAAAAGCTTAATGACAGCTGCTTGTTGTGGTCATCAATGGCTTAACGGCGAACGCAAAACCCCACGAGTGTTGAGTTTAAGAGAATTATTGCTGGCAAGCCGGCTGAATTGGCAGAACTTTGCTAAGCCTTTTCAGCCTTAAGTGGCGTTTTTGTGCAGCAAGCCTTTATTTTCGGCCTTATTAGGGCTTTCCAGTCCGGCCGATAAGCTTCATAATACTTTCATCTCTTTATTTTTTGGTTCGATATGCGCCTGTTGGTTTTATTGCTACTCACGCTGCTTGCAGCTCTTCAACACCGCTTGTGGCTTGGCCAACATAGCGTGATGGAGTATTGGGCGCATAAAACTGAACTCGCCAAGATGGAACAACAAAATGAAGTGCTGGCTAAGCGTAATAAATTACTGAAGGCCGACGTCACTGACCTGCAAATAGGGTTGGATGCGATTGAAGAGCGCGCCCGTAACGAACTGGGTTTGATTAGACAAGACGAAGTATTTTTCCGGATTATTACCCCGCTGGATAAAAAATGACCGCTATTCCTGCTATTGCGACTGTGATCCCAGCCGCTGGTGTTGGCAAACGAATGAAGGCGGATAAGCCCAAACAGTACCTGCCACTTTGTGGTGTGACTGTGCTGGAGCAGACTCTGCGTCGCTTAAAACAAGTTCCTGCTTTACAGCAGTTTTATCTGGCGTTAAGCCCGGACGATCCTTATTTTCCCACATTGCCTTTAGCGACTGACCCGCACATTCAACGGCTGGATGGTGGTGCTGAACGTGCCAACTCAGTGCTGAATGCTTTAGTTCAGGTTGATGCCACAGCCTTTCCATGGGTGCTGGTGCATGACGCTGCTCGTCCTGTAGTGCGGGTTAGTGATATCGAACTTTTAATTGATAGCTGCATCGAAGCTGGTCAGGGTGGCATTTTAGCTACGCCAGTGCGCGATACCATGAAACGTGGTTCAGACACTGTACAGCACACTGTTGGCCATACTGTTGATCGGGCAGGTTTATGGCACGCCTATACGCCGCAGTTGTTTCCGACAGCTTTGCTCAGAGATGCACTGCAACAGGCTTTAGCCCAGGGTGTGGCCATTACCGATGAAGCCAGCGCTATGGAATGGGCAGGATTGCCTGTGCTTTTGGTGCAAGGACATGCTGACAATATCAAAATTACTCAGGCTGAAGATTTAGCTTTGGCCGCTTTTTATCTGGAGCATTCTGTATGATGCCGTTTCGTATTGGCCATGGTTTTGACGTACACGCTTTTGGTGGCGAAGGCCCCATTACTTTAGGTGGCGTAAAAATACCTTATCAGCAAGGTTTGCTGGCGCATTCAGATGGCGATGTGGTATTGCATGCCGTATCAGACGCTTTATTAGGTGCTATGGCCTTAGGTGATATAGGCCATCATTTCCCGGACACAGACGCAGCCTTTAAAGGCATAGACAGCCGTATTTTATTACGCAAGGTGTTTGCTGATGTCAAAGCTTTAGGTTATGAAGTGGGTAATCTGGATGTGACCATTATGGCGCAGGCACCAAAAATGGCGCCTCATGTCGATGCGATGCGTGCCTGTATTGCCGAAGATCTGGTTTGTGGTTTGTCTCAAGTGAATGTGAAAGCCACGACCACTGAAAAATTGGGGTTTGTCGGGCGTAAAGAAGGCATTGCCGTCGAAGCCGTCGTGTTGTTGGTGAAGTCCTGATGGCTTTTTCTAAAGAAGCTTCGGCGGTCGAATTACCAAAGCTAAGTTATTTATACGGTCAGCCTGAAACCACAGCTTTATTACGTGTGCAACCTGATGATTTTATTGTGGTTGAGGAGTTGAGTTTTACACCAACCGGCGCTGGCGAGCATATGTTGCTGCTGGTGGAAAAAATTGGTCAGAATACACAGTATGTTGCCAAGTTGCTGGCTGAATTGGTCGGCTGCAAAGCCCGACAGGTCAGTTATGCTGGTTTAAAAGACCGGCATGCTGTAACCCGCCAGTGGTTTTGTGTGCCTGTGCCTATCAAACAACAATTAAACTGGCAGGAATGGAATATCGAAGGCGTTAAAATTCTCGATAGTATCCGCCATCAGCGCCGGTTAAAGTTAGGCTCGATAAAATACAACGAATTTACCCTGACGTTACGGGATGTCAGTGATATTCCTGCACTGTTAGAGCGGTTAGAGTTGGTTAAAAAAGGCGTGCCGAATTATTACGGCGAACAGCGTTTTGGTATTCAGGGCGGTAATTTACGTTTAGCTGAACAGCTGTTTTCTGGCGGTGGTATTGAAGATCGGAAAATACGGGGTTTGGCTTTGTCGGCCAGTCGTTCTTTTTTGTTTAATTTACAAGTCGATGCCCGGGTCAAAGCTGGTACTTTTAATCAGATTTTGACTGGTGAAGTGGTACAACTGGATGGTTCTGGTTCTATTTTTAAAGTGCCGCAGGTCGATGATACCTTACGGCAGCGTTTGCTCGAGGCTGATATTCATCCTACTGCCGGTTTGTCGGGGTTAGGCGAGCCATTAACTACAGCGGATGCGCTGGCTTTTGAACAACAAAGTCTGCAAAATTGGCAGCATTGGGTCGACAAACTGGCCGAGCTCAACGTCAGAGCTGAGCGTCGCTCTATCCGGGTTTTGCCGGCAGAACTAAAGGCCGAAGTACAAGACCAGAATGTGCAAATAAGCTTTAAATTATATTCAGGTTGTTTTGCCACTTCCGTATTGCGGGAGCTGGTAAATTATCAGGATGTACAACGTAATTACGCCACTTTGGATTAAGTTTTTTTGCGACGACGGGGTAATACATGCGGATTTTATTAAGTAACGACGATGGTGTTTATGCCAAAGGCATACAGGTGCTGCAGCAGGCCTTATCTGAAATTGCAGAAGTCACTACTGTAGGGCCAGATCGCAATTGCAGCGGTGCCAGTAACTCGCTGACGTTGCTTAATCCATTGCGCACCCAGCAACTGGACAATGGTTTTATTGCAGTCAATGGCACACCAACCGACTGTGTGCATTTAGCTATTAGCCAGTTATTGGCTGAAACCCCCGATCTGGTGGTGGCTGGTATTAACCACGGCGCTAATTTAGGTGACGACGTGCTGTATTCAGGCACTGTGGCTGCAGCTACCGAAGGCCGTCATTTAGGTTTACCTGCTATTGCAGTGTCGTTAGCGGGACGGGATGAACAACATTTTGCCACTGCAGCCTACGTCACTGTGCAGGTGATTAAAAAGCTAAAGTCTCATCCGCTGCCTGCTGACCAAATTTTAAATATTAATGTACCAGCTGTGCCTTTAGATCAGCTGCGCGGCATTCAGGTGACTCGTTTAGGGCGTCGCCATAAAGCGGAAACGATGCAAAGCTCAACCGACCCTTGGGGTCGGCCAATCTATTGGTATGGCTCTTTAGGGCCAGAGCTTGATGCAGGCCCGGGCACAGACTTTTATGCCATAGCTCAGGGCTATGCTTCTATTACGCCTTTGCATGTGGATATGACGGCATATCGCAGTATGGAATTATTAACGGACTGGTTAGATGGAATTGAGTGTTAAGTTATGGCAGTAGTCACCCATCGTAGTGCCGCAGTATTGGCACAAAAACTTCAGCAGGATGGAATTAAGGACGCGAAAGTCTTATCAGCCATTGCGCAAACACCAAGACATTTGTTTGTTGAGGCAGTACTGGCGCATAAAGCCTATGAAAATACCGCTTTGCCCATAGGCCAGGGGCAGACGATTTCACAGCCTTATATAGTGGCGAAAATGACCGAGTTATTGCTGCAATCACCACAGTGTCAAAAGGTGCTGGAAATTGGCACTGGCTCTGGTTATCAGACAGCTGTATTGGCGCGATTATTTTCACAGGTTTGTAGTGTAGAACGGATAAAGTCGTTGCAGTTCCAGGCTAAACGCCGTTTGCAGCAGCTGGATTTACACAATGTATCGATGAAACATGGGGATGGCTGGCTGGGGTGGGCCAGTAAAGCCCCTTTTGACTGCATTATAGTCACAGCGGCACCGCACGAGGTGCCACAAGCCTTGTTGCAGCAACTGGCGGAAGGTGGCCGTTTAGTGATCCCTGTTGGTGCTCAGGAACAAGTTTTAAGAGTATTCACCCGGGTGGGTGATGAGTTTGAACAAAAAGACGTAGAAGCTGTGCGTTTTGTGCCCCTAGTGCCTGGTGAGCTGGCCTGATTCATTCAAAAAGGAAGAACAGTTGAAAATTTTTCAATGGATGTATGACAAAGCGTTAGTTTGGGCAAAACATCGTCACGCCGAGCGGTATTTAGCGGGGTTAAGTTTTACTGAGTCTGTAATTTTCCCTATTCCGCCAGATGTGATGTTGGCTCCTATGGCTCTGGCGCAAAGAGACAAAGCCTGGCGTTTTGCCTGGATCACTACTTTGTTTTCGGTGTTTGGAGGTATTTGCGGCTATTTCCTCGGTTTATGGTTGTATGAGCCTGTGGTGCTGCCAGCAGTCGAGTATATGGGCTATCAGGCCACTTTTGCCAAGGTCGAACACTGGTTCACTACATATGGCGTCTGGGTGGTGTTTATTGCCGGTTTCTCTCCCATTCCCTATAAGTTATTTACCGTAGGGGCTGGTCTGATGAATATGGCATTTTTCCCTTTTGTTATTGCTTCTTTTATTGGCCGCGCCAGCCGGTTTT
The DNA here is from genome assembly GCF_947090785.1 of Rheinheimera sp. MM224. Taxonomy (NCBI): domain Bacteria; kingdom Pseudomonadati; phylum Pseudomonadota; class Gammaproteobacteria; order Chromatiales; family Chromatiaceae; genus Rheinheimera; species Rheinheimera sp. MM224. The sequence goes on from NZ_OX352320.1 coordinate 983,622, forward strand.
TCCTGGTAGCAGGATTGATGTACTGGGGCGGCGATAAAATGCAGCAAAAACTGCGCGATATAGTCGATTGGTTAGGCTGGGGTACTGTGGCTCTTGGCGGTGTTTTATATCTGGTGTATCGCTAACTGATGAAGTTTTTTAGTGTCTGTTGTCTGGTCTTGGTTTTAAGTGCTTGTAGCTCAAGAGAATCACCAGCACCCGTCACTACACTCAACGACATCAAAAACTACTACAAAAAATATCCGCAAGGTGAAATGGGTTCTGGCTACATGGTCCAGACCGGTGACACCTTATATTCCATCGCTTTTCGGGCTGGAATGGATTACCGGGAACTGGCACAACTGAACAGTATTGCCCCCCCATACCGTATTTTTGTAGGTCAAGTGTTACAAATTGCTAACAAAAAATACATATCAATCCGCGGTGAGCAGCGGGTTTCTTCAGTTAAGTCGTCAAAATCATCTGGTAGCGCCGTAATAAATCCTTCACAAACCCAAAGTAAATTAACAACTGCCAACAAAGCTGTTGCGCGCAACAATCAAACGGGTTATGTTCGAAAGCAGACAGTAAAAGAAAATGCAACTTCAGCAGAAAAGACAGTTTACAGTTCTAAAGTTCGGTGGGCATGGCCAGTTCGTGGACCGATATTGGCAGGCTTCTCCAATGCAGAACATGGCAACAAAGGGTTAGATATAGGAGGTAAGGCAGGAACTCCTATTAAAGCTGCTGCAGCAGGTGAAGTGGTTTATGCAGGTAACGCATTGCGAGGCTACGGCAATCTGGTGATTATCCGTCACAACGACGACTTCTTAAGTGCTTATGCTCATAACCGAAGATTATTGGTGAAAGAGCGTGATACTGTCGCAAGCGGACAAACTATAGCTGAAATGGGCAACACAGATGCAACCTCAGTTCGGCTGCACTTTGAAATCCGCTTCCGTGGTAAGTCTGTTGATCCAAAACGATACTTAAAATAATTACTAAAATAATAAAAATATCACCCGGAAGGGCGAAAAGGTAAGGAAACCGTGCAGTTCAGGTGATACCCAAAGCTTGTAGAAGTGGGAGAAGGAAATGGGCCATAAAGATGATGAAGATGTAATCGAATTTAAAGAAGCCGAATTAACGGATGACGTTATTTTAGCTGATGATGATAATGCAGAACCCGATTTAGCCGCTTTAGCTGCGGAAGAAGACAATACTCCAGACGACGTTTTTACCGCCAATGATAGCGTGAGAGCTATGGACGCCACTCAGATTTACCTGGGTGAAATTGGCTTTTCCCCTTTATTATCCGCCGAAGAAGAAGTGTATTTTTCCCGCCTTGCTCTCAAAGGCGATAAAGCTGCCCGTAAACGTATGATTGAAAGTAACTTACGTTTAGTGGTGAAGATTGCCCGTCGGTACATTAATCGTGGTTTAGCTTTGCTGGATCTGATTGAAGAAGGCAACTTAGGCCTGATTCGGGCCGTGGAAAAGTTCGACCCTGAACGCGGTTTCCGTTTTTCAACCTACGCCACCTGGTGGATCCGTCAAACCATAGAACGGGCCATTATGAATCAAACCCGCACTATTCGTTTGCCTATTCATGTGGTGAAAGAACTGAATATCTACCTGCGCGCCGCCCGTGAGTTATCGCAACGACTGGATCACGAGCCTACGCCGGAAGAAATTGCAGCGGCGCTGGACAGGCCTGTTGAAGAAGTCCGCAAGATGTTGAAGCTGAATGAAAAAATTACCTCAGTGGATACCCCTGTTGCAGGCTCTTCGGAAAAACAGCTGCTTGATGTGTTGGCCGATGAAAAAGAATTAGGCCCTGAAACTGAATTACAGGATGCCGATATCCGTCAGCATCTGGTGATTTGGCTGGACGAGCTAAACGCAAAACAACGTGAAGTGTTAGCCCGTCGTTTTGGCTTGTTAGGTTATGAACCTTCTACGCTGGAAGATGTAGGTAAAGAAATTGGTTTAACCCGCGAAAGAGTAAGACAAATTCAGGTGGAGGCATTACGCCGTCTGCGTGAAATTGTGACTCATCAGGGCCTTAATATCGAAACCTTATTCCAGGAATAGTAGGTTGCACTACTCCGAGAAAAACAAAGACCTGTCGCCTTGTCGACAGGTTTTCTTTTACTGGTACTGATATCTGCAATAAGACTTTTAACAGCTCTGAGCATTTAACTCTGTATACCTGCCTACCTTAACGTCTTGCTTTTGTACTGAAAACCAGGACTGATAAAGCTTATATAACTGCGCTATTCCGAAGATAAACTTCGTACAGTGACTTTGCTGGAAAAAATAGTTAAATAAATCCCTGAAAAGAGCCGGATTGCTGTTTTTTGAGATTATTTTTGTTGCTTTTGTTTCATAGTTTTATTTTTTTCATGTCAGATTTGTTTGTTTTCTTGAAAAGACTCATTTAGGTTAATTTTACACAACCACTCTTAGCTGAGATTTTGGTTGTGCTTGGACTATTAGCTATGGGTCTTGTAGCTTAGTTTTCATAAAAATCCATCCAGGGATTAAATTAAAACTCAAAGAGAATATAAAAATGAAAAAGAAATACAACTTAAGCGTTTTGACACTCGCAATGTTGCCACTCTTGGCTGTTCCTGCTGTTTTGTCCGCTCAAAATCAGGATACAGCTAATGTTTCCGCTGAAGAGCAAGAGATGGAAGTCATTACTGTCACATCACGTAAACGTTTGGAGTCCTTGATTGAGGTTCCGATGAATGTTAGCTCGGTGTCTGCTATTGAGATTTCAAACAGGAATCTCATTAATAAAGATGACCTCTACAGGACTCTTGCAGGAGCAGCCTCTCCAACGGGCACATTAATTTTGCGTGGTTTATCTGGTGGTAACGGTGCTGCACCTTCCACAACATCTTCATTTACAGATGATATTCCTTTTAACTTTGTTGATTTATATGACATTGAAGCTGTTGAGGTATTACGTGGCCCACAAGGTACGTTGTGGGGATCAAATGCTATAGGTGGCACGGTTCGGGTTATAACCCAAAAGCCAAAGCTGGATACCGTTGAGTTTACTTCCTCACTGCAATCTAAGAATACAAAAAATGTTGAAGGTCTGGATTTGCAAGGTTGGGCAGCAGTTAATATTCCTTTGATTGAAAATGCCTTAGCTATGCGCGTGACAGGGCACAGTTCTAATAAACCCGGTGCTATTATTAACGGGGCAACTGGTGTGCAAAACGAAGTAAAAGACCAGTATTTACGTACTCAGTTTTTATGGCAACTCAGTGAAGACACCAGTGTTAACTTAGGTTATTACAATGTTACGAACCGTAGTGTTGGAACTGCTTTTGCTGATTTGTCACGCCCCAACAGTAGGACATTCGCTAATACAGTTGAAAATCCGGACTCAAACTATGGTTATGATGTGAGTTATGTCTCTACACCTTGTGCTGAAGGGCAAAACCGGGCGGCGTGCTTTGGTAATGTATCATCGACACCTGTTAGCAAATACCACATTTGGGAAAGTCTGGATGGCTGGTCTAAAGATAATACAGAACTTGTGACTTTAACCGCCAGTGTGGATGACGTGATGGATTTTGCTGATTTCACTTATTCAGGCTCTTATCGCACTATTCAGGAAGATTCTCTGGACAACTGGTCCCGACTAGATATGAACGATTTAGTCAAAACCTGGATTATTAACTATGACAAAACTGCACGAGTGACTCACGAGTTTCGGTTGCAGGATAAAGGTAATCTGGAAAACTTTACCTGGACTGTCGGAGCTTTTTACGACAAAGGCTGGCGAGGCAATATCCCTAATACACAGTTTCAGTACCATGAAAGCGATGATCGCAGCATAGCAATATTCTCTGACTGGAATGACTGGGTGGATTGGGATAACTACTGGGGGGAAATTGGTATTTATAATGTAGGTCAGCTTGGTGAAGCTTTATACGGTGATAAAAGTAAAAACTACAATTTGTACTACAACGGTTCGCATAATACAGAAGTGGCATTCTTTGGTGAAACAACCTACACAGTGGATATGACAGATCTGGGTAGTTTAGAGTTTACTGCTGGTATTCGTTATTACGATCTTGAAGATTATGCTTCTTTTGGCTATAGCGGAATTTGGGAGGCAAGAGAAGGTCGTACAGCCTTGAGTGAAGGTGAAGAATCAGGCAACAGAAAAAAGCTAAGTGTTGCCTGGATGCCTGAATCTAAAGATATGTCTGTTTATGCTTTATATTCAGAAGGTTACCGTCCAGGTGGGAACAACACACCTTTGGCGGCGGCCTGTCGGAATGATGAGTATGCTTCTGGCCACACAACCCGCTACAAGAGTGACAGCATCGACAACTATGAAATTGGTTATAAAGCTAATTTAGGTAATCTGCGCTTTTCAACTGCTGTATACCAGATTGATTGGGACGATGTTTGGGCCTCTGTCTATATGCCAACCTGTGGTTTCAGTTACACAGCCAATGCTGCTAAAGCACGCTCCCGTGGTCTTGAGTGGGAGAGTACTTATAGCTTTGAAAATGATCTGGAGCTGGTTTTGAATGCTTCTTACACTAACTCAGAAATGTTATCTGACGTAGAAGCTCTGGGGGCTGAGTATGGTGAGGATATGACTCAGGTGCCTAAGTACAATGCTTATTTAGGCTTGGATAAAGGCTTTACTTGGTTTAACAAACAAACCAATGTTCGTCTAGATGTCGAAGCTTATGGTCAATACCGATCACATTTTAATGCACGGGATGATGGTTCTGACACTGCTGATGCCTATCGTCGTGTCAATCTGTCATCACGTATTGAGTTAAACGACAATGTGCGTCTTTCAGCATTTATCCATAACCTGTTTGACTCTGAAATTGAACAATTCAAACAAGCGCGAAGCCGCACCAACAGCACAAATAACCTGAACGTACTCTATGCTCCAGAGCGCAGCGTCACTTTCAGGGTTGATTACAGTTTTATGTAATCAACAAGAATCTGAATACAAAGCCCTGCATTTAACTGTGGGGCTTTTTTCTTTCAGTTTCGTCTTTGAGGTGAATAGTTAGAATATCCTGGATATCTGATACTGACTCTTCTTTCAGTAGCTCTATGCGAATGTTATAGGTAGTTAAACGATACTGCCTGGCCAAATAGATTGATTCATTGTGTGTTTGTAATTTGTGCTGGCATAACCCTTGCTCCTTTCTGATACAGAACAAAAAAAGCAGGCCTTGAACTGATGTTGTTCGGGTCGTATCGGACGTGAAGGAGTCGCCAATGGGTGCAAAAAGTTTTGGGCACTATCAGCAAATCAGCCAGTGTTTTGATGAGCTGGTGCAGGCGGATGGACAAATACGACCACCAGCTGCGGCTATAGCACGTTTTATTGATCGACACGGCTCTGCTGAGCTCATTCAAAGACAAGAGCAGTTAAATCAAACGATTAGCGCTATGGGCGTTTGTTTTACCTTGTATTCAGACGGCAATAATATCGACCGCTGCTGGCCTTTGGATGTGATGCCACGCACCATCCCAAGCTCAGAATGGCAAAAAACCAGTGGTGGTCTGAAACAACGTTTAGCTGCTTTAAACCTGTTTATTGACGACTTGTACCACGATCAGCGCATCCTTAAAGACGGCATAGTACCGGCTGATTTAGTGCTGGACTCCCGCAACTACCTTGCACCATGTAAGGGCATTTCGCCCCGTTATGGGGTGTGGGCCAATATCTGTGGGACTGATTTGGTGCGTGATGGCTCTGGTAAGTTTTTAGTGCTTGAAGATAACTTGCGGGTACCGTCTGGCGTGTCTTATATGCTGGAAAACCGTACTGTGATGAAACGGGTTTTTCCGGAATTATTTGCTGATTCTTTTATCTACCCTGTAGACGACTACCCGCATCAACTCTGGCGTATGTTGGCCTCTTTATCGCCTCGTCCCGGTGATGTGCCTTGCATAGTGTTGCTGACCCCTGGTGTCTACAACTCGGCTTATTTTGAACACAGCTTTTTGGCCCAACAAATGGGCGTAGAACTAGCCGAAAATACCGATTTACTGGTGCAGGACGACATTGTTTATTTAAAAACTCTGCATGGCCTGCAACGCGTGGATGTGATTTACCGCAGGGTGGACGATATTTTTATCGACCCACAAGCTTTCCGGCCCGATTCAGTCTTAGGTATTCCGGGTTTGATCAAAGCATGGGCCAAAGGCAATGTGTCTATTGCTAACGCACCAGGCTCTGGTGTGGCCGACGATAAAGTGATTTACGCCTATGTGCCTGAAATCATAAATTATTATTTGGGCGAACAGCCGCTTATCGATAACGTTCCTACCTATTTGTGTTTGGACCCAAAACAGCGTGAGTATGTGTTGGCTAATCTGGATCAACTGGTGGTGAAACCTGCCAACGAATCCGGTGGCTACGGCATTTTGATCGGCCCACGCTCCACCAAAGAAGAGCAACAACAAATGGCGGAAGCTATTAAAGCCAATCCGCGTAATTTTATTGCCCAGCCGACTCTGGCGTTATCGACAGCTCCTACTTTATGTGATGGTGTGCTGGAACCACGGCATTTAGATTTACGGCCCTTTATTTTGCAGGGCAGAGATTTGTACTGCACCACAGGCGGTTTAAGCCGGGTTGCGCTGAAAAAAGGCTCTTTGGTGGTCAATTCGTCGCAAGGCGGCGGTAGCAAAGACACCTGGATCATCAACGATGAGGTCTGATCTATGTTATTAAAATCTTTGGATCATATATTCTGGTTAGGCCGTTATCTGGAGCGTCTGGATGACACGGCCCGCTTAATTAATGCCACCAGCCATTTGCTGATCGACAGTCACAAAGACAGCCAGTTCAGCTGGCCCTTATTACTGGATGTATTAGGGCAGAATGGCGCTGAACTCTTAAGTCAGTTACCACCAAGCGATTTGACGGTCGAACAGCAAGTGATGGGCTTTTTAATTACAGACGCCGACAGTGAAGTCTCTATCCGTTCGGCTTGCAGCGCACTGAAACAAAATGCCAGAACAGTACGACAACTGATCCCCCGTGATATGTGGGAAGAGCTGAATTCACTGGATTTGTTTTTACAAGAGCATTGCCAGCAGTTACAAGGCCGTCAGCACAGATACCGTTTAATGACGGAGGTCAGCCGCCGTTGTCAGATGGTGGTGGGGGTGCTGGACGGCACTATGCTTCGCAGCGACGCTTTTGATTTGTTTAATATTGGCCGGCATGTAGAGCGGGCTGATATGACGACCCGTATTATGGATGTGATGGTATTGCAGCAGCTGCAGCCGACGGATATTAAAAGACCACGTTTTCGCTGGACTTCTATTCTGAATGCTTTGGGTGGGGTAGAGTCGTACCACTATTATCTGGCGCACCAAAACACCGAAGTGGATGCGGTGGATTATTTGCTGACCTACGCTGACTTTCCACGCTCCATTGCGTATTGTTTGCATAGAGTGGCTGCGTCAGCCAAAGCTTTGCCTCATAGTGCTGCTATATTGCAACGGGTCTGGCAGTTGCAGGACTTGTTAAAAACACAAAACTTATCAGAATTGACCACAGGTCAGCTGCATCAGCTGATTGACCAATTTCAAACAGGGATTATTGAATTGCATCAGGTGATTAGCACGCCAAAACTTGAATTCTCCACAGATCTCAGCCAACAAATGTCGGCCTGATGATGACTGTGGAAAGTCAGGAGTTGAGTGAGCAACTAAGATGGACTGATTTGCCGCAGTGGCAGCAGTTGCAGCTCTGGTGGCAGCAGCAAAGTCAGCAGCATCTGGTGCAGCTGCATACTGATTTGCAACATCAGCTGCGGGAAAACGGTGCTACTTTTGATCCCTGGCTGGAGCAACAACGTCAGCTGGATTTAATGCCATGGCTGGTTAGTGATACCCAGTGGCAAGAGTTGCAGGCCGGTGTAAAGCAGCGCCAATTGCTGCTCTCTCTGGTATTGCAGGATTTGTACGGCCCTCAGCTTCTGATCCAGCAGGGGCTATTGCCTGCAGAACTTATTTTCCAGAACAAAAACTATCTGTTGCCTTGCCATCAGTTGGTACCCACTCACCAGCAATGGCTGAGTTTGCTGGCGGTCGATATAGGCCGTGATGCCACAGGCCAGTTTTGTGTCTATGCCGATCAAAGCCAGATGCCGGCGGGGCTGGGTTTTGTGTTAGAACACAGGCTGGCGTTTAACCACTGTATTGGTGAGCTGAATCACAGTATTGGCAAAAGCCAGCTGGCCGGGTTTTTCCGTAAATTGCAGTTGGTGTTTGCGCAGGGCACCGGCCATACCGCCGAAGGGCGACGACCACTTTGTGGTTTGTTAACCCACGGCAAACGTGACGCCGCTTATTTTGAACATGCATTTTTAGCCAATTATTTAGATATAGCCTTGATGCACAGCGCCGATCTGATGTTTAAAGATGGTGCTTTGTGGCTAAAAACTGTCACAGGTTTACAGCAGGTCGACAGCTTGATGCGCTATTTACCAGATGCCCGTTGTGATGCACTGGAGCTGGATCCGGACTCCACAGGTACTGCTGGTTTATTGCAAAGCATTCGTCAGCAGCAGCTATTTTGCGCCAATCCGCCAGGAGCTGCCTTAGTGGACTCCGGTGTGTTATTGCCCTTTTTACCTGCGCTTTGTCGAACGCTGTTAAATGAAGAATTGCAATTGCCCACTACTGCCGCTTTTTGGTGTGGCAAGCCTGAGCAGTTGCAACTGGTGTTATCTGATGCAATAAATTACAGATTCCGCAGAATTGATACAGCCCAAAGCTGGCTTTGGACTGAACTGGACCCGCTGCAACAACAAGATTTACAGCAGCAATTGGCGACTTGTCCTGAGCTTTTTATTGCTATCCGCTTGCTGCCATTGTGTTCTGTACCCTGCTGGAACGCGACTCAAGGTCAGCATCAGCAGTATGGCGTGTTGCGTTTATTTGGTTTGTTGTCCGAGCAGCATAGTCCGGCTGTGATGCCTGGCGCTTTGGCTCGTATCAGCCCTGATGCGCAAAGCCTGCAGCATCAGTACAGTATGGGGTTTGTTGCCAAAGATGTCTGGGTGCTGGCCGATCAGGACCATGCGGTTAGCCTGCTGCAAAATACCCAAAAACGCATTTTGTTATCCCGTCATAGTGGCTTGCTGCCAAGCCGTGTCGCCGACCATTTATTCTGGCTGGGCCGTTATAACGAGCGATTAAATTTAGTCTGCCGGGCTTTACGTTACACAGTGCCGCTCTTAACAAGCGCAGGGGTAACCAGCTTTCAGGTCACAGCTGGGCAACAAAGTGATAGCAGAGCTTTAGTTCGGTTTTGCTTGCAGGCCAATGGCACTTTGCCAGACAGCGTAGCTTTGAGTTCATTACAGCAGACCAGCGCCTTGCAGCAGGCCTTAAGTGAACTCTTTTCGCTACAGCATCCGGCCGGTTTGGCGCAGGTGCTGAAAAACTTACTCTTTAATGCGCAGTCGGTGCGGGAATACTTCAGCGAAGACACCTGGTATGTGCTGGATAAATTACAGCTGGCGCTGACGCAATGGCCAAACCCACTGAACTGGCAGCAGCCGCAACAAATGGTGCGTTTGCTGGATGAGGTCATATTATTGCAGACCGCTATTTATGGTCTGAATAACGAAACCATGAGCCGTACCCAAACCCTGAGGTTTATGGATTTAGGCCAACATATGGAAAGGGCATTGCAAAGTGTCACTCTGCTGCAGGAAGTGTTTGTATTTGATCAGGGCCGCAACTGCAGTGCTTCGTTGATGGAGTCTGTGCTGCGTATGACGGATACCTTAATGACCTACAGGCGCCGTTATAAAACCGAGTTGCACCCGCTGGCGGTGATTGATTTGCTGCTACTGGATGACAGCACGCCACGTTCTGTGGGTTATCAGTGCGCCCGTCTTGCCAGTCAAATTCAGCAACTGCCTAAACCTGGTGCTGCTGTGGTACTGAGTCGTGAGCAAAAACTGGCAGTAGAGCTGGTGTCTTTATTGCAACTGGCCGAACCAGAACAACTCTTTGATGATCAGTTACAGGCGACACCAGAGCTGAGTCGTTTATTACAGCAGTTGCATGCCGTGCTTAGGCAACTGTCCGACAGCATTACTCTATCGTATTTCAGCCATGCGGAAGCAGGCAAATCCTGGCAGAGTTTTTAAATGGGCATTGATATGAATTTCAGGCGGGCGGGGACAAGCCCCGCCCCTACATTGTCGCCGCACTGTAAATACAATTACGTTGCGGACCGAGCAACAAGGCCGACTATATGAAGTACCAGATCCGCCACCTGACCCGTTATTGTTACCAGCATCCTGTGGCCAACAGTTACAATCTGGCTTGTTTGCAGCCACGGCAATTACCGACACAAGAGCTGTGCAGTTTCAACTTAGAGGTGTTACCCACTGCTTCTTCTGTTTATGCCAGAACAGATACCTTTGGTAATACCCAGCATTTTATTCACTTGCAGCCACCACACCAGCAACTGGCTGTGACTGCTTACTCTGTTGTTGAAGTTTTGCCACGCCAGCAAAGTCTGGCTTTGGATTTAACTCAGCCCTGGCCACAAGTCGCGGCTTTTTTCCGCCAGCAACAAGGTTATTCACCCGATCAACTTAAAGCACTGTTGTGCACAGGCCCAAGCCGGATGATCCCCGTGCTTGATGAAACAAAGGCATTGATCCAGAGCATAGCTGACCCGACTTTGACCGTATTACAGCTGGCGCAACAACTGACAGATCTGATTTTTCACCAGTTTGAATACGACCCTGAATTTAGCTCAGTGGTCACTCCTGTGTCCGAAGTGCTGTTGCATAAAAAAGGCGTCTGTCAGGACTTTGCTCAGCTCGCCGTCAGCTGTTTACGCGCTTTAGGTATTCCCAGTCGTTATGTCAGTGGTTATCTGGAAACCTCACCACCAGAAGGCCAGCCACGTTTAATAGGAGCTGATGCATCCCATGCCTGGTTTGCTGTGTACGATCCGGAACTGGGTTGGGTCGATTTTGACCCCACTAATAACCTGATGCCGGCAGAACGTCATATCACCTTAGCTTATGGCCGCGACTATGCCGATGTAGTGCCACTGAAAGGCTTGCTGCAGGGACATGGCGTGCATCAGTTAGAAGTGGAAGTGGATGTAGTGCCGATTTGAACTGTGCTGGTTCTGCCTTGTGCTGTATCTTTTTGCGGAGTCAAACCAAACATCCTGCTGTATTCACGGGTAAATTGCGGCACGCTTTCGTAGCCTACTGCAAAAGCTGCGCTGCCAGCTTTTAAGCCTTCAGCACGCATTAAACGCCGTGCTTCTATCAGCCGTAATTGTTTCTGAAATTGCAGCGGTGACAACGAAGTCACAGTGCGAAAGTGTTGATAAAAGGAGGAAGGGCTCATTCCTGCAATGGCAGCCAGTTGCTCCATCTGCAGTGGCTGACGAAAATCTGCTCTGAGTACGGCCACTGCTTTGGCTATTTGTCGGATATGGCTGTCCTGATAACCAAGTCGCTGAATGGCAGCGCCATGGCGTCCAGCTAACAACCAGTAGTGCATCTCCCGCACCAGTTGTTTGTGCAGCACAGGCACTGATTCTGGTCTGTCTAACAAGTTCATCAGGCGAAGTGCTGCGTCGGCCACTTGTTGGTCTGTAGGTTGAACCTGCACCGGAACCTGCGAGCTTTGTTTGGGCTGCGCCATGTGTTCCGTCAGCTCAGCAATCACACTCAGATCCAAATCCAGCACTAGTGAGATGTAGGGGGCGTCCAGGCTTGCCTCTGTAATTTGACTGATGGTTGGCACATCGGCACTGATCAACAAAGAATCACCGGTACTAAAGTCAAACACCTCTGAACCCATTACCACTTGTTTTTTGCCCTGCAACACCAGACAAACCAGCGGGCGCGATATAGCATATTCGAGCCCGCTTGGGGTATTCGAACGGATAGTTGTCAGGCCGGTAATGGGCGTTTGTGCAAGACCATTTGGGTTGGCATAAGCCTCGACATAACGGCGCACAGTGTTTAATAGCATATCTTTCATGGCTGATACTCTAGGCTACCAGAATTAGCCTTTGCAAGAGCTTTGGAGAATTAAGCAAAAAATGCGGATCTTCGGGTAAAGACCCTTAAGCTGGTTTTCTTTAGCATGCAGGGGTCTTAAACCACAGGAGAAAACGCATGACTAAAATCGCTTTAGTAACAGGAGCCAGCCGTGGGCTTGGCCGTAATACCGCACTGAATATTGCCCGTCGTGGCGCAGATGTCATCATTACTTATCAGAGTCGCGAGCAAGAGGCGCAAGCTGTAGTGACAGAAATCCGTGCTATGGGCCGTAAAGCTGTAGCTTTGCAGCTGGATACAGCTGCTGTGGCAGGTTTTGCCAGCTTTGCTGCGCGGCTGCGCACTTTGTTGGCTGACATCTGGCAACGCGATACCTTTGATCATTTGGTGAATAATGCCGGTCATGGTGACTATGCACTCATTGAGCACACCACAGAGGCTCAATTTGACCAATTGGTGAATGTGCATTTTAAAGGTGTGTTTTTCCTGACGCAGAGGTTGTTGCCTTTGCTGGCAGACGGAGGGCGTATTGTGAATTTATCTACTGGATTAACGCGGATATCAGCGCCTGGCTGGGCGGCTTATGCTGCGGTCAAAGCTGCAGTGGAAATGCTGACCGTTTATATGGCAAAAGAGTTTGGTCCACGTGGTATAGCAGTCAATACAGTAGCGCCAGGTGCGATAGAAACTGACTTCTTTGGCGGCGCAGTGCGTGATACCCCTGACTTTAACAAGTTCTTTGCCGATATGACGGCTTTAGGCCGGGTCGGAGTTGCTGATGATATAGGCCCTATGGTGGCCAGTTTATTGTCGGAAGACCATCGGTGGGTCAATGCTCAACGTATTGAAGTATCAGGTGGGCAGGGGATTTAACAAAGTTACAGCTGCACCATGCTGGGTCTGGCTGGTGCAGCTGCTTTACTGGACGAGCCAGGTTTTTCGGAGCTACAAACTATAATCCTGCGTCAGTTCGTCATCGCCTTTTTCCAGCTCAAAACTGACTGTGTCGCCGTCGGCGCAAAGTTGTACTATTTTGCAAGGCACTCCTTCAGGCGTCAGCTCCAATAAGCCTATACCAGCAGCATTGACCAGACGGCGACCTTTGGTTTCACCTATAGGCCTGTGATGGGTGATGATCATACGGCGTCTTTTGGTAAACCAGTTCAGCGGCGAGCGGGAGGCGTAGAGCCAACGGTTAGCTGTGTCCAGTAAGGCCAGAAGGCGGTGAGGAAACTCATTTTTCAGGCCACTGCTGGTGATTTGCCAAATAGATGGGCTTTGTTGTTTGTGTCGTAGCTTTATCTGAAATACAAAGCTGTAATGCACATCACCGGATAAAATGACAAAGTTGCGGGGTGTTTTTGGATGACGGAATAAATTCAGCAGCGCATAAGCTGAACCCGGATGTGTCATCCAGTTTTCAGCGTCCACCATCAGAGGTTTACCAAAACTGGTAAAAATACGCTGAATAGTTTCAATCAGTTTGACGCCAAACACAGGAGCAGGGGAGACCAGCAATACAGCTGCATGGCCCAGCAGTTGTTGCTGCAATTCAGTAATAGATTCCCAGTCCATCAATCCCGAAGGTTTTTCCATCGCAAGCTCTGAGCGCCAACGTTGGGTGCGGGTATCCAGCACTAACAAGGGCGGTTGGGTAGGCCAGCTGTAATGCCATTCAGAGAATTTGAGCAGGTGATTGATACATTCGTCATGAGTTTCAGTGCCGGGTTGACTCAGGGCCTGTTGGCATAAAGGTATCAGCTTTTGCACTTTTTCCGGCGCATTACCAAAGCCCTGAAACAGCAAATAGCCCATCAGCGCATTGCCAATAATACGGCGGGAAAACGGGTGCTCGTAGGCGGTTTTTTCCCACTCTGCGGTTAAATTCCAATCGTCGGTAATATCGTGATCATCAAACATCATCGCGACTGGCATGTGGGCCATCAAACGTCTGACCTGGCCTAAACCTGCTTTAAACTCTGTCAGGTTGTTGCTGTAGATGACACAGCGCTTCTGGCGCTCCGGGCTGAAACTTTTCAGTAGCCCCTCCGGCATCTGCAAGTCCAGGCCCTGCCATGGCGCAGGCGACCAGACCAGCAGGTACATTGAAAATATTTCAGCCATAGAGATCAAGTGGTTGTGGGCGCTGTCTGTGGTAAATACCGGTTTTTTTGCGCCCTGAAATAGCTGCTTTAGCACCTGATAGCCAGCCTTTGTGTTCGGCAGTAATTGTTCACGCTGGTAATAATAGGGCGTTTTGCTATGCAGCTCATGGGCAGAGCTTAAGGTTGAACAAGGTAACTTTTCGTCAGCAAAATCCAGTTTAGCAATCAGCTGATGAATGGCATAAAGCGTAGGGGCTGCTACGTCGTCTGTGTAGACCTGATCACCACTTAACATCAGTAAGGATGGCCATTGATCCGGTGCTGTGTCTTTTAGCTGCTGATCGGCACGGACTAACGCATCACCCGAAGTAAAATGCGGTTTGCGGCAAGAGCCATGCAATACCGAATGCACTTTGGGTTTGAGAATAAAACCCGGTAAATCCCGGCCTGGATAAACTAAATCGTCCGCCCACTGCCGCCAGTCTTGCCAGTCGCCTGTGCTGGTTTTTAACTGCAGATCATAACTAATCCAGCGTTCAGTTGGCAGCGCCTCACTCAGTTCCAGATCCAGAAAATACAGATACAATTTGCCTGCAAGCTGAATTTGTTGCACCCAGGGTTGCAGCTGTTTTGCGTCAAACTGCACTGCTTCGCCTTGTTCAGGTTGGAGCTGAAGTTTCAGTTCTACTTGTTCTGAAGTGGCTAACCAAAGGCATATCCTGCCTGGTGTCAGACGGCGCAGCAGCGGACCTGCCCACACCAGCGTGATAGGATCAGAAATAACAACACTCCTTTTATTCTAACTATACAGCAGCTTAGCTTTGTATTTCCCGCAGTATCCCCGTGGCGCTGCTGCTTGTCCAGTAATTAGCCTTGTTTGCGTTGCGGGGTGCAGCTTTATGACTGCGGTTATCCGACAAAGTTTAGCAATTTTTTTGTCAAAGTTTGCGTAGCAGGCAGAACTGCATTAGCTTGTAATCTAGCTTTTTGGGAACTGAATCGCAGCTTAGGCGAATGGCTGCCTTTGACAACATATACAGAGCTTTTGGCTCTAAGGATCAAGGAATTACCATGGCAGACACAAACCATCTGAGTGCATTTAGCGGTGTATTGCGCGATTTGATCTCCTCTTTGCGTGATGCGCTGCTGTTTGGGGTTTTTGTGCTGCTGTTATTTTCACCGGAAACCGTCAAAGCCCGGCTGATAGAGGCAGGGTTTACCAAAGGCACCATAGGTGGAATGGAGTGGGAAGCTCAGGTGAAAGAAGCCTCAGACAATACCAAGTCTGCCGGTCAGACCTTAAGTCAGGCAAAGTTGGGTTACGACGAGCTGATAAGTCGGCTGGCTCAACTGGAGAACAAGGTGACCAACCCAGTGATCCAACGCGAGCTGGACAGTATTGGTGATGCAGCACAAAGCTCCCGTGCTGAGTTGGCTTCGGCTGATCAGGCGATTAAACGCAGCCTGGTGGCGCAGCAGCAATTGGTCAGTCAGGGATCATCGACAGTGGCCGAAACCACAGGCTGGGTGTTTTTAGGCAAAGTGACAGAAGATAAACATAGCTGGGAGCAAGGCTCGCCTAAAACCATCCACAGCATAGAGCCTGAAGCTTTAGTGGGAGCGACTTTGACCTTAAAAGATGATGTGTATTTACGTGACGATTCAGCCACTAATGTCAGAGCTATGGCGCCTTTGCTGGCTGTGGTGAAAATGGAAGAAAAGCTTGATGTGATCGATCTGGATTATTCGCATGCCAAAGCGGGCGGCTGGTTTGTCTGGGCTAAAGTAAAACGTCAGCCCACTTCTTAGCTTGGAGTCGCTTAAAAAAACAGGCCCAATTCAGGGCCTGTTTTTTTAGTGAAGCATAAAGAATTACAAGCTGGCTTTCAGCTGATACAACAAATCCAAAGCCTGACGGGCTGAGAGCTGATCAGGATCCAGTTTTGCCAGTTGCTCCAGTATAGGGTGAGGTTCGGCTTCGACAAACAATTGCTGTTGTAGCGGTTCTGCTGTTTTGGCCGCTGCTGGTGCTTTGGCGCTGACGACAGATTGTTGTTCCAACTGGGCCAGTTTTTGTTTGGCTTTTTGGATCACCACCCGCGGCACACCGGCCAGCTGTGCCACCTGTAAACCATAACTTTTACTGGCTGCGCCATCCTGCACCTGATGCATAAAGACGATGTGTTCGTCGTGTTCTACTGCATCCAGATGGATATTGGCTAAACCTTGTAACTGCGAGGCTAGTTCGGTTAGTTCAAAATAATGAGTAGCAAACAAAGTCATGGCTTTGAGTTGCTGAGCCAGATATTCAGCACAGGCCCATGCCAAAGACAAGCCATCATAAGTGCTGGTGCCACGGCCTATTTCATCCATCAGCACTAAACTTTGGGCTGTGGCATGATGCAAAATAGTGGCTGTTTCTGTCATTTCCACCATAAAAGTAGAACGGCCAGAGGCCAAATCATCGGATGCACCCACACGGGTGAATATTCTGTCGACAGGGCCTAATACAGCGCGCTCTGCCGGTACAAAACTGCCTATATAAGCCATCAGCACTATTAACGCATTCTGACGCATATAAGTCGATTTACCGCCCATATTCGGGCCTGTAATCATCAGCATGCGTCGCTCTGGCGAGAGCTTAAGTGGGTTGGCGATAAAAGGTTCAGTCATCACCTGTTCAACCACAGGGTGACGGCCAGCTTCTATCTGTATACCAGGCTCTGGCGTCAGCTCTGGCTGATGGTAGTTCAGTTGTTCAGCGCGCTCTGCGAAGTTGGTCAGTAAATCCAGTTCTGCCAAAGCCGCGGACAGTTGCTGCAATTCAGCAAGGTAAGGTGCTGTTAAATCAAATAACTCATCGTATAACTGCTTTTCCAACGCCAAAGCTTTGCTTTGACTACCAAGCACCTTGTCTTCGTATTCTTTTAATTCAGGAATAATAAAACGTTCGTTGTTTTTTAACGTCTGGCGGCGAATATAGTCCGCTGGCACCTGATCGGCAGCGCTGCGACCGGTTTCAATGTAATAGCCAGCAACTCTGTTAAAGCCGACTTTGAGTGAAGCAATACCAGTACGTTCTTTTTCACGTTGCTCCAGTCGCTCCAGATAATCAGTGGCACCAGTAGCGAGTTCCCGCCATTGATCCAATGCTGCGTTGTAGCCTGAAGCTATTACACCACCATCGCGAATCAGCATAGGTGGGGTTTCGACTATGGCACGCTCTAATAAACCACAAAGCTCTGGTAACGGTTGGCATTTAGTAGCGAGCTGCGTCAATAAAGGGCTGTGTAACAGAGTCAGTTCAGGGGACAGCTCTGGCAATAACTGCAAAGCAGCACGCAAACGCGAGAAATCACGAGGCCGGGCGCTTCGAAGTGCTAAACGGGCGATAACACGCTCCGTATCACCTACTTGTTTAAATAGCGGCTGTAAACTCTGGTGGTGTTGCTGCAATTCAGCCACGGCCTGATGACGGCCTGACACCAAAGTCTGATCGCGCAGCGGCGCATGGATCCAGCGCTTCAATAAACGACTGCCCATAGCGGTCTGGCATTGATCCAATACAGCGGCCAGGGTGTGGTCAAATTGGCCTGCTAAGGTTTGGGTTAGCTCTAAGTTACGTCGTGTTGCAGCATCCAGTACTATGCAGTCCTGATTGCGTTCTAAGGCGATAGAACGAATATGAGGTAACTGGGCGCGCTGGGTATCTTTGACATAACCCATTAAGCAACCCGCCGCCATTAATGCCACCGGTGCTTGTTCTACACCAAAACTTTGTAAGTCGCGGGTGCCAAATTGTTGGGTGAGTAAACGCTTGGCGTTGCTTAACTCAAACTCCCAGACAGGGCGGCGGCGCACGCCTTTACGGTTGATGACGCTATCCGGCCAGTCCTGTTCTTCAGCATATAAAATTTCCGCCGGATTTAACCGTTGTAATAAGGCCAATAAATCATCCAGATGGGTGACTTCATTAACTAAAAAGCGGCCGCTACTTAAATCTAAGTAAGCAAAACCATAACTGCCTTTTTGCTGATACAAAGCAGATACCAAGGTGTCCTGACGTTCATTCAGCAGCGCTTCATCTGTGACAGTGCCTGGCGTGACAATACGTACCACAGCACGTTCAACCGGGCCTTTGCTTAAGGCCGGATCGCCGATTTGCTCACAAATAGCGGCGGATTCACCCAGTTGCACTAAACGGGCTAAATAACCTTCAATCGAATGATAAGGCACGCCTGCCATAGGAATAGGCTGTCCTGCCGACTGGCCTCTTTTGGTCAGGGAAATATCTAACAGGGCAGATGCTTTTTTGGCGTCGTCATAAAACAGCTCGTAAAAGTCACCCATACGATAAAACAGCAAAATGTCAGGATGCTGGCATTTCAGGCCAAGGTACTGTTGCATCATCGGAGTGTGCGGGCTTAGGGCTTGCCCGTCTTTCTGTTCTGGCGGCATAATGGCTTAATAATTCCTGCGTTGGACCAAAGATGACAATTCCAGTAACCACCTATCAATTGGCGGCGGATCTCGGAGCGCTATTATTGCGGAAAAACTTCAGTATCACCACAGCAGAATCCTGCACTGGCGGTGGTATTGCTTATGTGTTGACCGCAGTACCCGGTAGTTCAGCTTATCTGGACCGATCTTTTGTCACCTACAGCAATAAATCCAAGCAACAACTCTTAGGGGTAAAAGCCGAAACTTTGTTGCAATACGGTGCTGTCAGTAAAGAAACAGTGCTGGAAATGGCGGTAGGTGCAGCCAAAGCTGCTGGTGCTGAAGTGGCGGTCGCTGTGTCTGGTATTGCAGGCCCTGATGGCGGTTCTGTTACTAAACCTGTGGGTACTGTGCATTTTTGTTTTGAAATTCAGGGCCATCAGGTATTGTCGCATCGTATTTTTGATGGCGACCGTGCGACAGTCCGCCAGCAGGCGATCGATTTTGTATTGCAGCAGCTGATCTTGTTATTGACAGACTAAAACAAAAAGACTACTGTATGAGCATACAGCACTTTGAGTGCATCCAAGAATTCACCGGAGAGAGCAATGGACGACAATAAACAAAAAGCACTGACCGCAGCCTTAGGTCAAATCGAACGCCAGTTTGGTAAAGGTTCAATTATGCGTTTGGGCGACAGCACAGCGCTTGATATCGACTTTATCCCTACAGGTTCGTTAGGTTTGGATATTGCGCTCGGCATAGGCGGTTTGCCTTGTGGTCGTATTGTTGAGATCTACGGTCCTGAATCTTCAGGTAAAACCACCTTAACTTTACAAGTTGTCGCTGAAGCTCAGCGCATGGGTAAAACCTGTGCTTTTATCGATGCTGAGCACGCTTTAGACCCTGTATATGCGAAAAAGTTAGGTGTAAATGTTGATGATTTATTAGTGTCTCAGCCGGATACAGGTGAACAGGCACTGGAAATCTGTGACATGTTAGTGCGTTCTGCTGCGGTAGACGTCATTGTTGTCGACTCCGTAGCTGCATTAACACCTCGCGCTGAAATTGAAGGCGATATGGGTGACAGCCACGTAGGTTTACAGGCGCGTTTAATGTCTCAGGCGCTGCGTAAACTGACGGGTAATATCAAACGTTCAAACACCTTATGTATTTTCATCAACCAAATCCGGATGAAAATTGGTGTGATGTTTGGCTCACCAGAAACGACTACTGGCGGTAACGCGTTAAAATTCTACGCTTCAGTCCGTTTAGATATTCGTCGTACTGGTTCTGTCAAAGATGGCGACGAAGTGACGGGTAACGAAACCCGCGTCAAAGTGGTGAAAAACAAAGTAGCACCGCCGTTTAAACAAGCCGAATTTATTATTATGTACGGCGCTGGTATCAGCAAAGATGGCGAGTTAGTGGACTTAGGTGTACTGCATAAGCTGATCGACAAAGCCGGTGCCTGGTACGCCTACAAAGGTAACAAAATTGGTCAGGGTAAAGCCAACGCCATGAAGTACCTGCAGGAAAACCCTGCTGTTGCCAAAGAAATTGAAGCCGAATTACGCCGTATGCTGTTACTGGAACCGTCGAAAGGTGCTCCGTCACCGGCAGAAGATTTTGGTATGGTGCCAGAAGACGCTGAAGCCGATCTGTAAGCTGCATTAGCCCTGGGCTGTAAGCTTAAAGAATAAGGGCAAAGAACAGGCGCAGATTAAAACAAACCCGGCTCAGGCCGGGTTTGTTGTTTTTGACTGTATGGCATTTGAGAAAACCAGATTTTATTTCCTGTCCTGTCGGCCCATTTTTAACATCAAAAGCTGATGATGCTGAGGTCTGAACTACTTGTATTCATTCATCAGCCATCTTTATTTTTATTTAGACGTCTAAACGTGTAGAAGTTGACATTTCCACTGCTTTGAGCCAGAGTAACCTCATTTTTCAGCCTTGTCGGAGATGCTATGCCTATTAAAGTCATTGATCAGTTACCTGCTGTGGAAGCTCTTTCTGCAGAGAATGTGTTTGTCATGACTGAAAGCCGGGCTTTATCGCAGGATATCCGGCCGCTGAAAATTGCCATTCTGAATTTGATGCCGAACAAAGTCGCGACTGAAATCCAGCTATTGCGCTTGTTAGCCAACAGTCCGCTGCAGGTGGATGTGGAGCTGATACGACTTGATAACCATGTCAGCAAACACACGCCACAAAATCATCTGGACTGTTTTTACCGCTATTTTTCTGATGTTCAGCAGCAAAATTATGACGGCCTGATTATCACGGGGGCGCCTTTAGGTTTAGTGAATTACGAGGATGTCAGTTACTGGCCTCAACTGGCAGAAATTCTGACCTGGGCTGATCGTCATGTGACTTCCACCTTATTTTTATGCTGGGCTGCTCATGCGGCTTTGTATCATTACTATGGCTTGCAGCGTGAAATTCGTGGTGAGAAGTTATCAGGGGTGTACTGGCAAAACGTCTCTCAACCTTTAAGTCCATTGGTACGGGGTTTTGATGATGAGTTTTTAGTGCCACATTCGCGTTATGCGCAGGTGCCGAAACAAAAGTATCAACATCACCCGGATTTGCATGTATTGGCAGAAGCCGATGCAACAGGGGCTTACTTGCTGCAAAACAGTACAGGCAGTCGGGTTTTTGTCACTGGCCATCCTGAGTATGATTTAACCACCTTAAACGATGAGTATCAGCGTGATTTAGCCGCAGGTCTTGAGCCTAAAATCCCTGAGAACTACTATAAACAAAACGATCCGGCTAAAGGTCCACATAAGTTATGGCAAAGTCATGCCTTTTTATTGTTCAGTAACTGGCTTAACTATTATGTGTATCAGGCCACACCTTTTGATATTCAGCAGATAGGGCGTTCGTCATGACCAATCGCACTGTGTTAACTCCAGACGCCCTTCGCGCGTTGTTGGCTGAGCGTATTCTGGTGTTAGATGGTGCTATGGGCACTATGATCCAGCAGTATAAATTACAGGAAGACGATTACCGCGGCACTGAATTTGCCGATTGGTCTACTGATCTGAAAGGCAATAACGATTTACTGGTGCTGACTAAACCTGAACTGATCCTGGATATCCATCGCCAGTACTTAGCTGCTGGTGCTGATATTCTGGAAACCAATAGCTTTAATGCCACGCCTATCGCTATGGCTGACTACGATATGTCGCATTTATCTGCCCGTATCAACCGCGAGTCAGCGGCTTTGGCGCGTCAGGCCTGTGATGAATACAGCACGCCAGATAAACCACGTTTTGTTGCAGGTGTATTAGGCCCAACCAACAGAACGGCTTCTATTTCACCTGATGTGAACGACCCAGGTTACCGTAATGTCGACTTTGATACTTTAGTCAGCGCTTACTGTGAGTCTACTCAGGCACTGATTGAAGGTGGTGCCGACATTATTATGTTGGAAACCATTTTTGATACCTTAAACGCCAAAGCCGCCGCTTTTGCTGTACTCAAAGTATTTGATGAGCTGGGTTTCAGTTTACCTGTGATGATCTCAGGTACTATCACCGACGCCTCTGGTCGTACTTTGTCCGGCCAGACTACTGAAGCTTTTTACCATTCATTAGCTCATGTTCAACCGGTCAGCTTTGGTCTGAATTGCGCTTTAGGTCCGGATTTATTGCGGCCTTATGTCGAGACTTTGTCTGGTATTTCACAATGTTATGTCTCAGTGCATCCAAACGCCGGTTTACCGAATGAATTTGGTGAATATGATTTAGGTGCAGTAGAGATGGCCAAAGAAATCGCCGACTGGGCAGAGCAGGGTTTTTTAAATATTGTTGGTGGTTGTTGTGGCACCACACCTGAACATATCCGTGCTATCAGTGATGTGGTTGCAGGAAAACCTGCGCGTCAGCCGAAAGAGAAAACGCACCAGTTTCATTTGTCTGGTTTAGAAGCTTTTGGTCTGGAGTGGTAATGCGACAACAAGCCCGTTTTATTAATGTTGGTGAACGCACCAATGTCACAGGCTCAGCCCGTTTTAAAAAGCTGATATTAGAAGGCGAATACGAAAAAGCGCTGGATGTTGCGCGTCAGCAAGTCGAAAGTGGTGCTCAGATCATCGATATCAACATGGATGAAGCCATGCTCGACAGCAAGGCGGCCATGGTGCGTTATCTGAATTTACTGGCGTCTGAGCCGGACATTTCCCGTGTGCCTATTATGGTCGATTCATCCAAGTGGGAAGTGATTGAAGCGGCGCTGAAATGTATTCAGGGTAAACCTGTCGTCAATTCTATTTCGCTCAAAGAAGGCATAGAGCCGTTTTTATACCAGGCAAAATTACTACGACGTTATGGTGCTGCTGTGGTGGTGATGGCCTTTGATGAAAAAGGTCAGGCTGACACTAAAGTCCGCAAAGTCGAAATCTGTCAGCGCGCTTATGACATTCTGGTCAATCAGATTGGCTTTCCGCCAGAAGATATTATCTTCGACCCGAATATTTTTGCTGTGGCGACCGGCATCGAAGAGCATAACAATTACGCGGTCGACTTTATTGAAGCCACCCGTGAAATCAAACGCTTATGCCCTTACGCTAAAATTTCAGGCGGTGTATCCAATATCTCCTTTTCGTTCCGTGGTAATGACCCGGTGCGCGAAGCCATGCACTCGGTATTTTTGTATCATGCCATTCAGGCTGGTATGGATATGGGCATAGTCAACGCCGGTCAACTGGCGGTCTATGACGATATTCCAGAGTTGTTGCGTGAGCGGGTTGAGGACGTGATCTTAAACCGACGTGAAGATGCGACAGAACGTTTGCTCGACATTGCGGCTGAGTTTAAAGGTGATGGTTCTGTTGCCGTCAAAGAAGACGAAGCCTGGCGCGCCTGGCCCGTGAATAAACGTCTTGAACATGCGTTGGTGAAAGGTATTACCGACTTTATCGATCAGGACACTGAAGAAGCCCGCTTAACTGTTGAACGTCCCTTGCACGTGATTGAAGGTCCGCTGATGGACGGCATGAACGTGGTAGGCGACTTATTCGGTGAAGGCAAAATGTTCTTGCCTCAAGTGGTTAAATCCGCCCGAGTCATGAAAAAAGCAGTGGCCTATTTACAGCCTTTTATTGAACTGGAAAAAGCCGGTACCGGCGCCCGGGCTCAGGGCAAAGTGCTGATGGCGACAGTCAAAGGTGACGTACACGACATAGGCAAAAACATTGTAGGCGTAGTGCTGCAATGTAATAACTATGAAGTCATCGACCTTGGCGTGATGGTGCCTTGTGCCACCTTGCTGCAAAAAGCCAAAGAGCTGAATGTAGATATTATCGGCTTGTCCGGTCTTATTACGCCGTCTTTAGATGAAATGGTGCATGTAGCCAAAGAAATGACCCGCTTAGGTTTTGATATCCCGCTGCTGATTGGTGGCGCTACGACATCCAAAGCTCATACAGCAATCAAAATTGCACCGAATTATCAGCATGGCGTGGTCTATGTGCCAAATGCTTCGCGCAGCGTGTCAGTGGTGCAGTCACTGATCAGCAAAGAACATAAACCGGCCTTTTTGGAACGGGTGAACGACGAATACGACAGAGCCCGTGACCAGCATGCCCGCAGTCGCCCTGGTGAGAAACTGCTGACTCTGGAGCAAGCCCGGGCTAATAAATTCAAACTGGATTTAACCAAAGTGGCACCTGCACCTAAACAGCCTGGTGTGCATTTATGGCAGGATGTTGATTTAGAAGTACTGCGCGATTATATCGACTGGACGCCATTTTTCCTGACCTGGCAATTGTCCGGTAAGTATCCTGCCATTTTGAATCATCCTGACGTGGGCATGGAAGCACGTCGTGTGCACAGAGACGCTAACGCTATTCTTGACTTGATGATCCGCCAGAAAAAAGTGCAGGGCAAAGCCGTATTTGGCTTTTTTCCGGCCAATAGTGATGGCGATGATATTGTCGTCTACACGGATGAGAGCAGAACAGCGGAGCGTTGCCGTTTGTTTAATTTACGTCAGCAACTACAGCTGCGTAACGACAATCCAAACTGCTGCTTAGCTGACTTTGTTGCGCCTGTGGGTTCTGGCATTGCTGATTACATTGGCGGTTTTGCTGTCAGTACGGGTTTTGGCGCTGATGAGCTGGCTGATGAATTTGCTGCTCAGCACGATGATTACAACAGTATAATGGTCAAAGCCTTAGCTGACCGTTTAGCTGAAGCATTAGCCGAATACCTGCATATGAAGGTACGACGTGAGCTATGGGGTTATGCACCGGACGAGGCTCTGGATAACGAGCAGCTTATTCGTGAGCTGTATCAGGGTATAAGACCTGCGCCTGGTTATCCGGCTTGTCCTGAGCATACGGAAAAAGGCACTTTATGGCAGTTGTTGGATGTGGAGGCTCAAACCGGCATCCAGCTGACTGAAAGTTATGCGATGTGGCCTGGTGCTGCAGTCAGTGGTTGGTACTT
Organism: Rheinheimera sp. MM224; assembly: GCF_947090785.1. Lineage (NCBI taxonomy): Bacteria > Pseudomonadati > Pseudomonadota > Gammaproteobacteria > Chromatiales > Chromatiaceae > Rheinheimera > Rheinheimera sp. MM224. Next base: position 1,008,678 of record NZ_OX352320.1, read on the forward strand.
TGGGCATCCTGATAGCAAATACTTTGCTGTCAGCAAAATTGGCACCGACCAAAAAGATGAATACGCCGCGAAAAAAGGCTGGTCAGTTGAACAGGCGGAAAGCTGGTTAGCCCCGAACTTAGGCTAACCAAGCCAAAGAGTCAGAGCCAAGGCTCTGACCCTTTACTCAACTGGCGATGGCTGGGTCGACGATAAAACGTTGCAGCATTTTAGCGACCTGTCGCTCCGGTAATTCAAACTTAATACCTAAAGACAACTCCTGTAATTCCAGATGGCAGTTCATAATTTCCCCTGGGATCTGAATACGATCCTCTTCGCCAGGCACCAACAACTCCATCATCACAGACACTTTGCTGATTTGGCTGGCATCCGCATTCATCTTCATTGAAAAACGGCAGCCGCAAGGTGAAATGTCGATGACAAAGCCGTTATAAAGTGAAAAGGTCTCAGGCAAAGTTCCTTGTTCCAATGGGTTAACATAAGCCGGAATAAAAGCCCGGATCCGCTGTTTTGCCCGTAAGGATCGGTTTTCAATTTGTTGGGGATATTCCAAAAACAGCAGGTGCACAGGATGATGAGAGATGGTTTTAATCATGGCTCTAAAGGCAATACACTCGCCTAAATCACCTTCCAGCAGGCAGCGCACAACCGTCATATTACCTTCAACAAACACATCTTTGTAGCCACCATCGACCACTTGTTGAGGCAGTTTCAGCACCAGATAGCGGTTTTTCTCATAGCCGACCAATGAAGTGCGTACCCTCAGACTGCTGGGCTGTGAGAACTGCAAGTCCACCTGCGAGCCAGGATGCAAATGACGGATTTTTTCATGCACTACGGGTGAAAGTAACGACTGTTCCATCGAGAGTCACCTTTGTTTGTTATTTGAACAAAACAGCAGCTTTGATTAATAGTGCAAATATGATAAAAATGCAAAGTTATTTTCTGCTTTTGGTACTAAATTTACTATTTTACCAAAGGGTGAAAAAATGGGATGAGAGGGGGAGGGGGAAAATAGAATAGCCGATAAATATGCCCTATAGTTTATGTATGAAAGATTGATGCAGATGATGAATATGAAATACTTTCTGAACATCTGTGTAGCTGTGCTTTTAACTGCATGTCAGCAAAACAATAGCCCAACTACTGCCCCTGACACCTTATGGAATGATGACTTGTTTCAGCCAGTGGCTGAGGTTGTGGAATCACCTGAGCAAATTTTTGCCTTACCTGATCAAGTTAAAATGGAAATCCGGTCTCTGACTCGATCTTCAGATTCTGCACGGGAAAAAACCGATGCATTACTCACTTATTTGTTTTCAAAAAAAGGCACCAACTTGTTGTATCAAAACGATGCAACTTTAACTGCCACTGAGACTCTGGCCGCCAGACAGGCTAATTGTTTGTCTTTGACCATATTGTCTTATAGCCTGGCACAAGAGTTAGATCTGTATGTGGAATTCAGAGATATTAAAATTCCTGAATACTGGACTCAGAATAATGGCCAGAGTTTATTAAATGGTCATGTAAATTTGAATGTTGTGGGTGGTAAAAATGTCAAAACTAATGGCAATGTAGATTACAGCGTGTTTAGTTATGTAATTGATTTTGGCGTGCAAAGTAATAAAAGTCATTTTCCCTCTGTTGCACTGAAACAGAGCCAGGTGATTGCCATGTTCTATAACAACAAAGCTGCGGAAGCTATGGTCTATGGCAAAGATGATCTGTCATATACTTATTTAAAGGCCGCCATCAAAGCGGACCCTTTAGCCGCGGAGAACTGGAATAATCTTGCTGTGTTATACCGGAAAAAACAGCAGTTTGAGCTGGCCGAAAAAGCCTATTTACTCTCAGGTAGATTGGATCCGGAACAACTGAATGCCAAAGCGAATTTAGCGCTACTTTATGAAGCGACAGGACAAACAGAAAAGGCTGAACAATTAAAACGTCTGGTCGATTCAAAACGGAATCAAAACCCCTATTACCACATTATGTTAGGCGATGAATCTTTCGCTTCTGGCGATGTACAGAGTGCTATCGAGCATTACAGAAAAAGTCTGGCCTTGGATAAAAAGTCAGCAGAGGCCTTATTTGGGCTGGCCAAAGCTCACTTGTCGCTTGGAATGACAGATAAAGCAGAGCAGTATTTACGCTCTGCCGCGCGGTCAGCTCCAAACAGGTCTGAACGTGATCGCTATCAGGGTAAACTGGATCGATTGATCACTGCAGTGGTTCAGCATTAAGAGGTAAATCGCAGTGCCGAAGTTTTATTCTATTGCGCTCTGTGCACTGCTGTTTTTGCTTCAGGTTCTGAGTTTTAACCTAAAAGCGAATTCAGCCTTACTGCATGATATCCAGCAATTATCAGATGAACCTATGGCAGGACGTAAAACTGCACAGCCAGGTGCTGAGTTGGCGCGTCAGTATATACGACAGCGCTTTGCTGATTTGGGCTTAGTGGCGTTACAGCCAGATTTTCAGCATCCTTTTGACTACAGCATAGGTTTTGTAGACAAGCAAGGTGTGAACCTGATCGCAACATTAAAAGGCTGCAACAGTGCTGACCGTTACATAGTGATGACGGCACATTATGATCACTTAGGCACTATAGCCGGCAAGGTTTACAACGGTGCGGACGACAATGCATCTGGTGTAGCCACTATGTTGGCTTTAGCTGCACTGTTAAAAACTCAGCCTTGCCCTTCATACAGTTATCTTTTTATTGCTACCGACGCCGAAGAATCGGGGCTTCATGGCGCTAAAGCTTTTGTCGCTGAACCAGCAGTACCGCTACAGCAACTTATACTGAATATTAATCTGGATATGCTCAGCCGCGGGGAGCGGGCGAATCACTTGTATCTGTATGGCGCTCATTCTTTGCCTGGGGTAACGGATTATCTGAACGCGGGGGATTTTTCAGTGAATTTAAAACTAAGGCACAGAGGCAAAGGGCTCAGAGGGCAAAACAGGTTGGACTGGGCTAATGCCAGCGATCACGCACCTTTTCGCCGGGCCGGTATCCCGTATTTGTTTTTTGGCGTTGATACCCATACTCACTACCATACACCGCAGGATGATTGGCAGAATATAGACCCAGCTTATCTGCAGCGGATGTTTGAGAGTCTGAGTTCTATCGTATTGTGGCTGGATAAACAGCCGCCAGAATGGTATCAGGCGGCGCGAAAACCTAGATAATCTGCTTTAGGTTTCAGATCATGGGGCTGGGATCCACTCTGGATCATCAGTCAGTCGGGGGAACTCACCACTGTTCCAGTCTGCTTTGGCTTGCACTAAACGTTCTGGGTTTCTGGCAACAAAATTCCAACTGAGCAGTACTGGGTCTGCCACTTCATCGCCACCCAGTACCATAAAGTGCGCACCATCATCGCCAGCGACCACAGTTAAATCTTCTGTCATCACCAACATTTGACCTGCGTTCAGAACGGGTTGTTTTAACGACCCTTTGGCCAGATAAATCGCCAGTTGCTGTTCAGACTTCGGTAAGGCCAAGCTGGCGCACGGATCCAGTTTCAGCTCAGCATAACAACAGCGGGCGGGAAAACTAACTACTGAAGTCTGAGAAAAATACTCACCTAACAACACCCGAATTTCACTGCCCGGCACCTGGATTGCGGGAAATAACGCCGCCGGATAATGTTGAAACGAAGGTTCAGATTCCGCTTCATCTTCTGGCAGCACTAACCAGATTTGCATACCTTCAACCTGGACTTGTTCTTCACGGATATCGGCTGGAATACGTTCTGAATGCGCTATGCCGCTACCTGCACGCATCAGGTTAATAGCACCGGGTTCAATCAGTTGTTTGGTACCTAGCGTGTCACTATGCAGCATAGCGCCGGAAAATAAGTAGGTGACGGTAGCAAGGCCAATATGCGGGTGCTGACGCACATCACCTTCTGTGTTGCCTGCAGCAAAAGTAGCTGGGCCCATATGATCCACAAAAATAAAAGGACCAACACGGCGCTGTGCTTTGGCTGGTAATAATCGCTTGATCATAAAACCAATATCACGGGCCTGCGGCTGAATAATCAAAGGCTCGCTGCTTTCAGTTAGTGCTGGCACTGGTTCAGCTTTGAGGCTGGTATGCACCTGTACTTCGGTTTGGGTCATCAATTTATGGATAGGGCATTTGTCTGCAATGGCCAGTAACTGTTCGCGCTGCTCTGCCGTTAAATCACCTATCAGTTCCAGACTAACATGCAACTGATACAAACCTTTGCCTTCGGCACTGTCATCCCGGCTGATTTCCACTTTGACTTCTTGTAGCGGAATATTTTTGCGTTTGGCAAACAACTGCAATGTCATAGCTTTACAAGTGGCTACTGCTGCATCAAATAAATCATGTGGATCTGGCCCAGTGTCAGTTCCTCCAGCAACCTGAGTTAAGTCAGCATTGATCTGATGGCTATCAATTTGAATGGTCTGTCGTAATTGACCCGGTGTATGTTGGCTGACAGTAATGGTCATAAATAAATCCTTTTGAAGGTAACTGAACTCAGCATATATTAAATAGACCCTGCAGTGGCTTATTCGTTCAGATCTAAGCTAAGTTGTGCTGTTGAACTTACTGATTTAGCGCTGCGCCTTGATGGTCTTTTTCTGCTGGCATGGCGCTGTACGAGCTGGCGTTTTTGCTCACGCCACCATTGCGGATCCTGTTGTTGTTTGCATTCAGTTAAGCGCTGTTTAGCCAGTCGCATTGCTTGTTGCAGGTCCACCACAGGCATGGGGTAATCTCTGCCCAGCACACAGCCATATTGATGCTGTAACGACAATGGCATGAGCCAAGGCTGATGCAACCAGCTATCTGGTAGCAAACGCAGTTCAGGGCACCAACGCCTTATAAATTGTCCTTGGGGATCTTTTTGCTGGCTTTGTAATACGGGGTTGTACATCCGGTTTGGATTAATGCCCGTGGTGCCAGCCTGCATCTGGATTTGTGGATAATGAATACCTGGCTCGTAATCGATAAAACACTGCGCCAGATGCAAAGCCACAGGCCGCCAGTCCAGCCATAAGTGATAACAGGCAAAAGCCACTAACATGGCACGAGCACGGAAATGCAGCCAGCCAGTGGCCAGCAAGCTACGCATACAAGCATCAATCAGCGGGTAGCCGGTATAGCCATGAGACCAGGCCCAGAACCAATCGGTATTAAAATCTTGCTTACGCAAACGGGCATAACCTGGATGCAGGGCTTCGGTTTCAATCAGCGGATCGGATTCCAGCTTCTGGATGAAATGACAATGCCAACGCAATCTGCTGTAAAACGACGATAAACCAAAACTTAAGGCAGGTTGTTGCTTGATGCTGCGTAGCGTCTGTTGTTGCAAAGCTCTTAAACTCAATTGGCCATACGCCAGATAAGGGCTCAGACGTGAACTGCTGTGCTGTGCTTTATCAGGCAATGAAATATGCCGGCTGTAGTCTTTTGCCCTGTAATTAAAAAAGCTTTGTACTGTATCTGGCAAGGTAAATGCGGTTTGCCCAGAACTGCAGGAGGGCAAATCCAACGCCCTCTGTGGTCGAAAAGGTTGAAAGGGCTGACGGCCATGGCAGATAAAAGGCAAAGTTTGAGGTCGCTGGTACAAAGCGCCTGATAAATACTGATCTGCTTGTTCAGCCCAAAGGTCGCGGTCTTTTAAAGCCCGAAATACAGCATGTTGCTGGTATTGCCGCCAAGGGATGGCCAGCTCTTTTAATAGCTGTTTTACCGCCAGATCACGTTGAAAAGTCCATAAGTTGCCGGTTTCTTCATGGCTGAGGACTTGAGCGATCGGAAACTCCTGACACAACTGTCGAAGCACTTGAGTTGCCGGGCCTTTGATCACCAACAAGGGTTGGCCCAAGGCTGTGAGTTGTTGATCCAGCAGCTGCAGGCTTTGTTCGATAAAGAGCCATTGTCGCACTGAGGTATCAGGCTGTTGCCAATAATCAGGTTCAATAATATACAAAGGCAATACAGCACCTTGTCGTGCCGCTTCTGCCAAAGGGCCATGGTCATCAATACGCAAATCACGTTTAAACCAGACCAAACTGATCATGTTTTTGTCTTCAACTGCTGCAGAAAAGGCCGCCAAAAATCCTGCACAGGTACTTTAGCTTCAGGCAGATGCACTAAGGCGCCTGCCGCTGTTTTGTGCGGTAACCAATGACGAACAAAGTCGCCTTGCGGATCGTGTGTCAAAGCTTGTTTGATTTGGTTAAATTGCCGGGCTCCACTGTTGCCGACTCCAGCTATATAAGCCCAGTTACACCAGTTGCTGGCACAATCATAATCCAGCAAATGCTGCTCAAAAAACGCCGCGCCTAAACGCCAGTCCTGCTGCAGCTCAAAAATAAGATAACTGGCGACATTCTGCCGGCCACGGTTTGACATCCAGCCTGTGTGCAACAACATCTTGATATTGGCATCGACAAAAGGCAGACCAGTTTTGCCCTGGCACCAGAGGTCAAAGCGCTTATCAGACACAGGATCAGAGAAATCCAGCGGCGGACGAAAAGCATTTTTACTAAACCAGGCGCTACTGTGCTGTCGCATCTGCCAGCGAAAATACTCCCGCCATAACAGCTCAAAGCGGATCCAATAAGTGGATTCATTAGCGATATGCTGTTGTTCAAAATCCAGTACCTGCTGCCAGGTATAACAAGCCGATAAGCAACCATTGGCCAGATAAAAAGACCATAAACTGCTATTCCATTCGCCATCCAAAGCATCACGACTTTGTTTGTAGCTACGAACAGCTTGTTGTTGCCAGATAAACTGCATCAGTCGCTCTAATGCGGCTGCTTCGTTCAGCAAGGCAGCAGTTGGGCTGTGATACTGGCTGATAAAGTCGGCCGTTGCTACATCCAAAAGCAGTTCCGTTTCGCCGTAAAACTGCGAAGAAACAGCATAAGACTGTGGCTGTTGCACTAAAAGCTCCGGTTCACGCTCTTTCCTGAACGCAGAGAAGCTTTTTGGCAAAGTGGCCAGAGCCGGTCTTAGTCCATGCTGCAACAAGCTATTGATATCATACAGCTTCAGTTTCAAGCCTGTGCGCTGTAGTTGCTGGTACTGCTCTGGTGCTGTGGGTTCTGCTGCAATTAAGCTTTGTGCCTGATATTGCTCTGCCAGCTGTTGCAGGCACTCCGAAGTTCCGCCAATGCGAATATGCAACAGTAGTTGTTTTTGCTGCCATTGCTTTTGCCAGTCCAGCATTAGCTTTAGCTGAGCCTGCAAACGCGACAGACTTGCACGCTTTATACCGTATTGCGTACTTAGATACTCAACTGGGTCCAACACCAGAACTGCTATCAGTTGATCAACATCTGCTTGTTCTGACAGCAACAGGTTATCGTGCCAGCGCATGGCTTGATTAAACAGCACCAAAGCGCGTTTCATAGCTGCTCCAGATGGATCAGCAAGGCTTGCGCTTTTGCTGTGATTTGTGCACGCTCGTCATCCGATTTACGGTACCAGTTCTGATAACTCAGCTGCATTCTGGCATTGCCAGACAGCTGCGCCTGATTACGTTCGAGAAAATTCCAGTACAAGGCGTTAAAAGGGCAGGCGGTGGGACTGGTGGTTTCAGCAACATCGTAAGCACAACTTTTACAGTAATTGCTCATACGCTGAATGTATTTACCACTGGCTGCATAAGGCTTAGACGCCAGTACGCCTTCATCGGCAAATAACGCCATACCCAGCGTATTCGGCAGTTCAACCCACTCGTAAGCATCAGCATAAACAGCAAGGTACCAATCGCAAATTTCTTCGACTGATAAGCCAGCCAATAGTGCAAAGTTACCTGTGATCATCAGACGCTGAATATGATGCGAATAGGCATATTCAATAGTGTGACTGATGGCTTGTTGCATACAGCGCATTTTGGTTTCTCCCGTCCAGTAATAGGACGGCAAAGGCGTATGAGCCTTAAGAAAGTTGCGCTCTTTGTACTCTGGCATCAGTAACCAGTACAAACCCCGCACATACTCGCGCCAGCCAATCAATTGGCGAATAAAACCTTCTGCAGCGTTCAGTGGCACTTTGCCTTCTTTATAAGCCAGCTCCACTTTTTGGCAGACCCAGCGCACATCCAACAGGCCACAGTTTAAATACATAGAACAAATGCTGTGAAAAAGATGAGGCTCGTTCAGTTGCATCGCATCCTGATAATCACCAAAGAGTGGCAATTGATGCTCAACAAAATGTAAAAACGCCTGCCTTGCTTGTTTACCTGTCACTGCGTAACTGAAACTGTCGGCATTGCCCATGTTGTTCGGGAATTGCTGTTTCACCAAAGCTATGACTTGGCTGGTGATTTCATCAGGTTCGAACTTGAGGATTTCTGGTAACTGCTGTTTAGCTGATATGGCTTTTCTGTTACTTGCATCGAAATTCCACTGTCCACCTACAGGTGCTCCGTCTTGCATTAAAAGACCCGTATAGCGGCGCATTTCACGGTAGAAATACTCCATCCGATATTGCTTTCGCCCTTGAGCCCAGTGCTGAAACATGGCTTTGCTGGCAATAAAACGGTCATCTTCCAGCATCAGCAGTGGACGCTTAAACAGTTGCTGCCAGCTTAAAATCTCCTGCTCTAACCTATATTCGCCGCATTCGGTGATACAAATCTGGTCTAGCTCCGGATGGCGTGAAAGTTCAATAGCAACAGCTTCAGTCAAACTGCTAACTTTTTGTTGGTAATCGATATAACTGACATCTATGCCTTGCTGCTGCAATACAGCAGCAAAATGACGCATGGCGCTGAAGATCAATATGATTTTTTGTTTGTGATGAGGGGTATAGCTGGCCTCGCTGGCCACTTCGGCCATCAACACCCTGTCTTGAGGTTGCACGTCGCGTAACGATGACAGAGCGGGACTGAGCTGATCACCTAATACCAGAATTAACTTTGCCATCTTGGATTACCGTTATTTTGTTTTTTGATACGGCGGTGGCACAGGAACAGATCAGTGACAGTGCGAAAGCTGCCATACCGTTGGATTAACAAAAAACTGCGGCAGAAGGCAAAATCAAAGCGCATATGTTGCGAATGGTGGGGTTATTATAAGGAAGAATTTTTGCTTTGGAGTGAGCTTTCGTGCAATCAAAAACCGTCAACACAAAAACTGTGAACACAAAAACATGGGTATCAGGCTTGTTTCTTGGCGCTAGTCTGTTTGTTAACTCTGTTGCCGCGCAGGAACATCAGCACGAAGAACACGGCAGCCACACTCATGGCCAGGCTGTTTTGACTTTTGTGTTGGAAGGCAATGAAGCTGAACTTGCTTTCGCTACTCCTACGGCCAATATTGTTGGCTTTGAGCATCAGGCCAAAGATGATGCAGAGCGTCAGTTGGTGCAAAAAATGATTGCAGATTTTACCAACGCCAGCTGGTTTAGTTTTGGCGCTGAAGCCAATTGCACAGTCACAGGCACGGATATCAGCTCAGATTTAACTGCAGAACGTACTACCAAGCCACAGCACGCAGATTTAAATGCCAATTACACTTTAGTTTGTCAAAACCCGGCGCGTTTGCAGGCGCTGACATTGGATTTAGCCACTATTGCGGCAGGTGTAGAAAAAGTGTCAGTGCAGTGGATAGTGAATGGTGAACAAGGGGCTGCGGATTGGGCTGCGGGAGCCGGTGCTTTGCCACTGACAGCGCAATAAGGCAAATAAGTATTTATCACCCAATAAAAAATCGGCTTTTGCCGATTTTTTATTGGGTGGAAGAAAGCACTTACTCGTAGGTATATTCTTCGATTTTATCGGCTTTCATCGAGTAAGCCGATTTTGCCAAATCATGACTCATGGATTCTGTAGTCAAAGTACCGCTGATCCAGAATGGTGAATAAATCATGTCACCTTTGATTTTTTGCTTGTTGGTGACAAAAATAATCTGGTTTGGTGGTGGTGGAGGTACGTGAATACAGGCACCAAAATAAGGCACCAGGAAAAATGCGGTGACGTTTTGATCAGCATCATATTCCACAGGCACGATAAAACCAGGCACTTTTACTTTTTGGTTATTCAGCTCGCCTTTTACATTGGCAGACATTAACACTTCGTTCCAGGCTGCAGCAGCTGGGTCCTGATTACCAAAAGCCTGATTTAATGCGCCACCGGCTGGAGCTTCACCGCCTTCATGGCTGATTTCCGGCAGTTGTTCCATCTTTTTCAAATCTTCTTCAGGCAATAAATCTGTCCATTCCAATGCCTTATAGTCTTCCGCTTTGACTGGTAACGCAGTAAATGCGACCAAAGTCAGAATTAACGCCATGTATAACGATTTAACCATTGGAGCCTCAGCCTCTGCATATGTTATAAGGTCACAAAAGAAGCCGTATCATAACATGAGCCTTGTAATGTCAGAGCACACAGACCTGAAAATTCCGGCACTTGAACTCAAATCTTTAGTGTTCAGTTGGCCGGATCAGCCCCCTTTATTGAATATCCCACAACTGAAACTTGAGCAGGGCCAGCATTTATTTATTTATGGTTCCTCCGGCTCAGGTAAAACCACTTTATTGAATTTACTGGCTGGTATTTACCCTTGCCAGCAGGGTGATATTTTAATTGCTGGTCAGTCGATGGCGGCCTTATCAGCTGCTAAACGGGATCAGTTACGAGCCTCTTCGATAGGCGTGGTATTCCAGCAACTGAACTTAATTCCGTATTTGACTGTGTTGCAAAACGTCTTACTGGTCAGCGCCTTTACTAAAAAAATTCCACAGGCCGAGCAGCGTGCCCGTTACTTATTGCAGAAATTAGGTTTAGACCAGCAGTTATGGCAGGCACCAGCCAATCAATTGAGCGTTGGTCAGCAGCAGCGTGTGGCGATAGCCCGCGCTTTATTAACTCAGCCCGCTTTGCTGATTGCAGATGAACCTACCTCAGCTTTAGACCATAAACACAGAGATGGTTTTATGCAGTTGATGCTTAGCGAAGCCGAACTTTGTGGCACCACAGTGGTTTTTGTCAGTCATGATCCCGCTTTACGCTCGTACTTTCACTTCGAGCTGGATATGGAGCAGTTACACCAGGGAGTTCAGCCATGTTAATGCAGTTGGCCAGAGCCAGTTTATGGAACCGTAAAGGCACAGTGCTGATGACGGTGATTTCGTTAACCATCAGTATCGCTTTGTTATTGGGTATTGATCATATTCGCCATGAAGCTAAAAGCAGCTTTACCAGCACGGTATCTGGCACAGATCTGATCGTCGGTGCTCGTTCCAGCCAGTTGAATTTATTGTTGTATTCGGTATTTCGTATTGGTAACGCCACCAATAATATCGGCTGGAAGAATTATCAGACGGTAAAAACTCATCCACAAGTAGCCTGGAGTATTCCTATATCTCTGGGCGATTCACATCGTGGTTATCGGGTTATAGGCACCAACGATGATTATTTTAAGTATTACCAGTATGGCGAAAAACAGCCGTTGAAACTGGCACAGGGTAAAGTTTTTGCCGGCGTGTACCAAGCGGTTTTAGGCTCTGTCGTTGCGCAAAAACTAGGTTATCAGTTGGGTGAACAAATTACTTTGTCGCATGGTGTTGGCAGTATCAGCTTTACCCAGCATAAAGATAAACCTTTTGAAGTGGTGGGTATTCTCGCTCCAACTGGCACACCTGTGGATCAGAGCGTACATATTCCGCTGCAGGGTATCGAAGCTATCCATTTGGGGTGGCAAAGCGGTGGCATGCCGGCGCCAGGTAAGGGCATTAGTGCCGAACAAAGCCTGAGTATGGATTTGGAACCTAAAGTCATTACCGCTTATATGCTGGGTTTAAAATCCAAAATGGCAACTTTTGCAGTGCAACGTCAACTCAACGAATTTAAAGCTGAACCTTTATCCGCCATTCTGCCTGGCGTGGCTCTGGCTGAATTATGGCAAATGCTCAGCATGGTTGAGAATATGTTGTTACTGATCACAGCCTTAGTGATAGTAGCGACGCTGGTTGGTATAGTCACTACCTTACTGGCGGGCTTAAAAGAACGTCAGCGCGAAATGGCGATATTAAGGGCTGTAGGGGCTCCGGCTTCCACCGTATTTTTACTGATAGAGCTAGAATTATTGCTGATGGCGTTATTGTCCATTGGTACGGCCTTGCTTGTTTTAGTGGCCGGACTCTGGGGCTTTCGCGAGCTGTTAGCCAGTCAATACGGACTTTTTATCAGTATTAACCCCTGGCATGAGCAAACTGGTTTTCTGCTGGCTGCTGTATTGGGGCTCACCCTGGTATTAGGAGCTATCCCTGCCTTCTTAGCCTACCGTAGGGCGCTGGCTTCAGGCTTAATGGTTCGGCTTTAACTGACAAATGGGCAAAACCGATCTGGTCTTTGCCCAATTTTTGTTGTTGTTTTAAGCACATAGCGTGAAATTTTTCCGGGCAAATTTGTATTTGTTGCTGGGATTTATTTAATCCTTTGTTATAGTAGAACAGCAACTCCAACGAACAATGACAGAGCATGACCGCAGAACAGTCCAAATTAGAGCAACAACTGGCTAAGCTTCACCAGCAATATATGGAGCGACTGCAAGCTGACATTCCTGTGCTCGCCTCTCAGGTAGGCGCTCTGGTTACCTTATCAAGCCAGTCAGACTGGCGTTCAGTGATTCTGCCTTTAAAGCATAAATTCCATACTTTGGCTGGTTCCGCCGGTACTTTTGGCTTACCACAACTGGGTAAGCTGGCCAAAAATCTGGAACTGCAATTAAAAGACTGGATGGCAGAAGAGTCTGCTCCGGACTTGTTATCGATTAACAGTTTTATGACCATTTTCCAGCAAGTGCAATACGCCCATCAAAGCGGACATCAGGTGATGAACCTAACCTCTGCCAGGTTGGATTTGTTGCATGATCAGAAAGCACTTATTTATGTGCTGGAAGATGACGAAGAGACTGCACAACATCTGACGTTGACCCTTGCTACTTTTGGTTACCAGATCCAAAGCTATACACGTATAGCAGAATTGGATCATGCGCTGAAAACCCGATTACCTGATGCCTTGATCCTGGATATTTCATTACCGGATGAAGAGCAGAGTGGTCTGGAGTATATAGCGGATTTTCAGAAGACTTTAGATGAAGCCTTGCCAGTGCTGGTATTAACCAGTCACAACAGTTTTGATCATCATTTGCAGGCCGTGCGCATTGGTGCCCGTGGTTATTTTGTAAAACCTTTAAATACCACAGCTCTGGAGGCGCGTTTACAGCGCTTATTGGCGGTACGCAGACGTGAGGCTTTTCGGGTTTTGATTGTCGATGATGATCAGCTATTGGCTGAACATTATGCACTGGTGCTGCAAGGGGCAGGGCTGCGTGCTGAAATTCTGTTAGACCCTTCTCAAATTTACGAAGGGCTAAATCGTTTCCGTCCAGACGTAGTCTTGCTGGATGTTCTGATGCCAGGCTGTTCAGGTCCTGAATTAGCCCAATTGATCCGCTTACAGGATGAATGGCTCAGTGTTCCCATTATTTATTTATCGTCAGAAACTGACGGTGAACGTCAGCTTGCGGCTTTAGTCAAAGGCGGCGATGACTTCCTGACCAAACCTATTACCGACACTGCGTTAATAGTGGCTGTTTTTGCCAGAGCGCAACGTGCCAGACAACTGGCCGATATGATGACCAAAGACAGCTTAACCGGCTTGTTGCAACACGCCAGAGTGAAAGAGCGTTTAAGTCATGAATTACAACGCAGTGAACGTACTGGTGAGCCTTTAAGTGTGGTGATGTTAGATATTGACCACTTTAAAAAGGTCAATGACAGCTATGGCCATCTGATCGGCGATCAGGTGATTAGCAGTTTAGCTAACCTTTTAAAACAACAACTGCGTAAAACCGACATCATAGGCCGTTATGGTGGCGAAGAGTTTTTACTGATTTTGCCAGATTGTAATCAAGAGCAGGCCTTTGGGTTGGTCGAACAAATGCGCCAATCCTTTGCCAGTTTACCCTTTAGTTTTGACTACCAGAATTTTCACTGTACTTTCAGTGCTGGTATTAGTCAGTCAAAAGCCACAGATGAGACAGACCAACTGATTGATCAGGCGGATAAAGCGCTGTATAGCTCCAAACATGCAGGGCGAAATCAAACCCAGTTTTATCAGACTCCAGTTTAAATCCCGCTCAGCCAGACTTACGGAGCGGGAGCTAATAAGTTTTTCAGTTGCTGCAATAATGCCGGTAAGTCGATCCGGCTTTTTGCCAGCACTAAATCGACCTGATGTCGCTGTGCCTGATTAAGCTCCTGAGCCGACCAAATGACCACAGGCGTTTGTGGCTGACGTAGTGCCAGTTCAGGTAACAATTCCAGCCCTGAGCCATCCGGCAAACCAATATCCAGTATGACCAGATCAAAACGCTGACTGTTGAGCAACTGCATGGCTGATTTTACACTGGTGGCTTGCACTGAAGAGGCGAAGTCCGCCAGATGTAAGGCCAGAATTTGGCCTAGATGTGGGTCATCCTCTACATGCAAAATTCTGGTGTTCTGGTGTTTATCTGCGCCCAATAACAGCTCCAGTTTCTCCAATAACGAAGAAGGAGAGACAGGTTTATCCAGCCAGTCCAATGCATGGACTCCTCCCAGCAACTGGGTATGGTTGTCTTTGGATTCTGAACTGATGATCAACACCGGCGTGGATTGATAGTGACTGCGGCTACGCAGTTCTGCAAAAAGAGCTGAACCGTGACCATCAGGCAAATTCAAATCCAGAGTAATAGCCTGATATAAATCCTGATCTAAAGCTGTGACGGCTTCTTTTAGGGTGGTGGCACAGTGGCTTTGATAACCCTGAGTCTGTAGCAGCTGCATAATAAAGCCCGCGACGTGAGGATCATCTTCTACTACCAGTATTTTCGGCTGATTCAGACTGGCTTGTTTCGCTTGCGCAAAATTGAGGTAAAAGCAACTCCCGGTAGGCGTCAGATTGTAAAAGCCCACTTTACCATCCATATGCTCAATCAGTTCTTTGACTATGGATAAACCTAAACCTGTGCCTTCACTTTGTCTGCTGTCAGCCCCGTCAGCTTGCGAGAACTTCTCAAACATATGATCTTTAAATTCATCAGGTATACCAGGACCTTCATCTTCAACTTCTACCCGGACTTCATCGCCAACTAACAAAGAACGCACCTTCACGACAGAGCCAGCAGGTGAAAATTTTGCAGCATTGGACAATAAATTAGCCATAATTTGCTGAAATCTCATGGCGTCTACCATCACCATAGCGTCCTGTTGTTCCGTCAGTTGCAGCTGAACTCCATACTTATCGGCGTAAGGCTGGTTACTTTGCACCGACTTTTCCAGTAGGTCCGAAATCAGGCACAGGCTCAAATCAAAATGCATTTTACCTGCGACCAGCTTATCTATGTCCAACAGATCGTTAATCAACTGACTGAGTCGGGAGCTGTTATCTTTGGCTATATCCAGCATTGAAACCATAGGGCCTGGCACAGGTCCTAAAACGCCGCCTGTCACTAAAGCTAAAGAGCCAGAAATCGAGGTCAGCGGAGTACGCAGTTCATGGCTGACCATAGAAACAAACTGGTTTTTCATCTGTTCGATACGACGCCGTTCGGTAATGTCCTGAAGAATGGACCAGATCTGCTGCTCCCCCTCGTGGTTCTGGATCAGCACTCCCGT
The DNA here is from genome assembly GCF_947090785.1 of Rheinheimera sp. MM224. Taxonomy (NCBI): domain Bacteria; kingdom Pseudomonadati; phylum Pseudomonadota; class Gammaproteobacteria; order Chromatiales; family Chromatiaceae; genus Rheinheimera; species Rheinheimera sp. MM224. The sequence continues at coordinate 1,024,342 of NZ_OX352320.1, forward strand.
CACTGACACAGGCACAAAATGACCGTCCTGATGCTGTATTTCCTGCTCCAATGGGCCATAACGTCCGTTGTGTTGTAACTGAGTCATTTGATCTGCTGCCATGGTGGCATAACCGGCACTGGATGGTGCGTCAGAGCAATCCGGCTGGTCTTTATAGCCCAGCATGCGATAAAACTCAGGGTTAGCCTCAATAAAAGCACCGTCGGTAAACCGGTTCAGTACTATAGCCAGAGGTGCCATTTTATACAGCGATGAAAGCTTTTGCTCACTGGCACTTAATGCCTGCAAGGCTTCGTGTTGTTGGGTTACATCCCAGATAAAACCATCGATATACAGTAGCTCGCCGTTGTCATCATAAACACCCTGACCCAGCTCCTGCACCCAGCGCAGGCTGCCATCTTTGTGCCTGAGCCGGTATTCAACATTAAAACGTTGCTGGTTAGCCAGGGCTTGTTGTACTGCACTATTTGTATGCTCTGCATCATCAGGGTAATTCAGTTCGGCAAAACTGATTTCTTTGCTGCGGATCAGTTGTTGGGCTTTGTAACCCGTTAAGGCAAATACTTCATCACTGACAAACAACATAGTCCAATGTTCATCGTTACGGCAGCGGTACACTACACCAGGTAAATTATCCAGCATGGAGCGGTAACGCTGTTCACTCATCAGCAAGGCATGATTTAAATGCTCCAGCTGAGTAATATCTATAGCCACACCTAAAAATCCGCGGATAGCGTTGTGTTCATCCCGCATCGCCGACACACTTAGCCGTACTTGTTTGCGGTCGCCATTTTTACAGACGTAACTCCACTGCCGGGTTTCGCTTTGACCCTGGCGGGCATGGTGCACAAAAACATCAAAGCCCTGTATGTTTTGGCCGTACTTCTTGCTCAGTACCTGAGCATGAGCTGTGATTTCTGCAGGGTCGTGAAACAAAGCCGGACTATGTTTACCCACCAATTCATCTGCGCCATAGCCGAGCATGCGCTCAGCTCCTGTATTAAACAGCCTTATGGTGCCTAGTGGATCGGTAGATATCAGCGCTACTTCTGTAGAGGAGTCAATAATGGCTTGCAGCCAGGAGCGTGTTTCTAAAATTTCTGTTTCTTTTTCCAAAGCTGTAGTGACATCGGAGTGCACCCCAAACATCAGCAACGGTTCGCCTTCGGCTGTCCAGCTCATGACTTTACCAATGGCATGGATCCAAACCCAATGACCAGCCTTGTGTTTCATTCTAAAGGTGCAGTCATAATAGGGCGTAAGTTTGGCGAAATGCTGCTCCAGCTGCTCTGTACAGCGTATTAAATCCTCAGGATGTGATAATTCAGCCCATAAATCGACAGAGGTCTGTTGTTTTGACGTTAAGCCAATCAGAGTAAACCAGCGCTCATTAAAAATTGTTGTGCCGGTTTGCACATTCCATTCCCAGGTGCCGAGGTTGGAGCCGTTGATAATGGCATCCATCCGGTCATGTTCTTGCTTAATTTGTAACTGCTGCTGATGCACTTCGGTGACGTTAGCGGCAATTATGATAATGCTTTCGACCAGACCTTTATGGTTTTTTTGTGGCACAAAATTGACATCAAAAATTTGACCATTTGCGGGCTTGGCTTGAAAAGAAACTGTTTCCCCCGCAAGGCACTTTTCAAGTGAAGGTTTTGCCTCAGCAAAAGGAGCTTCACCAAAGACCTGCAAAATAGTTTTTCCCACCGCGAAATCAGGTTCAATTCCAAACCATTCGGCGTATTTGTGGTTACAGAATACATAACGAAAATGGGTATCTATCTGGCCTAACAGCACGGGGGCGTGATTGATGACTGTCGTCAACGTTCGTTGTTGCTGATAATAAAGTTCAGCTTTCTGCCGCGCTTCGAGTAGCTGCACAGCCTGCATACCCAGCAAACTTAAACCCTGTCGTTGCTCCGCTGTCAGCTCTCTGACCTTGCTGTCCACCACACATAAAGTGCCCAATACGGCACCGTTACTCAAAGTCAGAGGCGCGCCAGCATACAAACGTATACCGTCAGGTTTGGTGACATCCGGGTTATCGGCAAAACGTGGGTCTTTACTGGCATCCGGGACATAAGTCAGTTCGTTTGGTTCTAAAATGCTATGGGCACAAAAAGAAATATCTCTGTGGGTTTGATGATGATCAAAGCCAATTTTAGTTTTAAACCATTGTCTGTCTTTATCCACCAGAGTCAGCACAGCACAAGGGGTCTGGCATATGTGGCTTGCCAGCTGAACCAGCGCATCGAAGGCTGCTTCAGGTGCTGTATCAAGAATATTCAGCGTATAAAGTGTGGCTAAACGTTCTGCTTCGTTGGGTGGAAAAACTGCCCGCATACAAAAATTCCAGACAAAAGATATGAATTGAGTGTAACTGCAATTTTGAAAGCTTTTAAATAAAAAGCTGAAACAAAGCAGGTATTTAGTGATTTAGCCTGTATTGGCGTTAACAGCGGTACAGTCTTTGGAAAGCGCCCGCAGGCGCTGTTATGATTTTTGCTCCAGCATACGCAACAATGCTGCCCAGCTGTCTTTATCAGCGTGCTCGTCGTATTTAAAAGGCATGCCAAAAGCTTCACCTTTGGCTGTGGCTTGCGGCACGGTAAAGCTATGTTTGACGCCGGGGTACACCCGAAAATCTAAGTCAGCGCCAGCCCCCAGCATTTCAGTGACAAAGCTGCTGGCTTGTTCTGGCGGCACAAAAGGATCAGCGCCGCCATGGGCCACCAGAATTTTAGCTTTCAAAGTAGTAGCATCAGCTTTGAATTTTTTTGAGGTTAACATGCCATGGAAACTGGCCACTCCGGCAAGGTTTTTACCCATGCGGGCCTGATTCAGTACCACGCCACCACCAAAACAATAACCCATAGCGTAAATGCGGCTGGCATCGACACCTGATTCTGCTTTTAATAAGGTCATAGCAGCTTCAAAACGGGCATTAATTTTCTCCGGATCCTTCATCGCTTCTTCCATAAAGGCCATGGCGTTGTCTGGATGATCGGCCACTTTGCCTGTGCCATACATATCGACAGCAATACTGGTGTAGCCCAATTCGGCCAACATTTTGGCTCTGCTGCGAGCATAGTCATTAAAGCCCCACCATTCGTGGATCACAATAACGCCGGTGCCCTGATTTTTAATGCTGTCATTGCCGTAAATTACCGCACTGCCAAGCTGATTGGGCAACTGCACCTTTTTTTCGGTCACTGCCGCAAAGCCTGATGCGGTAAAGATGAAAAGTACTGACACACAGATCCTAGACAGCCATCTCATAAAAAGTCCTCCGGGTTTGGTTGTTTATTCGCCGCTAAGCATAGTGAACAGCTTTATCGCTGTCGAATTGCGGAGCCAACTGAATTTACGGGGGATTTAGCTTAAATCGCTTTTTGTTGTGGTGACAAAAAGCACAAAGTCGGCGAGCATGGGGTGTGGCTCTGATGGAATGTGGCTTGTGGGATCCGATCTGAGCTTTTGAAGTCTGCAGTCCTGCAACTCGATAAGAAAAAGGAGTAGTTATGTTGTTCAGAATTCTATGTTTATGTGTTGTCTTATTGTCCGGTGTTGCATCTGCTTCAGAAGCGCAGCTGCTAAGACAAGATTATCAAAGCACAGTCGATGGCTTAAAGCGGCAGTATTTTGTCTATTTGCCTCAAGGTTATGATCAAAAAGCTGCGCAAAAATGGCCAGTCTTGCTGTTTTTGCACGGCAACGGCGAACGTGGCAACGGTCTGGACGAGCTGGATTACACTATGATCCACGGTCCTTTATATGAAGCCTGGATCCAAAAACGCGACCTGCCTTTTATTATGATAGTGCCGCAATTGCAGATGTTTGATATGGGTAAGCTGCCTTATATCGCCAACCGTAGTAAAGCCGATATTCCGCAGCGCTTAGCGGATGGCGTACCGCCACGCCCAGTGATGTTCCCATCTGATAAAGCCATAGCACCAGCTAAAGCTGTAGCTGATATGTCGAAAGTGCCAGTGTTATTGCCAAATGGCTGGGAGAAGGCTGAGCAGGATTTATTGGCCATGCTTGCGACTGTGCAGAAAAATTACAACACAGATGCCAAACGTCTTTATATCTCCGGCATCAGCTACGGTGGTTTTGGTACCTGGTATATGGCCAGCAAACACCCGGAGTTATTCGCTGCCGCTGCTCCTGTAGTCGCCTGGGGTCATCCGGATTTAATGCCATCTATAGCTGCGGCTAAGCTACCACTTTGGGTGATAGCAGCAGGCCGCGATTCGGCTATAAATAAAGATAATATCTACCCAGGCATAGAGACGCTGCGCCAGTTAGGCCACACCAATGTGCGTTTTAGCATGCTGGAACAAGCCGAACACGACGCCTGGCGACAAGTGTACGAAGGCTGGGATATTTATGGTTGGTTGCTGGGGAAGGGGAAGTAGGGGGTTGGTTACTTGTCTTGATACGTGATAAAGGTAAAGCAAAAGGCCACCTTGCGATGGCCTTTTGCTTTATTGGTGGAGCCGGGGGGATTTGAACCCCCGTCCGAAAAACCTAGATCGTCGGTACTACATGCTTATCCAGTTATTTAGTTAACCCTATGAGCGCCAGCTGGCAGGCTATCGTCGGGCGAGTCTGATTGGTTTTAGCATCTTGGCTCCAGACAAAGCCGCCATGCGATCCTATTAGGGGTGATCTTCCAGAGTCTCAGCTTATAGGCATGCGTGAGGGGAAGAGCGCTCTACTGCTTATTAGGCAGCGAGTGCGTATGTTTCGTCGTTTGCGACTACTAGTTTGCGGCTTTTTTACGAGGCCTACCGCACCTCGGCATGCACCTAAGAGTTCGTGAATCCCGTCGAATCCAGTATCGGCCCCGAATTCTTTAGTACTTCTGAACACTTCTGTGTTGAGCGCATTCTACGCTCTGCAGTTCAACGCGGCAAGGTAAGAACTGGTCTTTTCTTGCTGCGTTTGGCTGTTATTACTCTATATGGTGATGATTTGAACAATCTCAAGCTGAAGTGGGTAAGAACCCGGCTGTAATTATCTTTTGCTGTGCTTCATCATGCGTTCTTTTTCACGCGACCAGTCTCTGTCTTTGATGTCGTCACGCTTATCAAAGTGCTTTTTACCTTTGGCCAGATGGAATTCCAGCTTCACCCAACAGGCTTTCCAGTACATGGAAGTGGCTATTAAGGTGTAACCGTCTTGCTCTTTTTTACCGACCAGTTTGTTCAGTTCACGTTTGTTCAGCAACAGCTTGCGTGAGCGCTCTGGATCGCAGACCACGTGAGAGGATGCGCTGTGCAGCGCCTGAATTTGTGCACCAATTAAAAAAGCTTCGCCATCTTTTAAAATGACGTACGAGTCGGACAAATTCACTTTGCCTTCACGAATACTCTTTATTTCCCAGCCTTGCAGGCACATACCTGCTTCGAAACGCTCTTCGAGGAAATAGTCGTGTCGTGCTTTTCTATTTTGGGCTATGGTGCCGCCCTGATTTTTGCTGCTTTGTTTTTTGCTCATCTTTGCGAACGAATTAACTCTTAAAAGCCAAGGAATTTAATGGCAAAAGGCTTACGCCTGGGACATTGAGGCTACGGCCAGATCTGTTACAATCGCCGCCTGCATTAAGGGGAGAGAGTATGCCACAAATTGAGCGCAGCGCACTGGTTTTTTACAGCGCGCGCCAGATGTTTGAGCTGGTGAACGATGTACCACGTTATCCGGAATTTTTACCCGGTTGTGCCAAAGCACAAATTTTGCAGCAGTCTGCAGATCAGATGCTGGCTAAGTTACAGGTGAAAAAAGCCGGTATCAGTCAGGAGTTCACCACTCGCAATACCCTGGTGACAAACTCGCAAATTCAGATGCAATTGGAGTCTGGACCTTTTAAAGCTTTATCCGGTGGCTGGACCTTCGTTCCGCTCAGCGATGAAGCTTGTAAAGTGGTGCTGGCATTGGATTTTGAGTTTTCCAATAAAATAGTCGAGTTTGCTTTTGGTAAAATTTTTAATGAGTTAACAGCGGCTATGGTCGGTGCTTTTACACAAAGAGCAAAACAAGTGTACGGAGAACAGCATGGCTGAAACTAAAGCTGTCGAGCTGGCTTATGCCACACCAGCTAAACAAAGTTTGTTGAGTTTAACTGTGGATGCTGCAGCTACTGTGGAGCAGATTATTCAGCTGTCCGGTATGTTGTCATCTTTTCCTGAAATTGACTTAAGTCAGAATAAAGTCGGGATCTGGAGCCGGACCTGCAAACTGAATGAAGTGCCAAAGGCGGGCGACAGAATTGAAATTTATCGGCCTTTAATTGCCGATCCTAAAGATATGCGTCGTCGCCGTGCTGAAAAAGCCAAGGACGAAGGCAGAGCAAATAAAACAACAGGTGGCAGACCTCAGGCTAATGAGCAAGCGCACGATTGATCGAAACATGGGGGTGATCAGATGATTTGATCTGCCCCCATATGCAGTGTGGTTACTGGACTTTGTCTAAAGGCGTATTAAAGTTGGCTGGTTTGGTGAAATCACCGGTAATATCAACCAGCTTGTCGTCTTTAAAATTGATGACCATTTGCTTTTCAAAGTTATCGCCACGACCACCTTTTAGCGCATAAAAATAATGCCAGATGTCGTCGTCGAAAGCGTTTTCTGCAACAGGGTTACCTAATACAAAGCGAACCTGTTCTTTGGTCATTTGAACACGCAGTTTATCGATGTCTTTTTGTTCCAGAAAGTTACCTTGTGGTATATCAATCCGGTAAATCCAACTACTGCAAGCACCCAGAGTCAATGCTGTGGCCAACACAAGGGCCGTTTTCACTACTGCTTTCATCTGTCTCTTCATCTGAATAAGTCTGTCGGCATCATACCGCAAGCATGGGCTGAAATTAAAGCCTTAATCAGACCTAAGTGTGTTGGCTAAGTTCGTGCCTGTTAAAAATAATTGATGTAAAGCTATGTTAAGGAGCACATAACAGCTCTCGGGCGTTGGCAATCGCATTAGCGCTGACATTTTCACCTGCCAGTAAGCGGGCTATTTCCTGCACCCGTTCTTCGTCTGCCAGTTCACGAATACGGGTTTCTGTTGCAATACCGTCAGTGTATTTCTCGACAAATAACTGGTGATGGCCCTGACTTGCGACTTGAGGTAAGTGAGTGACACAAATCACCTGAGTGGATTCTCCCAACTGGCGTAACAAGCGGCCTACACCAGCGGCAACAGGGCCGCTGATGCCCACGTCTACTTCATCAAAAATCAAGGTAGGAGTAGTGACTTTGCCTGCCAAAATCACCTGAATAGCCAGGCTGATACGGGATAATTCACCACCTGATGCTACTTTGTGCAGTGCCTGTAAAGGTTGGCCTGGGTTGGTGCTGACCAGAAAATCGACCTGATCCCAGCCGGATGCGTTGGCTTTATCTATACCGGCACTTTCAACCGCAATATAAAATTTACCGTTGGCCATACTCAATTCGGCCATGCTGCGGGCAATTTTATCGGACAACTCCAAAGCAGCAGATTTACGCAGTTCAGACACTATTTCTGCAGCCTGACAATAGAGTTGCTGCGCCTGCTGAATTTCAAGCTGAAGTTCAACTATGCGATCATCATCACCAGCCAGTTCTGATAACTGCTGGGATAATTGCTGATGGAATAAGGCCAGCTGATCGTTTGGAATTTGATGTTTACGACTTAAACTGAGCCACTGCCCCAGGCGCTGGTCAATTTCTGCTAAACGTTCCGGGTCTATATCTACTTTTTCGCTGTAACGGCGTAATTCGCGGCCTGCTTCTTCAATTTGTACTAAAGCTTCGCTCAGCATCTGATGAATAGGAGCTAAAGCCGGATCTACTTCGATATAGTCGTCCAGTTGCTGACACGCATGACTTAATAAACGATAGCTGTTGGCATCTTCATCGTCATACGCCAGTTGCAAGGCTTGTTGGCTGGCCTGGATTAAACTGTGACTGTTGCTTAAACGCTGATGTTCAGTTTCGAGTTCAGCAAACTCATCTGTACCTGGGGCAAACTGGTCCAACTCAGCCACCTGATACTCCAGCAACTGCCGTTGTGCTTCACGTTGCTGCTGACTACTTTGTAGCTCGCCATATTCCAGCTTTAATTGCTGCCAGGCCTTCCAGTATTGGCGGCAGTCGGCTAAAGCAGATTGGGTATTGGCATAAGCGTCCAGTAACTGGCGCTGGTGATCTGATTTTAATAACAGTTGATGGGCATGCTGACCATGAATACTCAGCAGATGATGGCCCAAAGCTTTAAGTTGTTGAGCCGGCACTTGTACGCCATTGATATAACCGCGGGAGCGGCCTTCGCTGCCCACCACACGACGCACTATACATTCGTTGCCCATGGCGAGATCTTGTTCGGCCAGCCAATGCTGAGCTGCACCCAACTGACTGATATCAAAAGTAGCCACTATATCGGCTTTATCACAACCGGGGCGTACCACTAAACCATCGGCACGGTCGCCTAAACATAAAGACAAGGCATCTAAAGCTATAGATTTACCTGCGCCTGTTTCGCCTGTAATGGTGGTCATACCGCCACGCCAGTCGAGTTCCAGCGCGCGTACTATGGCAAAGTTGCTGATATGCAGATGGTTGAGCATGGTCCAACTCCCTTATACTGAATAACTGTTAATTTATACAGTAATTCGGGTTTTAGCAAGGGAGTGGTGAAGAGATTTTTTAGTAGAGTTTACTGCCCCAACCGAGCTTGTTACGCAGCACGTTAAAGTAGCTGTAACCAGGCGGGTGCACCAGTTTCAGCGGCTTCGGATGTTTACGAATACGGATTTCATCACCCGGCATCACCGCCAAAATCACATGACTGTCGCAGCTGACCTGTAAATGCGCGTCGTTACTGGGCGATACTTTTAATACTATTTCGCTGGTACCGGATACCACCAAAGGACGGCTGCTTAAGGTATGGGGGAACATTGGCACTAAACTCATTGCATCCAGCTCAGGTGTCAGAATAGGGCCGCCACCTGATAATGAATAAGCGGTAGAACCTGTTGGAGTGCTGACAATTAAACCGTCTGAGCGCTGACTAAAGACAAATTCGCCATTGATATGAGCTTCAAACTCAATCATATGCGCTACTTTGTCGGCGTGTAATACAGCTTCGTTCACAGCGCTGTTACTGCTTTTGACGCAGTCATTGCGATAGACTTCCACTTCCAGCAGATTACGTTTTTCAGTGACAAAATTACCTGCTAACACAGCAGCTAAAGGTGTTTCAAAATCTTCCGGTGATAAGTCAGTTAGAAAACCCAGGTTACCGCGGTTTACACCCAATACAGCCACACCAAAACGAGCCAGCACGCGGGCAGCACCGAGCATATTGCCGTCACCACCCACCACTATAGCCAGATCGCAGTTTTTACCCAGTTCGACTAAATCCATCACCTGCACATCGGGCAAGGCTAACGATTCAGCCACTTTTTCTTCCACATAGACCTTTAACTTCCGTGCAGTTAAAAACTGATACAGGCTGATAAGGGTGGTATTGGCGCCCGGATGATTAGGTTTGCCAATGAGGCCAATGGTTTGAAATGCGCTGCCTGGGTTTTGACTCATGAGTGTTCCTTTCAAAATGCCGTTTGAGTATACCCATAGTTTCTGGCAGCGAACAGGCTTTGTGTACAGACAGCGGACTAAGGGCAAGGCTTGAATTTTTAAATAATGACCCCACAATATCTAGCAGTATAAATGAGCAGTATTCTGCACCGTCTTATTAACCGGAGTAACAGCTGTAGTGGTTCAGTTAAGCAGACCAGAACTGATATTAAAACTCATAGTCGAGCAGTACTTGACGGACGGCATGCCGGTGTCGTCTAAGCTGTTGTGTGAGCAGTCAGAGCTTGGCGTCAGTTCAGCCACAGTGCGCAATACTATGATGTTGCTGGAGCAGCAGGGTTTTATCCGCTCTCCTCACACCTCAGCTGGTCGTGTGCCTACCACTTCGGGTATCCGTTTATTTATCGATAAAATGTTGCAGCTGGAGCCTTTAACAGGTCGTTGGCTGGATGCTATTCAGGTGAATTTGCCACCGCAATTACCAGTTTCTTTATTATGTCAGCAAGCCGGCCAGCTGCTAGCCAACTTAACAGGTATGGTTAGTATTGTTAGTGCGCCTAAAGGTCAGGGCAGGGTAATACGGCAGGTGGATTTAGTGCGTTTAGCCACGCAGCGACTCTTGCTGGTGGTCATAGACGAAGACGGTGATATTTTGCACCGTGTGTTGTTTCACGACGATTTAATTGATAATCCAACCTTAAGCCGGGTTTTGTGTTTACTCAATGCAGCTTTATGTGGTCAGGATTGGTTGGATGGTATTTCACGTTTAGCATTAATAGCAAAGGAAGAATGCGGTACTGTGCAGTCTTTAGTGAAAACCGCTATGGCGCAACTGAGTCTGGATGAGATGCAGCAACATCAACCGCTGATTTATGGTCAGCACCAACTGATGCAAGCTACTGATTATCACCGCGACCCACAATTGCAGCAAGTGATCGAACTTTTAGATAATCCATCTTGTCTGGTGAAGTTATTGACGCCTATCACTCAGGATGAGCAACCAAAATTAATACTGGGGCGTGAGTCTGGTATTGAACCTTTAGCCAAGGTGAGTTTGATTTGTGCACGCTACCGCTCGGAGCCACATGGCTTTATCGCCTTGCTTGGACCACGCCGGATGAACTATGGTCGTTTTGTGCCTTTAGTTGAAGCTGTAGCACAACAAATGTTTTTTAACTTGAATCATCTTAATCAATCCCCATAATAAGCCAACCTATGGTGGAGTAGTAACTAATGAGCGAGCAAGATAAAGTGCAAACTGAACAACAACAGGCTGCGGAAGCAGCGGCAGAGCAACAAGTCGTAGAACTGACGCCGGAGCAGGAACTTATTGCAAAGCTGGATGCAGAATTACAGCAGGCAAAAGCCCAGTTGGCAGAGCAGCATGATTTAATGCTTAGAATTAAAGCTGAAGCAGACAACAGCCGTCGTCGTTCAGCTATGGATGTTGAAAAAGCCCATAAATTTGCGTTGGAGCGTTTCGCTGGTGATTTGTTGCCGGTTGTAGATAACCTTGAGCGTGCTTTAACTTTCTTAAATCGCGAAGACGACAGCCAGAAAGCTCTGGGTGAAGGCGTGGATTTAACCCTGAAAGGTTTACTGGATACGCTGGCGAAAAACGGTGTGCAGCAAATTGATCCACAAGGTCAGCCGTTTAACCCTGAATTCCATCAGGCCATGTCTATTCAGCCAAGTGCTGATGTAGCGCCAAACACTGTGACTTTTGTCATGCAAAAAGGCTACGAGCTGAATGGTCGTTTAGTACGTCCAGCTATGGTTGGTGTATCTAAAGCTGTTGAATAAACAGTAATTTATTGAAAATGGGGTCAGGTCACATTATTAAACATAAATAATGTGAACTGACCCCATTTTTTTTGCTTACAATAGCGCTATTCGCAGTAGGCATTTATAAAGGAATCTTTTTGTCTGATCTGGAGTCTGGTATAGCGCCTTCCGCGCAACCTGTTGCTGAACTGGTGCTTTGTCGCCACTGCGATCTATTGCAGCAATTGCCGTTGTTGGCTATTGGTCAGGAAGCTGCCTGTAGCCGCTGTGGTTATTTACTGGATATGCGCCAGAAAGATCCGGTATTACGTCCTGTACTCTATGCTGCAAGCTCGTTGTTTATGCTGATCCTAGCAAACCTCTTTCCTTTTATTGGCATGGATGTGGCGGGTAACGTCCATATCATGAGTTTCTTTGATACCTCCTCTGTCCTATTTAACGAACATCAGCAGTGGCTGGCAGTGTTGGTCTGGTTATTTATTCAGGCGATACCAGCTTTTTGTATGCTGGCGGTGATTTACATCAAGCTTGGCATGGTGCGCCGCGTTCGCGGTCTGGTCTGGACCGCTCGTGTGCTTTATATGCTTAAACCCTGGAGCATGGTGGATATTTTCCTTATTGGTATTCTGGTCGCCTTTGTCAAACTGGTGGTCTATGCCGATATTTCTGTGGGGATGAGCTTCTGGGCTTTTTGCCTGTTTTGTTTGTTGCATTTGCGCACTTTTCAGGTGATAGACCGCCATGCGTTGTGGGAATCGATAGCTCCTGCGCCTCAGCCTGTTGCTGCGCATTTTGCAGGAAAAACCGGTGTTTCATTGAATTTAGCCAGTTGCAGCTGTTGTACTGCTATAGTGCCGCTGGAACAAAAACACTGTGGCCGTTGTGGCACTAAAGTCACGGCCCGTATTCCGGCCAGCTTGCAAAAAACTCTGGCCTGGCTGATTACTGCAACTCTGTTGTATATCCCTGCTAACTTGCTGCCTATTATGGAAACTGTGTCTTTGGGCAGCAGCATTCAGTCTACAATCATCAGCGGTATTATATTGATGTGGCAGGACGGTGCTTACCCTGTGGCCATTGTGATTTTATTAGCCAGCGTGGTCGTGCCCGTGGTGAAAATAGTGGTGATGTTCTGGTTATGTTATTTAGCCAGTCATACTGGCCATAAACGACAGTTGCTGTCGACCCGGGTGTATTTATTAGTCGACTGGATAGGCCGCTGGTCTATGGTGGATGTGCTGGTGGTGGCTATTCTGGCTGCTTTAGTACGGTTTGATTTATTGATGGGCGTGTACCCTGGTATGGGCGCGATAATTTTTGCGACTGTGGTGATCACCACCATGCTCGCCGCTATGAGTTTTGACCCACGTTTATTGTGGGATCAACGGAATAAAAAAGAGGAGCAGCAGCGTGGCTAAGACGCAGGGCCGGGTGGCCGCGGTGAAAAAGATCCGACAATTATCCCCTATCTGGATAGTGCCAGTAATAGCTGTGGCTATTGGCATCTGGATGCTTTATTACACTCAGAAAAATCAGGGACCTGTGATTACATTAGTCACACTGAATGCTGAAGGCATAGTGGCAGGCAAAACTCAGATCAAAAGCCGCAGTGTTGATATAGGTCGGGTAGAGTCGGTGCAGCTGTCTGAAGATTTAAGCAAAGTACTGATCAAAGCGCGGATGGACCCGGGCATTGAAGCGTTACTCAATGAAGACTCCCAATTGTGGGTGGTTAAACCTACCATAGGCCGTGGTGGTGTCAGTGGTTTAAATACGCTGTTATCCGGCGCCTATATTGAATTGCAGCCAGGCAAAGCTAGTGTGCAAAAGTATTATTACGAATTGCTCGATAGCCCACCTATAGCGCCAGCTGATGCGCCAGGGGTACGGGTGACGTTGTTGAGTGATGATGCAACGGCTCTGGCCGTAGGCGATCCTGTGCTTTATCACGGTTATGCAGTGGGTACTGTGGAGACCAGTAACTTTGTTGCTGAAAAAGGCCATATGACTTATCAGTTGTTTGTGCGTGCGCCTTATGATGCCCTTGTGACTGAAAACGTACGCTTCTGGCAAGCCAGCGGCATGGCGCTGGATGTGTCAGCTCAAGGGGTTCGGGTTGAATTGGCGTCTGTGGCAACTTTGCTTAGCGGCGGTGTGCATTTTGATGTGCTGGATGGCTGGCCTGTGGGCGATAAAGTGGCCAGTAACAGTGAGTTTCAGCTGTTTAAAAATCAAAAGGCCATCAAAGAAGGTTTGTACACTGAATACAACGAATACCTGATGTTTTTTGACGAGTCGATTCGTGGTTTAACTGCAGGTGCGCCTTTGGAATATAAGGGCATACGCATTGGTACTGTGGCTATGGCTCCGTACTTTTTTAATATGGAAAACCCGCTGGATGTGGCCTTTAAACGGGGTATTCCGGTGTTGGTAAGAGTGGAAGCGGGTCGGCTTGCTGGTGAGATGAGCCTGAAAAAGCTGGCGCAGGAATTAGAAACCGCAGTGCAACATGGTTTAAGAGCTGTATTAAAAACCGGTAGTCTGCTGACTGGTGCTTTGTATATCGAACTGGTGCAAACCGATGCTGTGATTGAAACACCTAAAGTAAAAGTGGATGTGCCAGCCCTTGCTGATGCTGATAGCTCTGAAAAAGTGCAAGTGGCAACAGCTCAGCCGCCAGAGTTTTCCAGCGAAGGTTTTGTGCCTGCGCCTTTTGCGTTAGCGGATCACGCTGGTCTGAAAATTATGCCAACAGCCCCAAGCGGTTTAGCCAATATTGAACAAAAAGTGCTGCAGGTGCTGGATAAGGTCAATCGTCTGCCTGTGGAAGATGTGTTAGCTCAAAGCTCAGCTACTTTGGCGCAAAGCGAAAAAATGCTGAAAAATGCTGAACAGTTGATCCTGTCACTGGACCAACTGGTGAAACACAATGCAGTACAGCAATTGCCAGCAGATATTCAGCAAAGTCTGGTGGAACTGCGTAAAACACTGGCTGGCTTTTCGCCTGGTTCACCTGCTTATGAGCGGTTAAATGGCAATTTGCAATCGATGGACCAATTATTACGTGACTTGCAGCCTGTGATTAAAACCATGAACAGTCAAAGTAACTCACTGATTTTTAATGCCGATCTGCCTAAAGATCCAGAACCTGAGAAGGGTAACTAATGCGTTATTTAGCTTTTGTATTCTTAAGTCTGGCTTTGGCTGGCTGTGGCAGTTCTCCGTCTGAACTGCAGTATTACCGCTTACCAGCAGTCGCTGCCAAAGCACCTGTAGTCGACAGCAGTAAAGTGCTGGTGATAGAACCTGTGATGGTCGCCAGTTATTTAAACAGCAACGCGCTGGTGTATCAGAATAACGAGGTGAATCTGCAACTGACTCGCACTCACCAATGGGCTGAAGCTTTGGATCAGCAACTGACCCGTAATTTACAGGCACATTTATCTGGTGCTTTAACGGACTGGCGTGTGACTCAACAGGTCAGCAGTCCGGGCGATAGTCGCCTGACTGTGCAGGTCACTCAGTTTCATACCACGGCGGATGGTGTTGTATTGATCAGTGGTCAGGCTCATTTGCTGACAGGGGCTGTCGTCAAGCAAATGCCTTTTGAACTGCAATTACCTATTGCCGATGACGGCTATGACGAAGTAGTGAAAACTTTAGGCCAAGGCTGGGGGCAGGTTGCCGCACAAATCGCAAAATTGCTGGAACAAAACTAATACTGGGCGCGGGCTTAACTACTAAATTCCGCGCCTAATACCACGGCTTTTCGTGCGCCTGTCACTTCAGGGATATTGCCCGGAATCTTGTGGTCGTAGGCATAAGCCAGCCAGGCAAAGGCCATAGCTTCCACATCGTCTGCTTTCACACCTAAACTGGCGGTTTGTTGAAGTTGTACAGTAGGGAATAACTGCTGCAGGTCGCTTATCAGTACTTTGTTATAAGCACCACCACCACAGACAAATAACTCCTCTATGGCTTCATTGACCAGTGCGATTTTAATGCTCTCTGCAGTAAAGCGGGTCAGCGTACGTTGTACATCTGCTGGAGCGTAGTTTTTCGCTTGTAATTTTTGTGCCAGCCACTCTGCGTTGAAATACTCTCTGCCTGTGCTTTTGGGGCCTTGTAGCTGAAAGTAGGGGTCTGATAAAAGATCGGTTAATAAATCCTGTTGTATCACGCCAGAGGCCGCATAAAGGCCATCTTTGTCATACAAACCTAAGCCTTGTTGCTGGATCCAGTTATCCATCAAACCATTGCCAGGGCCTGTATCAAAACCCCGCACTGGCCGATTGGGTTGTAACAAGGTGACATTGGCGATACCACCAATATTTAAAATAGCGCGATAGCTATCAGGCTTTGCAAAAATAGCCTTGTGAAAAGCTGGTACTAAAGGTGCACCTTGTCCGCCATAAGCCATATCTTTACGACGAAAATCGGCGATAACCCGAATTTGCGTTTCAGCTGCCAAACGGAACATATCACCAATCTGATAGGTAAAAGGAAACTGCACATAAGGGCGATGCCTTATGGTCTGGCCATGACAACCAATAGCGCTTATCTGTTCTGGGTTAACTTTGGCTTTAGCTAATAACTGTTTAACTGAATCAGCATAAGCTAATGCCAGTTGCTGCTCTACTAAACCCATCAGTTCAAGTTCACCCGGGCCGGATTGAGCCAATTGACTTAGCTGCTGGCGTAACTGTTCAGGGAAAGGGCAAAGCAGGGAGTCAAGTAATTCGGGCTGGAGTTTTTCTGGAGCAGACTGACCAAAACGAACCAGCACCAGATCGATTCCATCGAGACTGGTGCCGGACATTATTCCTATATACAAGCTGGACATTACTCAGCAGCGGCTACTGTGATCCGCTCGTGGTTCTGCATTTGTGCAATCAGCTGTTTTGCTTCATTTACAAAAGCAATACGTTCACTGGTAGACAGCGCATCTGCCTGAGGTAATTTCACAGTACGTGGGTTACGGTGCACACCACCAACCACAAATTCATAGTGCAAGTGAGCTCCAGTGACACGGCCTGTAGAACCTAAACGGCCTATCACCTGACCTTGTTTCACGTTTTCACCTTGCTTCACATCACGTTTGGATAAGTGCAGGTATTTAGTTACTATGTTGTTTTTATGCTTAATAAACACATAGTTACCATTCACGCCGTTACGGGTTGATGCAATGACTTTACCATCACCAGCCGCCATAATAGGAGTACCTACTGCAGCAACATAGTCGACACCATTATGAGGTTTTACTTTCTTTAACACTGGGTGTAAACGGCGAGGGTTAAAATTGGAGCTGACATACTGGAAGCTGACCGGGGCTCGTAAGAAGGCTTGTTTGGTGCCCTTACCGTCCGGCTTGTAAAAGGCGCCGTCCTTGTGACGAACTGCCTGATAAGTCTGACCTTCGTTTTTAAACTGTGCAGCGAGAATATTACCGTTACCAACAAATTGACCATCGGCATAACGGGTTTCAAAAATAACGCTGAAACTGTCACCTGCTTTGATATCTAAACCAAAGTCGATGTCGTAGCTGAAAATGTTGTTTGCCAGTGTCAGCATCTGAGCTTCGGTTAAACCTGCTTCCAGACCTGCGTTCCAGAACGAACCGTTAACCACACCACTGACGACTTCAGTACGGGTTTCAACTTCCTTTAATAACTCTTCGGCCGCAAACTTGCCATTGGCAGTACGCTGAACACGTAAGGTTTTCAGGTTGTTGATTGGATAACGGATTTCCTGCAGCTTGCCCTGGTTATCTAAACCAAACTCAATTTGCTCGCCGGGAAAAATGCGGGTTAAGGTTTTTACTGGTTTACCCAGTTCTAACACTTCCTGCATTGCGGCTTGATCTAATTTAGCTTTGCGGAAAATAGCCGACAGAATGTCGCCTTTTTTCACGTCAACAGTCACCCACTCCAGTGAGTTATCTTCGTGTGGCAAGGTTGCAAGCTGTTCGGCTGCAATTTTCTCTTCCACCAAAGGGATATCAATACTGTATCTTTTTCCAACTTCCAACTCAGATGTATCTGTAGTTCTGGAGGCTGAAGCTTGTTCTGACGGGATCAACAGCATAACGGCAACAATGCCGCTTAGAGCGCCGATTAATAACCGATGTTTGATAGGCAAAGAAGAAATCATAGAAAGCGCATCTCTTATTATTATCAGACAAACCAATAAAAAAACGAGCATATAACGATTTTTTGTGTGATGCCACACTTTTGTTGGTTTGATCTAAAGAAATGTTTCAGTAGAATGCAGGCTTGGAATTTTGCGAAATACAAAGAGATTTAGGAGTAGACCATGGCTCACTGGGAGCAGGCGCTGGCTGAGATAAAACGCGGCTGCGAAGAGATTTTGTTAGAAGAAGAGCTGATTGCCAAGTTAAAGGAAGGAAAACCTTTAAAAATCAAAGCAGGTTTTGATCCAACTGCACCAGATTTGCATTTAGGTCACACGGTTCTCATCAACAAATTACGTACCTTTCAACAGTTGGGCCATGATGTCATTTTCCTTATTGGCGACTTCACCGGCATGATTGGCGATCCGACAGGTAAAAACGTAACGCGTAAACCTTTGACCCGGGACGACGTGTTGGCCAACGCACAGACGTATAAAGAGCAGGTGTTTAAAATTCTTGAGCCTGCAAAAACCCGTGTGGCTTTTAACTCCGAATGGATGGAAAAGTTAGGCGCGGCTGGCATGATCAAACTGGCAGCACGTCAGACTGTGGCCCGTATGCTGGAGCGTGATGACTTTAAAAAGCGTTATGCCAATAACCAGTCTATTGCGATACACGAGTTTTTATACCCGCTGGTGCAAGGCTGGGACTCCGTTGCTTTAGAAGCCGACATCGAAATGGGCGGCACCGATCAGCGCTTTAACCTGCTGATGGGACGTGAACTGCAAAAAGACGAAGGTCAGCGCCCACAAACCATTATTATGGTGCCATTGCTCGAAGGTCTGGACGGTGTGCAGAAGATGTCCAAGTCCTTGGGCAACTATATTGGTATCACAGACACGCCGGGCGAGATGTTTGGCAAAGTGATGTCCATCAGTGACGAGCTGATGTGGCGTTACTATGATTTGCTGAGTTTCCGTCCTATTGCTGATATTGCAGCACTGAAGCAACAAGCAGCTGATGGCCGTAACCCACGTGATATTAAAATTGAACTGGCAAAGGAAATTATTGCCCGTTTCCATGACGAGGCGGCAGCTGTTGCGGCAGAACAGGATTTTATCCAGCGTTTTCAGAAAAATGCGTTGCCGGACGATATCCCTGAACTGACCTTAACTTTAACTGCGGACAGTATTCAGATTGCCAACTTGTTAAAAGAAGCTGGTCTGGTTGAAAGTACCTCAGAAGCTTTGCGTATGATTAAGCAAGGTGCGGTGAAGCTGGACGGTGAAACTAAAGTGGAAGACAGCAAGATGGAATTTGCCAAAGGCAGTTGTCATATCTTCCAGGTGGGTAAACGTAAATTTGCCAAAGTCAGTCTGGTTTAACTGCTGATTTACTATAAAAAGACCGGCTTTGATGCCGGTTTTTTTATAGAGTTTGCTGTCAGCTGGCTTGTTGTAAACGGGCGAAAAGCAGTTTTTGTAATTCAGTCTTAAATTGCAAAGGCTCAAAAGGCTGGCGCAGCCAAATGATATCCATCGTCAGTTTTTGCTGAGGATCTTCGGCCGATAACAATGCCAGTTTTACCTGATGTTGTGTCAGTTCCTGCTGCAGCATCGGCAGATCTATACCTTGCTGGTCAGCCGTCATCAACACCAGTTCTGGTTTACGCTCGCCCATCATCAACAATGCATCCACAGCGTTACGGGCATACTGTAATTCAACCGGGAAATGCCACTGCTGACATAACACCTGTAGTAATTTGAAAAAATCTGCATCCAGGTCAACGCATAACAGATGCGTCAGAGGTTGCGATTTTTGCCTTTTATGCAACAAACTCAGTAAAGATTCCTGCACTATACGTCGGTGTCCACCTGGTGTTTTCCAGGCACTTAATAAGCCTTGTTCAACCCACAGCTGGATAGTTCGTACTGAAACACCTAAAAGAGTGGCCGCTTGTCGGGTAGAAAGAAGTTGATGTTGCTCTGACATAATGATTTTTCTGATTTGATTAAATTTATCATATTTATCAAATGAGCTTGTGTCAATCAACGGATGGCTTTTTACAGTCAATTGCATGCTTTTTGTACTTATTTACTTGCACTTTTTTTAAATGAAGCTAATTTGATATTAAATTGATATCAAATTAAGAGGTCGTGATGAAAGAGTATCTGGCAACAAGCCGCAGTGGTTTGATGATGTTAGCTGTACTTCCTGCAGTCTTTGTTTTATCCGGTTTTGGCCTGCTGGTTTTAGGCGGTCCTCTGAAATTGGTTGCCATATTGGCACTGATTTTAGTGGGGATTGGCTTTTTCGGTTTCTATATGGTGCAGCCAAACCAATGCGCTGTGCTGCAGCTGTTTGGCCGTTACGTCGGTTCAGACTTACAAACGGGCTTACGTTGGGCTAACCCTTTTTACAGCAAACAAAAAGTATCGTTGCGGGTGCGCAACTTTGAAAGCGGCAAACTCAAAGTGAATGATCACAGCGGTAATCCGGTAGAAATCGCCGCCGTTGTGGTATGGAAAGTGGTAGACAGTGCTGAAGCCGTGTTTGAAGTGGAAGATTATGAGAACTTTGTCAGCATCCAAAGTGAAGCGGCTTTGCGCTTTTTGGCTTCGAGTTATCCCTATGAGGCGGTGGAAGATATAGATATCAGCCTGCGCAGCAATGGTCCTGAAGTGACAGATTTACTCAAAGCTGAAATCCAGGCTCGTCTGGACAAAGCTGGTGTTGAAGTGCTGGAAGCCCGTATCAGTCATTTGGCGTACGCGCCGGAAATTGCCAGTGCTATGTTGCAACGTCAACAGGCAAGAGCTGTAGTGATGGCGCGTCAGCAATTGGTTGAAGGTGCAGTGGGTATGGTGGAATTAGCTTTAGCCCGTTTGTCGGAAAAAAACATGGTGCAGCTGGATGAAGAACGTAAAGCCGCCATGGTCAGCAATTTGTTAGTGGTGCTTTGTGGTGATCATCAGGTACAACCTGTGATCAATACCGGCACTTTGTATTAAGCGGAGACAGCAGTGTCGAAAAAAGCTTTTGCGTTACGTATTGATGAAACAGTGCTGCAGGCTTTGCAGCACTGGGCTGATGATGAGTTTCGCAGTGCGAATGGCCAGATTGAATATGTATTACGCGAAGCATTAATTCAGGCTGGACGGCTGAAGAAAAAGCCTCCGACAGAGCCTGCTGCAGAGCCGGATTAGCTTAAAGCACGGACCAGTAGCAGTGCTTGTTTTTTAGCATGCTGAGCCACGGTGGCATCCGCATGCACTAAAGCCATGCTGATGGCGCCTTCTTTAAGTATCATCAAGCCATCAAGCAATAAAGACTGTGCTTCTTCTGGCAGGTGATAACTCTGAAGGTGAGTGTTCACTAAGTGTTTCACCTTGAGTTTATGCTGAGCACAGAGCTGCAATACAGCACTGTCTGGTCCATGGTATTCGGCTGCACAGTTTTGAAAGTAACAACCAAAAAAAGGCCCTAAGACTTGTGCCTTGCCTTCAAACCATAGCGTTAATGCATCAAACAACTTTTCTACCGGACTCATCGGATCGGCGCTGGACAGTTGCTGTTCCAGCCACTGATAAAAGCGCTGATGCCGAAGCTCCAATGTGGCCATCAACAGCTCATCTTTGCTGACAAAATGGTGATACAGCGTTTTTTTGGCAATAGCAGACTGTTCTAAAATCTGATTAATACCTACAGCATGCACACCATGGCGGTAAAACAACGTTAAGGCTGTTTCTACAAGCTGCTGTTTTTTATCCTGTTCCATAAAAGCCCTCAGCATAGTTGATACTTAGCTTGACACAGGTAGACCAGTCTGTCTACAATGCAATTCGTTGGTAGACAGACTGGTCTACTTTGTGAGGTGATACTGTGACTGAACATAAAATCTGGGTGCAAGCTTTGCTGGCTGGTTGTGGTGCAGCTTTGGTCATGGCGCTGTTAGCTTTATTGCAGCAATGGCAGCAGTTATGGCTGGTTGCTCCTTTTGGTGCCACAGCAGTGATTTTATTTGCCTTGCCGGATAGTCCGCTTGGTAAAGCAAAAAATGTGATAGCAGGGCATTTTCTGGCTGCACTGATTGGCCTGACTTTTGTTCATGTTTTTGGTTTAACCGTATGGAGTTTGTCTGTTGCAGTGGGGTTATCTATAGGTCTGATGGTGCTATGGAAAATTACTCATCCACCAGCAGGCGCTACTACCTTACTTATTATGTTAACGGCGCCGGACTGGTGGTTTTTATTCAATCCTGTGCTGACAGGTTCTGTGTTGATGGTGTTGGTGGCTCATTATTATCATCAGAGCCATAGGAAAGGCCATCAACATTTGGTTAAACGTAAAGCTGCAGCAGCAAATACCAAAGCGGAAGACTGATAAAACTCAGCAGTAACCCCAGGCCGACCAAAGCTGGTACTAAACGTAGTGCCAGCCCCGCACCAATAGCTATAGCGCCGGCAGACACCATAGGCGGCATGGCTGCTTCAAATACTACAACCTGCAGCAGTAACGGATCGGGGTGGAATAAACTTAAAAATCCTAAAGCCAGTAACGGCATGAACAGCAGCTTTATTCCTAAGGCAAAGATCAGAGGTTTGGCTTCTTTATTGTCCAGCTGTAACCTGAACTGAAAACCTACGGCAATCATAATAACTGGGACTAAAGTAGCGGCCAGACTGTCCAGTACCAGACTAAAAAACGCCGGGTAAGTCACTGACTTCAGACATAACGCCAGGATCAGTGCAACAAAAGAAGGGAAGGTCAGTACACGTTTAATAATTTGACCCGCAGTTGGGGTGGCTGCATTGGGGTTATACCAGGCAGCTAAAATGGTGGAGTAAGTTGCCAGAGCTAAAAAGGAGCCAGCCTGATCGTAAATCATGGCATAAGGTAATGCCTGGTCGCCAAAAAAGGCTTCGACCATAGGAAAACCCAAAAAGGAGGTATTGCCTAAAGGTAAAACCACCAGCAAAGCGCCTACTGTAGTTTTTTCCCAGTGCCAGATTTTACCGGCGAGAATAATTAATCCAGCCACTACCACCAGCAACACCCAAGGTGTAATAGCTGGCAACCAGAGTTGATTGGAGAATTCTAACAGTGGAATTTTTTGCAGTACTAAAGCGGGCAGTGCAACAAAAAGCACATACTGATTCAGCACTATGCCTGTTTCCTGAGGAAACTGCGGCAGTCTGCGCAGCAAAGAGCCGATCACCAAATACACCAGAACTAAAGCAAAACTTTCCATCATTACTCCTTTGCACTGAGCAAAGTGTAATCTGAAGCGGGTTTTGTGCCTATGCGACTTTCGCCTGATAGCTGCTCCAGCAGGTTCAGTTGTTTAGCCTCTTGCCTGAGTAACAACTCTTTATCCTTTTTTGGCCATTGTTTTAGCTGATATTCCAGTTTACTGGCAGAAGAGCGGCAGGGCATACCGTAAGTGAAGGCTAACTGCAGTGGGCCTTTGCCTTTGAGCGCCTTAGCGCCTCCTGTTAATTCACCACTATGCTGGCGCAAACGTCGTGTTGGATCTGTGCTGATACCAGTATATAAAGCGCCTGTTGCAGTGCGCACCATATAAACAAACCATGGAGTTGATACTGCGGTCATGCCTTGTTGTGTCCCTTCTGCTACACTAGCGACGATTTAACGGTTTGAAAGTCGCTACTTTAAAGGAAATTGCATGTCATTTGCCACGCTTGGTTTAGATCCCCGTATTCTTTCTGCTGTGACCGCCCAGGGTTACCACACGCCAACCCCTATTCAGCAGCAAACCATACCTGTGATCTTAGAAGGCAAAGATGTGTTAGCAGGTGCCCAGACAGGCACAGGAAAAACCGCTGCTTTTACCTTGCCAGTACTGCAACTTCTGAGTAAAAACACCAGCAAAGTCAATAACCTGCAGGTGCGCTGTTTAGTGCTGACGCCTACACGTGAACTGGCGCAACAAGTGGCTGACAGTGTCAAAGCGTATGGTGCAGATTTACCGCTGAAATACGCAGTATTTTATGGTGGTGTGTCGATAAACCCACAATACGACCAAGCCAGCCGCGGTTTAGATATTCTGGTCGCGACACCGGGCCGTTTATTGGATCATTTACATCAGGGTACTGTCAGTTTGTCAGAGCTACAAATTCTGGTACTGGATGAAGCCGACCGTATGCTGGATATGGGTTTTATTCACGACATCAAACGTATTATGGCGAAATTACCCAAAGAGCGGCAGACGCTGTTTTTCTCAGCTACTTTTGCTAAGGAAATCAAAGAGCTGGCAGATACTTTATTAAAGTCCCCTGTACTGATTGAAGTGGCTAAACCAAACAGCACTGCAGATAAAGTTGAGCAACTGGCTTATAGAGTGGACTCGCAGCGCAAACGTGAGATGTTGTCTTACCTGATTGGTTCACGCCAATGGAAACAGGTGTTGATTTTTAGCCGTACTAAACATGGTGCAGACCGTCTGGCTAAACAGTTAAGGTTGGATGGTATTGAAGCTGGTGCTATTCATGGTGATAAAAGTCAGGGTGCCCGCACTAAAGCGCTGGATGATTTTAAAAACAATAGATTAAGTGTGTTAGTGGCTACTGATATAGCGGCCCGCGGTCTGGATATCGAAGAGCTGCCTATAGTAGTGAACTACGACCTGCCTCAGGTGGCTGAAGATTATGTACACCGTATCGGTCGTACAGGCCGGGCTGGTAATTCAGGTATGGCGATAAGTTTAATTACGCCAGATGATCTGGTCATGCTGCAAGCCATTGAAAAACTGACGAAACAAGTGATCACACAGCAGGTTGTTCCTGGCTATGAACACGATCCGAAAATGAATCACAGCAGCAAAAAAGCCGATGCTGAAGAAGAACGGGTACAAAAAGTGGCAAGCCGTAATAAACAGCTGGCCAAAGAAAAAGCCAAGTTACGTTCGCAGGCTATGGGTAAAAAGTAGCAAAGAAAACATCAAAATTTAAAGGCAGCGCAAGCTGCCTTTTTACTTAGTGACTATGTGTCGTCTTTGGGGTTAAACGGCGTATTCAGCGTCAGTTGGTAAAATGCCAAATCTAACCAACGACCAAACTTAAAGCCAGCCTGAGTGATAGTGCCGCTGTGGGTAAAACCATATTTTTTATGCAAGGCGATACTGGCGTCGTTGGCTGCATCTATTCCGCCAATCAACAGATGATAATTCTCCAGCTGTGCCTGCTCTATGATTTTCTGTAACATCAAAGCACCATAACCTTTGCCTTGCTGATTCGGCGCTACATAAACCGAATGCTCGACTGAATACTTAAAAGCAGGGAAAGCCCGAAATGTGCCATAACTGCCAAAAGCCACCAGTTGATCCTGCTCATTTAACAAGCCCAACACCGGAAAATTGCCTGCAGTTTTGTTGGCAAACCATTGCTGCATAGTGGCCATAGTGCGGGGTTTGTACTCATACAAAGCCGTGGTATTTAAAATAGCGTGGTTAAATATCGCCAGAATAGCTTCGGCATGTTCATCATAACTGCAGTGTACAAAACGCGTCAGGCTCTCCATTCAGATCTCCCTTTAGCTTCTGTACAAGGTTTTGATCAGATGATAACCAAACTGAGTTTTGATTGGGCCATGCACTTCCAGCACGGCTTTTTTAAATACCACTTCATCAAAAGCTCTGACCATCTGACCAGGTTTAAACTCACCTAAATCCCCACCTTTTTTGCCAGAAGGGCACAAAGAGTGCTTTTTAGCCAAATCGTGAAAACTGGCGCCTTTGGCCAGCAGTTGTTTTAATTTTTCTGCTTCGGCAGCAGTTTTTACCAGAATATGGCAGGCACAGGCTTTAGCCATGCAGGTTTCTCCTTCAGAGCGAAACAGCATTGTACAACGTGTAAGAGTGCTGGAGCAAAGAGAGATCTGCATTTAGTCGCGATGAATTTGGCCCAAGAAAAAACCCGCCAGAAGCGGGTTTTTTAATTAAAGCATCATTTAGTTTGGTTTATACAGTTTTTCAACTACATCCAAACGAGCTTCTTTTACTAAGCCAGATTTACGGACTGAGTTAACAAGCTCTGTCAAATTTGCGCCGGCAGGTGCCTGCACAATAGCAATTTTATTGCCTACGGCTTTAACCAGTTTTAATCCGAAATCTTGTTGTAAACGTTGCAGTGCAGCAGCATCATTTGCCAGTATAGACAAACGACCAGTGACAACTCCAAGCTCACCTGTCAGCAGGTTTCTTACCACAGCGTCAGTTTTCACTACACCGTCAGTATTCACTGCTGCCTGTTGCACTACAGTGCGACCAGACAAGGTACCTTTGGTATTATCAGCTGCCAGACTGGCAGGTGCTAATGCTAAATCCGGTAACAACTTGTAGACGCCAAAATCAGCATTTTCAACTTTTCTGATTTTTACTGCTTCTGTCTTAGCCGGAACCAGTTTTTTTAACTCTGGTGAAACTTCTGCAGCTTGAGCTGAAGCCATAGTTCCGATAGTGGCCAGAGCAACTAAGGTTAATTTGTATTTCATAACTCTGTACTTCCTCTATTAATGGCCAAATACGCGAATAGCTACACCTTCAACAACTGAAAGATCTGCGTTGTTGACGTAACCATCAACACCTAAGTAACCTCCCGTAGAAGCATAATCAGAGCCGTTAGCATCCAGTACTTTAATAGTCCAGGTGCCCTGAGCATTTTCACCATAAAAAGCGTTCGTCAGGAACACTGTATCATTTAGTATATAACCTGGCTGGAAGAAGAAATCTTCAGTCAAAGCAGGGATAGTTAAAGCCTGTTTAGAGGATAACAATACGCTCTTTGTACCAGTTGGAGATGTCACTTCGATCGCTAAGTCAATACCAGCAGTGGTCTGGAAATATCCATCTACTGTGTCAAAACCGAACTCCATACCAGGGTTAGATACAGAAAATTTCAGCTGAGCACCTTCAAGGACCATTTCGTCAGTCACTTCAAGAGTTACAGTCGCACCAGTAACGCTGTTATCCGGAACAGATAACGCCAGAGACGTTGGAGTTTCGGTAGCCGCATAAGAACCTACACCTACCCACTCAGAACTGACTTCTTCACCTAAGTTTACGGTGTAGTTTTTAGCCATAGCAACAGCTGCACCAGCGTTGACCCGACCAAAACCGTATAAATTATTGAAGTTAAAGCCTGCACCGTTTTCTACCCAGCCTTGGTGAGCTACAAATTCACCATTGGCTAATTCTAGTGATACAGGGGCATTGTCTGCATCAACCATAGTGCTGGTTGAAACCAGAATATGACGAATATCACGGTAACTCAGTTCTGGGTTTGCAGAAGCAATTAATGCTACTACACCTGAAGCATTTGGAGCTGCAGATGAAGTACCGTTGAAGGTTGAGGTGTAGTTACAGCTGGCGTTTTCTGGATGTCCAGGGTTGTTGAAAGGGAAAAATCCTTCAAAGAAACCGGGGAAATAGAAGCCATCATAATCTTCTGCTGAAGCAAAACTACTGTAGCCACGTAAACAGGTCATTTGGTCAGTAGTGACCATAGCTGGTTCAAAAGTACCGTATTCACCAGCCGGAGCAGATACTAACAGGTTAGCGCCAGCTGTTGAGTAGCTGGTATGTTTACCATCGCTATTCACTGCACCAATGCTGAAGTAGTAAGGAGTAGCTTGCGAAGGTTCAAAGTTACCGTTGTAACAGGTTAAACCCAAATCGTTGGCACCGTTTACTGCACATAAATCGTTGTCAAAGCTTACACTACCATCCTGGAAGCTGTTACCACTGGATTTCATGTTGGCAGCGCCTTTGCCTGAACGTAATTCAGTGGCACTGAATTGCTGAACGGCTTCTTCAAATTCTGAGTAGGCAATAGCTGCAGGTACTGTCAGACCGTAACTACGGTTAAATACGGCTACAGGTTCCGTGGCTGTAATACCGCTGCCTGGTGCACCATGGCTTAATACAAAAGCCACATTACTTTGTTCTTCCAGGTAGTTCATACCAATAAGTTGGGCATCAGGTGCTACGCCACGGCCACCTAAGCCGTTCCAGCCTTTTGCTGCAATTAAACCTGCCACGCTGGTACCATGATCACCAAAAGCAGAGCTACTGGTTGGATTTGTTGGATCTGCTGCACCAGGTACAAAGTTCAATGATCTGTTTGGAATCACATTGCCTTGTAAATCTTCATGAGCAATTTCTAGGCCTGAGTCAACCACAACGGCAACAGTGTTGCTACCAGTTGAGCCCGCAGCATAAGCAGCAGTCACGTTCATATCTTCGCCAGCTACCAATACATCAGGGTTTTTTCGCGATTCAACGATAGCTGTTGCGTCTTCTTCTGAAAGGCCACTAATTTCGGTCAGCAAAGTGAAGTAAGTCTCGTACAATGAGTCACTCATTGAAAAGGCTTTTTGACCAGTGTTTTTTAAGTGCCACTGTTGATAAGCCAATGGATCAGTACCGGCACCTGCAATAGTTACTGTTGCTGTGGCAGATTCATTACCGTCGGACACAGTGTAGGAAAACACTTGCTCGCCAGGTGCTGTTGGTGTGAATACAAAGTTCAGACCAGTGACTGCCAGAGTGCCTTTACTCAGGGTGTATACACCACCAGTTGCTGTAATAGCGCTGCCGTTTTCTGAGATAGCTGTCAGGCTTAATGCATCCTGATTTGCATCAGTTCCGGCAAATGCTCCCGATACAGGAACCCATTCTTTGACTTCAATATTTGTTAGTGAGACGTTTGTTGCTTGTGGAGCAATGTTTTTGTTTCCATCACTACCGCCACAGGCTGCAAGAGCAACCAGCACAGCAACGGATAAAGCAGAATATTTTAGCTTAGACATTGTGTTGTTCTCTGTTCCATGATTTCAAGTTTTTGTTATGAGCTTGTTGGTTGTCATGTGCGCACATTTACAACCAATTGCCATTTCATCCTAACATGTTAATAAATTGAAACTCTAGTGATTTGTTTATGTTTTTTTCAAGACCGTACTGTACTGATTTTTAAGGTTTTTTGTGCTAATTTGTTACTTGAGCCTGATTTTTAGGCAAAAAAAACGGAGCCTTTGGCTCCGTTTGGGGAATAGATGTTAATCAGGCAGGCTGTTGTTGGGTAATACAATGCACGTTGCCGCCACCTAATAAAATCTCCCGGCCAGGTACAGTGACCACCTGATGCTTCGGAAAGATTTTAGTTAAGATGTCGATCGCAACCTGATCGTTCGCATCGTCAAATACCGGAACCACCAAACCACCATTGCATAAATAGAAGTTGATGTAAGAACCGGCTAAACGGGCTTCAGATTCACGAGGTACAGCTGCACCTGTTAAATCCACAGTGGCATATTCGTCTGCTTTGGCCAGCATAGGAGCAGGCACAGGCAGTTTGTGGACTGTGAATTTACGGCCTTTGGCGTCAGTGCTGTTTTCCAGCACTTCTAAAGCAGCGCGCGAGCGTTCGTACTGAGGATCGTTTTTATCGTCAGTCCAGGCCAGCAAGACTTCGGCAGGGCCGACAAAACAGCACATATTATCGACGTGACCATCGGTTTCGTCGTTAAAAATGCCTTCTTTCAACCAAATGACTTTATCAATGCTTAAATAGTCTGACAGCATCTGCTCGATTTGCTCGCGCGATAAATCCGGGTTGCGGTTTTTATTCAGCAAGCATTCTTCAGTGGTCAGCAATGTACCTTCGCCATCGACATGAATAGCACCACCTTCCAGCACAAAGCCTTCAGTGCGGTAACTAGTTGTGCCTTCGATATTGGCAATCTTTTGCGCAACCTGATCGTCTCTGTGCCAAGGGAAGTACAAACCGCCGTTTAAACCGCCCCAGGCATTAAAGGTCCAGTCGACAGCGCGTACTTCTTTGCCATTGGTGACAAAAGTAGGGCCAGTGTCACGGCACCATGCGTCATCTGTTGAGGTTTCAACCACACGAATTGGGTGAGTGGTTGGTTCTAAGCTCAACTGCGCCTGAGCATTGGCAAACTGAGCAGCAGAAGCTAATACAGTCACAGGCTCAAAACGGGCAATAGCACGAATGACAGCACAAAAGGCGTGTTGCGCTGGCTTGGCGCCTAAACGCCAGTTGTCGGTGCGCTCTGGCCATACCATCCAGGTTTGTTTATGCGTCGCCCACTCGGCTGGCATAAAAAAACCATCGGCACGAGGCGTACTGTTTAAGGTAACAGCCATCTTAATTGTTACCTTCAGTAGGTGTGGTTTTGCCGTCTTTGGTTAAGATGGCGCCGTATAAGTCGATACGACGGTCACGGTATACGCCCCAGTTACGACGGTTTTTTGCGGTTTCGTCTAAATCGAAAGTGTGAACTAACACAGCTTCGCTGACTTCGTCGGCTTCTTCTACTTTGGCACCAAACTCGTTGGCAATAAAAGAGCTACCGTAGAAGGTAATAGCGTAATCGTCTTCGGTTTCACGACCAATACGGTTCGACGCAATCAATGGCACCAGGTTAGCTGCTGCATGGCCTTGCTGAGTACGTTGCCAGTGTTCACGTGAATTGACTGTTTCATCATGAGGTTCAGTGCCGATAGCTGTTGGGTAGAACAGCAGTTCTGCGCCCATCAGTGCCATGCTGCGGGCACATTCAGGGAACCACTGATCCCAGCAAATACCTATACCAATTTTGGCATAAGCTGTATCCCAGACTTTAAAGCCGGTGTCACCTGGAGTGAAATAGAACTTTTCGCTGTAACCCGGGCCATCAGGAATATGGCTCTTGCGGTACAAGCCTAAGTTGCTACCGTCGGCATCAATCACAGCCACAGTGTTGTAAAAACAATTGCCGGCTTTTTCATAAAAGCTGATAGGTAAAACCACATTCAACTCTTTGGCAATTTTGCTGAAATGTTTGATAGCCGCGTTGTCTTCGACAGTAGTCGCGAACTCTAAATATTCATACTTTTGTTTCTGGCAGAAGTAGTTACGCTCAAACAGTTCCTGCAGCAGGATGATCTGGGCGCCCTGTTCAGCGGCTTCACGGACTAAGCGCTCACCACGGGCAATATTTTCTTCTACATTCCAGCCACCAATCATTTGGGTGGCGGCCACAGTTACCTTACGCATGCAAAGTCTCCTCAAGCCAGAGCTATTAGTCAAAATAGAATTCAAAATAGAATTCAAATAAAAAGATGCAGCTACTCTAGTCAGTTTTGCCCCCTAGAGCAACCAACGAGGGCAATCAAAAGCTAAGGCTGCAAGGGCGCGCAAAATGCCGTATTTTTGCGCTGTCGTCAATGAGTTTTACGGTGTTGGTGCAGAGTTTCAGGGCAGTTGTTGCTGCCCTGAATTAACTATGGGTGGATATGCATAAATACTGGGTTTTTAGTGAATGTCGCTAAGCTATTTGCTTTCTTTGGCCAAACGAGCCGCCAGCAACAACAGCTCAGGCTGCAAGCGGACTTTGTAATTAATATGCTGATAGCTGTACTGCACTAAACCCTCTTTGTTCAGGATATACACCGCAGGCACGGGCAGAACTACTTTGCCTGTGTTTTGCTCTTTATTCAGATTCAGTTTGTAGGTATTTAAATAGGTCGCGCTGGTTTTTTCATCCAGATAATAAGCCACACCAAAAGCAGAGCTTAAATTGAACTGACTGTCGGACAACAAGGTATAAGTAATGGCAGCGCCTTTGGTATCTTTTAAACTGGCCTGAATAGCAGCGGGGCTGTCTGGTGTCACTGCAATCAGCTGATAACCTAAAGCTTCAAGTTTGGGTTCAATCTCACGTAAAGCCGCCAGTTGCAGGTTGCAATAAGGACACCAGCCGCCACGGTAAAACACCAGTACTGTGTCTTGTTGTTTTAGCACTGAATTGAATTCTACGGCTTTGCCTGTCGCATCCTGCAGACTAACCATAGGAGCCGTCATACCGTTTAATAAGGGTTTAATATCTTCAGGGCTCTGGGCAATACGGGATTCTGCCAACAGGCTAAAACTAAAGAGGCTGAGACTAAGTAAAAGAATATGCTGAATTTTCATTTTGGTTTTTCCTTAAGTGATATGAGCTTATATACCGGAGTTGTCTGGATATTCTTTCAGCGGGCGACGAATAATTGCTGATATAGCGCAAAGTAAAAACCGAAAAGCAGGGTAGAATGTGCTGAAGTGAGCAGGAGGTGTCTGTGCTGGATATATTAATTGTAGGTGGTGGTATGGTGGGCGCTTCAGTGGCGCTGAAATTAAGCCGTGCTGGTTTACAGGTAGGCTTAATTGAAAAGCAATCTGTCTCAGCTTATGACCCACAAAGTACTATTGATCTTCGTGTATCCGCTATTAACAGACGAAGTGAGCAGTGGCTGACGGATTTAGACGCCTGGTCTTTATTGCAGCAATGGCGTTTATGTCCTTATAAACGTTTACAGGCTTTTGAAGGCGAACAGGCCGGACTCACTTTTCATGCCGATGAAGTGGCGCTGACCCATCTGGGCCATATAGTTGAAAACAACCTGATCCAGCAGGCGCTGTGGGCTAATTTTCCAGCCAACTTGCAACTGTGTTGCCCAGCCACTGTGACTGGCTTTGAGCAGCACGCTGACTATGCCAGTGTCACCACCGCAGAATTTGGCGAGTTAAAGGCCAAACTGGTGATAGCAGCAGATGGTGGGCAGTCGCAGCTGCGCCAGTTAGCCCAAATTGGCGTGTCGGGCTGGCAGTATCAGCAAAGCTGTTTAGTGGTCACAGTCAACACAGAGTACGAACAACAGGACATTACCTGGCAGCAGTTTAACGAATCAGGCCCACGGGCTTTTTTACCTTTGCCAGGTAAGCAGGGTTCTTTAGTTTGGTACGATCATCACCACAAAATTAAACAGCTGGCGGCATTATCTAAAACCGCTTTGGCTGAACAGATCCAGCAGGCTTTTCCAGCTAAGCTTGGC
Organism: Rheinheimera sp. MM224; assembly: GCF_947090785.1. Taxonomy (NCBI): domain Bacteria; kingdom Pseudomonadati; phylum Pseudomonadota; class Gammaproteobacteria; order Chromatiales; family Chromatiaceae; genus Rheinheimera; species Rheinheimera sp. MM224. Next base: position 1,056,735 of record NZ_OX352320.1, read on the forward strand.
AAAATTACAGTAGAACAAGTGGCAAGTTTTCCTTTAGCCCGGGTACATGCAAAGGATTATGTCAAAGGGCGGCTGGTGCTGGTAGGTGATGCGGCTCATAGTATTAATCCGCTGGCAGGGCAGGGCGTAAATTTAGGGTTCGCCGATGCGATGCTGTTGTCTGAGCTGCTGGAAAAGGCTTTTGCGCAAGGCAAAAGTTTGGCAGATCCTGAGTTATTAAAGCAGTACCAAAGCACACGTCAGCGTGAAAATGCGTTGATGATGTCAGCTATGGATCTGTTTTATCAAAGCTTTAGCAGTAGCTTGCCTCCTGTACGCTTTTTACGTCAGTTGGGCTTAGCTGTGGCAGAAAAGGCTGGCCCGTTAAAGCATTGGGTCAGCCGTTATGCGGTGGGTATCAGTTAAGCGATAACTTCAGTAAACGTACCTGATAAAGTCCACCCGCTATGCTGCCGGGCTTGGCGACAAATTTGATCCTGAAATGAGCGGCATTTTTCGGCAGCAGATCATTGGGGATTGGGTAGTCGACCTGATACCAGTCCGGCCCCAGGCCGCCTTTAAGCTCCACATCGGTCAGCTTTTTATCATCCAGCCAGACTTCAAATGCTCGTCCGCCATCCAGACCAAAATACTCCAGCCGCAAGGTCAGATTTTGCTGGCCCTTGTGGCTTAACTGATAACTAAACCAGCTTTTACTGTGCCGCCAATGTCGGCCTAAATTGATACCAGCTTCGCTTTGTTCACCCTGATAAAAATGATCCGACTCAGGCTGCTGTTCGCCCGGATATACTTTATCCAACGTTTGTTGTTCCAGTAAAGCTGCGGCTTTATCTTGCTGTTCTTGCAATGCTTTTTGTTGTTGCCAGCCTTCAAGGCTAGTGTGCTGAAAGTAGATTTGGTATCTGCTGTCGTGCAGCCGGAAAAAGGGAATCAGCTCAGGCTGACCTTGTAAAAAGCCCTGGCCTGTACTGAAGCTCAAAGGTTGATTGGGCAGACGCTTTAAGCTAGCGAGGAAGTTTTTTGTATCGCCAATATAAAGTGGCGCAGCGGAGACAGCGCAGGTTGGGCCCGAAGCTATATGGCCCATTCTGCTGTCATCACCTATAAATCTTAAGCTTTCGTTTTTAAAAGGTGTACTGCGACTGGCAAGCACTATAGGACCGTACAATACGGCATGATAATCAGGCTTGGCTGGCATAGGGTCCAGACTTAATTGCATCGGTAGTTCCAGCTTCACTTTGTCACCTTGTCGCCAGGGGCCTGCGAGCAAAATATGTTCACCTGCTTTGGCGGTCAGCTGAACTGCTTTACCATTGCGCCAGACTTTAACGGCTCCGGCCCAGGATGGATAACGCAGCTGAAGGTTCAGTGTGCTTGCTGCGTCAAATACCAATTCAGTGCTGTTTTCATCCGGGAATAGGGTCTGCTGGTGCAGTTTTATCTCTGGAGTGTTAATGCTGGAGGCTATCCACAAATTCACTTGCAAAGCGTTTTTATCAAAGCTGTAAATAAATTCGCCATGTTTACTATGGCTTTCTATGCCTGAGCCAACACAACACCACATGCCTTGATCCACTTTGGAATAAACCCGGTAATGTTGAGGCCGCATCGGGGTGAAATAAACAAAACCGCCGTGCTCTGGATGTTGGCTGGCCAGAATATGGTTCCACAAGCCACGCTCATAATAATCCAGGTATTTGCTCTGGCCGGTTTGACGGTACAGCAGTATAGAAAGTTTCAGCATATTGTAGGTATTGCAGGTTTCAGGCCCTTCCACTTCATTGAGCATAGGATTGAAGTCGTCTTTGGGATGAAAATGCTCCCGCACGCTATTACCACCGATGGCGACAGTGCGCTGCTCTACCACTAAAGACCAAAAGTATTCAGCCGCTTTTAACCAGTTTTTATCGCCGGACAATTCGGCGATACGGGCCATACCCACCACTTTAGGAATTTGGGTGTTGGCATGCAGTCCTGTCAGCTTGTCTTCGCCTTGAAGTAGCGGCTGCAGAATACGTAATTCGGTAAAATCTTTGGCCAACTGCATATAGCTATTGTCATCAAAAATAACAGCCATATCAGCCAGCACTTCGTTCATGCCACCATGTTCGGTCAGCAGCATTTGCTGAATTTGTTGCGGTGATAAGTTTTTCACTAAATTTTTCAGCCAGTTGCCATAATTCAGCAGCAGGGTTTTGGCCCGCTCATCGCCGGTTTGCTGGTAGATATCACGCAGGCCAGCAAAAGTTTTATGGATATTGTAAAAAGGCACCCAGTGTTTATTCAGGCTAAATAAATCAGCTTCAATCTGGCCTCGCTGAATTTGTTGCCACAAGGCTTTACTGCCAGGCACGCCACCTAAATAACCTTGCTGAGCCTGCTGGATTTTCTCAAGTTCAGTCAGTACATAATCCAGCCGGGCTTTGATCTGTTCGTTCGTTGTTGCGCTATACATAAAAGCCAAAGCCGTTAAATAATGCCCCAGCATATGACCGTCTAAACCGGTATTTTCCCAGTTGCCGTAGGACTCCACCTTGCTTTTAATACCTGCTTCACGTCGTAGTGGTGCCAGCAATTTGTCAGCATCCAGCGCCAGTAAGTACTTCAGATTGGTTTGCTCTGAATGTAAAAAGGGGCCGTCGGTTAAGCGTACTTCTTTGAGTGGCACTGTCGTCAACGCAACAGCTTGCACACAGAAACTAGTGGCCAAAAACAGGGAAAATAACAGTCGCATGGCTTTATATCCTTTGGGTCAGAGCTAAGGCTCTGACCCGGTAATTACTGCTGAGCTTATTCCTGTAAAGAAGGGCGGCCAAAGACCGGCATACCCTGCTCATCCCAACGTAGCGCTTTGACGTAGGTATGACGATTTGGATCCCAGAGTGGATCGCCGACTATTTCAGTGTAAGTGCGGGCGTGATACACCAGTAAATCGGTTTTTCCGTCGGCGGATACTGTAAAGCTGTTATGACCCGGGCCATACACTTTATGTTCAAAGCAGCTTTGCAGTACTGGCTCTTTCAGTTTATGCCAGCTTTGTGGGTCCATCAGGTTGGCATTTTCATCGGCCCACAATAAGCCCATGGCATAGTTCTCATCTGTGGCACTGGCGGAGTAGCTGATAAAAACTTTGCCGTGACGGATCAACACGCTGGGGCCTTCATTCACCCAAAAACCACGAATTTCCCAATCAAATTCAGGTTTGCTCAAAAGCACAGGCTGGCTGCTGATTTTGTCCGGTGTATCCATAGTGGCAATATATAAATTGCTGTTGCCTTCAATCTGATTGTCTTTTTGCGCCCACAAATAATACAGCTGGCCTTGGTGTTCAAAAGTGGTGGCGTCCAGACAAAAAGTATCGATGCCGGTATCAATCTGGCCTAAAAACTGCCACTGCCCCGAGGTTGGATCTGCGTCTTTGCAGCAAATCACATACATACGATGCTGAAACAGTTTGTTTTTAATCTCGCGACTAGGAGCAGCAGCAAAATAGATATACCAGGCACCCTGGCGGAAATGAATTTCTGGCGCCCAAATAAGCTCTGAATAAGGCCCTGTGTCGGGTTTTAACCAGGCCGTGATGGGTGTTGCCTGCGGCAGTTCTTCAATAGTACGGGCGCGGCGCAACTCGACTCTGTCATAGGCTGGAACTGATGCCGTAAAATAATAATAACCATCACTATGACGATAAATGCAGGGGTCGGCCCGCTTTTCAATTACAGGCGTTAACAATCGCATAAAAACTCCAGTGCGCTGTGAATAAAGAACTATGTCTAAAAAACTTACTTAGCATTCACCAATTGAGTCGCAGGTGATGACTGATCAGGCTTTGGGGGCTCAATTTGACCTGCCACCATGTCCTGATAAAAGTTGTCGGTAATTTTGTATTTGTACATCAGAAGGCCCATCAGCAAATGGAAGAAGCCAGGGATCACCGATAACATCAGTGCTATACCCAATAAGCTGAATTCGCTTTGTACCTGATCAGGTTGATAATCAAAAAAGGTTAATAAGCTACCCACCACAAAACCCGCTATACCCATGCCTGCTTTCTGGCAAAACGAAATACCACCAAAAGCTAAACCTGATACACGCTGACCCGTTTTGTGTTCGCCATAATCCACGGCTTCGGCAATAGCCGACCAGAACACAGGCGCATGTAAATCCACGACAAAAGATAATAAGAAATACAACACAAAAGCCAGCCAGAGATCACCAGGTTTCACCAGCACAAACAGCAGCACACTTAACACAGCCACCACAATCTGGCTTGTACGGAACAGTTTTACTTTGCAATGATGTTTGGTGATCCAGGTCGACGCCACCATGGCCAGAATAGCGGCCACCACACCGGTAGATAAAAAGGCGGATAGCAAAGCGGCATCACCACCCAAATAATACTTGGCGTAATAGGCAGCCACTGAGCCGCGAATCACATAACCAATAGTGCCTGTGACACAGACAGCACACAAAATCAGCCACTGATCATTTTTTAGTAAAAGTTTTAGCTGACTGAAAAAAGGTTTAGTTTCTACCTGATGCTGCAAACGCTCAGTGGTATTAAAAAAGCAGAATAAAAACAATAAGCTGGCCATAGCGCCCATCAAACCCATAGCAGCTTGATACCCAGCAGCTAGCTGGCCTTCGCCCCACTGCGCTGCTAACACAGGCACAATAATAGTGACTAAAAAGGCTGCTATTTTGGCGAAAAATAAACGGTAGCCATTGGCGGATAAACGCTCTTTCGGGCAATCGGTCAAGACGCCAATAATGGAAATATAAGGGATAGTGACAGCAGTAAACATCAGGGTGACGAAGATGTAGGTGGCGTAAGCCCAGACCAGCTTACCGTTGTAATCCAGATCCGGTGTTGAGAAGGTCAAAAACACCGAGATGCCAAAAGGGATCGCCATAAACAGGAAATAATGTCGGTAGCGGCCCCAGCGGGTGGTAAATTTATCGGTGATCATACCCATCAAAGGGTCTGTAACTGCATCAATCAGCCGCACCACCAGAAATAAAATGGCAACGTCTGCGGCTTTTAGGCCAAAGATATCGGTGTAAAAAAACGTGATGATTAGCATCATGGAAGAAATTACTACATTGACCGCCATATCTCCGGCGCCAAAGCCAATTTTCTCCATGACAGATAGTTTATAACCTGCCATTCGACTCCCCTGTGGTTTACATCAGTTTTATGCTCAGTTTTTCTCACCTGGCCGTAAAGCCATGATGGATCCCGATGCTAAAACCTATTTTATGTTGTTTATGATCTTATAGTATTACTAATGGTTTCGGCTGACAAGCCAGCAACCAGTTTGGTTTTTTCTGCCATTAACTAGCATTTACATCTTTGTTTTATATGGTTATTTTTTGATTTGTTTTGCTGTATTCAGCGCAATTACGGGCAGTGGTGTTTCTGCATCTTATTGCTTGCTGAATTGAACTTATGCTATTTGTAATACAAATTCAACTAAAACAGGATGGACTGCATGGGCAAGCCTCACTCTTTTTTCGCTTTGCTTCAGTTGTCACTTTTTAGTGGCTGCATGCTTTTGATAAACCCGCTTCAAGCCGAGCAAGTCAGTATTCATGATCCGGTGCTGGCCAAAGACAAAGGCCAGTATTTTTTATACAGCACAGGGCCAGGCATTACTTTTTACCAATCCAGTGATTTAACAAACTGGCGTTTAGGCGGCCGTGTTTTTGCAGGTGAACCCACTTGGGCCAAATCTGTCTCTCCAAGCTTTGATGGTCATATCTGGGCACCTGATATTTTTCAGCATCAGGGCAAGTTTTATCTGTATTACTCCATCTCAGCTTTTGGTAAAAACACCTCGGCTATAGGGGTCACAGTGAATACCACCTTGGATCCAAAAGATCCAACCTATCAATGGATGGATCAGGGCATAGTGTTGCAGTCCGTGCCACAACGGGATTTATGGAATGCGATAGACCCTGCCATCATTCTGGATGAACAAGGCCAGGCCTGGATGAGTTTTGGCTCCTTTTGGGGTGGCCTGAAATTGGTGAAGCTGGACCAAACCCTGACCCGTATAGCGCAGCCTGAACAGTGGCATACGCTGGCCAAAGCAGAGCGACCTGCATTTTTAGATGACGCTGAACCTGGCCCTGCTGAATTGGAGGCGCCTTTTATCTACAAAAAGGGCGATTACTACTATCTATTTGTTTCTTACGGCAAATGCTGTCGCGGAAAAGACAGCACTTACCATATGGTGGTGGGACGTTCTCAAACTTTAACCGGGCCTTATCTGGATAAGAAGGGTAAAGATTTAGCCGCAGGTGGCGGTTCTGTTTTATTAAAAGGCAACAAAGACTGGCCAGGTTTGGGGCATAACTCTGTGTATGCGATGGATGGCAAAGATTACCTGGTATTTCATGCCTATGAGATTGCTGATAAAGGCCTGCAAAAGCTGAAAATCAGCGCACTGGAGTGGGATAAACAAGGTTGGCCTTTAGTGAATGAAAAAGACTGGCTGGGTTATCAGAGTGTGCTGTTTCGCTAAATTCTGATGATGGCAAACCAGCGGAACCCTGTTGTTTTTCTGTATTTTTCGTTTTAGACTCATAAAGTCTTATTGTAATACAAATATAAAATCAATTATAAATAAACCAGACAGGGTGAGCTATGACATTTAACAGGAAGCCTCTGCCCGGCTTTAAAGGCTATCGTATTCCATTAGCTGCCAGTTTTTTAAGCCTGCTGGCGGCTTGCTCGCCTGCTGAGCCACCTGAACCCAAAGCGGTTCCAGTGTTAGCTACTGAAGCTACGCCTCAGAGCACTTCAGTTGTAGAAGATCAAAGTTTTACCAATCCATTGTTTGCCAATGGTGCTGACCCCTGGCTGGAATACTGGCAAGGCAATTATTACCTGACCACCACCACCTGGACTTCTCAGCTGGTGATGCGTAAATCGCCGACTCTGGCTGGTTTAGCCAGCGCCACTCCGGTGAATATCTGGTCTGAAACCAATCCAAAAAGTTGTTGTAACTTCTGGGCTTTTGAATTCCATCGCCTGCAAGGCCCTGATGGTCCGCGTTGGTACATGATGTATACCTCGGGCAAGCAGGAAAATCTGGATGGTCAGCATTTATCTGTGCTGGAAAGTGCAGGGGACGATCCTATGGGGCCTTACCAGTATAAAGGTTCGCCTATGCCAGATAGCTGGAATATAGACGGTAACTATTTAGAACATAAGGGTAAATTGTATTTATTGTGGTCTGAGTGGGAGGGGGATGAGCAACTCAACTGGATAAGTGAAATGTCCAATCCCTGGACTTTAACTGGGGAGCCTTTGGTGTTATCCCGACCGTCTTTGCCTTGGGAGCAATCAGGTCGTAAGGTGAATGAAGGCCCCGAAGTGCTGAAGCACAAAGGCCGTACCTTTGTGATTTATTCCGCCAGTTTTTGTGACACACCTGATTATAAATTGGGTTTACTGGAGTTAACCGGTGACAATCCGATGGACGCTGGTTCCTGGACCAAAGCAGAGCAGCCTGTGTTTGAACGCGGTAATGGCGTGTTTGGTCCAGGTCACAATGGCTTTTTCACCTCACCGGACGGCTCCGAAAACTGGCTGGTGTATCACGGCAATAATAAAGAAACCGATGGTTGCAGTGCGACTCGTTCTGTGCGGGCTCAGCCCTTTACCTATAAAGCCGATGGTACGCCGGATTTTGGTACTCCATTGCCTGAAGGCCAAACCGTCGCTGCTCCATCCGGTGAAAATGGCCCTCTGACTGCAGTACCTGAAGGGGTGAAATGGCAGCTAGTGAATCGCTCTAGTCAGCTTTGTCTGGCGTCCTCAGCACAAGGGCTAACAGAACAGGCGTGTGATGAACAAGGGCAGTGGATTATCGACCCTACTATCAAAGGACGTTACCGTCTGGCTGATAACAAGGGTCTCTTTATTGGCGCAAATCGCGATTTATCGGCCTGGGTTAATCAGCCAACCCAGCAATGGCAACTGAAAACAGGTGCTGATGGGTATTACCAGTTGCTGAATGCTTCAGATCAAAAGCCACTCGCTGTCGCAGACTGCAAAGCAGAAGATGCGTCCTTATGTCAGGACTGGTTACTGCTGCCAGCGGGTAGTACAGTAGTGAGCAGCAGGCAAAGTGGTAAGGTGCTAAGTACACAAGATTGTGCGGCCGACAGTGATACGCAAGTCACACAACAAAGCTGGAGTAAACAAGGCTGTCAGCAGTGGAACTGGAAAGCAGGGCAAGCGGGTTCTGTTCAGCTACAAAACAGCCTGAACCCGGAACTTTGTGTGATCGTGAAAGACGATGCATTGGCGGCTGGTGCTGATTTGGTACTAGGCAACTGTGCAGCTAAATCCAGTCAGTGGGCTTTGCAATTGCTGGCCAATGGCGCTGTGTCTTTGCTATCCCAACATACAAAGCAGGTGGTTGACCTGCCCAGTTGCAGTTTGTTTGACGGGGTTGGGGTGAAACAGACTCCAGAACAGTCTGATGCAATTTGTCAGCAATTTCAGCTCAGAGCTGCAGACTAAACAACGAATTAATCAGCAGGACGTTAAAATAATTACGGCTGGGAGTCCCAGCCGTAATTTTATTGCTGAAACTTTTTATTCCCGAAATTTGGACGACACAGTATTCAGTTCCTGAGCCAGGCCGCGCAGTTGGTCTGAAATATCAGCGACTGTATGTTGCACCTGAATAGTCCGGCTGAACGAGTCGGCCATTTGATGGGTATTATCCAGCACTAAACTGGCTACCATGGTTTGTTCTTCCGTTGCAGTCGCTATTTGCGCATTGACCATATTAATTTTGTCAATTTCCTGATTAATCAATTCAATAGAGCTACCGGCTTCTGCCGTCAATACTGCGCTGTTATTGGCTTTAGTCACGGCCTGATCCATCAGTCGTACTGCACTGTCGACGTTTTGCGTCAGCTTGCCTAACAAATCACGAATCGTAGTGACTGAAGAGGCTGTGCGGGATGACAATAAACGTACTTCATCTGCAACCACCGCAAAACCACGACCTTGTTCACCAGCACGAGCTGCTTCAATAGCTGCGTTTAACGCCAGTAAGTTGGTCTGATCGGCAATATCATTGATGCTTTTTAAAATGCCACCCACTTCCTGAGTTTGTTTGGCAAGATCCGTAATGACAGAGCTGGTCTGAGCTATTTCTCCGGCTAAATCTTTTGAAGCCTGCACAGAGGAGGAGGTCTTTTCATAACCCAGTTTGGCAAGGCGGCTGGCATCGTTAGCGCTGCCAGAGGCGGCATTGGCTGACTGGCTGATATCTTTGACGCTGCTTTGCATTTCTTCCATCGAATGCGACACGGTATCCGCGTCATTTTTTTGCTGACTGGTCATACAGTCGAGTTCTTTCATGCCTTTTGCCAGTTCGTCGGCAGTGCGGCTGACCGGATCGACCAACTGGGCAATAGCGACAAACGAGCTTTGTAACAACGCGATGAACTCATTGAAGTTGCGGGCTACAGCACCAAATTCATCTTCAGAGTCGATAGCAAGACGGCTGGATAGCGAGCCTTTACCTGAAGCTAAAACCTGCAATGAACTGGCCAGACTATTGGCTGTTTTGCTGATATTCCGGCCTATCACATGACCGACAACCGCCATAATAATTAATAGGACAGTGCCGCATAACACAATAATAAGCACAGAACGTTCTGACGAGGCCGACATATCCACCAGTATTTGCTGGAAGTTATCGTCCGTTTGTTTTTCATAGGCCACAAAGCCGGTTTTTGCGGTTTCATACAAAGCGGTTTTATTTTGAATAATGCTTTGTGCTGCACCCATATCTAATGTGCCGTCAATCATCGACTGGGCAATTTCTGCAGCTGCTTTGGCATAAGCGCTAAAGTTTTGTTCCAGCGTTTCCAGTTGTTTCAGGTTGGTTGTATCCAGTTTTTTTAATTGTGCCAGACTGGCAACGACACGCTCTTCAGTCGCTTTAGCTGTGCTTAATATGTCTGGATCGGACAAAGAAACGGACTGGGTAAAAAATTCTTCAACTGCATTAAACTCCACCACCATTTGGGAGGCGAGTTTTGAGCTGTCGTACATTTTGTCTTTTATCAGCACAATGCTGTCTGCATTGCGGGCAGTAAAATAAATGGACGACGTTAATACTATTAAAAAGGCTAAAATTGCGATGGCAATAATAAGCCAGATTTTTTTTAATAAACTCAGGTATTTCAGCATAAGTAGTATCCAGAGTATGGCTTACAACAAAGGCAGGTGATGCGCTCACCTGCCTGGACAAGCTTTAGTTCAGCGTCAAGGCTACTTTCACACTGCCAGTTACAGCACCTGCACTGACATAACCAATGGCCGCAGGGTTTTTTGCCACTGCATCCAGCACTTCCTGTTCCGACGCCAGTTCTTTGGGTGGAGTTCCTTTACCAGTGAATACCAGTTTAGACCAATATGCTTTCATCTGGCTGGAAGAACGGCCCAAAGCTTTTTGGTCGAAATCAGCACGCACTGCAACAGCTTCTGCCAGATTGACAGGCTCAGCTGCTTTGCCGTCGGTAAAACTTTTGGCGCGGCCGGTAAAGATTTTATTGATGTCATCCTGCGACAAAGTTGCCGCATTAGATGGGTGAACTATCACTGCAACATTGGCAAAAGCCATAAAGCTCAGAGTCAGGGCAGGAATTAAGATTAATTTTTTTAACATGATTTGATTCCTTAAAACACCAGATCTACGCCAACAACCAATACGCTGTCTTTACGATCAGCAGTTTTATTGTCTGCATTGGTATATTGAGCTTTAAATGCAGCTGAAGGGTGGAAGTCATAACGCACACCAACGTTAATGCTGTCCCGCTCTGTTTCAAGACTGTTCACTAAGCCAGCAACAGGAGCAAAAATAGGAGAAGCCGTCGGCACACCAGCATAAATTTCAGTTTTAGCCTTGTTGTCTTCTTTTTCAAAAGACACATAAGGTGTGATGCTGTCAAAGCGGTGACCAATAGAAATGTAGTAGGATTCCTGATCAGAAATAAAAGAGTCATCCACTGTGGCTTTTGTGATTTCAGACACCACCAGCCAGTCATTTTTATCGATGTTAAAACCAATACCGGCGAAAGAGCTGGATTCGTCCACTATGTCTAAATCTTTAGCCAAAGCTCCCAAACCAAAGCCTGTTAACTGTGCATACAGGCCAGCAGGGCTGTCTAATTGATCCACATAAAAAGTGGTTTTACCTACAAGGTAAGCCACCCGGAATGAATACCCATCCTGACCCAATTCCCAGGCCACACCTGTAACATTGTCAATTTGTGCTTCTGCGGCTGCATCACCAATGGCTGCGTCGCCGTCATAACTACCGATAATCAACTGCAATGAAGAGTCAAAATTCCCCAGTGTAGTCGTGTGGTATAACGAGGCGCCTTCGATATTATCGAAACCTAAACCGTAGACACTTTGTGGCACCCGTGACCAGTCATAGGCATAACCTACGTCACGGAAATCGGAGTATTTGTAAAACGGAGTTCTTAAACGACCTGCGTTAACACGCAGAGTGTCGGTTAAATCGTAACTTAAAAAAGCCCACTCAAATTTAACGTCCCAATCATCAGAACCACGGCCTAACAGCTGAGCTGTGACTGACAACTTATCGCCTAAATCCGATTTCACCTGAAGCGCTGCTAAACTTTCATTTTTAAAGCTGAAATCATCGTCATAGCCATAGAGTTCGTCATCGCTACTCAGCGCCATACCGCCTTTGATTGAAGCAAAACCGTTGATATCCACTGCAGCCTGACTGGTGCCACACAGGGTCGCAGCAATAGCGATTGCCAGTAATTTACGTTTTAACATAGGGTATCCTTATCGATTTTATAGTGTTTTACATTTGAGCAGGCCAAAGGGGTTCGGCCGTTTAAAAATCACTAGTCAACCTTGACTAAGTTTTTGTTTTCTATAAGGTGTGCGGCCCTGCTGCTGGTCGGATATCCCTGTCATACTTTATTGACTTGATGTTGTACCTTTTTACAATTGCATTAACCTTTGTCGCATGAATTATACAACTCGCCGAATTGAATTACTAGTTTTTTCATATTTATCAAATTTTCGTTCAAATTTGAAGTGAAAAAACATAATCTGTGGCTTTAAACATAGCCAAAAGCACGGAGAAGGTTGATATTTTTGTTTGATTTACAACAACTTTAGGTGAAGTTGATAGTAGTCAGGGTCAATAGCTAATGACTGATGACTGGCGATGATCAGAATTTGCTGCTGACAGCGACGACGAAGGGTCTGAATGAGTTGATGTGCTGTGTCTGGGTCCAAGCCCACTAAAGGCTCGTCAAGTAAAAGGATACTGCTGTTTTGTAACAACAAGCGTGCTAAGGCGATACGTCTGGCTTGTCCGCCAGAAACTGCAACCCCGTATTCACCCAGTTCGGTTTCAAGTCCCAGTGGTAAAGTGGCCAGCCAATCACCTAATTGAGCCTCTGCTAAGCTTTGCCGCAGATCTTCGTCACTGGCTTCTGGGTTCGCCAGACGTAAATTAGCCGCCAGGGTCATGTTAAATAAGCTGACTTGCTGCGACAACAAACTAATATGTTGCCGCTGAGTTGATGCTGTATAAAGCTGCAGTTCCATACCATTGAGCAAAATCTGGCCTGACAAGGGCGGCAGCCAACCAGCTAAAGTCGATAATAAGGCTGATTTACCCACCCCGGATGGTCCTTGCAGCCACAATAGATCTCCGGCCTTTAAGCTGCAATTAACAAGCTCAGTTTGCTGCAACGCTCCGGGATAGGCGGCATAAAGTTGCTGTAGTTCAAGCCTTAAAGGCCCGGTTAACTGGGTACAAGTGCCAGCTTGAGCTTCTGGCTGAATGTGATTCAACCTCTGTTTTGCCATGGCGCTTTCCGCCAGATGTCGATACAAAGTGGCCAGTGGCAACCAGAGTTCTGTTAAAGCCAAAGTCGACATCAGCATAGCCACCAAGGCTGCAATACTGATCTGTTGTCCTGCCGCTAAAGGTAAAGCTGTGATCAGCAAATGAAAACTCATCAGCGCTAAACCGCTAAATAGCAAAAACTGACAGCACAAATCCAGCACTTGCTGGCGCCATAACAAGTCTTGGTACTGCAGTTCTGTCTGTTGCCATTGTTGCTCTGAAGCTGTCCAGCCCTGATGCAGTTGCAACATAGTCAGAGCTGATAAAGGCTCCAGTAATTCCTGTCGGCGCTGGGACGCCAGTTCTACTAAGCTACAAGCCCGTCGATAACCGAATGCAACACCGCAAGCTGGTACTAATAGCAAGGCACAGAGATATGCCAAGGCAACCTGGGCCAGTTCGGATTGCCAAAACCACAATGCTGTTAGCCAGCCAGAACTTATCAGGCAGGCCCAGAACACTGGAGCGACCACACGCAAAGGCCATTGATCCAGTCGGTCTATGTCGGTGATAAGTTTTTGCAACAGATCGGCTGATTTAGTATCAGGTTGAACGCTACTGGCTAAAAAACGTCGCATAAACCATAGCCGTAATTGTTGCAGCAATAACAAGATGGCGTTATGTGAACTCAGGCGTTCAAAGTAGCGGCTGGCGGTGCGGCTGATGGCAAAAAAACGGATAAGGGCTGCAGGGCCAAAATAGTTAAAACTGCCAGCGCTGGCAAGCTGTAAACCCGCTAACGCGGAGGCAGTAATAAACCAGCCGGAGACAGTTAATAACCCCATAATACTGGCCAGGGTTAAAGCTCCTAACGCCAGACTGAGCAACCACCAGCGCCAGTGCGGGCGCATTAAACCAGAGAGTTTCAGTTGATCTTTCATACGACTTCCTGCTGGTAACTAGCCTGATACAGCGGATGCGTCTGAATTTCTGCCACTGTGCCTTTGGCGATAATCTGTCCCTGGTTGATTAACCAAACCTGATCTAACCAGTTAAGATGCTGCAATTGATGAGTCGCCAGCAGCAGAGTTTTGCCGCGGCTTAACTGCTCTAACTGCTGAAAATACAGTTGCTGTTGTGCTGGTGGCAACATAGAAGCCGGTTCATCCAGCAGCCAACACCAACTTTGTTTTAATAAAGCCCTGGCCAATGCCAGGCGCTGCAATTGCCCACCCGATAAGCCAATGCCACTCTCGGCAAGTACAGTGTCCAGGCCTTGAGGCAAAGCAAAGACAAAGTCGGCACAAAAAGCCTGTTGTAACACCAGTTTGAGTTCAGCTTCTGTCGCTGATGCGTTGGCCAGCAGCAAATTGCTGCGCAAACTGCCACTTAACCACTGGCTTTGCTGAGATAAATACACCAGCTGCTGTCGCCACTGAGTTAAATTCAAATCAGTTAACCCATGATCGCCAATCAAGATCTGGCCTTGATCCTGTTGCTGAAAACCTAATAACGACTCCAGCAGACTGGTTTTTCCTGCGCCACTTGGGCCTATTAAAGCAATACGTTGCGCCGGTAAAACCTGCGCCTGAATATCTGTGAGTAACGCAGGTCTGTGCTCTGAACCCAACTGGCTTAAGTGCCGGAACTCAATACAGACAGGCTCTGTTGGGGCTGGGGTGTTGCCACCTGTACAAACAGGCAAAGCCCAGATAGGTGCCAGACTGTTAAAAGCGGCTTCGGCCTGAGCTTTGGCATGATAATCCGCACCCAATTGTCGCAGTGGTGCATAAAACTCAGGCGCCATCAATAAGATAAACAGCGCAGGTTGATAAGACACAGGAATTTGCGCTTTAGCCCAGGGCAACTCGCCAAGTAGACCTAAACCCAGATACAAGGCCACTAAAGCTATGGCTAAAGAGGCAAACAGCTCCAACACAGCGCCGGATAAAAAAGCTTTGCTTAACACCGACATGGTGCGCGTTCTGTAGTCTTCACTGGCGTTGTTAAGCCGGTTCAATACCAAGGGTTCGGCTTGTAATTGACGGATAAGCTGGGCGCCGCGTAAAAACTCCAGAAAACGTCCGCCTAATAAACCTAAAGCCTGTACTTGCTGCTGACTGGCTTCTGCGGCTTTTTTGCCGAGTAAAATCATAAAAAGTGGAATAAGTGGGGCTGTGGCTAATAACAGCAGGGCGGCCAGCAGACTTTGACTGGCCACAGCTATAGAGATAAACAAAGGGCAAAGCAGCACCAGATAAAGCTGTGGGTAATAACGGCTGATATATGGGTCAAGTGCGTCGACTTGTTCCAGCAAACGGGTAGATAAATCACCGTCAGAGGCGATACGCTGCCGCAGTGGCCCAGCCTGACTAATAATGCCAAGTAACTGATGGCGGATTGAAGTACGTAGCGTTTGACTGGCAGAGAGCGCCAGTAAATCTTTGGCTGCCAACAGCACAGGGCGCAGCAGCCACAGCACTAAAATATGCAGCAGCAAAGGGGGAGGAATTGATTGCTGGTGTAAAGCCAGATTGCACAAAGTTGCCAGCAACCAACACTGCCAGATCATCAGTAAAGAGGCCGCTGCACCCAGCGCTATGGCAAGGTACAAGCGGTTTTTTTCTGACTGGACTAATTGCCTCAACGACAGCACAGGCATCAAATCCTTATCTACTCTGATGGCTCGTTCTCTTCGCCGGGGTAGCCATTAAACTCCAGCCACATCGCATTGATGATGCCAAAAGAGCAGGCCAGTAACACGCCTAAAATCCAGGTGAAATACCACATAAAGCTGCTCCTTAATACAATGAGTGGGTGTTGTCGCTAATAGAATTGCGGTTTAAACGGCCCCACATTTTCCAGTAACACCAGGCTGTGTAGCCCAAAATGATAGGCACAAAAATACAAGCCACCACAAACATGATTTTTAACGTCAGTTCACTGGAGGTGGCGTCCCACATGGTCAGGCTGTGATTTGGCATGCTGCTCGATGGCATAATAAAAGGGAACATAGATACGCCGCAGGTCATAATCACCCCTGTGATGGCCAGTGAAGAGGCAACAAAAGCTTGCCAGCCTTTGGCTAGTTTGCTGCAAAAGGCTGATAGCAGGAAAGCCGCTACACCCAGCAATGGGAAAACCCATAACAGCGGGTAAGTTTCATAATTGCTGAACCAGGCGCCACTGCTCACTTCCACTGTTTTAGTCACAGCACTGTTAATAGCGTTGCTATCGATCAGGCTAGTCACTTTATAGCCCATACCTGCGGAAGCCAGCCAGATACCTGCCACTACAAACAGTACGGCGGCCAGAGTTGCACTGATTAAAGACACTGCTTCTGCCCGCTGACGTAATGGTGCTTCGGTTTTCATTTGCAGATAACAAGCGCCCTGATTAATAAACATCAGCAGACTCAATACACCCACCAGCAAGGCGAAGGGGTTTAATAAAGCCCAGAATGAACCTGTATAGTAAATCCGCAGCAGGTCATCAAAGTGGAAAGGCACACCTTGCAGCAGATTACCAAAAGCCACACCAAAAATAATTGGGGGTATGGCAGAACCAGCTGTTAATGCCCAGTCCCAGTTACTGCGCCATTTGGCATTATCCAGCTTAGAACGATAATCAAAGCCGATAGGGCGCAAAAATAGCGCTGCTAATGTGAGCATCATCGCTAGGTAAAAACCACTAAAAGCCGTGGCATAGACAGGCGGCCAGGCCGCAAATAAAGCACCACCTGCAGTAATCAACCAGACCTGATTGCCATCCCAATGAGGTGCTACCGCATTAATCAAAATACGGCGTTCGGTGTCGTCGCGTCCTATCACTTTGAGCAGCGCACCTACACCCATATCAAAACCATCTGTTACGGCAAAACCAATCAGCAGGATGCCAACCAGCAACCACCAGATAAAGCGTAAAAATTCATAATCCATGTTAAACCTCCCGGGCCTGTTCGCCGTGATACTTGCCTGTGTGGATAGAAGCAGGGCCTTTACGGGCAAAATGCTGCATCAACCAGACTTCGATGATCAGAAATACTGTGTAAAGCGCGGTAATAGCCAATAAGCTGATCCAAATCTCTGTGGTACTGAGTTGGGAAGCCGCTAAATGAGTGGGTAATATTTCACCCACAGCCCAAGGCTGACGGCCGTATTCAGCGACAAACCAACCGGCTTCACAGGCAATCCATGGCAGAGGTAACGAAAACAGTGCAGCTTTGAGTAACCAGCGTGGTTTTTCTGGTGTGCGTTTGGCGCTGTGATAAAAAGACAAAGCAAACACCAGCAGCATAATAAAGCCTGCAGCGACCATCACACGGAAAGACCAGAACAGTGGGGCCACTTTAGGGATACTGTTTTGTACTGCTTGTTCCACCTGTTCTGCAGTGGCATTGACAGGATCGTCTGTGTAAGCCATTAACAGCAGGCCATAACCTAAGTCATTTTTTACTAAGTTAAAGGCTGCGATATTTTCAGGCGTTTTTTCACCAGCGCGCAGTTTCTTCAGCAGGCCATAGGCAGTCTGACCATTGAGAATACGCTGGCGGTGAATGTCTTTTAGCTCTGCAAGCCCTGTGACTTCTTTATCCAAAGAGCGGGTGGCTATCAAGCCCATAGCGCCAGGGATTTTCAGTGCATAGTCAGTGGTTTGGGTTTCTTCATTCGGGATGCCGAAAAGGGTAAAATCTGCTGGTGCTTTTTGGGTTTCCCACTCAGCTTCTACTGCAGCCAGTTTTACTTTTTGTACATCACCCAGCTCATAACCCGACTCGTCGCCTAATACAATGACAGACAACACACTGGCCAAACCAAAAGCGGATGCGATAGCAAAACTACGGCGGGCAAAAGCTAAATCGCGGCCTTTGAGCATATACCAGGCCGAAATGGCCAGCACAAACATAGCGCCTGTGACATAACCTGCAGAGACGGTATGGACAAACTTAACTTGCGCGACAGGGTTAAACACCACTTCGCTAAAGCTGACCATTTCCATTCGCATGGTTTCAAAATTAAATTCTGCGCCTATGGGGTGTTGCATCCAGCCGTTAGCGATTAAAATCCACAGCGCCGACAAATTAGAGGCTAAAGCCACCAGCCAGGTCACAGTTAAATGCTGCACTTTGGTCAGTCTGTCCCAACCAAAAAAGAACAGACCCACTAAGGTGGATTCAAGGAAAAATGCCATCAGGCCTTCAATGGCCAAAGGTGCGCCAAAGATGTCACCCACATAATGCGAATAATAAGACCAGTTGGTACCAAACTGGAATTCCATCGCTATGCCTGTGGTCACCCCTAAAGCGAAGTTAATAGCAAACAATTTGCCCCAGAATTTAGTCATATCACGGTAAATTTCTTTACCTGTCATAACATAGACTGACTCCATAATGGCCAGCAGGAAGGTCATACCCAAAGTTAAGGGCACAAATAAGAAGTGATACATTGCCGTAGCGGCAAACTGTAACCGTGATAGTTCTACAACATCCATTCGGATTGCTCCTCCATCTGGAACTGTGGGCCTGGTCTGTTATTTTGGTTAAAACAGCAGTCAGTAGCTAAAACTCATACATCAGCATGATGTGAACACTAAACTATGTCTTTTGTCTGTCTGCTGTGTTGACGCTGATCAATAAAAATCTGTGATCTGGTTTAAATAGTAGAAAATTTGATAAAAATCGCAGTTAGTATTCTGTTACTATCAAAATCTACATCAGGATTGTGAAGGTTCAGGTATGAAAATATTGGTCATAGGTGCAGGTTGGCTAGGAACTCAGCTGGCGACACAGCTCAAAGCAGACGGGCATGAGCTATGGCTCAGCAGCCGCAGTGCCACTAAATCTTCTGCTGTGACTGAGCAATTTGGTCATTTTGTGTTGGATTTAGGACAATCTGTAAGGCCTACAGCAGCACTGGAGACTTTATTTAAAGACGCCCTGATTATCTGCACAGTTCCAGCCAGCCGCTCCGACGGTGAGAGCTACACCAGAGCTGTAGCTCAGCTAGCTACTTTGATGAAGCAGTTAGGCTCTGTGGCTTGCATTCATTTAAGCAGTACTGGCATCTATGAAGGTCTTTCAGGCGATGTGAACGAACAAAGCCAGTTACAATTGGCCGATCCACGTATTGAATTGCTGGCTGTGGGCGAGCAATTATTAACAGCCGCGGTGCCTTGCTGCACTTTACGTCTGGCTGGCTTAATTGGTCCAGGCCGTCATCCGGCGCGGTTTTTATCTGGCAAGCAAGCTGGTGCTGCTGATGTTGCGGTGAATATGGTACATAGCAGCGATATTTGTGCCGCAGTATCAGTCATAGTCCAGCAGCAGTTATGGCCAGAGTTGTATAACTTATCCAGTCCGCAATTTTGTTCTAAAGCTGAATTTTATCTGACGGCCTGTGAACTGGCTTCTCTGCCCGCTCCGGTATTTGAGTCTAAAAGCATATCAACACAAAGCCGCAGAGTGATCAGTGCAAAATCTCAGACTATTGTTGGTTTTAGCTACCAGTTTGAGTCTGCTTTGGCTGCTTTACCTTTTTGTAGTTGAGTTTTTGGCTAAACCAAAGTTACTGCAAAGTTAAAGCTCTGTAGCCGGGTAACCGGCTTCATCCAGTGCTGCGATAATATCCTCTGCTGCCAAATCGCTTTCAATACTCACTTGCTGCTGTGCTAAGTCAACCGCCACTTTGGCATTAGCCTGCAATTTTGCTACGGCTTTATTCACCATGCTGATGCAGTGGTTACAGCTCATGCCTGTAACTTTCAATTGTACTTTCATTACGTCTTTCCTTTTTTGCTGCTCTTTGTGAGTTCGCGAACATGGTGCAAGCTTGTCCCGTGGTAAGGTCAAGCACTGTTCGTTAAAGCTCATTATTTGAATTTTTTCGTTGACCTTACCCTAAGGGTAAGCTTTAGCCTTATTGCTGTCAGGTCATTGCACCTTTTTTTGTCTGGAGTCATGGTATGTCTGAACAGATCCAACTGAATATCGACGGAATGAGCTGTGCTTCCTGTGTGGGCCGCATTGAAAAAGCTTTAGCAAAGGTCAGCGGTGTAGAGCAGGCGAGTGTTAATCTTGCCAGTGAAACAGCAACGGTCAGCGGCCTTTCACTTGTGCCACAACAACTGATAGCTGCAGTCGAAAAGGCTGGTTATCAGGCCAGTTTGCCGGAAGAAAAAGCAGAGACCCCAACAACAGAAACTAGGTTTTATCAGCAAGAATGGTGGTCTGTGGTTGCAAGCATAGTGCTTACCTTGCCTTTGGTCCTGCCGATGTTTGGCTTGTTGTTTGGTGTGGACTGGATGTTACCGTCCTTTTGGCAATGGTTGCTTGCAACTCCAGTACAGTTTTATTTTGGCGCGCGTTTTTATAAAGCAGGCTGGGCCGCACTCAAAGCCGGCAGCGGCACTATGGATCTGTTAGTGGCAATTGGCACCAGCGCCGCTTACGGCTTGTCGTTGTATTTATGGTGGAGTTTTAATGCGCAGCATGGGCAACACGGCGCTCCCCACCTGTATTTTGAGAGTAGCAGTGCGGTATTAAGCCTGGTGCTTTTAGGTAAATATCTGGAACACAAAGCAAAAAAACGCACTACCGATGCATTAAGGGCGCTGGAACATTTAAAACCTGCTGTGGCAACTTTGTTTCAAAGCGGCCAGTGGGTGCAAGTAAAAGCAGAGTCTGTGCAACAAGGTGATTTAGTGTTAGTAAAACCTGGTGAACGAATTCCTGTTGATGCTTTGGTTGAGCAAGGCCAAAGCCATGTCGATGAAGCGCTGATAAGCGGTGAGTCTGTGCCTGTCAGTAAAACACTGGCTGATAAAGTGACTGGGGGCTCTGTCAATCTGGATGGGGTATTGCACATCAGAGCGACAGCTGTCGGAGCTGAATCTACTTTGTCCCGTATTATTCAATTGGTAGAGCAGGCACAAGGAGCGAAGGCGCCAGTGCAGGCGCTGGTGGATAAAATTAGTGCCATCTTTGTACCTGCTGTATTGATCATTGCTCTAGTCACCTTATTGGGCTGGGGTTTTATGACTGACGACTGGGTGGCAGGTATTTTAAATGCGGTAGCTGTGCTGGTGATTGCCTGTCCTTGTGCTCTTGGCTTAGCAACACCTGCCGCTATTATGGCTGGTACAGGTTCAGCGGCGCGCTCAGGTATTCTGATTAAAGATGCTACAGCTTTAGAGCAGGCTCAAGCAGTCACGCTGGTGGTGTTTGACAAAACCGGCACTTTAACGCAAGGAAAACCGGTGCTGCAGCAATTTAGTACTTTTGTGGATGAGCCTGAATTATTGCAATGGGCTGCGTCCTTGCAGCAACACAGTGAGCATCCATTAGCTGCAGCTTTGCTCCGTTATGCCACTGAACATCAGGTTAAAGCCGTGGAAACAGAACAGTTTCAGGTGGTGGCAGGCAAAGGTGTTCAGGGTAAAATCGGTGTGCATAGTTTAGTGCTAGGTAGCAGCCACTGGATGCAGCAACTTAGCTTGGAGTTGCCGCAGGATCAAATCCAAACCGCTGGCTCATCAGTGTCCTGGTTGGCGGAGCAGCAAGATGATGAAAGTTATAGGTTATTGGCGCTATTTTGTTTTACTGACGAGTTAAAACCTGATGCCTTACATGCTGTCAGTTTATTAAAACAACAGGGTATAGCTGTGGCTATGTTAACCGGAGATACGAGAGACAGTGCTAGTTTAATAGCGCAGCAACTTGAACTAACCGACTGGAAGGCCGAAGTGCTGCCAGCAGAAAAATCAGCTGCTATTCAAAGCTGGCAACAGCAGGGTCATAAAGTAGCCATGGTCGGTGATGGTATTAATGATGCGCCGGCTTTAGCTCAGGCTGATTTAGGTATAGCTATGGCGTGTGGTACCGAAGTGGCTGTCAGTGCTTCGGCTATGACCTTAATGCGTAGTCAACCACTGTTGGTCAGCGCAGCCTTACAGATAGCCCGGCTTAGTTACCGTAAAATTCAGCAAAACCTGTTTTGGGCTTTTATCTTTAACATAGTGGGCATCCCATTGGCAGCTTTAGGTTACTTAAATCCGCTGATCGCAGGTGCCGCTATGGCCAGCAGCAGTTTAGTGGTGATTAGTAATGCCTTGTTATTACAACGTTGGAAGGCTAAGGAGTGAAATGATGAGTACTTCAGTCAGAACCTTGGTCACTATAGGCCAGGCGGCAAAACAGACCGGGCTTTCTGCCAAGATGATTCGTCATTATGAAGAAGCAGGGTTGTTGCTTAAAGCCAATAGAACAGATGCGGGCTATCGGTTGTATAACAGTCAGCAGCTGCAACAACTGGGGTTTATTAAACAGGCTCGTACTTTAGGCTTTTCAATAGCACAAATTAGTTCTTTGTTGGGGTTATGGCGTGATCCACAGCGCAGCAGCAGAGAAGTAAAGCAACTTGCTGAAGTGCATCTGGATGAAATTAAACAAAAAGTAGCTGAATTACAGCAGATGCAAAAGGTATTGCAACAATTAGCCGACAGTTGTTGCGGTGACGATCAGCCTCAATGCGCTATTTTGGATGGCTTGACTCTGCAGAAACAAAGAGCCCCGGCCTAATGCCGGGACTTTTGTTGATTTATGGTTGGTAGGATGTCGTTAAAGTGACACCTGATACCGCAGTGTAACCACGGATACCAATGTGGTAAGTGGCTGCAACAGGGTTATTGAAAGTACAGCTTTCAGTATTACCATTCAGGTATGGACGACAGTCATAAGTAGAAGTGGTAGGTTGTGAACCACGACGTACATACAGATCGCCATCACCAGTACCACCAGACGTATTGACTGTAAGTACACTCATACCTGCAGGAACTACCACTGTGTAATATTTCCAGGCATTACGGGCCACAGAAATATTGTTCACAGTTGAAGTTGCACCTGTGCCACCGCCGCCGCCAGTACCCGAAGCTGCCGCTACTGCAGCTGCAGCATCAACAATACCAGTACCACAGCTGGTGCAGGTTGCAGGGAAAGAACGGGTGGTTGTTTTCAGGATGGTTTCAATCTCATCCGGCGTAGCCGCTGGTTTCTTCTGAGCTATTAATGCTGCAACACCTGCCACATGAGGAGCTGCCATTGAAGTGCCCTGACTGTAACCGTAGCTGTCTGAACCTGGTGTAGTAGTACCAGTGTTATAAGTAGACAGAATACCGTTTGGATCGTTGGCCGAGTTCATAGCACCACCAGGTGCTGCGACATCGATTGAAGTGCCGTAGTTAGAGTAATAAGCGCGGCCACCGCTGCGGTTAGTTGAAGCAACGTTCACCACACCAGCACAGTTACCCGGGTTAAAGTTGTTGGCGTTTGCATTGTCATTACCAGATGCAATCACAACTACAGTGCCGTTGGCGCGAGCTGTGTTAATCGCAGCCTGAGTGGTAGAGTCACAAGCACCTGAACCACCTAAACTCATGTTAATCACTTTAGCCGGGTTGGCGTTCGCCGGAACACCAGAGACTGTGCCACCTGAGGCCCAGATGATACCGTCAGCTATATCTGAGGTATAACCACCACATTTACCTAATACGCGCACTGGTACTACTTTGGCGCCATACGCCACACCAGCTACGCCAGAACCGTTGTTAGTGACTGCAGCTACTGTGCCTGCAACGTGAGTACCGTGCCATGACGAATCCTGAGCGGCATGTGTGCCACCACATTCGTTCGCTAAAATCCAGTCGCCCGGATCCTGTGCATTGTTATCACGACCATTACCGTCATTGCCGACAAAGTTGTCAGAAATCATGTCGTAACCAGGCAGAATGTTAGCGTTTAAATCAGCATGTGGACGGTAGCCTGTATCTAATACTGCAACAACGACACCAGTACCTGTGGCGTTATCCCATGCAGTGTTAGCACGTAAACCGCCTGTGGACTCATAATAATGCCATTGACTGGTGTACTGAGTGTCGTTTGGAGCAGCTGCAATTTGTAACATACGGTCTTCTTCAACCGATTCCACCATTGGATCCTGGGCTAGCAGCTCAATGGTACGTTGAGTTTCAGCTTTTGACAGACGACGTTCCGCTTTCACCACATGGCGGTTAGCGACTGCTAAAGAACGCACAAAGCTCATAGGTTCACCGGCGCGGCTGGATAATTCAGAAGCAGCATGAGTTTTTAATTGATTCACTGAGCTTGTTGCTGTGCTGGCCAAGCCTTGTGCAGATAAAGTTGCAGCATTTTTGTATTTAATGATAAAGCGGGTTGGTGGCTCAATCGCTTTGGTTTCATTCACTTCTAAGGTGATACCTGATTTTTGTGGAGCGGCTTGTGCAGCAGTAGCCAATAAGGAAAGTGCGGACAAGGTAAGCAATGAGACTTTGGATAAGTTGAATGTTTTATGTTGCATTTTGTTCTCTCAAATTATTGTTATGTGAATTGCCTCATCCTTGGAAGCCTTTGTCCCTTATTTAGTTAATCTGTTGGGCGGGCAGTACGATAATTGGTCAATAATTTGTTAATGTAAATAGTTATATATTTATCATATTTAATCTTTTGTTTTCATTTTTTCGTATTTATTGATCTTTTGTGCGATGAGTAGCCTGCTGTGAGCGGCTAAAATGCTAGGTTTGATTACATTTGGTAACAGATGTATATTAATTGTTTTGGTTATTAGTTATTTCAAAATGATATAAGAAAGCTGTTTTATTTGTCATAAAACCGATTTAAGAGCTCTTTCTGATAAAAAGTGATTGGATCAGTAACACCTCTGCGCCAGCAGCGAAGAGGTGTTCAGCCATTAATGATGATGTGCACCTGGTTTTTTTACTTTCAGCTCCACTCTGGCCTCTGCAGTTTCAGCCTGAGTTTGAGATAAAGTGACTTGTGGTACTTCTCCTGTCCACTCCTGTGCTAGTGTACCGGCAGGATGCTGATACCAACCCGGATCTTTATAGTCACCAGGAGCCTGGTCTTTACGTACTTTAAATATGCTGAACATACCGCCCATTTCCACTGAACCAAAAGGACCGTCGCCTGACATCATCGGCAGAGTATTAGCTGGCAGTGGCATTTTCATTTCGGTCATATCCGCCATACCACGTTCACCCATCACCATATAATCCGGTACCAGTTTATTGATTTTTTGCATCAAACCACTGTGATCGACGCCAATCAATGTAGGCACATCATGACCCATCGCATTCATGGTATGGTGCGATTTATGACAATGAAAAGCCCAGTCACCTTCTTCATCCGCCAGTAATTCAATCTGCCGCATCTGGCCTACAGCCACATCTGTAGTAACTTCAGGCCAGCGGGCAGAAGCCGGCACAGGGCCGCCGTCTGTGCCTGTGACGGTAAACTCATGGCCATGAATATGAATAGGATGGTTGGTCATGGTCAGATTACCGACCCGGATCCGCACTTTGTCGTTTTTGCGCACTACTAACGGGTCTATGCCGGGGAATACCCGACTGTTCCAGGTCCAGAGATTAAAGTCGGTCATCGTCATAATTTTTGGTGTGGCGCTGCCGGGCTCAATATCGTAAGCGTTGAGCAGAAAGCAGAAATCGCGGTCTACTTCGCTGATATGCGGATGTGCCTCTTTAGGGTGAGTGATCCACATGCCCATCATGCCCATGGCCATCTGCACCATTTCATCGGCATGAGGGTGGTACATAAAAGTGCCGGGACGGCGGGCAACAAACTCATACATAAAGGTTTTACCTGGCTGTATGGCGCGCTGATTTAAACCCGAGACTCCATCCATACCATTAGGTAAACGCTGACCATGCCAGTGCACTGAAGTATGTTCAGGCAACTTATTGGTGACAAAGATCCGCACTCTGTCGCCTTCGACCACTTCAATAGTAGGGCCAGGCGACTGGCCGTTGTAGCCCCATAAATGCGCTTTCATACCGGGCGCCAGTTCACGCACCACGGGTTCTGCCACTAAATGGAATTCTTTGACGCCATTGTTCATACGCCATGGCAAAGTCCAGCCGTTTAACGTGACCACAGGGTTGTAAGGCCGACCAGTGTTTGGGATCAAAGGGTCCATGGTGTCGGCGGATTGTTGAATAACAGGCTCAGGCAAAGCCGCCATAGAGCTGCGACTGACCGCGGCTACACCTACAGCAGCGGTAATGGCACCGACTTTTTTTAATAAATCACGACGGGTTAACATAAGATTCTCCTGTTAGTGGCCAGCTGCAGTGGCAGGGCTGCTTGTGCTGTCGCTGTCTGTTGGCTGTTGCAGCGAAGGACTGCCCCATAAGCTTTGTTGCAGGCGCAGCTCTGACAGATAAAAATCGCGTTGTGCCGTCATTTGTCCTGTCACTGTCTCTACCTGGGCCTGAGTATCGGCAATCAGTTCAAATACGCCAATTAACATACCGTTGTAACGCAGCACATTTTGTTGGTTAATTTTCTGTGCCAGTGGCACTAACTGATCCTGATAATGCCGGGCGATCTGGTACGAACTTTGGTGTAAGGCCCAGGCCTGGCGCACTTCAGAAAGTGCTTTTTGCTCCAGAGCTTTGGTTTGCCACCAGGCTTGTTGGTACTGGGCTTCAGCCTTGCTGATACGCGCTGAACCCGAATCAAACAACGGCAGTTCAACACCTAAGGCCACTTCACGCTCGATGCTATGCTGCACCGAACCTGCAATTTCACCGGACAAACCCCGGACAAAACGACTGTTTTTCTCCAGCCCCAGTTGCAGTTCAAGTTGGTTTAATCTGGCTTTGGCTTGTTTCAGATCCAGTCGTTGGGCTAGTGCCTGCTGTTCCAGATTTTCCTGAAGTGGCAAAGTGGCAGGAATAGCTGGTAAATAGGCTGGTAACTGCAGTGGCGTAGCCGGATCTACCCCTAGCAGTACAGACAACTGCTCTCGGCTTTGTTGCTGTTGTTGCTGCGTTTTAGCCAGTTGCAGACGAATTTCTGCTGCAAACTTCAGCTGACGTGCTTGTTGCAGTTCGCTGTAATTACCCACCTGATACATACGGTTGGCAAGTTCAGCAGAAGCATCTATCGCTTCTTGCACTGTTTGCAGATAGCTAAAACGCTGATGGGCTACAACGGCTTCAATAAAAGCGCTGCGGCTTTGTGTTAGTAAATCCATCAGCTTTAAAGCGACTTGCTGCTGTTGCTGCTCTGCCTGCTGCGCTGCAATGGCTTTGTTTTGACTTAAAAAAATCAGGTTAAACAAGTTCAGTGAAAAATCGAGCTCGGTGCTGTAACCATCCTCTTCACGGCTTCGAATGACCCGCACTCCAGGATTCGGTAATAAACCGGCCTGAGTTAATTCAGCCTTACTGATAGCCAGAGATGCCAGTGCTGCCAAAAAGTCCGGATTGTTTAATACCGCAATACGGCTGGCATTTTCTGCTGTTAAAGGCTCTGCCAACAACCGGGCAATTTCCTGCTCTGCTTCTGCTCTTAATGCCGGATCTGTGGCTGCCAGTTGTACCTGCTCCGCTTTTGCTGTTTGCTGCACCAGATCATGCTGCTCAAGCTTTGCTGTTCCGGCGCAGGCGCTCAACAGCACCACTGCTGCCAGCGGACTTAGCTTAGTGATGATGCTCATGTTCATCTCCTGTTTTAGCCGGAAGGTGCTCAGATTGGTCCATCTGTTGCTGGTGCTTTGAATGATCCATCAGCATCGTATGTCCGGAGTGATCCATAGTGTCGTCGGAGCTATGCTTTGAATGATCCATTGGCATGCTGTGTCCTGAGTGATCCATAGTGTCGTCGGAGCTATGCTTTGAATGATCCATCGGCATCGTATGTCCGGAGTGATCCATAACGTTATCGGAGCTATGCTTTGAATGATCCATTGGCATGCTGTGTCCTGAGTGATCCATAGTGTCGTCGGAGCTATGCTTTGAATGATCCATTGGCATGCTGTGTCCTGAGTGATCCATAGTGTCGTCGGAGCTATGCTTTGAATGATCCATAGGCATGCTATGCCCGGAATGGTCCATCGCGTTATCGGTGCTATGTGTTGAATGATCCATCCCCTGATGAGCACCGCCTTCACTGGCATAGAATTGCCATCCACCCAGTTCGGCAACCTTCTGATTGGCTTGTTTCCAGTCTGAAATGTTGTGTTGTATGGCTACAGAACTGAATGGCTGAACTTCAGTGGCTTCTGTTTTGGAGGCTGCTGGTGCTGCATAAAGCACCGCTGTGGCACAGAATAGCGCCGGATAAATACGCTGATACATAAAATAGAACCTGTTTATTTAAGCTGAAAAATACACAACACAAGAAGCGTTAATGTCGGCTTTTTGTGGCGCAAAGGCGGTGATCAGCTGTACAAACGGGGAGGGCGTTCCAGACTTGCGAGGGTCAAAGGGAAAACTGAAGAAGTTAAACTCAAGATACGTTCGTTTTGTGGTGGCTCAGGTATAAAATCCGATGGATTGATCATCAGCACTGCAGCAGCACAGCTGACAGCACAACCTGAACAGGAGGATTGATGGTCATTCATGAACTGATTTACTGAATCATCCGCCATCATCTGCTGATGATCGCTGGCCTGATGGTCTGACATGTCGCTGGCTTGAGCAGGCAATTCTGCGTTGTGATGACTATGCCCGCTCATCTTGTTGTGATCCATGGCTGAGGCGTTAGAGTGAACAGAAGAATGCTCTGAATGAGCTGTGTGATCTGGGCCACAACATAACATAGCAGCAGCTGCCACTCCTTTAAAAAGGAGTAAGCTGATAAGCATTAGTAAACTTACCCAGGATACCTGACCCCGATTTCTGTTCATGCTGTTTTGCTTGCTATGTTGCTCAACGACGTATTGGCGCTACCCTAATACAAAGCATTAAAAAACTCAAGATAAAGGCTGGTTTTAGAGAGCAGTGCAAAACCTTGACTGAGCAACAAAGCCGCGGCATTGTAAGGAGAATTACCAATACCGGAATTGTATACAGATGTCATCTGCCGTAGAACAAGCCTTTCATGCTGAAGTAAAACAAGCTTTACAGGCTCGCCACCAACAAAAGTGGTCGGAAGCCTGGTCTCATTTAGAGCGGGCTCATATTCTGGGACAACAGCAGTTTATCTTACATATGCAAAGTCACTGGTTGATGTTAAAACTTGCAGCAGAGCAATCCAACTGGGTTGAGATTCGTGGTCAGGTGTTGCGCTTATTACTGACTCCTGTAGGGCACTTAACCGGGCGTTTGCCTTTAGGTAATCCGGGTTCCAGTCGTTACCCGGTATTACAGCCTCAGCCTGTGCCTGATGATTTACAATCGCTGGTATCAGGTACAAAAGATCAAAAGCGTCAAGGCTGAGTTCAGTATTCTGTGGTATGTTTTTAGTTAAAGAATATGTTGCCAGCACAGGAGTGCACAGATGCAGGTTGCCGCAGTTCCGCATAATGAACAAGACAGATTAAAAGCGCTGTTGAAATTGCAAATCCTTGATACCGAGCCTGACAGTACTTTTGATACTGTCACATCCTTAGCTGCTAGCATATTTCAGGTGCCTATAGTGCTGGTTTCGTTAATAGACGAACAGCGGCAGTGGTTTAAAAGCAAACAAGGGCTGGATGTATGCCAGACTGACCGAAAACTAGCTTTTTGTGCCCACGCGATTTTGCAGCCGGATATTTTTATCGTTGAAGACGCATCACAAGACGAACGTTTTGCTGGCAACCCTCTGGTCTGTACTATTCCCAATATCCGTTTTTATGCAGGTTGTCCGCTGATCAACGAGCAGGGTTATGCCTTGGGTACTTTGTGCATTATTGACCGTGTGCCGAGAAAGATGACCGAACAAGACAAGACCATACTAAGTAAGCTTGCGGCTATAGTGATGGACAGGTTGAATGAACACAAACAAAAACTGCAAACCGAACATAAACTGCAATTGCTGGACCTATTGCTCGATTCCATTCCTGATGCACTGGTGGCCTGTGACAGTGAAGGACGATTGGAGCAATTTAACAAAGTAGCGCGCGACTGGCATGGCGTCGATGTGCGTCATTGTGATTCTGATCTGTGGAGCCATCATTACAATTTATACGAAGAGGATGGCCATACGGTATTACCTGTTGAGCGAATTCCTTTGCTCAGAGCTTTTCACGGCGAAACTGTGGTCAGCCAGGATATTTGTATTAAAAGCAAAAATCAGCCTCCGCGCTGGGTGCGTTGTCGTGGTGAGCAGCTCAAAGCGCGCTCCGGTCAGCTGCTTGGTGCTTTAGTCTTGATGCATGATATCAGTGAGCAGAAACAGTTGGAGCAGATGAAAACTGATTTTATCTCTACAGTCAGTCATGAATTACGCACGCCTATAACCGCTATCAGTGGCGGGCTGGATTTAGTCATTAATCAGGTATTAGGGCCTATTCCTGAAAAAGCTTTGGTGATGCTGAAAGTCGCCAGTCAAAACAGCAAAAGGCTGCAACTGCTGGTCAATGATTTATTGGATATGGAAAAACTAAGCGCAGGGAAAATGGATTTTTATCTGCAACCTTGTGATTTAGCTGTGGAATGCCAGCAAGCTGTTGCGCAGAATCAACCCTACGCTGATAAGTTTTCTGTACAACTCTGCGCGCTCAATAACGAGTCTGTAATGATGCAGCTCGACAGCCACAGGTTACAGCAAGTGTTGAGCAATTTATTGTCCAACGCTACTAAATACTCAAAAAGCGGCTCGCAGGTGGTAGTGAGTTACGTGCAGCTTGATCAGAAAATACGCCTTCAGGTGGAAGACAAAGGCGAAGGCATACCACTGCAGTTTCAGGAAAAAATATTCCAGCGTTTTGCTCAGGCCGATGGTTCAGATAGCAAAGCCAAGTCTGGCACAGGTCTGGGGCTTGCGATCAGCAAAGCCATTATTGAGTCGATGGGCGGCAGCATTGGCTTTCACTCAGTACCCGGACAAGGCTCAGTATTTTATTGTGACTTTCCTGTTGTTAACTGCGATTAATCTGCTTTTTGATAACTTGCCAGAATATGTGAAGCGGCAACAGCAGGTTCGAAATACTGTTGCCGTATAGCCAGATAATCCGGATGGTTAAAAAAACTGTCCATCAGTTGCTGGCTGGCAAAATAAATGGTGAAGACTCTGTTGATTGCAGTATCTGCAGGTTTCAGGCTCTTCTGCACCATAAAATCACAACCAAAATCACCTTGATGCTGATGCAATAGAGGTGTCATTAAACGACGATATTCTGCGTAAAGCTCTGGATTTCTGACCTCTAGACCTACTAATAATTCAACCGCCATTTTTTGTCCTCGTCTGAAAAATACACCACGTTAAACAACAATGATCTGCTGAATAAGCTGCGGTATGAAATTTTATTCGGTATCAGTATCGGCCAAAAGCTCAAATAAAGCAGTGATCGAAGGCGCCTGAATTTTTACAACACAACTTTGAGCTAAAGCAAAAAAATGTGCTTGCACCAAAGCCGTCAATTCCGGCTGTTCAAATTGTTTGGCTGATACAGGTAAAGATAGTGCAGGCAAAGACAATGCAGCTAAACAACTGCTGTGTTGTGTGAGCTGATGCAGCAGATAAGCTTGCCCTGTGGCATCAATCAGCAGATCGTCAGGTGTGAAATAAGGCTGTTGCAGCTGATAGTGTTGCTCAAAGCTACTCTGGGAGGCGATATAGATCAGCTCATCCTGACCTGCGAACTTAAAAATGGCGGGGTAGTGGATCATCATCAGCGCTCTTTAACTTGTTTGCGCCATTGTATCTGCAAAATCATCGAACTTGCAGCATAGAGATGATGCGAGCCAATAAAGCTGTAGCTTTGTTTTGGACATAAAAAAGCCCCTTGCTAACAAAAACGAGGGGCAAAAGGCGCGGATGAGCCTATGGGTTAAACTGTGATTGTGAAATTCTGCAGGAACCTCACAACAGCTACCGTTATACGCCCTTTACTTTGTCAGTAAAAATCGAATATAACTTCCTATATGTTCGTAAATAATTGAATTCACATGACTCCGGTAAATTACAACCAACTCTATTATTTTTATCTGGTGGCTGAGCATGGCAGTATTGCCCGTGTTAGTGAGCTATTGCATATCACGCCTCAAACTATTAGCGGCCAAATTAGCGCCTTTGAGCATGGTATTGGCACCGCCTTGTTTTCCAGGGTGGGCAAACGACTGGTTCCTACCGAATTGGGGGTGGTGGTGCAGCGTTACGCTGCTGATATCTTTCAACTGGGTGATGAGCTCAAAGCCGTACTGACCCGTCAGCACAGCAGCTGGCAAAGTTTTAGTGTGGGTATTACTGACGTTCTGCCCAAAGCTTTTGTTTATGAAATGCTAAAACCTATTTTGCAGTTGCCGATTAAACTGATTTGCCGCGAAGGTGAGCAGGCCGGGCTTCTGTCTGAACTCGCCATCAATAAACTGGATATGGTGTTGTCCGATCAGCCTATTCAGCCTGGCAGTCATGTCAAAGCCTACAGTCATTTAGTCACTGAATCCCCTATGGCAGTTTACGCCTGCGAGGCATTGGCAGAGCAGCTCAGCGCAGATTTTCCGCGTTCGTTACACGACAAGCCTTTTTTATTACAAGGCAAAAAATCCATTATTCGCCAGCAGTTGATGGGCTGGTTTAATGAAGTGGACGTGCAGCCGGATGTGGTGGCTGAGTTTGATGACAGTGCATTAATGCAGGCTTTTGCTCAACAAGGATTGGGGGCTTTTGCTGCGCCTTTGTTACTGGAAACTCAGTTATTAACCAACTACCGCTTGTTAAAAGTCGGGGTGATCCACAGGGTGACCGAACGTTTTTATGCCATATCACCTGAGCGTAAACTGACTCACCCGGCCGTGCTGCAGCTGGTCAAAGCGCTGCAACAGGATGGCCGGATCAATGATAAGGCAGTGGGGAGCTAAGTCGCAGAAAATGGTTGTAGCTGTTGTTGCGTGCGTTTAGTACCGGACAGCAGCTGATCCGTGGCCTGATCAATAGCGGCCATTTGTTGATAAGCCAGATTGGTGCCTTGCTCTATTTCGGTTAGATGATGATGATTTTGCTCTGAGCTATGCGCCAGTTGCTGCACATGTTGCTGAATATGGTTCAGCTGTTGCTGGGCATTTTTCAGTTGCTGTTCCAACTGACTAAAATCGCCGCTGGTTTGCTGAATTTGCTGCTGAGCAGCGCCTGCTTGTTGTTGCAGTTGTTCTGACTCATTCTTGGTATCACGCACTAACACATCCATTTCATTCAGGAAGCCTGAGATCTGGCCTGTGGCGCTATTGACCTTAGCGGCTAGAGTACGAACTTCGTCGGCGACCACAGCAAAACCTCGGCCAGCTTCGCCAGCCCTTGCTGCTTCAATAGCTGCATTCAGTGCCAGCAGGTTGGTTTGATCGGAGAAGTTTTCCACCATCAATAAAATCTGCCGTACGTTTTCGGCGTTTTTCTGTAAGCCTGTGACAGTGCCCCCAAA
The DNA here is from genome assembly GCF_947090785.1 of Rheinheimera sp. MM224. NCBI lineage: Bacteria > Pseudomonadati > Pseudomonadota > Gammaproteobacteria > Chromatiales > Chromatiaceae > Rheinheimera > Rheinheimera sp. MM224. The sequence goes on from NZ_OX352320.1 coordinate 1,090,009, forward strand.
GTTGGCTAACAGCTGTTCAATTTTATGCAGTTGGCTGGTGAGCTGATCAAGTTGGCTACTGGCTGTTTTCGCGTTATGCACTGTGCTGCTGGCAACTACTATCACCTGATCATTACTCTGTACTATTTGAGCTAAACGCTGCAATGACTGGTCACTTTGAGCCCGGATCTGCTGGCTGCTTTGCTCTGCGCCCTGCAACTGGCGTCTGGTGCTATGCACAGCTTCCGCTACTTGCTGATTGACATCAAAATTGCTGGAGGCCTGCTGGTGAATACCCCGCAACATGCCGGATAACTGGTCGACAAATAAGTTGTATTGCTCAGATAAAGTGCGGAACTCATCAAAAGTAAAAGCAGGTAAGCGGGTTTTTAAATCGCTGCCGGTTTGATTGGCTTGTTGCAGAGCATGCACCAGAGCTTTCACCGGTCGCACTATTAAATGCATCAGATAGCCAATGGTAAACACAAAAGCGCCTGTGCCAAGCACTAAAATCCACCACCAGCTGTGGCCTGCGCCACCTTCGGCCGGGTAAGCTGCAAACATCGCCAACCAGAAAATTAGCGTTAAAAAGCCGATATTGCCGACAATTTTTAATGTCAGGCTGTAGAAAAACTGCCGCTCAACTGCACTGTAGATATCGTTAAATAAGCTCATGCATAAGTTCTCAGTATCTGTTCCAAACCCAATTGCTGATGTTGGACTATAACCCGTATTTTCAGGGGCTTTATTGTTCTATGTCATAACATAACTAGTTTTTCAGTCTTTTTTAAGTGCATTAGGCAGATTGTTTTTATACAATGAATATATGAAACGTATATGAAGTGTATCTATGGGCATAGTGAAAATATCGGACGACCTACATGAAGACCTGAGGGAAGCCAGCAGAGTGATGGCGCGCTCTATTAATGCGCAGGCTGAATTCTGGATCCGGGTAGGTATGCTGGCTGAGTTGAACCCACAGCTGAGTTACCAGGAATTGTGTCGTAAATTACTGAAAAACAAATCAACTACTTTGCAGGACTTACTGAATGAACTCGATCCATCTGAAAACCCAGGCTGAACTAGAGGTCCAACATAAAGCCGGACAGTTACTGGCGCAGGTTTTTCTGATGCTGGATGAGCTGGTAAAACCCGGTATCAGTACCATGCAGATTAACGATGCAGTGGAAGATTTTATTCGGGGACCTTTGGCGTCACGACCTGCCAGTAAAGGCCAGTATGACTATCAGTATGTGCTAAACAGCTCCATCAATGAGGTGGTGTGTCATGGTATGCCAAAACAAACTGATATTTTAAAAGAAGGCGATATTGTCAATCTGGACATTACGCTGGAAAAAGATGGTTTTATTGCCGACTCCAGCAAAATGTATTGTGTAGGTAAGGTCAGTCCTTTGGCACAACGTTTGGTGGATGTGACCTATCAGGCGTTGTGGCAGGGTATTTATCAGGTCAAACCCGGTGCCCGTTTAGGTGATATAGCCGCAGCTGTGCAGCAATACGCTGAGAAGCATGGTTATTCGGTGGTACGCGAATACTGTGGCCATGGCATAGGCCGGCAAATGCATGAAGAGCCACAGATTTTGCATTATGGCAAAGCTGGTACTGGTTTAACGCTAAAACCCGGCATGGTGTTCACCATAGAGCCGATGATCAATCAGGGTGATCGAAGGGTAAAACAAAAGTCCGACGGCTGGACTGTGGTGACCAAAGATAAAAAGTTATCAGCCCAGTGGGAGCATACAGTGGCAGTGACAGACGCAGGGTTTCGGGTATTGACGCTAAGACCTGAAGAGCAACATTTAGTACAGAGTAGCCAACTATGAGTAAAACCATACTGATCACCGGCTGCTCCAGTGGTATAGGCAAAGCTTTGGCGTTAGAAGCAAAACAGCAAGGCTACAGGGTGTTTGCCACAGCGCGAAAAGAGGCCGATTTAGCGCAACTGCAGCAGTTAGGCCTGGAGACTATAGCGCTGGAAATGACCAACCCGGATTCAGTGAAACAAGCTGTGTTGCAGTTGCAACAACAAGCAGGCCGTTTGGATATTCTGGTTAATAATGCGGGTTTTGGCGCTATGGGGCCGGTGCTGGATGCTGGGGCTGAAGGTTTACGAGCGCAGTTTGAAGTCAACGTATTTGCAGTGATGGATTTAACTCAGGCCTGTTTGCCTTTGCTGCTTGAAAGCAAAGGACTAGTTGTCAATATAGGCAGCGTCTCTGGTATTTTAACCACACCTTTTGCCGGAGTGTATTGTGCATCCAAAGCGGCTTTGCATAGTTTGTCTGATGCGCTGCGGATGGAGTTGGCACCTTTGGGTGTGCGTGTATTGACTGTGCAGCCCGGAGCTATTGATACAGGCTTTGCCAGCAGGGCTAAACATCAAGCAGAGCAGTTGTTAGAACCAGACTCCCTCTGGTGGTCAATGCGTGAAGGTGTGATGCTGCGCGCTAATGCCAGTCAAAACCAACCTACATCGGCAGAACGTTTTGCCAAACGTTTAGTACGAGAGCTGAATAAAACAGATTGCAGTGGTGTGGTGGGTATAGGACATGGCGCCGTCACTTTGCCTTTGCTGGCTAAACTAGTGCCACAAAAATGGTTGGATCGTCTGCTGCAGCGTAAGTTTTTGTTACGAAATTCCTAAATTAGGGTTTCAGCATAAATTCAGTTTCGTTGTTTTATAACTGATAAGTTGAATGGGGTTATCCCAGCTATCAGGAGTAAAAAATGAATACTAAGAAACCGTGGGGTACTTTGGCATTGGTCAGCGCTTTGTCTATCAGCTTAGCCGCATGTGGGGGTAGTTCTTCGGACGAGGTTGATCAAAACGCCAGCTTTAGTCTGGGGGTCAGTGATGCACCAGTGGATGGTGTGGACAAAGTCATGTTGTGTTTTGGCTCGGTCGAACTGGTTGGGAATGGCTTGGGCAATCAAACGTTTACTCCGGGTTTGGATCCAGTAGCTGCAGACAATAACAGTGAGTGTCGGGATAATAACGGCGCAGTTGTAGCAAATAGTATAGGGGTTGACCTGTTAACTTTGCCTGGCGCCAGCTCTTTGGCTTTGGTTTCTCAAGCAACAGTGCCTGCTGGTAATTACGGCCAAATGCGCCTGAATATTGTGCCAGGTAGTTATATTCAACTGACCGATGGCACTCAATATCCACTGGAAGTGCCGTCAAATCAGCTCCGTCTGAACGGTGTTACCTTATCTGCCGGTGGAACCTTCAGTTACACTCTGGAGTTTGATTTACGTAAAGCTATGGTGCTGTCTAATCCACAAAAATACCTGCTAAAACCTACAGGTTTACGTTTGGTGAATACCAGTGAAATTGGTCATCTGGAGGGGATTGTCAGTGAAGCCTTTTTATTAGCCAATAATTGTATTCTCGCCCCTGCCGATCAGAATCAACCAGTAGCCGCTGTGTATTTGTATCCTGGAGCAGATTTAGATCTGAGTACACTAGCTGACTATGGCGGTACTGAAACTGTATTACCTTATGCCAGTGCTCCGGTGTTATTTGATGGTGCATCCAACTACAGTTATGAGTTAGGATTTATTGATGCCGGAAATTATACGGCAGCTCTGACTTGCCAGCTGAATGACGAACCTGAGCAAAATGATGAAGTTGTATTTTTGCAGGGCAAAAATCTGACGATCATCAAGTCTGCGACTCCTGCGCAGCTTGATTTCTGATCTTGTAACCATCAGGCAAAGGCGCAGATAGGTGCCTTTGTCGTTAAGTTTTTGTTTGTATTCCAGTTTAATTTTATTCAAAAAAATTGTTTGAATTTTCGTCGAAAATTGCTTGCCTGCTGTTGAATATTTCACCACTATGACGTTCGCTTTTCTTCAGGGAGTGACTGTCATGACATCTAACTTTATGCGAACTGTGCATTTAAAAACTGCACAACAATTCAAAGAACAAGGCCATGATCTGCAGTATGTGGTGAAGCATTTCCACAAAGTAGGCATACCGGAAGATGAAATACCGGAACTCTTGCCACTCTTAGGTTTTGGCCTTGATGCCGACCCTTTGGCTTTACGAAATAAAAGCCGCAAAGATTAAACTAAAAACGCCACTTATAAAGTGGCGTTTTTGTTTTTGGCAGAGAGATGCACCCCAAATCATTAATGGCGCGGCAAGTTAATCACGGGCTTAGTCGTGCATCTCATCGACACCGGCTTTTATTTCTGCCATTTGTTCTTCAGTCAGTTGCACAGCCAATACTTTGTCGACTCGTTTACCGTCCATATCAACAATTTCCAGCAGCCAGTTATGGATCAGCACTTTATCAGCCGTTTGCGGAATTTTCCCCATTAACAGCATCAATAAACCATTTAAGGTTTGATAGTTACGTTGATTTTCTTCAGGTAATTCGTCTAAACCTAAACAGTCTTTTAAATCGATAATAGGCAACAGGCCGTCCAGCAGGTAAGAGCCATCGTCACGCTGCACCACCATTAAATCTTCGCCGTCATCCGGATTTAATTCACCTGTTAAGGCTTCCATTAAATCCTGCAGCGTTACCATACCTTTTAAGTCACCGTATTCGTCCACGACAAACACCACCTGGCGGGCAGTAGTGCGGAAATGTTCCAGCAATTCCATACCAGTTAAACTGTCCGGCACATAGTGGCAAGGTTGTACTAAAGGCGATAAATCGGTCAGTTGACCTGCTACAGACTGCGCCAGCAGCTGTTTGGCTGAGACTATACCAATTAACTCATCCGCGCTTTGTTTGCATACCGGAAAACGTGAATGAGGGGACTGCATCACACGGTGTAAGTTGTCTTCCATGCTGATGGCTGTATCTAAAAAGATAATGTCAGAACGTGGCACCATCAAAGAGGAAATAGAGCGTTCGTCCAGGCGGAATACGTTTTTTACCATGGCATGTTCGTTGTGTTCGATGGCACCTGAGCTTGAACCTTCCAGTAACATAGCCTGAATATCTTCATGGGTCACATTGGATTCGGTGCTGTGGGCAAAACCAAACAAACGCATAAGGCCATGGGTTGAACCTGATAATAAATACACAAAAGGTTTAGTGACTAAAGCCAGTAATAACATAGGCTTGGCCATTAAGCAGGCGATAGACTCAGCGCTGATTTGACCAATACGTTTAGGTACCAGTTCACCTACAACGATAGACACATAAGTCACCACTATAACCACTAAAGCTGTGGCAAAAATGCTGCTAAATTCAGGTGTCATCCCCAGGCTTTGCAACCACAAGGCAAAAGGTTCGGCAAGAATAGATTCACCGAAGATACCGTTTAAGATACCAATAGAGGTAATACCAATCTGGACTGTCGATAAAAACTGAGTGGGATCTTCGGCCAGTTTCAAAGCTATGGCTGCGGAGGATTTCCCTTTCTGCGCCAAAGCCGTTAAACGTGATTTTTTGGCTGTGACAATAGCAATTTCAGACATGGCAAAAATGCCATTTAACACGATAAGTCCAACTAGTATAAAGATTTCCATGGGGTCTCATTGAGGTTATGAACTGCGGGGGATTATATAAACAAAACTGAGGGTTGGATAGTGTTCTAGTCAGCGGCAGGCTTCAGATCATCGAAATGTCATATGCCTTGTAAATAAAAACAGGCCCATCTGGGCCTGTTTTTTACATCATCAGCTAACTTATTGATGTATTTGTTTGTTTTTCATGCGGTCGTGAATAAAAGATACCACCACAAAAAGTACTACTGCCGGTAACAAGCCGTACAAAATGCCTTGCTGTAAGTCTGGCAGGTAGCTTTCTTTTAATGCCATAGCGACCAGATACCAGGTGTAAGCAATATACAACAGCATAAATAGCAAACCTTCCATGCGGTTTAGTACCGAGCCGATAAAAAACAGCGGCACACAAAGCACGGCCACACCTACCATCACCGGAATATCGACCATCGCCATTTGTTCGCCCGCTATCAAAGGGATAGGAGAGACTAAACCTGACAAGCCCAGCACACAGAGAATATTAAATATATTGCTGCCTACTACGTTGCCGACTGCAATATCGCGCTCACCTCGAATGGTTGCCACTATAGAGGTCACCACTTCAGGTAAAGAGGTACCAGCTGCCACTATGGTTAAACCAATGACGGCTTCGTTCACACCCCAGGCTCTGGCTATTTCTATGGCGCTTTCGACCAGCCAACGTGCACCTAATACCAGTAATATCAGGCCACCCACGACCAATAAAACGTTTTGCCATGCTGGTGTATTGGATTTAAGCATGGCTTCCACTTCTTCATCAACAGTGTCAGCGCCTTTGGCTTTACCCTGACGGAATAAAAACCAGGTGTAACTTAACAGGCCTGCAAATAAAATCCCGGCTTCCAGCCTGCTGATGTTGCCGTCCAGCGTCATTAACAATGCCACCACAGAAATCAGCACCATAATCGGCACATCCTGACGGATCAGCTGGCGTGAGATAATTAAAGGCGAAATCATTGCCGCAGCGCCGAGAATAAACAACACGTTAAAGATATTGCTGCCCACTACATTGGCTATAGCCAGTTCGGCTTGTCCTGAATAAGCCGCTTTTACACTAACAGCCAATTCAGGCGCACTGGTGCCAAAAGCCACCACAGTTAAACCTATAACTAAAGCCGGAATACCAAAGGATCCTGCTAAACGTGCTGCTCCTTTGACCAGCAAATCCGCGCCAACGACCAGTAATATCAGGCCGACCACTAAAAAAATCCAGGTCATGCTTTACTCCATCTGATGATTTCAACTGGAAGCTAATTTAGAGGAAAAACAAATAACAGGGAAGAGCTCAGGAGGACATCGTTGCAACCCATTCGCTAAATCATGCCCTAAGTAATTGATGTTGCAGTGAGGCGACAAGTGATTGAGACCCCAGGAGCATAGTTGTCCTATGTGCAATTGGATTGTGGCGAGAACTCGCAAGTCATGTCTGGTGGGGCATTTCTGAATGACTGGGGCGAAGAGCGCAGTCAACAACGCTGCGGCGCCAAATACGACGGGTAAAAAAATTGCCAGGAGCAATTTTTAACAGCTTTAGCTGGCCCGACAGGGTGAGCGCCATGGATGGCAGCGAATAAAAAAAGGCCCGTTGCTCAGACGGACCTTTGTCATCAAACCAATTTACAGTTTAGTACTGTAAACTGATTTTATAACCTGTTTCAGTATCAGGATCTTTTTCCGCGACCAGCAGATAGGAGTTGCCCTGAATAAATTCAATTTCGGCGGTTTGAGCCAGCAGGGTTTTATTGTTGTTTAAGTCTTTGCGCACCAACAGCACCGTATAACTATCCAGCGGCAAAGTAATGCTGGCGCTGGTGGCGTCGTTAATACTGCTGATGTAATAAGAGGTGGTTTCCATGGTTTTGCCAGGTGGCACAAAATAAATACTGACATTCTCAAAGTCTGGCACCACGTTCACTACATTAAATACAAAGTCGTATACCTGTGGTGTCGCGCTATCTGTGACTGATAATACAGTGGGCTGATCATTTTCATCACGGTAAAACACCAGACTTTTGCTCTCACCCTGGTTGAGCGTTAATAAGCCATTTGGAATTTGGCTGGAGCCTTCGTTTGCCGTTAATGTCACTCTGTAATCACCATGTGGAATTTCAACATAAGACGTCAGAGTATCAGCTGGTACATCAGCAAACACCGGAGTGCCGCTGGTGCTGCCGGCATAAATCTGTGCCGGGTCTAAATCGTTCAGGCTGTTATAAATACGGAACTGGGCGTTACTGTTGATGTCTTCAAGTGGATAGACGGTCGTAGTATTGCCTATGATATCCAGCGCAATTTTACGTTTAAGCGGGCCCGCGTTGTCACGCAAAGCCAGAACGTATTCTGTCTCGTAGGCGAAAGCATAAACCGGGCTTTGCAGTACAACCTCTTTGCTACCCGCGTCAGTTAAATACAAAATGTAGCTGCCGGTATCAAAAGTGACTGCTTCACTAAAAGCATTCTGTCCCACAGTTGCGACAAAATCTGCATCATCAAAGTCTTCGGTAGAGCTGCTGATATACAGATCCATACTTTTGTTTTCAGCCAGTAAGTTTGCAAAGTAGATTTTAAACTGGTCATCCAGTTCATCATCCCGCACAAAACTTAAGTTTAGTATTTTGGGGGCTTCATAGTTATCCACCATAAACAGCACAGTTTTCTGACTGGTTTTCATACTGACCTGATCTTCCAGTACCGTCTGAACGTCGCCGCTATTGTCGGTATAAGTAAAATCCAGATCATAGGTTTCAGCTAAAACTGTGGTTAAAGCAGTAGTGTCACCAAAGGCTGCTGAACCTAAAGTACTTTCGGTGTCATCACTGTCCGTTAAGGTGAGAGTCGTTGTGGCACTATTGGAAGACCCGTTATAAAACTGCAGATAGCTGCTTGGGTAGGTGTCGTTGCCTTCTGACGAACTACCGCCACCGCAGGCACTCAGTATAAAAACACTGGTAATAGGTAATATGAGCTGACGTAACAACATAGTGATTTTCTTGTCCTGTAAGAAATAAATACCCTCATCAGAACAAAAAAACAAAACCGGGTTCAGTCCTTTACCCGGCATTTACTCTGCTTAACCTAACTTAATATCAGCTTTACTCAGCTTTGGTTTTGGCCTCTTGTTGTTTGGCCCACAACTGTGCATAAAGGCCTTGTTGGGCCAGCAATTGCTGGTGAGTGCCGGCTTCTGCCACTTCGCCTTGTTGCAGTACTAAGATCTTGTCAGCGTCGGTAATAGTCGACAATCGATGTGCAATAACTACTGAAGTATGGTGTTTCGCCAGTTCACGCAATGCTTTTAAAATAGCGGCTTCTGAGTGTGAATCCAAAGCTGAGGTGGCTTCATCAAAAATCAGAATGGGGGAGCCTTTTAACAGCACCCGGGCTATTGCAATACGTTGTTTCTCACCACCTGATACTTTTAAACCCCGCTCGCCGACTAAGGTTTGGTCGCCTTGAGGCAAACTTTGGATAAAGCTGTCCAGATGGGCGAGTTTGATGACCTGATCCACTTCAGCCTCACTGGCATCAGGTTTACCGTAGCGAATGTTTTCTCTGATGCTGGTATTAAACAGCACAGTATCCTGCGGCACTATGGCAATACTTTGGCGTAATGAGCTTTGAGTCACGTCGCGCAAGTCCTGGCCATCAATCTCGATAGTACCAGTTTGAATGTCATAAAATCGGTATAACAGCCTGGCTATAGTACTTTTCCCTGCGCCTGACGCGCCGACAATCGCCAGTTTTTGGCCAGGTTCGACCACAAAACTTAAGCCATTCAGAATAGGCCGACCTTGTTGATAACTAAAATGCACCTGCTTAAATTCAATGCGACCTTGTTGTAACTGCAGCTCTGGCGCATCGGTTTTGTCTTTGATCAGCGCTTCTTTTTTCAAAAGTCCGAGCATGTTTTCCAGATCCGTTAAAGAACGGCGGATTTCACGATAAACAAAACCTAAGAAATTCAGTGGGATGAATAGCTGCAGCATATAAGCATTCACCATAGCTAAATCGCCAAGGGTCAGCTCTTTGTCCAGCACACCCTGGGCTGCCATCCACATCATCAAGGTAATAGCTATGGCAATAATCAGCGCCTGACCTGAGTTTAACGCCAACAGCGACATACGGTTTTTCAGCTTGGCAGTTTCCCAGTTGGCTAAAAACTGATCGTAAGTACGCTCTTCATAAGCTTCGTTATTAAAGTATTTGACGGTTTCATAGTTCAGCAGGCTGTCAACCGCTCTGCTGTTGGTAGCAGAATCGGCCTGGTTAGCTTCACGGATATATTTATTGCGCCACTCGGTGACATAAAAAGTGAAGGCCACATACAAAGCCACAGCAACAAAAGTCAGTACTGCATACCAGTAAGAAAATAGCAGTGCAAAAATCACCGCAACCATCAGAATTTCCAGCAGGGTAGGCACAATATTAAACATTAAAAACCGCATCAGAAAACTGATGCCGTTGGTGCCTCTTTCGATATCCCGACTGATACCACCGGTTTGGCGGTCTAAATGAAAACTCAGTTCCAGTTGATGCAGATGATTAAAGACTCGCAGGCCAACTTTACGCATGGCGTGTTCAGTCACTCTGCTAAAAAGCGCATCACGGACTTCACCAAAAAATACTGAGCCAAAACGTAAGGCGCCGTAAAATAAAAGAAACGCCAGCGGTAAGGTTAATACTGAGTTTAAGCTTGGGTCTAAGTCGTCAATAATGAGTTTTAATGCATAAGGCAGGTATAAAGTGGCAGCTTTTGCTGCTAAAAGTGCGGCCAAAGCCAATAACACACGGCCTTTAAATGCCCAGATATAGGGCCACATATACTGCACTGTTTGTTTCAGATTCAGAGCTTCAGTTTGCTTTGACGCATCCGCTCTTTTGGCTGCAGTTCCCATACCACGCATAAATCAGTAGCCCCGATGAGTAAAAAACTGTAAGGGCGACCTTTAAGGCCGCCCGTCTCAAATTACCAACCTATGCTGATGGGCCAGTTAGTGCCTTACTTACTGATAAGTGCAGAGATAGGCTGTATCAGTTTCAACTTTTAACTGAAACTTAGCATGAGCTGGTACTTCAAACACAGCGCCGCGCACGAAGGTTTGCCACTGGGTTTCACCCGGCAATAATACGGTTAAAGCACCACTAATCACAGTTAAAACTTCATGCTGACTAGTACCAAATTCGTAATCACCTGGCGCCATCACGCCTACAGTAGCCGGTAATTCTTCGCCCTGAAAAGCAATGGATGTCACCTTGCCGTCAAAATAACTATTTACTTTAAACATCTGATTTTGCTCCTTTGAAATACTGAAATCAGTTAAACCTATTTCGATTTTGAAATAAAGAGATTTCTGGGTGTTTAGAAGTCTAAAACCAAAATTAGGGAAATTGAATATGACTCGGGCTTTTTTTAACAACAGTGCTATACCTTTAGGGCGATATGATGGAAAGGAGTCTAAGTAGTTGAATTTGTACTTTAATCAGCATTGGAGTATTTATGCGGATCACAAAACAGTTCGTCCTTCCCGGCTTATTCATGTTGGGGGTAAGCCCGACCGCTCTGGCCAATTTAAGCTCCACTGTCACCCTATCTTCAAACTATTTATTTAACGGTATTACGCTGACCGAAGATGACCCGGCTTTGCAGCCAAGTCTCGACTGGGTATCCGATTCGGGTTGGTATGTCGGAAGCTGGGGATCGAATGTCAGCTTTGTTGAAAATACCGATCTTGAAGTAGATTTTTACACAGGCTATTACACAGATTTAGGCCGTAATTGGGCGCTGGATCTTGGTATAGCGCATTACACTTATTACGGCAGCAGCGATAGCAGTGCCTTTGATTATCCTGAGGCGTACATCAAAGTGTCTTATGGTGATACCAAACTAAGTTACTGGTATGCCAAAGATTATTTTGGCGCTGGTGGTGGCCATTACATTGTGATGTTGAGTCAAAACTTTCAGCTAACAGAAGGCATGACCTTAATGCTGTCCGCTGATCGCTCAACCTCGACCGACACAAATAAATTTCTGCGTGATAACGACGGTACTTACCATCACTGGCGCGTGGCGCTTATCAGCGAATGGTTAGGGGCAAAATGGACTGCAGCCTTTGATGACACCGATCTGGAACTGGACGATTTAGGTGAACCCACCTTTTCGTTGTCAGTAGCAAAAACCTTCAATTGGCTTTAGGTGGCGGTTATGCAGTTAAATTCTTTACGTTTTAAACTTACTTTTGGTGTCGCGCTTTTACTCGCTATCAGTATTAGCAGCATGGCTTTTATTGGCTGGTATTCGATGACCAGCAGTAATGAATCGGCTGTCACCAAACTGACGCAGTCGGTACGTACATTAGCCGAACAAATCCTGACTGAAGCCGCACAGCGCACAGCGCTTGAAACAAGTAGCGTACTTGACCGCAATTTTGATACGGCTAAAAACTTTGCCGCTGTTTTGTCCGGCTCAGCCCTTGGTAGTGGGCAGACGCCTTATAGCCGCGATCAGGTGAAAGTCATGGCGGGGCAAATTCTGGGCGCGAATAAAGGCATTTCATCCTTATTTGGCCAGTTTGAACCCAATGGTTATGATGGCGCTGATAGTCAATTCTCCATCAACAATGATCACAGTTCTAAAACCGGCACTATGGAGATTTATTGGATCCGTGAGCAAAACCAGCTGAAGTTTGTGCAAGTGCCGGATCCGGCGGTGAAATACAAAGACAGCAAAAACGAATACGGAGTGCGTGAAGCTGAATGGTATCTCTGCAGTCGCGACACTAAGAAAGCTTGTTTGATGGAGCCTTATTTGTGGGAAATCACGCCGGGTAATCAGGTGCTTTTAACCTCACTGGTGTATCCGGTCGTGACGCAGGATCAGTTCAGAGGCGTGTCTGGTGTCGATTTAAACTTGCCGGTATTGCAAACCTTGCTGCAGGCTCAGGCCGATTTATTGTATGACGGCAAAGCTGAACTTTATTTGATCAGTAAATATGGTTTGGTGGTGGCCAGTAATAAATTCCCTGATAAATTAGGCCAGTCGATTAAAACTCTGGACGCTGATTTAGCCGCGCATTTGCAGCAACAACAAGCCGGAGTCAGTTTATACAAAGATGCCATGCTGGTGACTGAACCCATAAAACTCGACAGCACCGAATCTGGATGGACCGTGGTGGTGGCTGTGCCGGAAGCTACAGCTTTAGCTATGGCAACTCAACTGGCGAATCAGTTGAATGAAGATTCAGCCCAAACTACGCAAAGCATGATTGGTTTAGGTCTGGTGCTGTTATTGGCTTTTGTGCTGTTGATGGCATTGGGTTTAAAAACTGCGACAGCACCCATTTTACAGATGAGTGTGCTGATGAAAGAACTGGCTGGTTCTGAGGGGGATTTAACCCGGCAGTTAAAACAAAGCCAACATCAGGAACTGAATGATATGGCAGATGGTTTTAATATGTTTACAGCCAAATTGCGCTCAATGATCAATAACTTAAAAGAGTCGTCTAAGTTAATGCAGTACCAGTCTGAGCAAATGGTCAAAACCACAGATCAAACCAACAGTTCGGTCAGTATTCAGGCTAGTGAAATTCAGAACGTCGCTTCTGCTATGCATGAAATGTCAGCAACAGCCCATGAGGTGGCCAATCTTGCTAGCAATACAGCACAAGGTGCACAGCAATCACTGGAAGCTTTAACCTCGGCCAATCAGTTATTCCAAAATACAGTGGAAGCCTTTAAAGCTGTGTCTGTTGAATTTAACCACACCAGTCAGGGCGTGAATGAAGTAGCACAAAGCAGCCAGAAAATTAACGGCATTATTGATGTGATCCAGGCCATAGCGGAACAAACCAACTTACTGGCATTAAATGCTGCTATTGAGGCTGCGCGGGCAGGGGAGCAAGGCCGTGGTTTTGCTGTGGTCGCAGACGAAGTGCGGTCCTTAGCTGCCCGTACTCACAGCTCTACCGATGAAATTAAAAACCTGATCCATGCTTTGCAGCAACAAGTCTCTGCTGCCGTACAACAAATTCACACCAATACAGCCAAAGTGACCAGTACCTTACAGGAAGCAGAAAGCTCGTATGAGAAGTTATCTATGGCCACTCAAGGCATTTCCAGCATAGCGGACAACGCTTTTCAGGTCGCTTCAGCGGCGGAAGAGCAAAATCAGGTGAGCGAAGAAATTAACCGTAATATCACAGCCATAGATGATGCCACTAAAGCGCTGCATCAATTGGCCAAACAAAACCTGTTGATCAGCAAAGAAATAGACACTATTACCGGAGCTATGGATGCTCAGCTGGCGCAGTTGCGCTGCTAAGTTGAGGCAAGTGATGTGAAGAAGTGGTTGTTTTGGGTCCTGGTTCTGCCCACTTCTGTGTGGGCTGTTGTTGCTGAACCTTTGAGGCTGGCCAGTTTAGACTGGCCGCCTTACACAGGTCATCAGCTTGAGCAACAAGGTGAAACAGCAGTGCTGCTCAGGCAGGTATTTGCTGCAATGCAACAGGAAGTGCAGACTGAGTTCTTGCCCTGGTCCAGAGCTATTCGCGCCAGTGAAAAAAACGGTGCTTTGTACGCAGGTTATTTCCCTGAATACCAAACCCATAACCCAAAGTTTATTTTATCCGATAGCTTAGGGGTCAGCGAACTGGGTTTTGTTGAAGCCACAGCCAAACCACTCGGCCAGCTGAGTATGGCGGTGTTAGCCAAATTCCAGTTGGGCGTGGTGCAGGATTACGTCAATTTAACAGTGGTTGATCAGATGATCGGCAGAGGCCAACTGACACCCCAGTTAGCGTTTTCTGATCGGCAAAATATTCTCAAAGTAGCCTTGGGTCGTTTGGATCTGGCCGTGATTGACCGTAGGGTTTTAGCGTATTTGCTGGAACATGACGCCGAAGTAAAACGTTTGGCGACAGACAAAGTGCAATTTAATGCCAGTTTAACTGAACTAAAAACCTTGCATCTGGCGCTTCGACATGAGCCTGCTCATCAGCTATTGATAGAGAAATTTAATCACTATTTACACAAGGTTAAATCTGATTCTGCAGTAACGAATTAAGTTTGTTTCTGAAACGACAGTTTTTTGCTTTACGTATCTTGGCTAGGCGTTGTATTTTTGATGCTTAGCCGCAGTGTTGTGTAGTGCTTAATTCAATACTTGGGATCAAAGGTCTGTAAAAGCTAATAAGTGCACGGGAGATAGCAAGCATGGAATGGTACTGGTGGATAATTCTGGGTATTGTTGGATTTTCGATATTTAATCACTATCGTCAAATAAAATTAAAACGACAGAACCTAATAAAAAAATATGGTGATGCAAGGCTCGTAGATAAAATAATGAGTAACATGTTTTGGCAGGGACAAACAAAGGGACAGCTTATTGATTCGTTAGGGCGGCCTCAGGATGTGGATCAAAAAGTGTTAAAAACCAAAACAAAAGAAGTCTGGAAATACAAGCCAACAGGTAAGAATCGCTACGCTCTAAAAATTACTTTAGAGGATGATGAAGTTATTGGTTGGGATCAAAAATAGTCGTCAGACTATTTAATGCATAAAAAAGGCGCCATCGGCGCCTTTTAGATTAAAAAAAGAAATCAAATCAACCCATCAAAATTTCAATACCACAGACTCCAGCGGTGCCAGTTCAATCTGCACTGAAGCAGTATCGCCTGTCACTTTTAAAGATGCTTTGTGTTCAGACAACAGGTCTTTTAGCTCATAATCGCCTTTACCTAACTGCCATTGCTGCAGCAAATCTGCAGGCAATTTCAGTGCAAAACTTGTGGCCGTCGTGGCGAAGTTACTGGCGACTATCACTTTGGTTTTCTCGTTAAAACGGGCGAAGGCGTAGGTTTTATCGCTATAACCTGGAGTAGCTTTATTGATGCTATGCAGCTCCTGATAAGCGCCGTTAAATACAGCTTCAGTTGCCGATAAGCTCATTAATTTGGTGTAAAACTCACGCAGTTGCTTTTGTTCTGCCGTCAGTTTGCCACCATCAAATTTGCCGTCATTGAGCCAGTTTTGATGAGCGGGTACGCCTGCGTAGTCAAAGATAGTAGTGCGGCTTGGATCGCCAAAACCAGAATCTAAAGCTCCGGTTTCACCGACTTCCTGACCAAAATACAACATAGTCGGAGAGCTGCTGATTAAGGCTGACACTACCATAGCGGGTTTGGCTTTGTTGGCATCACCGGCAAATTCAGGCGCAGCAATACGTTGCTCGTCGTGGTTTTCTAAAAAGTGCAGCATATGGTGTTCAATATCCGCCATGCCTTTTTGCACGCTGGCAATAGCATCAGTACTGCCTTTGCCTTGCATCACCAGCTTTAAGCTGTCGTACATTTCCACTTTGTCGTACAGGTAATCCATTTTTCCGAGGCGAATATAGTCGCGGTATAAGATGGGGTTATAGACTTCTGCCAATAAAAAGGCATTTGGATTCTTGGTTTTAATGCTGGAGTTTAAAAAGCTCCAGAATTCGACCGGCACCATTTCAGCCATATCAAAACGGAAACCATCTACGCCTTTATCCAGCCAGTAGAAGGCGATATCGCGAAATTTCAGCCAGGAATTAGGCACGTCTTTGCCTTGCCAGAAGGCGGCGTGTTCTTGCACTGATTTATCGGCGAAGTCGACAGGTAAGCGATCAAAATCGTAGCTGCCGTCTGGCTTAACACCGTAGTTTACTTTAACGGTTTCATACCAGTCGTTAAAATCTGGCTGAGCTAAACGTGAGCCATTGCCTGTCCATTTGGCCGGGTTTTCGTCAAATTTTCCGTCGCTCAGTGGATGAGCTTCGCCGCCCAAAGCCTGATAACCGTTTTGTGCTACTGGTACCTGAAACGGTTGACCTGGTACGTAATAGAAGTTGTTGTCACGTTTGTATTCAACGCTGGTGTCGTCATTGGCACCAAAATCTTCAATGCCTGCAGGTTTGTCTAAGGATTTATAATGCCGTGCCACATGGTTTGGCACTATATCAATAATGACCTTTAAACCCTCTGCATGAGTGCGGTTTATCAGCGCCTGAAATTCCTGCAGTCGTTTGGCCGGATCCACTGCTAAATCCGGGTTGACACTGTAATAGTCTTTGACCGCATAAGGTGAACCAGCGCGGCCTTTGACTACATCCGGGTCGTCATGGCTTATGCCATAAGCGCTGTAATCTCTAATGACTGCATGGTGCAAAATACCGGTATACCAGACATAACTAGCACCCAGCTCTTTAATGCCTTTCAGTGCTGCTTCGTTAATATCGTTAAATTTACCGACACCGTTTTGTTCCGCAGTGCCCCAGGGCTGATTGCTGGTGTTGGTATTGCCGAATAAGCGGGTGAACATCTGATACACCACCACTTTGCCTGCGGCCTGTTCGGCTTGTGGTTTGGCCTGCACTGGTTGTTCTGCCGCTTTTTTTACTTCAGTGGATGGCGTCTGGTTTTGCACTGGTGCTTTACCGCAGGAAGCCAATACAGCTAAAGCAAAGGCGCTGAACAGCCATGTTTTGATCGGGCTGCTTTTGGCATAAATAGGAAATTGCATCTTCGTCTGTTTCCATGTCGTTTTTCCTTATGCTAACACAGCCACTCTGTCAGGCTTTTTTACTGCATACGTTTTCATAACCAGAGCATTCAAAGAGTCAGTTGGTTATTTAGCTTCTATCCGCTTTAAGCGCTGGATAAAGCGGTCTATATGTTCTTCGTCTTTGGCATCTATATGATATTTCTGGTGAAAACCTAAAGTGACAGTCACTTCATCAGCCACGAAATACAAATCGTAGCCATCAAAACCACTGGCAATGGTCATACCGTCCAGCTCAAAACCTTTACCAAAAGTGGTGTCCACTGCCACGCCTTGTTGCTCTACTTTGCTAAATACTTTCATCAGTAATTTAGCGTCTATTAAATTTTGCATAAGTTTTCCTGAGTAGCCGCGCTTTTGCGTTATGGCGATTAATAAAGGTATAGTGCGGCTACGAAAAAAAGGAGTCCACGGATGCAAATAACTAAAAAAACATTATTTATCAACGCCTTTTCTATCACCGCTACTATTACAGCCAGTCTTGCTTCATGGTCTGTTTCTGCTGCACCAAGCCAGGCGCAACTGCAATTTTTTGACCAGTTAAAAGCCCTTTGTGGTAAAGCTTTTGCTGGCAAAACTACAGTGGATAACCAACCAAGCCCGGCTTTTAGTGGCGATATGGTGATGCATGTGCGCGATTGCAGCGACACACAAATTCAGGTGCCTTTTGTCGTTGGTGAAAACCGCTCCCGCACCTGGATTATTACCAAAACCGACACTGGCCTGCAGCTGCAGCACCAACATAAGCATGAAGATGGCACAGATGATCAGTCTACTCTGTACGGTGGCCATACTTCTACAGCAGGTTGGGCTGAAGCTCAGAGTTTTCCGGCAGATGACTATTCAAAAAACCTCTTTATCAAAACCAAAACACCACAATCAGTCGGCAACACCTGGCATATGTACTTATACCCTAATGAAAGTTTCAGCTACCGCTTAACCCGCGAAGGCCGTGAATTTCGGGTTGATTTTGACTTAAGCAAAGCTGTTGCTTTACCAAAAGCCAACTGGGGAGAAGAAAAATAACGCAATTGACGGCGAAATCACCGCTAATGGGGCAAAAGTTGCGATAACTGCTCTGGTCAGTCGCAGCTAGCTTGGTTAGTATCGAAGAGTCAGTTTATATCAATATACAAAACAATAATAAATCGGGAGTGTTATGAAACCACAATTTTGGTTTTCAGCCACAACGCTGACCGTGATGGCCACTTTAACCTTAACAGCTTGTTCTAAACCAGCTGAACAGGAACAAACAGCCAGCACTGCAGCAGTTGAACCCGCCAAAGCAACCAGTGCTTTGGTTGGGACTGAGTTTAACTCAGCTTATAAAGACTACTTAAAAACTCTGGCTTCTGATGAATTTCAGGGGCGTATGCCTGCAACCCCAGGCGAAGAAAAAACTATTAACTACATCTCAGAGCAATTTAAACGTATTGGCCTCAAAGGTATTAATGGCGACAGTTACCTGCAGCCTGTGTCTTTAGTGCGTATTGATCCTAAAGAAGTGTCTGGCCTGAAATTAGCGGGCGATAAGCTCAATGCTGAACTGAAATACAAAGAACAAATGATGGCCTGGACCACGCAAGTGACGGAACAGGTTGAAGTCAAAGACAGCGAGTTAGTCTTTGTCGGTTACGGCATAGTAGCGCCAGAATACGACTGGAACGACTACGAAGGTCTGGACGTAAAAGGCAAAACCGTGGTGATGTTTGTGAACGATCCGGGTTTCGCCACTAAGGATCCAAACCTCTTTACCGGCAATGCCATGACTTATTACGGTCGCTGGACTTATAAATACGAAGAAGCGGCCCGTCAGGGTGCTGCCATGGCCTTGATCATCCACGAAACTGAACCTGCTTCTTATGGCTGGCAGGTGATAGCGGGTGGTTCGCCTACTAAGTTTGATCTGATTAATCCAAATAAAAATATGGACAGATCCAAAGTAGAAGGTTGGCTGACTACTGAGTCTGCGCAGCAGCTGTTTGCTTCTATGGGCACTGACATTGAAACTATGCGTCAAAAAGCGCTGAGCAAAGACTTTGCCCCTGTGCCTATGGGTGTAAAAGCTTCGGTTTCAGTGAAAAACAATATCAGTGAACTGACGTCAAATAACGTGATGGGTTATATCGAAGGTTCAGAAAAACCAGACGAAGTGGTACTTTATATGGGCCACTGGGATCACTTGGGTGTGGATTTCTCCAATCCAAAAGACAAAGTCTTTAACGGTGCACAAGACAACGCCAGTGGCACAGCTGCTGTGATAGCTCTGGCTGAACATTTTGCTAAACAGCCGAAGCCAAAACGCTCAGTCGCTTTCCTTGCTGTAACTGCTGAAGAACGTGGTTTATTAGGTTCAGCCTGGTATGCCGCTCATCCGGTATTCCCGCTGCAAAAAACTGTCGCCGGTATCAATATGGACGTGATGAACGTCTATGGTCCGATGAAAGATATGGTGGTGGTTGGACATAACAACTCAGAGCTGGAAAACCTGCTGACTAAATACACTGAACAACAAGGTCGTTATGTGGCTCCTGAGCCAAGTCCTGAGCACGGTTCATTCTACCGCTCAGACCACTTCAATCTGGCCAAAGTTGGCGTGCCTATGTTGTACGCTAAAGGTGGTATCGACAGTTTTGAACATGGCAAAGAGTGGGGCGCAGCTCAGAAGAAAGAATACAACGTCTGCTGTTACCACAAAGCAGCTGACGAATTTAACGACAGCTGGGATCTACGTGGCATACAGCAGGACATGAATGTGTTTTATCAGGTAGGTAATGAACTGGCAAACTCTGATCAGTGGCCAAACTGGTTTGAAGGCCGCGAGTTCCGCGCCATACGTGATGCTTCGTTAGCTGTGAAGTAAATTAAAAATGGGGCAGATCTTTAAAATATGATCTGGCCCCATTTTGATGAGTGCTTTTTTCATTGAAGTAAGGCCACAAACACGGACGTCGATTGATATTTAATGAAAAAATCACTTTTGATCCCTTACCTGCTCGTTATTTTACCATTGCTTGAAAGCTTGTTTCTGGGCAATGCGCTGGGTCTGGGCTGGAACAGTCCCTTCTTGATGCATCAGATTAGTGTTTATCTGATCCCGGTGAAGTTGCTGCTTACTCTGGCAGGTTTAAAACTGCTACTTAAAGCAGATGCTCCTCCTGTGTTTAACTACCTAAAAATACCTGTGATCATAGTTGGTGCTCTCCATAGCCTTATGCTTACTTTGGTGTGTTTTTTCTATCTGCTTTTGGGCTCCACCGCGCAATTTCACCGTGAAAATGGCAATATTTATGTGTATACCTCTGATGCTGGCGCTATGGGCAAGTCCTATCATTATTTTTCTTACATTTGCCGTGATAACTATGGTTTCTATACGCTGCATCCAATAGCCAAACTGGATTGGCTGGGGGAATTCAGGTTTTACCAGAAAGAGAATTTATTGATGATAGAGCATACAGACTATTACGGAGAGCATGAAAAACAGCTCGATTTAACTGCATTTAGTTGTGAATAAGCTACTTTAGGCCCGTCTGCCTAATGTGCTATTGATTCGCTGATCTTAGGGCAGAATTACTGTTTTGCCTTGTTTTTATTGGCCTATGAACAGACCTGTTTTTAAGGAATACAACATGAAGAAGATATGGAGCCTTGTCGCTCTGACCTCTGTATTTGCAGTGCATGCTGCTGATAAACCTTTAGTTCAAATCGACTTTAACGCCAATTTTTCCCGCTATTTTGAAAAAGTAGCGTCGGATGAAATGCAGGGCCGGGCTCCTGCCACCGAGGGTGAAAAGCGCACTGTTGCTTACCTTGAAACTGAATTTAAACGTTTAGGTTTAACGGCTTACAAAGACGGCAGTTACCGTCAGGCTGTGCCGGTAGTACAAATTGACCCTGTGGCTGTCTCCAGCATGACTTTAACCGGCGATAAAACAGCTGCTGATCTGGTATACAAAACCGATATGATGGCCTGGTCGACCCGTATGCAGCCAGAAATTAAGGTCGAAAACAGCGAGATGGTATTTGCCGGTTACGGCATAGTGGCGCCTGAATACAACTGGAACGATTACAAAGATTTAGATGTAAAAGGTAAAACAGTGGTAGTGCTGGTGAACGATCCGGGGTTTGCCACTCAGGATCCAGCCCTGTTCACCGGTAATGCCATGACCTATTACGGTCGCTGGACTTACAAATACGAAGAAGCGGCCCGACAGGGCGCAGCTATGCTGTTGATAGTGCATGAAACCGAAGCGGCCAGTTATGGCTGGAATGTAGTCGCTGGCACCAGCCCAATTCGTTTTGAACTGGCTGATGCTAATAAAAACATGCACAAAGCTCAGGTGGAAGGCTGGTTATCTTTGGATGCGGCCGAGCGTTTATTTGCCGCCAATGGCAGTAGCTTAAAAGAGATGAAAGCCAAAGCCTTAAAGCCTGATTTTAAGGCTATACCACTGAATGCCAAAGCCAGTATCAGCATCAAAAACAACTTACGCGAAATTGACTCCAACAACGTGATAGGTTTTATTCCAGGCAGCAAAAAGCCGGATGAAGCCGTGATTTACATGGCGCATTGGGACCATTTTGGTCTGGATTTCAGCCGCAGCGATGACAAAATTTTTAACGGTGCTCAGGATAATGCCGGTGGTATTGCTGGTTTATTAGCGCTGGCTGAGAAGTTTAAACAAGGCCCGGCACCAGAGCGTTCTATAGCCTTTGTGGCGGTCACAGCTGAAGAGCGGGGTTTGTTAGGTTCACGCTGGTATGCCGAACATCCACTGTTTCCGGTCAATAAAACTGTGGCCGGTATCAATATGGACATTATGAATGTCTACGGCCCTATGCGTGATGTGATGGTATTTGGTTATGGCAGCTCAGAGCTGGAACCCATTCTGGCCAAATATGCCAAAGCGCAAAACCGCTACATAGCACCAGAACCTACACCACAGGATGGTTTTTATTACCGTTCAGACCACTTTAATCTGGCGAAAAAAGGCGTGCCTATGTTGTATGCCCGTGGTGGTATCGACAGCGTAGCCAACGGCAAAGACTGGGGCTTACAGCAACGCAAAAACTACGTCACGGATTACTACCATAAAGTGAACGACGAGTTTGATCCGAACTGGGATTTACGGGGTTCACAGCAGGATTTATTCCTGTTTTATCAGGTAGGTTTAGAGGTGGCGAACAGCCAAAGCTGGCCTAATTGGTTACCTGGTAAAGAGTTTAAAGCGATACGGGATAAATCGCTGCAGCCTTAAATCCTCCCCAAAGCAAGCCAGCCTCAGCGCTGGCTTTTTTCTGCGATTTTGCTGCGTTACTCAGCCCAATCCGCAAAATGTTGCACTAAGTAATCAATGGCCAGCCTTGCCCGCAGCGGCAAAAATCTTTTGTTCTGATACACAATCCAGCTGTTGGCACCTTTGCCCCAATAATGCTCCAGCACAGGGACTAAGCTGCCTTGTTCAACTGCAGCTTTGAAACTGCTTTTCGGCATATAGGCAATACCTAATCCGCGCTCTGCGGCCATCACAACGGCGTGAGCATTATTACTGCGCCAGCGTCCGCTGACTTTGATGCTTTCCGCAGTGCCGGCATTGTTGAACAGCCAATGGTCATTATTGGAAATAATACATTGATGATTTTTTAAATGGGCCGGATGTTTTGGTGTGCCATGTTGCTTTAGATAGTCAGGGCTTGCGACTGCCATCATAGGCCTGTTGGCCAGTTTTCTTGCCACCAGATTAGAGTCATTTAACTCGCCATAACGAATAGCGAAATCAAAACCGTCATCGACAAAATTTACCATGCGGGTATTAAAATCCATTTCAATGGTCAGGTTGGGGTGTTGCTCCGCAAAAGACATTAATACCGGAGCGACAAACTGCTCGGCAAAGGGGCCGGCACCACTGACACGCAAAGTACCACTGACCTGAAATTGCTGGGAACTGACTTGTTCATTGGCTTGCTCGAGGCCATTGATCAGATCTTTGCACTGCTGATAGTAGGTTAATCCGGCTTTGGTTAAGCTGATTTGACGGGTAGTGCGGGCGAGCAAGGCTGAGCCTAAACGCTGTTCAAGCCGGGATACCTGTCGGCTGACATGACTGACGCTGCATCCTAAGCGTTTTGCTGCACTGGAAAAACCTTGTCCTTCAGCCACAGCGACAAATTCAATTAAGCCCTCAAAGCTGTCCATCTGTATTCCTTTGAATGATTGTTGCTGTACAGCAAAGATGATTTGTCATATTACCTAATTATCATCTCCTGAGAAAAGAAATAAACTAATTCCGTTGCCAAAACATCAACCGTTAAACAAAGGAAATCATCATGAAAAAAGTACTGATAGTTGTAACTAACCATGCCACTTTGGGCACCACCGACAAAGCCAATGGCACATACTCGCCTGAGCTAACGCATGCACTGCATGTGTTTACCCAAAGCGGGCTGGACTATGAAATTGCGTCGATTCAAGGCGGTAAAGCACCGATTTATGGCACTGACATCGAAGGCGATGAAGTGAACAGTCAGGTTCTGAGTGATATCAACTTTCAGAATCAGATGAATAACACTGTGCCTGTGCATCAGCTGAACATCGAAGACTACGACGCCATTTTTTACCCTGGTGGTTTTGGCTTGTTATCGGATCTGGCGAGTAATGAAGATTTCGCCAAACTAGCGGCATCTCATTATGAGAATGGCGGGGTGATAGGTGCCGTATGTCATGGCCCTGCAGCTTTGTTGCCTGTCACTTTAAGTTCAGGTGAAAAATTGCTGGCAAGTCACATTCTCACTGGCTTTACTCGCGAAGAGGAAATCGACTACGGCACTATTAATGATATTCCATATTTGATGGAAGAATCCTTAACCCGTGCTGCTGCGCAATACCGCAAAGTGCAGCCGTGGCAGGTGTTTGTGATTGAAAGTGGCCGTGTTATTACAGGCCAGAATCCGGCCAGTGCTCATGATGTAGCCAAAGCCATGGTCAAGCAGTTAAGCAACTGAATGATTTGAGGTTCCGTAGCTTAATTGCTGCGGAACCTCTTATTTAATCCCGGAGTTTAAAGTCATGGCGAGCAATTTGTTATTTCCAACCCTGATGCTGACAGCTGGCATAGGTATACCTGTGATGGCGGCGTTAAATAGCCATTTGGGGGCTAAGCTTGGCAGTTCAGCGCTGGCGACTGCGTTGTTATTTTTTGTCGGTTTTGCCCTATCTGCTGCTTTTTTGTTAAAAACAGAAGGATTACCAACCAGTATATTTCGCGCCAACATCCCCTGGTATTTTTATCTGGGAGGATTACTGGTGGCTTTTTATGTCTTAAGCGTCACCTGGGTGGCTCCTCAATATGGTGTAGGCAATGCCATTTCGTTTGTGCTGCTGGGGCAACTGATCGCCATTAGCCTGATTGATCACTATGGACTTTTGGGAGCACAGCAATCTTTGTTAGATGGCAAACGTTTAGTAGGTTTGGCCATGATGATCGTAGGCGTATTTTTAGTGATCAAGCGCAGTGCCTGATGTAGCCGCTATTTGAATGCAGCAACACGGAATGCATTTAAGGAAATCGAGATGGAAAAACTTTATGTCACAGCAGAGTTGTTAGTTCAGCCACAATACATTGACGAAGCCAGGTTGCTTTTAACTACTCTGGCCAACAACTCTTTGCAGGATGAAGGCTGCGAAAGTTATGAAATTTTGGCCTGCACCACAGAGCGGAATAGGTTGTCTACCTGTGAATTATGGTCTGGCAGCCAGGCTGAAGCAGCACATTGGCAGGTCGATCATGTGAAAACTACAGTGGAGCAACTCAAAGCTTTTTTGCTGCAACCCGCTGTTGTTAAAAAATATAACCTGGTTCAAAATAAAATGTTTTCGGGTTAATTCCGATGGTTGAATCTGAGTGATAAAAAGTGATTACTAATACAAAAACACTCAGGTTGCAGCCTTCTGCAGCCTGAGTTTTGTTCTTCTAAGTCTTTGCAGGCGCCTGCATGTCTTTAACAGCTATTGCATCCGATACAGTGTCCACACTGTAAATCTGCATTACGCCCTGAGTGGTCGCTGCCTGAGCCAGAATGTTTTGCTGATTTTGAGTATTAACTGCATTTTCAAACATGATCCCTGTTGAGTGCGCCATGCTTTGATACAAAGTACCCATAGCCATTGCCGGAGCTTCGCCTACAACTTTGACATTACTTTGGGTCACTGCATCTGTGATTTGACTGTTAACTGTTTCGGCCATTTTAACTTTCCTTTTATGACGATGCGCTGACGGCATAGGCGGTCAGCACTGCTGTTTGATTTGGTTATGAGCCTGAGCTCGCTGCTTTAGCTTGTTTGGTGGTTGTCTGCTCATCAAAGACTGTGGCGACAGAGCTTGCTGCAGAAGATATCTCCCTGGCAAACAAAGTTAAACCCTGCAGCGCTTCAGTGACTGAAGCTAACGCAACTTTGCCCTGCTCAGCCGTTTTTTCCTGGGTGGCCAGTTGTGCTGCTTTGGCCAAAGCCAGCAACAGCATTTGTTCACTACCCTGCAGAAACGAACGCATATCTTCCAGCATTAACGCTGCCGTCTGATGAGCCATTAACCTAACTGCACCTTTGGCAAGCTGAGGATTGGCCTGGATCAGATGCTGATAGGCTGCATCGATTTGAGCTGCAATATGCTCCGGATCTGAGTGGGTATTATCTTGTGTTGTGGTACTCATAGTGTGTTGGTCCTTGCTTAGCTTTTCAGCAACTTCACAGCCTGAGCCACAATAGCCGGATTCAGCTGATTCAGGTTTTGCTGATTGCTGACTGCGTTATGCATGGCGAGACCCAGAGCATGAGCGCTGAGCTGGTACAAGGTTGCTATCGCCTGAGAGGGGGCATTGCTCAGAACAGTGGTATTAGTTTGGGTCACTGCGTCGGTAATTTGCGGATTAACAATACTCATGATTTCTCCAGTTGGTGTTTCGGATGTTACTTATCAAAAGCTGTTTTTTGCATAACTGATTCATTTGCCCTGATCAATTCTGAGTGTTCAGTGACTGGCGGGCAGCTAAGACTATAGGTTGTAGTTGATATAGGTGCAAATTAGGCGGTAATACAGAAGGGTTTTCCGTTATAGGTATTCATTCGTGGGACTGAAAATTTCTCTGCTCATTAGTTGACAGGCTATTAATCATACAATAGCATGATTTGAGAAATGATAAAAAAATGCCTCGAAGGTCTGCTGTGTTTTGGCCGGGAAGGTGTAATAAAACCACGACAAGGGGAGAAGAAGCTCATGTTTAAGCGATCCGTCTTAAGCAGTGCGGTGTCTATGGCTATTGTTCTGTTAAGCCAGCCAGTTACTGCAGCGCAAGAAGATAACAAAGCAACAGAATTAGAAATAATTGAAGTGAAAGGCATTCGTGGCAGCCTGAATAAGGCGCTGGGTGTCAAACGTCACAACGAACAAATAGTTGACGCCATAGTGGCAGAAGATATCGGCAAGTTTCCGGATAACAACGTGGTTGAATCACTGCAACGTGTTACTGGTGTGCAGGTAACCAATCGTCAATCGGGAGAAATAGCAGCGGTCTCTATTCGTGGTTTAAGTGACATCACCACTACAGTCAATGGCCGCAATATTTTTACTGCATCGGGCACAGCTGTTGCTCTGCAGGATATCCCTGCCAGTTTATTAAAACAGGTCGACGTGTATAAAACCCGTTCTGCCAGTCAGATTGAAAGTGGCATTGCAGGCTCTATCGATGTAAAAACCCACAGGCCTTTTGATTTTGACGGCGCTAAGTTTATTGCCAATGCCCGAGGTATTTATACCGAACAAAATGAAGAAATTAATCCCACCTTCAGCGCTTTAGCCAGCAACAACTGGGAGTTGGATTCTGGTCAGTTTGGTGCCTTGGTGAATATCTCTTATTCCAGAATGCGTTATCGTGATCAAAGTGTGACTGCAGGCGCTATGGTTCCTTTTATGACGGCGAATCCTACTGCACCTTTTACACCCTATGAACGGGTATGGCCTGAAACTGATGGTGTAGTTGAAAATCCAATCTGGCAAGCGGGTTTGCTCAATGGTTTACCTTCCGCAGCAGGTTCAACTTTTAATGTCAATGGAATTGCTACACCTTATATGTTGGGCCGCGATGCTATTTTCCAGAGCGACTATAACGGTAAACGTGAGCGTCCTGCGGCGAATATTTCTTTGCAGTTTGCGCCCAATGAAAAGTCTGAATATGTGTTTGAGTCGTTTTATAACGGTTTCCGTAACGAAGGTTTTAACAGTTTGTTGTTCTCTTTTGCTGACGCGTGGGGTAGTTATGAAAATATGACACCCTCTCAGGCCGCTGCTTCTGCCAACGTGGTATTTCATCCCGGCACCAATATTGTGAAATCCCGTTCTGTAAATGACCCATGGGTTTTTACCAGCGGTGATTTATCTACAGGTAAAACTGATAGTTATCTGCATGCCTTTGGTGGAAAGTGGGAATTGTCGGATGTAATGACGCTGAAATCTGAACTTGTATATCAGGACAGTGAATACAGCAGCGACTTTTTTGCTATGCGTTTTGTCCGTCCTGGCAATAACTACAAGCTTAATGTCGACTTTAATGAAAATGGTGGTATTCCGGGCTTCAACTTTGAAGACAATCCTGCAACGGCCGCTGTAGATGAATCCAGTATGGCCGATCCATCCGCGTATCGGACTGATAGTATGTATGACAATGCCAACAGCGATGTAGGTGATGCTGTTACTTTTACCTCAGATTTAACCTACGCTATGGATGGTTTTTTCACCACAGTGGAAACTGGTGTACGTTATGACAAACGTGGTGCTACCACCTCCTTTAGCCGTCAGGATCGCTGCTGCGGCGGTGCTGTGAATGTTGGCACTATTGATGGTCTTGCTTCAATCAACAGTGGATTTATGGATGGTGAAGCTCAGGTTCCAGGGTCGTGGGCTGTCGCGAATGGCTATTACATTCGTGATAATGCCGACCAGTTCCGAACTATGTACGGCATGAATAAGCTGGATTTACAGCGTTCTTTTGATATAGACGCCACCACTTTATCTTTGTATTTGCAGAGCAAATTTGAAACTGAAGTGGCGGGCCGAGTGTTAAATGGTGAAATTGGTGCCCGTTATACCGGCATAGATACAGATTCAATGTTCTGGCAGGAAAGCGCGCCAGGTACAGTTCAGCCTTCCACTGCAGGCGAAAGCAAAACCCGTAAAATTCTGCCAAGTCTGAGTATGCGTTATCAGTTAACGGACGATCTGCAGGCCCGCGCCGCTTATACCGAAACTTTACGTTATCCGGGCTTTGGTGATTTAAATCCGTTGATCATCTATAACGAAGACGTGACAGGTATAGGTTATGGCACTGCTGGTGGCGGTAATCCGGATTTAAAACCTACAGAGTCCAAAAACTACGATCTGTCATTGGAGTGGTATTTTGCCGAATCCAGCTCACTGTACGGTACTTTGTTCAAACGTGATATTGATGGTTTTGTTGTCGGCTTCCGCCGATCTGTCACAGCGCCAAAATCAGCGACAGATCCAACACCTTACAAGTTTGTGCTGACGCAGCCATACAACGCCTCTAATGGCGAGTTGTCAGGTGCTGAAATTGGTTTAGTCTGGTTCCCTGACTATTTACCACAAGCTTTGGATGGTTTTGGTGTGCAGGCCAGTTATACCCGCTTGTCCTCACAACAAACTACACCTGACACCAATAGTGAAGGCGAAATCACTGGCTACAAAGATACCGATCTGTTCGGCGTGTCTGATTCGTCTTACAGCGTAGTGCTGGCCTATGACAAAAACGATCTGGGCATGAGATTATCTTACTCCTGGCGTGAAGGTTTCCTGGCTAACTATGAGGCGGCTTTGTTTGCTAACCCTTTAGAAATGCGTCGCAAGTCTGAAGCCAGTATGGACTTCCAGTTAAGCTACAAACTGACAGAACAGTTTGAAGTGACACTGGATGGTACTAACCTGACCAACGAACTGTATCAGAGCTACTATGGCAATAATGCCACTACAGGCAACTTTGGTACCGCCTTGTACAGCCGCACTTTTGCTCTAGGTGTTCGCTACAGCATGTAAGTCAACTGCATAAATGAAACATCAAAACACCGGACTTAGTGCCGGTGTTTTTGTTTACGCAGGAAAAATCAGAAACCATAGCTCTAACAAATTAACTGGGTTCTGACTGTATTAATTTGTTAGCAGTCTGGTATTCTGATTATTCATCCTGGTATTGCAGGTTTTATCGTTTCCCGAAACGGTATGGTGTTGGAATGCAGAAGCAAGGCATGATATGAAGCAGTGGACCTTATTTGAATTTTCAGCAGGTTCTGATGGCACCTTAGTCACAGGCATGCGATTGAAGCGACTAAAACAAGTGGTCTGGATATGCCTTGTGGCTGTTCTGTGTGGTGCTTTGTTCTCTGGTCCTTTGTCTACGGCTATTTTGTTGGTAGCTGCAGTTGCTTTAGTTTCCACGCTTTTGCTATTGCAGCAAGGGAAAGTCCGGTTTGCTACCGCAAGCTTATTGTGGCTGCTGACGTTAATGATCAGCAGTCTGATCAGTATCAACTTAGGTATTTTTGACTTGATGCTGCTTGGGTATCCGCTGGTGCTGGCTTATGCCGCTATGTACAGCGATCGGCGTTTTTACTTACAGTTATTTGGTTTTATTCTGCTGTTTTGTTCTGCTCTGGCGTTAGCCACTTTGTATGGTTGGCTGGAATTTAGCCCGCCAAGACCGACTTTCAACTCTTTTATCACCTTAAATATTTTATTGTTGGTCAGTGGTTTAACCATGAGGCTGATTGCCCGCGATACCAAAGATGTGCTGCTGCAGTTAAAGCAGGAAAATGAAAGGGTAGTGGCCTCTCAGCTGGAAATTCAGCGATTGGCTCAACATGACCCTCTGACAGGGCTGGTGAACCGAACTCAATGTGAACTTGGTTTTCGACGTGCCATAGCCAATAGCACACAGCAGTCTGTGGCTTTGTTATTTATTGATTTAGATAACTTCAAACCTATTAACGATGCACTAGGGCATCAGGCCGGTGATGAAGTACTGCAAAAGCTGGCTTCTTTGTTACAGCAGCAATTATCAGAGCAGGATGTACTGAGTCGCTTTGGTGGCGATGAGTTTGTGGTGATTTTAAGCCAGTGGCAAGATTTCGCACAACTGGAACAACGTATCCGCAATTTATTGCAAAGCTGTCAGCAGGAGTTTTTAGTGCAGCAGCATAAAATCCAGCTGTCGGCTTCTATCGGTGTCACCTTGTCACCTGCAGATGGTACAGATTTTCATCTGCTATGCAAAAAAGCAGATACAGCAATGTATCAGGCGAAGAAGATGGGGCGTAACAGGTTTTGCTGGTATCAGGCCGAGATGGAACAGCAGCAGCTGGATAAATTTAACCTGATGATGCGTTTACGTGTTGCGGTAAAACAACAGCTTTTTACAGTGGCTTATCAACCAACTTATGATTTAAAAACCAACACCATCAGTGGTGCTGAGGCTTTATTACGCTGGACTGACGTAGAGTTAGGTGCCATTCCGCCCGATGTGTTTATACCTCTGGCTGAGGAGACAGGCTTAATTCAGGAGCTTGGCTTATTTGTACTGCAGCGCGCTTGTGCTCAGGCTATGTTATGGCAACAGTCGGGTTTTGCTTTAGGTATTGCTGTCAATATTTCGGCTATGCAGTTTAAGCAAGCTGACTTACCAGCAGTAGTAACACAAGTACTCAATGACACAGGCTTGGCTGCACATTTGTTGGAGCTGGAGCTGACAGAATCTGTACTAATTGATGACACGGCTTTGGTGAAACAACAAATTGAGCAGTTGTCCGCCTTGGGCGTACGTTTTGCTATTGATGATTTTGGTACTGGTTATTCTAATCTTGGTTATTTAAGCCAGTTTAGCCTGAGCAGTTTAAAAATAGACCGCTCCTTTGTCGCCCGTATCGGGCAAAACGACAAAGACCTCGCCTTAGTGAACGGTATTATTCAACTGGCAACCAGCTTAGGTTTGCATACAGTGGCTGAAGGGGTGGAAGACAATCAAAGTCTGGTATTACTGCAGCAGGCAGGTTGTAGCTGTGCTCAGGGGTACTTATGGTCAAAAGCTGTATCACCACAAGAATTTGAATCGCTATTATCTTAATAAAAAGGGCTAACTTGTGTTAGCCCTTCGTTGAACCAGACGATGTTAAGCCGGTTTCACCTGATGGTCTTCTTCGTCATCCTCTTCATCTATCACCTTGTCATGACTGTGATCTTTTGCGATCAGCATATAGACAGAAGGTAAGACAAAAAGCGTCATCAGAGTACCAATGGTCATACCCAGCACCAAGACTATACCTATAGAGTTACGGGCCGCAGCGCCTGCACCTTCGGCAAAGATCAGCGGAGTGTGACCTGCGATAGTCGCGATACTGGTCATCATCACAGGGCGTAAACGCAACACTGAAGCTTCACGAATGGCGTCCAGCTTGGATTTGCCTTGTTCCTGCAGCTTATTAGCAAATTCCACCACCAGAATACCGTTACGCGCAATCAAACCTATCAGTGTGACTAACCCCACCTGCGAATAGATATTGAGCGTACTGGTAAAACCGTCGGTGAAAAATGGCATAGGAGCCGGGATTTTCAGGAAGGTAAAGACTAGCGCACCAAACAGAGCCAGAGGCACCGAACCTAACAAAATAACGATAGGGTCACGGAAGCTGTTGTATTGAGCCGCCAGCACCAGGAAAATCATAGTCACGGCCAGAGTAAAGGCCGGCAGGAAGGTATTGCCTTCACGTTTTAACTGACGGGATTCACCTGTGTAATCAATAGAATAACTACTTGGCAGTAACTTTTTCGCTTCAGTTTCGAGGAAGGTTAAAGTTTCATCCAATGGTTTAATAGTCACACCACTGATTTTCACTGCGTTCAGTTGCTGCATACGGTTGATACTGCGTGGCACAGTGCTGTGCGTCAGGCTGGCGATTTGATCGACCCGTATCATCTGATCCTGCGGACCTTTGATATAGAGGTTGGTTAAATCATCAGGTGTTAAACGCTCCATCCGTTTCACTTGTGGCACTACTTTGTAGCTTTGGCCTGACATGTTAAAACGATTGACGTAACCGCCGCCTAACAAGGTGCCTAAATCCTGCACTACGTCCCGCATATTCAGGCCTAAATCGGCCACTTTGTCGCGGTCGATGTTCAGCTGATACTCCGGCTGATCCACTTTCATATCAATGACTTGGAACGGGAATATGCCACTTTCACGCATCACTTTTTCCAGTTTTAATGCATAGTCATAAATCTCTTTAGATTCAGCGGTAGAAGCAATGACAAACTCAACCGGGAAATTACCACCACCAGGTAACGAAGGTGGAGTAATAGGTAATATCCGTACCCCTGAAATTTGCGCCAGCTTTTGCTGTACTTCCGGCATCACTTCAAACACGGTGCGTTCACGTTCTGACCAGGGTTTGGTGACCATGCCGCCAAAACCACCGGTAGGGAAGGTGATCTGGAAGGTAAAGTCGGTTTCTGGCACTGACATAAAAGCTTCGTTGACGTATTTGCCGTAATAAGACGACTGATCGACTGTCGCATTGGCTGGTGAGTCAACAATACCGAAGATAACGCCCTGATCTTCCACAGGCGCCAACTCTTTGGGTGACATGCTATACAAAGGTACACAGAGCAGCATGATGCCAATCCAGAACACATAGACACCGGATCTGTTATTTAAACTGCTTTCCAGTTTACGGCTGTAGAAATGCTGGAAGCGGTTGAAAATAGCATCCAGTGGCGCTTTGTTGCTGGTGTGAGGTTTTAACATACGCGATGCCATCATAGGCGACAGCGTAATAGCTACTATAGCGGAAATAGCCACGGCACCCGCCAGTGTAATAGCAAACTCGCGGAACAAAGTACCGGTTAAACCACCTTGCAAACCTATAGGCACATACACCGAAATCAGCGTTACTGTCATCGCAATAATAGGGCCACCCAGTTCGCGGGCTGCGACTAATGCTGCTTTGAATGGCTTCAGGCCGTTTTGAATATGGCGTTCAATGTTCTCCACCATAACGATGGCGTCATCCACCACCAGACCCACAGACAACACGATCGACAACAAGGTCAGCAGGTTTAATGAGAAGCCAAAGACTTTCATAATAAACATGGCACCAATCAGTGACAGCGGTATGGCAATAATAGGAATAAGCACCGAGCGGCTGAAACCCAAAAACAGGAAGATGACTACGACGATAATCAGTAAAGTTTCAGCCAGCGTTTTTACAACATCATCAATAGCAGCTTCAATGTATTTAGTGGCGTCGTAAGACACTTCACCTGTTAAACCACTGGGCAAGTCAGCTTTAATCAGTTCCATCTCTTTGGTGACGGCTTTAATCACATCCAGAGAGTTGGCGTTAGGCGCGACAAATACACCCATAAATACTGCGGTTTCGCCTGAGTAGTTAACGTCCGTGTTGTAATCATCAGCGCCTAAAACCACATCAGCTACGTCAGATAAACGCACAATACCTTCGCCATTCTGGCGTAAAATCATGCGTTTAAACTCGTCCACACCTTTCATATCTGTGTTGGCGCGTAAATTTACCTGAGTGTAAGCACCACGGGTCTGGCCTATAGTGGCCTGAATATTATTGTCAGTCAGCGCTGTACGCACGTCTGAGGCGGTAATACCTAAAGCCGCCATACGTTCTGGTTTAAGCCAGACACGCATTGCGAAGGTACGGCCACCGAGAATATCTGCTTTTTGCACACCACTAATGGCAATTAAACGAGGTTGCACTGAGCGGGTTAAAAACTCAGTGATCTGGTTTTGCTCCAGAATATCTGAGCTAAAGCTTAAGTAAGCCGCGGCAAACTGACTGTCGGCAGCTTCGATAGCAATAGCTGGCACTTCGGCTTCAGGGGGTAAATCACCACGCACCTGATTCACCTTGGCGCTGATTTCTGTCATCGCTTTGAGTGGGTCATAGTTCAGATGCAAATGTGCTATTACGGTTGATACGCCCATGGTGCTTTGTGATTCGATGTAGTCGATACCACCAGCTGAGGCTATAGCACGCTCTATAGGAGTGGTAATAAAACCACGGACTAAGTCAGCGTTGGCACCTATATAAGCTGTGGTAATTCTTATTACAGCTATATCTGAACGTGGGTACTGTCGTACCGTCATATTGCTCATCGACTGGAAACCAGCCAGCAATATCAGCAGGCTGACCACTATAGCCAGCACAGGCTTTTTAATAAAAATATCGGTAAAATTCATAATCTGCTCATTCTTAATGGCTGGTGATCAATGATTGCGGTTCGGGTATCGCAAATCAGGTATCAGCTGGTGTTGGCGCAGCTTTAAATTCTGGTGGCTGAGTTTTGCTCAGCACCACAGCCTGGCCGTTAAACAGCTTAAATGCACCTGCGCTCACCACTTGATCACCGGCTTTTAAGCCATCAATCACTTCAACAAAATCACCACGGGCTTTGCCTAAGCGGACAAATTGCTGGCGGGCTTTTAAGCCGCCTTTGTCATCTTTTTCCACCACAAATACAGTGTCACCAAAAGGAGCGTAAATAACGGCTGTGCTTGGTACCACGAGCAATTGATGTGGCTCTGTTAAAGTCACAGTAGTTGATACCGCCATACCAGGGATTAACACGTCAGTGCTGTTATCTAAAATAGACTGCACTATCACATTACGGGTGCTGGTATTAATTTCAGCACCAATAGCACTGATTTCACCTTTGACGATCACGGCGCCATCACCGACTGACACCTCAACAGGTAAACCTTTAGTGATTTGAGTCAGCCAGTTTTGCGGTACAGGGAAATTCACCCGTACTTTGTTGGTGGCTTGCAGTGACACTATGGCAGTACCTGCCTGCAAATCGGTACCTAAGTCGACCTGACGAATACCAATACGACCATCAAAAGGGGCGCGAATGACTTTTTTCTGTAAAGTAGCCTTTAAGTTGTCTACCTGAGCAGAGGCGCTGTCGAGTTGTTGTTTGGCGTTGTCTAATTCACTTTGAGTGGCAATGTTAGTGCGGCGTAACTGCACTAACCGGTCGTAACTGGTTTTTGCCAGTTTCAGGCTGGCTTCGGCTGAGCGCAACTGAGCTTGTTCGTTGGTCACGTCCTGCTCAATCAGCACTGTGCCCGCCGTCACTTGCTGACCATTGCTGAAGCTGATTTTTTTCACCCGGCCTGGTACTTCAGCTGCAACAACAATACCTTCATCTGCCAGCACTGTGCCTATAGCATTGTAAGTATTAGGCCAGCTTTGTTGTTCAACACTAAAAGTACTGACATATTCTGGTGGAGGCACAAAAGTTTCGCCTGATGCGATCATGGCTGCAATCTGGCCACCTTTGACCCCTGCAAGCACCATAAACACACAGATCAGGCCAAGTACGGCAAACAATATGGATTTAAATCTTTTCATAACAGTAACCAGATTAAAAAGTTAATAAGGACCCAAAAGTTTCAGCTTTGGCAATACGACTTCACTGCACTTTCGGATTAGATCCATTGTGAGTGCAACTATCAGATTAACTCTTCTGATCTTACACATTACTTACTCACATTCAGCGGGCAGGCTAGTGTGCCACGTTTCTTTATAAATTGTGACGATTAGTCATAAATTAATAAAAATTTAAGAAAAAGAAGCTGTTGCTTCCCATCTGGCATCAAGCAGTTTCTCTAATTCCATTGTTTACCTTTGTTTTAAACAGCAAAAAAGGCGCAAAAAATCGGCAGCTCTAGTGTAGCGAGCAAAAGCGCTTTCACCTATGGTTAAATGAGGTAAATTTGTAACCAAATAACAAAAATGTTAAGGACCAGAGTGAAGTGAGGGCAGACCACTCTTGTTGGGACAAAAAACAAAGCCACCCGAAGGTGGCTTTACAAAGATAAGCTGAGAACTATTGCATTACAGGCTGATTTTTTCCACCGGATAACCCAGTTTTTCCAGTTCAGGCATTAAGCTTTTTGCATCGCCAACCACCAGAATTGTCATTTCTTTGGTGTTTAAGTGTTTAGCGGCCAGCGCGTTAATTTGCTCTTTACTGATGCCAGATACAATCTGATTACGTTCACGTACAAAATCCGGCGTTAAATTAAATTCCAGAATTTGCGCCATAAAACCTAACTTGGCATTTGGCGTTTCGTATTTCAATGCATCTGACTGATTAATAGCCTGACGCATAAAGGACAGCTCATCATCTGCAATACCTTTTTGCTGGAAGGCATCCAGTTCATTGATAAACTGGCGGATGGAGTCGGCTGTTGCATCAGCACGCACTGCCGCAGATGCAGTGTAAGTACCTGCAAACTTGTCAGCGATAAAGCTGGCGCGAGCGCCGTAGGTGTAGCCTTTGTCTTCACGCAGATTCAGGTTAATACGACTGTTAAAAGTGCCACCTAATACGAAGTTCATTAAGCTTGCCTGATAAAACTCACCGGTAATGTCCTGGGTCAGTGAACGCTTACCAATGCGGATCTCAGATTGTGGTGCATCAGGTTTATCCAGCAGATAAATAGTGCCAGGCTTGGCTTTCATGCTACCTGTATTGACCTGAACAGTCGGGCCTTTGCCTTGCCAGTCAGCCAACTGAGATTTCAGCTCTGCTGCGACTTTGTCCTGGGCTAAATCGGACACCACGATCAGCTGACCACCTGCTGGTTTAAAGTAAGTCTGATACCAGTTTTTCACATCATCCAACGTCAGTTTGCTGACCGAGTCCAACGTGCCTTCGTTAGGTAAAGCGGCAATGCTGCCATCAAACATCATTTTGTTGTACGCCGTTGCCGCTATATAAGCCGGGTTCGTTGCGCTGTGCTGAATACCTTGCAGAGTCTGTTGTTGCA
The DNA here is from genome assembly GCF_947090785.1 of Rheinheimera sp. MM224. Lineage (NCBI taxonomy): Bacteria > Pseudomonadati > Pseudomonadota > Gammaproteobacteria > Chromatiales > Chromatiaceae > Rheinheimera > Rheinheimera sp. MM224. Next base: position 1,127,018 of record NZ_OX352320.1, read on the forward strand.
GGCGACTGAAGTCTTCTGCTTTAAAGCCTGGGCTGCGTAACTTTTCTTCCAGCAGCTTTAAGGTTTGTGGCAGGTTTTTGCTTAAGCTGGATACAAAGACATCAATGTAGCTGTCGCCTGAACTGATGCTGATGGTGCTGCCCAGTTTTTCCAGCTCCAGACTCATTTGCTCTGTACTGTAGTTCTGAGTACTTTCATTCAGAATCGCAGCCAGTAAGGCGGATACGCCAGCTTTGTCAGCCGTTTCGTAATAGCTGCCTACAGGGATTTTCAGCAATAACGAAGTTGTAGGTGTTTCTGTACTTTGGCTACCTAACACCTGAATGCCATTACCTAAATCCATAGTCCAGGTGGCTGGCAATTCAACAGCAGGGTTCATACCGGCCATAGGTTGTTTGCTGCGGTCAAAGTTATCTGTTGCTTTACGTACTTGTAAATCTTCAGCTTTGGTTTTTGATGGGCCACCAAAGTCGTGTTTTACCGGCGTGAAATTGTCTGCTTTGGCAATCAGTTGTTTCTGGCCTTTTGGCACCACACTCATCACCACAGAGTTTTGATTTTTAATGTAGGTGTTGTACACCCGCATTACATCCTCTTTGGTCACTGCGTTATAACGGGCTATATCATCAGCAATAGTGTCTGGTTTGCCCTGGAAGGTCTGGCTGGCAGCCAACTGACTGACTTTGCCGGACACACTTTGCAGGCCAAAAATGCTGTTGGCTTCCATCTTGGCTTTTACTTTCAGTAAATCGTCGTCTGTCACGCCACGTTGTTCAAATTCGGTCAGGCTGGCACGGATTACTTGTTCGATATCGGCCAGAGTTTTGCCAGAAGCCGGATGAGGCAGGGCATATAAAGAGAACTCACAAGCCAGCTCACGGCATGGGTGCGATACAGCGGCTTGCACAGCCAGCTGGTTTTTCACCAGATTTTTATACAGCAGGGAGTTGTTACCGCCACCTAAGATTTCCGACAAAATATCCAATGCGGCTTCGTCTTTATGGGTGGCGTAGACTGTTGGATAGGTGATGTAGACCAGTGGCAAATGCACATTGTCTTCCATCGAAATGTAACGGGTTTCCGGCAGTTTTACGAAAGACTTGGTTGCATCCGTCACTTCAGGACCACGAGGAATGGAGCCAAAATACTTTTGCACCAGAGGCAGAATATCTTCGGCTTTGACAGCTCCACCTACTGTTAAAGTGGCGTTATTTGGGCCATACCAGCGCAGGAAAAAGGCTTTTACGTCATTGACGTTAGCGCGGTTTAAATCGTCCATATAACCAATAACAGGCCAGGAATACGGGTGGCCGTCCGGATACAAAGCCTGAGATACACGTTCATTTAAGCGGCCGTACGGTTGGTTATCCACCCGCTGACCCCGTTCGTTTTTCACAGTTTCGCGCTGAACTTCAAACTTCTTCTCTGTTACAGCGTCCAGTAAAAAGCCCATGCGGTCAGCTTCTAACCAGAGCATTTTTTCAACCTGATTCACCGGCACTGTTTCGAAGTAGTTGGTGCGGTCTGAGTTGGTGGTGCCGTTTAAAGTACCGCCAGCTTCCGTAATAATTTTGAAGTGTTGTTCGTCACCAACGTTTTCAGAACCCTGAAACATCATGTGTTCAAAGAAGTGAGCAAAACCTGATTTACCTAATTCTTCGCGGGCTGAACCGACGTGATAAGTGACATCAACATGCACCAGTGGGTCTGAGTTGTCTTCATGAACAATCACAGTTAAGCCATTGTCTAACTGATACTTTTTATAGGGGATATGAATGCCTTGCTGGGGTTTTGACTGGTCAATTAATTTCACACCAGCGGGTAAGTTTGAATGAGTCTGAGTGCCACAAGCGGCTAAAGTCACGGCAAAAGCTATGGCTATTGCCAGTTTAGATTTGTTCATAGGTTCCTCCTTGTTGATGGTCCGATTAAAGCACGTTTCTTTTGGCTTACAAAGATACAACTATGTAACAAAACGATACAATGCGGCCTGAAGCGGTTCAATAACACTGGTTTCCGGCACTGTTTAGCGCCAGACTAGGGACTTGAATTCATTCATAATTCAGTTTGCCTGACCTAAAGTTCTGACAAGCAAAGAGGATACGAAGTGACTAAGCCTGTTTCTGGCACGAAAAAATCGACATCCTGGTTAAAATGGAACCTGCTGTTATTACTGCTGGCAGGCAGCGTATTTGCTTTTATTCAGTTGCAATTTTGGTGGACTCAATTGAGTCCAAAGTGGCAAGGACTTGAATTGTCATGGGGCTCGGCGCGCGTTGAACAGTTGTCCTTACAATTGCCGTTTTCTGGTCATCAGCAGGTGCAACTGGAACAATTAGAGCTCGGCTGGACTGGCTGGCCCTGGCCTTTGGATTTGGTAAAAGCTAAATCCCTAAAAGCCCAATTGGATTTACAGCTGGCAGCATCTGCTGAAACAGAACAAGAAACTACGCCTTCAGTACCCACATTACCACTCTGGTTGCCGAAGGTGTTGTCCTTTGAACAGATAGAAGTTTCGCTGCCTTGTGCCCGTTTGAATACTAAGCTCAGCAACAGCACTGAAAATACCGACTGCCTGCTGACTGGCGCTTTAACCTACAGCGAACAAAGCCAGCAAATACAGCTGCAACTGGCGAATCAACAAGCCGTCTTTATTGAAGGTGTCGGCGATGCAAAGCTGGCGCTCAAAGCCTTGATCACACCAACAGCCGAACAACTGCACATCCCAGAGTTTGAACTGAGCCTTGCAAGCAGAAAGCTCAATTGGCAGCAGTATCAGCTCTCTGACTTGATGCTAAAGCTAAGCGGTCGCGCCGTCTGGCAAAACAACCTGCTGCAATTTGAAGCCACCGAACCTTTGCAACTGACCACCAGTTATCAGCAACCTGATTTGCAGGTACAGCAGCTGGTGCTGAATGCAAAATCCTTGCAGCTGGAATTAGACCCGGCGTTACTGGCAAATACACAGCTGAAAAGCGATCTGAAATTTGAAGTGAAGCAGCTGCAGCATCCTTTGCTCAAAACGCTGGACTGGAACTGGGCCGGCACTGTTTTGTATCAACAGCAACAAGCACAAATCGAAGGACGGTTAGCGAACAGTTTATCCTTGTCGCTTGAGCATAAAGTGCAGATGGCAGAGCAAAAAGTCAGTGCCAGTTGGACCTTGCCAGAGCTGTTTTTTCTGGCCGGTAACCCGCTACAAATTGGGCCTTTTTGGCCAGAACTGCTGACGTTGCAAAAAGGCAAAGCGTCAGGCAAAGGTCAACTGGAGTTTGATCTTGGCAGCATGGCGCTGACCAAACAGCAAACAGAACTGGTGCTTCGGGATTTAAGCGGTATTTACGACAGAACTGTATTTACGGGTTTAACCACCAAACTGCAGTTGTTCAGCGAAGGTGCGGCCTGGACAGTTCAGACTGGGGATCTAAAGCTGCAACAGATTAACCATGGTCTGGTGATGGGGCCTGTAGAGTTGAATGCAGTGTACAAAACAAAAGCGCCGGATTGGTTCAAAGGTAAGTTAGACCTGAAGCAGCTGCAACTGGCTTTATTTGGCGGACAGGTCAGAGGCGCCCAGCAGCAGATCGATTTAAGTAAAGATGCTAAAGTGCTGCTGCAACTGGATAAATTACAGTTGGCAGAGCTGCTGAAGCAGCACCCCAGCGCCGATATGACAGGACAAGGAACTATATCCGGTACTTTGCCTCTGAGCATAGAACAAGGCAAGCTGACGGTCGCCCAAGGCTCTGTAGCGGCTTTGGAACCTGGTGGACAAATTGCCTATCAGTCTGAGAAAGCTCAGGCTATGGCCGCATCAAATCAAGGCATGAAGATTGTGATGCAGGCGCTGCAGAATTTTCATTTTTCAGTGCTGTCGGCTGGAGTCAGTTACAGCAAAGAAGGTCAGTTGTTACTGGCACTGAAACTGGAAGGCAATAACCCGGATTTTGAAAAAGGCCGGGCTGTCAATTTCAGTATTAATTTAGAAGAGAATTTACCGGCAATGATCACCAGCCTACAGTTAAGTGGTCAGGTCAGCGAGTTAGTGAAAAAACGGGTTCAACAGCGTCTGGCAGCCCAAAAAGCCAAAGACGCCCGCAAGGAGTAACAATGCATAATTGGCAGGATAGACAATTTTCACAGCCGCAGGCAGCCAGCCAGGGTACGGCACAGCGAGGTGCCGCATGAACAAAGCCCTAAGCCTTTGTTTGGCCATCTTAGTCACTGCAGCCTGTACCCCAACAGTACAGGTGGCTATGCCCAATGAGCCGATTAATATCAATTTGAATGTCAAAATTCAGCATGAAATTTTAATTAAAGTGGACAAAGAACTGGACGAATTAATCAGCGATTCCAGTGGTTTATTCTAAGGAGCCGTCAAAATGAAAACTGTACATAAATTACTGCTATCCGCTTTGTTTGCTATGAGTTTGCCTGTGCTGGCGATGGATTTACAACAAGCCATGTCGGCCTTAAGTTCTGCAAAAACTCAGGGTTTGGTCGGTGAACAGCCTAATGGTTATTTAGGCGTGGTGGGATCATCAGCGCAAGCCAAAGAAATTGCCGACTTAATTAACAAAGCCCGCAAAGCTGAATACCAGAAACTGGCCGCTAAAAACGGCATTCAGTTATCTGATGTCGAAGCTATTGCAGGCCAAAAAGCCATAGAAAAAACCGAAGCCGGACAGTTTATTCAACTGAACGGTCAATGGCAGAAGAAATAAAGCCTGGGTCAGAGCTTTGGCTCTGACCCACATATTCGGCTCATGTCTACTATTAAACCCATAGTGTTGAGAGTTGGTATGGAAGCGGTTTTAGGTTTTGAGGTCAGATCGTGGGGTCAGAGCCGATGGCTCAGACCCTTATAGGTGTTGCGGCTTGTTCACCCACTACCGTATGCCATGGCAGGATACGGTAGCTGCTGACTAAGCCGTTGATCACGTAGGGATCCGATTCGGCAAAGGCTTGAACCAGCGCCGGATCTGCAACGTTAAACAGCAGCATCGCGCTTTCTATGGGCTCGCCAACTGCTCCGCCTAATACCAACTCACCTCGTTCTGCGGCCAACCAGGCCAACTGCAAATGTTCGGCACGAAATAACACCCGCTTTTCCAGATAATCTGCTGATGTTTGATACTGCAATAAATAATGCATTTTTACTCCTTCGTTTCCGGATGTCCGCTGTCCGGCTGATGTTTGCGGACACTTTTTATGTCCGCGGACAGTTTTAATTAGTCATTGGATTTCCATTGTTTCATTATAAAACAATAGCTTATGCATGTTTTTTGTGATGGCACGTTCCCTGCTATATCTGGTTAATCAGATGATGGAGAACAACAATGATCCAGGGTACAGAAAATCAGGATATTCAAATCCAACAGAACAAAACCAGACAGTGGCGTCGTCCAGCGCTCGCCACTTTGTTTATGGCTGGTATCTGTTATATCAGTTATAGCCTGCTGGCTGCCAGCTCGGCTCAGGCATCTTTGGTGTTGCCAAAAGATCAGGTGCAGCTGGCTATAGTGGAACGCGGCAGTTTTACCCGCGACTTATCGGTGCAGGGCAGAGTGGTAGCGGCCAATGCGCCTACTTTATTTAGTCAGGAAGCGGGTCAGGTACAGTATCTGAAGCAACCTGGTGAAGCAGTGCAACTGGGCGATTTATTGGCTGTGGTATCAAGCCCGGCTCTGGATAACGAGCTGGAGCAACAACGCGCTTTACTCGCCAGTATGGAATCTGACTTTGAGCGTACAGCTTTATTAGCACGTGAACTGAAGCTGGATATGGAGCAGGTGCAAAACACGGCTCAGGTGAACTTAGTGGCCGCCAAACGTGAGCTGGCCCGCGCTGAGCAATCCATCAAAGTGGGTGTGATTCGTCAACTGGATTACGATGTTGCCAAAGACAAGTTATTGCAGGCTGAGCTGGAATTTGACCATGCCAAACGTAAAGTCGCCTTGGCTTCGGATAAGCTTAATTTCGAAAAAAAGTCTGGTCAGTCCGCCTTAGCTCGTCAGGCTTTGGTTGTGTCTGAACTGGATAGAAAGCTGGCGGCACTACAAATTAAAGCACCTGTGACAGGGCAAGTAGGTAACTGGCTGGTAGAACAGCAAAGCCATGTATTGGCTGGCACAGGTTTGTTAACAGTCATCGACTTAAGCCGCTACGAAGCTGAGTTGTCGGTGCAGGAAAGTTATATCCGTGATTTAGCTGTAGGTATGTTAGTTGAAGTGAATTTGGGCAATCAGCAACTGAAAGGCGAGCTGAGCCATATAGCGCCTGAAGTCAAAGACAACTTAGTCACAGCCCGTGTGCGTTTTTCTCAGAACGATAGCACCAGCTTACGTCAGAACCAGCGTTTATCTGCCCGCGTCATTATTGAGCAAAAAGACAACGTACTTCGCATCAAACGTGGCGACTTTGTCGGCTCAGGTGCCAGCCGTATTGCCTATCAGGTGACGAATAATCTGGCGGTGAAAACCTCAGTGGTGTTAGGTGCATCGTCCGTGCAGTACGTCGAAATTTTACAAGGTGCCAAAGAGGGAGACCAGTGGGTTATCTCTAATCTGGATGAATTTAAACAACAAGACCGGGTTCAGTTGAACTAAGGCTTTCACAGGAATTGAGGGCTTGGGCCCTACAGGAGCAAACCATGATTAAAATTAATAACTTAAGCAAAATTTTCCGAACCGACTTAATTGAAACTCATGCCCTGCGACAAATTAATCTGCAGGTGAATGAAGGTGAATTTGCCGCTTTAACTGGCCCGTCAGGCTCTGGTAAATCGACCTTACTCAATGTGCTTGGCACTTTGGAAAGTTTTGACCAGGGCGATTATTTACTGGATGGCCGTTCAGTTAAGGGGTTATCTGACCGTGAATTATCAGCGCTTCGAAATGAAAAAATAGGTTTTATTTTTCAGGGCTTTAACCTGATTAAAGATTTCAGTTTGTTTGACAATATAGAGTTGCCGCTACGTTATCGTGGTTTTAGTTCAGCAGAACGTAAACGCCGGGTTGAACATGCATTAGAAACCGTAGGTTTAGCTGCGCGTCGTGATTATCACCCAAGTCAGCTTTCTGGTGGTCAGCAACAACGGGTCGCCATAGCCCGAGCTATTGCTGGTGAGCCACGCATTCTACTGGCGGATGAACCTACAGGTAACCTGGATTCGTTAATGGCGCGTCAGGTGATGGAATTGCTGGAAAAAATTAACCAGCAAGGCTGCACCATTTTGATGGTAACACACGACCCGGATCAGGCTCGTCGCGCTAACCGTCATATTCAGATTGTCGACGGTCAGTTGAATGACGCGACTATGTATGAACCTTTAGTCGCAGCGGGAGCTTAACATGGAAGCCTTGATACATAATCTGAAGCTGAGCTGGCACAGCATTAAAAGAGCGCCTTTGCCTTATGCCTTAACCCTGCTGATTTTAAGTTTAGGTTTAGGTACTTTTTTCAGTAATGCTACTTTGTATTACTGGATGAACCGCGACCCTCTGCCGGAAAAAAGCCAGACGCTGTTTATGGCGCGTATTAACTCAGTACCAGGGGATTGCACCGACTGTTTTAATCCACCTCCTGTGATGAGTTACATGGATATACAAAAAATGAGTGGCAGCGGTATTACCTCAGCTGAAGCCGCTATGTTTTCCAGCGACGCTTATGCTAAAACGGTGGAAAATCAGCAGGCTACGCCTAGCCAGGTGGAACTGCGTATTACCCAACGCGACTTTTTTACTTTGTTTAATGTGCCTTTTTTACATGGCGAAACCTGGCCTGACAATAAAGCCAGAATGGAAGTGGTGATTAGCAAAAATACCGCCATTAAGTTTTTTAGCCGCACTGATGTGGTAGGGCAGGACATGCTGATTGATGACAAGCTGTATAAAGTCATTGGCGTGCTGGACGATTGGGCCATGTTGCCACGTTTGTATGACGTCAATGGCCGCCGCTCCGCTGAACCTGCTGAAGATATCTATATCCCACTGGAAACAGCTTACGATTTGGCTATTCAATCCAATACGCAGAATTCTTATTTTGATGTGGACTGGGATGGCAATATGGCCACTTATCCGCAAATGGCCAGAAACAACTTTGCCAATCAGCTGCAGTTTTGGGTGCAATTAGATAGCCCTGAAAAAGTACAACAATATCAGCAGTTTCTGAAAAATCTGGTGTCGGATGAAAAAGCAGCTGGCCGTCATCAGCGGCCTGAAGGTAATAAACTGGATAATATTCTGGATGTACAAAAAGCTATGCGCGCTACTAATGAACAACTGGATGCTTTTGCTTTAGTCGCTTCATTATTTCTGTTGGTTTGTGTAGTAAACGCTGGTCATTTATCGCTGAATCGTTACATGGCGAACCAATACGAGTTCAGTTTACGTCGTGCTTTAGGTGCGAGTCGTTGGCAGTTACAAAGCCAGATTATGGCAGATGTGTTATTGAGTTCTGCTTTAGCTTTTGCCGCAGCCTTGCTGTTTGCCCAATTGGGCTTATGGACCATCAATTCATTATTGCCAGGCACCAGGGCTTTGGCCAGTTGGGACTGGCAGATGCTAGGAGTGATGGCTCTGTTTGTGCTGCTGATAAGCTATCTGGTTACTTTGTACCCAGCGTTAAAAACCTCATTCAGCCCGCTGAATCAACAGTTAAAACAATAAGGAGCTCGTTATGTCAGTTCATTTAATTATTAAATCCTTATTGCGCCGTAAAGTGGTCACAGCTTTATTGCTGCTGCAGTTGGCCGTTACTTTAGGTCTAGTGGTGAACTCATTACTGCTGGCTAGTGCGGCTAAAGAGTTGGTGGAACAGCCCACTGGCCTGGCGTTGGAACAAATTCTGACGGTAAGGGTAAAACCAACCAGCACAGCGATGCGGGTTGAACCTGCTTTATCTGAGGTGATCAGCAGACAATTGGCTGCAGTGCGAAAGATCCCTGGAGTTGAAGCTGCTGAATACACCAATCAGATCCCTCTGCGGCAGGGCGGTTCGAGTTCTAATATTTTTGAAACCGGCCGGGAGGACGACAGTAACGTCGATTCAGTGCCTTATTACAATACTGGCAGCCAGATTTTTCAGGTGCTGGGCACTAAGTTAATAACGGGCAGGGAGCTGACGGATCTGGATAAAGGTACTCAAAATATTATTCTGACTGAAAAGCTGGCCAAGCAGCTGTTTTTAGAACAAAACCCTGTGGGGAAAGCGACTAATCAGGGCACAGTGGTTGGTGTAGTGTCTGACTTTTATTCACAGCGCTATGCTACAGATTCAGCTTACGGTGCTATCAATTTTGTGCCTATGGCAAGAGCAGAAATGGGCTATCAGTTGATTGTTCGTGTAGAGGCTGGTCAGTCTGAAGTTGTGCGTAAGCAACTCACAGATGTGATCAGAAATGCCGAACCAGAAATGGATATTGGTACCGTAATGCGAATGGATGAAAACCGTGACGAAGTGTTCCGCTCTGAAATAGGTTTAGCCACTTTGTTGGCTATCTTAAGTGGCCTGATGTTGCTGGTTGCTATGATTTCAGCTTATAGCCATGCTCATTTCCATGCGCTACAAATGCAAAAAGAAGTGGGTATTAAACGGGCTTTGGGTGCCAGTAAAGCACGGGTTTTATTGGATGTATTAAGTGAAAGCTGGCTGACCACAGCCATAGGCGCAGGCTTTGGCATTCTGGTGTGTTATGGCTTAAACATAGGTCTGGCCAAGGTGATTAGCATACCCGCAGTGCCGGTTTGGTTACCATTGCTGACCTTGGTATTACTGCTGCTTTGTGTCACGCTAGCCACATGGTATCCTGCCAGAATAGCAACACGGATATCTCCGGCCACAGCAACTAAGACTCTGTAAGTACTATAAAAAAATGAAAAAAATACTGGTCATCGACGATAACGAGGCGGTGTGCACCGCCCTGATGACCCTGTTTCAGTTGCAGGGTTATCAGGTGTTTATTGCCCAACATCCGGCTCTGGCTAAAAGTATTTTGCAGCAGCAAGCCATAGATCTGATTTTGCAGGATATGAACTTTGCTCAGGGTGAAATGAGTGGTGCCCAGGGCAAAGAGCTGTTTTATCAGTTGCGCTCTGATCACCCGGCGATTCCTGTGGTGCTGCTAACGGCCTGGACTCATCTGGATATGGTGGTGGAACTGGTCAAAGCCGGTGCCACCGACTATATCGCCAAGCCTTGGGATGATCAGCGTTTGCTGACCACTGTGGCTAATGTGCTCAAAATTAAACAACTGACAGAGCAAAATTTAAAGGCTGAACGCAAACAGCAAGAACGATTGGGCCTTTTTGCCGGCAAAGATTTATGTGGTCTGGTGTTTGCCAGCACAGCCATGGAGCAGTTGCTACAAATGGCATTGCAACTGGCGCCCAGCAATGCAGCAGTACTGATCACAGGTGAAAATGGTGCTGGCAAAGAGGGCATTGCCCAGGTGCTGCATGCCAATTCCAGCCGTAAACAGCAGCCTTTAATTAAAGTAAATATGGGCGCTTTACCAGCCGATTTAATGGAAGCTGAGTTATTTGGTGCTGAAGCAGGAGCCTACAGCGGTGCCACTAAAACCCGTATTGGCCGTTTTGAAGCTGCAGATGGCGGTACTTTGTTTCTGGATGAAATAGGCAACTTGTCGTTATCAGGCCAGATGAAATTACTGCGGGTTTTACAAACCGGCGAATTCGAACGTTTAGGTTCCAGTCAGACCCGCAAAGTGGATGTGCGTATTATCAGCGCCACCAATGCAGATTTAACCAAAGCCATCAGCGCAGGAATTTTCCGCCAGGATTTGTATTACCGCATCAACGTAGTGCAGCTGCATTTGCCATCGCTGAAAGACAGAGTGGATGACATAGTACCTTTGGCCCGGCATTTTTTAGCAGGGCAAAAGAGTTTAACGAAAAAAGCCGAGCAGGCGCTGCAAAGTTACCACTGGCCTGGCAATGTGCGTGAGCTGCAAAATTTATGTCAGCGCGCGTTATTGCTGACCTTGGCTGATGAAATTGATGCTGCCGATTTAGCTTTGCCACAGGAGCAAAGCACAACGAAAAAAGCTTTGGATGATTTGGATAAACAGCAAATTGAACAAGCGCTGCAACAAGCTCAGGGAGTAGTGGCCCGGGCTGCTAAACAATTGGGTATAAGCCGTCAGGCTTTATACCGGAGAATGGAGTTCTACGGTATTGAACCTGCATAACGTGAATAGTAGTGGCGTATTTACTGCACTGAAAAGGTGTAAATTAATATGCGACTGATCAGGCATTTATATCTGCTGGTGCTGGCTTTGCTTGTACCGGCTTTTTTGCTGTTACGGTATCTCGATTCGGATCCGCTATGGTACTTGCTGTTTACCGGTTTTGATCTGCTGGTTCTATTGGTTATTCAGGTGATGTTAAAGCCTTTACAGCAAGAAATTGAAGCGCTGAATTTACATGCTCAAAATTTGCAGGACGGCAGTTTTAATGTCGATGCCAATCGGCAACTGTTACGAGAGTTAAAACCTTTAGCTGAAGTATTGCAGCAAATGTCAGCCCAATTGAGGCAAGAACGCGCCACTTTGTATCAGCGTGAATTGCTGCTCGATACTGTTTTGCAATCCAGCCCAAGCGCTATGGTGTTAACAGACCAAACAGGTCGGGTGCTGATGACCAACCCTGCAGCCCGTGTCTTATTGCATCAGGGCCAAAAGTTTGAAGGACTGCTGTTTTCAGAGTTAATAGCGGAATTACCTGAACTGGCCCTGGCTATTCAAAACGGCCAGCAGGGCTTGCTGCATTTGGGCCAACCTGTGTCGATCTGGCATTTGTCGGTAAGTAGTTTTTCACTAAATCAAAAACCGCATCAGCTGTATTTATTAAAACCTATGACCCGTGAAATTCACCGCGAAGAAGTCAAAGCCTGGAAAAAGCTGCTGCGGGTGATAGGGCATGAACTGAATAATACACTGGCGCCTTTGTCCTCGTTGGCGTATTCAGGCCAGTTAGTGGCGACAGAACTGCAGCACAAACAGTTGCAACAAATTTTCCAGACCATTAGTGAGCGCCAGCAGCATTTAAATCAGTTTTTGCAATCCTATATTCAGTTTGCCAAATTACCTACCCCAGCTTTGGCGCCAGTGCAGTGGGCCCGGTTGATTAATCAGTTACAGGACCAGTACGAGTTTGAACTGGAAGGCGATTTACCTCGCCGTGTCTGGTTGGCCGACCCGCTGCAGTTATCACAGTTGCTATTAAACCTATTAAAAAACGCCCACGAATCCGGCTCTGATCCGGAGCAAATTCAGTTGAGTTTTACCGAATTGCCTGATCAGTTACTGATCCGTATTCAGGATGCTGGAGGCGGTATGACAAGTGAAGCTCTTGCTCATGCCATGGTTCCTTTTTATACCAGCAAGGAGAATGGCTCAGGCATAGGTTTAACTTTATGCCGCGATATAGCCGAAGCCCATGGTGGCAGTTTAAGCCTGCAAAATCAGGGCGCAGGACTTTTGGTCAGCCTGATAGTACCGGGCTCAGGTTCTGTTTCGGGCGCTGGCAATTCTGCTACTGAACAGGCATGATAAAGCCTGAACTAAAACAGGGTGTTATGGCTGTGTCGGCAACTGAAAAACCAAAAAAACTGAATTTAAAAACTGTCGCTTCCTACCTGGGGGTTTCAGTCGCTACTGTTTCTAATGCCTACAACAGACCAGATCAACTTTCCCCTGAATTACGCCAACGTATTTTGCAACAATGCACTGAATTGGGTTACGACGGCCCTAATGCCGCAGCCCGCAGTTTGCGCACTGGCCGCTCCGGCATAGTGGCGGTGTTATTGTCGGACACGCTGGAATATTCAGTCAGCGACCCTGTGGCCAACCAATTTATTAAAGGTGTAGCCGAAGTGCTGCAGGAACACGGCATGGATATGCTGTTGTTATCTGGCCGCCATAACACCAGCAGCAGCAGCGCTGAAGCTGTGCCCGACGCCTTTATTTTGTATGGGGCCCCCAGTAATCCTGAGCAACTGAACCGCATTATCAAAAGCGGTAAGCCGTTAATCACAGTCGACTGCAATCTGGACAATGTGGTGTCGGTCAACGTCGATAACTACGCCGCAGCGCACCGTATTGCTGAACATGCCTTTGCTAAAATGCAGGGCAAAGTGGCAGTGCTGGGGTTGCGCTTAATTGAGTCCGACAGAGTATGCCGTATTCAGCCGCATGAGCTGTACAGTACAGAACAAGCCATTTCCCGCCGCCGTTTAGATGGTTATTTAGCGGCAGCCATAGAACAAGGCCGCGATTTACCGGCCGATGCGGTCTGGCATATTCCACTGAATACCCACCATTTTTCTTTAGTGGCCGCCCGTGAAGCTTTAACCCAATTTCCACGACCTCAGGTTTTGCTTTGTATGAGTGACCGTATTGCCTTGGCGGCCATGGCGGTTGCACGTGAGTTGGGGATTAACATACCGGACGATTTAGTAGTGGCTGGTTTTGATGGTATTGAAGAAGCCGAACGTTTTTACCCCAGCCTGACCACTATTGCTCAGCATAGCGACGAAAAAGGCCGCACTGCTGCCCGTATCTTATTATCGGGTGAATTAGAGGCTGATTTGGTGATGCCTTCTGAATTAATAATTCGGCAAAGTTGTTAGGCTAGTCTGGTTTCTTCCTCTGATCTGAACAGGCTAACTGCATGAAAATTTTATTGATTATTTTATCCCTGCTGGCTTTCCCTCAATTGGCGCATGCTGAATCACTCAAACTAATGAGCTACAACATTCGTTGTGGTTTATGTGAAGCTAAAGGTACGCCGCAGTACTGGCCAGAGCGTAAGTTATTGCTGGCGCATTTAATTCAAACCCAGCAGCCTGATCTGATTGGTTTGCAGGAAGCCGAACTGTTTCAGGTGCATGATTTAGTGGCGATGTTGCCGCAGTATCAATGGTTTGGCGAAGGCCGTGACGATGGTAAAACCAAAGGCGAAAGCACAGCTGTGCTCTATCGCAAAGATAAATTGCAGCTGCTATCGGCCAAAACCTTATGGTTATCACAAACACCAGAACAAGTATCAAAAGGCTGGGATGCAAACCTGAACCGCACTTTTACTAAAACTCAGTTTAAAGCGCTGAAGTCCGGCCAGAGTTTTTACTTTTTGAATACGCACTTTGACCATATGGGCCAGCAAGCTCAGCTGCAAAGCGCCTTGTTACTGAAAGCCGAAGTGGAACAATTACCCAAAGAGAGCAAAGTGCTACTGACCGGCGATTTTAATGTGGAGCCCAGCAGCGAGCCCTACAAAGCGCTGAGTAAAAGCTTAAACGACAGTGCTTTAGTGGCTAAAGATAAGCTGTCAAAAAACGCCGGTACCTTCAATGGTTTTGGCCGCGAACCCAATAGCCCAAGCCAAACCATAGATTTTATTTTTGTAAGTAAAAACCTGCAGGTCGGCAGTTATCAGGTGGATAACAGAAGATACAACGGCTTGTATCCTTCTGATCATGAGGCGCTGGTGGCTGTAGTAGAGCTAAACTGAATTTGGACAATCCAGCACAGTATCTTTTAAAGACAGAGCAGGCCGTTATCAATAAAAAAGGCAGGAGCAGCTATGAACAGACTTTTGGCATCGGTGTTGTTTTTGCTTTGTGGCGTTTTATCTTTAGCTCTTTATGCTCAAAGTCTGGATATTCAGCTGCCTGATCAGAAGGTGAGCTGGACACTAGCCGACATCAAACAAAAAGTACCAGTACAGCAGATCAAGCTACTTGACCCTGTGTACAACAGCGAAAAAAGCTTTGAAGGCGTGTCTTTACTGCAACTGTTAAAAGCTGCAGGTTATAAGCTGGGCCAGTCTGCCGATGAAGTGGTGCTGACCGCTTCTGATGGCTACGCGCCTAGTATGCCACTTGAGTTTTTGTTGGACGACCAGGCGGTATTGGTGTTTGCCGAAACAGGCAAAAAGGATTTTGACTTTGCCCCTGTCGCCCAGGGTAAAGCTATGGTATCGCCTGCACCATTTTATCTGGTGTGGAAACAAGGCAAAGCTGTAGAAAAAACCAGACCCTGGCCTTATCAACTGGTGAAATTAGAACTGGTCAGTTTTCAGCAACGTTACCCCAAACTCTATCCAACCAACGCAGCCCAAAGCTCAGCTGCTTATCAGGGCTTTTTGCTATTTAAACAAAGCTGCATAAGCTGTCATTCCATCAACCTGCAAGGTGGCGAACTAGGTCCTGAGCTAAACGCGCCAAAAAACGTCACCGAATACTGGACTGATGAGCACTTAAAAGCCTTTATTCCCAACGCATCCGGTTACAGATACAAAAGCAAAATGCCCGCTTTTCCGCAGTTGAGCGCAGAGGATATCGACCACTTAGTGGCGTATTTAAAGCATATGAAGGGTTATAAAATTCAGCAGCCTTAGTGGCTGCTTTTTCTTAAGTTAAAGGACGAACAATGATGAAAATTCAACACCTCATAACCTACGTAGGCCTGCTTGGCTTATTGATTAGCAGTACTGTGCTTCAGGCTGCAGAACCTGTCAGACATATGACGCTGCAGCAATTGTGTTACTCCTTGCCAGTGCAATTTACTTATGAGCAATTTCAGGCTTATGAGCACTGCACAAAAGAGCAGGGGCCTGAACAAATAGCGACCTATTTTGCGGATATCTATCAGAAAAAGCAGGGAAAAGTGACATTGCGTTATCTGGATAACACTGAAATTGTGTTTGAAGATTTTACCGCTGACGACGCTGAGCGTTATCAGGATTTCTCTTTGTGGGGTTGTGATAACACTAGAAGGTACTGCGTGATCTTTAAAGCAGGCTGGGAATGGTGGAGTTATTTACTGATTGATCGCAAAACAAAACGAACGACTGAGTTAATGGGTTATCCGGTGTTTTCACCTGATAGTCAGTTGGTGTTTGAATATCTGGACACCCGCAACTCAGCCACCTTTGACCGTAATATATTAAAACTCTATCGGTTAAATGATGACAAGATCACATTGTTATTGGAAAGGAATGACTCAGATTTTGGGGTTCATAGTGCGAAGTGGCTTGGCCCTTCAACCCTTGAAGCCAAGTTACAGCACTTTGCAGCCAATGATTTTAATCTTTATGTTGAAGTTGGACAGATGAGGTTGGTTGTCACTGGGGACGAAGTGAAAGTGGCTATTGAAAAAACAACACAGCAGCAGTGAAAACTGCTCGCTGTGCCCTGGCTAAATCTGCACAGATTGTTTGTGGATTATGCCGATATGGGCACTTAAAATCACAATGAAACGGCACGTCTTTTTGTACCAATAGCAGACCAATAAACTTTAATCAGGGGCTCCTTCTGTTGTCAAAAACTATCTATAACCACAAGTTAAATTTTCAGACGTTGTTGAGTTGATGTAAGGACAAGGTGCGTATTTTCGGCATAAATTTTGTCGGTCATAAATTTAGTGATTTCAGAAAAACCTGTTGAAATAGAGGTACATCAGCGTTAGTTTAGTAGGAGTAAAAATCATAACAGCAGGCAGAAAATTGCTCAACTTGCGGGCTGGCTGCTTTTGAACATGGATTGTTAGGTGAATGGTTTCATCATGAAGACACTACAAATACTTGGTAACTTAATTCCTATCTTATTAGCGCTCCTTGCTTATTATCTATTTGGTGACACTAAACCGAATACACCTGCATATGCTGGCACTGCTTTGGCTATGGGGTGGATGGGGGCCGCGCTTTTTGCTATCGGTTTTGTCTTCGTATTTGTAATGCCTGGCTCATTTATGCTTCTGACAAAAGTAAATAGAACATACTTTTCTTTTACCTCAAAAGGCTGGTTGTCAGTGTTAGTCATAAACTGGCTTTTAATTGGCGTATACAGTGCGTGCATAGTATTGTTTGCTCTAACTTCGGTACGCTAAAGTTACCTAACAAACAAATTTTATCGCCAGCAAAAAGCGCTGGTTGCGACGTCAACCCGCCGCGCGGCTTTCTGCGATAAATGCGGGCGTTAGGCTTCCAGAGAGAAATAATGGAAAATTCAATAAATGGTGAATGTCGCTACAAAGCTCCAATTTGCGCATTAGAAACACTACGTTTGTAGTTCAGCAATAATCTCTGGCTTTTTCTTCTTCATCTCAACGCTTAGCCTATGGCTGTTTTTTTACCACACTGGACAGCGATATGAAAAAACTACTGACACCACTGATACTGGCTTTCACTCTGGCCACACCTGCTTTTGCCCAAACTATTCAGTGGGAAGGGCGGGAGTTTGAATTAAATAAAGTCACTGCTGCTGTTGTACAACTTGGTGGAGAAGAAGTGTTAAAGGTGGAGAGGGATCTGAAGGCTTTGCCTTTTGACGTGAAGCGCCTTGGCGATACAGTGGATGAAGCCACTTACGTTAAGCTGAAAGACTTTGAATTTGCCGATGCTATTTTTGAAGTAAAGGTATTGGCACGGGTGCAGCGGCCCACTCCTTTTGCCGCTTCACAAGGTTTTATTGGGGTTCACTTCAGAACCAGCGCAGACCATTCCGCTTTTGAATCTATTTATTTGCGGCCTAATGTCGGCAGAGCTGATGTGCAGGCCTACAGAAACAAGGCGGTGCAGTATTTTGCTTACCCAGGTTATAAATTTGATCAACTGCGTAAAGATGCGCCAGGTTTGTATGAAACCTATGCCGATATTGGCCTGGATGAATGGATCACCATGCGTATTCATGTGGCAGGAGAGAGAGCCGAACTTTATCTGAATGACGCCAAATACCCGTCCTTTATCGTCAATAAAATGAAAGGAACTTCGGCTTCAGGCGGCATTGGTCTTTATGTGGATATTGGCACTGAAGGTTACTTTAAGGATTTTAAAATTATTTCTTCTATCCATCCAAAGCTAAAAACGGGCGTTTAAGCTGAAAACAGCTGAACGGGCAGAGCTAAAATTTCTGCGGCTCTGCCCGTTCAGCTTTTAGTCTTCTAAGGGCTCGTCTTCACCCAGCGTATATTCGAGAATATCGGCAGGCTGGCATTCAAGAACCCGGCATATAGCACTTAACGTGGAAAAACGGATCGCCCTTGCTTTGCCTGTTTTCAGTACAGAAAGATTCTGCACGCTAATACCAATAGCGTCGCCTAACTCGTTCAGACGCATTTTTCGTTTAGCCAGCATCACATCAAGATTCACAACAATTGCCATAGCTCAGGCTCCATCAAATCGTAAATTGTGCATCTTGATGCAATTTAATAGCCTGTGACATCACTAAACGCAGTGCCAAAATAACCATTCCTGAAGTAATAAGAGATAAATCAAGGCCATATTGTAACTTCCAATCATTAACGTCACCAAGGACGAATAAAACATAGGACGTCAGATTCAGAAAAATCAGCTGGAAAAATGGCCAGATCAACAGTAACAACGCAATGCGCACCATTGAATTTAATGTGGCTTCAACAAAGAGGCTACCGCGGCGAAATTGTCTGATCAGGCTATGCATGCAGCCCAGCAGTATCAGATAAAGCAGTACATTTATCCCAATAAAAACACCAGCAAGAATTTTCCCCTGCAATGAAAAATCAATAATAGGTAGTCCTGCACAGGCTCCGGCACCCGCATTAAAATGGGTTGAAGTGACGCCAAAATACACCCTTGCCCCTATCAGAAATGGCAATGCTATCCAGACTGCCCAAAACGCTTTATCAAGAAAGTTTAAAATACCTGTCTCTGATTTCATCTCACCCGCCTTTGCCTGTCATTGGATAAAATAAATGTTTATCGTGCTTTACATCATGATAAACATTAAATAATCTATGCTTTAAATGATATTTATCTGTATACCATTCTCTATCGCAGCTCACAAGGAAAAATCATGAAAATTAAGATAAATTTATTTAGCCCAGCTCTATTCGGGGTATGTTGTCTGCTTCCTCTTAGCCAAGCTGGTGCCCAGCAGTGGAGCCAGCCTTTACCTGAAAGTTCCTCAACCCCCAGCACTGAACAGGCCAGTTCCTGGCACTATTTGGTGGGTGCAGGCGCTGGCTACATGCCGGTATATGAAGGATCTGATGAGTTTGAAGTGATCCCCGTGCCTGTATTAAGCGCTGAATATAAAAACGGTTTGTTTTTTGCCAATGTCCGTCACGGTATCGGCAGTTACCCACTCAGGGGCGAAAATTACAAGTTGGGGCTGTCGATAGGTTATGGCTCGGGCCGGGACGAAAAGGATGATCGTACAAACTTACAGGGGATGGGGGATATTGATCCTTCAGCCACGGCTAACCTGTTAGCAGAATACGATTGGGCCATGTTTAAATTTTCAGCCAAGCTGTCGGCCGGATTATCTGAAGGCTACGGCACGACGGCAGAATTAAAAACCGAAGCCCGTTATCCACTGTCGTCTTCAATAATACTGATGGCGGCGGTTGCAGCTAATTGGGGTGATGAAGACTATATGAATAGTCGTTTTGGCATCTCCGCAGAACAGGCTGTTTTGTCTGGCTACAGCCCTTTTCAAGCTGAAGCTGGTGTTAGCTCTGTGGGCTTGTCTTTAGGCTTTACTTATCTGCTGTCAAAGCAGTGGAACCTGACCTTGATGGCTAAAGCCGATAAATTAAATGGTGAACTTATGGATAGCCCGCTGGTGAAAGAAGATCTGCTTCCAGCTGTATTTTTGACCACTAGCTACAGGTTTTGACTAAGCAATAAAGCCGGGTTGCAGTGCAACCCGGTTTGTCACTGTGCTGTGTTTTACGCTAAGGCGCTTATCCAATCCACCGCCGCCTGAGTGGGTAATTCATGCTGCATGCCGGCAAAAATTTGCGACTCTATGTCCTGACCAAACTGGGCTAAACGTTGTTTCGCTTGTAGCACCAGTTCTGCTGGAAATAGCGGATCACGCTGACCATGCAACCAGCCAAGACTTTTTACCGACAAAGCCTGATCCGGTAAGCTGGCAAAACGGCTGGCACAAACCAGCAGATGACAATCGCTGAGTTCTGTCGTTTTGGCGGCTTCAAGCAGCATAATACCGCCCTGAGAAAAACCAAATAACACTGGCTCAATAGCAGCCGCCCTTGCTTGTTGCAGCCAGGGGGCCAGGCACTGAAAAAAGGCCGGTAAGGCTTGAGTTACCCGCTCAGGCCTATTTTGTTCTGTTACTCCTGCGACAGAAAACCATTGCGACAAACCGCGTTCATCGACAAAAGGCGCAGCTAAAGCAACAATCAAGGCCTGTGGATTGGCTGCAGCAATAGCTTGTCCCAGCGGCTTTAAATGAGCGGGTGACGAACCCACGCCATGCAGTAACAGCACTAACTGCTTAAAGTCTTTCGGTGGCTGAATAATTAAGTCTGTCATAGCTTGTCCTGTGTTGGTTGTGCTGTGGTGTTATGCAGCCATTTAGTAAAAATTCGCGTTAATAGCGGCATCCAGACAAAGCTTAATGCCAGAGTGCCAATGCCCGAGGTGATCAGCACCCGCAGTGGTAAAGGTAATATTTCCAGCTGCTGCTGAAGCAGTGCATACACCAGCAATAAGGTTGGATAAAGCGCTATCCAGCGTAACAACCAGAGTTTCCAGGTTGGAGCTTGTTTTGCCATGCCTTATCCCTCTTGACCCGCACGCTCAAAGGCGTAGGCATCCATACTCAACATACTGTGACGGATTTCTCTGACCAGTGGCTGCACTATGCTGTACTGTCCAGCTATGCCCAAAACAAAACTCAAAGGCAAAAAATGCTCGTCTGTTGGGTGAGCTCTTTTGGCATGAGGGGCCAGTTCCAGCGCATCTACTACCTGCAAAGCCTGGTTTTGACTCAGGCGGTTGGCTATCCAGTCACTAAACTCTGCAGCATAAGCCGCAGCAGGTTCGTCGGCATAAGCGCGGAATTCGTACAGATTGTGTGTCAGGCTGCCTGAGCCGACGAACAGGATCTGATCTGGCGCAAAATCTGCTAAAGCCTGACCTAACTGGTACAGCTGACGGCTGGACCAGCGCACTGGTAGCGATAGCTGGATCACTGGCACATCAGCCTGTGGAAACAGATAACGCAGTGGTACCCAGGCTCCATGATCCAAACCCCGATTCGGGTTGAGGCCAGCACTGAAGCCTTGTTGCTGCAAATGCTGTTGCAACTGAGCTGCAATGTCCGGAGCTCCGGCAACAGGGTACTGCAACTGGTAAAGCGCTGAGGGGAAACCAGAGAAATCGTGGATGGTTTCAGGCGCGCTGCTACTGCTTAAATACAAGCCCTGACTTTGCCAATGTGGAGATAACACCACAACAGCAGCAGGTTTGGGCAAGGTGCTGCCAAAGCGGGTCAAAGCCGGACCTGCACTACCTGGGTCCAATGCGAAGCTTGGAGCTCCGTGAGAAATAAAAACAACCGGCAGCATGTACTGCACTCCTTTATCTACAAAGTTTATTGGAGCACTATAATTAACTACTATCAGGTGATAAATTGGCGTCACTAGCATTTACTATCCCGAAAGGTGGGATAATGTCGCAGATTAACGAAATGAAAGCCTTTTTGGCTGTGACTGAAACCGGCAGCTTTGTGGCTGCAGCGGAGAAATCCGGCGTGTCGACTACAGCCTTATCCAGATGGGTGATGCAGCTGGAGCAGCGTTTAGGCGTCAGATTACTGCACAGAACCACCAGAAGGCTGAGCCTGACAGTCGAGGGGGAACGTTTCGCTGAACGTTGCAGTGATATTTTGCAGCAACTATCAGAAGCTGAAGCAGAGCTTAGTGCGCAAGCCAGTCAAATCAGCGGGCGACTGCGTGTCAATGTACCTGTCAGTTATGGCATTCGGTATTTAGCGCCGCTGTGGGCCAGTTTTAAGCAGCAAAACCCGGCTATTGAACTGGACCTGGTGTTAACCGACCGCTTAACCGATATGGTGGAAGAGGGCTTTGATCTGGCAGTACGTATTGGCCGGCCTGCCAGTTCAAGCCTGATCAGCAGGCCTCTACATCAGCTAAAGATGCAGCTTTGTGCATCCCCTGAATATATTCAAAGGGTGGGTTTACCAGCAGATCCTACCCAGTTGTCCCATCATCAAATTATTGCTTACAGTTATTGGGGCAGTGGCAATGACTGGAGTTTTATTGGGCCAGAGGGAGAGCTGACGGTTCGGACCAAAGCCTGGATGTATTGCAATAACGGCGAAACTTGTGTGGCTGTAGCAGAAAATGGTGGAGGCGTGATCTATCAGCCTGATTTTTTAGTGACGCAGGCGCTGCAGCAAGGCCGACTTATTCAGCTTTGTCCTGACTATCAGGGTTTAACTTTACCTGTTTGTGCTGTGTATCCGTCAAGGCGTTTTGTGTCGGCCAAGGTCAGAACACTGGTGGCGTTTTTACAGGAGCAGCTGGCTGCGGAATAATCCGGCGGTTTAAGCCTGCCGGATCTATGTCATCCAGGTTTTTAATCAGCGGAAAAAACCTGCAAAAGGTTGCATATACACAGCTCCAAAGCTGTTTAGTCTGCCTTGGGCATGCTGATCAGGGGCACCATACACAGTTAAGGCGGTCACCTCGACGCAGGATAAAAACTCAGCGGCGAAGGGGCCAAAGGTGGTGTCGACATGGCTGACCAGCGCTGTTGAATCCTGATAACTTTCGATGATATGAGCACTGCTGTTATCTGCGTTCAGGCTATAGCTGTATAACAAAGTACCGGGTTCCAATGCTGTGGCCGCAACGACTTTTTGCACCAAAGCCTGAAAAGCGGTCAGCATGGCTGGTTTTAATGCCAGCTCAAATACGCAAATGATCGCTGAGTTTTTGCTGGCAGCTTCACTCATCTGCTTTGCCTGCTGCGGCTTTTAGCGTTTCTGCAAAAATTTCGCCAGAAATAGCCCAATCTTTGGTTTGCACATCGTTAAAAATGACATAGACATACTGTGGATCGACGTTGGCGTGTTTAGC
Organism: Rheinheimera sp. MM224; assembly: GCF_947090785.1. Lineage (NCBI taxonomy): Bacteria > Pseudomonadati > Pseudomonadota > Gammaproteobacteria > Chromatiales > Chromatiaceae > Rheinheimera > Rheinheimera sp. MM224. The sequence goes on from NZ_OX352320.1 coordinate 1,149,930, forward strand.
TATAGCGGCCGTCACTTCTTTGGCTATGGCTTGTTTTGCATGATCACGGCCGTCAAACATCTGAATATTTACTACTGGCATAAGGCACCTCTGTGGTTGATTTTAGCGGTTGATTAACTTCAGCTTTAGCCAGGGTACTGGCGACAGGAAGGATCATAACAACAGAGTGAAAGTGGATAAACGCCGTTAAATATCACTTACCGTAGATTTAAATTCTACAATCAGCCAAAAGTTCCGGCATCAGATAACTGCACCAGTTCATCCACTATAAAACGCACCGCAGGCATCAGCTGTTTAGTGCGGGGCCAGATAATGTTCAGTTCAGTAGGTGATGGTGTCAGTTCGGGCAGTATTTGCAGCAGTGTTCCATTAGCGAGATAAGGCCGCAGCAGCGATTGCGGAAACTGAATAATACCGGCACCGGCGACACAGGCTGCAACCATAGCGTCGCCATCACTGATTTGGTGAAAGGCTTTCGGCTGAAAGCGATGTTCCTGACCTGCGGCATTTTTCAAGCGCCAGCTCAATGAACTGCCGCCGCGCCAGGCCACAATACATTGATGTGTGGATAAATCCTCAAGCGCTTTTGGCGTGCCAAAAGTGTCTAAATAAAGCGGTGATGCAGCCAGTAGCAAAGGTTGTGGTGTCAGGGCTTTGGCAACCAGATCTGTACTGTCTTTCAGCGGACCAAAGCGAATGGCTAAGTCAAAGCCTGCATCCATTGGATCGATCACTTTGTCGTTAAAGGTCAAAGTAAGCTGCAGTTGGGGGTAGCGCTGCGTCATACCGAGCAGTACCGGCATCATCACTGAGCGGCCAAAAGCGGCAGGCATATCGATACGCACTCTGCCGGAGGGCTGACTCAATTTAGATTGCAGCAGTAGTTCAGCCGCCTGCAAAGTGTCTATCGCCAGCTGGCAACTAGCCAGATAAGCCTCGCCTGCTGTGGTCAGACTGAGCTTTCTGGTAGTGCGGTGGAACAAGCTGGTGTTTAACTGACTTTCCAGCTTGGCAATACTTTTACCAAGAGCTGACTTCGAGATCCCAAGCTGTTCTGCAGCCGCTGTAAAGCTTTGCGCCCTGGCGGCTGTAGTGAAATACACTATGCCCCGAAATGGATCTGAAACTGTCTGTGTGGTCATCGTCAGAATTCCGCTGTGAGAAACTAAGTAAGTGATCAGGCTTGAAGCCTGAGTGAGCAATATAAAAGCTGTTTTATCTAGGGTGCTTCAGGGCCGAAGTGTGCCAGCACAAAGCTGATAAAGCTGCGCAGTTTGGGCGTCATGCGTCTGTCTGGCGCATACAGCAGATGCATGGGGCGGCTGGGCACAGGGAAATCAGGCAGTAGCTGGATTAAATGGCCCTGGGCTATGGCTTTTTTTACCAGCTCTGCAGGTTGCAACATAATGCCCTGATGCTGCAATGCGGCAGCCAGTAAGGCTTCGCCGCTATCTGACATAAACTGACCTGTTACCGGCACTGTGATTTCACCCTCCGGGCTTTGAAAAGTCCAGTGTGTGCGTAATTCAGTATGCAAAAATCCCAGACATTGGTGATGCTGCAAATCCCTCGGATGACTCAGAGGCTGGTGTTTTGCCAAATACAAAGGCGAGGCACAGAGCAGCAGCTTGTATGGTTTAAGGTTTCTGGCAATCAGGCCACTGTCGGACAAAGTACCCACTCTGAATACCGCATCAAACCCTTCGTCTATTAAATCTACTTTGCGGTTGGTGATCGACAACTCTACAGCCACTTCAGGGTATTGCGCCATATAAGTACTTAGTTTCGCTGTCAGTGCATGGATACCAAAGGACACTGGTGCACTGATCCTGAGTTTGCCTACGGGAGTAGCTCTGACTTCTTCTGCCAGACTCTGAGCAGCCTCTACTTCTGCCAGAATATTTTTTGCTCTTTCATAATAAGCACCGCCAATTTCAGTTAAATGCTGTCGCCTGGTGGTGCGGTTGAGTAACTGCACCCCAAGCTGTTGTTCTAACAGCCGGACATGTTTTCCGACCAACTGAGAGGACATTTGCATGGCATCTGCGGCGGCAGACAGAGAGCCCATTTCCACCGTTTTGACAAAAACTTCCATACTCAGTAGTCGGTCCATTGGAAACGCCTTGTTTTAAGTGAAGAGCGAATGTGCGCATTTATTACAGCATATTTCCAGTAGTAGCCTATATGCAAGCTATAACCAAGAGGTGGAACTATGAAGATTGCAATTTTAGGCACTGGAAATATGGGCGCAGCTTTTGCTGCAGAACTTGCCGCCACACATGAAGTGAGCATTGGCAGCAGAGATCCAGCCAAAGCGGCAGCCCTGGCTGACACTATTGGCGCTGGTACTGTGGGTGGCGGTATTGCCGCAGCAGTGAAATTGTCGGATGTTGTCATTCTGGCTTTGCCTTTTGCTGCTGTGTCTGACGCGCTGAAACAGACAGGAGATTTAAGTGGTAAGGTCTTGATTGATATCTCTAATCCGCTTACGGCTGATTTTCAGGGATTAAGCATAGGCCATCTGACATCGGCGGCTGAAGAAATTCAGGCATGGGCGCCAACGGCCAAAGTAGTAAAAGGTTTTAATACAATTTTTGCTCAGTTAGTAGCAGCAGAAAACCGCAAAACTCAGCCACTACAGGTGTTTGTGGCGGCAGATGATGAAACTGCAAAACAAACTGCTATGGCGCTGGCCAGCTCGATAAGCTTTCAAGCTGTGGATGCCGGGCCATTAAAAAATGCCCGTTTTCTGGAGCCTGTTGGCGCTATGAATATTCAGTTTGGTTTCTTTTTAGGCAAAGGCCCTGTGGTTGCCCCAGTTTGGCTTGGGCTTTAAATCTTAACAGGCAGTGAAAATACTGCCTGTTTTATCTTTTTATTGGCGGGAAACATATGAACAAAAAGTTGAATATCTGGCTTGGTTTTTTTCTATTAGCACAAGCGGTGCTAACGACAGTAAATGCGGAGCCCGCTGTCGAAGTACTGAAGCAAGATTTTGTTTTTCCAAATAAAATAGCCGGTTTTCCTGCCAGGTTGTCTGATATTAAAGGATTGGAAATCAATTACTTCACCACTAACGATGGGGTGAAATTGGCGTACTGGCAAGCTGGTAAAGGCAAGCCTGTGATCTTTGTGCCGGGCTGGTCGGCCAATGGCGCTGACTTTATTGATGTGATCTATCTGCTGAGCAGTGGCTACAAGGTGATAGTGCTGGATCCGCGTAATCAGGGTTTATCAGAGCAGGTGCGGCAAGGGCAACGAATTTCGCGTTATTCGATGGATTTAAAGCAGTTGACTGAGCATCTGGCGATAAAAAAAGCGGATTTTGTCGGCTGGTCTATGGGCGCTTCGGTGCTGTGGGGTTACATCGACCTGTTTGGTACAGACAGCATCAACAAACTGGTCTGGATTGATGAGCCTATTTCTATTTACACTCGCGAGGATTGGTCTGAGCAGGAAAGACGTAATGCCGGTGGCATGACAACCTCGGCCGAGCGTATGATTGCCGCTTTTGCCGGAGCACCGACTAATAATCAGGTGGTGGATATGAAAGTGATGGAGCGTTTTATGGCGCAAGATTCGTTGCATTTTCAGAACTCTCAGGCCTTTGCCAAAGCTGTGATTAAAACTAACCCAGAGTATATGGCTCAGGTGTTATTTGACCATATTACCAATGACTGGCGTGATGTGGTGCAGTATAAACTGGATATGCCAGTGGCTATTTTTAGCGGTGAATTGAGTCACAATTTGCCGAGCCAGCAATGGGCTCAGTCGGTGATCCCTGGCGCAAAACTTTATGTTTATACAGCGGCAGAGCAGGGTGATCATTTTCTGGCGGCAAAAAATCCAGTGAAATTTGTTGCTGATCTGAAGGCATTTTTACAATAGCAGTAAAAATGCGTCTGCCCTGTGTGGTATTAGTGTTCTGTGCGGCATCAGTATTAAGGGAAGAGTTAAAGTTGGGTAACAAAAGGTGACGGAATGTTGTTGTGGTCAATGCGCAGCCTGTCAGGCCAGATCATCTGCTTTACTGCAGCTGAAAAAGCGTGGTAGTCAGGACAGAAGAGTTGGCCGTTTTGGCCAACTTATAGCCCTGCAACCACAGGCTCTGAATGCTGAAGCAAGCACAGCTGTGTTACAAACTCAAACCCAGGTGGTGCAGGCTAAATCTATTCTGAATAGCAATAGCTCCCCCGATATTCCCTGGTCAAAAACCATCAATCCTTATCAGGGCTGCGAGCATGGCTGCAGCTATTGTTATGCCAGACCTTCCCATGCTTACCACAATTTATCGCCCGGCCTGGATTTTGAAACTCAGCTGTTTGCCAAGAGCAATGCAGCCGATTTGCTGCAACAGGAGTTTATGAAAGCGGGTTACAAGCCGACGACTATTGCCATAGGCACCAATACAGATGCTTATCAGCCGATTGAGCGCACTTATGGCATTACACGGCAGCTGCTGCAGTTGATGCTGCAATTTCGCCATCCGGTGTCTGTGCTGACCAAAAGTAATCTGATCACCAGAGATATTGATTTGCTGTCGGAACTGGCGGCTTTGCAACTGGTGGAAGTACATTTTAGTCTTACCAGCTTGCGCAGTACGCTGGCAAAAAAACTTGAACCCAGAGCGGCATTGCCTGCTGCCCGGCTTGAAGCGATCAGGCTTTTGTCGCAGGCTGGAATTCCGGTCAAAGCCATGTTCGCTCCGCTGATCCCCTGGCTCAATGATGCCGAAATGGCAGATCTGATGTCGGCAGCAAAACAAGCTGGTGCACAGAGTATGGGCTATATATTGCTGCGGCTGCCCTATGAAGTGCAGGGTATTTTTACCGACTGGCTGGCTCAGCATTATCCGTCAGAACAAGGCCGGATCCTGGCGATGATTCGGCAAAGCCGGGGGGATCTGAAAAACGCTCAGGCATTCACCAGCCGGATGACAGGGCAGGGGCTTGCTGCACTCGAGTTAAAACACAGCTTTGAGCGTTGTTTTACCGAGCTGGGTTTTAAGCCGATGAGCCCCGATGATTTAACGACAAGCTTATTTACTAAAGTTTCCGCCACTTCACAATTATCTTTGTTTTAGATAAAGCTCAAATCCTGTTGGGTACAATGCTCTTTTGCCATTTAACATGGCCTTTTCAAAAAACTTCTTTAATTCGCTGCACTTCTCACTGATGAAATAAATTTACCTGATAGTTTCATTTTTTTATTGCCACTTAAACGATTAAGTTGTAGCTTTAAAGCATTATCAGATACAAATAATCTGACAAACCGGATGCGTTGTTGTATTGCCCTGGGGAGGGTGAAGCGCGCCGGATTTTATGGATCTTGCCTTTTAAAAGCCTAAGGTGAATAAAGCCGAAGATCCTGATAAAAACCAGCGCTGCTTAAAAGCGCACCAAGACAGGGTAGACCCATGCAACAAGTTCACTCTTTAAATGCGAGTTCGCCACCTTCATCCACAGCACAGCTTTCGCCCAGTGCTTTTACGCAGGTGAAGTGGATGACTTGCCTGATGTTTTTTGTTTTTGCTATGACCACAGACGCAGTTGGCGTCATTATTCCGCAAGTGGTGGCGCAGTTTCAGTTAAGTCTCACTGAAGCCGCCGCTTTTCATTATGTGCCTATGTTGTTTATTGGTTTATCTGGCTTGTTTTTGGGTCGTTATGCAGACCGCTTTGGTCGGAAGAAGGTGATTCTTGCCGGTTTAGCGCTCTATGCTATAGCTTGTGTGGCTTTTATTTTTGGTGAAAGTTTTATCTTTTATCTGCTGCTGTTAGGTGTCAGTGGTTTAAGTATTGGTTTATTTAAAACCGGAGCTTTAGCGTTAGTGGGGGATGTCAGCCCTGATGCCGACAGTCACACCCGATTAATGAACAGAGTGGAAGGTTTTTTTGGTCTGGGTGCTATTTTTGGCCCTGCTTTGGTAGGTTTGTTAATAGCGGCCTCTTTGGATTGGACTCAGCTTTATCTGCTGGCAGGGCTGATTTGTGCCGTGTTGCTGATTATGGCCTCAAGGCTGGATTATCCGGCCTACCAGCCACAGCAGCATACGTCTGTCTGGCAAAGTCTGGCGCTGGTGAAAGATAAACATGCTCTGGGGTTTTCGCTGGCTATCGCTTGTTATGTTGCCACTGAAGTCGCCATTTTTGTTTGGTTGCCTACGTTATTACAAAGTTACGATGGCAACTTCACTGTACTGGCCGCCCACGCTATTACAGTGTTTTTTATTCTGCGCACCGCAGGACGATTCCTTGCCGAGTGGTTATTGCTGCGTTTTAGCTGGACTGCGTTATTGGCCTGGTTTGGCAGCGCTATTTTTATTTGTTTTGCCTTGAGTATGTATTTTGGCGTCGCCGCTGCTTTATGGTTGATGCCGCTATCAGGGCTTTTTATGTCGATGATGTACCCTACGTTAAACTCCAAAGGCATCAGCTGTTTTCCACGCCAGCAGCATGGCGCAGCTGCAGGTTTAATTCTGGCTTTTACCGCGTTGGCAGCAGCTTTAGGGCCTTTGCTGATGGGCTTAGTCGGCGATGCGATGGGGGATGTGCGTTATGGTTTTTATCTGGCGACAGGTTTTGCTTTGCTGTTAATGCTGGGGTTATGGTGGAATCACTTTGTGCAACCTGCCGCCAGACGACTGGCGCTTGGTCATGATTAAGTTGTAGCCAGTTTTCAGAACAAAGGCAGCCTGGGCTGCCTTTGTTGTTTTAACTTAGAGTGGGGCGGCTTTACAGTACTGGTCTATATACTGTTGATGCGTGGGCAGCGACAAAGCCGCCGCCTGCATCGCCTGACTGAGTTTAGCTAATCGTTCTGCGCCTTCAATGCTGCGATAAGCTAGCATAGCATCGGTTTTTTGCGGTGTATTAAACTGACCTATATGCACGGCCAGCCAGCTGGTGTTGCCAAATAAATCCATTTCGCCCGGTATTAAGCGGCCCTGACGTTTAAATTGCTCTATCCGGTAATTGAGTGAGTCTGGCACTGGCATGGCTGCGCAGTAACGCCATAATTCGCTGTCATCCCGCTCTGTCAGCTTGTAATGCAGAATGATGAAATCGCGTATATTTTCTATTTCGCGAATCGCTACTCTGTTGTATTCCTCAGTCAGCAAAGGGTCAAAATCTCTAGCCGGAAACAGCGCTAACAGCTTGGCTATACCCGCCTGAATTAAATGAATACTGGTGGATTCCAAGGGTTCTAAAAAGCCACTGGCAAGGCCTATGGCCACCACGTTTTTATTCCAGAACAAGTTCCGTCGTCCTGTAACAAACTGCAGCATTCGGGGTTCAGCTAAAGCTTTGGCTTCAAGGTTTTGCAGCAGAACATCCTGAGCTTGCTGCTCGCTCATAAAGTGGTTACTGAATACATGGCCATTGCCAGTGCGGTGTTGCAGCGGTATGCGCCATTGCCAGCCAGCAGCATGAGCTGTGGATTTTGTGTATGGGGTGAAGTCGCCGCGTTCACTCGGTACTGCCCAGGCTCTGTTGCACGGCAGCCAGTGTGACCAATCCTGATAACCGGTTTTTAGTGTGTCTTCAATCAATAAACCGCGAAAGCCGGAGCAATCGATAAAAAGCTCACCTTCAATCAATTGACCGTTGTCCAGCTGCACTGCTTCAATAAAACCTGAGACAGGGTTTTGTTTTACCGCGTTGATTTTACCTTCGATACGCAGTACGCCTTTGGCTTCGGAGTACTGGCGTAGATAGCGGGCATAAAGGCCGGCATCAAAATGATAGGCATAATCGTGAGTCGATAGTACATGGCGTGGATCTGTGACAGGGGGCGCAAAACGGCCCTGTTGTGCTGCCACCCATGCCATAGAATACTGATCAAAAGCTTGTGCTTTACCCTCAAGCTTTGCTTGTAACCAATGATGATGCAGGCTGACCAAATCAAACTGGCGGCCATAGCTGCCAAAAGGGTGGAAATAACTGTGGTTTTGCCGCCCCCAGTTGATGAACTGAATACCAAGTTTAAAAGAGCCTTGAGTGGCGCGGATAAAGTCGTTTTCGTTAATTCCCAGGCTTTGGTTAAACAACCGAATCGGCGGTATAGTGGCTTCGCCTACGCCAACTGTGCCTATTTGCTCAGATTCAATCAGCGTGATCTGGCAGCCTTGTTGTAATGCATTACTTAAGGCTGCAGCTGTCATCCAGCCTGCTGTGCCTCCGCCAACTATCACTATCTTTTTTATGCTGTTGTTTCCAGAATAGCTCATCCGGGCTCTCCGCTAATAAAAGGCTGAGGTTCAATATCAAAGGCCAGAGTTAAACGTTCACCCGACTCAAAAGGCACAGTGTTATGCCATAAGGTGGCTGGAAATAACACCAGGGTACCAGCTTGTGGTTGATGCTGAAGTTGAGGATCTAATGGCAGTTGAAGCTCTGCAGGTGGTGCGCCAAACTGCAGCCATCCAGCAGGTGCTTGCCCCAACTGTTTTGCGGTTGGGATCTCAAGATGCAAAGCTGCACTGAGCCAACCGGATGGATGAGTGTGGCTGACATTAAAACCCTGAGTTTTTAGTAAAGTAGACCAGCTGCCGCTAAAACGACAGCGGCCTTGTAAAGAGCGGTCGCGTGTTCGTCCTAACAAAGGATGCGTAGCTAGCGCAGTTGGTAGTTGCTCTACATAGCTTTGCACTGCAGTTTTTAGTTTATGTTTTAACAGATGCAGCGGTTGTTCATGGCGCAGCAGAATATTTTGATCAGTTTGGGTGCCACCACGAACTGACTGCTGGGCAAAAGGTGCTTTGGCTTTGTGTAAGGAGCGTAAAACAGAGCACAACACATTTAATTCAGTAGTGCTTAACTGCAAATCAAAGGCTTTTACCTGCATGGGTTCAGTGTCCAGCCACCAGGCTCTTTGCTCACCTGATTGAGCTCCCAGCATACGCCAAATCAAAGAGATGTAAGGCCAGAATACAGTGGCTGATACGGTTTGAAGCCAGGGCAGGGCACTTTGTTCAGCAGCTTTCAATTCGCCATGGCGCAGCTGAAATCGGGTTAACGCCATAGCCCGCACCGGATCTTGTACCTGACTTGTTTCTGCAAATAACAAGGCCGCTTTTGCGGTGTCGCCTGATTCGGCTGCGACAAAAAGCCGGGCTAAGGTTAGTTGCAAGTGCTTACCACAACGCTGTTCGGCTAAGCCTAAAATCTGCTGACATTGGGGCCATTGTTTTAACTGGGCATGACTGCGAAACCAGTCAAGCCAAAGTGCGAGTTGTTGAGGCTGTTGTGTGCATGCTTGTCGATAATTATCCGAAAAATGGCTGGCATCACCTGATGTAAACCGCATGCTGCTTAATAACTTGTGACCATCCAGCCACAGCGGATGAGCCGCCAGATTTTGGACTAACAGTTGTTCTGCCAGACTGTATTCGCCATCAGCGGCTAAAGCCAAAGCTAAACCACGGTAGGCATTTAAATCGCCCGGAGTCAAAGTGGTGAGCTGATAAAAATGATCGACAGCAGAGTAACCTGCAAAGAAGCGGCTTTGCGCCAACGCCATCAGAGTTGAGGCATCGGATGGTTGTAGAGCTGCGGCCTGGCTAAAGGCATGCACAGCTTCTGTTTCATATTGTTCTTCATGCCAGGCAAAACCTGCTAGCTTCCAGGCCATTGCATCCTGCGGTACCTGTTCAAGCTGTTGGCGCAGCAGCGGTATCGCCAGATCGGCCCGGCCTTGTTGCAGATGCTGTTGTGCCAGCTGAACTCTGGTCATGCAGTGTCCTTGAAGCAATTACACCAATACAGATGAAACGGAAAAGCTGGTAAAGCAGTGTGCACTTTACCAGCCTGTTTTTTTCGTTTTGCCTGAAAAACAGCTTAGAAAGTCACTGTCACTGAAGCTGTCGCTGTACGGCCAATCACAGGAGAGCCTGAAATCACGGTCGGCGTTACTGAAGCGTCTGCTAAACCACCGCTGCCACGGATATCAAATTCATCTGTCAGGTTATACACCTGAAAGCCAAATTCCAGATTATCAGTTGGGCTGTATCTCAGGCTACCACCTAAGGTGTAGTTGTCCGGATATTCATTACCAGCACCGTCAATAGCTGCTGTCTGACCTGTAATATTTAAGCCTGTGATCCATTGATCATTAATATGATAGTTGGATGACAGGGTATAAATTAAATCAGGAATACCGTCAGCACGGGTCCAGTTTGTTGTTCCTGCTGATAGTTTTTCTGCATCTGAATAAGTAGCGTTACCCACCAGCGAGAAGTCGCCAATCCGCACTGTACCTAGAATTTCAGCGCCCTGAGATTTGTATTCAGCGTCAATCACACAACCACCTGCTACGCCACCACAGCGGGTCGCAGATAACTCATAAGTGCTTTGTTTAAAGTCACCTTTGAGTAAGGTCAGCTCAAAAGTGTAATAACCATCCAGCACTTCACCACGGCGTTTCACACCCAGCTCGTACTGATTCACAAAGTCGACCGCTGAAGTTAAGCCTTGCTGATTTAACGAACCATCGGCATTAATTTTACCGCTGACGGTTTGACGATCACCGTTAAAACGGCCACCTTTGGATGCCCGTGTAAAGAGGCTGGTGTCTTCGTTTAATTTATACAAACCACCTACAGTCCAGGAAGTGTAACTGACAGAGTAGTTCAGGTTTTCGCGGGCACCATTAGGGATCAACGTTGGAATAGCCACACCATCAACCACAGTGTTAAATACTTCTCCACCAGCTGCTGTCCAACCTGAAGCATCCACAGTGTCACGACGTACGCTGGTATCCAGCGTAAAGAGATCCGTATCAAAATCCAGCGCCAGGTATGGGGCTGTGTCTGTGTAGGCTAAGTCGTAATCGCGGGCGTTTGAGCTGCCCCAGTTATCATTGAAACCTGCGATACCGTTTGCAGTTAACTGATTGCCTGCATCATCAAATAAATCCAGCATAGCTGGATTATCGCCGCTGAGTTCAGAATAGGTTCTGTTGGTATGCCAGTCCGCTGCCACATTCTGGTTCATGTAAAAATAACCAGCGCGTGCCGTAAAAGTGTTGTCGTCTATGGCGAATTCTTTGGATACAGCTAAATCGTTTACAAAGCTGCCAACATCACGAATGTTGGTATTTACGTTGGTGTTGTTGTTCAGATAGGCTGAATCGTACAACTCACCAGCTCGTGGGCCATTGGCAAAACGAATACTGTTTACTACTGCACCATTGACTGTTGAACCTAACACACTGGCTGTGGTAGCTGCGTTAAAGAAAGGCGAAGTAAAGCCGCCGCTCATATCTGTCCAGCGCATTTTATTGTCCAGCAGGATGTCGTTTTTGAATTCGTAATGCAGCTCGTTACCAAGTGAAAATGATTCAGTAGTAATACCAGACATCTCTACCCGCTCTGTCACACCTTCGCGGTTGACGATCAGAAACTCCTGGTTGTGGATAGAGTAGTTCGATTGATTACGGCCATCAAAACCAGGGTAAGGGCGTAAATCGCTGAAACTGTTGCCGTCGTAGTTGGCCAGTGCAGGAGCCCCTGTGTAGTTCGGTTCCTGAGTGTCTGCTACTTTTACCAACACGCGGAAATAACTGACATCATCTTCAAAAAACTTGGTGACGTTGGCTTTTACCTGTGCACTTTCACTGACGTTAAAAGCTGCATCTAATGGGCCTTTGCCTTGTTTGACATAACCACCAACATGGAAATTAACGCTGTCGCTGGCTGCTCCACCATAACGGAAATCAACTTTTTTCTCGTCATGGCCAACACCAGTGTTCAGGCGGAGTAAACCACCTTCAACGTCACCGTAGTTACTGATGTAGTTGATAATAGCGCCAGGTGACTGAGAGGAGAATGTACCTGCTGTACCGCCACGCACACCTTCAACCCGGTCAACACTTGAATCAAAACGGGTCCAGTAGTCGTTGTTACCAAACTGTAGATCACCAAATAACACTGTTGGTAAACCGTCTTCCTGAATTTGCACAAAAGGTGAGCCGCCAGTTGCTACAGGCAAACCGCGCACAGCGATATTTGAGTTACCGCCAGGGCCCGAAGTACCGGCCACCTGAATGCCTGGGATCATACGGAATACTTCAGCTTCTGAGCTGGGTTGGAAATCTTTGATCATTTCCGCATCTACGCTGGTGACCGCAATAGCAGATTCAATCTGGGTACGGCCCGGTACGCTACCAGTGACTACTATGGTTTCAAAGGCTTCGGTTTCAGCTTTTTCTGATCCTGCTGCTTCTGTGGCTGCCGTGCTTTGTGCCCAGACAGGGCCAGTTGCAATAAGTGTAGATGCGAATAATACCTGCCGTACCGCCACTGAAACTTTCTGTTGCTTGAACATTGTATTTGCCCCCTGTCGGGTAGTTACTTAATCGATTAAGTTATTTTTTTATAAAAAAGCAACTGCCAGCTTTTTGCTATAGAGTCGCTTTTTTGAATCATTGGATGAACTTTTTTAATTCATCTCTTAATCGTTTTACTTCCGAATTTAACTGATGTCAAGCCTGTCCAGAAAATAATCAATCTGATGAGTCGAATTGCAGTAATAAATTTGCTGCAAAAAAAAATAACCGGACCAAAAAGTCCGGCTTATTTTTAAAAGAAAGGGGAGGAAATAATCAGCTTAGTAACTTGCTTAACGCGCTAAAGCCCTGACGAATAGTTTCCACTCTGTTGTCGGTTTGGTCGCGTTCGACATAAGCGTGGCGTAAACCTGCTGCATCGGCTTTGGCAAAAATAGGTTTGAAATCAATCACACCTTTGCCTACATCCGCAAAACTACCTGCTTTGTCCATGTCTTTGACATGCCAAAGTGGGAAGCGGCCTGGTTGGCGGGCTATTAAATCCAGTGGACTAAGGCCTGCTTTGACGACCCAATATAAATCCAGCTCCATTTGCAGCAGTTTGGCGTCTGTTTCATTCAGCAGCACATCGTAAGGCACCTGGCCGGACAGCTTAATAAACTCAAAGTCGTGGTTGTGATAAGTCAGTTGCATACCAGCGGCCTGAATTTTTTCGCCGGCTTTGTTTAAAAACGCCGCTAAGGCTTTGTATTGGTCGATAGTTTTACGGTCTGTGTCCATCAGATAAGGCAGTACCAGATACTTGTGACCCACCACTAAGGCTTGCTCAATCACCTTATCCAGATCTTTTTGCATTACATCCAAAGGTACATGGCAGGATGGAGCGCTCAGACCTTCGCTGTCCATGATCTTCTTTAACTGCGTTGCGCTTTGATCGTAATAACCTGCAAATTCAACCTGGGTATAACCTACACCAGCCACCAGTTTTAAGGTGTCTGCCACACTTTGGGCCATCAGATCTCGCAGCGTATAAAGCTGCAACCCTGGGACTACTTTAGCAGCACTGGCTGATGCTTTAGTTTCTGCAGATAATGGCAGCGACGCCATACCTAAACCTGCCACGCCTAAACCCAGCGCACTGAGTTTCAGAAATTGTCGCCGCTGCTGATCCAGCAATTCTGGTTTTTGTTCTAAGGTCGAATGGTCGTATGGCATAGCTAGCTCCTGCTCTGGTTGCGTCAACCAGCTCAACCCTGCCCAAGCAGAATATGCGCTGGCATAGTGACTAAAGTCAGCCTAACCCAGCCGGAGCTGGACCTGTGCTGGCACGTTGAATAAGGTCAAAAGGTAAAATGACTTTAGGTGCTTTACCCAGACGACCTTCGATTAAATCTATTAATAAGCTGACCGCTGTACTGCCAAATTCTTCAGCGGGCTGAGCTATGGTGGTCAGTGGCGGATCGGCAAAGGCGGCAAAAGAAATATCATCAAAACCTGCCACAGAGATATCGCCTGGTACTTTCAGGCCACTTTGTTTAATACCTTGCATAGCACCTATCGCCATTTCATCGTTTTCGCAAAACATGGCGCTGGGTGGATTAGGCAAAGCCAATAATTCTGTGGCCGCTTTATGGCCGGATTGCAAAGTAAAATCGCCCGGATACAACAAGCTTTCATCAAAAGGGACGCCAGCAGCATTTAAGGCATCGCGATAACCTGCCACCCTGTCACGGGTTAACGGGCTGCGGGCCGGGCCTTTAATCATTGCAATACGTTTGTGCCCCAGCTGCAGTAAATGTTCGGTCATAGCGCAGGCCGCTGCTCTGTTATCCAATAACACAGTAGGGCAGGCGATACGGTCTAATACTTCACAGGCATTGACCATAGGCAACACAGAGCCGGTTTTCATGTCCAGTTGAGCAAAGGGGTTATGAGCGCGCAGCTGAACCAGACCATCCGCTTGCGAGGTATGCACCATACGGGCATAACTTTGTTCCATTTCTTCATCTGCCAGCGTATTGCATAACAGCAGTGAATAACCTTTATCGTGAGCAGCTTGTTGCATGCCACTGATCACTCGGGCAAAAAATACGTTGGCCACTGTAGGTACCAGAACGACCAGATTACGGGTTTTACCTGAGCGAAATTTTACAGCCATCAAATTAGGTTTATAGCCAAGCTGTTTGACTGCTGTCAGCACTTTAGTTCGGGTCTTCAGTGACACCAAATCGGGCTGCTGCAAAGCCCGGGACACTGTGGCCACCGACACTCCAGCCTGTTGTGCTACGTCACGAATAGTAGACATGAATGTATTTCACTTTAGGGATTTGCTCCGGATTTTATCTGGATATTCAACAGGGTGCATCTATTAACCTGACAATATTCAACCGCTTATTTTTATCTGACAGTTGATGTAACCGATATCATTTATAAAGCACTTTTTTATAAATGGGAAGGCAGTTCTACCGAAATACTCAGGCTTAATTAGTGCAAATGCTCTTATTTGGTGCGGTGTTTTTTTATGTTTGTGCAATTAAAGTGCGTAATTTGCGACAAACAGCGGATTTTCTATTGACGACACAAAATGTAATCCGTTACATTTTTTGCAGCTTCAATTTTTGATCTACAGTCACTATCTGTTTGTGTTTGTAAACCACAGGGAAAAAAACCATGAAAACCCCAGCTAAACAAAAAATTCGTATGGGTATGGTCGGCGGCGGAGAAGGCGCTTTTATTGGTGCAGTGCATCGTCATGCTGCAGCGCTGGACGGCCAGATTGAATTAGTCTGTGGTGCTTTTAGCCGGGATGCCGGTAATAACCAGCGCACAGGTGACGATTTGTGTCTTGATCCGAATCGTCTGTACAGCAGCTGGCAAGAGTTAGTGCAGCAAGAAGCCGCATTACCTGAAGACAAACGGATGCAGCTTTTGGTGATAGTGACACCAAATCAGCTGCATGTGCCTATCAGCCGCGCTGCTATAGCTGCAGATTTTCATGTGTTTTGTGAAAAACCAGCTGGAGTCACGCTAGCTGAAACTCAGCAACTGGCTGTGGATTTGATTGCCAGCAATAGCCTCTATGGTTTGGCTCATACTTACCTTGGTTATCCTATGGTATGGCAAGCTAAAGAACTGGTGCAAAACGGCACTTTGGGCACTATCCGTAAAATTTTTGTTGAATACCCACAAGGCTGGCTGACCGAAGATTTAGAAAGCAGTCAGAACAAACAAGCCAGCTGGCGTACTGATCCCGCTCAGGCTGGTGCCAGTGGTTGTATGGCTGATATTGGTACCCATGCTTTTGGTATGGCGGAGTTTATCAGTGGCCAGCATATCACCGAACTTTGTGCTGAACTCAAAAGCCATGTAGAGGGCCGTCGTCTTGATGATGACGGTGCAGCTTTATTCCGCACAGATGGTGGCGCCAGTGGTGTTTTACTGGCAAGCCAAATTTGTGCTGGTGAAGAAAACGCGCTGAAAATCCGTATTTATGGTGAAAAAGGCGGGCTGGAGTGGCATCAGATGGAACCTAATACGCTGATTGTAAAACCTCACGGTGCTCCTGTTCAGGTATTGCGTGCCGGAGCTGGTCAGGCTGGTTTGGGCGCTGAAGCTTCTCGCCGCTGTCGTTTGCCAGCAGGTCACCCTGAAGGTTATCTGGAAGCTATGGGAAATTTATACCGTGATTTTGCCGCCGCTATCCGCGCTGGCGAACGTGGTACTCCTACTGGTGTGCCAGGCATTAAAGCCGGTATGCGGGGTATGGCATTTATTGAAACCGTCAGCAGCAGTCAGCATAGCAATGAAAAATGGCTGTCAATTCCTGCGATAGATTAAGCCGCTCGTGGATGTAAAGGCAGCGTTCAACTTTTTGATTAGCCAGCATGCTGGCTCAAGGAATACAGATGAATAAAATGAAAGGGCCAGCCATATTTCTGGCTCAGTTTATGGGCGACGAAGCTCCATTTAACCACGTGGTCAGCATGGCCAAATGGGCTGCAGACTTAGGCTACAAAGGCATTCAGGTGCCGACTAATAACCCGGCCTTTTTTGATTTGGAGTCAGCGGCGACCAGTCAGGCCTATTGTGATGAGATTCAGGCCAAATGCCGCGCTGCCGGTGTTGAAATCACTGAGCTGTCGACTCACTTGCAGGGCCAGTTAGTGGCTGTGCATCCGGCTTATGACGAGTTGTTTGATAACTTCGCACCTGAAGCTTTACGTGGCAAACCGGCTGAACGCACACAATGGGCTGTGAAGCAGTTAAAGCTGGCGGCTAAAGCCAGTCAGAATTTAGGCTTAAAAGCTCATGCGACTTTTTCCGGCGCTTTGCTGTGGCATTTAGTGTATCCATGGCCGCAACGTCCTGCGGGTTTGGTGGAGCAGGGTTTTGCAGAATTGGCTAAACGCTGGTTGCCAATTCTTGATGCCTTTGATGAAGCTGGAGTGGATGTTTGTTATGAAATCCACCCGGGCGAGGATTTACATGACGGCGCTACCTTCGAGATGTTTTTAGCAGCCACCAACAACCATCCGCGCGCCAATATTTTGTTCGATCCAAGTCACTTTGTGCTGCAGCAACTGGATTATTTAGATTTTATCGACCGCTACCACAGCAGAATCAAAATGTACCATGTCAAAGATGCTGAGTTCCGTCCTAATGGCCGCAGCGGTGTTTATGGTGGTTATCAGGATTGGGTGAACAGACCAGGACGCTTCCGTTCTTTAGGTGACGGTCAGGTTGATTTTAAAAGTATTTTCAGCAAGTTAACCCAATATGATTTCGACGGTTGGGCAGTGCTGGAATGGGAATGTTGTTTAAAAGATTCAACCCAGGGCGCACGCGAAGGGGCTCCATTTATCGCGTCTCACCTGATTGAAAAGGCTGGCAGAGCCTTTGATGACTTTGCTGGTGCTAAAACAGACGAGGCGCGTAACCGCCGGATCTTGGGGTTAAAACCGTAATCGCATAATAAAAATTAAGAAATCATTATTTACCCAAAATCATTGATGATGCAGTCAGTACCGCAGCAGCTTTAAGGATGAAGGGTAAAATCAACGGGGAAGACGAATAGAATGAACAGCATAAAAATACGCTTATGCAGCATGATGTTTTTACAGTTCTTTATCTGGGGTGGCTGGTTTGTCACTTTAGGTACTTTTTTAAGCCAGAACCTGCAGGCTACTGGCCCACAAACTGGTATGGCTTTTTCAACTCAGTCCTGGGGCGCTATTATTGCGCCATTTATAGTCGGCTTAATCGCCGACCGTTTTTTTAACGCTGAACGTTTATTGGGTGTGCTGCATTTAGCTGGTGCGGTTTTACTATACTTTATGTATCAGGCCGCTGATTTTACTACCTTTTATCCACTGGTTTTAGGTTACATGCTGGCCTATATGCCAACGCTGGCGCTGGTGAACTCTGTGTCTTTTGGCCAGTTAAAACAACCTGAACTGGAGTTTGGTCAAATCCGGGTTTGGGGCACTATCGGCTGGATAGCTGCTGGTTTAGTCATCAGTTATGCCTTTGGTTGGGATGCCCAGCAGGCTATCGCAGATGGTGCGCTGAAAAATACCTTCCTGATGTGTGCCGTGGCTTCCTTAGTGTTGGGTTTATACAGCTTTACCTTACCTGCAACACCACCTGCGGGTCGTGGCCAACAACTGAAGTTAGGTGAGTTGCTGGGACTGGATGCTTTAGCACTGTTAAAAGATCGTAACTTCGCCTTGTTCTTTTTAGCCTCAGTGCTGATTTGTATTCCGCTGGCCTTTTATTACCAGAATGCCAACCCTTTCCTGACAGGTATAGGCGTTGAAAATGCCACAGGCAAAATGACTTTAGGCCAGGTGTCTGAAGTGTTATTTATGCTTGCTTTACCGCTGTTTCTGAATCGTTTTGGTATTCGCTGGACCTTATTATTAGGTATGGCGGCCTGGGTATTACGTTATGTGCTGTTTGCTTACGGTGATGCAGGTCAGGGCTTGTGGTTACTGGTGATTGGTATAGCGCTGCACGGTATTTGTTATGACTTCTTTTTTGTCTCAGGCCAGATTTACACCAACAGCAAAGCGGGCGTAAAAATCCGCAGTGCGGCTCAGGGTTTAATCACGTTAGCCACTTACGGTATAGGTATGCTGATTGGCTTTAGCGTTGCAGGCCAAATCACTCAGGCTTACAGCAGCGCTGAAGCGACAGACTGGACTTCCATCTGGTTATTCCCTGCTGTATTTGCTGCTGTGGTGCTGGTGCTGTTTGCGTTGATTTTCAAAAACGAGACCTTGCAACAAGCAGAGGACAAACAGCCATGAAGCCGCAATTACCCCGCCGTGAATTGTTAAAACAACTGGCTGCTGGTGCTATTGGTGCTTCGGTCTTAGGTTCTGGTTTGTTACTGTCAGGTGCTGCAGCTGCAGCACCTGCGACAAGTGGTGCGCTTAAAGGCAATATCCGTCATTCAGTCAGCCGTTGGACTTATGGTGATTTATCCATTGAAGAGCTTTGCCTGCTGGTGAAGTCTTTAGGTTTTACTGCGATAGATTTAGTAGGACCAGAAGATTGGCCCACCTTGAAAAAACATGGTGTGGACAGCTCCATGTGTAATGGTGCAGAGCTGAATCTGGTTGATGGCTGGTCTGATCCTAAGTTTCATCCGGAGCTGATAAAACGCTACTTAAAACACATAGATTTAGTGGCAGAGGCCGGTTATAAAAACCTGATCTGTTTTAGTGGCAATGCCCGTGGTATGGACAGAGAAATAGCATTGCAAAATGCAGTCACTGGTTTAAAGCAGATTTTACCTCATGCAGAAAAGCGTGGTGTGGTGCTGCAAATGGAGCTGTTTAACAGCAAAGTGGATCACCCTGATTATCTGGCCGATGGTTCAGCCTGGGCTATTGAGCTTTGTAAACGACTGAACTCGCAGAACTTTAAGCTTTTGTACGACATCTACCATATGCAGATTATGGAAGGTGACATTATCCGCACTATCAAAGATAACCATCAGTATTTTGGCCACTATCACACTGCAGGCGTGCCGGGCCGCCATGAAATTGACGACTCGCAGGAGCTGAATTATGTCGCTATAGCGAAAGCTATTCGTGACATAGGTTTTACCGGCTATCTGGCGCAGGAATTTGTACCAACACCCAAAACTAAAGAAGGCAGGGCGCAGTCATTGGCTCAGGCTATTCGTATTTGTGACGTTTAAACCGGGACAAAGCGGCCTGACCGCTTTGCCAAATATAATGAAAACAGGGTATGTAGCCAAAGTCATCCAGATATGACTGGTACAAAACCCGCCCAACAGGGGACAACAAGATGACAGTTGCGCAGAATCATTACGACGCCATAGTGGTCGGTTCCGGCATCAGCGGTGGCTGGGCCGCTAAAGAGCTGACCGAAAAAGGCCTGAAAGTTTTGTTATTAGAACGTGGTCGTGACATCGAACATATCAAAGGCTACACCAATGCCTTTAAAGAAGCCTGGGATTATCCGCATCGCGACAAGGCGACTGAGAAGATGAAGAACATGCATCCGGTGCTGAAGCGGGAATATACGCTGAATGAAAGCACCTACGGCATGTGGGCCCGTGAGGACGAATCGCCTTATGTGGAGATTAAACGTTTTGACTGGTTCCGTGGTTACCATATGGGTGGACGTTCTTTGTTATGGGGCCGCCAGAGTTACCGTTTAAACGAAACTGATTTTGAAGCCAACTTAAAAGAAGGCATAGCGGTCGATTGGCCTATACGTTATGCCGATATAGCGCCCTGGTATGACTATGTCGAACGTTTTGCTGGTATTTCAGGCAACAGGGATGGTCTGGATGTATTGCCTGATGGCCAGTACCTGCCTGCTTTCCCATTGAACGTGGTAGAACAATCTGTATCAGAACGACTGAAAAAAGCCTTTGGTGGCAACCGTCATCTGATCTGTGGCCGCACAGCCAACATTTCTCAGCCAAAACCTGAACAAAACCGCGTTAATTGCCAATACCGCAATAAATGCTGGTTAGGTTGCCCATTTGGCGCTTATTTCAGTACTCAGTCTTCTACTTTGCCTGTGGCGATGAAAACCGGCAATTTAACAGTGCGACCTTTTTCTATTGTCACTCAAGTGCTGTATGACAAAGACAAAAAACGCGCCCGTGGTGTCGAAGTGCTGGATAGTGAAACCAATCAGACTTACGAATTCACCAGTAAAATAGTGTTCCTGAACGCTTCAGCCTTTAACTCGACCTGGGTACTGATGAATTCAGCCACAGATGTCTGGGAAGGCGGTTTAGGCAGCAGCAGCGGTGAGCTGGGCCACAATGTGATGGACCACCACTTAAATGCCGGTGCTTTTGGTGAGATAGAAGGCTTTGACGACAAATACTATTTTGGCCGTCGTCCTACAGGTTTTTATATTCCGCGTTTCCGTAACTGGGGCGGTGATAAACGTGATTATTTACGTGGTTTTGGTTATCAGGGCGCCGCCAGCCGTCAGGGCTGGCAGAAAAACGTGGCTGAAATGGGCATAGGTGCTGATCTGAAAAACGCCTTAGCTGAACCTGGTACCTGGACTATTGGTATGAGTGGTTTTGGTGAGATTTTACCGGATCACAGCAATAAAATTTCATTAGACCGTAGTGTCAAAGACAAATGGGGTTTACCAGTGCTGGCGATGGACGCTGAGCTGAAAGCCAACGAAATCAGAATGCGTAAAGATATGATGCAGGATGGTATTGATATTCTTGAAGCTGGCGGCGCCAAAAACGTTCAGGGTTTTAATGGAGAATGCCATCCGGGCAAAGGTATCCATGAAATGGGCACTGCACGCATGGGCCGCGATCCTAAAACCTCGGTACTGAATGGCTTTAACCAGGTCTGGGATGCACCTAACGTCTTTATCACAGATGGCGCTGCAATGACGTCAGCCTCTTGTGTGAATCCGTCTTTAACCTATATGGCGTTGACTGCCCGTGCTGCGGCTTATGCAGTCGACGCACTGAAAAAGGGAGACCTGTAAAATGGACAGACGTGACCTGTTAAAAATGATTGCAGCCGCTACTGGTGTGGCCATGGTGGGTGGTGATTTATGGGCTGCCGACCTGAAATCAGCAGATGCGGGTAAAGCACTTTTTACTCAGTCTGATATCGCCTTTTTAGACGAAATTGCTGAAACCATTTTGCCAAAAACCAGTACTCCAGGCGCCAAAGATGCTGGCTGTGGCGCTGTAATGGCTGTCATGGTGACAGATTGTTATGAGTTGAAGTTCCAGACGGTATTTTTTGAAGGCTTAAAAACCATCAAAGCTCTGGCCAAAAAACAATTTGGCAAAGACTTTATGCAACTAACTGCACCGCAGAAACATGAATTGCTTTCGAAGCTGGATCAGGATGCAAAGCAGGCCGCTGCCAATCCGTTACCGCATTATTTTACCTTGCTTAAACAGCTGACTCTGATGGTGTTTTTCACTTCTAAAGTGGGAGCAACTGAAGTGCTGCGTTATGTCGCGGTACCGGGTCGTTACGATGGCAATATGCCTTATAAAAAGGGCGATCGTGGCTGGGCGACCTGATCAGGTTTCGCTTCTTCCTGTTTTCAATCAGGCGGTTTAGTCCGCCTTTTTTAAGGTATTTATAATGAATTATGTATGGATTGGCGTTGCTTTATCGTTAAGCACAGCAGCTATAGCTGCGACTGATATCAGCAAATTAACAGAAGCAGAGCGTCATGCGTTAGCTGCTAAAACTGAAGTCTGGACTCCGGTACCTCCTGTGGTCACTACAGCAGAAGGCCAGGCTCCTTCAGATGCGATACAGCTATTGGATAAAAACCTGTCGCAGTGGCAGTCGGTGAATACT
This sequence comes from Rheinheimera sp. MM224, assembly GCF_947090785.1. NCBI lineage: Bacteria > Pseudomonadati > Pseudomonadota > Gammaproteobacteria > Chromatiales > Chromatiaceae > Rheinheimera > Rheinheimera sp. MM224. The sequence continues at coordinate 1,172,066 of NZ_OX352320.1, forward strand.
GGCGCTGCAGCGCAGTGGACTATGACAGAAGGTGTTTTAACGGTAAAACCCGGTACTGGTGATATCCGCAGCAAAGAGTCGTTTTGCGATGTTCAACTGCATCTGGAATGGCGGGTTGGCAAAGACCGGATGGATAAAGAAGGTCAGCTGCGTAACAACAGCGGCATCTTTTTACAGGAAATGTACGAAATCCAGATTTTAGATTCGTACCAGAACAAAACTTATCCAAATGGCCAGGCTGGTGCTGTGTATAAGCAGACTATTCCGCTGGCGAACGCAACACGTCCTACAGGTGAGTGGCAAGAATACGACATCATCTACAAAGCACCACGTTTTGACGGTGAAAAGCGGTTATCGCCAGGTTATGTCACAGTGCTGCACAATGGCGTGTTGTTGCAAAACCACACTGAAATTGCTGGTACCACTGAATGGATAGGTGCACCGCAAGTGAAAGCGCATGGCTGCTTGCCACTGAAATTGCAGGATCACGGTGACAGCGTTAGTTTCCGCAATATCTGGGTTCGTAAGCTCTAACCTAAAATGGGGTCAGATCACATTGTTAACGGTTAACAATGTGATCTGACCCCATTTTCATTACTTCATGTCTGCGATGATAGCTTGCAAGCCTTTAAGTGAAGCTTCAACACTTTGCATAGGGGTTTTACCAGCAGGGTAAGATTCCTGTTCTACCACCAGCCACTGAGTGCCACCTATAGTTTTATTGGCGGTGATCAAAGCTTTCCAGTCGGTCGTGTCTTTACCAAGGATAGGATCTTCAGTATTACCAGGCTCTGGTGCCGAAGCTTTGTAGTGAGTGGTAATAGTGCGGCCAGGATAAGCTTTGACAAAATCCACAGGATCTTTGCCTGCTACTTCAGTCCAGCCCACATCTTGCTGCAAAATAACTTTGCTGTTGGTGTTTTTGCCAATCACATCCCATGGCGTTTTACCCATTTCGCCCAACATTTCTGGTTTGTGGTTGTGATAACCCACCTGCATACCTAAAGGTGTCAGTTTTTCTTGTACAGCAGCTAAATCAGCAGCTACGGCTTTTGCGCCTTCAACAGTAAAAGCACGCTGATCCATTGGAATAATTAAATAATTGCAATCTATGGCTTTATAAAAAGCGACAGTGGTCTCAAGTTGCTCCGGGCTAAGCTTTTCAAAAGGTACATGAGCACCTGAAGCTTTTAATCCCAGCTTGTTTAAAAATGCTTTTAAACCTGCGGCGTCATTAGCGTATTTGCCAAAAAAGCCTGCAAACTCAACACCATCAAAACCCATAGCTGCGAGCTTGGTGAGAGTGCCTTCAAAGTCTGCCTGCATCGCATCTTTGACTGACCATAACTGCACACTCAATTGAGGTGTAGTGGCTGCAACTGCTGTTGTATCGGCATAGCTGAAGCCAGCAGCAGTGCTTGCTAAAACCAGGCTGAGTACCCCAGCAGTTTTTGTCAGTTTTTTCTTTAAAAAAAGCATAACCCTGTCCTTTTTATTGTCATTGGAAGCGGTTTCAGAGTGCTTGATTTTGGCTTACAGATCAATGCTAAATGCGTTAGTTGGCGGGTTCTTACCGGATTAAATTACAGCAGAAAATAAATGGGCTGCACTGATGCAGCCCAAAGCAGAAAATTAACTGGATTTAGTCTTTAATCTGACCAGTAAACTGGCTACTGCAGCCGCAGTGGCCAGGCTGATGACACCAGTCCAACCGAACTCTGCCAGTGCTTTACTGCCAAGTGCTGAACCTGTCGCCATACCAATAAATACGGAGGTAAATAACAGCGCATTTAATCGGCCACGGGCCGGAGGCTCCAGGCCATACACCAGAGTTTGATTGGCGATAAGTGCGGCTTGTACACCTAAATCAAAACCTATAGCGCTAAGGAGAATTAGAACGATCTGGCCATTGACGGGCAACAACGACAGCAAAAACATAGCCGCGAAGGATAAAGCCACCAAAGCCGCTGCCAGTTGAGTGACACGCTCCGGCCCTTGTTTATCAGCGATAGCGCCAGCCAAAGGTGCGGCCAATGCGCCAGCAGCTCCTGCCAAACCAAAGGCTCCGGCTACTGCGCTGCCAAACTGGAAGTCTGTGTGCAGCATTACCGCCAAAGTCGACCAAAAGGCACTAAAGGCGACAGACAATAAGCCCTGGGACAAAGCTGCACGGCGCAGATCGGTATATTTTGTCCACAGCCCGACCATAGATTTCAACAACGCCGGATAACTCAGTTTAGTGTCGACATCAAAATCAGGTAATAACCACCAGAGCCGAAATCCAATCAGCAAAATACTCAGAGCCGCCAGTTCGTACATAAAACGCCAGCCGTAATACTCGCCAATAGTGCCACTTAATACTCTGGACAATAAGATGCCGGTTAATAATCCGGTCATCACTGTGCCTACAGTTCGTCCTCTATGTTCAGCAGGGGCTAAAGCTGCAGTCGCAGGCACTATATCTTGTGCCATAGTGGCCAGAATACCTATAGCCAGGCTGGCGAGCAGCAGGCCTTCAATAGCTGGCATCAGCGAGCAAATTAACAGGGCTAAACTCAGTAGCAGGCTTTTTAGCAGAATAATGTAACGTCTGTTGAATTTATCCCCTAAAGGCACCAACAGCAGAATACCCAGCGCATACCCTATTTGGGTGAAGGTGGGAACAAAACCAGTGCTGCTGACACTGGCCTGTAAGTCCTGCGCCATCAACCCAAGCAAAGGCTGGTTGTAATAAATAGTCGCGACGCTTAAACCTGTGCCTGTGGCCAGAGTAAAGATAGTCTGACGTGATAGGGGATTTATTTCTGCGCTGTGCAATACGTCTTGTGCTGACATCACTCAACCTCAAAATCCAGATTTGCTGGAGGCTTACCATTCTGAGAGGGTATTTTTCAGCATACTGACAACAAGTGGTAGCCACAGCCAAAGTAAAACTGATATACGTATAGCGTATGAGCACTTTTAAAAATTCTGGCATCGATCGCATAGACTTGATGCAAACCTTTGTGCGTATAGTGGAAAGCGGTAGCTTATCTGCAGCAGCAACTCAGTTGCATACGACACAACCTACCATCAGTCGGCGCTTACAGGCGCTGGAAACTCTGCTTGGCGTAAAACTGCTGCTGCGCACCACTCATGCGATGAAGTTAACGGACGATGGCCAACGTTGTTATCAACATGCCAAAACACTGATGAACTGTTGGAATGAACTGGAAGACGATTTAAAACAAGCTTCAGATGAACCAGTGGGGACTTTGAAAGTGCGTGCGCCTCATGCTTTTGGTCAACAACAGTTGATTGAGCCTTTGGTGCGTTACCTGAATCAATATCCTCAGATGAGTGTCGACTGGCAGTTGAATGACCATTCGCCCAACTTTATTCACGATGGCATAGACTGCGCTATTCACGTCGGAGAAATTACTGATACCTCCATGGTGGCGGTTTTATTAGCTGAGGTGCCACGTTTTGTGGTCGCATCACCAGAGCTTCTGGCCCGCTATCCGCAGATCACTGCGGTTGAGCAGCTTGCAACTTTGCCATGGTTGGCGCTGAGTAGTTTTTACCGCACCCATATCTTGTTAAAAAGCAGTCAGCTGAATGCTAGTCATCAGCTGGAGTTTCAGCCAAAATTTAGCACCGACAGCTTGTTTGCGCTGCGCAACACTATTTTATCCGGTGTGGGAGTTGGGGTTTGCTCGGCCTGGATGGTGCAGGATGATATAGACCAAGGCAAACTGGTGCACTTGCAGCCAGAGTGGTGTGCTGCGCCTTTGCCTGTGTATCTGATGTACCCTTACGCCAGTTATTATCCGGCCCGGCTGCGTAAGTTTTTACAGCTGATCCGTGAAGCTATGCCCGGTATAGCCGGAACCAGAGCACCTTCGGCTGGATAACTGGTCAACTGATAAGTTGCAGCTGTGGCCAAAGCTTTAGCCAGTTTTTCTGCTGTATTCGTTGGGCAAAAAGCTGTGGTCTTGGATTAAACGGGTTTAGTTGTAACTGCAGGCTCCAGTTCTGCTCCAGACCGTAAGGTGCACAAAAGCTAAACGAGTCGTTTTGTTCCAGCCGCACACCAACACAAGTTGGAATTTCAACCCACTGTGCAATACCTTCTGCTGTATTTTGATAAGGCGCATGGCCATGCAATTCATGCATTCTGGCCTGATTTCTTACTTCCCAACCAGCCTCTGGTAGCAGGCGATTTAACTGAAAAGTCAGCTGCAGTTCTATTTCTGTGGACTTGTCGGCAGAGTCAAAATACACCAAATCGATATCGTTCAGCGGTGTCATTTTTGGCTGCCCGTGCAGATGATCCCAGATAGCATTGCGTAAGAAGCCGGCCGCTAAATAGCAATCTTTCAGCCGCAGCTGGCGGGCCGCTCGAAGGCAGTTCATCCGAAAAGTATCGCGTAGTAGCAGTTCTGTGGTGAGGGCTTGGTAGTCCGTCATAAAGGCTCACTGAGATGTTTTTTCAAATCATACAACAACTCAGCAGAAGGGCAGAAAAAATAGCCCCTTTGCAGGGGCTTCAAAAGTCAAACACTTTGGGAAAAGTGTTATCAGGGAATTGGCCATCAGTGTGTCGGAGTTAACCACAGCACCTGATAAGGTAAAAGTTGTAAAGGACCAGCAGCTAGCTTCTGAGCTGTAAGTTCGTCGAACCATAACTGGCCCGCTAATGAGCTGCAAAGCTGAGCATGTTCAGAAAAATTCACCACAGCCACCAGGCGTTTGTCATCCAATTGACGTTGATATAAAAACAGATGTGGATTGTCATCCAGCAGTATTTCGGTGCTGCCTGAACCTAGCAGTGGTAACTGGGCCCTGGTTTGGGTTAAGTGCTGTAACTGCTGATAAATACGGCCAGATAAGGTATCGGCAGAGTTGGCCAGCGCCAATTGTTTATCTGTTACAGCCACTCTGTTGACCCAGCGGCTGTCGTCTTTTTTAGCCGGATCAAGCACATAGCTGTAATCGTTTTTTAAGCCCAGTTCGTCACCCATATAAAGCAGCGGCAAACCGCCAATACTTAGAATCACAGAATTGAGCAGGTAAATACGTTCCAGCGCATGCTTGAGGTGCAGGGTGTTGTTTTCAGCTTCAGCTTTTTCCACCCCAGCCAAAGACGACAACATACCGGCAACCCGGCAATCACCTGTGACAGGGTTTTGTTGAAAAGGCACACCTGCAGCAAAACTGCCTTCAAACTGACCCGTATAAAACTGGTTTAAAAATTGACGGTGATGATCCGGGTTAATGCCCAGTTGCCAGGCAATGTTGTCGTCAAAAGTCCAGCCAATATCGTCATGGCAACGGATGTAATTGACCCAGCTGCAATTTGGGTTTATCGCAAAACGTTTACGCAAGGATTCAGTCAGTAACTTAGTTTTACGGGTGGCTAAACTATTCCACAGCAGCGCCATCAACAGCGGGTTATACGACAGCTGGCATTCTTCCGGCGCTATGTATTTCACTACTTCATCCGGGTGCACTATAGCTTCGGATTTAAACTGCAAAGCCGGAGCAGCGATGCGGGCTACAGCGTTAAAAGCTTTGATTAAAGTGTGAGCTTTGGGCAGGTTTTCGCAGTTGGTACCCGCTTGTTTCCAGACAAAAGCCAAAGCATCTAAACGCAGCACCGAGGCGCCCTGATTGGCCAGAAACAACATTTCTTCAGCCATAGCATTAAATACCGCCGGATTGGCGTAATTTAAGTCCCACTGAAAGCTGTTAAAGGTAGTCCAGACCCATAAAGCTGAAGCCTTATCCTGGGTAAAGCAACCACGGCGAATTTCCGGAAAAATCTCACGTAAGCTTGGAGCAAACTGGTCACGCTCTTGTTCGGTCAGGAAAAAATAGAAGTCACGGTACTCTGCATCACCAGCTTTGGCTTTTTCAGCCCAGCGGTGTTCGTCAGATGTGTGGTTAAAAACAAAATCCAATACCGGCTTAATGCCTTGCTGATGCAACTGCTGCATCAAATCAGCTAATTGCTGCATTGAACCAAGCTGAGGCATAGTGCTGCGATAATCAGATACGGCATAACCACCGTCGCTGTTAGGCTCCGGTGCTTTAAATAGCGGCATCAGATGCAGGTAGTTAATGCCACTTTGCTTTAAATAGGGGATACGTTGCGCAAGGCCCTGAAAGTCTTTGGCAAATAAATCGACATAACAAGCTGCACCCAATGCGGCTGAGTCTTTATGCCAATTTTGTGGCTCTGCATCTTCCTTGCGTAAATAGGCTGGACGCTGTGCGGCACTTTTGGCCAGCAGTTTTAACAGCTGCTCCAAATGGTAATAGCAGTCGTAGTGATCTGCATATAGACTCAGATAAAGCTCAAGTAAAGCTGGCAGTTGTTGCTCCAGCCTGTTTTTCAGCTCTGGCCAGCAGTCTTTTGCCGTTGCTTTTAGAGATAGGCTTAATCGTTTAAGTGTCTTTTGACTTTCAAAGTGCAACAGCTCTGGGTTCTCCAGTAACTGCGCTGTGGTTTTTTGCATATGAACTGTTCCGCGGACTACAGTGTAATGTGCTTAATAGAACTTCATTTTCCGCATTTTGGCAAGACTTTTAGCGGCAAAATGTTTAAATTCAGTGTTGAATATTTACACTGCTGCTTTAAATGGATAAAGTTAAACTGAAACGTTTTAGATTGTGATGCCATTTTAGAGTGTCACTTAAAAGGAAGAAAGCAAATGAAGCCGACTGTGGTGTGTTGTTTTGGTGAAGTACTGATCGATTTTTTGCAGGACAAAGCCCAGCCTGGCTTGTTTCATCGTTTTGCTGGTGGTGCTCCTGCCAATGTGGCTGTAGCTGTTGCCAGATTGGGCGGACACAGCAAATTTATTGGTATGTTGGGTAAAGACATGTTCGGTGATTTTTTGCTGCAGGAACTGCAAAGTTATGGCGTGGATTGCAGCGCAGTGCGTCAGACTCTGGACGCTAAAACCGCCCTTGCTTTTGTCGCTTTAAATGAGCAGGGCGATCGCAGTTTTTCTTTTTACCGACCGCCTGCCGCAGATTTACTTTATAAAGTCGAGCATTGCCCTGCAGAGCTTTGGCAACAAAACGGCATTTTGCATTTATGTTCCAACAGCCTGACCGAACCTGATATTGCTCAAACCAGTTTTGCTTTAGTGAGATTGGCGCAGCAGCATGGCTGGTTGGTGTCGGTTGACGCTAATTTGCGTCATAACTTGTGGAGTGAAGGCAAAGCCAGCAGAGACTTGGTGATCCAGTTGCTGGAAATGGCCGACTTAGTGAAATTAAGTGAAGACGAGCTGGAGTATCTTGCGGATGGTCAAAGCACAGAGAGCTGGTTGCAGCATATCCTGGCTTTTCGCCCGGCTTGGCTGGTGGTTACCGCAGGTGCGCATGAAGTACAAAGTTACAGCAAAATAGATTCGTTTTCTGTGCCAGTTTCCTCAGTTCCAGTGTTGGATACGACGGCAGCAGGCGATGCTTTTGTTGGCGCCTGGCTAAATCAGGTTGCTATGAAACTGACTCAGGGGCTGAACTTCGCTGATTTGCTCAACCACAAAGAGCTGCGGCTGCAGATGATTGAAAAAGCTATTAAGGCTGGCTCGTTAACCTGTCAGAAATATGGTGCTTTTGCTGCTTTACCTACAGCACAAGAGTGGGACTAGTCATGTTTTCTTAGAAAAGGAAAAGGGCTAACTTGCGTTAGCCCTTTTTTATTTATACCGAGATGTCAATATTCTGACCCAGGTTGCCGACAGAAACCGGACTTGGCGACTGCAATGCCGGAGACGAAGTTACAGCGCTTTCCAGCAACTGCATCGTTTGTCTCCCTTCCTGTTTTTGCTGGGATTTTGCCAGACTGGCACCCAGTAGTTCATAGCTCTGGCTAACTGCAGCTGAGCCTACGGATTGTGTCATAGTCACTCCCATGCCATATTTCCATACATCATATCGGCAAAAGGATCGCAGACTTTAGAATTATTTTCAGGATCTGGAATAAAATGAAGCCGCTCGTTGCAGCGAGCGGCTTCGGTCTTAAGGCGAGCGGAGTGACTTATGTTCCAAATGCCTGAAGTTGTTGAACTCTTTTTAACAGTTCGTATTTTAGCAGTGGTTCTGCTAGTGGATCATGGCCGTTGACTGAGAACGAATGCCACGCTCCGGAATAATCGAAGGTAAAGTATTGGCCTGAACCACTGGTTCTAAAGGGCGTATCGGCCGCGTTGGGCTTTTCTTCACTGTTCCTTTTAACAAAGGTTCAGGTTTTAAACCACTTTGACCAATTTTAGCAGCTAAACCTTGCTGAATATCCGCTATGGTATAGCCGGTTTTGATTTTCATCCGAACGTAAGGAATACCTGCTGCTTCAAAAGCTCCGCTGACAAACCAGTCAGGCACAGCTTTGTGACCTGCCTTACTGTTGTTGTTCACCAGATCAACCACAGCAACAATGCTCATATCTGCCGGATCACACAGAACAAAATCCAGATACTTAGCATTCAGTTTGACTGAAGCTGCGATACGGGACTTGGCATCAACATTGTTTTTTAATTCAAGAATATCGGCCATTTTCACTCTGTTCATTACTTTGTACTTTCCTTTCACCGCTTGTTCCAGCATGTTCAGGTAAGAACGTTCGACCTGAGTAAAAAGACTGCTTTTCTTACTAAATGGAAAAGGATTGCCATGGCTCATAAAACGGCTGACTAAAAAAGCTGCAACCACAACCAACACGGCTAATACTAAAATTAAAACTTCCATTAATGACCTCCGACAAACTTTTGACTCTGCAGCTCTAATTAGGGTGGCTGCATAGAGGGTAAAGCATAAGATGTGCCAACAAGTTAGATTAAATGCTCTAATTTGTATAAGTTTGCTGAATGTCTGCCATATAGCCTATTGATGGCTGAAATGGTGGGGATCGGGCTGGGTTCGGCTTATAGTGAAAAGAACTCCTATTGCTACAGACAAGGATCACCAGAATGACAAGCAGCAACACTGCAGGATTAGAGATCAAAGGCCGCCTGCCGGCTGAATTTCAGAACATCTTAACACCGGAAGCCTGCCGTCTGGTCGTTGAACTGACGCGAGAGTTTCGGGCCCCTTTAAAGCAATTACTGCAGCAACGTAGCGTCGAACAGGCACGTTATGACGCAGGAGCTTTACCGGACTTTCGTGCTGACACTGCTGATATTCGTGCTGCCAACTGGAAAGTAGCAGCTATTCCAGCTGACTTGCAGGACAGAAGAGTAGAGATCACAGGTCCTGTGGATCGCAAAATGATCATCAACGCTTTAAATGCTGATGTAAAAGTCTTTATGGCCGACTTTGAAGACTCGCAGGCGCCAAGCTGGGGTGGTGTGATTGAAGGGCAGATTAACTTACGGGATGCCAATTTAGGCACCATCAGCTACAGCGACCCACAGTCTGGTAAGCAATATGCGCTGCGGGACAAACAGGCGTTATTGATAGCCCGTGTTCGTGGTTTGCACCTGTGGGAAAAACATTTAGAAGTGGATGGCGAGGCTGTACCAGGTTCACTGGTTGATTTTGCTTTGTATTTTTTCCATAACTATCAAACCCGTTTAGCTAATGGCTCTGGGATCTATTATTACCTACCGAAGTTGCAGAGCTATAAAGAAGCCGCCTGGTGGGATGCGGTATTCCGTTTTACTCAAACTAAATTTAATCAGGCTGTGGGCACTATTCGCGCTACTGTACTGATTGAAACCTTGCCTGCTGTGTTTGAAATGGACGAAATTCTGCATGCGTTGCGTGAGCATATAGTGGCGTTGAACTGTGGTCGTTGGGATTATATTTTCAGCTATATCAAAACCTTAAAGAATCATGCTGACCGCGTGTTACCAGACCGTCAGGTGGTGACTATGGACCAGCCGTTTTTATCTGCCTATTCAAAACTGCTGATCAAAACCTGCCATAAACGTGGCGCTTTGGCTATGGGCGGTATGGCAGCTTTTATCCCTGCAAAAGATCCTGTTGCGAACCAGGCTATTTTAACCAAAGTAACGGCAGATAAAGAGCGTGAAGCCAGCAATGGCCACGACGGCACCTGGGTGGCGCATCCTGGTTTAGCTGCAACAGCTAATGAAGTGTTTAATAAATACCTGACGGATGGCAAAACCAATCAGCTGCATATCAGCCGCTCTGAAGATGCACCTGTCACTGCCGCAGATTTATTGGCACCGAGTAGCGGCGAGCGCACTGAAGCAGGTATGCGCATCAATATCCGCGTGGCTTTGCAGTACATTGCCGCCTGGATCAGCGGCAAAGGTTGTGTGCCTATTTATGGCCTGATGGAAGATGCGGCGACGGCGGAGATTTGTCGTACTTCTATTTGGCAGTGGATTAAACACGGCAAAACTTTGAACAATGGCCAGTTGGTCACCAAAGACTTGTTTGCTCAAATGCTGCTGCAAGAAGCTGTGGTGGTGCGTGAAGAAGTAGGGGAAGAGTTGTGGCAACAACAGCAGTTTGAGCTGGCTCAGGCACTGCTGCTGCAAATTACCACAGCTGATCAATTGGTGGATTTTTTGACGTTGCCAGCTTATGAGTTGTTAACGGCTTAATTGATTAATTCGGGTCAGAGTAAAATTAAACTTGGGGTTTAATTTTACTCTGACCCGAATTAAAGATGCAGCTCATCCGCCACTTCTGTAATTAAGCGCCTTAGCCAGATATGGCTGGCATCCTGATGCAATAAAGGACTCCAGATCATTTTCAGCTCTATAGACGGGATAGGAAAGGGCGGATCCAGTACTTTCATCGTCGCGTCATTCTGATACAAAAGCGCAGCCCGCAAAGGCAAGGTCGCAATCAAATCCGTTTCCACCGCTAAATGCATAGCCACATGATAGTTACGGGTAAAGACGCTGATGGTGCGCTGTTTGCCGAACTTCGCCAGCGCTTCATCCACCCAACCCAGTTTTTGTACATCGGCCGGATCCATACCCACACCTACACCAAAACCGGTTTTACTGACCCAGATATGCTGGGCTTTTAGGTAAGTATCTAAATTAAAGTTGCCGAGGATAGGGTTTAAGCTATTGACCAGACAGGCAAAACTGTCGCGCCAAATGGTCTTCTGATGAAACGATTGCGGCAGTTGGTCAAAGCGGTTAATCGCCATATCCACTTTGCCGTTTTCAACATCATGAAAGGTCACGTCAGACGGCGTCATAATATCGAGCGAGGTACCTGGCGCCTGAGCACGCAGCTTTTTAAGAAGTGCGGGAATAAGAGTAGAGGCCGCATAATCGCTGGCCATAATACGAAATACCCTATGACTGTGCTCTGGCTCAAAATCTTTATTCGGCTGCAAGGTTTCTTCCAGCGTCAGTAAAATGCCCCGCACCACAGGCGCTAATTCCTTCGCTCGTTCTGTTGGCACCATACCGTCAGAAGTGCGAACCAGAATAGGGTCGTTTAGTAAATCCCGCAGCCGTTTTAAGCCATTACTCATGGCTGGCTGAGTGATGTTGAGTTGATTAGCGGCACGGGTGACGTTTTTTTCCCGTAACAACACATCCAGATACACCAACAAATTCAGGTCGATTTTACTGATATTCATCTGCTTCCACTTCTTATGGCTAATGAGGTGCCGATTAAGCACTGATTGGATGCTTTATATATTCACACAATGAATGATGAGAATCAAAAAAATCAGCTACATGAATCCTTGTTTTGAAACCTATAGTGGATGTCAACAGAGGCAGTTACCAAATGTCGGGCTGTTTACAGAATTCATAAGAACTGACCGGGACTTTCTAACCGGACAAACAAAATACAACATCAAGAGGATGCATCATGTCAGCTTATCAACAGACCATTAAACAACTGGAACAAAGCTGCAAAGCACAAGGAACAGGCTGGGCCGCTATTAATGCTGAGTCTGCTGCCCGTATGCAGTTACAAAACCGCTTTAAAACAGGTTTAGAGATTGCGCAGTACACTGCAGATATTATGCGTGCAGATATGGCTGCTTATGATGCAGACAGCGCTCAGTACACTCAGTCTTTAGGCTGCTGGCATGGTTTTATCGGCCAACAAAAACTGATCGCCATTAAGAAACATTTTGGCAGCACTAAACGAAAATACCTGTATTTGTCCGGTTGGATGATTGCAGCTCTGCGTTCAGAGTTTGGCCCTCAGCCTGATCAATCCATGCATGAAAAAACTGCAGTGCCTGCGTTAATCGAAGAGTTATATACCTTCTTAAAGCAAGCCGATGCCCGTGAATTAGGTGGTTTATTCCGTGAGCTGGACGATGCGCGTGAGAAAGACGATCAAGCCAAAGCCGCCGAAGTGCTGAATAAAATCGACAACTTCGAAACCCATGTAGTGCCTATTATTGCCGACATTGATGCGGGTTTTGGTAATGCGGAAGCCACTTACTTACTGGCGAAAAAGATGATTGAAGCCGGTGCCTGCGCTATTCAGATTGAAAACCAGGTGTCGGACGAAAAACAATGTGGTCACCAGGACGGTAAAGTCACAGTGCCACATGCGGATTTCCTGGCAAAAATTAATGCGGTTCGTTACGCCTTTTTAGAATTAGGCATCGAAAACGGCATTATCGTGGCCCGTACTGATTCCTTAGGTGCTGGTTTGACTAAACAAATTGCTGTTACCAACGAAGCTGGTGATTTAGGCGATTTATACAACAGCTTTTTAGATGGTGATTACATTCAAAGCGCCTCTGATATTCAAAACGGCGATGTGGTGGTCAAAGCTAACGGCAAGTTGTTAAAACCAAAACGCCTGCAAAGTGGTTTGTTCCAGTTTAAACAAGGCAGCGGTGTCGATCGTGTAGTGCTGGATTGCATTACCTCTTTGCAACACGGTGCGGATTTACTGTGGATTGAGACCGAAAAACCTCATGTCGGCCAAATCGCTGAAATGGTGAATCGTATTCGTGAAGTAGTGCCTAATGCCAAGCTGGTCTACAACAACAGCCCGTCTTTCAACTGGACGCTGAATTTCCGTCAGCAGGTATTTGATGCATGGAAAACAGCGGGTAAAGATGTATCTGCTTACGACAGAGCAAAACTGATGAGTGCGGATTACGACACCACAGAATTGGCGCTGGAAGCAGACAGCCGTATCCAGACCTTCCAGGCTGACGGTGCCCGTGAAGCAGGTATTTTCCACCACCTGATCACTTTGCCTACTTACCATACAGCTGCGTTGTCGACCGATAATCTGGCGAAAGAGTACTTTGGTGCTGCTGGTATGTTGGGTTATGTGGCTGGTGTGCAACGCAAAGAAATTCGCCAGGGCATTGCCTGTGTTAAACACCAGAATATGTCTGGTTCTGACATTGGTGATGATCATAAAGAGTACTTCTCTGGAGAAGCTGCGCTGAAGGCTTCAGGGAAAGACAACACGATGAATCAGTTCTCCTAACTCTGGTGCATGGCCGACTATACCCATAGAACTGACAGGGCTAAGGGTATATTCCCTTCGAAATTGTTGATTTACGTGGTCGGGTTACACTGACATTGGCAGCCGCAAGGCTGCCTTTTTTGTTTTACAGAGTGCCAGTAGGGAGTTTGAGCGCAACACCTTGATCTCATTTCTTTATTCTGGCAATTTTATCGACTGGTGCCGGAGAGGCCATCAGCAATTTTAATGATTCAGGGAGAATTCTAATGTTGAGTGCAATACAAAACGCAAAACGTAACGACTTAAAAAGCACATTAAAGTTCGTATTTATTGCTTTGCCTGCTGTAGGAGTGATGTGTGGGGCCGCTTTAGGCGTTGGTTTAGGAATGACCTTCCACGCAGGCATATCCCAGTCACCGCTTTTTATTCCTCTGATTGTAAGTGGCCTGGGATTGATGGCTTTAGCCTGGCACTACGCCAAAAAAATCGACCAGCTCTGAAATACTTTTTATAGTTTCTCCAGCCAATAAAAAAGCCGCTTGATCTTAATGAAGAACAGCGGCTTTTTGCATTGATTTCAAACTATTACAAAGACTGTAAGAAAGTTTTCACTGCAGTACGTTGTTCAGCCGTCAGGTTTTCATACAGGCTGCGGCTTTGAGTGGCTTCACCACCGTGCCATAAAATAGCTTCATCCAAAGTACGGGCGCGGCCATCGTGCAGATAACGCACTTTATCTTCGCCACCCTGCACATACTTCAGGCTACCTAAACCCCATAAAGGCGCGGTACGCCACATAGAGCCAGACGCTTTGCCTTGTGGCAGATTGTCCGCTAAACCAGCGCCCATATCGTGCAGTAATAAATCGCTGTACGGTTGGATTTTCTGGTTACGCAGCTCAGCCAATGGGTGAGTTTTGCCTGTAGTAAAGCTGGCGGTGTGACAAGCTACACATTGGCTTTGCACAAACAGCTGTTTACCTTGAGCGATCAGCGCAGGGTCTATTTCGTGCTCAGGCGATATGCGGCTACCATCAGGGAAACCACTGCGTAAACTACGTTGTGCCGGTACACCTAATAAACCCAGATATTGAGTTAAATGTTGTAACTCGCCTTCAGAGATATGAGTAGTGCCTGACGGTTGCTGACAATCGGCAGCACCTTTTTGGCAAGAACGTTGTGGATACACAGGTGAAGTGACGCCTATATCCTGAACTAAAGCTTCTGCCGCCTGATGACGGGCACTGACTTTATTTGCTTTCCAGCCAAAACGACCCAGCTGAGTTGCACCTGTTTCAGGGTTTTGCACCCAATGTGCTACACCTTTAACGCCATCACCGTTGGCGTCATTGATGTCGACATTGGCCAGAATTGCCTGTTCAGGAATAGCTTCCAACAAGCCCATACCTATCACTTGTGGTGCCTGACGAACTGAATACAGCTCTGGCACCGGGCCTTTGAACTCATACAGAGGTTTTTGCAGTTCTACAGCAGTACCATCAGGCAGAGTTTTCACTTCAGTCTGATAAGAGGCTACTGACACTGAATAATCATCGGCATTAGCTGCTCTGGCTTTGGCCTGAATGGTTAAACCGTACAGTGGGTCTGCCACTACTTTTTCATCCGCCAGCATACCGGTAAATACGGAGTAGGTATCGAGTTTAGCGCCAGCTTTTAATGCCAGACTACGGCCATTGTTCTGGTGACAGCCAATACAACGTTCATTGTTATAACGTGGGCCTAACTGATTTTGGTGTTCAGCAAATACCGGGTTTTGCGTGGGTGATTCTGAGTGAATACCTGAAGCAAAAGAGGTATGGAATAAACGACGACCTTTAGAAAATCTTAAGGTGTTGCCTATACCAATGTTGTTTGCCATTTGCTGGAACATACGGAAAGGCTCTTCCGAGTAGTTGTAAGACACGCTGGTCTCGCCGCCAAGCAGAGTATTATTTGGCAGAGGTTCTGAATCCAGGTTTGGCGCTATACCGTACCAGGGTCTCATACCTACACCAACAATATAAAGCTGTTCAAAGGAGTAATAACGCTCACCACCACCGTCGATCACCGGTGTTAATAAACGTGGAGCTGGTGCCAGCTCAATTTTGTCACCAATTTTCAGCGGGCTATGAGGGCTTGTACGCCAGTTTGAATTAAAGCTCATCATGCATTCACGTTTACCGGAATGACATAAAGGTTGGCCACCCTCATTCGGGTTATTAAAGCCATAGTTCAGCGACCAGCCAAAATCTTTTACATTCGGGTTTTCGATATTACGGAATAAGCTGAAGGTGGTGCCGCGGAAACTGCCTTCATTGACATGCAACCAGACTTCGATGCTGTTGCCGCCAGCTGGAATAGTGTCCCGTATTTCTAAACCAAAAGTACGGTTCTGGAAATAAAAAGGTGGGAAGGTCAGGTAACGACCTGGTCCGGTATCGGGTGCATCCCAGGCTTCACCGCGTTCACGGGCATGACGTTCTGTCGGGCGTGCACCCATTAAGGTCACTAGCGTACCGTCTGCTTCTTTATACTGAATTTGCTCAACCACTTTCGTATTTTCAGGGAAAAGTGGCAATGCGCCTTCAGGTAAAGGAACTGGGTCCGGGCCAGGCTCTGTCGGGTCTGTAGGCTCAGTTGGGTCTGTAGGATCAGTAGGTTCCGTTGGATCAGTCGGGTCGGTAGGATCTGTTGGTTCAGTTGGCGGAACTTCACCAGCCTTACCAAAGACTTCCAGCTCCCGAATAGAGTAACCCCAGGCATTACCTGCGCTTGGCGTTAAAGCATTGATGCGGATATAACGGTAGTCACCCGCTAAATCCATTCTGTCTGTTCTGTTGCCAAACTCATCAATATAAGGAGTGGCTAAGGTCGTCCAGTTGCTGTTATCCACTGAGCCTTGCACTTCATAGCTTGCAGCGTTAGCTGCTTCCCAGTGGATTGCCACTTGCTCTACTTTACTGACTGAGCCTAAATCCACAGACATCCATGAAGGAGATTCCTGGTGATTCGACTCCCAGCGACTGTCGGTATTGCCATCCACTGCTTTTGCCGAGGACTGCAAATGGCTGCTGGCATAAGTCGTTTTGCCTTTCGCTATATTGCTGCTGCCAGTTGGCGGAGCGTCAGGTGATGTGGGGGCGCCTTCACCTGCAGTGCCTAAGACTTTTAGCTCCCAAATGGAAAAGCCGTAGCCGTTATTGGCACTATGTTTGGTCGCGAAGATACGCAGGTAGCGATAATCGGCATTCAGATCAATAGTATCTGTTCTGTTGCCTTTTTTACCGCCCGTCTGCACTAACAAGGTAGTCCAGTTGCTGCTGTCGTCCGAGCCCTGAATTTCATAAATTTCTGCGTTGGCATCTTCCCAGTCAATTTGCACCTGGTCGATATGGCTGACGCTGCCTAAATCTATAACCAGCCAGCTCGGAGCTACTTTGTGCGCTGATTCCCAGCGACTGCCTGCATCTCCATCTACTGCCATTTTTGCCCGACGTAACTCAGTGCTGGCTGTGACTTTTTTATTTAAGGCTAAGTTAACAGGCTCGGCGTAGACTGCGCCGCCAAGCGCTAATAACAGGACGGAACTCAGAGCTTTGCTGAGGACTGAGAGCCCTGATCTAAAGTTGGGCTGTTTTCTGCGTGGAAAAGCCGGATTCATGTTCATCTCCTTTAAGAGTGATCGTTTGGGTGCTGAAAAAGTCGCTAATGTACTGCTGTGACCTGTATTTTGTTGTTAAGAACTGTATTGGGTTTCAAACGGCATATTTTTAAAAAAACAATACAGTTCAAAGGTAAAGCGGCATGTATTAAACAAAACTGAATAAGTGGTGTGTTTATTTTGGGAATTTATTTTCGGGCGGATAATAAGTGTGCACTAATGACATTTTTGTGACAGGAACTTTTGATTTTCGGGGCTAAATTTAGTCTTACTAATGTAGAAAGTTTAAGTCGGTAAAGTCGGTCTTTAAAACATCACTCATTCGAACGGATGAGTTTGCATCGATTTATTTTATCTACCGGAGGAGCCTATGGCCCTGATGCTTCACTCTATACGTCATAAAATTATTGCGGGTTATGCAGCTGTGTTGGTTGTCGCTTTGGTGTCGGCCGCTGTGCTACTGAACAATAACCAGCAGATCCGGCAGAGGGTCGATAGTTTTACCGGTACGACTTTACCTGTATTAGCTCAACTGGACTTGTTGTTGTCCAATAGCAAGGAGCTGGTGCTGGCAAGTTATTCTTTGTATGGCACTACACTCGACAGCAGTAATTTTACCGTCAGGCAACACCAACTGGAGCAGAATTTACAGCAAGCCAACCAGCTCTTAAGTCAGCAATTACAGGTTTCTCTGGACACAGAGTTGTCCGCTTTCCACCTCGCGGTTAATGAACTAAGTGCCGTGATGGCACAACCTGAAGTCAACTGGGATTTAGCCCGTGAACGATTGACTGATTTAACCAGACAAGCTGCTGTGTTGGCAAAACGTTTAGACGAGCTGCGAAGCGAGGTCGCTGCCGAGGCCAATGCGGGTTCTATAGCGATAGCACAGCAACTGTCGCTGAGTTTAGTGGTGATCGTCAGTTTGCTTTCTGTGCTGGTTTTGGTTGCGATTGGTGCTTTTGTGATGGCACAGCGTCAAATTGCCATCCCCATTCAGCAGCTATCCGGACAAATTACTCAACTGGCCCAACAACGTGATTTAACCGTGCAGTTTAACTCAGAGCAGCAAGGCGAAATGGGGCAAATGTCCAGCAGTTTGACCACACTGTTGCAGGTGTTCAGTGCAGGTATGCAGGATGTCCGTAGTGCGATAGGGCGCATTGGAGTTGCTGTGACAGAACTGAGCGGCAGTACAGATGTATCTGCTCATTCAGTGCAGCATTTACAGCAAGATATAGTTCGTTTAGTTGAGCTGATGCAGCAGTTAGAGCAGCAGATGCTGCAAAGTGTTGAGTATTCGGCCTCTGCGGCAACCCATGCTCAGCAAGGCGCTAAGCAATTGGCACAGGCTCAGCTTGAGGTGAAACAAAGCTCTGACAGTATTCATGCTTTAGCCAAAGATATCGAAACCACGGCTTCCATGTTGCTGACTCTGAAAGTTGCTGGCGATCAAGTCTCTACAGTGGTCAAAACTATTGCTGATATAGCAGCGCAAACTAATTTATTAGCGTTAAATGCGGCGATAGAGGCGGCAAGGGCTGGTGAGTCAGGCCGGGGTTTTGCAGTGGTGGCTGATGAAGTACGGACTCTGGCGACCCGAACTCATCAATCGACAGTCGAAATTAACAGTATGCTGGATACTATAGTGCGTTCCATTCAGTCAGCGGTTCTGACTATGGGATCGAATCAGCAGCAAGCCGCACAGTCTGTAGATTTGTCCTTGGCTTTGGTGGATACATTGCAGCAAAGCCGCGCTGTAATTTTACAATTGGCAGAGGTCAGCCAGCAGTCAGCTGCTATTGCAAGTGATGCTCAGCAGGATGTTGCTCATCTCAGAGGACAAGTTCAGCAGTTCCGGCAATTGGGCGATCAGGTACTCTCTGGCAATACGCAAATTGGTCTGGCCGCTCAGTCTATGACTGAACTGGCTGACCAATTAAGCGTTACCGTGTCACAATTTAAACTATAAAAGCTGTGTCGCATCCGTTAAGGCGCAACGATATCAGAAATGGAAACTTTGCCTTTTGAACGTTGCTCATAGGGTTCCAGCATGGCGACAACTTTATCGGCATTAGCACTACGGGCGAAGTTCACTAAGGTTTTGCCATTACAAACCACTTTGTCGACAGCCCGTTGTTTCGATAAGCGGTTGGCTTTGAGAGTTTTATTCAGACTGAGGCGATCATCGTCCTGAGCATGACTGCAGGTTTCGATTAATACACTTTGGATCAGCGGGGTCATAGTGTTCTGTGCGCTGGCGGTCGCGGACAAAGTTAATACTGCTGCAGCGATGATTAGTTTTGCTTTCATGGTGCTATCCTCTGAGTTGGGTTATGGCTTTTGCCATAACTGTATTTTGGCGCTGAAAGCTTTGATTTTCCTGCCTTCTGTGACCAGAGGAATGACAAAAGTGACCAGAGGATCGGCCTTGCTTTTTGTTACTTCTTGTATAAAAAAGATACAAAAAAGCCCGCCTGTTTTTGAACTATGGCGGGCTTTTTGCTGCTAAAGAAGATTGATAAAGTTAAGTACAAAAACTATTTTCCCGGAACTAATTGCGAAGACCAATCTGCTTTAAAGCGTCTTGACGCCGCAACAGTCTGGCCATTGGAAAGCAGTAACTGATAGTCGTTGTTATGAGGTTGTACTTTATGCACATGGTGCAAATTGACGATAGTGGAGCGGTGAACCTGAGCAAACTGAGCAGGCAGACGCTGCATCAGCTCCTTTATGGTTTCACGGATAATCAGGTTTTCACTTAAGGTGTACACACACATATAGTTACCAGCTGCTTCAATCATCAGAATATCAATATCATCAAGCAGTAAAGTCGAAGCGCCTGTTTTAAAGGTAAGTTTACTTTGGGGGGCCGCGACTGGCATATCCTGCTGTTTATCTAAAGCGGTTTTAGCGTCCAGCAAGGTTTGAGCCAGGCGCTGGCGCGATACAGGTTTGAGCAGATAATCAAAAGCAAAATGCTCATAAGCTGAAAACGCATAGTTGTCGTAGGCTGTGACCAGGATGATTAAAGGGGCAGCCATAGCAGAAGATTTATTCAGCTGTTTTAACACCTCAATACCTTTAATGCCTGGCATCTGTATATCTAAAAAAACTAAATCAACAGCAGTGTTCTGCAAGTAGGCTAATACTTCATCACCATTATCAAAGCAGGCATCGATTTGAATATTAGGGTAAGTGGCCAGCTTAGCTTTTAAATTGCTGATGGCTAAGGGTTCATCATCGGCTATCACTGTTTTAATCTGCTGCATGCAGTAACTCCAGAGGTAAAGAGATTTGTCCGGTAAATTTATCTTGTTGCTGGCTGAAGCTTAAACTGGCCTTGCCATGAAACAATAAGCTCAGGCGTTCGGCCAGATTATGCAGACTGCCAAAACTAGCTTGTTGCGGCCAACCAGCCGCAAGCTGAGTTCCCGGGCCATTGTCCGATAGTTTTAGCAGTAAAGCCGAGGATTCTTGTGTCACTTCGATGTCAATACAAGCATGACCTCTGAGTTCAGATACGGCATATTTAATGGCGTTTTCTGCCAAAGGCTGCAGTAACAATGGCGGGACTTTTTGTTGCATGGCTTCTTCGTCCAATTGCCAGTTTATTTTCAGCCGATCACCAAAACGAACCTGCTGGATAGCCAGATAAGAGGCTAAAGCGTCGAGCTCTTCTTTCAGAGGGATTAAATGTTCAGTATGGTTTTTCAGTGAGTGTCGTAAGAAGGTGGAAAGCTGCAGGATCAGATTTTCCGCATCCATTCCTTTGTGTTGCACTATTAAGGAGTTCAACGCATTCAAAGTATTAAACATAAAGTGAGGATTGAGCTGATACCGCAGTACTTTTAAACGGGCAATACGGGCCTGACGGGCTAATTCCTGTTGTTGTCTGAACTCTGCTCTGTTCAACAAATTAGCTTTGTACACTAAAAATAACGCAAACCAGCCGGCTATCGGCAGTAGCACCAGATTAAAAGCCAAAGCATAACGTAATGGAGAATCGGTCTCTGAGGGCATCAGCGCATAGTTCATCATCAGATATTGACGCACAGGGGTTAATACCAGCCAGAGTGGGATCAGCCACCAGGCCAGTCGTACCGCCTGTTGTTTGATGCTGATATTCAGTGCCAGCTCTTTTTGCCCCAGATAGCCGGTCACTATAAAGTTCACCAGACTAATCAGGGTATAAATCATCAGATAAGGAAATACATCCCTGTCATCCAAAGGAACCAGCACGGCTAAATGAATAAATTTGATCAATAAATAACTCAGCCAGAATACTAAATGCCAGTACCAGAATCTTTCTTTGTTTAGATCAAATTTGACTGCTGAAATCATCCGGCGACCCCTTGCAGCGGCAACTGAATAGAGACCAGAAACCCCTGTTGCCTTGCTTGTATCACTAAACTGGCTGCGCTGCCAAAATGTTGGCTTAAGCGGTTTTGGATATTGGTTAAGCCAACGCCTGAGCTTTGCCCTAGTTGTTTAATGGCACGCTCACCTGGGCCGTCGTCTTCTACCTGTAAGCAAAGCTGGCCGTTTTGTGTTTGTCCGGCAATGGTAATAGTGGCGCCTTGCTGTTGGGTGGCCACTGCGTATTTAATGGCATTTTCGACTAGTGGTTGTAACAGCAGTGCTGGGATCAGATGTTGGCGGATGTTTTGATCTATTTTCCAGTCGACTTTTAGTTTGTTACCGAAGCGGGTTTTTTGTAATGCCAGATAAGCTTCAATAGCAGAGAGTTCATCGGCTAGTTTCACCAGACTATCCGGAGAGCTACTTAAGGAATAACGTAAAAAAGACGCCAGTTGTTCAGACATCAGTTCAGCATCATCAAAACGTTCGGCCTCGATTAAAGCACACACCGAGTTCAGCGCATTAAAGGTAAAATGCGGATTGAGCTGATGCCGCAGCGCTTGTAACTCAAGCTGTTGTATTTTCTGACTTAAACGGGCCGATTCTGCCAAACGATAATGCCGTTGCTGGTTCAGAATGTAGGCCAGATAAAGTGCGGTCCAAACAAAAAAAGCCAGAGTGTTACTATCAAGATTACTTAATAAAAAGCGCGGGTCAAATTGCTCGTTTTTCATCGGGATCAGCCAGAAGGCGTTTTCCAGTGGCACATAAATACAAGTCACCAGCAAAGCTGCGAACACCAGTTGCCAGATGGAAAAATTATGCAGACTGATTTTGTATTGAGACCAGCATAACAAAGCACCAGTCACCAGCCATGCAGCTGCATCACTGACAAAACTCATGCCCAAATAATGCAGAGCTTCAGCTTTATGCCAGATTAAAAAATCCAGACACCAGCTCAAAGCGCTGAACATAAAAATAATGCACCAGAACAGGCTATGGTGGCGCAGCAAGGGTCTTATTTCAGCATTAAACACCGGGTTATTCCTGTTGTGGTTGATGTAGCCAGTATAACCAAAGACTTACCGAAATCGACCAGTGCAATGGTTCACTGGACGCAAAGTTGTGACCAGTGGGTTTCTGTTATGGTTTTATCTGTTCTGCCGCTTTAAATAGTCAATTCTGCGTTGTAAAAAACGATAGGCGGCAAGGTTAGCTTGCGGTATCTTGTATCACTTTGGCAAAGAGGCAGCGATTCTTTTTGTCGTAAATTAAATTTGACTCAGCTGGTATTGCGCTACCTGAAGCTGACTATTAGGGAACAGGTCCATGAATGAAATTGTCAATGCTATTAACGGCGTTATCTGGAGCCCTGCGCTCATCATATTATGCCTTGGTGTAGGTTTATATTTTTCTATCCGCTCACGCTTTTTACAGCTGCGCCATGTACGCGAAATGACCCGCCTGATGATGGAAGGGAAAAGCTCCGCCAGCGGTGTGTCGTCTTTTCAGGCTTTAACTATGACCTTAGCGGGTCGGGTTGGCACTGGTAATATTGCCGGCGTCGCTACTGCTATTACTTTTGGTGGTCCGGGCGCTGTATTCTGGATGTGGGTTGTGGCATTTTTGGGCGCGAGTTCAGCTTTTGTCGAGTCGACTTTAGGTCAGGTTTATAAAGAGAAAATTAACGATCAATACCGTGGTGGTCCTGCCTTTTACATTGAAAAAGGTCTGGGCATGAAATGGTATGCCTGGACTTTTGCAGTGGCGACTATTTTTGCAACAGGCTTGTTATTGCCTGGTGTGCAAGCGAACTCTATCGCCGAAAGTTTAAATACGGCGCTGGGTATAGATCGTAATGTTACAGCAGCAGTGCTCGCCATTGCATTAGGCTTTATTATTTTTGGTGGTGTAAAACGTATCGCAACCTTTGCTCAGGTTGTAGTGCCTTTTATGGCGCTGGGTTACATCATTGTCGCCTGTATCATTATTTTCCTGAATATCGAGCAACTGCCATCCGTGATTAAGCTGATTTTTACCTCTGCTTTTGGTCTGGATGCGGGCTTCGGTGCCATTCTTGGTATGGCTATTATGTGGGGTGTAAAACGTGGTGTGTACTCTAATGAAGCAGGTCAGGGCACTGGTCCTCATGCGTCTTCTGCTGCTGAAGTAAGCCACCCTGCTAAACAAGGTCTGGTGCAAGGTTTCTCTGTATACATAGATACCTTGTTTGTCTGCTCTGCTACCGCCTTTATGCTGTTAATTACTGGCCAGTACAATGTACAGGCAGAAGATGGTACTGCCTTGTATACAGGTGTGCAGGGAGTGGCTGCAGGCCCTGGTTATGTGCAAACTGCAATGGAAAACGTGATGCCTGGTTTTGGCTCTTTGTTTGTTGCCATCGCTTTACTGTTTTTCGCTTTCACTACCATAGTGGCTTATTACTACATTGCTGAAACGAACATTGCTTATATCAACCGCACAGTGCGTCGCCCTTGGCTGACCTTTTTATTAAAAGTAGGCATTATTACCGCTACTGTATATGGCACTATTAAAACTGCTGATTTAGCCTGGGCTTTAGGTGATATTGGTGTGGGCTTAATGGCATGGCTGAACATAGTCGCCATTATTCTGCTGCGTAATGTCGCTTTTAAATGTTTACGTGATTACGAAGCACAAAAGGCTGAAGGTAAAGATCCACAATTTGATCCTGAAGCTTTGGGTATTAAAAACGCTGATTACTGGCAAAAACGGGCTGTGGGAGTAAAACCAGAGCCGGAGAATCCGGATGATGCAGTGGTGGTCAAATCGTTAAACTAAAACGGACGATTTAAAAAAACAGCAGCTCTGGCTGCTGTTTTTGTATTGCAGAGGGATATGTATGATTACTCAAACTACGCGTTTAACAATACGTGAACTTCAGCTTAAGGATGCTGCCTTTGCGCTGCGTTTATATAACGACCCAAGCTTCTTGCAACATATAGGAGATAAAGGGGTTCGTACTGTTGAAGATGCCGAAAAGAACCTGCAGCAGGGCGCTATTGCCAGTTATGCGCAGCATGGTTATGGCATGTGGTTGGTCGAAGATAAAAAGCGCCAGGCCATAGGTTTATGTGGCCTTATTAAGCGTGACTTTTTAGCCGAAACCGATTTAGGTTATGCTTACCTGCCTGAGTTCTTTGGCCAGGGTTATGCTTATGAAGCTGCTACTGCTGTGTTGGCTTATGCCGCAGAGCACACCGCTTTAAAAACAGTAGTCGCTATAGTGTCGCCCGCCAATCTGGCTTCAAAGGCATTATTGCAAAAACTGGGTTTTGAGCAGGATGGTCAGGTGCTGGTTCCGGATAAAAATGAGATGGTTGATTTTTATCGTATTTATTTAACGAAAAAGCCTGATCTATAACAGTCAGGCTTTTTCGCTCTTAGCTCAGGCGGGCTGAGCAACCAGCTTCTGATCCAGCTTACCACTGATATGAGTCAGGCCATAAGCAAGTAACACAATTAAAGCGCCTATCCAGGGTGTGTACATCAAACCAAAGTGGCTGACGACCAAACCTCCGGCCCAGGCGCCAAAGGCGATACCTAAGTTAAAGGCGGCGATATTCAGACCACTGGCAACATCCACTGCTTTAGGTGTGTAAACCTCCGCCTGACGCACCACATAAAGCTGCAGACCAGGCACATTACCAAAAGCAACTGCACCCCATAACAATACGGTTAAAGCGGCAAAAACAGGGTGTGGTGCGGTAAAACTTAACAGTAACAACACGCCGGCCAGGCCTAAAAAAATCAGCTTCAGCGCCGCTATAGGACCTTTTTTATCGGCAAGCTTGCCACCCCAGATATTGCCCACAGCCACAGATACACCATACAACAGCATCAATAAGGCTATATGGTCAGTACTGAAACCTGACACGTCCTGCAATATGGCCGCAAGGTAAGTAAAGGCAATAAAGCTGCCGCCATAACCAAGCGCTGTTTTGGCATACACCATCAGCAGGCGGGGTTCAGTCAGCACCTGCAATTGTTCGGCAAAAGTGGCTGATTTCTGCTGTGGTAAGTTATTGGGCACCAGAATGGCCGAACCTATCATCGCAATAAAACCTAAAGCTGCAACTGCATAAAACACTGCTTGCCAGCCCAAATATTGACCTACAAAAGTACCCAGTGGTACGCCCGTCACCAAAGCCACAGTTAAACCAGTAAACATCAGGGCTATAGCACTGGCGGCTTTTTCTTTTGGCACCAGACTGGTCGCTATGGTGGAGCCTATGGAGAAAAACACGCCGTGCGCCATACCTGTCAGCACCCGGGCCAGCATCAATGAATAATAATCCGGTGCCATGGCACCCAGTAAATTGCCAACAGTGAATAGCGCCATTAAGCCTATCAGCAAAGCTTTACGTGGCATTTTGCTGCTAAGCGCCGTCAGCACTGGCGCGCCTATAGCAACACCTAAGGCATATAAACTGACCAATAGGCCAGCAGAAGGTAAAGACACCGCCAGGTCGGCAGCAATCACAGGTAACAAGCCCACTATGACAAATTCAGTGGTGCCTATGGCAAAGGCGCTTAAGGTTAAGGCCCATAAAGCGAGTGGCATAACAGTTCTCCGTTAATGATCGGGTGAATTAAAGTGGCGCCAGTGTGCTGGATTTTGTTATTGTGAAAAATAGCGGTAATGGCAAATATCTATTGCTTTGGAGGCAATAATGGCAGGACATACTGAACAGTTAGATACTTTTGTCACAGTAGTGAAAACCGGTAGTTTTACAGCTGCTGCCGATCAGCTCGGCCAAGCCACATCTGTCATCAGCCGCAGAGTAAAGCAGCTGGAACAGCGCCTTGGCGTGGCGTTATTGGTGCGCACAACCCGTAGTTTGCGACTGACTTCTGAGGGGGAATGGTACTATCAGCAGGCCAGCAGTATTTTGCGCCAGCTAGCCCAGGCTGATCATTTTTTAATGGATCGTAGCCACAAACCAGCAGGCAAATTACGTATAGATTCAGCAACCCCTTTTATTTTGCATCAACTGGTACCTCTGGTGTCTGAGTTTCTGGCGCTTTATCCGGAAATAGAACTGACTTTAGATTCGTCCGAGTCTTTTATTAATCTGATTGAGAAGCGGGTCGATGTCGCGATACGTTTTGGTGAACTGACAGATTCCAGTTTAAAGGCGCGTAAATTAGGGGCAGGTTTTCGTCGTTTGTTAGCAAGCCCTGACTATCTGGCCAGTTTTGGCACGCCTGACACTTTGGCTGATTTAGCACAGCATCGCTGCATTGCTTTTAGTTCAGCAGATAATTTAAACCGCTGGCCCATTCGGGATCATGACGGCGAGCTTTATAAAATCACACCTTATCTCTCAGCCGATAGCGGCGAAACTGTCCGTCAACTGGCTTTACATGGCAATGGTATTGCTTGTTTATCAGGTTTTATGACGCAGGAAGATATCAGAGCAGGGCGCTTAGTGCCTGTGCTTGAGCATTTACGTGAACAGGTATTGATGCCTGTCTATGCTGTCTATTACAGCGAGGTGGAAGCTAATCCCAGAGTACGTTGTTTTATTGACTTTTTAACTCAGAAGCTGGTGTTGTAGCTTGTTGTTGCGCTGATTTTTGCTGTTTCAAATAGTCTTGATAGCTGCGACCCTGGCGCTCCAGACATTGAGCTTTGACTTGTGCAGGAAGCTGGTTGCACTGCGAGCGATGATCCCGCTGCATTTTGTCATACCACCATTCATCTGAGCCTCGTTGGCTGTAGGCGCAGGCACTTTGCAACAGCAGTAGCAGCCCGACTATGGCAAAACGCATAACAATAGTCTCCCGGAAAATAAGTTGATAAAAGTATGCATCGGCTGAGAACGGATTACCAGAGCTTTGTCCCAGCGTCTTATGGCACTGTCTGTCATTAAAAGTTCATCAAAAAAAGTAAAACGCCAGCGCCACAAACTTTTATTCTGTTGAAAATTCAATTTATTGGCTCTGATTGTGCAAAGCAAAAGACACCGCTCTCTTTTACCAGAACTGATCCGGCTCGAGGCTTTGATTGATCGCCTACCCACAACGGTTAAAGCGACGGAGCTGGCTCGCTTTACATCAGGCTTGCACTCCTACCCAAGTTACTTAATTGAATTAGCCGCTTTTGATGCAAGCAAGCCTACGCTGCTGTTAACTGGAGGCGTGCATGGGCTTGAGCGTATAGGCTCTGCAGTCTTGATTGCTTTTCTGGAAAGCCTGTTACAACGGCTGGAATGGGACCACGGTTTGCAGCATCAGTTAAGCCAGCTGAATGTTTTAATGCTGCCTATGATCAATCCTGTGGGTATGGCCAATCACAGGCGCAGTAATGGCAATGGCGTGGATTTAATGCGTAATGCTCCTGTCAATTGCGAAGATAAAGCGGCATTTTTAGTAGGCGGGCATCAGTATTCAGCGCGTTTGCCCTGGTACAGAGGCAACCCGCTGCAACCTGAAGCTGAAAGTCAGGCGCTATTTGGCCTGGTCAGGCAAAAGCTGTTTCAAAGCCCTTTTAGTCTGGTGCTGGATTGCCACTCTGGTTTTGGTCAGGTGGACCGTCTCTGGTTTCCTTATGCTAAAAGTCGTAAACCTCTGCCGCATTTAGCTGAACTGTACCGGCTGCGCCAACTGTTGTTTGATAGCTACCCGCATCAGGCGTACGAGTTTGAGCCTCAGTCGCTGCATTATTTATGTCACGGCGATTTATGGGATTATTTATATGACGAGTCGTTGCAGCACGACACTTTATTTTTACCTTTGACTTTAGAAATGGGCTCCTGGAACTGGGTACGGAAAAATCCATTTCAGTTATTGTCCAGCTTAGGTTTGTTTCATCCGGTAAAACCGCATAGGGTAAAGCGGGTCTTGCGCACTCATTTAACCTTGTTTCATTTTCTGATTGCGGCTACAGCGTCACATAAAAAATGGCGGCAGATGATGCACCCACGCATGCTCAGGCAGGAGGCAATGGAACTATGGTACTAAGTTCAGAGAAACCCCCTGTAGTGCTGATCCGCGGTTTATTGCGCGAGAGCAGGCATTGGCTTCATTTTCCTGCTTTGCTGAGTGAAAAATTGCAGCGCCCTGTATTTACTCTGGATTTACCAGGCTGCGGAGCTTTGTATAAAGAAAAATCTGCAGCCTCAGTGCCTGCTTTACGCCACCAGCTGCAACAACAATGGGCAGAACGTTATCCACAATATCAGGGCAAAGCTGTGCACTTAGTCGCTATTTCTATGGGCGGTATGCTGGCGCTGGATTGGGCTCGTGCAGCACCAGAACAAGTGAACTCTGTGGTGCTTATCAACAGCAGCAGTGCAGGGATAAACCCATTCTGGCAGCGATTACGGCCCAGTAACTATCTGAAAGTAGTACTGTGTTTATTAGCTGGGCCATTACAGCGGGAAGAACTGATCTGGCAAATGACGGTAAATTCGCCACTACAGCCGGATGTTTTAAAGCAATGGCAGCAATGGGCCATTGAAAACCCGGTCAGCCGAATCAATGCATTGCGCCAGCTTTGGGCGGCTAGCCGATTCCGTGTTCAGCAGCAGCCTGTTTGCCCTGTGTTTGTTGTCTCTGGTTTGGCAGATCAACTGGTTTCGCCGCTCTGCAGTGAGGCTTTAGCTAATCAGCTGAATGCAGCTTTACTGACGCATGCAGATGCAGGGCATGACTTGCCATTAGAAGCTGGGCCCTGGCTTGCAACAGTTATAGATCAAAACTTAAATGAGGCTTACCAGCAATATAGTTGCGCCTGAAGATGGTGAAATAAGCCGCCAAATCACTGCTTGCCTGATGATCGCCAGCAAGTTCCAGCACAGCAATACCTACTTCTGCAGTACAAAGCTGATGATCATGAGCCGCTTCGCGCAGTTGATACAAAGAGCTTTGTTCTGGCTGAATACCCAGCACAGGAAAAGCATCTAAATAGGGGCTTTTGCTGAACATCTTTTTCGCTTCGCGCCAGGTGCCATCCAGCATGACAAAAAGTGGAATTTTATCGCCTGTATCAATGGTATCAATACAACGCTCTGGTGCCGCATATTGTTGAGGAAACACCACTATAGGGGCGTATTTAGGGTTTTGTAGCAAAGCTAAAAGTTGTGGATCCGGCTGAGTTCTGTCCCAGACAAAGGCAAAATTTTCCGGTGCCACATCGGCAATTAATCGCCCTGTATTGGTCGGCTTATAAGCTTCACCTTTGTACATCACAAAACAAAAGGCACTACGGCTTGACGCTTGTGGTTTGGCGGCACAAATACAGTCAGGCACAGGCAATAAACACAAAGGGCAGCGGATCACACGGCTACCGCGGGCATTAAAGACCCGGACGGTTTTTTTAAGTTCGCGCTCACGCAGCGCCATCACTGAATTGATATGAGACACAAAGCTTATCCTTGATTGCCGCCAGACACTATGCCTGCTCAGGCGGCGGCATTGTACTTAAGCTTGGGCTGCTTTGATACTCTGTTGCATACAATGAGATAAAACGCTGGCTTTGTGGATACGGAAATACATCTTCTACTATGCCATCGCGAATGCGTTGTTGTTTTTGCTGCCAGTAGCCAGCGTCCATCAATTCAGGATGACTTTGGATAAGCATCTGCCGGATATCGTTTTGCGCCGTCACATAAGTGGTAATTTGCTCTGGAAACACGTCGCCAGGGCCGACTGAATACCAGGGCTCGTTACTTAACATATCGTCGTAGTTGTCGGTTTTTGGAATAAAACGGAAATTCACATCCAGCAGGTACTGTACTTCGTCGTAGTCATAAAAAATTACCCGGCCGTGGCGGGTCACACCGAAGTTTTTCAGCAGCATATCGCCAGGGAAAATATTGGCAGCAATCATATCTTTAAGCGCCTGACCGTAATCGGCCATCATCTTCACTTTTTGCTCGAAACTGGCCTGCTCTAAATACAGGTTCAGCGGCAACATGCGTCGTTCGATATATAAGTGTTTGATAATGACCCTATCGTCTTCTATCTGCATAGAGCCAGCTATGCTTTGCTGTAATTCCTCCAGCAATTCAGGGCTGAATCTGCTGCGCGGTAAAGCCACATCTGAGTACTCCATGGTATCCGCCATACGGCCAACCCTGTCGTGTTTTTTCACCAGCAAATAGCGGGCTTTTACCGTGTCGCGGCCAAACTCTTTGGTGGGCGCAAACTTATCGCGGATCACCTTAAACACATAAGGAAAAGAGGGCAGGGTAAACACCATCATCACCATGCCGCGTATACCAGGTGCTGCGACAAACTGATCGCTGGATTTATCCAGATGAGTGAGCAGCTCACGGTAAAACTCAGTTTTTCCTTGTTTATGCAGGCCTACTGACGAATACAATTCGGCCAGGGTTTTGTGGGGCAACAGCTCTTTTAGAAAATGCACCAAAGCCGAAGGTACTGTCATTTCCACCATAAAATAAGCGCGGGAAAAACCAAAAATAATGGTCATTTGTTGTGGGTCGGTGATTAGCGTATCGACATAAATGCCCTGATTTTCATCATGCAACAGCGGAATAATAAAAGGCTGCTGACCGTCAGGCGTGACCACTCGCCCGACTATGTAAGCCGCTTTATTGCGGAAAAACAGCGACTTTAAAATATCAAAACGCACCAGATGCACCGGAAAATGACCATGGCTGGACTGGCCGATAAAAGTGCGTACCAAAAGACGAATATCCCGCTCTAAATCAACAAAAGGTGCCTGCAAATGAAAACTGGCCACAATAGCTCTGATGCTTTGTTTTAAACCATATTGGGCCGGAAAATAGCTTTCATACACCGAAGCTATAGGCGCAGGTAAACGTTGTTTGCTTAAGGTGGATTCGACAAAAATATTCTGATTATGAAAATACTTACGCTCGTACAAACGGCAAAACACAGAATTGTAAAAGGTTTCAGCCAGCTCAGCCTGAGGGTGAAATAACAAATACTGCTGGTACTGCTGCTTGACCTGTTGCCACAGGCATTCATTTAATTCTGCTCCTGTCAGCTTTTGTTGCAGCAAGGCCAGAGTTTCATTGACCCGCAAATCGTAATAAGAAATACGCTCCGAGCTGATACGTTGCAACTCCAGCCAGTTTTTTTGCGCAAAACCTTGCTGTGCTAATGCGGTGATTTTTTGAAACAAGCCAAAATGGCGGCGAAAGCCTTTTAAAATAAGATCAGCTATTTCTGTAGCTTGCAGCATAACAATAGACTCTGAAGTACCTTCCTTCAGAAATAACTGAAATCCGACCAGATATCAATTGTTGGTTGAGGTGTTGTTGAATGGATTGTGCTTGGTACGTAGTTTTGAGGCTTGGTATTTGATTGATTCGGTGTTAGTGATAAGACTTAAGTCGAAAGTCTTTCATACATCTATGCGTGAGTCACAGAGCTCCGTATTTCCACTCATCCTTATCAGGATCATAAGATAGCTTGTTAATTTCAATAATTTCAGAAGGAAGAATATCTCGTTTTAGATAATGTTCGGTGTTTCCTAGATTGACAAGTTCAGGATCATTCTTTGGCACGCTACATACGATCTCTAAAGGCTCGCCGATAGATTTTAAGAAAACTTCAGCTTCTTCATTACTATCAGCACACATGCTTATTACTTCTCCACCATACATACTAACTAAAGGTCTTATTCCTCCACAGTTTTCATTAGGTCTTTTAGACACAAACCATATGGACTGATTACTATCGACAACGAAATTGGAATCGCATGTTTCTGATTTCCATATTGAGTTGAAGTATTCCAAAAGGCTACTTGATAGCTCACTACTAAATTCATCAATGAATTTATCTCTTACTTCATCTTTGTTTCTGGCTATTAGGCCTTTTTTTTCTATGCTTTCTCGATTTGCTCGGGTGTAGTGATATAGGTGTACTTTTTCATTCATTAAACATACTCACAAAATTAGATTTCTCGTAGATACTATTTAGACACCTGTAACATTAGAACTGTTAGCTATTTTCTATGTTTTTTCGTTAAACTAATTGAAACTAAATCAGTAAATTGTTTGGGGTAAGGCCTGTTCTCAGAGGCATCCTCGCTTCAAATAATGACTTGAAGTCAGCTTTGATACCTAACCAAATCTCACTCCCCATCAACCTTAAAATCTTGCGGCTGAAACCAGTATCTGCTGTTTGTCACTGGAGTATCAGGGCTTAACAGCGGGTTTTTAATGCTGATCCAAGGATCTGAGCTGTGATGCTGCAGAGGAAATACATGGCGGGTCAGTTCTTGTTGCTGCATATGTGCAAGCAATTCGCCGTCATCAATCATTTGCTCCAGCCCTTGTTCAATCCAAAGCGCCAAAGCTTCATTTTCTTTGCGGGTAAAAAAGTACACGGCAAAAGGATAATGCAGCATCAGCTTGTTATAGCGCACCAATTCCGGATACAAGGCCTGGCGTTTTTCCAGCTCGATCACACCTTCATGTAAACCTCGCGGAAAATAATCACAACGTCCGGCGAGCAATTGCTTAAAGATATTTTCGTACACCGGAGCTTCTTCAACCTTTAAGCCAGAGCTACGCATAATTTCAACATCTGGCCAGAATGCGCCCTGACAGGCGGTTAGCTGTTGTAACTGCTGCAGGCTGCGGATGGAGTTAAATTTTGCGATCGAGTCTTTGCGCAAAATAAACTTACGAAACCCCATCAGGCCACGTTCCAGCGGAATACGAATAGCGCGGAATTCCTGCTCTTTGTCCAGGTCTGTACCTACCCAGAATACATCCAGCGATTCGCCTTTGGCTAACTCGCGCAAGGCTCTGCCTTGTTCCATCGCAAAAGTGGGTTTGAGTTCTGGTATGGTGCGCCCTGCGGCTGCTTTGGTCAGAGCCTTTTTTAACAAGCTGGTGTAGTACTGGTGATTGATATCAAATTCAGATCGGGGTTTGGTGACGAGTAACTGAGCCGGAGTTTCGCTGGCGGCCTGAGCGATAAAACACGCGACAAAACACAGCAGGAGTAGGCAAGCCGACACCAGAACGGACCACTTCATAACCACTCCTCAAAAGAACTCCTCAAAGCCACTCGTCAAAACAGCCCCTCAGAACAACAACCTGCTTAGTCTAAATGCCCTGCAGTAAAAGGCATAGGTTTAACTCCGGCTTTTATGGCAGCAGCTTTACTTCTTTATCGGCAAAGACGAATGAGCAACAAAGATTAATTGTTAATAACTTGGATATTATTCTTTAAAGCTTTCAGAAATCCGGTAAGCTATACGGTAAATTTGATAATTCATTCTTAAGGATAAGTTATGGTCGAAACGAATTTAATTGTCACTGCAGCTCTGGTATTGGCTGTGCTGATACTGATTGGCAAAACTGTGGTGATACTGCCACAAAATATGGCCTATATCATTGAGCGCCTTGGTAAATATTACACCACTCAAACGGCTGGTCTGCAGTTTATTATTCCTTTTATCGACCGTATTGCGTACAAGGTGTCGCTCAAAGAAAGTGCCATTGATATCCCAAGCCAGTCGGCCATTACCAAAGATAATATCAGCCTGACGATAGATGGCGTGTTGTATATCAAAGTGATGGAACCTTACAAAGCGTCTTATGGCATTGATAACTATGTGTATGCGGTGATCCAGCTGGCGCAAACATCGATGCGTTCTGAAATTGGTAAGCTGGATTTAGACAAAACCTTTGAAGAACGTGACAGCCTGAACGTAAAAATTATTCACGCCATTAATCAGGCCTCCGCAGCCTGGGGTGTGCAGGTGATGCGTTATGAAATTAAAGATATTAACCCGCCAGCTTCGGTATTAGATGCGATGGAAAAACAGATGCGTGCCGAGCGGGAAAAACGCGCTTCTATTCTGGATTCAGAGGGTAAACGTCAGGCTGCCATCAATATAGCGGAAGGTGATAAACAAGCCACAGTATTAGCGGCTGAAGCCGAACGCGAGCAACAGGTTCTTAAAGCTGAAGGTGAAGCCCGTTCTATCGAGCTGGTTGCAGAGGCTAAAGCCAAGGCGTTAACCATGATAGGTCAGGCAGCAGCGACTCCTGAAGGCCAGGCTGCTGTATTACTGGATCTGGCAACTGAAGCTATTGCTGCGAAAAAAGCCATAGCCCGTGAATCGACAGTGGTGCTGATGGATAACGATAAATCTTCTGCCGGAAACACAGTAGCTGAAGCTTTGGGCGTAGTGGCTGCTATTCAAAAATCAGGAACTTTATCCTAAGGAGACTTCATGGAGCTGAATTTGCTGTCAGGCTTATTATTGCTGGCTTTGTTATGTCTGGCTTTGCTGCCTTTTGCTATTCCTGGTGTACTGGAAGTACTACTGGCCTTAGCTATTGGTGCATTTGTCAGCGCAGCGTTGATCTGGTTTGGCTGGTTACCGCAAGACACCAGTCTGGTGCTGTTAAGTTTGGCCATGCTAACGGCTTTGTCGGCCGTCTTATTATGGAAACCTCTGCGTAAGTTGCAAAAAACCGGAGTACGTTTACAGGAAGACAGCGCTATTTCTGATTTTGTCGGTACTGAGCTGTTGCTGACAGAACAAGCCAACAAAGACAGTGACAGTCATATTCAGTTTTGTGGTCTGGAATGGCGGGTACGTTTAGACCCAGCAGACATGGCAACAAGAGTAGAAGCAGGGCAATCTGTATTAATTAGCTCTGCTACCGTTGGTTGTTTGCTGGTAAAAAGTAAAACAGCCTGATCCCTGCGGCTCAGGCTTTTCAGCTTAATCTGAAGCCCTGTTGTTCAAAATCAGCCAGCCATTGGCTAAACCTGTCAAAAGGCATAGGTTTGGCCAGCAAATACCCCTGCACCGCATCTGCGCCTAAACGCCGGGCAAATTCCAGCTCTTTGATGGTTTCTACCCCTTCAATCACTGTATACAGCTGCAAAGATTTACCCAGCATCACGGCATACCTTAATACTGTATCGTCATTGAGCCGCACCGCCTGACAGAGTAAATCCCGGTCTATTTTAAGTTCGCCCAAAGGCAAGCCCTGCAAGCGGGCTAAAGAGGATTGCCCTACACCAAAATCATCCAGAGAAATACGAATATTGGAGCGCTCCAGCAATTTAAGCGCTTGTTCTGAATCTTTGACCAGATCGACAAAAGCAGTTTCTGTCAGCTCCAGTTGTAGTGGCACTGTGGAATAACTGGTGCTTTTTACCGCCTCTATCACACGAGATATCAGCGCAGCATTACGCAAATCCAGTGGCGATATATTCATAGATAACCGCAAGTTAGCCCCGGTATCTGCGAGTTGTTTTTGCAGGATCAGAGTTTTATCCAGCACCCATTCTGTCACCTGACTAATCATGCCGGTTTGTTCGGCCAGAGGAATAAAATCAACGGGTGAAATTTGACCCATTTTGGGGTGATACCAGCGGATCAACAGCTCAGCTGCATGGATTTTTTGTTGTTTCATATCCAGTATCGGCTGTACATAAAGCTCTAACAAATCATCTTGCAGCGCAATATTCAGCTCGGACAATAAGTGAATATGCTCAAGGTTCTGTTCCAGATACAAAGGCTCGTACGGCAGATAATCACCCGCTCTGTCGGCATGTTCTATCGCAGCAAGCGCTAAATCCAGTGCATCAGAGGCTTGGGCGCAGTCCAGCGGATAATGCACAGAGCTATAGACAGTGCCTAAATCCAGTTGCAGATTGTCGACTTTGAGTAAGGCGTCGAGCTGATGACGCAGTTGCTCAAACTGCGAGCGAAAATCAGTAGGTGCAATGAGCACTGCATAACTGTCGCGCTCCAGCGCAAACAAGGCGGGGTAGTGCGCTTCGGTCTGGCGTTGTTGTTCACCCCAACGTTTCAGTAATTTACTAAAACCTATGATGGTGTGGTTGGCCTCTTCTACTCCTAAGGCCCGCTCTATTTGGCGAAAGCGCTGATGTACTATCATCACCAGATAAAAATCACTGTCCCGTTGCTCGTCCAGTTGTTCAAGTCGGTTCAGCAGAGCTCTTTTATTAGGTAAACCAGAAATATGTTCTGTTAATGCCTGCTGCAGCGCTTTTTGCTGCATGCTTTGAATATGTTGTTGTTGATCAAGAATTTGCTGCTGAAAGGCAATTTTTTTGTTTTTTTCCAGATGCAGGTTTTGCAGCATCGCAAAAACAAAAAACAATGCAGATAAGGCATTACCTATTTCCATCGCTGAATTGGTCAGCATCACAGCAGGTAAATAGCCTTTGCTGCGCAAAATCATCACAGCTATACCCGTCAGCATCGTCAACAGCGCCAATGAAAAAAACAACGCATTGATATGGCGTTTATGCAGCAGCCAGAAGCTGGCAAGTAGCATCAGGCTTCCTGTCAAAGCTGTCAGCTCGACACCAATTTTTTTAAGCCAATAAGCACCAAGCCATGGGCTCGCCAGCAACAACAACAGAGCAAAAATACGGATCAGTTGGAAGGGCCACATTAGCCAGTTGGGGGTGTCGGTGTTTCGAAAAAAAGACAACATAAAACAAGATGCAAAAAAACTACCAAATACAGCGCCGTATTCAATCACCAGATTGTACTCGGGTGATTCTGGCCAGACATAAGCAAACAATAAACCGTTGATTTCCAGCTGGATTAACACGACAGTTAAAAACATGCCGGAAAAAGCTAAAAAATAACCATGACGGTAAATCAGATAAAGCCCTACCGACAGTGCTATCAGACATAAAAAAATACCGCTGAACAAACTATGGATAAAGACGGCAAGGTGTTCTTGTTGCTCCATTTCCAGTGTGCTGCTTCGTTGCAGCGGCAGCATATTGGCTCCCTGATTTGTGACTTTGGCAAAAAGCCATAAATCTTGCGTGCTGGCTGGTATAAGGATCACAAAGTTCAGCGTAGGCAAAGGCCGCAGCTTATAGAGTTGTTGATCGCCAAGCTGGTAGCTTTGCTGCAGGTTTAATTGTGGATCCAACACATAAAGTTCCAGCCTGTCTAAAAAGGGCGCTTGCACCGACAAGGCTGTTTCTGAGTTGCTTGCCGTCAGTCGGGTTTTATACCAGTAGGCGCTTTGCTGATAACCCAGGCTGGCGGTAGATCGTGGTAATAATTGCCACTGGTCTGCAGGTTGAAACTGTAACTGCTGTAACTCAACCGTTTGTTCAGTCACAGGGAAATAATATATTTCGTTAATTGGCTTGAGTGTCTGTTGTGGCACCAGATGAAACAGCACCAATGCAAAGAGCATAAGTGCGCATAAGATCATAAAAAATAAAGTTT
The DNA here is from genome assembly GCF_947090785.1 of Rheinheimera sp. MM224. Classification (NCBI taxonomy): domain Bacteria; kingdom Pseudomonadati; phylum Pseudomonadota; class Gammaproteobacteria; order Chromatiales; family Chromatiaceae; genus Rheinheimera; species Rheinheimera sp. MM224. Next base: position 1,209,711 of record NZ_OX352320.1, read on the forward strand.
TGAACAAAGGGTTTTGGCGGAGGGTCATAACAGCTCAAACAGAAGGCATCTGAATTAACCTTAGCTGGCTACATCTCAGATGCAACGAGTAAATTGATAAATTTAATCAAATTTCCGTATGCATAGAGTCTGTTCGAATTTATTGAATAGCCTCATCAATTTTTATTGCTTTTTATTTGAGCAACAGGCGCAGATACTTGCAGTCTGAATTGAGCTGTACACCGAATTAAAAACGCAACCAGACCCTGAGCCACTTTTGTCGTATTCAGTGGGTTTAACAAGGCAAGTTTCATTGAAGAGGACTTTTTATGCGAACTCACACTACGATTAAAGCTTTAGGCGTTGCCACACTGATAGGTGCTCTGGTGTTGTCCTTGAGTGGCTGTTCGCATAAACAAGCGTTAAGTTCAGTCGTCTGGCAGCAGCAATTAAACTTACCTTCCGTGCAGCATTCAACGGAAGTGGCACAAAGCTTATCCGTGACTATTGATGAAGTCAGTTTTGACTGGGTGGACCAAAGCAGAGGCCGTGTAGTGCCGGCTTTGTTGTTTAAACCTGCTCATCAGCAAAAAGCCAAAGCTCTAATAGTGTTCTCTCATGGTTTGGGTGGTTCTAAAGAGCGTTACGCTTATTTGGGGCAATACTGGGCTAGTCAGGGCTACGCCAGCTTGCATGTACAGCATGACGGCAGCGATCGCAAAGTATGGGGTGGCAACAGACTGTTATTACCTTTCCGTTTGATGGACGCTGCAGATGAAACCGAAGCCTTAGCCAGAGTGCAGGATGTGAAGTTTGCGTTGGACCAAATTTTAGCCTCACGATACGCAGCAGATTTTGATAACCAGAATATTATGATGGCTGGTCATTCTTATGGTGCCAACACTTCCATGTTGTTAAGCGGCGCTGTAGTTGAACAGAACGGTAGCTTAATCAGCCTGAAAGATGATCGGATTAAAGCGGCAATCTTAATTTCGGCGCCACCATTTTATAACGACCAGCCTTTAGATCAGGTGCTGGCACAAGTCACTATCCCAACTTTGCATATCACTACGACTGAAGATGAAATTAAGGTGCCAGGTTATTATTCATCTCCTTCTGACAGATTTGAGCTGTATTACGCTATGGCAAGCAGTTACAAAGTGTTGGCGGTGTTTAGCTCAGGCAGCCACAATATATTTTCAGGCTGGCGCCGCAGCACAGATACAGCGCCACAACAGCAAGTGATTAAAGCTGCTACTCAGGCTTTATCCAGCGCCTTTATAGAACAAGTGACCACAGGCGATGGCCGCGCTATGAGCCAATGGGCCCGCGAGCATCAACCTGTGTTATCAGACTTTATCCGCTCAGATTTAGTGGCTGTATTGAATTAAGTGTTTAACCTTGGGTGCTGAGTTGATCCCCCAATAATTCAGCGCCCAAATGCCCCACTTTGACATAAATCAGTGCGCCTTCATTACCGGTAAAAGGCTGGTGTTTACTCCAGCGTGGGCTACGTAACCAACTGCCTTTTGGGTAACTACCAAATTCGTCCTGAAACACACCTTCGAGTACATAAATTTCTTCACCACCAGCATGCATATGAGGTTGGAATCTGGTGTTTGGTGCCCAGCGTACTAAGGCTGTGTTGATACCATCAAACTGATGCAAAGGTAAAACTTGTAGGCCAGGCACTAAACCAGGCTGCCAGTGCTGTTGTTCTGGTCGGATACAAAGCTGCTCTGTGTCACCTTTGCTGAATTGCCATAGTTTGACCAGTAATAAGCACCCCTCTTTTGAAAAAGGTGCGTGTGAAGTACCAGGTGGGTTACGTAAGTAAGTTCCAACTGGGTAGTCGCCATATTCATCAGAAAAAGTACCTTCAAGCACCAGAATTTCTTCACCACCACCATGTTGATGATTGGCAAACTGACTGCCGGCTAAATAACGCACTATGCTGGTGGCTTTGGCGACTTCTGCGCCTATTCTGTCCAAAGGCCTTCTGTGAATATCTTTGGCTGGAGATTCATACCAGAGCGCTTGCTCTGGGGTTTGCACTATGCGCTGGCTTAAATCCGTATTGATTTCGGCGCTCATATGAGTCCAGGCTAATAAAGTCATGGTGTTGATTTATCTCTTGTATTGACTATCTCTTGTATTGAGTGGGGCAGTAGCCACGGTTAATTTCAGGCGATCTTAGCTTTAAATGTTTAGTGGTGCGGCCTGTAGTACGTTTACGCCATAACTCAAAGCTGCTGCGTTTTAGCTCTTTACGCATCAGTTCAATCAGCTGGTGCTGGTTTAAGCCATACAAATTTTCGATGGCTTCAAAAGGTGTTCTGTCTTCCCATGCCATTTCAATAATGCGGGATAAGTCTTCAGGGCTATATTCATGGTTAGGGTCTGTGCTACAAGTGCTCACGCTGTTTTTACTTCGTCTGTTGGCTAGTACTGTTTTTACGTGAGTTGTGGTTATGCAGACCAATACAAAGCCATAAATTACCACTTGGCATAATGATCTTCAGCCAAGCCTTTGACCGCATTTAGTTTTAGTTTGCTGCCATTTTGAAGCACTACAAAGCCCGTATAAATCCCAACATACTGGCGGAAATTGCTGGCCAGTAAGCCAATGTTGACCTTTTCCTGACGGCAATATAAAGGCGTAAATTCAAGCTGCACTTCGCCGCAAAGACTACTGACTTGCCATGGTTTTTTTTCGTCTTTGCGATCAAAGACAAAAGTGGCTGGGCTTAAATGCTGAATTTGGCCATTAAACCAGAGCGCATTTTCGCAAAGCCCGGTTTCATTGACACCAGCTGCTATATTCAGACCAAATGCCTGGTCTTCGACCACGGCGTTGATACTGGCCCAGCGCCAACTGGTTTGGCGGCGCATAAAACCTGCTGAGAAATCATAACCCGCTAAAGCCTGAGTTAAATCTAAGGCTTTGCCCTGAAGTTCAAGTGTGCCTGACACAGCCAAGGCATTGGATTTTTCGGTGTAAGTCCATCCGTTGTAACCTGTAGGCGCACATAAAGCTAAAGGCATTTGGCTAGCTTTTTCTATGGTTAAACTGGCCTTTAACTCTTTGGTATCAATGCTTAATTGCCAGTGTGTTGCGCTGGTTTTTATCTCGACTTTATAGGCAGCAAAGCCTTGCTTCGCTTCACCTGCTGATGGTGAATCACTCATCCGGCAGCCTAAAGCGCCTGGCAATAACACACCTTTGCTGATGGCTAGGTTTGAGTCAAAACGATACAAATAGGCAAAACCTGAATTGGCATAACGAATATCGGCAATAGCCACGGCCAATAACCAGTCAGAGCCTGTGACACAAATAAACTGAAACTGTTTGTACTGAAAATAGCGGGCGAGGGGGTTGGCCTTTTTATCCATCAAATTCTGATAAACAAAATCCCGTAGATTAAAGTCCGGAATTGAGCCGTCAAATAAGCCAAAGACTGGTTGGCCATTGCTTTGGATCAGTTGTTGCGGTGTGGCTGCAAGCTGAGGTAAGTAGTTGTTCATAGTGCTTTTCTGCATTGTCACACCTTTTTATTTATTACTTTATTTTGCCAGAAGTAACAGCGAGTACCGTAAGTTGTTTATTGATCTTTACCATGAAAGGTCGCATGTGTCAGTCAGGAAGTTGAAGTCTACTTTGGGGATTAATGTCTGGAGACTAATTCTTTGTTTCTAACTGTTTATCTGACTGACTGAGCGGGAGTACTGAGCAAGGATGTTCGCAGTATTCGATAACAAATTGATAAAAGCTGACCTTGTATAAAGAGATCAGCTCAAATCAATTTAATAGTAATTATTGTGCTGCTTTGGCTGATAAAGCGGTATTTACCGACTGATCTGCCCCATCCTGTTTATGACGAGAATGGTATTTCCCTACAGGTAATGTATTAATCACTGAAGCATTTACCATTCGTGCTACAGGCACATAATCAGTAGTAGCGGTATTAATAGCGGTGCTTATAATGTCCGCAAGCAAATTGCCACTGTTACCCGAAGTATTAATGACAACGACGTTCTGATAATTCCATAACGACTCACCAGAAGATGTAGAAACTAAATCGAATTCAGCACCTACTGTTACATTGCCACCAGTTACAAAGTAGTTGGTATCCCACTGATTAATAGTGACAAAGAGCACAGCATCAGCCCCAAACATTTGTTTAAACTTATCTGGATTTACATCCCGGAGTTGAGCACCATCTACGATCCCTTCCTGCTGAAGCAGCATAGCAGACAACGGGATTGGCAGAACGTAGTAACCAGCCTCAGCTAATGGCTGGGCAATAGTAGTTGAGTACAGATCCGGTGCGTCTGCAGCTGTTGATTTATTAACCGCTGGCACAACCAAAACCGACAGTGGCGCAGCATCATACATCTTAGGGAAAGCTTCTTGCTTGCTAACAATTTTTTGTGTAGCACAACCAGATAACAGTAATGCAGCTAACACAAGAATACTTTTAAATGGAGTTTTCATTCCTTTAGCCTGCCTTATTCATTTTATTCAACATTGCGTCAATCAATTGCGCCGACTCTGGAAACAGAGCTTTTTCTTGCTGTAAGTAAGCCTGAGCTTCAACGACGTTATTCACCTGAAGTTCTAATGTTGCCAGCTCAGCGTAGATGCCAGGAGGTATCTTTTTGTTTTCTTTGGCAGCATTCTCGATGATAGCTAACAGTGCTTGCTTATGCTTTTCGCGAGTCACATCAGAAGGTTCGTGCTTGTGGTTATAAGCGGTTTCTGAATAGTCACCCCAATGATAAATTGATTTATTAGTGCTGGCACACGCGGACATACCGATTACGCAAACCAAAATTAGTGCTTTTTGGATACCACTTTTCATGGAACTCTTACCTCAAATACATTGCCATTTGTGACATAAATTTTTCTTTTCACCAGAACCTGTTGGCCCCGACTTATTTCTACCTGATGGCTACCAACGCTTAAATCAAACTTTGCTACTGTTTCACCATCCAGTTTAAAAGTATCAGCATTATCCAGTTGAACTGTTGTGGTATTATCAAGAACCAGAGTAGTTCCCTGAAGGTTGCCACTCAGTTGTAAGTAGGCTTTATCATCTACTTGTTTAATCTCAGAAAAACTTGTGCTACACGCAGACAGCAAAAGAGAAAAAACCAAACAAATCATATATTTCATTTAATTACACCTTCCCTTCTTCACGCACAACAACTTTGCTGATGCTTTGATCGTTGATTGAGCCTGAAACCAGTTCGCACACCGACAATTCATCGCTACCCTGGCCAACAAAACCTGTGACACGTAAAGTCGCCACTTTTTGCCCCGGTAAATTTATCAGCATTCCTGTTTGTGGATTTTTTACTTGCTGCCCTGGACTGACCACATCAAAAGTATCATTCACTTTGATGCCTTGGGCTGATCCGCCAGTCATCAAAAATTGGCTACCTTGTTTACTTATCAAATAAGCTTGCCACGGAGAATCCAGTAAATTTTCGGAGATATTGCTCACCAGCTTTGAAATGGCGGCAGATAAAGCCTTGTCATTGATTGAAGTATCATAAGCTGCGCGCTCACCAACACCCATCACTGAGTTAGCTTCTACCCGTGCTTCACCAGTAGCTTCCTCTGAATACATGATCTGCCCGGTTTTTGTGTTAATTAACCGGACATTTACTGTAGCCGTAGCTGTCTGTATTTTATTGCGGCTAAAAACACCAACTTCGCTGTTTGTTGAGCGGCCAAATTCGGAGACTGAACCGACAATTAAAAAATCAGAACCGGCAGTTTGGATCTGCTCCCCTTTGAAGGTGTTTTCACTTATTACTTTGTCTAAATCTGCACGCTCAAGCATGATGAACTTGTTTGTTTCAGTCAGACGTGCTGCAAGAATATCTGAGGCTTGTTTCCCTAATCGATCACCATTCTGATCCAACAAAAAGGCGTTGCCTCTTTTGGTCTCATCAGAAAAACGAGCTATTGCTACTACTCGCTTCAACGAGAGTTCAGGAGCTTGGCTAAGCACCGGACTAATAGCAGGTGTTGCTGTGGACAATGCATTGACAGAACCACGCGTCGACGAAGTACAGGCTGTTAGAACAGCCAGACTAAGCAGCGCGACAGGAAGTACAATTTTTTTCATCATTTCCTCATGAATTGTTATAAATTTTTGAAAGGCTAAAGAGATTCAATATGGCAAGGATAGATAACAGCGCAAAAGGCAGGACAAAGAATGATTTAATCCATTAAATCGCAGAAGTTATAACTAAACTTGAGTTATACAAAAATCAGTACCTGAGAGTACTGAGTTGACTGTAACCAAAACTATAATTAATTAAAAGACATAGATAAAAATATAACAGCGTAAAACAAAAAGGGCATCAGTATTACCTGACGCCCTTGTAATCAAAATGCTCTCAAAACCCTTAGCCAAAGTAATTGAGCGACACTCTTTGGCTTTTATTCGAACGCGATGCGGGCGGGGACAAGCCCCGCACCCTACAGCAAGTACGAAGGCCTAAATCAGACGTTTAAATAGTCCAATATCCCCTCAGCTGCCTTACGGCCCTGGGCTATAGCTGTGACTACCAGGTCTGAGCCTAATACCATATCACCACCTGCGAAGATCTTTTGCTGGTTGGTCTGAAGTGGGTAAGTGCTTTTTTCGCTGGCCACGACGCGGCCTTTGTCGTCGAGCTCTACACCCATATCTTTTAACCACTGTGGTGGGCTAGGCTGGAAACCAAAAGCGACAATGACAGCGTCGGCTTCTAATACCTGCTCAGAACCCGGCACTGCTTCGGCGTTACGACGGCCTTTGGCATCGGCTGCACCCATAGCCGTAGTGACCACTTCGATGCCACAGGCATGGCCTTCGTCGTTTAACTTGATGCCAAGTGGCTGCAGGTTAAACATAAATTCCACACCTTCTTCGCGGGCATTTTGTACTTCTTTGCGTGAACCCGGCATGCTGGCTTCGTCGCGTCGATAGGCTAATGTGACTTTGCTGGCACCCTGACGAATAGCGGTACGCACGCAGTCCATTGAGGTGTCACCACCACCTAAGACCACTACTTTTTTACCGGCCAGATTTACATACTGGTGTTCTGTCTGCCAGCCCATCAGATTATTGATATTGCCAATCAGATAAGGCAGGGCTTCATAGACACCAGGTGCTTTTTCGTTAACCAAACCACCTTGCATTGGGGTGTAAGTGCCTAAGGCCAGAAAGACTGAATCGTATTCCTGCAACAGGCTGTCAAAGCTGACATCCACACCCACAGTGGTATTTAAACGGAACTCAATACCCATAGCGGTGAAGATTTCACGGCGTAGTTTCAGTACGTCTTTTTCCAGTTTAAAAGGCGGAATACCAAAAGTCAGTAAGCCACCAATTTCCGGATAACGGTCAAATACCACAGGGGTAACGCCATTACGGATAAGTACGTCTGCACAAGCTAAACCTGCAGGGCCTGCACCTATCACTGCGACTTTTAAGCCGGTTTTCACCACAGCTGATAAATCCGGCCGCCAGCCCATTTCAAAGGCTTTGTCGTTAATGTACTTTTCAATAGAACCTATAGTGACTGCACCAAAACCTTCGTTGATGGTGCAGGCGCCTTCGCATAAACGATCCTGCGGGCAAACCCGGCCACAAACTTCAGGTAAGCTATTGGTTTTATGCGACAATTCAGCCGCTTCAATAATCTTGCCTTCGTTCGCCAGTTTCAGCCACTGCGGAATATAGTTATGCACTGGGCACTTCCATTCGCAGTAAGGGTTGCCACAGTCCAGGCAACGGTCGGCCTGACCTGAGGCTTGCGTGTCTGTCATAGGCTGATAAATTTCTACGAACTCAATGGTCCGCTCACGGTGTGACTTCTTTGGTGGGTCAACCCGCTTTACGTCGATAAATTGATAAACATTCTGTGCCATTATTGCCTCCCTTACATCGCCTGAACCCGCAGCTCATCGGAAGAGCGTGCGCGGTGACCAAGCAAGGTATTGACGTCACTTGTTTTGGGTTTAACCAGTTTGAACTTGCTTAAGTAGTTGTTGAAATCCGTCAGGATCCGGTGCGCTTTTTCGCTGCCGGTGGCCTCAACGTGTTGATGCAACAAGCTACGTAAGTGTTCCTGCAGAATTGGTGTGCTGACATCCAGCGCTTCCACCAGTTCAGGGTTCACCCGCAGGCATAAGTCATCCTGTTCATCTAATAAATAAGCAAAACCACCAGTCATACCAGCACCAAAGTTCACGCCGGTCTGACCTAATACCATCACCACACCACCAGTCATATATTCACAGCAGTTATCGCCTGTGCCTTCTACAACCACTATGGCGCCAGAGTTACGTACGGCAAAACGCTCACCGGCACGGCCAGCAGCGTAGAAACGACCACCTGTTGCACCATATAAACAGGTGTTGCCTGCAATAGTGGCGTCGTCTTTGGCATAGCTGACTCCCTTAGGCGGGAATATAGCAATTTGGCCACCTGTCATGCCTTTACCTACATAGTCGTTGGCATCACCTTGTAAGGATAAATGCAAACCACCAGCGTTCCAGACACCAAAGCTCTGGCCTGCAGTACCTACGCAGTTAATCACAATAGGGTCGGTCGCCATACCCTGATTGCCATGATGACGGGCAATAAAACCAGACAAGGCTGCGCCAACAGAACGGTCGGTATTGCGGATAGGCACAGTTAAGCGGCCACCGGTTTTATGTACCACCATATCTTTGCAGCGTTTCACCAGTTCCTGGTTTAACGCGCCATCGTCGAACGGGTCGTTATTTTGTACGCAGAACAAGGATTTATCTGATTTAACACCAGAGGCCAATAAAATTGGGCTCAGATCTAATTTCAGTTGTTTCTGCGTCTGGCCTTCGCGTACAGACAATAAATCAGTACGGCCAATCAGCTGCTCTAATGAAGTGACACCCAGTTCAGCCATCAGCTCACGCACTTCATGCGATAAGAACTTAAAGTAGTTCATCACCATTTCTGGTAAACCGGTAAAGTGATCGCGGCGTAATGTCGCATCCTGAGTAGCTACACCGGTCGCACAGTTATTCAGGTGGCAAATCCGTAAGAATTTGCAGCCTAAAGCCACCATAGGGCCGGTACCAAAACCAAAGCTTTCAGCACCTAAAATTGCGGCTTTGACTACGTCTAAACCGGTTTTTAAGCCACCGTCGACCTGCAGACGAACGCGGTCACGTAAACCGTTTTCAACCAGTGCCTGATGCACTTCAGCTAAACCCAGCTCCCATGGCGAACCAGCGTATTTGACCGACGTCAGCGGGCTTGCACCTGTGCCACCGTCATAACCTGATACGGTAATTAAATCGGCATAAGCTTTAGCCACACCGGTCGCAATAGTACCGACGCCTGGTTCTGACACTAACTTCACTGAAATCAGCGCTTCAGGGTTTACTTGTTTTAAGTCAAAAATCAGCTGAGCCAAATCTTCAATTGAATAAATATCGTGATGCGGCGGTGGTGAAATCAGCGTGACACCAGGTACTGAATAACGCAGGCGCGCTATTTCAGCTGTGACTTTTTCACCAGGCAACTGACCACCTTCACCCGGCTTAGCACCTTGAGCTACTTTGATCTGAATCACTTCAGCGTTCACCAGATAATGTGGTGTGACACCAAAACGACCTGAAGCCACCTGCTTAATTTTGCTGTTTTTCTCAGTACCAAAACGGCGTGGATCTTCACCGCCTTCGCCTGAGTTAGAGCGGCCACCTAAACGGTTCATCGCTATAGCCAAAGCTTCATGAGCTTCAGGGCTTAAAGCACCGATAGACATAGCGGCGCTGTCAAAACGCGGATACAGCTGCTCAGCGCTTTGCACTTGCTCCAAATCGACCGGAGTGGCATTGGCTTTGTTTAAGCTGAATAAGTCGCGTAAATGCGCTACAGGGCGCTGATTCACGAAGTCTGAATAGACTTTGTAATCGGCATATTTGCCACTGCGTACAGCTTTTTGCAGGCTTTGCACTACATCAGGGTTATAAGCGTGGTATTCGCCATCATGTACGTATTTCAGCTGGCCACCGTGATTCAGTGGTTTACGTTTTAACCAGGCACTGTTGGCACGGATTTGCACGTCTTGCTGGAAGTCAGCAAAGTCGGCACCCTGAATACGTGAAGGTAAATCAGGGAAACACAGCTTCATCACGTTCTGATTAATACCCACAGCCTCAAACAGGTTCGAACAGCGATAACTCGCTACAGTCGAAATACCCATTTTTGACATGATTTTGTACAGGCCTTTGTTAATACCTTTACGGTAATTCAGCACGGCCTGACGGGCGGTCAGATTCAGACTGCCTTTTTCCACTAACTGCTCAATAGTCTCATAGGCCAGGAATGGATAAATACCTGTAGCGCCTAAGCCTACCAGCACAGCAAAGTGATGCGGGTCACGTGTCGTTGCGGTTTCGATAATAATGTTTGAATCGCAGCGCAGCTGGTTATCCACTAAAGCGTGATGCACTGCGCCCACAGCCATTGCTGCCGGAATAGGGATCAGGCCTTGTTCGATACGACGGTCTGTTAAGATCACCAGCACCACTTTATCTTCACGCACCACACGCACAGCTTCAGCGCATACACGGCGCACTGCGGTTTCCAGATCTTCGTCGTTAGGATCGAAGTTCAAAGAAATAATATGGTGCTTGTAGTATTTCTCGTCAGCGGCTTTTAACTGTTTTAAATCGCTGTACATCATCACAGGCGATTCAAACTGGATACGGCGGGCATAACCTGCTGTTTCACTGAAGACGTTGTGTTCACGACCTATGCTGGTCGCCAGCGACATCACATGAGCTTCACGCAATGGATCTATAGGTGGGTTGGTGACCTGCGCAAACAACTGACGGAAATAGTCGTAGAAAGTACGGGTTTTTTGCGACAACACAGCCATTGGCGTATCGTCCCCCATAGAACCTACAGCTTCCTGGCCGTCTTTTGCCAGTACTGTCACTACCTGTTCGATTTCTTCATAGCTGTAGTTAAACAGCTTATGGAACACCATCATCTGATCGTCAGTGAATACACGTTTGCCTATTAAGTCAGTTTCAAACTGCTCGTAAGGCACTAAACGTTGCACGTTAGTGGACAACCATTTGCGGTAAGGGTGGCGAACCATTAAATCCTGGTCAATTTCTTCTGAGCGCCAGATTTTTCCTGTCTGCGTATCCACAGCCAGCATTTCGCCCGGGCCAACGCGGCCTTTTTCCTGCACTTCATCAGGTGTGTAATCCCAAATGCCAACTTCAGAAGCCAGCGTGATTAATTTGTCTTTGGTAATAACAAAGCGGGCAGGGCGCAAGCCGTTGCGGTCTAAGTTACAGGCCACATGCTGACCATTGGTCATGACAATACCAGCAGGACCATCCCAAGGCTCCATATGCATGGAGTTAAACTCATAGAAGGCTTTTAAGTTATCGTCCATCACCTTATTGCCTTGCCATGCTGGTGGCACCAGTAAACGCATAGCACGGAATAAATCCATACCACCGGCCAGCAGTAATTCCAGCATATTATCTAAAGAGCTGGAGTCTGACCCCGACTGGCTGACAAAAGGGGCTGCAGTGGGTAAGTCAGGTAATAAAGGCGACGAAAACTTATACTGACGGGCGCGGGCCCATTGTCTGTTGCCTGTAATGGTATTAATTTCGCCGTTATGTGCTAAAAAGCGGAATGGCTGAGCCAAAGCCCAACGTGGCATAGTATTAGTTGAGAAACGTTGGTGGAATACGCAAATGGCGGTTTCCATCCGAACGTCTGCTAAGTCCAGATAAAAACGCGGCAAATCTGCCGGCATCATCAGGCCTTTAAATACGGTCACCAGACAAGAAAAGCTTGGAATATAAAAATCCGCATCATCTGTCAGCTGCTTTTCGATACGGCGTCTGACCATATAAAGGCGACGCTCTAAATCGTGTTCGTTCCAGCCTGGCTGGGCACTGACAAAAGCCTGCTTAATCTGAGGCATAGAAGTGAGTGCTAAATCACCCAGCACCGACGTGTCCGTTGGCATATCACGCCAGCCGACCAGTGTCAGTGTCTCACGGGTAATTTCCTGTTCAATAATAGCGCGAGCCAGTTCGGCTTTAACCGGATCCTGACTAAAGAAGAAGATACCCACCCCATACTTTTTGCCCAAAACCCAGCCTTTCTCCTCTGCAATAGCACGGAAAAAACTATCGGGTTTTTGCATTAACAGGCCACAACCATCACCTGTTTTCCCATCCGCTGAAATTCCACCTCTGTGCTGCATGCGGTCTAAACCGCTAATTGCAGTGCGCACAATACGGTGGCTGGCGACGCCTTCTAAATGAGCGATCAGACCAAAGCCACAGTTCTCTCTTGCCTGACTGTGGTGATACAACGCCATGACTCTTCCTCCAACCTGTCCTGTAAAAAATAAATATACCCTTAGCTTCTGAAGCTGTGGCCTGGGTAACTGCGCTCTGTCGCCCGAATTACATAGCAGTACTATGTTGGTAAGAGCTCTATTACTCGTTAGCTAGCATTAACTTCAATAACTTCTGGGTAAAAATGTTAAATTTATGAATTATTATTCTTATATTTGGCGTTTTTATCTCTGAAAGAAAACAACAGCTCTGGTTTCAGTCAGTTAGGTGGTCCGCATAGTTGTTTTTATGGCGTTTAGACGTCTATCCATAAATAGACAATTAGATATACCCAGATCGGACGGAAATTGCAAGACCAGTCTGGCGCATTTAGCTGACTATTTTGCCGAAGGCTGTTATAAGGCGGTTTTGTAATAAAATTACATAATTAGGGCTTTTTTGCTGGTTTTTGTGCGGGGAGTATAAAAAAAAGGCCACTGATGTGACCTTTTTTTGTAATTTAAACGATATTTTTATGCGAAACTTATGCGTGATAACCGTTTGAAACACCTTTGACTGTTACTGCGACTGCATCGTGTGCATGCAAGGACTCATAGTGGTTCACCCGTAGCCAAAAATCGTCAAATTCAGTCAATTGGTTTAATGCGTGTTTTAAACGACGTGCTGCATCTTCACAGAACATCAGGTTCTGACCGTTTAAGCGGGCAAACTCCTGCTCGTCTGCACGTTTGACTGCTGCCTGTACCGGAGTTTGCAGAGCATCTTCAATCGCATCAATTAACGCAATCACAGGGAAATCTGTGACTTGATGGTTCAGCTGTACTTTTATTTCAGCAACAGAGCGCTGGCTGTGCGGTGTAGCCACTATACCCTGAGTTGTACCTAACCAGTCTTTGACTTGTTCAGCATTCACTTGAGCGTGACCGGCAAATTTAGCCACAAAAGCTTCCTGAATAAGCTGACGGGCTAAAGCTGCTGAACAAGGACAAGTTGAAGAGTAAGGCACATCGACCTTCATCTCTACACCTAACTTGCCATCTTTCAGCTGGCCTGTGATAGTCACAGGGTAAGCTTTCCAACCTTGTTTTTCTGTGATCAGCGCTTTACGGCGTAAGTGCAGTTCAAAATCAAACTTCACAAAAGCATGAGTACTTAAGTCTTCATGGCTGCTGATAAATTCGTGCAGCAGTTCGCTTAAAGTTGCAAAACTTAAGCTGGATTCAGTCGACAGTTGATCCAACAACAAATAAAGCCGTGACATATGAATGCCTTTGGCTTTTGGATCTTTTAAGTTCACAAAAGCTTCAACTTTGGCGCTGACCTGGCGTGGTGCTTCGCCTGCAACACTAAACATCAGTGGCAGTTCAATATTGCTCATGCCAACCCATTCCAACACACCTTCGGTGGTGGCGGATGAATGGTTAGCTACATCTGGCATAGTGGTCGGCATGAATACTCCAATGTCCATCAAATGCGAGCTCCCTATACCCGTCGTTCTTGAAGCCGCAGCTTTGTTGACTTCACGCTCTCGCCCCAGTCACATAGGACAACTATGCTCCTGGGGTCTCACTCGCTTGTCGTCGCGCTGCAACATCAATTACTAGGGTATAGATAAAAAGCTTCGCTGAAAATTTGGCGCACTTTATACCATATTTTGCCGCGTGGGCCGGTATAAAATCTGTGCAATATAAGCTGATTTTTTTCGAACAGCTTAAACGAAAAAAGCGAATACCCGACTAAATTCGTCGGATATTCGCTAAATTGGGATGGTGCAGCAGAAATTCAACTCTTTGTTTTTAAAGTTAAGGCTCAAATGTACCTTTAACTATGGCTTGGCCGTTTTGAACTAATTGGCGGCCTTTGGCAAACACATCACGGATAGTTAAATCACTTTTATGCAAAAGCACTAAATCGGCATCTAAACCTGCTGCAATATGGCCTTTGTGTTTCAGCCCTAAGACTGCTGCAGGAGCTGCGGTAATAGCGGTTATAGCATCAGTTAAAGCGACCTGATGCTCAAGCACGGCCTGGCGAGCCACCTGATATAAGCTTTGTACTTTACCAACCTCAAGCCCAATCAGCTCTCCATCGTTGTTATACAGAGGCAAACTGGCATTGCCATCTGAGCTTAAGGTTAAGTTCATAGCTGATACTCCGGCTTGCAAAGCCCGGGCTAAAGCCTGCGCTGCTGCCACTTCGCCATGCTGCAGATCATAAGCTGTGGTGCTGGTGGTAAAGTCAATCACACCGCCAGCTTTTGCAAACTCAATACCAGCCTGAAACAGCGCCTCATTGCGGTTTATATGAGTAGGGTAGAACTGGGATAATTTCAGTTCTGTGCCTGCAACTGCTTGCCACAGCGGCTGTAATAACGACTCGCCGCTACCTACATGCACACTGACTGCACCAGCTTTACCCGACAAAATGCCGCCGACTTTAGCTGCAGCCGCTACTTTACGTATTTCTTCAATGGTCGGCTGAGAGGATCGGAAATCACTGATAGCAATTTCGCCAACACCTATAAACTTGTCGATAAGGATCAGGTCATCCGTGATACTGCCCATTAAAGTACGGCATGGAATTTCGTAAGAGCCTGTATGGCAATAGGTAGTGATGCCTTCAGCTTCCAGGGCATGAGCCTTAGCCAGCAGATTGGTTAAGGTCCGGGTCGTAGCGTCTGTGCCTAATACACCAATAGCTGTAGTGACTCCGCCTAAAGTAGCGTTGGTTAATTGCATTTCAGGAGTGCGGCTGGCAAAACCACCTTCGCCACCCCCCCCAATAAAATGCACTAACGAATCAACAAAACCCGGTACTAAATAGCAGTCGCTGGCGTCTATGACTTCGACAGGTAAATTTGAATTACCAGTTTCTAAATCAATACCTAAAGCTGCGATTTGATGGCCGGCAACTAATACATCCATTACACCTGAATCTTGTGGGCTTATGATATGGGCATTTTTAAATAGCTTTATTGCGCTCATTGATAGTCCTTAGTTGTAATTCTTATTGGTAGCCAATAGCGACAGCGATTAAAATTGCGAGGCTTGCCAGAATAAAAAGCCAGAGCTGCAAACGCCAGGCAAACTTTGCCCATAACATCCAGTCGACTCTCACCACTCCCAAACAGCCAATTAAAGATGCAGAGGTAGGCACTATGCAGTTGGTTAAACCATCTCCCAATTGAAAAGCTAAAACGGCAATTTGACGGGATACCCCAACTAAATCGGCCAAAGGCGCAACCAAAGGCATAGTTAAAGCGGCCTGGCCTGAACCTGAAGTGACAAAGAAGTTAAACACCGACTGGAAAATCAACATAAACCAGGCTGACATATAGCTGGATACGCCATCAAAGCTGCTACCAGCATAATGCAACAGGGTGTTGAGTATTGAAGGTTCTGTTGCGTCGTCGCCGCCTAATAACAACACTATGCCTTTGGCCATACCTACAATCATGGCGGCTGGTAATAACTCAGCTGCACCTTGTTTAAAGGCATCAGCCGATTCATTCACCGTGATACGTTTTCCGGCTATAGCCAAAATCGCAGTGGCTATACCTAAAGCAAAAAACTGAGTGGCAATTTCCGGAATATAGTAGCCTCGCGCTACCACACCCCAAATGACCCAAATAATACCTGCCACAAAAAGCAATAAGATGGCGGCGTCCAATTTGCCAAAATGACTGCTTTGTTGTTCCTGCTGCTGTGCACGAAGTTTTTGATCTGACTCAAAACTGACGGAAAGCTCTGGATTCTTTTTAATTTTGGCGGCGTAACGCATAGTGAAGATAATGCCAAATAAGGTGAACAGCAGCCAAAGCACAATACGGTAATCTGCGCCTGACATCAGAGGTAAACCTGCAATTCCCTGAGCTATAGCCACACTAAAAGGGTTCATCCAGGAGGTGGCAAAACCAATCTGAGTGGCAATGTAAGTGACCAGCACAGTGGTTATAGCGTCGTAGCCTAAAGCCAGCATTAAAGGCAGTAGCACTATACAAAAGGCGATGGCCTCTTCACCCATTCCAAAGACGGCTCCACCTAAAGAAAACAGCAGGAACATCAGAGGGATAAATAAAAAGTCTATGTCTTTGGTTTTGGTTATTAATGCCAGTATGCCGTTATTGACGGCACCGGTTTTCATAATGATGCCAAAGGCACCACCAGTCAGCAGAATAAAGGCAATTACACCAATAGCTGCACCCATTTTATCGCCTGAAACCATACCTTCGAAGGCGTAGTTTAAAAAGCCAACCTGGCCGCCTTCACCAAACAAGGGCACTGCTTTATTTTGTTCCGTCGCGAGCTGAAAGCTGTTTGGATCAATACGGGCTTTAACCGTTTCACCTGCGGCATTGACAGTTTCCGGCAGCATCTGAAAATAACCGGCCGGAATAAGATGAGATGCAATAGCTGCAGCTATCATCACAAAAAAAAGTATGACAAAGGCGTCCGGCATGCTGACCGGTTTTTTAGTTGTAACTTGCATGAGATGTACCTGTTGAGTTGAAATAACAGCGCCGACTGAGACAAAAAGCTGATTTATAACATCAGTTTATAGCTATAAAGACGGCATGAATAACCAAAACCAGTAATAAACTGGTGGTTTGGCTACTCGTTAAACCACTCCGAAAGGTAGTAAGGCGAGTAGTAATATGTAGTGAGCGATAACGCATTTTTCAGCATATTACAGGCAGACTTTGAAACTCTAAGAACGGTTAGAATTAACCAGTTCCAACAGAGCTGTCAATCAAAGTTGTATTAGATGGTATCGGTCTGGTTGAAAAATGAGCTTTTTTAGCTGTATTCAGTTGTTTCAGCTTGTCCCTTACGAAAATTTTCAGGACAAGCGCCAAGTTGATCTGGCAGACTTAATCCCTCAGTTTACTGTTTTTGCGGGCAGTTTCTTTAGCAGGCATTTAATGCAACAAAACGTTCATCCTTTCGTCAGACGTCTGGCGGGTTTTTTAAAGCAATGGGGCTGGTTACAGTGTTTTTGCCTGTGTTTTATTTTATTGCAGGCCTTAACTGGAGTTATCACTGGTTTATACAGCTTGTTGCTGCACGATATGGTGCTTTGGTCCATGGTGCTGGGCGCTTTGCTGTTTTCCGCCTCTATGACACCAGCTTTTTTACTCTGTAGCTTTTATTTAGTTCGCCATCTGGATGAAGCGCTGTTTTATTTGCAGGATTCGATACGGCAGGAAAAGCTGTTGAATCAGAATATGCAGGAAACTATTCGTCAGCTGAACTTCGAAATTGAAGAGCGGAAAAAGGCTTTCCAGGCCAAGCGCCGCGCTGTTGATGAATTGCGTCGTGAAATTACTGAACGCCGTAAAACCCAGCAAGAGCTGGAAGAACAAAGTTTATTAATCCGCTCTATAGTCGACAGCTCCCCTGACTTATTCTACTACCGTGATGAAACTGGTCGTTTTGTCAGTTGCAATAAGATGTTTGAAGTCATTATGGGCAAATCGGCGAAGGAGCTGATAGGCCATTATCCGGCTGAACTCTACGATGCTGAATCTACGCCTATTGCTATTTTGACCGATCAGGAGATTTCAGCCAGCAGAGTAGAGCTGACCTTAGATGTGGATTATCAAACACCAGATGGCCGCATGTTATGGTTTGAAATGCGCAAAGTGCCATTTTTTGATAAACAAGGTCGCTACATTGGCTTACTTGGTTTTGGCCGGGATATTACCTCACGTAAACTTGCTGAGCAGGCACTGGAAAAAGCCTATCAGGATAAAGGTAAGTTTATCGCCACTTTAAGTCATGAACTGCGTACACCGTTAAACGGTATTGTAGGTTTAACAAGGCGTCTGTTGGAAAGTCCTTTGTCGACTGAGCAACGCAGCTGGAGCAATACTATCTTCAGCAGCGCCGAGACCTTAGGTAATATTTTTAACGATATTATCGACTTAGATAAAATTGATCGACAGGACTTAGACATTGTTTATCAGTCGGTACAACTCTGCGATTTTGTGCACGATATCTGTAATTTTGCCCACTTAATCTGTCAGCAAAAAGGTTTGACCTTTATTGAGCCTGAAGCAGTACCAAGTCAGCTTTATGTTCGTCTGGACCCGACACGGGTGCGCCAGGTATTATGGAACTTAATTAATAATGCGGTGAAATTCACTGCCCGTGGTTCAGTGCAACTTGGCGTTTCCATAAGCACTGATAATCCGGCAGAGCTTTGTTTTAGTGTGACTGATACAGGTATAGGTATTGTCGAGGCGGAGCAGCAACGCATTTTTGATATGTACTATAAATCCAGTGATGGCAGGCGTTTAAGCATAGTGGGGTCTGGTATAGGTTTATCTGTGTCCCGGGCTTTAGTTGAAGCTATGTCGGGCCATATCAAGCTTGAAAGTTCAGTAGGTAAGGGCAGTACTTTTATCATGTCACTGCCTGCAGAGCTCACATCAGCTCCTGCTGCATTGCCACAAGCCCAGTATCCGGCTTTAACTATCTTGTTGGTTGAAGACGTGCCGCTAAATGCTGAGATAGCGATAAACTTATTGGAGCAACGTGGTCATCAGGTGATTTTGGCAGAAACAGGTGAAGACGCTTTAGCTTTGCTGGAAACTGAAGATGATATAGATCTGGTGCTTTTAGATATGCAATTGCCGGATATGTCCGGCGATCAGGTCGCACGTTTTATCCGTGCTGAACCTTCTTTGGCCAGATTACCTGTGGTGGTATTAAGTGCCAACGTACGTAAAGCCGAGCAGCAGCTAAAAGATGTGCGGGTCGATGGTGCTTTAGCAAAACCTATCAATACCAATAAGTTGGATCAGATTTTACATCAGCTGTTTGGTGCTCCTGCTCCGAAAGAAATCACCGCCGAAAAAGCTCTTGATCAGCAAATTCTTGATCAGCAAACCCTGGATGATTATCTGCAATCTTTAGGTAAAACCACCATGTTACGCAGCGTGCAGTTGTTTGTGCAGTTACTGCCAGGTTATATCAATAAGATGGTGGAAACTGCAGTACAGCAGGACGTCATTGAATTTCAGGAAGCTGCACACAAACTAAAAGGTGCAGCTGCTTCTGTTGGCTTGTTGTGGGTGCAACATCAGGCAAAGTTAATGGAACAGGCGACTGAATTGCAAGGCGTGGAAAAGCAGCTGATCAATTTCCATATAACAATAGAGCGGCACTTGGCTACTCTGCAAGAATATATTGAAGCTTGGGCTTGAGCTGTTTTCCCTGAAGCTGACTGCGCCATTTGATTTACATCTTACTTAGATAAAAGAAGGGCGGGTACAAGACCCGCCCTCAGATTTTTTTGGTATCGGAATTATTTTTCCAGTTTACCAACGAAGCGGTAACCTTCACCGTGGATGGTGCTGATCAGCTCCGGGCTATCTACGTCAGATTCAAAATGCTTACGGATACGGCGAATGGTTACATCCACAGTTCTGTCATTTGCTCTGAGTTCACGGCCTGTCATATGGCGGATCAGTTGTTCGCGGGTGAAAATTTTACCCGGGCTGTCCAGCATTAAACGTAAGGCACGGTATTCACCTTTAGGTAAACGGCGTGACACGCCCTCTGGAGAGGTCAGGTTACGGCTGTTCTCATCCAATACCCAACCATTAAATTTCACTACACTTTTATGCTCTTCCACTACAGGTTGAGACACAGTGCGGTTTAACAGGTTGCGGGCACGAATAGTCAGTTCACGTGGGTTAAAAGGTTTAGTCAGGTAATCGTCAGCGCCAATTTCCAGACCTAAAATGCGATCGACTTCACTGTCACGTCCGGTCAGAAAAATCAGACCCACGTTTTCTTTCTGGCGTAATTCACGGGCCAGGATCAGACCGTTTTTACCAGGCAGATTGATATCCATAACAATCAGATTGACTTTGTGTTCAGCCAGTTTCTGGTTCATTTCTTCGCCATTCACTGCTTCAACCACATCATAGCCTTCGCCTTCAAACAGGCTGACCAGATTCAGTCGTGTTACTTCTTCATCTTCAACAATCAGAATAACAGGGGTCTGCATTATGCTTAAACCTTATGTGAACGTAATTAAGTATTTGATTTGTATATTTTTAGAAAGAGAGTGACCCATGGTCAATGTCTGCACAATTATATAGACCACAGATTTTGTTAACAAGTGGATTTGTTAACAATTAGTGTTACCTAATGTAAGTTGTTGAAAAACATCCTGTTGTTCAGATTTTTTATCTTATTTAGGAATTACAGGGAAGTCGATTTGAATGTCTATGCCATGATCCAAAGAACTTTCCAGCTGAATTTTGCCGTTTAAAGCTTGTGTCACTAAGTTATAGACTAAGTGCATACCCAGGCCGCTGCCACCTTCGCCTCTTTTTGTAGTGACAAAGGGATCAAAGATGCGCTTCTTAATATTCTCAGGTACGCCGGCGCCGTTGTCCTGGTAATGCAAGTAACAACGACTGTTGGCCAGAGTTACGCTTATCGTCATGGTGCCTTGTTCCATATGTTCAAAGGCATGAATAAGGCTGTTCATAATAAGGTTTATCAAAATCTGACTGATTGGGCCTGGTTTACTTTCCAGTTCCAGATGTTCATCGCAGTGCAGCACGACCTGATGTTGAGTTTTCTTCAGGTTTGGACGCAGTGATAACAGTACTTCGTTTAACAGCTGATGCATATTGAAGTATCTTCTGTTGTCGTTGGACTGATCGACAGCCACTTGCTTAAAGCTACGGATAAGGTTGGCGGCGCGTTCAAGATTACGGTAAATAATGCCCAGATTTTCTGCGCTGTCGCTAAGGAATTTTGCCAGTTGATTCGAAGTTAACTTCTTATCATCAAAAGCTTTTTGTATTTCTGCCAGCTTATCCTGCATCAAAGTTGAAGCTGTAACACCAAGGCCTATAGGTGTATTTACTTCATGAGCTACACCGGCCACCATCTGGCCTAAACTGGCCATTTTTTCAGTTTCAACAATCTGATTCTGGTACTGGTGTAAGGTAGATAAGGTGTTCAGTAAATCCTGATTTGAGGTTTTCAGAGCCAGTGTTCTGTCATTGATTTTTTGCTCCAAATCCTGGTTTAGCTGGCGTATTTCACTTTCAGCACTACGCAGTTTAGTGATCTGCTGCTCAGTTCTGTCGAGCATAGTGTTCACTGCGCGGCCCAGATTATGGAATTCCGTGATTTCCATAGCTGGCACACGAATTTGGTAGTCTTTTTCTTTTGATACTTTTTGCACCAGAGTCAGCAGGCTATACAAGGGCTGGGTAAAACGTCGCTGTAATCTGTTGGCGATAATAAAAGCACCAATTAAAGAGCAGAGTGCAATTAAAATATCGAACAATACCCGGTTTTGTACATAACGGCTTAATTCTTCCAGACTGGCTCGAATATAGACATAACCTAATAATTTACCGTCAGATTCTATTTTTTTTGTCAGCTCCATCACCCCATCGCCTATGGTGGCGTTTTGGTACTGTTCTACTTTATTAAACTGAGTAGGATAGGGGCCAACATCTCTTCTGTTGTAACTGGCGAAAAAGCTCAGCTCACCTTTCTCTTGTAGTTTATAAATATGAATGTTGTGCAGGCGTGATTCTGCAGCAAAAGATGCCAGGCGTCTGTCTTCTATTTCTGAATCATCAATTTCGATGGAACCTACAGCGTTAAAAGCAATAATGGCGGCATAAGAGTGCAGTTGTTCTGACAGGTTTTTCTTTTCAGCTTTAATATCCTGCAAGGTGGCAATGGTTAAAGAAATACAAAGTGTGATGCTACAAATCAGCATGACAACCCATATCAGTGCACCTTTGATTGAACTCGCTTTTAAAGCTGGACCCATTAATCCTTCCGTCATCAGTCAATCTGTTATCGAAGCTATAATATTGAAGTTACACGCATTTGCAAACTTTCACCAGTTAGCACACTGACAAAAAAATAAAACGGGTTTATAGTGGATGCACTTGTGGCGACGAGGACAAACCATGGACTTATGGGATAACTACAAAACGAGTGTTTTTTTGTGCCATCAACCTCTTGGCGATCAAATTAACTTTGCAATTATTAGCGCGCAAAACCCCTGTGGCCATGTTCAAACCCCCTCCAGAAACTTACTACTAGATAATCACTTTGCTAACACCCTCGACAGCATGAATGTGCCTTACCGTAAAATTGTTGGTTGTTCCCCTGATTTGAGTTTTCAGGAAAAAAGCTGGGCTGTGCTTTGCGATAAAACCAAAGCTATTAAGCTGGCCATTATGTTTGAGCAACATGCGATTTATTGGGTAGAGCAGGGCAAGTTGTTTCTTGTACCAGCGCTGTTGCAGCAAGATGAAGAGTATTTGGGTGAGTTTAACCCGCGCCAGATTGTATTGGGCTAGTTGAATAAAAGCAGAGCTAGTCTTTCAGCACTTGCAGTATGGGTTCTATTTTCTGACCTAAAGCATATTCCAGCTTCAGGCGTTTCAGCTTTTGTTTGTGGGCTTCATCTTCGTCTGAGGGCACTGTTAAAAACTCTTTGAAATCAGCAACGCAGATACACAACATGGCAGGTTTTGCCATGTTCTCCAGCTGACCAAGTCTGTAAATCTGATGAGGACAGGCCTGGGTTCTTTCCGGCGACTGAATACAGTCAGCCACAGTTGAAGCACTGAAGGTTAATCCAGCCAGCACAACCAAAACCAGTCTCATCAGCAGATCCTTTTATTTGCGGTCTTTTTTACAATAATAAACCACA
Organism: Rheinheimera sp. MM224; assembly: GCF_947090785.1. NCBI lineage: Bacteria > Pseudomonadati > Pseudomonadota > Gammaproteobacteria > Chromatiales > Chromatiaceae > Rheinheimera > Rheinheimera sp. MM224. Next base: position 1,232,788 of record NZ_OX352320.1, read on the forward strand.
AAACCGTCACGACGACCAAGCTCTTTTACCTGACCAAAAATTTCAGTCAATTGAGCCACATAAGGTAAATGCACATTAGCCACTAAAGTTAAAGTACCACCTGGTTTTAACTCATTAAAAGCATCGCGGAAAAACTGCTCACTGATATGGTAGTCCGTTTTTAAACCTGTGTGGAAAGGCGGATTGCTGACAATATGGTCATAAGCCGCGCTACGGGACGGAATGCCATCTGCAGCTATGGTTTCACCAGGCAGTTTATTCGCCTTTAAAGTGGCAGCTGTAGAGCTGACAGCTAAAGTGCTGATGTCAGAGGCTGTTAATTTGATTTCCGGATGTCTTTTTACTAAAAAGGCACCGATAAAACCTGCACCACAAGCAAAATCCAACACTTTACCTTGCTGAATATGGCCTAAATGCTCCAACAGTAAGTTCGTGCCTAAATCCAATTTGCCATGATTAAACACGCCAGGCAAAGAGCAAAGCTTTAAGCTAATACCGGATTTTTCGATACTAAACTGATGAAACTCTGCGGTTTTTAACTCGCTTTGTAACAGACCATCCAGTTCAAACCATAAGCAATGTTTGGCATTGTCATGTTTAAAGGCTTTTAACCCCAGCTTTTCAGCCTGATTACCTAAGCTTTTAATGCCACCTTTGTTATCGCCAACCAGATAAACTTCGGTTTTGTCGTTCAGTACTGTTTTGATCTGGGCTAAAGAGCTTTGCAGCTGATCTTTGCTTTTAGGGTAAAACAGCACCACTCGGTCTACTGTTAAATCCGCTGGCAAAGCATCACCCAAATAACATGGGCTTTTGCTTTGCTGCTGCCAGTTATTAGCAACAGCTATGTTTGAGGTTAAACAAAACAGCTCCAGCTCTGGCGCTTTTTGTTTTAATTCAGCCGCCAGACGGTCGGCCATAGGTTCTACCAGCAGCACTTTGCCTGATAAAAAATCAATATTACGCAGCAGCAGCTGACTGGTATTGTCCAACATATTAATCAACCTTCTTAAACATCAGATCCCAAACGCCATGGCCTAAATTAACACCACGGTTTTCGAATTTAGTCAGAGGTCTATGCTCAGGGCGTGGCACATAGTCATTGGTTTCTGACAGGTTGCTGTAACCTTCGGCAACTTTCATCACTTCCAGCATATGTTCAGCGTAGTTTTCCCAGTCAGTTGCCATATGAAATACACCACCGATTTTTAACTTGCGGCGTAATAACTGGGCAAACTCAGCCTGAACAATACGTCTTTTATGGTGACGTTTTTTATGCCATGGATCAGGGAAAAACAGTTGCACTGTGCTTAGGCTGTTGTCGGCAATAGAGTCGTTTAAAATTTCGATGGCATCGTGTTCAAACACACGCAGGTTTTTTACGCCTTCAGTTTCGGCTTCACCTAAACAAGCACCTACACCTGGTTTATGTACTTCGATACCAATAAAGTCTTTATCCGGTGCAGCTTTAGCCATTTGCACCAAAGATTTGCCCATGCCAAAACCAATTTCCAGCACTAAGTCGGCTTCACGGCCAAAGACTGCTTTCATATCGTAAGGCGTGGCCTGATGCTCAAGACCCATAGTGGGCCAGAATAAATCTAAACTGCGCTGCTGGCCTTTGGTCAGACGACCTTCCCTTAAAACAAAGCTACGGATACGGCGCAGGTATTTGTTTTCCTGAAGCTCATCGTCCTGTGGCTCTGTGTTTGGTTGTTCCGGGTGGGTCATCTTGGTCTCCAAAAAATGTGATGCAGCCTGCTGCTGCATTAAGTGCTATCGAATGCGGCGCGTATTATCCTTGTTCTGCTGCTAATGCTCAACCGCTAATCTTGATTCAACAAAAACAGCAAAAATGCTAGGCTATACATCGTTTTGAATTATTGAACCTGAGTAGTGATAGCAGTGCTGACTTCTGAGTATTTAACTTGCCCTGATCTTTTTGCCGATACTGTGGTCGACTGGCAAAAAACCGATGGCCGTAATGCCTTGCCATGGCAACAAGACCCAAGCCCATACAGAGTGATGGTCAGCGAACTGATGTTGCAGCAAACTCAGGTTACTACAGTGATCCCTTATTTTCAGCGCTGGATGCAAAAGCTGCCTGATATTCATGCCTTAGCAGCCGCAGATACCGACACTGTAATGGCGTTATGGCAGGGCTTAGGCTATTACGCCAGAGCCCGTAATCTACATAAAGCCGCTAAATACATAGTGTTTGATTTAGGTGAGTTTCCTTTTGAATTAAATAACTTATTAACCATTCCTGGTATTGGTCTTTATACAGCAGGTGCTATCCGCTCTTTTGCTTATGATGCTTATGGCCCCATAGTGGATGGTAATGTAAGGCGTTTATTCTGCCGTTTATTTGGTATCGAAGGTGTGCCAACCACTTCTGCAGTGGATAAAAAGTTGTGGGCTTTGGCCGATTTATTAACACCAAAACAAAACAACAGACGTTTTGCGCAAGCCTTGTTGGACTTAGGCGCTACAGTTTGCAAACCCAAGCAGGCGGATTGTTTAAGTTGCCCGCTTCAAACTCAGTGTGTGGCTTTTAATACAGGCCGTGTGGCCGAGTTACCAACTGCTAAACCTAAAAAAACCACCCCAACCAAAGCAGGACATTTTTTGTGGATAGAGCAAGGCGATAAGCTGTTGCTGCAAAAAAGACCAGACTCCGGTATCTGGGCTGATTTATGGTCTTTACCCCAGGTAGACGAAACGGCTGAAGTTTTGTCGCAAGCCAAACTACAGGGCCAATTTCAACATGTGTTTTCGCATTACAAGTTAGATGCTTCGGTCTGGCATCCGGTGTCAGGTGTATCCGAGCCTGCAGGCAGCAGTTGGTATAACAAAGAGCAAGTGATGGAGATTGGTTTACCTGCCCCTATTCGTAGCTGGATTGAAAAGAACTGGCTGAATAAAAGCTAACTGCTTGCGATGAAGTCGTTTACAATATCGGCCTTTTTAAAAGCTAAGCATTGAGGTGAATAATGTCCCGTCAGGTATTTTGTGTTTATTTGCAAAAAGAAGCAGCAGGTTTAGATTTTCAGCTGTACCCGGGTGAGCTTGGCAAAAAAATCTTCGACAGCATCAGCAAAGAAGCCTGGGCTTTATGGCAGTCGAAACAAATTATGCTGATCAATGAAAAAAAGCTGAATATGATGAATCTGGAACACCGCAAATTGCTGGAAGAACAGATGCAGCAATTTTTATTTGAAGGCAAAGAAGTTCAGATCGAAGGTTACGTTCCTAAAGCCAAATAAATCCAGCAAATCTCTAAGGCGTGGCTGGTTTAAAGTCACGCCTTTCTTTATAATTCGCATTAGAAAAATTAATTCTATTTTACCTAAGGCTGCAGGCTATGGCTCGGCGCTTACCCCCTCTTAATGCGTTAAAGGCTTTTGAAACTGCGGCCCGTCATCTTAGTTTTACTAAAGCGGCTGAAGAGATGTTTGTTACTCAGGCTGCTATTAGTCATCAGATCAAAGCACTGGAAGACCATTTAGGTTTAAAGCTGTTTATGCGGAAAAACCGCTCTTTGCTGTTAACCGAAGAAGGCCAGAGTTTCTTTTTAGATATTAAAGAGATTTTCCTGCAGCTGCACGAAGCCACAGAGAAGTTATTAGCCCGTGGTGCCAAAGGCTCCTTAACCGTGAGTTTGCAGCCGAGCTTTGCTATTCAGTGGCTGGTACCGCGTTTAAGTTTATTTAGTGAAGAGCATTCCGATATAGACGTGCGGATTAAAGCGGTCGACTCAGATGAAGGCTCGTTAACAGACGATGTAGACGTGGCAATTTATTATGGCCGCGGCAGCTGGCGGAATTTGCATGCCGACAAACTGCATACTGAATATTTACTGCCGGTTTGTTCGCCTTTGTTATTAAACGGCAGCAAGCCATTAAAAGATGTAGCAGATTTACGCCATCATACCTTGTTGCACGATGGTTCGCGTCAGGCTTGGAAGGACTGGTTTGTCAGTCAGGGGTTTAAGAACTTTAACGTCAATCAGGGGCCGATTTTTTCACATACAGCTATGGTATTGCAGGCCGCTATTCATGGTCAGGGCGTGGCTTTAGCGCATAACGTTATGGCAAGGCCAGATATTAACTCAGGCCGGTTAATAGTGCCGTTTCACCATGTATTGTTGAGTAAAGACTCGCATTATCTGGTATGCCGTGAAAACCAGACTGAGCTTGGTAAAATTGTCGCGTTCAGGCAGTGGATGGCGAAACAGGTTGAGCTTGATCAGCAGGATTTTGCTGAACAACATTTTAATAATTCGACACCGGATTAATTGATGCCAGAGCAGTTAGCCTTATGCCCAAAGCCTGTCGCCAGATTGCTGTTATCTCATGGCGCCGGAGCGCCGGTGCAATCAGAGTTTTGTAAGCTTTTGGCAGAGCTACTGGCTAAGCAGAATATTGAAGTCTGGGGTTTTAACTTTGCTTATATGCAAAAGACCTTAGCGGGCAAAAGGCAGCTACCAGCTAAAATGCCGGTATTAATGGCTGAAGTGCTGGAGCAGGTAAGCCAAATGCCAACAGATTTACCTTTGGTTATTGCTGGTAAGTCGATGGGGGGCCGGGTTGCCACTATGCTTGCTGCATCACATCTGTTACCTGCGCAAGTGAAAGGGGTGATAGCTTTTGGTTATCCTTTTCATCCGCCGAAAAAAGATAACTGGCGTACCGAACATTTTGTCGATTTAAAAAGATCTGTTTTAGTGCTGCAAGGGGAAAGAGATCCTTTTGGTAGCACTGAAGAGCTGGCAGGAAAAAGCTGGCCGTCAATAGATCTAAAGTGGTTACAAAGTGGCGATCATGATTTTATGCCATTACAAAAATCAGGTTTGAGCCAACAGCAGCTTATTGAACAGGCTGCTTATCTGAGTCGGAGTTTTATTAATGAATTTATTCTGGAAAATTAACAGCAGCTTAGCGGCATTTTATGGCGCAGTGACTGTAGGTTCAGCCGCTGCTTTAATGCATTTATGGCGTGGCACTATAGCTACAGAACAACTGGCTGTGCTGTTAAGCGCAGGTTTTATTTTAGCTTTTCATACCGTGGCTTTATTGGCCTTATCAGCCTTTGACAAGCTGCAACAACAAAGCCCATGGTTAAGCCGCATTTGCGCTTGCGCCATGCAAATAGGGCTTTGGTTATTTGTTTATACTCTGGTAGCTGGTGTATTTATGCTGCCTTTACATTTTTCAGCTCTGGCGCCTTTAGGTGGTCAGTTGCTTATTTTAAGCTGGCTGGCTTTGGCCATCAGCCCTTGGATCAGGAAATAACGATGAAAAATTGGCAGGATAGACAATTTTCACAGCCGCAGGCTGCCCGTCAGGGTGCGGCACATGGAGGTGCCGTATGAAAAATTGGCAGGATAGACAATTTCCACAGCCGCAGGCTGCCCGTCAGGGTGCTGCACATGGAGGTGCAGCATGAAGCAACTTTTGCTGTACTGCCGTTCAGGTTTTGAGAAAGAATGTGCTGGCGAAATTCAGGATAAAGCGGGCCAGCAAGAGGTATTTGGTTTTTGCAAACTGACCAAAGACTCAGCTTTTGTCATTTTTGAAGCTTACGACAGCGACGCTTTAGCTACTTTTTACCGTGACTATGATTTCACGAATTTAATTTTCGCCCGCCAGTGGTTTTTGCTGGTGGACGATTTGTTGCAGTTGGACCCGGCTGACCGTATTACTACAGTTGTAGAATCGGCTTTAGCTGCTGAATTATCTGCTTTTGGCGAGATTAGGGTGGAATACCCTGAAACCAACGACGGCAAAACTTTATCTACTTTAGCCCGTAAACTGACAGTGCCGCTGCGCCAGTCATTACGTAAAGCTGGTGTATTGCTACAAAAAGAAAACTCCCGTGCTGCTGTGCTGCATTTGTTTATGCAAAGTGGCAGCAGTGCTTATTTAGGTATTTCTTACCCTGAAAATAACAGCCCGCTGGAAAACGGCATTATGCGGCTGAAGTTTCCATCAGAAGCACCAAGTCGCAGTACATTAAAGCTGGAAGAAGCTTTTATTCAGTTTATTCCGAAGGATGAATGGGAAACCCGTTTAACTTCAGGCATGAGAGCTGTTGACTTAGGCGCTTGTCCCGGCGGCTGGACTTATCAGCTGGTGAAACGCAGCATGATGGTCACCGCCATAGACAACGGCATGATGGCACAATCCTTAATGGATACAGGCCAGGTAAAACATTATCAGGTCGACGGTTTTAAATTCAGCCCTGATAAAAAGAATGTGTACTGGCTGGTCTGCGACATGATTGAAAAACCGCAACGTGTTGGCAAACTGGTGTGTGACTGGCTGATTAATGAGTGGTGTCAGGAAAGTATTTTTAACCTGAAGTTACCTATGAAAAAGCGCTACGAAACCGTGGTTGAAGTACTGGATATGATGCAGCATAACCTCAACGAAGCAGGACTGGACGTCGAAATTCAGGCCAAGCACTTGTACCACGACCGCGAGGAAGTAACGGTACATGTGCGTAAGGTTTAAAGCAGCTATTTGAAAGCCAAACAATGAGGGCAGGTACAAAGCCTGCCCTCAATCATTTCTGACAACCCATCAAACATAAGGCTTAACTAAGCCATCATAATCCATCACTTTTTGCACTGCAGGGCGGGCTAATACCTTTTGTACCCAGAGCGCTATAAAAGGGTAGTCGCGGGCTTTTTTATCGTCGAAGTGACGGGTCCAGCGGCATAACATCATGGCGTAAATATCTATCAGTGAAAACTCTTCACCTAAAAACCATGGGCTGCAGTGGCTGGCTAAATGTTTGTCCATCTGCTCCAGCAAGCCTTGGGCTTTTTGCTGAGCATGACGTTTTACATCTGCCTGATTTTGCTCACCACTTACCCAGCGATCCGGATAAAAATAGACGCTTAAAGTGCTTTGTAAGGTGGCGGATAACCAAATCAGCCATTTGTAAGCTTCTGCACGTTGAAGAGTGCCGTGGGCTGGGAATAAGTTTTTTTCTGGGTAGCTGTCGACCAGATGCAGGCAAATAGCAGCAGTTTCAAAAATGACCTGGCCTTGATCGACTAGGGTTGGAATAGTGCCATTAGGGTTGAGTGCCAAGTATTCAGCTTTTTTATGTGAGCCTGCAGCTGTATCTGTTAATACCAGCTCATAAGGGATGGCCAGTTCTTCCAACAGAATATGGGGTGCCATGCTGGCGGTGCTTGGTGAATAGTACAACTGATACATCGATATAACTCCCCGAAGTTAAAAATGTTTAATCACAAAGTTTAAGCTGATTAGTCTGCGCTGTTTTCTAAACTGAATCAGTCGCAGATATAAAAAAACCGCCCTGAGGCGGTTTTCAACGTGCTTACAGACGTTCCAGCATGGCAGCTGTAAAGTCTGTGGTGCCGTGGCTGCCACCTAAATCGCGGGTGGTGCGGTCACCTGATGCAATCACATCAGTTAAAGCAGCCAGAATTTTTTCTGCTTTATCTTTCATGCCCAAATATTCCAGCATCTGGATAGAAGCTAAAATTACAGAACTTGGGTTAGCCAGGTTTTTGCCGGCTATGTCCGGCGCGCTGCCGTGCACTGCTTCAAAAATAGCGCAATCAGTGCCGATATTCGCACCTGGTGCCATACCTAAACCACCCACTAAACCAGCACATAAGTCAGATAAAATATCGCCAAACAGGTTGGTGGTCACAATCACATCAAACTGTTGTGGGTTCATCACCAGCTGCATACAAGCGTTATCAACGATCATCTCGCTGGCCTGAATATCAGGGTAACGTAAAGCCACTTCGCGGGCAGTTTTTAAGAACAGGCCAGAAGTTGATTTCAGAATGTTAGCTTTGTGAACGATAGTCACTTTTTTGCGGTTTTCGCGACGTGCCAGCTCAAAGGCGAACTCAACAATACGTTCAGAACCTTCACGGGTCACTATGCTCATTGCTTCTGCCAGCTCGCCTTCGTTTTTCACGATTTGGCCAGCACCAGAGTACATACCTTCAGTGTTTTCACGTACTGTAATGATATCGATATTTTCGTAACGGGCTTTAGTGCCTTTAAACGAAATGACCGGACGTACGTTAGAGTACAGGTTGAATTTTTTACGTAAGGTCACGTTAATTGAAGTGAAACCTTCGCCTACAGGCGTAGTTAACGGGCCTTTTAAGGTGATTTTGTTACGGGCAATAGCGTCCAGCGTGGTCTGTGGCAGCAATTCACCAGTAGTTTCTAAAGCAGTTAAGCCAGCTTCAACATATTCATAGTTAAAGTTACAACCTACTTTATCCAGAACCTGGATAGCGGCTTCTACTATGCTTGGACCTATGCCATCACCTTTGATGACCGTAATAGTTTGTGAACTCATAACGTTCCTTAAATCTTGCATGGACTGATTGTAATAAACACAAAGCTGAATTTGATCTTCTTATAAAAGCTGTGGCAGCAGAGTGTGCTGAAAAACGGCGAAAATATACCAGTTTTGGTGTTTATTTTCCAGTTTATGCCGACATCTGCGACAAATCTGTGACTTCCTGCGGCATAACTTTAGAAAATGGAGAAATAAAACTACAACTGGCAATAAGTTGAGTGACAGGTTGGGTCTGTTCAACCAATAGATCCTGCCAATCAGACGCTGAACAAAGTTGTGCTGCAAGTTGAGGTTCTACAAATTTATAGCTGTGAGCCAGCCTGTCGTTATCGTTGCTATCTGAAAATACCGAAGCGGTCAGATCAAAAGCAAAAGCCAATACAAAAGCCATAGGGTGGGAATGGCTTGAGGTAGGTAAAGCTCTGTAATGCAGGCAGGCGTCCTGCCAACTTTGATTAAACTGCAGATGCTTCAGGGTTTTTAACGCCAGTTGTTGATAGTGCTCACTTTGCCATAACTGCTGTTTTAACCATTGACTGATAAGGCTGACGGCCTGAGTTGGATGAGACAAAGCCAAAAAGCGCAAATCGGTTTGTTGCCATAAAGGCCAACACAAACACCAGGCCAGCAGTTCTGCTTGTTGTGGAGTTAAGGCATAAAATTTTATCGGTTGTGTCAGCAAAAACAAAGCTTTGGCTAAAACCCGTCTGAATTCCAGCAACCAGTTATGCAGGGGCTGATGTTGTTGCTGGCAATGTTGCTCCAGCCAGGCTTGTTTTAATAAAGGCAGCAGCTGTTCCTGACCCAGCATGGCGATAGCATGCTGGGTAGACTGAATTTTTTGTTGTTGCCTGTTTTGTGCTGAAGCTTTTTCCTGTAGTTGCTGCATCAGCCATGGATGTTGTTCAATAAGCTCTGTTTGTTGACTTACTTTGGCAGCCAGACTCAGTTGTTGTAGCCAGCTTAATGCAGGTAAATCTGCAGGTTCAGGCCATTGAGGCAAAAGCTCTTTATCTTGCTGCCAGCCGCTAAGCCAATTGTCATGACTGTATTGTCTTGGGTTTAATAATTGCCAGTCTGCAGCAGGAGTTGTTAGTTCAGGCAGTAGCTGTTTTGTGCTTTTATCATAAGGCTGAACTAATAGCTGCATCTGCTCGGGGCTATTAACTTCACAGAGCAACAGCGCAAGGTTAGCATCAGGATCCCGCACAAAACGTCCCGTGCTGTAACTGCTGCTGTTTAAACAGGACAGGGCCAGCCAGAACTGCTGCTCCGTTATTGTGGCTTGCGGCAGCAACTGGGTTGATATTTTTTCCAGTGCTATCAATTTGCCTGCGCCAGGTAACATCTGTCGTGTCACTTGCCAGCAAAAACTGATCAACTGGCTGAAGTAGGGGCTTTGCCAGGTCGCTAAACCTCTGTTTTTGCCATAACACTGACGCAGCAAGTTTAGTGCTCCTGCTTTTTCCACCAGCTCTTTGTGTTGTTTTATGGTCACAACAGCAGGAAACTTCAGCTGTTGTTGTTCTGCTGCGCTGAGCTCTTCTGCTTTTGCTGATTTTTCCAATAAAACGCTGACAGCTAAAGGCTGTAACAAGCAACATTTTAGCAATTGAAACCGCAGCTCTTCAGGCCAACGGCCCGCCATAGCAATAGCTGTTACCAAGGCTGCTTGTTTGATAAAGAGCTTGCTTGAAACCAGACCAGTGGCAGGGGTAAGAGATAACTGGGATAGCAGCAGAAAAGGAGTTTTATAGGAGAGTTGCACCGTTTGCTGGCAGATCTTTTGCAGCAATTCCAGTTGCTGTGCTGCAGATAACTGGTGTTTCTCTGCATAAAAAACACCACAGTCCTGATAAAGCGCTGTCAAAGATCCCAAAGTTGCCATCTCAATCCAGTTGGTTGTATTGCTCTACTGCGGTTTCGCCTATAGCTATCAGTTGTTGGTTCTTAAATAAAATAGCTGTGCATTCGTCACGCGTGGTTATGCCGTCAGTTTTAGTTCTGTGAGTGCGGTAATACAGTACCTGATAAATCTGCTGCTGTTGGTTTTTCGCCTCAGTAATATCCGGCCCCCCCAGATAATCAATCACCTGATCTCTGTTGATGGCTTTGGTTAAATCCAATTTATAAATATATTTGGTGTTAAAAGCTTCTCTGTCCTGCCAGCTCATCTGATCAGGATCATCTTTATAAAACAGCAAAGTAATGCAGGTTAAGCCAACATACAGCATTAGTCCTGCAAGTAAGAAGGCTATGGTTTTTACTTTCATCATCTGCCTCAGCATGCTGTAAAACGCACTTGCTGTAAATTCAGCCCCAACTGTAAATCAGTTTTCAGACTTAAGATCTGCATAAATAATTGCAGTTCAGCACGAGACGCCATAATTTTATCTTTGAGTTTGGCCGGACAATCCGGATGTGCCAGAGCAGTTTTAATATCTGGCCCCAGTTTTAACAGTTCGCTGGCCGTTTTTGGCCCTATACCTGCCAGACCACTAATGTTATTCGTTTTATCACCGACCAGGCTCCAATATCGGACTAACTGCTCTGGTAATACGCCAAACTTCTGTAGCACTGTCTCATTGCTGTGTTGCTGACGGTTAAAATGGTCATAGACCACCACACCTTCAGCAAGTAAAGGTAAATAGCCTTTATCTGTCGACACTATAGTCACTTGTTGCTGATGTTTACGCATCGTCATGGCTAAAGTTGCAATTACATCATCTGCTTCCTGATCCTGCATTTGCCAGCTTTCGATGCCTATATCAGATAGTTTTTGCTTCAGTACAGGCAAAGCGATTTGCAGATGCTCTGGCATAGGCAGCCGATCTGCTTTGTAGGCCGGATACAGCTGGGTGCGCCAGTTCAGATGAGTGACCTCAAATACAGCCAATACATGGCTTGGCTTAAATTGCCGCGTAAGCTTGACTGCAATTTGCTGTAGCTGTTCTGCTGTATTGTGCAGCAGTTGCTGGCCTGTGGCTTCACTGTATGGGGCAGGGGAGTTATGAAAAGGTCTTTCCTGTGCTGCGTATAAACGACGGACTAAGTTTAGTCCGTCGAGTAATAACAAATGCGCCATATCAGTTCAGAATTTGATAACAAGGCTCATACTTCGAACCAGGTAATTTCATCCGGCCCTGAGCAACAAAGGCCTGCAGCAACTGATCCATCATGTTCATTAACGCAGGTTCGCCTGACAGCTTAAATGGACCATGTTGTTTGATAGCCCTAATACCTTCATCTTTCACATTACCAGCTACTATGCCGGAAAAAGCCCGGCGCAGGTGAGCGGCTAATTTGGCTTTATCCTGCTCTAAATGCAGATCCAAAGACGCCATATTCTGGTGAGTAGGTGCAAATGGATGCTGGAAGTCAGGCGCTATGTGTAAGGTCCAGTTAAAGTGATAAGCATCGCCTGAACTCTTACGGTATTGTCGCACTTCAGCGCAGCCTTGTTTCAGACGGCGGGCCACTTCAGCTGGGTTGTCTATGATAATCTCAATCAAATCCAGCGCTTCTTTACCCAAAGTTTGTTCAATAAAACTGGCTAATTCAGCAAAATAAGCTGCGCTTTGTTGTGGTCCTGTCAGGATCACCGGCAACTTCTGATCTTTGTTTTTTTCGTGCAGCATAATACCCAATAAATACAGCAACTCTTCCGCTGTGCCTGCACCACCAGGGAAAATAATAATGCCATGAGCCACACGGATAAAAGCTTCCAGCCGTTTTTCGATATCAGGCAAAATCACCAGTTCGTTGACGATAGGGTTTGGTGGCTCGGCGGCAATAATGCTTGGCTCAGTTAAACCTAAGTAACGACCTTTGGTATTACGTTGTTTAGCATGACCAATAGTTGCGCCCTTCATTGGGCCTTTCATCGCGCCAGGGCCGCAGCCAGTACAGATATCCAGGCCACGTAAACCTAACTGATAACCTACTTCTTTGGTGTATTTGTATTCAGCTTCGTTAATAGAGTGACCACCCCAGCAGACAATCATATTTGGCTCTACTGCTGAATCTATTACGCGGGCGTTACGCAAAATGTCGTACACCGTATGAGTAATATGATCGCTGTTTTGTAAATCTAATCTGTTAGCGTGTGTCAGCTGAGTATGGAAAAACAGAATGTCACGCAACACAGCGAATAAATGCTCATGAATGCCACGGATAATCTGACCGTCGACAAAAGCACTTTCCGGTGGATTAAACAGCTCAATTTTAATGCCGCGTTCACGGGCTAATAAATTCACATCAAAGTTTTTAAACTGATCATAAATTTCGCTGGAGCTGTCGGTATGACTGCCTACGTTCAGTACGGCAAGGCAACAATTACGGAATAAGGTAAAGGCGTCAGAGCTTGTGTTGTTTTTCAGGCGGTCAACTTCAAGTTGAGATAAAAGCGCCATAGCGCCCAACGGATTCAGTTGTACATGCATAGATTACTTCCTTATGACCCGGCTTGCGCCGCTGTTCAGCTTTTCAGTACGACTAAGTCTCGGCCTGCACGTTTTGCTTCGTATAAAGCTTCGTCTGCACGGTCAAAAGCTGCTCTGTTATTGTCAGAGGTTTTGAGTTCTGTCGCACCAAAAGAAATTGAAATGGGAACGTTTTGATCTTTGAATTTAAAAGGGATTTTCTTAATCCTCTCCCTCAGATTATTCAGAGGCTGTTTAAGTTCAGATAAATGTGTTTCCGGGAACAAAATAATAAACTCTTCACCACCATAACGGGCAATGAAGTCGGTTTCCCGTAAGCTTTGTTTTAACGCCTGAGCTATTACTTTTAAAGTTTTATCACCAGCGCTGTGGCCATAGTTGTCGTTAATCTGTTTAAAGTGATCCACATCAGCCAAAGCTATAGCCAGAGGTTTACCATAACGCTGAGCACGGCGTATTTCCAGCTCAAAACGCTCATCAAAAGCTGCTCTGTTTGGCAATTCTGTTAACGCGTCCTGCAAGCTTCTGAATTTCTGTTCGGCCAGACGTTTTTTAAATTGTGTCGCTTCCTGCTCCAACTCAGACAAGCGCGATTCCATATGGCGCAAGGTGGTGAGCATCAGCTCACGCTCGTCTTTTTCTAACTGCTCTTTTTCCCGCAGAGAGTTAGTGATAGCACCAAGTTTAGTGCTAACCAAAGACTGTAACTGTTCAAGTGAAGTGGCTGATTTAGTATCAGCTGTTAAATTGGTAATTTGCTGCTCTATTTGCTGGTTTAGCAGCAGCATTTTTTCTTTAATACTGTTCGAGGTATTCAGTGAGGAGACAACAGCCTGCTGCACCCCGGTCAGGGCTTCGTTTAATTTCAGCAGAAAATGTTGGGCTGACTGACGCTCGTCAGTCACTGAAGCGATGATAATTTCAATAGTACGTAAGCAAGATTCCAGCAAGGCTTCAATGCTGACGTTGGATAATAAAGTAGTGCGGATTTTTTCTATATCCTGGCCGTATTTACCTTCAAAGGCCAGTTCACTGAGCAGGTTGGTCAGTTCAATAGAAATTTGCCGGCAAATAGCCTGATACTTATTGTCATCAACCGCGTCGCCCTGCTCACTTTGCTGTTTGGTGGCTAAAGCTGACTGGTATAACTCTGTTAAATGAGTCAGATGGGGTAAAAATGCCTGAACTGTAGAGGAGGGTTCTTCTACTTTAGTCAGCAAATCGCGCAAATCGCGCCTTAATTGATCCGGTAAACCACGCTGCTTTTGCAGCAATTTTCCTGCATCTGTTAAGGTGTTTTGTGCTTTCTTCAGTTCAGATTGCTGGCGGGATTCCAGAGTTTTTAATGCTTCAACTGCGCTTTCTACTAAAGGCAATATCTTCTCCAGATCGGTGCCCTTAGCAAATTCCTGACGTAAACGAGCCAGCTTGTTGTCAAGCTCAATGTCTATACCCTTACAGGCCAGGGATAGCCTGGAGACAAATTGAGACAGGATTTTAAACTGACTTTCGTAGGTGTCTTCCAGCTGTTTGCGCGCTTTGACTGCATTTGCCAGCTGTTGTTTTACATCACTTTGCTGCTCGGCCACCAGAATCATTCCCCAGGTACAAAACCCGCTCGGTTTGAGCTAAGTATATCTGCAATAATGATAAAAGCGACAGCAGAATCTGGCAGGAAATGAAAAAAGCGGACTAAAAGTCCGCTTAAAATCAGCAATTATGTAGGGTATTTTTTTGTGGTTACTTTTTGGTTAAATAGTAAGGTAACCAGCTTTGTTCTTCAGCAGAGGTCAGATAGTTCATCTTGTTCACTTTTGGTCTGAAGTTAATAGGGTTGTCCCTGTCAGGACGCTTTGCATTAGAACAGAATTTGATCTGAAAGTAAAAGTTAAAATGTAATAGTACGAAGTGGGTTACATAAATCTGGTCGCTTTAATTTAGCTGTTGGTAGTGTTTTATTCGCTATTTATTTGAATTTATGGTTGTTTTTCATTTTTAGTTCTGGAGGTTACAGCGTGAGATTTCTGAAAGTTTTTTGTGCACTGATCATAATGAGCAGCTCTGCATACAGTTGGGCACAAGTGAACTACCAAATTAGTATCACTGAACCTGCGCATCATCTGGCACAAGTTCGTGTTGAACTGCAGGCGACAGAGGCAAAACCTTTGACCTTAATGCTGCCAGCCTGGCGCAGCGGTAAATACCAAATTCTGGATTTAGCCAAAGCTGTAACTGGTTTTAGTGCTGTGGATGCTCAGGGCAAAGCTATTCGCTGGCAAAAAACGGAGAAAAGCAGCTGGACTTTAGAACCAGCAACATCAGGCAAAGTAGTAGTGCAATATACTGTCTATGCCAACGAGCTGGGTGAGCGCACCCGCCATATTGATGAAACTCATGCCTATATCAACTCCAGCGCCTTTTTAATGTTTAGCAATGAGCAAAGATCTGAAGCTGTGTCTGTGCAGTTAAATGTACCGCAAGGTTGGCGTTCGTTCTCTGGTATGAACAAAGGGGATAACGAACATCAATTTGTCGCAGCTAATTATGATGTGTTGGCTGATTCTCCTATTGAAACCGGTATTAATCAGCATTTAAGTTTTGCGGCGGATGGTCGTGACTATGACCTGGTGATTTGGGGCGAAGGTAATTACAACGCCGCCCAAATGCAAAAAGACTTAGCAAAGCTGGTGCAGCAAACGGAAGCTATTTGGCAAGGTTACCCTTATCAACGTTATGTCTTTATTGTGCACGCTACTGACGGCGCGCGTGGTGCGACTGAGCATTTAAATTCAACAGTGATCCAAAGAGACAGATTTACCTTTGGCAAACGAGAAGATTATCTGGCGTTTTTAAGCACTGCTTCTCATGAGCTGGTGCATACCTGGAACGTAAAAGCTTACAGGCCAGCTGAATTAGTACCTTATGATTATCTGAACCCTAACTACAGTAAATTGTTATGGATTTCAGAAGGTTCCACCAGTTATTTCCAAAACCAACTGCTGTTGCGTGCAGGTTTAATGACCAAAGAAGAGTTTTATGCTGACCTTACAAAACGGCTGGATAAATTCGTTCATACGCCTGGCCGTTTGGTGCAATCGGTGTCAGAAAGTAGTTTTGACAGCTGGATAAGTTTAGGTGGCGATCATGGTACTAACTTTGGTGTAAATATTTACTCTGAAGGTTATATCGCCAGCTGGCTGATGGACGAACTGATTTTAAAGCAGTCAGGCCGCAAAGCCAGCTATAGAGAACTGCATAATCAGTTGTATCAACGTTTTGGTAAAACCACAGCTTTTACTGCAAAAGACGTTATTGATATTGCTTCTGAACTGACTGGCGAAGATCAAAACCCTTGGTGGCAACAGCAAGTAGAAAAACCGCTGAACTTTGAGATCGAACAGCTGTTGGCCAGTTTTGGTTTGCAGTGGCAACAGGATAAAAAACGTGAAATTTTCTCTGGTGTAACAGCCGAAAACAAAGAGGGTTTTGCGCTGGTGAAAAAGGTAGAACGTGATAGTCCGGCCTGGAAAGCGGGTTTTACCTCGGAAGATTTGATAGTGGCTGTCAGCGGCTTGCAACTAAAAGCCGATTTGGCTGAGCGCTTAAAAGATTTCAAAGCAGGCGACAAAGTACAAATAAGCTATTTCCGGCAGGGCCGTTTACAACATCAACCCTTAGTCTTGGCGGATCAAGCCAAAGGTGCAGGTAAAGTAGTGCCGGTGGCTAAACCAAGCCGTCAGCAAAAAGCTATGCATCAGGCATGGTTGGGTGTGGATCTTTAGAAACTGTTGGGGCGGGTCTTGTACCCGCCCGATTGGTATTCAAAGCAATAAAGTGCAGGAAGCATTTTCTAAAAGCCTAAGGCTGGACCAGCGGGGGCATGAAGTGAGTGCAAAGTCACTCTTAAATAGCCAGAGTCTAAAGTTGGTCAAAGGGTTTTCGGTCCAATAGACAGTCGATGAACGCACCGAGCAGAGCCGGTCTATGCTGTCGGCTCGGATAGTAGAGGAACAACCCAGGGCGGGAAATCGACCAGTCTGCGAGTACTTGTACTAACCGTCCCTGCGCCAAAAGCTCACCCACTCCGTCTCGCTCAAAGTGATAGGCGATGCCGAGCCCGTTTAGCGCAGCAGCAATCCCGATGTCTGCATGATTGGTCACGACTGAGCCTTCCACCGCAACTTCCAGTCGTTGTCCTTGCTTATTAAACTCCCAGCGGTAGTACCTACCGTCCATTTGTAGCCGCCAGTTTATGCATTTATGCTGATGTAATTCGTCAGGTGACTTCGGTGTTCCCCAACGCGCGAGGTAGTCTGGGGACGCTACAGCAACCATGTTCAGGTCTGGTGTGAGGCGGACGGCAACCATGTCTTTCTCCAGCTTTCCACCAACGCGAATGCCCGCATCAAAGCGACCAGCGACAATATCAGTCAGCGAGTCGTCGACAACTATGTCGAGAATCACGTCTGGGTGTACTTGATGGAAGCGTGCAAGCCTGGGCGCAATGATAGTTCTCGCTGCAATCCCCAGCGTGTTGATGCGCAGTGTGCCGCTCACCTGTCCCGTTGCCTCACTGACTTCAGCGACAGCATCTGTCATCTCCCGAAACAATGGAGCTATGCGCATATAGAGCAGTTCGCCACTTGCCGATGGCGCAACACTTCGGGTTGTGCGATTAAGAAGACGCGCGCCGATGCGGCCTTCCAGCTGTCGAATGGTCTGGCTGAGGGCGGAAGGCGATAGGCCCAGATGCTCCGCCGCCCGGGCAAAGCTCTGACGCTCTACGACCGCTACGAATGCCTTTAGCTCAGCAAAATCGGATCCACGCATTATATATTATTCCCTACATAACCCATCCTGATTGTGCTGTATTCACTAATGTAATGCAAGGGAGCATAGTGTGAACTTTCCCAACCAAGGAGTTCATCATGTCTGCTTTAACTTTACCCGAACCAATTGCCGCGTATTTCGCTGCCGAACATAACCCTGAGGCCTTGGCACGTTGCTTCACGGCGCAAGCCGTCATGAAGGATGTCGGTCACACCTACAGGGGGATCAACGCCATCAAGACCTTTATGGCCGAGGCATCGGCCAAGTACAGTGCGACGAGCGTGCCGTTCGCCATTGAGCGGGAGGACGGCTTCCAACTCGTCCGCGCCAACGTCACCGGCAACTTCCCTGGCAGCCCGATCGTTTTGTCCTACCGCTTTCGCCTTGAACGCGGCCTGATAGCATCACTGGAGATAACACTATGAGCTTCGACCTTCATCTGAATGGCCTGCGGGCAGTTGTAACCGGCGGCACGCTGGGCCTTGGCGCTGCAGTCGTGAAAACTCTTGTGGAGGCTGGAGCCCGGGTGGCGACATCCGCGCGCACTTTGCCAGCGCAGCAGGTAGAGGGGGTAACCTACGTAGCTGCCGATCTGTCGACGGCTGAAGGTGTGAGTCATCTTGCTCAGACCGTCCTGCAGGATTGGGGTGGTGTAGACATCTTGATCAATGTGCTTGGTGGCTCAAAGACTCCCGGTGGTGGTTTCGCTGCGATTAGTGATGAGCACTGGTTCGCCGAGTTGAATCTGAACCTGATGCCTGCCGTACGCTTGGATCGTGCACTTCTGCCAACAATGCTGGCTCAAGGCTCGGGTGTCATCATCCACGTTAGCTCCATCCAGCGCGTGTTGCCTCTGCCCGAGTCCACTACCGCGTACGCCGCGGCCAAAGGGGCGCTCACTACCTATAGCAAGTCACTGGCAAGAGAGGTGACGCCAAAGGGCGTTCGTGTGCTGAGCGTTGCTCCGGGGTGGATTGAGACCGAGGCTTCCGTAGTATTCGCAAAGCGGATGGCTGCCGAGGCCGGAACGGACTACGAGGGTGGCAAGAAACTCATTATGGACTGGCTGGGGGGGATCCCGGTAGGCCGACCAGCCAAGCCAAACGAGGTTGCCGATTTAATTGCCTTCCTGGCATCCCCACGATCCGCTTCTATCGCTGGGGCAGAGTATAGGATTGACGGCGGCACTGTTCCCACCTTGTAGCCAACAGCCACTTGCAGTTATTCGATGGCAAGCCCTGAGGCTTGCCACTCTCCGGGTTTGTAAGTAGTGCTTTTTCAGTCAGGCTTCACGAACCTGATACACAAATAGCTCAGGTACAAACTGTCATTGCGTCGGGCTTGAGACAGTAGAGAAACTCTGAGCGTCACTTTGTTTTACTTACAGCATTAGTCTGCTTTGGGGGGCAATAAAACTTACCCCCACTCATTACTGCCGCGTTAAGCGTAAGTTAGGTTGGTCACAAGGTTCGCTGCTGCGTAGTGGGTTGATATCCAGACCGCCTCTTCTGGTGTAGCGGGCGTAGACCATTAAAAACTCTGGTTCGCACAGCTTCCACAAATCCAGATAAATCCGCTCTACGCATTGCTCGTGAAATTCATTGTGGCTTCTGAAACTAATCAGGTATTTCAGCAAGGATGCATAATCAATAGCCTTACCTTTGTAATGAATATACACACTGGCCCAGTCTGGTTGGGACGTGATTAAGCAGTTGGATTTCAGCAAATGCGAATGCAGCTTTTCGTCTACCAAAGTGCCAGAAGGGTTTAATTGCAGCAGTTCTGGTTTGTAGTCGTAATGCTCAACTTCAATATCCAAATCGTCAATGCAACGACCAGGCAGCCAGGTTGGCTGGAAGGCGGTCAGCTCATTGACGTTATGCAAAGTCACTTGCACAGGCCCACCGGCACAGGCTGATAAATCGGTTTTCATAGTGCGGTAGAGCTGGCTGATATCAGCAAACTTAGTTTGATTTAAACTGTTTAAATAGAGTTTAAATGATTTGGACTCAATCAGATTAGGGGTATCAAAAGGCACCACAAAAGTAGCAAGCGCCACCATAGGTTTACCTTTAGGAGTCAGCCATGACAGCTCGTAGCCGTGCCAGGTGTCCTGACCAACAAAAGGCAATTCTACGCCTAAACCTATAGCCTGACGGCCTAAAGTACGTGGTACCGCCTGCAATAATTCAGGACTGTAGTGATCAATATAAGCAGTGGCCTGGCCAAGAGTTAAGCCAGCAAGCACCTCAGTTTGTATTTTTGTCATAACACCAACAACCAAGTTAGAATGGCGGCAATTTTAGCACAGAAGCGAATCACCATGCCGGGCCAATTCCATCAACAATTTGCACAATTTGTAGAGTCTTATCAAAAACAACATCCGAAACTTCTCAGTTGGCTTGACCCTGAGCAGGATTCTCCTTGTCAGTATGGTGATGTGGTGGACGGTGAAGTGCATTGGCGTCCGGTAAAAGCTGAACCCGCTTTGGATTTATCCAAAACCCAACAAGCGCTGGAACTGCGGTTCCCGGAGCAGTTGAGTGAGTTTTACACCAGCTATTTTGGTGGTGGTTTGAAGGTTTGTCATGACAGAGGTGAACTTGAGCTGTTGATGAGCTGGCATCAGGCTGATTTTGAACGGCTGCAGCAAAATATCATTGCGCATATTCTGATGAAAAGACGCTTAAAGCAGCGCGAAACCGTCTTTATTGCCGCCACTGATCACGACGATTATTTAGTCTCGGTATTAGTGGCGACAGGCGAAGTTTACTTAGAGAAAGTAGGGATGGAAGTCAAAGAGCTGCTGGCTGCTGATTTAGCTACTTTTTTACAGCAGTTGAGTTTCTGAGCTGATTCAGGGCTGACAGTCAAAAGCTATATTCGATACAAGCTGGCAAGGTTCACAGCAAAAATCAAAGAGCCCGTGCCAGCTCTGACCAAGTTTCCAGTCAGAGCCACAAGATGGGCATTTTTTCTCTGCATCCAAAGCGCAATCCATGCTGCTGCCACTGTACAGATAATAATAAACCGGCTTGTTCAGCTCTCTGCTAAGCGCTCTGGCCTGCTTATAACCTTGTTGGTTTAAACCACTGTAAAAGCCCTGTACACTTTGTTCGGCGCTTTTAAACAGCACTCTTGATTCCTGCATCTGAATTTCATCCAGTGCCTGGTACTGCAATTGCCAGCGCACTAAAGACTCAAAATCTTCACCACTTGTTTTGCCTATTTTATACAAAGGTACAGGGGCAAAATGTTCAGCGCAGTACAGCACCGAGTTGGTGGCAGAAAAACTACAGAATAAAATCAAAGCAGCATGACTGGGGCAGGGGTCGGTATGATTGGACATCAAATCATCACCCAGTATCGTTAGTTTTGGATAACTTAAACCTACTTGCTGCAGTTGTTCTAACGCATTCAGGCCCGCTTTGCTGTGTGATTTTTTGTCCAAAGCGTCAGATTGTGGCAATACCACACGGCTGAAAAAACTGTCCTGGGCCTGATAAGTCGGGAATTCACGGCCTAAGATCTGGCCCTGGAAAATCAGCTTTTCCAGATAATGGCGAATACCTTTTTCCGCTTCATCAAAGCTGGTATCGGCAATAATTTTAAATTCCAGCTCTGCAACTAACATCAGATCCCCAGCTTTTTGATGATCAGATCAAGTTTGGCTTCAATACGGGCCAGATCTGCTTTGATATCAGAGGACACCTGCGGTTCAGGCAGAGGTTGTGATTGTGGGACTGGATCTGACTGCAGGGTCACAGCACCATTACGCCATGCCTGATAAGCCTGCAACAAAGCCGGGCTCATAGTGGCCGTGCCTAAGCGGGCTTTCACCAGAGCCAGGCTGGGTTCTTTGCCTTCTTGTTGCAGCTGGGCTGCAATTTTTGCGACTTGTTGGCTGAGTTGTTCCATCATTTTCTTTAGTTTCACTAAAATTTAGTGAAATTTACCATCTAAGTTGTTCATGCCACTAGTGGGATTTTGTAAGTCATTGTTATTTAATGATTTTAAAAGTTGGCCCCAGTTTTGCTTTTGGCTATCAACAAGTTAAAACCAACAAGTTAAAACTCTAAGGGAAAAGCAATGAATTATTTAAAGGTATTAACAGTAGCAACAGCCATGATGGCTTTATCTGGTTGTGTTGTGGCTATAGGTGACAAAGGCGAAAATGACAGCAGCAATAACTCGTCATGGAAAAAAGCGCAAAAATTAAATAATCAGGTGATCAGTCAGTTAAATCTGGGCGCAGAGTTAGCTTCAGTGCGTGGCCAGTTAGGTACACCAGATTTTAGTGAATCATTCCGTGACGCCGGCAACGAAACTGTAGTGCTGTTTTACCGCACTCATCATGAGCATAGTGACGGCGAAACCAGCAAAAACGAATGCACTCCGTTGGTATTTAAAAATGGTGTGTTAACGGGGTGGGGCGACAAAGCCTACCGTCAGTTGTAACTTTCCCTGGACCAGGGAAGTACTGCCTCTGGTGGTGCTTCCCTTTATCTCATAACATTATCTAAGCATGACATTAAGCTGGTCAATTACGTCACTCCAGTCCGCATCCTGTTTTAAGTTCTCTGTTAAAAAACTGGCCTGAGCATTAGTCCAAAATGACGCCTGCGCCAGGGACATATTCGCCGGAATTTTATGACTGGCGACAAAAGCTTTAATGGCGGACGGGCTATTATCCAAACCCAGCTGAGCAAATAAAGTGGCCATATCGTGTGTTGTCATATCCATTTTAAGATCCCTTTGTGAATGTTTGTTCTGTTAAGTGTAGTTGCTGGAAGGGGCTGATGCATTGGCAATCCTTAGCCTGACTGCTATGTTGATACTCAAACTAAAATAAAATAACAGAGAAACATCATGCCAAATCAACCCGCTCTTGATCTAAACCAGCTTAAAGCACAGTTGTTAACCCCTGATGAATTGAAGTTGGCTGCCTCCCTGTTGTACCAGTCTTATCACGACGATCCTGTGTTTATGGATATCTTTCAGGCTGATAAAAGTGATTATGAGCAACGTTTAAGAGCTGCTATTCGTGAAGAGCTGAACGTATTTTGGCAGGAAGAACAGCCTGTAATTGGCATTTTTATTGAGCAGCAATTGTTAGGAGTGGCTTGTGTCACAGAGCCGGGTTCTAAATTGAGTGGCGACAGATTCTGGCATTGGCGGCTTAAAATGTTATTAACAGCAGGTTATGTCTCAACCAAACAATTATTGGAAAAAGAGCAACGTATTCATGCGGCTATGCCAGTACAGCATTACCATATGCTGGCTTTTATCGCTATATCACCTCAATATCAGCATTTGGGCTTAGGGCACTATTTGATGCATGCGGTGGATTCGATCGTAGAGCAAAATCCGGCCTCTTTGGGCATAGGTGTTTTCGTCACGCTGGAGAAAAACAAAGCCTTTTTTAGTGCGGATCATTATCAGCAAGTCACAGAGTTGAATTTCAGCAAGGTCAAAGGTAGTTTAATGTTCAGACCAAGACAAAGTAGTCCTTTAACGCTAGTGGAGTAAGCACCAGATGTCCGGCTTTCGTAGTTTTTCCGAGTTTTATCCTTATTATTTATCTGAACATAAAGACCCGGTTTGCCGCCGATTGCATTACATAGGATCGACTTTAGTGCTGGCAATATTGGCCACTTTGGTTGTAACAGGTTTATGGGGTTATTGGTGGTTGATGCTGCTTGCTGGTTATGGTTTTGCCTGGGTTGGTCACTTTAAATTTGAACATAACAAACCCGCCACCTTTAAATATCCATTTTACAGTCTGGCGGCGGATTGGGTGATGTATAAAGATTTTCTGACCGGGCAGTTGGAGCAAAAACTGCAGAAACTGCCTTAAATGCGGTAAGGCGGTAACTGAAAACTTAAGTAACGCAGGCCGGATAAACGCAGTTCGGCCTGATAACGACTTTCACCATCGCTGCTAAAATCGACTTGATAGCTGGTAAACCAGCGCCATCTGTTGTCCAGTTTAGAAAACTGGTGTGTGCCTCTGGCACATTCCAGAAACTGCAATTCCTGCTGTTTACACAGATGTTTGGCCAGCTTGATTGCTGTTTCATCCTGCTTACGTTGCAATAAGAACGCATAGACAAAAGCCATACCTAACAATAATAACCAGACAAAATCCATCATGACTCCTTTATTATGAATAAGCATAATGGCGACGCCCTGGTGTTTTTGCAAGGCAGCTTAGGTTCGCTCTGTGATAAAATCTGCGCCCGTTAAATCCGATCAATAGGTAAATCGGATCACCAGTTAAATCGGATCAGCAGAAGCATGTACTTACAGGTCACAGATTTATTAAATCAGATTGAAAGCGAATTAAAAGCTGCAGAGCTTTGGGCTTTTGTTGCCCCTGATGCACAAGCGATGCAAAGTACTGCGCCATTTTTTTGCGACACTATGCCACTGGAAAACTGGCTACAATTTGTATTTTTACCTCGTATGCGTGCATTAGTGGAAGGGCGTTTGCCCTTACCGCAACA
This sequence comes from Rheinheimera sp. MM224, assembly GCF_947090785.1. NCBI lineage: Bacteria > Pseudomonadati > Pseudomonadota > Gammaproteobacteria > Chromatiales > Chromatiaceae > Rheinheimera > Rheinheimera sp. MM224. The sequence goes on from NZ_OX352320.1 coordinate 1,256,930, forward strand.
AATTGCGGTCTGCCCTATGGCCGAAGAGGCGTTTAAACACTTAGATAATCGCACTTTGCTGCTGATTAATCGTATTGCGGATTTGGATGAATTATTAAGTGGTAAACGTGAGCAAAGTAGTGCCAGAGCCTGAGTTAATAGCAGTTCCTGTACTGACGATTTTGTATCAGGACGAGTTTCTGGTAGCGATAGATAAACCTGCAGGCATGCTGGTGCATCGCTCTTTTTTAGACAGACATGAAACTGTATTTGTGATGCAAACTTTGCGTAATCAGCTAGGGCAGCATGTGTTTCCGGTGCACCGGCTCGACAGGCCCACCTCTGGTGTGTTGTTATTTGCGTTATCTGCCGATGTTGCCCGTTTGCTGACAGAACAGCTAACCGAACAGCATTGGCGCAAGTTTTATCTGGCGGTTTGCCGTGGTTTTGTCAAACAAGCTGGTCTTTTAGATTATCCGCTGAAAGAGCAACTGGATAAAATTGCCGACAAACTAGCCAGTCAGGACAAAGACAAGCAGGAAGCGATAACGGCGTTATGGCCTTTGGCCCAGGTTGAATTACCTATAGCTATAGGTAAATATCCGGTGGCACGTTACTCCCTGGTAGCTTTGCAACCTTTAACGGGTCGTAAGCATCAGTTGCGCCGGCATTTATCGCATTTACGCCATCCTATAGTGGGTGATACGACGCATGGTGAAGGCAAACATAACCGCTTGTTTGCAGAGCATTTGAATAGCCACAGATTGTTATTAATTGCCAAAAGACTGGAATTAAAACATCCGGTGAGCGGTGTCGATTTAGTGATCGAAGCACCACTTTGTGAAGTAGAAAAGTTATTTAAAGCATTCAGTTGGCCCATCGAAGATAGCTGGTACAGCAATTTTTTTGAGCGGGCAGAATTAACAGGCTTAACGCAGTTATAAAGCAGGGGATTTATGAAAAAAGTAGCTATTGTGGTAGGCACAGTGTACGGCGGCGCTCAGTTTGTTGCTGAAGAAGCAGATAAAATTTTGCAGGCCAAAGGGTACAGCACTCAGTTAAATCTGGAACCAAAACTGAACGACGTATTAGCTTTTGCACCTGATATTTGGCTGGTGATTACCTCTACTACAGGTCAGGGCGATATTCCGGATAACTTGTTGCCATTTTTTATTGATGTAAAAGACAGATTCCCGCTGTTAACAGGCAAACAGTACGCTGTGATTTGTTTGGGTGACAGTGGCTATGGCGATACCTTTTGTGGTGCTGGTAAACAGTTTTCCGAGTTACTGGCTGAATTACAGGGCACAGCTTTGGCTCCGGCCTTAGAGATTGATGCAGGTGAAACCTTGCAGGCTGAAGATCTGGCTTTACCCTGGATAGAACAGCAGTTTTAGTTTTACCCTAATTAAACAATGCCATAGTGTCTTTGTAAGCAAGGCTTAACGCCGCTATGGCTTCCTGTTCTGACTTGATATTGGTGTAGCCTATCACCAGGCCATACCTCTTATTTTTTTGTGAATACCAGCCTGATAGCGGAAACACCTGCAGGTTGAAGGAGTTCCATAGTTCAGCGAGCTGCACATCCTGAACCCCCTGTTTTAAAAACACCACTATATGCATGCCACCGTCGGTATGTTCATACGCAAACAAGCCCGGATAAACAGTTTCCAAAGCGCTGTACACCATCATTCGCCGTTGCTGATACAAAGCGCGCATTTTTTTCAGATGCTTAAAAAAGTGGCCTTCGCTTAAAAACAAGGTGAGGATTTTCTGCGGCAACAAAGGCTGGCTGGTTTCGATAATTTCGCCGGTTTCTTTAAACTTTCCGATAAGCTCTGTTGGCATCACTATGTAGCTGACCCGCATCGACGGCATAATGGTTTTACTAAAAGTGCCAACATAAATCACTCTGTCGTCAGTGTCCTGACTTTTCAGGGCTGGTATCACTTTTTTGGTGTAGTGAAACTCGCCATCGTAGTCATCTTCAATCACCCAGGCTTTGGTCTGCATAGCCCACTGCAGCAGTTGCTGGCGCCTCGGTAAAGATAAAGTGACCGCCAAAGGGCTGTGGTGAGCAGGGCTTGTGATCACAAACTTAGCGTCATGATGATGCTGTAATAAATACTCGACATTTAAACCCTGAGCATCGACAGAAGCGTAATGCAGGTTGTGAACTATACGTTTCAGCAGCTTTTGGCCAAAAAAGTAGCCTGGGTCTTCGAATATACATTTGTCATTTTGCACACTCAGCGTCTGCAGAATTAACGCAATACTGCTTTTATAGCCGCTGGTGATAAAAATTTGCTCCGGCTTGCAATTTAAACCCCGTGAGATATTCAGATAATTAGCAATAGCCTGGCGCAAAGGCGGATAGCCCATAATAGGAAGGTTCAGCATTTCCTCTGGTCGCATAGCGCGAACGGCTTTACCGGATAACAACAGCCATTTTTTATAGGGAAATTCATCTAAAGACGGAATACCGAGACGGAAATAGCCTTTGTTATCCCGCAGGTCGATAATTTGTTTTAAGCTTTTGTCTTCTAGCACTAATTGCGACGTTTCAGCGGGCTGCTTTTTTATAAAAAGCTCCGGGTTGACTATAGTGCCACGTGCGCCACGACTGACCAGATAACCCTCACCAATTAAGATATCGTACGCCGCTTCGACTGTCTTTTTCGCAACGCCCAAATCTTCTGCCAATACCCGGATTGAAGGGACTTTTTCGCCGGGTTTTAAAGTGCCTGCCAGAATGCTCTGAGTATAACGCTGATAAATTTCTTTATAGCCCATTAAGTGTCCTACTTACTTTTTTGGTTCTTGTATCTTTTGAGTATGACATCCGGCGCTAAAATGAGCGACATCAACAGAACATTTAATGATGAGGAAGAGAGAATGAAGCTGCTACACATCAAGGTCAGTCCAAATCTGCAAGGCTCGTCGTCACGCAAAGTATCGCAACATTTACTGGAGAAATTGCAAAGCAGTTATCCAAAGCTGACAGAGCAAGTGCTGGATTTGTCGGCTCAGCCTTTGCCTCATCTGGATGCGCTGACAACAGGTGCATTTCTGACGAAACCAGAAGACAGAAGTTTTGAGCAAAACCAGGCGATCCAACTGTCCGAGCAGTTGGTGGATATGTTGCTGGAAACCGACATTCTGCTGCTGTCATCCCCTATGTGGAATCTAGGTCTGCCGTCTGTATTAAAAGCCTGGTTTGATCACATCACCAGAGCTGGACGCACTTTCGCCTTTACCCAAGAAGGCACCAAAGTGGGGCTGGTCACCCATAAAAAAGTTTATGTAGTGGTATCCAGCGGTAGCTGTTTTAGCCAGGGGCCTTTTGTGAACGACGATCAATTTACGCCTTATATCAAGGTCGCTTTGGCTTACATAGGCATAGAGGACGTGACTTTTATCAGAGTAGATGGAACTCATTTCCCCCTGACCAAAGACACAGCTTTACCCAAGGCGCTGAGCGCTGTTGATTTATTAACTGTTTGATTATTTAACCTTTAATTACTTTTAACTTAAACCCGGAGAACTATGATGAGCGACAGAGTCAATCACTTCCAAACTGTACCAAACCTGACCAAAGCGTTAATAGACGCCAGCATGGCATCTTACAAAACATCTATTGATGGGCTTATCAAAAGTCTGATTGATATCAGAGCCTCTCAGTTAAACAACTGTGCTTTTTGTCTGGATATGCATATCAAGCAAGCCAAGATTAAAGGCGAAGGCGAACTGCGTTTACACCATGTAGCAATTTGGCGTGAATCACCATTGTTTAACGCTAAAGAAAAAGCAGCGCTGGCGTTAACTGAAGCTTTAACCCATATTCCTGCTATCGGCATCAGCGATGAGCTGTACCGTTCAACCAAAGAACATTTCTCTGATGTGGAAATTTCTGAATTGACCTACGCAATTGGCCTGATCAACTTCTGGAACCGTATGCAAATTCTGGCGCAGATGGAACCAGGTTCACAAGACGCAGCTTTTGGTTTAACCAAGGCAGTGTTTAATTAGTAGGGGCGGGGCTGGTCCCCGCCCGTCTTGAATTCCAAACAAATCTTTATTGGGTTTATCCGCGCCCGTCCCGACATCAAACCTATGTCGGGCGGGTCGCGTAGTCAACAAAGCTGCAGTTTCAAGTACGACGGCTTTAGTCTATGCTGCGCAGCAGGGCGTTTATACCCACTTTAGCACGGGTCTGTGCATCGACTTTTTTAACGATGATAGCGGCGTACAGGCTGTGTGTGCCATCTTTAGATGGAATGGAACCTGGTACTACTACTGCACCTGCAGGCACACGACCATAAGTAATTTCGCCGGTTTCACGGTCGTAAATACGGGTCGACTGGCTGATATATACACCCATAGAAAGCACTGCGCCTTCTTCGATGATCACACCTTCCACTACTTCAGAGCGGGCACCAATAAAGCAGTTGTCTTCAATAATGGTTGGGTTGGCTTGCAGAGGCTCTAATACGCCACCAATGCCTACGCCACCGGATAAGTGCACGTTTTTACCAATCTGAGCACATGAACCCACAGTAGCCCACGTATCCACCATAGTGCCTTCACCGACATAAGCGCCGATATTGACGTATGAAGGCATCAGCACCACGTTTTTATCGATAAAACTGCCTTTACGCACTGCGGCAGGAGGTACAACACGTACACCTTCAGCTACAAAACGCTCGTGTGTGTAGTCGGCAAATTTCATCGGTACTTTATCGAAGAAACGGTTTTCAGCGCCGTCCATCACCTGATTGTCATTGATACGGAAAGACAATAACACAGCCTTTTTCAGCCATTGGTGAGTGACCCATTCGCCTGCTACTTTTTCGGCAACACGGGCTTTACCGCTGTCCAAGAGTTCAATGGCTGCAGTGACGGCAGCTTTGACTTCAGCAGTTACAGTGGCTGGAGTAATGGATGCACGTTGTTCAAACGCGGCTTCGATAATGGATTTTAAATCTGACAAAACTTTATCCCTCTGTCACATGAGTTAATTGTTCGACAAGAACACGACGCAGCTGTGATTGTTGATCGGCATCCAGCGCCTGATCTTGTCTCGTAGAAATCATAAAAAAGTCTTCGGCTTTTTCGCCTATGGTGGTGATTTTAGCGGCGTGAATACTGATCTCGCAGCGCTGGAATACTGAGCCTATATCAGCCAATAAACCCGGCATATCCAAAGCGGTAATTTCCACCATAGTGCGGTGTTTATTTGCACCCGGAATAAAGACCACTTTGGGCGCTATATTAAAGGGCCGCATCTGACGGGATAAACGGGGTTTACCGCGTGACAGGTCCGGTTTGCCGCTAATATAGGTTTCCAGCGCACGTTTGAGACTCTGTAAGCGGGATGGCGAAGTGACAGGCTCACCGTTTTGCTCAAGCACCACAAAGGTATCCATCGCATAACCATCTTTGTTAGTCATGATCTGGGCATCAAAAATATTGACCTTTTTGCTGTCGAGCGCAGCCACTAAATGGGCAAATAAGTTGTCCTGATCCGGCGTATACACGAAAACCTGAGTGCTGCCACGAAACGGCGTTTTATCTATCAGCACCAAAGGCTCGTTGGGATCTTTATGGCGCAAAATATGTTCACAGTGCCAGACAATTTGTTTGGGGTTGTAGCGGGCGAAATAATCCGCTTTGATCCGGCCCCATAACTGCAGCACCTCTTGTTCGGTAAAACCTTGTTTTTGCAGTAGCTTCATAGCTTCTGCCTGATTTTCGCGGATGAGATCGCGTAAATCCATTGGTTTTTCGAGTCCACGACGGAAAGCTTTTTGCGTGCCTAAATAGAGTTCACGTAATAACGAGCCTTTCCAGTCATTCCATAAGTTGTCATTGGTGGCACGAATATCGGCCAGCGTCAGGCAATACAAATAGTTAAGACGGGTTTCGTCGCGCACTTTATCGGCAAATTCAGCGATGACAGCCGGGTCGTGAATATCACGGCGCTGTGCTGTGACCGACATCAATAAGTGGCTTTCTACTAACCAGGCCAACAACTTGCTGTCAAAGTCGCTTAACTTATGCAGCTTGCCAAATTCACGTGCATCCAAAGAACCTAATTCGGAGTGATCGCCGCCTCTGCCTTTGGCAATGTCATGGAAAATACCGGCCAGATATAAAATCTCTGGTTTTTCCATACGTTTGACTATGTCAGTACACAGTGGAAACTCGTTTTCAAAACCTGCTTGTGAGTAGCGGTATAAATTCTTCAGCACACGGTGAGTGTGTTCATCCACTGTGTAGGCATGGAATAAATCGAATTGCATCTGGCCGACAATATTACGCCAGGCTGGCAGGTAAGAGGCCAGAATACCGTGGCGATGCATCAGCGTAATGGCTCTGTCCATACCACGAGGGTGGCGCATAATGGTCATAAAAAGCTGACGACAGGCTTCATAATCCTGCAAATCGCCCATCAGACGACGCCTGACTAAACGCAATAATCGAATGGTATCGGAGTGAATACCAGTGATATTGGAGTTGTTCGCTATATGCCAGAACATGCGCAGAATATTTTCGCGCCGTGCAAAGACTGCGTTATCGGTGGCGCGAATTAAATGGCCTGTCAGCTCAAAGAAGTCATCCAGCTTTTGCTGTTTCAGTTTGCTTTGGCTATTGAGAATACTGCCGTCAAAATGCTGCAGCAGCATATCGTTCAGCTCAGCGACACGTTGCACTGTCTGAAAAAATCGTTTCATCATACGTTCAACGGACGCTTTGCCATCATCACCAAAACCCAGGCGTTTGGCGACAGCAGGCTGATAGTCAAACAAAATACGGTTTTCGTTGCGGCCAGATTCAACATGAAGGGCAAAACGCATTTGCCATAAATAAGCTTCACACTCCATCAGCTCCTGGTATTCATCTTCAGTCAGGTACTGATAAGCCACCAGCTCACGCATGGTTCTGGTATTAAAGTGTTTTTTTGCCACCCAGCCTATGGTTTGGATATCACGTAAACCACCAGGGTTGGCTTTTAAATTGGGCTCTAAATTGTAGGCTGTGCCGTGGTACTGGGCATGACGCTGCTGTTGCTCGTCACGTTTGGCCTGGAAAAACGCCTGAGAGGTCCAGAAACTGTCTTTACAGACCTGCACCTGCAGCTCATCAAACAGCTCTTTGCTGCCAGTCAGCAGGCGCATTTCCATCAGGTTAGTGGCAATGGTGATGTCTTCTTTACCCAGCGTCACAGACTCTTTTACGCTACGCACACTGTGACCTACTTCTAAACGTAAGTCCCACAGCAGGGTAATAAATTGGCTTATTTGTTCTTTTTGCTGAGCGTCGAGTTTGCTGTCGGTCAGTAACAATAAATCGATGTCAGAGCAGGGGTGCAGTTCACCCCGGCCATAACCACCTACAGCGATCAGACTGATTTTTTTGTGTTTATGCAGATCAAAATGTTGCCATAAAGACACCAGCACCTCGTCGATAAAACGGGCGCGGGCTTTGACTAAACTGCCAACGGTTTGATGTTCGAAGGCATTTTTCAACCAGTCATTAAACTCAACAAAATGCTTTTTATAACTATCAAGAGTACATAAACCCGGTAAAGACTTATTAAACGCCAGAGCCATGTTCATTTGCTTTACCTCAGGTCTTAAGCGGCCGTCGTCTGTCTGAACTGGACTTATTCGGCCGTGACTATTCGTTCTATGGTGTCGTCTGATCGCAGAGTTAAAATTTCGCAGCCAGTCTCTGTGACGACAATAGTGTGTTCAAACTGCGCTGATAAACTACGATCTTTAGTTACAACCGTCCAGCCGTCTTTTAACAATTTACTATGACGCTCACCTGCGTTGATCATAGGCTCTATTGTCAAACACATACCGGTTTTTAAGGTATCACCTGTGCCTGGGCGACCATAATGCAGCACCTGCGGGTCTTCGTGGAATACCTGGCCTATGCCATGACCACAGTATTCGCGCACCACTGAGTAGCTGTGTTTTTCGGCATGTTGCTGAATAACAAAACCAATATCACCTAAGCGGGCACCGTTTTTCACTTTGCGAATGCCCATGTACAGACATTCCTGAGTCACACGTATCAGACGGTCCGCCAGAATGCTCGGCTTACCAATCACAAACATTTTTGACGTATCGCCGTGATAACCGTCTTTAATCACAGTGATATCTATGTTGATGATGTCGCCTTCTTTGAGTTTTTTCTCAGCCGACGGAATACCATGGCAAATTACCTGATTGACCGAAGTGCAGATGGATTTTGGAAAGCCGTGGTAATTCAGCGGGGCAGGGATAGCCTGCTGCACATCCACAATATAATTGTGGCAAATCGTATTCAGCTCTTCGGTGGTGACACCGGCTTTGACGTATGGCTCAATCATCTCTAATACTTCGGCAGCTAACTTACCTGCTACACGCATTTTTTCGATCTGATCTGCTGTCTTAATAATCGCGGCCATGCCATCTCTCTCTGCTGTAAAAATACACATTTCATTGTGTTTCAAGGGTGTCTATGGTATAAAGCGCGCCGCGATTTGGCAAATCAGATTCTGCTAAAAACGCAAAACGCAGATTAAAACTGCAATTAACTAAACAACACACATACATCGACACATAATCCGGGGTGCTGCAACTCATTGAGTTACGGTCGGTTTTATGGGATGTATGGAGGCCCAACCCCATTACTAAGGAATATTTATAATGGCAAAAGTTTCTATGCGCGATATGCTCCAGGCGGGCGTACATTTCGGTCACCAAACACGTTACTGGAACCCAAAAATGAAGCCATTCATTTTCGGCGCTCGTAACCGTGTTCATATCATCAACCTGGAACAAACTGTTCCTATGATGAACGATGCTTTAGCTTTCATTCAGTCTGTTGCTGCTAAAAAAGGCAAAATCCTGTTTGTTGGTACTAAGCGCGCTGCCTCTGAAGCAATCAAAGAAGCTGCTTCTCAAGTTGACCAGTACTATGTAAACCACCGTTGGTTAGGTGGCATGCTGACTAACTGGAAAACTGTTCGCCAGTCTATCAAGCGTTTAAAAGACCTGGAATCTCAAAGCCAGGACGGTACTTTCGACAAGCTGACTAAAAAAGAAGCTTTAGACCGTACCCGTGAAATGGACAAGCTGGAAAAAAGCTTAGGCGGTATCAAAGACATGGGCGGCTTGCCTGATGTTCTGTTTGTGATCGATGCCGACCACGAACACATTGCAATTAAAGAAGCCAACAACCTGGGTATTCCAGTGGTATCTATCGTTGATACTAACTCTGATCCTAAAGGTGTTGACTATGTGATCCCTGGTAACGATGACGCTATCCGCGCTATCCAGTTATACCTGGGCGCAGTAAATCAGGCCATCACTGAAGGCCGCAGCAAAAACATCGAAGTTCAGGCTGAAGCCGGTAACTTTGTAGCTGCTGAATAATTGCATTGTCTCTGTAGCCTTGTAATCAAGGCTACATATACGACAGGTATAAAGCAGGTTTAAACATACAGGGGCATATGCCCCTGTTTGTCCACGAAAAAATTTTGCGAGGAACTCCCCATGGCTGTAACTGCTGGTATGGTAAAAGAATTACGCGAGCGCACTGGCGCTGGCATGATGGACTGCAAAAAAGCTTTAGAAGAAACTGCAGGCGACATCGAAGGCGCAATCGAATTAATGCGTAAAAATGGTCAGGCTAAAGCTGCCAAGAAAGCTGGCCGTATCGCCGCTGAAGGTACAGTGATCACTCGCGTTGGTAAGGGTTACGCTGCTGCAATCGAATTCAACTGTGAAACAGATTTCGTAGGCCGTGACGCAAGCTTCCTGGCTTTCGCAAACGCTGCTGCTGATCTGGCTCACGCCAACAAGCTGTTCACTGTTGAAGAGCTGTCAGCTGCTCAACTGGGCGATAGCACTGTTGAAGAAGCTCGCGCTACACTGGTTACTAAAATCGGTGAAAACATCAACATCCGTCGTATTTCTGTAGTTCAGGGCGATGTGATTGGTCAGTACACTCACTCAGGCCGTATCGGCGTGTTAGTGGTACTGGAAGGCGGTAACGAAGATATCGCTAAAGACGTTGCTATGCACGTTGCTGCTAACAACCCTTCATTCCTGACTCCAGAGTCAGTGCCAGCTGAAGTTGTTGCTAAAGAACAAGAAATCCAGATCGAAATCGCTATCAACAGCGGCAAGCCAAAAGAAATCGCTGAGAAGATGGTTGCTGGTCGTATGACCAAGTTCACTGGCGAAGTTTCTTTAACTGGCCAGATGTTCGTAAAAGACCCTTCAATCACTACTGGTGATTTCCTGAAACAAAACGGTGCTAAAGCTGTTAGCTACATCCGTTTAGAAGTAGGTGAAGGCATCGAAAAAGCAGAAACTGATTTCGCTGCTGAAGTTGCTGCTCAAATCGCTGCTGCTAAGAAGTAATTTACGCTTTAGCAATGCTTTGAAACCAGCTAGAATAACCGCGACCTGACCTTAGTCTGTCGCGGTTTTTTTTATGTACAGTTCAGGATGCACAGTAGGCTTTTAAGTCTTTTATGCTGTTCGTCGCCAGTGAAAGTACAGAATAGATCCACAGCAAGGTTATACACCTTCCAGATAAATGAGGACCGCATGAGCAATCCAAAACTCGCCTATAGAAGAATTTTATTAAAACTCAGTGGTGAAGCCCTGATGGGTGAAGAAGGCTTTGGTATAGATCCCAAAGTGTTGGATCGGATGGCTCAGGAAATCAAAGAGCTGGTTGAACTTGGTATCCAGGTTGCCATTGTTATTGGTGGCGGTAATATATTCCGTGGTGAAGGTTTAGCAAAAGCTGGCATGAACCGTGTGGTCGGTGACCATATGGGCATGTTAGCCACAGTGATGAATGGTCTGGCGATGCGTGACGCTTTGCATCGTGCTTTTGTAAACGCCCGCCTGATGTCTGCTATCCCGTTAAATGGTGTATGTGACAATTACAGCTGGGCAGAAGCCATTAGTCTGTTAAAGTCTGGCCGTGTGGTGATCTTCTCTGCTGGTACAGGTAACCCGTTTTTTACTACAGACTCTGCCGCTTGCTTACGTGGTATTGAAATTGAGGCTGATGCGGTTTTAAAAGCCACTAAAGTCGACGGCGTGTATTCAGCAGACCCTGTAAAAGACCCAACAGCCACTCTGTATAGCAAATTGAGCTACACAGAAGTTCTGGAAAAAGAATTAAAAGTTATGGATTTAGCGGCCTTTACCTTGGCCCGTGACCATAATATGCAAATTCGTGTCTTCAATATGAATACTCCTGGCGCACTGAAACGTGTAGTACTGGGTGAAGAAGAAGGCACAGTGATCGACCACGCTGAAAAATTACAGTAAACTAACTGCCACTTTTTTGGTGTAGCAAAAAAAGGAATAGCCAAAGTGATTAACGATATTCTCAAAGATAGCAAAACCCGGATGGAAAAAAGCGTTGAAGCGCTGAAAGGCCAATTGTCCAAAATCCGTACCGGTCGTGCTCACCCAAGTTTATTAGACGGTATTCAGGTTTCATATTATGGTGCCAGTACACCATTACGTCAGGTTGCTAACGTGTCTGTAGAAGATGCCCGTACTCTGACCATCAGTGTGTTTGATAAAACTCTGATCCAACCTGTAGAGAAAGCTATTCTGCAGTCAGATTTAGGGTTAAACCCAATGAGCGCTGGTACTACTATTCGTGTGCCATTGCCTCCGCTGACTGAAGAACGTCGTCGTGATTTAGTCAAAGTCGTGCGTAACGAAGCTGAAGGTGCTCGTGTTGCTGTACGTAATATTCGTCGTGACGCAAATGCTGATCTGAAGACTTTATTAAAAGATAAAGAAATTGGTGAAGATGACGAGCGTAAAGCGGTAGACGAAGTTCAGAAGCTGACTGACGCCTTTGTGAAGAAGGTTGACGAGGTTTTAGCTGACAAAGAAAAAGAGTTGATGGAAGTTTAATCAACCTCGCCCTGATTAGGGAAATAGCGCCGTGTAGGGTATACTTCGCGGCGTTTTTTATTATTGTGACAAGGTCAGATTCAGATGACAGAAGTGCAAACCGCGTTACAAAACGCGTTGCCACAACATGTCGCCATTATCATGGACGGCAACGGACGCTGGGCTGAACGGCAAGGCAGACCTCGGGTATGGGGTCATAAAAAAGGTGTCGATGCAGTGCGTCGTGCCGTAAGCTTTTGCCGTAAATTAGGCATCCAGTCTCTTACCTTATTTGCTTTTAGCAGTGAAAACTGGCGTCGACCTGAAGACGAAGTCAGCGGTTTGATGCAACTGTTTTTACTGGTGTTACAGCAGGAAGTGAAAACCCTGCACAAGAACAATGTACGGCTGAATATTATCGGAGACTTGTCTCCTTTTAGCGACAAACTCAAACAACATATTAAAGAGGCGCAACAGCTTACAGCTCAGAATACAGCTTTGACCTTAAATGTTGCAGCCAATTATGGCGGACGTTGGGACATAGTGCAGGCAGCACAACAATTAGCGCAAAAAGTCGCTGATGGTGAGATGACCGCTGCACAAATTGACGAACAAATGATATCAGGCTGTATGCAAATGCATGACCAGCCGGAGTTGGATCTGATGATCCGTACCGGTGGCGATGTACGCATCAGTAACTTTTTGTTGTGGCAAGCTGCTTATGCTGAGTTATGGTTTACCGAAACTTTATGGCCTGACTTTGATGATCAGGTATTTTCGGAAGCTTTGGCAACCTACGCCAGTAGAGAACGGCGTTTTGGTTGTACCGGAGCACAAATCCGTGAGCTGGCAATGCGTCCGATACAAGGATAACCAATTTGTTTAAGCAACGAGTTATTACAGCCCTGATCATGGCGCCATTGGCGTTGGCCGCAGTTTTTTTCCTTCCTTTGCACTATTTCGCTATTTTTATTGCTGCTGCTTTTTTGATCGGAGCCTGGGAGTGGAGTTTGTTTTGTGGTTACACAACCAAACCCAGCCAATACAGTTTTATAGCTGTGGTAGCACTGAGTATGGCGCTGATTTATTGGCAACTGCCTGACACTGCATACTGGCCAGTACAGCTGGATCTGTTGAGTAACAGCCTGCTTGCTATGGGTGTTGTCTGGTGGCTGATTGCGGTGCTTTTGGTATTAAGTTACCCACGTAGCAGTCAAAGCTGGGCCCAAGGTCATTTACGTCGCGCTTTGATGGGCTGGCTCACTCTGGTTCCTGCCTGGACTGCCTTGTTATTAATTCGCTCTGTTGATTTTCATCAATCCAGCTACACAGGTGCCTGGTTGATTTGTTTATTGCTGGGTATGGTCTGGGCTGCAGATATTGGCGGCTATTTTATTGGTAAACCTTTTGGTAAACGCAAATTGTTGCCTGCTGTCAGTCCTGGGAAAACACTGGAAGGCATGCTCGGTGGTGTGCTTTTTGTCATGCTGCTGGTGACTGCTGTGGCTTATTATCTGGGGTTTCCGGAAGAAACTGCCACCTGGTATCTGGCCGCTTTAGTGCTGACTATTTTGTCTGTGTTCGGCGATTTAAGTGAAAGTATGTTTAAACGTGTGGCTGGCTTAAAAGATAGCGGCAATATTATCCCTGGTCACGGTGGCATTTTAGATCGTATCGACAGCCTGACGGCCACTGCGCCACTTTATGCTGTATTGGTAGCTCTGATTGGGGGCTTCGCTTAATGCGGACCCTGGTGATCCTTGGTGCAACAGGCTCTATTGGCTGCAATACGCTGGACGTTGTGGCTATGCACCCTGAACACTATCAGGTACTGGGGTTAACAGGCGCTACTCAGGTAGATAAGCTGTTTGCTCAAATCCAGCAATTTAAACCCCGTTATGCGGTGATGACTGATGTACAAGCCGCTGACAAATTACGCCAGTTGGTAAAAGACGCCAATCTGCCGACTGAAGTCTGGGCTGGCACTGGAGCGCTTTGTGATTTAGCTGCTCATCCTGATGTTGATATGGTAATGGCTGCTATTGTTGGCGCTGCGGGTTTATTGCCGACCTTGGCTGCCGTTGAGCAAGGTAAAATTGTATTACTGGCAAACAAAGAAGCGCTGGTGATGAGTGGTGAGCTGTTTATCAATAAAGTGCAACACTACGGTGCTACTTTATTGCCGATAGACAGCGAACATAATGCTATTTTTCAATGCCTGCCTGCGCAGTTACAGCAAAACACAGCCACACAAAAACTGGCTGATTTTGGTATCAGTAAGCTGTTGTTAACGGGCAGTGGTGGTCCTTTTTTACGTAAAGATCTGGCCGATTTTTCAAGCATCACGCCAGCTCAGGCTGTCGCGCATCCAAATTGGGTGATGGGCCAGAAAATTTCTGTCGACAGCGCCACTATGATGAATAAAGGCTTGGAATTTATTGAAGCGCGCTGGTTATTTAATTGCGCGGCAGACGATATTCAGGTGGTGATCCACCCACAAAGTATTATCCATTCGATGGTGCAGTACACTGATGGTTCTGTATTGGCACAGCTGGGTCAGCCTGATATGCGTACTCCTATAGCTCATGCGCTGGCTTACCCACATCGTATTCAGACCCATGTCAAACCACTGAATTTCTTTGAACTGGCAGATTTTAGTTTCTCCAAACCAGAACCAGTACGTTACCCCAATTTATATCTGGCGATAGCCGCTTGTGGTTATGGTCAGGGCGCTACCACTGCGCTAAACGCTGCCAATGAAATGACGGTGGCCGCATTTTTAGCAGGCCAAATTCGTTTTACAGATATAGCGCAGTTGAACGAAAAAGCATTGGAGCGTTTTGCCACTATAAAGGCGCCTGATTTAGAAAGCATTCTGGGCCTTGATCAACAAGCCAGAGCTTATATGCAAGACCAACTGAAAAAGGTGAGTTAATGTCGGGTTTTGTCTGGAATTTAATTAGCTTTGTGGTTGCTATTGGCCTGCTGGTGACAGTGCATGAGTTTGGTCACTTTTGGGTGGCACGAAAAAACAACGTACTGGTCAAACGTTTTTCTATAGGTTTTGGCAAGGCTATTTACCGCTGGCGCGACAAACAAGGCACAGAGTTTGTTATTGCGATGATCCCGCTTGGTGGTTATGTCCGCATGTTAGATGAGCGGGTAGACCCTGTATTACCGCAGTTTAAAGACTTAAGCTTTAACAGCAAAACAGTCGGACAACGTATGGCTATTATTGCTGCAGGCCCTATAGCCAATTTCCTGTTCGCCATCCTGTTGTTATGGGCTATGTACCTGATTGGTGTACCGAACATTAAACCTGTGATAGGGCAGGTGACGGCTGAATCTATTGCTGCTAAAGCTGGCGTTCCGTCAAATGCGCAAATTACCGCAATCAACGGTGAACCAGCTGAGGATTGGCGTGCCATCAGTTTATTGCTGGTTGAGCAAGTTGGCAGCCCGGCAGTAGACATTACAGTGCAGCAACTCGAAGGCAGTGACCAAAGTTATCAGCTGGATTTAACCGAATGGGCATTTGACCCGGACAAACAAAGCGTATTTGGCAGTTTAGGTTTAGAGCCACTGCGTCCGGAAGTTTTGAACGAAATCAGCCAGATTCAGCCAAGCTCAGCAGCAGAAGCCGCAGGTTTGCAGTTAGGCGATAAACTGGTTTCAGTGGATGGTAAAACTGTCGCTGACTGGAACTCAGTAGTCACTTTAGTGCAAAACAATCCGGAAAAACCTCTACTGTTTGGTATTGAGCGTAGCGGCCAAAGCATGGATATTCTGGTGACACCACAAAGCCGCGAAACGGCTGATGGTTTTCACCAGGGTTACCTTGGTGTCAGCCCAAAAGTATTGCCGTGGCCTGAGCATTTATTGTTCACTCAGCAGTATGGCCCTGTACAGGCGGCCTTGGTTGGGGTAGAAAAGACCTGGCAATTGGTACGGTTAAGCTTCTCAATGATTGGAAAATTCATTTTTGGTGATATTTCTGTCAAACATTTAAGTGGACCAATTTCGATAGCACAAGGCGCTGGAAGCAGCGCAGATATTGGCTTGATTGCCTTTATCTCCTTTTTAGCACTGATTAGCGTCAACCTTGGGGTGATAAATTTACTGCCTCTGCCTATTTTGGATGGTGGCCATTTAATGTATCTTGTGCTGGAACTAATACGCGGCAAACCTGTCTCTGAGAAGGCGCAGGAGCTGGGTTTCCGGATCGGAGCTCTGTTGCTGCTGACATTAATGGGAATTGCGCTGCTCAACGATATTTCTCGTTTGTAATAAACTAATCAAAAGTAGTCCAAAACAATGACAATTAAACGATTAGTAGCTGCGATGTTACTTGCTGGTTTAAGTAACTCGGTGCTCGCTGAACAATCATTTACTGTGCAAGACATTCAGGTCGAAGGCTTGCAGCGTGTTGCGCTTGGTGCAGCATTAAATAATTTGCCGTTTAATATCGGCGATACCATCACTGAAGCATCCTTATCGCGCAGTATCAAAAGTCTGTATGCGGCAGGTCACTTTGACGATATTCAGGTATTTCGTGACGGCAATACCGTCATTTATCGCTTAAAAGAGCGTCCAACCATCAATAACATTGAGTTTGATGGTAATAAAGACATCAAAGAAGAGCAGTTGAACGAAAGTTTAACTGGTCAGAAAATTATTATTGGTGAGCCTTTAGATAAAACTGTGATCAAAGAAGTTGAAAACGGTTTAACAGAGTTTTACCACGGTGTAGGTAAATACAACGCCGCAGTTGAGATGAAGGTTA
This sequence comes from Rheinheimera sp. MM224, assembly GCF_947090785.1. Classification (NCBI taxonomy): domain Bacteria; kingdom Pseudomonadati; phylum Pseudomonadota; class Gammaproteobacteria; order Chromatiales; family Chromatiaceae; genus Rheinheimera; species Rheinheimera sp. MM224. The sequence continues at coordinate 1,273,622 of NZ_OX352320.1, forward strand.
CTTATTTACCTCGTAACAGAGTGAATCTGAAAATCGAATTTGAAGAAGGCGATGCTGCTTCTGTTCGCCAGATCAACTTAGTAGGTAACGAGATATTCAGCGACGAAGAGTTGTTGAAAAATATTGAATCACTGTACGACTTGCCTTGGTGGCGTTTTCTGGCTTCTGATCGATACCAGAAACAAACCTTGCAAGGTGACTTTGAAAAAATCCGTAGCTACTACTTAGATCGTGGTTACCTGCGTTTTAACATCGACGCCAATCAGGTTTCTGTCAGCACGGATAAAACCTCGGTCTACGTTACTCTGAACGTGACTGAAGGTGAACAATACACTATTACAGGCGTTGACTTTGTCGGTGATTTAATAGGGCAGGATGCTTTTATCAAGGCACTGTTACCTTTAAAAGCGGGTCAGCTGTATAACGGCGCTTTGGTGACTTATACCGAAGAAAGTATCGCCAAGTTACTGGCACGTTTTGGTTATGCCAACTCGAAAGTCCGCACTATTCCTGCGATCAACGACGATACCAAAGAAGTTGCTCTGACCATCAGTGTTGACCCCGGCAAACGCGTTTATGTACGTCGTCTGGAAGTGGCCGGTAACGCTTCTACCAAAGACGAAGTTATTCGTCGTGAAGTCCGTCAGATGGAAGGCGCCTGGTTATCTAACGACGCGCTCGAACTGTCTAAAGAACGTATTCAACGTTTACCTTACATTGAGAAGGTTGATTTTGAGACCAAAGAAGTTGCAGGCGTGGATGACAAAGTCGACGTCAGCTACAAAATTAAAGAACAACCGTCTGGTAACTTTAATGCCGGTATTTCTTACGGTGATTTTCAGGGCTTGTCATTCCAGATTGGCGTGGAGCAACAAAACTTCTTTGGTACAGGTAACTCAGCAGGTGTTAACTTAAGTACTAACAAGTACAACAGACAAATTTCATTGTCTGTGACTGATCCGTACTTCACACTCGATGCTGTCAGTTTAGGTGGTCAGATTTTCTATTCAGATACAGACTATTCCAGTTTGTCATCTAACTTAGAAGCCTATAAACAAAAACGCTATGGTTTTGGCGCTACTGTTGGTTACCCAATCAATGAGTACAACAGATTAAACTTCGGCACCAACTATGCGGTCAACGAAATTAACTCCTTATCTGAATATGATCAGTTACGTCATTTCAGAGCTGTGTTAATGGATAAAAATGATCCGGATGGTGGTTATAAGTTTACCAACTACGAGCTGATTGCCAGTTGGATCCAAAGCACATTAAACCGAGGTTTGTTCCCGACAGCTGGTCATGAGTTAGTATTAAGCGGGCGTATTACGACACCAAACTCAGATTTGCAGTACTACAAAACCACTTTTGAAGCCCGCAATTATATTCCGCTGAGTAATGACCACCGCTGGTCGTTCTTAAGTAAACTGGAAGTGGGTTATGGTAACGGTTACGGCAGCAAAGATGGTTATGATTATACGTTGCCATTTACCGATAACTTCTATGCAGGTGGCCAGAATTTACGTGGTTTTGAAGCCCGTATTATCGGTCCTCATGCGATATATCGTCAGGTCAGTACAGTTCCGGGTTTACCTAATCCTACAAGTGGATCTGGTAGTCCACTGCCGACTGATCCGAGTTTTGACACTTATTTAGTGTCTCCGCGGTCAACGGGTGGTAATGCCATGGCTATTGCTACCCTTGAGTTAATCACACCGACACCATTTGTCAGTGAGGATTATGTAAACCAGATACGTACCAGCCTGTTTGTTGATGCAGGTAACGTCTGGGATACAGAGTTTGATTTAAGTCGTTACAATGGTTTAAGCCCGTCGACAAGTCAGAACTTTAACAGTCCTACGCTGTTAGACTATTCTGATCCAGGCTTAATCCGTGTTTCGACTGGTCTTTCTCTGCAGTGGATTTCGCCTATGGGTCCATTGACATTTAGCCTGGCCAAAATCATCCGGAAAGAAGAGGGTGATGATCAGGAAAACTTTAGTTTCAATATTGGTACTACATTCTAAATTTATGGGAAAGGGAAACACATGTTTAAGCAAAGCTTAGCAAAAACTGCATTGGTATTGATGGCTGGCCTGTTAATGGCTGGTACTGCTGCAGCAAAAGAAATGAAGATTGGTATCGTTGATGTACAGGCTATTGTTGCCCAGTTACCTCAGACCACCTCTATTCAAAATACATTAAAAGCTGAGTTCGAAGGCCGTATTGCTGAAGTACAAAAGCTGGAAAAAGACATCGCTTTTAATCAGGAAAAATTAAAGCGTGATGGCGCAACCATGAACGATCAGCAGAAAAAAACTCTGCAAGGCGAAATGGAAAAGCAAATGCGCAGCTACGAGCAATTAGCTCGTCCACTGGACGAAGATTACCGTAAGCGTCAGGGCGAAGAACGTAACAAGCTGATGGGTTTAGTGAAAACTGCGATTGACAGTCTGGCTAAAAAAGACAACTACGACCTGATTTTAAATGCTCAGGCTGGTGTGTTTGTTAAACCTGAATATGACATCTCTAATGCTGTTGTAGCTCAGGTGAGCAAAGCCAAATAATGGCAAAGCTTACATTAGCTTTTATAGCTGAGCAGTTAAATGCTCAGCTAGTTGGAGACGCCACGGCACTGATTAGTGCCGTTGGTACATTGGAAGAGGCGACAAGCCATCAGATCAGCTTCTTGTCGAACAGCAAGTACCGCAAATTTTTGCAATCGACTCAAGCCGGTGCCGTGCTGATTAAAGCGGACGACCTGAGTTATTGCCCGGTCAACGCGCTGGTGGTGAATGACCCTTATGTTGCTTTTGCTAAAATTGCGCAGTTATTAGATTCCACACCTGCTGCCGCTTATGGGCGGGGGCAGAATATAGCCATAGACCCTTCAGCTTCTGTACCAGATTCAGTCGTTATAGGCCCCAACGTGGTGATTTCCGCTGGTGCCGTGATAGGCGAGAACGTACAAATTGGCGCGGGTTGTTTTATTGGTGAACAGGTTCATATAGCCGATGGCTGCAAAATCTGGCCTAACGTGACGTTTTACCACTGCGTGCAGCTTGGTAAAAATTGTCTGGTGCACAGCGGTGCAGTGATAGGTGCAGATGGTTTTGGTTTTGCTAATGAACGTGGTCGCTGGCTGAAAATTCCTCAGGTAGGTACTGTCGTCATCGGCGACGATACTGAAATAGGTGCCAATACCACGATAGACCGTGGTGCTTTAGGCGATACAGTGATTGGCAACAACGTGATTCTGGACAATCAGGTACAAATTGCTCACAACGTGCAAATTGGCGATCACACAGCCATTGCAGGTTGCACAGTCGTAGCTGGCAGCACTAAAATTGGCCGCTATTGTATTATTGGTGGTGCCTGCGCCATTAATGGTCATATGGAAATATGTGATGGTGTGCAAATTACCGGCATGTCGATGATCATTAAGTCCATCACCGAAAAAGGTATTTATTCATCCGGTACTCCGGCCAGCACTAATCTGGAATGGCGGAAAAATAGCGTCCGGTTTCGTCAACTGGATCAGATGTATCAAAAATTACGGGAACTTGAACAGCAAATGGCTGCTTTGTCCCTACCGCCTTCAAAAGACGAATAATATAAAAGAGGTTCACTTTGGCTAACCAATTGAATATCCTTGAAATACAGGAAATCATGGCCTTGCTGCCACATCGCTATCCATTTTTAATGATCGACCGGGTTCTTGATTTCACACCGGGCGAATCTTTAACTGCTATTAAAAACGTGACAATAAACGAGCCGATCTTTACCGGCCACTTCCCTAATATGCCGATTTTCCCTGGTGTATTAATTCTGGAAGCTTTGGCTCAGGCCACTGGCATTTTAGGTTTTAAGACAGTGACAGAACGCTCTGAGAACGAGCTGTATTTATTTGCTGCTATAGACGAAGCCCGTTTTAAAAAGCCTGTTGTTCCTGGCGATCAAATGGTGCTGGAAGTGAAGTTCTTGAAAGAACGCCGTAATTTGTGGAAGTTTTATGGTGAAGCCAAAGTGGATGGCCAGGTTGTTTGTAGTGCTGAACTGATGTGTGCCAGAAGAGAGCTTTAATATGATCCATCCTACCGCTGTGATAGAACCCGGTGCCGTACTTGGTCAAAACGTCAAAGTTGGACCATTTTGTTATATTGCCGCTAACGTGGTGATTGGCGATGACACAGTGCTTGAATCTCATGTGGTGCTGAAAGGCCCAACCGTCATGGGCAAAGGCAATCATTTTTATCAGTTCACCAGCATAGGTGAAGATTGCCAGGACAAAAAATACAACGGCGAGCCAACAGAACTGATTATTGGTGACAACAATGTATTCCGCGAAAACTGTACTGTGCATCGTGGCACGGTGCAGGACAAAGGTGTCACCCGTATTGGCTCGAATAACCTTTTTATGAACAATACCCATGTCGCGCACGACTGTGTGATTGGCGATAACGTGATTTTTGCCAGCGGCGCTCAGTCAGCTGGCCATGTGCATGTTGGGGATTGGGCTATTTTAGGTGGCATGACGGGGATTCACCAATTCTGCCATATAGGCGCTCATGCCTTTATCGGCGGTGGTTCTATTGTCGTCAAAGACGTACCTCCTTACCTGATGGCGCACGGCTCACATGCTGTACCTGCTGGTTTAAACCTTGAAGGTTTAAAACGCCGCGGCTTTAGCAGCGATGCGATTTTAGAAGTACGTCGGGCTTACAAAGAAGTCTATCGTAAAGGCTTAACAGTGCAGGAAGCTCTGGATGCTCTGGCAGAAAAATCTGCAGAATTCCCGGAAGTCAAAGCCTTCACTGATTTTATCGCCAACTCCAGCCGCGGTATTATCCGCTGATGGCAGAGCTGCACTCCAAAGTGAAAATAGCCTTAGTCGCCGGGGAACACTCCGGCGATATTTTAGGTGCAGATTTAATCCGCGCTTTAAAGCTTTTGTACCCGCAGGCAGAATTTTATGGCATAGGCGGCGAGCGCATGAAAGCCGAAGGCTTTAGCGCTTTGTTTGATATGGAAGAGCTGGCGGTGATGGGCATAGTCGAAGTATTAGGCCGCTTGCCACGTTTGCTGCAGGTTCGAAAAGAGCTACTGGCGAATCTTATTGCCACTCAACCTGATGTCTTTATAGGTATAGACGCACCGGATTTTAATATTCCGGTGGAGCTCAAACTCAAAGCTGCTGGTATTAAAACTGTGCATTATGTCAGCCCTTCCGTCTGGGCCTGGCGGCAAAAACGTATTTTTAAAATCGCCAAAGCGACCAATATGGTGTTGGCGTTATTGCCTTTTGAAAAAGCCTTTTACGATAGATTTGATGTGCCATGCAGTTTTGTTGGCCATACGCTGGCAGACCAAATGCCGCTGCAGCCTGATAAAGCCGCAGCCAGAACTGAACTGGGTTTAAACCCAGAAGCGCCAGTGCTGGCGATCATGCCGGGTAGCAGAACCAATGAAATCAAATTATTAGCTGCAGATTATTTGCTTGCTGCAGCAGAATTACAGCGTCAGCAACCTGATTTGCAGCTGATTTGTAATATGGTGACAGAGCAAAAAGCAGAGTTGTTCCGCCAGATTAAACAGCAAGTTGCACCGGATTTAGTGGTGAAGCTGGAGATAGGCAAAGCCCGCTCTACGTTAACTGCGGCTGATGCTGTGTTTATCGCCTCAGGCACTGCCACTTTAGAAGCCATGCTGGCCAAAACCGCTATGGTAGTGGGTTATAAGATGAATTGGTTGACGCATCAAATTGCCAAACGTTTAGTGAAACTGAAGTTTTTCAGCCTGCCGAATTTATTAGCGGATAAAGCTTTAGTGACAGAGCTGCTGCAAGAGCAGGTCACAGTAGACCACTTAGTCAAAGCTATGGCGCCTTTATTACAAAACCCGACAGCACAGCAAGCTTGTGTCAGCTCTTTTACAGAGTTGCACCAGTTAATTCGTTGCAATGCCAGCGAGCAAGCAGCTGCAGCTATAGCAAAAGTGATGGATGCACCTCTATGAGTTCTCAAGTCCTTAATGCAGAGACGTATCAAAGACCAGCAGTAGCACTGATTTGTGGTGTCGACGAAGTAGGGCGTGGCCCGCTGGTTGGCGCTGTGGTCACAGCCGCTGTGATTCTTGACCCAAATAACCCTATTGTCGGGTTAAACGATTCTAAAAAACTGTCAGAAAAAAAACGCCTGCAGCTTGCTGAAGAAATTAAAGCTAAAGCCTTAAGCTGGAGCTTAGGTCGTGCTGAAGTGCATGAAATTGACAGTTTAAATATCTTACACGCCACTATGCTGGCCATGACCCGTGCTGTGCAGGGGCTGCATATTAAACCGGAATGGGCCTTGATAGACGGCAACCGTGTGCCTAAAGATATAGGTGTTCAGGCCAGTGCTGTGGTCAAAGGTGATGCTTTAGTGCCGGAAATCAGTGCTGCTTCTATTCTTGCTAAAGTGGCGCGGGATGAAGAAATGCAGCAGCTGGATGCCGCTTATCCACAGTATGGTTTTGCCGGTCATAAAGGCTATCCGACCGCACAACACTTAGCCGCTATTAAAACTCATGGTGTGATCCACGAGCACAGACGCAGTTTTAAGCCTGTCAGAGATGTGTTGGAGTCTTTTGCAGGGGCAGTTCATGGCTGATCCGGGTTTTATTCATTTAAGGGTGCACAGCGATTTTTCGATGATCGATGGCATCAAAAAAATAAAGCCTATAGTCAAAGCGGCGAAAGAGCTGAATATGCCTGCGCTTGCTTTAACAGACCAGATGAATATGTGTGGTCTGGTGCGTTTTTACAGTACAGCACATGAAGCCGGTATCAAACCTATAGTAGGTGCAGATTTGTGGGTGCAGCATCCGCTGTTTCCAGGCGATGCTTGTCGTTTATTGATTTTGGCGGCTGACAACGTCGGTTACCAGAACCTGACCATGCTGCTATCCAAGGCTTATTTACGTGGCCATGTGCATCACAAGCCGCAGATTGATCATGACTGGCTGGTGGAATACAAAGAAGGCCTGATTGTATTGTCAGGTGCGAAAGACGGCCCTTTAGGCAAAGCTTTAATTAAGGGCAACGCGCCCAGCGCTTTGGCGTTAGTGCAGTTTTATCGTGAACATTTCCCTGGCCGGTTTTTTATTGAACTGACCCGCACTGGTCGTCCGGACGAAGAAACTTATATTCAGGCTGCAGTAGAGCTGGCAGAACGTGAACAGTTGCCTGTGGTTGCCACCAACGAAGTGGTGATGTTAAGCCCTGACGATTTTCCTGCTCATGAAATCCGGGTTGCCATTCATGATGGTTACACCTTAGAAGATAAAAGACGGCCAAAAAATTATAGCGAGCAGCAGTATCTGCGATCTGCAGAAGAAATGCTGGAGCTGTTCTCCGATATTCCCGAAGCCTTACAAAACTCAGTTGAAATAGCCAAACGCTGTAATGTCACCATAAGGTTAGGTGAATACTTCCTGCCGGCTTTCCCGACTGGTGGTTTGTCCGACGCTGATTTTTTAGTATTAAAATCGCAGGAAGGTCTGGAAAAACGCTTGCTGCAGTTATTCCCTGACCCTGAAGTTCGTAAAGTAAAACGGGTTGAATACGACGAACGTTTAGACATTGAGCTCGGCGTTATCAACCAGATGGGTTTCCCTGGTTACTTCCTGGTCGTGATGGAATTTATCCAGTGGAGTAAAGACAACGATATTCCGGTCGGCCCTGGCCGGGGCTCGGGGGCTGGTTCTTTAGTGGCTTATGCACTGAGTATTACCGACCTTGACCCGTTAGAGTTTGATCTACTGTTCGAACGTTTCTTAAACCCCGAGCGGGTCTCGATGCCCGACTTTGACGTCGACTTCTGTATGGACAGACGCGACGAGGTGATAGAACACGTCTCTGACATGTATGGCCGCGAAGCTGTATCGCAAATTATCACCTTCGGTACTATGGCGGCCAAAGCTGTGATCCGCGACGTAGGCCGGGTGCTGGGCCATCCTTATGGTTTTGTTGACCGTATCTCTAAGCTGATCCCGCCCACTCCTGGTATGACGCTGGAACAGGCTTTTAAAGAAGAACCACGTTTACCTGAATTGTATGCCGCCGATCAGGAAGTAAAAGACTTGATCGACATGGCGCGTCAGCTGGAAGGTGTGACCCGAAACGCCGGTAAACACGCTGGTGGTGTGGTGATAGCGCCGACTAAAATTACCGACTTTGCGCCTGTGTATTGTGATGAAGAGGGTAATAACCCCGTCACTCAGTTTGATAAAAACGATGTGGAATACGCAGGTCTGGTGAAGTTCGACTTCCTCGGTTTGCGCACACTGACTATCTTGCAGTGGGCAGTGAATATGACCAACGAGCGTCTGACCCGTGAAGGTAAGCCGCTGGTGGATATCAATACCATTCCGCTGACCGACCGAAAAAGTTTTGACGTGCTGATGAAGGCGGATACCACAGCGGTATTCCAGCTTGAATCCCGTGGTATGAAAGACTTAATCCGCCGTCTGCAACCCGACTGTTTCGAAGATATGATAGCCCTGGTGGCTTTGTTCCGGCCCGGTCCATTGCAGTCAGGCATGGTAGATAACTTTATTGACCGTAAACGCGGTCGTGAAGAAATCTCTTATCCGGATTCTACCTGGCAACATGACTCGTTAATCCCTATTCTGGAACCGACTTACGGCATTATCCTGTACCAGGAACAGGTGATGCAAATCGCACAGGTCTTGTCTGGTTATTCACTGGGCGGCGCTGACTTATTACGCCGTGCTATGGGTAAAAAGAAACCGGAAGAGATGGCCAAGCAGCGGGATACTTTCCGTGATGGCGCTGTCGAAAACGGGGTTGATGCCGAACTGTCGATGAAAATCTTCGACCTGGTAGAGAAGTTCGCAGGTTACGGTTTTAACAAATCTCACTCTGCCGCTTATGCGTTGGTGTCGTACCAGACGCTGTGGATGAAGGCGCATTACCCGGCTGAGTTTATGGCCGCTGTAATGTCTGCCGATATGGATAACACCGACAAAATCGTCATTCTGGTGGATGAATGTGAGCATATGAAGCTCAAATTGATCCCACCTGATGTGAATTCTGGTGAATATAAATTTACGGTGAACCGCCAAGGCCATATTGTTTATGGCATAGGTGCGATTAAAGGTGTGGGTGAAGGTCCGGTTGACGCTATTTTAGCAGCGCGAGCCAAACACGGAACATTCACAGATTTGTTCGACTTCTGTAATAAAGTTGATTTAAAACAGCTGAACCGCCGTGTTATTGAAAAGCTGATTTTATCCGGTGCTATGGACCAGTTAGGCCCACACCGTGCTGCCATGATGGCGACTTTAGAAGAAGCGATGAAAGGCGCGGAGCAGCAGGCCAAAGCCGAAGCTATGGGCCAGTCTGATTTATTTGGTTTAATGGCACCAGAGCCTGAACATGCAGCCAGTGCTTTTAAACAAGTGCCAATTTGGCCGGACGAAGTCTGGTTGGAAGGCGAACGTGAAACCTTAGGTTTATACCTGACTGGCCACCCTATCAACAGATATCTGGTGGAGTTACCTCATTACAGTTCTGGCCGTTTAGTTGATATGCAGCCGGGTCGTCGTGATCAGGTGGTGCATGCCGCAGGTTTAGTCTTGTCGGTGCGCACTATGATCAATAAAAAGGGCAGACGTTGGGCTATTGTCACTTTAGATGACAAATCTGCGCGCTTAGATGTACGTTTTTTCCCCGAACAGTTCGAAAACTTCGAGCATTTGCTGCAAAAAGACAAAATATTGGTGGTGTCGGGACAGGTCAGCTTTGATGATTTCAGCGGTGGCCTTACAATGTCCGGCCGCGAAGTAGTGGACATCATAGCTGCACGGGAAAAATGCTTAAAATCCTTGACCTTAACTGTACATCAGCAGCAAATGGGACTGGATTATCTGCAAAAACTGCAGCAAGCTATGCACGAATTTAAATTAGGCACAGTGCCTGTGAAGCTGGTGTACCAGCGTGACGAAGGTCAAATCACAGTGGCATTGGGCACCGAATGGTGGGTAACACCTACCGATGCTTTGTTGCATCAACTGCGACAATTAGCAACAATACAACTGGATTTTCATTAATTAGGTAGTGACAGTCGATGATGCTGAATTATTTAGAGTTTGAGCAACCGATTGCGGAACTTGAAGCCAAAATAGAAGAACTTCGCAAAGTAAGCCGCAATGGCGAGTTTGATCTCGGCCTTGAAGAAGAAGTAAACAAGCTGAAGGAAAAAAGCTTAACTCTGACAAAAAAGATCTTTGCAGAATTAGGTGCCTGGCAGGTTGCTCAATTAGCCCGTCATCCGTTGCGTCCTTACACGCTGGATTACATTAAACATATTTTCACTGACTTTGATGAGTTTGCCGGTGATCGTACTTTTGCCAACGATCCTGCCATTGTCTGCGGTACAGCCCGTTTAGGTGACAAAACCGTGATGGTGATTGGTCATCAGAAAGGCCGTGACACCTCAGAGAAAATCAAACGTAACTTTGGTATGCCAAAACCTGAAGGCTACCGTAAAGCTTTACGTATGATGGAAATGGCTGAACGTTTTAATTTGCCCATCATCACTTTTATCGACACGCCTGGTGCATACCCTGGTGTTGGTGCTGAAGAACGTGGTCAAAGTGAAGCTATTGCCCGTAACCTTAAAGTCATGGCTGGCCTGAAAGTGCCGGTGCTCTGTACTGTGATAGGCGAGGGTGGTTCTGGTGGAGCTTTAGCCATAGGCGTCGGCGATCAGGTCAACATGCTGCAATACAGCACCTATTCAGTGATTTCACCTGAAGGTTGTGCTTCTATTCTGTGGAAAAGTGCGGATAAAGCCCCTATCGCTGCCGATGCCATGGGTATCACAGCACCACGTTTAAAAGAGCTGAACCTGATTGACGAAATCGTCAGCGAGCCTTTAGGTGGCGCCCATCGTAATCATGAGCAAATGGCACAAAGCTTAAAGCAGGCCCTGTTACGTGACTTAGCCAAACTGGAAAAGTTAAGTATTGAAGACTTGCTGGACAGACGATATAAACGCTTAATGTCTTTTGGCTATTGCTAATATACCCGTCGTACTTGAAGCTGCAGCTTTGTTGCCTGCGCGCTCTCGCCCCAGTCACATAGACAACTATGCTCCTGGGGTCTCGCTCGCTAGTCGCCTCACTGTAACATCAATTACTTAGGGTATAAAAGCCGCCGCAAGGCGGTTTTTTATTAGGGTCTCGTTTTAATGAGTTCAGAGTACACAGCCTCATTGCGTCAGCATATCCAACAGCTTGGTTTAAACCAGCTGGTGCTGGGGTTATCTGGTGGGCTGGATTCTATGGTGTTGCTGGAGCTTTGCCATCAGCTTACTCAGAGTTGTGCTATCAAGCTTAAAGCTGTGTATATCCATCATGGTTTAAGTGCCAATGCCGATCAGTGGGCTGATTTTTGTCAGCAGCAATGCCTTACGCGCCACATTGCCTTTGAAATGCAAAAAGTACAACTGAACCCTGCTGCTAATATCGAAGCTCAGGCCCGTGCCGCCCGCTATTCAGCTTTAGCTGCTTTTGTTGTCTCTCCTCAAACTGCGTTATTAACAGCTCATCATGCCGATGATCAACTCGAAACTTTGTTGCTGGCGTTAAAGCGTGGCGCAGGTCCAGCAGGTTTATCGGGCATTGCCGCTTTGCAGCCTTTTGCTTCTGGCTGGTTACTTCGGCCTTTGCTGGAATTTAGCCGTGAGCAACTGGAGGTTTTTGCGCAGCAGCAACTGTTAGAGTGGATTGAAGATGAAAGTAATAACGACAGCCGGTTTGACCGTAACTTTCTGCGCCTTCAGGTTATGCCATTATTACAACAGCGCTGGCCAGCGTTCCGGCAAAATGCTTTGCGTTCAGTCTCTCATATCCAGCAGCAACAGCAGTTTGTTGAAAAACAGCTTCAGCAGTTATTACCCACTGTAATGCATGGTGCTGAGTTAGATTTAAAACTGCTAATCACACAAGACTTAGCCACACAAAAGCTGCTGGTGCGCCGCTGGTTGGCCTTAAAAGGGCTTAATCCATCGGCGGACTGGCTGGAGCGATTCTTTTCGGAGCTCATGGGCGCTAAAGCTGATGCTCAGCCTTTGCTGGAACTGGATGCTTATCAAATCCGTCGTTTTGCCAACAAGGCTTATATCACGCAAGTTACAGAGGCTCCGCAGGCTGGGGTTTTTCTCGAATTAAAACCAGGGCAACAGCTAAACACCATAACTGGGCAGTTTCTCCTTAACCGGGAAAATATGGGCACGCCTTTGCTGATAACTAACGACCCTCTATATCTGGTGTTTGGGCTTTTTAGTTTGCCTTTTAAACCTGCAGGTGAGCGGCAGAGCAAAGAGTTGAAACAATGGCTGAAGTTGTGGTCTATTCCGCCCTGGCAACGCTTGCAGTTACCTGTGCTGGTGCAGAATAATCAGGTGGTGGCAGTACTTGGGGTAGCCTCTAACGCATCGCAAGAGCAGGCCACTGCCTTTATCGACTGGCAAAAAAGTTAAAGCGAAGCTAAAGCAAACCGCGGGCAAAAAAAAGGGCTTTTGGATCTTCTGTCCTTTAGCCCCAATGTACGACGACTAAAACTTCCGCCTGTTCAGATCAAGCCTGATTCAACAGCGCTACTTTCACCGCGTTTTTACCCGCCTGTTTAGCTTGTGATAAAGCATCATCAGCACGGCTGAATAACAGCTCAGATTTTTGATTAGGGGCTAGCTGGGCTAAACCAGCGCTTGCTGTTACAGCAAACTGATTACAGACATGGTGTTGATTAATAGCTTTTACCAGACGATGAGCTACCAGCTCAGCCGATAAGGCATCATCTGCTGTCAGTAATATGGCAAATTCATCGCCACCAAAACGGAATAAACAATCGCTGGCTCTTAAGGTTTGACGCATAGCATCTGCTACCGCAATCAACACATCATCACCGGCAGGGTGGCCAAAGTTATCGTTGGTTTGTTTAAAATTATCCAAATCCAGCAGAATTAAAGCACAAGCTTCCTGACGTCTGTTCGCAAGCTGCACTGCACGTTCAAACTGATCGTCAAAATTACGTCTGTTGCCTAAATCTGTCAGGCTGTCTTTTAACGCCAACTGCTGTAATCGAACCACCACCAGGGTATTTCGCAGCGGATACAGCCATTGCCGCTCCAGTTGCCACAACTGATGCTGGATCAGAGGAGTAAAAGCCTGATCGGACTGATAGCTCAACTCGGCCAGACATTGATCGTTCAGCATTAAGACGCTGCGGTGCTCAAAATTGCCTTCTTCTGAGCCCGGCGCCAGGTATTTACCCACCGCAGTTTGTAATTGAATGGATCGCAGAGGCAAAACTTTGCCAGCGGCCATTGAATAGATTTGTAGCTGATTAGCGAGATCTAAGCTGGTTTGCAGTTGCTCTGGCAGAGTCGCTGGATCCGCGGACAAACCAGACCAATGCGGTTGACTGGTGATGCCAGCGTAACTGGTTCCACTCAAAGTCATATCTTGTAAGCCAAATAATTCCACTGCCGACACTCCGGAGCATATCTAAGATAGCTGGAATTTGCAGGTATTGTGCCACTTTAATAAGTGAATGATATTATTGATTTTTTCAATTATGCAGTTTCAGCTGACGATTTTTTGACGGCAAGGGCTGGCTAAAAATTGCCCCCTAAGATCACCCTTAAGATCGCAAAAAATCCAGCAGTTCCGGCATTTGTTGCATTGCATCCTGATAACCAATTTCAATGAGCCTTTTGGTGTAGGATTTTTCAAACAGCAGGTAGCTGGTTAAGCTCGACTCTGAGTGCTGGGTTATACCAGTTAAACGCAGCAAGCTACGAACGGCCATAGGAAGCTGCAAAAAGTGCTGGCTGGCAATTTCATTAAAATTCACACTGGGGTTAATTAAAAAACTTTCCACTTTCTTCAGATCGGTCGGAATATTATGCGCATTTAAGGTATCCACTGTTTTATTGATCCTGTTCATGCGCTCTAAATCGGCATTCAGCGTGTCAGAAAAAATCGTATCCAACAGATGACCAGCGACAGTGGCTAAACCCGGATGATGCGGCATAGCGTTAGTTAAGTCGCGGGCTCGGGGTTGCTCCAGACCTATGATCAGTATTTTTTCTGCACCCAAGTGAATAGGGGAGCTCAGCGGCGACAATTGATTGACAGAACCATCGCCATAATAATGCTGGTTGATTCGCACCGAAGGAAATACAAGTGGAATAGCGGCTGAAGCCAATAAATGATGAATACCCAATAAAGTTTTTTGGCCACAACGTTTAGCTCTGCGCCATTCTTTGGCTTCATTACCCTGAAAAAAGGTGATGGAGTCGCCAGTGTTATAACTTGATGCTGTTACAGAGACACTGGATAAATAGCCGCCCTGAATGTTGCGGTCTATGCGCTGCAAATCAACAATATTGTGCAACAGCAAACGTAGCGGTTTGTTGTCTAGCAAGCTGACTGGCCTTTTATTGGCATAGTCGGTTTGAAAAGCAGTTAAAAAACCACGTAACAAATGCCAGCCCAAACGTAAATAATCTGAGTAGTACACTTGGTGGGTATGAAAATTCCGCCAGACCCATTCAATTTTTTTAACGCCTAAATGAAAACAGGAGGCATAACAGGCGATACCAGTGGCATTGATGGCGCCAGCTGAGGTTCCACAAATAATTTCGAACGGAATTTTACTGTTGCGTGGGTAATGCTGGGCCAGTGCTTTGAGCACGCCAACCTGATAGGCCGCTCTGGCACCACCACCTGTCAGCAGCAAAGCAACTTTTTTATTGGTGTTTTCACCTTTTTCGTTATCAGTCACTGAAACTTCTTAACTCTTTAGAGACTCTCTGTTTATATATTGCTGAAAAGCAAAATAAATGCAACGCTATAGCCAGTTTTTCAACGGCTTAATATCAGTGACCCGAATTAGTGAAAGGAAAAAACAAAAATGACTGAGAAGGCTCCTGGCACAGGCCAGCAACAATATTACATAGGTTTAGCTGTAGTGGCTGTAACCCTGATTGCTATTGCCTGGTTTTTCTTCCGGGCAGAGGATGCAGCGGTCGCAGAGCCTGAAGCTACTCCTGTCCCTACATTACAACAACCAGCTCCTGCTGATGTGTTAACAGCAGAGCAAGAACCTGTCGATAGTTTGACAGTCCAGGCTCAGGATGAAACTCCGCTGCAGGAAACTCCTTTGGACGATGCAGTGGCAGTTGAGCCTACAGTGAAGTTACCCAGTCTGGATAACTCAGATGCTGAAGTGAAAAGTGGTTTATTAGGTTTACGCTGGAAAGCGGGTTTAGCCTCTTTGTTTGTGACAGAAGACATGATCCGTCGTTTTGTGGTGAATGTGGATAACATTGCACAAGGCACATTGCCAAAAAATCAGGCACTGTTTCAGCCAATGACAGTTAAGTTTGCCACTTTACCGGCTGAAGGCGGTGCAGTGCAGCTGGATCCGGCTAATTTTGAACGTTACGAGCCTTACCTGCAATTGCTGGAAAGCGTTTCAGTGACTGAGGTAAAACGTTTATTTGAATACTATTACCCGCTGATGCAACAAGCTTATGCTGAGTTGGGTTACCCTAATGCACAGTTCCGTGTGCGTTTGCAGGAAGCTATAAAAGTACTGTTGGCAACTCCTGAAGTGGCGCCACCTATGGTATTAGCACGTCCTAACGTCTATTACACATATGCTGATCCGGAGATTGAAGCTTTGCCTTTGGCACAACGTCAAATGATCCGTTTAGGGCCTGACAATCAAAAACGCTTAAAACGCGTTTTAGAAGCACACCAGCTGGTGTTGGCTCAGCCTTAATGTCAGCTTTACCTGCTATTCCTGCAAGCTTGCCACGTCGTTACAGTAACCTGGGCCAGAAACTTGGCCTCTGGTTGCTGAAACTGCTGGGTGGCTGGAGTATTCAGGGCGAACTACCTGCACATAAAAAGATGGTAATTGCCGTCGCCCCTCATACCTCAAATCAGGATTTTTTTGTCGGTATAGCCGCAGCTTTAGCCCTTGATCTTAAAATCCGCTTTTTAGGCAAACACAGTATCTTTGTTTGGCCTGTGAAAAGGCTTTTGCTGTCTTTAGGCGGGATCCCCGTTGACCGCAGCCATCCACAGGGCGTGGTAGGGCAAGTGGTGGCAGAGTTTGAAGAGAGTGATTCGTTATTATTAGGTTTATCACCCGAGGGCAGCCGTAAAAAAGTACAGCAGTGGCGGTCAGGTTTTTGGTTTATTGCTAAACAAGCCAATGTACCAGTGTGTTTGGTTGGACTGGATTACAAAAACAAGCAACTGGTGTTTGGTCCATGTTTTATCACTAGTGAAAATTTCGCCGACGATCTGCAACAAATGCGCGCATTTTTTCAGCAAATGACTGCAAAGTATCCAGAAAACGCTTAAGTTCTTGCACAGCTAAAAGCTTTTAAGCATAATGCGAGCACCAGTTTTACTGGTACCTTCAATGGTGGCCTCATCGGTCCTCCCGCAATACTAATCCGTTCACCTGGTCAGATCCGGAAGGAAGCAGCCAAAGCGGATAACGTATGTGCCGGGATGTCGGCTGGTGAGGCCGCCACCCAAATTTTGTTCCTGCGATTGCTACCCACTTTTAATTTAGTTAAATTAATTCAACAAATTGATTTTTAAATAATGGAACGGACTCTGTATGCATAACTTTCTTTCCGGTTTACTACTGGCATCTGGTTTTTTAGCTTTTTCCTCTGTCGCTGCTGAAGATAACAAGGCTGGCGTTTTGCCGCTTGAGACCTTTTATCAGGGCGAACGCATTGAACAACTGAAATTATCACCGGACGGAAAACGTCTGGTTGCTCTGAAGAACATCAAGGAAGACACCTTAATTCAGCTGATTGATTTAATTTCAGGTGAGTCGGTGTATTTAGGCAAAACAGATAATAAAAAATACAGGTTTGCCTGGGTGCGTTGGGCTAACAACACCCATTTGCTGGCCAGCTTCCGCTATGGTGATGTGCGTGGCTTAAATACCAAAACCACCGAAACCCGCTTATTTTCTATTGAAGCCAAAGAGGGTGCTGAGCTGCTCCCTATGGTCAAAGCCGTAAGAAAAGGCGAGCACCAAAGTCAGTTTCAGGATGATGTGATTAAATTACGTTTTCCGGATGATGACCATTTTTTACTCGGATTAGACCGGGAAATGGCTGGGCACGACACTATCTATCAGGTCAACGTGAAAACAGGTAAAGCCAGTGTGGTACAACGGCATAAAACCAATGTTGCTTCATGGGTAGTGGACAGACAAGGACAAGCCAGAGCCAGTGTCGATTATAATGCAAAAACCACAGAATCTTCAGTACGTGTATTACGCCCGGGTCAAACAGAATGGGTTGATGCCTGGCGCTGGCCTGCGTTTTCTGAACAAGCTATTTCGCTGTTAGGTTTCGGTAAAGACCCTAAAGATCTGTATATATCAGCCAACCATGAAGGGCGCTTAGCTGTATTTAAAGTCGATTTAAGTAAAGCTGACTTACCCCGCCAGCTGATCCTGAGCCATCCTGTGTATGACATTGAAGGCTCATTGATTTATTCAGCTGCACGCGATGAACCAGTAGGTATATATTTCAGTGATGAGTCTTCCCGCAGTTTGTTCTGGGACGATGAATTTAAAGCCTTTCAGGCCGGTTTAGACAAAGCCTTGCCTGATACAGTCAACTACATAACCAATTTAAGCTCAGATGATCGCAGTTATCTGTTGTATGCAACCAATGCCACCACCCCTGGGGTTTATCTACTGGGCAACAGGGATGAAAAAACCTTAATCCATTTGGCGGAGACCTTCCCTGGATTAAACGAAGAGAATTTAGTCCATAAAGAAAAAATCAGTTACAAGGCACGGGATGGCCTGAACATTGAAGGTTATTTATCAATACCAAAAGGTAAAACCGGGCCAGGCGCTCTGGTGGTCTTGCCTCATGGTGGACCTTTTTCACAGGACTCTAATAGTTTTGACACCTTCTCAGCTTACCTGGCGAATAAAGGTTATATAGTGTTTCAGCCTAACTTCCGCGGGTCTAGTGGTTACGGTCATCAGTTTTTAACTCAGGCTGTAGGTCAGTATGGTATGGCCATGCAAGACGATATAACAGATGGCACTAAATACCTGATTGAACAAAAGATTGCCGACCCTAAACGTATTTGTATTATGGGTGCCAGTTACGGTGGGTATGCGGCATTATTAGGTGCTGCCCGTACGCCGGACTTATATCAGTGTGCTATCAGCTTTGCCGGGATTTCTGATTTACGTGAACAACGCAATAGTTACCGTAACTACACCAATTACAATCTGGCGAAAAAGCAGATGGGTGAAGACAATGACCAACTTGAACAGAATTCACCGCTCAATATGGTAGAAAACATTAAAGCCCCTGTCTTGTTGTTGCATGGCACTGAGGATCTTAGCGTAAGGGTGAAACAGAGCCGCATGATGGCGGAAGAGTTGGCCGATGAGAACAAGGTGTTTAGCTATATTGAAATTGAAGATGGCACCCATCATCTGGATTACTTGCCACACCGCAAGCAAACCTTTGAAGCTATAGATGCCTTTTTAAACAAATATTTACCGCTCTAACCCTCCACCTGTGACTTACTGCAGTGCGTTACAGAAAACGCACTGCAGTCTGTTAGTCATCATCCACTGTCGAGTTTTTAGCTGAGTGCTGAATGCGGTCTATGACAATCACTGCCGCTAATAATTGCGCTGTTAGTTTCGGCTCGTAAATATCCACGCCGTAAGTATCTGACCAGCTAAACCAGGATTTTGACACTTCGGCCAGTACCTTGCCGTTTTGACTGATTTTATATTCGTGTTGCCATAAATTACCGTGCATCTCCAGCTCACCGGCTGGGCCGCTAATAGTAAAACGGCTGGTCCAGAAGGGCCAAAAACATTTGCGTATCAACCACTCACTACCATCTGCACAGAGCAGGCGGCAGGCGGGCATGATGGTCAGGTACTTACGTTTGATTTTTAAAAGCTCAACACCACGGCTGTCAAACATCGTCTGACTGCTGGAGATACTGAAAAACTTGCCTTTGGCGCTAAAAGCCGCGTTGCCGTTTTCATCTTCAATAGTAAAGCTGTCGGTCAAGCTGAATATCTTTTGTTTGATTTTATATTTCATTGTTGCAGCTCCTGTCTTTCACATATGCCTTATGCTGCCTGAGTTTTTCCTTGGATCAAAGTCATAACATAATGATTTACAAAAAAGTGTGTGCTTTGGTGTTATGGGTATTTCTGCAGGCGCCTGGACTTTCGCTTTACTAAGCTCAACATCACATTGAAAACTTATAACTAAAAGTGCTAAGTTAGCTGCATGTTTTAATTATGTAGCCGCGCAGCTCCAAAGCTGAATAGATCACGGTTGCTGTAATGCACTGCTAAACAACAAGGAGAGTTCATTTGGAAATTGATGCAACGATGTTCGGTCAGTTTGTGGTCATATTTGCGCTAATTATGGGAGCTTTATGTTATTACCTGGGACGTCGTAAGACTCAAAATCCAGTTTTAGCCGGTTTACTTGGCGTAGTGTTATCTTTAATGCCGCTATTTGGCCTGATTTATCTGATAGTGTTGCTGTTTAAAAAAGATCTGAGTTCAACATCAGCAAGTGGATTAGATGCTGTTTAGCCTTGCAAGGCAGCGCTAACTACTTAAAGAGAACAGCGGATCATGGAAAAAAGTAACAAAACGCAAGGCAGTTCAAATGCTTCGTTGTTTTCATTTTTGCTTTTTGGTTTTGCATTTGACAAGTCAGCGCCGAAATCAAAAACATCCCTGGTCATGCTTTTGGTTTTTATGCTGTTATTTGGCGGTTTAGCTTTGTTTCTGGTTAAAAGGGCAGATGCTTAAAACTTTGCCTCAGTATCCACGTTCTTATGCAAAATACGCACAATTTCAATCTGTCCACTGCCACTATCTTTATAAAAAATCAGATGGCTGCCTTGTGGGAATTTGCGATAGCCTTGTTTGATGTAATCGCAGGTTTTCCCCGCCATTGGTGTTTTGGCCAACAGATGAAAAGCATCATCAAACTGCTTGATGTATAAATTGCGCTGCTGTTTTCCCCAACGTTGTTCCGTAAAGATAGCTATAGCTCTTAAGTCGGCCATAGCTTTCTGGCTCAGCACAAAAGCTTTCATTTACCGCTTTCATCCAGTTCCGCAAGAAATGTTTCGTAGTTATAGTCGGCAAGGCCACTTTGTTCGCCTTCAAGCAGCATTCGGCGCAACGTGTCCAGTTTGCTTTCAGAATCTTCAAGCATTCTAAGTCCGGCACGGACCACTTCGCTGGCAGAACCATAACGACCTGTCTGGATCTGCTCTGCTATAAAGTGATCAAAATGTTCACCCAAGCTAATACTGGTGTTTTTTGCCATCTGGCACCTCCGAAATACCAACAATTACCATATTTTGGTATTTGATTGGTAGAACGTCAAGCTAAGAACCGGCTTTAGCATCCTTGCTGTAAGCCTTCATTGACAAAGGTGTTATTCAGCCTTTGCCTGATGCCGCTGCCGTAGTACCTCAAGTACATCATGCAAAGCCAAGTCCTGACTTTTCAGCAATACCAGCAAGTGATAGATTAAATCTGCAGCTTCGTTTTTCAGCTCTTCTCTATCGCCTACAGTAGCGGCCAATGCGGTTTCTACCCCTTCTTCACCGACTTTTTGCGCTATACGTTTTACGCCTTTGGCAAATAGAGAGGCAGTGTAGCTGGAGCTTGGGTCGGCACCGTATCTGCTGTGGATCACTTGTTCCAGCTGATCTAAAAAGGCTAAGTCTGGCTGGTTGGCATCGCTTTCGTGCCAGCAACTTTCGGTGCCGACATGACAAGTGGGGCCAATAGGCAGGACTAAAGCCAGAATACTGTCGTGGTCGCAGTCTGCGGCCATGCTTTGTAATTTCAGCGTATGGCCTGAGCTTTCGCCTTTGGTCCATAAGCGGTTTTTACTGCGGCTAAAAAAAGTCACATCGCCGCTTTCCAGGCTTTTTTGTAAGGCTTCTTTGTTGGCAAAACCTTGCATCAGCACTTTGCCTGAGCGGGCATGTTGCACTATTACAGGTAATAGGCCATCACCTTTGCTGAAATCCAGCTGGTCCAGGTTGGTTAAATTCAGTTTCATGGCCTGATCTCCAGCTTACGTTCTAATAGAAATGCTTTTAGCTCTGGTATAGGAATAATGCCTTTGTGGAACACCGAAGCAGCTAAAGCGCCGTCTACATCGGCTTGTTCAAACACATCAGCAAAATGCTGCATAGCACCTGCGCCACCACTGGCGATCAGCGGCACTTTGCAGGAGTTTCGCATCAGTTGTAACTGAGTTAAGTCATAACCCTGGCGCACACCATCCTGATTCATACAGTTCAGTACTATTTCACCAGCGCCCAGCTCTTGAACCCGCTTTAACCAGTCAAGCGTTTGCCAGCGGGTTTTTTGGGTGCGGCTTTCATCGCCTGTGAACTGATAGACCTGATATTGACCTGTTTCTTTATCAAAAAAGCTGTCGATGCCTATGACCACACATTGCTGACCAAAGCTATGTTCCAGCTCGCTAATCAGTTCTGGTCGCGCCAGGGCAGGGCTATTCACAGAGATTTTATCTGCACCCATTTCCAGAATAAGACCGGCATCAGCGACAGATTTAATACCACCAGCGACACAAAACGGAATATCGATCACCTCTGCAATACGGCGTACCCAGCTCTTATCGACCACACGGCCATCGCTGGAGGCGGTGATATCGTAAAACACCAGCTCGTCTGCGCCTTGTTCGGCATAAGCTTTGGCCAGCGGTACTATATCGCCAATGATTTCGTGGTTACGAAACTGCACGCCTTTGACCACTTTGCCATCGCGCACATCTAAACAAGGGATTATGCGTCTTGCCAGCATTGGATTGCCTCCTCTGCAGTGAACTTACCTTCCAGCAAAGCCCGGCCTAAAATCACCCCGGCCACGCCAGTAGGTTTTAAAGCTTTGATATCGGCCAATGAGCCAACTCCACCAGAGGCTTGCCACTGAATTTGTGGGTACTTCTGCGTAAGCTCAGCATACAAAGCCACATTAGGGCCCTGCAAGGTACCGTCTTTACTGATATCGGTGCAAAGCACGTGCTTGGCGCCAGCTGCAATAAAACCATCCAGCACCTGCTCAAGGGTAATAGTCGACTCTTCAATCCAGCCGTGGCTTGGCAGAGTTTTGTCGCCTTTGGCATTAATAGCCACATCAAGCGCCAGAACTATTTTGTCGCCGCCATAAGTTCGCAGCCAGCCTTGCACTGTTTCTGGCTCACGAATAGCCACACTGCCTACCACCACACGGCTGGCACCAGCTGCTAGTAACTGCTCCACATCTGCTGCTGTGCGCACACCACCACCCACTTGGACTGGCAGAGGCGCGTTTTTCATTAAGGTCGTTAACAGCTCAAGCTGGCGGTCAGCGGCGTTTTTTGCCCCTGTTAAATCCACTAAATGCAAAATACCTGCACCAGCTTCGGCGTATAAGTCGCGCAGCTGCAATGGAGTTTGTTGATATTCAGTGGTTTTATCGTAGCTGCCCTGATAGAGCCGCACTGTTTTACCTTGTATCAAATCTATAGCCGGAATAATCACTTTTAATCCTGTAACGGCATCGCCGCATCAAAAAGGGGTAACAGCCAAAAGTTAACCGTTAAAATTCAACCTTTAAAAGCCAGAAAGTTCTGTAATAAACGAGCACCGACAGCACCTGAACGTTCAGGGTGGAACTGCGCACCTAGCTTATTGCCTTTGCCTATCACAGCGGCAAAATCACTACCGTAATTGCAGCGGGCTAAGGTGGTATCGGATGGCGCTACCGCAAAACTGTGGACAAAATACACATAGTCTTTTTCGCCTATGCCTTTGAGAAGCGGGTGATTTTTTGCACTATCTTCTACCTGCAAAGTATTCCAGCCCATATGAGGCAAACGTAAATCGCCGACTTGCATCCGTTTCACCTGACCTGGTATTAAACCTAAACAATCGACATCACCTTCTTCGCTGCGGTCAGTCAACAGCTGCATGCCTAAGCAAATGCCAAGGAGTGGCTGCTCTGCCTGTTGTAAGGTGGCAATTAAATCGCGTTCACGCAAATTCGCCATCGCCTGACGAGCCGCGCCAACGCCTGGTACTAATAAACGGCTGGCGTTTTTAATCACAGTTAAATCGCGGCTGACTTTAGCATCCACACCCAAGCGCTGGAAGGCACAATACACAGAGCTGATATTGGCGCAGCCTGTATCTACAATCACTAGCGACATTAAAGCACTCCTTTACTGCTTGGCAGAGCTTCACCTGATACTTTAATAGCCTGACCAAGTGCCCGGCCAAAGGCTTTAAATAAACCTTCGACCATATGGTGTTTATTGCCAGGGCTGACGGATAAATGCAGGGTCATCAGCATGGCATCACTTAAAGATCGGAAGAAGTGGTGCACCATCTCCAGGTTCATAGTGCCAACAGCACCCTGACCTAAATTAGCATCAAACTTCAGCAGCGGACGGCCGGATAAATCCAGCACACATTCAGCGCGGCATTCATCCATAGGTAAGACAAAACCAAAGCGGGTAATGCCTTTTTTATTGCCTAGAGCTTGTTTTAACGCCTGACCTAAAGCCAGAGCTGTATCTTCCACGCTGTGGTGATCATCTATGTGTAAGTCGCCTTTGACTTTGAGTTGCAGGCTAAAACCACCGTGGGTGGCAATTTGATCCAGCATATGGTCAAAAAAGCCAACGCCGGTTTCAATGACATTGCCGCCTTGCTGATCTAAATCGACGTTCACCTGAATATCAGTTTCGCGGGTGACACGATTGACGCTGCCTTTACGGCCTTTGCTTAACAGCTGTTTGGTGATTTCTTTCCAGCCTAACGTATCGCGGTCGTAACGGAACGAAGGCAGGCCCATATTTTCAGCCAGTTGCACGTCAGTTAAACGGTCGCCAATGACAAAAGAGTTGGTGAAATCCACTTTGCCTTGCTGCAGATAATCTTTCACTAACCCCAGCTTCGGCTTACGGCAGCTGCAGTTGTCTTTATCAAAGTGTGGGCAAATCAGAATATCGTCAAAACGAATGCCTTGCGAATTGAGCAGCTGCATCATTTTTTCCTGCGGCGCATCAAAGGTATCACGCGGAAAACTATTTGTGCCAAGGCCGTCCTGATTGGTCACCATCACCAGCGAATAACCAGCGGCCTGCAATTTGAGTAACGAAGGCACCAGATCGGGCTCGTACGCCAGTTTTTCCAGTGAATCCAGTTGTTTATCTACAGCAGGTTCTTCCACCATAGTGCCGTCACGGTCGATAAATAAAATAGCTTTGGCACTCATAAAGACTCCTGTTTTTCTGTAGTTATTTTGGTGGAATAAGACGACATAATCTGTTGTAACTGCGCTATTTCAGTGGCATTTCCAATGGACACCCGCACCACCTGACCTAAACCTAATTGGCTGGATTGGTTACGAATCAGCACACCTTGTTCTGCAATAAAACTCACCAGCGCCGCAGCATCAGGCACTGCCAGCAGCACGTAGTTGGCCTTGGACGGATAGACACGGCTTACATAACTCAGAGTCTTGGCAAAAGCACTAAAGCTGTCGCGTAAGCTGTTGATTTGCTCAACTGTGGCACGCATTTTTTGCTGGCCCTGGGCTGATAACGCCTGCACTGCAATTTCAGCCACAGGAGCTGGCACAGGGTAGGGCGCAATCATCTGACGCAAAGCTGCAATCACTGAAGGCTCAGCCAAAGTAAAACCACAACGCAGGCCTGCCAACGCAAAAGCTTTGGATAAAGTACGCAGTACCACTAAGTTGCTGTATTGGTTTAACAAACCAGCCACAGAAGCTTCTGGCGCAAACTCAATATAAGCTTCATCGACTACTACTAAAGCTTTGTCTTTATAAAACTCCAGTACCTCGACAATTTGCTCCCGAGGTATTAAATCGCCTGTTGGGTTATTGGGGCTACAAATAAACACCAGTTTTACATTGGCTTTTTGCGCAAATAAAGTCGGCAGATCTAAAGTTAAATCTTGGGTTAAAGGCACAATGTTGACATCCACCAGTTGGCTTTCTGCGCTGATTTTGTACATGCCATAAGTCGGCGGGCAAATGCTGATGGCATCTTGTCCTGGTTCACAGAAACTGCGAATTAACAGCTCAATCCCTTCATCAGCACCACGACTGGTCAGCACCTGATTGGTTTCTACACCAGCATAAGATGCATAAGCGCTAATTAAGTCCTTTGGCTGACAATCCGGGTATCTGTTGTATTGGCCTGAAAGTGTATAGTCTGTTGCCATAGAGTTTTCGTTGGCATTCAGCCAGACCGAGCCGCCGCTCATGCTTAAGCGGGCTGAAGCATAAGGCACCAGTTGTTGTACTTTTTGCCTGGCTAAAGAACTGATACGGCTCATGAACGATTTTCCTCTGAAATTTTTGCTGAAAGCTCAAGCGCTGCTAATCGAAAGGAGACGGCATTGGCGTGCGCATCTAATCCTTCGGCTTTGGCCAGTTTGACAATAGTTGGGCCTAAATCGCGCATACCATCTGCCGTTAAGGTCTGAACTGTGTAACGACGATAAAAGTCGGCCAGACTTAAACTGCTGTGATTACGGCTGTAGCCATAAGTGGGCAATACGTGGTTAGTACCACTGGCATAATCACCTGCCGATTCTGGCGTGTAAGGGCCAACAAAAATACTGGCAGCGTTGGTGAGTTTGCCAAGCAAGCCTTGATCGTCCGCCGTCTGAATAATTAAGTGTTCAGGCGCGTATTGGTTACTGACCAACGCCGCTGTCGCTAAATCCGGCGTTAAAATCAGTCTGCTGTTGGCAAGGGCTTTTTTCGCAATTTCAGCGCGTGGTAATAAAGCCGTCTGACGTTTTAACTCACTGATGGTATTGACCAGCAAAGCTTCGCTTGGGCTTACCAACACCACTTGTGAGTCCGGGCCGTGTTCGGCCTGGGATAATAAATCTGCCGCCACAAAGACCGGATTGGCGTTGTCGTCGGCAATCACCAGCACTTCAGAAGGGCCAGCAGGCATATCAATAGCGGCGCCTCGGGCATCCTGACTGACTTGCTGTTTTGCCTCGGTGACAAACCTGTTGCCAGGGCCAAAAATTTTATCCACTTTACCAATGGTTTCAGTGCCATAGGCCAAAGCAGCAACAGCCTGAGCACCACCTAAAGTATAAATCTCCGTAATGCCACAGAGTGATGCTGCATAAACAATCTCAGCGGCAATATCACCCGCTTCAGGCTGACCAGGAGGTGTGACTAACACCACACGACGGCAACCGGCCAGTTGAGCTGGCACACCCAGCATCAGTACAGTCGAAGGCAAAGGGGCGCTGCCACCTGGTACATACAAACCGACCTGATCCAAAGCGCTGTAATTCAGTTCACAGACCACACCGGGCTGAGTTTCAATGCGGATATTTTGTGGCAACTGAGCCGCATGAAAGGTGCGGATGTTACGGTACGCAATCTGAATGGCGGTTTTTAGCTCATCGGATAAAGAGGCGATTAAGCTTTGTTGTAGGTTCTCAGCCAAACGCAAAGGGTTGCTTTGCAGCTTGTCAAATTCGCGGCTAAAACGCAGCAAAGCTTTATCACCTTCAGTGCGCACAGCACGGATAATATCCCTCACAGTTTGTTTTAAGCTGTCGGATTCCTGCTGCAGCGGGCGCTCTAACAACGCCTGCTGCGCAGTTTTATCCAGTTGTTGCCAGTTGCTGATCGGATACAACATGCCTTACTCCATCATCTTTTCAATGGGTAATACAAGAATGGAGCTGGCACCTAAGCCTTTCAGTTGCTCCATGGTTTCCCAGAATAAAGTTTCGCTGCTGACCACATGCAAAGCCACTAAATCGTCATTGCCTGCTAATGGCAATAAGGTTGGGTTTTCGGCACCTGGCAGCAGAGCTATCACTTCCTGCAAACGAGCGCGTGGCGCGTGCAACATAATGTATTTGCTTTCATTGGCTTGCATCACACCCTGAATACGTGGCATCAGTTTTTTAATCAGTTTCAGTTGTTTCTCATCAGTTAAATCGCGGCGCTGGATCAGTACTGCTTTGGAGCGGTAAATCACTTCCACTTCTTTTAAACCATTGGCTTCTAAGGTGGCGCCTGTGGAGACTAAATCACAAATTGCATCGGCTAAACCTGCCCGTGGAGCCACTTCAACCGAACCTTTTAAATTGACGATACGGCAATTAACGCCGTTTTGCTTTAAGTAGCGGTTCAGTAAACGTGGGTAGGTAGTAGCTATAGTGCGGCCTTCTAAATCTTTGATCGACTGGTAATCTTCTTCCTGCGGCACAGCTATAGATAAGCGGCAGCCACCAAAATCGAGACGGGCCAGTACAGTGTAATCGTAAGTTTCGTTGTCCATTTGACGTTGCAAGGAGACTTCTTCCAGCACGTTTTCGCCAACAAAACCTAAGTCACAGACGCCATCCATCACTAAACCAGGAATATCGTCATCACGCACCCGCAGTAAGTCGATATCCATATTTTCAACATGAGCGATCAGGCGTTGTTCACGTAAGTTAATTTTTAAACCACAGCTGGTGAGCAGTGCCTGAGAGTCTTGCGACAGGCGGCCTGACTTCTGAATGGCGATGCGTAATCTGTTGGTAGTGACTGTCATGTTATTATTTCTCTCATAAAAGCTGGGGCTTATAAAAATCGTAAAACAAAAACCCCGGGATTTTAGCCCCGGGGTTCAGTTGGAATTGGTTTGCACTTTCTCCACCGCAGGCTGGTTATGACCTAGCCTCCAATGTCAACACGGACCGGCTAGTCGGATAAATGATGGTGATGATGCCAGTGGATGTTGATAAGCATGAAAGTGACTCCTCGTTAAGATGTATACAAGCTAACGGCTTTTTGTCATTCAGGCAACAGAATTTTTTGTTTCAGCTGTATTTTGTTTTGAAGCTGAAGTTTTGTTATCTTGCTGTTTTTATTTGATAATTTTGTTTTCTATACAATTATTTACGATAAAAAATGAATAAGTTATAAAAAAACAACTCTAACGAGTAGAGTGAAAAGTAATCAGGTTGTATAGATAAAGTTATTTGTGTCACTGCCGATAACAGGGCAGAGGAGGGGTTTATGGACGCTTTATTTCCCTATTTGTATCGACCACCAGGCACGCCAACTGAACAGCCTGGACCTATGATCGCGCCTGTGTTTAAAGATGCCAAAATCAGCGCTTATGAAAAAGAGGAAAAACGTTTCCTTATTTTACTTAAAGATCAGCAAAAAAAACGTCAGGACAGGCGCCGTCGTGACGACTATCCACCTGCACCTGAAACTACGCCTGAAGAAGAGCAGCATGTGGATGATGAAGGACACTTAGATATTTTTGTCTAGCCAAGGCATAATAGCGCAAATTCTTGCCGGGCCTTGTTTATGCTGTTGTCTGCTGTTTCATCCATTATCTCTGTCTTCTCTGACAGGCAGTTCACCCACTTATGCTAAAACAAGTGCAGCAGGCTTTTGCCGAACAAGGAGCTTTATCTAAAGCCATTGACGGTTTTAAAGCCCGTGAACCGCAAAAGCTGATGGCAGCTTCTGTGACCAAATCCATTGAAAACGGCAACGCTTTATTGGTAGAGGCGGGCACTGGTACAGGTAAAACCTACGCCTATTTAGTGCCTGCTTTGTTATCTGGCAAAAAGGTTATTTTATCCACTGGGACTAAAAACCTGCAGGAACAGCTGTATTTCCGTGATTTACCTACAGTATTAAAAGCTCTGGCTTTGCCGGTGGATACCTCTTTATTAAAAGGCCGCTCCAACTATTTGTGTTTATTTCGCTTAGATCAGCATTATCAGCATGTGCCTACGGCAGATGCGGCTGTGATCAATGATTTAAGTCTGATCAAAAAGTGGTCCAACGAAACCCAAAGTGGTGATATCGGCGAGCTGACTTATATAGCCGAAGACTCCAAAGCTTTACCTCTGGTGACCAGTACAGCAGACAACTGCCTCGGTAAAGACTGTCCATCCTACGAAGACTGTTATTTGCTGCGAGCCCGAAAGAAGGCGATGCAGGCCGATTTAGTGGTCGTGAACCACCATTTGTTTTTTGCCGATATGGCACTGAAAGACACTGGTTTTGGTGAGCTGCTGCCCAATATGGATGTAGTCATCTTTGATGAAGCCCACCAGATTCCGGATATCGCCAGTGAGTATTTTGGTGAGACCTTATCCAGCCGTACTTTGCTGGAGCTCTGTAAAGAGCTGGAACTGATTTGTAAAACCGAATTGCGTGACCATCCACAGTTAAGTAAAACAGCAGACAAGCTGGCGACTTTAGTGCGGGATTGGCGCTTGCTGTGGTCAGATGAACCTGAACGCGGCAACTGGCGTGACAGTAGTAAAAGGCCTGATGTGCAACTGGCACTCACCCGGGTGTCTGAAGCCATGGGCATGTTGTATCAGGTACTGAAAGGCAGTTTAGGTCGCAACGAAGTAGTGGATCACTGTTTTGAACGGCTGGCTTTGGCGAAAACTCAGTTGGAAAAACTGCAGGATGTCAGCAAAACCGGCGTCAGTTTTTGGTATGAAACCACCAGACAACATATTAGTCTGCATTTAACGCCTTTGAGTATTGCCGATAAATTCCGTGAGCTGGTGTTTGCAGAAAAACGCAGCTGGATTTTTACCTCAGCTACCTTGTCGGTTGATCAGGGTTTTGCCCACTATATTGAACAAATGGGCTTGCAGCAGGCGGACACTTTGTTGCTCGACAGTCCTTTTGATTACGAACAACAAGCCATGTTGCTGGTGCCTCGTTATTTACCTGAACCCAATGATGCCCGTATGGGTAAAGCGCTGCTAAAATTGGCGGTGCCTTTAATTGAAGCCAATCAGGGCCGTTGTTTTTTCCTGTTCACAAGCCATCGTATGCTGCAATGGATGGCCAATGAGCTGCCACAGCATTTGTCTTTGCCTGTGCTGGTGCAGGGCACTACCAGTAAACGTTTATTACTGGAACAATTTGTTGAAACCAAACATGCGGTGTTACTCGGCACCGGCAGTTTCTGGGAAGGCGTGGATGTAAGGGGTGATACTTTAAGCTGCGTCATTATCGACAAACTGCCTTTTGCATCGCCTGACGATCCTTTATTGCAGGCGCGTAACGAAGATTGTCAGATGAAAGGGCTGGATCCTTTTGCTTTAGTGCAATTACCACAAGCTGTGATCACGTTAAAACAAGGCGTTGGCCGTTTAATCCGTGACGTGTCAGACCGTGGTGTGTTGGTGATTTGTGATAACAGATTAGTGACCCGGCCTTATGGCTCGGTATTTTTAAAAAGCTTACCGCCGATGCGTCGCAGCCGGGATCTGAGCGCTGCGATAAAGTTTTTAGAAGATTTACCTAAATAATATACTCTTCGTACTTGAAGCTGCAGCTTTGTTGCCTGCGTGCTCTCGCCCCAGTCACATAGGACTACTATGCTCCTGGGGTCTCACGCACTTGTCGCCTCCCTGCAATTCCAATTACTTTGAGTCGATAAACAAAAATGTAGAAAGGAGTAGCCTGTTGAAATTACTGGCATTAGATACCTCAACCGAAGCTTGTTCAGTGGCTTTAACTGTCGATGGCAAAATTCTGACTCTGGACGAAGTTTGTCCGCAGCAACACAGCAAACGTATTTTGCCTATGGTGCAGCAGCTATTGTCTGAAGCTGGCTTAACTTTGCAGCAACTGGATGGTCTGGTATTTGGCAAAGGCCCTGGTAGTTTTACCGGTGTGCGTATTGGTGTGGGTGTATGTCAGGGTTTAGCTTTTGGCGCTGAACTTCCAGTTTATGGTGTATCAACCCTGGCTGCTATGGCACAAGCTGCACACAGACACCATCAGGCCCATCAGGTGGTTGCTGCTATAGATGCACGAATGAATGAAGTCTATCTGGCCAGTTTTCAGTTAGATGATCAGGGCCTGATGCAGGCGCTAAGCACTGAAATAGCGGCTAAACCCACTGCTTTGCCAGCACCTGTATTAAAAGGCCATATTTGCGCTGTAGGAACGGGCTGGCAAACCTATCCACAACAGCTGGAAGACTGGCACAAAACTGGCAATAGCGGATCAGAGGATCTTGCTGTGGTTCATCTTAGCCCTGTGATTCTGTACCCTTCAGCGCAGGATATGTTGAGTCTGGCGGCAATTCCGTTCCGGCAGGGGCAATTTATTGCCGCAGAACTGGCAGAACCTACTTATGTGCGCGATGAGGTCACCTGGCAGAAATTGCCCGGTAGGTAAACCCGTCGTCGGAGTAGCAGCGGCCTAGGGATGAAGATTAATAAAAGCTACTTGGCGAAATTTTTTGCTAAGTTATACTGGCATCAAATAAAGGCGAACTTTGAGCAGTTATGACAATAGCCGTCAGTCGTGATGTACCTAAAAGCCCCAGTGTTGGGCTGGTATTTCAGGGCAATAAAACCAAAGCCGTTGAGGCTGAACAGCAAAGCAAAACCACACTGGTACCATCGGGTTCCGGTGTGCGTGCTGACGCTCAGGCTTTATCTATGCTGGATGAGCAGGAAGCACAAAAACGCACTACTTACGACCAGCCAAAACAGCGTAATCAACAAGCTTTAGATGCCTACGAAATGTTAGCCAATCAGGAAAAACGCGAAAAAGTTCAGCAAATGTTTAGTCTGGATTTGTACGCCTAAACCTTAATCCCGCTCCAAAACAATCACTTCAAAATTCATAACAATAAAACCAATGAAAGTGTTTTCATAGTGGTTTATGCTGTCTTTCTAATAATAAAATGGCTCTAGGTTATGTTTGACAGCAAGGTGTTTCGGATTTGGTTTGTTGCTGCTTTAGCGGTGTGGTTTGTGCTTTTTAATCAGTTTAATCAACTCAGTTTTTTAATAGAGCATTGGTATTACCCGGCCATTATGGTGGCTGGTGCTTTTGTCGCTGGTGTGACTCCAGAAGGCGGTGGAGCAGTCGCTTTTCCTGTTTTAAATATTTTCCTCAATATAGACCGCACCATGGCGCGGGATTTTAGTTTAATGATCCAAAGTATTGGCATGACCAGCGCCAGTATTTTTATCTTAAGTCACAAAGCTAACCAACTGAAAACCTATAAGCCTTTACTGGTCTTTATCCCAGTGGCTTTTGCTGGTTTTGTAGTGGGAATGCAACTGCTGCAACAACTGCCGGTATACATTATGCAGGTGCTGTTTTTAAGCCTGATCACCAGTTTTGCTGTGGTTTATAGCTTTGGTAAACACAGAGGTAGCAAAGCCACTTTAGACCTGAATAAACCTATGGATTTTGTCTTGTTGCTACTGATGTTAGTTGCTGGTGGCATGTGCGCCAGTTTGTTTGGCACCGGCGCTGATATTATTTTGTATACCTTGTTAGTGACTCGTTTTCGTATGCAGGAAAAAGTGGCCACTCATATGAGTATTATGCTGATGGCTGCAATTAGTGTGCTTGGTTATGCCTACCGCCATTTTGTTGATCAGGGTTTAACGGGGTACCAGGTACAAACCTGGTTATGCGCCTACCCTGTGGTATTGCTGATGGCGCCTTTGGGAGCTTATGTGCTGCATCGTATTAATAAAGAAATTATGTTGTATGCCATAGCAGTACTGAATGTCGCACAGCTGCTGTATTTCCTTTGTTATAACCCTTCGGTAGATAAGCTGATTTGGGCTTGTGTATTCACTGTAGTGCTGTCGACTGGCTTTTATCTGCTGATCCGTAATCTGAGTCGCAAAACTCTGTATTCAGAACAACCGCAAGTGGTTGTGTCACATTAAGGGATCCAAAAAGTCTAACCACACGTATAAATAAACATTGATCCTAAGAGTCTGTGTTTATGTCCCGTTATTGTTTAGTCACTGGTGCCAGTTCAGGTTTAGGCCGCGAACTGGCCATTCAATACGCTAACGAAGGTTGGCAGGTGATCGCTGTTGCTCGTTCTGTCAACGCGCTCAATGAGCTGCACAACCAACACAACAACATTCACGCTTTTCCTTTGGATTTGACCAACACAGAGCTGTTTTCGGCTGCCGTGGAGCAACTCTCTCAACAGACCTCAGCTTTGGATTTAGTTATTCTTAATGCGGGCAGTTGTGATTACGTCGAGGCGACCAATCTACCTTTAGATATTTTCGACCGCACTATGGCGCTGAATTTTCAAGCCCAGGTGGCAGCTGTGAAGCTGTTATTACCGCTGCTGCAGAAATCGGAGCAGGGCACTTTGGCTATTGTCAGCAGTCTGGCGCATCTATTTCCGTTTACCAAAGCACAGGCTTATGGCGCCAGTAAAGCTGCCCTAAGTTATTTTGCCGACAGCTTACGAGTTGATCTTGCAGATTCTGGCGTGCAGATTTGTCTTATTGAACCTGGTTTCGTCGATACTCCTCTGACACAAAAGAACGATTTTAAGATGCCTTTTCTGCTGCAGGTTGAAGATGCTGCAGCTCGCATCCGTAAAGGCATTCAGGCACAGCAGCAGCGTATACGTTTTCCAAAACGGCTGGTGTGGAGTCTGCATCTGTTGAATCTGCTGCCTTATTCATTGCGCTGCAAAGTCGCTGCAGGGATGCGCCAACCATGATAGGAATAAATTGGACGGCCTTAATAGGTTTTAAGTTAAGTTGGTTTGCGCTGGTGTTGTTCCAGGACCTATTGCTTATTCCTGTATTGCTATTTGTAGCGTGGTCTTTGTGGCGCTGCAGTAATGCTGAACGTTTGGCCTGGTTAGCTTTGGCTGTAGTGGGGATTACGCTGGATTCGGTGTTGCAATACAGCGGCGTTTTAAGTTTTACCGGCTCCATCTGGTTACCTCTTTGGATGTTAGTCTTGTGGCTGGTATTTAGTTTGGTGGTGGTACAGGTGTTTTCTGTGTATTTGCAAAATTACTGGATAGCGGCACTTATTGCAGCCGTCTCTGGTCCAATTGCTTATCTGGGGGGAGCTGCATTAAGTGGTCAGATGCAGGTCAGCAGTACAACTGAAGCCTATATAGCATTGGCGTTGTGTTGGGGCTGCTATGGTGTGTTATCAGGATGGAGCAGAAAATTTTATGCGTAAGATTCTAGTGATAGCGACCTTTCTATGCTGTTTAAATGCTCAAGCCATGCCAGATAACGTCAAACTGGTGGGACAAGGTCAGTTCAGTTATTTATTCTGGGATTTATACCAAGCGCAACTGTATACAGCAGATGGTAACTGGAGCGATTACCAGCAAAGTGCTCCTTTGGTACTCAAGCTGACCTATCAGCGGGATATCAGCAAGCCAGATTTTATTGAAGCGACAGTGGATCAGTGGAAACATCTGAAAGGCAAGGTTTCAGCTCAACATAAAGACTGGGCAAAGCAGTTGGATAAGCTTTGGACCGATGTTAAAAAAGGCGACCAGTTAAGTTGTGTTTTATTGGCCGATGGCACGGTACAGTTTTACTTCAATGATAAGCTGCTGGGGGACGTAACAGACCCTGCTTTTGGTCCGGCATTTTTAGATATTTGGTTGTCTGAGAAAACCTCTGCGCCAAAGCTGAGAAAACAATTGCTGAAAAATTCCGCATAAAAATGAGGCCGTGATGTTTTGGTGACTGCGGATTTCTGCTCTATAACCAATGAATATCAATGCCTCTTGTCCCTTCTGTGTGCACATCTAATTTAGTTTATGGTGTTTTTCATCTTATTTACTTTCAGTTTTGTAACAAAACAACAGCTGACTGACTTCTGTTTATTAATTAATCTTTTGGTGAGCAACCCTGAATAAGGCATTTTTACAGTATTGTTCTTATTAAACAGTCAGATATGTCATGCCTTCTCTTTTTTGTTGTCTAATTCTAATACAGCTGCATCGTTTGTTTTGTATGCATATCTTTATGTTGTTGATTTTTATCATAAATTTAACACTTGTGCTTTTTGCGGCAGATGCCAGTTAACGCAGTCATTTGGCGGTTAAAAGCGGTTGACCCTTACAAAACATTGCATTTATTATCCGCCGCCTTTTTTGGGATAGCCCCAAATCAGGCGTGTTGTAGCTTCAATCAACACCACTGTTGATTGCCGTAAAAACAGAGTCACTACGCAGTGGCCCAGGGAGAAAAAATGTTTGTAAGTAGTAAGCTGTCAAAAGCAGTTGGTTTAGCTGTCGCTTTTGGCGCTGTGTCAGGCGTCACTTTTTCTGGTTCGGTACAAGCTCAGGATACTGAGAGTGTTGAACGTATTCAGGTTACAGGTTCGAGCATCAAACGTACTGATATGGAAGGTGCATTACCAGTTCAGACTATTGATCGTGCAGCTATTGACCGTTCAGGTTTAGCAACAGCAGGTGATTTAATTCAGTCTATTCCGTCTATGCAAGGTTTTACCTCTGATGGTGATTCTGTTGGTGGTGGTGGCGGTGGTGTAAAAACTGCTTCCTTACGTGGTTTAGGTGCTGAATACACTCTGGTTCTGATCAATGGTCGCAGAATGGCGCCACGTGGCTCAGGCTCTACTATCGACCTGAACTCTATTCCTTTAGCTGCTATTGAGCGTGTTGAAGTACTGACAGATGGCGCATCTGCTTTGTACGGTTCTGACGCTATTGCAGGTGTTGTAAACTTTATTACCAAAGACGACGCTCAGGGCGTGAATGTTTCTGCCCGTTACAGCAAGCCTGAAGAGAAAAATGGTACCAGCGACAATTTCTCTATTACAGGTGGTTTAGGTGATTTTGATACGGACGGTTACAACGTATTGTTATCTTACAGCCGTGACTCTCAGGAACAGCTGAAGGCGACAGACCGTGACTTTGCTAAATCAGGTATTATCCCTTTTACCTTGAATAACAAAGAATATTTCTATGTTGCAGGCTCGCCAAACGCCATCCCTGCAAACGCCCGTTATGTATACACTGGCGCTGACGGCAAATTAGCCAACTCAGCTGCATTTAACCCTTATGCAAAACAAAATGGCGCTTGCGCACCAGACAACTTTGAATCTTCAGGTTTATGTCAGTATGACTACACTACAACTGTAGAAATTCTGCCTGAAAGTGAACGTGATTCATTTATGCTGGGCACTGACATTGCATTGGGCGAAGATACAAAGTTATTTGCTGACGTGATGTACTCAGATTTCTCTCAGACCACCCGTATCGCACCAAATGCTACAGGTTTCTTCAGCTTAGACAAAGACTCAGCCTTAGCTCAGCAATATGTGATGCCATATGTTGATCCTGCTCATGTGGGTTCTGTTACTTCTGTACAGGCACAATGGCGTGCATTACCGCTGGGTGGCCGTGCTACTGAGTGGAACACTAAATCAACTCATATCGTCAGTGGTATCGAAGGTGTGATTGACACTATCGACTACTCAGCTGCTTTCACTTTCTCAAAAAATGATACTGATGAAAACATAGCTGGTGGATTCCCAATCTATGACAAGTTCATGGATGCTGTTAGTTCTGGTCTGGTAAACGTATTTGAAACTCCGGATAAAATCAGTGCTGAAGGCCTTCAGGCGTTACAGGATTCTCAGTACTTTGGTAACTGGAGCAATGAGACTACTGAAGTCAAAGGTGTGGATCTGAAAGCTTCTACACCAGTGTATTCCCTGCCTGCCGGTGATGTGTATATCGGTACTGGTGTTGAATTCCGTAACACAAACTACGTCAGTTCTCTGGCTGATGCGAATAAACAGGATCTGCTGTTAGGCGCAAACATTGGTTCAGAGTATGACTTAACCCGTGACAACTACGGTGGTTTTGTTGAAGTGATAGTTCCGGCTCTTGAGAATCTGGAACTGACTGGTGCTGTTCGTTACGACAACATTGGTGAAGTAGAATCTGACTTCGTTTATGACGAAGACGGTATTGCCAGCCCAGGCAGCTACACTGTCAATGATTCAATGAATGACACGACGTACAAGCTGGCGCTGCGTTACAACGCAACTGAAGACTTGTTACTGCGTGCATCAACTGGTACCGGCTTTAAAGCGCCATCTATGCTGGACTTAGCTCAGCCTAAAGCTCCATTTGGTGTAACAAGCGGTGCTTACCTGTGTCCATTCGCAGGTACAACGGATCCATTGGCTGATGTATGTAGTGTATCGCCACAGCAGTTTGAAGCTTTTAATCAGGGTAACCCGAACTTAAAACCAGAAGAGTCAAAGCAGTACACTGTAGGTTTTGTGTACGCACCTGACAATAACTTCAGCTTCAGCCTGGACTACTGGAATATTGAGTTGACCAATATGGTGACAGCAGTCACTGAAGCTCAGATCGTTGCAGATCCAGAGCGTTACCGTCATCTGTATACTACGAAGACAAACAAAGCGACTGGTCAGGAAGAGCTGGCCATTATTTTTGAAAGCATCAACGTAGGTCAATCCAAAAACACTGGCCTTGACTGGGATTTAACAGTAGGTAATGACTTATCTTTTGGTCGTTTAACTACAACGCTGGCTGGTACTTATGTGCTGGATAGCGAATATACCCGTCCTGGTACTACAGATGACTGGATCAGCAGCTTAGGTCGTTTTGGTGATGACAATAAGGTTGTTTTCAGAACCTTAGCTAAATTCACTAATACATTAACTCACGGTGATTTCGCTCACAGTGCGACGCTGAATTACCGCAGTGGTTATGAAGATCAGGCGCAATCTGCAGCCAGCCGCTATGTACGTTTAGGCTCTGTAACTGGTCCTGGTGTAGACATTCAACTGAGTGTTCCTTCATACGCCACGATCAACTATCAGACCAAGTACCAGGCGATGGAAGCTTTGGGTGTGACGTTCGGTATCAACAACTTAGCTGACCGTGCTCCTCCATTATCCTTACGTTCAGGTGGTGCTGGTCACCAGGTTGGTTTCGACCCTCGTTACACTGACGTTTATGGCCGTACTTTCTATTTAGGCCTGGACTACAAGTTCATGTAACTTGATAGCAAGTGAAGGGAGATTTCTGTTGATAACAGAAGTTTCCCTGAACCAAATAAAAACCCCACTGCGTGCAGTGGGGTTTATTTTTTAACAGCTACAAATTACTTTTTTTGTTGAATAAATTGGATCAGTTTTGCTGCGATTTCAGTATTGTCCTGAAAGCCTGCGAATACTTGTTTATCTGCGCCATACGCCAACACTGGTACATCAGCTGCTGTATGACCACCGCTGGTCCAGCCCGTGGTGGAGTGATGGTCAATACGTTGTTTCACCGCTTTAGCAAGAGGCTCTAAGCCTTCAGCACGCGCCTTAGTCAGCAACTGTTGCTCATCTGTTTTCAGTTCAAGGCCTGTTAAACCCAACCATGCCTGATACAACACCTTATCATCTTTAAGCGCTAACAGCTGACCAGCTATGTATTCGCCAGAATGTTTTACCTTCTTAATCACATCCCGTTTCCAGCTGTAATTGCCGTTCGCACCTAAAGACAAACCACCGGTTTCGTGATCTGCTGTCACCACCAGAATGGTATCCGGGTGACTATCCACATAAGCTTTCGCTACTTTTATAGCCTCACCAAAATCATGCATTTCAGCCATGGCACAAGCTATATCGTTGGCATGACCACACCAGTCAATCTGGCTGCCTTCAATCATCACGACAAAACCTTTTTCGGCCGGAGACAGCAGCTCCAGTGCTTTTTCTGTCATTTGTTTCAGTGGCAGAGGTTCAGGGTTGTCTAAGGCACTGTCAAAACCCTTAGGTGCAAACAAACCTAAAGCAGGCAACTTATTCAGCGTTTTCAAGCCAGTCCAGCTGTCTGTGTACTGGTAACCCGCTTGTTTAAATTCTTCCACCAGATTACGGTCTTTACGGATAAAGTAGCTGGTACCGCCTCCGAGCATTAAATCGGCAACAATCTGACCATTCACTTTATTGTCGATGTAATCATCCGCTATCTGATCATAGTTTTGCCGACTTTTATCATGCGCCAGAAAACCGGCAGGAGTGGCGTGGTTAATTTGTGCTGTGACGACCACAGCTGTCTGCATACCTTTGGCTTTGGCGATTTCCATCATAGTCGTCAAAGGTTTGTGATCATGGTCAACTGCAATAGCACCGTTGTAAGTTTTATGAGTGCTGGACAAGGCTGTCGCCGCCGCAGCTGAGTCTGTCACTACGGTATCGTCATCCGGGTAAGTACTGGCATTGCCAATCCATAACTCGTCAAACACAGTGCGTTCCACTACTTTGGTTTCTGGATTATCCATGTAATAACGATACGCAGCTAAATAAGCAGGGCCCATACCATCGCCAATCATATAAATAATGTTTTTTGGTGCGGCAGTTACAGCGAAAGATGTTGAAGCAAGGCAAGCGATGCTGATTAAACTTAGTTTTTTTAACATAGGAAAGCTCTGTGGATGGCTGAAAATCTGGTGCTACCAGAGTCTGTAGGGTGAGGTTATCTTACGTCAGTGACCAAAATATGACAAAACTGTAAATAGTCTAAACGCGACCAACAGACGTAAAAGCAAGACTGAAAGGTGTTAAAACAAAACTTACTATATAAGTGTTGCGGAGCGGATCATGCATGGCTTAGAGTAAGGATGGAACTAAAGCCGCTACACCTTATCTAACAGGCCGTGTAGCAAACGAGGTTGAAAAAGTCATGAGTAAGAAGTTTGTAGTTGTTGCTTTGAGTCTGATGATGTTGGCTGGTTGTGCCAGCTATCCCGAACAGGTTCGTATTGCAGATAATGTGGCTTTAACCAGCTACGAAAATGCGGTGCAACAAAATATCGATTTTGGTACTGCCCGCTGGAGCGGTGTCATTGCTGAAATCAGTAATAAAGCCAATCAAACCCGTCTGGAAGTTGTGTATTTTCCGTCAGGCTCCAATGGACGTCCTGCAGTTTCCGATCAAACCAAAGGCCGTTTTGTCACTTACATCAAAGGCTTTTTAGATCCTATGGTGTACCAGCGTGGTAAGTCGGTTACAGTGCTGGGCGATTTAACCCGTTCTGAAGTGGGTAAAGTCGATGAATACGAGTACCGTTACCCGGTCATTAAAGATGCAACAGTGTATTTATGGCCAAAACTGGAAGAACGTATTGAAGTGATTGATACCTGGCCTATGATGCGTCCGTACCCTTACCCTTACTATTGGGGCTATGGCCCTGGTGTGCGTGTCCGTACTATTACAAAACAACAATCGACAACAACACAAGGCGCGGTTCATGTTGACAATAATAAACAGAATAAAGTGCAACCTTAATTTAGTTTTACTTTCAGCTGCGCTTTTTAGCGCAGCAGCAGTTGCTGAAACACCATCTGCCCCAGACTTAACTGCTCTGGTTGATCATTCATTTCGAAGTGCGGAAGATAAAGCCAGAAATAAATACCGTCATCCGGTCGAGACACTGAACTTTTTTGGCATTAAGCCTACCATGTCAGTGCTGGAGATATGGCCTGCCCGTGGTTGGTATACGGATATTCTTGGGCCTTATTTAAAAGATCAGGGCAAATTGAGTATTGCTAATTTTCGTGTGGATGATGGCACTATGCAGGATGACAGAAAAATCTTCTGGAGCCGTATCAGTGAAAAACTCAGTCAGCGTATTCTGAAACACAAAGACCATTTTGGTTCTATCCAACAGACTGAATTTGATCCACCGGGTTATATGTACCTGGGTTTAACTCAGCAATACAATATGGTGCTGAGTTTCCGCAACGCTCATATCTGGAATGAACAAGGCTACCTGCTGGATGTATTCCGCGCCGTATTTGATGTACTCAAACCTGGTGGTGTTTTTGGCATAGTCGAGCACAGAGCCAGCCGGGTATCTGAAATCTCCAGCTCTGCTGTTGAAGGTTATCTGGACGAGTCTTATGTGATTGCTGTGGCTGAACAGGCTGGTTTTACATTAGAGGCAAAATCGGAAGTGAATGCGAATCCAAAAGACACCAAAGATTATCCTAAAGGTGTGTACGCCTTACCGCCAACCTTAGCTATGGGTGCTGTAGACCGTGCTAAATATTTGGCCATAGGTGAAAGTGATCGTATGACCTTAAAATTCGTCAAGGCCGCCAGCGAATAATGCTGGCTGTGGAGTTTTCGCTGCCCGCTTTATCTTTAGCGGGCTGGCAGCAAGGTCCAACAGCTCAACAAGTGACTCTTTGCCTGCATGGCTGGCTGGATAACGCCGATAGTTTTTTACCCCTCTCTGCCTGCTTAAACGAGTTGAATCTGGTTGCCATTGATTTACCGGGGCATGGACAGTCCCAACATCGCAGCCCTGATGCCCATTATCATTTTCTAGACTGGATATACGATCTGGCAACGTTGATTAAAATTCAGGGCTGGCAACAGGTGGATATTATCGGTCATTCGATGGGCGGTATGATAGGTTCAGTGCTTGCTGCTGTGATGCCGCAGATGGTGCGCAAATTAGTACTGATCGACAGTATGGGCCTGGTAACTGGCGACGCTGGAAAAACAACAGAGCAAGTACGAAGCGCAATTCACCACAGATGGCAAAGCCCACATAAACAAAAACCTCTGTATCGCGATCTGCAAAGTGCAGCGCTTGCCCGCCAAAGTCAAAGCGATTTCGATCTGGCTTCGGCGCTGATTTTAGCCAAACGTGGCACAGAGCCTTGCCCTGGTGGACTCACCTGGTCGGCTGATATGCGCTTGAGAGAATCTTCTGCCTATCGATTGCTGCAACCCCAGGCTATGCAGCTGCTTAGTGATATTCAATGCCCCGTGCTGGCTATTCTGGCAAGTGATGGTCTGGAGATGATGCAACAAGCCCGGCAACAGTACCAAAGCTGTTATCAGCAACTTGAATGGGTTGAGATCACAGGGGGTCATCATTGCCATATGACTCAGCCAGAACAAACAGCCGACGCAATTCGTCAATTTTTACTGTCCTGATTGTTTTTTATGCTCTGCTATCCTGCAGAGCACCCTTACGGGCCAGCTGAAGCTGTTAAAAATCGTTCCTGACGATTTTTTATGCTCTGCAATCCTGCAGAGCACCCTTGCGGGCCAGCTAAAGCTGTTAAAAATCGTTCCTGACGATTTTTTATGCTGTTATAGTCGGGGTCAGAACTGCTGCTTGAGCAGGCAATTGTTAAATGAAAGCAATTGTGGGATGATGCTGGATTAGAGTAAAAACTCAGTGCCGTTTTGTCTCAGACCCCGATGATGTCTGTACAAAGGGCCGAAGCACTAACTATAACTACTATAACTACTATAACTAAAAAATAATAAATACCACGAGGAGAGGACAGTGGATCGAGTCTGGGCAAAAAATTATCCTGAAGGCGTTCCGACAGATATCAATGCTGATCATTACGCATCATTACTGGAAGTTTTTGATGAAAGTATCAAAGACTACGCTGAAAAAACCGCCTACATCAATATGGGCAAAAGCATTACTTACGCAGAACTGGATCAGTTGAGCTTAAAGTTTGCAGCTTATTTGCAACAGCAATTAGGTCTGAAAAAAGGTGACGCTGTTGCTGTGATGATGCCAAACCTGTTGCAATACCCAGTCTGTATTTTAGGTATATTGCGTGCGGGTTGTGTAGTGGTTAACGTTAATCCACTGTACACGCCTCGTGAATTAGAGCACCAACTGCTCGACTCGCAAGCCAAAGCTATAGTCATTGTGGAAAACTTCGCTCATACCTTGTCTGATGTACAGGATAAAGTGAAGATTGAGCATGTGATCCTGACTCATATGG
Source organism: Rheinheimera sp. MM224 (assembly GCF_947090785.1). Taxonomy (NCBI): domain Bacteria; kingdom Pseudomonadati; phylum Pseudomonadota; class Gammaproteobacteria; order Chromatiales; family Chromatiaceae; genus Rheinheimera; species Rheinheimera sp. MM224. Next base: position 1,316,412 of record NZ_OX352320.1, read on the forward strand.
GCGATATGTTAGGCCTGCTTAAAGGTACTATCGTCAACCTGGTCGTTAAGCATGTCAAAAAGCTGATCCCTGCTCATAATCTTAAAAAATACGTTACGTACAAACAGGTTATTGCCGCTGGTAACGCCGCTGCGTACAAAAAGCCTGTGGTCGTCGGAGAAGACTTAGCTTTTCTACAATACACAGGTGGTACTACAGGCGTATCCAAAGGCGCTATGCTGACCCACCGCAATATGGTGGCTAATCTGGAGCAAGCCGATGGCTGTATAGGTCCTCTGTTGACTCACGGCAAGGAGCTCGTAGTTACCGCACTGCCGCTGTACCATATATTCGCATTAACGGCTAATTTCCTGGTCTTTATGAAGTATGGTGGTACAAACCTTTTGATCACCAACCCAAGGGATATGCCCAATTTTGTCAAAGAACTGGCGAAGTATCCTTTTTCTGTTATTACAGGTGTGAATACGCTGTTTAATGGTCTGCTCAATACTCCAGGTTTCGCTCAGTTGGATTTCAGTAACATGAAGCTGGCTTTGGGTGGTGGTATGGCAGTGCAGCGCCCTGTGGCAGAACGCTGGCAGAAAGTGACTACAACCCGCTTAGTTGAGGGCTATGGTTTAACTGAATGCGCACCTTTGGTCACTGTCAGTCCTTATAACCTGCCAGCTTATAATGGCAGCATAGGTTTTCCTGCGCCTTCCACTGACATCAAGCTTGTGAATGATGATGGTGTTGAAGTGGCAGCCGGCGAAGCTGGTGAAATGTGGGTCAAAGGCCCGCAGGTCATGAAAGGTTATTACAACAGACCTGATGAAACTTTAAAGGTCCTGAATGCCGAAGGCTGGTTAGCAACAGGGGATATAGCCCGTGTGGATGACGACGGTTTCTTCTACATAGTCGATCGCAAAAAAGACATGATTTTAGTCTCAGGTTTTAACGTTTATCCAAATGAGATTGAAGAAGTGGTCGCGATGAACGACAAAGTCTTGGAAGTGGCAGCTATTGGTGTTCCAAACGAAGCCACTGGCGAAGCAGTGAAGATATTTGTGGTGAAAAAAGACCAGAGCCTGACAGATGTTGAACTAATACAACACTGTAAAGAACGTTTGACGGGCTATAAAGTGCCGAAGCTGGTAGAATTCCGCACTGAATTGCCAAAAACGAACGTGGGTAAAATCTTAAGGCGAGAGCTGAAAGGTTAATCCAGAAAAAACCGGCTTTGGCCGGTTTTTTTGCTTATACCCAAGTAACTTGGAGTTGCAGGGCGGCGACAAGTGTGTGAGACCCCAGGAGCATAGTTTACCTATGTGACTGGGGCGAGAGCACGCCGTCAACAAAGCTGCGGTTTCAAGTACGATGGGTATAAAAGTCGACTACAGAAATAGACAGAGTAAATCAAGGATCACAAATGACGTATCAGCTTATAACCTCTTCATCTGCTTTAGCTGCTTTTTGTGCGCAAGCCGCCAGTGCTGACGTCTTAGCTGTTGATACTGAATTTGTTCGCCAAACGACCTTATATCCCAAGCTTGGTTTGATCCAGCTGTTTGATGGTAAACAATTGGCCTTGGTTGATCCTTTAGCTATAGATGACTGGAGCTCCTTGCAACAGCTGTTTGCCAATCCGACGGTCTGTAAAGTAGTGCATTCCTGCAATGAAGATTTAGAAGCCTTAGCCACTAAAAATTTGTTGCCTATATTGCCTCTGATCGACACTCAGCTGGCTGCTGAATTGGCCGGTTGGGGTGGTAGTCAGGGCTATGCCAAACTGGTGCAAAGAGTTTGTGCTATTGAGCTGGATAAAAGTGAATCCCGCACCGACTGGATAGCGCGGCCTTTATCTGCATTGCAGTTAGACTACGCCGCCAAAGATGTAGAGCATTTACTGGACGTGTATCAGGCGCTGAAAACTGAGCTGGTCGCAAAAGGCCAATACGAATTGTTGCTTGCAGAAGGCGAACATTTAATAGCGCGCCGTTCTTTTGGCTTGCCTTTGTCATTTCGTCATCTGGAACTGAAAAACAGTAATCTGCTGACTTCACGCGAATTGGCCATTTTGCGTGAATTGGTGATCTGGCGGCAGGAGTATGCGCAGCAGCACGATATGGCGCTGGGTTTTATCTTTAAAGATCACCATTTACTGGATATCGCCAAACGCCGTCCTGGTAGCCTGGAGTCGATGTTTAATATCCCGGAATTGCCTGGTCGTGAAGTGCGCCGACATGGCAAAACAGTGTTAGCTCTTATTGAACAAGCCAAAGCTTTACCACTGGAGCAATGCCCTGCGCCTTTTTATCACACTGACGTATTCCTGGGGTTTAAAGAAGAGCTGCAGAAAATTACTGATGCCATCAAGGCGGCAGCTAAAGCTTCAGGCATTTCAGCTGAATTTATGGCCGTGCGTCGCCAAAGCACAGAATACTTTAACTGGTGTTGGCGGGTCAGTGACGAAGACAGAGCTCAATTACCTGTTCCTGAGTTTTTACGGGGATGGCGTCGTGAGATATTAATCAACCATTTACCTGTTCCTGCTCATATACAACCACTGATCTAAAGCCGTTGTTGTTACGTAATACGGCGCGATTTTTAGTCTGGTTTAGCGCATTTTTTGCGCTAAACTCTGCTGTTTTTTTCACAAATCTGCACTGATCCTGTCAAAAAACACCTTCGTAACCCTTTTGCTACATCAACAATCAAAAGGGTAAAAAAATGATGAAATTGACAATGAAGTCGCTCGCAATGGGCGCAGCCTTTTTATTGGTCGGTTGTAACAATTCCGACAATGACTTGCCTGCAATACCAGAAAAGCCTTCCAGTGTGTCTGTGAAAGTTGTACATGCGGTGTCAGACGCCCCTGATGTGTCCGTCAGCCGCACCAATGGCGTAGTGATACCGAACTTAGCTTTTGGCGCTGTGGCAGATGCTCTGGTGGCAAGCCCAGGCGACTTTGCGTTAGCTGTGGATGCTAAATTGCCAGGTAACACAGTGGCCCGGGTTATACCTGAAACTACACTTACTCTGGCTGAAGCAACAGATTACGTCGTTTTTGCTGCAGGTAAGGCTGCCGACAGCAGTATTGAACCTATAGTAGTGTCTTTTCCACAGACTGCAGTTACCAGCGGCAATGTGCGTTTGCGTGTGGTGCACGGCGCTGCATCTGCACCCACAGTAGACGTGCATTTAACAGCTCCTGCTGATGCCTTATCTGCAGGTACTGTCGCAGCTACTTTAGAGTTCGCCGACGCAACCGGTGACGTTACAGTGCCAGCGGGTGATTATAGAGTTCGTATCACGCCGGCAGGGGATTTAACAACAGTGGTGTACGATTCAGGCACCGTAGCCTTAGCTTCAGGTTCCGACTTAACTATTGCAGCTTTGGATAGCCGCTTTGCCGGAAATTCACCTGTGTCTTTGCTGGCCTTGGTGCAAGGTGGCAATACCAGTCTTGAGTTGTTAGATGCTGGTTCTGTATCAGCAGTGCGAGTGGTGCACGATGTATCAGATGCACCAGCTGTAGACGTATTGGTAGATGGTGCGGAAGCTATCAATGCCTTAGCTTTCCCAAACTTTACTGATTACGCTGAATTAACACCAGACATGTACAACGTAAAAGTGGCTGCGGATGCGGATAACTCAGTGGTCGTCATTGATGCTGATCTGGAGCTGGACGCTGGTGCTTATTACACAGTGCATGCAGTAGGTTCGTTAACTGAAGACAGTATTGAGCCTCTGGTAGTTGTTGATAACCCACGCCGTATTGCGACAGCAGCACAAATCCGCGTGATCCATGGTTCCAGCCTGGCAGGCCCGGTAGATGTTTATCTGACGGCGAATTCAGACATTTCTGCAGCCACAGCAGCGCTGAGCAATGTGCCTTTTAAAGCCGACTCAGGTTATATCCAGGTACCAGCAGGTGATTATTTTGTCACTGTGACACCAACAGGCAGTAAAACAGCAGCCATAGGTCCTGTGGCAGTGACATTAGACGCCAATAATATCTATACAGCGGTAGCTCGTGATGGGGTAGGGTTAACAGCGGATCTGGGATTGATCCTGTTGGATGACTTTAACAACGTGCAGTAGCAAAAATGAGGCAGAGTCACAGACTCTGCCTCATTTGTTTATTACTTCTTATCGTCAGGGAAAGTAACGTTTAATTCCAGCACAGACAATTGATCTGAGCTTTTTTCCAGCGATACCGATACCTGATCGTCAGCTATATCCACATACTTGCGGATCACGGCCAGAATATCGCGCTCCAGCTGCGGCAAATAATCCGGGCTGTTGCGACGGTTGCGTTCATGGGCAACGATGATCTGTAACCGCTCTTTGGCAGTTGAAGCGGTATTTTTTTTCGTTGAACGGAAATAATCCAATAACGACATTCGCTTAGCCTCCAAATATACGTTTCAGCAAGCCTTTTTTCTCAACATTCAAGAAACGGAAAGGCACTTCTTCGCCAAGCAAGCGGGCGACCGTGTCTAAATAGGCCTGTCCAGCATCGCTGTCCTGATCCAAAATTACTGGCTGACCTGAGTTCGACGCGTTTAATACGGCCTGAGATTCAGGGATCACACCCAAAAGTTTAATCGCCAGAATTTCGCCGACGTCTTCGACACTCAGCATCTCGCCTTTGACTACACGCTCAGGGTTGTAGCGGGTTAACAGCAAGTGTTCTTTAATACCTGGTAAACCTTGTTCAGCGCGACGTGACTTGCTGCTTAGCATACCTAAAATACGGTCTGAGTCACGTACTGACGATACTTCAGGGTTGGTTACAACCACAGCTTCATCGGCAAAATACAACGCCATCATAGCGCCCGATTCAATACCTGCAGGCGAGTCACAGATGATGTAATCAAATTCTTCGGCTAGTTCGTTCAGAATACGTTCTACGCCTTCTTTACTCAGTGCATCTTTATCACGGGTTTGTGAAGCGGGCAGAATAAACAGGGTGTCGATACGTTTATCTTTGATCATCGCCTGTTTTAAATTCGCTTCACCGTTAATCACGTTAACAAAGTCGTATACCACACGACGCTCACAACCCATGATTAAATCGAGGTTTCTTAAACCTATATCAAAATCGATAATGACGGTTTTAAAACCGCGCATCGCGATGCCTGTGCCAATAGCCGCGCTTGACGTAGTTTTGCCTACGCCACCTTTACCTGATGTAACAACAATGATTTTTGCCATCGCAAAATATCCTTAAAGCAAATCTGCTAAAACCAACTTATCGTCCTGCAACCCAATGCAAGCCGACTTACCCCAATATTCGCCTTGCAGACTGTCACTCAACCAGTAACTTCCGGCTATGGAGATCAGTTCAGCTTCCAGCTTGTGACAAAACACGCGTTTTTGACTATCTCCGGCAGCGCCTGCTATGGCTTTACCACGCAGCGTACCGTAAATATGTATATTTCCATCGGCAATGACTTCAGCGCCGGCACCTACAGTACCACGGATCACTAAATCTGCACCTTTGGCATAAATTTGTTGGCCAGAGCGAATATTTTGCTCCACCACTTTAGTTTCCATCACAGGAGCTGCAACTGCCGCTTCTGTTTTGGCTTCTTTTTCTTTGGTTTCTTTAGCCGGTGTTTTGCTTTTGCTCAGTTGTAATGAGGCTAAACCCGCGGCCTGAGCCACTTTTTTCAGCTCAGCTGAAGCACCACATACACCCACTAATACCAGCTCAAGTTCTTTAAAAACTTGCGCAATAGCTTCGAAATCAGGAGCTTGAGTAACAGACTCGACATTAATCACCACAGGTGCGCGGTAAAAAAAGGCAGGAGCTTGTGCCAGTTTTTGTTGCAGCTGAGTTTTTACTGCAGCAGCAGACAGGTCCTGACAATACAACACAGACAGTGGAAACAAACTGCCTTTTAATTCAAAGGAATGATCAGACATAGCTCAAAATGCGCACTTTATTATTTGTTTAATGACGGCAAAAATACGTGTCAGCCTTTGCTTGCTTGGTACGCAAGGCTGGTGCTTCATGTTATAGTTTGCGCCCCTGTTAGGCAAGTTAGTAAGAGTAGTTTTTGTCCTATGTTATGTGTTGTTTATAAAAGTCCGAAGATGGACCAAACCTATTTATACGTATTGCGCCGCGATGACTTTAGCGCTGTACCTGAAGCCTTACTTAAAACCTTTGGTAAACCACAACTGGTCACGCTGATTAATTTGGCGACCAAAAGCAAATTGGCCCATGCAGATATCGATAAGGTCAGACATCAACTGACAGAGCAGGGTTTTTATTTACAGTTGCCTCCGCCGCCTGAAGATTTACTTAAAGCGCATAAAGAGAGCCAGCCAAACAAGGAGTAACCTATGAAGTTGACTCAAATTGCAGTCATTGTGGTCAGTGGCTTATTGTTGTCTTGTACCAGCACAGTGTCGGGCAAAGCCCAGGCAAAAACTGAAGCAGTAAAAACTGCGCCAGCTGCTAAAACACAAGCCGGGCAAAAAGCTCAGGCTGCTGTAGCCGCAGTGGCAACAGCCTTGCCAGCACAAGCTGCTGTGAATAAAGGCAGTTTTGAAAAGTACGCCGCTGCTTTAAAGCAGGAAGCCTTACAAAAGGGCTATGCCAAAACACTGGTCAATGACGTATTCGCCAGCTTAAAGCATTACCAGTCTGCAGTGGTTGCTGATAAAAAACAGCCTGAATTTACTGAGACTTTAGACACTTATTTACCAAAACGGATCAGCAAACAACGTATAGATCTGGCACGTAAATACTACAAAGAAAACCAGCAGGAACTGGAAGCCATAGGCAAAAAATACGGCGTACAGCCGCGTTTTATCGTTGCCTTGTGGGGACTGGAAAGCAGCTTTGGTAAAATTATGGGCAACTACTCAGTGCCTTCAGCTTTAGCCACTATGGCCTATGACGGTCGTCGTGAAGCCTTTTTTAAATCAGAGTTTTTTCTGGCGCTGGATATTCTGCAACAAGGCCACGTCAAATTAGCGGATATGAAAGGTTCATGGGCTGGTGCTATGGGCCAAAGCCAGTTTATGCCAAGTGCTTTTATGTCCTACGCTCAGGATGGTGACGGTGATGGTCATATCAATATCTGGCAAAGCCGCTCTGACGCTTTTGCCTCTATTGCTAATTATTTAAAAACCCGGGGCTGGGACAATAGTCAAACCTGGGGCAGAGAAGTAAAAGTACCAAAAAACTTTGATTTCTCTTATGTGATCCCAAAAGGCAGCAAAGACAGAACTCAATGGCTGCAGTGGTGGGCTAAATCTGAACGTTCTTTAGCGGCCTGGCAAACTTTAGGGGTTCGTACCACTGAAGGTAAAGCATTGCCAACACGTGATGTAAAAGCTGCATTAGTGATGCCAGATGACGAACATGGCCGGGTTTATCTGGCGTACAGCAACTACCAAACGCTGATGCACTGGAATCGTTCTTATTATTTTGTCACCAGCGTAGGTTATCTGGCTGATTTAATAGTGGCGGAGGATAAAGCATGAGTTACCAGCATAAAGATCTGCAAGGGCATGCCATAGACCTGCCTGCTGGCAAAGTGCTTTGTATAGGCCAAAATTATCAGGACCATATTGCTGAAATGAACAGCAAAACGGCACCAGAGGCGCTGTTTTTTATCAAACCCAGCACGGCTCTGGTTGACATCAATCAGCCTTTTCTTATCCCGGACCAGTTAGGTGCTGTGCATAATGAAACTGAGCTGGCCGTGCTGATTAAAGCACCTTTAACCAAAGTGACTCCACAGCAAGTGCTGGACGCTGTTTGGGGTTATGGTCTGGCGCTGGATTTAACGCTTCGGGATCAGCAAAAGAAATTAAAAGAGCTGGGACGCCCCTGGGAGATTGCCAAAGGTTTTGATGGCGCTTGCCCTGTCTCTGGTTTTATTGCTGCTGATGAACTGGGTGATGTGCAACAGTTAGAGTTTAGCCTGAGGGTAAACAGTGAACTGCGCCAGCAAGGCGATACCCGCATGATGATCCGTTCTGTAACTCAAATCATCAGCGAGATGTCGCAGTTTTTTACTTTGTTACCAGGCGATCTGGTACTGACAGGCACACCAGCTGGTGTGGGGCCACTTTATAGCGGTGATCAGTTAGAATTAGCTCTGGCTAACAAGCTACATATTAAGACGTCAGTACGCTGACAGAGAGGTTGAAGTGTTAACAGCAAAATTCTGGGAAACAAAAAGCCTGGAACAAATGACAATTGAAGAATGGGAAGCTGTCTGTGATGGCTGCGCTAAATGTTGTCTGAATAAATTTATTGATGATGAAGACGAAGAAGCTGAAGGCCCAACCGACTACATTAAACCGGATGAGCAAGTACATTTTACCAATATCGCTTGCCGTTATCTGGACAGTCATAAATGTGCCTGCACTGTGTATGAGAAGCGCACTGTGCTGGTACCGGATTGCGTGAAGCTGACTCAGGATAATTTAAAAGACATCTTTTTTATGCCAAACAGCTGCAGTTACCGCCGTTTGCATGAAGGCCGGGGTTTACCGTCCTGGCACCCGCTTCTGAATAACGGCAAAAAAAGTCTGATGCATAAAAAACAAATGTCAGTGCGCAACAAAACCATTTCCGAAGATATGGTCGATATGGAAAAGTTTGAAGATTATATTGTGACCTGGGCTATTAACGATCTGGATTAACAATTTTCAGTATCGGTTCAGTTGGGCAAGTAAAAATAGCGTTTTTTGATTTAGAGGGTGGTGGTTGTGCAAGAAGCCATGCAGATTTTGCATCAGTTAAAACAGTTAATGGCCACTTTTAGTCCGGCCATAGTGCAGATGGTGATCAGTGCAATCATCATTTTGATTTACATAGTTTTGAGCCGTCGTATTGCGCCTTTTGTCTACCGCACTATAGCTGCCAGCGTATTAAAAGATGAAATGAACCGCCGTGCTTTAGTGGTGTTTCATATTCTGCTGTTTTTACTGCTGGTTGTTGTTCTGAGTGTGGTGTGGGGCATCGACATCAAAGGTTTGCTGGTTCTTGCGTCTTCAATGATTGCAGTGATAGGTGTGGCGTTATTTGCCGCCTGGTCGCTGCTGAGCAACATCACCGCCTTTTTTATCATGTTAGGCCAGCGTAATTTCGCGCCAGGTGCTGAAGTGAAAATTATCGATGGTGCGAACCATGTTGAAGGCAAGGTAGTGGAGATCAACTTGTTCAGCACAGTGCTGCTGACCAAAAATAACGAGCAGGTGGTCTATCCGAATAACCTGATCGTGTCCCGTCCTGTCATAGTGCAGCATCAGTTCAGAGCGGATAAAAACAAAATGGTAAATAGATGGCGGCGTAGACACCCTGATCACCGTTAACCTGCCTTAGGGTCAGAGCTTTGGCTCTGACCCTATTATTTCTACACTGTTCGTCACTTGCTCGAAGCATCCAGCTCTATTTTGGAGTCAAACAAAAACAAGATTTTGATTGTTCTCCTACTTGTGGGTCAGAGCCAATGGCTCTGACCCTATGGCAACCGCAAGGCTTCTCTGAACTTATCTACCCACATAGCCGTAGCGCCACAAACAGCGACCGGCATAATCAGTAAGTTAATCAGCGGCACCAAACTCAGCACATAAACACTGATGCCAAAACCATAACTGTGTTTCCACTGCAGCTTTAACGCCTTTCTCATGGTAGTAAAAGGTACTTTATGGTTATCAAAAGGATAGTCACAGTACTGAATAGCCAGCATCCAGCTGCAGAATAAAAACCATAACAGCTGGCCTATGCCAGGCAATATAAAAAACAGCAGTAAAAAACCTATGGCGCGCGGCAAACAATAGACAAACTTTTGCCATTCACGTCCCAGCATACGTGGCACATCTTTTAAAAATGCAGCCAGTCCCTGATCCGGTAAGGGCTGACCTGTTAAATACAGTTCTGTTTTTTCCGCCAGCAAGGCATTAAAAGGTGCTGCGATAAAATTGGCCACCATGGTAAAAGTTAAAGCTAACCCCATCACAATAGAAAACAGTGCCAAAGGCCAGACTAAAAAGCCGATAAAACTCAGCCAGTCCGGCAGGGTTGCCACCACCTGATCGACCCAACCACCTAACTGACTGAATAAATAGCCAAAAGCCAAAGCAAACAGCACCAGATTGATGCACAGTGGCACCACCACATAACGTTTTAAGCCTTTGACCCGAATTAAGTTCAGGCCTTTCATTAAATAATGCATCCATTGAACTCCTACAGGAACGAATGAGCCGAGCATATAGGCCATGTATCTGAGTCGCAAGAAGAAATCCGTAAGCAACTTTTTCAGTGTCCGAATACAAAGCGGCCGTGACAGCAGCACTGCTGTTCTGTTACATTCACTTTTGTTAACAAAACCTCGGCCTTATTGTTCAGGGACAGATGCGTCTTAAGCAAATTAAATTAGCGGGTTTTAAATCCTTCGTTGATCCTACCCAGGTGGCTTTTCCTGCTCAGATGACTGCTGTAGTGGGACCAAACGGCTGCGGTAAATCCAACGTGATTGACGCTGTGCGTTGGGTGCTGGGTGAAAGCTCGGCGAAAAACCTGCGTGGTGATGCGATGACAGACGTTATCTTTAACGGCTCAACGCAGCGTAAACCCGTGTCTCAGGCTTCTGTTGAACTGATGTTTGAAAACACCCAAGGCCGTTTGCAAGGCACGTTGGCCGATCGTAGTGAAATATCTATCAAACGTTTAGTGACGCGGGATGGCCAGTCGAATTATTTTCTTAACGGCACTAAATGCCGTCGCCGTGATATCACAGATATTTTCCTTGGCACAGGCTTAGGCCCACGCAGTTACGCCATTATCGAACAGGGCATGATTTCGCGACTGATTGAATCCAAGCCTGCTGACTTGCGTATTTTTATCGAAGAAGCGGCCGGCATATCCAAATACAAAGAACGTCGGCGCGAAACCGAAAACCGCATTAAACATACCCGCGAGAATTTAGACCGTTTATCTGACGTGCGGGAAGAACTGGGCAAAAACCTCGATAAACTCAAACGTCAGGCTGCAGCTGCGGCACGTTTTAAAGAACTCAAAGCACAGGAGCGTAAGCTCAAAGCAGAATTGGCCTGTGTGAAATGGTTACACTTTCATGGCCTGCTGCAAAAAACCGAGCTGGACATTCAGCAGAAGCTGACCGAAATAGAACAGTTTCAGGCGGCTCAATCCGGTGATCAATTGCTGGTGCTGCAATTAAAAGAGCAGCAACAGGATTTACGTACTGAACAGCAGCAAGTGCAGCAGCAGTATTATCAGGTCGGTAATCAGATCACCCGCTTAGAGCAACAACAACTGCACCAACGTCAGCGTCGTCAAAGCCTGACTGATGAATTACGTTCATTACAGCTAACCTTGCAGGAAGCCGACTCTTATATGGCGCAGCAGCAGGAGCAACTGGCAGAACTTGAATTCCAGCTTGAAAATGCAGCACCAGATAGTGAACTGAAACAAGAACAGTTTGAGAGCCTGACCGAACAAGCAGAGCAGGCTCATGAACAACTGCTCAATGCCCAGAGTGCCTTACAGCAATGGCAGCAGCAGTTTTTTGCGCTGCAACAACAGCAGCAACAGAATCAGTTAAAAGCTCAGCACAGCCAGCAGCAACAGCAGCAGTTACTGAACCGTATCAGCCAGTTACAGCAAGAATTATCACAGCTGGATGCTGTGGCCGATTCGAAAGCTGCAGAGCCATTATTAGCCAAACAGCAAGAAACACAGCAGCAACTTGATCGACTGCAGCAGCAAAACACTGAAGCAGAACAGCGCTATCAGGCGTTGCAACTGGCGCAGCAGGAACGTAAACAGTTGCAGCTGGTGCGGCAAAGCGAATTAAAGCAGCTGAAAAATCAGCAGGACCAACTCAGTCAAATTCAGCAGCAGGTCAATAAACAGCAACAGCAGCTGTTAAAGCAGCTGGAGATTGAACCCAAATGGGCCAAGGCTGTGAGTCTGGTGTTGGGTGAGCTTCAACATGCGACAGTCGAGCATGCGACAGCAGAGCAGAGACTAGACCACAGTTATGTGTCTGCCAGCGAGATTAATGCCCAGGCCGGTACTTTAGCCGCAGTGATACGTTCAGGCTTGTATCCGGACTCTTTCCATAGCGTGTTGCTGGCCGATAACATTGAACAAGCCAAAGCAAAACAAAAACAGTTGCAACCCCAGCAGTCCGTGATTTGTGCTGAAGGCATCTGGTTTGGCAGCAACTGGCAACTGGTGCCGGGGCAAGCGGCTTCTGATAATTACTTAACACGGCAACAGCAATTGCTGGAACTGGCAGAACAAATCCAGCAGCTTGAACAGCAATTTGCCGCAGAGCAGCACATCGAAGCGCAATCCGATGCTGAACTCGCAACCAGTAAACAGCAGTGGCAACAAAGCCAACAGCAACTGCATCAGACAAAAGATCAGCTGCAAAAAATCAACACTGACCTTTTATTGCTGCAACAACAGCAGCAACTGCAGCAGCAAAGACGATTGCAGGCATCTACAGAGCTGACAGCTCAGCAGCAGGATTTTGAACTGTTAAGCCTGCAACTTGATGAGCTGGAGCAACAATCCGAAGCGCTGGATGAACAGTATCAGGCACAAAAGGCCAAAGAATGGCAGTTGCAGCAACAACAGACGCAAAGCCAACAGCAGCATCAGCAACTGAAACAACAGCAAGACTCTGTGCGCCAGCAACTGCAACAATTGCAGCTGGAACAACAAAGTGCACAAAAGCAGTTAAGTTTCAGCCAGCAGAATTTACAGCGTAGCCAGCAACAACAACAGCAACTGCAGCAGCGCCACCAATTAGTGCAGGATCAACTGGCTGAAGTGTCAGAACCCGATGGTGAGCAACACGAAACTTTACAGTTGTTGCTGGAACAACGTGCTGAAGTTGAACTTTTAGTGCAGCAAAAAGCCGAAGCTTTACATTCATTAGAGGAAAAGTTGCGTCAGGCCGAACAAGGCCATCAGGGCGTGGCGCATTTATTAACGCAAAAGCAAAAAGAATTAGCCGATTTCCAGTTAAGCGCCGAAGGCTACAGAGTGCGTGCCAACAATATGCTGGAACAGCTCACTGAACTGCAGGTGAACTTTAAAGAGCTGAGTGAAACACTACCAGCCGAAGCGAACGAGCAGGAATGGCAGCAGCAACTGGAAAAAACACAGGATTCAGTGTCACGTTTGGGTCCTATTAACCTGGCTGCTATTGAAGAATTTGAGCAACAGGATGAGCGCAAGCAGTATCTGGACGCGCAGCATCAGGATTTAGTCTCAGCATTAGAAACGCTTGAAACTGCTATCCGTAAAATTGACCGGGAAACCCGGCAGAAATTTAAAGAAACCTTTGAGCAGGTCAATGAAGGCTTGCAAACTTTGTTTCCAAAAGTCTTTGGTGGAGGTAGTGCCTATCTTGATTTAACCGAAGAAGATCTGTTAGAAACAGGTGTAACTATCATGGCGAGACCGCCAGGGAAAAAAACAGTACAATTCACTTACTCTCGGGTGGTGAAAAAGCGCTAACCGCTTTATCATTGGTGTTTTCGATTTTTCGATTAAATCCGGCACCTTTTTGCATGTTGGATGAAGTTGATGCACCTTTGGATGATGCAAACGTCGGCAGATTTTGTAATCTGGTACGGGAAATGTCTGAAACTGTGCAATTTATTTATATCAGTCACAATAAAATTGCTATGGAAATGGCGGCACAATTAATGGGGGTGACCATGCAGGAGCCCGGTGTGTCGAGAGTTGTGGCTGTAGATGTGGAAGATGCCGTGAAAATGGCACAAGCCTAAAAACTAAAAGGTAAAAGAGATGGCTGAGGAATTACGTTTAGTCTTGATTGTTTTGGGTGTGTTGGGTATCAGCGCTTTAGCTTTACATGGCTGGTGGACAGTCCGGAAAAATAATAAGGACATCAGCAAATACGATGTAGATGCTTCTGCAAATTCAGGCCCGAAAGGGGATGGATTTGATGAGCTGGGGATAGGCCGCAAGCGTGTATTGCAACCGGGTGAAAAGCCGCAACCTAAACCTGCGCCAACATTAGCGCCAAAAGCCAATAAATTACGTGAACCAGTGAAGGTGCGTCGTGAGCCTGAATTAAACGAGCCGTCGCTGGATATGGGCAGCTTTTCTGCCACAGACGAACCTTATGCTGAAGCTGTAGCTGAAGAGCAACAGGCAGCTTACGAAGCTGAAAAAGATCAAAGCGCTCAGGCGCCAGCTAACGAAGTGTTGATCCTGTACGTATTGCTGCCAGAAGGTGAGGATATTAACGGTTCCCTGTTATTGCCTTCGTTACTGACCTTAGGCTTTAAATACGGTGAAATGAATATTTTCCACCGTTTCCAGGATAACGCAGGTTCGGGCGAAGTGCTGTTTTCTTTGGCCAATATGTTTAATCCAGGCACCTTCGATTTGGAAGACATGGATAAAATGAATACCCGTGGTTTAAGTCTGTTTATGACCTTGCCAGGGCCTGGCGAAGCCTTACAGAACTTCAACCTGATGCACAGTGCTGCAAAGAAACTGGCTGACGAATTTGGTGGTCAGGTACTGGATGGTCAACGTTCAGTGCTGACAGTACAAACAGTGCGCCATTATGTGGAAAAAATCCGCGAGTTTCAGCGTCAACGCCTGATCCACGGTTAATGCAATCATCATGTTAAAGAGGCCCCGTTTTCGGGGCTTCTCTATTTTAGAATTTAAGATTTTAGATCTTTAAGTGCCCGAGTAAAGCAAATGAATCAAGTTATCCAACAACGCCTGCAGCAGCTCAAAGACCAACTGGCTTATCACAATCACCAGTATTACGTGCTGGATAATCCAAGTATTCCCGATGCTGATTACGACCAGCTATTTCAGGAATTAAAACAGATAGAACAACAGCATCCTGAACTGGTGACTGCGGATTCACCGACTCAGCGAGTAGGGGCTGCACCTCTAAGCAAATTTGGTCAAATCAGCCATCAGGTCGCTATGTTGTCCTTGGATAACGCTTTTGATGCCGACGACTTTGCCGCATTTTACAAACGTATGGCTGACCGTATTGATGCAAGCAAAGACTTTGAATTTTGTGCTGAGCCTAAGCTGGATGGTTTAGCCGTCAGTATTCGTTATGAGCAAGGCCTGTTGGTACAAGCAGCTACCCGTGGTGACGGTTTTACCGGCGAAGATATTACGGCCAATGTCAAAACCATTCGGGCTGTGCCGCTGAAGTTACAAGGCGAAGTGCCAGCTGTGCTGGAAGTTCGTGGCGAAGTCTTTATGCCGCTGGCAGGTTTTGAGGCGATGAATGATAAAGCCCGCGCTTCGGGCGATAAAGTCTTTGCCAATCCACGTAATGCCGCAGCCGGCAGCTTGCGGCAGCTGGATCCGAAAATCACCGCCACTCGTCCTTTGATGTTTTATGCCTATGCGGTAGGAGCTGTGGACGATGCAACTCAACTGCTAAACGGCAAAAGCCATCATGCCCGTCTGCAGCAACTCAAAGGCTGGGGCTTGCCGGTTTGCCCTGAAATCCGCCATGTTACAGGTTTGCAGGCCGCTCTGGATTATCAGCAAAGCATTTTGGCTAAACGCGCTGCTTTGCCTTATGAAATAGATGGTGTGGTACTGAAAGTCGACGACTTAGCTCAGCAACAAGCTTTAGGTTTTGTGGCCCGTGCGCCACGTTGGGCAATTGCCTTTAAATTTCCGGCTCAGGAAAAAACGACCACTTTATTGGATGTGGAGTTTCAGGTCGGTCGCACCGGCTCTATTACTCCGGTCGCTCGCTTAGAGCCTGTGCTGGTGGGTGGTGTGACGGTCAGTAATGCGACTTTGCACAATCAGGACGAAATTAACCGTCTGGGCGTCAAAGTAGGCGATACAGTGATAGTGCGCAGGGCAGGCGATGTGATCCCACAAATTGTCTCTGTAGTGTTGGAAGAGCGGCCTGAAAGCGCACGTGACATCCTGTTTCCAACTGTTTGCCCTGTCTGTCAGTCCAGCATTGAACGGGTAGAGGGTGAAGCTGTAGCGCGTTGTACCGGTGGTTTGTATTGTGCCGCTCAGCAAAAAGAAGCACTGAAACACTTTGTCTCACGTAAAGCCATGGATATTGAAGGCTTGGGCGACAAAATCATCGAACAGTTGGTAGAGCAGAAGCTGGTAAAAACTCCGGCTGATATATTCCGTCTGGATATGCCTGCTTTAGTGGGCCTGGAGCGAATGGGCGAAAAGCTTGCGCTTAAACTGCTCAAATCCATTGAAGATTCTAAACAAACTACCTTGCCACGTTTTATTTACTCCCTGGGTATTCGTGAAGTAGGGGAAGCGACGGCGCTTAATTTAGCCAGCCATTTTGCCGCTTTGGATGCAGTACAGCAGGCAAGTGTAGAACAGCTGTTAGAAGTGCCGGATGTAGGTGCTGTGGTGGCAGGTAATATTCAGCACTTTATGGCTGAAGAACACAATGCCGCCGTGATAGCTCAGTTGATTGAAGCTGGTATCCACTGGCCTGTGATTGAAAAACAGCAGCAGGGCGAACAACCTCTGGCAGGTTTAACAGTGGTACTGACTGGCACTTTAACCAGCATGGGCCGCGATGACGCCAAAGAAAAACTGCAGCGTTTAGGGGCGAAGGTGTCGGGTTCTGTTTCAGCTAAAACTTATGCGGTGATCGCAGGCGATAATGCAGGCTCAAAGCTGGCTAAAGCCGGTGAGTTGTCTGTGCCTGTCTGGACTGAACAACAGATGCTGGATTTATTTGCACGGCACGGGTTGAGCTGAAATGTCGCAGTTTTATCCTTTATTGGATAAGTATGGCCTGACCCGGATCCCACTGCGTTTTTACGCCGTGCTGTTATTGGTGTTAAGGCCTTATATTCTGTGGATTTTAGTGCTGACTATGCCAGAAGGCGGCGATAAATTACTGGCTGCTGTGTATCCCAAAAGTAACGACTTCTTAACCGCTTGTCTGATTTGTGCGCCTTTGTTGCTGGTAGTGGCCGCACTGAGTCAACGCAAAGACAAGGGCCACCAGGGCTGGTTCAAATTATGGCGGCAAAGTCGTTGGATCATGTTGGCAGTTGTCGCCACAGATTTGGTGCATAGTCTGACTCACTTACCTAACTATGTGATGTTAAAGGCGCCCTGGTTACTGCTCTCACCTTTTTTATTGGTACTTAGTTTGTGGTGGTTATTAAAGAACCCTGTAATGAAACAGATTGTCACTGAGTGGCCTTAACTCTGCTTTAAATAGCAATTTTCTGCTGGCTTTGCAGCTGTTGCCAGCGTTTTTGCTGCTCTTCATTCAGCTTGGCTTTGGACAGCATGACTTCACATTGCAACCGCAGTTCTTCGGTTTGAATGGAAGCATCAATATTTTCTGTCGAGCGCAATGACTGCAGTAAGTTCAGCGCTATACTCACATTACCAGGCATGATGTTAAAGGCCTGAATAAAAGCGGTCAGAGCCTGATGCAACTGGCCTCTTTCGTACAGCAGCACTGCGTTGTTGTTAAACTCCCTTGGGCCCATAGGTAAGCTTTCGCGTTCCTGCTGCTCTTGTTTGAGGTAGGTCAGAAAAACCGGATCTGCGTTTTTCAGTTTAGTTTCATCTTGTGTCAGTTGCCTCAGTAACTCACGGGAACTGCTTAATAAACCCACTTCATGCAAAGCTTTGGCTTTATCCAGAATATCTTCAGCGCCTTGAGTTACAGGGCTTTTATCCAGAGCCAGTAACAGCTGTTTAGCTTTTTCTATCTGGTCTTTTAAATAATAAATCCGTGCCTGCACCACCACTTGCTGTTCTTCTTTACGCTGATCCGGAAACAACTGGCGCATATTGCTTAGAGTGTCATTGGCTACTTTGGATAAACGGGTGGTTTGTTCTTCTTCATCCACACTTAAGGCGTAATCAATGGAAGCGCGAGCCAGATTCAAATACAGATCAGGCTGCTCGTAAATAGAAAAACGGGCAAAACGCAGCAGATCTTTGGCCGCCTTAAACTGGTGTTCATAGTCATGAGTTAAGCGTGATAAATGCATCAGCTTTTGCTGGCGCATTAAATTACGTGGTGCCATATCTGCCGCCTGCAGCAACTCGGTCTGGGCTTTTTTATACATTTGCTGGCGCAGATGTATATCTGATAGCAAATCTAAAGCTGCCAGTTTCAAATCTGCTTTGTGTAATAAAGGTTGCAACAGAGCTGTAGCTTCAGAGTATCGTTCACGCTGAATCAAACAGCGCGCTAATCCCAGTTTGACCCAATGCTGGTTTTCATTGTGGACCAGGCTACTGTAAAACTGCTCGCCTTCAGTCCAGCGACCCGCTTGTTGCAATATCTCGCCTTTGATTTTCAGCAGCATAGAGTTGTATTTAGGCTGATACCCCTGTTCCAGCCATTGATCCAGTTGCTTCAAAGCAGGATCAGTCTTTTTTTGATCCATCAGACTGTACAAAGGTCGGAATAAGTTTTTACGCTGGACTGTGCGGTCGATACGGGCTTTTAAGTCTTTAATGGCGTAAGGCTTCACCATAAATTCGTCTGGCTGCAACTCTAAAACACTGTGCACCAGGCTAGGGTCTGTCTCAGCGCTGATAAAAATAAAGCCGGTGCTGTGGCGGAATAAATTACGAGCCTTTAATTCCTGATAGAGCTGATAACCATCTTTGCCATTTAAATTAAAGGAGCAGATGATTAAATCAAAGGATTTGTCGCGACACTGAGTTAAAGCTATGGCGGAGTTTTCCGCATAGGTGAAACTGGTGTATCCCAGCGTTTCCAAAGCATAACGCAGATAATTCTGAGTTAAAGGCTGTTCATCTACAACCAGTATCTGGATGTCCTTATTAAGTTTTACTGCCATAAATGAATGAGACACCTATTATCATTTCTATCAAATATAGCGATTAAACAGCTAAAAAGCTCAATAATTCTTAAATGAATTCAATAGGTAGCATTTTTCTGAATTAGGAAAATTGAATATAAATGAAAAAATGGTAAAAATATAATGAATAAAGTTATTTAAAACAATGTGTTAGGTGGTTTTAGTGTTTTCTATGAGGAGTGGTGGATGCTACTGGGATCGAATCATCGAGCCTATTCTTTGTGAAGAGTGGCGATGCTTTTCTTTAAAGGGGTGATGGTGGATGCTACTGGGATTGGATTAGCGAGTCTTGGGTTTTGTAAAGAGAGCGATGTTTTTCGAAAAGGGGATGGTGGATGCTACTGGGATCGAACCAGTGACCCTCGCCTTGTAAGGGCGATGCTCTCCCAGCTGAGCTAAGCATCCTGGGTGTTTTGTTTTACATCACTTACTTGTGAAGAAAGAGATGGTGGATGCTACTGGGATCGAACCAGTGACCCTCGCCTTGTAAGGGCGATGCTCTCCCAGCTGAGCTAAGCATCCTGGGTATGTGTTTATTATGCAATTACATCAGAGAATATGGTGGATGCTACTGGGATCGAACCAGTGACCCTCGCCTTGTAAGGGCGATGCTCTCCCAGCTGAGCTAAGCATCCTGGGCATAACAACATGACTACAACGATTTAATCATCTTCTGGATAATTTCAAAAAGATGGTGGATGCTACTGGGATCGAACCAGTGACCCCCGCCTTGTAAGGGCGATGCTCTCCCGGCTGAGCTAAGCATCCATCGTGTGGTCGGCCGTCATTATAGGGGGCACGGTTTTTGTGTCAATAATATTTTTAGCTTTGTGAACTGTATGCTTTAAAAGTAAGCAGTTAAATCTTTTTCTGCATAGCACCTTCGGCCGTGCAATCACTGCCTTGCATTGGTACAATAGCGCCCAATTTTTTGGCCTTCAGTGGATTCATTATGTCTATAGTTACTCGTTTCGCGCCAAGCCCTACAGGTTACCTGCACGTTGGTGGCGCCCGTACAGCCTTGTACAGCTGGCTGCATGCACGCAAAACCGGCGGTACTTTTATCCTTCGTATTGAAGATACCGATTTAGAGCGTTCATCGCAGGAATCTGTGGATGCCATTTTAGAAGGTATGGAATGGTTAGGTCTGGAGTATGACGACGGCCCTTATTACCAAACCAAACGTTTTGATTTATATAAAGAAGTGGTTGCTCAGCTGTTAGCTGAAGGCAAAGCGTACAAATGCTTCTGTACTGTTGAAGAAGTAGATGCAATGCGCGAAGCGCAAATGGCTGCAGGTGAAAAACCAAAATACAACGGCATGTGGCGTGACCGTACCGACCACCCAACAGACAAGCCTTATACCATTCGTTTTAAAAACCCACTGGATGGCGTAGTGGTGATTGACGATTTAATCAAAGGTCGCATTGAAATTGCCAATGCTGAGCTGGACGATTTAATCATTGCCCGCAGTGATGGCACTCCAACTTATAACCTGACTGTGGTTGTAGACGACTGGAAAATGGGCATTACTCACGTCATTCGTGGTGATGACCATGTAAACAACACACCACGTCAGATGAATATTCTGGCCGCTTTAGGCGCAGAACTGCCGAAATACGCTCACGTGCCTATGATTTTAGGTGACGACGGCAAACGTTTGTCCAAACGTCATGGTGCTGTAGGCGTGATGCAATACCGTGACAACGGTTTCCTGCCAGAAGCTCTAATCAACTATTTAGTGCGTTTGGGCTGGTCTCATGGCGATCAGGAAATTTTCAGCAAAGAAGAACTGGTTCAGCTGTTTGACTTAAGCGACTGTAACCGTGCGCCTTCGGCTTTTAACACCGACAAGCTTGTTTGGTTAAACCAGCACTATATGAAAACTCTGGCGCCAGACTATGTTGCTAAACATTTAGCCTGGCATGTGGCCGATCAGAAGCTGGATATCAGCACTGGCCCGGCGCTGACTGAATTGGTGAAAGTGCAGGCTGAGCGGGTGAAAACCTTAAAAGAGCTGGTTGAAGTCAGCCGCTATTTCTACGAAGACTTCAGTGAGTTTGAAGAAAACGCTGCGAAAAAACACTTACGTCCTGTAGCCGCAGAACCGCTGGTTGCTGTTCAAGAAAAGCTGAATGAACTTCAGGATTGGTCAGTGGAAGCGTTACATAAAGCCATTAACGATGCCGCTGAAAGCTTAGGTTTAGGCATGGGCAAAGTAGGTATGCCTTTACGTGTGGCTGTAACAGGCGGTGGCAACTCACCAGCACTGGACGCAACACTGGCACTGATTGGCAAAGATCGTGTGTTAAAACGCATCAGCATGGCGCTGGAGTACATCAGCAACAGATCCAACGATCAATAAATTTGTAGGGGCGACCTTTATGGTCGCCCGTCTCTGGTTAAATGCGATGTCGGAATGGGTTTATCCTCGCCCGTCTCGCGTCAAAATCTGCTTTAGCAAGGCTGCATTCATTTGCAGCTGTCAAAATCATTTTCATTTTCTAAGAAGGGTTATACAACATGCGTTTAGTAGTCGCATTGTCAGCGGTACTGTTATGTTCAGCAGTCTCTGTTCAGGCACAGGAATTTAAGAAAATACATGGCGAAGAAGAAACAACTATTCCGCCTTGGGGTGGTGATGTAGAAGTAGGGGTTGTGCTAAGCCGCGGTAATACCGAAGCGACAGCAGTAAGGACCAATGCTGAATTAAAGCATGAGCTGGAAGATTTCCGTAACAAGTACTTTATCCAAACCTTGTTGCAACGTAATACCCAAACCAACAGTGCTACAGGTGAAAAAGAAGACAACACCACAGGTCAACGTGTGGGTGTCACAGCGCAAAGTAACTATAAGTTACACCGTTCAGACAGCAGTTTCTTTGGTCGTGCCTCTTATTTAAACGACCGTTTTGGTGCCTTCCGCGAACAATCGTCAGTGGCTGTGGGTTACGCCAATCGTTTATACGAAGACGGTCAGAACTACTTTGATTTCGAAACCGGTCCCGGTATCGCGTATGACAGACCGTCAGAAGGCGAAAGTAACTCTGGTATGATTTGGTACGCAGCGGGTAACTTTGAGTATCACTTCTCTGAAACCAGTAAGTTCAAACAAACTCTGGAATACGCCATTTCGTTAGATGGTCATAACACCAGCTACACCAGCCGTAGCGCTATCACAGCTCAAATCAATAACGAGCTGGCGCTGCGTTTAAGCGTTAATATCAAGTACGACTCAGATGTTGGTGCAGATAAGAAAAGCACAGACTCTGAAACAGCAGCTTCAGTGGTGTATTCGTTCTAAACAGTGTCAGAGCCTTGGCTCTGACACTCATATCGCGGGCTAAAACAAAACGCAGATTAAGAACACTAGTCGAAGATTTTGGTAGGGAAGTCCATCCAGGGTCAGAGCCTAAGCTCTGACCCAAATCAGATTAATGCAATACTCTGGCTCTTAATGTCCCCGGAATCGACTTTAACTCGTTCAGGGCCAGTTCGTGGTCCAGTGAATCTATGTCTATTACCACATAACCAATTTCTGCATTGGTTTGCAGATACTGACCCGAAATGTTGATGCCGTGCTTAGCAAAGGCTTCGTTGATTTTGGTCAGCATACCTGGTTGGTTTTTGTGGATATGCAGTAAACGTGAGCGGCCTCTGTGTTCTGGCAGCGACACTTCAGGGAAATTCACCGCTGACAAGGTAGAACCGTTGTCGCTGTATTTCACCATCTTACCTGCTACTTCAAAACCTATATTCTCCTGCGCTTCCTGAGTAGAACCACCTATATGTGGAGTCAGGATCACATTGTCGAATTCGCGAAGCGGGGATAAGAATTCTTCATCGTTGCTGGTCGGTTCCACAGGGAATACGTCAATAGCAGCACCGGCGAGTTTTTTCGCCTGCATCACTCTGGCTAAAGCGTCGATATCGACCACAGTACCGCGTGAAGCGTTGATCAGAATGCTGCCTTGTTTCATCAGATCCAATTCAGCTTCGCCGATCATATTTTTGGTCTGAGCCGTTTCAGGCACATGTAAAGTCACCACGTCTGAAGTTTTCAGCAAAGTGCCAAAATCGACTTGGGTGGCATTGCCTAATACCAGCTTGTCTTCGATATCGTAAAACTGCACACGCATACCGATGTTTTCCGCCATGATGCTCAGCTGAGTACCAATATGGCCGTAACCTATAATGCCTAAGGTTTTACCACGGGCTTCAAAAGACTGAGTTGCAGTTTTTTGCCATTCACCGCGGTGGGCAGCCGCATTACGCTCCGGAATACCACGCAGCAGCATAATGATTTGGCCTAATACCAGTTCAGCCACAGAGCGGGTATTGGAAAACGGCGCGTTAAATACCGGAATACCACGCATCAGGGCAGCGTCTAAATCGACCTGATTGGTGCCGATACAAAAGCAGCCAACAGCGGCCAGTTTAGTGGCGGCATCCAGCACTTTTTCGGTCAGTTGGGTGCGTGAGCGAATACCAATAAAGTGCACGTCACGGATTTTTTCAATCAGTTCAGCTTCATCCAAAGAGGTTTTCAGATACTCAATGTTGCTGTAGCCCTGATTCTTAAAGCTTTGCACCGCACTTTGGTGCAAACCTTCCAGTAACAGGATCTTGATCTTGTCTTTGGGCAGCGAAAATTTTTCCATTTTACTTCTCTTTAACTTGTTGCAATTTGAATTCAGTTCACTGGATTTCAGTTTAAAACCAATGTGCCTTGGGCTGTTCCTACGAGAACGATATCTGCCGCGCGACGGGCAAAAATACCGTTGGTGACTACGCCGACCAGGTTGTTTATTTGTTGTTCTAGTTCTTCTGGCTCTGTAATGCTAAGGCCATGCACATCTAAAATAATATTGCCGTTGTCGGTCACGACGTTTTCACGCCACACTGGGCGACCACCTAATTTTTCCAGCTCACGTGTGACATAAGCACGGGCCATAGGGATCACTTCAACAGGTAAAGGGAATTTGCCGAGCACGTTTACTTGTTTGGTTTGATCGACAATACAGACAAACTTTTCGGCTACAGCTGCGACAATTTTTTCACGGGTCAGAGCTGCGCCACCGCCTTTAATCATATGGTTTTGCGGGTTAATTTCGTCTGCACCATCGACGTACACACCAAAACTTTCCACCTCGTTTAAGTCCAGCACAGTAATGCCTAAAGCACGCATTTTTTCAGTGGATTGCACTGAACTGGAGACTGCACCTTTGATCTGATCTTTGATAGTGGCCAGCGCATCAATAAAGTGATTGACGGTGGAGCCAGTGCCCACACCCACAATAGTCTGAGGCGCTACATAATCCAATGCTGCCCAGGCGGCATTTTTTTTCATCTGATCTTGAGTCATAGGTCTACCGGAAAGTTTTAAGCCACGTTTAGCCATACAGATGGATAGTAGCCGAAAAGGGGGATCCGGCAAAAGGGGCAAAAGGAAAAAGAGCTGAAAGAATTTTAGTATTTACTCATTGTTCACTAAAACAGCGGAATTGGGTTGGAGTGCAGATAGCTGGCAGTGGAATATCCCAGGCTTCGACTGGCACGGCATCCACTTGCTGGCAATCATGGGCTAAGCCAATCAGCTGTGGTTTTGTTAGTGCAGAATCCAACTGACTTAAGGTTCTGTCATAAAAGCCGCCACCCATCCCTAAACGCTGACCTTGAGAGTCAAAAGCGACCAAAGGCGTAAAAATCAGATCCAATTGGTCGACAGGGCATAACAAGCTGCAATTAAGCTGTGGCTCACCAATGCCAAACTGATTAGGTTTTAATAAGCTGTCAGGGGTATAAAGCTGAAACACCAGATAACCAGGTACCACAGGATGCAACAGCGGCAGGTATAAGCTTTTGCCTTGTTGCCATAAGGCCTGAATAAGCGGAGTTGTGTCCAGCTCACCGTCATTGGTCAGGTATAAAGCTATATGCTGAGCTTGCTGTACTTCAGGGCGAGGCAGTAGTTGCTGCACTAAATCCAGACTGGCCTGGTGCTGTTGCTCTGCAGATAAGGATCGGCGCAAACTGCGAATATGCTGACGAAGCTGTTGGCGTGAAGTCAAAACACTCACCCTGAAGATGTAGGGGCGAGGCTTGCCTCGTCCGTTTCGTATTTAAATAAAGATTGGGGAGAGAAACGAAGGATAAAAAGGTTCTCCGAATTGCCGTGTCAAGTATCAGCCCTTGAACCTAAGGTTCAAGGCGGGAGTCAGTTTGTCACCGTAGGCTTCTCGGTACGAGCCGAGCCTGCACAAAAGCAACAAGAAGGAGCCCCTAAAGTAAAACAATTATCGGCTCAGGGACATCTACCTAATCACTGACAACTCAGAGAACGTGGTAAGTATAACACCGGCTTTTTGATTATTCCGCCTTCTTTTTCACTTCCACGAGCTCATTGCACAAATTTAGCGCAATCATCAGCAAAACATCTTCATTCATATGCACACCGGGTTTAAATTTTGTACTGGCAACCCGTTGTTCTAATTCATCAATGGCATTTTGCAGCCGTTGTTCTTCACCCAAAGGGCAGGAAACTTTTAATACCCGGCCTAAAACCGAGATAGTCAGTTGCTTAGGTTTTGTGCTGGCAGCAGGTTTTGCGGCTGGTTTTTTCACTACAGCTTCAGCTGGAGGTGGGTCAACAGGACGAAATTTACGTAAATGCATGATAGAGACCTCTGGGCCTGCGATTGGGGCGTCCATCTGTTGGCGGGTAGAACCAGCAAATGGTAGGATAGCTGCCTTGAAAAGTCGCTTGGGCCGAAAAATTATGACGACAGAAATTTTTAAATCTTACGATCACTGGACCAGTTTGCTGGATCAATCTTACCTGATGGCGTCGGCCGCCGAAGTACATGGCTTGATCGCAGGTTTACTAAGTGCCGGTGTGAGCGCAGAACCGGCGAAGATTTTACCAGTTCTGCACGACTTCTTAAATGACGGACAAGCCTTATCTGCCCCTGTTAAAGCAGATATTTCGGATTTAATTATGCAAACGTCTGAATCTTTGGCACATACCGACTATTCCTTTGCGTTATTGCTGCCAGGTGACGATGATTCGCTGCCGGAACGTCTTGAGGCTATGGTCGAATGGACTCAGTCTTTTTTAGTAGGTTTTGCCATTCAGCAAACCGATTTATCCATTTGTTCGGCCGATGTAAAAGATGCGATAGAAGAGCTGACCGAAATCACCAAAATCGACGTATTTGCCATAGATGACAACAGCGCAGAAAGTAACGAAGAGTCGTACTTTTTAGTATTGGAGCATATACGTTTACTTGTGCTGACCTGTTTTAACGAAGTAGGGCTTAAATTCAGCAAAAACGAAGTTCAGAATAAAACTTTGCATTAAGAGCCTTTAGCAAATGACAGTGAACATCTATTCAAACAGACGTGAGCGCTTGCTTACCTCAATCCCAAACAACAGCGTGGTTTTAGTACCTGCAGCTGTGGAGTTAACCCGTAGCCGCGACACTGAATACCCTTTTCGTCAGGACAGCGACTTCTTTTATCTGACCGGTTTTAATGAACCTGACGCGCTTTTGATCTTAAGCAAAGATAATTCTGGCGACACTGCTAGTCTGTTGCTGTGCCGCCCTAAGGACCAGTTGGCTGAAATCTGGCAAGGCCGCCGTTTAGGGCCAGAGCAAGCCAAAGCTGTATTAGGTTTAGATGCTTTGCCTATTGCAGAGCTGGATACAGAATTACTTAAAGCACTGAATCAAAAAACTACACTGTTTTATGCGCAGGGCACTTATGCCGAATTTGACGCCAAAGTAGCTGCCACTTTAGCTACGTTGCGGCTTTATCCGAAACGGGGTTACGTAGCACCTACAGTGCAGCAGGATTTACGGCCTGTAACGGCCGAAATGCGTTTGTTTAAAGATGAAGATGAAATTCATCAGATGCGCCAAGCCGGTTATATCAGTGCCAAAGCTCATAAAAGAGCGATGCAAGCCGCTAAAGCTGGCGTTTGGGAATATCAGCTTGAAGCCCATATTTTGCATGAGTTTGCCATGCACGGCGCCCGTTTTCCTGGCTACAACTGCATAGTAGGAGCGGGTGAAAACGGCTGTATTTTGCATTACACCGACAACAGCAGCCAGCTCAAAGACGGTGATTTAGTGCTGATTGATGCAGGTGCTGAGTATCAGGGTTATACGGCGGATATTACCCGTACTTTCCCGGCCAGTGGCAAATTCAGCCCAGAGCAGGCTGCTGTGTATCAGGTGGTGCTGAATGCTCAGTACGCTGCTTGTGCAAAGGTAAAACCTTGCAACAAATTTAAAGATGCGCTCGATGCTGCTTGTTTAGAGCTAACGAAAGGCTTATTGGATTTAGGCATTTTACAAGGCGAGCTGGAGCAGTTGTTAAAAGACAACGCCTGCAAAGCTTATTTTATCCATGGCTTAGGCCACTGGTTAGGTTTGGACGTACATGATGTTGGTGCTTACAAACTTGCTGGCGAAGAGCGGCCTTTTGCACCGGGCATGATTTTAACCATAGAGCCGGGTTTATATATCCCAACAGGTTCGCCATGCGATTCTAAGTGGTGGGGCCTGGCGGTACGGATTGAAGATGATTTGCTGGTAACGGCCGAAGGTCACGACAACTTAACAGAGTTAGTGCCCAAAGAAATCGCAGAAATTGAAGCTTTAATGGCGCAGTCGTCCATTTAAGTTGTCTATTTAAATCATAGGATAGTTTTATGCAGCAGGATAGAAGCTCAGCTCAAACAAACACAGATCCACTGGATCTGGTGATCGCAGGCGGTGGTATGGCCGGATCTATGCTGGCTTATGTGCTGCTGAGTCAAAACCCTGCATTAAAGCTGGCGATTATTGAACAAAGCCCCGAACTTGCGACAGATCAGCAACCGTCCAAAGCCAGCTTTGATAGCCGCAGCATAGCGCTGGCGCATGGCAGTGTTGAACTGCTACAGCAATGGGGCTTGTGGCAGGATCTGCAACAAAGCGGCTGTGCTATCAAACATATCCATATTTCCGACCGCGGTCATTTTGGTAAAACCTATTTAAATGCGGCCGATCATCAGTTAACTGCTTTAGGCCAGGTGATTGAAGTTGAAGCCATAGGCGAAGTGTTGTGGCAAAAACTTAAAACCTTCACAGCACAAGGCCGTTTAAGCTGGTTTTACAGCGATGCGATTAGTGCATTAAACCCAACAGCAGAGTTGCAACAGGTCAGCTTACAAAGTGGCGCTGTGCTGCAAACTAAGTTGCTGGTCATAGCTGAAGGTGGTTTATCACCCAGCCGCACTTTAGCTGGTTTTGAGCTGAAATCTGATGACTATCAGCAGCATGCGCTGATTGCCAATATAGGTTTAGCGGAATCTCATCAACATAAAGCTTTTGAACGTTTTACTCCAACCGGGCCTTTGGCTTTATTGCCTTTAACCCGGCAGCGTTATTCGCTGGTCTGGACTTTAACGCCTGAACAAGCGGCGCATCATTTAAACCAACCAGAGCATGAGTTTTTAGCCGCATTGCAACAAGCTGCAGGGCACAGGGCTGGTGTATTTAAAACTGTAGGTCAGCGTGTGGTGTATCCGTTGAGTTTAAAGCGGGCCACTGAAGCTTCGCGCCATCGCACTGTGCTTTTAGGTAACAGTTTGCATAACCTGCATCCTATAGCAGGTCAGGGTTTTAATCTGGCAGTGCGCGATATTTTTAGTTTAAGTTTGTTGCTGCAAAAACATCAGGCAGATGCAGGCAGCTATGTGCTGACCAAAGCCTATCAGCAGGCGCGTTTGCCTGATATGCAGCAAGTGATTTTGTATACCGACTCCCTTGTACGGCTATTTTCCAATTCATCCCGCCTGATGGCGCTTGGCCGTAATACAGGCTTATTCGCATTAAACCTTTGTCCTGATTTAAAACAAGCCGTGGCTAACCAGGCCATGGGTCTGAATTCTATTCGCCAGTTAAAGGCGCTGCTGAGTTAAACCTCAGCCTAAAAAAGAGATCACTTATGCAGGATCTGGATATTTGTATAGTCGGCGCAGGCAGTGCAGGTTTAACCCTGGCGCTACTGTTGGCCGACTCACCGCTTAAAATTGCCGTGCTGGATAAAGACCAGGCGCCAGAGCTTGTAGCACCCAGCTTAAAACGGGTTAGCGCGCTGAATCAGGCTTCAAAACGCTTATTGAGTCAGTTAGGCGTTTGGCAGGATTTAACGTCAGCTGCGCCTTATACAGATATGAAAGTATGGGAAGCCGACAGTTTTGGCCGCATTGAGTTTTCTGCGCTGGAACAAGGTTGTGATGAGCTGGGCTGGATAGTGGATAACGAACAGCTGCGTGCAGTGCTCTACAGCAAACTGAAAAGCAAAACCAATGTCAGTTGTCTGTTTCAGAGCACAATTCTAAACATCAGCAATAGCGAACAGCAAAACCTGCTAACGCTGCAAGATCAAAGCCCGATCCTGTGCAAACTGTTGGTAGCTGCTGATGGTGCTAACTCTTTTGTGCGTCAGCAATTACAAATGCCTATCGCCTTTTGGGATTACCAGCATCAGGCCTTAGTGGCGCAAATCCGTACCACTGAACCGCATCAAAGCTGTGCCCGTCAGGTGTTTTTACCGACAGGCCCGCTGGCGTTATTGCCATTGGCCGACCCGCATTTAGTCTCTATTGTCTGGAGTACCAGCCCGGAGCAGGCTGCTGAATTACAAGCTATGCCATGCGATCAGTTTAATAAAGCCTTAACAGCGGCCAGCAATTCGGTATTAGGCCTGCTGCAACTTGAGTCGACACTCAACAGCTACCCACTGAAAATGCGTTATGCCAGCGAATGGGTGCTAAATAAAACCGTGCTGGTGGCCGACGCTGCCCATACGATTCACCCGCTGGCAGGGCAGGGCATGAACCTGGGTTTAATGGATGTTGCCGCATTAGCAGAACTAATAAGTCAGCAAATCAGTGCGCAAAAGCCAATTAATGAAGAACGTATGCTGAGAAGTTACGAGCGCTGGCGTAAAGCTGAGGCACAAACCCTGATCGCCGCTATGGAAGCCTTTAAACAAGGTTTTGGCCGTCAGAATCCAGTACTGAAATTAGTGCGTGGCATAGGAATGTCGCTGACCGACAAATTGCCTTTCGTAAAACAAAAAATAATGGCTGCAGCTTTAGGTGATTCTGGTGACTTACCAGCAATAGCGAGGCCTGCAGCTAAATGAGAGGCTGTTAACAGGCCTAAAATAGCAGGGTTATTTGCTATAACCCTGCTATTCGCATTATTAAATCTAATCCAAAAGGGGCTGTTGGCCTCTGGCCCCATCGGTTATAATCCGGTTCATCTTAAAAATGCCATTCGGTTATAAGCAGATTTCTGTGACAAGCGAATGACAAGTTCCTGAGTAGTTTGAAGTTGCATAACGCGGCCTGAAAAGCTCCAGCAGCGCAGGCCAGAATTTATTGACTGCTCCGGCAGCTAAAAACTGGAAAAAATACAGATGGCCCAAAAAACAGTATTATTCGCCAAGCATGTAGAATGTGGCGCAAAGATGGTGGACTTTCACGGCTGGGATATGCCGCTGAACTACGGTTCACAAATTGAAGAACACCACCATGTCCGCCAGGACGCTGGTATGTTCGACGTCTCTCACATGACTATCGTTGACCTGCAAGGGCCAAACACCCGTAATTTCCTGCGTTATTTACTCGCCAACGACGTCAACAAACTGACTGTGTCAGGCAAAGCCTTATACAGCGGCATGTTAAACGAAGCCGGTGGCGTGATTGACGACTTAATCGTTTACTTCCTTACCGAAGACTTCTTCCGCTTAGTGGTGAACTCAGCCACCCGTGAAAACGATCTGGCCTGGATCAACAAACAAGCTGCCGAATTTAATGTCACTGTGACCGAACGCCCAGAGTTCGCCATGATTGCAGTGCAAGGCCCACAAGCCAAAGCCAAAGTCGCCACCTTATTAACTGAAGAGCAAAAAGCAGCTGTTGCTGGTATGAAGCCATTTTTTGGTGTTCAGGCCGGTTCTTTGTTTATTGCCACTACGGGCTACACAGGCGAAGACGGTTACGAAATCTCTTTACCTAACGAAGAAGCCGCTGACTTCTGGCAAAAACTGCTGGATGCTGGTGTAAAACCTGCTGGTTTAGGCGCTCGTGACACTTTACGTTTAGAAGCAGGTATGAACCTGTATGGCCAGGATATGGACGAAACTGTATCTCCGCTGGCAGCTAACATGGGCTGGACTATTGCGTGGGAACCAAGCGACCGTAACTTTATTGGCCGTGCTGCTTTAGAACAACAAAAAGCTGCCGGCACTATGAAGCTGGTTGGTTTAGTGATGGAACAAAAAGGCGTATTACGTCACGGCCAAAAAGTTGTGACTGAAGGCGGCGAAGGCGAAATCACTTCTGGTACTTTCTCACCTACTTTAGGTTTCAGTATAGCTATGGCCCGTGTACCAGCTACGACTGGCGACACAGCCGAAGTGGATATCCGCGGCAAACTGGTTCAGGTGAAAGTAGTGAAGCCTAACTTTGTGCGTATGGGTAAAAAAGTAATCTGATTTAAATACAGTGGCTTGCTTTGTCTGAAACGTTTTTGTCTAAGAAATAAACAGATAAGGTGAGCCGCCTTAAGCTTGCGGCAAAAGCATAGCTTCGCTATGTTGTTTGCCAGAGTCAGTCAGTAGACTGGCTGCGATTAACAGCACAATAGCTAATACAGCACCAAGGAACATAACAATGAGCAACATCCCTAACGATTTAAAATACGCTCCGTCACACGAATGGGTTCGTGACGAAGGCAATGGCGTTTTCACCGTAGGTATTTCTGAGCACGCTCAGGACCTTTTAGGTGACATGGTATTTGTTGAATTACCAGACGTTGGTGATGTAGTTGCTCAGGGCGACGACGTAGCTGTAGCTGAGTCTGTAAAAGCAGCATCAGACATCTACGCTCCGGTATCTGGCGAAATCGTTGCAGTAAACGATGCATTAAACGATTCTCCAGAGCTGGTAAACAGCGCACCATACGGTGACGGCTGGATGTTCAAAATCAAGATTTCTGACGAATCTGAACTGGCAGGCTTATTAGACGCCGCTGGTTACCAGAGCGTTGTTGACTCAGAATAAGTCGACGTTGAGTATCTAGAAAAGCCCTGTTTGCACAGGGCTTTTAATTTGTGAAAACATTTAGCGGGCAGGGGAAACCCAACCCAACAGGGATTTTACAAACAGGTGGGCCAAAACCCAGATCTGTGCGTAAAGATCCAGCATATTGTTAAGACCATTTAGGAACTTCAAGGCATGACCACTTCAGCTGTGAAAACCCTGTCGCAACTTGCGAACCATCAGGAATTTATTCAACGCCACATAGGCCCGGACGCTAACGAGACAGCAGCTATGCTGGCTGAATTAGGCGTAAGCAGCATGGAAGAGCTGATCGCACAAACTGTGCCTGCTTCCATTCGCCTGCCAAAGCCATTGGCAACTGGTGAAGCCACAACTGAAGCGGACGCTCTGGCGTACTTAAAAGCTGCTGCGAACAAAAACAAAATGTTCAAAAGCTACATTGGTATGGGCTACCACCCAACACTGACACCAAACGTCATTTTACGTAACGTGTTAGAAAACCCGGGCTGGTACACTGCGTACACCCCATACCAGCCGGAAATTGCTCAGGGCCGTTTAGAAGCTCTGCTGAACTTCCAACAAATTTCTTTAGATTTAACAGGTATGGAGCTGGCATCTGCTTCATTACTGGACGAAGCCACTGCAGCTGCTGAAGCTATGGCGCTGGCTAAACGTGTGGCA
Organism: Rheinheimera sp. MM224; assembly: GCF_947090785.1. Taxonomy (NCBI): domain Bacteria; kingdom Pseudomonadati; phylum Pseudomonadota; class Gammaproteobacteria; order Chromatiales; family Chromatiaceae; genus Rheinheimera; species Rheinheimera sp. MM224. Next base: position 1,349,085 of record NZ_OX352320.1, read on the forward strand.
AAAAGCAAAGCCAACACTTACTTTATTGCTGACGACGTTCACCCACAAACGGTTGACGTAGTGCGCACCCGTGCAGAAATGTTTGGTTTTGACGTGATCATTGGCAAAGCCACTGACGCAGTAAACCACGACGTCTTTGGTGCTTTATTACAGTACCCATCAACGACTGGTGAAGTGCGTGACGACAGCGCTTTAATCGCTGCCTTACAAGCGAAAAAAGCTGTAGTAGCAGTAGCTTCTGACATGATGAGCTTATTGTTATTAAAATCGCCAGGCGAATTAGGCGCAGACGTCGTATTAGGTTCTGCCCAGCGTTTTGGTGTGCCTATGGCCTTCGGTGGCCCACACTCAGCATTCTTCGCTACCCGTGACGATTACAAACGTTCTATGCCAGGCCGTATCATTGGTGTGTCAAAAGACCGTCGTGGTAATCAGGCGCTGCGTATGGCAATGCAAACCCGTGAACAGCATATCCGTCGTGAAAAAGCTAACTCCAACATCTGTACTGCACAGGTGTTACTGGCGAACATGGCGTCTTTCTTCGCTGTGTACCACGGCCCAGAAGGCCTGAAAAACATTGCACAACGCATTCACCGTTCTGCTGACGTATTTGCAGCTGGTCTGCAAGCCAAAGGCGTTTCATTAGTTCACAACACCTGGTTCGACACTGTGACCTTTAAAGTGGCAGATCGCGCCGCTGTTGTTGCCCGTGCTATCGCCGCTGAAGTGAACTTACGTACTGATATCGCTGATAGCTTAAGCGTAAGCTTCAACGAACTGACGTCTGCCGCTGATATTGCTCAGCTGTTCGACATCGTATTAGGCGCTGGTCATGGCTTAGACGTCACTAAGTTAGATGCTGACATCGTAGCCAAAGGCTCAAACTCTATTCCTGCTGACTTAGTTCGTACGTCTAAGTACTTAACGCACCCGGTATTTAACCAGTACCACAGCGAAACTGAAATGCTGCGTTATATCAAAAAGCTGGAAAACAAAGATTTAGCACTGAACCACTCGATGATTTCTTTAGGTTCGTGCACCATGAAGTTAAACGCTACAGCCGAAATGATCCCGGTGACCTGGCCAGAATTTGGTTCGCTGCACCCGTTCGTGCCACGCGACCAGGCTGAAGGTTACTACGACATGATTGGCGAGCTGGCCAACTGGTTAGTAGAGATCACAGGCTACGACGCTGTGTCTATGCAACCAAATTCAGGCGCACAAGGCGAATACGCCGGTATGATCGCCATTCGTAAATACCACGAAAGCCGCGGCGATTCACACCGTAATGTGTGTTTAATTCCTGTGTCTGCGCACGGTACTAACCCTGCAACAGCAGCTATGGCGTGCTTTGAAGTGGTACTGGTTGATTGCGACAAGAGCGGCAACATCGACATGGCCGATTTAAAAGCCAAAGCCGAAGCCGTATCAGACAAGTTAGCCGCCATTATGGTGACTTACCCTTCCACACACGGTGTGTTTGAAGAGTCTATCCGCGAGCTGTGTGACATAGTTCACGCGCACGGTGGCCAGGTGTATATGGACGGCGCCAACATGAACGCTCAGGTAGGTATTACCTCTCCTGGCTTTATCGGTGCTGACGTATCGCATTTAAACCTGCACAAAACCTTCTGTATTCCTCACGGCGGTGGCGGCCCAGGTATGGGTCCAATTGGTGTGAAGAAACAATTGGCTCCGTTTATGCCAAACCACGCTGTCGTTAAAATTGAAGGCACTGGTCAGGATAACGGCGCAGTATCTGCCGCACCATTTGGTAGCGCAGGCATTCTGCCAATCAGCTGGATGTATATCAAAATGATGGGTGGCGACGGTTTACGTCAAGCCACTGAAATGGCGATTTTAAGCGCTAACTACATGGCGAAAAAACTGGGCGACCTGTTCCCTGTGTTGTACGTAGGTACCAACGGCCGCGTAGCGCACGAATGTATTATCGACATGCGTCCACTAAAAGAAAAAACCGGCGTCACCGAAATGGACATCGCCAAGCGTTTAATGGACTACGGCTTCCACGCCCCAACTATGTCATTCCCGGTAGCCGGCACGCTGATGATCGAGCCTACTGAGTCTGAAAGCAAAGCCGAGCTGGACAAATTTATCACCGCCATGACTTCTATCCGCAATGAAATTGCCAGGGTAGAAGCAGGGGAGTGGACTGCAGACAACAACCCACTGCATTTCGCACCTCACACTATGGAAGATATCTTCGACCCAAGCTGGGACCGCCCATACGAGCGTCAGTACGCTGCATTCCCTGCACAGTACGTGGCAGAAAACAAATTCTGGCCAACAGTCACCCGTATCGACGACGTATACGGCGACCGCAACCTGATGTGTGCTTGCCCAAGCCCGGAAGATTATCGGTAAGTGATTAGGGGTTATGAACACGACAATTCTAGTTGGTAACCGACAAATGTAATTGGAAACTCGTGTGAAACCGTGATGAATAGAGGCGAACTTGCGTTCGCCTCTATTTTATGTGCGCAGTTATCGAGTAGATGCTTGCCTGGTACAAGCATGATGGTTCAGATAAAGCTTTCAAGTTTATTTAATCTTAGATAATCCATTTCAACTAGCAGTGAACGTAGAGAAGACAAAAGCTCTCGCTTCATTCTCTACGCTTGCTTAGTGCGTAACGAATCACAATAAGATATGTGTGTCTATGGGATTAGGAGAAGTCCAATACGCAATTTGTAAAGACTTCAATTGCGAAAATTTTTAAGTGCAGCTACCGAGTTAGCCTAAATTTCTGATACAAACTTGTATTACCCTGCCAAATAACTTAGATTAGAGAAAATCAGCTTGTAAATCTGGTTTTCTACGATTTTTTGATAAAAAAAGCTGAAATTTGCTAGATAAACTAACTAAAAAGGGATGTTATGATCATAGACTTTGCAGTGACCAACTTCAGGTCTATTAAAAACGAGCAACTTTTCAGCATGTTTGCTGAGAGTAAGCCGCAGCTTCACTCTGGAAACATAGTTTCCTTACCAAACGATATAAATGTATTGAAAGTTGCTGCAATATTTGGAGCCAATGCTTCAGGAAAAAGTAATCTGCTTTTGGCATTCGAAGCTCTCCAAAATCTGATGATTGAAAGTGGTGACAGAAAAGACGGCGATGATATTCCTGAATATGAGCCTTATATTTTATCTGTGCTTACGGAAACCGATGCTACAAAATTTGAAGTAGAATTTACTATTGGTGACGATAGATTCAAATACTACATACAATATGACAAAAAAAACATACTATTCGAAAAGCTAGATCAGTATAAAACAATAAAATCATCAAACATTTTCACTAGAAATTCACCAGATGATTGGAATGGCGTAAAATTTGGAGATAGCTACAAAGGTGGCAGAAGAAAATTTGCTTTCTTCTCTAATAATTCGTATCTATCAAAAGCGGGGAATAGCCCAGACTCTCCAAAAGTAATTCGTGATGTTTTTAATTATTTTAGAAAAAATATTGATGTAATAATGTCAACTGAAAGAGTTGGCGTTCTTGAGTGGGAAAACAATAGTGCCGCGGTAGAAATTGTCACCAAGTTTCTTAAACATGCAGATTTTGGAATTGATAAGTTTGATCTAAAACAACATGAATTGCCTGCTCATTTTTCTTTGCCAGAAGATATGCCTGATGACATAAAAGATAAATTAAAAAAGAAGTTTTCTAAAAAGGAAGTTTTCTATCACACCTCTGAAGACGGTCAGTTGATACCTTTTGACAAACACATGGAGTCGAAAGGAACTAGACGATTATTTGAGTTACTCCCATATTTTCTAATTGTTCTAAAGGAAGGGACAACTGCTTTTATTGATGAAATTGAATCAAGCTTGCATCCGCATATAGCTGAACTCATCGTTAAAATATTTAATGATCCATCCATCAACTTGAAAAACGCACAGTTGATATTCACAACGCATGATGTGAATTTAATGTCACAGAGCAAACTAAGAAAAGATCAAATATATCTGAGTAGAAAAACACATGCGCAGGGTACTGAGTATAATGATTTGAGCTATTTCGATGAATCACTGAAGGATAATAGTCCGTTTTCCAAATGGTACAATGAAGGCCGTCTTGGTGGAATTCCAGATATTGACTATAAAATTATTGGTGATGCTATTAAAGGGATTTTTACAAGTGCCAAGACCGAGAATAAAGAATAAATTATCTGTCCTTCCCAAGTTTAAGATTATTTGCGAAGGAGAAAAAACTGAACCGAATTACATTAATGGTTATATTAATCGTGTTCATTCAGCGCACAAAAAAATATTTTGCTTCTCAGAGCCTGGATGTACAGATCCGAATGGCTTGATTCGAGCTGCTATTAAAGAGCGTGAGTCAGGCGTAGCTGGTGATGTAGTTTGGGTTATTTACGATAGAGAATCTTTGGTCAAATATAGTGACGAAGTTCATGCTTCAGCAAGAACTCTTGCAGATGACAACAACATACAAATTGCTTTTTCTAATGTCTGTTTTGAGATGTGGATTTTACTTCATTTTGAGTATTCGTTGGCGTGCTACACTTCATATGACGATCTTAAGAAGAGAAGCCGATTGAGAGAACATGTTAAATCACTTGGATTTGACAGTTATGAAAAATCCGAAGCGCTTTTGTTTGACAAGTTGAAAGATAATGTATCTGATGCAATCAAAAATGCAACTAAGCTTAGACAAAATATGATTGCTTCTGCTGATAAGAATCGTAGTAGGCCCTTTCATCTAAATCCCTATACTGATGTTGATGAAATGTTACAAGACATGGAAAATTTTATAGAGAATAGGCCGAGTATAAGAGCTAAAAAGCAAGTTTAAAGTCAGGTCTAATGTGATGATTCGCCTCCCATCCTGACTTAGGATGAGGTGACCAAACCAAAAGAGGCGAATTATCATGCTTATCAAAATATTAGGTGTGGATCTTGGCAAGCTCAGTTGTCATGTGATTGGGCAAGATCAATACGAAAAAGTCGTAGAAAAGCGCAAAATGCTGATCAGCAAGCACGTTTGGTGCCAGGTCTTGCACTTTGCCCCAAAGTTCACGTGATGTATTCTTCTTAGTTTAAACAATATTCAGAGTTTTTTTCCAAGAAGCTCAAAAGCTGCTTTGTTTTGTATTAAAGACAGAACATGCGGCCTTGTTCTTACTTCGGTTTTATACGTGAAATGCCTTTCCTGGGTTGTTTATTCACTGGGTTAATGCCCGATTGTGGTTGTTTTTGATAAAACTAGAGGCTTTGTTAAAGATCCCATATTGCTATCAGCTCCTCATCATCTAAGCACTTTGACCACTTTCCCGAAAACCCTACTAAGCTTAACTGATTGTTTTTTGTACTAAAGGTAACAGTTATGCTTGCGTCAAAAGATCAGATCAAAGCCGACAGGCTAAGAATGAATAACCCTTATGCTCATATGGACGAAGATGGTGGCTTTAGTGCTTTGTTGCCGGAGTCACGCTTGGGTGAGGGCCATAATCCCTATGCCAGTTTAAATAATGGCGATAATTCAGATGAGGTTTGGCCACAACTTCCACTTGCTAAAAGCATTTCAAGTGCGCTGGCGCACGTTTCAGCTGCGCAAACCCCTGACTTGGCCGCTTCGAACTTCTACTTGCAGGGCAGTCAGAACCCTTATGCCGCCTACCATAATTTGGAAGACGACAGCGGCCCTGTTGCCTTGCCTTTACCGCCTATTTTGACCTTTAGCCAGCTCACCAAAGCGGGCAATGGTGCTATTAAAGTGGCGGAAATTGAGGCTTTAGTGGAACAACTGAAGCACGCTATTTGGCAACAAAAGCATTTGTTATGGCCACAGGGTATTCCGTCGGACCCTATAGAGATGCTCGATCCTAAAGTAGCTTTGTATTTACTGGGTTATCAGGTGTATGAACGTCACACCCTCGGCGAGATTGAGCCCGGTATAGATGTGGCTGGCACCATAGATAAAACCTCCAAACGAGTGGAGTTATCCAGAACCATGCGGCCCGAAGTGATGAACTTTACCGCTGCACATGAAATGGGCCACGCTGTGATGCATCAGCAAAGCGGACTGCACAGAGATAAACCTTTGGATGGCAGCAATGCAGGCCAACGTGATCAGATAGAAAAAGAAGCTGATAAGTTTGCGGTGCTGTTTTTAATGCCGGAAAAGCTGGTTAAAAGCCGTTTTGCTGAACGTTTCCCTGAAGAGGTGCTGCAAGCCGAAGCTTTGGCGTATCTGCTGAACCGTTCAGGTGATCGCAAACTAGCGAAAACCTTGTCGAGCCAAAGAGGTTTAGCGCGCGCTTTGGCTGAACTGAGCAGTATTTCAGGCCAGCATGTATTGTCGCTGGCAGAGATGTTCAAAGTATCCAGAGAAGCTATGGCTATACGGCTTGAAGAACTTGAGTTGGTTCCACAAATTAAGTTTTAGAGCGGGGAGCAAAGGAGAATGTTCTGAGCAGCACTGTTAGTTGTTTATAAACTCACAATGTTGATGTCGCCCCGTAAAGCCTGATCGGGGCGGCAAAGACTACTTTTCATACCACTGCTATTGCTGACGTTCTTTGTTTACTAACTTTGTCAGTCCTTCGGCAAGAACAGCCAGGCTCACGCCCAACATAGCGACGTCTTTAATCAAAAATGAGCCCAGGGCGTCGAGCCATGGAAAACCTCCTGATGCAACTTCCCATACAGGTAAAGCCAACATGATTGAAATGGTGGTTATGAAAATCGCTGAAGCTATTGCACCGCCTACTACCGCTGCGCGTGCTGACCAGGGTGATGCAATAAGCAAAATTGCAGCAATAACTTCGACTACACCTAACAGGTAAGAAGCTCCGGCTTCGCCAAAAACAGGGTAAAGCCATGCCAGCCAGGGCGTTCCGCTAATGAGCGGTTTAAGTACTTCAATTTCCACAGCAGTAAATTTCAAAATACCTATTAAAAATAGCGGCAGTACTACTCCAGCTAATGCGACAGTGCGTCCGGCCGTTGTCAGTACTGATGCCAGCTTTTGTGCTTGAGCGATACGAGTTGAAGTGTTGGTGTCGATATGAGTGTGTTGCATGGTGTTCTCCTTGGGTTATGTATGCGTCAAGCATATATTAATAATCTTGATTTGTATGCTTCGTGCATATAATATTAATGCATATCAAATGCTACTTATATGCTTCGCGCATACAGATGGGTGCTATGACGGTTCAAAAAATTGAAAATATGGTGGGAGCTTTGGCTTTGGCATTGTCAGATTCCTTTATGCTGGCAACTCAGGAACAAGCTCCGGAACTTGGGCCTGCCGCAGCTGCTTTGGCTTTATTAGGGCATGAACCAGGTATGCCGATTGAGAGACTCAGACGGGCATTAGGTTTGTCTCATTCGGGGACTGTCCGGCTTATCGACCGGCTTGTTGCCGGAGGTGTGATTGAACGACATTCGTCAGAACAGGACCGTCGCGCCGTTGCGCTTCACTTAACCAAAAGTGGTGAAGAAAAATGCGCAGCCATTCTTGCTGTACGCCAACAGCGGATTTCATGCGCCTTGAAAGTTTTGGATCCGCATGAGCTGGAAGCCCTTGGCAAAATAGCGGAAAAGTTACTTAAAAATCAGGTGCACAATCTGGATGAGGCTTACTGCGTTTGCAGGCTTTGTGATGCTGCAGCCTGCGTTAATTGCCCTGTATCTGCAGCACTTGATGAATCGAAGGCGGCACAGAAGCTTTAGCTGTAGCCTTTTGAGTTCATGGCATCAGGTTGGGTTGATTGCTTAAATTTTCCAATGAGGCAAATAACTTTGCTATTCGCCTCACTTTTTGATTAGATTAAGCCATCTATTTGCCTTATGGAGTCCGCTGATGTTTATCTGGCAACAATCTGACTGGCCTGCTTTTCGTTACGACCAGAACCAACTGAACCCGCTTTTACGTGAAGTGCATTTTTTGCAGGGGGTGTTGTTGGGTAGAATTGGCGGGCAGGGCGAAACCCAATGCCAGCAGGCAACGCTAGACACCTTGCTGGCGAATATCCTGAATTCCAGCGCCATTGAAGGGGAGCAGCTGAATCATAGTTCGGTGCGCTCTTCACTGGCTCGTAAGTTAGGTTTGCATGAGGCCGAACCTGCTGCCACCAGCGCTAAAACCGATGGGTTGGCGAATATGCTGATGGACGCCATCATGGATGAAAATGCCTTGCAGGATAAGCCATTAACAGAGGCCAGACTGTTGCAATGGCATGCCTGGTTATTTCCTCCCGGTGCCAGTTTGTTGCAGTCTGTTGTTGGTGGATGCTGGCGCGGCGAGGAAACTATGCAAGTGGTGTCAGGCCGTCTGGATAAACCTAAAGTGCATTTTGAAGCGCCGCCCAAAGCCATACTGGATCAAGAGCTTACAGCCTTTATCAGCTGGTTTAATGCTTCGCGCCAGAACAGTGCTTTAGATCCTTTGCTGCGCGCTGCTATCACGCATCTGTGGTTTATTACTTTGCACCCGTTGGAAGATGGCAATGGCCGCATAGCGCGTTTGCTTACCGATTTAGCGCTGGCACAAGCCGAAGCTCGGTCGATCCGTTTTTATGCGATGTCGGTTGCCATACTGCAGCGCCGCCGCAGTTACTACGACATTCTGGAGCAAACTCAGCGTGGTGATCTGGATATAATGCCTTGGCTGTTGTGGTTTTTTGATGCACTCAAATCGGCGATAGAGCAGGTATTGCAGGATATAGAACAAAATTTGGCGAAAACCAGATTCTGGCAACATGCTGACCATAGCCGTTTAAACAAAGAGCAAATCAAAGTGCTGAACCGATTGCTGGACGGCGACTTTGCCGATGGCATCAGCGGTAGCCAATACGAAAAAGTCACCAAAGTAAGCCGCGCCACAGCCACCCGTCACCTGGTGCAACTGGTAGAGCAGGGCTGCCTGGTGCGCACAGAAGCGGGTGGGCGCAGTACCAGATATAAAATTGCAGGTTGAGGTTGTGAAAGTCGGTCAGCCTGAGACTGAGGTCGACAAGAATGCACTCTGAGCTGGATGCTCAGAGTAAAAGTCATACCCCATTACTAGCGCAAAGCAAGGGCAACCAAAAGTCCCCCTGCAATGCCGTATTCAACCAATTACTACCTTGCCGCCAGCTCCCTACGCACTATCTCCGCACCTGCAGTTAACGCATTCAGTTTGCCTCGTGCAATATGGCGCGGTAACGGGGCCATGCCGCAGTTGGTGCATGGGTAGAGGTGGTGGGCGTCGACAAATTGCAGAGCCTGACGCAAAGTCGCTGCTACTTCTTCTGGTGTTTCAATGTTGTGGCTGGCGACATCAATAGCACCGACCATCACTTTTTTACCGCGAATCAGTTCCAACAGCTCCATTGGAACGCGGGAGTTGTGGCATTCCAACGAGATGATATCGATGCTGGATTGTTGCAGCTTAGGAAACACAGCTTCGTATTGGCGCCACTCAGTGCCCAGCGTTTGTTTCCAGTCGGTATTGGCTTTAATGCCGTAGCCGTAACAAATATGCACTGCGGTTTCGCATTGCAGTTGTTTCAGGCCGTCAGCGGCTTGTTCCAAAGCGGCAATACCCCAGTCGTTTACTTCGTCAAAAAACACATTAAAGGCTGGCTCATCGAACTGGATAATATCCACACCGGCTTCAACCAGTTCTTTGGCTTCCTGATTCAGAATTTTGGCAAACTCAAAGGCCAGTTTTTCGCGGCTTTTGTAATGCGCGTCGTACAGCGTATCAATCATGGTCATAGGGCCTGGCAGCGCCCATTTAATAGGTTGGTTGGTTTGCTGGCGTAAAAATTTGGCATCTTCGACAAAAACTGGTTTTTGTCGGCTTACTGGACCTGTCACTGTAGGTACGCTGGCATCGTAACGGTTGCGGATGCGGACTGTTTCGCGTTTTGCAAAATCAACGCCGTCCAGATGCTCGATAAAGGTGGTGACAAAGTGTTGGCGCGATTGTTCGCCGTCACTGACGATATCAATGCCAGCTTGCTGTTGTTCGTGTAACGACAAACGCAAAGCGTCCTGTTTGCCATCTGTTAATTCCTGATCCTGCAATTTCCAAGGCGACCATAAGGTTTCAGGTTGGGCCAGCCATGAAGGTTTAGGTAAGCTGCCGGCCGTTGACGTTGGAAGTAATTTTTTCATAAATAGGTCGCTCTTTGGTTAAATTAAATGCTGTGCCGGGCTTACTGTTGTTGCGGTGAGCGTTGTTCAAGCACACGGCTTAACAGAGCATGGTGCGGCTTGATAAAGTGCTCGTGCGCAAACTTGCCTTGTTCTACCGCTAATCGGCTGCGCTCTTCTCTGTCGTAGACAATGTCTGTCAGGGCGTGATCGCGGTTTTTTAAGTTGGGTTGATAACGCTCTCCGGCCGCGGCATGAGCATTGTAAATTTCAGGCCGGTAAATGCGTTGAAAGGTTTCCATGGTGCTGATGGTGCTTGCCAGCTCCAGATTGCTGTAGTCGTTCAGCAAGTCGCCAAAGAAGTAAAAAGCCAAAGGTGCGGCGCTGCCTGCAGGCATAAAGTAGCGAACCTCTAAGCCCATCTTTTTGAAGTACTGCTCGGTTAAAGAGCTTTCATTTGGCTGGTATTCAACCCCTAACACAGGATGCTGGTTGCTTGTGCGCTGATAGGTTTTGTTGTCTGACACACTCAGGCAAATCACAGGAGGCTTGGTAAAGTGTTGCTGGTAAGCTTCTGAATTGACAAAAAATTGGAAGAGTTTGCCATGCAGATCGCCAAACTGATCCGGAATGCTGAAGGTGGGCTGGTTTTTGTTATGTTCCGGCAGCACCAGGCTGAAATCATAATCCCGCACATAAGAGGAAAAGTTATTGCCAACAATACCTTCGATACGTTGGTTAGTTTTGCTGTCGATAATAGTGGTTTTTAAAACTTCAATGGCCGGGAAGTTATGGCTAGTGCTCTCTATCTGGATGTCGACAGAAATAATATCCAGCTGCACCGAATAACGATCTGAGTTTGGGTTATCCCAAAACACCAGGCTATTAAAACGGTTGTTGATCATGGCTAAGGTGTTGCGCAGGTTCTGCTGACGGCGCTCACCGCGAGCTAAATTGGCAAAGTTGGTGGTGATACGGGTATTGTCTGCCGGCTGATAATTTTCATCAAAACCAATACTTTTAATGCTAAATCTGAAGTTGTTCATCCTATCTGCTCTCTTATTCGCTACTGTGCGGCTCAAACATCCACCAAGAAGTCTGGACGTCTAAATCTATATGTCTTTTATACGCGGATGGTTGGATGAAGAAAAGTGGTTTTATTTCATCTGCTGTATGAAGGATCTTCATGTTGAGAGGGGGGCCTGTTTCAATGGGTTGGTATTACAGGTTTTGCCCTGGTAGAGGGGGCAGGCAATACCTGGATGGAAATAGGTTTGTCTGTGAGGTTTGACTGGTGACGCTTTTGCTGTGCAGATGCCTGGCTAATTGAACTGAAGTTTGCCAGTAAAGTTGATAACCTTAGTTTTAGTTGATAGTTTGGTATCTGGTTACTTTCATTTCAATCTTATAGTTTGATGATAAATATGGATATTTATGAAAATTAGTACTTTTATCTTTCTTTTGTCATTCACCCCCTTTGTTGCATTAGCGCAAATGCTGCAGGTCGAGCAACAAACTATCGAACGTTATCTACCCGGAACCTGGGTATGTGACTTCACTACAGATATAGACGGTACTAGCGCATCGGGTCGAAGTGAGGATACCTATATTAGTAACGGGAGGTTCAATTCGGTTGCGGAATTTAAGTTTCAACTTTCAGGTGAGAAGGCAACTACTACATATTTAGCTACTGGGGCTGGCACCTGGGCGCTGGATGGAAACCAGTTTACAACCACCGCAACTTTCACAATGCATCAACAAAGCAGCAATTCCGCACAACAAAGGCCGGAGGATGCTGCTCCCCTGGAGTTACCTGAGATTATCGATGTCGTCGAAATCGTGGAAATTAACGAGTCGAAATTTATTATGAAAAACCAACCTGACGGTTCATTGACTGAGTGTTCCAGGAAAATTGAGTAGACATGATCACAACAGAGTTTTACGGAGTTTGAATTATTTATGCTTAATAGATGTTTGAATCGATGGGGCTATTGGTTTCCTGTATTTTTGCTGCTTCAAGGCTGTGCTGGCAGCGGATCTCTGGTCAATGAAGTGAGTTATGTCAGATTTCATGACAGTATTTTCCAGCTAAAAGCTGTCAATAAAGATGGAAAACTCATACCTCAAGAGTGGAATAAAGAAGCAACCCGCTTATGCCCATCTGGATATCAGGAGTTTGACGTTTTTGCATCGGAAGTTCAGGGCGGTGATAGCTCTTCTTCGGGTACGGCGGCTGTCACTGGCGGCGTTTTAGGTGGTTTAACCGGCGGATTACTTGGCGCTGGAATAGAAGCTTTGAATACAGACCATGGTGTCATGGTGATTGGGTACATAGTTTGTAACGACAGTGGTTTTACTACAGAACATGCTGAGGACATTGTGTGGGGCAGGGCTGTTGCAAAGTAAGCTGAAGCGCAAGGTTTCCCGGGTAAGTTACTGGTTCGCCGTCAGCAAAGCTGATAGTTCAGGGGCGTATGACTGTATGAAACTTATTAAGACTGCAGGGACAGAGTGACCACAGTAGTTTTAAAACAAACTGGCCGTTACTTCGAAGTCTATGCGCAACTGACTTCGCAGATTTTGGCTATCCGCCCCTGTTTGTATGCCGATGCAACAATGCCAATACATCAACAGCGAACGCTTCAGGCGAAGTAACGCAATTAACTTAGCATCGAATTGAAGTTTGACTGTCATTTTTTAGAAATTTTAGCTAAAAAAGTTACAGTCCAGCTTTAAATAGCCGCCGCTGCATTTAGTTGTTAAGAAAAGGAATTCATTGATGTCAGACCAAAGCACAGTGCCAAAACAGCCCCATGAATGGACAGAATACGAACTTATGGCGTTGGCCGACATGCCTACAGGTTTGAATAACTGGGAGGCAGATAAATTTTGGACTTTTATTTCTGAACTGGCCACAAAGTATGAAGCGCAAGACGTTTTGAAAAAGCAGCAGGAGCGGGAGTATTTATTGGCCTTTGCGGCAGAAAACCCGGGCTATGTGCCAAATAACCCCGAACTGGTATTTACCGATCTGGCTTTGTTCGACTTTGATGGCACAGTTACAAGCTGCGACACCTTTACGCCTTTTATTAAACAGGTGATATCGCCAGCACTGCTGTTTTGGGGGCGATTGGTATTGCTACCTGTTATCGCTGCCTATCGTATTGGCATGGTGTCTTCCTCCCGAATGCGCAGGTTGCTGGTCAAATTGGCCCTGACCGGACGTTCAAAAATGGAACTGGAGCGGCTGGGGCTGAGTTATGCAACGAAGTTTCTGCCTACAGTGATCCGGCCTTTAGCGATGAAAAAGTTGCAATGGCATTTGGCCGCAGGCGACAGAGTGGTGCTGGTTTCTGCATCCTTGGATCTTTATCTCAAACCCTGGTGCGACCACATGGGTATTGAGTTGTTGTCCGCCAGCCTTGAGGCCGAAGGAGACAGGCTAACAGGCTATTACAACGGGCCTGATTGTTGTGGTGCTGAAAAAGCCAGTAGGGTGAAAGCTTTGCTGAAACTAAGCCACTTCGACCGAATTTATGCCTACGGTGATACCAAAGAAGATCATGAACTACTGGCGTTAGCCGATGAAAAATACTATCAGTGGAAAAGGATGTAGCGGCGGAAAACAACAGGTTGAGCAGACAATCTGGCAGTATGGTTTGCCACGATGTTTAAGTAGAGGCGGCTTATTTCTGATTTTTGCATATTTTTTTGTACTGCACTGGTTCAATCCCCCAGAAACTCCGTAGATAAAAGCTACTTGGTGTATCCCAGAGTTTTTTGTTCTGTTTTTAGAACTATGTACGGCTCGCCAAAGCTGCTGCCAAACAGATCATTCAATCAAATCGTTGGGTTAGATTTGAATTTTGAACAGAAGCCTGGGTATGTATTTTTTGAAAACAATGAAGCAAAGGTATTTTGGGCAAGATGGTTCAATCTAACGCAATTTATAACGAAGAAAGTACGGTGTCGGCGAGCATTTCTCCATGCAATAGTGCTTTTTATCAGACCCAGCCAGAACAACCTTATGTGGTTATCTTTACTCTTAATCCGGTGGAGCAAGTGCCCATTTGGCTATCGGGTCTTGCAGACTGGTTTAAAAAATACGGTATCAGTCTGGTGTATCGCCATCCCTTGCAGGCACTGCCTGTTGAGTTTTTTCAGCAGAGTCTTGGTACTCTGTTGTGGAGTGGCTCTGTGCCGGTATTTGAGCCGTTAAAACAGTTTTTACGTAGCAATGATCTTAAGTTCAGCTTTATCGAATGTGGCTTTTTTCCTCAAACCCAGCACATCTACTTCGACAGGCAAGGTATCAACGTCGATTCTAGCCTTGCGGCAAATGATCTGGATTGGTTGCCGCAAGACGTTACTCCGATTTTGCAGCACAAACGCGATGTATTTTTTCAGGATGTCCCCACGTATTCTGAGCAACAAGACTATATTTTTGTACCTTTGCAACTGGCACAGGATTCAAACATTCAGTTGAATTCACGATTTGTGAATGGCATGCAAGAGTTCATCGACTACATAGAATCACTGTATCCGGATGACACTTTAGTCTTCAAACGACACCCTCGTGATAACACCAGCTATCAGATTAGTTCGAAGCGAAGTTACTGGTCTACAGACTGTTCGCGCGCTTTGATCAAAGGTGCGAAAAAGGTGCACGGGATCAACTCCACCGTGTTGTTTGAGGCTGAGCTCTATGGCGCTGAAACCATCATAGAAGGGGATTGTTTGTTAACCCGGCATGCCGATAGAAAAAGTGAATTACTCAGTGCGCTGATGTTGTGGCAATTCGATGTACGGCAGCAGGATTTCTCATTGGAAAAAATTGTGCAGCGTACTTATCTGACCTTGGATCATTATCTTGCACAGCAGCTGGAAGCCAAAAGCGTTTCGGGATCAGAAGACAGATAAAGCTGTGACCTGAGTGGATCTGGCCACAGCTTGGATCAGTGATTAGTCGTCAATTTTTGACAATAAATCAGGGTTGGTGACCAGGTTACGTACAGCATGTGCTTCCGATTCGTTAAATGGGTTGGCTTTACACCATTGGCCCATAGTCGCGATATTTACCTTGGCTACTTTAGGACGAACGCCCCAGCTGACCTGAAAAGGTGAAGCCACTTCATTGTAATCCGGGCCTGTGGTTGAACCTGCATATTCAACCGGTTCGCCTGTATTGTCCGGAATGCTCGTGGCCTGATTGTAGCCATCGTCCATGGTTACAGCCGCCAGTTTATTGAAGTCCAGCGCTTTAGGGTCGTTTACCAGCACAAACACCTGAGCCTCTACCCGCAATTCCGGGTTTTTAATAGCTTCGGTCATACAGGCGCCCAAGCTTACACCTGGTACTGCCATGGCGCTGGTATGCACATAATGCACTTCTACCGTGTCACCCGAATGCAGGCTGCCATGCTTGCCTGCACAGATTGGTTCACTGACAGGCTTTAGTTCAGCAGCGCTGAGTGTGCCGCTATATTTATAGCCAGTGCCCATGCCTTTACCATCGCCGTTACCAGCGTAAGTGGTGAACTCACCGCCTTTGTGTTCGGCATTAAGATGCATATGAATATTGCATAAGTTCATATGTTCGTACGATGGCGCCAGAGCAAATAAACGCATATCACTACCGGTTTTTACACTAATATCCCGCGGTGATTGCGGACCATAGCCTTTGCCTTTTGTGGCAGCGTCTAGTTTGGCATTCTGCTGGGCAATCACTTCATCGCTGACAGCATGATGTGACTCTTCAGCAGCCTGAAGATCACTACAGACAACAGCGGAAAATAACAGACAAGAAAAAAAAGATAGTTTCATAACATGTCCTTGGTAAGTGGGTCTGCCGGGCCAAATGCGTCACTACATATCAGGGTAATATGAGTGCTTTGCCAAGCCGATACACTGTAGACGAAGCATGCCGTTTTGCTACTTTTTTTGGCTGAATTTGTCGATGATTGGACGCATCTTTTTTCGGGTAAAAATTTGGGCTCAGGCACTGGGTCTGACTTCAGGTGATAACCCGAATCAACCAAACCCATTGACAAGGCATTGACAAGAGCGTGTTCATTATATAGAACGTTCTTTATAAAGAACGATTTGGAACTGTGATGGATAAACCTACTCTTGATACGCTGGGGCGCCATCTTCAAAGTTTGCGGATAGCCCGCGGTTTGTCTTTGTCGCAGCTGGCTGCTGATGCCGGTATTGCTAAATCTAACCTGTCCAGGCTGGAGCAGGGCAATGGCAATCCAACGCTGGATACCATCTGGCGCTTGTCTTTGCAGCTGCAGGTGCCTTTTGGCAATTTGATAGCGCCTGTCAGTGCTTTGGTGGGTGATAGTGGTGTACAGGTGCGCTTGATAGATCAGGGCAAAGACAATCCACCAGTCGATGCCTACTGGATGTCTTGTGCGCCTTTTACAGAACGTAAAGCGGAGGCTCATACCATAGGTACTGTTGAATCTATTACTTTGCTTAGTGGTCAGCTTGAAGTGGGTATTGAAGGTAATACCAAAACCTTAGTTGCCGGGCAAAGCCATAGCTTTTCTGCTGACGAGCCGCATCTGTATCGCACCGGCGAAAACTGGGCGACGGCGCTTTTGACCATTGTGTATCACCAAAGCGGGGAGAGGGTATGAGTTCTGTTGAAACAGTAAAAAGCTCAGCCTGGCAGCAAGGCGCCCGTGATGCTTTGCCGCTGCTCGGCGGTTATATTCCGGTGGCTATTTCTTTTGGTTTGATTGCAGTGCAGTCGGGTTTTAGTGCGCTGGAAACTGTGCTTATTTCAGCCTTGATTTACGCTGGTGCTTCGCAGTTTTTGTTTATTGCTATGGTCGCTTCTGACGCACCGTTGTGGCTGGTGCTGGTAATGACTCTGCTGATCAATGCCCGGCATGTTGTGTATGGGCCTAATATTGCGCCTTATTTATCCAACAGCCGCTGGTGGCCTGTGCTGATGCATGGCTTAACCGATCAGATTTTTGCTTTGGCCCATACAAGACTGCCGCAGCTGGAAGAAAAAGATCGAATGGGTTGGTACATCAGTGCTGCTTTGATTGCCTGGGGAAGCTGGATTGTCGGCACAGCTGTGGGTGCTGTCGCCGGAGCTGAAATTACCACACGTTGGCCTTTATTGGGCGAAGTAATGCCTTTTGCTCTGCCGGCGCTGTTTTTGGTGTTATTAGCACCACGTTTTACCTCTGTGCAGTGGACCCTGACCATGCTCGTCACCATAGTGGCAGCCCTGGTGCTGAAGCTGATGGGGATGACCAATTCTGCTATTCCGCTGGCGGCATTATGTGGTGTATCGCTGTTTTATCTGCTGCGGGCCAAACTAAAAGCAGAGGGGAAAATCCATGGATAATTCGCTTTGGTTATTAATGCTGGCTTGCGCTCTGGGCACCTTTTTGCTGCGGGCTTTGCCTTTGATCTGGATGCGGCGGCATTTGGTGCGCCGCAGTATAAGTAATACCAACGAGGCTATGCCGGTCTGGCTGACTGTACTTGCCCCCACTATGATTGCCGCTATGTTTGGTGTGTCTTTGGTGCCTGCTCATCCTGGTATCAGTTCCTGGCTGGCCACAGTGCTGGGAGGGCTTTGCACTATCCTGGTCTGGCGGCACACCCGTTCTTTAGGCTGGCCTGTCTGTATAGGTGTGGCAGTGTATGGGGTGGTGGTTGTTTTGTTAAAGATGATAGGCTGAATCAAACTGTAGGGGGCGGGTTTATCCCGCTCCGAGAATATTCAATCCCACTCTACAACTCAACTTAACTTAATACTCTATGATCTTCGCCACACCACGGGAACGTGGATCTGCGGCGGCTTTTACTTGTTCTGCTGAGACCTGTATCGCTTGCACGTCACCTAAATTCCAGCCTTGGGTATGCAGGGTGTAACCTTTTTTCGTCAGCTCTTGTTGTACCTCTGCAGGGAGTGGGGCGTAAGGCTCCATAGTGATTTGATCTTTAGGTAATAACTGGTGGTGAAAACGCGGCGCTGCGACAGCCTTTTGCAATGGCATGTCGAAGTCGTACAGGTTGGTGATTACCTGAAAAATAGAGGTGATGATAGTAGAGCCTCCAGGTGTGCCAACCACCAGTTGCACTTTATTGTCCTGCACCAAAATGCTGGGTGTCATAGACGACAGCATACGTTTGCCTGGTGCTATTGCATTTGCGTCGTTACCGACTACACCAAAAACATTAGGCACACCTGGCTTGGAGGAGAAATCGTCCATTTCGTTATTCAGTAAAAAGCCAGCACCTTGCACCACCACGCCGCTGCCAAAATCCAGATTCAGCGTATAGGTGTTTGATACCGCATTGCCATGCTTATCCAAAATAGAGAAGTGAGTGGTGTGATAACCTTCAAGGCCTGGTTGAACAGCTTTGGTTTCTGAGATAGCTAACGGATTGATTTCTTTCGCGCGTTTATCCAGGTAGCTGCTGTCGAGCAATTGCTGCTGTGGCACTGTGACAAAACCAGGGTCGCCTAAATACTCTGCCCGGTCAGCATAAACCCGTTTTTCCAGCTCAGCTATTAAGTGCACATACTGGCTGCTGTTGTGTTTTACATCGTTAAAATCGCTGCTGCGACGCTGTTTTAAACCCAATAGCTGAGCCAAAGCTATGCCACCTGAACTTGGTGGCGATGCACTAATGAGCTGCTTGTCGCGCCATGGGGTCACTAAAGCATCGCGCCAGCCTGCACGGTAAGCCGCTAAATCTTCCATAGTGATTAAGCCTTTACCCCGCTGCATTTCTGCGACCAGCAGCTCTGCGGTTTTGCCTTTGTAGAAATCGTCCGGACCTTGTGCTGCAATGCGTTTTAAGGTTTCTGCCAGTTCAGGTTGTTTGAAGTTTTCGCCAGCTTTCATCGCGGCAAAATACTGCGCAAAGTTGGTTTTACCCTCCAGTTGCTGTAATAAATCGGCGCGGTACTGATATTGGTTTTCAGCCACAGTAAAACCAGTGCTGGCGTAGTGAATAGCCGGAGCTACTAAGTCTTGCCAAGGCAGGGAGCCAAACTTTTTATGCGCCAGCCATAATCCCATCACAGTGCCTGGCACGCCGCTGGCTTTATGACCTATTAAGCTTAAGTTTTCAATCACCTGCTTGTCGGCATTTAAAAACATATCCTTATGCGCTGCTGCTGGTGCTGTTTCGCGGTAATCAAGGAAATAAGGTTTGCCGTCAAACCAGACCAGCATAAAACCACCGCCGCCTATATTGCCAGCTTCGGGGTAAGTCACAGCCAAAGTAAAAGCTGTGGCTATGGCCGCGTCTACTGCATTACCGCCTTTTCGCAGAATTTGTTCTGCCACCAAAGCACCGTATTGATCAGGGGAGGCGACAGCGCCGTGTTTTATTCCTGGTGTTGGAGCTATTGATTCTGTTGCTTGCAAAGGGTTAACGCATATAAATAAGGTAAGCAGCAAAGCGACGGGTAAAAAACGATAAGCCATAACTAACTCCTTGGTGGGTTTTTATAGTTCTAACTTTTTGATGACCTTGTGACAAGAGATATCTCCTGCTTATTTTGTTGCATGGTGGAAGATGCGTTGATCAGACTTGCTGTAAAGGCCGCCTACAAGACAATAACCATGAGATTTTATGAGTAAAAAATTTTAGTTTTATAAATGGTTTACGGTCGAATAATCAGGCTTTTGCATCGCAGCTGTGTGCGTTGGAAGAGCACCTTGGTTTTTGGTTACGTTTTGTCTCTAACCATGTGTCAGACCGGTTTGAAAAACTGATTGCACCCATGGCCTTACCGTAACTGAAAAGGGGGCTTCACGTACTTTATACAATAAAGCACTCATGCTGAACTGATTGAGGCTTTGGGTATGACGAAAAGTGCGGCGTCCAAGGTGTTGACACGGCTAGAAAACAAAGGCTTCGCAACACGGAACAGCACACAGCGCCAGAGAACATAATACTGTCCATTGCTGTGATGCCCATCTGATGATCCTCAGTTGCATCCTTTGAGATTACCAGTGAGTTTCCTTGGAAACTGAAATCAAGTGCGAAATTGCGGTTTTGAGGCTGAAGTTTTATGTCACAGAAACATTCGAACAGTTTCTTTTTTAGAAAACCTTCCTTTTTCCATAATAGCAACTAGAGTTTTCGAAACAGGTAAAAGTTGCATGGCAAAACTAGCGGTTCCTGTTGCTGAAAAGATAAATATAACAACCCCAAAGGAAGGAATATCGCAGATGAATACCTTAAAAATACTAGCAGCAGGCAGCCTGGTTTTAGCCTTGTGTTGTGCATCCACTCCGGTGTCAGCAAATCAGGCGTACAAGGCTACAACTGTCGGTGCGGCCGCAGCTTGTCCTGTAGAACCTGCGTGGCTGAATAGCCCCTCCATGCCGACTGAAGTGAAAAAAAGTGGTTCGGATGGCAGCTCAACTTTTTGTGATTTTTATCAGTTTTCCACTCAGGCTTTTTTGTATCTGATGTCACAAAACAGCAGTGGCCAGCGTAACTTTATGAACCAGGCTTTGTATCCGGTGCTGGAGTTTGATGCCAGTGGTAATCCGGTGAATTCCTGTGACAACGCTGTAACAGGTGCAACCTTAAGAACCAGTCTGGATAAAGCTGACAGCACTTCAATTTCGACCGGGCAGGCAGGCGATGGCGCTACTATTTATGCTCAGGATACCAATGTAGTGTATTACGATGTACGTTTTGACAAGGGCTTGTGTAGCTTGTCGGGCAGTGCTGTGACGCTGCAACAACAAAACATTATTAACTTCCCATCCGGTACCACCGAAATGAAGTCGGCCTGGAAACTGTTGTCCGCGGCCGAAGTGGCTGCCGGTACTTTTGTGACTCAGCCTCAGACTATTGGTGGTCAGAACGTGACTTTAGGTTTGGTGGGTATGCATATCGCTGTGGCAACTACTGATCATCCTGAATTTGTCTGGGCAACCTACGAGCATCAAATCAACTCACCGGATTGCACACCAGTTGGAACTCAGCCAGCTTCTCCCTGGACTTTTGCCAGTGCCAGCTGTACCAGTGGTTTACCCGGAACTGCCGCATCAGGCAATGCCTGTAATTTTAATAACCCATTGGAAAACCAGACTGCACCTACGGGTACTGCCACCAATATCTGCCGGGTTTATCCTTATGGCACTGCAGCAGGCGACTTAAAAGCGGATGAAAACGTAGCTGATATCATGCAACAAAACAGTGGCGTGGATGCATTACTGGCAGGAAGCAGTGTTCCGGCTGGTATGCAGGTACTGACGAACTATTTTCATGTAGGAGCCTTGTGGGTGAGCGATATCACTCAAAGTTCAGGCGGTGTAGGTGTACCTAACGAACGTGGTTCGTTGCGTTTAGCCAATACAGTAGCCGAAACTACGTTCCAGAATGTTGATTTGCAAAAAGGTTTTGCCAGCAACTGTTTTGGTTGTCACAACTACAGCGGTACAGGCCAGAGCGTCAGCAATAACATTACGTCGCAAAACCTGAGCCATCTCTTTTTAGATGTAAAAATTGGTCAGGGCGAAAATGTGGATGTGACTTCCCCTAAACTCATTGGCAGTAACAGTGCTGCTGCAGCTATTTGTGGCGGGGCAACTGGTGTATGCCAAAACGCCGGCAGTAACCTGAAATGGAACGGCAACTGGACTAATGTCAATACCAGTGCTGGTTCTGTCTGCGGTTGTACTGCACAGTAACTAATTTTTAGTGTTACCCGCTTTTATCAGACCACTTCGCAGAGCTGCTGTCTTATTGTTTAAATAGCAGCTCTGTTGGCGTTTCATCAAGGTTCTACTATTTTCCGCTCACCAAAACTCAGCTCTATACTGTATCTTGATGGTTCGTTTTGCCAAATCCAGAGTTTGTTCACTTCCCTGTGATACGGCACCAGGAGTAAAACCAGCATGAAAATGATTTATACCCACGAAAACAGGCTGATTGTCAGCAATATCAAAAACATTCTGCAACGCCGTGGTTTTGAGGTTTTTGTTAAAAATGAACATGCAGTCAGTATGATAGGCGAGGTGTCGGCCTTTGATAGCTGGTTGGAGTTATGGCTGGTGGATGAAAACGACTTTGCATTAGCCAGTATGATTTTAAAGAATATGAAACTCGACAGTGAAGCAGAGGATTGGCATTGCAGCAAATGCGCCGAAGAAAACGCGGCTTCATTTGAGTTGTGTTGGAATTGTGGTACTGAGCAAGGCTGAAAGACAGAAATAACTGCGGGGTAAGCCCTGGCGCTGTATAGTCTTGCTGAATCTCCCTTTGTTGAAAAGAATCTTATGAATTTAGATAAAGCGAAAAAACGTCTTTCCAAGCAACTGACTAAAGGCTTTGAAGGTTATCCGGTGTTGTCTCTGGCTTATTTTGGTGACACTGCAGATAAGGCCACAGAAGTGTTACTGACTTTTGTATTAGAGGAAGGTGCGGCTGCCATGGAGCAGAAGTTTTCCAGTACAGAAGATGTCCGGCAGGATGAGACCATTCAGTCTGTACTGGTAAAAATTATCGAGCGCTCTAATGCGAAAACTGTCACTGAAACTCCGGGTGTCAGCATCAAATAAAAGAACCTGATTAGGGCGCAATCGAGGTTGGCGTCGATTGCTCCCGCAACGCTGCTTCCAGTTTTTTAGTCGTGGTGATATCTACCAGCGTAATGACCACTCCATCGATCACATTGTCCAACCGACGATAGGGCATAATGCGCACGGTAAACCAGCGCTCGTCATTGGTTGGAATTTGTTTCTCCGAAAATACCAGAGTGCGCAAGGTATCCTGTGCATCCTGATGCAAGGTTGGATACTGTAAACTGCTGGTCAGATCGGTCAGTGGCCGGCCCAGATCGCTTTCGCGCAGGTTAATAATTTTGGCTGCTCTGTCGGTGTAACGTCTGACATTGAGCTGCTGGTCTAAAAACAACACTGCAATTTCTATGCTGTTCAGCGTATTTTGTAAGTCGCTTTGTGCCAGCGCTAAGTCATCCAGTTTGGTCTGCAACTCGGTGTTGATAGTTTGCAGCTCTTCGTTCATCGACTGCATTTCTTCTTTGGACGTGGTTAACTCTTCGTTGGTCGATTGCAGTTCTTCATTGGTGGACTGTAACTCCTCATTGCTCGACTGCAGCTCTTCTTTGGACGCCTGAGTTTCTTCGCGCAGTTGCTGAATTTCATCCAGATATTGTTGTTGCACAGCAGCCAGTGAAAAATCGACATTGGCAGATGGATCCGCAGCGTCCGTTGCATCACCTGCCACATCACGGAATACCACCATGGTCATGCCTTGCAAAGCCGCAGGTTCACGCAGCGCCTGCACTGTAATATCTACTCTTTGACTGGCGTCTTTTTCTGAGACCGCCAATCCACGTAACTGCAAGGGCGCATTATGTTGGGCCGCTTGTTTTAACGCTGTAGCGAGCGGGGCCCGTAAGCCATCCCGTGCCATGGCGTGGAAGTTCCAGTTGGCTTTACCAGCCGCAGGCTCCAGATATTTACCTGTTCTGCCACTGATATAAACGATATCACCGCTGCCGTTCAGCACTACAGCTGCCGGAGAGTAAACCTGCAACAACAGTTGATCTGCCGCAGTTTGCAGGTTGTCAGTTTTTGGGACTGGTGTTTTATCAGTTGGCACCGGATGCTCCTTAGCAAGCGTAGACAGAGGTGGAAAAGATTGAACCGGCAGTTTAGAGCCTGCTGTCTTTTGACGGGGCAGACGCTGATACAATCTTAACTTGGCCTGGATTGGTGTAAATAAATCATGAAAACGGCCTGTTGTTTCTGAGCTGCCAAGCAGCAAAATACCTTTTTCACGCAGGCTGTAATGAAAGAGAGGCAGCAGGCGGCGCTGTAACATAGTATCAAAATAAATCAACAGGTTGCGACAGACAATTAAATCCAGTCTGGTAAAAGGTGGGTCCAGAATAACGTCATGTTGTGCGTACAAAATCATGTCACGTACGGCCTGCTTGATTTGGTAGCAGTGGTCATGACGGATAAAAAAACGCTCCAGCCGCTCCGCCGACACATGCTCGGCAATCGACAACGGATACTGACCACGACGTGCACTGCTAATAGCGTCCAGACTTAAATCGGACGCAAAAATTTGCAGACTAAAACCCTCAAATTCGCTGTGCCGCTCCAGCACCTCGCAAAAGGTGATGGCCAGTGAGCAGGCTTCTTCACCGCTCGAGCAGCCGATACACCAGGCCCGTAGTGCTTTGGTTTCCATGCGTTGGTGCAGTAATTCAGGCAGTACCACTTCGGATAAATGCTGCCAGACGGCAGGTTCCCGGAAAAAGTTAGTCACGCCAATCAGCAGTTCTTTAAACAGCAGCTCGATTTCCTGCGGGTTGTCGGGCAAAAAGGCGGCATAGTCCGGCAAAGACTCGATGGAGTGAATTGCCATACGCCGCTCGATACGGCGTAACAAGGTGCTGCTTTTATAAGATGAAAAATCATGGCGGGTATGCCGCTGCAACTGCACCATAACCTGTTGCAGCGCATCTGACGGCGTATCGGCTAATTCTGCGTTGTCTTGTGGCTGTTGATGCACTTCAGGCTTATGATCGATCACCGCAAGAATACGGCCCGGCAGTTCGGCTGGTGTATCAATAATATCGGCGAAGCCAGCGTTAATGACGCTGTTTGGCATGGCATCAAACTGAGCTGATTCGGGCTTTTGCACTAAAGATAATCCACCCACAGCTTTTATGGCCTGGGTGCCAAGAGTGCCATCCGACCCCATACCTGACAGCACTACGGCAATGGCTCGTTCACCCAAAGAGGTGGCGAGGGATGAAAATAAAATATTCACAGGAAGACGCATGCCACGAGGCTCAGAAGGCTGAGCCAGTTTTAAAGTCCCATTGGCCACTGTCAGTTCTGTATCGGGGCGGATCACATAAAGGTGGTCAGCTTTAATCACCATGCCATGTGCTGCTTCCTGCACTGGCATAGTGGTAACCCGTTGTAGTAATTCAGGTAATAAGGCTTTTTTGGTCGGATCCAGATGCTGGACTACAATCCAGGCCAAGCCGGTGTCAGCGGGCGTCTGGGCCAGAAATTGATTCAGTGCTTCAAGGCCGCCCGCCGACGCACCTATGCCAACGATGCGAGGGGGAGTGGTTGTTGGATTATGTTTCGAACTCACAATAAAAGGCTACTCATACAAGGTGCTCTTCACAACGAAGAGAAATGCCTGCTTTAGCTGCAGGCATCAGGATTAAAATCAAGGATGCCAACGGCTCTGGACAACGCAGTTGATGCTGGATCTAGGTTTTAGTTCACCAGCTTTGGTTCTTCGTCTGTGACCATCATCATAATGGCTCTTCGATCCGGCGACAAAGTGATGCTCAGTTCCAGACTATGCCGCCCTGTCTGAGCTGGATTTGTAGTCAGAATTTTATTGGTGCTGGTATCGCCACTTTGTAGCCGGGTTAAGGCAGTTTTTAGCTGGGCCTTACTTTCTGTACTCAGCAAAGAATCGACTGGTTGGCCTAAAAGTTGTTCTTTAACTGTATCAAACAAGCGGGCTGCGGATAGATTACAGTCCATAATGACACCGTCTGTTCTGAGCAGCATGCAGCCAGTGGCTGCCATCTCAAAAAACATCCGGTAGCAGCTTAATTCATGGCCTGATTCCAATTCATTGGCTTTGAGTTGCTCAAGCTGCATATCAAGTTCTACCTGATAAGTTTGTAATTCGTGCAGCAGCTTAAGTCCATCAACAGCGGTATCAGGTGAACTACTTAGCTTGTAAAGCACTGAAAGTGCATCGGCACTGGCGGTTACGATGTCGCTGCACTGAGCTGTGCCATTTTTGAGCCTGTCGCTGGCTTGCTGGCGTAATAAATTAGAGCTTTCGGGAGTATGATTGAAGTCAGACATACAAATCTCCATTTTGATAGACGATCATGTACCGCGCTTGCTGTCACAAGTGGACGGCGGACAGAAGGCCATCTGCGTCTGGCTTCCCTTAAAATAGGTGACTGCTCAGGAGTATAGACCTATTCGTTAACGTCATGCACTGATTAACGCTACAGGATGGAGAATAGGAGGGGATGAACCTTGTCTGGTTTTGTGTTTATCGAATAGACGGGCGGGCACAAGGCCCACCCCTACAGTGGCTAATTTTTTGCTTTTTTAACAATATCGCGCACATCTTTTAGCAGTTGCTGCGCATCGTACACCACACCATCTTTAATGGTGTAACGCACACCTTTGCTGCGCTCTGGTTCGTTATTGTCGTTGAGTCTGTAATGGCCTGTGCCATACAGCACTTTAAAGTTGGCCAGTGGGTTTTCTGCCACTATCAGCATATCGGCTTTTTTACCCGGTACTAAGCTGCCTATATCTTTCTCCATACCTAAAGCCTGAGCGCCATTTAACGTAGCGACCTGTATCACTTCCAGCGGATTAAAGCCTGCTTCACGCAGCAGTTCCAACTCCTGAATATAGGCAAAGCCATAAATTTTATAGATGTAACCCGCATCAGACCCTGCGGTCACCCGGCCGCCATGGTTTTTGTAGTCATTTAAAAACTGGAACCAGATGCGGTAGTTTTCGCGCCAGGCTATTTCCTGATCGGTGGTCCAGTCAAACCAAAACGAACCATGGGCATAACGGTTAGGTTTAAAGAAGTTACTCAGTGTTGGTAAGGTGTAGTCCTGATGCCATTCAGCATTACGTTGGGCGCTGGCGTCCCTTGTCGCCTCATAAATGGTCAGGGTAGGGTTGATGGTAAAGTCCAGTTTGATCAGTTCATCCCGCACTACATTCCATTTTTCTGAACCAGGCGCTGCGGCTTGTTTCCATAACAAGCCTGCGTTAGCAAATCTGTCTTGTTCGTTCTGATAGTTGTAATTGGCAGGATAATTCTGGATTACCTGACCAGTAAACAGCGCTTCAGGTAAACCATACCAATGCTCCATCGAGGTTAAACCCATACGGGCGCTATCCAGTGCGTTAGTACCCATCACGTTGAGCTGAGCATGGTGCATCATAGTGCCAAGCTGTTGTTTTTTCGCTTCATCCAAAGCGGCCGAAATAATAGCTGGGGTAGAGCCAAAAAATTTAATACCAGCGGCGCCTGAGTCTTTAATATCCCGCACCCAATCTCTTGCTTGTTCCGGGCTGAATACAGGTTTACTCAGGCCCTGACCAAAGCCGACATAAGGCACGATACGAGGCGCGACTATGCTGTTTTTTTCTGAAGCTTTGACATGGCGCATAGTCCAGTCCACACCATTAAAGCTGCCGGGTTCCCGCACTGTGGTAATGCCATGAGCCAGCCAGAGTTTAAATACATATTCGGCCGGAGTGCCGTTGGCAGAACCACCAATATGGCCATGCATATCAATAAAACCCGGCAGAATATACATGCCACTGACATCCATTTCCTGATCGCCAGCTTGCGCCTTAGGTCTGCCTTCTGGCAACACGGGCACGCCCGGATTTCCGACAGCGGTAATTTCGGTGATGCGATCCTGTTCAATCACTATATCCACAGGCCCAACAGGAGGCGCACCTTCACCGCTGATATAAGTACCACCACGCAAAATCAGTCGTTTATAGGGGCCTTCGCCTCTGTCCCGTTCTGGTGCTGAAGGGGTTCGTTCTGCTGTGTTTGCTGCTGAATAGGCAGGCTGACCAGCTAGTGCCAGCACTAAAGCTGTGCCGATGAAAGGCAGAATGCGCATAGTTTTTCCTTATTTTTTTTATGTTGCATAGGCTGTAAATCACTATGGCAAGGTGCAGAGCAAGCTGCAACTGAATAGGTTTAATCGGGGTATTGCAGCGATAATCAGCTTCGTGTCGGGTAGGTCTCCGGGGTTTTAGTTCCTGATTTTCTTTGTTTTGTTAATGACGAATATAAGTCAATTCGCATATACTTGTATGCCTTCGTGGCCGACCTGCACACAACAAAATAATAGTGGAGAGCCTTTTTGAATACTACGAAATTACCAGTCCAGCGTTTTGCAACCCGAGTCAGTTTAGTGGGCGCAGCTATAGCTGCAGCTTTGTCCTCTATGGCATGGGCACAAGAACCAGCACAACCCACAGATGAAGACCAAATTGAAACCATTCAGGTAACAGCCACCAAACGTACTCAGGTGATTTATGAAGTGCCTTTAGCCATCAGTGCTTTTAGTGGTGATGCGTTAGCTGAGCAGGGCATCAGCGACCTGACTGATGTAGGTAAGTTTGTGCCTAATCTGAATGTGACAGGCTTTTCTGCAGGACATACCTCCTCTGCTAACCCTTTTATTCGGGGTATTGGTTTACAGGATCACTTGATCACCACAGATCCAGGTGTCAGCGTTTATGTTGATGGCGTCTATTTGGGGCGTCAGGTAGGTCAGAACTGGAACCTGAGCAACATTGAACGTATCGAAGTATTACGTGGCCCTCAAGGCACCTTGTACGGACGTAACTCTATTGGTGGTGCTATTAACATCATCACCAAGCAGCCTGATGAAGTGGCTGTGACCAAAGTCGCACTGGAAGCTGGTGGTCGCGGTCGCGCTAAAGGTGATGTATTTGTTAATCGTGAACTGACCGATACTCTGGCTTTTAACTTTAACGCCGGTTACAACCAGCGTGATGGTTTAGGTAAGTTTATCAATGTGCCTGATGCTGAATATGATGTGGGTGAAACCCGCGAGGCGTATGGTCGTTTCTCGGTAAAAATGACGCCTACTGACGATTTTAGTCTGGTGCTGACTGCGGACGGTAATGACGGTGAAGGTGGTTTACGCCCTTACACTGTGCTGATTGACGAAGTTCCAACAGGTGCCTATTACACTGGTATGCGTTTTGGCGCGCCAACCCCAACAGGCCCTCTGCGTAATTCTGATTTGTCACCAAATATTTATGACAACGCTACAGGCACGAAAGAAGTCACAACGGTCAGCAATGAAGCCAGTGGAGTGTCCTTAACCGCCGACTGGAGTCTGAACGACGAGCTGTCCACTAAAGCTGTGATCAGCAACAGAACTTCAGAATATAAAGCCGGTCTTGATGATGATGGCACTATTTATGAGCTGGATCATTACCCTGAGCGTGGTGATGCGGATCAAACTTCAGTGGAATGGCAGTTATCCGGCGTCTATGACGAAATGGACTTTGTTTCTGGCCTTTACTGGTTTGAAGAAGAAGGCAGTAACCGTCAGGGTGAAGACTCCCGCTTTAATGGCGGCGCCAATACACTGGAGCTGGATCAAACCTCAACCAGCCGCGCTGTGTTTGCCAATCTGGGTTATCAGCTGACTGACGATTTACGTTTGGCCGGTGGTTTACGTTTTAACAAAGACCAAAAAGATGTAGTGGCAAACGTGGGAACCGGTCCTTTTGCTGCCAGCGATGAGTGGAGCCAGATGAGTTATGACGTATCGGCCAGCTACCGTCTGGAAAATGGTATGAACCTGTATGGCACTATTCAAAGTGGCTACCAGTCAGGCCAATTCCCGGCTCGCCCATACTGCTTATTTGGTAATCCTGAATGTTTAGTGGCAACAGACAATATCACTGCCGTGAACTACGAAATGGGGATTAAAGGTCAGGTCACTGATACCTTCAGTATGAGTATCGCAGTCTTTAACACTGTGTTTGATGATTTACCTTATCAGGTCAGCACCACAGCTGAAGGCGGATTCAGCACCACAAACCTGGTGGTTAGCCAGACATCCCGCGGCGTGGAATGGGAAAGTACCATGTATTTTACCGACGCCTTTAAACTGCACAGTGCAGTGGGTTGGATAGACGTCGATGTCGATGAAAAAGACGGCGTTAAACCTGTAGCGCCGTTAACGCCGGAGCTGACCGCTGCGATAGGGCCTTCGTATGAGTTTGGTCTGGCCAATGGTGGCTCCATCACCACCCGCATTGACTATTCATTCCGTGACGAGATGTATGGTGAGCCAAGTTCTGATTCGGGTCGTTTGACTCAGATCGACAGCCGTGAGCTGGTGAATATGGATATTGCCTATACTCCGGCCAGCGGTGATTGGACAGTGGCTTTTTATGGTCATAACGTCTTTGATGAACGTTACGACAATGCCCGTTTAAATACAGGTGACTATGTGCTCAGAATTCTGAGTAACGATGCCAGTGAGTTTGGTTTGCGTTATACCGCAGAGTTCTGATCCTAAATTGCTGTACTTTAAAAGCCCATGATGATGCCGTCATGGGCTTTTTTGTTTGCTCTTTTGCCGGAGTTTTTGCTATCTGGCGCTGGCGCCACCACCGCCTAAAAATAGTGCTGCCCCTATGACAAAACCCAGATCGTAAAAGCCACCCGAGTTCGGAAAGGCATAGATACGCACATCGGTAAAATAGCTGGCAATTAAGCTAAATACGATGCAAAAACCATGAAATAGCCCCATCAAAAAACTCATAGGTTCTGTTTCGCTTAAACTAGCAATGGGCTGTGTGGCACAGCCAGCTAAAATGCCAGCTGCAACAATAAACAGCAGCAGGTTTTTATATTTCATAACGACGCGCTTGATAAATTGCATAAGTATCCCAGAAGAGTACCCGCCATTGTACATGGAGCCTTGTGTGCAAGCGGGCGAGGTGTGAAGCCAGATCAGCGATTCAGTGTAGCACGAGGCTATACTCTTCATTTTGTATATAATTCATACGCTGTTTCTTTGCTATATGACCGCTGTTTTGGCTCCAAATTATCCCTAGGTATGTGCTGTCTCATACCTTCGTCTGGTCTTGTTATCCCTTGATCTGCCGCCAATGCTGCCAAAGCACTGCTGTAGCTCCGTGTTTTTTTGCATAACCTATACTCAACACGTCGTTGATGCTTCCGCTGCGTTTTTAGCCGATCTAGTGATCCGCAGTAGAGGTGCTGAATCTATGATTTTCAAATCCGGAGCAAAATTCATGCGTCACAATAAGTTTGATTTATCTCTTTGTCTGCTGTTGTTTTCAGCGCAATTTTCAGCCTTGGCGCAGGATAAGCCGCAAGTGTCGGTTGCCGAAGTACTGACGATGAATGTGGTGAGCTGGAAGGAGTTTACCGGCCGGTTGGAGTCGCCTGAAAGCGCCGAGATAAGGCCCAGAGTTTCGGGGTATGTTGACGAAGTATTGTTTGTCGAAGGCTCCTTGGTGAAAGAAGGGCAAATCCTTTTTAAGTTGGATGATCGGGCTTTTAAAGCTGAAGTCAATCGTCTGAAAGCCGAGCAACAAGTCGCAGAAAGTAAGTACTCGTTGGCACAAAGTGAATACCAACGAGCCGCGGATTTGATTCAAAAGTCGGCCATTTCCAAAGAGATGCTGGATGTCCGTAAATCTCAATTGAATCAAACCATGAGCAGTATTGAAGCCATTAAAGCTGCTGTGGAGCTAGCCGAATTAAACTTAAGTTACTGCAGTGTGGAATCTCCTATTACCGGCCGTATTTCCAAAGCTATTGCCACCAAAGGTAATTATGTCAATGCAGGCGACTCAATACTGACCTCTGTGGTGTCCACCGGTAAAGTTTATGCGTACTTTGATACGGATGAGCAGACTTATCTGAGTTATGTGCGCCAGATCCGGGCAGGCACTATGCCAAGTGCCCGTGAAGTGCAGTATCCGGTGTTGATGGGATTGGCAGACGAAACTGAGTATCCGCATCATGGCTTACTGGACTTTATCGACAATAAAGTGGATGCCAAAACTGGCACTATCAAAGGCAGGGCTGTGTTTGATAATACGGATGGGCGGTTGATCCCAGGGTTGTTTGCTCGTATCAAAGTAGTAGCCAATGCATCCGCAGAGCGGCTGCTGGTATTGGATAAAGCTATTTTGAGTGACCTGAATAACAAATACGTGATGGTGCTGGATGCAGAAGGACTGGTGCAGTACCGTGGTGTTGAAATTGGAGAAAAAGTAGAAGAGTTGAGGATCATAGAAAAAGGTCTGGCGGCTAAAGATCAGGTGGTGATCAGTGGTTTACAGCGGATCAGACCTGGTTCTCCTGTGACCGTAATAAAAACGGCGATGGCCTCTGATGAGTTGATTGCAAAAATCAAAAAAACTCAGGTGGTTATTGCCGATCTAAAAGCCGCTCCGGCTAATACAGCACAATAACAGGGGCTTCTACGATGAATTTTTCCAGATTCTTTATTCACAGACCCATTTTTGCCACTGTGTTGTCGATTGTTATTTTTCTCGCTGGCGCTATCGCCGTATGGCAGTTACCTATTACTGAATACCCCGAAGTTGTACCGCCTACTGTAGTGGTTACAGCCAACTACCCTGGTGCCAATCCCAAAGTGATAGGCGAGACTGTAGCTTCGCCTTTGGAGCAGGAAATTAACGGTGTGGAGGACATGCTGTATATGTCCTCGCAAGCCACCTCTGACGGTCGTATGACCTTAACTGTGACTTTTGCCATAGGCACAGATGTGGACAAAGCTCAGGTGCTGGTGCAAAACCGTGTTGACCGCGCTGTGCCTCGTTTGCCACAGGAAGTACAGCGCTTGGGTGTAGTGACTAAAAAGTCATCACCGGATCTAACCATGGTGGTGCATTTAATTTCGCCGGAGAATAGCTACGATATGCTGTATTTGTCGAACTACGCTCACCTGAATGTGAAAGATGAACTGGCAAGGATAGGTGGTGTAGGTGATGTACAGTTGTTTGGTGCCGGTGAATACAGCATGAGGGTGTGGTTGGACCCTGAAAAAGTAGCGGCGCTGAATTTAAACGCCGCTGATATTGTCAATGCGATTCGAGCACAAAACGTGCAGGCAGCAGCAGGCAGTCTTGGTGCTCAACCTGTGGGCTCCAGCGATTTTCAGGTGTTGATTAATGTCAAAGGGCGACTGATCACAGAAGACGAGTTTGGTCAGATCATTATTCATGTGGGTTCAAATGGCGAAATATCCAGACTCAAGGATGTCGCCAAAATAGAGCTGGGTTCTAATTTTTATGCGCTGCGATCGCTTTTGAACAATCAGCCCGCTGTCGCTATTCCTATTTTTCAGGCACCAGGTTCCAACGCCATTCAAATCTCTGATGATGTTCGGGCAAAAATGGCCGAACTGAAGAAGAAATTTCCGCAAGGTGTGGACTACTCCATAGTCTATGACCCGACCATTTTTGTGCGTGGTTCTATTAAGGCGGTGATTAATACCTTGCTCGAAGCTATAGCTCTGGTGGTGGTGGTGGTGATCCTGTTTCTGCAAACATGGCGAGCCTCTATTATTCCGCTGGTGGCTGTCCCTGTGTCCCTGGTGGGTACTTTCGCTGTGATGAGTTTGCTTGGGTTTTCGCTGAATTCGTTGTCGTTATTTGGTCTGGTGCTGGCTATTGGCATAGTGGTAGATGACGCCATAGTGGTGGTTGAAAATGTGGAGCGTAATATAGCTGAAGGCTTGTCGTCTGTGGCGGCGACAGAAAAAGCCATGTCTGAAGTGACCAGTCCTATCGTAGCCACAACGCTGGTGCTGGCTGCTGTATTTATTCCTACTGCCTTTATGTCAGGTTTAACAGGACAGTTTTATAAACAGTTTGCCTTAACTATTACGATATCGACCTTTATCTCGGCTTTTAATTCGCTCACCTTGAGCCCGGCTTTGTCTGCGTTGTTACTGAAAGAGCATGGTCATAAAGACAAGCTAACTGTACTGATTGATAAGTTATTTGGTAGTTGGTTGTTTAATCCTTTTAACAGACTGTTTAACAGAGGAGCCAATGGTTATACCGGTCTGACTAAACGGCTGATCCGTTTCAGTGGTGTAGTGCTGGTGATGTATGTTGGTTTGCTTGGGCTGACCTATCAGCAGTTTCAAACCACACCTACAGGCTATGTACCAACTCAGGACAAGCAGTATCTGGTGTCTTTTGCGCAGTTGCCGAATGGCTCTTCTCTGGACAGGACCGAGGCCGTAATAAGGCAGATGTCAGACATTATGCTGAAGCATCCTGGCGTTGAATCTGCTGTGGCTTTTCCTGGGTTGAATATCAATGGTTTTACCAATAGCTCCAGCAGCGGTATTGTTTTTGTTGCGTTAAAACCTTTTGATGAGCGCACTACAGAGGAGTTATCAGCACCAGCTATTGCCGGGCAGCTCAATCAGCAATTTGGTGTGATACAGGATGCATTTGTTGCGATATTCCCACCGCCACCAGTGCAGGGCTTGGGCACCATAGGCGGTTTCCGCTTGCAAATTCAGGACAGGGAAAACCGGGGTTTTGAAGAGCTGTATGCAGTGACTCAGGAGGTGGTGCAAAAAGCCTGGATGACGCCAGAGTTGACGGGCAACTTCTCCAGCTTCCAGATCAATGTGCCTCAGCTGGAAATTGATTTGGACAGAACCAAAGCCTCAGGTCAGGGAGTGCAGGTGTCTGATGTATTTGAAACCTTGCAGGTGTATCTGGGGTCTGTTTACGCCAATGACTTCAACAGATTTGGCCGAACTTATCAGGTGAATGTGCAGGCTGGTGAACAATTCCGCCAGGAGCCTGAGCAGATCGCTCAGTTGAAGGTGCGTAATCAGCAAGGCCAAATGGTGCCTTTGGGCGCATTCCTTAAAGTGGAGCATTCGGTAGGTCCGGACAGAGTGATGCACTACAACGGTTTTGCTACCGCTGAAGTGAATGGTTCTGCTGCGCCCGGTTTTAGTTCTGGTGAGGCTCAGAAAGCTATTGAAAAAATTCTGGATGAAACTTTGCCACTGGGCATGACTTATGAATGGACAGAAATCACCTATCAGCAAATTATCGCTGGTAATGCTGCTGTGATGGTGTTTCCACTGGTGGTGTTTTTAGTCTTTCTGGTGTTGGCGGCTCAGTATGAAAACCTGCGACTGCCGTTAGCTATCTTGCTGATAGTGCCTATGACGCTGTTGTCTGCCATGACAGGGGTTATTTTAGTTGGGGGTGACAATAATATTTTCACCCAGATAGGCTTTATTGTGTTGGTGGGGCTTGCGACTAAAAATGCCATTTTAATAGTCGAGTTTGCCAAAGAATTGCAGGACAAAGGCATGAGTGCTTTGGATGCCATTTGTGAAGCAGGCCGCTTGCGGTTAAGACCGATACTGATGACCTCATTGGCTTTTATTATGGGGGTAGTGCCTTTAGTGTTATCCACTGGTGCTGGTGCAGAAATGCGTCAGGCTATGGGAGTTGCTGTCTTTTCCGGCATGATAGGTGTGACTATTTTTGGTCTGATTTTGACCCCGGTGTTTTACTACCTGTTGCAGCGTAAGGGCTAATACGGCTTTAATGAGTAAAAGCCCGCACAGCACATTGTTCGCGGGCTTTTTTGTATCTGTGATTTTGTTTTGGTCCGTTGATTTAGGCTGCTTGTTGTTTTAGATCAAAGCTGCAACTGGTGGCTTGTTTTGATCTGGTTTATCTTTAACTCAACAGCAGTTCACTGAGTTTGTCATTTGCGATTGTATCTGTTCCTCTGGCTATTGATATGGCCTGTTTCAGCGGTAAGTCAGGATGATCGCGCTTCTACAGACACAGCCATGCTCATTCGTATTGCTGCAGAGGATAACTGGCCGCCATTTTCTGATCATCAGGGGCGGGGCCTCTCTGAGCAACTGGTCAAAGCCGCTTTTGCCACTCAAGGTTATCAGATCACAACAGTTGTAGTGCCTTATGCCCGGGCCTTATATTCTACTCGTCAGGGCGACACAGATGCCTGCTGGAATGTAACCCGACAGCAAAACACAGAGCAGGAATTTACCCTGCATACAATCCCGTTATTTACTGCCGATTCGTCCTTTTATTATTATCAACAGCCTCAATTTTACCCTTCGGTGATGCAGATCCCAGATGGTACAGTCGTGGGAGTGATATTGGGTTACGAGTACGGTGATTTGTACGAGCAGCATAAACACAGGTTTGATTTGGTCCAGGTGTCTACTCATACCCAGCTGATTGGTTTGCTGAACAGCGGTAAACTGGATCTGGCGATATTTTTTGATGATGTACTGCGTTATTACCTGCAACAAGAAGGGATAAAGGCGCAGAATATTCGACGTGGCAAGCTGAACTACAGCAGTGAAATTTATCTGGCTTTTAGTAAAGATAATCCCCAGAGTATCAAAAGGGCAGAAGCTCTGGATGCCGGTATTACTGAACTGAAAAAATCCGGTGCTTATCAGCAATTGCTGCTGCGGATCAGACCAGGATCCGGCTCTTCTGAGCAGATAACACAAAAGGACAGGCAGACAGATCAATGACTCCCTCAACTCACCCGCTGTTTTGGCGCAACCCAAGCTTACCTTATCTGGAGCTACGTTTGGTTGTGGACGGACGTAAGGTGACCTATGCACCCCATTCACATCAGCAGTGGTCTGTTGGCGCTATTCTGGCCGGACAAAGTGAGTTTCTTTGTGCCGACCGGCTGCATTATGTGGAGCAGGGGGCTTTGGTTGTAATGAACCCTGACCAGGTACATGCCTGCAACCCACGCCAGAATTCGCCGTGGGCTTATTACATGATGCATCTGGATAAAGACTGGTTAGCTGATTTTTTACAACAAGGAGGCATTAGAACCAGCGCTTTGTGGCGTGATACCAAAGTCGATACGCTGTGTGAAACAGCACTATTTGATGGCTTTGTGGTTTTGGCTGAACTTCTGATGTCGGCACAGTATAGCTCTGTGGAAAAAGAGCAAAAGCTGAAGGCTTACCTGACCAGACTGTTTTTACAACTGGATCAGCAAAACCAGGGCACTGAGGATTTGTTACCCGCCAACCCTTTGTATCAGGTGGCTGCCTATCTGAGTGAGCATTGTGAGGAAGACAGGGCAATAGACAGTATCAGCGCTGAATTTGGTTACAGTGCGGGGTATCTGGTACGGGCCTTTAAACGCCATTTTAATATGACACCTCATGCCTACCGGTTAAACCGGCGGGTGCAACTAGGGCAACAGGCATTAAAACAGGGGGAGGCTATTTCAGCTGTGGCTCAAACGACGGGCTTTAGTGATCAGGCCCACTTTCAGCGGGTATTTAAACAAAGAGTAGCGGCGACACCGGATCAGTATCGCCGCTCTGTATCAGAACAGGATCAGGATACAACTGGCAGCAAGTAACAGTGCCAGCGTTTTATTCAGCATCCGCATTCTGGCCGGACTCTGCAAATAATGACGTAACACAATACCAGCCCAAAGCCATGCCGCCAGCGACAACCAGCAAATAGGCAGATAAAGACCTGCAAAAATCATTAATTGATCCGAATGAGCTTCAGGAATATAAACCGCTATTCCGGACAAAGAAGCCAACCAGGCCTTGGGGTTCAGCCATTGCATTAAGGCACCCGTCATAAAATCCGGCGCCTTCGCTTTTGAATTGTCAGAAATCTCGCCATTGTCATTGAATAACTGATAACTCAGATAGAGTAAAAAGGCGATGCCGAGCCATTGCAGCACTGGAGTCAGCAAAGGCAAAGCTGCCAGTACATGATGCAAGCCAAAACCTATGACAAAAAACAACAGGATAAAACCCAGGGTTGCACCAGTGATAAAGCTCAGCCCTTTGCCAAGGCCATAACGGGCGCCATTACTGACGGAGACCAGATTCACCGGACCAGGTGAAAATGAAGCGGCAAAGGCGAATAACGCCATGGATGTCATCAGGGATAAAGTCATAGTGGTGCTCCTGTATTGATTCAGCAAGGCGCTGACTATGAGCTTTCTCATTACTGCTGTATTGAATAAAACTGACCTTTTGCCTTTTGATTACTGTTTTTGTATTTATGCCTTTGCAACAGAAAAATCAGTAGTTTAGGAATAAGCTGCTGATGTAGGATAAAACTTATTCCGCTGATGAGGACAAAGAGATGGCGTTGATCACAAACCTGCTGATACTTCTGGTGGCATTACTGCATTTGTATTTTCTGGTGCTGGAAATGTTTTTATGGGACAAACCTAAAGGCATGAAAGCTTTTGGCCTGACACCACAAAAGGCGTCGGATACCAAAGTGATGGCGGCTAATCAGGGTTTATACAATGGTTTTCTGGCCGCTGGTTTGTTGTGGGGCCTGTTTCAGGATCTGATGTATCAGGGGGAGGCAGGGCTGGATTTTAAAGTGTTTTTCCTGCTGTGTGTGGTTGTCGCTGGTGTGTATGGCGCTATGACGGTCAGTAGAAAAATTCTGTATATTCAGGCGCTGCCAGCAGCATTGGCGTTATTGTTTTTATCTTTGAGTTGAAAAGCGCTTCAGCGTTTTATGCAGACAAAGAGTGCGTTGCCTGAATCATTGTCCCATGCGGCAATTTTTTCGTAGTTATGTTCGAGAATATGCACTTCAAAACAGCTGCAAAGTAGCTGCTCCAGCTCTGCAAAACTGACAGCAACCATGGGGTGTTGGTCTTGCCAGAGCTGTTTCAAATCGGTCGTCGTTTTTTCGATACTTAAGTTAAGCGTTTGCTTCTCGCCAGCACCACTGTAATTCCAGCCGGATTCAAATACAAAATGGCTGTCGTCAAACACAGCGCTATGCCGTACATAAGAGTTATTGTCGATTTTGTCTTTATCCACTGCATTAAAACAAAACACGCCACCTGGTTTTAGTGCTTTAAATACGCTATCGATACAGGCTTTAAGGTTTTTTAAGCTGGCACTGTAATGAATGGAGTATAAAAAGCAGGTGATTAAATCGACAGGCTCTGCCAGATGGAAGTCACACATATTCTGCTGCATAAAGCTGGCTTCAGGGCAACGCTGCTGAGCTTTATCCAGCATAGGCTGATTTAAATCCAGCCCGCTGCTTTGATAACCTGCATCCAGAAAATGCCGGATATGTGGGCCGGTACCGCAGGCTAAATCCAAATGAGTTTTGCCATCGCCACCAAAAAATTGATGCAACCGGCGCGCACTCTGGCTTTGCGCCTGATAGTCAATATCAGCACACATCAGGTCGTAATAACCGGACAGGTCAGTGTACAAAGCGTTGGAAGAATGCATAAAAGGATTTTTTTTGGTCAAATTTTCGGCCGCGCATCATATATCAGTTCGGCGTTTTTGCGAAGCTTAGCAAGTAGTCTAAAGGTGTTATTCCGTTTGAAATTTGGGTAGGTTGCTAAAAAAAGCTTGCTTATCAGGGCCGGATAACGAGATCCTATAGCGATACAGTATCGTGTTAACTAAGCATCAGGCCGAATTTCCGGTTGGTGCGCTGAGGAGATCCCATGTCTAAACCTAAAAGCCGTCGTTTACAGAAAAAGCTCTATATGGGCGAATTTACTGAGTACGGTTTTATGTTGTCCTGCTCTTTAGGCCTGGAGTCTGATCAGGATTTCAGCAAATTGTTGGACCAATTTATTGCTCTGATTGAAAGCCGTGATCTGGTGATGGCCGGTGGTGGCGATAAAACTCAGTTTGAAGCCTTTATTTGGTCTGCTCATCGTTATGGTTCAGCCACACAAGACGATATCAAAGTGATCTCTGACTGGTTTAAAGCTCTGCCTACAGTTGACCAATTGCAGGTGAGTGAGTTAGTAGATGCTAACTACGGCGTAAGTTTCTGATTTTAGAAGTTAAATCCGTCGATCAGAATCCGGCTATCAGGCCGGATTTTTTTTCTGATTTTTTAACTTAAATCACTGTTTCCTCTTTGGTTTTATGTGACAAAGCTATTAAATTTTTATGATGACCTCATTGTGTCATTTATCGGACCTTAGACTATTGTTTCTGATTTCGCTCTCCAGTTATAAAGCGGAGTTGGGGTAAAACAACAATCATCAACCGGAGGTCTAACTCGTGTTCAGCAGATTAAATCTAACTAAATTAAAGATAACAAAAGGCTTTTTAGTTTTACTGACCATTCTGAATCTCGGCGCAGTCAGCGCTGATGAATTTCCAACCTGGGATACCGGCATTACAGCTTATAACGAAGCTCAGGTCAGAAAGTACCATCCCACTTTTGATTTTGACTCAGATGGCTGTTACCCGGGCACGCCATTTCATCGCAATGAATCCTTGCGCCAGAATCCTGGTTTAGCAGCTACATCCAGCTATTATGGTGGTTGCCGTGATGCGGGTTGGGGCAATATCTCTAATACGATACACAGACAACTCTGCCAGGTTGGCACAGATGGCTGGGAGCGTTGTGCGCATTTTTATGAGTTGTATTTTGAGAAAGATCAGGCAGTTCACTTAACCTTTTTAGGTGGCCACCGTCATGATGTAGAAACTGTGATTGTCTGGACTGCCAAAGGCCATGGTCAGGAATTTGTCAGCCATGTGTCGACCAGTGCTCATGGTAACTTTGATACCCGCGCTATGAACACTTTGCAGCAGCACAATGGTCACCCGCTGGTGGTGTACCATAAAGATGGCGTAGGCACGCACGCTTTCCGTTTTGCCAATGCAACAGATAAAGCCAATGTGGAATTTCAGGGTAACTGGGGTGAGTTTTATGCGCCAAATATCATCAGTCATTACCGCGCTGTAGCGCAGTGGGATTCGAATGAACAAACGCGCCATGACCGCAATACACAATACCGCATGGCACTGGAGCAATCTAACTTTGGTTCAGCCAGTTTTAAAACCCGTAATGATCAACTGATTATGGATCAGGCCAATGCGAACGTGCCTCGCTCTGATGCCTTGTGGGCCAACACCTGGTTTAACTGGGACGATATAGCCGCCACCAAAGCTAAAGAGTTACAGGCAAACTATCCTGGCATTTATCAGACTATTAAAGATCGTTATTAATTTTCCTTTCTCCACAGCGTGTTGCGGTTTCACTGCAGCATGCTGTTTTTATGACCTGCTTTGTTTTAGCTCAGCTCTATTTCACAGCTTCATGCCTTTTATGTTATAACCCCGTTAACAGAAAACATCAGAAGGGAGGCTGGGATGGCTTTTACTGAGCAGGAAAAAATGGCTTTGCTGGACGTCAAAGGGGTGGGGCCGACGGTAATACAACGTTTTGAGCAGCTTGGTATCGATTCCTTTGAAAAACTAGCCAGCCACAGCGCCGCTGAAATTGCCGAACGGGTCGCCTCTATGCTCAGGACCAGCTGCTGGAAAAATAGTCCTCAAGCTTTGGCCGCTATTGAAGCTGCTATTGTGCGTTCAGCTCAGGGTTTGTGATAAGGGATTTAGGTAAATATGGAAAAAGTCTGGTTAGCTTCGGTGATTATGCTTGTTGCCGGCGCTTTGCCCGGTATTGTTTTCGGTTATCTGATAGCTGTGAAGCAGCAGTGGTCGATGATTGCCGGCTGGGATGAAAGCAAACTCAGCAATCCGGCCGCCTTTGCACGACTTATTGGTTTTAGTTTGCTGGCATTGGGTGTGTCCATAGCGCTGATTGCTATTGGCTGGGGCTTACAGGTACTTTCTGACCATCAGATGGCTATCAGCTTATTACTTGTTTCATTGTTGCCTGTGGTTGCTGTCATTGTCGCTCATATCAGGTTTGGCAAAGCTTAAGTTTGAGTTCAGCAAGGACTGCTACCTTCAATAGGTACTGTGGCATTTGTCGCAACTAACCTAACCGTCTGTAAGAAGGATATTAAAATGACGCTTAAACCAACTATTTTCCCCCGTCTGCTGTTTGCACCTCTTTGTCTGGCTGTTCTGGTGGCTGCTGCTCCTGCTGTTGCTCAGACGCAAGCCAGTTGCAGCGCTTTAAAAGGCTGTGAACAAAAATTCTGTGAGATGGAAATTCAACTGAATATGGCGAAGCAAACAGGAAATACTGATCAGGTTGCTGGTTTACAAATGGCGCTGGATAACGCCAGAACCAGTTGTAGCGACACCAGATTAAAAGATGCTCTGACCGCCAAGCTGGCCGAAGCTAATCAGGATTTAGTACGTTATCAGGCTGATTTGCAGCAAGCAGAACAGCAAGGTAAAAAAGATAAAGTAGTGAAGTACCGCAAAAAGCTGGAAGAAACAACCAGCGAGATCAAAAGACTTAATGACCAGTTGAGCCAGTTGGAGCAACTGCCTCAGTGATTTTGACACTGCGCTATCCCGCTGAACTCAGGCGCTTATTGCGCCTGATGTTTTTTCAGTGAGGTTAACTCGCCTGTTTTTGTATTCAGCATAAAATCACCATTTGGCTGGCCTTGCAAAAAGCCATCGATGATTTGAAACAAAGCGGCAAATTTATATCTGCTATATTGCGCTAGAGTCCAGTCTGTCCAACCCTGCACTTGTGCTGCTGCATCGGGTTGTTGCAGTGTCGCAGTAAAAAAGCCGTACTCTTTCAGCCGTGCTGGCGGGATATCAGGCAAAGCCAGTTCACCTGCATTTTGTAGCCGGTAAAAATCCAGCACTAAGTCAAAGCCTGTCCAGGTTGCTAAATCTTCCAGCCTTATCCCAGCAGTTAAAGCCAAAGCTTTGGCTTGTTGTCTGGCGTGTTGCCATTCATTGCTTTGACCCAAGTCTTGCAATACGTGGGGTGAGAAGTCCTTCAATGTGGTTTTGCTGTTTAATTGGGAGAGCACTAGCATTTGCTCGCCAGTTAAGGACAGCAATAATTGGCGCAGTTCGTCCGGCCAGTCATTGGGCAAAAAGCGTAAACGTGTCAGTTCACGTAAATGACCGTTAGCAAATTCGCGGTAGTTTTTCGATTGCAGAATGCTGGCATCCCACACAGGTTGTTTGTCTTGTTTTAACTGCTGCCATTCGTGTTGATAATGCTCAAACAACTGATTAAACCCAGGCACGTCTTGAAGCACTATGGTCTGAACCTTCACTTGCTGCGGGGTTGTGAGTGTTAGCAATTTATACGCTGGTACATAAGCTGCTAAAGAGGGGGCCTGAATATTCACCAGGCTGTTGCCCCGGTTTGAGTGAGCGACTGCCGTATTGTTTAAATGCATATGGCCACCTATATGCAGCTGTACGCCAAGGTCGGCCAGTCTTTCGCTGATTTGTGTTTTAGGGCTGCGCGATAACTGGCCACGCTCTTCACCTAATAAAGTAGCAATATGTTGGGTTTGCCCCTGATAAAATTCAATCATAGGGTAATGGCTAAAAGCGATCAGGGTTTTGCCCTGAGCTTTAGCGCGCGCTGCCACTTGTTTTACCCAGGCCATCACCTGTGGCTTGTAATCAAACATAGCGTTGTAACCTGCATTGCCAGAGCCTTCAAAGGCTGCAGCTTCATTCCCTTTGCCCTGGTAGCCGGCTTTGGGTTTATACACATTGGCGTCAATGGCCAATAGCCATACACCTTCAACAGGCTCCACCAGATAGCTGGCATCTGGGATAACATGGCAGTTGCTATAGTCTGGTTTTTTGTAGCTTCCACCAGCACCTTGCTGACAAATTTCAAACTGACGTTTGGTGAAATCCGACTGAGCCAAAGCTTCGGTGTAGCTGTAATTGCTGCTGTTGTAATTGCTATAAGGCGTTTCCCAATACAGGTCGTCTGCTTTAGGATAAAAACCAAAGTCCGAAAGCTCCGTCATTAATTCGCGATAGCCCAGTTCTTTGACTTCTTCAGTGCAAATCACGTCTTGACCTGATTTATTGCAAGGCTCTGAACCTGGGCTAAAAATAGCTAAAGGCCGGCCATCAGGTCCTAGATAATCGGCTTTACCTGCAGCATGGGCATAAGGCCGTACCGGATCGTGATTACCTAATGTCAGTAAAAATTTCAGGCCATGGGTAGTGCTGTACTGCTGCAAAATAGCTTTTAAACCACGTATATGCACGCTTTGGCCGTCGTCACTAAAATCGCCCGGCAGCACCACTAGTTTAACCTTGCGACGCACCAGATCATCTAAAGCGGCGCGCAGCGCAAAGTAGTTTTCGTTAAAAAGCCGGGTGGACTGCAGCTGAGCAGCCATGGTGCGGATGGTGGCTGCTTTGTTTTTACTTTGGTCTTTGTTTCCACTTGCTCTGGACAGGCCTTTAAAGCTGCCATCGTTAAATTGTGCATACACATCATGAAAATGTACGTCAGGTAAAAAAGCAATTTGTGTTGGAGCACTTTGTTCTGCTGCCAATACAGGTAAACAGAATAAAGCCATTAAAAAGCGAAAAAACAGGGTTTTCATCGGTAGTGCTT
Organism: Rheinheimera sp. MM224; assembly: GCF_947090785.1. Taxonomy (NCBI): domain Bacteria; kingdom Pseudomonadati; phylum Pseudomonadota; class Gammaproteobacteria; order Chromatiales; family Chromatiaceae; genus Rheinheimera; species Rheinheimera sp. MM224. The sequence goes on from NZ_OX352320.1 coordinate 1,393,210, forward strand.
TCCTTTTGATCCCTATAAATAAGGCCACAGGGATACTGTGGCCTTATTGTGTTTTATCATCTAAACAACAGGAAGAACAGGATTAGAAATCTGCACGCAGACCTAAACTTACTCTTCTGCCTGAGAATTCATACATCACAGGGAAAGCTGGGTCCATGGTGTAACCCGTGGTTTCTTCGTCGGTAATGTTGATGCCTTTTAAGCTCAATTTGACGTTGTCTGTCAACTTGTAGCCTAAGGCGATGTCCGTCTGGCCGTAAGCGTCACGGTAAACCGGGTACATATTCAGGTGAATGTACTCAACATACTTGTCTTTGTAGTTGTACGACACACGGGCATCAAAGATGTCGTTTTCGTAGTAAGCAGTAAAGTTGTAGGTCTTATCTGCTAAACCTTCTGGTGGCGTTGGAATATCTAAATCCGAAGCACCTGTTAAGCTGTTATCCAACATAGTGTAGTTGGCGTTGATACCAAAACCGTCCAGTGATTCGCTGATCATAGTCAGAGGTAACTGAGCTATTAATTCCAGACCTGTCACTTTGTAAGAGCCTTCAGCATTCACTGGCTGAAACACTTCGAAATCGTAGTAACCGTCCAGTGAACCGTCCGCATTACGTTTTTCTACATCTTCCACTATACCGGTCAGCTCTTCACGCACTACGCCTTCGATATCTTTCCAGAAGTAAGATGCGGCCAGGATACCGCCATTTTCCATATACCATTCAAGACCAGTTTCCCATTGTTTAGCTTTGGTAGGTTTCAGGCCAGGGTTGCCGTCTTTAAAGCGGAATTCGTTCCAGCTAACCGTACGTTTGTAAGCAATGTCAGCTAAATCAGGACGCATCAGAGTTTCTGATGCAGCTGTACGCCAAATCAGATCGTCAGCTACTTCAACAGTCAGGTTAAAGCTTGGTAATACGTCACTGTAGCTGCCGTCTGCAGACACTGGGTCTTTAGTGTAGCCAGTAGTGCCATCTTGGTTTTGGATTGGGTGATAACCAAAAGATAAAACGTCAGTGTCTACAGCACGTACACCAGCGTTTAACTTGCTTGGTAAGCCACCAATTTCAAAGTCGAAGTTGCTCATGGCGTATAAAGCTGTGACTTCTTCATCAACACGGTAGTACTGGTTAACCTGGAATGGTGTGAAGAAACCTTCGTAACGGAAGGTGCGACGTGCATAGTCGTTTGATATCTGCATCCAATTGAGGTTTTTAGCCTGATAAGAACCACCAGAAGCGATATCGGTAACATAACCTAATTCACTGTCTTTTAAAGTGCGTTTGTTCACGTATGAACTGTCGCCAGCTTTTGGTCCCTGGATTTTGGTAGCACCAAAGTTACGTTCTTTCGATTTGTCAGTGTAACGCACACCAAACTGTACGCTGCTCAGGGCTGGTAACATGGACCATTCCAGCTCTTTTTTAAAGTCGAGCTGAGCTGCGTATTTGTCGTCCTGAACTTCTTCCAGTTCTGTTTCATAAGCTTCAAACAGGTATTTATCGGCAGCGTTGTACATGTCGATGCTGTTTGGATTATCACTCTTGATGGTTTCGCCACCATTTGCGGTCCAGCGGGTGCGGGACGGAGCATAAGCCACGTGTTTCAGATTCGAGTAGTCAGCCGTTTTTTCTGCACCTGAAAAACCTGCCAGCGCATTGATCTCCCAGCCGTTCAGATTCCAATCCATAGTGATGCTGTACTGAGTGAAATCCGTTTCGTTGATACGCTCTTTGCTTAAAAATTCATGCTGAGTCGCGGTGTAAGACACGTCGGTCAGGACCACCATACCGTATTGAGCCAGAGTTTTGTCGTCGTAGGCATGGATAGTTTCTAAAGTACTGCGGCTTGATGCGGAATATGCTGCTGCATCGTATTCATCTTCTGTGTTGTCATAACCACCTAACATTGCATCAAAGGTCAGGCTGAAGTCTGAGCTTGGTTTGTACTGTACTGAAGCCGTGCTGCCCCATTTGTCCTGCTCGCTTTGGAAGACACGGTCGCCCACTTTGTCCTGGAAAATAATACGGCTGGTTTCGTCTTTATTTTTAAAGTCGCTGACAATAACGCCTGCATCACGTTCCAGAACTTCAGCAGCTTGAGTAGAGCGTGGTGCTGAAGCTTCAAGGAAACGGCTCATAGGACGGAAGTTGATGCCAGAGTTTGAATCTGTTCTGTTATTACGCTCTGCTTTGGAGAAAGACACTAAAGCGCCCCAGTCACCCCAGGTATCGCTGGCCAGAAAAGAGAATTTAGGGTCGGTTTTTTCTGAGATCGAGTTATGAGCACCTTCGGCAGAAACAACAAATTGTGCGTCGCTGTAATCAAAAGGCTTGGCCGTACCAATTTGCACTGAACCTGCGATACCACCTTCTTCATCGGCAGCTGTCGGCGATTTTTGTACTGTTACACTTTGGATGATTTCAGAGGCAAAAATGTCAAATTCCACATCACGGCCACCGCTACCTGAAGCTGTTGCCAGGTTGTTGATAGACACATGAGTAAATTCAGATGGCAAGCTTCGTACGTTGACTTTGCTACCCAGGCCTTTGTTACGCTCGATAGTGACGCCAGGCATACGTTGCAGAGCTTCAGCCAGGTTTTGCTCGGGAAAGTCAGCAATATCAGTCGCAACTATAGAATCGGAGAAACCAATGTTCTCTTTTTTCATATCAACGGCTTGTTCCAGACTTTTACTGTAGGTGCCTTTGACTGCAATGACTTCTACTTTCTGCTCAGTCTGCTTGTCTTGTGCATAAGCAGGTAAACTGATGGCAGTGCCCAACACTAATTGGCCTATGGCCAGACTTAATGCTGTACGTTTTGATACAAGATGATGACGGTATTGATTCTGACTTTTCATTCCCAAACCCTTAGCTGATATCATTATTTTTTTCACTACTACACTGGTTATCCGCTGCGTAGTGGTGGTGCTCAACGACGGGCGAGATTACAGAGCAACTATGATGTTTTTATTTCAGTCATAATCAACTATTGAGGTTTTGTTGTAAATAAAGTGAAATAAAAAAGTTGCATCATATGGGCATTGAAAAAGCACAGATGTAACCGATTTCATTTGGCTAATTATTCATCTCTCCATTTAAGTTTTTTTAAATCATATAGTTAAATATTGTCTCCTGGTTTTTCTGAGGCGTCTGGCCGTGCTTTGTTTTTTGAGTTTTTCAGGCAAGAGCGCAATGCGAATACGGGATCTGTATTTATTAAAAAGGCGATAAAGCGCGTTTTTTCTGCGATTAACTCTGCAACTTTCGCTGAACTACTTTGTTCTTGTGTTAGAGGGCTAGCAAGGCAAATTAATCATTGTGTCTGTCGTGCTGTCAGGTGCAGTATATAAATTAATGAGCAAAACATAGCTTTATGCTGAATAGAAACGAATGAACACTACAGGAGTTGTTATGTCTGATCGTAAAACGGCCAAAGATTTTCATCCTGAAACCCTGCGTTTATTCGACCGTTATGTTCATGGCGATATCAGCCGGCGTGATTTTTTAGCTGGTGCAGCAAAGTTCGCTGTAGCAGGCATGACGGCTGTGACTCTATTGCAGGCACTGACACCCAACTACGCCATGGGACAGCAAATTCGGCCTGATGATCCACAATTAGAGACTGAATATCTGACTTATCCAAGCCCTAAAGGTTATGGTGAACTGCGAGGTTATTTGGCAAAACCTAAACAGCTCAACGGTAAGTTACCTCTGGTTCTGGTGGTGCACGAAAACCGAGGTTTAAACCCTCATATTGAAGATGTAGCACGCCGTCTGGCCTTGGCTGGTTTTATTGCCTTTGCTCCTGATGCTTTGTTTCCGCTTGGTGGTTACCCTGGGGATGAAGACAAAGCCCGCGCTCTGTTTAGTGCTTTAGATCAGGATAAAACCCGGCACGACTTTATTGAAGCTGTGCGTATTCTGCAAAAGCTACCTCAAGGTAATGGCAAAGTGGGGGTTGTTGGCTTTTGTTATGGCGGCGGCATGTCGAACTTCCTTGCAACTGAGTTACCTGACTTAGCTGCTGCAGTGCCATTTTATGGCCGACAAGCTGATTTAGCCAAAGTAGTAGCTATTCAGGCGCCGCTGCTTATTCATTACGCAAGTATGGATGAGCGGGTAAATGCTGGGGCTAAAGCTTATGATGAGGCGCTTAAGGCCGCGGGTAAAAATGCACAGAGTTTTGTTTACCCTGATACTCAGCATGGTTTTCATAACGACACTACACCACGTTACGACAAGGCAGCTGCAACGCTTGCGTGGGATAGAAGCATTAAATTTTTTAAACAACATCTGAGTTAGAATCAGGATTGAAGATAAAATGAATTATCAGGCTATTAATTTTAAAGATAAATTTTCGAAGTTCGACAATCACTGGTCACCCCGCGTTATTGCCCAAATGAATGACTATCAGTTTAAGCTGGTGAAAGTTGAGGGGGACTTTGTCTGGCACGATCACCCGGATACCGATGAAGTATTTATTGTGGTGAATGGTGTGCTGGATATTGAATTTGAAGATGGCAAAGTAACCTTGCAGGCGGGCGAAATGTTTGTTGTGCCTAAAGGGGTTAAGCATAAACCCGGCGCAAAAGCTGAATGCCAGCTCCTGTTGGTTGAGCCCAAAGGTATAGTGAATACCGGAGATACCCAAAGCGAGCTTACTGCCCAGAATGATGTTTGGATCTAGAGTAAAAGGACTTTTTAATGAGTAATAAAATCAGAAATATTCAGAAAACCTTGTTGTCGGACAACTGGTACACCCTGAATAAATTTAGCTTTGAATATCAGAACCATAATGGTCAGTGGCAACTGCAGCATCGTGAAGCTTACGATCGTGGTAATGGCGCTACTATTTTGTTGTACAACAGCGCTAAAGGCACAGTGATTTTAACCCGTCAGTTCCGGTTACCTACTTATATCAACGGTAATGCCGATGGTTTACTCATTGAAACCTGCGCTGGTTTGCTCGAGCAGGATAATCCGGAAGATTGCATTAAGCGAGAAGCCGAAGAAGAGACCGGCTACAAAGTAGATAAAGTGCAAAAGCTGTTTGAAGCTTATATGTCGCCGGGTTCTGTTACCGAAATTATTCATTTTTTTGCGGCTGAATACGCCGAAGATATGCAGGTTTCAGCAGGTGGTGGTTTGGCGCATGAGCAGGAAAATATTGAAGTGCTGGAACTGGATTTTGAACGGGCTTATTCGATGATAGGCACAGGTGAAATTAAAGACGGTAAAACTATTATGTTACTGCAGTACGCCAGAATTAATGGCTTGATCACAACTAAAGAAGGAAGCAGTAAAGAATGACAACACTGGAAGGTTTATTTCAAATCACCGGCTGGAATGAGCAGCCTTACTCTGAAGGTGATGATGGTGTTAAACAAAGTTATGCCAAAGTGTCGCAAAGCTACAGCGGCGCAATAGAGGGCACAAGCACTGTGCATTATCTGATGAGTTATCAGTCGGCTGGCTCTGCGTTGTTTACTGGTTTTGAAACCTTAACCGCAACTATTGAAGGTAAAACCGGTACTGTGGTGATACAACACAATGGCACTTTTGAGCAGGGCGTTGCATCAAGCAGTTTTGTGATTGTCTCAGGTTCAGGCAATGAACAACTGGCTGGATTGACTGGTTCGGGTTCTTTTCGTTCCACCGAAAATGGTCAGGCGAAGTATCAGTTTAGTCTCCATACCGCAGATTAAATCCGGCTAAGCAGGGCAGGCCAATGACCAGAAAAATGACCAGAACCAAACTCAGTATTGAACAGGCTTATGTGGTACTGAACACGGATAAAAAAGCCAGCATTGAAGTGGTGGATGCTGATCTTTATCAGCGTCTGGATGCCCATTATTCTGGTTTTCAGGGTTGTGAGCTGATTTCCTGCTTTGAATTTGAGCAAGACTGGTCGTCATGGGAAATGCATCCAGAAGGGGATGAAACCGTGATTCTGCTATCTGGTCAGGTTACTTTCGTCTTACAACAGGGTGCTGGTGAGGAGCTGGTGCTGCTAGAGCAGCCCGGTGACTTTGTTGTGGTGCCAAAGAACACCTGGCACAGCGCCAGAACCCAAGTGAAAACAAAACTACTCTTTGTTACTCCGGGTGAAGGCACTCAACATAAACCACTTTGATACGGGGTTGTATCCGGTACTGCCAGATCAAAAATAACACAATAAAACCAATCAGAAGCGGTTTATCTGGTCGTATCAAAGCGCAATAAATTGATTTTAAAGCAACTTTGGTCAGGTAAAGCCGGTGCGCTTTGGTTAAGATCAAGCTGTTTCATCCCTAATGCAGGATCAGAGAGTGGTTAATTATCGGCAAAGACTTCAAAAAGTATTGGCGTTTATTGAAGCCAATACAGATACCGCTCCGGATATACAAACGCTGAGTAAGCTGGCTCATTTATCCAAATACCACTTTCATCGCCAGTTTAGTTTGTGTTTCGGCATCAGTCCTTTTGCTCTTATTCGCAGCTTAAAACTTAAAAAAGCAGCATACCAGCTGGCATTCAGAACTCAGCTGACCGTGACCGATATTGCTTTTGAGGCTGGTTTTGAAAATGCCGAGTCTTTCTCGCGTGTATTCCGGCAGCTCAGCGGGCAGAGTCCAAGCCGTTTTCGAAAAGCTCCGGATTGGGGTTATTGGCAACAACAGCACAAAGTTTTGAGTGACATAGCAGGAGCAACTATGAAAGAACCCCTTGTGTATCAAGTTCAGCGCGTTGATTTTCCTGGTATTTCAGTGGCAGTTTTTGAACATAAAGGTGCACCTCATCAACTAATGCACAGCATCAGACGTTTTATAGACTGGCGGAAAAGTCAGAAATTAGCTCCAGCAAAAAGTCGTACTTTTAATTTGGTGTACGACGATCCTGCGACAGTTCCAACTCAGGATTACCGCTTTGATTTATGTTGTGAATTCAATGGCGTTTTGGCTGACAACGCCGATGCTATAGTGTTGAAGCAAATCCCGGCGGGACCTTGCGCTATGATCCGTCATACAGGTTCAGATCAGCAACTGGCTCAGGCCGTGCGGTATTTGTATTCAGTCTGGCTTGACGAAACACAAGCTGAGCTGCGGGACTTTCCATTGTTTTTTGAGCGGGTGCATTTTTTCCCTGATGTGCCACAGCATCAGGCAGTGACCGACATTTATCTGCCGATAGAGTAGTGCAGCAGGTTACTTCATCATTCGGAGCAACCTGCTTCAGGTTTTTTAATTAGCTTGGCTAATAGGTGACGCTAACGCTTCAGCGCTTCTTCAATAACCTGACCGTTTTGTTTGTAAATCACCCCATCTTTCATGACTAAATCAACATGTTGCAACAGATTCATATACTTAAGTACATCGCCTCTTACGGCAATAATGTCTGCGACTTTGCCTGGTGTCACCGAACCGTATTTGTCCTGCACCCCCATCATCACAGCTGGCCAGTAAGTCGCAGCTCTGATGGTTTCTATAGGATCGAAGCCAAAATCGTCAACCCAGAGCGCCATTTCATGCCAGGTGGTCTGGCAATGAAATTTCATCGGAATGCCGACATCTGTCCCCACCAGCATGACCACTCCGGTTTCTTTTAGCTGCTCAATTTTATGTTTTAGTGTGGGTTTGCGCAGCGGCACTAATTGGGTGTAACCCAAATGGCCGGGTTTTTTAATGGACTGTTGAATATCGGCGATAGTGTCTGGCTTTAAGCCTCTGTGCCAGCAGGTGTTATCTAAATGCTCCGGATTTTTGACTGTATCCTGATAACTCCACAAACCTTCAACAGTAGGCGTCCAGAACAGCAGGCCTTTAAACATACCTGTGCCAGTGCGTTCCTTAATGGCGGTTAATACATCTTCCGGATAACCCGGTGCTGTGGTGAGGCCAGTGTGTTCAAAGTTATCAACACCAATTTCTATACCCCGGCGGATTTCATCCGGTTTGTGCGAATGCGCGACAACTTTCATGCCCCGTTTATGGGCTTGCTGCACTATAGCTTCAGCCACTTCACGTGGCATATCGTCCTGATCAATCAGTTTCACTATATCCATACCGGCGTCGGCTAACTGATTCACTTTTTTTACGGCGTCACTTTTATCTTTCACAGCCCAGCGGTAACTTTTTTCCCAATCCCGAACTTGCCATTGTAAGAAAGGGCCAGATGCGTAAAGACTTGGCCCAGGGATCTCATTTTTAGCCAGTTTGGCTTTGATGATTTGCGTGTCTTCCAGTGGAGCACCTAAATCCCGCACGCTGGTCACTCCTGCCAGCAATAACTGCACTAAACTGGCTGGCATAATTTCATCGGCAAAACGGTCTTTGTACTTAGCTTGCCAATGCACATAGTCGGCATGACCGGTCAGTTGGATATGGGCATGGCTTTCCCACAAGCCAGGCAGCAGATCATGGCCTTCAGTGGAGACTACTTTGTAGCCTTGGGGCACCTGTAATGTATCGACTGAGCCCACTTGTTGAATGATGCCTTCGTCGACCAGGATCACGCTATTTCGGATCAGATTTTCAGCCGTACCATCAATCAGCCTGCCACCAACCAGTGCAATTTTTTCCGCAAAAATACTGGTGCTTGTGCCACAAAGCACAAGACTAACCATCAGTGAAATAACATGTTTTTTCATAACGCCCCTAAATTGTTTTATTTTTAGTCAATTTAAAGTAACTGGCGAACAGAGGGATATCAATGCGGTTCAACTGATATTACAGCGCAGTGGACTAGAGTTGAGTTTCTACCAGAATCTCAGACAGCTGAATATTTTTCCTTACAGTTTTATATACCTTGTCATCTTCAGTTCAGCCACACTGACTGCATTCACTCAGGTCGACACGGAAAATAAAGATGAACGATCAACCATTTAAACTTCACCGCTTGTTGCTGGTGGCTGCTGCCAGTCTTTATATCTGGGTTTTACTGGCCTTTGAGCACTATAACGGTGGAGTGGTCAGTCATCATTTATTACACAGAGAAGATTTACCTGCTATTTCAAACTGGTGGGGAGCTGTGGTACTGCCTTTGCTGAGCTGGTTTTTAACAGGACGTATCTATAAGCGGGTAGTGACGGCTTATCCCTTTGCTGTGCTGGCGGGTTTTATAGCTGCTTTGCTGTTTGGTGTTTTGCTTTCAGTATTATTTGTGTATCAGCAGCAACAGATGTTATCGGGCTTGATGCTCAGTCTGCCTGTGCTGGCATTGATATTCCCACTGTACCGTGCTGAATTTTTATTAGGTTTTGTGCTGGGGATGTGTTTCACCTTTGGTGTGTTAATTCCTGTAGGGGTGGGTACTTTGGTGGTACTGATGTCCTTTATTTTGCATAAAACCTTGCGACCTTTGCTGGGTTACCTGTTTGGTTTTTTTGCAGGTTCACGAGGTTCGACTATCGGCTGATGTCTGAAATCTCGTTGCTGTGCTAAGGTATTGATATTCATGCGAAGGTGCGGTTAAAGCTGCATCAGCTCTGTTATCAGTATCATCAGAGGGATCTATCCTTATGCTTATCTTTTTTATCAGTATTGCGCTGCTTATTCTGGGTTATAAATTCTACAGTCCTTTTGTTGAAAAACAGGCGGGTATAGATCCTGAAGCCATCACACCACAAGAACGTTTTAATGAAGGCGTGGACTATGTTGCTATCAGCCCTTTTAAAGCTTTTTTAATTCAGTTTTTAAATGTCGCCGGGGTAGGGCCTATCTTTGGCCCCATTTTGGGCGCTTTATATGGCCCTGTGGCTTTAGTCTGGATCGTCATTGGTAACATCATAGGTGGCGCAGTTCACGATTATTTTTCTGGTGTGATGAGCATCAAAGAAGACGGGAAAAGTTTACCCGAAATAGCAGGCCATTATTACAATGTTGTTTTTAAAGGTTTTATGCTGGTGTTTACCGCCATGCTGCTGTTTTTTGTTGGTGTAGTTTTTATTATGAGCCCGGCCGGGCTGTTAAGTAATCTGTCTTACTTTGAAGGTACTTTTTTAGCCGGCAATACTTTTTGGGTGCTGTTGATCCTGCTGTATTACTTCCTCGCTACTTTGTTGCCTATAGATAAAATCATTACCAAGTTGTACCCGGCTTTTGGTGTGTTGATGATAGTGATGACGACTTTAATAGCCGGTGCTTTATTAATGGAAGCACCGCATTTGCCGCAAGTGACAGATATTTTCGCTTATTTTGATGGCCATCATGAACACGATTTTTTAACGCCTAATGCCGATGGTTTACCTGTCTGGCCTTTGTTGTTTTTAACTATTACCTGTGGTGCTATCAGTGGTTTTCACTCCACTCAGGCGCCTATTATTGCCCGCTGTTTAACCAATGAAAAATACGTCAGGCCTGTGTATTACGGCGCTATGGTCTGTGAAGGTATAGTGGCTTGTGTCTGGGCTCTGGCTGGTGTTGCAGCTTTCCCTGGTGGTTATCCTGAGTTAAAAGCTATGCTGGATTTAGGTGGACCAGGTTTAGTGGTCAATCATATTGCCACTGGTTATTTAGGGGTATTAGGCGGTGTCATGGCTATTGTGGCCGTGGCAGTCTTTCCTATTACGTCCGGTGATACAGCCTTTCGTTCATTACGTTTAACCATAGTGGATGCCTTTAATATTCCACAAAGCCTGCGAAACAGACTGTTATTGTCAGTACCTATTCTGGCTATTGCGTACTTTATGACGCTGCTGGATTTCTCGCTGATTTGGCGTTATTTCGCCTTCTCCAATATGTTGTTATCCACCAGCGTATTGTGGCTGGCGACTAAGTATTTGTTCGACCGTGGCACTTTACACTGGATTGCCAGTATTCCTGCTGTGATTGGTACTAGTATGACTGTGGCTTATATAGCAACTGCCAGTATAGGTTTGAATTTACCTATGGACTACAGTAAACCTATAGGGGTTGTAGTCGCTGTAATAGGTTTGATTGGATTGGTGATTGCACATAACAGAAAAGCAACTGCAGCTTCGGTTTAAATGAGTAACACAGACAGCAGGCTGAAGTGCTGCTGTCTGTGTTTATCCTTATAGATCTTCAGTGAGTGCGTCCACAGCAACTTGTGCCAAATCGGCCCAAATCGGGCTTTGCCATTCCAGTAGATAACGGCCAAATTGTCTTTTAGTAGATAAAATCGGAAATCTATCAGCTAAAGGCTCATCCAGCATGGCCTTGCAGTAATCGCTGATCTGCTTTTTCAGCTCTTCAGGTTTTGCTGTGTCAGTGTGATAAACCGAATGCAACAACGTCAGCTCAGCTAATGTCGCCAGCACATAAACTTTGTCTTTGCCTGTGCTAAGGCTCTTTTTCCATTGGGTCATTTCAAGCGCTGCACACCAGGTGGTGCCGTATTTGTCCGACAGCTTTTGTAAACCTGCTGCATCGTCTGTTCTGTTGCGAATGGCAATGATGGACAAATATTGTGTCAGCATCCAGTGGTTGGCCTGATCGATGGTCCAGGCGGCCTGATAAAACTCAAAACAGCATTTATAGGCCTGCTGTGCCTCTTTTTCGGCGCCAATTAAATCCAGTGCTATGCCAATACGTTTTTCGCTGGCGGCGCTTAACCCCATACGCATCGACCATTCTTCTTTGGTTAAATGATCATGCGGCTCATCGCGCCACTCTTTCAGCTCCTGCCGTATCGCTTCGGATAAAGCAGTCAACTCCTGGTGCACGTCAGTCTGTTCATCTGAGCTTGCCATGCCTTGGGTGATGGTTTTAACCAGCTCATCAATACGGTCAAACTTCACTTCAATTTTGCGCTGGGTTTGTGTCGCATGAAATTGCTGCACCTGCAAGGCAAAGTCGGGTGGAATAGTAGCGTAAGCCACTATGCTGGCCCAGTCGTGGGTTTCAGGCGCGTCAGTGCGTAAGCGCTGACGTAATTCGTGTAATACCCAACGAGGGTCGTCACCTTTGAGTAATCCGCTGTACAGCACTTTGGCTGCTATAGCCGAGGCTTTCATCCAGAGTGGAAACTGTGAGGCAATGACCCAAGGAATGCCGGAGCTATTGAGTTCATGCGCTATGCTACCGCCAGGTGTTAATACCGAGTTGATATTGCCTGAATCACAAGTGGCTAAAGTAACTACAGTTGGACGGCAGTGAGTGGTACCTAACGCATCATTCGCAGTCAAGGCTACTGCCAGTCGTTCACCGTCAACCACATCAATTTGCTCAGGGCCTGCCTCGCTGCAAAGCGCCACGCCATAATGCTCATCACCGGATTCCTGATAAGGTGCACCATGAGCCAGAATATGCACATGAGTAAACTCTTGTGTGGCACATAAGGTGCGTAATTGCTCAAGTGTCGCTTGTGGTAATACCGTCAGCAGCTTTTTCACTTCGCTGATGCGTTCCTCCGGACTATCTTTTAGTTTCACCCAGGGTTCTATGGCTTCACGCAGCGCCTGCAAATGCGACTGCGAGGGCACATAACTGCCCGCTGGCGCTGCAAAAGCAAACAGAATTTTGGGTGTTCTGGCCCAGTTCATTGGCAAAGGACGACCACGGCGTACTTCGCGGGTGATGGAGATTGGAGTGCGCATTTGCAAAAACAAAGGTGCACCAGTACCAGGGAAACCATCAGCTGCAATAGCGGCTTCAAAAGGCAATAAACCCAGTTCAAAGGCTGACATCGATAAACTTAAATGCACCAGACTACTTTTGTCTGCCGCAGCCGCGCCCAGTTCGGAAATCAACGCCGGTACTTCAGCAAAAATGCGACCCAGACTTTCGCCTATATCCCGAAGTTCAGCCTGACGCTGATCATCGGTGGCCGGATCTTTATCCAGCGGGTACTTCAACCGCTTTAATCGCATCAGCAACTGGCGGTGTTCATAAGGGATATTGATGGTGACAGGGCCGTCTGAACCACAAAGCGCGATGTAGTTAGTTAAAGGCGACAATAACTGGTTGTGAGTAGGGCCTGCTCTTAACAGTTCAAGCTTTACGCTGCGAATTTCGGTGCTTTGCGCTTTCATGTTAAGACCTCTCAAATTGCTTGATAATTTGCGGCTCGCCCGTGCCATCACCCAGCACATGAGTCAGGCTACCGATGGCACCTGTAGTCGTTTTTTTAATAGAAACGGCGCTGGTTTGGTTCATCACAAAAGGCTGGCCACCAAAACTGGCGTTATCGATGCTTTCCATTTTTCCGTCGATCAGTATTTTGTATACGGGCTGAAAAGCCGCCTGATCTTTTAGCATCTCCGGCGTAAAACTCAGTAAACGGATCCAGGTGCCGCAGTTAAAATAATAACGGCCTGAACCCATGTCGATGGCGCGCTCCAGATGGGTATGGCCTGTGACAAGAAAGTCGATGCCATTGCCAACTGCTGCAGTCACTTCTTTGTAGGTGTCGTCTTTGTCGTTGATATCAAAGGTTTTATCGCCGGACAACCAGTCTTTCATCGCACGGCGTAAGGCTTCATCTTTGGGAATATTGCGGATCCAACCAGTTAAACGGTCAAAAATCAGCTGGCCAGTGCCCAGTTGCCCATCCTGTTCAAACAGCTGAGCATTAGGGGTACCAAGGTTTTGTTCGGCTTGCAGTAGCATGGCATCCACCGCCTGACTACCTGCACTGGCGTAAGTTCTCATACCTTGTGTCAGGTTGCTGCCAAGCACTTGCGTTAGTTGAGGTGAGGTGGCGCTTTGTTCTTCATGTGTCTGAAAACCATCCATCGACAAGCGTTGATTGACTTGTCCGCCGTCTACTGTTTTTCGTCCTACTATCGACAATAAATCGCCGATTTTTTTCGCCTGTGATGGATCCAGCACCACTAGGGTGCCTACAGCGGCCTGAGTTTCAGGTTTGAGCAGGTCAATCCATTTGTACTTTTCTTTGACCTGATTCATCACCTCTTTCACCATACGGGTGCCTGCATTAGGTATCCATTCCTGCTGAGTTAAAGTGCGGCCAGCATTGAGGCGTCGGCCCACTTTGGCTAAGTCTTCGTATCTGTTGAAATTCCATGGGTCTACTTCATTGCCATGAGTGCAATACACTGTAGCGCCACCTACAGTGCAGCTAAAACCTGCACCTATAGTGGAAAACTCAATACTGGCGCGTTTTTGCGGATTGTCTCCGGCCAGACGCTGCTGGATCAGGCGCTGCACTACGGGAAAGGAAATCTCTACATCGTGATTGCCGATAATAAACACCAGGGTGCGGCGTTCCAGTGCGACAAAAGCCGCCAGCGCCGCCCAAATGCCGGAGAAGGATGGGTTCGCCATAATGCTGCTGACCACTTCAACGGCTCTGTCGACCATAATGTAATCAGAGGATTTTTCAGCAAGCGTATCAAACACATCACCGTTGAGTACCAAAGCCACCTGACCTGCAGGGTTTTGCTTGCCGACCCACTGAATATAACCAGCCAGTCTTTTGGTTTCGCGCAGCACCTGAAAACTGGGTTCAGCGCCGCCCATATGGATATCGGAAATCACATGCACTTCGTCATAAGCAGGAAAATTGCTCATTGGGGTCAACCTCGTCGACACTTGGGGAGCAGCATTGCTGCCGCTCTGTACTTTAAAAAGTTGGCGAAACAGAGAAAGCAGCCATGTCACTGGTTTTGTGTAGCTTGGCATCTGTCAGGCCTGTTAGAGTTCTGCTGTTGGCGCTATGCCGGTAATACCCTCAGCCACCCGTTCAGATACTGCGCTGATGGTCGCTATAGGGTTGGCGCCTACAGCTGTAGGCAACAAGGAACCGTCTGCCACATACAAGCCGCTGTAACCAAAGACCTGACCAAAAGTAGCCAGTTGTGCACTGGTGACACCTTGCTCCGGGCTATCCGCCAAACGACAGCCACCCAGCGAATGCACTGTGACGTTACGCCGCATAGGCCAGAGCCAGTTCGGCATTGGAATAAAAGCTTTACCGCCGCACCATTTTTTAAAACGCTCCCCTGTGGCCAGAATGGCGTTGTACAAGGACATGCTGTTTTTATAAGGCCACTTCACATGCAAATAACCTTGTTTATTCAGCGACATCACCCCGTCGCCTTTATCCAGGCCCATGCACAGCAGGACGCTGGTGGTATAGGACAAGTCATTTTTAAGCAAAGACGTTAAGGCATAACCCAAATGGCCTGTACTAATGCCATGTACAAAGCGGGCAAAAGCCAGGCGTATAGTGCGAAACAGCACCCGCAGTTGAGACGCGCCGGGTTTTACCCCTTCGGTGTACCAGGCTGCAAAATTTGGGTAGCTGGCATCTTCAAGAATAAAAGCTTTGCTGCGGTCGAAGTTTTTAAACAGGTTGTAGTCTGTGCCTTGGGTGATCACAGGGCCATAATTTGGATCTGCTGGTTTGTCGCCCTCAATCACAAAAGATAAAAAGTCGCCGTTACCGGAAAAGTGCCGGCCTAATTGCTGGCTGATATTGGGTAAGGTTTTATGCAGATCGCGACAGCGCATCAACAGCTCGTTGGTACCCAAAGTTCCGGCCGACACCACCACACGGCGGGTCAGGGCGCTGCATTCTTTATGCGCATCTTTTAAATCCTGCCAGTAGACCCGGTAACCAAATTCACCATTCATCGCCGGGTTATCCTGGCCTGATGCATCGATAGGTACTATTTTTTGCGCCAGCACCTGAGTTTGAATATGGGCCTGGTACCTGTGTTCGGCTACATGTAAGTAGTTTAAATCCAACGTATTTTTTGAATGGGTGTTACAGCCCACATCACATTCAGCGCAGTAAACGCAGGAGGTTTGCACTGCGCCATAACGGTTTTTCTCCTGCACACCTATAGGAGTTGGATTGTCAAAATCGTTGCCAAAAAACACATTGATATCCAACAGCTGAGAGTCATGGCCATCGGCTTTGGCGAAGTTTTGAAATAACTCGGTGCGGACAATTTTGCGCCGTGGCTCGTTATTTTGTGGAATGGGCCGTGCACCCAATACTTGTTTGGCAATGGCGTAATAAGGCTGTAACACGTCTTTTTGCGCGTTGGCTGGCCAGTTGCTGTCGAACACTTCATCCGGCGGTTGCAAAAACACGTTAGCGTAAATGAGTGAGCCACCGCCTAAGCCAGCACTGATCACTGCATCCATATGATCAAAATTACGGATATCGAATAAGCCGTGGCATTCTTCGCCTTGCAGTTTGTCTGGCATATCGCGTTTTTCTTGCGGAATATTCCAGAAATTGCGCGCCATGTCGTGGGGAGAGCGGGCAAAGGATCCCATAGGATATCGTTTGCCTCGTTCCAGTAATAACACTTGTCCTGGCCATTTTTTTGATAGACGGCAGGTGTTGATAGAACCACCAAAACCACTGCCAATCACTATGGCTTCATAATCGTACTGAATACTCATGTTGTTCCCTCATTCGGATAAGCCAGCTCTGCATCCGGCCTTTTGTCTTTAGCTATTTGTTGCTGTTAGTTTTTTACTTTATGGCTGACATAAGTGGCCCATAACTGACGGGCAAAAAAGCCGGTAAAGGCATTGATAGTTTTGACTTTGCTGGTAAAACCATCGGCTTTGGTCACAGTGACAGTGGACAGTAACTTCAGCAGATCAATAGCACCGAGGCTTAAGGTGCCTGCTCCTATTACAGGGCCTGATTTGTCAGTGCCCTGATGTAGTTGGGTATAAAGTGTGGTGGTTTCAGGCCAGAGTTTAAAAATGGAACCTTGCCGCACTTCTTTACGACCAGCCAGATAATAAGACTGACCCAGATGTTCGAACGCCAGCTCGTACACCATCAGCGTGAGCTTAGGATCGTCCGTCGGTTTAAACAGGTTAAAGACGCCACTGTGCGCCACAATGCCCATACCTAAAGGTGGAAAATCTATGGTGCCAACCAGGGTGCCGGTATGCTCCGAGTCGACAATAAAGCCCGACATCTCTGTGATACCCACTGTCGCGTGCATCGCAAGTACAGTGCCTGCCTGCTGGCCTTTATGCAGACCATCAGTCGGGTCTGTAGCGTCCAGTGAAAAACCACCTTTCATGGTTTCTTTAAATTGAAGACCGGTTTTTTCTGCTGTCATTTTTAGGATCTCTGGCTCAAATGGGACTCCCGCAGGGGTCATAAAGTGAAAGTAAGTAGTGGCATCGCTTCGGCCCATCTCAATCAGTTCAGCATGGCTGATAGCGCCTGTGTACAAAGCTGAATCCAGTGGTAAAGGGTGAGCAGGTTTAATCAGATGTAAGGTGATTGGCTTTTGATGGCCATAAGGTTGTTCGCCATTTTGAATACGCTGATTCAGCTCATCGATAAGGCGTAACTCTTTAATTAAAGCGCCGTTGGCACTCATTTCCAGCATTTGGACATAGGTATTTAGTGGGCCACTGCGATACTGTGGGATATTACCCATCACCCAGACCAGCCAGAGTTCATTGGCGCCTGCTTTGACTGTATCCAGCAGATTGGCATCCTGAATAAAACCAGAATCCAGACACAAGCTACCGTTGATTTCTACCGGCGGCATAGTGGCTGGCAGAGACATACCGGCAATCAGATGATCTTCCGTAAGCTCCGTATGTTGCGTCACATGGTTGGTTTTAGTGGCAAAATTGCACATGTTAAAAGTGGCTTTAAGCCCAGTGGCAGCGCGGATTTTGTCAAAATTGATACCAAGGTGCGGGTACACTTTACATCGAAAAGCTTTGCTGGAACTGGCCGCGACAAAAAAAGGGGGCCAGAGGTAATTGCTCAGCGGCATAAAGGAAAAAGTGCTACGCATTTTTAAGCTGCGCCAGCGCTCGCAGATTTCAGTGGTGGTTAAGCCCGATAGCAGCATCGCCAGATTCAGCGAACCACCTGAGGTGCCATCCATATGTGAAAATGTCAGGCCGCGTTTAAACAGCTCATCCATCACACCAGCTGCATAAGACAAACGTAAACCACCACCAGGTAAAATCAGCGCTCTTTTTATGCCACTTTGCTCTGTCGTTGCTTCTGTTACAGCGCCTTGTGGGATATGGGCCAGAACCGACATTTATGAATTGTCCCCTGAATCAGGAGGAATAGGGGCTGTTGGTGGTGGTAACCAGGCTTCACTTAAGGTCAGATCGATCACAGACTCAAAACCTTCAGGCGCTACCTTAGGTAACTGCTCAAAATCGAGGAACCAGCTTTCGATATGATCGTCCAGCACACCGCCTATGGAGGGTAAAAACACTGTCGCTATGGCCTTGCCAATATTTAACTCTTTTAACGCCTGTAAACGGGGGTGATCACCAATGACAAAACGGGCTTTGGCTTTACTGAATAAGTTCATGCCTGCTTTGGCGTTCAGGAAAATATCGGATTTCATCAGCATGCCGCGAAAGGAGCAGTAGTTTGACGCTTTGGTTTTAATAGGTAACCAAGCACTAGCAGGTTTATCTATTTCGACATAAGTCACCAGCTTTCCATCCAGGTCATACTGGCTGCTGACTTTGTCATCCGTGATTAAAAAGTTCAGGCTGCCCTGATGTTTCGGCATGCCCCAAATACCTTTGCCGCCTTTGACCGACACTTCTGACGACACAGGTAAATCCACCACATACTGGCCGGTTTTAAACCAGTTCATAAAAAGGGCAGGTAGGAGTCGTGGCGCAGGTTTTTCGCCGTGGGTACAGCCTATGGCTATGCTGTATTCCACATATTTGCCGATAGGGGTTTCGCGGTAATCAATGACAGTGACAATCAGTAGAGCGGAGTTCCACAACCGCAGCGGATGAATACCTGCTGGTAAAAAGTCTTTGGCTTTTTCTGCATCTATAGGAAAAACGGCCATCAGCGCCGGAGAATTGACCGCCGACACAGGCAACTTAAATGGGATACCATCCACCAGTGAAAATCTGTTGGTGTAATTTTTTATCCGCTTTGGTAAACCAAACATAAAACACTCCCTCATTATTATTTGTTTTGGCAGCACAGAACACAGGCCCGTTTTAGCTTTTATTCAGCTCTGCAATAATTAGCGGAAAGGTATCCACTGCCGCATTTTTTCCCATAAAAACATCAAGATGGCCGTATTCAGGCAGCAAATGCAGACTGTGATAATCCGGCCTTAACGCATCAAAATAATTAAAACTTTGGATCTGGCTTTGCGGTAAAAAACACAGGTTTTTTTCACCGCTAAAAAAAGCAAAACGGGCATCTGTCTGTGGTTTTTGCGCTATGTAATCTTTGGGGAGTTCCTGAAAATCCTGAAAAGACACTAAATGCCCGTGCTGCACACAGCGGGTGATTTGCTGGAAAAATCGCAAGGGCACGGCGCCAAATTCTTCTTTGAGCCATTCATGGGTGTCTTCATTGAGGTTTTCATGACGCCACAGCGCTGGAAAACCGCTGCCATAGGTAAAGCTGACTTGTTTGCAGACCGCGTTGTTGCATTCATGGTGGGTCAGATTGACCACTAAGCTAATAAGTTTGGCAACCAATCCAGGCGCATGTACACCCCAGTGTGGATTCAGGTATTTGGTCATTTGCCGTACCAACGGCACCATATACTGCAGCTTAAATTTGGACCAGTCCGGTACTACAGGGTGCAAAGACACGGCGTTGGTGACAATAGTGGTGACTTCAGGCACTAAACCAGCAATGGCCGACATCATAAAACTGGTGGAACCCTGACAGTGGATAATAGCTTTTAAGCTGCTGGCACCTGTTTCGGCCAGAATAGTTTGCACAGCTTTGGGGTGGTCGTATAAAGCGGCCTGATCCAAAGTCCATAAATTAGGTGCAAAAGCGATACTGCCACGCCAGTTTTCCAACCAGACATCGTAGCCTTCGCTAATCAGTGCATCGACTATGCTGATTTCTACCGGAGCTCTGTAGATATTGGCCCTAACTCCAGCGCCATGTACCAGAATCACAGGGCCTTTATCGGGCGTTTTGTCGCCACGAATATGAATTAAATTTAGCTCAACACCATCGTCTGTGACAAAAGGGACTGTGCGTTCGGTGTAAGGTGGAGTGGTGTGCGACGACATAACTATGTTCCTTTTGTGATTAGAATGTCCCTTTTTTGATGTCGATAAAAAGCGTAGCACATGTTTCCGATAAGGGTATGTTTTGTATGAAATTATTTTGTTTATTAAACAGATCAAATACTGCTATTTTGTTTTTGCA
This sequence comes from Rheinheimera sp. MM224, assembly GCF_947090785.1. Lineage (NCBI taxonomy): Bacteria > Pseudomonadati > Pseudomonadota > Gammaproteobacteria > Chromatiales > Chromatiaceae > Rheinheimera > Rheinheimera sp. MM224. The sequence goes on from NZ_OX352320.1 coordinate 1,413,288, forward strand.
GTAAAGTCTTCAGGTGAGGTTCATGCTGGTAGAGCTAATACTGTAGACAGATAAGGCGCTTTATCAGTGCCTTGCTTGTGATCTTTTAATGGAATATTGAGGAATAAAATATGGCTAATCGAACAAATTCGTTATTAAAACTGGTTGGTTTAGTTCTGCTGGTACTGGGTGTAGGCCTGGCGTACTGGGGCTTTCAACTGTCAGACTCCATTCAGTCACAACTGACTGAAGTAGTTACTGGCGCAGAAACTGACAAAGTGATGCAGTTTTACATCGGTGGTGCCATCAGTTTTGTGGCCGGTCTTTTCCTGACTCTAAAACGTTAACAACAAGAGGGAAGGGCAATGAGCTTAAGCGGATTATTAGTATTTCTTATCATAGGCGCCATAGCTGGCTGGCTCGGCGGTCTTATTATGAAAGGCAGTGGTTTTGGACTGCTTGGTAATATCGTAGTGGGCATAGTAGGCGCTGTATTAGGTGGCGCATTATTTGGCATGTTGGGGATCAGCGCGAGTGGCTTGCTGGGATCTATTATCACCGCCACAGTAGGCGCTGTAGTGCTGTTGTTTATCGCAAGTTTAATCCGGCGAGCCTGAATTCAGGCTCGTTGTTTTCTTTTTTACATCTCTGCTATTCACTGGTTCTTTTGCGTTTATTTCGATATATTCCTAAGAAAATACAAACTCTTACCTTTGGTTTCCTATGCGTATTCAACCTGATGATTTAACAGGCCCTGAAATTGCTGTTTTGTTGCAAGAGCATTTAAATGACATGAATGCAGTGTCGCCACCAGAGAGCAAACATGCGCTGGATTTGACGACTTTAAAAGCCAGTGACATTAGCTTCTGGACTATCTGGCAACAGCAGCAGTTGGCTGGTTGTGTCGCGCTGAAGCAATTAAATACCAGGCAAGGTGAAATTAAGTCCATGCGAAGTGCCACAGCTTTTCGTGGGCAGGGGTTAGGTAAGTTATTACTGCAACATGTAATTACCGAAGCAAAAAACCGGGGTTATCAGCAATTGTTTCTGGAAACAGGGGCTATGGATTATTTTGCCCCAGCCCGCGCCTTATACAAGGATTTTGGCTTTGAACCTTGTGCACCTTTTGCCAGCTATAAAGAGGATCCAAACTCAGTCTTTATGCTGCTGCAGTTATAGCCGAAGCTTTGGTCTGTTTGGATGCTCCAGCTTGAATAATGCAATTTTAGTACACTAAAACCCTATAGGTACGCTAGCACACAGACGGTCGTTCTTCGTTATGAGAAAACCTGTATTGCTGACAGTAATTTACACCTCAGCATTAATTACAGGAAAATAAAAACTATGAACAACTATCAGGCTACAAGGAATGAGCAGGTTATCGGACAGCAAAGTACTGCTCTGAAACTATCAGCCACACCACAAACAAATACCCCATTTTTTCGCTTTAAACCTTTGGCTCTAGGTATTTTATCTATCCTGATGTTACCTGCAGCCTATGCGGTGGATTACACCAATTTTGAAGAGAATGGTTGGTCTGTTGGCATGAACGTTGGTAAATCTGTTGCCAGAATAGAGCAGGACACTATACGTAACGACTTAGAAAGTCAGGGTTTTGATGTGATTTCTGTGCTTGAAGATCGCCGCAGCGAAGGTTACAAAATCTTTGCTGGTTATCAATTCAACCCTTATTTGGCGGTTGAAGGTGGTTACTTCAACCTTGGTGGTTTTCCGATACTGGCGAATACTCTGCCGTTAACCGACTTCCGTGGCAAAACCAAACTGTTTGGCTGGAATCTTGATTTAGTCGGTATTATGCCTTTTACCGAAGATTTCTCTGGTTTTGCCCGTGTGGGTGTCACCCGCAACGACACGTCAAATACGTACAGCAGCAACGGTTTGGTCGATGTCACGGGTTACAACGAAGACGGTAACTATACAAAACATAAATACGGCCTGGGTTTGCAATATGACATTTCTCCTATTTTTACTGTACGGCTTGAAGCAGAGCGTTATCGTTTAGATGATTTAATTGCTCACAGTGGTGATGTGGATTTGTATTCTTTAGGTCTGGTGCTTCGTTTTGGCGAAACTCCGTCAACTTATGCCGCAACTCCTGCTCCTGAACCTGTGCGCCGTGTTGAAGCTGTTGCTGCACCAGCGGCTAAAGAACCTGAAGTACTGGTGCTGGAAGATGTGCATTTTAACTTTGACACTGCCGAATTAACGCCGCAAACCAAAGTGATTTTGCGTGAACATGTTCAGACACTAAAAGCCAATCCACAAGCCCGCGTGCGTATTGCAGGTTACACCTCAGCCAGCGGATCTGCTGAATACAATCAGGCCTTAAGTGAACGTAGGGCGCAGTCGATCAAAGCCTTTTTAGTTCAGGAAGGTGTCGCATCCAACCGTTTCAAAACTATAGGTTTTGGTCAAACTAATCCAGCTGAATATGAAGCTAATCCTTCAATTTTACGCTCGGATGCTGCCAAGGCTAACATGCGTGGTTTGTTTGAAATTATTGTTGAATAAACTCAAATAATGCGAACAGGAAGCGGTCGGTAACAAGACTGCTTTTTATCCCTAACTCTGCCCTAAACGACAGATATCACGGATTGCCATCAGGAGGTACTACTGCTCCTACGTTTTCTTTTTTTTATGTTCAAATCTATTGATTTAACAAAGCTTTTCCTAGCTTTCTGAACTTGTATACATCTGATTTTCAGCATTTCTTCCTATAAAAAGCCATCTGTGCGCTGGCACACAGACGGACCGGGTTACCTGTGAGAAAAGCTTCTCAGCTGAAAGTGTTTTACGCGTCGGCGTTAACCAAAGTAAAGGATAAATATCATGTTCAGGTATCAAACAAAGCAAGTTAGCGCAGGCTACAGGTGGTTGTTAAGTCTTGTGGTGCTGCTGTTTATTGCATCTTGTAATGGCGATAAGAAAGACCCTATTTTTGGAGTGGAACCCATAGATGGACTCAGATCCATTGTCTTGTCTCAGACAGACCCTAGTCTTGCTTCAGGTTTAAGTCAGCAATTTACTGCATTAGGCGTTTACGCTAATGGTACCTCGCTGGATATTAGCGATAAGGTTGTTTGGAGTTCAGCCACGGCCGCTGTGTCTACTATTAATGAGCAAGGTATAGCTTTGGCATTACAGCCTGGCACATCTGTTATTAGTGCTTCTTTTGGCGGTAAAGCGGCCAGTACTGTTTTTACAGTCACCAGTGCGGAGTTAACCAGCATTAGTATCAGCCCGTTGGATCCCAGTGTGGCTGATGGTTTAACCACTCAATTTATTGCAACAGGGCTGTATTCTGACGGTAGTACGGAAGATATCAGTGCTGCGGTAAATTGGTTGTCCAGTGATACCTCTGTCGCTGTGATGGCACCTGATCAAACCACATCAAGCGGTTTGGCAACTGCTGTTGCTCCTGGTAGTACGCAAATCAGCGCTTCTATGGGGGACTTGTCAACAAGCACCAGTCTTACCGTAACAAATGCAGCATTGATATCAATACAACTGAGCCCAGCGAATTCAATTTTATATGTGGGGGTCAGTCAGCTTTATACCGCTATCGGAGTTTATTCGGATGGTTCATCACAGGATATCAGCGCTTTAGTCACTTGGGCGTCCAGTGCGCCTGCGATTGCTACTATTGATAATAGTGCGGGTGCTCAGTATGGCGAAGTGACAGCGCAAGCTGCTGGCACTACTCAAATCAGCGCTCAGTTAGGTGCTGTTTCTGCTGAAACTGCACTGACGGTTATGAATACGACGTTAAGTAGCATTGTGGTGAGTCCGCTGAACTCTACAATAACAGTGGGTTTAACCCGACAGTTTACGGCTACTGCAAATTTTTCAGACGGTCGATCTTTTGATGTCAGCCGTTCTGCAGTGTGGTCTTCCAGTGACACCTCTATTGCGACTATGAATGTAAATGGTGCGTTAAATAGTGGTCGAGCCACAGGTCAGGCTGCGGGAGTAGTGCAAATCACTGCAACTTTAAATGCGATCTCAGGAAGTGCTAGCTTAAATGTGAACAACAGCACTTTGACCAGCATTGTAGTCACTCCGGTGAATAGTAGTCTGGTGGTTGGTTTAACCAGACAATTTATGGCTACGGGCGTGTATTCCAATGGTTCTTCGGAAAATCTGACGTCGCTGGTAAGTTGGACTTCGTCGAACAACGCAGTAGCTATGTCTAATGCCAACATGACCAGCAACAGTGGTGTAGTCACGGCGATGAGTGCTGGCACAGTGCAGATCAGGGCAACTTTAGGCGCTGTATCTGCTGAAGCAACACTGAATGTGGCTGCGACAGCGCTAAGTTCCATTTCGGTAACCCCTGTGATCTCCTCCGTTGCCATGGGGCTGAGCAGACAATTTACTGCGGTAGGTATTTATGCAGATGGTTCTACTCAGAACATTAGCCACACTGTAGTGTGGGCTTCGTCGAATATTCAAACGGCAACGATGAATGCCAATGGCACTGTTAACAGCGGTTTAGCGACAGGACAAGCAACAGGTGTGGTACAAATTACTGCAACCTTGGGTGCCGTGTCTGGCTCGGCTACCTTGACTGTGACAGCCGCTAGTTTAAGCAGCATTAGCGTGACGCCACAAAACCCTAACGTTGTGAACGGTTTAACCCGCCAGTTCAGTGCAACAGGGCTTTATAGTGATGGTAGCACCGCCGATCTGACCACTTTAGTTAGTTGGACATCAGGCACTATTGCTGTAGCAAGCATGAATGCTAGTCAAATGCCCGCTAGTGGTTTAGCAACAGGCTTGTCTGCAGGTACATCGCTTATCCGCGCTACTTATACTGGTGTTGAAGGTAGTACTAGCTTGACGGTGACTGCGGCAACTCTGGTGTCGATTGATGTCACCCCAGCCAATGCATCAGCTGTGGTCAATGAAACGGAACAATTTACGGCAAATGGTACTTACACTGACGGCAGCATAGTCAATATCACCAGCACTGTGGTTTGGACATCCAGCAACACAGCTGTTGCAGCGATGAACGCCAGTGGTCAGTTGAACAGCGGTTTAGCTACAGCACTGGCAGTGGGAAATTCCAACATCACTGCTGCTTTAGGTGCGGTGCAAGACAGCGCTGTATTAACTGTAACTGCGGCTTTGGCTGATAACCCTCAAGCCCCGGCTATGGGTGAGCTGCAACGTTTTGTCATGATAGCCAGTCAGGCCATTACTACGACAGCAGGTTCGTCCATCGCTGATGGTGATATGGCGATTCTTGATTTAGCTCGTACAGCTTACGCTGGTTTTACCGCAGGTCCTGTTGCAGGGCAGTTTACTCAGCTAACCGATGGTATTTCTTATGCGCCTGATGATGTCACTCCACCTTACGTGGTTCCAGCCCCTTATGCCTCTATGGTGGCTTTTATCAATCAGGTCCGCACTGATTTAGGCGTCGCTGCAACCTTTTTAGCTGCAGATCCTAACCCAGCTGCAGCCACTCAGGTGTTGCCTGCAGAGTTAGGTGGTTTGGTGATCACACGTGGCGTGTATCGTAACGCAGGCAATGTCATTATTCAGCAAGGAAATCTGACGCTGGATGCACAAGGCGATCCTGACTCAGTCTTTATCTTTGTGATTTCAGGCACTTTTACGACGGGAGCCCCTGGTGGCAATGTTGTACTGACAGGCGGAGCTAAAGCAAGCAACGTGTTTTGGCGCACCGGCGGCGTGACTGTATTTGGCAGCAATACCAGTTTTGCCGGCAATGTACTGGCCTGGCAACAAATTAATCTGGGTACAGGCACAGCGCTTACAGGCCGTTTGTTCTCTGTGACTGAGCAAGTCACCTTGGATGCCAACGCGGTGAATAAGCCTCAATAGAGGCTTTTCACACTGATAAAGGAATAAAGAAATGAAAAGTTTAACAGAGTTAAATAGTACCAAAGTGCTACTTGTGCTTACCAGTTGTCTGTCACTGACCATGTCCTTTAGTCTGCACGCCCAGGAGCAGTCCGGTTATGAAGAAAATGGTTGGTCTATGGGGATGAACATTGGTAAATCCAGCGCCAACATTGATAGTGCATCCATTCAGAGCAGTCTGGAAAACAATGGTTTTGGCGTTAGTTCTATCGAAGAGGACAAGCGCAACGAAGGCTACAAAATATATGTAGGTTACCAATTCGGGCCTTATCTGGCGCTTGAAGGTGGTTATTTTGACCTGGGAGATTTTAAGTTTCTGGCCAATACCCTGCCAGAAACTAATTTCAGAGGCAAGACAGAGCTCAAAGGTTGGAACCTGGATCTGGTTGGGATCCTGCCTGTCACTGAACGCTTTTCAGCTTTTGCCCGTGTGGGTGTGACACAAAACGAATCAGAAACCCGCTTTGGCAGTAATGGTTTGATTGCGACTGGGGCGTACAATAGTGATGATAACTACACCAAACATAAATTTGGTGTGGGCTTGCAGTATGACCTATCAGCTGCATTTACCATCCGACTTGAAGCGGAGCGTTACCGCATGGACGACTTAGTTGGGAACATAGGCGATCTTGATTTGTATTCGCTGGGTCTGGTGTATCGATTTGGCCACTCAACGCCTACATATCAAGCCTCTGCTGCACCAGAACCAGCTCGTTACGCTGTTGCTGTGACAGAGCCTGTAATGGCAAAAGAGCCAGAAGTGCTGGTGCTTGAAGATGTACATTTTAATTTTGATACGGCTGAGCTGAATGAAAACACCAAAGTGATTTTACGCCAGCATGTTCAGACCCTAAAATCCAATCCACAAGCCCGTGTGCGTATTGCAGGTTATACCTCAGCCAGCGGCACAGCCGAATACAATCAGGCTTTAAGTGAACGTCGGGCTCAGGCGATTAAAGCCTTTTTGATCCTGGAAGGGGTAGAGGCGAGTCGCTTTAAAACTGTAGGTTATGGTCAAACCAATCCAGCAGAGTATGAAGCTAATCCTGCTATTTTGCGCTCGGACGCAGCTAAAGCCAATATGCGCGGTTTGTTTGAAATTATTGTTGAATAAATAATGCCAGACGTTAAAAGAGCAGCCTGAAATAGGCTGCTTTTTTTATTAAATCCCTGGGACTTCTTCACTGCTTTTACAGCTGCGGATCTTAATCCATAGACTGGGTTTGATGCCTAAAGCTTCTGCACTGCTGAAATAACGCTGACATAACTCAGCCAGCGGGGTGGGGCTGCGCGATAGTAACCAGGCGTATTCCAGGGAAGGGCCAATCACCAATGCCATGCTGTAATCCGGCTCTAGTTTGGCAACATTGTATCCACCATAAAAGGGGCCAAAAAAAGACACTTTTAACCGGCCTGTGTTGCTGTCTGCAACAAAATAGGCTTTGCCTTCGGCTTCTTCCCATAACTCCTCTGCTGCGTTATAACCCCGGTTTATGACTTTTACTCCGCCATCTTCGCGTAGGTTGTACTGCGCAGTGACTTCAGTTAGTCCTTGCTCAAAACTATGATCCAGCCTGGCAATTTCATGCCATTCCCCGAGATAACTATTGATATCAAAAGGAGTAACAGGAGTGACACCTGTCGGAACTTGAGTGCAGGATGTAGTAAGCAAAGCAGCAAGTGCAAGAAAGATATAACGCATAAGAACTCCTTGTGGATAAACACCTTTTGTACGTATCAGAACATAGTTTGTATCAGTAACAGCTCATGTTTCTTTACTTTAACGCACCAAACTAAATCAAAGGCACCATGCCGCCCAGCAGTGTCAGTGTGAGCGGGGGCTGTGTTTTTACATCAGATCTTTATTAAAAAGAGATCACTAATGTGAACCATTGCTATTTACTCTCGTATACAATCCGCAAATAAAAACTAAAACTGCACTTTTGTGATTTGGAGATGGATAGCATGACAGTTCGACCAACCTTGCTTGCTGTGGCAGTAGCTCAGTCCTTTTTAATGACCTCTGTTTTTGCTGAAACAGCTGATGAACTAGCCGCGGTAGAAAAAATTACCATAGTGGGACACAAAGAAGACCCAACTAAATCCACGGGTTCTGCTTATGTAGTCAGCGAAAAAGAGCTGCAAAAATTCGAATTTACCAATGTGCACAGTATTTTACGTTCTGTGCCTGGTGTCTATGTTCGTGAAGAAGACGGTCAGGGCACTTTCCCGCGTGTTGGGATCAGAGCATCGTCTTCGGGGCGTAGCGATCGGATTTCTATTATGGAAGACGGTATCCCAGCGGCCATGGCTCCTTATGCCAATACCTCGGCCTATTATTTTCCAAACGTGGGCCGCATGAGTGCGGTTGAAGTATTAAAGGGCCCTGAAGTATTGCTTTATGGTCCTCAAACAGCGAGTGGTGCCGTGAATCTGGTCTCTACTGCTATACCAACTGAGGCCAAAGGTTTTCTGAACGCAGAACTTGCCAGCTTTGATGGTAAAAAAATACATGCAAATTATGGTGATACCCAAGGCCAATGGGGCTATTTGCTTGAGACTTATCAAAGAGAAAATGATGGCTTTCATCAGCTTGACCGTTCAGACCGTGATACCGGCATGGATCAAGCTGAATATTTGGCGAAGTTACGCTGGCAAAGTGCTACAGATGCGCGCTTTAAACAAAGTGTAAATCTGAAGTTTTTAAATGCAGATGAAATCAACAATGTCTCTTATCTGGGCGTTACAGATGCTGATTTTTCCGCTGATCCGGATCGTCGTTATGGCTTAAGTGAGTTAGAACAGATGCGCCGTGGCCGCGAAAGTGTCAGTGTACAACACCAGATTGAGCTGGCTGCAGATACCTCTGTCACCACGACCTTGTATCGCAACGAGACTTACCGTAATTACAAAAGATTAAATCAAATCAATGGGGTAGGTATAGCAACCACGGGGGGGCTTAACTGGATTGTGAATAATCAGCTGGCCGGAACTACGCCTGACAATGGTGCTGAACTTATCCAGGGAATTTTGCAAGGCACTGCCGATACCACTCATGCCAATGGCGTACGTTATGGCTTGAACTACCAGAACTTTGACTCCAAAGGGGCTCAGATTGAACTGGATCAGGGTTTTGTGATCGGGCAGTGGAGCCACAACCTTCGTGCTGGTGTGCGCCGTCATGAAGATGAAACCTATTCGCTTGGTGGTGCAAATGCCATTTATGATCAGCGCAGTGGTCAACTGGTGTTTGTTTCCGAAACTGCAGGGACTGTCACACCGGGTAATGCCAAAGCGACAGCATTGTGGTTGGCGGATGAAATCAGTGTTCAGAACTGGATCTTTTTACCTGTAGTGCGCACTGAAAAAATTGATAGCAGAGCCAATCTCAATGTGGAACAGACAGCGTTAAACAGCAATGAGTTAAGCAAAACGACAGCTGGTTTGGGTCTAAACTACAGCCTGACGGATGAGTGGACTTTGCTGGCAGGTATGCATCAGGGTTTTGCGCCTCCTGGCAATAGCGCAAGTCAGGGCACTAAAGGTGAAGAAAGTGATAACTATGAAGCTGGTGTGCGTTTTCGCCGGGATCGCACTGGTGTAGATATAGTGTCGTTTTATAGTGATTACAGCAATGCGCTGCGAAACTGTCTGGTTGCCAATCCTTGCCCTGGTGGTGTGGTGGATGGTACAGAGCAAACGGGCTCAAAAGAAGTGTATGGTGTTGAAATTGGTGCTTTTAGTGAACTGTATCGTCAGGGCGCTTATGTGATGCCAATCCGTGCCACTTACACATACACCGATGGTGAATACACTAAAGCCTCAGACTCGGCCTCCGGTGTACAAAAAGGCGACGTGCTCGATTACACACCAAAACATATAGGCTCGGTTCAACTGGGCGTGGAATACGACAGCTTGTGGCAATCCTATCTGGCGCTAAGTTATGTCGACGGCAGCTGTTCAACCACCACTTGTGAACGAGCCGCTGTGGATGCTGAGTTTTTAGCGACACAATCCTTATTTAGTGTGGATTGGAGTTTGACCTACCGTTTGAATGAGTTCACTCAGCTTTATGGCAAAGTTGAAAACCTGTTTGATCAGCAACGTATCACCCATAGAGGTGCTGATGGTGCACGAGGTAACAGTGGCCGCTCTGGCGCTTTAGGGCTCAGAGTCAATTTCTAAGTGCTCTGAATCGAAAAGCCGGCTTGCCGGCTTTTTTACTATTTGAGCAACAACTGATGGATCTGTTGTCGTAACCAACGTCTTAGCGGATCGTCTTGTGTTCTTGAATGCCAGACCTGGCTGATTTGCACTTGCGGTAATAGTACAGGGCAGGGAATGATCCGCAAATCAGGATTGGCTTTTTGTGCTATCTCAGCCACTGATTTCAGGCAGGTCAGCAGCACATCATTTTTAGCGACTAAATGAGCTGGTGATAAAAAACCAGAAAGCCCGGCACAAACCTGACGCGCCAAGCCAGATTTTGCTAATTCCTGATCAACCAAACCATCCAGATCGCCGGTCAGTGTGGTGACTATATGACGGGCCTGGCAATAGTCTTCGATGCTAAGTGTCTGCTTAGCCAGCGAATGCTGGGAACGCATCAACACCACAAAGTCCTCAGTCTGTAGTTTTTGCTGATAAAAGCTTTCCGGCAAATCACGATAAAAGCCGGCTATAGCCAGATCACAATCGCCGCGCTCCAACTGCTGTTTAGGCAAGGTGCCCTGCGTATGGCGCAGCACCAGTTGTACCGCTGGGGCTTGTTCTGCCAGCACAGCGAGTAAATCAGGTAACAATACACTTTCTATATAGTCAGTACTGTAAATCACCAGCCTGTCGGCTTGCGTTAAAAAATCTGTGCCACTCTGGTGCTGATAAAAACCTTCCAGCGAGGATACCAGCTGCAGTATTTCAGCAGAAATACTAATAGCTTTGGGGGTGGGTGTTAAGCCGCGGGCCGCACGGACAAACAATGGATCGGCAAATTCGTGGCGTAGTTTATTCAGTTTATGACTCAGCGCTGGTTGGCTCAGATTCAGTCGGTTCGCTGCCGAACTGACATTCAGCTCTTCATACAGCACTTTAAACAGCAGCAATAAATTCAGATCTTTGTTTTTAATATTCATAATTTGAATAGCTATTATTGAATCAATTCACTTCTTTGTAGTTTAGCTGTGCTGCACACTAAGCACCATCAAATCCACAGTAAAAAGGTGAAACCAATGACATTAGCAACACGAGTGATACAACTTGGACTGGCTGCAGCTCTGACGTTAAGCAGCAGCTTCGTTATGGCCGCAGAGAAAGTACTGATCGTCGTCACCAGTCATAGCCAAATGGGCACGACCAGTGAAAAAACCGGCTATTGGTTAGGTGAAGTGACACATCCGTATAAAGAGTTGGTGGATGCAGGTATTGACGTAGATATCGCCAGTATTGCTGGTGGTAAAGCGCCAGTGGACGAGCGTAGTCTGGCAGATGCCGATACGACCAATCAGTGGTTTATCGCCGATAACAAACACAATGCGAAACTGCAGCAGACGTTGAAACTGGCGGATTTAAAAGCGTCAGACTATAAAGCAGTGCTCTTTGCAGGTGGCCACGGCACCATGTGGGACTTTCCACAAGACAAGGCGGTACAACAATTTGCAGCTGATTTATACCAGAATAACGGCATAGTGGCGGCAGTCTGTCATGGGCCAGCTGCCTTACTGAATATCAAGTTAGCTGATGGCAGCTACCTGATTGCAGGCAAACAAGTGACTGGTTTTAGTAACACAGAAGAAGAACAGGTGAAATTAACTCAGGTCGTGCCATTTTCGTTGCAAGACCAACTAACCAAACGTGGAGCTAGCTACAGCGCTGCTGCCGACTGGCAATCTAAAGTGGTGGTGGATCAGCGTCTGGTGACAGGTCAAAATCCTCAGTCTGCAGCAGCTGTAGGTGAAGCTTTAGTGAAATTGCTGACCACTAAATAAGCTTCAGCCAAAAGATAAATCGCTACAGCCTATATCCAGTTGTAGCGATTTTGTTTAATTTGTCCCTTAAATTAATGAAATTCTGATAAAAATGAGCATGGTAGTGTTCAGGTGCTGGCTCTGTGACCAAAACTTATCTAGTCTCAAATCACTGGTCTTTTGGATATGTGGTTATGTGGGTTCGATTTTGTTGTGTGTTACTGAGTTTAAGCGTTTTCACCACCAGCTATGCAGCGCCAAAGCAGCAGGTGTTATTGCTGACCTACCATTTAAAAGCTCCTTATGTGATTGATTGGGCTGAGCAGCGCGGCTTGTATTTTGATTTAGCTGTTTATCTGAACCATAAAACAGACAAATACCAGTTTACGACTGAGCTGATGCCAAGAAAGCGTCTTGATGTGCTGTTGGCTGAACCTTTTACTGATGTAGTGGTAGGTGTCCAGCCCGCCTGGTTTAAACCATTAGCCGATAAGATGGTTTTTACGACGCCCTTTTTACATGACCAGGATATGTTTGTATCGGATGCCAGAAAGCCTGTTCGGGATCAGGATCTGGCCAGGTTAACCGGCAAAACCTTTATTGGTTCACAAGGCTATAAATACAAAGGTATAGATGAGGCTGTTGCGGCCGGAACTATGGAGCGGGTGGATACCCTGCAGGAAGACTATGTACTGGATATGCTCAGGCTAGGCCGTGGTGATTTTACTATTATCAGTTCTTCAACTTTGTCCTATAAATTCAGTCATGGCGAACATGCCAGGCATTTTTATGTTGCGACTACACCTCATGATGTGATCCAGCGGCGTTTTATGTTAAGTAACACGGATCCGCAGTTGTATCAGTTTTTACAGCAGGTGGTACTGCAAATGCCGGCAGATCAGGAATGGCAGTTTTTGTTAGCTAAATATCAAATTCAACAAGCCATAGTAAATCCATGATTCTATAACTATTTTTCATATCATTTTTCATTAAAGCTTCGCCTGGTTGTCACATTTTTGCAAAGTGAGGCCTGCATCCTGAAGTTGCTTAAACTTGTTGCATGCATCACTGTTCCTGGTGATTTTAGGGCCCTTTGCTGGGCCCTTTTTTATGTCCATGGAGGGACGGTATGTCGTAATTGTCGGGAACGTTGTTACGACGACATTTTACTATCCTGTAAAATGCCCTCCGGGCCATCGTCGCTTCGCTCCAATGTTCAAAAAACGGCAGGACAGCCGTTTTTCACCGCTTTAGCTGCCGGAGGTGAACATCATGGACGATGTGAGTGAAAATCGCTCCCGGCGATTTTGTACCTTCAGTAGATTATTGATTTACTAGCCACTCTTTGAAAAAATCAACAAAAAGACGTACTCTGACAGGGCGGAACTGACCTGGTGGGTAGACGGCGTAAATTCCCCCTTTGGGTAGTTTCCACTGCGGTAGTACCCGTTGTAATTCACCTTGCTGAATCAAAACTCTTGCACTGTAGTCTGTGATAACTCCAAGCCCTGCACCAGCTTTCAGTAAGGCGGTGACAGACCCGGTAGATCCTGCTTTGATTTGGCTACGCATTTGCACCTGCAGCTCCTCAGATTTTGTACTGAAGGTCCAATTCAACGCCGATGGTAATAAGCTAAAACAGATAAAGTGATGCTGCGGCAACTCTGCCGGGTGTTCAGGCATGCCATACTGTTGCAAATAGGCAGGGGAAGCGACCAGCCATTGTTCAAAACTACCCAAAGAAATAGCTTTTTGGCTGGAGTCTTTCAGCCAGCCCGCCCTGATGGATAAATCTATGCCTTCTTTGACTAAATCTTTGATCTGATCACTGCTTTTTAATTCAAAAGCCAAAGCCGGGTGGCGCTGACGAAATGCCAGTAAGGCCGGGACCAGCACTTGATGGGCGTAGTCTTCAGGCGCACTGATCACTAAAGTTCCACTCAGATTCTGCTCAGAGCTTTGAGCTTCGATCAATTGCTGACTCAATTGTTGCAGTAAAGGCAAGCAATGCTGATACAGCTGCTCGCCCGCTTGAGTCAGGCTGACCAATCGGGTGGTGCGACGAAACAAAGCAACACCAAGCCTGAATTCGAGTGCCTTGATTTGCAGACTGACTTTGGTTTTAGTGCAACCCAGTCGTTCTGCCGCTGCTGTAAAGCTGCGTTCCTGGGCCAATACCAGAAATACAGGCACAGTGTTTAAATCAATATCGGATAGCTGCATGAGATTCATTGTTGCTTAATTAATAACAGTGAATTATGTATTGGTGTGTTTTTCAAATCAATATTGTTCTGGATAATAAGCCTCATTCAGTCAAATGGAGAAGATGGTATGAATATCGCTATTATTGGTGCATCAGGTTTTATTGGTTCAGCGTTGACAACAGAAGCTTTAAGTCGGGGTCATCATGTCAAAGCTTTGGTCAGTCGCCCAGAGCGCCTGGAATTAGCCGTAGGTTTAACTGCTTATAAAGTAGATGTTTTAGACACTGCAGGTCTGACTTTGGCCCTGGCCGGAGTAGATCTGGTGCTGAGTGCTTTTAGTGGTCATAAAGAGTCTGATGTGGCTTCTTATTATGTGCAGGGCTTTCAGTCGATTTTAGCTGCCAGTACAGAGGCTAAAGTACCACGTTTATTGGTGGTGGGGGGCGCAGCTTCGCTTGAATATGCACCGGGTCAGATGTTGTTGAATAGTCCGGATTTCCCGACCGCTTATCTGGGCTCGGCACAAGGGGCTTATCAGGCTTTGCAAATGCTAAAAGCTCAAACTCAGCAAGATTGGAGTTACTTATCGCCTGCTGCTGAAATTTTTCCGGGTGAAAAGACAGGTCAGTTCCGTCTGGGGCAGGATCAACTGCTGACAGACGCTGATGGCAAAAGCCGTATTTCGACGGCGGATTATGCGGTCGCTATGCTGGATGAAGCAGAGCAAAATTTGCATGCCAATCAACGCTTTTGTGTTGCCTATTAAAATGCATACTCAAGGGGCCCATTGTGGGCTCCTTATTCATTAAGTTTTCATACAAACGTCACTGAATCGTCATAAGTCAACTTTAGGGTAGGGCCTGATTTTTTATATAAAACAGGACTTTACCGAAAATGAAATTCTCTGCGTTACGTCTTACTTTGGTAGCATCTGCCATTGCTCTTGGTTTATCTGGTTGTGTTTTGGACGGCGATGATGGTGCTACTGGGCCTAAAGGTTCTGATGGTGCTGTAGGCCAGCCTGGAACTCCTGGTCAAAATGCCCAAATCGGTATCAGTACCAAAGCTGTAGCCCGTTTTGTTACTGGCACTTACGGTGGCGGTGCTGCTGAAATTACGCAATATCACAGTGCATCGAAGCGCATATTTGTTGTCAATGGTGCTGCCAACAGAGTCGAAATTCTGGACGCTTCAGGTATTAAGAGTACAGCTCTGACAGATGCTATTACTGCCAATACCTTAACCAGTACTCCTTTGGCTATGCCTGCAACTGTTACTGTGAAAAACGCAGGTGGCGCAGACGAGACCTTAACCTTAGGTTTTGCTAACTCCATTGCTATCTCTGGTAATCTGTTAGCAGTCGCAGCAGAAAATGAAGTGAAATCTTCTGCTGGTGCAGTACTTTTTTATGATATCAGTGGTAGCGCGGCTCCTGTATTGGTCAAAGCTGTGAAAGCAGGGGCTTTGCCTGATATGGTGACTTTTACTCCGGATGGCAGCTTGTTGTTAGTGGCGAACGAAGCTGAACCAGAATCAGATTACAGTGTGGATCCTGAAGGTTCAGTGGGCGTCATTGCTATCACCGCTGGTGTAGCTGCAGATCAGGCAACCTTATTAACTTTCAGCGCTTTTAATGCGGATCAAGCCGATTTGGCTGCACAGGGTGTGAAGTTTGCAGCACCTTCGGGAACCACGGTAGCGCAGGATTTAGAACCTGAATACATTACAGTCAGCAGTGACAGTAAAACTGCTTTTGTGTCCTTGCAGGAAAACAATGCTTTGGCAGTGGTTGATTTAACCGACAAAGAAATCACCAAAGTGATGGCTTTAGGCTTTAAAGATTACAGCCAGACGAAAAATGCGGTAGACGTCAGCAATAGAGATGGCGTGAAACTCAGTACTTATCCTGGTGTCTTTGGTATGTATCAGCCAGATACCCTGACCAGCTATAACTGGAAAGGCGCTACTTTTATTGTCAGCGCGAACGAAGGAGATTCGCGTGATTGGGATGGCTATGGTGAAGAAGCCCGTATCAAAGATTTACCACGTTCTGCTGATTTAATAGCAAAACAAGCCAGCTTCTATGATGACGATGGCTTAGGCCGTTTAAACGTGACCACAGCGCTGGGGCAGAATGCTGATGGTGACTATGAGGCTTTGTATGCTTATGGTGCCCGTTCCTTCAGTATCTGGGATCAAAACGGCAATCTGGTGTTTGACAGCGGATCCGATTTTGAACGTATTAGCTCAGGTGTCCATGGCGAGTTATTTAACACCAACCATACAGTGGTCGAAGGCGACAGCCGCTCTGATGACAAAGGTCCGGAACCTGAAGCCGTGACTATTGGTCAGGTGGGCGATAAAACTTATGCCTTTATCGGCACAGAGCGTTTGAGCGGTATTTTTGTGTACGATATCAGCAACCCTTATGACGCTAAATTTGTCGATTACTTCCACAACCGTAACTTTGACGCTGTGTATGAAATTGATGACGATGCAGTACCTGCTGAAGTCAGCGGTGATTATCAGCAAGCTGGTGACTTAGGCCCCGAGAGTCTGGTGTTTGTGCCTGCTGCGAACAGTGCCACAGGTCAGGCGTTGTTATTGATGGCCAACGAAGTCAGTGGTAGCTTAACTGTATTTGAAGTTAGCCCACGTTATTAATTTGTGTACCACACAGAGGGAAATATTCTCCCTCTGTGATCTCATTCTACTGAAAACACTACTTTTTTTCTTCATTACAATACAATTTCAGCCACTACTACTATACTGAGCGCGGACTATTACTGGCGTAATATCGGTACTTTTCGAAAAACTCCTTTGCCGATATTTACTGCCCGTACCCAAAAAGAATGCAAATTCCAGGGTGTGACCTTTTAAGGAACCACAAAGACGTGAATACCAAGTTCGTCGTTGCTTGCTTTATGTTGTGGGCGTTTTCTGCCCCAGCAACAGAAGTAGTAACTCATCCTGCCGTTCCTATGGATCAGCTGACTGTCACTCAGCTGCGCGGTATCTATTCGATGCGGCAACAAAACTGGCCTGACGGCACTGCGGTCAGAGTTTTTGTGTTGTCTGCTAAAAATCCGGTACATCAGAGTTTTGCCAAAGAAAAACTACAAATGTTTCCTTATCAGTTGGACAGGATCTGGCAAAAAATTACTTATTCAGGTTTAGGTTCAGCGCCTGTGGTGCTGACTTCAGAGCAGCAAATGCGAGAGATGGTAGCCACTACCAAAGGTGCTATAGGTTATATTGAGAATCCAGATGAACTATCCAAGCTTAAAGTCATTCGTGTTACGCAGTAAGCTATGCCTTTTACTGCTGCTGGGCTGTTCATGGCAGTTGCAGGCTGACGGGCTAAATACAGATAAAGTGCAATGGCATGGTTTTATTTCACAGGGCCTTATTCAGGCACCTCAAACTAATTTCGTCAATCTGGATGACAGTATTTCTGCGGAATTAACTGATCTGGGCGTGAACATGTCCTGGGCTTTATCGGACAATCTTCGTCTGGCTGGTCAGGTGGTGTACCTGGATGGAGGTCGCCGTTATGTCAAAGGCACCCGGCTGGATTATCTGTTTTTAGACTGGACCTTACACAATGATTTTGACTGGCAACTGGATATGTTTATCGGTCGGTTTAAAAATCAGCATTGGCTCTATTCTGCCACCCGCGATGTGCCTTTTACCCGCAATGCCATCGTATTACCTCAATCTGTCTATTTTGATTCGTTTCGCGACATTGCCGTTGGCAGCGATGGCCTGGCTTTTAAAGTCACCCGTAATACCGGCATAGGTGAAGTGGAATTGAACTGGAGCTGGGGCTCGACCAACTTAAGTAAGGAACAAAGTCAGATCCTGCTGAGTACGTTGGCTCAAGGCGATGCTGAGCAAGACTATGTGCATCAGGCCAGTCTGTTCTGGCGTCCGGACCAATCAGCCTGGCAGTTGGGTGTTTCATTGCTTGATTCCGATTTTACCTACGAAAAAGCTGAACTGGATTATTACAGTGATGGTGCCATGACGGTACAGCGTGTGATGTTCAATGGTCGCTACGCCGCCGAATATTGGGAACTGAGTAGTGAATGGGTGCAGGAGCGTCTGAACATCAGTGACTTCTATGCGCCTGGATTTAAACGCAACAGCTTTAGCCAGGGTTGGTACGTACAGGGCCGTTACAACCTGCTTCCCCGCACCTGGGCTTTGTTAAGTGTGGATTTGTTTGATTTGGATAAAGACGATCGCAGTGGTCGTAAGTTCTCTCAAAGTACTGGCGGTTTAGTGCCAGCCTATTTTGGTTATCAGGACGATCTCACTTTCGGATTAACTTATGATTTTAAAGATAATCTGC
The DNA here is from genome assembly GCF_947090785.1 of Rheinheimera sp. MM224. Lineage (NCBI taxonomy): Bacteria > Pseudomonadati > Pseudomonadota > Gammaproteobacteria > Chromatiales > Chromatiaceae > Rheinheimera > Rheinheimera sp. MM224. The sequence goes on from NZ_OX352320.1 coordinate 1,431,698, forward strand.
GCTTAACTATGGAACATCACTGGGTCAAAGGAACTGCTCGTCTGGCTTACCCTGTGATGCCTGATCTGCAGCACAATAAATCTGAATACTGGCAAATGTGGGCTATGCAATTGATGTATTGGTTTTAATTTTTATGCGGCCCTTTGTCTTTAGTTTACCCTGGAAAATATTACTGGCGACCATCAGCGCTTTACTTTGCATGACTGTGTTGCAAACCAGTCTGGGTTTGATGCGAATGAGCGAAGAATTTGACCGGCAGCAGCAGGTGAAACGTGAATCAGCACGTCAGCAGTACCTGCAACAAAACAGCATTATCGAGCAGCAACTGCGGGTCTGGCTGGAAAGTTTCTCCGATTTAGTTCAGCTCAGTCAGCAGCCTGATTTTTCCTCCTTTGTGCAGCGTTTGGCCGAACAAAGTGCCAATATGCAGTTGCACCTGAATATCGAGCAAATCTGGTTGCACAACAGCGATATGCAACTGCTATTTAGCAGTGGCCAGCAAACCCCTTATTTCTCAACTACTTTAGTACAAAAGGTGTTGAAGCAACAAAGCCCGCTGACCGCTAATTTGTGTGTACAGTCTTGTGTCAAACAGTTGAGTTTGCCTGTGCTGAATAGCTCTGGTGAAGTCGCTGTGATGACGGTAACAACCACTTTGGTGGATATTTTATCGGCTTTGCATCAAAGCCTGAACTCTGATGTGGCTTTAATTCGTGCCAGCAGAACCGCAGCAGGGCAAATCCGCCGCGAGTTAATATCCAGCTCAAATCCGGAGTTACTCAATGCCTTGTTGCAAAAGGTCTCTGATCTGGAGGCTGATTTAGCCCTGAGCAAAGGACTGGAGCTGCACTACAATGGCCAGCAGTACTTGATCTCCGCGTTTGAGATGCAAAGCAAAGGCGTGTATCTGACTGTGGTTGATAATATCAGCGACTTTGTCACTACCAATAACGGCTATCGTCGCCAGTTGCTTATTACCTCGGTGATTTTGTTTGGCTGTATGGTGCTGCTGGTATATCTGATCATGAGGAGGATCAGCCAAAGGTTGAAAACTCTGAGTAAAGCCTTGCCACTGCTTTCGCAAAAACAATACGCTGGTTTTCGCCAGCAAAGTCATTTTCAGGCCAGTCTATGGCCGGATGAAGTGGACCTGTTACGCCAGGCCGCTGAAGAGCTGAGTGTTGAGCTGGAGCAACTGAACCATAAAGTAGAGCAACACACCAATGAGCTTGAAAAAGTGGCGATGTATGACTTACTGACAACTTTACCAAACCGGAATATGTTGCAGTATCAATTGGAACGCATGCTGGCCGGTCAAAGTGCGGAGAACAAGTTTCTCGCTGTACTATTTGTCGATTTAGATGACTTTAAACGTGTTAACGACAGTTTAGGCCATGCCCATGGCGATAAGTTGTTGAAGCTGGTTGCTCTGCTCTTAAAGGACTGTTGCAGTGCGAATGATTTGTTATGTCGCTTTGGCGGTGATGAATTTGTTTTTGTATTACCACAACTGACGGATGTGGAAACCCCCTTTCGGTTGGCCAGCCAGATATTGCAACGTATCCAGAAACCTCTGACTATTGATCAGCAAAACTTTGTTATGACAGCCAGTATAGGTTTAACCATGAGCGCTGTTGATACTCTGTTGTCTGATGACTTGATACGTCAGGCCGATTTAGCTATGCATGAGGTAAAACTCAATGGCGGCAATGGCGCGCAGGCCTATAATCTCGACATGTATCAGCGGGTACAACAAAGAGTTTTACTGGAACAGGATTTAAAAGAAGCCTTGTTGCTGAACCAGTTCTCCATTAGCTTCCAGCCACAAATGACCATAGCGACAGGAGCATTGTATGGCTTTGAAGCGCTGATCCGCTGGCGTCATCCGGTGCGGGGCATGGTGCCGCCCGATGAGTTTATTCCTGTGCTGGAGCAATCCAGGCAAATTATACCGCTGGGTTACTGGATCATTGAACAATGTATGCAGCAGTGTCTGAGCTTATTGCACAGCGGTTGGCATCATTTCCGTATTGCCATTAATTTGTCTGCTGAGCAGTTTGTTGACCCGGAACTCATCCCAACCTTAAAACGTTTGCTGGATAAATACGAGCTGCAGGGCTCTTATTTTGAATTGGAATTGACAGAACGCACGCTGGTGCAAAGTATTGAAACCATGCTGAACATCATGTCGCAAATCAAAGCCATGGGCATTCATTTTGCCATTGATGATTTTGGTACTGGTTATTCGTCCTTGAGCTATCTGAAAAAGATGCCGATGGACTGTATTAAAATCGATAAAAGCTTTTTATCCGGCATGCTGGATAATGCGGCTGATTTCCAGATCATCGCCTCCACTATTGCCATGGTGCAAAAGCTGCAACTACAAGTGGTGGCTGAAGGGGTGGAGACTCGCGAACAGCTGGAGTTACTGCGTCAGCAAGGCTGTGATATAGCGCAAGGTTATTTGATTGCCAGACCTATTCCACAATCTGAACTGGCTGGCTTTTTAGAAGAACACTTCCCGAAAGGCATTTGGCGAGGTCAGAGTCTTTGACTCTGAACCCCACATCAGTTTTGATACCACAATATAAAAACGAACCTGACTTGCCTCAATAATCTGGGCTGTAGGAATGACATGGGATTTACACATCAATTTTAGGGTCAAAACCAAGGTTCTGACCCTTGATTAACGGCAAAGCTGACCTTGTTGGATATAAGGATTCAGAATAGGTGCCATACCTTTGAGCACTTGCAGTGGCAAGGCTGAGGTAAAACTAAAATCTTCAGCACCTTTACCCGGCACAAAAGCAGTTAAAGTGCCGAAGTGATTGTCCCCCAGATAAAATACAAAGGTAGCTGTGCGGTTAATGGTAGTGGCTTGTACAGTGCGGCCACGAATAACCTGAGTTGCCATCTTGTTATCACCTGTGCCTGTTTTGCCACCTATCAGTAAAGGCGAGCCATCCGCTTTGGTAAACGAACCCTGCAAACGGCGGGCTGTGCCACCATCTGCCACCTGCGATAAGGCAAAACGTAAAGCTCTGGCTACTTCAGGTTTCATCACCCGTGTCGCTTCATGTGGCTGATACTTTAACTTCACTTCATAAGGGGTATTCGCAGCAAAATGCAGCTGATCGACCCTGACTGTAGGTAATAACATGCCGTCATTTTGGATAATACCAATCAGCTCAGCCAAAGAAGCAGGTCTGTCACCTGAACTACCCAAAGCAGTGCCCAGCGAAGGCACCAGGTGGTCAAAAGCATAACCGAGTTTTTTCCAGCGCTGGTGAATATCCAGGAAAGCTTCTACTTCGAGCATAATGCGGATCCGGGTATCACGGGCACTGCGGTTCGAGGTTTTAAATAACCAGCGGTACACTTGCTGACGTTGTTCTGCGGATGCATCCACCGCTTCTTTGAAGGTGGCTTGCGGGTTTTGCTGCATAAAGCTCAGCAGCCATAATTCCAGCGGGTGGACCCTGGCTATATAGCCTTGATCCATCAGACTGAATTTACCCGGACCGTATTTGTTATACAGCTCATCTATATCTTTTACCGTCAGATTTTCTTCTGGCAGGCGTTGCTGCAAAAAGGCGCTGAATTTGGCGAAATCAGAATCAGGCAACAAATAACGGTGTACCGCCGCCAGACGATCCGGTGTTTGTTTTAGGCCTTCAAAAAACGTGCTTAAACGGTCTTCCTCTGTTTTCTTCTGGTATTTACGCCAGAAACGTTGCAGGAAAGAGCTGCCTTCTTTGTCGGCAAAACGACGTAAATAATCTTCGCGGCGTGGATCTTTATCGTTTTTCAGCAGTAGCGATGTACTGCCAGCAGTTTGGTAGCTGCTGCTGTAAGACACTATATCGCGCATCAGGCGGACAAAAGGTAGGTTAATAGATTCTTTTAACGACTCCAATACTGTTGGAACTCTGCTGTCCTCCTTTTTCTGGAAGTTGTTAAATACCTGCAAACCACCACCAGTAAAGAAGCGCTCAGCAGGAGAAGCTGAGTAGGTGCGTTGCAAGGCCGCATCAAGCATTTTGGATAAATCACGGTCTGCTGTATGGGCCATATAAGTTGCTGCCCAACGGGTTAAATGATCGTTTGGTGCTATATCAAGGTTCAGCAGGTTTTCCGGCAGCTCATCAATAAAAGAGTCATGCAGCTCAGCCACAATTTCCAGATAGGTAGTCAGTACACGTAGCTTGGCTGTAGAACCCAGTTCAAGTTTACTACCTTCATTTAAGTCAAAAGGCTGGTCGGTGTTGTCGGTTTGCACCCGTACTCTGTTACCGCCAGGCGTTTTTTCAAATAGGGTAAAGCTGTAAGTGACTTTATCTGTATTGGTGGCACTTAACAGTTTTTCGCCCAACAAGCCGACTTTTTCGGCGACGACAGGCGAGGCCAGACTATTGAGGTAGTGGCTGACTTTTTGCTGCAGTTCATGATGTAAAGACACTTTAGCGGTCAAATCCAGCCGATCTAAGTCATACAGCTGTTGGTTCAGCAAGGTGCCTAAGCGGCCACGGGCGACGTTGATCCCTTTGAGGGTTTGCGCATCCTGTTTGATCCCAGGTGCTTTACCTCCTTTAAATAACAAACGTTGCGACATGGCCGAATCGGCTAATTCTTTATCTATCACATTGGCATTGGCCAGTACGCGTAAGTGGCTGTTAGTCAGGTCCTCTAAATCATCATGACCTTGCAACAAATAATAAGAAGGACGACGCTGGGCTATCATCAATGCCAGCACCTGACGTAAGGCCAAACCTCTTAAGCTTTTATTTTGCTCTGTAGGTTCTGCATTTAACACCTGGTTAAAGCGGCCAAAATCAGTGCCAAACCAGGCCCATAACGCATCACCCACACCATGCACTTCGCCAAAACCCGGCGCTGAAGAAAGTGGCACCGAGTTTAAGTAATCCAGCACAATTTCATGACGGGTCAAAGAGGTGTCTGCGCCATAGCGGTATGCTCGCACAGAACCTGACACCATTTGCAAAAACTTGTCGGTAAAGCTTTGGGTTAAGCCCTGAGGTGAATGGCGGTATTTTTCAATTTGAGTGGCAAGGGTACTGCCACCTGCAGATTGGCCCTCTAAATTTAATACTTTAGTCACCTGAGACACGGCTGCCATCATAAAACGTGGCCAGTCAACCGCAGGATTCGAGGTGGCTGGTGAAGTTAACAACTTACGGTTTTCTATAAATAACAAGCTATTGCGCACTACAGCAGGCACGTCAGCCGGATGGTTATAAACACGCTGCGGGTGGGAAAACGAAAACAACTCTTCGTTGCGGCAATCACCAATCAATAATCCACCCTGAGCTTTTTCACGGTAAGGCGGAAAAAATCCTAATTGGGTATAAAACAGCAATTCTGAAGAGAAGGCAGCTTGCTGCTCTATAACAAAATTGCTTTGAGTCAGACGTGGAATAAATTTGGATAACTTCGAATAACCCAAACGTTGATCAAAAGGTCCGGCTATCGGATAGGACACCTGATCTGTTGCACCTGGCTGCAACTGGTAGGTTAGCTTTTTGGTATAGACACTGATTTCTGTCGCCTGATAATGCGCCGTATGCAGCTCGTACGCGACTAATGCTGCGCCAGAGAGTAATAACAGAAAAAATAACGCTGGGATCAGGCTGCGACGGCGTGGTTTAGGCACTGGTGCAGTCTGCTCTGACGGTCTTTCGTCACGGTAGTTATCAAATTGCATTTGATTAAAATCTGGTGGGGATGACAAGTTCTTATCCATGAGTTCAGGCATCTGCCATTTCGATCGATTTTAACTGGTATAGGCTTGCTTTGCAGCTGAATTTTGTTGAGTTTTGTCGATCAAACATACTGATTTGTCTCCATTTACTGCTTTCGTTCTGGTTTGAACTCAGTTGGAGGCGGCAAAACCTGAGGATCAAACCATAATTTAAGACTTTTTTTGAAGGAGGGGTCCGCTTTCACTTTGGGCAATACAGTATTAATAAGTTCAACTTGCTGCCGTCCCCAGTCGCTATTGCTGCAACCTACAGCACCGGCAATAGGTAGTGGCAACTCAGCCATTGGCACATAAACCAGGCCTTTGGCTTGTTCTGGTGCGGTTTTGTTCAGGTAAGTCAGAATAATGTCGTAGTCGAGTGTGAAATCAATGCGACCACTTTGGATCATTTTCAATAAAGCGACAGAGCTTTCATCACCAGAACGAGTCAATGCAGTTTTGCGGTAAGGTTCTAACAGGGTTTCCAGCTCGCCATATTTGCGACCAGCAGCCAGCCCCATCTTAAAAGTTCTGGCTTCTAACAAACGAGCCAGCACTAATGGACTACCAAACTGTTGGATAAAGTGATTCGCCAGTGCTTTGCGGGTGATGACTCCCTGAGGTCTATACCAATGGGTTGGGGTGCTGAACACTGCAGTTTTGGTTGGCTGAGCTCTGTGGATCATACAAGGAAAACACAGAGGCTCCTTGTTATTTAGTGCCTGATGGATTCGGGTTTGTGGCATCAATAAAATCTGATGTTCTGTTTCGGGTAACTGCTTTTGAATACTGTTTAAGAGTTGATCACAAATGCCTTGTTGATCAAAAGTGCCGCCTACAATATGAAAGGGAGGGGATGTGTTGGTTGCCCAGCTCAGCAGAGGTTTGGCTGAATTTGCTATACTGTTGCTGCTAAGCAGCAATGCCACCAGAGCCAAAACGAGTCGCATCTGCACAATGCCTCAGTTTTCTTTAACATATTGTTAATCTAACCAATGCATTGCACGAGGACAAGGTTTAATTTAGTTCAGCACCACAGGCGCTGAACTAAATACACAACCAGATTGTGGCTGATTAATGATGGTGATGACCACCTACACCATGTGCATGACCGTGTTCAATTTCTTCTGCAGAAGCTGCACGCACATCAATCACATCAATCTCAAAGCTTAATGTTTTGCCAGCCAGTGGGTGGTTGGTATCCACTTCAGCTTTAAACATGCCTACTTTAACAACAGTCACCTGACGTTGACCTTGTTCAGTGTTCACTACGGCCACCATGCCTGGTTTCCATTTTTTTGCGCCCATCAGGTGTTTCACCTGAACGCTTTGAATAGAATCTTCAGTGCGTTCACCGTAAGCATCTGCTGGAGCTAAAGTGACGTTGAATTTATCACCAGCCTGATGACCTTCCATTGATTTCTCTAAACCTTCAATCAGGTTACCGTGACCTTGCAGGTATAAAACCGGGTCCTGGCTTCTGGAGTTTTCTAATACGCCAGTCTCGTCTGATAAGGTGTAGTGGAATTGAACCACAGTATCTTTAGTGATTTGCATTGTCTGTTTATCCGCTGCTTGCTAAAAAAATGGCCGCTATTATTACGCAAGCCATCATTCGGGTCGACTTTTTTCTATGATTGATGCACTAAAGCTGGATGGGTTTGAGCCCAGCTTAACGGGTCCAGTGCGTAAAAGGATCGTAACTGCTGGTACAAAGCCGGATGCTGAGCAGCGAATAAATCAGGTTGTTCAAAAAACACCTCTGAAATGACTGCAAAAAATTCTGCCGGATTAGTGGCGGCGTACGAGTCAAACAAAGTGGGTAAACCCTGCGCCAACTGTTTTTGTAATTGTTCAAATTCATGGGATAACACCAAAGACCATTCTTGATATGCCTGAGTGCTGCTGAGCAAAGGAGCGCCTGTGGCCTGACCTTTCAGCTGATCCAACTGATGGGCAAATTCATGGATCACCAGATTATGACCATCGTTACAAATAGCTGCTGATTTTAAGGTATCGACCCATGACAAGATAATCTGGCCGGTTTGCCAGGACTCCCCCAAACGTACTTGCGCCATTTCGCTGACGACTCCTGCTGTATCTGATTGCGCAGTGGGCACTACAAAAGCGGCCGGATAAATCAGAATTTGTTTTAACTTCGGGTAGTAATGAGCGGGTTTATTTAGCAGCAGCAAGCAAGCCTGCGCTGCAATGGTGACTTTCATCTCGTCTGTTACTACTAAGTCAGCACAGCCAACAAATTGTTTTTCTGCCACAAAGACCTGGATCAGTTTTTTCAGTTGCAACTGCAAATCAGCAGGCAAAGCCCGAAAGTAGGGCATACGATGTTTTAAAATTTGACGCCATGCTGCAGGAAAAGGCTGCTGCTGAATTTTTTTCCGGCGATATGTCTTCCAGACAGGTGGCAAAAATATCGCAGCTAACACGACGAGCGTCAGCAAGGTTAACAACAATAAAGGCACTGTCAGTGCTCCACTTGATCTCTGATGAAGCTGTTATGGCGCCGCTATCAATAAATTCAAGGTCAGAGTGGCTTAACAGGTTGCGTCTTTACAGAAAAAAACTATACCCTTTGAGTATCTATAAAAGATTGAGCCTGCTGATGAATCTGTTTCAACTGAATTTAACCCCTGGGTTAGTGCACTCCATTTTATTGCAACTGCGTGACCCTCAAATCCAAAAAGATCGGCTGCGCTTTAAATTTAATTTAGAACGATTAGGTTTTTTATTGGCAGCCGAGTTAGCAAAAACTCTGCCTGTGCACAAAGTTGAAGTGCAAACAGTACTGGGAACTACAGAAATTGCAGTGCCTACACAGCCTCCGGTTTTAGTCACGGTGTTAAGAGCAGGTCTGGCTTTTTATCAGGGGTTTGCCAATGCCTTTGATGATGCAGACAGCGGTTTTATCGGCGCTTATCGTGTGGAAGGGGAGTCTGCAGAGCAGCTTGAGATCAAAATGAATTACGCGGCTTTGCCTGATCTAACAGGCCGGGATTTGATTTTAATAGACCCAATGCTGGCGACTGGCGGGTCCTTGCTTAAGGTCTGGCAATTGATTGCAAGTCAGGCAACACCTCGTTCTGTGCATGTGGCCGCAGCTATTGCAGCACCTGAAGGTGTGGAGGCGTTGCGCCAGCATTTACCGCAAAACAGTTATTTATGGTTAGCTGCTTTGGACCAGCAGTTGAATGAGCAGGCTTATATAGTGCCAGGACTTGGTGATGCAGGCGATCTGTGTTTTGGTCCTAAGCTTTGAATTTTGAAGCTAAAGAAAACATCTCCATCAAGGCGTTTTAGCAGCTAATGGCTGGCGGATCATCCATTGTTGTTTGGGAGCTATGATCTGCTGCAATGGCAATTGGCTGATACTGTGCTGGTCCAAAATTCGTATATGTGGGCTCACTTGTTTGGCATAAGGTTGTTGTTCCAGAATACGTAGCGCCAAATCGATACTGATGCGGGCTTGGATCACAGGCGAATCTGTAGCTGCTGCCAGTAACTGACCGCTTTGGATCAGCCGCACTACCTCTGGATTGGCGTAATACGCCATCACTTCAGTGTTTGTCAGGCTTTCAGCCGAGATAAAATTTTGGGCAACACCAGCAGCGACAGCATTGGCCAGTATATAGTTAGGCTGTTCATGGCCAAACAGCTGCCGGACTAAAGTGGCCTGCGAGAAATTGTCGGTGGCGCCATAACCACCATGCACCAGCTTAATCTGACTACCTTCTAATTCTTGTTTTAAACCCCGTTCTGCATCCTGCACCCATGCTGCCTGGGCTGGTCCTGGAAACCAGGCAACACTCAGGCTCTGCTGCTGACTGTGTTTTAACAAATACTGGATACTTTTGGCTGCCATATCCGCAAAAGACACTGAAGAACGGGCCGTAATAGCCGGGCTCTTAATACCATTAATCAGATCAATCACCGGAATGCCGGAATTTTTTAGCTGTAAAATTAAATCATTTAAGCCTTCACTGGAGATTGCGGCAATAATCAGCGCGTCGGCGTTGTTCGTTATACAATCCTGCAGCTGCTGGCGTTGGCGCGGTAAGTTTTCATAACCTCCGGCTTCATATATTCCCAAGTGTACGCCCTGGCGTTTCGCTTCCTCTGCTAAACCCCAGGACACGCCCCACCAGTAATGATCTTTGCCATGAGGTAACAAAGCGCAGAGCCGCCATGTTTTATTAACTTTTTGCAGAGGTTGGTACTGCAGCTTGTTACCGTCAGCCTGTACGTCAACCGGAAACCAGTTTTGCTCTGCCCACAAGGCGGTGCTGATCCCAAGGCTAATCATCAAAAACGCTTTGAACATGAAATCCCCTTTTTTTGTATCTGTTTAAAACTAGAGGAGATTTCAGAGCTTAGCGAATTGCCTTTCTCTTTATTAGTGTTGATCCAATTTTTTTCGCAAATGCCAGAAGTACCAAAGCACCATAGCGACCACCAGCGGAATACTGATGGATTCTATGGTTTTGGCAGGCCACTGCGGGATCCAGTGCACTATGGCTTGCTGAGCTTTAGTGAGAAGTTGCAGTGAGTAGTAGCTGATGGCGACGACTGACAAACGCTCGACAGCACTTTGTAATTTAAGCTGCAAATGGGCTCTTTTATCCATAGACGATAACAGCGTCTGGTTTTGCCACGCCAACTTTAAGTTGATTTGAGTACGTAACAATTCCGTAGATCGCCCCAAACGTTCTGCCAGTTGTTGCTGACGGGTTAAAATCGACTGCGCTGTTCGCCAGGCTGGCGTTAAGCGTCGTTCGGTAAAATGCTGTAATGACATCAAGCCTTCAACAGGCTGTTCATCCAGACTCTTTAACCTGTCCAGAGTCAGTTGATAATAAGCATGACTGGCCTGTAATCTGCTGCTGTTCTCTGAAATTTGATGCTCTGTCTGGGCAGCTAACTGGATTAGCTCATCCAGCAACTGCTCGTCATTGCCTTGTTTTTGCTCGATGCGCGAGGTAATCACCGCCAGTTGTTGCTCTTGTTGTGGCAACTGATGCAGCGCCTGCTTGCAGTAAGGCCAGGCTAACAGAGCCAGTTTGCGATAGTTACCCAAATCGAACAGCTGCTGCACTAAAGCACCCAAAGCACTGCGGCTCAGGCCGTTATCCAAAACCAGCATACGGCCTGCGCCTTCATTGTGTTTACGAAAATCAGTCCAAATTCTGGCTTTGCCGTTAAATACCATGCTGCTGATCAAATGTTCACTGACAAAAAGCTCTGTTGGGTCTTGCGTCGCCAGTTGAGCCGGCTGAACTATGCTCAGTTGCACCACCCGAAACAACTGTCCTGGCAAGCTGCTAAACCATTCGTTGTCTGGCACTAAATCCTGTGGATCACAAAATAAACTGGAGGCCGCACCGCTGCGGATAAAGGTATAAGTGGAAAACTCATTGTGCCTTTCCCAGCGTAGCCAACAGTTGCCCAATTGCAGATTGCAGTCTTGTTCATGCGGCTCCAGATTTTTACCTTGTTGCAGCGCCAATTGCTGCATAGCCTGATATTCAGCTGCACGTGAAGTGCTGGATAAGGTCAGTACAAACTGACAAAGCTGGCAAGGAGAGTCCAGAGCCGGGAAAAAGCGTTGCTGTAACTCTTGTTCCAGCAAATCGCGTTGCGGGTGTTGGCGTAAATAAAGTTGAACCATAACAGACTCCAAAACTAAAAAACGAACAAGCCACAAAACTGAAGCAGTATCCGTACCCAGCCATGACAGTCTGATGTCAATTAGTTGATTTTATTGATAAATTTAACATCTTTTCTGTGGGTTTTCTTTGTTAATCAATACCTTGATGTGCTTTCCTTGCACAACAGAGCACTAAAAAAGTGCATTTTTGTTAACACTTTATTTTCAAGTGAGGCGGGCTACACTTAAAACAGGAACACAACAAGGAGGGCAAACCAATGCGAACTTTGTATTTGTCGCTGTGTTGTACGACCATGCTGGTCACTGTACCGGCTTTTGGTCTTGAAACATTACCCCAGTTACAACTGGCTCAGTCTTATCAGCAGCAAGAGGCGGTATCTGACTTTTGGATCAGTGAAAAACTAGATGGGGTACGTATCTTTTGGGATGGCAAGCAGTTGCGCAGTCGCAGCGGGCAGTGGATTAAGCTGCCGGATTCTTTATTGAAGCAACTACCTGCTTTTGCTTTGGATGGTGAATTATGGGCAGGCAGAGGTCGGTTTCAGCAGGTGATGCAGGCGTTGCAAAGCTCCGGAACTGAACTCTGGCAAGGTATTCGGATAATGGTGTTTGATGCACCACAACAGCCCGGCACTTTTACTGAACGACTGCAGTTTTTAAAGCAACAATTGCCAGATACAGCTTTTGTGCAGTTATTACCCCAACAGCAGTTGCAGACAAAAGCCCAGCTTGATGAGCTGTTGCAGCAGGTGGTGGCACAAGGTGGTGAAGGGCTAATGTTGCACCATGCAAAAGCTCTTTATCAAAGCGGACGGGTCAGTCATCTACAAAAACTGAAACTCGTAGAGGACGCAGAAGCCAGAGTGGTGGCGCATTTACCGGGGAAAGGCCAGTTTAGTGGCATGCTGGGCGCATTATTGGTGGAGTTACCAGATGGCCGCCGCTTTAAGTTAGGCTCGGGTTTTACTGTAGAAGAACGGAAAAAACCGCCAGAAATAGGGCGTTTAGTGACTTTTCAATACCAGGGATTAACCCATAAAGGCACGCCTCGTTTTGCAGTTTTTGTGCGGGAACGCTCAGAGCCATAAAAAGCCTGTCTGCGGCTCTTGTAGCCGCCTGAACAACCAGACAGAATAGCGACCTTCAGCTGATGAGGTAGCTATGGTTAATCTGGCCTTGATGGGCGCTTTTATTCCGACTTTTTTATTTGTCTCTGTTACGCCTGGTATGTGCATGACCCTTGCTATGACCTTGGGCATGACGCAGGGCGTGCGCCGTACTTTATGGATGATGTGGGGCGAAATGTTAGGTGTGGCTTTGGTGGCCATTCTGGCTGTTTGTGGTGTCGCCGCTATGATGCTGCAATTTCCTACTGTGTTTCAGTGGTTTAAAATCGCTGGCGCTTTATTTCTGGCTTATATCGGCTGGCAAATGTGGTGGGCCAAAGGCAAGTTAGCTATTCCTCAAGCTGGTGTCAGTCGTGAGCTGATGCCAAGACGCACTTTATTTAGTCAGGGTTTTGTCACCGCCGTGTCTAACCCTAAAGGCTGGGCTTTTCATATGGCCTTATTGCCGCCTTTTATCGACAGTCAACTGGCATTTTGGCCTCAGTTGCTGGTGTTGGTTTGTATTATTATTTTGTTAGAGTTTCTCTCCATGCTGCTGTACGCCAGTGGCGGTAAAGCTTTGGGCGCTTTTTTTCAGCAACAAAACAAAGTACAGTGGCTCAACCGTATCGCTGCCAGCTTAATGTTTGCTGTGGCGCTTTGGATGCTGCTTGGTTAGCACTGGCGTCATGACTACCAGCGATAACCAAAAATCAGGCTGCTGGAACGCTGTTTAGCCTCTGCTAGCCAACCATCCCACTGGGTCCTGTTTGGTTGAACGCTGGTTAAACTGCTGTGCTCCAGTGCAATATTAAAATGTTCTGTCAGCTGATAAGTCCAGTTCAAAGTCCAGCTGTGGCCTTTGCCATTGTTATCATCTGTTGGAGTCAGGTCTTTATCTATAACTTCAAAACGGTCATAACGGGCACTTAAGCTGTGCTGCTCCAGCTGATAGTTCAGCATCAGGTAACTGCTGCGATAATCTGCCACTACTGTATTTTGCCCCATGGCTGTATCGCCATTCAGATACTGCGCCAGTAGCCGCCACTGCTCTGTCAACTGATGTTGCAAAGCCAGACTGACAAAACGGGTATCCCAGGCATATTGGCCCTCTTTGAAAGTCGTGGGTTCGCCTCTGTTGTCATACCAATAGAGCCGGACTTCGGTTTGATCTTTATGCTGCCAGTGCAGTCCTGTGTAGTAGCCGGTTTTATGATCCAGTTCGCGATTAGGTTCCACCCAAGCTGGTTGTTTTTCAACTACACCGCCTACCGCTATGCTGGGGTAATTGGCAAAATCAACCCGCTCCCCAATACCGGTTTGCAGATTATGCAAAGCAAAACCACGCCAGGTTAAAATGGAACCTGCCGGATCATTGCCTTGAAACAATGCGCCTACCCACTGGAAACTATGGTCTGATTTAAAAAAACGGCCGGGACGACTGACGGATAATTCAACAGCTCTGGTTTTGATTTCTTCGGCTATCCAGCTGTTAATGGCGGAGAATGAATTCGTATAAGGCGAAGTCCAGGCCAGATCAGTATTTTCCAGTGACATGGCCGGATAAAATACCCCGGCTCTGCCACGCACTCTGTATCCTTCATGAGGCAGAGGACTCCAGTTTAGCCAGGCTTCTGTCACTTCAACCCCAGCTTCAGGTGCTCTGTGCCACTGGGCATGCACTATGGCTGAGAAATCAGAATCTGTTTCAAGCAAAGCGACCAGATACTGTGGTCCTGCGCCTGCCTCGGTATGATGGCCCAACTGGCCTGTGCCTTTTTGCCACCATGGCGCTAAATAATGAGCTGTATCATTTTGTTTATTCAGGTAAAATTCACCACGACCATGCAGGCTCAGCTGCTCAAAATCTTGGGCTGTTGCACTGAAAGGCAAAGCTGATATCAGACTGATACAAAAAAGAGCTGGGCGGGTCGTGGACATCCTGTATTCCTTAATTTTTATTCTGCTGTGATAGTAGCAGTTTGCTCTGACTGATAAAAAGCAGCGACAGAGAAAAACTAGAGATACCACAAAGTTTCTCAGCTTTATCTGGCAGATGGTGACAAGATGCCTAAACTGCTTTAGCTTAACCAGACTTTTGCCAGCCTTGGCTTGGAGATTATTCAATGACTTTGTTCGCTGCTGTTTTATCTGCTTGTCTATTGTTCTGTTTTAGTACTGGGGCAGTAGCTGCAGTGCAAATTACAGTGACTGATCAGCAAGGCCAACCCTTGGAAGATGCTGCAGTTGAGCTGCTTGACCCGGCAAATAAAAACTTTTCACAAAAAAAAGCAGAAGTGAAACAGCAGGACCTGATCTTTATTCCTTTTGTTTCGGCCTATCAAACAGGCACTGCTGTTGATTTTCCGAATATGGATAAAACCCGGCATCACGTGTATTCCTTTTCACCTGCCAAAGTATTTGAACTAAAGCTGTATGCCAATAAACCTGAAGCACCAGTGGTCTTTGATCAGGCCGGTATTATCGCTTTGGGCTGTAACATTCATGATTATATGCAGGCCTATATTTACGTAGGTGACAGTCCGTTTTTGCAGGTCACTGATGGCAAAGGCCTGGTGACTTTTAACGATATTCCTGATGGCACTTATCAGCTCAAACTCTGGCACCCGTGGCAAAATACAGACTGGGTGACTCAGCAAGTACAAATTAAACAAGGCCAGGTGATGAGTTATCAGCTGGCCATTACCGCTCAGGAAAAACCAAAGAAACCGAAAAAAGGCTTTGGTGCTTCCTACACTCCCTGATTTTTTAACCTACCCGATTTTTAACTTAAAGGAGCCGACTCATGGCCACAGTAACATTAAAAGGTAATCCATTTCAGACCATAGGCGAACTGCCGGCAGTGGGCAGCAAAGCCCCTGATTTCACCCTAACGGGTGCTGGTTTAGCTGATGTAAAACTGGCAGATTTTGCGGGTCAACGTCTGGTACTGAATATTTTCCCAAGTGTAGATACACCAACTTGCGCTACTTCAGTCCGTACTTTTAACAAGGCTTTATCGAGCTTAAGCAATACAACGGTGTTGTGTGTTTCGGCAGACTTACCTTTTGCTCAGGCACGTTTTTGTGGTGCTGAAGGTTTAGAGCAAGTGAAAAACGGTTCAAGTTTCCGCAGTTCATTTGGCAAAGACTATGGTGTGGCATTTTCTACTGGTCCTCTGACTGGTTTATTGTCCCGTGCTGTTGTCGTTGTTGGCACTGACGGTACAGTGTTATACACAGAACAAGTGGCTGAAACTGCTGATGAACCTTCGTACGAAGGCGCTTTGGCTGTCTTAGCTTAAAAGTGTAGAGGTCAGAGTCGCGAGCTCTGACCTCGATTCAAAGAGTCCTGTTATGCGACACAGACTGCTTTTAGTTTTCGCTTTGTTTATGTTGCCTCCGGTCTTGGCTGATACCACAGCCTCGCCAGATAAAATCCTGCGCATGGGTATTCATAATTTTCCACCTGATTTTGTGGTCAGTACTGATGGCAAAAGTTGTAGTGGTGAAGGATATCTGTTGGCTCAACAGGTGTTTGCACAAGCAGGTTTTAAGTTAAAAGCGGTTTGTACCACACCAGCCCGGATGTATTTGTTATTAGACCAAGGTGAAGTGGATTTTAGTATTAATGTAAAAACCACAGCTGCGATCAGTAAAAAACATAGGTTTGTTGAACCTGCTTATATGCCGATGCAGCTGATGCTGTACAGTCATTCACTCAGCTCTACTGCGCCACAAGATAAAACAGTAGCCGCTATCCGCTCTTTTGATTATTTAGGTCAGCGTCAGCAATTGCTTCAGCAAGGTTATCAACTGGTGGATATGCCTGACAGTATCAGCGCTGTGCAGTTATTTTTGCACCAACGTACTCAGCATTTGATTAGTTATCAGGGACCTTTTGTGGCTTATGCTGATAAACAATCCACTGATGTTGTTACTGGCTTAAAACAAAAGAAACTGGCAGAAATAGACGCCTATTTTGTGGTGTCAGCTGCTTCAGCTGATCATCAGGATATCATTGATATTTTGCAATATTATGCCAAAGCTCATAGTTGCAGTTATCTGAAAGGCTGTGGTTAAGCAGATCTGCCCATGTCTTGCCTGAAGTTTAAAAGCATTGCTTTTTTACCGCTGTTTTTGCTTGAATAGCTGCTTCTTTTTATTCTTCGCAGAATCTTTTTATGTACATCGAAGCTCTTGACCCTTTATCTGCTCCGGCAGCTCATTTATTGGCTTTATCCGATGCTTATATGGCGTCTTTATATCCAGCTGAAAGTAACCATATGGAAAGCCCATCTGCCTTGGCTTTGCCTAATGTCCTGTTTTTAGGCGCTTATCTGGATGGCGAGTTAGCAGGCTGTGGCGCCGTTAAAATAATGCATGATGATGGGAGTTATGGCGAAATTAAGCGGGTGTATGTGCTGGATGCATTCAGAGGCCGCGGCGTGTCAAAACAGCTGATGCATGCACTGGAAGCTCATCTTATAGAACAGCATATCCCACTGGCACGGCTTGAAACCGGTATTTCTCAGCCCGAAGCTTTGGGCTTGTATGAAAAGCTGGGGTACCAGTACAGAGCACCTTTTGCCTCTTATCTGTTGGATCCGTTAAGTGTGTTTATGGAAAAGCGCCTTTAGCCTGTCGCTTTTTGTCCCTGAAATAGTTGTGTTTACGCTGGTCATCAGCGCATTTTTTACGCTAAGCTGCTTCTTGTGCCTGATTGATGTACATTTTAATCAGGCTTCCTACTGATATTAAACAGAAACAAGGAGTCTGGTTTATGCGTTTTTATTCTGCTCAATTATGGATGCTGCTGGTCGCTTCACTGCTGGCAGGTTGTAGCACTTTACCTTCATCAACCTCAGCACTGACTAAATCACCCGCTACTACAGTACCAGCCACGGAACCGCTTAACGCAGCAGGGGGCGCTGATTGTGTTGGTACCATTCAGGCGCCAGCTGCTGGTCTGGAAGCCACTTCAGATCCAGAGCTGTTGCAATCAGCTTTAGGCCAGCCTGACAAAGGCCAGCTTTGTATGGGACAGGTGTTTGTGGCTACAGCACCAGTGAAGGTATATAGAGTGTGGGATCAGGCCAAAAGCTATACGCTGTATGGCCGTTGGTGGTCATTTATGTTACCCAAAGGCCCGACCGATCAGTACAGAGAAGCCAACGCCATTTGTCCAAGCTGGAGCGTATTAAACCAAATGAGCAGTTGTACTTTAAAAGTCGGTAGTAAAATTGTGGTAGGGCCAGGTCAAAGCGCCGATTGTGGAGAAGGTCTGGTCTATCCGAAGTCTGCTGTGAATCAGGTCTATATCAATAACGATTCACGTAACAATGTGCTTTGGGTGGAAAACTGTGACGCAGGTAGTAACTGGCCGCAATAGGGGGAAACAGAGTATGCATAAAAGTCGCTTAGCCGCTTTTGTTCTGGATAGTAAAGTGAGCGATATTCAGCAGGCCAGTGAATTCTGGAGCCAGGCGTTGGG
This sequence comes from Rheinheimera sp. MM224, assembly GCF_947090785.1. NCBI lineage: Bacteria > Pseudomonadati > Pseudomonadota > Gammaproteobacteria > Chromatiales > Chromatiaceae > Rheinheimera > Rheinheimera sp. MM224. Next base: position 1,449,738 of record NZ_OX352320.1, read on the forward strand.
TTATCAGTTGCTATCTTCCGATCCTGAGTGGGCTGAGCGTTATGCTTATTTGGATAACCCATCCTCTGAGCCCAGGCTATTGCTGCAAAAAGTTGAGCATCCAAGCCATATTCACCTGGATATTGAAACGGACAATATCGAGGCTGAAGTAGAGCGCCTGAGTAAATTGGGCGCTTTTGTTGTAAAACAAATGCCACGCTGGACTGTGATGGAATCTCCAAGTGGTCATCGATTTTGTGTGGTGATGCCACAACGTGCCGATTTTGCCCAAAGCCCTGATGTAAAGCTCTGGCCTTAACCTAAGTTCTTGTAATGTTTCTGTCGCAGCCCTTTGTCTACAGACAAAGGGCTTGTGTTCAATTCCCCGCCTTATCGTGTTTTTTAATTTAAATAATTAACAGTTGTTCACTCATTCTTGTTTTTTAATTTAAATTTACAATTTAAATAATTTATTTAAATTCAATTGTTTATTGTTTTTGTGTCTGATTTTTAAATTCGAAAAGTGGAGTTTTATTTATTTTTAGTGTACAACTGTGCGCTGAAATCAAGTGGAAGGACCAGTGTGAGCAAAACCATCTCTTTATGGGGCCAAAGCCTCTATCGCCAATTTAGTTTAATGCTGGCGAATCAACCTAAGCTGGGTTATTACCTGCATCCTTTGTTGAACTGGAATAAACCTGCGCTGCATCCGGACTATCACAGTGCCCGTGTTGTGGACTTTTACTGGGAAACCGATCAGATGTTGAGTGTCTGGTTAGAACCTGCATCGTCCTGGACTGGTTTTACTCCAGGTCAGCATCTTCTGGTCACTATGTTGCATAAAGGCCGTTATATCAGCCGCAGTTTTAGTATCAGCTCGTCCTCTGCTTTATTTGCGCAGCAAAAACAAATCCGCATTAGTTGCCGTATTCAGCCTCAAGGCGAGTTTACTAAAGCTTTAGCCGCAGGCATTTCTAAGCTGACTCATCTGAATATCAGTGATGCGATGGGCGATTTTGTACTGGCGACTCAAGCTGATACTGCGCTTGAACAGAACATAGTGATGGTGGCGGCAGGTTCTGGCATTACACCTCTTTGGTCCATGCTAAGCAGTTTACGCTGCTGGACTTCGCCTATTGTGTTGTTTTATTGCGTTAAAAATGCAGCTCAAGCGGCCTTTTTGGCTGAATTAAAACTACTGGCTGCAAAACAGCCTTTATTTGAACTGCAACTGATTGAAACTGCTACTTGCGGCCGGCTGAACTTAGTGCGGCAATTAAAAGCGAAAGCCGGTTTTTCGCTGACCAAAGCTCTTTACTATTTTTGTGGCCCAGCTGCGATGAGCCGTCAGTACAAGGACGATTTGATCCAACAAGGCGTGCCATCGACTGCTATGTATGCAGAACTATTTGGATTGGCCTCTGCTGCATCTGAAGGGCCGGTCAAACAAGCCTTGTTTATGCAACAGCAGGGAAAAGTGACAGCTGTAGAGGCTGCAGCTGGAGTGCCTTTATTGCAGGCCGCTGAGCAACAGGGCTTGAGCCCACGCTTTGGTTGCCGGATAGGTGTGTGTTATCAGTGTGTGTGTCAGAAAAAATCAGGCCAGGTACTGAATTTACGCACAGGTCAAATCTCAGGCGACGGCCCTGAACAAATTCAGTTGTGTATCAGCGCTGCGCACAGCAACCTGCAGATAGAGTTATAGGATCATGATGAAACTTACAGAACAACAATTGTCTGAACTGGCCGCTGAACTGGATCAGGTCAAAGCCGGTGTGATGGGTCAGTTGGGAGATAAAGAAGCACGTTATATTCGCCGTATGTTACTGACGCAGCGCTTAAGCGCCATTTCAGGCCGTGTATTGATGGTGCTGGGTTTTATTACGCCATGGCTATGGGTTTTAGGTGTTGCGCTTTTGGCGTTGGCAAAAATTCTCGACAATATGGAAATAGGTCACAACGTCTTGCATGGCCAGTACGACTGGATGAATGACCTTGTGCTGCATTCTCAACGTTTTGAATGGGATATCGCCTGTGATGCGGGTTCCTGGAAACGCACTCATAACTTCGAGCATCACACCTACACCAATATCATCGGCAAAGACCGCGACTTTGGTTATGGCTTATTGCGCCTGAGTAATGATTTCCGCTGGCGGCTGCGTAACTTATGGCAGTTTGTCACTTATCTGGTATTGAGCACTTTGTTTCAATGGGGCGTGTCTTACCACGAGCTGGCGGGTGAGCGGGTGTTTTTTGGTAAAAAGAAACCCGATCGGATCAACAGTGTCAGCCACAAGGATTTGAAAAAAGCCTTCTTTGGCAAAGGTGCACGTCAGCTGTTTAAAGATTATGTGTTTTTCCCTTTGATTGCCGGGCCTATGTGGTTATGGGTGTTAGCAGGTAATTTAGTGGCGAATATTATCCGTAATTTATGGACCTCCACTGTGATTTTTTGTGGTCATTTCACAGCGGATGTTCACACCTTTACCCAACAGCAATGCGAAGGCGAAAGCCGTGGACACTGGTACTATCGGCAAGTTTTAGGCTCGTCCAACTTTACCGGACCCCGTTGGTTTCATATTTTAACTGGCCATTTAAGCTGCCAGATTGAACATCATTTATTTCCGGATATGCCAGCTATGCATTATCTGACAGTCGCACCCCAGGTTGAGGCTATTGCGAAAAAATATGGCATTGCTTATAACAGCGGCAGTTTTTTACGCCAGTACGCCACTGTAGTGGCCCGGATTATCAGATATTCTTTCCCAGGTGGCCGCGCCACCGCAGTATAAAAGGTGGCGGCGCTACCAGAGCATAAAAGGTGGCTGCGCCACCAGAGTAACAAAAGGACAGAACTATGTTATTTGCCGATGTAATGCAGCAGTTTAAAGCCGGACAGGCGGATGAGTTACAGATTGAAGTGCCAGAGCAGTGGGGCCAGGGCAGGGCGGTGTTTGGTGGTATGGCATCGGCTTTAGCTTTGGCGCATTTAGTCACTGAATTGCCTACACAAATACCGCTGCGCTCAGTGTCCGTGTCTTTTGTTGCACCGTTAAATGCAGGACTTGCCACTGTATCGCGGCGTATTTTGCGTCAGGGCAAGTCAGTCATTCAAGCGATGGTGGAGATTACTCAGCAGGATCAGGTGGCATTAGTGTTGCTGGCGAGCTTTGGTGCTGAACGTCCATCGGCTTATCAGATTAAAGCGGAAGCAGCGCCAGACTCTGGTACCCAGGCTATGGTATTGCCAAAACAAGGGCCAGCGCCTGAATTTACCCGACATTTTGATTACCATATCACTCGTGGTGCTATGCCATTTTCAGGTGGCAGAGGCACAGAGTTAGGTGGGCTTATCCGTTTTGCTGAAGGCGAAAGCACAGCTGTAGGTGTACTGGAGTTATTGGCGTTGGTCGACGCCTGGCCGCCGGTCAGTTTAACTTTACTGAACCAGCCAGCTCCTGCCAGTTCGTTAACCTGGACTATTGAGTTTATTCAGCCGCATCAAGGTGCTGCAACTAAAGCTCTGACGACTGACTGGTGGTCATATCTTGCCAGTATTGAGCATGGTGCTGATGGCTATCATCATATTGAAGCCAAGTTATGGCAACCGGATGGCCAATTAGCAGCCATTAGCCGTCAGACGGTCACAGTGTTCGCCTGATGCTTACCCTAGTGAAAAGTGCTTAAAATTTATACTCGCTCGGCAAGTGCGCTTCTGTTATAGTGCGCGCCCTTTTTCCCGTGCCAGTTTCTGTGTCAATAGAGAGTACCCATTTTTTGAGCAACGCCACTTTTACCAGTCTGCCTTTAGCAGAACATTTATTACAAAGCCTTGAGAGTCTTGGCTACAGTCAGATGACCCCTATTCAGCAACAGGCTTTGCCTGCGCTGTTGGAAGGCAAAGACATTCTGGCCAAAGCCCGCACCGGCAGTGGCAAGACAGTGGCTTTTGCCCTGACCTTATTGCATAAACTTGCGGTCAAACGTTTCCGTATCCAATCGCTGGTGCTTTGTCCTACCCGTGAACTGGCTGAGCAGGTTGCACAGGAAATCCGTCGTTTAGCCCGCAGCCAACACAATATCAAAGTGTTGACGCTGGTAGGTGGTGTTTCTGTTGGCCCTCAAATTGGCTCGTTAGAACATGGCGCTCATATTATTGTCGGCACACCGGGTCGGATCCTCGAGATGATCGACCGTAACCTGCTGAACTTGTCTGATGTAGAAACCCTGGTGTTGGATGAAGCTGACCGTATGCTGGACATGGGTTTTTCTGATGATATAGGCGTGATTCTGAAAGCTCTGCCTGCGGATCGCCAAACCTTGTTGTTTTCAGCCACTTACCCGGACAAAGTGAACGATCTTAAACGTCACTTAAAAGCGGATGCTGTGCAGGTGTTTGTTGAAGATACTGAACAAACTGAAATAGAGCAGAAATTTATTGAAGTAGATGCCAACGACAAAATTGCGGCCTTAAAGCAAATATTGTCCTGGCATGGTGCCAAGCCCACACTGATTTTCTCCAATATGCGCAAAGACACTCAGGATATTTGTGATGAATTGGCGGATGCCGGTTACAGCGTCATGTCGTTGCATGGCGACTTGGAGCAGCGTGACCGTGAGCGTGTGCTGATGCAGTTTACCAACCAAAGTTGCCTGATTATGGTTGCAACCGATGTTGCAGCCCGGGGTCTGGATATCAGCGCTTTGCCTTTGGTCATTAACTACGATTTATCCAACGACCCTGAAGTACATGTCCACAGGGTAGGACGTACTGGCCGTGCAGGTGCTGAGGGCCTGGCTTTAACGCTGGTGACTCCTTCACAAATGGGCCGTTTAGCCGCACTGGAAGATCAACTGGGTTTAACAGCACAGTGGGCAGAGTTAACTGCTTATCCTGCTAAAGATGCTGTACCAGCGCGCGCGCCTATGCGCACTGTGATGATCGATGGCGGCAAAAAAGATAAAGTACGACCAGGCGACATAGTCGGCGCTTTAACAGGTGAACTGGGTTTATCATTTGACCAACTAGGTAAAATAAACGTGTTGGCAATGGTGAGTTTTGTCGCTGTTCGCAACGACGTGGCAAATGCCGCACTAAAACGCTTAAGCGAAGGTAAAATCAAAGGCCGTCAATTCCGCTGCCGTTTTGTCTGACACTAGCTGACCTTTTGTATGAATAAATTGGAGCCACCTTTGGGTGGCTTTTGTTTACTTATAGTTACAAAAAGTATCTGATGTAAGAGGAAAAATTGCCCGGATGCACTAAGCTCAAAGCGGATAGACACTAAAAAATAAAGAGGCCGCTTATGAACGTTCAACACCTTCTATGCAGCGCTGTAGTTTGTCTGCTGTTGTTTGGCTGTACACCTGCTGAAACTCAAAGTTCTGCCGTTATTACTCCTGATGCTGTCGCTAAAGTGGCAGAAACTCCAGTGGAACCCAAAGCTGCGCCTTGCCAGCTGAAACTGGGTTTTGAATCCTGGGAACCCTACCAATATGTCGGACTGGAACAACAAGCCAGTGGACTGGATATTGAAATAGTACAAGCCGTTGCCGGACGCATGAACTGTACGCTGGTGCTGCAACATGGTACCTGGCAGGAGTTGTTAGGGCAGTTCAGGCAAGGACAGTTGGATGTGCTGTTGGGAGCATCCAAAACACCAGCCCGTGAAGAATTTGCACTATTTTCCGAGCCTTACCGCGCTGAGCAGTTCCAGCTTTTTGTCCGCAAGGATGACGCTGGTAAATACAATTTTGGTTCTGTGGCGGAAATGGTCGCCGCTAAGCACAAAGTTGGGCTTATCAGTGATTATTACTATGGTGAACAAATCAGTGCCTTGTATGGTGATGATCAAATGCGTCCCCAGTTTGTTGAATCAACGATGAGTGAACAAAACATCGCTGTGCTGCTGGACGATCAGGTTGATGCTGTACTGGAAGATAGTTTTGTTGGCGCTGCTATTATCCGGCGCAAAGGATTAGAGCAGCAGGTGCAACCTCACAGCATCAAGCTGGATGAGACGCCTATTTATGTGATGTTCAGTAAATCAACTGTGCAGCCGGAGCAGGTCAGCTCCTTTAATCAGGCGCTGCAGCAGCTAAAAGATAGTGGTGACTATCAGTTGCTTATAGGTAAGTATCAAAGCTAATCACCAAACTTGCGGGCCAGCAACGAAGCAGTAAAGCTGGCCTTTAAATAAAAACCTCTGGGCAGGGTTTGAATAGGTTGGCCATCAGCGCCAATAGCAGAAGTTAAAGCTTTGCTATTGGCCGCTTTAGGCCGTAATTGCAGTACTTTGCCATGTGCGCCTTTAATCTGATCGATGCCACCTAACACAATCAGCTCCATCAACTCTTCCCAGTCCTGTTGCAATAAGGCTTGTTGCTCTGTATCTGGGCTCCATAAAAAAGCGCTGCCAATTTGACGTTCCGCCAGCGCAATGGTGCGTTCGGCCAGTATAGGCACAAACAATACTTTGCTGAGCTTGCGACAAACCCATGAGTCGTGCCAGCGTAAACCCGCCACGTCAGTTAAGGGCGCCACACAAACATAAGTGCTTTCCAGAGGTTTACCAAATCTATCCACAGGTAAGGTTTTCAGTTCTACGCCTAAGTGGGGAAAATCAGGTTCAGCTTTGCTGCCACTGCTGGCGCCTAGCACCAGTTCAAGCAATTGACCCACAGTGCCTTTGTCGCGTTGCAGATTGGCAGGTAGTTGCAGCTGACATTGCTCTGCCAACTGGCCTAACGTCAGGCCTGCAATCAGGGCACAACGTTCCACTAATTCTTCGATGTTTTTTGGTGGCAGGCTCATAAAAGCGTTATAAATACAGCAGTGATTCAGGTCTTTAAAAACATTAACATTTTTTGATTTATTTTGCTGCTCAAAAAGCAAACAAAGCAAGTTATGCACAGTTGTAACACTGCTTAAATAGCAATCTTTTCAATCTAACTTAATGTTTTTTATAGTTATTTTTCAGTTTTTGGTTGAGTGTTATTCCAGCATTTCAAAGTTATTCAAGAACAAAAACACCCTTATGCACAGCTTTATGTACAGAGCCTGTGTAGAAGTTCACAGTGGGTGCTAATTAATCAGCTAAATTGTGGATAACTCTGTAGAAAATACAATTTGCCGAAGTCGTGACTTTATGAAAGAATCGATGAATCAACAGCTGTAACCAAGCTAGAGGTTTTTGTGATCGACGCTGAAGGCTTTAGAGCCAACGTCGGCATTGTAATATACAACCACCAGGGACAGGTGTTTTGGGCAAGGAGATACGGTCAACATTCCTGGCAGTACCCACAGGGCGGCATTGATGATGGGGAAACCCCTGAGCAGGCCATGTACCGCGAGTTAAATGAAGAAGTTGGTTTACAGCCTGAAGATGTAGAAATTATTGCTGTAACCAAACACTGGCTAAGGTACAAGTTACCTAAGCGTTTAATTCGACGAGACAGTAATCCGGTGTGTATAGGGCAAAAGCAAAAATGGTTTTTGTTGCGCCTGACCTGTAAGGATGAAGACGTAAATCTGTTAAAAACTTCGCATCCGGAGTTTGATGACTGGCGTTGGGTCAGTTATTGGTATCCGGTGCGTCAGGTCGTCGCCTTTAAGCGGGAAGTGTACCGCAAGGTGATGAAAGAGTTTGCCCCTATTGCTTTGCCGTATCTTCGTAGAGATGGAAAAAATGAGAAGTTAATCAGAAGGGGTTAGGAATGCTGAGCCAGTTAAGGCGCATAGTGCAGGATGTGGCGCAAGAGCCGGTACTGAATAACGCACTGGCTGGCTTAGTCTCGAATGTAAAAAATGCCCTGAAAACAGAGTGTTGCTCTGTTTATTTGGCCGACTATGATCAGCAGCATTTTATGCTGATGGCCACAGACGGCTTAAATCCTGAAGCGGTAGGCCAAATCTCTATTGGCTTCTCCGAAGGTTTAATTGGCTGGGTAGGTCAGCGTGAAGAGCCGATCAACTTAGCGCAAGCTCATTTGCATCCCCGTTTTAAAGTCACCCCTGAAGTCAGTGAAGACCGTTTTTCGGCCTTTTTAGGTTGCCCTATTATTCATCATCGTAAAGTGCTGGGTGTATTAACCATACAGCAGGGTGAATCACGGGTATTCAGTGAGGACGAGGAATCATTTTTAGTCACTCTAGGCGTGCAGCTGGCGTCTGTGTTAGTCAACGCAGAAATGCGGCAGGCGGCCAGTCAGAATTCAAAACAACAAAAAAGTACAGGCCAGTTGCTGGGGTTACCCGGTGCGCCTGGTATAGCTATTGGTGAAGGTTTTGTACTGGAACCGTCCAGTGATTTTGATGCGATTTCGCTGAAAAAAGTCGATGATCCGGAAAAAGAGCTGTCGCGTTTTTACAAAGCCGTCAAAATTACCAAAGCCGAATTTAACCGTTTAGCTGAACGTATGGCCGGGCATTTGCCGCCGGACGCTTTGGCTATTTTTGATGTCTACCATCAGTTGTTAGACGCAGCCAGCCTTGGCAATGAAATTGAAAAACAAATTCAGGACGGTTGGTGTGCTAAAAGTGCACTGAAACGTGTGGTGGAAAAGTTTGCCCGCCAGTTTGATGATATGGACGATCCCTACCTGCGCGAACGCGGTACTGATATCCGTGATTTAGGCCAGAGAGTACTGAATCATTTGCTCGACACAGAGCAGCGCCATCATAAATTGCCGGAAAAAGTAGTGCTGGTGGCCGATAACGTCACCGCTACTATGCTGGCCGAAATTCCACGCGCTCAACTGGTGGCTATTGTTTCGCTCAAAGGCTCAGTCAACTCACACGCCGCTATTATGGCCCGGGCTTTGGGTATTCCTGCGGTGATGGGCCTCGACGAGTTGCCACTGTTTCACTGGCAAAGTCAGCGTTTGATTGTTGATGGTTATCGTGGCCAGATTTTAGTAGGGCCAGCTGAAGCTATAGTGGCTGAATACCAGGCTTTGATCAGTGAAGATGCGCAGCTTAGCGCACGTTATCAGTCTGAGATGCATTTAAACGCACAGAGCGCCTGTGGTGCGCCTTTTAGTTTAATGATCAACGCTGGTCTTGCGATAGAGCTGGAAAGCGCTCAGCCGTCTTATACAGATGGTATAGGGCTGTACCGCACTGAATTCCCTTTTATTATGCGAAACCGTTTCCCAACAGAAGCGGAGCAAATTGAACTCTATAAAAAAGTGCTGGCGTCGCACCCGACTAAAGCCGTGGTGATGCGTACCCTGGATGTAGGGGGTGATAAAGCGTTGCCTTATTTCAGCATTATTGAAGAAAACCCTTTTTTAGGCTGGCGTGGTATTCGGTTAACTTTGGATCACCCGGAAATTTTCCTGGTTCAAATTCGCGCTATGCTCAAAGCCAATATAGGTCAGGGCAATTTACATATTTTGCTGCCGATGATTTCGGACTTAGCTGAAGTGGACGAATCGCTGCGCTTGATTAAACAAGCAACTTTCGAGCTGACAGATGAATTAGCAGGCACAGAAGTGCAGCTGCCTAAAGCTAAAGTAGGCGTGATGATTGAAGTGCCGTCCATTATGTATCAACTGCCGGAACTGGCGCGTAAGATTGATTTCTGCTCTGTGGGTACCAACGATTTAACTCAGTATTTATTGGCTGTTGATCGCAACAACCCACGGGTCGCTGGTTTGTATGATGCGATGCACCCAGCGGTACTGCGTGCTTTGCATCAAATGTCATTACAGGCTCAGGGTTTACAGCTGCCTATGAGTATTTGTGGTGAGCTGGCGGGCGAGCCTGCTGGTGTGCTGATTTTAGCAGCCATGGGCTATGATAAATTCAGTATGAACAGCAGCAACCTGGCTAAAATCAAATGGTTACTGCGCCGAGTGAATATGTCGGAACTGCAATTGCTGCTGCCGGAAATACTGGCTTGCCAGTCGCCAAAACAAGTTCGTCTGCAAGTACAACGTTTCCTCGATCAAAAACAGCTGTTGAACCAATTGCGTGCTTAAAAGGACCAAGGGCTGTTACAATGTTTGACCTTATCAAGATGTGTGCATCCGGATGGATGCCCTACTGATTTATTGATTAGAACAGGACTTTTCATAGTGGACTCTTATTTTTTATTCCCTCAAATTGACCCGGTGATCTTCAGCATCGGGCCTGTAGCCGTGCGTTGGTATGGCTTGATGTATGTGATTGCGTTTTTGCTGGCGAATTGGCTGGCGAACCGGCAAGCCGATAAACCAGGTTCAGGCTGGACGCGCGATCAGGTCAGTGACTTACTTTTTTATGGTTTTTTAGGCGTCATTGTCGGCGGCCGGGTTGGTTATGTATTGTTTTACAGTTTCAGTAACTTTATTGCTGACCCGCTGTATTTATTCCGCACTTGGGAAGGTGGCATGTCCTTCCACGGTGGTGTGTTAGGTGTGATGACTGCTATGGCCTGGTTCGCCTGGCGCAATAAGAAACGTTATCTGGAACTGGGCGATTTTGTTGTGCCACTGCTGCCTTTGGGTTTGGCCTTTGGTCGTTTAGGTAACTTTATCAACGGCGAATTATGGGGCCGTACTACAGACGTACCATGGGCTGTGTTATTCCCGAACGCCGGTATGTTGCCACGCCACCCATCTCAGTTGTATGAGCTGTTAGGCGAAGGCATCATCCTGTTTGTTTTGCTGCAATTGTACAAACGCAAGAATCCACCTGCAGGTAATGTCGCGGGCTTATTCCTGCTGGGTTATGGTACAGCACGTTTTATTATCGAATTCTTCCGTGAGCCGGATGCGCATTTAGGTTTATTGTCTCTGGGCATGTCGATGGGGCAGTGGCTATGTATTCCAATGATTGTTGCAGGTGTTGGCCTCATTGTTTGGGGTTATGTGCGTGAAAACAAATCAGGCCGTCAGAGCAAAACATCAGGCAAAGAGAGCAAGGCATGAAGCAGTATTTAGACTTAATGCGCCATGTGTTGGAACATGGCCATAAAAAATCTGACCGTACTGGCACAGGCACTATCAGCGTGTTTGGCTACCAGATGCGTTTTGACTTAAGTCAGGGCTTTCCGTTGGTGACGACCAAAAAGTGTCATCTGCGCTCCATTATTCATGAGCTGTTGTGGTTCCTCAAAGGCGACACCAATATCCAGTATCTGAAGGATAACAAAGTCAGTATATGGGATGAATGGGCGACAGAGCAGGGCGATTTAGGGCCCGTCTATGGTGCGCAGTGGCGTAGCTGGCAAACACCGGATGGCCGGGTGATAGATCAAATCAGCCAGCTCATCCATGATATTAAAACCAATCCTGATTCACGCCGTTTAATAGTCAGCGGCTGGAATCCTGCGGTATTACCTGATACCAAGTTCAGTCCAAAAGACAATGCGTCCATGGGTAAACAGGCCTTACCGCCTTGCCATACCTTGTTTCAGTTTTATGTGCATGATGGCAAATTATCCTGCCAACTCTATCAGCGCAGTGCAGATATTTTCCTGGGTGTGCCTTTTAATATCGCCAGTTATGCTCTGCTCACCATGATGGTAGCGCAGGTCTGTGATTTAACACCTGGTGATTTTGTTCATACCTTCGGTGATGCGCATTTGTATAGCAATCATATGGATCAGGTGAACGAGCAGTTAAGCCGCACGCCGCACCCATTGCCACAAATGCAGCTGAACCCTGCTATCAAAGATATTTTTGGTTTTAGTATCGAAGATTTTGAGCTGGTCAATTATTTGGCGCATCCCGCTATTAAGGCTCCGATCGCTATCTAAGATAGCTTTCGGAGTTCTACAACTAAGACTCTGCAAGGCCAGCGGTAACGACTCGTTATTCATGGCATCAATTTTGCTGTATATCATGCATAGATCAACAAGCGACGGCTAGGCCGGGGGCTACAGTGCGGATATTCGGGTTAGTCATTACAGTATTACTGTTGTGTAGCTGCAGTTCTTTGCCACAAGGGCAAGATATTGCCGATCCTGTAAAGGTCTCAAAAGCAGAACAGCATCCTCCTTTGTTGTTTTACACTGAGCGTCTGGCAGACCAGCTGTTTCATAAATTACAACCTCTGGAATCAGGTGCTATTGCTGTCACCACTTTTGCTGATGTGCAGCTGATGGCTCCCGATACCAGTCGTAAGTCCAGTTACAACGCTTCCTTACAATTGCAGGAGAGTATGCAAACTGTGGCCACTCAGCTCGGGTATCAGGTTAGCGAAATACGCTTAAATGATGCTGTGTTGGTGCACCCGGGCTTTGAGAATTCCTTAGGCCGCGATGTAAGCCTGCTGGCGCAAAATCAACAGGCGCGTTATGTGATCACTGGTACCCTGACCGAAGGGGAAGTAAATATCACAGTCAATGCCAAATTAATTGACCTGAAAAGCCAGCAAGTCCTTGCTGCCGCATCCAGTGTTATTCCTGTAGCTGTGTTATGGCCCAACGAGCAGTTGCAATTGCGCCATAATAAGTTGTATCGCAATTCGGAGTCTTAATTTATGACTACATTTCGCCACTTTATCCTTTTATGCGGCCTGACAGCCTTAGTTTCTGCGTTTGGCTGTGCGCCTTTGATTGATACGGACTCCGAAGGCAAGCCTGTTGCGCCAGCGAATAAGGTGGAATTGGAACAAGGCCGTGTGACCTACAAAAAGGACGATCCAGCCGCTCATCCGGATCATTTGTATGTCAATGAATATGACAGTGCAACGACTCAAAATGCCCGTATGGCCGGAATGAACCTGACCAGCTATAAGCCTGAATCTGCCATCACTGTGAATCACTACGTTCAAAGCATGATGCATGATTTGGCAGCGAATCTTGAAGTGTTAAGTACAACCTTTAGCCTTGGCGTGACCAGTTTTGTTTACCTGGATGGTGATTATCAGCAAGGTGACTTATTAGGTAATCAACTCTCTGAAGCTTTTATGCACGAAGCTACTCAGTTTGGTATAGCGGTGACCGATTTTAAAACCACAGATTATATTCGTGTAACCCCTACAGGTGACTTTACTTTTAGCCGCGACTTCCTTGAACTGACGCAACAATATCCTATTAGTGTAGTGCTGGGGGGGACTATAGTGCGTCATCAGGGCGGGGTATTAGTGAATGCGCGTATGGTGAACGTCAACGATAAAAAAGTGCTGGCGACAGCTCAAACCTTTATTCCACAAAATGTGGTTCAGGCCTTAAAAGCGACACACAGCGCACCTTTGTTGCAGTTAAAAGCAGCGGGAACTCCTTAACAAGTTGAAACTGGAACTCTTTATGAACTCACTGAATTCAACTATGAAACCAGCATCAGCTCAAGTACTGCTAATAGCTATGCTCTGGTTATCGGGGTGTGCTACCTCAACACCAACTGAAAACACAGCAGTTGCCGCCAGCCAGCCTGCTACAACTGATAGTAATCATACTAATGGGGATGGCTATACTGAATCCTCTGTTGTGGTCAGCTCCTCCACCGGGCAATGCCACTGTGATTCCAACACGTCTGAGAGTTCTCACACTCAAAGCGCGACGACACATAGCAGGGATACCGAATGGTTTGGTTTAACGCAGCCTTTTCAGGAAGCGGAACCAGCCATGGGTATACCACTGAACTCGCAATTAGACAGTGCTGCAGTGAACAACGGTCAGCCGATCCCTGGTTTAGCGGTAAAACAATTTAGCCGCCGGACTTTACCATCCGAATTAGCCGCTGCTGGTGCTGAGCCGCAGCTGTACAATTCGGCACCAGTCTTCCAACAAAGCCGCAAATCATTGAGTGACTATGTGGCTCAACTGGCATTTAAACTGGCGGGAAATCAACAACTTCAGGGCGTTAAGGTTGGGGTGGCAAGCTTTGTCCTTTTTGATTCTCAGCTAGAACAAACCAGCGCTATAGGCAATCAACTTGCCGAAGAGTTGAGTACTGTATTGCCAGGTTATGGCGCTGCAGTGATCGAATATAAACTGACAAAAAATATTACTGTGGGCCCAACAGGTGATTTGTCTTTATCCCGCAGTACGTCAAAGCTAAGAAATCCACAGGGCATAGACTACGTGCTGACAGGCACTATGACCCCCACACGTCGTGGTCTGCAAATTACCAGCAGAGTCGTCTCTACAAGGGATAATGTTGTGATTAGTTCAGCCAGCACCTTAATACCAGCCTTGGTATTACAACAGCTTTAAGCTTCAGACAGCTGAATAAAAGACGGTAGGATCGAAGTGAAAAAATGGCCGCCCCAACAGGAACCTACAGTCATTAATTTTAAAGCCTTACAAGGCTGATTTATAAAACTGTAGTATTAACTGTAGTATTAAAACTTTTTGCTGCTCGTTTTAAATTAAAGAACCACCAGTGCGGTGGTTCCTTAAAATATGTCCTGCCTTACTACCTGCCTATCCGTATTTTTAGTTAACACTTTGAGCGTCAATTTGCTGACTGTCAGAATTAGATCCTGCCTGGTTAGTCGTGTTCAGTGGCAGTTCGTTTATCCAGTTCTCAATTTCTTGTTTGTTCCAAGCAACAGATCGCGGCCCCAGTTTTTTCGGTGCCGGCGCTTTGTTATCTTTCACCAGTGAATACCAGGTGGTTTTTCCAACTGGTACCATCTGCAGTACTTCCGGCAATCTGATTAATTGCATAATTCACCTGCCTTGCTTAAATTTTATTATTTCGGCCGCAAACAAATTGAGTCGCTTTTCAATGACGCGCTGCAATAGCGGCATCACATCGGCGACAATCATCGGGATCAGTTCATTGGTGATTAATCCTGCCTGCTCTTCACTGATCAATGCTGGCTTTACTGACTCTTCAGCTGCAACTGGTTGGAACATAACAGAGCGAATACGCTTCACTGGATTACTTCCAACAGCAAAATTCTGGAGCCAAACCTTATCATCGTGATAGGCAAGCACTTTGCAAAGACTCCAATTTATTCCGCCTTTTTCTTTGTACTGGCAGGTTTCACCTACCTTTGGGGCGTATTCCACTATTCACCTGCCTTAGCCAGTGCGGCCGTTACAACAGCTTGTACTTTTATTTTTTCAGCTGCGACTTGAGCGTTCATTTCACAGCGCCAAACGTGGCTATTCATGAAGGCATTCCACTTTTTCATAAATGTGCGCTTTTTCGTTGGCTCAGTGATCACAAACTCTTTGCCACAGCCGTTGCAGGTGCAGCGAAAGGATTCAATTAGCATTACGCTGACTCCTTCACTGCTGCGTTGCGACTGGCAAGGTAGCGTTCGGCCAGTGCTTGAATACGGGTTTTATCTGAATGCCTGGCTTCAAGCTGTTTGCCCGGGTCGATAATGCCGGTGGCTTGAGATTGTTTCAGGCCCAGCAGCTCAACCATTGGCGGATCAGAACCTTCATCAGTGTTCAGGTAAACAGCGGTGATCTGCTCTTGCTGGCCTTCACGGTCCAGACGGCCGATGATTTGCTCATGCACTTTAGGTGACCAGTCCAACTCACCAAACAGTACGGTTGAACAACGGTACTGAAGTCCATCAAGGCCAGCACCACTTCGAAGCGACATAATGAAAATGTTGGTTTCACCTTCAACAAAACGGCGCTTGGATTCGTTTTTCTGGGCCTCAGATTCGCTGCCGGTGTACATAGCCGGTTTGAATCTGGCCAGTTCCTTCAGCCAAATGTCATACACATCACGGTGCCAGCCCACCAGCATAAACGGCACTCCGTTCTCAGCCAGAATGCTGGCGTAACGGGCCACGCTCAGTGCTTTAGACACTCCGGTTGCATGGCGTAACAACAGATCCAACTCACGACCAGCGCGGCCACGCTCCATAAATGAGCCAGATACTGTTTTAAGTGCCAACTGCCTGGCTAAGTCGTCGATAGACTTAATAGCTTTTTCGTCGGCTTCTACATGCTCAACGATGGAATTAAGTGGTGGCATCTGTTGACCAACATCACGTTTAGTCCGACGAAGCATGACATTCTGTTCACGCAGGTAAGAGCCCAGCGCTTCAGGATCTGCCACTTGCTTGTCGTCCTTACACCATTCACGGGTAAATTCATCAAACGAACCTAAAAGTGAGCTGTCCAAAAACTGCATGATGTTCCAGATTTCGGCGCCATAGTTGTAAATAGGTGTGGCAGATAGCCCTAATCTGTATTGTGATGAATCAGATAGTAGTTTTGCAGCTTCGCCTTTGCCGCTCTTGGTACCGGTCCGCAACTCCTGAATTTCGTCGTACACAACGGTTTTAAAGAACCCATCAGAAAAGGTATCTATCCAACCCAGCAGCTGGCTGTAGCGGTATAGATAAACGTCAGCTGGTGGCAGGCTATATGGTTTGGTACCTTTTATTTTATGGACCTTCAATGTGGTGAAACTTTCTATTTTCTCCTGCCACTGTGCCTGTAAGTGGGTTTGCATGACGACAGCAGCTGGCACGGTACCAGCTTCGAGCAGCAAGCCAGCTGTCGTGTAGGTTTTACCAAGGCCAACATCATCACCCAGCAAAAGAGCTAACCGCGCCAGCGTTAAATCTATAGCTTGGCCCTGATACTGCCGGATCTGTTGCCCTTCTTTTAAACCATGGCGATCTGCAGGCTTATAATCCGGCCGCAGTATCACTTCCATTCGAGCCTGAGTATTTTCGAAACTAATCCGGCCATTGTTCAGAGTTATGTTATCGCTGCATGACATCTGCATAGGGTAGCGCTGCTGGAACCACGACAGATCAGCGCAGTGTGCTGAGTCGTTAGGAAAGGTGAATTCGCCTGACTGCCACTTCGGGATCCGTGGGAATAAATGCTTTAGTCTTATTGCTACATGAGGCGGAATGGCTGTCATGATCCATTTGTTATCCACCAAGCTTAACTTACCGTAAGTTTTTATCATAACCAGCCGGCTCCCATCGATGATACAAACGCTGGCTTACCTTCAATAGATGCAGGCAATTGCATAGCTGTTGCGGTAAGCAGTACTACAGCGTCCACAGATTCATGTTTTGCATAGCGCTCAAGTTGGCGGTATATCCGCATGCGCTGAGCTTTTGCCTTCAGCTCTAAAGCAACGTTGCAGCCGTCAATAGTTAAGTAAAAATCAACGATATCGCTTTCAGACAGGCGTTTTTCACGAACGAATGAATAGCCACTTTCAGTAAGTGCGTTTTCTAACTGGCCCTGAGCTTTCTTCTCTACAGTTGCATCCAGCCTTTGGTTTGAAAGCCAGACCAGCAAAACAGAAACTGGGGTTGTTTTTTCCAAGCTCATGCTGCACCCCACGGGAAAAGCCGGAACACAAAAAAGGCAGATCCAGCACTGATGGCTATCACTCCGTAAAACGTCCAGCGTTCAATGCTGCTCAGAAAGCGCTTGCTTTGGCTGATGCGTGAATATTTGTGCATCCAGATAGCGATAACGCCGGTTACTAACATCAATATCAGGGCCAAAGCCCAAAGGAATATGTTCATGCTGCACCTGCCTCTTGATCACGTTTATGCTCAATAGCTTTGTCTTCACCCAGCAACCGCCAGTCTGGCCAGTCACGCTTTTCATTCTTTACGAGTTTGGCTTGTAGCGTATCAACAACCTGTTCAGCTATTTCTTCGTCTGATACTCCATCCCTAATCGCGTGGCGCCATGCACCATCTAAAGCCAGCATCGCAACATCGATCCATTCGCTGAGGTCGTGTGGTTTTTCTGCCACTTCCTTCAGTTCCTTGGCTATGTGGTCAAGGATTCCACCTGTGCGAAGACCGGGGCCAAAAGCTTTTTGGCTGAAAGCTATTTGCCGGACTAAGTGAGCAATCAACGGGTAACCATCGTGGGATTCCAGTAACTGACTAATATCAGTCTTACCTGTCAATTCAGCAGCATACTTATCTGCAAAGTCCTGCCACTCAGCAAATTCAGGGTCGACATTGACTGTTGCCCAGCTAATAAACTCACTAACAGCCTTTGCCGACACTTGCGCATCGTGGGCGGCAAGGTCTTGTTCAGGAGAACTCCTTAAAACTGCCTCCATTTGGTAAACTGCCGCTGCTTGTCCCTCTGGAATGAGATCAATCACATTTACAGCATTGGTCATTGCTCCACGCATTACTTCGGCTTGAGCAGCTAAAGCATCCACCAGAGATTTAAGTTCCCGCACTTCAGCCTCTGATTTAAGTGCTCTTATGATTGCCAGCAGGTACATTTCACGTTGACTGCCGCTACCGAACTCTTGCTCAAGTTCTTTTTCGTAGATTTCAATGGATTGGCTCATGCTGCTTGCTCCTGAGGAAAAAACGATGCGATTAGTTCTTTTGCTTTGCCACGGTTTTGGCCGTTCTGGGAAATGTTCCGCTGAACGTCAAAGCATTGCAGTGTGGCGCCTGAATAAAGTGCCCGGGTTTCGGGCGTGTTGTGGTTGGATAAAACCACAGGGACCTTGCAGGCCATTGCCAGTTTTGCCAGCTGGTGTTGTTGAGCTAGCGAAAAACCACCGGCTGAATAGCTGGTAAAGTTTGCTGTGCTGGTAAGTGGCACGTAAGGCGGATCGCAGTACACAACGCAGTCACTGGGTAAGTTGGTGAATGCATCTTCAAAACTGCGGCATAGCACCTCAGCTCTGTCTAAGCGGCTTGCGAACGCAGCCAATTCAGCTTTAGGGAAGTAGGGCTCTTTGTATTTACCAAAAGACACATTGAACTTGCCGCTCTGGTTATAGCGGCACAGGCCGTTAAAGCAGAACCGGTTCAGATAAACAAACAGCAAGGCCTTTTCGTACTGATCCGCAGTCGAATTGAACAGAGCTCTAAGCAACCTGAATTGCTCGTCTGTGTTGTTCGCCGGCCCAAAGAACCCTGCAGCATCTGCAATAAAAGCTGCTGGTGCCTGTTTCAGTTGTGCGAATGTATTAATCAGGTCCGGGTTAATGTCACTCAGTATGTAGTGGTCATAATCTGTGTTTAAGAAAATCGAACCTGCTCCAACGAACGGTTCTACCAGGCACTGATCTTTTGGAAGAATAGCGCTGATCCTTGCTGCCAATTTTGCTTTGCCGCCTGCCCATTTCAGGAATGGGCGATTGATTACTGGTTGTGGTGCATTCACTTTGCCACCTCACTGACTTCAATAGGCCAGCCGACCCAACTTACACAATTACGTGATTCAACCAGGCGATCATTCGTTACTTTGCGGCTTACCATTTCTTCGGCGCAGTATTCCGCTCTGGTAGACACAGGGCGAGGGTAGACGGCAATCACTATTACCGCGGCGAATCCGGCAATGCCGATGGCAACCAATAGAACTGGGCGTTTCATGCTAAAACCTCGCCATATTTGCTTAGTAAAAATTCCACACATTCGCTTTCAATGGTTAATCGCTCACTTTCGCTTAGTGGCACTGGTGGTGTGACTTCATAGACAAAAACTGGCACGCCTTTGCTAAGCCAAAACTGTCTGGCGGACTCGTAAGCTTCTCTGGCTGCAGGGCTATCTATATGAAAGCTACGGTCATGCTTTTGCAGTCGACCTAGCTCTATTAGCTTGTACACTCGCTTGCGGCGTTGGGTTTCACTTAACCTGGTTGTGATATTGGCAAGCTCACCACCCCACATATAGGACGAGTAAAAGAAATGGCTGAAGCGCTCTCCTTTATCAGCGTCATTTACCGCATATCTTCCACCAACAAAATTAGTGATTACGCGCTTTGCCATCTGTTTTAACTGGTACAGCCATATCGATTGAATTAATTCGTCATCAGTCATTTTCATGCTGCCACCTCACCAGCTTTCAGCGTGTCGTACATGTGGATCGCATGCACAATGGCGTAGCAGCACCAGATATAGTGAAAGCGAAACTTGTCTAAGCCACCGTCCCAAAAGTCGACAAGCTCCATACCGCCAGCATCTGAGCTGTCCCAATCGTTTATGCGATATGCAACGTCATATTCACTTCTTTCGTAAGAGTTAATGAAGTCTTTCACGGCATCCGTTGCTTCTTCAATTCTCTGAGCTTCGCTTTCGTCTTGCGGGTCTAAACTCTCTACAAACTCAGCAAGGTATTCTTTAAGCCTTGTTTCGTATGCGTCGAAATCAGGCTCTGAGGTGATAGCGTTGGCGCCAGAATGACCAGCTCCTGCTTGAACCTTTTCTTCCCAGTAAGTCGGGTTTATTGAACCAGGCGTACCACGAAAAAATTCAAACATGTCGGTCAAACGGTAAAAAGTAAAACAACCCATATCGCCACTTATGCAAAGGTAACCAGGCCATGTTGTGATGTTGTAGTGCATGCTATTGGTGTTTGGCTTTGCTACCTTTAAATGACGATAAAGCCCATCATCTTTAAGAACCGTTAGTTGGTGCAGCTCTACATCTTTGGTAAAGCGCTCAAAAGTGCAACTGGTCATAAAATTAACCTCTGAACATTGTTAGTCTTTATCTCAACCAGCTGACCTTCGAGCCGGTAATCAAACTTGCGGTTTACTGTGACTGAGCTGATCCACGGATAACGGTCCAGAATCTTGCCCATCAGCCTGGTACTGTTCGATTGCTTGATATGGCCTGTGTAGCTGGCAACGACAGAGCGAATATGCCGGATATCTTCTGGCGTTGCGGTGATTACATCAGAGGTGACGAACTGATTTTCAAAGCTGGCCAGCGCCTCTTGGAAGTGAGTCACTACACGACGGCGTGTTTGTGTGTGGGTAGGTCTTAAGACATAACCCAGAAAGTCGATACCGTCTGAAAGTGGCCGCAGCTTAATATCCGGCTTCAGCTTGAGTTTTAACTTCTCAGCAATGAAGCGTTCTATTTCGGCCTGCCAGCGCTGCAGCTGGGCTTTGTCGTGATGGATAATCACAAAGTCATCCACGTAACGCAGATAGCGCTTGGCTTTTAAAGTGTGTTTAACGAATTGATCCAGCTCGTTCAAATAGACGTTTGCGAAGAACTGCGAACTCAGGTTGCCAATAGGTAGGCCGCAACCAGGTGCTGAGTTTTCAAGGCGCTTATGCATTGGCACTATGGCGCGCTCTGCATCTGAACACAGGTATCTAACACCTTGCTGTAGCGGGTGGTTTTTCAATAGGGCGTGAGTGGCATGCATCACCTGGTTGGATGCACCAGATTTCACCAGCTTCGTTTTTAACTGGGCCCACAGCGTAGGGCGATGGATTGAGTTAAAGAAGTTGTGAATATCCAGCTGCAGGTAAAATGCTTTAGGTACCTGCCGGATAAACTGCTGCAAACGCTCAACTGCTTTATGTGAGCCTTTACCTGTTTGGTTTGCATAGCTGTCGTAGATAAACGCCGGCTGCCAAAGTTTTTCCAGCTGTGGTACCAGCCAATGGTGCACAACACGGTCTGAAAAATCAGGCGCGTGTATTTCCCGGGCTTTTGGCCGGGCCGCAATAAAGCAGGTGCTTTGCTTTGGCTGCCATGAACAGTCGTTAATGCTGTGCTGCAATTCCAGTAAGCCACTTGACCAGCTGGTATCGAAATGGAGCTGGTTTGCGCTTGGTTTTTTGCCTTTACGGGCCTTTACCCAAGCGCTATAAATTTGCTGGAGAGAAACGACTTCATTACACTGACACTCACCGCCGCGAACCGCACGGACGCACGCGTTGTTGTTGATGTCGTTGTTGTTGACATTGCCGTTGTTGAAATTGACCACCCAGCGGGCAGACTTGTTACCGTTAGCTTGAAGCGTCATTGCACATCCCCTTGGGTAG
Organism: Rheinheimera sp. MM224; assembly: GCF_947090785.1. Taxonomy (NCBI): domain Bacteria; kingdom Pseudomonadati; phylum Pseudomonadota; class Gammaproteobacteria; order Chromatiales; family Chromatiaceae; genus Rheinheimera; species Rheinheimera sp. MM224. Next base: position 1,471,364 of record NZ_OX352320.1, read on the forward strand.
CACAATGTTGCCGATGTTTTGGCCCCGATTGAGAGGCGTAACGGTCACTCAGTATCTGAGCACGCTCCTGCTGTGACACAGCAGAATTCTGGCCCTTATCATGCAATGCGCGTTTCCACCCACCAGCACAGCGGCCTAAATCATCAGCTGCACGAATAATCACTTCAAACTGATTGAAGCTTTTAAACGCATGCAGCTGCTTGGCCAGCTGTAAAACTACTTTCAGTTCGTCAATCACCCAAACTAGTTCGTTTACCCAGTGAATTTGACGGCTACGGTCACGCCAGGCGCGGTTGCATACCTGAACAACCAGCATCACTGCTGTTCTCAGGTTTGCTCCGATCGCATACTTGTTGTACTTGGCAAAACCCCTGACTGCGTTTTCAATAGCAACAGCCAGGCTTTCTGCCTTACGAGCAATTTCTGGTAATCCGTTTCTGTTAGCCGTCATAGCATTCACTCACAAATCAAAAAGACAAAAAGTTACTGACCGCCGCGAACCGCACGGACGCACGCGTAGTCGTAGACGTCGTAGCCGCCGACAAGGCCGCTGCTGAAACCGACCACCCAGCGGGCAGACTCTGGGCGTCTGGCCCATGGTGTACTTGTCCAGTAGCAGTCGCTTTCTGTATCTGGGAAAGCTTCTGTATCGATTGCTGGGTCGTATTTGGTGCGGTCAACAATGGTTTGCAGCTCGTCTACCGTAGGTAAACGCCAGCCTTCGCCTAAGGCCTCAACAGCCTTTACTGCATCTTCAAAAGTGACATCACTCGCCACTGTGTTTTGGCTCCACACCAGACCTGTTAAGGTGTCTGCTACTGTTTTGCCATCTTCGCTTTTAGTAAAACGTGACATTGGTTTTTCCTTCTGGGTTGGTTAAATCAAAAAACAGAAACTACTGACCGCCGCGAACCGCACGGACGCACGCGTAGTAGTTGATGCCGTTGCCGTAGACAACGCCGTCGCCGAAACCGACCACCCAGCGGGCAGACTCTGGACGCCATGCGCATGGAGTAGCAGTCCAGTACCAGGTGCTTTTAGTGTCTGGATACTTGTTGGTATCAATGCATGGGTCGTGGCGCTCTAAGTCGACCAGCGTTAGCAGTTCTTCGCGGGTTGGCAGGCGCCAGCCTTCGCCTAAATCGGCCACTGCCTTTTCGGCTTTTTCGAAGTTCACCTTCTCGCCGTCCAACAGTGTTTTGCTCCACTCAAGGCCTGTGGCTGGCTCAAGTACTGAAGCAGTGGCAGCGGGAGCGTCAGCAGCTGGAGAGCCGATAGCAGTTAAGTGGATGTTTAACGTTGCACCCTTTTCACATGTGATATGTAAATTCATAGTGTTGAACCTTTCAGTTGATAATCATTGCCCGGCACAAACTGCACATAACGCTGCACGGTTTTGCTGCGGCCTCTTTTGTCTTTCGATACGGCTGGTGCTTTGATAAACACAGCGCACCGGATGAAGCCCTGTTTCTCTGCCATGGCTATGTACTGTTCGCACGTAGTCGGCATGCTGTATTCGGGGCTGACGCGAATGGGGGGTAGACTCAAGCAATTTTGTTAAAAGCTCTGCTTCCACCACTTCAACAGCCGGAACCTTGGTTTTACCCTTTGTATCCTTCGCCTTTTTCTGCGCTTTACCGACAACAGCCAGAGCCTGCTTATGGGCTTTCTCTTTCACTTTTTTAGGGTCGATACCGAATACAGCGAACATGGTTAAAACTCCGTCGTAGTGGTGTTTTGTTGTGGAAGCCCGATACGTCGAACGCCATTTGCCACCAACCAGTTGATTGCTTTTGGTGAAGGCTTAAAGCATCCCTCGTGTACCAACAGCCAGCCGTTATCAGCCAGTTCGTTAATTTGGTAAACGGCCTGAGCATGACTGTGGAAAATCCCCAGGCGTTTAATGGCGCCGATACCAATCACGGTTTCAGTGTTAATGCAGTTCTGGTCTATCAGGTAAATGACAGTGCGTTGTTGCAGCGTCAGCTCTGAATCTGTCGACACAGCAAAAACCGAAGTAGGGCATATCTGTGCTGTCTGAACTGCGCTCATGCTGCTTCACCGTTAAATTGCTGCTTCGATACTTCAATGGCATGCATTAAGTCGCCAACAGTCAGGTCGTAAACCGCTACTCCGTTCGCCTCAATTTTCTCTGCTACTAAATCTGTGAAGCCTGCGCTGCAGTGAGGAACCGCGCCCATTTCAGCGCATACATGCAGCAGTGCCTCCATAACCATTGAATTGCTCATGCACCACCTCTTAAGAACTGGTGAACATTGGCCAGAGTGCTGGTGCGCAAAACAGTGCAATGCGTCATATCGTCGTTGATGTGCAAAGCAAAGCGGCCGTCTGTTCCAATCGTTCCCATGTGATCCATGTAGTTGGCCTGAAACTCTGGGCTTGGTAGTGCGCGTTTGATTTGGTTGAGCAGGCGCTGCTGCGTGGCCTTAACCTTCGGGTCTTGGCTCACATCAACATAGGTACTCATAAAGCAACGGAAGCGCAGGCTTAACAAATGCAGCTCTTCCATAGCGTGTTTGCGGCGGTGGGTGGTTTTTGTTAAGACTGACATAGCTGTCTCCTTATCGATAAAATATCTAATACGATACCAATATAGATAAAAATATCGAAAAAGCAACAATAAATATCGAAAAAGAAATTTAGGGGTTTACATGGCCAATTATTTAGCTATATTGGGTAGAAGTTGTTAAGTGAAGGTTGTTATAGGATTTTGTTTCACGAGGATTTGGAAAAATACCGGGTTTATTCTCTTATTAGTTGTGCCAAGTGATAAAAATATAAAGTTTTTTGACTGGTATTAATTTTACATTAGTGGAATTATTGCTCTAGTTCGTAACACTTGGTTCTAAATGGAGATAATCATGAACGGTATTGGCCTTAACGATTCGTTAGCGACAGCTGCTTATAGCTCACAACTAAGCTCTGTAAACAACGGTGTAGAAGTGAAATCAGCAGCTGAAGTGACAACTCAGACATCTAGCGTAGACAAAGTGACTCTGAGCCAAGAGGCTTTAAACTTATCTGCTACTTCAAATGAACCTACAGAGCCAGATGATGAGCCGGTAGCTGAAACTAATAACACAGGCATTGAGCCGCCAAAGGTGGCGCCTTTTAACACAGGTATAGAGCCACCAAAACCTAAATAGTCTATAGAGGGGTCAATATGTGGGGTGAAATTGAAAGTTTGCTGATGGCCATAAATAGCGTAACTTGGCTGTCTTATTTAGCGGCTTCCTTTGCGGCAGTATTTTTGGTTAGAGATCTGTCATTTAAAGCAACTCTAATTGCTTGGTCAGTCGCTGACTTAGTGAACTTAGTTTTCACCCCAATTCTTTTTAGCCTAAGCGAGGTTGATAGAGAGTTAGCCAGGCTAGTATGGTATCCAGCATTTTCAATGCTCAGCTTGTTAACTATTTTCTTCATCTATCAGGTCCATATAAAGGCATCAATCCAAGTATCTAGGTTTTCTAAACCGATAGTTTTATGGCTTTTGATGATGGTAGCGCTTAATGTTGTAAGGTTTTTCGATAGAGTAGTTTTTGAAACTAATTTCACCAGTGAGCTTTTTAAGTTTGGGCTATTAGCTGTTAAGGTTTGGGCTTCTGTGGCTGTATGGATTTATCTCTATCAGATGTGTAGTAGGTCAAGGAGGGCTGCATAAAATGGATATTTTAATAAGTGCATTTTTAATAGTGTTAGTACTTTTCTTTTCTGCTTATTTTGGTTTAGCTCTAATAAAATCAGAGAAAAACCTTAACGAAAGCCCTGAGCGGATCGCTGAAAAAAATATGGGCAATCGAGCTCATTACATGATTATCAAGTACTGCGAATTAATTACTTCACCTGACAGCATATCTAAGGCGATAGCATTAAAGAATTTTCAGGAAAACGCTCTGAAATATAGTGAAGACTATGAGCATTCAATTATGGAAGTAATATCTAGATCAGAGGAAGGCGCAAATAAAATACACTTGTTACGACCAGAAGCTGAGACCAATAAAGGTTAAGCAGATTTATCTGTACTCAGCTTTAAATTCGTTTTAACCACTTCGAAACCATAGTTTTTAAAAGTCAGAACAGCAAAATCAGTTATCGTTTCTAAAGACATATCAGATTTCAGGCTGCACCAACTCAATTCGTGCAGGTCTATAAGATACTTTGCCATAACGTTCTTAAGGTCTGCTGCGTCAATTTGCGCCTTAGGTTCTGACCCTGACTTAGCCAACAAATCAGGGTTTAGTAGGTCAGCAGCCGTTACCGACTTATATTCTTCGTATAAGTTTATGCCTTTCACCATTTCATCGAGTTTATCCATTCCCATGACTTGTCCGTTGTCGTGCCTGGTGAAAATGCTTTTATCGATTTTAATTCCATTTTCTTTGCACATCTCAGAAAAGTTGGACTTATTCTTTCCAACGCTTTCAAGTATTTGCAATACGTTAGTTATTACAACGTCCTGTACTCGCTTGTGCATAGTATTACCATCAGTGTTATTTACTGAATCCAAATATATATCTAAAAGGAAACAAGATAAACCTAAAAAGGCGAAAAAGTCATTTAAAATAGATGTTTTAAGAGGGTTTTAGGATATTAAGCTGATTCTGAGTGGTAATATTCTTTTAAAGGATAATTTGCGAATTAAGTAACCCTAATTCGCAACGGTGATTTAGTTATTTCAATTAATTAATCCCACAATCAGATAGTGCTTTTTGGAGGCTGCTGTTTAACTGAACTTCCCCAACTGTAGATTTAAGTCCTGGTAGGCCACCTGTTTGGTAAATCATATTTTTACCGCTAAGTAGTTCTTTCAATATCTGTTCAGCTTTACTATCAGTAGCGGCCGTAAATGTAGAAAGCATCTGAGCTGTATATTGCTGTTGGTTTTTAATCGTGCTTTCAACCATATCCTTAGTTTTCTGATCCATGTTTGCCGTTAAAGTGTTTACGTAATCCGGTGACATTGCACTTCCAATTGATTTGAGATCGGCGGGGGTCTCGCTCACTGTAATGTCCCATGCTTTATTCTGATCTATACGTATTTTCACATCACCAACAGGTATGGGAAACTTTCCACCACTTCGCAATCCGACCCTAAGCTGACCATCTTTTTTCTGAATGTATGGGTAGTAGTGATTTTGCCTTGTATATAGATAATCCCCGCCCCAGTATTCTGCTACTGAAACAAAGCACTCTACTTCATCGGTAAACCTATCTGCGGTTACTGAAGCTCTCCATGGCCCTGAATTATCAGTGCTTGAACACCCGGATATGAGCAGACCTAAAGCTATATAGATTAGTTTATTTACCTGCATTTTCAGCCCCTTTAACTGAACTTGTTAGTTGTTATAAATCCTAAATTACCTCAATAGGCGACAGCATTACAACTAGTCTGACTTCATAGCCTGTGTTGCGACCTAACCAGCCGAATGAAAAGTCTTAACCCTGCCTGCGTAATTATCTAAAAAGAGAATAAATGGATCTTAAAGTTGCTAATACGATATTTATCGTATATTTTTAGTCTGATTGTTTTCAGAGAGATATTTATATGACGGTTTCAGAATTAAGAGGTGTTTTGGCTTCCATGCTGCAAATCCGTGGAAAGCTCAGGAAAACGTGCGAGGAATTGAACGTTGATTATTTGAAGGTTTGGAAGTTCGCTAAGAACAAAACCAAAAAAATTGATCACGACTTGGCGCAGCGATTAATTAGCCACCTAAATCCAGAGATTGATACGAGAGGTGCTGCATGAATTCAACATCATCAGCAGCTGACTCACAATTAACGGACCTATCCGTACCTCTGCAAAGCTTCACGTTGGACGTTATTCAACAGTGCACTTGCCTTTGGTGCGGTAAGCCTGTACCGGAATCTACTTTGTTTTGCAGCAGCATCTGCAGGAACGAAAACACGCAGCAAGTTCGACTGAACGGTGGGTTTTGACCAGCATCGGTAAGCGCTTTTGTAAGAGTGTTTACCGATGCTGGTGCTGGGGGCTGATAGCAGATGCCTCAGCCAGTCAAACCTTCGGTGCTGCATCACAAGTCCATTAACCCTGATGGGTTTAACGGATTGTTAAACGGCTCGGCAGCTTGGGAAGACAAGCACGTTATTCGCCGCTAATCCGGCTAAGCGCACGGGGTTCATTAGATGGCCGACTTAACCGACTGGTAATGATGTAACCAGTCACTGGGAGGCACCCAGGGTGGCGAATAACAAACACTACAACAGGAACTGATCATGAGTACCTCAACACCGATATTAATGTCTGCTGATAATCCAACTGGCTGGAAGCTCGAAGAGTTGCTGGCTCAGGTTCGCAAGGAACTGCTGGTTAAAACAGAAAAGATCACTGGTGACGAAAGCACTGAGAGCATGAAAGTACAGTGCAACAACTTATCAATTCTGCGTCAGCTATTTAACGCTGAAGCTTTGCAGCGAGAAAGTATTGCTGTTCTAGAGGCCAAGTCCCCTGATCAAGGCCCAACAGGGCAGGCGCGTATTGGAGCAACAGCTCATGCAAACACGTAGAGCTATGCAGCGCCTATTCAGCCGCAAGTGCACCATGTTCTCTACCTGGTGTTCGTATTTGGTGTTTCTGTTCGGCTTTATGCCCATGTTCCCACCACAGTCGACACTGCTAGCTTGGCTGTTCATTGCCGCTACAGTTGTGCTTTTAGTCGTTACGGCTGCGTGGGCATACCTGCTGGAGCAAAACCTTCAATTACTCGAGGGTGAGAAGTGATGCTCAGCCACATCAGCCAGAACCTGCCTAGCATCGTCGGGCATGGTCCACAATTCAAACTCTTCAGACATAGCAAAGAGAATATCGGCCTGCGTCATGGCTTGAATTTGGCCGCGGGTCCAGTGGTGCTTTTGCATCAGGAAGTAATGCACGGCATCAAGGCCTGTGTGTTTTTCATAGCCTTGCTGTGCAGCCAGGTGGTCGCCAAAAATCGCCAGCGTATAGCCTATACGGGCTTCTTCCAGCACTTTGCGGTAAAGGTCAAGGTAATAGGGTTTGCGGTCCATAAGCGCCTCCAATCGTGGAATAGCTTTCTGTTTCTGAATAAAGAACATAGTTCACTTATGGGAGGTCTGCAATGAGTGAAAAAGTGAAGACAAATCCGATGTTTGATTCTGTTAACGCAAGCATTCGTAATTCCTGGGCGAGAACTATCCCACAAAACGCACACGGCATATCACGTACTATTGCTGATTTACCCGAGCGTATTAATGCGGCTATTCAAGTCGCTTTGGGTGGCCCAATGCTAACAGGCCACAGACCAAATCATTCCGTGATGTGGGATCTGCCTGCATATACTGGTTTTGAAGTGGCGCTGGAGTCTGCATTTCTGCTTAGCGATGTCCTTGGCGAAGTTTTAGGTTTGTTAAGTGAAACGCAGATTGATGAAATTAACGTGAAGTCTTTTACCAGGCGTTCAGAATATTTAGCGAATAAAAGGAAACTGATTAGCGCAGACCCGGAAGATTTTTATGATGAAAAAACTTTCTGCAAATTGGATATTCATACTGGCACAACCTTAAAGCGGTCGGTAGGGCAGTGCGTTCAATTTATGTTTGATCCTAGAACAGGAAAGCTGTTGCTGGTGTCGATACCTATTCTGTGTACTCAGGTTGCCTTTATTCAGGCCACTGAGGCTCAGATTGAAATATTTCAAAGAGATAGGGATTCTTTAAGGCTTAACTGCAGCTACAAAGATGCCGTATTTGCAATGCTGCTTACTTCGCTGGCTGATTTAAAAGTACTGCTGAAATCAGACGTAGTAGACGCCTATTTTGAAGCTTGCAGTGGAGGAGCTGATGAACAGGTTTAGTCTATTAGCCCATGCTGTTGTGCCAGCAGTATTGCTTCTTCTGCGTCCATTCCATCTGGACCCACGTTTAGCTGTGCCTGGTTGTTCTTATGCTGCACTGATATTACGTGATACCAGTTACCGTCAGAAGCCTCAATGGTATGTCCTGCATCAAGCTGCCTGGTTGAGCTATGTGTTTTTGGCTGCGGGTAGGCTGTTTTTATTACCTGCTTTAGCGTGTATGTGTAAACCATGGTTAATCCCTAATCCACATTCGATAGTTCTACTCATTCACTTCCACAAAAACAAAAGCCCTGCGCTAACAGGGCTTTCCAGAACACTAACCACTACGACGAGGTTTTAATGTCCATGCCGCAAAATGTAGCTGATTTAACTAAATATCGCAAGCAGAAGGAGCGTCCTGTGGTAGCTCAGATTGAAGACGGCTACACGATGATTTCTAACACCTTAATGGATGCAGCTGGCGCCACAGATTTGTCTGGCTCTGAGTTGAGTGTGTTGCTGTTGATAATTCGTCACACCTACGGCTTTAAACGCAAAGTATGGGGCCTGACAAACACCTATCTTGCAGCCAAATCTGTCTACTGCGTTAAGTCGATTAGTAAGGCTAAGAAGTCGTTGATCGACAGAAACATGATATGGGAAGACGAACAGGGTTTAGTTGGTCCTAATCCAGTGATCAGTGATTGGGTGATGACTGACGGCAAGTCAGAAAAAAGAGCAAAAGCAGCAAATTCGATGCGGGAACAATTGCTCCAGCAGGTGGAACAAATGCTCCAGTCAGATGGAACAAATGCTCCAGTTGACGGGAACAATTGCTCCAGCAGTAAAGAAAGAACTAAAGAAAGAACTAAAGAAATAGATCTACCTTCGTCGCCGCAAGCGGACGACGAGACGATCACTAAGCCAAATGCTGTTATTCAGAAAGGGAAGAACTGGGGTGCTCAGATAGATCTGGATGTGGTTAATCAGATGGAATCAGTTTTAGCAGTATGGCAAGGGGAGGATTACAGACCCCCAAAACCAGCAGCTCTGGCAAAGAAATGTAATGACGTTCGAATGATGCGCACTGCTGATGACCGCAAGCCAGAGCACATCCTAACGCTTTTCAAAATCGCCCAGGCTGATCAGTTCTGGCGGAAAAACTGTATGGCCCCAAGTTCCGTTCGTCGGCATTGGGCAACGCTATGTGATATCCGGAATAAGCTCAAAGAATCCATGCAGAAACCCCAACCAAAGACCATTGGCGCAGATGGTCAGGTAAGAACTGCTGGAGATTGGGATAAGCACATCCAACAGAACTGCGTTCCTCAGTTTAACGAAAAAGGGGAGCTGATAACTCATGCGTAACTCACAGCAATACACCGCTACAATCAGCGCTAAAGTGCAGCAGATCATGAAAGAACGTGGTTTAAAACCTGCTTTTTCCCCGGATCAATATCTGGAATTTCAGCGCAAGGAACAGGCTGCAGCCACTGAGGTGGTTATGGCGAAGCAACGCCAGCAACGAATTGAAAACCTGCTGAAGCGTGATGGCATTCGTCCACTTCACCAGCAATGCAGCTTAGGTAATTTTGAAGTGAAGATACCAGCGCAGCAGCAGGCTGTTTACTCATGTAATGCCTACCTGCAGGAATTCCACAGGCGCGATGGTGTTCGTCATATGGTTTTTTGTGGTGAAACCGGCACTGGGAAAAACCACTTAGCATCAGCTGTATGCAAAGAAATAATCGCACGAGGTTTATCTGCAGCTGTGATTAGCGTTGCTGAATACCAGGCAAAGCTTCGGGCAACAATGAACAAGAACGCTAAACAAACCGAGGAGCAGATCCTTGAGGAATTTACACAGCTTGATTTGTTGGTTTTGGATGAAGTGGATTTAGGTTCAAAAAGTGCTTTTGCAGAAGGTGCGCTGAACTTACTTCTGGACAAGCGGATCACCAACTTAGGCCGCACCATTTTAATCTCTAACCTCAATACAGCAGAGCTACATGACGTGCTGCAGGCTCGGATTTACGACCGTATTTTTCAAAGTTGCTTTGTTGTGAATTTTAACTGGCCATCACACAGAACAGGACTTAACCACTCTGCTGGTCGCGGCCAAAACGGGCCAGTATGATGTTTGTGAATTTGGCTGCTGATCCGGCTCTGGCTGAAGCAGAGGCAGTAAATAAGGTTGCATGCCTTTGGCTCCATAGCTGGCGAAACAACCTCATGACAAAGCCTGAAATAGACCGAAAGTTGGCAGCAATGCCAGAACCAGAGCGCGGGCGGATGGTTGAAGCGTTAAACCGGAATAAAAAGCTGTTTAAGCAGGGGGTCTGATGCAGTCGTTATCTGTCGTTATATCTGATGCTGCTATCACCCGGTATGCAGCTGATGCTGATGTAGGCGAACTGCGTGATCAGCGTCACCCTTTGGCGTTTCGTTTTCACAAAAGCCGTCAGAAGGGCACATGGTATTTAGTCCGCTATGAGAAGCGTACGAAAAGACGCCACCGCCTTGGCTACTGGCCAACGCTGAGAACGAAAGATGCAGTGGCTATGGTGCCGGATACCCTTCAAAGAATTAACCGCTCTGAAGTTGTTTCCGCTGATAAGTTCGACACAGTAGGGGAGCTTTTAGCCTGGTACCGCGACAGATGCCAGGCTGAGAAGTTTAAAGCGCTAAGCCGGAAGAGAGCCATTAAAAGCCACATGGACTGTCATCTGATCCCGAAGCTTGGCAGCATCCGGTTGTGTGAACTGGATAAAAAACTGATTGATGAAAAACTGTTTTTACCACTGCAGGCTGAAGCGTTAAAAGCGTCGACGATTAAGCATATGTTCTACACGTTAAAGCCGGCCTTTAAACGTGCTGCGGATCTTGGATATATCACCAGAAACCCGATGTTAGGCATTGTATTTGGTGAGCATGTGACAAAACGCATCAAGCCAAAAGAGGCAAAGCTGCATGTGTCTGACAGAGACCTGGTGATAGAGCAGCTGTTTAATCAGCCTAACCCTTTACGCATGTTCTTGCTGTTTATGATCATGTTTGGTACCCGCATTGGTGAAACCAGAAACCTCCAGTGGTCGCATATTCAACTTAAAGAACGCCGCATCGTCATTCCTGCTGAGCTAACCAAAACCGAAGATAGCCACGTGCTGCCAATTACTGAAGCAGTGTTTGAGCTGCTGAGTGAGTACCAGCAGCACTTTGGCAGCCGCTCAGGAAACCTGTTTGAGCATAAAGGTTATCCACTGACTGCAGGTCAGGCTCAGAGGTGGGTAAGGCAAGCAGGCAAGGGTAAATGGAGCGCTCACGATTTGCGTAAATTCGCCAGAAGCAGCTGGGCAGAGCTCGGCATTGATTACTGGGTAGGCGAGCGTTTACTGAACCACAAACCAAAGGGTCTGGATGCTGTGTACATAAAAGCAGGTGCTATCGATGTGAAGTTGGCTGCGCTGAATATGTATCACAACTGGCTTCTTTCATGTAGGCCAAGCACAGGCATTGACGCTCAGAGCAAAGCAGCTTAATGCGATATGCAGCAAGGCTTGCAGCGCGATTAAGAATTGTAATACATGAACATTACTAATTAGGAAAAGGGGTAAGTCATGTTGGTAGTTGGGATTGATCCGGACAGTAAGAAGCATGGGGTTGCATGGGTATGTAACGGCAAGATAGTTGATCTTATGAGCATGACGACTGCCGCATTGGTTCAACGGTTATCCATGGAGGCCACCCAGCACCAGCTACTGATTAAACTGGAAGATATCAATGCCTTTAAGCCGGTTATTCAAAGGCCTGGGCAAAACCGCAATCAGATGCTGAGGATTGCTCAGAACATTGGTGCTGCCAAGTTGGCTGCAGTTCAAGTATATGAGGCATTAACTGAAGCAGGTCTCATTGTGAATATGGTTAATCCATTGGTTAAAGCAATGAGTGGTAAGGCTTATAAAGCACCTCAGTTTAATCGCTACACAGGCTGGGTTGGCACCAGTAACGCTGATACACGCGATGCTGCAATGATTGCTTTGAATGGTAAAGCTAAAGGCCGTGGACAGTTTGAATATTGTGGTGTTCAACCATGCAGCTCTTAGTGCTGTTCGTAGTTACTTTCTTTAATGTTTTCCTGCTTGGTTTAAGCAGTCAGATAGTTCGCGATCAACAGGTGGCAAAAGCCTTTGTGATCAGTTGGGGTATTACTTTATGCCAGTTTGTATTTAGCAGGGTTTCAGCAAACACCACTGATCCTGTGCTGGCGTTTATATGCAGTGGGTTTGGTGGTTCTATTGGCATTGTTGCCAGTATTTATGCTTACAAATGGTTCATTAATTTGCGGAGTAAATAGCTATGATAAGTCCAGAACGTTTATACGCCAGCCAAGCCGCAAAGAGCATAAGTGCTGAACCTCGTTCACCAGGTATGGTTTCAACCACTCAGGAAGAGAAGCTATTCATCATAGGTCAGGTACAGCGTTGCCAGCCCGTTGGTAGTGCAATACTGGATGCACAGATAGCCGGTGATACTGTTGCCCGGGCAAAGGTTGTGGCGGCTGTCTATGAGTGCTTGTTGAAGTCTGGTATGTCCGACGCTACTTCGTTCGCATTAGCTGAGGTTGCTGCTCGTGAGGTAATTGATAGCCCTGCTTGCAAATGCTGTAAAGGTGTTGGCAGTATCGATAAAAGCAAACTGCTGCTTAAGAACCAGGTGGAGCAAAGAAAGTTAAAAGAAGAGATTCAAGGCCATCGATGGAATGTCTCTCCGTTTGCTCATACTAATGATGGATCTCCTGAAACTGGCATGCTGATGGTTACAGAAGCCAACCTTAGCAAATTAGAAAAAGATGCTTCCGATTTAAAGGAAAGCATGGCTTCAGGTGACATCATTAGCGATTGCCCTAGATGCAATGGTGTAGGCCGACAGATATCATCTAAGAACAGTGTCCACCATCAGCTGACAGAGTTGCTGCCAAGCAACGAACAGGTTTCATACAACACCTTCGTCAAGCGTCAATACGACAGTTATATGGATGTCGTCGACTCACTTCATCAGCATGCTTCCAAAGCAGCTGATGCCGCAAAGCATATCACCGACCAGTTATAAATTTACACGTTCCACTATAGGTAGTGGGGGGGCTTTAAAAAGGCGTATGGACGTCTAAACGGAAACCGCGCCCCTCCACACGCACAGAAAATATCCCTAAACAGGAAATTGTTAACCCTTAACATCAGCTGTTTTAGCCTTCAATTTGACAGTTGAAAACTTTTAGGGTACTTTTTCCCATAGTCGCAGAGTTATGCCTGTTGACAGAAACCCGCTCACAAGGCGGGTTTTTTGTTGCCTTGAATAAATTCTGCCCCTAAAGCCCCAAGCATTTGCCTGGGGCTTTTTCATTTAATTAACTAAATAGGTAAGTAAACATGTTCACACTCAGATTTTTTAAAGACCCGTTTGAAAACGGGGCACTAAGCAACACCGTTGTATGTGCCAAAAGCTATCAAAACTACACGCGTCCAGACGGTAGTCATGAAGTGGTTTTATTCGAATCAATGGTGCAAGTAGATGGTGTTGCCTACAACGTGTCCAAAGATGAAAAGGACTTTCAGCACTGTTACGTTGAAAATTCGGAAGGCAAGACTATCGATCACATTAAGCACACAAGTCATGGTGTAGCTCTGGCGGCCAGCTAGATTATGAAAAACCTGAAAGGAGCGTTGCTGGCACTGGGTTTGTCAGCTGCCGCTGCTTTTTCTGGTTACTTTTTGATTGCCCCTTCTGAGGGAGGGCCTGAGGAAGGGCAACACAGTACAGTTTATTTGGATCCTGCAAATATACCTACCAGTTGCTTTGGACACACGGGGTCGGAAGTAAAATTAGGTCAAACCTATTCATATCAGCAATGTCTGCACAAACTTGCGATTGATATTGCTGAAGCAGAGCGTCAAATGCTTTCTGTAGTAAAAGTGCCACTATCCGATGGCGAACATGCTGCATATACCAGTTTTATCTATAACGTTGGCTATGGACGTAAAGATGGTATTCGTCCTGGGCGTGATGGCTTTGCTGTTCTTCGAAATGGCAAACCTTCAACAATACTCACTTATCTCAATGCTGGCATGAGGCATCAAGCATGCGATCAGCTACTGGCATGGATCAAGATAAACGGAAAGGTTTCTAACGGTCTACGCACACGCCGTGCAAAAGAGCGAACTGTGTGCCTCAGGGATTTACAGCCATGAAAATTAGTTTAACTGGTTCGTTATTAGGCATTGCCGCTCTGGCTTTAGTTGGTTTAGGTGCTGCTGTTGCCGTTCTGGATTCAGAATTAACGGCACAAAGCGCAGTTGTAGATAAACAGGTTATTCAGTTGGCCAACTATAAGTTGGAAGTGAAGGGCCTGATTTCTGATGTTGATTTTCTGAATGGTCAGGTTTCTGGGCTGAAAGGCGAAGCTGAATTTGTAGCCGGCTTAAATGCCGGGCACGAACAAGAAAGCCAGTTCTTGGTGGGTGAACAGCAAGACTGGCAAACGAACTCGAACAAACTGCAGGTATCACCCGATGAAATTACACGAACTTGGGCTAGTACTTCTTTGCCTCCTGATGCTTTGCAACTGCTCCACACCGCCAGTCGAAGTTCGTACGGTGACAGTGACAAAAACAGTCACGCTTTTACCGCCAGCGAATTTCCTCAGCTCGGGCTGCCCAACTCGGCCCTTTAGTGGTTCAACTAATCTTGACCATCATCGGTATACGCTGCAGCTGATCACTGATTTAAAACTATGCAACTCGGATGTGCAGCGATACCGCCTGTGGCGGGAGGCTCAAGCCAATGAACGCGATAAGTAAGGCAATTATGGACAAGTCAACCACACTGGCCAGTTACGTTTCGTCCATTTCAACAGCCATTGGTGGACTTCTTTCATTAAACAATATTGCGTTACTGATTGGTATTGTTGTGACACTTGGATTAGGCATTGTTCAATACCAGGTGTGGAATCAGCGCAAGAAGAATGAAGCAGAGAAAAAGCGGCAGGATGATGAATATCATGCGGCTAGAATGAGTGTTTTCAAACCAAATTCTCCAGTTTAAGGCCACGCTGAGAAGCGTCGCTTGCCCGGCAGGATGCTGGGCACCTATTCAAAGGTCATTTATGAAAACTATGCCTCACATCCATACACCAGATGATGGTAGAGGTCGTAGAAAAATTTTCGTAAATGGCAACCTGATAGAAAAAGTCTTTTATGCAGATAGCCAGCTTGGAATAGTCAAATTTTTCCCTTCTCCAATTCGGAAGCATCGCAATAAAGATGAAGCTTACAGCAGAAAGCTGAAAGGAAAAGTAACGGTAGAGTACTTAAAGGATTGTCATGATTAAGTTCAGTTGCTCTGGCTGTGATCAAAGACGCAAGTGGTTAGCTAAGTGGAGCAAAATAGCGTATGAACGAACCAGAAAAGCCTTTATTAGTAATAAAGTTAAACCAGCCGTTAAGTCCAGATCGGATGGCGTCGATTAAGAACCATGTCCAAACCCTCACTGGCTTTCCTTGCCTTATAGTTGATGCTGATACGGTGGTCGAATTACACCACCCAACGATGCAGCCACTGATAGACGCTATCAGTAAGCAGACTGATGCGATCAACAAATTGGCTGACAGCAATATGGCTATTGTTGATGAAATTGCCGGAATGAACGATGCAGACGGTTTAGCTGAGCCGGCTTCCCTTGATGGCTAAATTAAAAATGCTGCAGCCGCGGCTTTCTTCTTCTGCGGCAAAGGTTATTAAAACCACAACTACAAAAGACAACCGCATTACAGGCCGTCGCCTGCAAAACCGCAGATTTAACATGTGGAAGAAAGATCCGCACTGCGCTTTGTGCGGTCGCCTGGTTGATTATCCATCCGGTTTTGAATTGGATCATAAAGTGCCACTGGTATTAGGTGGCGAAGATTTGGAGCAAAACTGCCAAATATTATGCTGTGGCGGCAAGGATACCTGTCACGAACAAAAAACAAAGCAAGATTTGAAGGATGCTGGCATAACAAAGAATTAGGTGATCTATGGCATTAACAGACAAAAAGCGAAAATTCGCTGATGCCATATTGTCAGGTAAATTCGACTCTAATCACAAAGGCGCTGCAATACTCGCTGGCTACAGCGAAAAAACTGCAGTGTCAGCTGCCAGCAGGCTAATGAAAGATCCTGACGTGCTGGCTCATATATCTCGTAAAAAGATAGTTGAAGCAGCAAAACAGCAAGCAGTTGAGTCTGGAATACCTTTAAACCTTCCAGATTTAAGCAGAATGTTCAGCGACCCGAAGGACTTCCTAAAAGCTGTGATGAACGACCCGGGCGAACATATCAGTATGCGTGTCGATGCAGCTAAAACCTTAATGCCCTACGTGCATGGGAAAGTTGCTGATAAAGGTGTTAAGGCTAGTAAAGATGATGCTGCTAAAAAAGCGGTTAGCAGATTCTCTCCGGTTCGACCGCCTTTAAAAGTTGTTAAATAATGGTCGATTGGTCAACTTCATGCCCTGATTGGGCAGAAAAGCTTAAACGAAAGCACTCGATCATACCTCCACCCATATTTAAGGATGAAGGCGAAGCTGCTCTTCAAATATTCAAAGAACTCAGAATACCGGATTTACCTGGTAAACCAACATTTGGCGAATGTAGTGAGCAATGGGTTTTCGATTTTGTGCTTGCTATTTTCGGTGCATATGACGCTGAGTCCGGCAATCAGCTGATCAGAGAGTTTTTCCTTCTCATATCGAAGAAAAACACAAAATCAACCGTTGCCGCAGCTGTGATGCTAACAGCGCTCATCTTGTGCTGGCGTGAAGAAGAAGAGCATTTAATCATTGCTCCGACAAAGGAAATTGCTGACAACAGCTTTAAGCCAGCTGCTGCAATGATCCGAGCTGATCAAGAGTTAACCGATATATTCAACGTGCAGGACCATATAAGGACCATCACGCATCGGGTTTACAAAAACACTTTGAAAGTTGTGGCGGCTGATACAGATACGGTTTCCGGTAAAAAGGCTGGCCGCATCCTGATTGACGAGCTTTGGCTGTTTGGAAGCAAAGCAAATGCTGAATCTATGTTAATGGAAGCTACAGGTGGCCAGGTATCACGTGATGAAGGTTTCATCATCTATCTGACAACGCAAAGTGATAAACCGCCAGCTGGCGTATTTAAAGACAGGCTGAAGTATTTCAGGGATGTCCGTGACGGTTTGATCATAGACAAGAAGTCATTGCCTGTGATTTACGAATTTCCTGATGATATGGTCGAAGCTGAAGCTTATCTTCAGCCTGAAAATTTCTACATTACCAACCCAAATTTAGGCCGTTCTGTATCGAAAGAATGGATTAAAGACGAGCTGATCAAGAAGCAGCAAAAAGATGATGGAACGCTGCAGGTGTTCTTGGCCAAGCATCTTAATGTCGAAATCGGCCTGAATTTACGTACAGATCGCTGGGCTGGCTCCGAGTTTTGGCAGGAGTCAGTGGAACCATGCACTCTTGCTGATTTAATTAGTCGTTCTGAAGTTATTGATCTCGGTATAGATGGCGGCGGGTTGGACGACTTATTAGGTGCTTATGCAATAGGTCGCTGTAAAGAAACTCAGAATAAGCTGGGTTGGGGGTATGCATGGGCCCACCCTTCAGTTTTAGAGCGCCGAAAAGAAATTGCACCCACTCTCAAGGATTTTGCAAAAGCAAAAGACCTCACACTAGTGAAGAGGGTTGGTGACGATATCGAAGAGCTGGCGGACATAGCTGAGCAAATCTATGCGTCCGGTTTACTTGATAAAATAGGGGTTGACCCTGCTGGCCTCGGTTCAATACTGGATAAGTTAGAAGAACGCGGCATACCTCAGGATAAAATCATTGGCATTAGCCAGGGTTGGAAGCTTGGGTCAGCGATTAAAACAGCTGAGCGCTGGTTAGCTGACGGCTCCTTTAAACCAGCGAATCAACCGCTAATGGCTTGGTGTGTTAGTAACGCCAGAATAGAGCCAAGGGCCAACTCAATACTTATTACAAAACAAGCTTCTGGATCAGCAAAAATTGACCCATTGATGGCAATGTTTAATGCCGTAACACTGATGGCTTTGAATCCAAAATCTGCAACACAGAAATTTCAGATGTTTGTGCTTGGCTAATACCCAGTTTGAATGACAACCCGCTTCGGCGGGTTTTTGTTTCAGGAGAAACAACATGAATACGCTTAAAGAACTTGCTGAAAAGACTGATTTTGTTCACAGCGTTATCACCATCAAAGAAATCAGTGACGAAAAGCGCGAGTTCTTCGGTATTGCCACAACTCCAGCCACGGACCGGATGAATGATATTGTTGATCCTATGGGCGTTTATACATTGCCTGTCAGTTTGCTTTGGCACCACAGACGCTTTGAACCTGTAGGTATTGTTCTTACCGCTAAGGCTACAAAAAACGGCATCGAAATCAAAGGCAGCATACCGATGATCGAGAAGCCAGCAGCGTTGGCCGCTCGCTTAGAAGAAGCCTGGCAGTCTATTAAGCATAAACTCGTCAGAGGCCTGTCTATTGGATTCCGGCCTATTGAATACAGTTTCCTCGACAATGGCGGCATCCACTTTCATAAGTGGGAATGGCTTGAACTCTCACTCGTGACTATTGCAGCGAATGCAGAAGCCACTATTACCTCAATTAAAGTGTGGCAGATAGCCCTAATCTGTATTGTGATGAATCAGATAGTAGTTTTGCAGCTTCGCCTTTGCCGCTCTTGGTACCGGTCCGCAACTCCTGAATTTCGTCGTACACAACGGTTTTAAAGTAAGTGGGTTTGCATGACGACAGCAGCTGGCACGGTACCAGCTTCGAGCAGCAAGCCAGCTGTCGTGTAGGTTTTACCAAGGCCAACATCATCACCCAGCAAAAGAGCTAACCGCGCCAGCGTTAAATCTATAGCTTGGCCCTGATACTGCCGGATCTGTTGCCCTTCTTTTAAACCATGGCGATCCGCAGGCTTATAATCCGGCCGCAGTATCACTTCCATTCGAGCCTGAGTATTTTCGAAACTAATCCGGCCATTGTTCAGAGTTATGTTATCGCTGCATGACATCTGCATAGGGTAGCGCTGCTGGAACCACGACAGATCAGCGCAGTGTGCTGAGTCGTTAGGAAAGGTGAATTCGCCTGACTGCCACTTCGGGATCCGTGGGAATAAATGCTTTAGTCTTATTGCTACATGAGGCGGAATGGCTGTCATGATCCATTTGTTATCCACCAAGCTTAACTTACCGTAAGTTTTTATCATAACCAGCCGGCTCCCATCGATGATACAAACGCTGGCTTACCTTCAATAGATGCAGGCAATTGCATAGCTGTTGCGGTAAGCAGTACTACAGCGTCCACAGATTCATGTTTTGCATAGCGCTCAAGTTGGCGGTATATCCGCATGCGCTGAGCTTTTGCCTTCAGCTCTAAAGCAACGTTGCAGCCGTCAATAGTTAAGTAAAAATCAACGATATCGCTTTCAGACAGGCGTTTTTCACGAACGAATGAATAGCCACTTTCAGTAAGTGCGTTTTCTAACTGGCCCTGAGCTTTCTTCTCTACAGTTGCATCCAGCCTTTGGTTTGAAAGCCAGACCAGCAAAACAGAAACTGGGGTTGTTTTTTCCAAGCTCATGCTGCACCCCACGGGAAAAGCCGGAACACAAAAAAGGCAGATCCAGCACTGATGGCTATCACTCCGTAAAACGTCCAGCGTTCAATGCTGCTCAGAAAGCGCTTGCTTTGGCTGATGCGTGAATATTTGTGCATCCAGATAGCGATAACGCCGGTTACTAACATCAATATCAGGGCCAAAGCCCAAAGGAATATGTTCATGCTGCACCTGCCTCTTGATCACGTTTATGCTCAATAGCTTTGTCTTCACCCAGCAACCGCCAGTCTGGCCAGTCACGCTTTTCATTCTTTACGAGTTTGGCTTGTAGCGTATCAACAACCTGTTCAGCTATTTCTTCGTCTGATACTCCATCCCTAATCGCGTGGCGCCATGCACCATCTAAAGCCAGCATCGCAACATCGATCCATTCGCTGAGGTCGTGTGGTTTTTCTGCCACTTCCTTCAGTTCCTTGGCTATGTGGTCAAGGATTCCACCTGTGCGAAGACCGGGGCCAAAAGCTTTTTGGCTGAAAGCTATTTGCCGGACTAAGTGAGCAATCAACGGGTAACCATCGTGGGATTCCAGTAACTGACTAATATCAGTCTTACCTGTCAATTCAGCAGCATACTTATCTGCAAAGTCCTGCCACTCAGCAAATTCAGGGTCGACATTGACTGTTGCCCAGCTAATAAACTCACTAACAGCCTTTGCCGACACTTGCGCATCGTGGGCGGCAAGGTCTTGTTCAGGAGAACTCCTTAAAACTGCCTCCATTTGGTAAACTGCCGCTGCTTGTCCCTCTGGAATGAGATCAATCACATTTACAGCATTGGTCATTGCTCCACGCATTACTTCGGCTTGAGCAGCTAAAGCATCCACCAGAGATTTAAGTTCCCGCACTTCAGCCTCTGATTTAAGTGCTCTTATGATTGCCAGCAGGTACATTTCACGTTGACTGCCGCTACCGAACTCTTGCTCAAGTTCTTTTTCGTAGATTTCAATGGATTGGCTCATGCTGCTTGCTCCTGAGGAAAAAACGATGCGATTAGTTCTTTTGCTTTGCCACGGTTTTGGCCGTTCTGGGAAATGTTCCGCTGAACGTCAAAGCATTGCAGTGTGGCGCCTGAATAAAGTGCCCGGGTTTCGGGCGTGTTGTGGTTGGATAAAACCACAGGGACCTTGCAGGCCATTGCCAGTTTTGCCAGCTGGTGTTGTTGAGCTAGCGAAAAACCACCGGCTGAATAGCTGGTAAAGTTTGCTGTGCTGGTAAGTGGCACGTAAGGCGGATCGCAGTACACAACGCAGTCACTGGGTAAGTTGGTGAATGCATCTTCAAAACTGCGGCATAGCACCTCAGCTCTGTCTAAGCGGCTTGCGAACGCAGCCAATTCAGCTTTAGGGAAGTAGGGCTCTTTGTATTTACCAAAAGACACATTGAACTTGCCGCTCTGGTTATAGCGGCACAGGCCGTTAAAGCAGAACCGGTTCAGATAAACAAACAGCAAGGCCTTTTCGTACTGATCCGCAGTCGAATTGAACAGAGCTCTAAGCAACCTGAATTGCTCGTCTGTGTTGTTCGCCGGCCCAAAGAACCCTGCAGCATCTGCAATAAAAGCTGCTGGTGCCTGTTTCAGTTGTGCGAATGTATTAATCAGGTCCGGGTTAATGTCACTCAGTATGTAGTGGTCATAATCTGTGTTTAAGAAAATCGAACCTGCTCCAACGAACGGTTCTACCAGGCACTGATCTTTTGGAAGAATAGCGCTGATCCTTGCTGCCAATTTTGCTTTGCCGCCTGCCCATTTCAGGAATGGGCGATTGATTACTGGTTGTGGTGCATTCACTTTGCCACCTCACTGACTTCAATAGGCCAGCCGACCCAACTTACACAATTACGTGATTCAACCAGGCGATCATTCGTTACTTTGCGGCTTACCATTTCTTCGGCGCAGTATTCCGCTCTGGTAGACACAGGGCGAGGGTAGACGGCAATCACTATTACCGCGGCGAATCCGGCAATGCCGATGGCAACCAATAGAACTGGGCGTTTCATGCTAAAACCTCGCCATATTTGCTTAGTAAAAATTCCACACATTCGCTTTCAATGGTTAATCGCTCACTTTCGCTTAGTGGCACTGGTGGTGTGACTTCATAGACAAAAACTGGCACGCCTTTGCTAAGCCAAAACTGTCTGGCGGACTCGTAAGCTTCTCTGGCTGCAGGGCTATCTATATGAAAGCTACGGTCATGCTTTTGCAGTCGACCTAGCTCTATTAGCTTGTACACTCGCTTGCGGCGTTGGGTTTCACTTAACCTGGTTGTGATATTGGCAAGCTCACCACCCCACATATAGGACGAGTAAAAGAAATGGCTGAAGCGCTCTCCTTTATCAGCGTCATTTACCGCATATCTTCCACCAACAAAATTAGTGATTACGCGCTTTGCCATCTGTTTTAACTGGTACAGCCATATCGATTGAATTAATTCGTCATCAGTCATTTTCATGCTGCCACCTCACCAGCTTTCAGCGTGTCGTACATGTGGATCGCATGCACAATGGCGTAGCAGCACCAGATATAGTGAAAGCGAAACTTGTCTAAGCCACCGTCCCAAAAGTCGACAAGCTCCATACCGCCAGCATCTGAGCTGTCCCAATCGTTTATGCGATATGCAACGTCATATTCACTTCTTTCGTAAGAGTTAATGAAGTCTTTCACGGCATCCGTTGCTTCTTCAATTCTCTGAGCTTCGCTTTCGTCTTGCGGGTCTAAACTCTCTACAAACTCAGCAAGGTATTCTTTAAGCCTTGTTTCGTATGCGTCGAAATCAGGCTCTGAGGTGATAGCGTTGGCGCCAGAATGACCAGCTCCTGCTTGAACCTTTTCTTCCCAGTAAGTCGGGTTTATTGAACCAGGCGTACCACGAAAAAATTCAAACATGTCGGTCAAACGGTAAAAAGTAAAACAACCCATATCGCCACTTATGCAAAGGTAACCAGGCCATGTTGTGATGTTGTAGTGCATGCTATTGGTGTTTGGCTTTGCTACCTTTAAATGACGATAAAGCCCATCATCTTTAAGAACCGTTAGTTGGTGCAGCTCTACATCTTTGGTAAAGCGCTCAAAAGTGCAACTGGTCATAAAATTAACCTCTGAACATTGTTAGTCTTTATCTCAACCAGCTGACCTTCGAGCCGGTAATCAAACTTGCGGTTTACTGTGACTGAGCTGATCCACGGATAACGGTCCAGAATCTTGCCCATCAGCCTGGTACTGTTCGATTGCTTGATATGGCTCTGTGTAGCTGGCAACGACAGAGCGAATATGCCGGATATCTTCTGGCGTTGCGGTGATTACATCAGAGGTGACGAACTGATTTTCAAAGCTGGCCAGCGCCTCTTGGAAGTGAGTCACTACACGACGGCGTGTTTGTGTGTGGGTAGGTCTTAAGACATAACCCAGAAAGTCGATACCGTCTGAAAGTGGCCGCAGCTTAATATCCGGCTTCAGCTTGAGTTTTAACTTCTCAGCAATGAAGCGTTCTATTTCGGCCTGCCAGCGCTGCAGCTGGGCTTTGTCGTGATGGATAATCACAAAGTCATCCACGTAACGCAGATAGCGCTTGGCTTTTAAAGTGTGTTTAACGAATTGATCCAGCTCGTTCAAATAGACGTTTGCGAAGAACTGCGAACTCAGGTTGCCAATAGGTAGGCCGCAACCAGGTGCTGAGTTTTCAAGGCGCTTATGCATTGGCACTATGGCGCGCTCTGCATCTGAACACAGGTATCTAACACCTTGCTGTAGCGGGTGGTTTTTCAATAGGGCGTGAGTGGCATGCATCACCTGGTTGGATGCACCAGATTTCACCAGCTTCGTTTTTAACTGGGCCCACAGCGTAGGGCGATGGATTGAGTTAAAGAAGTTGTGAATATCCAGCTGCAGGTAAAATGCTTTAGGTACCTGCCGGATAAACTGCTGCAAACGCTCAACTGCTTTATGTGAGCCTTTACCTGTTTGGTTTGCATAGCTGTCGTAGATAAACGCCGGCTGCCAAAGTTTTTCCAGCTGTGGTACCAGCCAATGGTGCACAACACGGTCTGAAAAATCAGGCGCGTGTATTTCCCGGGCTTTTGGCCGGGCCGCAATAAAGCAGGTGCTTTGCTTTGGCTGCCATGAACAGTCGTTAATGCTGTGCTGCAATTCCAGTAAGCCACTTGACCAGCTGGTATCGAAATGGAGCTGGTTTGCGCTTGGTTTTTTGCCTTTACGGGCCTTTACCCAAGCGCTATAAATTTGCTGGAGAGAAACGACTTCATTACACTGACACTCACCGCCGCGAACCGCACGGACGCACGCGTTGTTGTTGATGTCGTTGTTGTTGACATTGCCGTTGTTGAAATTGACCACCCAGCGGGCAGACTTGTTACCGTTAGCTTGAAGCGTCATTGCACATCCCCTTGGGTAGCACAATGTTGCCGATGTTTTGGCCCCGATTGAGAGGCGTAACGGTCACTCAGTATCTGAGCACGCTCCTGCTGTGACACAGCAGAATTCTGGCCCTTATCATGCAATGCGCGTTTCCACCCACCAGCACAGCGGCCTAAATCATCAGCTGCACGAATAATCACTTCAAACTGATTGAAGCTTTTAAACGCATGCAGCTGCTTGGCCAGCTGTAAAACTACTTTCAGTTCGTCAATCACCCAAACTAGTTCGTTTACCCAGTGAATTTGACGGCTACGGTCACGCCAGGCGCGGTTGCATACCTGAACAACCAGCATCACTGCTGTTCTCAGGTTTGCTCCGATCGCATACTTGTTGTACTTGGCAAAACCCCTGACTGCGTTTTCAATAGCAACAGCCAGGCTTTCTGCCTTACGAGCAATTTCTGGTAATCCGTTTCTGTTAGCCGTCATAGCATTCACTCACAAATCAAAAAGACAAAAAGTTACTGACCGCCGCGAACCGCACGGACGCACGCGTAGTCGTAGACGTCGTAGCCGCCGACAAGGCCGCTGCTGAAACCGACCACCCAGCGGGCAGACTCTGGGCGTCTGGCCCATGGTGTACTTGTCCAGTAGCAGTCGCTTTCTGTATCTGGGAAAGCTTCTGTATCGATTGCTGGGTCGTATTTGGTGCGGTCAACAATGGTTTGCAGCTCGTCTACCGTAGGTAAACGCCAGCCTTCGCCTAAGGCCTCAACAGCCTTTACTGCATCTTCAAAAGTGACATCACTCGCCACTGTGTTTTGGCTCCACACCAGACCTGTTAAGGTGTCTGCTACTGTTTTGCCATCTTCGCTTTTAGTAAAACGTGACATTGGTTTTTCCTTCTGGGTTGGTTAAATCAAAAAACAGAAACTACTGACCGCCGCGAACCGCACGGACGCACGCGTAGTAGTTGATGCCGTTGCCGTAGACAACGCCGTCGCCGAAACCGACCACCCAGCGGGCAGACTCTGGACGCCATGCGCATGGAGTAGCAGTCCAGTACCAGGTGCTTTTAGTGTCTGGATACTTGTTGGTATCAATGCATGGGTCGTGGCGCTCTAAGTCGACCAGCGTTAGCAGTTCTTCGCGGGTTGGCAGGCGCCAGCCTTCGCCTAAATCGGCCACTGCCTTTTCGGCTTTTTCGAAGTTCACCTTCTCGCCGTCCAACAGTGTTTTGCTCCACTCAAGGCCTGTGGCTGGCTCAAGTACTGAAGCAGTGGCAGCGGGAGCGTCAGCAGCTGGAGAGCCGATAGCAGTTAAGTGGATGTTTAACGTTGCACCCTTTTCACATGTGATATGTAAATTCATAGTGTTGAACCTTTCAGTTGATAATCATTGCCCGGCACAAACTGCACATAACGCTGCACGGTTTTGCTGCGGCCTCTTTTGTCTTTCGATACGGCTGGTGCTTTGATAAACACAGCGCACCGGATGAAGCCCTGTTTCTCTGCCATGGCTATGTACTGTTCGCACGTAGTCGGCATGCTGTATTCGGGGCTGACGCGAATGGGGGGGTAGACTCAAGCAATTTTGTTAAAAGCTCTGCTTCCACCACTTCAACAGCCGGAACCTTGGTTTTACCCTTTGTATCCTTCGCCTTTTTCTGCGCTTTACCGACAACAGCCAGAGCCTGCTTATGGGCTTTCTCTTTCACTTTTTTAGGGTCGATACCGAATACAGCGAACATGGTTAAAACTCCGTCGTAGTGGTGTTTTGTTGTGGAAGCCCGATACGTCGAACGCCATTTGCCACCAACCAGTTGATTGCTTTTGGTGAAGGCTTAAAGCATCCCTCGTGTACCAACAGCCAGCCGTTATCAGCCAGTTCGTTAATTTGGTAAACGGCCTGAGCATGACTGTGGAAAATCCCCAGGCGTTTAATGGCGCCGATACCAATCACGGTTTCAGTGTTAATGCAGTTCTGGTCTATCAGGTAAATGACAGTGCGTTGTTGCAGCGTCAGCTCTGAATCTGTCGACACAGCAAAAACCGAAGTAGGGCATATCTGTGCTGTCTGAACTGCGCTCATGCTGCTTCACCGTTAAATTGCTGCTTCGATACTTCAATGGCATGCATTAAGTCGCCAACAGTCAGGTCGTAAACCGCTACTCCGTTCGCCTCAATTTTCTCTGCTACTAAATCTGTGAAGCCTGCGCTGCAGTGAGGAACCGCGCCCATTTCAGCGCATACATGCAGCAGTGCCTCCATAACCATTGAATTGCTCATGCACCACCTCTTAAGAACTGGTGAACATTGGCCAGAGTGCTGGTGCGCAAAACAGTGCAATGCGTCATATCGTCGTTGATGTGCAAAGCAAAGCGGCCGTCTGTTCCAATCGTTCCCATGTGATCCATGTAGTTGGCCTGAAACTCTGGGCTTGGTAGTGCGCGTTTGATTTGGTTGAGCAGGCGCTGCTGCGTGGCCTTAACCTTCGGGTCTTGGCTCACATCAACATAGGTACTCATAAAGCAACGGAAGCGCAGGCTTAACAAATGCAGCTCTTCCATAGCGTGTTTGCGGCGGTGGGTGGTTTTTGTTAAGACTGACATAGCTGTCTCCTTATCGATAAAATATCTAATACGATACCAATATAGATAAAAATATCGAAAAAGCAACAATAAATATCGAAAAAGAAATTTAGGGGTTTACATGGCCAATTATTTAGCTATATTGGGTAGAAGTTGTTAAGTGAAGGTTGTTATAGGATTTTGTTTCACGAGGATTTGGAAAAATACCGGGTTTATTCTCTTATTAGTTGTGCCAAGTGATAAAAATATAAAGTTTTTTGACTGGTATTAATTTTACATTAGTGGAATTATTGCTCTAGTTCGTAACACTTGGTTCTAAATGGAGATAATCATGAACGGTATTGGCCTTAACGATTCGTTAGCGACAGCTGCTTATAGCTCACAACTAAGCTCTGTAAACAACGGTGTAGAAGTGAAATCAGCAGCTGAAGTGACAACTCAGACATCTAGCGTAGACAAAGTGACTCTGAGCCAAGAGGCTTTAAACTTATCTGCTACTTCAAATGAACCTACAGAGCCAGATGATGAGCCGGTAGCTGAAACTAATAACACAGGCATTGAGCCGCCAAAGGTGGCGCCTTTTAACACAGGTATAGAGCCACCAAAACCTAAATAGTCTATAGAGGGGTCAATATGTGGGGTGAAATTGAAAGTTTGCTGATGGCCATAAATAGCGTAACTTGGCTGTCTTATTTAGCGGCTTCCTTTGCGGCAGTATTTTTGGTTAGAGATCTGTCATTTAAAGCAACTCTAATTGCTTGGTCAGTCGCTGACTTAGTGAACTTAGTTTTCACCCCAATTCTTTTTAGCCTAAGCGAGGTTGATAGAGAGTTAGCCAGGCTAGTATGGTATCCAGCATTTTCAATGCTCAGCTTGTTAACTATTTTCTTCATCTATCAGGTCCATATAAAGGCATCAATCCAAGTATCTAGGTTTTCTAAACCGATAGTTTTATGGCTTTTGATGATGGTAGCGCTTAATGTTGTAAGGTTTTTCGATAGAGTAGTTTTTGAAACTAATTTCACCAGTGAGCTTTTTAAGTTTGGGCTATTAGCTGTTAAGGTTTGGGCTTCTGTGGCTGTATGGATTTATCTCTATCAGATGTGTAGTAGGTCAAGGAGGGCTGCATAAAATGGATATTTTAATAAGTGCATTTTTAATAGTGTTAGTACTTTTCTTTTCTGCTTATTTTGGTTTAGCTCTAATAAAATCAGAGAAAAACCTTAACGAAAGCCCTGAGCGGATCGCTGAAAAAAATATGGGCAATCGAGCTCATTACATGATTATCAAGTACTGCGAATTAATTACTTCACCTGACAGCATATCTAAGGCGATAGCATTAAAGAATTTTCAGGAAAACGCTCTGAAATATAGTGAAGACTATGAGCATTCAATTATGGAAGTAATATCTAGATCAGAGGAAGGCGCAAATAAAATACACTTGTTACGACCAGAAGCTGAGACCAATAAAGGTTAAGCAGATTTATCTGTACTCAGCTTTAAATTCGTTTTAACCACTTCGAAACCATAGTTTTTAAAAGTCAGAACAGCAAAATCAGTTATCGTTTCTAAAGACATATCAGATTTCAGGCTGCACCAACTCAATTCGTGCAGGTCTATAAGATACTTTGCCATAACGTTCTTAAGGTCTGCTGCGTCAATTTGCGCCTTAGGTTCTGACCCTGACTTAGCCAACAAATCAGGGTTTAGTAGGTCAGCAGCCGTTACCGACTTATATTCTTCGTATAAGTTTATGCCTTTCACCATTTCATCGAGTTTATCCATTCCCATGACTTGTCCGTTGTCGTGCCTGGTGAAAATGCTTTTATCGATTTTAATTCCATTTTCTTTGCACATCTCAGAAAAGTTGGACTTATTCTTTCCAACGCTTTCAAGTATTTGCAATACGTTAGTTATTACAACGTCCTGTACTCGCTTGTGCATAGTATTACCATCAGTGTTATTTACTGAATCCAAATATATATCTAAAAGGAAACAAGATAAACCTAAAAAGGCGAAAAAGTCATTTAAAATAGATGTTTTAAGAGGGTTTTAGGATATTAAGCTGATTCTGAGTGGTAATATTCTTTTAAAGGATAATTTGCGAATTAAGTAACCCTAATTCGCAACGGTGATTTAGTTATTTCAATTAATTAATCCCACAATCAGATAGTGCTTTTTGGAGGCTGCTGTTTAACTGAACTTCCCCAACTGTAGATTTAAGTCCTGGTAGGCCACCTGTTTGGTAAATCATATTTTTACCGCTAAGTAGTTCTTTCAATATCTGTTCAGCTTTACTATCAGTAGCGGCCGTAAATGTAGAAAGCATCTGAGCTGTATATTGCTGTTGGTTTTTAATCGTGCTTTCAACCATATCCTTAGTTTTCTGATCCATGTTTGCCGTTAAAGTGTTTACGTAATCCGGTGACATTGCACTTCCAATTGATTTGAGATCGGCGGGGGTCTCGCTCACTGTAATGTCCCATGCTTTATTCTGATCTATACGTATTTTCACATCACCAACAGGTATGGGAAACTTTCCACCACTTCGCAATCCGACCCTAAGCTGACCATCTTTTTTCTGAATGTATGGGTAGTAGTGATTTTGCCTTGTATATAGATAATCCCCGCCCCAGTATTCTGCTACTGAAACAAAGCACTCTACTTCATCGGTAAACCTATCTGCGGTTACTGAAGCTCTCCATGGCCCTGAATTATCAGTGCTTGAACACCCGGATATGAGCAGACCTAAAGCTATATAGATTAGTTTATTTACCTGCATTTTCAGCCCCTTTAACTGAACTTGTTAGTTGTTATAAATCCTAAATTACCTCAATAGGCGACAGCATTACAACTAGTCTGACTTCATAGCCTGTGTTGCGACCTAACCAGCCGAATGAAAAGTCTTAACCCTGCCTGCGTAATTATCTAAAAAGAGAATAAATGGATCTTAAAGTTGCTAATACGATATTTATCGTATATTTTTAGTCTGATTGTTTTCAGAGAGATATTTATATGACGGTTTCAGAATTAAGAGGTGTTTTGGCTTCCATGCTGCAAATCCGTGGAAAGCTCAGGAAAACGTGCGAGGAATTGAACGTTGATTATTTGAAGGTTTGGAAGTTCGCTAAGAACAAAACCAAAAAAATTGATCACGACTTGGCGCAGCGATTAATTAGCCACCTAAATCCAGAGATTGATACGAGAGGTGCTGCATGAATTCAACATCATCAGCAGCTGACTCACAATTAACGGACCTATCCGTACCTCTGCAAAGCTTCACGTTGGACGTTATTCAACAGTGCACTTGCCTTTGGTGCGGTAAGCCTGTACCGGAATCTACTTTGTTTTGCAGCAGCATCTGCAGGAACGAAAACACGCAGCAAGTTCGACTGAACGGTGGGTTTTGACCAGCATCGGTAAGCGCTTTTGTAAGAGTGTTTACCGATGCTGGTGCTGGGGGCTGATAGCAGATGCCTCAGCCAGTCAAACCTTCGGTGCTGCATCACAAGTCCATTAACCCTGATGGGTTTAACGGATTGTTAAACGGCTCGGCAGCTTGGGAAGACAAGCACGTTATTCGCCGCTAATCCGGCTAAGCGCACGGGGTTCATTAGATGGCCGACTTAACCGACTGGTAATGATGTAACCAGTCACTGGGAGGCACCCAGGGTGGCGAATAACAAACACTACAACAGGAACTGATCATGAGTACCTCAACACCGATATTAATGTCTGCTGATAATCCAACTGGCTGGAAGCTCGAAGAGTTGCTGGCTCAGGTTCGCAAGGAACTGCTGGTTAAAACAGAAAAGATCACTGGTGACGAAAGCACTGAGAGCATGAAAGTACAGTGCAACAACTTATCAATTCTGCGTCAGCTATTTAACGCTGAAGCTTTGCAGCGAGAAAGTATTGCTGTTCTAGAGGCCAAGTCCCCTGATCAAGGCCCAACAGGGCAGGCGCGTATTGGAGCAACAGCTCATGCAAACACGTAGAGCTATGCAGCGCCTATTCAGCCGCAAGTGCACCATGTTCTCTACCTGGTGTTCGTATTTGGTGTTTCTGTTCGGCTTTATGCCCATGTTCCCACCACAGTCGACACTGCTAGCTTGGCTGTTCATTGCCGCTACAGTTGTGCTTTTAGTCGTTACGGCTGCGTGGGCATACCTGCTGGAGCAAAACCTTCAATTACTCGAGGGTGAGAAGTGATGCTCAGCCACATCAGCCAGAACCTGCCTAGCATCGTCGGGCATGGTCCACAATTCAAACTCTTCAGACATAGCAAAGAGAATATCGGCCTGCGTCATGGCTTGAATTTGGCCGCGGGTCCAGTGGTGCTTTTGCATCAGGAAGTAATGCACGGCATCAAGGCCTGTGTGTTTTTCATAGCCTTGCTGTGCAGCCAGGTGGTCGCCAAAAATCGCCAGCGTATAGCCTATACGGGCTTCTTCCAGCACTTTGCGGTAAAGGTCAAGGTAATAGGGTTTGCGGTCCATAAGCGCCTCCAATCGTGGAATAGCTTTCTGTTTCTGAATAAAGAACATAGTTCACTTATGGGAGGTCTGCAATGAGTGAAAAAGTGAAGACAAATCCGATGTTTGATTCTGTTAACGCAAGCATTCGTAATTCCTGGGCGAGAACTATCCCACAAAACGCACACGGCATATCACGTACTATTGCTGATTTACCCGAGCGTATTAATGCGGCTATTCAAGTCGCTTTGGGTGGCCCAATGCTAACAGGCCACAGACCAAATCATTCCGTGATGTGGGATCTGCCTGCATATACTGGTTTTGAAGTGGCGCTGGAGTCTGCATTTCTGCTTAGCGATGTCCTTGGCGAAGTTTTAGGTTTGTTAAGTGAAACGCAGATTGATGAAATTAACGTGAAGTCTTTTACCAGGCGTTCAGAATATTTAGCGAATAAAAGGAAACTGATTAGCGCAGACCCGGAAGATTTTTATGATGAAAAAACTTTCTGCAAATTGGATATTCATACTGGCACAACCTTAAAGCGGTCGGTAGGGCAGTGCGTTCAATTTATGTTTGATCCTAGAACAGGAAAGCTGTTGCTGGTGTCGATACCTATTCTGTGTACTCAGGTTGCCTTTATTCAGGCCACTGAGGCTCAGATTGAAATATTTCAAAGAGATAGGGATTCTTTAAGGCTTAACTGCAGCTACAAAGATGCCGTATTTGCAATGCTGCTTACTTCGCTGGCTGATTTAAAAGTACTGCTGAAATCAGACGTAGTAGACGCCTATTTTGAAGCTTGCAGTGGAGGAGCTGATGAACAGGTTTAGTCTATTAGCCCATGCTGTTGTGCCAGCAGTATTGCTTCTTCTGCGTCCATTCCATCTGGACCCACGTTTAGCTGTGCCTGGTTGTTCTTATGCTGCACTGATATTACGTGATACCAGTTACCGTCAGAAGCCTCAATGGTATGTCCTGCATCAAGCTGCCTGGTTGAGCTATGTGTTTTTGGCTGCGGGTAGGCTGTTTTTATTACCTGCTTTAGCGTGTATGTGTAAACCA
The DNA here is from genome assembly GCF_947090785.1 of Rheinheimera sp. MM224. Lineage (NCBI taxonomy): Bacteria > Pseudomonadati > Pseudomonadota > Gammaproteobacteria > Chromatiales > Chromatiaceae > Rheinheimera > Rheinheimera sp. MM224. The sequence continues at coordinate 1,503,429 of NZ_OX352320.1, forward strand.
TGGTTAATCCCTAATCCACATTCGATAGTTCTACTCATTCACTTCCACAAAAACAAAAGCCCTGCGCTAACAGGGCTTTCCAGAACACTAACCACTACGACGAGGTTTTAATGTCCATGCCGCAAAATGTAGCTGATTTAACTAAATATCGCAAGCAGAAGGAGCGTCCTGTGGTAGCTCAGATTGAAGACGGCTACACGATGATTTCTAACACCTTAATGGATGCAGCTGGCGCCACAGATTTGTCTGGCTCTGAGTTGAGTGTGTTGCTGTTGATAATTCGTCACACCTACGGCTTTAAACGCAAAGTATGGGGCCTGACAAACACCTATCTTGCAGCCAAATCTGTCTACTGCGTTAAGTCGATTAGTAAGGCTAAGAAGTCGTTGATCGACAGAAACATGATATGGGAAGACGAACAGGGTTTAGTTGGTCCTAATCCAGTGATCAGTGATTGGGTGATGACTGACGGCAAGTCAGAAAAAAGAGCAAAAGCAGCAAATTCGATGCGGGAACAATTGCTCCAGCAGGTGGAACAAATGCTCCAGTCAGATGGAACAAATGCTCCAGTTGACGGGAACAATTGCTCCAGCAGTAAAGAAAGAACTAAAGAAAGAACTAAAGAAATAGATCTACCTTCGTCGCCGCAAGCGGACGACGAGACGATCACTAAGCCAAATGCTGTTATTCAGAAAGGGAAGAACTGGGGTGCTCAGATAGATCTGGATGTGGTTAATCAGATGGAATCAGTTTTAGCAGTATGGCAAGGGGAGGATTACAGACCCCCAAAACCAGCAGCTCTGGCAAAGAAATGTAATGACGTTCGAATGATGCGCACTGCTGATGACCGCAAGCCAGAGCACATCCTAACGCTTTTCAAAATCGCCCAGGCTGATCAGTTCTGGCGGAAAAACTGTATGGCCCCAAGTTCCGTTCGTCGGCATTGGGCAACGCTATGTGATATCCGGAATAAGCTCAAAGAATCCATGCAGAAACCCCAACCAAAGACCATTGGCGCAGATGGTCAGGTAAGAACTGCTGGAGATTGGGATAAGCACATCCAACAGAACTGCGTTCCTCAGTTTAACGAAAAAGGGGAGCTGATAACTCATGCGTAACTCACAGCAATACACCGCTACAATCAGCGCTAAAGTGCAGCAGATCATGAAAGAACGTGGTTTAAAACCTGCTTTTTCCCCGGATCAATATCTGGAATTTCAGCGCAAGGAACAGGCTGCAGCCACTGAGGTGGTTATGGCGAAGCAACGCCAGCAACGAATTGAAAACCTGCTGAAGCGTGATGGCATTCGTCCACTTCACCAGCAATGCAGCTTAGGTAATTTTGAAGTGAAGATACCAGCGCAGCAGCAGGCTGTTTACTCATGTAATGCCTACCTGCAGGAATTCCACAGGCGCGATGGTGTTCGTCATATGGTTTTTTGTGGTGAAACCGGCACTGGGAAAAACCACTTAGCATCAGCTGTATGCAAAGAAATAATCGCACGAGGTTTATCTGCAGCTGTGATTAGCGTTGCTGAATACCAGGCAAAGCTTCGGGCAACAATGAACAAGAACGCTAAACAAACCGAGGAGCAGATCCTTGAGGAATTTACACAGCTTGATTTGTTGGTTTTGGATGAAGTGGATTTAGGTTCAAAAAGTGCTTTTGCAGAAGGTGCGCTGAACTTACTTCTGGACAAGCGGATCACCAACTTAGGCCGCACCATTTTAATCTCTAACCTCAATACAGCAGAGCTACATGACGTGCTGCAGGCTCGGATTTACGACCGTATTTTTCAAAGTTGCTTTGTTGTGAATTTTAACTGGCCATCACACAGAACAGGACTTAACCACTCTGCTGGTCGCGGCCAAAACGGGCCAGTATGATGTTTGTGAATTTGGCTGCTGATCCGGCTCTGGCTGAAGCAGAGGCAGTAAATAAGGTTGCATGCCTTTGGCTCCATAGCTGGCGAAACAACCTCATGACAAAGCCTGAAATAGACCGAAAGTTGGCAGCAATGCCAGAACCAGAGCGCGGGCGGATGGTTGAAGCGTTAAACCGGAATAAAAAGCTGTTTAAGCAGGGGGTCTGATGCAGTCGTTATCTGTCGTTATATCTGATGCTGCTATCACCCGGTATGCAGCTGATGCTGATGTAGGCGAACTGCGTGATCAGCGTCACCCTTTGGCGTTTCGTTTTCACAAAAGCCGTCAGAAGGGCACATGGTATTTAGTCCGCTATGAGAAGCGTACGAAAAGACGCCACCGCCTTGGCTACTGGCCAACGCTGAGAACGAAAGATGCAGTGGCTATGGTGCCGGATACCCTTCAAAGAATTAACCGCTCTGAAGTTGTTTCCGCTGATAAGTTCGACACAGTAGGGGAGCTTTTAGCCTGGTACCGCGACAGATGCCAGGCTGAGAAGTTTAAAGCGCTAAGCCGGAAGAGAGCCATTAAAAGCCACATGGACTGTCATCTGATCCCGAAGCTTGGCAGCATCCGGTTGTGTGAACTGGATAAAAAACTGATTGATGAAAAACTGTTTTTACCACTGCAGGCTGAAGCGTTAAAAGCGTCGACGATTAAGCATATGTTCTACACGTTAAAGCCGGCCTTTAAACGTGCTGCGGATCTTGGATATATCACCAGAAACCCGATGTTAGGCATTGTATTTGGTGAGCATGTGACAAAACGCATCAAGCCAAAAGAGGCAAAGCTGCATGTGTCTGACAGAGACCTGGTGATAGAGCAGCTGTTTAATCAGCCTAACCCTTTACGCATGTTCTTGCTGTTTATGATCATGTTTGGTACCCGCATTGGTGAAACCAGAAACCTCCAGTGGTCGCATATTCAACTTAAAGAACGCCGCATCGTCATTCCTGCTGAGCTAACCAAAACCGAAGATAGCCACGTGCTGCCAATTACTGAAGCAGTGTTTGAGCTGCTGAGTGAGTACCAGCAGCACTTTGGCAGCCGCTCAGGAAACCTGTTTGAGCATAAAGGTTATCCACTGACTGCAGGTCAGGCTCAGAGGTGGGTAAGGCAAGCAGGCAAGGGTAAATGGAGCGCTCACGATTTGCGTAAATTCGCCAGAAGCAGCTGGGCAGAGCTCGGCATTGATTACTGGGTAGGCGAGCGTTTACTGAACCACAAACCAAAGGGTCTGGATGCTGTGTACATAAAAGCAGGTGCTATCGATGTGAAGTTGGCTGCGCTGAATATGTATCACAACTGGCTTCTTTCATGTAGGCCAAGCACAGGCATTGACGCTCAGAGCAAAGCAGCTTAATGCGATATGCAGCAAGGCTTGCAGCGCGATTAAGAATTGTAATACATGAACATTACTAATTAGGAAAAGGGGTAAGTCATGTTGGTAGTTGGGATTGATCCGGACAGTAAGAAGCATGGGGTTGCATGGGTATGTAACGGCAAGATAGTTGATCTTATGAGCATGACGACTGCCGCATTGGTTCAACGGTTATCCATGGAGGCCACCCAGCACCAGCTACTGATTAAACTGGAAGATATCAATGCCTTTAAGCCGGTTATTCAAAGGCCTGGGCAAAACCGCAATCAGATGCTGAGGATTGCTCAGAACATTGGTGCTGCCAAGTTGGCTGCAGTTCAAGTATATGAGGCATTAACTGAAGCAGGTCTCATTGTGAATATGGTTAATCCATTGGTTAAAGCAATGAGTGGTAAGGCTTATAAAGCACCTCAGTTTAATCGCTACACAGGCTGGGTTGGCACCAGTAACGCTGATACACGCGATGCTGCAATGATTGCTTTGAATGGTAAAGCTAAAGGCCGTGGACAGTTTGAATATTGTGGTGTTCAACCATGCAGCTCTTAGTGCTGTTCGTAGTTACTTTCTTTAATGTTTTCCTGCTTGGTTTAAGCAGTCAGATAGTTCGCGATCAACAGGTGGCAAAAGCCTTTGTGATCAGTTGGGGTATTACTTTATGCCAGTTTGTATTTAGCAGGGTTTCAGCAAACACCACTGATCCTGTGCTGGCGTTTATATGCAGTGGGTTTGGTGGTTCTATTGGCATTGTTGCCAGTATTTATGCTTACAAATGGTTCATTAATTTGCGGAGTAAATAGCTATGATAAGTCCAGAACGTTTATACGCCAGCCAAGCCGCAAAGAGCATAAGTGCTGAACCTCGTTCACCAGGTATGGTTTCAACCACTCAGGAAGAGAAGCTATTCATCATAGGTCAGGTACAGCGTTGCCAGCCCGTTGGTAGTGCAATACTGGATGCACAGATAGCCGGTGATACTGTTGCCCGGGCAAAGGTTGTGGCGGCTGTCTATGAGTGCTTGTTGAAGTCTGGTATGTCCGACGCTACTTCGTTCGCATTAGCTGAGGTTGCTGCTCGTGAGGTAATTGATAGCCCTGCTTGCAAATGCTGTAAAGGTGTTGGCAGTATCGATAAAAGCAAACTGCTGCTTAAGAACCAGGTGGAGCAAAGAAAGTTAAAAGAAGAGATTCAAGGCCATCGATGGAATGTCTCTCCGTTTGCTCATACTAATGATGGATCTCCTGAAACTGGCATGCTGATGGTTACAGAAGCCAACCTTAGCAAATTAGAAAAAGATGCTTCCGATTTAAAGGAAAGCATGGCTTCAGGTGACATCATTAGCGATTGCCCTAGATGCAATGGTGTAGGCCGACAGATATCATCTAAGAACAGTGTCCACCATCAGCTGACAGAGTTGCTGCCAAGCAACGAACAGGTTTCATACAACACCTTCGTCAAGCGTCAATACGACAGTTATATGGATGTCGTCGACTCACTTCATCAGCATGCTTCCAAAGCAGCTGATGCCGCAAAGCATATCACCGACCAGTTATAAATTTACACGTTCCACTATAGGTAGTGGGGGGCTTTAAAAAGGCGTATGGACGTCTAAACGGAAACCGCGCCCCTCCACACGCACAGAAAATATCCCTAAACAGGAAATTGTTAACCCTTAACATCAGCTGTTTTAGCCTTCAATTTGACAGTTGAAAACTTTTAGGGTACTTTTTCCCATAGTCGCAGAGTTATGCCTGTTGACAGAAACCCGCTCACAAGGCGGGTTTTTTGTTGCCTTGAATAAATTCTGCCCCTAAAGCCCCAAGCATTTGCCTGGGGCTTTTTCATTTAATTAACTAAATAGGTAAGTAAACATGTTCACACTCAGATTTTTTAAAGACCCGTTTGAAAACGGGGCACTAAGCAACACCGTTGTATGTGCCAAAAGCTATCAAAACTACACGCGTCCAGACGGTAGTCATGAAGTGGTTTTATTCGAATCAATGGTGCAAGTAGATGGTGTTGCCTACAACGTGTCCAAAGATGAAAAGGACTTTCAGCACTGTTACGTTGAAAATTCGGAAGGCAAGACTATCGATCACATTAAGCACACAAGTCATGGTGTAGCTCTGGCGGCCAGCTAGATTATGAAAAACCTGAAAGGAGCGTTGCTGGCACTGGGTTTGTCAGCTGCCGCTGCTTTTTCTGGTTACTTTTTGATTGCCCCTTCTGAGGGAGGGCCTGAGGAAGGGCAACACAGTACAGTTTATTTGGATCCTGCAAATATACCTACCAGTTGCTTTGGACACACGGGGTCGGAAGTAAAATTAGGTCAAACCTATTCATATCAGCAATGTCTGCACAAACTTGCGATTGATATTGCTGAAGCAGAGCGTCAAATGCTTTCTGTAGTAAAAGTGCCACTATCCGATGGCGAACATGCTGCATATACCAGTTTTATCTATAACGTTGGCTATGGACGTAAAGATGGTATTCGTCCTGGGCGTGATGGCTTTGCTGTTCTTCGAAATGGCAAACCTTCAACAATACTCACTTATCTCAATGCTGGCATGAGGCATCAAGCATGCGATCAGCTACTGGCATGGATCAAGATAAACGGAAAGGTTTCTAACGGTCTACGCACACGCCGTGCAAAAGAGCGAACTGTGTGCCTCAGGGATTTACAGCCATGAAAATTAGTTTAACTGGTTCGTTATTAGGCATTGCCGCTCTGGCTTTAGTTGGTTTAGGTGCTGCTGTTGCCGTTCTGGATTCAGAATTAACGGCACAAAGCGCAGTTGTAGATAAACAGGTTATTCAGTTGGCCAACTATAAGTTGGAAGTGAAGGGCCTGATTTCTGATGTTGATTTTCTGAATGGTCAGGTTTCTGGGCTGAAAGGCGAAGCTGAATTTGTAGCCGGCTTAAATGCCGGGCACGAACAAGAAAGCCAGTTCTTGGTGGGTGAACAGCAAGACTGGCAAACGAACTCGAACAAACTGCAGGTATCACCCGATGAAATTACACGAACTTGGGCTAGTACTTCTTTGCCTCCTGATGCTTTGCAACTGCTCCACACCGCCAGTCGAAGTTCGTACGGTGACAGTGACAAAAACAGTCACGCTTTTACCGCCAGCGAATTTCCTCAGCTCGGGCTGCCCAACTCGGCCCTTTAGTGGTTCAACTAATCTTGACCATCATCGGTATACGCTGCAGCTGATCACTGATTTAAAACTATGCAACTCGGATGTGCAGCGATACCGCCTGTGGCGGGAGGCTCAAGCCAATGAACGCGATAAGTAAGGCAATTATGGACAAGTCAACCACACTGGCCAGTTACGTTTCGTCCATTTCAACAGCCATTGGTGGACTTCTTTCATTAAACAATATTGCGTTACTGATTGGTATTGTTGTGACACTTGGATTAGGCATTGTTCAATACCAGGTGTGGAATCAGCGCAAGAAGAATGAAGCAGAGAAAAAGCGGCAGGATGATGAATATCATGCGGCTAGAATGAGTGTTTTCAAACCAAATTCTCCAGTTTAAGGCCACGCTGAGAAGCGTCGCTTGCCCGGCAGGATGCTGGGCACCTATTCAAAGGTCATTTATGAAAACTATGCCTCACATCCATACACCAGATGATGGTAGAGGTCGTAGAAAAATTTTCGTAAATGGCAACCTGATAGAAAAAGTCTTTTATGCAGATAGCCAGCTTGGAATAGTCAAATTTTTCCCTTCTCCAATTCGGAAGCATCGCAATAAAGATGAAGCTTACAGCAGAAAGCTGAAAGGAAAAGTAACGGTAGAGTACTTAAAGGATTGTCATGATTAAGTTCAGTTGCTCTGGCTGTGATCAAAGACGCAAGTGGTTAGCTAAGTGGAGCAAAATAGCGTATGAACGAACCAGAAAAGCCTTTATTAGTAATAAAGTTAAACCAGCCGTTAAGTCCAGATCGGATGGCGTCGATTAAGAACCATGTCCAAACCCTCACTGGCTTTCCTTGCCTTATAGTTGATGCTGATACGGTGGTCGAATTACACCACCCAACGATGCAGCCACTGATAGACGCTATCAGTAAGCAGACTGATGCGATCAACAAATTGGCTGACAGCAATATGGCTATTGTTGATGAAATTGCCGGAATGAACGATGCAGACGGTTTAGCTGAGCCGGCTTCCCTTGATGGCTAAATTAAAAATGCTGCAGCCGCGGCTTTCTTCTTCTGCGGCAAAGGTTATTAAAACCACAACTACAAAAGACAACCGCATTACAGGCCGTCGCCTGCAAAACCGCAGATTTAACATGTGGAAGAAAGATCCGCACTGCGCTTTGTGCGGTCGCCTGGTTGATTATCCATCCGGTTTTGAATTGGATCATAAAGTGCCACTGGTATTAGGTGGCGAAGATTTGGAGCAAAACTGCCAAATATTATGCTGTGGCGGCAAGGATACCTGTCACGAACAAAAAACAAAGCAAGATTTGAAGGATGCTGGCATAACAAAGAATTAGGTGATCTATGGCATTAACAGACAAAAAGCGAAAATTCGCTGATGCCATATTGTCAGGTAAATTCGACTCTAATCACAAAGGCGCTGCAATACTCGCTGGCTACAGCGAAAAAACTGCAGTGTCAGCTGCCAGCAGGCTAATGAAAGATCCTGACGTGCTGGCTCATATATCTCGTAAAAAGATAGTTGAAGCAGCAAAACAGCAAGCAGTTGAGTCTGGAATACCTTTAAACCTTCCAGATTTAAGCAGAATGTTCAGCGACCCGAAGGACTTCCTAAAAGCTGTGATGAACGACCCGGGCGAACATATCAGTATGCGTGTCGATGCAGCTAAAACCTTAATGCCCTACGTGCATGGGAAAGTTGCTGATAAAGGTGTTAAGGCTAGTAAAGATGATGCTGCTAAAAAAGCGGTTAGCAGATTCTCTCCGGTTCGACCGCCTTTAAAAGTTGTTAAATAATGGTCGATTGGTCAACTTCATGCCCTGATTGGGCAGAAAAGCTTAAACGAAAGCACTCGATCATACCTCCACCCATATTTAAGGATGAAGGCGAAGCTGCTCTTCAAATATTCAAAGAACTCAGAATACCGGATTTACCTGGTAAACCAACATTTGGCGAATGTAGTGAGCAATGGGTTTTCGATTTTGTGCTTGCTATTTTCGGTGCATATGACGCTGAGTCCGGCAATCAGCTGATCAGAGAGTTTTTCCTTCTCATATCGAAGAAAAACACAAAATCAACCGTTGCCGCAGCTGTGATGCTAACAGCGCTCATCTTGTGCTGGCGTGAAGAAGAAGAGCATTTAATCATTGCTCCGACAAAGGAAATTGCTGACAACAGCTTTAAGCCAGCTGCTGCAATGATCCGAGCTGATCAAGAGTTAACCGATATATTCAACGTGCAGGACCATATAAGGACCATCACGCATCGGGTTTACAAAAACACTTTGAAAGTTGTGGCGGCTGATACAGATACGGTTTCCGGTAAAAAGGCTGGCCGCATCCTGATTGACGAGCTTTGGCTGTTTGGAAGCAAAGCAAATGCTGAATCTATGTTAATGGAAGCTACAGGTGGCCAGGTATCACGTGATGAAGGTTTCATCATCTATCTGACAACGCAAAGTGATAAACCGCCAGCTGGCGTATTTAAAGACAGGCTGAAGTATTTCAGGGATGTCCGTGACGGTTTGATCATAGACAAGAAGTCATTGCCTGTGATTTACGAATTTCCTGATGATATGGTCGAAGCTGAAGCTTATCTTCAGCCTGAAAATTTCTACATTACCAACCCAAATTTAGGCCGTTCTGTATCGAAAGAATGGATTAAAGACGAGCTGATCAAGAAGCAGCAAAAAGATGATGGAACGCTGCAGGTGTTCTTGGCCAAGCATCTTAATGTCGAAATCGGCCTGAATTTACGTACAGATCGCTGGGCTGGCTCCGAGTTTTGGCAGGAGTCAGTGGAACCATGCACTCTTGCTGATTTAATTAGTCGTTCTGAAGTTATTGATCTCGGTATAGATGGCGGCGGGTTGGACGACTTATTAGGTGCTTATGCAATAGGTCGCTGTAAAGAAACTCAGAATAAGCTGGGTTGGGGGTATGCATGGGCCCACCCTTCAGTTTTAGAGCGCCGAAAAGAAATTGCACCCACTCTCAAGGATTTTGCAAAAGCAAAAGACCTCACACTAGTGAAGAGGGTTGGTGACGATATCGAAGAGCTGGCGGACATAGCTGAGCAAATCTATGCGTCCGGTTTACTTGATAAAATAGGGGTTGACCCTGCTGGCCTCGGTTCAATACTGGATAAGTTAGAAGAACGCGGCATACCTCAGGATAAAATCATTGGCATTAGCCAGGGTTGGAAGCTTGGGTCAGCGATTAAAACAGCTGAGCGCTGGTTAGCTGACGGCTCCTTTAAACCAGCGAATCAACCGCTAATGGCTTGGTGTGTTAGTAACGCCAGAATAGAGCCAAGGGCCAACTCAATACTTATTACAAAACAAGCTTCTGGATCAGCAAAAATTGACCCATTGATGGCAATGTTTAATGCCGTAACACTGATGGCTTTGAATCCAAAATCTGCAACACAGAAATTTCAGATGTTTGTGCTTGGCTAATACCCAGTTTGAATGACAACCCGCTTCGGCGGGTTTTTTGTTTCAGGAGAAACAACATGAATACGCTTAAAGAACTTGCTGAAAAGACTGATTTTGTTCACAGCGTTATCACCATCAAAGAAATCAGTGACGAAAAGCGCGAGTTCTTCGGTATTGCCACAACTCCAGCCACGGACCGGATGAATGATATTGTTGATCCTATGGGCGGCGTTTATACATTGCCTGTCAGTTTGCTTTGGCACCACAGACGCTTTGAACCTGTAGGTATTGTTCTTACCGCTAAGGCTACAAAAAACGGCATCGAAATCAAAGGCAGCATACCGATGATCGAGAAGCCAGCAGCGTTGGCCGCTCGCTTAGAAGAAGCCTGGCAGTCTATTAAGCATAAACTCGTCAGAGGCCTGTCTATTGGATTCCGGCCTATTGAATACAGTTTCCTCGACAATGGCGGCATCCACTTTCATAAGTGGGAATGGCTTGAACTCTCACTCGTGACTATTGCAGCGAATGCAGAAGCCACTATTACCTCAATTAAATCTCTCGATCAGCAACAGTTGGCCGCGATTGGCCAAAGAACTGTAGTTGCCCGATTAATAAACCCAGCCGGCGCTTCGGCACAAAAATCCTTAACTATTATCCCGAAGTCCCAGGAGGACCAAATGAAAACTATTGCTGAACAAATTGCAGAGTTCGAAGGCACACTGCAACAAAAGTCTGTTGAAATGCAGACCATCATGCAAAAAGCCGGTGAGCAAGGTGTGACACTGGACGCGCAGGAATCTGAGTTGTTTGACAACTTAGAAGCAGAATGCACAGCCATCAAAAAGCATATCGACCGCTTAAAAGTAACTCAAAAAAACCAGGTTTCTACGGTAAAGTCTGTGACTGAAGACCCGCGCGGTAAAGCCCATGAAGACAACGTAGGTGGTTTAGGTCGTCATTTCGCTCAGGCCAAAAATACTCAAAAGCTGGAACCTGGTATCGCGTTTGCCCGGGCTGCAAAATGTCTGGCTTTAGGTCACTTAGAGCATCGTGACGCGATCTCTATAGCTAAATCCTTGTATGACGGTCAGGATTCGGTCATCAGCGCTACACAACGTTTAGTCACTAAGGCCCCTGTTGCAGCTGCAACTACAACAGATTCAACCTGGGCAAAACCTTTAGTTGGTAGTGAAACAGACGTATTTGCTGACTTCGTTGAATTCCTGCGTCCTCAAACGATCCTTGGTCGTTTTGGCCAGGCAGGTATTCCTAATCTGCGTCGTGTTCCGTTCCGCGTAGCGCTGGTTGGACAAACCTCTGGTGGTGACGGCTATTGGGTTGGGGAAGGTAAACCAAAACCATTAACTAAATTCGACTTTTCACGAACTACACTGACACCTTTGAAGGTTGCAAACATAGCAGTTGCAACTATGGAGACTATCCGTGATAGCTCTCCTTCAGCAGATATCATCATTCGTGATCAGTTGGCAGCCGCTTTGGGCGAGCGTTTAGATATTGATTTCATCGATCCAAACAAAGCCGCAGTTGCTGACATTTCACCGGCATCTGTGCTTAATGGTGTTGCTGGAATTCCATCATCTGGTAACGATGCTGACGCGGTTCGGGCGGACTTGAAAGCTATTTTTTCCCAGTTCATCGCGGCCAACAATGCACCTACTTCAGGCGTATGGATCATGTCAGCAACTACAGCGCTGGCGTTGAGTTTGATGGTTAATGCTTTAGGTCAACCAGAATTTCCAGACATCGATATGATGACTGGCGGCAAGCTCTCCAAAATCCCTGTAATCGTTAGTGAGTACATTCCAACTACTTCTGATGGTTCCATTGTGGCTTTAGTAAACGCCAGTGACATCTATTTAGGTGATGAAGGTGGTATTGACCTGTCTATGTCTTCAGAAGCTTCCCTGCAGATGAACAATGCGCCAGATAGTCCTGCAACAGCCAGCACAGTGATGGTCAGCTTATGGCAAACCAATATGGTTGGCTTCCGCGCTGAACGGGCTATTAACTGGTCACGTCGTCGTGCATCTGCGGTTGCTTATTTGACCGGAGTCAATTGGGGGGCTGGCATTTAATCCAGTCGTCTGGTTTAAAGGGCTGCTTTTGCGGCCCTTTATGCAAGCCGACAGGAGGCCATTATGAAAGTACCATTTACCTACAAGAACGGACGAGTGGTTAGTCTGCGCAGAAATTATGCAGTTGTTTTGATGAAACTTGGAAAAGGTTCATTTCAAGACCAGACAGCCTTATCAGAATCAGCTGAAGTTCAAGCCTCATTAAGCGATGCAAAAACGGAACTCGACCAATTAAAGCGTGTGCCAGCCAATTCCATTGAATTAGAGGCGATGGAGGAACCTGAGCTAAGAGAATATGCAAAGAAGCTGGGAGTTTCAGTGCATTACAAAGCTGGAAAGGAAAAAATCATCAAAGCTATTAACGAGTTCCTGGCTAAATAGCATATGAAGTCAAAATTGATACAAGCGGCATCCTTCATCAGCTTATGGTCCATTCGATGCATTAGTTTACTGCTGTCTGCATGGATCTGGTTTGGTGTCCTGCTGGGTGGTGGATCAGTAGCTGTCTCATATGGCATTGCCTTGGAGTTCGGGTTTGGATATGGACTGATAGCTGGCGGATTGATAGCCATAGGCGCCAGTTTGAAAATACTAAAGGGATTAAGCCATGGCGATTAAGAGTGTGTTTAGCGCTCTAACTAAGGCTGCCGGTCTCTCTATGGTGCCTCATAGCAGTCGTGGTTGGTCTTCACTAATTCATGAGCCATTTACTGGCGCATGGCAGAAAAACAAAGAAGACAAGCACACGACTTTAGTCAGCTACCCGACGTTATACGCATGTATCTCACGTATTGTTCAGGATATTGGCAAGCTTCCATTCGTGGTTAAGCGTAAAACATCGGATGGTATTTGGGTTTCGGATGACAATAATGAACTGTTAAAGCTGCTGGAAAAGCCGAACCACTACCAAACTGGCCAGCAGTATCGTGAGTGCTACATCCTCAGTAAGATCACTCAGGGTAATACCTACGTTCTGAAAGAGCGTCACAGCATTACTCGTAAGGTTGTAGCTTTGCACGTATTAGACCCTTACAGGGCAATTCCACTAGTCTCAGAATCTGGGGAAGTGTTTTACCAACTGTACATCGATAACCTGAACTTGCTGACCAACCAAAGTGAGTTAATAGTTCCGGCCAGCGAGATCATTCACGACCGTTGCATATGCCTGTTTCATCCGTTGATTGGAGTTCCTCCAATAGCTGCAGCTAACTTGCCTGCGCTTAAAAATTTACGGATCCTAAGGTCGTCCGCAGATTTTTTTGGTAACAATGCAAACCCATCAGGAATATTGTCTGCACCCGGCGCAATTAGTGACGAAACCGCTAAACGATTGTCTGAATACTGGAACCAGAACTTTAGTGGTAAAAATTCAGGAAAAGTTGCCGTAGTAGGTGATGATCTGAAGTTTGTCCCTATGTCCACTTCGTCAATAGATGCCCAAATGGTTGAGCAACTGCGTTATTCTGATGTACAGGTGTGTCAACCTTTTGGTATTCACCCGTATAAAGTAGGTATAGGCTCGTTACCTGCAGGCCTAAAAGTAGATGATATTAATCAGCTTTATTATTCAGATGCCCTTCAAACACATATTGAATCAATGGAAAACCTGCATGTTGATGGCTTAAAGCCACCGGTTGGTACAACGATAGAACTTAATCTTTGGCCTCTGCTTCGGATGGATCCATCGAAACAGGCCGATGTTGAATCGATCTTGGTCAAAGCCACTATTAAGGCACCGAATGAAGCCAGAAAAACCTTTGATCTACCGCCAAAAGACGGTGGCAACTCTCTTTACATGCAGCAACAAAACTATTCATTAGAGGCATTGGCTAAGCGGGACGCTAAAGATGACCCGTTTGAAAAGTCTACGCCAACAAATCCTGAACCGAAAAAATCAGCTCCAGAAGAAAATGCAGCGTTGCTGGCCTTATTTTTAGAAAAGGAGTTAACCAGTGTCGAACATTCTTGAAATGCAAGCTCTGGCAAAAGAGTTAGCACCAGTGTTCTCTAAACTGCTGCAGAACATGAAGCATGATATTGAATCTTGTTTTGAAAAAAGGCTTGATGAACGTGATCAAAGAATTTCTCAGTTGGAAAAAGCATTAAGTGATCAAAAAAGTGTAACTGCAGCCGAAGAACAAGCCGTTCAGCAAGAAAAGTTATTAAAAGCTGAAGACGTATTACCAGAGCTAAAATTATATGTTGACGATTGTCTTAAACAGCTTCCTCCGCCAAAGGATGGAGAAAGTGTCACTGTCGACGATTTAAAGCCGGTAATTGAATCCATGCTTGCTGAGGCGTTAAAAGCAATACCAGCTCCTAAAGATGGGGAGCCAGGCAAAGACGCAGATATGGAAGTACTGCAACATACCCTTAAGGAATTGATTGCAGAATTACCAACGGCGAAAGATGGGCAGTCAGTTAAATTAGAAGACGTTCTGCCAGAGCTAAAGCAGCAGGTCGAAGATTACCTGAAACAAATTCCAACACCGAAAGATGGGGAGCCTGTCAAAGATGCAGTTGCTCCGTCTGTTGATGAAATTGCAGCCACATTCGAACGTCGCTTCTCAGACCTGTCATTGTCGTGGGAACGCCAAGCCCGTGAAGTATTCGAAAAAGCAGCAGATAAAATGCCGGTACCAAGAAATGGTGAAAACGGCAGAGACGCTTTACCACTCGAAACTTTTGATTTAACTCTTGGTGAAGATTTAAGAACAGTCACTGTGAAAATGGTGGCCGGCGAAACTGTGATAGAAAAATCAATTCGCATCCCAGCACTCATCGACCAAGGCGTATTTACTACAGAAAAAACCTACGAAGCTGGTGATGGTGTTTCATACGGCGGTTGCTATTGGATAGCAAAGTGTGACAAACCACAAGGTGTACCAGGCACTGGAGAAACAGATTGGAGAAGAGCTGTGAACCGCGGCCGTGATGGTAAGGATCTGAGAAGTAACGCATCCACAATCGATCCTACCAAAGGTATTTCTATCAGGAAGGACCAATCACAATGATGCTGGTAACCTTGCAAGAGGCAAAAGCTCATATCAACATGGGTGAAGACGACACTTATGCTGACGCCACCATCACTCTGAAAATTCAAGCTGCATCAGGTGCGGTGCTTAACTACATGAAAGGTTCACCTATTGGGCAGCCAGACCGTGACGAGCAGGGGCGCATTGTAAAAGACAGCAACGGTGATGTTGTGTACCAGTACGACAGCAATGGCTTAATTATCCGCTACGAAATAAAAGCTGTTGTGCTGCTGTATACCGCTGAGCTCTACAAAAACCGTGAAGCAAAACAGGATGGAACTATTCCATCTCAGCACGGCTATGGGTATTTACCAGCTCCTTTTATTGCCATGCTTTATCCACTTCGTGATCCGGCACTGGCCTGAGAAATACCATGTCATTATCAGCTGGCGAACTAAGGCACAGGGTTAACATTCAAAGGAAAGTGCCTGGGCAAAACCAAGTATCAGGATCACCGACCCATACGTGGGAAACCTTGTTTTCCATGGTTCCGGCCAAAATCGTTTTTTTAAGTGTGAAAGATCTCATAGCAGCACAGGCCATCCAATCAAAAGTCACCTGCAGAATAACCATCCGGTATCGTGATGGTTTAGATGCAACCATGCGTATCGTGGGAGCATCTGGCTGCTACAAAGATAAAATATTCAACCCTGCAGGCTGGTTAAATGATCAAGAAAGCAGTGTGGAGTATCTTACAGCCCCATGTTCACAAGGCGTGAATCAAGGTTAATGGCTGATAAGCTTTGGCCTAATGGCTTAGTAGTTTGCATAGCCAGCGGCCCATCACTGTCAGCTGCTGATTGCGAATTGGTTCGCAAAGCTGAATTACCCACTATCGCAGTAAATAGCAGTTACAAACTGGCCAGCTTCGCGCAGGTTGTTTATGGCGGCGATAAATGCTGGTGGGATGCATACGGTCAGGCAGTGCCAGAAAAAGCAATTAAAGTCACCTGTACGCAGCAAGCGGCATTACATCACGACCTGTATTTGCACCGCTGTTATGGTGAATACAATTCAGGAATGAGAGCAATACAATACGCAGTTGATCAGGGTGCAAGCAAAGTGGTGCTGTTGGGTTACGACTGCTCATTAAAATATGGCAGCCATTGGCACGGCGATCACCAAAAAACTGCCAACCCTAATCTTATTAAAGTAAAACTATGGCATAAGCAGTTTGCCACTGTAGCTGCACAAGCGAAGGCGCTGGGTGTTTGTGTCGTTAATTGCTCGGCTTATACCGAGCTGCAATGTTTTCCAACAGGAAAATTAACGGATCATTTAAGCCATGCTTAAACCGTGCATTATCGTTGCAAGTGGACCAAGTGCATCTGGATTTGTGGCTCCAGCTCATATTCCCGTTATTGCTGTGAATGGCGCCATTGAATGGCTGAATCGTGCAGATTATGCATTTACGTTGGACCCATCCAAAGTAAATACGGCTCGCATGTTGCCACACAACCAAAGACCTGGTGTGAACTATGTAGCAGCTGTTCCTGTTGGATATCCATTGCCGGCTAACGTTACTCGCTATAACCGAGTGGCGAAGCGTGGAGCAGAACCAACTGATAAAAAAAGTGTTGAATGGGTGCTTTGGCGGTATTCCTGTGTAAAGGGAATTAATACGACACCAGGCCACATCAATACAGGTAATAGCAGCTGGGGCGCTTTAGGTCTGGCATATCACCTTGGATTTACTGACGTTGCATTAATTGGTGTTGATGGCAGTACGGATCTGAAAGTGGATGGCGGCAATAGTTATGAACTTCGCCATTTAAACCCGTTGTTTGCTTCGGCCTTACCGCAAATAAATGTTGTTAGTTGCGGAAAGTTGAACAGCATTCCTCAAATGAGCTTTGATCAATGGTTAGCGAAAATAAACCTCTGATAGCTACTGTGCTGCGATCTGGTGGTGACTATAAGCCAGAGCATGTGCAATGGCTGCATAAGCAGCTACCAAAGTATTTTGATTCTGTATGCTTTTCCGATGTTGTTATCCCGGGTGTAACCACTATCCCGCTCATTCACAACTGGCCTGGTTGGTGGAGCAAATTAGAGTTGTTCAGGCCTGACATTACTTCTGATATTTTCTATCTGGATCTGGATACGGTAATCACTGGTGACATTACCCAGCTGATTGAAACTGCAGCTGGTAAAAGCACTGTCTTATGTGACTTTTACCACGAAAGAACCAGCATGATTGGTTCAGGTCTTATGTACATATCCAACAGCGACAAGGCGGCAATATGGGCCGATTTCACTTCAAATCCAGCCCAGCATATGGCTTGTTGTAAAACCCGTGAGAAATGGGGTGACCAAGGCTATTTGCAGCATTTCCTTGGTCATGTCCAGCGCTGGCAACACATTGCTCAGTCACAGGTTGTTAGTTACAAAAAAGATGTAGCCAGCCGAGGCAGTTATCCAAAGGCTATCGGCAATGGCCAGGTACCAAGCACAGCCAAAATAGTCTGCTTTCATGGCAATCCACGGCCTTGGCAGATAAAGGCTAATTGGATCCCTTCGGTTAAAGTTTAGGAAAAGCCATGGCAGCCAGATCTGAATTCAGCTTAGTTGGCATGAAACCAATAGCAGGCAAGCTGAAAAAATTAACCCAAGAACTTTCATTTAAAGCCAGTAGAGCGGCTATGCGTGAAGCATTTAGGCCAGTTGCTAAAGCAGCCAGACAAAATGCAGCGGCTGTAGACAGTCCTTTTACTGCACGAAAGATACGTGACAATGTTCGCCTGCAGTTTGCCACCCGTTTTTATCGGGAAACTGGGTTGCTGATGTACAGAGTTGGTGTTGCCAGTAAAAGAGGCCCAATACCTCGCGGCAATCCTGATGAAGGTAAAGGTGGAAACACTCCACATTGGCACCTGTTGGAGATTGGTACTGAAAAAATGAGAGCGCAGCCAATGTTAAGGCCAGCTTTAGCAAATAACGTAGGTGTCGTTTTAGATAAGCTTGCCACAGGCCTTGAAGAACAAATTAATAAAATAGTGACCGGACTATGATTCTTCCACCAATTTTTACCGTCTGCAAAGCATCAACTGCAGTCACAGCATTACTCGGTTCAAACCCAGTACGGTTTTATCCTTTTGGTACAGCCCCGCAAGACGGTGAAACGCCTTACGCTGTATGGCAGGGAATAAACGGTCAGCCAATCAATTCACTATCCGACAGGCCAGACATCGAAGACCATAGCTTGCAAATCGATGTGTATGGAACTACAGCAGAAGAAACTCTCGCAGTAGCGGCAGCTATAGAGTATGCCATCGAAACTGAAAGCCATATAACACGCTACAGTGACCAAGGTCAGGACCAAGAAACGCTTAAATTCCGCATCAGTTTTGATGTCGACTGGTTTGTAAGTCGTTAACCCCATTCAACGAATAAGAGCCCTGGCAAATGCCGGGGCTTTTTGTTTCCTTGCGCAAGGAAATAGACCGGCTGCTTTTGCAGTCTTTAATACCGTCGTGAGGCGGTGCGATCCAGTATTGGAGCAACACAAATGGCAATCAGAACCCAAGGAACACAGCTTTACACCATTGACCCTGAAAACGGCTTAGTGCTGAAAGTTAACTGTGTAACTTCCATTGATGGTATCGACGCTACCATCGGCGATATCGTCACTTCATGTCTTGAGGCGGAATCAAACACTTATGAACCCGGCATGTCTGAACCAGGCACTGTTACTTTTGGTGTTAATCCAGACCCTCGCGACACTTCACATTTCCGTCTGCACGCCCTTAAAACTGGCAAAGTTGTACTGCCGTGGGCAATCGGTTGGTCAGACGGTAAAGATATCGAGCCTGAAGTAGCCACCGATAGTAACGGTGAATACATGTTCGATTTACCAGAAGACCGTTCGTGGATTGTGTTCGAAGGTTTTATGAACAGCTTTCCATTCTCGTTCGCGGCCAACGCGGTGGTGGCTTCAACTGTTGGTATCCGCATTTCAGGCGGTGATCCAATCCCTGTTCCAAAATCAGCATCATAAGGTGAAGCATGGAACTTACGTTACAAACACTTCAGGAGGCTGGGGCATTCACCCCAGCTCAGCCTGTAAAGCAAGAAATCAGCTGGGTAAATGATAAAGGCGAAACTGTTACTTGTGACACTTATATTCGCCTGAAGAGTTACGCTACTGTTGTCCAGGAAAGCCTGCATCATAACCAAGGTATCGATGCTGTCGCTGCCAAAATTGCCGCAAGCGTGGTAGATCAAAACAACAAAACTGTGTTCTCTGCCGCCGATATAGTTGGTAGTGCCGAACGAGGTCCTATTTGCTCAGGTCTAACATTTGCCCTGCTTGGCGCAATAAGTAAAGCGAACGGTGTGGGTGAATCAGCAGACCCAAAGTCATTAGTTCCGACGAAGAATTCTGGGCAGACCTTGTCCTCGCCGGAGTCGGCGGCCGAACAATCAACGAAGCCAAGCGAAACCTAACATATAAAGAAGCTCTGATATGGATGTCATTCAGAAAAAAACATGGGCCCTTGTCCGCTCAGCACAGGATGGTAGACATAGCTGCAGCGCAAATGCATTTGTTGAGCAGTGTTAACGGCGGGAAAATGGAACTTAATAAGTTCCGGATATACGCAACTCAAGATGCTGCCAGCGAAGAACCAGTTAGTTTTGAAACAGCCTTTAAGTTTATCGCTGCTCAAGCATCAGGAAAATCAGCTAATAGCTCTAAAGTAAAATTCAGGCGCTCAACAAAGAAAGTGTCCCAATGATGCTCATCAGCTATATCGATCTCAGTCTCTGGAAAATTCAAAAATAAATAGAACCCGCTTCGGCGGGTTTTTTATTGGAAAATAATTAAGTCAATGCCGGGAGGCATAGCAATCTATGTCAAATAAGTCGCTTGGCAATTTAACTGTTAATCTGGTACTGAACACCGGCAGTTTTACCGAGGGTTATACCAGTGCTGACCGTGTATTCAATCAAATGAATGCCCAGGTAGAACGCCAGCAAAAGGCTTTAGAAAAACTAACCAAGCAGTTTGATCCTACAACAGCAAAGCTACGTGAATTAGCAGATTCGCAGCGCGTTTTAAATGATTTAATGGCAGGTGGTGCGGTCAGTAATCAAACTTACGATCGCTTGTCGTCTCAACTTCAAAAAATGAGTGATGAGGTTTATTCAGCTAATTCAGCATTGGCTGAGCAAGCCAGGCAAGTAAGCCAGCTCGTCAATCAGCTGGATCCAGCCATTGCGAAGTATGCAGAGTTAGACATCATGCAAAACCGCTTGCAGGAAGGGTTAAAAGCAGGCCTGGTTTCGACTGATGATTTTGAACGCTATTCGGCCAAGCTAGCCAGTACCAGAGAGGAATATGACAAGCTTTATACCTCTGCTGGCAAGCTAGCTACGGAGCAAGAAAAGCAGCAACAAGAGCTATCCAATATTTTACGGCTTTTAGACCCGGTAAACACAAAGCTTGCAGAATTAGACGTTCAGCAACAAAAGCTGGTATCTGGTTTAAGTGCAGGAACTATAAACCAGACTCAATATGATCAGGCCACGGCTAAGCTAAATGAAATGCGCAATGCCATTGATGGCACCACAGAAGCGCAGCGTTTGGCTGAAGTAGAAACAAGTAAACAGGTTACTGAATTACAAAGGCTTTCAGCGCGGTTAGATCCGTTAACTTATGAATTTAAAGAACTAGATAAAGCACAGCGGTTGCTTCAGTCGGGTTTAGATAAAGGTCTAATAAATTCTACTGAATTCGAAAGAATGTCAGCAGAGGTTAATCGTTCAAAAAAGGCATTAAACGACTTAACCAATACCAACAAAGCTACAGAGCTTTCAGCAAAACAATTAAAGCAATCGCTTGCTGGTTTACCAGCCCAATTCACAGACATTGTTGTATCACTGCAGGGCGGGCAGAATCCATTCACTGTATTTTTACAACAGGGTGGTCAAATTAAAGACCAGTTTGGCGGCGGGTTGCCTGCGGTTAAAGCAATGGCGGGTTATATTGCGGGTTTAATCAATCCATTCACAGTAGCAGCAGGTGCAGCAGGTGTTTTAGGTTACGCCTACTACAAAGCCAGCATTGAGCAGGATAAGTTCCGTGACTCAATTATTTTTACGGGTAATGCAGCCGGAGTAACGGTTGATGGCCTTAATGAAATGAGTAAGCAACTGTCAGCCACAATAGGAACGCAGGGCAAAGCAGCTGAAGCAATAGCCGCCGCCGCGACAACCGGAAAATTCACTGCAGCTCAGTTGGCGCTAGTTTCAGAATCCGCCGTTCGCATGGAGAAAGTTACCGGAAAGGCCATTGACGATACAGTCAAAGAATTTGAGAAATTAGCCAAAGAACCAGCTAAGGAAATAGCCAAACTAAACGAAGAGCAAAATTTTCTGACTGTAGCTATTTATGAGCAGATTAAAGCTTTAGAGGATCAGGGTAGAACGCAGGAAGCGGCAACTCTTGCTATGAAAACCTATTCAGATGTGACTGAAGATAGAACATCAAAAGTTCTGGAAAGTCTCGGCTACATAGAAAGCGCTTGGAACAGTATTAAAAGTGCTTCTTCAGGTGCTTTAAACTCAATAATGGATATTGGCCGGCCGGAGCAAATATCAGAACAACTTGAAAAATTACGTGCAGAGCTAGAACGTGCAAAAAATCCAACCACGTCTTCAACACCAATAATTACTGGTGCAGGTTTAGCACCTGCAGCCCCACTGGGAGTCGTTGATCAGCAAAGAATAAAGTACTTAGAAAAAGAAATAAACCTGCTTGAAACCAAGCAGAGCAAGATGGAGCTGGACGCAAACGGAGAGCGCCTTCGGGCAGAGTTAACGAAAATAGGCATTGAAGCATCACAGCGACTATCTAAAGAAATGGATAGTCTTGCCAGTAAAACTGAGAAAAAAATAAAGAACTAAAGGAATTTTGGCAGACGGTACAAGACTTGAGAAGGGCTGACCCTACTAATGAACTGGTATCAGACGAATCAATTGCAAAGTTTCTGGCCAACATAAACAAAAAATACGAAGAAACAAAAAGCAAAATAACCGACACAGCAGCTCAGCGCCTGCTTATGCAGCTAAACGAGCAGCAGGCCGCTTTATCAGCACAGTTGGAAAGCAGCGAAAATCTTACTAAATCACAAAAAGCATTGGCTGAGTTTGAACAGCAAATAGCCGATATTAAAGAAAAGAAAATCCTTACCGCAGATCAAAAGAGCCTGCTTGCCAACGAGCAGCAATTACGGATAGAGCATCAGCAGAATGTTGCACTAGATGAACAGCTTAAAAAGAAAAACGAACTGATTGACCTGGATAATCAGAGGGCAGGTTTGGATGCAATGCTGAGAAATCAGCAACAGGGTTACACTGATCAGTTGGCAGCCTATGGAGGTAGCGATAAAGAGATCCAGCGTTTAAAAGAAGAACAAAAAATCAGGGAAGAAACCAACAAGATGATAGCTCAGTTGAATGCGGAAAAATCCAGCATGTCTTCAGAGACTTATCAGGCCCAACTAGAAGAACTTCAAAACTACCAAGATAAGAGTTTGGAAATCTATAAAAACTCTTACGAACAAATTGCAGAAGTTGAAGCGGACTGGGCTGCTGGAGCAAATAAAGCGCTGCTTAATTATGCAGAGGAATACGAAAATCAGTTTCAAAGCATGGCGGATGCAGTAAATGGAATTTTAAGCAGTTCCACTTCTGCTATCAGTGATGGATTGGCCGATATTATTACTGGCACATCAAGTGTTGAAGATGCTTTCAAAAGCATGGCTCTTGGCATGTCTAACGCTGTTATTAATGCATTAACAGAGATGGCTGCTGAATGGTTGGTTTATCAGGCAGTTCAGATGATTGTTGGTAAAAGTACTCAAGCTGGCGCCGCAACAGCTATGACTTTTAATGCTTTGGCATCACAACAAATGGCAGCAATCAATGCTTTTGCATCTACAGCTGCAATACCAATAGTCGGACCAGCTCTTGCGCCCGCAGCAGCAGCCACGGCTATCGGTTTAACCGCACCATTTGTAACTGCTGTTACAGCCTTCTCTACTTCAGGCATCGCTGGTATGGCTCACGATGGTATAGACAATATACCAAGAGAGGGCACTTGGTTACTTGATGCTGGAGAGCGTGTTCTTAGCCCTAATCAGAATAAAGACCTTACCAACTTTTTAAACTTAAATAATGAAATGATGAAAGGCTACAACGAAGGCTTAGCGACTATGCCAAAGTTCGATGATGGTATCCCAGCTATGCGAGGTGCATCAGCTGCTGAGATAGGCTCAGTAAACCGTAACGACATCTCCATATCAGTACCAGTAGTAATACACGGCGATCCGGACGAGAAAACCTTGAGGCTAATTCAAAAGGCTACCGCGGATGGCGCTGCTATGGCCTACCGGAAAATATCCGGCGATTTAGCTACTGGCCGTGGCGATGTGAGCAAAGCGGTGCAGGGTGGTTGGTCAGTTAGCAGGAGAAAAAGATAATGGCCGATTTGCCGGAATATCCACACGACCTGCTGCCACTGCCATTGCGTGAAGGTTATGGCCTTACCCCAGTTAGCCCGCTGATGCGCACTGACATGCAATCTGGCAGGGCAAAACAAAGACGCCGCTATCAAAGTACTCCAACTCAGGCCCCCATTAATTGGATTTTCATTCAGCCCGGACAAGCGTTGCTTTTCGAGCAGTGGTACCAACACGTGCTGATGGACGGTGTGCTTTGGTTCAATATGAAGTTACGCACCCCTGAAGGCGTTAAATTTTACAAATGTCGATTCATGGATATCTATAAAGGCGGAGAGCTTGACGGTCCAAACTACTGGCGATACTCGGCAGAACTCGAACTCTGGGAGCGCCCAACAATGGATCCTATGTGGGTGACTTATTACCCTGCAGCTATCCGGTATATGAATGTGATCGACCTGGCTTTAAACAGGGAGTGGCCTGAGGCATGACGGTATTAGATACCCTGTATGTGAGTGGTGGCGAAGAAGTTATTTTAACCACGCTTGAATTCAATGACGGTGTTAATCACTTCTTTTTAGTCGACGGATTCACCGATATAACAGCCACTCTCGAAAATGCTGAAGTAAAAGAATTTGAAGCTTTCCCGCTACAGGTGGCTAGGCCAGCACGAAATGCTGATGGTACTCAAGATCTGCAAATAGCTATTTGTAATGTGGCTGGCATGGTAAGCACCTACTTAAGAGAAATGATCGAGGCTGATCGAAAGGGCGTTGTTGTATGCCGTTTCTATAGCTCTGCTGATTTGGCAGCGCCTGCAGAACCGCCGTTAACGCTGACGGTAAAAGGTGGCGCTTGGACACCCATGCAGGCAGATATTGTTGCCGGCTACATGAATATTTTAGATACAGCCTGGCCACGGAAGTTATTCACTCCAAACACTCACCCCGGACTACGGTACATCCCATGATCAATGTAGAACACTACCTCTACGGCAAATACGTGGAGGGTGGCCGCGCTTGGCCTGAAGTTGACTGTTACGGCATCATCATGAAGCTACGTGAAGACCTTGGCTTAAAGCCATGGCCGATTTTTGATGGTGTAACCAAACGCGAAAACGGCCTTCACAAAATGGGTAAACAATTAATACAAAACCTCACCCCATGTGAGCCGCAAGAGGGCGCCGGAGTGGCTTGTTATAAAGGCTCTTGCATGGTGCATGTGGCTATGGTTGTGAATACTCCAACTGGCTTAGAGGTAGCTGAATGTAACCCGGGCACCAATGTCACATTTACCCCACTCAGACGGTTCAAGCGCAGGTATTTGCGGCTGGAGTTTTACTTATGATCAGGGTGTATCCGTCCCGCCATCCAATTAACCTTTACCCTGAAAATGGCGTACCCATTGAAACGCATGTGAATTACTGCACTATTTCTATTGCAGAGTGGTTAAGGCGCACGGTAAAAGGCTTTGATCTTGACCGTGATCATCACCCTATAAGCATCGATGTAAATGGTGTGACGATAGAGCCAAAAGACTGGGACAAGCATATTATTGATGCAGCTCAGGATATTAGGGTTTATCCGGTACCAAAGGGCATTGAAGCAGCCACCTTGGCTTGGATAGCAATAGCTGTGGCTGCTGTTGCCATTGTGTATTCATTGTCGATGATGCCTGACGGCATGGGTGGGCAAGAGCAGGGGGATCAACTAAAGCTCGGCACAGCTCAGGCCAATACTGTGCGGCTTTATGAGCCCATCCGCGAAGTATTTGGCCGTGACCGTATTTATCCGGATTACATAGTGCAGCCAGTAACCCGGTTCGTTGGTCCTCGTGATGTGCGCACTTACATGTTTTTAAGTGTTGGTATTGGGCCGATGGCCCTGCCTGGTGGGGATATGAAAGTGGGGCAAACCCCATTTGCAGCCTTTGGTAGTGACATTTCCTACACAGTTTACCCACCTGGTGCTGACGTATCCGGCGATAGCCGATCTGAAAACTGGTATATAGCGCCGGAGGTTGGTTCTTCAAAATCCGCTACTGCTGGCTTAGATTTGGATTCGCCAGTGGATATCACAGCTTCTAACGCTGATGGCCTGGCACTGAGCGACAACACCATTACGCTGGTAGGCAATAACGCATCGGTTTACAGTGGCTGGACCGTTGGTACCATTATCAATTTAATCACGCCAAATAATTATTTGGTCGGAATGAGCGGAGCTTACAGCACTATTGCTGGCCCATTAGACGACCTTGAGCCTTTTGTTGGTATGGCTGTTTCTCTGGATACACCGACAGAAGATGTGGATTTAGTGATCACGTCCTACTCACCTTATGTCGCACCGGTGCCAGGTGCCGGTGGTAGCGCCTCTTATGTACTGGCCAGTGCAGCGCCAACTACCTATGATTTTGAAACTGTGCCTGTGACCTGGTCATTAACTTATCAAGGTGTAACCCGGTCACTGTCACTGATCGACGACTATATCAACATGAGTGGGTTAGTTTCAGAACTCACAGCTCAGTTATCCGGTATGGGGTTGGTGGCTCAGGACCATTCAGGTCAGGTTCGGATCATCGAACCATCTAGCCCATTTCAAGGTGGCGCCATAGCGCAAAGCGGGGCGCCAGCAGCGGTGTTTGGTTCTTCACCAACGTATTCAACTGGTTCTCCTTCATCAGGCGGTACAGCCGAGCAATTGGCGTTTATTACTCTCGAGTACGAAGGTGGAACACCGTTCTCTGGATTGCCACTAGGCCAGCAGCGTCTGGCGTTAGGTTATCGTGGCAACAACTATGCAATCACTGATATAGATGATTTAACAATCAGCCTGAACCGTTTAACGGATGCTGGTTTAGTGGATTCTGGCTGGTCGGGTTTTGTAGATAGAACCTTGTTGGATTTTACGCTCAATGCAACAGCCTCAATTTCTGACAATTGGATAGGGCCCTTTATGGTATGCCCTGAAGGTGAAGTGATCGACCGCATGGAATGGGATGTGTTTTTTCCAGCTGGACTTATCCATGTCGACAAAAAAGGCCGTGATCACGAGTATAAATCCATTGTCATTGTAGAGTGGGCAGATGTAGACACCGGCATCTGGAATACAATTGTTAAAACCTATGCAGGCATAACCCGTGACGGTTTTGGTGTAACTGAATACGAAGACTTTGAAACCCCAATCCGCCCGATGATCCGCATGCGCAGGCAGGAATACAACGACTGGTCCAACAGTCAGGATAAAACCCAGTGGTTTGCACTTCGTGGTCGTCTACTAAGCAGACCTTCATCTTATCCGGACGAAACCACTATTGCCCTGACAATTCGCACAGGGGAACGGCTTTCAGCCATGTCTGACCGTAAAGTGAGCGTTGTTGCCACCAAGCTTTACGAAAATGGTGACAATCAATCTGTGTATGGAGCAACCCGCTATATCTGCGAAAGTGCAGGCATGCAGCTCAGCGAAATAGATATCGAACAGCTGGAACAGCTGGAGGAAGATTATTGGACCCCAAGGGGAGAAAAGTTCGACTTTAGCTTTAGTAAACAAGTCACGGTTAAAGAAGCGCTTCAGATGGCCTTGGGTGCTGGTATGTCTTTACCTGTGCTTGAAAGCGGAATGCTATCAGCTGTGCGTGAAGGAAATCAGACACCCAAGGGGCTTATTACGCCACACGATCAAGCTTCAGAGTTAAAAGTATCGTTTACTTCAGCAGGCCCTGATGACTACAGCGGTGTTGATGTGAAATACATTAACCCGGTTACATTTACGGAAGAAATAGTCGAATGCCGGTTGCCAGGCTTAACTGCACTTAAAACTGAAACCTTTGAGTTAGCCGGCGTTCACGACAGAACAAGAGCATGGCGCATAGGCATGCGTAGGCTGATGAAGTATCGCCTGCAGCGCCTGAAAGTTGACACCAGTACGGAAATGGATGCGCTGGCTTACCAATTCATGGACTTAATCATATTCGCCAATGATATACCTGGTGATCAGAACATCAGCTGCTTAATTGAAAACATCATCATTGGCGGTGGCACAGCAACATTACTGGTTTCAGAGCCGTTAGATTGGACCTTTAGCAACACTCGCTGCGTGATCCGCAGGCAAGACGGTACAGTCACTAATTTACTTACACCAACTGAAGTTGATTTCTGGCCAGAATACAGAGGTAGGGCACTTACTTTACCAGCATCAGCCATCGATTTTGAACCAAATTGGAAAATAGAGCCACCGCGCCTGCTGTTCTGTTCATCCGACAAAGTCGGCTACCCGATGATCATCGAATCTATTGACCCGGACGAAGAGGGGCGCTGCTCTGTACGCGGGGTTAATTACTCTGCAGACTTGTATCAGTACGACGACAGCAGCCCAACTTAACGAACTACAAAACCACTTATTAAAAGACCACTAAACCCGCTTCGGCGGGTTTTTGCATTTATGGAGCATTCAAATGCGTTACAACACCAAAAACCCTTTAGGTACTGACGGTTCCTCAGATCCTCGTGACTTGTACGACAATGCTGGCAACTTAGATTTACTGTCTAACTCCAAGACGCTAATTAGTGTCCCGGATCGTTTAGGTCTGTCACGAACAACATTACACGGTTACGATTTGAAGTTTAAAAATGCACTTGAGGCATTAGGTTTATACCCAGTGCCAGGGAGCTTTGAATCAGGTGGGGTAATCACAAATATCAATCAGGTTTTACAACGAACAACACCGCCAGAGGGTTTTTTTAGTTGGGGCGGAGAAATACCTCCAGGTGGAAAAGTAGTTCCTGCGGGTAGCACAGTTGCTGGAACAGGCGGGGAGGGTGTCACTGCCTGGACAAACAGAAACGACGCTACTTTCAGAGCTGCATTGGCACTGCTTGGCAGTAATGTTCTGATTGCTGGACTGCCAGCGGCAGATATACGATATGCCAGTTTCAATGATAGGTTAGGTATCATTGCTGCAAGAATGCAAGCAGGTGAAGATGTAGCAATTGCTTGTTATGGTGATTCTACAGTAGAAGGTATAAATACAACTCCGCTAGTAAGAAACCCTACATCACCTGTTGGTAGCGCTGACCAGAACTTGAACGCCCCGAATGCGTGGCCAGCTAAGTTGCAGTCAATACTGCGCGAAATATATAACAACAGCAATATCAAAACTTATAACGCTGGGTATGCTAATCAGCGAATGGACAACGGTTGGGCGGTTGCCAACTATGACGCAGCTGTAATAAATAACCCGTTCTATGGTGTTCCAGATGTAACTATAGTCGCGTTCGGCTTAAATGATATTGCGATATCCGGATCCCAAATAGCTGACCATGTTACTCAAACTCGCATTTTACTCAGGAAAATTATAGATGATGGTACTGTGCCAGTGTTGGCAACAACTGATGCAGAAGCCCAAAACGGTCAGTTCGGTAACACCCGTGACCATAAAGAAGCTAGACGGGAGCTTGACTCTGCTAAGAAAAGTTTAGCTATTGAGTTTGGTATACCGTTAATTGACTTCGGCCAATTGCTAAAAGATTGGATTCAGAACAACACAGACGGCTATGTCTGGACAACTGAACAAGATGACAATCTACATTTTAGTAATGATGGTCATGCATATAAAGCCCAATGCGCTACAAAGCTATTCTTTAACGATTTTGTTGAATTCAATGGCGGTCAGCAGTCTATTAACTCGTGGAGCAGTCAAACCGCTTATGTTGGCGACTCGGCTAGTTTTTTCAAACTTTCAAATAACGCCCAAGGCGGAAACGTTGTTTACGCATCTGGTGCGCCAGCTTTAACAGACATGATGACTTTATGGGTATGGTCATCAGTACCAAATGCACACTTAATCTATTTGGGTACTGATAATGAATTCTACAGTGCGGGGACTTATACAATCCCACCGAAAATATCAGTTAAGGAATTTTTTAATGGATCAGTCTTATCAAAAAACATAATTTCGGCCGGTGGTTCTCTGCCGACATCAGGCATAAATTATCGCAGAAGTGATGAACCGTTCATCCATAGTAAGCTTAAATATGGTCTAAACAAAGTCACGTACGTGTCAGGTGACGCAGCTACGCTTTTTTATGCAGGATTTAAAATAGTAGAATCTGAAATGGTGTTACCGGGTAATGTGTTAGCTGGCGTTGGGCGGTTCGCTAAAAGTTTCGTCGTTGCAGATGGACATTCAATAAAAAACATACCGGCAAAGTCTGACTTATCTAATACAGCTGGCTGCTTTGATGGCGAAAAAGTATCGATCAGCTTTGATGTATCCATAGCAACCAGATCAGCAGGTGTTTTCCTTCTGAGAGGGCAAGGCTTTACAGGATTAGAAGCTGCTGTAACAAATAATCAACAGACTGCAATCATGCTATTGCGGTCTATTACAAACAACAGGCTTGAACTATACAGGGTTACATATAGTAGTGCCACAAACCCATCTAGCTCACTGATAGGCGTATCAGCCGATGGTACATGGGCCACTCCGAGAAAAGAGGGGCGTTTTGAGATAGAGAAAGTTGCCGGAGTCCAACGTCTAACTGTTTACGATGCTTGGGCTGGAGGTAATGCAATACTTACAGCTGACTTGACCGGCACATCAACAGCAAGATGGGCAGGTTTGGTCGGAGGATTCTATTACAACGGCACAGCTCCGAGCCAAGTCGACACAACAATGGAAATACATAACATGGTTATTAATAGATAAAAAATGATCAACGGCTTTGCTGGGAACAAATCGGGGTGTAACTGAGTCCGCTTTAGTCCTTCTCTGTCCAAGCGCTAAGCTACAGAACTCAGTCAGCAAAGGAATGCGGCGGACTGAGTAATACATTAGTGAGGGTTCGAATCTTTCATTAGCAGTCAGCGGCGATAAAAACCAGATCACCTATTTTGTTAAACGCACTGGGTTTATCAATCGGCATTGCAGTCAGTTGCACCGGAATATTTGGAGCTAACAACTTTTCGAACTCCTCAACATTCTGATCAGCTGAAAGCCAAGATTCAAACAAATCAGGAGTCAGCATTAACGGGCTGGCTTTACTGTGATAAGGGATTAGCTTAGGGTGGGGCGGAAGTGTGATCACTGAGCAGGAGTAGGTTGGTTCGCCAGTCTCTTTGTTTAGCCAGGTGCGGTAAAGTCCACCGAAAGCCAATCCAGTCTGACCAATAAAATCTGTGTACTGATTTTTACCGTCAACAACTTCCGTCTCTCCAAAGCCAGCTGCAGGAATAATACAGCGCTGAGTCCGATACGCTGCATAGCCGGCGCTTCCTTTTACATTCAGTTTGTCATACCTGGTATTAAAGCTGGTGTACTGGCTGGGTTTGAATCCGTGTTCAGTTTTATCAAGTAGTAACCACCAGATCGCATCCTGTAATCGCCTCTGGCCGTTTTGCTCAATCACTATGCTGATTTTATTTGTAGCCCGGATAAAACGATTAGTACGTAGTGGCATAACCTGATCTTGCAGGTTAATACCTAGCTGTCCACAAAGGTCAATAACCTCAGGGCAATCAATTACGTTCAATCTTCCGCACATTTTCCTACCTACCCAGCTTGTCAAAAATTCATATTGCCTAAATAATAACTGTAAATAAATACAGTGTGATTTTATATGGCTTGGTTTATATCAGTTCAAATCAGGACTCTAGCATTATTCAAGGATGGCCGACTTGTTCAGCAAGTGACGTTTCAGCGCACCAGGTCTCATGGAAGAATGCCGTTCTTGGCATGGACACCAACAAATTTTGACCGTACTAAGTTTTTGCCCTTCACTTTCCATGAAAATGACAAGCTAAAAAGGATCGAAGAAGCTGGCATGACTTACGAATGGAGCCCAGTACAAAACCAGTATAGTTACTATAACGAGCAGTATCAGTAATGAGGTCTTGGGACAAAATTGGGGCGGAACTGAGTCCGCCTTAGTCCTTTTCTGTCCATCTGCTTAAATGCAGAACGCAGCCAGCAAAGGACTGTGGCGGACTGAGCAATACATAAGAGAGGGGTCGAATCCCTCGTTAGGCAAATATAGCTAAACCACTTTCAGCCCTTTGTATCCGGACATAGCAAAGTTGCCAGTTGCTGCTTGCTCTATATGGTTACTCCACCATTCCATTAGTTTCCGGCGCCGCTCTAAGTAGGTTGCTCTGTTGTATGCGGAACGAACTTGGTTTTTATCCTGGTGAGCAAGAGCAGCCTCTATCACATCATCATCAAAGCCTTGTTCGTTTAATGTGGTGCTGGCCAGAGCTCGCAAGCCGTGAGAAACCAAAATATCCTTATAGCCCATTCTTTGTAGAGCCCGGTTAGCTGTTTCAGAATGAGTAGGCTGGTTATGGCGCCGTTCTGATGGAAAGATGAAAGGAGAGTTGCCACTAATTGGCTTTAACATATCCAGCAGGGCCATTGTTTGTGGTGTCAGCGGAACAATGTGTTCTTTCTTCTTTTTCATGCGCTCAGCCGGCACAGTCCAAACCTGCTGCTCAAAATCAATTTCATCCCAGCTAGCGCCAGCGGCTTCTGACGGCCTGACCATAGTATGAAGTTGCCACTCGAGAAGGCAGCGCGTGACGATGCGGATCTGTGCATAGCTGATAGCCTTCATCAGTTCCGGCAATTCGTCAGGTTTAATGGTTGGCATGTTCACAGGTTTGGCTGCTATAAATGCCGCCTTAATGCCGGCCAACTGATTGTGCTGAACAATACCGGTATTCACACACCAGGTCATAAGTTCATTTAAGCGCTGGCATACCCGGGTGATCGTTTCCAGCTTCTTAGCTGACTCAAGTGGTTTTAGTGTGTCAATTACCAGCGGGGCTGTTAGCTCTTTGATAGGTAACTTGCCCAGCCTTGGGTAAAGATACATTTCGAAGGTTCGGCGAATATTAAACGCATGCCGCTCACCGACCGCTGCAAACTTCACGAGGAACCATTTTGCCGCTACGTCGGCAAGAGAAGTACTTATTTCCTTTCTTCGGCTTTCGTCGTTTTCCTCGATCCACTTCGCCGGATCAATCTTTTGATCTAATAGCTCACGGTATTGGGCTCGCAACTTTCTGGCCTGTGACAAAGTTGTGTCAGGGTAGGTGCCGATCTTAATTGTGTTTGGGGTGTCGAGGTATGGACGTTTATATCTAAATAACCAAGATTTATTGCCTGCAGTAGTTACTCTGAGCTCTAAACCAGCCCCGTCATACAGGGAATAGAGCTTATCCTGAGGCTTGGCTGATTTAACTTCAGTATCGCTCAGAGGCGTTGTTTTACGGGCCATAATGTACTCCATAATACTACAGCGTTTGGCACTCATGAGCTGTAGTATTAACCGTGGTATTAAAAACGTTGGTTGTCCTCGAACTATAATGAACGAAAACGAACGAACTGATCAACTGAATACGGCATTTTTACTGAGTTTGGCGAACGTTAACGGGCTTTAACGAGCTTTACTGAACGTGGTGGTGGCCGCCCCAACAGGAATCGAACCTGTAACTGCCCCTTAGGAGGGGGCCGTTATATCCATTTAACTATGGAGCGGACTTGTAGCAGGCACTAAACTAGCACAGCTGGCGAATCCTGTGAACTCCAGTCGAATCAACAGGTTCTTTATTGAACAATAAGCCGTGGTTTTAGCCGGGATTTTATTAAGGTTGTTCTTTATCGTTAATCAAGGTTGCAGCATCACCCACTTGCACATTGGCTAACAAATCCATATTGATACTCTCAGCCCAGGCATTTTTGTGGTTCAGCTCAGTGATCTTTACTTTGAGTTCGCTGACAGTCAGTTGGTCTTGTAATTGACCAAAGCTGTCTTTGTGTTGGCGACGAAATAAAATGGTTAGCTCATCACCGATTTTTAAGCCTTGTTTACTACCCAGGTTCAGCAGCACTTTATGCTGTTGTACCAGTGTGATATCTGCCAGTATAGTTTCGCAGCGCAGTGCTTCTTCCACGTCCTGAGCTGCGGCATTTAATACCCGCTCGATAGACTTACCATAATCGGTTTGCCAGAAGCGCTGTGTTTTTGGGCTAATGACTGTGGTACTGCGAAAGCCCCAAACAGCAGATGTCTGGTATTTTTGGCTGAATAACACTTTTTGTTCCTGAATGTCGGTCAGCTCCAGTTGCAGCTGATAAAAACGTTCTCTGTCCTGATCAGACCAAAATGACCAGTTGGTACCCACACGCTCACCCAGCGAAACATCGTCCAGACTGGCTTTGAGCAAATAGCGGCCACCATAGTTACGTTGCAAAGCGCCACGGTCGGCATAACTCAGTTCTTTTTGCCGGATAGGTTGGGGCAGCAGTTTGATTAAGCTGGAACCAGAGGACTCCTCCAGCTTTTGTATAAACAAACTGGTGCTGGCTTCATCCAGCTCATACAGCTGCCCTGTAATAGCCTGTTCCCGGTTTTCAATGACAAAAGGGCTGATCAACAGCTCCTTTTTTAATTGCAGGTTGGCGCATTGGTTTTGATCCGGATAAATATCAGCTCTGATCGTGACGTTGATATAACCGTTTTCTTCAGTTTCAGAGACGATTTGCACATTATGTACTTCCCCCTGAGTCTGTAAAAACATCGATTCCTGAGTCAATAAACCGTCGGTTACCTGTTGCACAGTGCGAATAGAAGCACCTGAATACAGCAGCGCTTTACGTACAGCATCTTCAGTGGCTGCAGTTCTGGCTGCATGGGTATCGCCGGCACGCAGTGCGGCCTGGCCTGTTGCTTCATACCAATCTGCGTTGGCATGGCCAGAAAGCAGTGGCAAAGCCATCAGTGATACGCAAAGCGCAGATAGACGCATGACAAACCCTCAATAGAAGAACTAACAGGGTAGAAGCAAAAGCTATGCCTGAATTAAGGTTTTCTCAAAAAATAGGCATTTATTTAGAAAAGGCACGGATTGTGCATTATTTACTGCAATGAACCTAAGCAGAAATGTGCAGAGGCACGCCATCATGAACAAACTGACAATCAGCGCCTTATTGCTGACGTTATTACCAGGCTGTAGTCTGGTATCTGATCGCCATGTGGAGTGGGAAACAGTCGAACCTCAACGTTTTCCAGTGTTAAAAGCGGTCGGCTACGCGCCCCTGAGTCAGCAGCCAGGTGCTAGTGAGCAGGAGCGTATGCTGATGGCGATGAAAGCCTCTAAACTCGAAGCCTATAGAGAACTTGCAGAACAAGTTTATGGCCAAAGAATTGACGCCAAGGCCAATATGCAGCAAATGATGGTAGGCAACGACCAGTTAAGCTCGTCGGTAAGCGGTATTATTCGTGGCGCCCGCGTGGTGAAAACTTATCCTGTGGGTGATGTGTATGCCACTGAACTCGAGCTGGATTTTAAGCAGGTGTATGACTTGTATTTAAATAGCCAGCCAGCCCGCCGGATAAAAAATGTGAAGTACTACTGATAACATCAGCCCTGCGCCACATAAAAAAAACCGTCAGATGACGGTTTTTTTATGTGCTGGATAAACAGATCAGGCTTTAATGCCCGGGCCTTTATCGACTTGAGCTGCTTTGCCTTTATTAGTATAGGTTAAACCGGCGCGGCCACGGCTTTGCAACAACTCAGTTTTAAAACGTTCGATCACCAATTGGCTTTGCTCTACGCTTTGGCTGTTTACCTGATTTTGGAATTTACACTGTGCCAGTTTTTCTTCGAGGCGTTGCAAATGGTCTTTAAACCAGTCTTGCTGTTTGACCGCGTCGAGTTCTGGCGAGGCAGTTAATTGCACGTCTGTCGCCTGAACTAAATCAAGGATTTGGATTTTTTCATCGGTATTGCTTTTCAATGCTTCAACATCACGGGTCCGGATGGCGTCCAGTTCGTTATGAAGCAACAAGAGCAACACATCAAGGTGCTGCTCTTGTTCATTTAACAGGGTGAGGATAGAAGAGTGGGCGCTACTCATTTTTTACTGAAAAACTCGCCTTCGAACTGGACAATACGACGTGCCAGTTGTTCTACATTCACTTTGTATTTGCCTTCAGAAATCTCTTGTTTGATCTTATCAACTTTCTCTTGATCAACACCTGAACTGGCTTTCGCTTTTTCCTGGGCTTTGCTGAATTGCTGTGCCTGAGAAGTCAGCGAGACTGAATCCTGTTTTTGTGCAGCTGTGCCTGTAGTGCTTTGCTGCTGAACGGCCTGTTGCTGAGCAACTTGCTGTTTTTGAACGTTTTGTTGCTCGGCTTTGTCAGCTTTCACTTGTTGAGTGACTGGCAGGCCTGTATTTACATTAATCGCCATTTTTCTACCCTCTTAATCCGGTTTCGGATCCCTTACTTTGTATAACGGCAGCGACTGATAAAACTTTAGACATTATTTAAAATTTTATTGCAACTTTTTTCACCGCAACGACTTCTGCTACTACGGTTCTGTTGGACTGTCTGTTCGTCACGCGGATCTGGTCACCCAGAATGCCATCCATTTGTGCTATACCGACAGTTCTTACTTCAAGGCCACTATTCAAACCACTAATTGTAACTATATCGCCTTTACATACAAGACAAAGATCCTGCAATGTCACAACTTGTCCTGCAGAGAGGCTCCTTTTTACCCGGGCTCCTATAACGGAAGCTGGGTTTTTCACTAAAGAGCCACGAGCTAAGCGCAGGTCGGCTTGCCCCAGCGTTAACATATCGGCAGTGATTAAAGAACCTAAAGCTATATTTCGCACACTAAGCGTCGCGTCTGTTTGCTGAGTAAAGCGTGCTGATACATAAAGCTGCCAGGGTTGTGGGCTTTGACAGCGAATTTGTACAGTCGCCTGATTGTACACCGGGCCTGCAAAACTAAACTGCAAAGGTTCGTTGCATTCTTTATGAGCCAGACGTGAGTCCAGCGTAGAAATCTGACTTTGAGCACCTTCCGGTACTTCTTTTTGCTGACCTAACCACTCTATTGTTGCTGCGGTTAATTGCGCAGGGCTAAAACTTGCCGCCTGTAGTGAAAATGCCGCAAGAAAAACACTGGCAGTGAAAGCACAGAGCAGAGGGCACTTCAAAAATTTATCGTACATTTTCATATGGTTTCAGCTATGCTTTATCGGCAAAGGGTTATAACATACTTAAGTATGTCAATTTTCAGTCATTTTTCATCCTAGAGTGGACCAAGCAAGAATCGTTCCCGATTTTTTAGGATCACTAATTCTTTCAGGCAAGGGAGTCTTCTATGGCGGGTATTCTGGATTCAGTCAATCAGCGCACTCAATTGGTGGGGCAGAACAGACTGGAGCTTTTATTATTCCGCTTACAGGGTCGTCAACGTTTTGGTATTAACGTATTTAAAGTGCGTGAAGTACTGCAATGTCCACCTTTAACCGCCATTCCCAAACGTAATAAATATGTCAGAGGCATCGCCCACATTCGGGGTCAGACAATCTCTGTGATTGATTTGAGTCTGGCTACAGGGGGCCGTGCAATAGAAAACACCAAAGACTGCTTTATTATCATCGCGGAATACAACCGCTCTGTGCAGGGTTTTTTAGTGCAGTCGGTCGAGCGCATCATTAATATCAATTGGGCCTCTATCATGCCGCCGCCAAAAGGCACTGGTGGTAAACAGAGTTACCTGACAGCTATTACTGAAATAGATAAAGAACTGGTTGAAATTATTGATGTTGAAAAAATTCTGGAAGAAATTTCACCGTCACCTACTACTATAAGCAGTAATATCGCAACCTCGACTATCAGTGAAGATTTGGGTGACAGACTCATTCTGATTGCAGATGACTCAGCTGTTGCGAGGAATCAGGTGAAACGAGCGTTGGAAGGCTTAGGGGTGCAGATGCATCTGGTGAACAATGGCCGTGAAGCGCTTAACTACTTGCAGGAAACTGCAGCGGCTTGTCAAAATTCAGTCACTGACAAAGTGGGTTTGCTGATTTCTGATATTGAAATGCCGGAAATGGATGGGTACACCCTGACCGCAGAAATTCGCCTGGATCCAAGACTCAAGCCATTGCATGTGATTTTACATACCTCGCTCAGCGGTGTATTTAACCAGCAGATGGTGCAGAAAGTTGGCGCTGATGATTTCATTGCGAAATTTAACCCGGATGAATTAGCCGAATCCGTGCGGAAATGGTTGCATACTGATTAGAGGTTTTATGTTAGTGGCAAACAAAGAGCTGCAGGAAAGTGAGTATCGTCTGTTTCGGGATTTTCTCGAACAACAGTGTGGTATTGTGCTGGGTGACAATAAACAATATCTGGTGAAAAGCCGCCTGGCGCCTTTGATGCAGCGCTTTGGTTTGTCGTCGCTGTCAGAATTATTAAATAAGACCTTAAGTCCTTTTGAACGGCAACTACGTTCCGCTGTTATTGATGCGATGACCACCAACGAAACTTTATGGTTTCGTGACAATTACCCTTATGAGCTTTTAAAAAAGCAAATTCTGCCCGAATTTGAGAAAGATCATAAAACCGTCAAGATTTGGTCGGCGGCCAGTTCGTCTGGTCAGGAACCTTATTCTATTGCTATGTCAGGGCTGGAGTACCAGCAGGGCCGGCCTTCAGCCTTTCCTATGGGGCTACATATTTTAGGCACTGATATTTCGAATGCTATGCTCGAACATTGCCAACGTGCTGAATATGATGGTTTGGCGTTGTCCCGCGGTTTGTCACCTGAGCGGCGGAGTAAATTTTTTGACGATTCTGGAAACGGCATGATGCGGCTAAAAGATGCCGTTCGAAAAAACGTTTCGTTCCGTCATTTAAACTTACTTGATAGCTATACCTTGCTTGGTAAGTTTGACATTATTTTTTGTCGTAATGTACTGATTTACTTTTCACCTGAAGTAAAAATGAAAATAATTAAACAGTTTTCTCAAGCCCTGAACCCGCGTGGTTACTTGTTTCTTGGCGCTTCTGAGTCCCTTTCCAGCCTGAACAACGACTTTGATATGGTGCGTTGTAATCCAGGCATAGTGTACCGCAAAAAAGTCTGATCAAAAATTCTGGCCTGAGTTTTGCTTAGTATTTGCCATCTCTGAAAGACAGGATGGCAATAATGGCAATCAGCTTCGATAACGCATTTGGACTTCACCCCGATGCACTACTGATCCGCGACAAACGTTCTCAAGTCTTGGCCGAAAATATCGCAAATGCTGATACTCCGGGCTACAAGGCAAAGGACATGGATTTTCAAACTGCATTAGCCGGTGCTCAGTCGCGCCAATCAGGTTCGCTTGGCCGGACTGATCCTAAGCATTTTGAAATCTCTACAGCCCGCCATGCTGACTCTCAATACCGTATTCCTAATCAGCCGGATACCGGGGATGGCAACACTGTTGACATTCACGAAGAGCGAAATGCTTTTACACGCAATAGCATGGAGTATCAAACAACGCTGAATTTTCTGAACAGTCGTATTAGCGGCCTGAAAAAAGCCATTACCGGAGGGTCTCAATAATGAACCTTTATAACGTTTTTGATAGTGCCGTTATTGGAGGGTTTCAATCATGAGCCTTTATAACGTTTTTGATATTGCTGGTAGTGGAATGTCTGCACAGCAAGTGCGGTTAAATACCACCGCCAGTAATATGGCGAATGCCAACAGCATCAGCAGCAGCATCGACCAAACTTACAGAGCACGTCACCCTGTTTTTGCAACAGCTCTTGAACAAGCTCAGCAAGGTCAGGAAGGAGCTAAGGTTCAGGTCTTAGGCATAGTTGAATCTGACGCCCCATTAAATGTGGAGTATGCGCCACATCATCCGTTGTCTGACGACAAAGGCTATATCTACAAGCCTAATGTCAACATTATGGAAGAAATGGCCAATATGATTTCAGCTTCGCGCTCTTACGAGACCAATGTGCAGGTGGCTGATGCCGCTAAACAAATGGTCAGCCGTACGCTGATGCTTGGTCAACGCTAAGGGGTAGGGCATGAGTAAAGTAGATAATTCGGGCAGTGCTTTAGATGGGGCGTATTGGGGCGATAAACCTACGACCCCTGAATCAGATGGCAATGGTGCTTTAACCCAGTCAGATTTTTTCGCGTTACTAACACAGCAGTTGGCTTATCAGGATCCAACCAAACCGGTTGAGAATAATGAGATGATCGCGCAGATGACGCAATTTACTATGGCCGACGGTATTGCTTCGCTGAACACCAACTTTAAAGATTTTGCCACCACCATGAACTCCAGCCAGGCACTGCAGGCCTCTTCTTTGGTTGGGCAGTATGTATTGGTCAAATCGAAGGATATGGTATTTGACGGCGAAAATGCTGTGGTTGCCAGCGCTAATTTCCCTGAAGACGCGACTAATGTCAAAGTCCAGATTAAAAATGCTGATGGTGTTGTCGTGCGTTCCGTCACCATAGACAAAGCTGATGCAGGGCGTTTGCAACTGCCATGGGATGGTACGACGGATACCCAAGAGGTTGATGCAGATGGTAAGCCAAAAGTAGATAAAGATGGCAACCCTGTGATGGTGGTCGCACCTAAAGGTGCTTACACCATTTCAGTTGAAGCCAGTATCGCAGGTAAAAACGAAGCCATAACTACCTCTGTTTACGCCCCTGTGACCAGTATTACGTTGGGCAATGGCACCACTCAGGGCCTGCTATTGAATGTCTATGGCCAAGGCCAGAAAAAATTATCTGATATTGAAGAAATTGCAACCTAATCAATGAATTGAGGTGAACTATGAGTTTTAATATAGCGTTAAGCGGCCTGGCTGCGGCCCAAAAGGATATTGATACCACGGCGAATAACATCGCAAACGTCAATACTACGGGCTTTAAAGAATCCCGCGCTGAATTTGCTGATGTGTATGCAGCTTCGGTATTTAGTTCGAACAAAACCAAAGTGGGTGATGGTGTAACTACTTCTAAAGTGGCCCAGCAGTTTTCTCAGGGCTCTTTGAAATTTACCAACAACTCACTGGATTTAGCCATCACGGGTGACGGTTTTTTTGCCATAGCGCCTGAAATTGGTAACCGTGATTATTCGTACACCAGAGCCGGTGCTTTTAAACTGGATAAAAACAACTTTATCTCTGATAACAATGGTGGCTTTTTACAAGGCTTCCCGGTGAACCCGGCCACAGGTGAAACGACCTCTGTCAGTTTAAGTACAACTTCACCTATCCAGATCCCAAATACAGCGGGTGCACCACGTGCGACGCAAAATGTGTTTCTGACCATGAACCTGGATTCACGTCAGCAGCCAAAGGCTGTGCCGCTGCCGGCCTTTGACGCGACCAATGCGGCCACTTATAACAATCAAACCTCTACCACTGTATATGACAGTTTGGGTGAGCCGCATATTTTATCTATGTATTTCCGCCGTACTGATCCTGTGACAGATAATGACTGGGAAGTTTATGCGGTGCTCGATGACAATACCGGCACGCCTTTTACTTTACCCGCGGCCACCCCTGTACTGGATTTTGATTTAAACGGTAATCCAGCAACAACACCTATGCCTTCATTGGTGATGCCTAAAGCTACATTAGATGGTTTATTGGCGAACGGCGCGCAGTTTACTACGGACGTTTCAATCAATTTTACTGACCCGGCAGGCACAAAAAATCCAACTCAGTACTCCTCGAAGTTTGAGTTAGGCAGTTTAGACGGTGACGGCACTACAGTGGGTCGTTTAACCAGCGTTGATATCGATGCGGCGGGCAAGGTGATGGCGTCATACTCCAATGGTGATCAAACCTATTTGGCTCAGGTTGCTATGGTGAAGTTTGCTAACCCACAAGGTTTAACTCAAGCTGGTAACACCTCATGGCGTCAAAGTTTAATGTCAGGTGAAGCTTTAGCTGGTGAAGCGAACTCCGGTACTTTTGGTGCTATTAACTCTTCAGCACTGGAGAGTTCGAACGTCAACCTGACGAACGAGTTGGTCGATTTGATTGCAGCTCAGCGTAACTTCCAGGCGAACTCAAGAGCGCTTGAAGTGAACAGTACATTACAAAATACCGTACTG
This sequence comes from Rheinheimera sp. MM224, assembly GCF_947090785.1. Lineage (NCBI taxonomy): Bacteria > Pseudomonadati > Pseudomonadota > Gammaproteobacteria > Chromatiales > Chromatiaceae > Rheinheimera > Rheinheimera sp. MM224. The sequence goes on from NZ_OX352320.1 coordinate 1,544,885, forward strand.
CAGATCCGATAAAGAGCTCGTTAAAAAGCCCAAAGTGTTGTTACTTTGGGTTTTTTTGTTTCTTGTATTTTATTTTTCTCTGTGAATACTCAGACAAATTTATGTACCCAAGGCTCGTCGGGCTAATACGGAGGTGATGGTGAGGTTCAGAACTCTTCTGACGTCATGCATGTTTGCGATATTCTCTTGTGTGGCATCCGAGCAGGAAGTGCTGGTCACGACCGATTTTGTCCTGAAAGCAGGCGCGTCTGAAATCCGTACTTTACATATACACAAGCCTGAACATTTGGAGCAGTTAGCGATGATTGGATTTAATCCGGTCAAAGCCTTGTCGGTTGACTGCGTATTGCGGTTATATACTGCATCCGATGTATTACTGGGCAGCTATAATTGTGCTGAACGTCAGAACCATAGTTTTCAGCAGTCATTGTCTGGCGCAACTAAGTTTAAGGCGCAGATTGAAGTGACCAATAATAATTTTACCGAAGCCAATACCAGCTTTTCCGTAATCAATAGATTTAAGTTTGTATCATTAGCCCGCTAGTCAACGCCGCACATTATAAATAACCTCCGTCTTAGTTTTTCTATTAAATACAGACATATAGTTTTTATTCACTCCATCTGAATATACTGCGCTCCCTTCTTGGCATCAGTCTTGCTTTACTTAACTTATCTCAAGTGGAGGCCTGACTATGGACCATTTACTTTATATCGCGATGAGCGGTGCCAAAGAGAATATGAATGGCATCAGTATCAAAGCGAATAACCTTGCAAACAGCACTACTACGGGCTTTAAGGCTGATTTAGAGCAAGCTCGTGCTATGCAGGCTTTTGGTGAAGGTTTGCCCAGCCGGGTGTTTTCACTGACTGAACGACCAGGTCAAAATTTTGACGATGGCTCTTTTATTATTACAGAACGTGAACTGGATGTAGCTGTACAAGGGAAAGGCTGGTTGTCAGTACAAGACGCTGATGGCAACGAAGCGTACACCAGAGCCGGCAATTTACAGCTCAGCCCAACAGGAGTTCTACAAACTGCTTCGGGTTTAGATGTCATAGGCGAAGATGGTCCGATACAGATCCCTCTACCTATTGCGAAAATGGAAATTGGTACCGACGGTACTATCAGCATCAGACCTCAAGGTGCCCCGGCTAACGTCATGCAGGAAGTGGCACGGTTCAAGCTGGTAAAACCTGAATTCCAGGACATTGAGAAAGGCACAGACGGTTTATTCCGGCGCAAAGATGGTGAAGTCGCAGAATTAGATGCAACGGTCAGAGTGCTGAGCGGTGCAGTAGAAGGCAGTAATGTCAATGCTGTGGGTGAAATGACCCAGATGATCAGTTTACAACGTCAGTTTGAAGTACAGGTCAAAATGATGAAAACCGCCGAAGAGATTGATCGGCAACACAACCAAATTATGAGAGTAGTCTAAGGCTTAAGCCTGGGAGGTTAGCATGCATCCAGCTTTATGGATCAGTAAAACCGGTTTGGACGCGAAGCAGCGTGATATTTCGGTGATTTCAAATAACCTGGCCAACGCCAGTACTATTGGTTTTAAGAAAAGCCGCGCTGTATTTGAAGATTTGTTGTATCAAAACATCAATCAGCCAGGCGGGCGTTCCTCACAGAACTCAGAGCTGCCAAATGGTTTGATGTTAGGTGCTGGTACCAAGGTCGTAGCGACCCAGAAAAGCTTTACTCAAGGCAATATGATCACTACTGAAGGCAGTCTGGACGTGATGATTCAGGGCCATGGCTTTTTTGAGGTGCTGATGCCAGATGGCACCACCTCCTACAGCCGCAACGGTCAGTTCACGACGGACAGCGACGGCAATATGGTGACCTCAGGCGCTGGCTATCAAATTCAGCCCAACATCGTTATTCCTGAAGATGCCCAAAGCATCACTATTTCGCAAGATGGTGAAGTGTCTGTGCGTCTGCCAGGTCAGATTGATCAGGCTGTAGTCGGACAGCTTACTGTAACTAACTTTGTGAATCCGGCAGGTTTAGAGCCTGTAGGTCAAAACTTATTTACTGCAACCGCGGCCAGCGGTGATCCGGTGCAAGGTATTCCGGGTCTTGAAGGGCGCGGGATTTTAGTTCAGGGCGCGTTGGAAACTTCAAACGTCAATGTGACGGAAGAGCTGGTCAGTCTGATTGAAAGTCAGCGTGTGTATGAAATGAATTCCAAAGTAATCTCAACTGTTGATCAGATGCTGGGTACTGCTATTCAGCAGCTGTAGGAGTAAGTGGATGAACAAGTTAATTCTGCTGGTACTGACACTGCAACTTTGTGTAGGCTGCGCCGGTGGCTTCAATGAGCCTATGCCGGATGACCCTAACTTTGCGCCTTTGCCGCCTGAGCCACAAGCAGTACCCTTATCGAACAATGGTTCTTTGTTTGCTCAGGGCTTGTCTAACGGCTTGTACTCTGACAACAAAGCTCGTCGTCCGGGTGACATCATTACTGTGGTACTAAAAGAAAATACTCAGGCGTCTAAAACGGCTAAAACTGAATTTGGTAAAGACAGCTCTGCCAGTTTTGATCCTATGGTGGGTTTAGGTGGTCGTGATGTCAGTGTGCTTGGTAATACGCTGCAATTTGGTGCTAACTCAGCTTCAGACTTCAAAGGCGATTCTAAAGCAGACCAGAGCAACAGTTTAGTCGGTGATATTTCTGTCAACGTTTTACGTGTGATGGCCAATGGCAATCTGGTGATCCGTGGCGAAAAATGGTTAACGCTGAATACGGGCAAAGAGTTTATCCGTTTAACAGGAGTAATTCGTGCCGAAGATATTGATTCGAGAAATACAGTGGAATCGACCAAAATTGCCAATGCACGTATTGAATACAGCGGCACTGGTGCTACTCATGGCGGCCAGGGCCCAGGCTGGTTAACCCGATTCTTTAATGGCGTGTTGTGGCCGTTTTAATGCAGGTGAAATGATGAAACTTATCCAAAGCCTTTTTGTAGTCCTGTTGTCCGGCGCTTTGTGTTTGCCGGTTTCAGCTGCCCGTATTAAAGACTTAACCAGTGTACAAGGGGTTCGTAGTAACCAATTGGTTGGATACGGCCTGGTGGTGGGGTTGCCTGGTACAGGCGAGCAAAGCCCTTTTACTGAGCAAAGCTTCAGAACCATGCTGAGCAACTTTGGCATTAATATGCCGCCTGGTATGAAATCTCAGATTAAAAACGTCGCTGCTGTTGCAGTACATGCTGAGTTACCTGCGTTCAGTAAACCTGGTCAGACAATTGATATTACAGTTTCATCTATGGGCAGTGCTAAAGGCTTACGTGGTGGCACTTTATTGCAAACCTTTCTCAAAGGTTTAGACGGCAACGTCTATGCGGTAGCTCAAGGTTCGCTGATTGTCAGTGGTTTAGGCGCGGAAGGCGCTGATGGTTCAAAAATTCTGGTGAATACGCCTACTGTAGGACGCATTCCTAATGGCGCTACGGTTGAACGTGAAGTTCCATCGCCTTTTGCTGACGGCGATTTTATTACTTTTAATTTAAATAGTTCAGATTTCACCACCGCCAAAACGTTGGCTGAAACCATCAATAACTTTATTGGCCCAGGCACTGCTCAGTCACTGGACGCATCTTCTGTTCAGGTAAGAGCGCCGCGCGATATGGATCAGCGAGTATCCTATTTATCTACGCTGGAAAATTTAACGCTGGAGCCAGCCAGTCAGTCGGCTAAAATTATTATCAACTCCAGAACCGGTACCATAGTGATAGGTAAAGACGTCAGACTGTTCCCAGCTGCTGTAACTCATGGTGGTTTAACTGTGACTATCGCAGAGAATCCAACCGTAGTGCAGCCCAATGTTTTAGCTGGCGGTGATACGGCTGTAGAACAAAACAGTATTATCGATGTGCGGCCAGATCAATCACGTATGTTTAAATTTGATCCGGGCACGACGCTGGATGATTTAGTCAGCACCATCAATGCAGTTGGCGCTGCGCCAGGTGATTTGATGGCCATTTTAGAAGCCTTAAAAGAAGCCGGCGCCATTCATGGTGAGCTTGTGGTGATCTAAATGAGTAAAGTTGAGAACAAAGTCAATTATCATGATTTAACCGGCTTGGCGCAGCTGAAGCATAGCTCCGGTGGTGATGATGATGCGGCGCTGAAACAGGCGGCTAAACAATTCGAATCTATTTTTATGGGCATGTTACTTAGCAGTATGCGCAAAGCCAATGAAGTATTCGAAGATGACGGTGTTCTCAACAGTAACGCGACCAAGTTTTATCAGGATATGTACGACAAACAGCTATCGACTGAACTGTCAGAGAAAGGCAGCTTAGGTTTAGCTGATTTGTTGGTGCAACAATTGCGGCCCACCAAAGGTAAAACCACACCGGCTTCCATGCTGAAAGTACCCACAGAAGCTGCACCCGTGCCAGATAAAAAAGCCAGTGCAGATCCTGACGTTCCGGCTATAGCTCCAATTAAAAAACCAGTTGAAGTTGCACAGCCTTTAGTTACATCTGCACCACAGGTGATTACCGAGACTTTGGCTTCTGAACCTGATCCTGATAACGAAGACTGGACTTTTGAGAGCCCTGGTGAGTTTATTCAAAAACTAATGCCAGCAGCCAAACAAGCAGCGCAAAAACTGGGGTTAGAGCCTTTAGCCTTATTGGCTCAAGCTGCGCTCGAAACAGGCTGGGGGCAACGTACTTTTAAAACCGCTGAAGGCAATAACAGCTTTAACTTTTTTGGTATTAAAGCGCATAACAGCTGGCAAGGCGATGTCGCAGTCGTTGATACGCTGGAGTATCGTCAGGGTGTAGCGCAAAAAGAAAAAGCTAAGTTCCGTGCTTATGAGTCGCCAGAGCAAAGTCTGGGTGATTATGTCGACTTTATTAAATCTAACCCTCGTTATCAGCAGGCTGTGGCTATGGCTGATAACCCTAAAGCTTATTTTCAACAGCTGCAGGCGGCAGGTTATGCCACAGATCCAAACTACGCTCAGAAAATTTTATCGGTATTTAACAGCGAAACCTTCAAACAGGCACGAAACCTGCTTACTAATAAAGAGTAAAAATAAATATTAAAGATTTAGCCGGTGCTGCCGGTTAACGAAGCTAAGATGCATGATGCATCACTGGAGATTTAGATGTCGGATAATTTACTTCGGATTGGAACCTCAGCCATACTGGCAAGTACTGCTTTGCTTTCGACCACAAGTAATAATATCGCCAACCTGAATACTCCAGGCTACACCAGACAGCGTACAGAGTTCGAATCCAATATCTTAGGGCTTGGTGTAGGTCGGGGCACGACAGAACGTTTAGTTAACGAGTTTGCCCAGAAGCAGTTATGGCGTGATGTTTCCTCTGTCAGTTACGCTAACCAGTATTTATCTGAAGCGGGCCGCGTTGATACGTTAATGTCTGATCAGTCGAACAGTATCTCCACAGGTATGTCTTCTTTTTTCAGTCAGTTGCAAACTGCTATTAACGATCCGACAAATGCATCTTCACGCCAGCTTGTTATGGGTGGAGCTCAAACTTTACTGAATAAATTCAATACATTATCAACTCAAATGACAGCGCAAAATAAGTATTTAAGTCAGCAACTGGAAACGGATGCGGCAGATGCTAATGAGCAAATTGGAGTGATAGCACGATTAAACCAGGAAATTCTGGCTTACGGCAATAACCCGGCTAAGCCACCGCCGCTGGACTTGCTCGACAAAAGGGATCAGGCCATTAAGGAGCTGTCTGCTCTGGTGGATATCAATGTATTGGATGCGGAAAACGGTGATAAACAAGTCTTTCTGGGCAGTGGCCAGTCTTTGGTTCTTGAAAACGGCAAGTTTAATTTATTCAGCGTGGCAGGCGAGCCTGATCCAAACCGCAAAACATTGCAGCTTAAGGCCGGTACCAATCAGAATGTTGTGATTAATATCTCTGAAACTGATTTGGGTGGAAAAATAGGTGCATCGCTTGAGTTCCGCACTAAAGTGCTGGACCCGGCACAAAGAGAGTTAGGTCAACTGGCGTTAGCCTTTACCGATGCCATGAACACCCAAAACCGTTTAGGTATGGATGCTGATGGTAATTTAGGTGGCAATCTTTTCACATTACCAGGCTTTAACGCTTTGCCTTTTAGCAGCAACACCGGCAGCGGGGCAATTACTGCCTCTGTAGTGCCTGGACAAGGCAAAAATATTCCGGCTAACGATGTGCGTATTACCTTTACCGCTGCCGATGCCTTTACTGTTGAAGCTTTAGACGCTTCAGGTAATGTGATCCCAGGCACAGCCATTAGCCGTGCTGGTGTTACCTTTCCTGTGACTGTCACCTCAGATGATACCAACGATTTTTTTGGCTTAAACATTACCTTAACCAATGGCGCGCCAGCTTTTGCCGCCGGAGATAAGTTTGATTTAAAACCTTTAAGCATTGCGGCTCAGAATATCAGTCTGGCGACCAGTCGTCCTGAAGCTATTGCTCTGGCGTCGCCACTGAAAGGTGAAAAAACGCTGACCAATATTGGTAATGCAGAAATAGATAAACTGACCATAAGCAGTGTAGGGCAGACAGGTAACAGATTATCGCAGCCGGCCAACTTTACAGACGGCCCAATTTCTATCACTTATTTAGGTAATAACCAGTTTCTGATTGAAGACTCCGGCGCCCCTGTTGTCAGTGAAACCATCACCTTCGCTGGTACTGATTATCAGAACTTATTAGGTGGTTCTACCAACTTTGCTGATGCTGGCTTTGATTTTTCTGTTAAAGGTGTGCCGAAAGTGGGCGATACATTCAGTATCAGTTACAACACCGGTGGTTTCGAAGATAACAGAAACGGTCTGATGCTTGGGAATTTACAGAATGCTGATATGGTCCGTATTAACGCTGCAACAACAGCGAATGCAGACAAGTACCAGACGTTTAATCAGGCTTATTCGGAGTTGGTAGGGACTGTGGGTACTCAAACCAGTCAGGCTCGGGTTGCTGCGGCATCGTCTAAATCTTTGTTAGAACAAACCTCAGCATGGCATGAGTCTTTATCCGGTGTCAGCCTCGACGAAGAGGCTGCTGATCTGGTCAGGTTTCAACAAACTTATGCTGCAGCGGCTAAGATTTTGTCAACTTCACAAACAATTTTTGACACCCTGTTGCAGGCTTCGAGGTAATGATGCGTACCACTTTTAATATGAAGTACAGCCAGAATCTGGATTCAATTTTAAGTACCCAGGACAAGCTACAGACCGCAAGCTTAATGCTGAATAATCAGACCAAAATTTTAACTGCAGCTGATGATCCATCAGGTGCAGCACGTGCTATAGGCCTTGAAGCTAATATTCAGCAAACGAATCAGTATCAGAGTAACAACACCGCGGCTCGTAACAGTCTGGAGTTACAGGAAACTGTACATGACAGCATACGTAATGCGATGGACAGAGCCCGCGTGCTGACTTTATCTTTAGGTAATGGTACTTACGATGAAAATGATCGTAAGGCTATTGGCGGGCAGTTGGCCAACATCCGTGATGAGCTGTTTGATTTAATGAATCGCCGCGACGAACTGGGCGGGTATTTATTTTCCGGTTTTCAGGATCAAACTCAGCCTTACAACCTGAACACCGCGACAGGTAAATATGAATTTAACGGTGACGAAGGTCAAAAATCTATTCAGCTGTCGTTATCGATATCTATTGCCGCCAATGACAGTGGTCGTAGTATTTTTGACAGTGTCGACAAAAGGTTCCAGACGACAGACCCTACCCTTGGTGCTCCAGTGACAGCAGCGAAAGTGACAGTGGCGAATCAAAGTGTATTTGATAATTTCTATAAACAAAATTACGACGGGCTGACGGCCGGGAATAACGATTTTTCTGTAGTGTTTTCTGCTCCATCTAACTACGAAATTCAGCGTAATGGCGCCGCTCAGGTCCCTCCGGTGACTGGTGTTTATACCCCCGGGGAGGCTATAAACTATAACGGTCTGGCTATTGATGTAACAGGTGCTGCACCAGGCGGCACTGTGGATTTTAGTCTGCAGCCGCCAGAAAAAACCAATATCCTGAATTCGTTAACTGATTTGATTAATGGTATTGAAGCAGGCGACAGTGGCGATGCGCTGAACGAGCGAATTTTGGATGCGACGGTCGAAATTGATAACGCTTCGGCAAAAGTCGACTCAGCTATGTCTTCTATAGGCGGACGTCTGAATGTGATTGAAAGCATTTTTGGCAGCAATGAAGATGTACTGATCGCCACTAAATCACATAAAGCAGATGTAGTGGAACTGGATTACAGCACAGGTATTACTGAGCTGGTGAAACAGGAAACTGCATTACAAGCGGTGCAAGCTACTTTTAACCGGGTCACAGGCTTGAGTTTATTTGACTATATCAATTAATAATTACATTTTCCTGGCAGGAAGCCCTTTATGTTTGCGCAAGAACTCGCCCGTTTTGACCAACTATATTTACAATCAACTGACTGGCCAGTGAATGAATTTCATCACTGGGACACCGTCAATTTTTTACCTCTGAAGCCTGATTCTAAACTCTGTCTTCTGCGAGCCTTCGAGCCTGATTCTGTACCTTTAATCTTATGGCGAAAATTACAGCTAGTGCTGCTCGGTGACACAGATGTTGATCGGCAGAAGTTGTTTAATCTCTTCAGTGCTTTGCCTTTCCTGCAGCAGTATTTGTTTTACAGTCAACTGATGCGGGCCAATTTTGTAGGCCAGTCTTTTGCTTATGATTACGCTCCTTTATACCGGGTGATGATTGAGAAATTTTGTCAGCAAAGTGCAGAGTATTGCTATGTAAGCCCTTTGCTAGGCAATGGTAATGAAGAGATCGTGCTACTACTTACCAACCAGTTTGTCACATCCCAGCATGGGCCTACACTGACTATTCTAAATTACGCCAGTGCGTTAAAAGCCATGGGGAAACATCCAGTGGTGATTTGTTGTACCAGCGTAGCCAAGTCTGGCCATTATGTGTATCCAATGCCTGCTCCGGTATTTTTTGGCACAGTTCGTAATGAATATTTTCAGGGAGAGATGCTATTTGATTTAGATACGGGTAAACATCAGCCTCATGACGGCGGATCTGTTGTGAAATGTTGGGATCAACTATTTGATTTTATGCAACTGACTCCAATGGACGATACCGAGCATTTGGTCGATTTGGTTAACCTGATTAACCAAATCAATCCACGCTTTATTATTGGTGTTGGTGGTTTAAACCCGGTATTGGAGTTTATCGCTCAAAGCCGGCCTGTGCTAAATGTGCCTTGTGTGACCTCTTTAGTCACTCCTTTACATGCAGTGCCTGTACTGCATCGTGAGCTGACCGAAAAAGATCAAAAACGAGTGGAATCTTTAGCTATCACTCATCCGGTGTTAACCAGTCAGTTACCTTTCCGGCTGCGTAAGTTTAACTGTATAAAAAGCAGCAAGGTCACAGACAAAGTACTCAAATTTGCTGTTGTGGGTTACCGGCTTGAACATGAAATGCGTCCGGACTTTATTGAAACCTTACTGGCTATTAAACATAGGTTTCCTCATGCTGCTTTTGTGATGATTGGGCCTGACGCAGTTGAGGGCTTTCCTGCAGAATTACAATCGTGCAGTTATTTTAGCGGCAGGGTTAGTAATGCCATAGACCTTATTGCTAATTGCCACTTTATGCTCAATCCAAAACGCCAGGGTGGCGGGACTTCTGCTATTGAGGCCTTAAGTCTTGGCATTCCTGTGCTCACAGAAGCTTATGGCGATGTATATCAGTATATAGGTGACGATTTTGTATTTTCATCTGATAAGGAACGACTGGAGTTTATTCAGCGCTACCTGGCGGATGAAGAATTTGAAACTGCTTATATCCAGACTTGCCTTGAAGCTGCTGCAAAAGCTACAGACTCCTCTGCCATAGTTCAACAACTGCTGCTCGATTACGACAGTTACATCTATCAACTCCAGCACTAAACCCAGCCTCACAACATCTTCATTCGGGTCAGTGTAAAATTAAATCGGTCTTTTAATTTTACACTGACCCGAATTTTTAGCTTAAATGGCGATAAAAATAGCATTTGTACTAAAGTTCTGAAGTTGGATGCCGATACTATAGTTAGCTGCAAAAATACCCGCAATAAAACAACGTAACCTTATAAATTTATTCAATAAAATTAAATAAATTCCTCAAGAAAAACCTCCTGACGTCGATACAGTAATTAAGCAGGGAACAATAAAATAATTACTCTGCAAAATAAAAAAACTCAGGAGATATACCATGGCTTTATTTGTTAATACTAACGTTTCGGCGTTAAATGCCCAAAGGCAACTAATCAATTCAGGCAAATCATTAGATACAGCGTTTCAACGTTTATCTTCAGGTTTCCGTATCAATAGTGCTGCAGATGATGCTGCAGGCTTACAAATCAGTAACCGTTTAACAAGCCAGATTAATGGTTTGGATCAAGCAATAAGAAATGCTAACGATGGTATTTCATTGTCTCAGGTTGCTGAAGGCGCGATGGATGAAATTACCAACGCCTTACAACGAATTCGTGTACTTGCAGTGCAGTCACAAAATGGTATCAACAGTTCCAGTGACCGTATTGCACTGCAAAAAGAAGTCTCAGCATTAAAGGCTGAAATCAGCCGGATTGCAGCAACAACTCAGTTTGGTGGTGTGAAGTTACTGGATGGAAAATACTCATCAACCTTCCTGGTGGGTGCCAACGCAGGCCAGACGATCAGCGTCAATATATCGCGAGCTGGAGGTGGTTTTGGTTCCTCAGGTTTGGGTATTGCAGGCTTAAGTATCAGCAGTTTAGCTGGCGCATCCCGGGCATTAGCAAGCATAGACAGTGCTATTAACGTGATTGACTCCAAGCGGGCAGACTTAGGTGCGATTCAAAACCGCTTCCAGTCAACAATCCGTAACTTATCTAACATTGTCGAAAATATTTCAGCAGCACGAAGCCGTATCAAAGATACAGACTTCGCAAAAGAGACAGCTGATTTAACTCGTGCGCAGATTCTGCAGCAGGCCAGTACTACCATTCTGTCCCAGGCAAATCAAAGACCGCAGGCAGCACTGTCTTTATTACAAGGTTAATTATTCAACAATAACTACTACATATTGAATCGATCTTTAGTACGACTCCTGAGCTTTATGCTCTTTGGCCATACGGCTTTACCGTATGGCCTTTTTTATTTGTGTCCAATAGTGGAATGTTTGTTTTTAAAATAATTTATTAAATTGCTAAAGAAACAATATTGTATGCCGATACAGTATTTGAGTGGATTAGATTAAATATAAAATGACGTATCCACTTTTTATTCAATAAACGCTCAGGAGAAAAGTTATGGCGTTATTTGTAAATACCAATGTCTCGGCGCTGAATGCGCAGAGGCAACTTATAAACTCGGGTAAAACCCTTGATACATCATTTCAGCGTCTTTCGTCTGGCTTTCGCATCAATAGCGCAGCAGATGACGCGGCTGGTTTGCAGATCAGCAACCGCCTGACCGCCCAGATACAGGGCCTGGATCAGGCGATCAGAAACGCCAATGACGGCATTTCTTTATCCCAGGTGGCAGAAGGGGCCATGGATGAGATTACCAATGCGTTGCAGCGCATCAGGGTTTTATCAGTGCAATCGCAGAACGGTATCAACAGTTCGGCGGATCGCGTGGCGCTGCAAAAAGAAGTATCGGCGTTAAAGACTGAAATCAGTCGTATCGCCACAACCACTCAGTTTGGTGGTGTGAAATTGCTTGATGGGAAATATTCATCGACTTTCCTGGTGGGGGCAAATGCAGGCCAGACCATCAGTGTGAATATCTCCAGGACTGGTGGTGGATATGGTGCATCTGGATTAGGTATAGCTGGCTTAAGTATCAGTAGTTTAGCCGGCGCGTCCAGAGCTCTTGCGCAAATCGACAGTGCGATCAACGTCATCGACTCTAAGCGAGCCGATCTGGGTGCGATTCAAAACCGCTTCCAATCCACGATACGCAACTTGTCGAACATTGTGGAAAACATATCCGCTGCACGCAGTCGGATTAAAGATACAGATTTCGCGAAAGAAACGGCTGAACTGACCAGAGCGCAGATACTGCAACAGGCCAGTACCACCATCTTATCGCAGGCAAATCAAAGACCGCAGTCAGCGTTGTCACTGTTACAGGGTTAACAGAGTAGACAGAACTTCTAAGTTCAGCGACTGAGTCTACCCAAGCTGGTTGAAGCGACAAAAGCATCAAATACAGCGGGTACAAAACGAATAGCACTGGTTTAGGAAGGCATTGGGCGCCTGAACCGTACGACCAACTTTATGGCACTGCTCTGACGCACCTATAGCGAGGAGCTCCTGCCAAAGGAAAAAAGGAAAGGCTTTATGGCTACTTATTTACTAACCGGAGGATGACACCATGTCATTATATGTCAATACCAACGTATCAGCTTTGAACGCACAACGTCAGTTAATTAATTCTGGCGGTTCATTAGATACATCGTTTAAGCGTTTATCATCAGGTTTTCGTATCAACAGCGCTGCTGATGATGCGGCGGGCTTACAGATTAGTAACCGTTTGTCTAGTCAAATCAATGGTTTGAATCAGGCAATCAGTAACGCCAATGACGGTATTTCACTGTCACAGACGGCTGAAGGTGCGATGGATGAGATTACTAACTCTCTGCAGCGTATCCGGGTACTGGCAGTACAGTCGCAAAATGGTATCAACAGTTCGGCAGACCGTGTTGCATTGCAAAAAGAAGTATCAGCGCTGAAAACGGAAATCAGCCGCATTGCAACTACAACTCAGTTCGGGGGCATTAAGCTTCTGGATGGTAAGTTCTCCGCCAAGTTCCTGGTTGGAGCCAATGCCGGACAAAATATCAGCGTGAACTTGTCACGCACTGGTGGTGGTTACGGAGCTTCAGGCCTGGGTATCAGTACTTTGTCGATATCCAGTGTCAGTGGTGCTTCAGCTGCATTAGCCAGCATCGATAGTGCAATCAAAACTATCGATAGCACAAGAGCGGATCTGGGTGCTTTACAAAACCGGTTCCAATCTACAATTCGTAACCTGAGTAACATTGTGGAGAACGTTTCATCAGCGCGTAGCCGGATCAGAGATACTGATTTTGCTAAAGAAACCGCAGAGTTGACTCGTTCGCAGATCCTGCAACAGGCCAGTACTACTATCCTGTCTCAGGCGAATCAGCGTCCACAGGCAGCCTTGTCACTGTTAGGTTAATTTAAAACCCGGCCTTGATGACATGGTGATAAAAACGGACCCCACAAGGGTCCGTTTTTTTTTGCTTTTTTTTTCAAAATGCAAAAAAATACAAAATTCTTATTTATTTTTAAAAATAATTCACTATGTAACTTTATGAAAAATAAAGAAAAGTGAAATTAATTGCCGCTTGTTGGAAAAAAATTGCCTTTTTTTACTAAAGTCCTGAAGTTGCTTGCCGATAGCTAGTTAAGCCAAATTGCAGTTTGGCGAGAATTGCGGGGTTCCGCTTAACAATAAAGGTTGTGTCCAGGGTTTGCAGACCCGTCGCGACTTTAAGGAGTGACTTATGGCTTTAGCAGTAAACACCAACGTATCCGCGTTAAACGCACAGCGTCAGTTATTAACATCTGGCAATGCACTGGATACCTCATACAAACGTTTATCTTCTGGTTTTCGTATCAATAGCGCTGCTGATGACTCTGCAGGCTTACAGATCAGTAACCGTTTAACCAGCCAAATCAACGGCTTAAACCAAGCTATCAGTAACGCAAACGACGGTATTTCAGTGGCTCAGGTTGCTGAAGGTGCGATGGATGAAATTACAACTTCATTACAACGTATCCGTGTATTAGCAGTACAATCACAAAACGGTATCAACGGTTCAGCTGACCGTGTTGCGTTACAAAAAGAAGTTTCAGCGTTAAAAACTGAAATCAGCCGTATTGCTCAGAACACTCAGTTTGGTAACATTGACTTACTGAAAGGTAACTTCTCAGCAAAATTCCTGGTTGGTGCTAACGCAGGCCAAACTATCAGCATCAACCTGTCCCGTACAGGTGGTGGTTATGGTACTTCAGGTTTAGGCCTGAATACGTTATCTGTTTCTTCTGTTGGTGGCGCATCTGCAGCATTAGCAAGTATCGACAGTGCAATCAAAACGATCGACTCAGCACGGGCAGATTTGGGTGCGTTACAAAACCGCTTCCAATCTACAATCCGTAACTTAAGCAACATCGTTGAGAACGTGTCATCTGCCCGTAGCCAGATCCGCGATACAGATTTTGCTAAAGAAACAGCTGAATTAACCCGGGCACAGATATTGCAACAGGCCAGTACAACTATCCTGTCTCAGGCTAACACCAGACCTCAAACTGCACTATCCTTATTAGGTTAATAGTGGCCTTTTAGGTAAAGACTAAGAACGGCGAAGACTCATTATTAAAGTCTTCGCCAGTTTTGCCGATACAGAGGTAGATGCAAATGAGTTCAGTAATTACGGGTAATTTTGGTTATCAGCCAACAGCCCCCAAAGCTGCTGCGAGTAGTGCAGTTGAGCTGAACAAAATGAAAAGTGATCCTGATACAGTGACGCCAGAATCTAAAGCAAAGACTGATCCTGCGCAAGCAGAGCAAGCTGTGACTACGGACGAATTAGGTGAAGCTGTTGAGAATATTAACCAGTTTGTTAATTCTCAGGGACGTACTTTAAATTTTTCAGTCGATGAAGAGTCCGGTAAACCTGTAGTAAAAGTGATTGATTTCGAGACCAAAGAAGTGATTCGTCAGATCCCGTCTGAAGAAGTACTGACTATGGCTAAAGCAATCAAGAGATTACAGGAAGATTTGGGCTCTGCGACGGGTTTGATGTTCGATAAAACGATATAAAGAGAGGATGAATCATGGCGATCCGGTCGTTAGGTGCAGCATCAGGGCTTGATCTTGAAAGTCTGGTTACACAGTTGGTTACTGTGGAACGAAACACTAAAGAAACTCGTCTTGATGCGACAAAAAAGGAGCTGGATTCATCTCTTTCTGGTTTTGGCAAACTCAAATCAGCCTTGACAAAATTTAAAGATACTTTGACGGCTTTGGGGGACGATAAACTCCGGGCTCGTACTACTAGTATTAAACAACCTACAGATACTAAAACTTATCTGGAAGCCACATCCAGCAGTACTGCTGCCCCAGGTAATTTTGATATTAAAGTCAAAGCGCTGGCAACGGGAAGCCGGATTGAAAGCGCGAATAATGCATATACCAGCTCATCTTCAGTTGTTAGTACTACTGCAGGTAAGCTTACCTTCGAAGCTGATGGTAAAACCTTTGATGTAAACGTCAAAGCCAATATGACCCTGGATGAATTCCGTAAAGCGGTAAACAATGCCAGTGGTAATTTTGGTGTCAGTGCCAACATTATAAATGCTGGCGATGGTGTAGGTACTAAGTTAGTGCTGACATCGTCCATCACTGGCGAAGGCAATGAATTAAAAATCACCAATGACAATGCAGCTTTGGACAGTCTTTCAACTCAGGCTTTTGGCAGCAGCGACCCTGTTTCTGGTGGTCTTGATGTAGCTATTGAAGCTGGTGATGCTGAAGTAGTGATCGATGGTATTAGTGTTTTCAGCGAAAATAACACCTTTAAAAATGCGATACAAGATACTGAGCTAACTGTGTCAGCTGTAACACCTGACGGTAACAACGCAACTTTAACTATCGCGACAGACAAAAAAGCAGCTGAAGAGAAAATCAAAGCTTTTATGGATGCCTACAATGGCTTGTTGACTGAAGTAAACAGTTTAACTAAAAACCGTACTATAGGTGATGATGGCAAAACTGTTGTAGCGGAAGGCGGGGCTTTAAGCAGTGACCCTATGGTTCGCAGCATTATGAGCCAGGTGACTAAAACCTTAGGCAGTGCTTTTTCATCGGGTGGCCAGGAGCTGAATAACTTATATGCTTTAGGTATTACCTTTAATGATCAAGGCAAAATGGAAATCTCCAGCACAAGGCAATACGGGGCAGATTCCGGTCGTGAACGTTTTGATGATGCGCTGGAAAATAACTACGATAAAATTGCAGACTTATTTGGTGCTTCAGGTGGTATTACCAAGTCGTTGGATAAAGTGATTTCGCAGTTTACCGACCGAGATGGCTTATTAGTGAACAAAGAAACCTCACTGAAAGACCAACTGAAAAAAAATACTAAAGATCGTGAGGCCTTCGAACGATATATAGTGAGCTACGAAGAAACCTTGCGTCAGCGTTATGGAGCTTTGGATTCCACTTTGGGTCAATTACAAAGTACCTCCAGCTATCTGGTGCAACAATTGGCAAACCTGCCACGATATGGTAGTTAACAGGAGCTTGCTATGAGTTACGGTATTAAGGCTTACAAATCTGTAGGCATAAAAGATGATTTAGCTGTTGCGGATCCGCATCGTATTATTCAGCTATTAATGCAGGGCTCACTGGAAAATATGGCCAAAGCCAAAGGTGCCATGGAACGTAAAGATTTTGCCGAAAAATCCCGTACTGTTTCAAAAGCCATGAGCATTATTTCCGCCTTGCAACATTCTCTGGATATGGATGTTGGTGGAGAAGTGTCACAGAATTTATGGTCGTTATACGATTTTATGGTCAATCACTTAATGCAGGCCAGCCGTGAAAGCAGCCCTGCGAAAGTAGATGATGTGATTGAAATTATGATCAAGATTAAATCCGGCTGGGATGCAATTCCGGTGGAAGAACGGCAAAAAGGCTTCCAGATGCTGGCTGAGCGTCAAGGTCAGTCGGCATTGGCATCGGCTTAATGACGGATTTAGTTGTTCTGTTACAGGCCAAACGCCAGCAAATTATCGAGTTGCTGGCGCAAGAAGAATATTCCACTGAAGACTTCGCTCTTCATTGGCAAGAGTTTGATCAACTGCTGCGTCAACTCTGTGAACCCCCCCAACAAACACCTGATTTACAAAGTATATTGGCAGATAACTTGCAGTGGGTTAGTCTTATCACTGAACAAGTCACTTCCGAGAGAAGTACTGTAGCTGTCAGGATGTTGCAATTACGCAAAGGTAAAAAGGCGCATCAAAGCTACGGAGACAATAATTAAGCAGGTGCCAGACCTTTATGCTGAAATATATCAATTACCAAATCCTCGATAATGCTGACCAGCAAGAAGCTCTGGAAAAACAAGTCTCTGCGACCATAGCTCGCAACATTCGTCAGAACATTGACGCTTTCCGGCAAAATATCCCAAGCTTAGTCGGCATCATTAATGACCACGAAGTGCAGCAATATTCGTTATTCTGTACTAAAGATGCTGAACTAAATATTGTCGACTTCGCCACTGGCCGGGTGTTTTATCAAAGTACTGCTAAACAGGAAGTGATGGCTGAGGTGCAAGAGTATTACTCTCACGCTGCCTATTTTAATCTGCAAGACAAACAAGATGATTTGACCTGGCGCCACCAGCCTTTGCCTGCCCAAGTCGATGTGCTTTTGGTGTTTGGTCTTGGTTTAGGTTATCACCTGAATGAGTTGGTGATGAACAGCCGTATTCGTTACCTTGTGGTGTATGAACCTAATGCAGATATTTTGCTCTGTTCAGCTCAGGCGAATAACTGGCAACAGTTGCTTGATACAGCCACCAGCATGGGCACTCATATCTTTTTGCAAATAGGGTCTGACGCTACTGCTGTACCCTCTGAATTAACAGAGTTACTGGAGTTTGATCCAAAGCTCGATAAGGTTTTTGTTTATCGTCATCAGTTTCACCCTATGATGGATGATGTCATTCGCTACCTGTTGCAGCATTCCGGTAATAAAGAGGCCTTGACTCATACTGGCCACCAGTTCGCCGAATACAAAGACTATGCTGATTACGTGTCAGAGCGTGCCGGTAATTTATTAGGCCATTACAAACCTCAGGATTACAAAACAGAGCAGGCGCAGGCGTTGTACGATGCCAATATGGAAGCGTTGCAAAAATTTTACCCCAAAGTGCACAAAGCTATGGTTGAGCATAAAACACGAGCATGGCAACTGGTCTCAGACCAGCAAGGCAATCCTAATCTGTACCATCTGAAGCGTAATGCGTTGCTTCATCAGGATCTTGAAGCTGAATCGGCGGAATTGGTTGAGTATTTTGTCAATCATCCATTTAAGGATGATGTGGTGCTTAATCAGCGATCCAGCTCTAAATATAAAAGCTATTTGCATTTCTCAAAAGTTGCCGAGCTGCAACCACTGATTGATAAAGCTCTGAACCAGCAAAGCCAACTGCCTGTTGTGGTTAATACGTTAATTATTTTTGGCGTGGCTTTAGGTAAACATATTGAACGGCTGACAGAGCAGCATCAGATTAAGAATTTATTTATTTGTGAACCCAATCTGGACTTTTTCGCAGCCAGTTTGTGGGTGACTGACTGGGCTGGTATTTTTGCCAAAGCAGATGGCGCTGAAGGTCGGATCTATCTGAATTTAGGTGGTGATGGCAGTCATTACTTTTATGATCTGATGGCGCAGTTTTATCAGATAGGTGCTTATTCTATTGCTGATACCTATATGCTCAGCACCTACTTTAATATTGGGATGCAAAAAGCTATAAGTGATTTACGGTCAGAGTTAAAAGTCGTACTGGCTCTCGGTGAATACTACGATCACGCCCGTTTTGGTATTGCACACACTCATCACAGCATCTTTAGTGGACAACGGTTTTTACAACATAGTAATGCTGGATACAAAAACCATGTGGCGCTGAATTTACCTGTTTTTGTGGTGGGTAACGGTCCGAGCCTGGACCACTGTTTTGACTACCTAAAAGAGTACAGGGATCAGGTTATTGTGATCAGCTGTGGTACTGCACTTAGATCTCTCCACAGGAATGGTATCAAGCCTGATTTCCACGCCGAAATAGAACAAAACAGAGCTACTTTTGACTGGATCACTCAAATTGATGACACGGATTATCTAAAAGATATTCATTTGCTCAGCGTAAACGGTATTCACCCTGATACTGCCGCTTTATTCAAAGAAACACTGTTGTGTTTTAAAGATGGAGAGGCGTCAACTTATGTGTTTCACAATGGCCTGAAAAAGCGTGGTTTTAACGTTGCCTCCTTGGCTTATGCATACCCAACAGTGACTAATTTGGTGATGAATTACGCCATCAAATTAGGTTTTAAACACTTTTATCTTTTTGGTGTCGATTTAGGTTTTATCGATATTAATCAACACCATTCCCAGCATTCAGCGTATTACAAAGCTGACGGTTCGCAGGTGTATAACTACCAGCTACGTCATGGCGGTGGAGTTCCTTCAGTCGGTAATTTTCGGCCTATGGTGTACACCAAACCGGAATTTGATGTGTCGCGGAAATTACTGGAACAAGCTATATCCAAGGCCGGCCGTAAAATTGAAGTTTATAACTGCAGCGATGGTGTAAAAATTAAAGGAACCATTGCTTTGCAACCAGAAAATATTTTGCTTGAGGCCTCTGGTGTTAAAGACAAAGGGGAGGAGTTGGCAGGACTGCTGACCACTGCTTACTTCCCAGCTTTCCCTGAGTTAGCTGAGCACATCTATGCACAATTTGATTCTGCTGTGTTTGAGTCTTCAATGCAGCAGTGGCTTGACATACTGCAACAGGATGCAGAAAACAAAGAAGATGCTACCGATTTGGTTGAAAAGCAGTGGCAGTTCTTGCGTAAAAGAGCAGTGAAAGACAATGACATCACCTTTTGTCTTTTTCACGGTAGCGCAAATTACATTGCTGGTGTACTGACAAAATTAGCGGCAAACATTACTGAAGACAACGTTGAGTTTTTGCAGACATTCAATCAGGTATTGGCCGTATGGCGCAGCTATTTGCAGGATGGTCAGACTTATTACATTCAGGAGCCCTTTGAGTTTGATGGCGTCAGTGTTCAGTACTTGTTTAAACCAGTAACACAAGGATAACCAGATGAAAAAAGTTTTGGTTACAGGTGCCGATGGTTTTATCGGTTCTCATCTGGTGGAATACCTACTCGAGAAAGGCTATCAGGTTCGCGCATTAGCTCAATATAACTCGTTTAACTCGGCAGGCTGGCTGGATGGTTTTGCACATCCGGCGCTTGAAATTCATTATGGTGATGTGCGGGATGCCTTTTTTTGTGATGCGTTGTGCCAGGGGATTGAGGTTGTTTTTCACTTAGCAGCGCTGATCGCTATTCCTTATTCGTACAGTGCACCACAAAGTTATATCGAGACCAACGTCAACGGTACCTTGAATATGTGTCAGGCTGCACTGAAACATGGAGTAAAACGGTTTTTACAAACATCTACCAGTGAAGTTTATGGCACAGCACAGTATGTGCCTATTGATGAAAAACATCCGCTGCAAGCCCAGTCACCTTACAGCGCCTCTAAGATTGCTGCTGATGCCTTGGCGATGAGTTATTACCATGCCTTTAATTTGCCGGTTACCATAGTCCGGCCTTTTAATACCTATGGCCCACGTCAGTCGGCCCGCGCTGTGATCCCAACTATTATTAGTCAAATCGCGACCGGTGCAACACTCATCAAGTTGGGAGACACCAGCCCAACCCGTGATTTTAATTATGTTCAGGACACCTGCGCTGGTTTTGAAGTGCTCAGCCGTTGTGATGCAGCTATTGGCGAGACAGTGAACATCAGCTCGAATTACGAGATTTCTGTAGCAGATACCTTAGATTTGATCCGCAATCTGATGCAAAGCGGGGTTGAGTTTGTCATGGACGAGCAACGTTTACGTCCAGCCGGCTCGGAAGTGTTCAGGTTATGGGGCGATAACAGCAAACTGTTACAACTCACAGGTTTTTCTCCTGCGGTAGATTTAACACAAGGCCTGCGCCGCACTATTGAATGGTTCACTCAGCCTGAACATCTGGCCTGCTATAAAGCCAGTCAATACAACAAGTAGAAGCCCTGATGCAGCAGACTTTGTTTCAATTTATCCGAGAGCTTTACCAGACAAAGGATTTTATTCCTTTGCATGCACCTCGCTTTGCCGGACAAGAATCCGCTTATGTGCAGCACACTTTAGATTCTACTTTTGTTTCCAGTGTTGGAGCTTATGTTGATCGGTTTGAAGCGGATATGGCTTCGTACTGCAAATCGTCTAAAGCAGTCGCAGTGATGAACGGCACAGCAGCTTTGCAGGCCGCTTTGTATGCAGCAGGCGTGGTGAACCATGATTTGGTAGTGACTCAGTCATTTACTTTTGTCGCAACCTGTAATGCGATTCATTGGGCAGGTGCAGATCCCGTATTTGTTGACGTCTCAGAATTGAGTTTGGGGTTATGTCCAAAGTCGCTGGCTGAGTTTTTACAGCAAGAGTGTGAACTGACGGACGGAGCTTGTATCCATCGCCAAACTCATCGCCGGGTGCGGGCTGTTGTACCTATGCATACTTTTGGTCATCCGGTTGAGTTGGATGAGTTGCTGCTACTTTGCCAGCAATGGCAGTTAGTGTTGATTGAAGATGCTGCTGAAAGTCTGGGTTCTTTGTACAAGGGCAGGCACACTGGTACTTTTGGCCGTTTTGGCACTTTAAGTTTTAATGGTAATAAAATTATTACTACGGGTGGTGGTGGCATGGTGCTTTGTGCTAACCACGACGATGGTGTAGCGCTGAAACATCTGACAACCACAGCCAAAGTTCCACATAGTTATGAGTTTGTGCATGACGACTATGGCTTTAATTACCGCATGCCAAATCTGAATGCGGCGCTGGGCTGCGGACAACTGGAACAACTGGATAGTTTTATCGCCGATAAACGCGAAATAGCAGCCTTGTATCAGGATTTTTTTGCTGGCTCAGAGTTTCGTTGTGTCAAAGAGCCGCCTTATGCGCGCTCCAACTACTGGCTCAATGCAGTGATTTGTCCTTCAACTGAAGTAAAAACACAATTGCTTGAAACCGCAGCAGAGCAGGGCATTATGTTGCGCCCAGCCTGGCGACCTATGCATCAACTAGCCATGTATCAGCACTGTATTCGCAGCAACTTAGCTGTAACAGACTATCTGTCTGAGTATTTGGTTAATTTGCCCAGTTCGGTAAGGAGCTTGTCGCATGACCATTCATAAACGTCGGATTGCGGTATTCACAGGCACCCGGGCTGATTATGGCTTGCTATATTATGTGTTACGGGCAATACAAAGCGATCACGAGCTGGAGTTGCAGCTGATTGTCTCTGGCAGCCATTTATCACCTGAGTATGGCTACACGGTGCAGCAGATAGAACAGGATAGTTTTGAGATTGCAGCACGCATCGATATGTTACTTTCGGCAGACAGTGCGGTAGCAACGGTAAAAAGTATGGGGCTGGGACTGATTGGTTTTGCCGATGCCTTGCAGAGGCTTAAGCCAGACTTGTTAGTGTTGCTTGGCGATAGATACGAGGCATTAGCAGTGGCGCAGGCTGCGATGCTTATGCATATCCCGTTGTTTCATCTGCACGGTGGTGAACTGACCGAAGGCGCTTATGATGATGCAATACGGCATGCCATCACAAAATTCAGCCAGTACCATGCAACCTCGACTGAGGTGTATCGTCAACGAGTGATCCAGTTAGGTGAGTCTCCTGAACGGGTATTTTGTGTGGGCGCACCTGGTCTTGAAGCCATAGCCAGGCAAACGGTCTGGTCACGTCAAGACACGCTGAAAGAACTGGGGCTGTCTGCAGATGCACACTACCTGTTATTGACTTACCATCCTGAAACTCAGGATATCGCCAGTACCAGCTCTGCTATTTGCAATGTACTGGACGCCTGTTTGAGTTTTGAATCGCTGTATCTGATTGGCACTTATCCAAATGCGGATGAAGGTGGCCGGTTAATTATTGAGCAACTTGAACTGGCCAAAAAACAGCACCCCAAGCGTATTAAGTTGTTTTCGTCGCTTGGGCAGGCACGTTATTTGGCGGCAGTGCGGCATGCAGAAGTGGTAGTGGGTAATTCTTCCAGTGCGGTGATTGAAGTTCCTTCATTGCATGTTCCCAGCGTCAATGTGGGGCAACGTCAGACGGGTCGGTTGGCGGCGAGCTCTGTACTGCATTGTGGCCATGACCTGACCGAAATAAAAACCTCAATAGCCGCTGCTTTGCAACTCGATTGCACAGCAGTCTGTAATCCCTACGGTGATGGCGAAGTGAGTCACAAAGTGGTGTCACTATTAAAAACCATCCCACTTTCCAGCCAAAAGAAATTCTATGATGTGCCGTCAGGCAAGGACTGTTAAATGAGCAAAACCTTTGTTATTGCTGAAGCTGGGGTCAATCATAATGGCGATGCTGATTTAGCTTTTGCTTTGATTGACGCCGCCGCGCAAGCGGGTGCTGACGCCGTCAAATTTCAGACCTTTCAGGCAGATTTATTAGCCACCAGACAAACACCAAAAGCTCAGTACCAAAAAGAGTTGACCGATGCCAGCGAAAGCCAATGGCAGATGCTCAAACGACTGGAATTACCTCAGAGTTTGCACCACCAGTTAAAAGACTATGCGGAAAAGTCAGGTCTTGAATTTATGTCAACAGGCTTCGACCAGCCAAGCACTGAGTTTCTGCTGAGCATGCAGCTAAAGCGCTATAAAATTCCATCGGGCGAACTGACCAATGCGCCTTTGTTGTGGTTAACAGCACGCAGTGGCAAACCACTGATACTGTCAACAGGCATGGCCACTCTGGGGGAGATTGAATTAGCGCTGGCCGTGGTGGCTCATGCGTCAACGTCAGTAGAGCCTCCCAAAGGATTGCGCGAGATTTGGCAGAACTGGAGCAGTACCGTTGCTCAGCAGAAACTGCGGGATCAGGTGACCTTGCTGCATTGCACTTCTCAATATCCTTGCCCTGATGATCAGGTGAATTTAGCTGCTATGACCACATTAGCCCATAGTTTCCAGTTGCCTGTCGGCTATTCGGATCATAGTGATGGCTTGTTAGTGCCAGTGGCTGCTGTTGCCCGCGGAGCTAGTATTATTGAAAAACACTTTACCTTAGATCGTAACTTGCCTGGCCCTGATCATAAGGCGTCATTAACCCCCTATGAGCTCAAAGAAATGGTGCAGCAAATTCGACGGGTAGAGTTACTTATGGGGTCAGGGATCAAAGCTCCATACCCTGTTGAGTTGGAGACTCAGCGTGTCGTAAGGCAGCGCCTTGTGGCGAAGACCGCTATTGTAGCAGGCCAGCTCTTTACCGCAGACAACCTGAGCAGCGCACGCAGCAGCAGCGGTACTGCAGCACTTCATTACTGGGATTTATTAGGTCAGACTGCGACTCGATCTTATCAGGCGATGGACCCTGTCGCTCAGGACCCGTCATGCTAGGCGTAATATTGCTTGGAGCTGGTGGTCATGCCAAAGTGGTGCTTGAGATGCTGCAACTTACGCAGACCAAGGTGTTAGGAGTGAGTTGCCCGCTGCTTTGGGCACAGCAAGTTCAGCAATGGCGGGGATTGGTCGTGTTGGGGGATGATGATGTGCTCAACAAATACAATCCGGCGCAGGTGAAATTGGTGAATGGGGTTGGCATGATGCCTCATTCTCTGGCGCGTTATGCATTATTCAACAAAGCCCGTCAGGCGGGGTTTGAGTTTATCAATCTGGTACATCCTTCTGCTGTGGTTAGTCCAAGCGTCCAGCTGGGGCAGGGGGTGCAAATCATGGCCGGAGCAGTGATTCAAGCCGATAGCAAAATTGCCGATAATGTGATTATCAACAGCAGAGCTTTAATTGAACACGATTGTGATATCGCATCGCACAGCCACATAGCTCCAGGTGCCGTGCTTTGTGGCCAGGTGACTGTGGCTGAACAGGTATTTGTTGGGGCTGGAGCTACTGTCATTCAGGGCATTAAGATGGGGGCAGGTGCAGTGGTGGGTGCTAGTACAGTAGTGGTCAAAGACCTGGCTGCATATGCAACAGTGCGTGGTGTTTCAGCTGTGATCCAGTTATCCCATGCAATCAGCGGAGAAAAATAAAATGGCCAAGCTTAAACAGTGGGAACAGATTTTGGTCTTGCCTCAGATGCCGTTAGCAGACGCTATAGCTCTGATGGATCAGCAAGGTCGTCGCAGTTTGGTCGTAGTGGATGAGCTGCGCTTATTACTCGGCACAGTCAGTGATGGTGATGTGCGGCG
This sequence comes from Rheinheimera sp. MM224, assembly GCF_947090785.1. NCBI lineage: Bacteria > Pseudomonadati > Pseudomonadota > Gammaproteobacteria > Chromatiales > Chromatiaceae > Rheinheimera > Rheinheimera sp. MM224. Next base: position 1,570,056 of record NZ_OX352320.1, read on the forward strand.
CTCGTTACTCAAGGGCATTAGTTTATCTTCACCTGTTGCAGATATTATGCAAAAAGAACCACGGGTAGCTCAGGCTGACTGGAGCAAAACCCGTTTATTGTCCTGCATGGAGCGCTTTCAACTGTTGTTGTTGCCTGTAGTCTCGGACGATGGGCACTTGCTTTCGATTGAGTTTTTATATGATTTGCTGCAAAAACCTAAACTGGAAAATGCAGTGTGTCTGATGGCGGGTGGTTTTGGTACCAGATTGCGACCTTTGACTGAATCCTGTCCCAAACCTATGTTAAAGCTGGGTGATAAACCTATTCTTGAACTCATTATGCTCCGGTTTATCCAGGCTGGATTTCATCGCTTTTTTATATCCACCCACTATATGCCAGAGCAGATCATGACTCACTTTGGTGATGGCAGCAAATGGGGCGTGAGCATCGATTATTTGCACGAGAGTCAGCCCCTAGGCACGGCCGGAGCTTTAGGTTTGCTACCGCAACAGGAATTAACAGAACCAGTTTTTGTGATGAATGGTGACTTGCTGACCGATATAGATTTTTTGCAGTTGCTTTCGTTTCATGAAGAGCAAGGCGGAGAAGCAACTGTATGCGTACGCCAGTTTGACTATCAGGTGCCTTATGGTGTCGTCAGTACAGAGGGTCATCGTATTACCGCTATTGTCGAAAAACCAGTACACCACTATTTTGTTAATGCAGGTATTTATCTGCTTGAGCCTGATTTTATTCGTCAGGTCACATCTGGCGATCAGATTGATATGCCCACTTTATTATCGGCGCGGCTGCAAGATGGCAAGCAAGTGAATCATTTCCAGGTTGAGCAGGACTGGATTGACATAGGGCGACTGGATGATTTTAAAAAAGCCCAGCAACTTGTGAATGACGCGCTACAGGATTTATAACCATCCCCCTGCAAAGCTGACGGAGTCGTAATGAAGATTGTATTGGTGGGTTTGGGCAGTATAGGCAAACGACATTTAGCCAATCTGCTGCTGTTATGGCCACAGGCGAAAGTGTATGTCGTTTCAGCCAGTGAACGTTCATTGTCTGCTGTGGAGTTGGTAGGTCAAACTCAACTTAGCCTCGAACAGGCGATAGCTGTTCAACCTTTGTTTGCAGTGATTGCCTCGCCAGCTCATTTACATATAAAGCATGCTATGGCTTTTCGTGATGCCGGTATTCCCGCTTTGATAGAAAAACCTCTGAGTCATCAGCATCAGTTAGCCGCAGAGTTTTTGCGTGAGCAGCCATCACAACCGCTGTTTTGTCTGGGCTATTGTTTACGTTACTTACCCTCCGCTCAGGTTGTCAAACAGCTGCTGACTGAACAAAAGCTTGGGCCTGTTTATCTGGTTCAGGCCATGGTTGGACAACATCTTAGCCAATGGCGTAAGCAGATGGACTATCGGGATTCAGTGTCGGCAAAACAAGCTTTTGGTGGTGGCGCTCTGCTGGAGCTAAGTCACGAACTGGACTACTTACTCTGGTTGTTTGGCCCTTTGTCTGTGGATTATTGCCGATTAGCGCGTCATGGCGAATTAATGCTGGACGTTGAAGAGCGCGCTGACCTGATGCTGTCTGGTGATAATTCACTGCTTTGTCAGTTGCATCTGGATTTTTTACAGCAAGTGCCACAACGGCGTTGTGTTATTTCAGGTCAGCAAGGCCGTATAGAGTGGGATCTGCTGGAAAACAGTGTTTGCCTGATCAATGCTGACGGCCAACAGCAGCTGTATCATCAGCCGTTCTGGGATAAAAACCAAATGTATCTGCTGATGTTGCAGGATTTTTTTACTGCAGTGACAGAAGAAAAAGCGGCACCTGTGCCGCTGCAGGATGGCTTAGCCGTATTACGGCTGGTTGAACAAGCCAAACGAATGGCGGAGAACACAGACTAATGCGCACTTTTGCTTTTGTGTTTGCCCGGGGCGGCTCTAAAGGATTGCCGGGGAAAAATATCAAACCATTGCGGGGAAAACCTCTGTTGTGTTATTCCATTGAGCTGGCTCAACAGTTGCCTGAGGTTGAACAAGTGTTTGTCTCGACAGACGATGCCGATATTGCCAGCACCGCACAAGCAGCGGGTGCTATTGTGATTGAACGTCCTGCCGAACTGGCTACTGATACTAGTGCGGAATTGCTTTCTTGGCGTCATGCCGTTGATTGGGTTGAGCAGCACCATGGTCAGTTTGACCACTTTGTCAGCTTGCCTGCAACGGCACCACTGCGCAGCAAAGAGGATGTGCAGGCCGCTTTATTGAAGTTGCAGCAAACTGGCGCTGATATTTGTGTCAGCATGACACCAGCCCAGCGTAGTCCGTACTTTAATATGGTGCGGCAACTGCCGGATGGTTTGGTTGATATAGCCATCAAAGACAATGGCCAGTTAATTCGCCGTCAGGATGCCCCAGAGTTATTTGATTTAACCACTGTGGTTTATGCGACATCACCACAGTATATCCGCCAGAGTGCAGGGGTTTTGGCAGGTAAAGTGACGGCGGTGATTATCCCCAAGCAGCGTGCTGTAGATATTGATGATATCTATGACTTTATGCTGGCGGAAGTGCTGCTGAACGCGGCGGAACTTAATAAAAACTAATAAAAGGACAACAGATGCTGACAGGTAAAACCGTATTAGTTGCCGGTGCTGCCGGTTTATTAGGCAGCACTTTGTGTCAGGTGTTAGTGCAGAGAGGCGCTGTGGTTATTGCAGCTGACTTGGATCTGGACAAATTACGCCAACGTCTGATGGCGGTAAACTGTGCGGAAGATCAACTGGTTTTGCACCAGATTGATTTTAATCAGCCTGAGCAAGTTGCGTTATTGTTTGCTTCTTACCCTCAATTAAGTGGTGCGGTGAACTGTACCTACCCCCGCCATCCCAGTTATGGCCGGCATTTTTTTGATGTCACACTAGAGAGCTTTAATGAAAACGTACAGCTGCACCTGGGCGCAGCGTTTTTATTTGCCCAACAAGCGGCGAAGCACTTCAGCGTGCATCAGTTGCCTTTATCACTGGTGAATTTATCTTCTGTTTATGGGGTGATTGCTCCGAAATTTGAAGTCTATAAAGACACGCCGATGACCATGCCTGTGGAATACGCCGCTATTAAAGCTGCTATTGTGCAGTTAACTAAATACGTCAGCAGCTATGTTAATGACTCTCGTTTTAGAGCAAATGCGATAAGCCCCGGTGGTTTACTTGATGGACAGCCAGAGGCATTTTTACGGCAATATAAACAGCATACTTTAGGCAAAGGCATGCTCAATCCAACCGATATTTGTGGGGCAGTGGTTTTTTTGCTGTCTGACGACAGTGCTTTTATGCAAGGTCAAAATTTGATTATCGATGATGGATTTACCTTATGAGCTTCAAACCCTGCAGTCTGGTATTAATTGGTGCAGGTGAGTTGGGCTCCCGTCATTTGCAGTCTATGGCCAGTTTGCCCGACAGCTGCATTGACGTGGTAGAACCTGATGCGTTGTCTGTTGAAAAAGCCAGACAACGGCTGTCTCAGGTGCAGGTGAACGCCGCTCACATTCGTTTTTTCCAGTCTATTCAACAGCTCAGTGCACAGTACGACCTCGCTCTGATAGCAACTGGAGCCGCAGTGCGATTTGAGTTAAGTCAGCAGTTGCTGCGCCACGCCAAAGTGCGTTATTTGCTGCTGGAAAAGGTCTTGTTTCAGAGGCCTGAACACTATGCACAGATGCAGGCTCTGCTTGAACAAAATCAGGTTCAGGCTTATGTAAACTGTCCAAGGCGCTGTTATCCGTTGTATCAGCAGTTAAAACCCTTAGCGGGCAGAAAGCCTCTGGTCATGCAAGTTAAGGGCAATTTGTGGGGAATGGCCTGCAACAGCATTCACTTTATTGATCTGGTATCGTTTTTAACCTCTGAGTCTTTGCAAAGTGTTGATGCCAGTCAACTCGAACAGCGGCTGCAAAGTAAAAGAGCCGGCTATCTTGAAGTGACTGGTGGCCTGCGTTGTTTTTTTAGTCAGGGGTCCGAGCTTATACTTCGCTGCACAGCGGATGAGCAAGCGGCAATCTCAGTAAGCATCGAATACAGTTCTGTGGATGGCCGCTTCGACATTGATGAAGTCAAAGGGACTGTGCATAAAACAGGTGATGCAGAGCCTCTGCTTCGCAATATGCCCATGTTGTATCAAAGCCAGTTAACTGCTGCTGTGGTCAGTGATTTGCTCGACAGCGGCCACTGCAGTTTAACCCCTTTTGTTGAGTCTTCTGCCTTGCATTTACCGCTTATTCACAGCTTGTTGGCTTATTTTCGCCAAGAGTCGGCAGAATTGGAACACTGTCCTATCACCTGAGGAATATCGATGACGTGGTTAATTGGCGCCGGGCCTATGGCGCAGGCGTACTACAAGGTATTGCAACACCTGGAGCAGACACCGCTGGTGATTGGACGCTCAGAACAAAGCTGCCAGAACTTCTCCGAACAAACAGGCGCGGAAGTTATCAGTGGTGGTTTGGAGTTGTTTTTAAAGTCGCAACCCGAATGTGCCCGCTTTGCCATTGTGGCGGTGAATGTTGTGGACCTTTATTCAAGTTGCCTGGCTTTATTGAACTATGGTGTGAAACATATTTTGCTGGAAAAACCAGGGGCCTTGTATCAATGGCAGTTGAACAACCTGCGTCAGTTGGCTGAGCAAAAACAAGCCACAGTGTTGATTGGCTACAACAGACGTTTTTATGCCTCTGTTCAGCATGCCAGACAGCAGCTTGAACAAGATGGCGGTGTATTGTCTTTTTACTTTGAAATGACAGAGTGGTCTCATCAGATCGAAGCCACCAGCCACCCGAAAGAAGTCAAAGCGCGCTGGCTGATTGCCAATACGGCGCACATTATTGATTTAGCGTTTTATCTGGGTGGAACGCCTCAGCAGATGAATAGTCTTTTTACTGGCTCACTGCTCTGGCATCCCTCTGCCGCTGTGATGACAGGGGCGGGTGTATCAAAGTCTGGAGCTTTATTCAGCTATCAAGGCAACTGGCAATCTGCCGGGCGTTGGGCATTGGAACTCAGTTCAGCGCAGCGGCGTTTTCAATTGATGCCGCTGGAGCAACTACAGCAGCAATTGCGTGGCACAGTGGTGTGGCAACCTGTATCACTTGATAATGATGCGGATCATGAATTTAAAGCAGGGTTATATGCTCAGGTCAAAGCGTTTTTAGCTCAGGATCCTGAGCATTTCTGTGATTTGACCACCCAAATTCAGCGCCTGCAGTGGTATGAACAAATGGCAAATTATCCTGATTCAGCAAAGGAGCCGATATGATACGCTCTGGTTCACGTGCATTATTTGTCATAGATACACCATCTCAGGTGTTTAACCTGCAAGAAGCGCTGCGGGAATATGGCATAGCTGATTACGATATCATCACCTGTGATTGTTGCAGAGCCGATGCCTACAGCCAGCTGCAACAGTTATTAACCCGGTTAAAACCTACTCATTTGATCCAGGTGCCTAGAGTCAGCGGCGCTATTGAAGACAGGATCAGTATTTATGCTCAGCATCTGCCCTGGCTGAAACAGCAAGGCTATCCGTTGGTGTTTTTCTCTAATATCAGGCAGCAATGGCAACGGGATATCGTTTGTAGTTTAAGCGATTCTAAATTGGTATTGATGGATGATGGCAATGCGACACTCGTGTTCTACCGCTACTTGTTTAGTCAGGGGCTATTCTTTGACTTTCCAGCCGACCCCGATGCAGAACGCGCACAGCAGGCTTTGCTGATCAGACAAAAATACCAGGTGTGCACAAAGCCGCCAACCCAACTTGAGTTATTTACTGTCTTTGATTTACCAGCTTTGCCCTGGCTCAGCATACGTAACAATCCTTTGAGCGCGATGAAACAACAGTTCTTTGAAGTCGACGCTGATGCTGTGCTGCTGCTTGGGGGCGGGGAAACAGAACTGAATTATCTGAGTGAAGACCACTACATTGCTTTATTGCAAAAGGTGGTAGCGCTGTTTCCTGGCAAGCGTATTCAGTATGTGCCTCATCGCATCACCAACCCGGTTTTTGTCGACCGGATAGGGCTCGAGCTCCCTGTTAGCATTATGCAGCAGCATCTGCCGATAGAAGACTGGTTGCGCCAGCAGGATGCACCTCCTGCTACGGTGGTAGGCTTTTATTCGATGGCGCTTACGACTATTGCCAGTTGTTTTGACGGGATCAGAGTCATTAGCGTGGATCCGGGCTTAAGTACCTGGAGTGGTGCGGCCTCCTCCCATGTCTGGAATTTGACGCGCTGCAATAACTTGCAGGTAATAGAAGCTATTATGGATTACCTCAGTCTTTGTAAAATCATTGAGATCAAGTATTTAGGCACTCAAGTTACATAGTGTTCTGGCATAAATTGTGCTTAAGTTAAGTGAAGGTGAAAATGACGGCTGATTGGAGTAGTTATGACTAAAGTAGTGATATTGGCAGGGGGACTAGGAACCCGATTAAGTGAAGAAACTACGGTAAAGCCTAAACCTATGGTTGATATTGGTGGCAAGCCGATGCTGTGGCATATCATGAAAACCTACTCAGCGCATGGCATTAACGAGTTTGTTATTTGTTGTGGTTACAAGGGCTATATGATCAAAGAGTATTTTGCCAATTACTTTTTGCATATGTCTGACGTCACCTTTGACATGCAAAACAATCAGATGCATGTTCATAATCATCGCGCTGAACCCTGGAAAGTCACGCTGGTGGATACGGGGGAAGACTCCATGACCGGAGGCCGCTTGCGGCGGGTTCGCGACTTTGTCAAAGATGACGATTTTTTTTGCTTTACCTACGGCGATGGGGTAGGCGATATAGATATCACAGCATCCATTGCGTACCACCAAAAACACGGTTGTCTTGCTACCTTGACCGCCACTGTCCCTCAGGCCCGTTTTGGTGCTTTGGAGATTGAAGGCGAGAAGGTAACGAGCTTTAAAGAAAAACCGAAAGGAGATGGCAATCTGATCAACGGTGGTTTTTTTGTGCTGTCGCCAAAGGTTATTGATTATATTGAAGATGATTTAACGGTGTGGGAGCAATTTCCATTAAAAAAACTGGCTGAGGATGGTCAGCTTATGGCTTATGAGCATCATGGGTTTTGGCAACCTATGGATACCATGCGCGATAAAGTAATGCTTGAAGAACTTTGGCGCACAGGTAAAGCTCCCTGGAAGATATGGAATTAACCATGATTGATACTTCATTTTGGGCAGGCAAAAGGGTATTGCTGACCGGCCACACCGGATTTAAAGGCAGCTGGCTGTCTCTTTGGTTGCAGCAATTAGGGGCTGACGTGTATGGCTACGCTTTAGCACCACAAACTGAACCTGCGTTATTTACCAGTGCTGACGTTGCCAGAGGTATGCACTCTCAGATTGGCGATATCTGTGACTTGCAGGCGTTACAATCTTTTGTTTGTGCAGTGAAGCCAGACGTGGTTTTTCATTTAGCGGCTGAGCCTTTGGTGAGGGCATCCTATCTGGACCCACTCAAAACCTTTCAGGTGAATGTGATGGGGACCGCCAATCTGCTACAGGCCATACGACAAGTTGATTCTGTGCGGGCAGTGGTGGTGGTGACCACAGATAAGGTCTATCAAAACAAGGAGTGGCACTGGGGCTATCGTGAAATCGATCCTTTAGGTGGTTATGATCCTTACAGCAGCAGTAAAGCCTGTGCTGAACTGGTTACCGCATCATTTCGCAGCTCATTTTTTAATGCGGTTGACTATACAAAGCATCGTTGTGCTATTGCCACTGTGCGAGCGGGCAATGTGATTGGAGGCGGCGACTACGCGCCTGATCGTTTAATTCCTGATGTGTTAACTGCATTACAACATGGACAGGAGATTGTGCTGCGTAATCCGTCGGCAACTCGTCCATGGCAGTATGTGCTTGAACCTTTGCATGGTTATTTAGTGTTAGCCGAACATCTGGTGAAAGATGGGATCAAATATGCGGATGCCTGGAATTTTGGTCCTGATGACCACAGCAGCCAGCCTGTGCAATGGGTGGTTGAGCAGCTTATCCAGGCCTGGGGCGCAGGTGGGTGGCGTTCGGAGGCGCAGCAGTGTCATGAAACTACCTTATTGAGCGTTGACAGTACAAAAGCCAGGAGGCAATTGAACTGGCGCACCCTTTGCTCACTTCAAAGCACTTTGTCAGGCATAGTGCAGTGGCAGCACGCCTTTTTGAGAGGCGAAGCTATGTATAACTATTGTCGGGCTGAAATTCAGCATTATCAGACTCTTTTGACAAATGAACCCGGAGTTACATCTTGAATCAGGATGAAATCAGAATAAAAATCGCGGAGTTGGTAGCGCAATACTCAGCTCTGGCCGATGCACCTAAATTGTTTATTGCAGGCGAAACTGCAGTTCCACCTTCTGGCAAAGTGGTAGGTGCAAAAGAGCGGCAATTGATGGTAGATGCCTCATTGGACGCGTGGTTAACTACAGGTCGTTTTAATCAGGAGTTTCAGCGTCGGTTGAGTTCTTTTTTAGGCGTAAAACATGTATTAACTACTGTTTCTGGTTCGGCCGCTAATTTGTTAGCGCTGACCGCTCTGACCTCTGAACAGTTAGGGGATCGCAGGTTAAAACCCGGTGATGAGGTGATTACTGTCGCCGCAGGATTTCCGACCACAGTCAATCCTATAGTTCAAAACGGTTTAATCCCGGTTTTTGTTGATGTGGACTTGCATACGTTAAACATTAATGCCCAGTTAGTCCGACAGGCGATCAGTGACAAAACAAAAGCCATTATGATCGCTCATACTTTGGGCAATGCTTTTGATTTAACCACAATACGCGCCCTTGCTGATGAGTTTGATTTATGGCTGATTGAGGATTGTTGTGACGCCTTAGGCACCACATACAACGGCAAGCTGGTTGGTTCTTTTGGTGATATCGCCACCCTGAGTTTTTATCCTGCACACCATATCACTATGGGTGAAGGTGGGGCTGTGTTCACTAAATCATTAAGGTTAAAGAAAATAATAGAGTCATTTCGTGATTGGGGACGAGACTGTTATTGCGATCCCGGACGAGATAATACCTGTGGTAAACGCTTTGATCAGCAGTTTGGCGACTTGCCGCAAGGTTATGATCACAAATACACCTACTCACACATGGGATACAACCTGAAAATTACCGATATGCAAGCAGCCTGTGCTCTGGCTCAGCTTGATCGGTTGGAGAGCTTTATTGCCTCAAGGAAGCACAACTTTAACTACCTGACACAGGGCTTAGCTGGTTTGAAGGACTATCTAGTCTTGCCTCAGGCCACGCCAGGCGCCGATCCCAGTTGGTTTGGTTATCCTTTAAGCATTAAGACAGACAAAGGCTTTAACCGTGCTGAGCTTATCAACTTTCTGGATCAGGCAAAGATTGGTACGCGCTTGTTATTTGCTGGTAACTTAACCCGACAACCTTATTTTCAGCATCTGAACTATCGGGTTGCCGGCGAGTTGACTGTGACTGATCATATTATGTCGCATACCTTCTGGATTGGTTTATATCCAGGACTCACCTGCGAGCATTTAGACTTTACCATCAGCAGGTTTTATGAGTTCTTCAGACAACTTGAAGCGAGACATTGATGAAGGTGACAGAGCTATCGCTGCCGGGCTGCAAACTGATTGACTTACCGCACTCCAGTGACGAGAGGGGGCGTTTTGTAAAAACTTTTCACCAGGCTGATTTACTTAAATGTGGCATTGAGTTTCAGCACAAAGAAGAGTTTTACTCCTGGTCTGAGCGACATGTGCTTCGTGGATTGCATTTTCAGACCCCACCTTTTGCTCATCAAAAACTGGTTCATTGTGCCGCTGGTCAGGTAGTGGATTTGTTGGTTGATTTGCGCAAGAGTTCAGCTACTTTTGGCCAAAGCTGCACTGTGGCGTTATCAGCGGCTACCCCTCAACTGCTTTACCTGCCTGTAGGCATAGCACATGGTTTTTTAGCGCTGACGGCTCAAACTTTGATGTTGTATCAGACTGACAGCCTTTATGCTCCAGACCATGACCACGGCATCAACTGGCGCTCCCTATCCTTTCATTTACCCGTAAGTGAGCCGGTAGTTTCATCCCGGGATCAAGGCTTTCCTGCGCTGGATCAATTTGAGAGTCCGTTTTTATGAATAATCTTTTGTTGGTAGGCGGCAGTGGTTTTGTTGGGCAGGCCCTGCGTCGTCATTACCAGCAATTGGGGTGGACGGTGTACACGCTTGGGCGACGCCAGGACGATGATTTTGCGCTTGACTCTATAGATTCACTACAACCGACTATCCAATTCCAACGTCTGATTTTGGCTGCTGCGGTAAACGAAACTCAGATCCAGCAAGATTTACAACTTAGCTATCAAGTGAATGTTGTATTGACCAGGCAAGTGGTTGAATTGTGCCGCCGTTCAAAGATCTCCGAGCTTGTTTATTTCAGTACTTTTCATGTGTATGGCCGCAGCAGTGGCGAGCTGGATGAACTGAGTCCTGTTGCTCCAAAAAATGACTATGGCCTGACGCATTATTTATCTGAGCGTATAGTGTTGGATCTGGCCTCCTATGCTTCATACAAGCCACTGATCCTGCGGCCGACTAATATCTATGGATTACCATCACAACTCAGCGACTTTCATCGCTGGAGCCTGGTTCCTTTTGAGTTTGTGCAAAGTGCAGTCTTAAAAGGGAAAATTGAGATCCGATCCAGCGGTCAGCAACTGCGAAACTTTGTCAGCATCGATGATGTAGTGCGTTCGACAGAGCTTGTGGGTCAGGTAAAGGTCCTCAATGTGTTTGGTTTGGACACTTTGTCTATAGTGGAGTTTGCGCGCATGGTTGCTAAGGTTCTGCCAGACTTGCATTGTCAGATCAGTACAGTGCCAGACAGTCAGCCATCGCCGGCCACAACACTTGTAGTCCGAAGCTGCTACCCGCCGTATCAACCTCAGGGCGACTTAGCGGACTTTATTCGACAATTTGCACAGATGGTATTAAGTCATGGCTGATGTATTAGTTTTAGGAGCAGGTATAGCAGGTATTTCAGCCTGTTATCATGCGCAGCAAGCCGGGTTGGAGGCAGTATGTTTTGAAGCTGCAAGCCACCCGGGCGGTTTAGTATCAAATTTTGAAGTTCAGGGTTTTCGTTTTGATAATGCCGTGCATTTATCTTTTTCGAAAAGCGACTACGTCAACTCGCTTTTTATGAAAACACCGCATCATGTGCATACTCCAAGTCCTTACTGTTTTGATCAGGGGCTTTGGTTAAAACATCCGGTACAAAATAATCTTTATCCCTTACCTGCTGACGATCGTGTGGCCTGTATTGAATCCTTTATCAAACGCCCTGACGGCCCGGTAGAAAATTATCAACAATGGCTGATCCAGCAATACGGTGAAGTGATAGCTAAGCGCTACCCGCTGCGTTATACCGAGAAATACTGGGGTTTACCTGCTGAACGCTTATCTTTGAACTGGATAGGAGACCGGATGCGCAGGGCTGAACTCAAAGAAATCTTACAAGGTGCTTTGGAGCAGCGTCAGGATAATCATTACTATGCCAGTCAGATGCGTTACCCAAAGCAAGGCGGTTATTTCGAGTTTATCAGACCAATGACTGAAGCCGTTCAGATCCGCTGCAACAAAGAGGCAGTGTCTGTGGACCCGGCCAACAAAATAGTTACGTTTTCGGACGGGACAACACAGAGTTACAAATCCTTGATCAACACCTTGCCCCTGCCAAAGTTGGTCGAAATGTTAAGCTCCTGTCCTGAAGCGATAAAAGATGCAGCGCGAAACTTACTCTGGACCAGAGTTGATTTAGTTTCTGTCGGCTTGAATCAAACACAGGTACCGCCTTATTTGTGGTTTTATATTTATGATCAGCATCAATACGCCGCCCGTGCTTATTCGCCGTCAATAAAAGCACCGTCGAATGCGCCGCAAGGCTGTAGTTCACTCCAGTTTGAAATTTATAGTCTGTCTAGCACACCAGCTCCGGATCCGCAGGTTCTGATCCGGAATGTGAAGCAAAGTTTGCAGCAGATGAAGATCGCTGATGAGCAAAGCATTTTATTTTGTCACCATAAACAGCTGCCTTTTGGTAACGTCATCTTTGACCATGGCATGGAAAGCCGGCGCGATCAGATACTTCAGTATTTAAAGAGGGTGCCGATATACAGTGCAGGCAGGTTTGGTTGTTGGGACTATTTTTGGAGCGACCAATCTTTTTTATCTGGCCGGGATGCACTGCAAAACTTGCTGGATGACCGGAAAAATAGTCGTTATTAAAGCAGAGCCACTTGATTATGTTCACTATTTTAATCCCAACGCATCAAAGACATCGTTATTTGGAACGCTGTGTTAGCTACTACAGGCGCTTGGGATTTGCACTGATGATCGTCGATTCCTCAGAGACAGCGTACGATGCTCCTTTGCCTCAGACTGTGCAGTATTTGCATTTACCCGGCCTGTCCTTTGCTGAAAAAGTATTAGTTGCACTGAGCCATATCAAGACTCCATTGGTTGCGTTGTCTCCTGATGATGATTTTTTCCTGCCAGGAGTTCTGACTTCTGCAGCAGATATGATGGTAAAACAGCCTGACTACAGTGCTAGTTTTGGTCGGCCAGTTCGTTTTAATGAGTTCTCCTATCAGCAATTCAGATGGGCTGGCGCTGCTTTACCATTCCCTAGGTTGAGTGGTGATAAGCGACTGGATATCCAGCGTTATCTAAAGCGTTACGAACAAATTCTCTGGGCGCTTTACCGGAAAGATGTGATTCAGGATGCTTTTGAGCGGATCCGTAAAGCGCAGTATGACAATGATAATTTTATCGAACTGACTATTGCAGCCGTTGCTGTTGCAAAGGGCACGATCAATCCAATGGCTGGTATCTGGATGGTGCGGGAAACCACAGCCGCTGAACATTGGGGCAAGTTACACGCTGCAATTAACTGGCAGCATCAGGCGGATGTAACACGCTATAAAGAGCAGCTGGCTGATCTGGTCAGTGCTGATTATGCACAGCTTGCGCTCAGTGCCTATATTGATCGAATGGCTGATAATGGCCTGATCGCAAGGTACAGACGTTTTCGCCGCTTTTTAGTCAGACATCAAGCACCACGACCAGCCCCTGTTGTTGAAGGTGATTTGGTATGGGTCGATCAACTTTTGTCCAGGTACTTAGCTGTTCATCAGCATTGAGCAGGGAGAGTTATGAAAACAGTACTAACCTATGGCACGTTCGACCTGTTTCACATCGGTCATCTGAATTTGCTAAAACGGGCGCGGGAGCTGGGCGATAAGCTGATTGTGGCGGTGTCCACCGATGAGTTTAATGCCACCAAAGGCAAAACCACCTTAATGCCATTTGAGCACCGGATGGAGCTGGTGCGCAGCGTACGTTTTGTTGATGAAGTGATTGCTGAATCGAACTGGGATCAGAAAATAAGCGATGTACAGCAGCACAAAGTGGATGTGTTTGTCATGGGCTCAGACTGGCAGGGTAAGTTTGATTTTTTAAAGCCTTACTGTGAAGTGGTGTATTTGCCACGCACGGACAATGTGTCTTCGACGGATCTGAAAAAAGCTATTCAGGTCTTTATGCAACTCAAACGGGATTTCCTGGATTAGCATGCTGCGTGAAGCGAAAGACTGGCAGGGGCAGCGCCTTTATGTGGCGCCGGATAATCCTGCAGGCAGAAACCTTGCTCTTTTGCTGCAACAGCAAGGTGCTGTTGTGCTTGGTATGGTGGATAACCTGAAGCAGGGGCCTGATGTCTGTAATCATGTCTCTCACAGCAAACCACACGACGCAGTGCTGATTGCCGTCAGTGACTTTCAGCAAAAAATTGCGCAAGGCATGGTACAAAACGGTTTTTTTGCCAGAAAAATATGGTGCTGCAAAAGCCTGGAGCCGCTGCAGTTTGAGCCTTGCAAAACCGACGCTGTGCTGGACAAAATTAAACCTTTTTTACAGAGCTGCTTCGCTGCACTTTTGGACGTGCTGCCCAAGCGTCATATTGTTTATTACGCTGAAAAATATGTCGACAGTAATGTGCTGGTGGCTTTTGCTGAACATCACAAGCAGAACAAGACAGTGTATTTAGTGGTAAAAGATGCACAGCGGACTTTCCATCCGGCGCAAATCGATGCGCCATGGCAAGTAAGGTGGCTACTCCAAAGAGCCAAAGTGCTGGTGCTGGATCATGAATCCACTGATCCGCTGTTTAACCATATCCGCACCCGGGCCAAAGTGGTGCAGCTGTGGCATGGTTTGCCATTTAAGCATTTGGCTGGCAATAAACATTTTCCGCATATTCTGGATGAAGCTTTTATCTCCAGCTCCAACTGGTTTAATCAGCATATTTTTCCCGGCATGTTTAAAGCCAGGCGCTATCTGGATTTTGGCTACCCGCGTAACGATGCCTTGCTGCAGGCACCAGTTGAACGTTGCTGGCATAACGCTTTACCGCAGTCTCAATTACAGCAGCTGCGCTCGGGTAAAAAATTGATTGTGTTTATGCCCACTTATCGTGATAACGGCCAGAACGAGCACCCAATCAATTGGCCCGAGTTACAGCAGTTTTTGGTTGCGCACGATGCTATTTTTGTGATGAAAACCCATCCCTTTCTTGCACCATTTGACGAACTGCGCCAGCAAGAGGGTTGTGACCGGATTTTTCATTATCCGGGGCGTTTTAATGTCTATCCCTGGTTGGCGGATGCAGATGTGCTGATCACCGACTATTCGTCTGTGGCTTTTGATTTTTTGCTCTGTAATAAGCCAGTGCTGCATTTTATGTACGATATAGAGCAATACGCCAAAGTGCGTGGCCAGTTTGCGGTTGCGAAAGAAGACTTTATTGCTGGAAGTGTGGCTGAGACTTTTGAGCAGTTGTTAGAGCAAATGGCACTGGATTTAGCCTCTGACCGTTTTGCCGAAAAACGTCAGGCACTGCAGCACAAGTTCAGTATGGTCAATACAGAATCTTGTCCTGCGCTTATTGAGTATGTAGAGCAACTTAAGCTGCAGTCTTAAAAAGAACAGGCCACCTTACGGCTAAACTGCTCTATTAAATTCACGCCATCCCAGTCCGGGTTAAAGCTGAGTGCTTGTCCAACAGGCATCACCCGATCAATTCCTGTATGTGCAGTCATCAACCAGTTTTTTAATGCGCTGGGCTCTACACCCCAAACCGTTAAGGTTTGATGTGCCTGAGTCAGCATTGAGTTTAATTGCGCAAGATGTGAAAGTTGTAGCTCCAAAAATAAACCACAGCCCTGATGTTGGTGGATAAAAGCTGGTTCTAACGAAGCCACGGCAAGACGGGAAATGCTTTGTTGTTGCGTCAGCATCAGCTGTTGTTCACTGCTCATAATCAGCTGCTGTGCCGTCGCTAAGGCCTGATACTGTTCACTGCTAGTGAGTGGCTGCTTGTGCTGAATAAGCTCTGTTAAGGCTGGCCAAAACCGCTGTTGTGCTTGTTGTACTTGTCCAGTTTCACCCAACCATAAAACGGCTTTGGCCGACGAGCAGCCTTGCTGGGCAAAGGTGAGTTGGTCGCGGTAAAACAACTGAACCAATTGCTGGAACTCTGCTTCACCTGCCGCAAGTACTTGCTCTGCGCCTAACAAACATAAAGAGAATTTATGGCCAAAACTCAGCTCGCGGGCATGGGCAGGCATCACTAACTGGCGCTGCGCCTGGATCGCTTGATCCGAGCCCCATAACACCCTGCCATCTACTGTATTTATCAGGGCTTTTAATTCAGCACTGTTGTAGTCGCATTGCATCAGCTGAAAACGGGCATTTTGCTGTGGGAATGTTTCGGCAAGAGCTCGAATTTTTTCTATTAATACCGCAGTGCTGCCACCACTGCGGCTGGATAAACGAATAAGGTTTTTATTGCCACAGAGCAAACTTAAAATACCGGAGTAAACAAATAAGCTATCCACATTGGCGGGCGCACTATGAAACACCAAACCTAAAGGCTGGCGGATAAACTGCTCTGAATGCTGATAAGGAGCCAGTAAAGGCTTTAAATTCGCCTGCCGTAACCAGAAACCCAAAGCTATTAAATCCGGAAAATCCCGGCTTTGTGGCGCTTTTAATAAAGCTTCAGACAAGGCCTGACAATAGGCAAAATCCTGTTCAGCAAAAGGCTGCTGCAGTTCGGCTTTCGTAGTGGGCGGGTTTAAAATGATCCAGCTCATGGCGTGGTTCGCTCTTTGGCTGATGGAGAAAATGTATCGCTGCAACCCCGTGCTTCAGCCTGAGGCAAGCGGCCTAAAATATGGAAATATTTGCCCATACGTCCACAAGGGCAGTTATCTTCACCCAACAGCACGGCACGGTCTTCGGACAATAAACTATGGCCCGGATAACTGCGTGGCAGGGTGGATATCAACTGCAATACGCCTTCTTCTCCCAAAGCAGCTGTTTGCCAGCTGCCAGGCGCACGAACTAATACATCGGCATAACTGGGGCAATGCAGATGGCCTTGTTCGCATTCAACAAAAATAGCGCCGACTTGCTCCACCATGCCATAAAAATTATGCACTTTGCTAATACCGGTTAAAGCCAGTACCTGTTGTTTAAAAGTAGTATTGTCGACGGCTTTTTCCTGCAGCTTTTTCCAGCCACCGCTGTGTAGCAGTAAGGCTTGTGGCAAGGAAATAGTTTTGTTCTGCTTTTGCAGCTCTTGAATAAAAAACTGCCAGACCATAAAAGT
This sequence comes from Rheinheimera sp. MM224, assembly GCF_947090785.1. Taxonomy (NCBI): domain Bacteria; kingdom Pseudomonadati; phylum Pseudomonadota; class Gammaproteobacteria; order Chromatiales; family Chromatiaceae; genus Rheinheimera; species Rheinheimera sp. MM224. The sequence goes on from NZ_OX352320.1 coordinate 1,586,818, forward strand.
AAAACCAAATACAAACACCGGGCCATCGCCAAACTGCTGGCAAAACTGCTCGACAGCTTCAAAGTTAATGCTCATATCATCATTTAATGCATAACAATGATTACGGCCCATAAAGGACAAGCCCTGAATACCAGCACCACGGGCAGAGAAGTTACTGCGATCTTTAATCACGCCAGGATGGTCAATAATCAGCATCGGCAAACGGGCTTTACCCAGCCAGTGCTGCATGATTTTCACCAGAATTTTTGACTGCATGGCTGCTGTGGTGCTGTCGAGCACAATACGGGACGGTGTGCCAGTGGTGCCACTGGAATACAGCACTTTAAATACATCTGCATCAGGCACGGATTGCAGTTTTAACTGCTTAAACAGCCGTACCGCCAGATAAGGCAGTTGTTCAGTGCTGTTTGATGAGGTTTGTAATACATCTGGCCACTGAGCTTGCAGCAATTGCTGGTAGGGCTGGCAGTGTTGTTGATGATGTTGTGTCAGTTGTTTTAGTTCCATCATCAGCAACGGCTGTTTTTCGGCCGCGTTCAGGTTATAAGGCTCACGCTCAATTAGCATGCGAACTCTCCGTTGCAAGCAATAACAGCGCCTGATAATCAGCTTTGCCATTGGAGAGCACAGGCAACGCATCCAATTGCAGTATTTTGTATAAAGCAGGATGCAGTTGCAGTTGTTCGCGTAAAAGCTGTTGTATCTGTTCTGTCAGTGCAGGTTCCTGTTGTGTGTAAGCCACTACTAACAAGTCGTCCGTACCAGCGCAACAGACAGGGTCTGTTAACACTGAAAGTTGTTGCTCCAGATGATCCAGTTGCAATCGTTTGCCCTGAATTTTCAAAAAACGGCTTAAGCGCCCAACAATACGGTATAAGCCATTGGGCAGGCGCTCTGCTAAATCACCAGTGCTTAATTCAGTGAGCACACTGCTACTTGTTAAGTCATCAGCACAGCTGGCATAACCTAACATCACATTGGGGCCACGGTAACACAACTCGCCTTCAGTGAGATCTTCGGTGATCAGGTTTTTCGTACCAGGATCCCGCAGCAGCAATTCGCCTCCGGGAATAGGCTTACCAATACAATCGGCATACTGCTGAATGAGTTTCGGCGGCAAATAAGCGATACGGGCTGTGGCTTCGGTTTGGCCATACATCAGATAAACCGGCTTTTGCAAAGTGCTGGAGAGTTGCTGCACATAGTCAGTCAGGCTGCTGTTCAGTTTGCCACCTGCCTGAGTCAAATAACGCAGCGCAGGGCGGGGCATACGCTCCAGCCGCAACTGGCGATACAGCTGATAACTAAAAGGCACGCCTTGTAAGCTGGTTATGTTGAAGTCTCTGGTTTGTTGCCAGAAGTCTTTGCTCATTAAAGGCGCTTCTGTCAGTAAGATGGATGCACCTTGGTATAAATGACTATTCAACACCGACAAGCCATAGGAATAATGCAGCGGCAGGGCAGTGATGGCAGTATCTGTGCTCTCTATCGGTAAATAGTCACAAATAGCGCGGGCATTGGCTTCGATATTTTGAAGGGACAACATGACGGATTTAGGCGAGCCGGAACTGCCTGAGGTGCTGAGTAACAAAGCACAATCGGACCGTACTTTTTGTTGACAAGCGCTGTGTTGATTAGAGGTCAGCTGAATTTCACCAGAGCTTTGGATCACCGCAGCAATATGTAAGCGCTCGACTAAAGCCAAGGTTTGGCTATCAGCCAAATCCGGCGCCAGTAATAACAGCGCTTTGCCACTGCGAAGTGCGGCCAGGTAAGCCACTACTGCAGATAACGTGGAGCTAAAACGCAAGGCCAGCAAAGAGTGTGCTGGCACCACTTTGTTTAAAGTGCTGCTGTACTGATCTGCTAGTTTTGCCAGCTGCAGGTAGCTGATAGTGCTGTGATCAGGTAAACGAAGCGCAATGGCATCACCAAATAGCTCTAGTCTGTGAGCAAAACTCAGGCCCTTCATAAACTAAAACCACCATCCACAGCCAGAATATGGCCAGTGATGTAACGCGCGTCCTTTGAGCATAAAAACTGGATCACAGCCGCGACTTCATCGGCCTGACCTAAACGGCGTAAGCTGATTTGAGCTGTCAGTTGTTGTCTTTTATCTTCGCTGTAATGTGCTGTTAAATCAGTTTCGATAAAACCTGGGGCTACCGCATTGACCCGAATACCTGTGGGGCCTAGCTCTTTCGCCAGCGATTTGACTAAAGAGGATACCGCACCTTTACTGGCAGCATAGACTGCCTGACCGGCTGAACCAGACTCTGCCACTTTGGAGGATAACAACAATAGGTGCCCAGCTTTATGGCGTACCATCAGTTTGCTGGCAAGCTGACAGAGCTGCACCGTAGCACCCACATTGAGTGCCATCAGCTTGTCCAGATCAGTTAAGCGGGTCATGGCCAATAACGAATCCTGCATCTGGCCTGCACAGTGCACCAGATGACTTAAGCCTTTGTCTTGTAATACGGTGTGGATCAGACGAAACAAAGCAGTTACTGCATCTCGGTCTGTTAAATCCACAGCATGGATAGAGACTAAAGCACCTAAAGCCTGACAATCTGCCTGTACTTGTTCTAAAGCTTTTGCATCACGTGCCACTAAAATCAGTTCGTGACCTGCTTTGGCAAAGGCTATGGCTGTTGCGCGGCCTATGCCACGACTGGCTCCTGTAATAAGGCTAACAGGCGTTTTGCTGATCATTGACAAGCAGCCATCAGAACGAGACTCCGTATTTGCCCAGTATGGCTTTGGCTTTGGCCACTGAACTCATATCAATAATATCGTCGGTATCCAGCATCAGATCAAAGACGTTTTCCAGCTCGGCAATCAGTAGCATATGGGCCGTTGAGTCCCACTCTTTTATGCTGTTGTAGGCTAAATCATCATGGATTTGAGTGTCGGCCACTACTAAAGCTGTCGCAAAAGCGGCTGTGAGTTTGGCGGTATTGGTTTGAATTAGATCGTTGCTCATATTAATTCCGGATAAAAGTTGCAAATTTAGCAGCAGCGTCCTGGTGTGCTTTTGGCACTAAAGTCATGGCTACCATCTCATCTGAAGGCTGAACTGCATCAGCTTGATAACCTAATTGTTCGTTAAAACGCAAGGCTGCGCTATTCGTGTTTTTCACCTGCGCCTTCAACAGCTTGATGCCAAGCTGTTCAAAAGCATACTGGTTCAGCGCTAAGGCTGCAAAAAATGCCAGTATAGTACCGCGGTACTTGGCTTCACCTAAATAAAAGCCTGTTTCTAAGCTGTCACATTCTGCCACAGCCAAAGCTGTAGGGCTTTTTAAATTACAAGCACCAACCTTCTGGTTTTTATAATAAATCACAAACTGCATTTGGCGTCGGTCAGAAGATATACGTTCAAACCAGCTTTGTTGCCGCTCCGGGCTAATTTCACTCTGATCCAGCATTTGGCTGCTGACTTCCGGGCTATTGCGCCAGATCAGCACTTGTGCCAAATCATCCTGCTGCAAAGGTTTAAGCTGCACATTAAAGGCGGCTATTTCATCGGTGTGCCACATCGTTAAGCGAACTTCTGGCATTACACCAAATCCCAACTCATGGCGGTGCCTCGTGCTACGTCTTTAGTGACGGTTTTACCTAAAAGCATCGACAGATATTTGGGAGGCAAGCCTAAACCAGGTCGGATGGCGCGCAAGTTTTCAGTGGTAAGCACCTCACCGGCTTTTAAATCAGCAGCTATATACAAAGATCGACGGTGTTTACGTGAGGCAATTTCTTTTTCGGTGCAGCCATAATTGACCTGACCTAAAGCCACTTTCGCTTTGGCCGTTTCTTCCACTAATTGCTTCAGCTCGTTTGGCTCTAATGAAAACTCAGCATCCACACCACCTTCGCTTCTATCCAAAACAAAGTGTTTTTCAATCACAGTAGCGCCTAAAGCGACGGCAGCAACAGAGACACCAATACCTGTGGTGTGATCCGATAAACCGGCCTGGCACTGAAACAGCTGAGCTAAATGTGGAATGGTCAGTAAATTGGCATCAACAGGACGGGCAGGGTAGTTGCTGGTGCATTTGAGTAAAATGAGCTCTTTGCAGCCGTTTGCTCTTAATACTTCCACTGATTCAGCCAGCTCTGACTGACTGGCCATGCCGGTCGACATAATCACGGGTTTGCCGGTTTTCGCCACCGCCGCCAACAGTGGATGATCAATATTTTCAAAAGAGGCAATTTTATAACAAGGCACATCCAGCGATTCTAAAAAAGCTACTGCGGTTAAATCAAAAGGGGTGCTGAACGCCAGTATGCCATGGCTTTTGGCCCGCTCAAAAATAGCTTTATGCCAGTCCCATGGCGTGTAGGCAATCTGGTATAGCTTATACAAGGTAGTGCCATGCCACAGGCTGTTTTTATCTTCGATATAAAACTCGCCTGTGTCTATATCCAGCGTCATGGTGTCTGCTGTATAGGTTTGTAATTTAATGGCCTGAGCGCCTGCTGCTGCAGCTGCATCTATCATCGCCAGCGCTTTATCAAGCGACTGATCATGATTGCCGGATAGCTCAGCAATAATCAAAGGTGGATGAGAAGGACCTACTGTATGCTGGCCTAACTGAATATCCTGAAAAGGTGCTTTGCTCATCTGTGTTTTCCTGTACTACTGCGGTCTTAATGCCGACCCTGAAATTCTGTGTTAAGTCGCTCTACAATAGCAGCACAACCGCCGCCTTGCGGCACCAGTTGTCTGGCTTTGTCTGACATTTGTTGCAACTGCTCCGGATTATCCAGCAGCTGTTGCACAGCTCTGGTTAATTGAGCTGCTGTTAAATCCTGCCCTTGTCCAAGATAACCACAGACACCGGCTTCAACCAAAGATAAAGTGCTGGCGACTTGATTTTCCGCCAAAGTCACCACCAAAGCCGGCAGGGCCAAAGCACAGCGCTCCCAATGAGTGGAACCTCCTGCTCCTATCATTAATCTGGCTTTACTCATTAATTCTGCCATATGGGGTGTCTGAATATACAAGCTAAAACGAGTATCTTCAGCACAGAGCTTTTCAAGCTCAGTTTTGTATGGATTGGCTAGTCCTATCACTATATCGGCATGAAAGTCAGTTTTCTGAAGCTGCTGTAAGGCTTTAATAGTCCTGCTGGTTAAATTCAGCTCGTCTGTACCACCGTAAAAGACTAAAAACCGCGGCTTATTTGTGTCCACTGCGCGCTGAAACTTTGCAAATTCAGGTCGTAGCAACACATAAGAGGGGCCTAACCACAGTTGAGCCTCTTTGTTGACTAGCTTGTCGTAGCGACTATGCATTTGAGGATAGAGGTTTTGATCCAGCAAATAATCGCATTGATGCGCTCTGTTGGCCAAATCATCAATCACCAAAAGTTTTCGGTAAAATCCTGCCATGGCCTGTTCAAATATTTTAGACAATCCATAGTGATCAATCACCAGCAGATCAACAGGCGCTTGTAGCTGTTCTTTAAGCTCCGCTGCATCCTGCTGTTCTGTTACGCCCAACCAGGCGGCATAACCAGTGGCTCTAGTGTCTGCTGGCTGTTTTAGTGTGATAACGTCAAAACTCTGATCCTGTAGCCACTGAATTAAATGACCCGGATGTGCCCGGCAAGCAAACTGTACTTGCCAATTGGATTGCTGCAAAGCCTTAGCTAAAGTCAGGCAACGCATCAGATGGCCTGAACCAATCACTGCGGATGCATCGACCCGAAATAACGCTGTTCTGCTGACAGTCATGGCTGCCTTAACAGCAGTTGATGTAACAGCTCAGCTCGAAGCCAATCGTCCGCTGTGTCAATGTCCTGCACTAGATGCTGCGGCAGTTCATACAAATAAGAGCTTGGCGAAAACACTGCTTTTGCATCAAGCCAGCTTTGAGTGCGGCCACAATAAAACTGGCCGGCATCATGAAAAGTTTCAGGTAAATCCTGTGAGCGTTTTGGAATAGAAGAGGGGTCTACAGCCTGGACTCTGCCTTGTTCAGTTCTATATAAAGCGCGCTGAATGGGAAAACTAAAACGACAGCCAGAGAAGACATAATCCAAAGCGGGATCTTGTTGCAACTGCTGCATAGCCTCTTTTAGCATCTGTGGCTGAAGCAAAGGAGCTGTGGCATAAATACAGGCCACTAATTTGGGTTTTAACTGGTGTTGCAGTGCCCAGCCGATCGCATGGCGCACTACAGCTGAGGTGCCGGTGTGATCGTCTGATAATTCTGCAGGGCGGATAAAGGGCACTTTAGCGCCAAAATTTTCTGCTACAGCTGCAATTTCAGTATCGTCGGTCGATACCCAAACTTCATCAAAAACGCCGGATAACAAAGCGGCTTCAATAGACCAGCCAATCATAGCTTTGCCATTAAAGTCTTTAATGTTTTTACGCGGAATACGTTTACTGCCGCCGCGTGCCGGAATAATGGCTAATCGCATCCGTTACTCCTTGCAAGCGTCCTGCAGCGCTAAAGCAACCTGTTGTTGCTGCTCTGCTGTTAAATCTGCGTATAAAGGCAAGCTGATAATTCTGCTGTAAAAGGCCTCTGCTTGCGGAAAGTCGCCCCACTGAAACCCTAGCTTTTGATAATAAGGCTGGGTATGGATAGGAATATAATGCACATTGACGCCAATCCCAGCGCTGCGCAATGCTTCAAAAACAGCTAAACGGCGGTTTTCGTCATGTAATTGAATAATATACAGATGCCAGGCGGATTGTCCTGCCGGGCATTCTTCTGGCAAATCCAGTGGTAAGTTTTGCAATAAACTGCGGTAACGGGCTACAGCTTCCAGGCGCTTGGCGACAAAAGCATCCAGCTGTTTCAGCTGACTTAAACCCAAGGCGGCTTGAAGGTCGGTCATACGGTAATTCAGACCCAGTTCGACCTGCTGATAATACCAGGGGCCATGGCTGACTTCGGTCATATCGTCCGGATTGCGGGTAATACCATGGCTGCGCAATAGCTGCATGCGGGCGGCCAGTGTCAAATCTTTAGTCAGCGCCACACCGCCTTCAGCAGTAGTAATAATTTTTACCGGATGAAAACTAAAGACTGTGATATCGCTGAATTGGCAACTGCCAATCTTTTGCTGTAAATAGCGCCCGCCAATGGCATGAGAGGCATCTTCAATAATACGGATACCATAGGGTTTACATAGCGTCGAAATTTGTTGCATAGCGCAACTGTGTCCCGCCAAATGCACTGGAATAAGTACTTTAGGTAGGGTGTTGTTGGCCGCTGCTTGTTGTAGTTTTGCTGCTAAGGCTCTGACAGACATCAGGCCAGTATCTGGTTCTACATCAACAAAATCGACAGTAGCGCCACAATACAAGGCACAGTTGGCGGACGCGACAAAACTGATAGGGCTGGTCCAGACCCGGTCACCTGCTTTCACATCTAATGCCAGACAAGCGATATGTAAGGCTGAGGTGGCACTATTGACTGCTACCGCATAAGGCACATTGCAATAGCTGGCAAGCGCCTGTTCAAAAGCTGGCACAGCAGGACCCTGGGTCAGAAAATCTGATTTCAGCGTATCCACTACAGCCTGAATATCCTCATCGCTTATCGACTGTCTGCCATAAGGGATCATAACATCGCATCTCTGTTGAAACTTTCCAGCTCTTCGAGAGTTAAAAAGTGCGGGTTTTTATCCGACACATATTCAAATCCTGGCTGCACCAGTTTACCCTTTTCTTTTAATGCGTTGACGGTGAAGTCATTGCCGCGATTATAAAACTGGATAGAGGGTGCAATCACATAATGATCGTCGTATTCATAAGTGTTATACGACATATCGCCCGGGCACATCATTTCATGCAACTTTTCACCGGGGCGGATACCGACTTCTTTGATTGGCAAGTCAGGTGCTATGGATTTGGCTAAATCCACAATACGGATAGACGGAATTTTTGGCACAAAAATTTCACCGCCCAGCATACGTTCAAAGTTCTTTAATACAAAGTCGACACCTTGCTGCAGGCTGATCCAAAACCGGGTCATCTCCAGATGAGTCACAGGCATATGATCCGTACCTTTTTGTTTTAATTGCTCAAAAAACGGTACTACGGATCCACGGGAACCGACCACATTGCCATAACGCACCACAGAAAAACGCGGTTTACTACCACCGGAGATATTATTGGCTGCAACAAAAAGCTTGTCAGACGCCAGCTTAGTGGCGCCGTATAAATTAATAGGGTTAGCAGCTTTGTCGGTCGACAGCGCAATCACCTTTTCGACACCGTTTTCAATAGCAGCATTAATTACATGCTCTGCACCATTGATATTGGTTTTGATGCATTCCATTGGGTTGTATTCGGCGGCTGGTACTTGCTTTAGCGCAGCGGCATGAATGACATAATCTACACCACGCATGGCACGAATTAAGCGTTCCTGATCCCGCACATCACCAATAAAATAACGCATGCAGGGCGCATTAAACTTCTGCTGCATTTCGTATTGTTTTAATTCATCTCTGGAATAGATGATAATTTTATTGGGTTTGTACCGCTCAAGCAGAGTTTGGGTGTATTTATGGCCAAAAGAGCCAGTACCACCTGTAATAAAGATATTTTTGCCGTCAAACATAAGCGCCCCTGATGTGTCATAAAACTGACAGTCATATTGGATCTGTACCCACTGTAACAAACCTTAGCATAATTTATTCCACTATTAAAAAATCCTTTTTAAATAGGTGCTTAGCTAAGAATCATCTAGTTATAGCTTTATTGTCTAAAAAAAGCACAGTTTAAAGCTTGGGCACTTTGATGATTTTGAGGTAGACTGCTTTATATAGCCAATCCGTTTCGGAATAGCCTGAGGTAGTAGTATGAAAATAGGTAACTCCTTTGCCAATGAAAATCAGCTGAAATTCAATTCCAATGAATCTGAAAATCTGCTGAAAAAATTAGCCACAGCACGTCGTATCAATAGTGCTGCTGATGATGCTGCCGGATTACAAATTGCTAACCGCTTAACTCAAAGCGCAAATGCTTCTGCTCAGGGTACACAGAATGTGTACGATGGTATTTCTTTAGCCACTGTGGCCGATCAGGGCTTGCAGGGCGTGACAGATAATCTGAATGAAATGGGCCGTTTAGCTGTGCAGGCTGGTAGTGGTATTTTAACTGCTTCAGACCGTCAGGCATTGCAAAAACAAGCCGACGCCTACTCAGCCAGTATTCAGGATCAGATTAAAAATACTGAATTTGCCGGTATCAAGCTATTTGATCAGGAAGGCTCTATTCCTGTAGGTACAGGCAATGGCAGTATTGGTATCAAAACCCAGGATTTGTCGACTCGCTTAACGGATTCAGGTGCTTTTAGCATCGACTTATCTTCTGCTGAAAGTGCTGAAGCTTCGCTGAAATCCATTCAGAGTTCTTCACAAGTGGTAGATAACAACAGAACAGATTTAGGCGCTACCATCAACGCTTTACAGTCTACTGCCCGTAATCTGCAAACTCAGAATGTGAACGAGCAAGAAGCCATCAGCCGAATTCAGGACCTGGATTATGCCAAGGCTGTGACAGAACAAGTGGCTGCCGGTGTTCGTGAACAAGCTTCTATTTCTGTGATTAGCCAGGGTCGAGTGTCTGAACAACAAGCTTTAAAGCTACTCGCTTAATTTCTAAACCTGTTTTCATCCCATAAAACGCTATTTTTTTGACACCAGTGTCAAAAAAATAGCGTTTTACCTTGCAACCTCAGACAAGCTTTGTAGAATGATAAAAAAGCAATAAAAGTCTGAGTCTTATGACCACCAAGCTCTACATTCTGGATCAGCAGGAACAACGAACCTCTCGTTTAGGCGCAGTGCTGAGTTTTATCTCAGAAGCTCATCAACTGCTGAATTACCATGAACTGGACCAGCATTTACATGCGGGCTCTCAGGCTGTCATTTTATTAGGTGCTTTATCCAGTCAGGATCATGAACAGCTGATCCGCCGCTATCCTGCTTGTGCCTTTTTGTTACTTGGTGAAACTCTGAAGCATCATTTGGGCTTGGCCAATGTGGTCGGCCTGCTGACAGAACCCTTTTCTTACGCTTCCTTTACTCAGTTGCTGCGTGATTGCCAGGAGTACCAGCGTTTATTGCCTGGTCAGAAAGGTCAGTGTGAACAATCCCGTTTTATTGGTATGGTTGGCCAAACTCAGGCCATGCAACAAGTACGTTTCTTAATTCAGCAAGTCGCGAAGACCGATGCCAATGTGCTGATCCTTGGTGATTCTGGCACTGGTAAAGAAGTGGTCGCCCGCAATATTCATGTGTTATCAAACCGCCATCAAGGTCCTTTTGTACCGCTGAACTGCGGCGCTATTCCGGCAGAATTGTTAGAGAGTGAACTGTTTGGCCATGAAAAAGGTGCTTTTACCGGCGCAATTTCTACCCGCAAAGGTCGTTTTGAGCTGGCGCAGGGGGGTACTCTTTTTCTGGACGAAATTGGCGATATGCCATTGCCTATGCAGGTCAAGTTATTAAGGGTGCTGCAAGAGCGGGTTTATGAGCGGGTAGGGGGCAGTCAGCCTATTCGTGCTGATGTACGTATTATCGCCGCTACTCACAGAGCGCTTGAGCAAATGATTGAAGAAGGGCGCTTTCGTGAAGATTTATTTTATCGCCTGAACGTCTTTCCTATTGAAACCCCGGCGCTGCGTGACAGAGCTGATGATTTACCTTTGTTAGTGCAGGAGCTGGTTGTTCGCACAGAGCAACAAGGTCATGCCAAAGTAAAATTTACCGAAAGGGCGCTGGAGAGTTTAAAACTGCATCCATGGCCTGGTAATGTGCGTGAGCTGGCGAATCTGGTTGAACGTATGGCTATTATGTTCCCCAATCAGGTGGTGGATGTGGCCGAACTACCTCAGAAATATCGACACCTCGAAGTAGATACTTATGTACCGGTTTATCCGGATGCGCTGTTGGAGCGGGATGCTATTAATGAATTGTTCCAAAGCAGTGACGATGAAGATGACTCTGAGGATGAGCTGATATTCCCAACATCCGGCAGTATTGAAGTTTTGCCAGAGCAGGGGATGGATTTAAAAGAGTTTTTAGCCGAACTGGAAATTTCTTTAATTACTCAGGCTCTGGAGCGGCATGAATATGTGGTGGCAAGAGCGGCCGATATTCTTTGTTTGCGTCGCACTACGCTGGTTGAGAAGATGCGTAAATACAATTTAATGCGGGATGAAAATCAGGCTTAACTGCTTGGTTGTCAAAAAAATGACCCGTTAACCTATTGATTTTTAGGTTATTAAAAGGGTTTTTAATTGTGGCACGTCTTGTGCATTTGAATCGCTAGTGTCAATTCATGTGCAGAGACGTTATGAGTACAGCCAAAGCTTATGCTTATGTTGCGGCAGAAGTGCAGTCAAAAGTGCAGCCAGATGTGCAGCCACAGACCGCTACACCTGCAGCAACCGCCATTCATACGGCCCGTCAGGCCCGTCGTCTGCAGCATTTAGTCAATAACCTTCCGACAGCAGTGATAGTGCTGGATGAACGGGGTTATGTGGCTGAAGCCAATCCTGTTGCTATTTCCATGTTGGGCGAACCTTTAGTTGGTCAGCGCTGGCTGGATGTGATAGCGCGCTCATTCCGTCCCCGCAGCGATGATGGTATGGAAGTGTCTTTACTGGATGGTCGCAGAGTGAAACTGGCAATCAGTTCGTTAGAACCTGAAGCTGGCCAATTAATTGTCTTAACCGATCTGACGGAAACCCGTCAGTTGCAAAGCCGACTGGCCCATCTGCAGCGTTTATCTACCCTTGGCAAAATGATGGCATCCCTTGCGCATCAAATTCGAACACCTTTATCTTCGGCCTTGTTGTATGCGCAGAATCTCACTAGTCCCAAATTGAATCCAAACTCACGTGAGCAATTTCAGCACAAGCTGGTGGCCCGTCTGGTGGATTTAGAACAGCAAGTCAATGACATGCTGTTGTTTGCCCGTGCAGGCCGTGAGCAACAGGTTGAACCTATATCCTTGCAGCGCCTGCTCAGTGATGTGTTTGCCGGAGTAGAAGCTTTGGTTGAACAGCAGCAAAGTCAGATCCAGATCCAATTACCAGAACCTGATGTGCAAATTCTCGGAAACCCACGCAGCTTGGCGGGAGCTATTCAGAATTTACTGCAAAACAGCATGCAGATGATTGGTCAGGGTGCAGTGCTGAAACTCGAAGCCCGTTTAGATACTGTTAACCCGCAGCTGGTGATGATTGCAGTCGAAGACAATGGTCCTGGTGTACCAGAGCATTTACAACAACAAATTTTTGAACCTTTTTTCACCACCCGCAGTCAGGGCACTGGCCTTGGATTAGCTGTAGTACAGGCTGTTGCTCATTCTCATAACGGCTCTATTCGCTATTGTACTTCAGCTTTGGGTGGCGCCCGTTTTGAATTATTGTTTCCCGTCTATGTGCCTGTCACTGCAGGTCAGGAGTTAAGTTATGCAAACAACTAGTATTTTGGTCGTTGAAGATGATGCCGGCTTACGCGAAGCATTGTGTGACACGCTGAGTCTGGCGAATTATCAGGTGGTGCCAGCCCAAAGTGCTGAGCAGGGCTTGCAGCTGTTAAAAGAGCATAAAATCTCTTTGCTGATCAGTGACGTGCAAATGGGCACTATGTCAGGTTTAGATTTACTCAAAACCGTGAAGCTGAATTACCCCTCTTTACCTGTGTTGATGATGACGGCGTACGCCAACGTTAATGACGCTGTGGTCGCTATTCGTAACGGCGCTGCGGATTATCTGGCGAAACCATTTTCACCTGAAGTGCTGATCAATATGGTCAGCCGTTATGCTTTGGGTGCTGAAGTCGCCACTATTGAACCTGTAGTGCATTCCGAGCAGGGCAAACAATTAGTCAAACTGGCGGCGAAAGTCGCCCGTTCTGACGCCAATGTGCTGGTGCTGGGGCCAAGTGGGTCAGGTAAAGAAGTACTGGCACGTTATATCCATCAACAAAGTGGCCGCCCTGACGGTCCTTTTGTCGCTATTAACTGCGCAGCTATTCCGGAAAATATGCTGGAAGCCACTTTGTTTGGTTACGAAAAAGGGGCCTTTACCGGCGCTATTCAGGCTTGTCCCGGCAAGTTCGAACAAGCTCAGCAAGGTACTATTTTACTCGATGAAATCAGTGAAATGGATTTAAACCTGCAGGCGAAGTTACTGCGGGTGTTGCAGGAGCGTGAAGTCGAACGTTTAGGTGCGCGCAAAACCATTAAACTGGATGTACGGGTGATCGCCACCAGCAACAGAGATTTAAAGCAGGCTGTGGCTGAAGGCAAATTCCGTGAAGACTTGTACTATCGCCTGAACGTGTTTCCACTAACCTGGACAGCGTTGGCAGAACGTCCGGCTGATATAGTGCCGCTGGCTATGCATTTATTAGAACGACATTGTCGCAGCACAGGTATGCCGCAACCTATGTTAAGTTATGCAGCTCAGCACAAACTGATGCAGCATTACTGGCCAGGTAATGTGCGCGAATTAGATAACATAGTGCAGCGTGCGCTGATCATTTGTGACGGCGAACAAATTAATGCGGCTGATATTCTGCTCGAATCCGCACCCAATATGATGGATAGCATGCCTGATGCGCCTATGGCTCAGGCAGGCGAGCTGGATGTCAGTGTCTTTAAGTCTGAGATCTATGAGCAGGAACACCGCATTATTCTGGAAACTATGCGAGCCTGTGCCAACAGCCGCAAAGAAGTGGCTGAACGGCTTGGCATCAGTGCCAGAACCTTAAGGTACAAACTGGCAAGGATGCGTGAATCCGGTATACAGTTACCTGCCTAACCTCCAAAGGTCAGAGCCAAGGCTCTGACCTTCGGTTTACTTCGTGAAAGTCAGAATTTTAGCTCCTGTACAACCTTCCTTGGTTGGCTTTAAGTGTTTGTTTTATATGTAAATTATAAATTCCAACCTGCATTGAACCCTAATAGGGTCAGAGCCAAGGCTCTGACCCTGAATACTGGCACGATACCTGCTTTACCTCTATTAATCGTAGTAATAGCAATATTTTGACAGGTCACAGCAGATGAACATTCAAGGTCAAGGTCACAGTCTTTATCAGGAACTTCAATCCCTCGCTTCACAAGCCCGGAGTGTGCCTTCTGAATTGGCCATTCCGGCTATCCCTGAGCAAAATTCCAGTCAATCTGATTTCTCCGCCATGCTCAAAGGTGCTTTGGACAAGGTGAATGGTTTGCAGGGCGAAAGCCGCGAACTCAGTACAGCAGTTGAAATGGGCGACCCTAAAGTATCGCTGGCTCAGGCCATGCTGGCTGGGCAAAAAGCTTCTTTAGCTTTTGAAGCCACAGTGCAGGTGCGAACCAAGCTGGTGGAAGCTTATAAAGAAATTATGTCGATGCCGGTCTAAGGCGGGGGAATAAAACGTGGCAGAAAGTACCTCAACTGAGCTGGCAATATCGTCAGATGATTTTGGCAGCAACACCCCGGTGCAACAGGAGCAGAAATCTGGCTTCCTGGGTTCTATGGGCGGTGGCATGGATATGGTGCGGCAAATCAGTCTGATTGTCGCTTTAACCATTTGTATTGCATTAGCTGTACTGATTATTTTATGGGCGCGTGAGCCTGATATGCGACCTTTAGGCACCTTTGAAACCAAAGAGCTGATTGAAACTCTGGATTATCTGGACAGCCAGAAAGTTGATTACAAGCTCGAGGGTCAGGTGGTGATGGTGTCTGGTAAAGAGTACCAGAATATCAAACTGCAACTGGCCCGCGCTGGTTTGCAACAAGAACAAACGACAGGCGATGAAATACTGATGCAAGACAGCGGTTTTGGTGTCAGTCAGCGTCTGGAAATGGAGCGGTTAAAACACAGCCGCGAGCAACAACTTGCCCGCACTATTGAACAATTCCAAAGTATCGCTTCAGCCCGGGTGTTGCTGGCTATTCCTAAAGAGAATATTTTTGCCCGCCGTGAAAAGCAGCCTTCAGCCACTGTGATGGTGTCTGTCAAAGGCGGTAAAAGTTTAAAAGAAGGTGAAGTTGATTCCATCGTCGATTTAGTGGCTTCCGCGGTGCAAGGCCTTGAACCAAGCCGTGTTACGGTGACGGATCAAAATGGCCGTTTACTCAATAGCGGTTCACAGGATGCTTCTTCTGCCCGTAGTCGTAAAGAATACGAAATGGAACGTGCCCGTGAAGAAGAATATCGTCAGAAAATTGACTCCATTTTAATTCCTGTGCTGGGTGTAGATAACTACACAGCTCAGGTCGATTTACTGATGGATTTTACTGCTGTTGAGCAAACGCAAAAACGCTTTAACCCGGATTTGCCAGCTGTGCGCAGCGAAATGAGCATTGAAGAAAACAGCGTGGGTGGTGGTTTAGGTGGTATTCCTGGCGCTTTAACTAATCAGCCACCACTAAACAGTGCTATACCGGAACAAGCAGTTGGCGCCGATGCAGCTAAACCTGTAGTGCCTGGCCGTAATACCAAAGAAATGACCCGCAATTACGAGCTGGATACCACCATCAGTCATTCAACTCAGCAATCAGGTTTAATTCGCCGTATCAGCGTCTCTGTTGCAGTGGATTATTTACCTGGTGCTACAGCGACTGATGGCACTGTCACTGAACCACAAATCCGTTCTCAGGCAGAAATTGCAAATATCCGTCGTTTATTGCAAGGCGGCATTGGTTTTGATGTGCAACGGGGCGATACTATAGAAGTAGTGTCTGTGCCTTTTGCCCGCAGTATTATGGCGGAAGCTGTAGAACCACCTATTTACGAGCAGGAATGGTTTGCCCGTATGCTGAAGCTGGTGATGGGTACGCTGATTATCATAGTGCTGATAGTGGCTGTGGTTCGCCCAATGCTGAAGAAACTGATTTACCCAGAGGATACGCAGGAAGCTTATGATGAATCTTCATTAAGCAGTGGCCTGGATCTGGGCGATGAAACCATGGATATGTTAACCCGTGAGTTTGATTCGAAGTCTGTAGGTTTCGCTGCAGATGGCACCTTGATGCTGCCAGACTTGCATGGTGATGAAGATCTGTTAAAAGCGGTTCGTGCCCTGGTGGCGAATGAACCTGAATTGTCCTCACTGGTCGTTAAAAATTGGTTAGCCGAAGATGAGTAATGTTGAAACCACCAAGCCGAGCTTTGACGTAGGCAAATTAGATGGCGTGGAGAAAGCCGCCATCCTGTTGCTGAGTTTGTCAGAAGAGGACGCTGCACAGATTTTAAAACACCTTGAGCCAAAACAAGTGCAAAAGGTGGGTATGGCGATGGCGCAGATTGACGATCTGAATCAGGCTAAAATTTCTGCGGTGCATAAGCTCTTCATTGAGCAAATTCAGAACTTCAGTACCATAGGTTTCCAGAGCGAAGACTTTATCCGCCGGGCCTTAACTGCCGCTTTAGGCGAAGAAAAAGCCTCGAACCTGATCGACCAGATTATTCTGGGTGGTGGTGCCAAAGGTTTGGATTCACTGAAGTGGATGGACTCGAAGCAGGTGGCGAATATCATCCGCAACGAGCACCCACAGATCCAGACTATTGTATTGTCTTATTTAGAGCCGGAGCAGTCGGCAGAGATCCTGTCGCAGTTCCCGGAAAAAGTGCGCTTAGATTTAACTATGCGTATCGCCAACCTGGAAGAAGTACAACCAGCGGCATTACAAGAATTAAACGAAATTATGGAGAAACAGTTTGCTGGTCAGGCTGGTGCTCAGGCAGCGAAAATGGGTGGCTTAAAAGCAGCTGCCGATATCATGAACTACCTCGATACCAATGTTGAAGGTCAGTTGATGGATGCTATTCGCGAACATGACGAAGAAATGGCGCAACAAATTCAGGATCTGATGTTTGTGTTTGAAAACTTGCTGGATGTGGACGACAGGGCAATTCAGACTATTCTGCGTGAAGTGCAGCAGGATGCTTTGATGAAAGCATTAAAAGGCGCGGATGCAGACTTAAAAGAGAAGATCCTGAAAAATATGTCCAAACGTGCTGCCGAACTGTTGAACGACGATTTGGAAGCCATGGGACCAGTCCGAGTCAGTGAAGTAGAAGCTGCACAAAAAGATATCTTGTCGGTGGCCCGTCGTCTGGCCGATGCCGGTGAAATAATGTTGGGTGGCGGTGGTGGTGAAGACTTCCTGTAACAGGATGCCGGAGTAAAGCTGTATGACCATGGATCCATTTCGTACCAAACAACCTTTTGCGCCAACGGATGAGTTATTGGAGTTACTCAAACGTTGGCCAAGCCCACAACTTGATTCAGATAAAAAAGCGCCTGCAGGTAAAACCAATGCGCTGAATAAAACGCTGCCATCACAAAAGGTTGCAGCTGTTGCGGTGGAAGAAGACGCTGAACTGGAAATTAAGCCTCTGACGGCGGATGATATTGAACAAATCCGTCAGGCTGCTTTTGATGAAGGTTTTGCACAGGGCAAAGAAGAAGGTTTTTCCAAAGGTTATGAAGAAGGCCGTGAACAAGGCACAGCTGATGGTTTAGCTCATGGCCAGGCCGAAGGTAAAAAACTGGGTTTAGAGCAAGCTACTGAAGAGATTGAACAGAAAAAGCTGGAACTGGCTGCGTTGTTGGAACAGCTGCAACAGCCTTTATTGCAAGTTGATCAACAGGTCGAACAACAGCTGTTACAGCTTTGTCTGGCGATGGCAGAAGCTGTAATAGCAGTCGAATGTAAAACCAATCCACAAGTGATATTAAAAACGCTGTCCGATGCGACAGCAGTATTGCCACTGCAAACCGAACATATCCTGATCAAGCTTCATCCTGATGATATGGCTGTGGTTGAGCAGCATTTCACTGCAGAGCAACTAGCCGAACGGCACTGGCAACTGCGTTCCGATCCGGCGGTAGAGCGCGGTGGTTGTCTGCTGGAAACCCCATTATCTTCGATGGACAGAAGTATTAAAAACAGATTGCAAAGCAGTCTGGAGCATTTCTTGCATTCTCCTGATTAATATCAAGTTCTGCTTTATCGCAGGCTTTGTTTAAGGAGTTTTATGTCGTCGTCACAGTTAGCCGCCAATTTAAAGCAACAGCTGCAGCATATTCAGAAAAGTAGGCCCAATCTGGCCGGGCGTTTAGTCCGGGTCGTCGGGCTGACTCTGGAAGCGACCGGCTGCACTGCGGCTATAGGCCAGACTTGTCATGTGGAAACCGCATCCGGCCAGCTATTTGCTGAGGTAGTGGGTTTTGCCAACGACCGTATTTTTTTAATGCCAAAAGATGATGTGTCCGGTGTGGTGCCTGGTGCAAAAGTCACACCTTTGAACGATTTTAAAGGTGTGCCTTTGACTATGGCGTTGCTGGGGCGGGTTATTGACGGTGCAGGTAAACCACTGGATGGCAAAGGGCCGATTTTAAGTCAGGAATTTGGCGGCGCGAAAAAACCTCCTATTAATCCATTACAACGTCAGCCCATTCATGCTCCGCTTGATGTAGGCGTACGGGCGATCAACAGCATTATTACGGTCGGCAAAGGCCAGCGTATGGGCTTGTTTGCAGGGTCTGGTGTAGGTAAGTCTGTGCTGCTGGGCATGATGACCCGCGGTACTGCAGCTGACGTGATAGTCGTGGGGCTGGTGGGTGAACGGGGCCGTGAGGTTAAAGAATTTATTGACGAGATTTTGGGGGAAGAAGGCCGCAAACGTTCGGTGGTCGTTGCGGCTCCCGCTGATGTATCGCCCCTGATGCGTTTAAAAGGCTGCGAAACAGCAGTGCAGGTGGCTGAGTACTTCCGCGAACAGGGGCTTGATGTATTACTGCTGCTTGATTCCATTACCCGTTATGCTCAGGCGCAGCGCGAAATTGCTTTGGCTGTGGGTGAACCTCCAGCAACCAAAGGCTATCCACCTTCAGTCTTCGCCAAATTACCGGCACTGGTTGAACGAGCTGGTAATGGTGCTGTAGGTCAGGGCTCTATTACTGCTTTTTATACTGTATTGTCCGAAGGCGATGACTTGCAGGATCCTATAGCTGATGCGTCCCGCGCTATTTTAGATGGCCACATTGTTCTGTCGCGCCAGTTGGCTGACAGTGGCCACTTTCCTGCTATTGATATCGAAAAATCCATTAGCCGGGTTATGCCAGCAGTCACCAGCATGGAACATCAAAAACTGGCTCGTGCTGTAAAACAGCTGTATGCCTCTTATCAGCAAAGCAAAGATTTAATTTCAATTGGTGCTTACGTCAAAGGCGCCGATCCGCAATTGGATGCAGCCGTAACTCTGATGCCAAAAATCCGTGGTTTTTTACAGCAGGAAATGAAAGAGGTTGTGCCTTATGACGAAAGTCTGACGCAACTGGATAAACTTTTACCTGCACATTTAGGACGATAAGTTATGGCATTGGCACAACTTCAGCTGTTGGTAAAAGTCCAGCAGGAAAAAGAAGATAAATTGCAGGCGATGTACAGAGCTGCGCAGCAGAACTATCAGTCGATGCAACAAAAGTATCAAGGGCTGGCGGATTACCGTATCGAATACGTACAGCAAACCCAAAGCCGTGGTCAGCAAGGCATGGCAAGTCGCCAGTTTAATCAGTATTTAAACTTTATTGGCAAGTTGGATGCGGCTTTAACGGTGCAGCAACAGTATGTGCAGCAGGCCAAAGCCAGCGCAGATCAGCGTTTGTTGCAGCTATTGGCGATGCAGAAAAAACGCAAGGCGCTGGAAATACTCATTGAACGTGAGTTGGCAGAAGTGCAGCGCAAAGCAGATAAACAAGAACAAAAAATGCTGGATGAAATTGCAACTCAGCAGTTTTTCCGCAGAGTTAGTTAAGTATGGCGCGTATTTTGTATGTCTTTTGCATGATGTCGTGTGTGAAGTGATTTTGTTTGCATACTGCAGGCAAATACGAACAACAGCAGCAAGTAAATCTCTTGCATCTGGACCGGAGTGATCGATGGCTGAATTTTTATCAATGACAATGCTTAGCGCTGAACCTGTCTCAGCTGCAAAACCACAAGCTATGCAGTCCAATGACGGTGCAACAGAGCCTGATCAGAGTTTTGCTGCCACCTTAGCCGCTGAGGTGAATGGGAAAGCTGCAGAGAAACCTGCAAAAGTCCCTGCCAAAACGCGGCAGAATAATGCCTCTGACCTTGCAGATAGTACAGATGTTACAGCTGTTGAGGGAGCAAAGGTCCCTGATGTAAACACTGACAACACTAAGGCTGTGGCCAGCAAGGAGTCATCACAGGGCGATTCAGAAGAGCTAGTGTCTGGTGATTCGGATGCCTTGCAGGTGCAAAATGAGAGCGGTGAAGCTGAACAATCGCACTGGTTAAACTTGCTGGAAAAAGCCAAAAGTTTGCAGGAGCGGTTAAGCAAAGCCGAAACTGAAGGTAAAACGGGATCAGATAAAATTGCTGTAGTGGATGATGTGGCGGTGCAGGTACAAGCGCTCGCAGCGAAACAGCAAAGTGATAAAATAAAAGTCGTCGATCTGTCTAGTGCCCAGACCAAAACTGACGGGCAGAACGATGGCTCTATAGTGCTTGATAAAAAGCTATTGGCTGAACAAGGCTCAGAGCAGCATCTAACAGCTGAAGAATCAAAAGCCTTAAAACTGATGGCGCAGACAGACAAAAATGGCTCAGGTAAAACCCAGACTGCGGAAACTGTTCTAAAGCAAAATACAGCTTCAGAGGTTGAACTAGTTCCAACAGACTTGACAGACTTAAAAGGCAAAGCAGGTGATAAATCACTGCCTGGCAATTCAAAAGATACGGGCCCTGACCAAAACAAAATTATAGCTCATATCGAAAAACCGTTGAAAGCTGCAGGACACTCCGCTCAGACTGTTCAGTCTGCTGAGGCAGAAAAGCAAACTGCTATGAACACTGAAGTGTTGGCTACAGCCACCATAGTGAACAAATCTCCGGTTCAGTCAGAGCAAGCGGCAGCCCTAGTCAAAAGCAACGCAGCTGCGACAGCCGGTAGTGATAACACAGTTGCAGCCGATGACGACACTGAGAGAGAAACCTTGACGGTGCATTCTGTCGCCACAGAGGCTAAAACTTCAGTGCAGGCCCAAAGTGCCGCTGCATTAGTGGCTCCGACATCTCCGCATATCAAAGCTGCGGCCTCAGACACTAAAGTCACTACCGAGGATATATTAAAGCAAATTCAGAATGCCGCCATCGCTACTCAGGGAGAGCAGGGGGCATCCTCTTCATCTGGTGAACCTTCGCAGCAAGGTTCAGCTGATGCCATTCTGACTGTGATTGAACAGCAAAAAGGCAGTAATCCTGTTGTGACAGAGGCCAACTCTTTTAGCAACCAGCTTAAATCCAGCCTGGAAAAAATCAGCTCAGGTATTGCTGTAGCTGGCCGTGAAGCTGTGTCTGAATCAAGCCAAAAACAAGTGGACCAGTTGGGACAAAAGCTGAATTTGATCCAGCCTGAAGCGTCGAACCAATTAAAAGAAAAAATGCTGATGATGGTGAAAGATAAAGTGCATACCGCTGAAATTCGTCTGGACCCGTCTGAATTGGGTTCGATGCAGATCAAAATCAGTTTGCAGCAGGATCAGATGTCAGTGCAGTTTATGGTTCAGCAAGGTAATGCCAAAGAACTGATGGAACAACAAATGCCAAAATTAAAAGAATTATTGCAACAACAAGGAATTGAATTGAGTCAGGGCTCTGTACAACAGCAAAACCAATCTTCTTCAGGTCAGGAAGGCGGTCGTCGTACCGCTGGTGGCAATGGTTTGGGCACAACCTTGGGCTCATCTGACGAGAATATTGAGCCAGGCATTTTACCTACAAAAAATTCTGACCGCGTAGTGGATTATTACGCGTAAAAACAGCAGTCGCTGCCTGTTCGTTTAAGGCTAAGCCAGGTTGTAGCGGGTTAATAAAACTACAGAACCAGCGAAGAAGGGCAGAAAAGCGGCAGATGCACAGTTAGTGATTGCCTTTGATGAAAGCCAAGGTCAATAATACGGTTTCATCAACGCGAATAAGGAATAAAAATGGCGGCGGGTAAAGACTTAGAAATTGGTGATGGCCAGGCGAAAAAGAAAAAGCTGATCATCATTATTGGTGCAGTTGTGCTGCTAGCCGTTGTCGCTGTAGTTGCAGTATTGATGATGTCAGGTGATTCAGCCGAACCTGCTCCGGTGGAGGCTGGTGTAGCTGAAACTGCAGTAGCAACAGACCCAAATGCAGCAGCAGACAAAGGCTCAGCCTTGTATGTCAGCATGCCTCGACCTTTTATTTTTAATGTGCCAGGTGCAACCAAAGATCGTCTGGTGCAAATTAAGGTGCAGTTGTTAGTGCGTGGCAGTAACAATGAAGAAACAGCCAAAGTGCATATTCCTTTGATTGAAAGTACCTTGTTACGTACCTTCAGTACCAGTAATGCCGAAGAGTTGATTACGGTTGAAGGCAAAGAAAATTTGAAGAAAAAAGCACTGAAAGAAGTGCAGGAAGCCTTAGTTGGCGTGGCTGGCAGTGAAGTAGTAGAAGAAGTACTGTTCACTGGCTTTGTGATGCAATAAGAGAGCAACAGCTTGACTGATTTATTGTCCCAGGACGAAATTGACGCGCTACTGCATGGTGTCGATGACGTCGAAGAAGAAGAGGTCGAGGAAAGTGGCGACGGTCGTGGGCGATCTGCGACCGAATACGACTTTTCCTCACAGGATCGCATCGTGCGTGGTCGTATGCCCACGCTCGAAATGGTCAACGAACGTTTTGCCCGCCATATGCGGATCAGTTTATTTAATATGATGCGCCGCACAGCCGAGGTTTCGATCAACGGCGTGCAGATGATTAAGTTTGGTGAATACGTACACACCCTCTTTGTTCCAACCAGTTTAAACATGGTGAGGTTCCGCCCATTAAAAGGCACAGGCCTTATTACCATGGAAGCCCGTCTGGTGTTTATTCTGGTGGATAACTTCTTTGGAGGCGATGGCCGTTATCACGCCAAAATCGAAGGTCGCGAATTTACTCCAACCGAACGTCGTATCATCCAAATGCTGTTAAAGCTTATCTTTGAAGATTACAAAGAAGCCTGGGCTCCTGTGATGGACGTGTCCTTTGAATATCTGGATTCTGAAGTGAACCCGGCTATGGCCAACATCGTCAGCCCAACTGAAGTGGTGGTCATCAGCTCTTTCCATATCGAGCTCGATGGTGGTGGCGGTGATTTCCACGTGGCGTTGCCTTATTCGATGCTGGAACCTATTCGTGAATTGTTGGATGCCGGTGTTCAAAGTGATAAAGAAGACACCGACTTGCGCTGGAGTAAAGCCCTGCGTGACGAAATCATGGATGTGAAAGTGGATTTGACCACTAAGATGCTGGATGTCGATATCACACTGGAGCAACTGATGAACCTGCAGGCTGGCGATATCATTCCGGTAGAAATGCCTGATCACATCACTGTGCTGATTGAAGATTTACCTACTTACAGAGCCAAGATGGGACGCTCCCGCGACAATATCGCATTAAAAATTATTGAAAAAATTAAACGACCTGAGTCCGTTAAATCAGAGATGCATGTGTTCACTAAGGGCGGCCGACGCCTGGACAGCGATGCAGATATCAGTGAACTGGAAGCGGATTTAAACTTATCTGAACGCTTGGAGAGATAATCATGGCGAATGAACAAGATACCATGGACGAATGGGCAGCAGCTTTAGCAGAAGCTGAAGGCGATAGTGGTGCTTCAGCTGTTGAACTGGATGAACTTAAAGAAGAACCAGCTCAGCTGACTGTCGATGAGAAACGTAAACTGGACACCATTTTAGATATACCTGTCACCATCTCTATGGAAGTCGGCCGCGCTAAAATCAGTATCCGTAATTTATTACAACTGAATCAGGGCTCTGTTGTTGAGCTGGAGCGTTTAGCTGGTGAACCATTGGACGTGCTGGTCAACGGCACTTTAATAGCGCACGGTGAAGTAGTTGTGGTCAACGACAAGTTTGGTATCCGTCTGACCGACGTGATCAGTCAGATTGAACGTATCAAGAAGCTGCGCTAATGCGATTGTTTTATCCTATGATGGCGTTGTGTTGTCTGGCCAGTCCTTTGCTGGCAAATGCTACTGAAACTGTGGTGGCAGCAGCCAGCACAGCGGCAACAGCTGCGCCAACAGCACAAGGCAATGGCATGAACGCCATGACCATTATGAATGTGTTTGGCTCTTTGATCATTGTGCTGGGTTTATTGTTTGGTCTGGCCTGGTTGTATAAAAAACTGGCAATCAAACTACCGGGCTCCAGCCATATCAAAATTGTCAGCTCTGTGATGCTTGGGCCCCGTGAACGCATTCTGGTGATTGAAGTGCAGGGCAAACAGCGGGTGTTGGGTGTAACGGCTAACCAAATTAATATGTTATTTGAATTAGACCAACCTTTGGTTGACGATCAGGCAGCGCCAGACTGGCGTACTCAGTTTCAGGCACTTCTACAAAAACAAAAGTCGAAACCTTAATATGTGGCCATTACTCGCACTAGTTCTGTTATTTTTGTCCCCTGATCTGTTAGCTCAGCAGGGCGGCGCTTTGTCTGCCTTATCTGTCACCACCAGTCCCGATGGGACACAGGAGTACAGTGTCACGCTGCAAGTACTAGCGGTGATGACTGCGCTGAGTTTCCTGCCAGCTATGGTCATTATGATGACCTGTTTTACCCGTATTATTGTGGTGCTGGCAATTTTACGTCAGGCCATAGGCTTACAATCGTCGCCCTCGAACCAGGTATTAATTGGTATCACTGTCTTTATGACTTTTTTTATCATGGCACCTGTGTTTGATGAAGTGAATCAAAAAGCACTGCAGCCATACCTTGCAGAACAAATCACCTCAATTCAGGCCTTTGATGAAGCGATAAAGCCGATGAAGGCTTTTATGCTGCATCAAACAAGGATGAAAGATTTAGAAACTTTTGCTGAAATAGCAGGTACGCCTAAGGTCGACAATGTAGCGGATTTACCTATCACCATTGTGATCCCGGCTTTTGTCACCAGCGAGCTGAAAACTGCTTTTCAGATTGGATTTATGATATTTATCCCCTTTCTGATTATCGATCTGGTGGTTGCCAGTATCCTGATGGCCATGGGTATGATGATGTTATCACCTATGATTATTGCCCTGCCGTTTAAACTGATGATGTTTGTGTTGGTCGACGGCTGGTTACTGGTGATGGGGACTTTAGCAACCAGCTACGGAGTGGGGACATGAGTCCAGAGGTTTTTGTTGATATATTAAGCGATGCGCTTTGGCTGGTGATCTTAATTGTCTCCATGGCCATTATTCCGTCGCTTATTGTCGGCTTGATTGTGTCTATCTTTCAGGCTGCGACTTCAATCAACGAACAAACCTTAAGTTTTTTACCTCGTCTAATAGTGACATTACTCGCTCTGATGTATGGTGGGCACTGGTTAACTCAAACCATAATGGACTACACCGAGAAGCTCTATCTGAGCATTCCAACGGTTATCAGCTGATGGAGTATCCACTGCAGCAATTACTTCAGGTTATTGCTGACTTTATGCTGCCTTTCGCCCGTGTATCCGCCATGATGTTTATTATGGTGGCTTTTGGGGCAAAAAATATTCCGACCCGGGTCAAAGCCGCCTTTTGTGCCGCCTTTATCGTGATGATTATGCCTGTGGTTCCGCCGGTGAAAGACGTCAATCTGATGTCGCTGAATCTGGTGGTGCAAATGATCCAACAAATTGTCATAGGGCTGGCGATAGGTTTTATCTCACAAATTTTTGTACAGGCTTTTGTCACCGCAGGTCAAATTCTGGCGACTCAAACCGGTTTAGGTTTTGCCGCTATGGCCGATCCTGCCAACGGTGTGTCTGTGCCAGCTATAGGCCAGTTTTATCTGATTTTGGCCACTTTGTTATTTTTGGTGTACGACGGACATCTGATTATGTTTCAGATGGTTGTCTTTAGTTTTGAATCACTGCCCATTAATGGCCAGTGGATGGATGTGAATAAGTACTGGCAAGTGGCCGAATTTGGCGGCTGGATTATTGTTACAGCTTTGGCCATCACGCTGGCGCCAGTAACGGCTATGCTGGTGGTCAATATTGCTTTTGGTGTGTTAACCCGTACAGCACCTCAGTTGAATATTTTCTCTATAGGTATGCCTATCAGTATGTTGGCGGGTTTGCTTATTATGTGGCTGACGATGGATACCTTCTTATTTCATTTTAATCTGAACTGGCAGCATGGTATTGAATACACCTGCAAGTTGATAGGCTGCTAGGAGACTGCTATGGCAAGTTCAGGTCAGGAAAAAACCGAAGAACCCACCAGTAAAAAACTCGAAGACACCCGAAAAAAGGGTCAGGTTGCACGTTCCAAGGATCTGGCTACTTTTGCTGTGTTGGTGGGCAGTAGCGCAGGCATTTTAATTTTCGGTAAAGAGATAGCAGGCTCAGTGCTGGAAGTTTGTCGTCGTTTACTGTCGCTGGATGAAAAAGATATTTTTAATCCTTATTCAATGTTCTCCGTCTGGGAGGATGCATTAATTGAATTATTTCCAGGACTACTTAAATTTTTCCTGCTGATTTTGTTAGCTGCTTATGTGGGCAGTGTGATCATTGGTGGTTATAACTTTACCTGGCAAGCCGTCGGTTTTAAATTTAGCAAACTGAATCCTCTGACGGGCATCAAGAGGATGTTTGGTTTACAGGCGATGGTCGAGCTGATTAAAAGTATTGCTAAGGTACTGGTGATCGGTGGTTTAACTTTTGCGTTGTTGTCCACCTTCTTTGACGACATCATGGCCTTATCCTTGATGACCAATCCAGAGGATATTTTCGCCTCAGCTGAAATTTTAGCCTGGGTGTTTTTTGGCATTTGTTTCAGCGTTATTGTCATTGCCGCTATCGATGCGCCTTATCAGATGTGGAAACACCATAAAGAATTAAAAATGACGTTGCAGGAAGTCAAAGACGAATACAAAAACTCTGAGGGTGATCCCCGGGTTAAAGGCCGTATTCGTAGCTTGCAGTATCAGGCGGCCCGCCGCCGTATGATAGCCGCTGTACCTACAGCAGATGTGGTGGTTACTAACCCGACTCACTTTGCGGTAGCGCTGAAGTACGATCAGGCCAAATTCAGAGCGCCAGTAGTTGTGGCTAAAGGGGCCGATGAAGTGGCGCTTTATATCCGTCGTTTAGCCGAAGAAAACAAAGTACCAGTGCTTGAATCACCTGCCTTAGCCCGTTCGATTTTTTATACCACAGAGCTTGATCATCCCATCCCTGAGCAGTTATTTGCGGCTGTTGCTCAGGTGCTGGCTTATGTATATCAGTTGAATATGTATAAAAAAGGCAAAGGAAAACGGCCGAAAAATCTGGCGAGAGACCTTCCCATTCCGGAAGATTTCCGCCACTAGGGTCAGAGCCTTGGCTCTGACCCACATATCATTCACTCCTATTATGACTTCGATACCCAGTGTCAGAGCTGATAGCTCTGACACTGGCCATTTAATTGTGGAACGGTTTTTGTATAACAGCCTGTAGCGTCAGTAATTTGTCAGGCTTGTTATGTCGATGACCCAAATGTTTTCCCGTGTTAATCCCGAAGTTTGGTCTTATGCCAAAGGTGTTGGCACTCCGTTAATGATCCTGGCAGCTTTGGCCATGGTGGTATTACCTTTACCCCCTTTGATGCTGGATATTTTGTTTACCTTCAATATCACATTAGGTCTGGTGGTACTGTTAATCACCATCTACACCAGAAAACCTTTGGATTTTGCTATTTTCCCCAGCGTTATTCTGGTGGCTACTATTTTGCGTTTAACTTTGAACATTGCCAGTACGCGGGTCATTTTACTGGAAGGCCACAATGGCCCTGACGCAGCAGGTAAGGTGGTAGAAGCTTTCGGTGAAGTGGTGATAGGTGGTAATTACGCTGTAGGTTTTGTAGTTTTTATTATCCTCGTTATTATCAATATGATGGTTGTCACCTCTGGTGCTGCACGTATCTCTGAAGTAACGGCCCGTTTTACCCTTGATGCTATGCCGGGTAAACAAATGGCGATAGACGCCGACTTAAACGCTGGTTTTATTGACGCTGATCAGGCTCGTAAACGCCGAGAGGAAATTGGTGAAGAAGCTGATTTCTATGGTTCGATGGACGGTGCCAATAAATTCGTTAAAGGTGATGCCATGGCCGGTATCGTCATTATGGTAATAAACATCATCGGCGGTCTGATCATTGGTGTACTGCAGCACGATTTACCTTTTATGGAAGCTGTTGAAATTTATACCTTATTGACCATAGGTGACGGTCTGGTGGCGCAAATACCAGGTTTGTTGTTGTCAGTGGGTACAGCCATTATCGTTACCCGTCAAAACAAAGAGGGTGATTTTGGTACTCTGATGGCCGGCCAGTTCAGTAACTTTAAGGTGCTGGTCATTGCGACTGGCATTTTAGTCATTATGGGTATAGTCCCTGGCATGCCTCATGTCGCCTTCTTGAGTCTGGCCGCAATAGTGGGTGGTGCAGCTTATTATTTGTACCGGGTGGAAAACCCAACAGCTAAAAAAGCAGCTGCGATCAAAAAGGCTGAAATGACCACTCCTGTTGAAATGGCTCCCGTCAAAGAAATTGGCTGGGATGATGTACAGCCAGTCGACACTATAGGTTTAGAAGTCGGCTATCGTTTAATTCCACTGGTTGATAAAGCGCAGGGCGGCGAATTGCTGACCCGTATTAAAGGCGTGCGTAAAAAACTATCTCAGGAGCTGGGTTTCCTTATTCCGGCTGTGCATATTCGCGACAATCTGGATTTAGAGCCTAATACCTACCGTGTCACCATGATGGGCGTGACCACAGGCGAGTCAGAACTGCGGCACGATAACGAACTGGCGATTAACCCAGGTCAGGTGTTTGGTACTGTCAAAGGTATAGCCACTAAAGATCCTGCTTTTGGTTTAGAGGCGGTCTGGATCGCAAAAAATCAGCGTGAACATGCTCAAACCTTAGGCTACACAGTAGTGGATGCGGCGACCGTAGTGGCCACTCATTTAAGCCAGATTTTAACCAATAATGCTGCTCAGTTGCTGGGGCATGAAGAAGTGCAGAACTTGCTGGACATGCTGGCTAAATCTTCACCTAAGCTAGTGGATGCTTTAGTACCAGATACCTTGCCGCTGACTGTGGTGGTAAAAGTGCTGCAAAACCTGTTGCATGAGGGGGTGCCTATCCGTGATATGCGCACCATAGTACAAACCTTAGTGGACTATGGCTCGAAGAGTCAGGATGTTGACGTATTAACTGCATCTTGCCGTGTGGCGTTAAAACGCCTGATTATTCAGGAAGTGGTGGGCAGTGCGCCTGAAGTGCCGGTGATCACCTTCGCACCTGATTTAGAGCAGATGTTACATCAGTCGATGCAATCGGCCGGCAATGATGGCGCTGGTATAGAGCCTGGCCTTGCTGAGCGTATTCAGCAGTCATTAGCTACTGCCTGTCAGAATCAGGAATTAGCCGGCGAACCGGCAGTTTTATTGACTTCCGGCATTCTGCGATCAGTTATGGCACGATTCGTGAAGTACAGTATTCCAGGATTACGGGTTTTGTCCTACCAAGAGATCCCTGACAACAAACAAATCCGTATTGTCAGTGTGGTAGGCCAGTCGAATTAGGAGTTAAGCTATGAAAATCAAACGCTTTGTTGCCAAAGATATGCGTACCGCTCTGACAGAAGTCAAAGAGTTTTTAGGCCCTGATGCTATTATTCTGTCGAATAAAAAAGTGGCTGGCGGCGTTGAAATTGTAGCGGCAATAGACCCGGAAGCCGCGCCATCTGTGGTTGTGGCTGAACCTGCAGTTGCAGCTCAGCCTGCGGTAGGTAGTCGTTTGAATATCAAAGTAGATGATGAGCCAGAGCAAGTGCCTGCCGATTCTCTGCAAGCTTTATTAGCCCGTCAAATTAGTAAACAACCTGCAGCTGCTCAGGCTATCTCTGCCAATAAAATGGCGGCTGCAAAAACTGCTGCAGCGACCAACGCGCTATTTTCGGTTGCAAATTCAACACCTTCGGATAACGAACGTCAATCTTCCGACGCACCAGTGGTCAACCTGACTGAATTGACACGTTATCAGGAACAGCAAGCCAAGCTGATGCAAAAACAGTTTGATGCGATGCGTAGTGAAATGTCGTCGATGAAACAACTGCTGCAACACCAGGTCTCAGGTTTAATGTGGCAGGATTTAGCGCGTCGTGAGCCTGTGCGTGCCATGGTGATTGAAAAACTGCTGGCTCTGGGTTTATCTGAACCAGTGGCTGATCAAATTGCCTGCTTTATGCCAGAAGATATCAGCGATGCTGAAGCATGGGACAGTGCGTTAGAGTTATTAACAGGGCAGTTGATCACCACCAATGACGATATTATGCGTCGTGGCGGCGTAGTGGCCCTGGTTGGTCCTACAGGCGTAGGCAAAACCACGACTGTGGCAAAGCTTGCAGCTCAGTTTGCTAAACGTCATGGGGCGGATCAGGTGGCTTTAATTACCACAGATTCATTCCGCATTGGTGCTTACGAGCAGTTAGCTACTTTTGGCCGTATTATTGGTTGTCCGGTAAAACAGGTCAAAGACAGCGAAGAGTTAGCGACGCTGTTAAATCAGTTACAACAACGTAAATTAATTTTGATTGATACCGCAGGTATGAGTCAGCGTGACGTTCGTCTTGCTGAAAAACTTGCGTCTTTAGTGCATAATTCGCGTGTTAAAATAAAAAGTTATCTGGTATTGTCTGCAACATCTCAAGCTCGCGTGATGCAGGAAACCGTTGAACATTTCAAACGTATTCCATTAGCGGGTTGTATTTTCACCAAACTTGATGAATGCTTAAGTTTGGGAGAAATCATTAACGTGGCAATACAAAATGCGTTACCGGTCAGTTATTTGACCAACGGCCAACGAGTCCCTGAGGATATCGAGATGGCCGAAGCGAAAACAATGGTTGCCAAGGCAGAGCAGTTACGGACCTCTAACAGTAGTACGGGTTATCAGTGGTATTCAGACACGACGGCCCGGGTGGAAGGAACCTATGCATAATCTTCCGATGAATGATGATCAAGCCAGTGGCCTGAGAAGAATGAAGCAACAACAGAAACAACAGATTGTAAAAGTCATAGCAGTGACAGGCGGCAAAGGTGGCGTGGGTAAAACTAACGTTACGCTGAACCTTGCCATGTCTATGGCTCAGCTTGGAAAAAAAGTATTGGTGCTGGACGCTGACCTGGGGTTAGCGAACTGTGACGTAATGCTTGGACTTAGGGTGCAAAAAAACTTATTTCATGTGTTGTCTGGCGAAGCAGAACTGGATGACATTCTGATTGAAGGGCCTTTTGGTATCAAAATTGTACCAGCGACTTCAGGCACTCAATCCATGACCGAATTAAAGCCAGTGGAACATGCTGGTCTTATCCGTGCTTTTAGCGAAATGCGCACCCGTTTTGATATTTTACTGGTGGACACAGCTGCTGGTATTTCCGATATGGTATTAAGTTTTTCCCGCGCTTCACAAGACGTGTTAGTGGTGGTCTGTGATGAACCTTCTTCTATCACTGATGCTTACGCCTTAATGAAAATATTGAGCCGTGAACATGGTGTGCAGCGCTTTAAAATTGTTGCCAATATGGTTCGCAGTTTAAAAGAAGGGCAGGAGCTTTTTGCCAAGCTAAGCCGGGTGACAGACAGATTCCTTGATGTCACATTAGAGTTGGTCGCGACTATTCCATTTGATGAAAACGTCAGAAAAGCGGCACGTAAGCAGAAAGCTTTTGTGGATGCTTTTCCAAAAACTCCGGCCTCTTTGGCGATTCGTACTTTGGCCACCCGTGCAGTGCAGTGGCCTGTACCACCCGTCGCATCCGGGCATCTCGAATTTTTTCTGGAACAACTGGTACAACAACCTGAAGCGAGAGGTCTGGTTTGAATAGCAAACTTGCGGCCTACGGTGCCGCTGATCATCTGACTCAAATGGTTGAACGGCATGCGCCTCTGGTTAAACGTATTGCCTACCATTTGTTGGCCCGCTTACCTGCCAGTGTCCTGGTCGATGACCTTATTCAATCCGGTATGATTGGTCTGATCGAAGCTGCAAAAAACTTTGATGGCAGTAAAGGTGCAAGCTTTGAAACCTTTGCCGGTATTCGTATACGCGGTTCTATGCTGGATGAAATCCGTCGTGGTGATTGGACTCCGCGCTCTGTTCACCGCAATTCCCGTATGATAGCTGAAGCTATTTCTGAACTTGAATCCGAACTGGGTCGTGATGTAAAAGATAGTGAAGTTGCTGAAAAACTTGATATATCTTTAGATGAGTATCATCATATGCTCAGTGACGCCAGCAGTGGTCGCATTATTGGTATCGAAGATCTGGGCATCTCGGATGATGTGTTGGTCACGGCAAATGATAAAGATGACGATCATTTGTACGAACAACAGGCAACTGATGCATTTCAACAGGCGTTGATAAAAAATATCAGTAGCTTACCGGAACGAGAAGCTATAGTGTTGTCGCTGTATTATAATGACGAACTAAATTTGAAAGAGATTGGTGCTGTGCTGGATGTCAGCGAGTCCAGGGTCAGTCAGATTCATAGTCAGGCGCTGGTGCGCTTGCGCTCCAGAATGCAGGATTGGTTGTAATAGTTTGAGTTAGTCCAGCTTGGGCTCTCACCGGAGGGGATTTTGGATAAGAATATGAAAATTCTTGTGGTTGATGATTTCTCAACCATGAGACGCATTATAAAAAACCTGTTAAGAGATCTTGGCTTCACTAATGTGTCTGAAGCTGATGATGGCAGCACGGCTTTGCCTATGCTGCAAAACGGTGATTTTGATTTTGTTGTCACAGACTGGAACATGCCAGGTATGCAAGGTATTGATTTGCTGCGTGCAATTCGTGCTGATGCCAGACTGAAGCATATTCCTGTGTTGATGGTTACCGCTGAAGCGAAAAAGGAACAAATCATTGCAGCTGCACAAGCTGGTGTGAATGGATACATCGTCAAACCTTTTACTGCTGCAACCTTACAGGAAAAACTGGCTAAAGTATTTGAACGCCTGGGTTAAACCGTAACTGACAAAGGAGTACACCATGTCTGTAGCTACGGCACCCTTGATTTCATTAGAGCAGGCCCGTGAACTGGTTCAGTTGCTGGAGTTCGGCGAAACCGACGCGGCGAACGAATTGGTGCAACAGCTGGCTGTACCTGGCTCCTCCGAGTTATTTGCCGAGGTTGGAAAACTAACCCGGCAACTGCACGACTCGCTGAAAAGTTTCCAAATTGACCCATCCTTAAGTTCTTTGCTGGAAGATGATATTCCGGATGCAAAAAAACGGCTGAATCATGTTATTGATATGACAGAACAGGCCGCGAACAAAACCATGGACGCGGTTGAAAACTGTCTTCCTATCGCTGATGAACTCAACTCACACTTACAATCTATTTTGCCAAATTGGCAGAAATTGATGAGTCGCGACTTAAAAGTCGGTGAGTTCAAGGCCTTATGTCATAATCTCGATGGCTTTTTGCATCAGGCAACAGGAAACTCTGCTACCTTACATGCACGGCTGACCGAAGTATTGATGGCGCAGGATTATCAGGATTTAACAGGTCAGATTTTACGGCGGGTCATTGAATTGGTC
Organism: Rheinheimera sp. MM224; assembly: GCF_947090785.1. Classification (NCBI taxonomy): domain Bacteria; kingdom Pseudomonadati; phylum Pseudomonadota; class Gammaproteobacteria; order Chromatiales; family Chromatiaceae; genus Rheinheimera; species Rheinheimera sp. MM224. The sequence continues at coordinate 1,620,493 of NZ_OX352320.1, forward strand.
CGGGAAGTGGAAGACAGCTTAATTGGTTTATTAACGGCCTTTGGTCAAACCAATTTAAGTATGGAAGAACGACCAGCAGCCGTATCGAAAAAACCAAAAGCAGGTCACGAAGCTGAAGGCCCTATTATTGACGCAGCAGAGCGTGATGACGTGGTGTCCGGTCAGGATGATGTGGACGATTTATTATCAAGTTTAGGTTTCTAAAAGGGGAGCTGTAGCATGGGCTTTGATTTAGATGAGGATATTTTACAGGATTTCCTAGTCGAAGCCGGCGAGATCCTTGAACTACTGCAAGAGCAGTTGGTTGAGTTGGAAAATAATCCGGATGACGCAAATTTATTAAATGCCATTTTCCGTGGTTTCCACACCGTCAAAGGTGGCGCTGGATTTTTATCGCTGACTGAATTAGTTGACGCCTGCCATGGCGCCGAAAACGTGTTTGATATTTTGCGGACCGGCAAACGTCGTGTGACCGCAGAATTGATGGATGTTATTTTACAGGCCCTGGATGCAGTCAACGCTATGTTTGCCGATGTGCAAAACCGCGAACCTCTGACTCCAGCTGACCCCGCTATTATCGAAGCTTTGCATCGACTGAGTATGCCTGAGTCGGAAGACGAACATGCTCATCATGCTGTGGCCTCAGAACCAGAACCTGAAATCAGCATGGAAGAGTTTGATGCTGTGGTCGAGTTTGCAGCTGCTCCTGCTGTCGAAAGTTCTTCTTCCATCGACGAAATCAGTGATGATGAATTTGAGTCATTGCTTGATGAATTGCATGGTGCCGGTGCGCCTGGCCGTGATACTTCAGCCAACTTGCCTCCGCCTGCCGTGAAAGAAACGGCCAGTGAAGATATTACTGATGATGAGTTCGAAGCTATCTTAGATCAGTTGCATGGTCAGGGTTCTTTTATTCCTGGCGAAGCCGCAGTTGCTGCATCTAAGCCAGTTGAAAAAGCTCCTGCTAAACCAGCAGAAAAAGCCAAAGCGGCTTCTGGTGATGATATCTCTGATGACGAATTTGAATCCTTGCTGGATGAATTGCATGGCAAAGGCAAAGCGCCTGTTGCGGTAGTGCCTGCTCCTGCGGCAAAAGCTCCTGAACCAGTGAAAGCAGCAGCGCCTGCACCAGCTGTAGCTAAAGCAGCTCCGGTAGCGGCAGCTCCAAAAGATCCAGATGCCGATCCAAAAGCTGCAGCCAACCAGCCAGAAACTACAGTCCGGGTTGATACCAAGCGCCTTGATCAGATCATGAACATGGTCGGTGAGTTGGTGCTGGTACGTAACCGTCTGGTGAGCTTGTCTGGTTCTGCTCAGAACGAAGAAATGAGCAAAGCCATTGCAAACCTGGATGTAGTCACCGCCGATTTACAAGGCGCTGTGATGAAAACCCGGATGCAGCCGATCAAGAAAGTATTTGGTCGTTTCCCACGCGTGGTTCGCGATTTAGCCCGTTCACTGCAAAAGGACATTAACCTTGAGCTGGAAGGGGAAGAAACAGATTTAGATAAAAACCTGGTGGAGGCTCTGGCCGACCCATTGGTCCACTTAGTGCGGAACTCGGTTGACCACGGTATTGAAATGCCGGACGTGCGTGTTAAAGCGGGTAAACCTCGTACAGGTTTAGTCAGACTGGCGGCCTCTCAGGCTGGTGATCATATTTTATTGACCATCCAGGATGACGGTGCTGGTATGGATCCGGAAAAACTGAAAGCCATCGCCATTAAACGTGGTGTGCTGGATCCGGATGCAGCTGCGCGTATGTCGGATACCGAAGCCTTTAACCTGATTTTTGCCCCTGGTTTCTCGACCAAAGAGCAAATTTCCGATATTTCTGGCCGTGGTGTGGGTATGGATGTGGTGAAAACCAAAATTACCCAACTGAACGGTACCGTACATATCAACTCGAAACTAGGTCAGGGTACTTTATTAGAGATTAAGGTTCCTCTGACTCTCGCCATATTACCAACCTTAATGGTGATAGTGGGTGAGCAGACCTTTGCCTTGCCGTTGGCAACAGTCAATGAAATTTTCCACCTTGATTTAGCCAAAACCAACAATGTTGATGGCCAGTTGACGATAGTAGTCCGCAATAAAGCTATTCCATTGTTTTATCTCGAGCATTGGCTGGTTAAAGGCTCAAGCAAGAAGATAAAGCGCGAGCAAGGCCATGTGGTGATAGTGCAAATAGGCACACAGCAAATTGGTTTTGTGGTGGATTCTCTGATTGGTCAGGAAGAAGTAGTGATCAAACCTCTGGATGCGTTATTGCAAGGCACTCCGGGTATGGCGGGCGCTACTATCACATCAGACGGCGGTATAGCGCTGATCCTGGATGTACCTAATCTGCTGAAGCATTATGCAAAACGCTCCAAAATTAAATTTGATCGCTTTGACAAATTCTCAGCTTAAGAGAGTGCACTATGACCATCAGGGTATTAGTTGTTGATGACTCCAGTTTTTTCCGTCGCCGTCTGACGGAAATACTGAGTCAGGATGCCGAGTTAGAGGTCATTGCCACCGCCAATAATGGTAAAGAGGCGGTGGAAAAAGCTTTAGCTTTACGTCCTGACGTTATTACGATGGACATCGAAATGCCGGTGATGGATGGCATTCAGGCCGTGCGCGAAATCTTAAGGGTGCAGCGCACGCCTATATTGATGTTTTCTTCGCTGACGCATGAAGGTGCCAAAGCCACTTTAGATGCATTAGAAGCTGGCGCCATCGATTTTCTACCGAAAAAATTCGAAGACATTGCCCGCGACAAAGCAGAAGCCGCTGATGTCTTACGTCAGCGCGTCAAAACAGTAGCCAGACGTCGAGTGATCAGCAGACCGTCCAGTTTAACTGGCTCTGCAAGCTCAACTTTAGCGTCAAGGACGCCATTGACGCCTCCGGCAAGTTCTTCAGCCATACCTGCAAGAGCACCTTTAGCTCAAAGTCTGGCCGCCAGAGCTTTAGCTGAACGTGCTGAATTGCAAAGTCGTGCTTCTGAGCGTGCAGAAACTCACCGTTCAGGCAGCTTTGATTCCAGCGGTAAAAACTACAAACTGGTTGCCATTGGTACGTCCACTGGCGGTCCTGTCGCTTTGCAACAAATTATCACCGCTTTGCCTGCCAATTTTCCTTTGCCTATAGTGCTTATCCAGCATATGCCTGCAGCCTTTACCGGCGCTTTTGCCAGCCGGTTAAATGGTTTAGCAAAAATTGAAGTGAAAGAAGCTGCAGACAACGATATTTTGCGCCCCGGTGTGGCTTATCTGGCACCTGGCGGTAAACAAATGCTGGTAGATGGCAATGAAAACCAAGCCAGATTGCGGGTTCGTGAAGATGATTCGCCCCGTATTACCTTTAAACCCAGTGTGGATATCACCTTTGGTACTGCAGCAAAAGTCTTTAATGACAAGGTGCTGGCTATAGTACTGACAGGCATGGGCTCTGATGGCCGTGAAGGCGCTCGTTTGCTGAAGCAATCCGGTTCACGTATCTGGGCGCAGGATGAAGCAAGTTGCGTGGTGTATGGTATGCCACAAGCTGTGACTGCTGCTGGTTTAACCGATCTTGAAGTGGCGTTATCTGACGTGGCAGCCCGTATTGTGGCTGAAGTAGGTCATGGATAAGCTTACCCTTGCCGGCATCATCATTGCGTTAGTGGCTATTGTCGGTGGGTTCAGCCAGGAAGGCGGCGATGTTTTTACCTTGTTGCATTGGCCTGCATTTTGTATCGTCTTCGGTGGTACTTTAGGTGCTGTGCTTATTCAAAGCCCTGCTTCGCAGTTTCGGTTAAGTATGAGTTTGCTGCCGTGGGTTATTACCCCTCCTAAACTGGACTTCGACTCCACTATTGAACGCATTACCCAGTGGGGCCACTCTGCACGTTTACAAGGGTTTTTGTCGTTAGAGCAAGATGCGTTAAACGAAGAAGAGCCTTTATTAAAACGGGGATTAAATTTATTGGTCGACGGCACTGAAGCCAAAGTGCTGCAGGATATTCTGGATACAGAGTTGCATCTGGAGAAAGAACGTTTATTGCGGGCAGCTAAGGTGTTTGAAGCTATGGGCGGCTACAGTCCAACTATAGGTATAGTGGGTGCTGTTCTTGGTCTTATTCTGGCGTTGTCTAACATTTCTAATCCGGATGAGTTAGGACAGGGGATAGCCACGGCTTTTGTTGCTACTATTTATGGTGTGGGTTTAGCTAACTTTGTATTTATACCTGTATTTAATAAAATCAAAGTATTAGTAGAAGAACGGGCATTGTTTCATTCGATGGTGATCGAAGGTTTGTGTTCTATAGCGCTGGGCGAAAACCCACGCAGTGTCGAATCCAAGCTGCTGGCTTACAGAGCAAATTAAATGTACAGGCCACGCCGCTCTGTCGCTGTTGAAGCGGATAAATCAGATACAGAACGTTGGTTGGTGTCCTACGCCGACTATATGACCTTGTTGTTTGCTCTTTTTGTGGTGCTTTATTCGATGGCTACCATGGAGCGTGAGCAGTTTCAAAAACTGCAGGACACTATTTCCAAGGTGTTTGTTGAAGCTACGGATAAAAAAGAGACGGGTATTCAGGGGCAATCGGTTCAACCTGATATCCATCCACAAAGTGACTTTGAATTATATGGTTCAGGTTTAGAAGAAGCGACAGGCCCGACTTTGTTGGCCGACAACGCTAAACTGGAACAGATCGACAGCACAAAATTGGGCAGTCCTTTGGCTGCAATGCAAAAAGACATCAACAGAGCTTTGCGTAGTCTGGTGGAGTCTGATTTGGCTAAGGTCACACTGGACGAAGACTGGCTGACCATTGAACTTAGCAGTGGCTTGTTATTTAGCAGCGGCAGTGCCAGTTCAAATAGTTCGGCTTCTGCGGTGATGACCGAACTTACTGCTATCCTGAAGCAGACAGACAACTTTATGAGGGTGCGTGGTTATACTGACTCAGTGCCTATCCGCACCGAACAATTTCCGTCGAACTGGGAATTGTCAGTTGCGCGGGCTGCGTCTATAGTCCGGTTATTGGAACAGTTAGGCATAGCACCACAACGTATGGCTATTGAAGGCTACGGGCAATATTCCCCTTTTGCAGAAAACAGCACTGCACAAGGGCGCAGCCAGAACCGTAAAGTAGTGATAGCCTTATCTAAATATGCATACGAGCCTGTTGTGGTTGAAGCGCCTGAACCAGTCGCACCGGACAGCGCAGCAGAACAAGTAGCTGAAGAAGCTGCACAACAAGAACAGAACAAAATACGGGTGATCCGCTTACCTCATGGTGGCATACGGATCACAACCAGACCGCCCGAGCCGGGCGAAGAAGAGCCACCTATACAGCAGGAACAGTAAATTGGTTGTTTGGACTATCGCAAATCAAAAGGGTGGAGTTGGCAAAACTACCACGACAGTCACTTTAGGCGCTTTGCTTGCACAGCGTGGTCATCGCGTTTTACTGATCGATACTGACCCTCACGGCTCTCTGACGTACTACTTTGGTATTGATGCCGAAGAGTTGGAAGTCAGCGTGTACGATATTTTCCTGCGCGGTAAAGACATTACCGGCGAAGAAATTCTGCAGTCCATGTGTCCAAGTGGTATGCCTAATCTGGATATTCTGCCGACCTCTATGGCACTTGCTACCTTAGACCGTTCTCATGGTCAGCAAGGGGGCATGGGCCTGATCCTGAAAAAGGCGCTGCAAAAAATAGAAAATGATTACGACTATGTGCTGATTGACTGCCCACCTGTCATTGGTGTGTTGATGGTCAATGCCATGGCCGCCTGTGACCGTATTTTAATACCTGTACAAACTGAGTTTCTGGCATTAAAAGGCCTGGACCGGATGATCGCCACTATGCAGCTGATGCATAGTTCGTCGCCACAGGATTATGCTTTCACCATAGTGCCGACTATGTACGACAAAAGAACTAAAGCATCACTGGATGCCTACAAAGCACTAAAAGCTCAGTATCAGGAAAGGGTTTGGTCGGCCGTTATTCCTATTGACACTAAATTCCGTGACGCCAGCCTGGCTCAGACTCCACCTCCTGTATTCGCGCCAAAATCGCGGGGTGTGTTTGCTTACAATACGCTGCTAACCTATTTACTGCAGTTAGCACCGGAGAATTAAGATGAGCGATTTACAAGCCAGCCAAAAAGTCATGAAGCATTATCTAAATGCTTTATTGACGGATGACGTGGTCGAAACGCCTATTCAGGAAGCAAAAAAACAGCAACTGAATGAACTGTTGGCTCCGGTATCAGCTCCGGTTATTGCGCCTGTTAAAGCCCCGGTGATAGCAAAACCGACCGTCGTAGCTCCGGTAGTAGCCCCAGTTGTCAAAGCTCCGGTAGTTGTGCCAGCCGCACCTGTTACTGAGCAGGTGAAAGTTGCTGCTCCTGTAGTTAAAGCAGCAGCGCCTGTGGTAAAAGATTACAGAAAAGGCCGTTTTCAGGCGCTGTTTTTTACAGTGGCAGGTTTAAAAGTGGCTTTACCTTTAAAGGCGCTGGGCGGTATTCATAAAATGATGCCTATCAACTCATTACCAGGCCAGCCTGAATGGCTCAAAGGTGTGATGTTGTACCGTGAACAAAAAATCAATGTGGTAGACACTGCGCTTTGGGTGATGCCAGAAAAATATGATCAGGGACTGGCAGAAAAGCTAAACTATCAATATGTTATTATGCTGGGCAATAGCCATTGGGGTCTGGCCTGTGATACTTTGGTCAACACAATCGCCTTAGAGCAAGACGAAGTAAAGTGGCGTGAGACCGAAGGCAAAAGGCCATGGCTCGCTGGTTTAATTAAAGAACATATGTGTGCTTTGCTGGACGTCGACGCCCTGATTGCCTTATTGGCAAAGGGAATGAATAGTCAGCACTGAATAAGAATACTATACCCAATTAACTTGGTGTTGCAGAGAGGCGACAAGCTTGTGAGTCCCCGGGAGCATAGTAAACTATGTGATTGGGGCGAGATGGCGCAGTCAACAAAGCTGCAGCTTCAAGTCTGACGGGTATATAAGAATTTAACCTCTGGGTAGGAGCTAGGCATGAGTAATTTAACAGCACAATCTGGCAAAACTAAAGAAGTCACAGACTTAGTGCTGCAATGGGTGACCTTTAAGCTGCAGGAAGAAACCTACGGTATTAACGTCATGCAGGTGCAGGAAGTTCTGAGATATACAGACATAGCGCCTGTTCCTGGTGCGCCAGATTATGTGATGGGCATTATCAATTTACGTGGCAACGTAGTCACTGTGATTGATACCCGTGCTCGTTTTGGTTTACCACCATCAGAAGTCACTGACAACAGCCGTATTGTGATCATCGAATCAGAACGTCAGGTCATTGGCATTATGGTCGACAGCGTGGCTGAAGTGGTTTATCTGAAACAATCAGAAATTGATACAGCTCCAAACGTAGGCACAGACGAAAGTGCCAAGTTCATCCAGGGCGTATCGAATCGTGACGGCGAATTATTAATCCTGGTGGATCTGAATAAACTGCTGTCCGATGACGAATGGGAAGAGATCCGTAGTATTTAATGGCTAATTTTCTGACTGACTTTTCATGGATATGGCTGCTGGGGATCGCAGCCATTTTGTTGCTTTCTGTAGTGATGGCTGTGGTTGCTTCACGCCAAAGTAGAAAGCTGCTGGCTATTATCAACGAAAATGCTGCCGCCAGCTGGCAACAGCAACAACAGATTGAGCAACTGCATCAGCTGCTGGAGCAACAAGTTGTGCAGTTAAAACGCTCGCATCAGGATGTGGAAGAATTGCGTTCCACCGTTATTGGTGTGGGACAAAGAGTACTGAGTTTAGAAAGTCATTTAGGGCAGGGCATGCAGCAAGTAGCTGAACTGGCCGAACAACAAAAATCCATGCATTTGTTTGATCCGGAATCAAAAATTTACAGCAGAGCGATGAAAATGGTTCATTTAGGCGCCAGCCTGGATGAAATTATGCTCGAGTGTGAACTTCCTCAGGCTGAGGCCGAACTGCTTTTTAACCTGCATAAACAATCTAAATAGCTCATTTCGTTGCAATAGTTGATGAGTTGTTAGTTATTTCACTTTTATCAAATTACAAATATTTACAAGTTAGTTACCTTTATGTGACCTATCGGGAAAGCCATGATATCTCTGGAAAAATCGCCATAGTTGTCTATGCTGGTGTGGGGAATTTCCCACAAGGAGTTAACATGAAAAACAAGATCTTAGGTAACGTATCGCTCAGCATTATTGCGTGTGCGGTTTTAGCAGGGTGTGGATCGGACGATAAAGACGAATTACCAACAGTATCCGTTGCAGCTGCAGTTTCGTTAAAAGAAAGCCGAACAACCACTATAGCTGCCACAGCAACAGATGATGACGACACTATCACATACAGCTGGACTCAAGTGTCTGGCCCAACTCTTACTCTGACCAACGCAACAACAGCTACTGTAGGTGTTACAGCACCAGCTGTGGATGCCAATGGCGCTGCAGTATTACGTATTACAGTAACAGACGAGGGCAGCCAAACTGCAAGTGCAGATGTAACGGTCAACGTAGCCAATAATGTATTGCCAACAGTGACCGCAACTTTTGATGCCGCGGCGGAAAAGTCTGATGTGACCTTAACAGCTGTTGCAGCTGATTCAGATGGTGAAATTGAAAGCTACAGCTGGACCCAAACTTCAGGCGCTGCTGTGACTCTGACAGGTGCTGATACTGCAACGCTCAGCTTTACCGCTCCTAGCGTGACAGAAGATACTGAACTCGCTTTTAGCCTGACAGTAACAGACGATGATGACGAATCTTCATCCGTTGAGGGTACTGTCACAATCACTCCTGTGATGACCACTTTTACGGTAACAGGCACTGTGTCTGATGCTGCTTTTGCCAACGCTGAAATCAGCGGCGAGTTAGCTGGTGAAGCTTTTACCACAACGGCAGATGCCGATGGTACTTTTAGCCTTGCCTTAGAAGCGGACGATGACGAAACTAATCTGTTTACCAATATCACCGCAAGCTCTGTAGTGACGCCCGGTGTTGAGTATTACAAATTTATTCCAAGCCTGACCGTTGGAGTTGCTGAAGCCGCGGCAGGTTCTGTCGTGGATAAAGTATCTGCAGTAGTTGCGACTTTATTAGATGTAACTCCATCCGCAGTGGGTGATAATCCGAACACTGTTTCTATCAATGCCGTTTCTACCGCATTGTATTCACTGATTGTTGCTGCCAATGGTGGCACGGCGCCAGCCGATCTGGATAGTTTTACTTTTGTTGAGAAATCAGTAAGCCCGGATGATTTGATTGAAGCTGCTGCTGTAGTTCAGTTAGTCATTCAAGGTGGTGCATTTGCATTACCTGAAGGGGTAACCAATGTGTTAGAACTGCTGACTAATACCGAAGCCTACAACAACTATGTTGAAGCTGCAGAAGCGGAAGATCCAGGTATTATTGCAGAGACTATTACCGCCATTATCGAAGATCCTGAATTAACTCCTCCAGTAGAAGAATCTGCTATTGCCAGTACCTATTATGAGGTATATCCGGCTGCGGACGGTTTCTTATCTCGTGGTGGTAATAGATTCGACTTCAACCAAGACGGCACTGGCGCTGAAACCTTCAGTAGTGGTATGAACGAATTTAGCTGGGAGCTGGTGGACGGTCTTATTCAGTTAACTTATCTGGATGAGGCACCATCGTATTACTATCCTAGTGTTCGTGATTCGAGTGTTGGCTTAACTGAAGATCAAAAGAATCTGTTAATTAACGCCGGTATCACTCAGATTGAAGTGAAGCGCGTTCAAGATAGCTCTTCAATGCAACGTATTGTTCAGGGCGAAAAAACTGACACCTATCGTTTTGTCTCAGCTGGCATTGACACCATGACACCTGTCACTGTGGGCCAGACTTTGGTTAACCCAACAGGTGTTGCATATCAAGCGACTCAAGACCAGTTATTGCGCAACGCTGACAAGTTAGGTGATGTTAAGTTTACTGAAACTGAGCTTGCAGGGCAGTGGATGTTTGAGCACTACTACTACGCTGGTGAGGCAGATTTAGGTTATGCCAGCATGTTTGCCGACATATTTGAAATTAATGCTGACGGTACTGGTACTGCATTAGAAGTAGACAAGAGCTTCGACTGGGAAGTTGATGCAGCAGGCGCTTTTGTCGCTACATTTGCCGATGGCTCCAGCATCAAAGCTATTAAGCTTGATCAAGTGGGTACAGATGTTCAGGTATTCAGCGCGACTTATGATGCAGAAGGCTCTTTAGTCGCAGCTGATGCTGATTATGCATTGATGTTGGATGGCAGTGACTTCAGTACTTTTGACCAAACCAATCCGGAAGATATGTATTGGAATACCACAATTAATACCTGGACTAAAGATTCATGGGACAATGGTAACTTATTGTGGAACAACGGAAATTCATACTTTGGTTGGCAGTTGCTTGAAGATAATACTGGCTACACCATGGGCAATACTGAGACTGCACCACCAACTTTCGAGCCTTTGTTTGACTTGCCATTAACTTGGGAAGAAGAAGCAGTAGAGGGCTCTGAAGATGAGTCTGTGGTGAGTATTAATCGTTGGACTTGTTGGGATGATGGTACTAAGCCCTGTGCTCAGCGCCAATGGCGTTTACTCAAATCTACTGATGGCAATTTAGGACCGCGTATTTATGTGTTTGAAATTGAAGAACGCAGAAATAGCAGTACTTCGCCATGGTATGTAGTAAATGGTTTAGGCCCACGCCTGAATATTTACGAAGAGCTGTCGTTCTCTTACTGGAATGATACAGCCGTAGCGCCAGCAGCGGCTGCTGTGACTTCCGGTGTGTCGACTACAAAAGCCTCGGCCGGCAGCAAAAAAGCGGTGGCACGTATCTTGGTTGAGCCAAACCAAAAGCCAGTCGCTGGTATGTAAGAGTAAAAACAGAACCATGTCTGTCCGGCATGGTGTGTTGAAATAAAACCACCTCTACATGAGGTGGTTTTTGCTTTTGTTGAAACAAAAACTATAGTTGTGCAGTATCAATAAACCGCTTAGGGCTTAGTTATGCACTATCAAAAAGTAGTCCATCACGGCGCAACTGACGGTGTTACTGGTTCATGCCACCAGTATTTCATCAATGAACAGCACAGCGTGCTGATTGACTGCGGTTTGTTTCAGGGCATAGAGCAGGGTAGGGGTAAAGCAGGAACAGATTCCGCCCAGATCAATTTCCCGCTCGATGGTATTCAGGCGCTGTTACTTACCCATGTGCATATTGACCACGCTGGCCGTATTCCTTATTTAATTGCAGCAGGCTTTCAGGGCCCTATTTATTGCAGCAGGGCATCCGCCTTGTTATTGCCTCTTGTGCTGGAGGATGCATTAAAAATGGGTATCACGCGGGATGAAAAGCTGATCACTGGCTTTATTCAGGCGGTATCGCGTCAATTGCGTCCATGCGACTACGGGACATGGTATCCATTGGAAGGATGTGCAGATACGGCCCGTGTACGTTTTCAAAATGCAGGTCATATTTTGGGCTCTGCGTATATCGAAATTCACCATCAAACCCTGTCGTCTTATAAGCAGGGTTGGTATAAGGCCGTTTTTTCAGGTGATTTAGGCGCACGTGATACCCCCTTGTTGCCTGACCCAACACCACTTGAAGATGCAGATTTACTGGTGCTTGAAAGTACTTATGGCGATAAAAATCATGAAGATCGAAAAAACCGGCAGCAGCGTTTACAACAAGTGCTGGAAAAAGCCTTTAGAGACAATGGCACAGTACTGATACCCGCTTTCAGTATTGGCCGCACTCAGGAATTGTTGTACGAGCTGGAGGATATTATTCATCGGATGCAAGGGCTGGCTATACATAAAGGTCTGAGATGGGAGCAGCTTGATATTATTGTCGACTCACCTCTGGCTGCAAACTTCACTGCAGTGTACAAAGAGTTAAAAGAGTACTGGGATGACGAGGCCAAACAAAAGCTACAAAGTGGCCGCCATCCTCTGCAGTTTGAGCAGCTACTTACCGTCAAAAGTCATGACGATCACCAAAAGGTAGTACAACATTTAGCGGATACCGGCAGACCAGCCATAGTGATAGCCGCCAGTGGTATGTGCGCAGGAGGCAGGGTGGTGAACTACCTGAAAGCTTTATTAAGTTCTGCGCGCCATCAAATTTTATTTATCGGTTATCAGGCTCGTGGCACACCAGGCGCAGCCATACTACAGCATGCCAAAACTGGCGGTTATGTGCAGCTTGATGATGAAGACTACCCCATTAATGCCGAAGTGATACAGCTGAGTGGTTATTCTGCCCATGCTGACCAGCAAGACTTATTGTATTTTGTCGATCAGATGCACAAGCCTCCGGAGCAAATTCGCTTAGTGCATGGCGATACAGAGGCCAAGTTAGAACTAAAGAGAAAGCTCGAAGCCAAAGGCCACAACGTAGTAATTGGATAACCTTATCCGGCATAATTTTGCCCTGAACTGATTTATTTAAGTTCCTGTTCAGCTAGCGTACTTTACTCTGCCGCCACAGCGTAAATTCTGATACCATTTCAGCAGTTTCATATTAATGGAAGTCCCTATGATCAAAGTATTAAGTGTGTTTGGTACCAGACCTGAAGCCATCAAAATGGCGCCTTTAGTTAATTTGTTAAAAGAAACGCCTGGTATCGATAGCAAAGTCTGTGTGACAGGCCAACACAGAGAAATGCTGGATCAGGTGCTGAAGCTGTTTGACATAAAGCCAGACTACGACCTGGCTATCATGAAAGCCGGTCAGGACTTGTATGATGTAACCACTAGTATTTTGTTAAATATCAAAGCAGTTCTGCGTGATTTCAAGCCTGACATAGTGCTGGTACATGGTGATACCAGCACCACTTTCGCTGCGGCTTTAGCTTGTTATTACGAGAAAACTGCAGTGGGTCATGTAGAAGCAGGGCTTCGTACCGGTAATATTTACAGCCCATGGCCTGAAGAAGCAAACCGCAAGTTAACTGGCGCTTTAACCAAGTTGCATTTTGCTCCAACCGACACGTCACAACAGAACTTGCTGAAAGAAAATATTGATCCTGCAGGCATAGTAGTCACAGGGAATACGGTCATTGATGCCTTGCATCAGGTAGTCGCAAAAATTGATGCTGATACCAATTTAACCAAAAACTTCGAACAACAGTTCCCTTATGGCTTAAATGGTCGTCGTTTAGTCTTGGTGACAGGTCACAGACGCGAAAGCTTTGGTGATGGTTTCGAACAAATTTGTGCCGGTTTAAAACAAATTGCTCAGCAATTCCCGGATACAGACGTTGTTTACCCAGTGCATTTAAACCCTAATGTGCGCGAACCTGTATTTCGTTTATTAAGCGACACGTCCAACGTGCACCTGATAGAACCTCAGGATTATCTGCCTTTTGTCTACCTGATGAGCCGAAGCACAGTGGTGTTAACCGACTCTGGCGGTATTCAGGAAGAAGCGCCATCTTTAGGTAAACCTGTATTGGTGATGCGCGATACGACAGAGCGCCCTGAAGCTGTAGCCGCTGGTACTGTTAGATTAGTCGGAACCGATGCACAAGTGATAGTGCAGGAAGTCAGCCGTTTATTAACAGACAAAGCCTATTACGAGCAAATGAGTTATGCCCACAACCCTTATGGTGATGGCAAAGCTTGTGCACGTATTATCGAGGCTATTAAAGCCAGTTTTAAAGGCTGAGCTATAAACAGCATTTTATAAATGAGGTGTTGTAACTAAATCAGGCGGCGAAATGTGATGAAATGTTTCGCCGTTGCTACCTTTAATAAACAAATTTCCATTAGACAAAAACAGCGTAATTCGCTAAAGTCGCCGCCGGTTTCGTTTGGATAAGAACCGTAAAGGACCTTTAGCATTAGGATGTGCAGAAATCCTCTCTGAGTTACTTCTGACATACAGCTGGTTTGACACAAAAAATCCTTTGGAAAGAACAATATCTTGTTCGGTTTTTTGTTTGTTAACAAAAGTGGCTAAAAATTTACTTGTGTATAGCTTGTGCAACCAAGCCGCAAGGCGGCATTTGATGCCAGTTTCTGCTTGGAAAAACGAGCAAAGCAGGTAAACTACATTGGTTTTTTGCTGGATCTAACAAATACAATATCTGGAGTTGTAGCGTGCTAAAACTTTTAAAAACTTGTGTGCTGGTGGCCTTGTTCGCCGCATTGCCAGTGTCTGCTGTGACACCTTCCCCTGCAATGATAGCGCAGTTTCAAAACTTATCTCCTGCCGAGCAGCAGCGTTTAGCTAAGCAATATGGTATTGAATTACCAACAGGTGCAGCAGGAGCTGCAAGCTCGCAACAGGCTCAGCCTCAGGTATTAGTACCGCAACAGCAAAGTGTTATTGTCGAAAATGTACTGTCTGAACCTGCTAGTACAGGCCGTGAGTCTCAGCGCTTCGGTATGACTATGTTTAATTCTCAAATCAGTACCTTTGCACCTGTAGATAACGCACCAGTGCCAGAAAATTACCGCTTAGGTCCGGACGATATTTTATTGCTGCAGTTATTTGGCAAACAAAACAGCAGCAACGAACTCATTGTAGGCCGTGATGGTTCAGTGAACCTGCCAGAGATTGGCCCAGTTCATGTCAGCGGTTTGTCTGTCTCTCAGGCATCCGATGTCATTGCCAATAAAGTACGTGAAGCCATGATAGGCGTCGATGCCGCTATTACTATGGGTAAGCTTCGTACTATCAATATTTTTGTCGCTGGCGAAGCAAAAACGCCTGGTATGTTTGCCGTATCAGCTTTAACTACTGTTACTCAGTCTTTGTATCTGGCTGGTGGTGTTTCAGATATTGGTAGCTTACGCGATATTCAGGTCAAACGTGGCGGTGCTACTGTAGGTCGTTTTGACTTATACGATTTATTACTGCGTGGCGACAGTTCAGGCGACATCCAGCTGCAGCACGGTGATGTAGTTTTTGTAGCCCCACTGAAAGCCACAGTTCAGGTGACAGGCGAAATTAAGCGTGCAGCCATCTACGAAGTTAAATCTGGTGAGACTATCGATACTTTGCTAAGTATGGCTGGTGGCACCAAAGCCGGGGCTTATCCTCAGTCTGTGGTGCTGGAGCGTTACAACAGCAACAACTTACGTGACTTACTGAACTTAGATTTAACCAACGCAGTAAACCGCCAAATGGCGTTACGTGACGGTGATTTATTGCGTATTGCCGAAACCTCTTCACGTATTGAAAATGTGGTCACTGTTGCTGGCGCTGTGGTTCGCCCTGGTTTTTATGCCTGGCAACAAGGTATTCGTATTAGCGATTTAATCAAGTCGTTCTGGTCTGATTTACATATGTCTGCCGATCTGGATTACGCCTTAGTAGTGCGTGAAGTGAACAACGCTGGTGATATCAAAGTGCTGCACTTCAGCCTGGCAGAAGCTATCAACCAGCCTTCAGGTGAAGCTAACCTTAGCTTAAAACCTCGTGATTTAGTCTTAGTCTTTCATCACGCCAATGAAGCTATAGATAGAGAAAAGTTAAGTGCTTATATTCGCGACAAAATTAAGCAGCGTTACAATTTGCCTGCAGACGTAAAATGGACTGCAGAAGACGACCTGTCCTCTAAAGCTTTTCTAAGCATGCTGCAGTACGATACTCAGTTGGATAGTAATCAGGGACGAGCGGGCAGAGCTTCAACTGCTGGTGAATTACGTATTATCGATGCACAAACTACGTTAAATGCTGACGTTACAGGAACACCTGTTGTGGCTACGCCGGATTTAGGTCGTGGCGCTTTACCAGCAATAATGCAACAGCTTATGCTGCAGATGTACAGAGACAAAAATGTTTTGGCATTATCCGCCAGCTTTAACAGAACAGAACTGCTGTACCCTTTATTACAGAAGCTGAAAAACCAGGTGCGTCGTGGCGCCGACCCGTTAATTCTTTCCGTCAGCGGAGAAGTAAAGGTACCAGGTGACTATCCTTTAACCGAAGGCGCTACAGTAGCCAGTTTAATAGCTGCCGCCAGTGGTTTAACTGAATCTGCGTTTTTAAACAGAGCTGAACTGACACGAGCTGCTGTCGCCGCCGACAGTAACAGCATTGAAGTAAACAATATCGCTGTCGATCTGAACAAGGTATTCTCTAAAGAAGAGGTAGTTGCCTTACAGCAAAGAGACAGACTGAATATTTTTCCAATCCCTGACTGGAATATCAACCGTACTATTGAAGTCCGTGGCGAAGTTAAATTCCCAGGGCGTTATACCATTCAACGTGGTGAAACCTTATCTAATGTGCTGAACAGGGCCGGTGGTTTAAACCGTAATGCTTTTATGGCTGGTGCTATCTACACTCGTGAAGATATAAAAGAGCGTGAGCGGGTGCAAACGAAAAAACTGGCCGCTCAGTTGCGTGCAGATATAGCCACTAAAAGTTTGTCTGAATCAGGCATTACAAGTACTCCGCAAGACGCATTACTCATGATTAAACAATTGGAAGAACAACCTCCGGTTGGGCGTTTAGTTATTGACTTGCCTTCTATTTTAGCAGGCCAGCCAGATTACGACGTACAAGTGCAAGATGGCGATTTACTATATGTGCCACGTATCGACAATACAGTGTCTATTGTCGGCGAAGTGCAACACGCCAGCAGTCACAGATTCCAGTCAGACCTTTCAGTGGAAGATTATTTAAAGCTTGCCGGTGGCACTCGTAAACGTGCTGATGAAGAGCGGGTTTATGTAATTAAAGCCGATGGTTCTGTAATGATGCCAGATCAAAATGGTTGGTTTGCAATAGAAAAAATGAATCTGGAGCCTGGTGATACAGTAGTTGTTCCTGTAGACACCGAATATAAAGACAATCTGTCATTATGGGGACAGTTTACTACTATTTTCTATCAAAGTGCTGTTGCTATAGCTGCGTTAAACACCTTCTAGGACTAACAGTTGTGGGGGAGTTCTTAAAAAATACGCTGATAAAATCAAGGCTCTGATGCGTTTGTGCTTGCTGATCTTAGGATGCTAGAAAAGTTAGGCAGACTACTTCAGCTACACGAGCCTTTTTTCTAATAGTGATAATGTTCAAATGACGAGAGCATGTCAGTAGTCCCTAGTCATATTTATTAGATTAGGGGATATAGAATATTTTTTAAGTGTGGGGATATTGCTCAAGCCAAACTTGGAAATGAGCCTGTATTCTGGGTAGTTCAATTTGAGTTTGTTATATTCATGATTCGATTAAAAAATCGGACTCAGCATTATTAAGAGTGTACCAATGCAATATGTTTTTGTTGGTGCGACGAGAAATAAACAGGGCTTTTGGGTTGCTATAACCTGAGGCTGAATTGTACCTAAAGTATGAGTATATGGTAGCTGATAACAATATGATTGATGAAAGCCAAACAGTAGCAGCCAGTAGTAGTTCAACTGACGAAATAGATTTACGTGAACTTTTTGCCGTTATTTGGCAAGGGAAATGGTTGATTATGGCTATCACTGCGCTATTTTCGATAGCCTCAGTGATTTATGTACTAACGCTGCCAAATATTTATAAAAGTGAGGCCTTGCTTGCCCCTGCCACAGAGCAAAAGGCGAATGGCTTATCGGGTCAATTAGGTGGCTTGGCTGCTTTGGCTGGTGTAAATTTGGGGGGAGGTGCTGCTGTTGATAAAACCGCTTTGGCAATCGAGATTGTAAAATCCCGAGAGTTTCTGGGCCGGTTTATTGAAAAGCGTATTCAACTGGCAGACTTAATGGCGATAGAAAACTGGGATTTAAGCACCAATACAGTTCAATATAATTCTGATATTTATGATGTGACAAATCAGCAATGGTTACGTGAAGTTGAGCCACCAAGACAAGCCAAACCTTCTGTACAGGAGGCATATAAAGAGCTGTTAAAAATTCTGGTTGTGAATCAGGACCAAGCGACCAGCATGGTAAAACTCAGCATTCAGCATGTATCACCCTACATAGCTCAAAGTTGGGTGAAAATCCTGGTAGAAGATCTTAATCTTGAAATGAAAACCCGTGATATCGAGGAGGCAGAAAAGAGCATCTCTTATCTGCAACAACAAATACCTAAGACAGAAGTTGCCGATTTAAGAACCGCTTTGTATTCATTGGTAGAAGAGCAAACGAAAACCTTGATGTTGGCTAATGTTCGTGAAGAGTATGCTCTTAAAACAATAGATAAGCCTATAGTGCCTGAAGAAAAAGCAGGACCGGCTCGAGCCTTGATTTGTCTGGTTATAACTTTCTTGGGCGGCTTTATTGGCATGATAGTCGTATTAAGCCGTGCTTTTCTGTCAAATAAAGAATGAAATACAATATGAAAACAATTCTAGTCACCGGTGGAGCCGGTTTTATTGGCTCAGCTGTGATCCGTCATATACGCGGTACTACGTCAAATAGGGTTATTAACGTAGACAAGCTAACTTATGCTGGTAACCTTAATTCGGTTTCTACGGTTGAGCAAAACGAGCTCTATCTGTTTGAGCAAGTAGATATCTGTGATGCGAAGGCGATGGCTGAACTTTTTGATAAATATATGCCGGATGCGGTAATGCATCTGGCCGCTGAAAGCCATGTAGACCGCTCCATCGATGGCCCTGCCGCTTTTATTGAAACAAATATCGTGGGTACTTACACTCTATTAGAAGCTACTCGTAGCTACTGGAAGGCTTTACCTGAAGACCGTAAGCGTGATTTTCGTTTCCACCATATTTCAACAGATGAAGTCTATGGCGACCTGCATGGCATCGATGATCTATTTACCGAAACAACGCCTTATGCCCCCAGCAGTCCTTACTCTGCAAGCAAAGCCAGTTCAGACCATTTAGTGCGTGCCTGGTATCGTACTTACGGTTTGCCTGTTATTGTAACAAATTGCTCCAATAACTATGGTCCTTACCATTTTCCGGAAAAACTAATACCACTGATGATCTTAAACGCCTTAGCAGGTAGACCTTTACCTGTTTATGGAAAAGGAAATCAAGTGCGTGACTGGCTGTATGTAGAAGACCATGCCCGCGCTCTTTATAAGGTTGTAACCGAAGGCAAAGTAGGTGAAACCTATAACATTGGTGGTCATAACGAGAAGCAAAACATTGAGGTCGTTCATACTCTTTGTAGCTTACTTGAAGAACTAGCACCCGCCAAGCCAACAGGCGTTGAACGCTATGAAGATTTGATTACTTTTGTCGCCGACCGTCCGGGCCATGATTTGCGTTACGCTATTGATGCCAGCAAAATCGAGTCTGAATTAGGATGGAAGCCAGAAGAAACCTTTGAAAGTGGTTTGCACAAAACCGTGTTGTGGTATTTAAACAATAGACATTGGTGGCAGTCTGTATTGGATGGCAGCTATAAAATTGAACGCTTAGGGCATGGAGGATAATAGATGAAAGGAATAGTTCTTGCTGGTGGTTCTGGTACCCGGCTTTATCCTATTACTCGTGGCGTATCGAAACAGCTATTACCTGTATATGACAAGCCAATGATTTACTACCCGATATCGGTTTTAATGCTGGCAGGTATCCGCGACATCCTAATTATCACAACGCCTGAAGATCAAGCCGCTTTTCAGCGCCTGCTTGGCGATGGTAGTGATTTTGGCATTAATTTGAGTTATGCCATTCAGCCAACTCCAGATGGCCTCGCGCAGGCTTTTATTATTGGGGAACAATTTATCGGTAACGATAGCGTTTGTTTAGTACTTGGAGATAACATTTTTTATGGTCACGGGCTTCGACCCAAACTTCAGAGCGCGGCGTTAAGAGACTCTGGTGCAACGGTGTTTGGATATCAGGTTAAAGATCCTCATCGGTTTGGTGTTGTTGAGTTTGACGACAATTACAAAGCGTTATCCATTGAAGAAAAACCAGAAAAACCTAAATCAAACTATGCAGTAACAGGACTGTATTTTTATGATAACGATGTTATTGATATAGCGAAGAACATCGAACCGTCCGCGCGTGGCGAGTTGGAAATAACTTGTGTTAACAATGAATATCTAAAACTAGGACGCCTCAATGTGGAGCTGTTGCGAAGAGGGTTCGCATGGTTAGACACAGGGACTCATGATAGCTTGTTAGAAGCTAGTGCTTTTGTTCAAACAGTTGAGCACAGACAAGGATTTAAAATTGCCTGCTTGGAAGAAATTGCTTTTATAAACAGCTGGTTGGATAAAGAACAGTTATTAAAATCATCTCAATCAATGCTGAAAAATGATTATGGCAAATATATTGCTTCTTTATTAGAAAGTATGTGATATGAAAGAAATATGCCATTTGATGTATTTGGACAAATTTAGTAAACCATTTTATCTTCTGATAAAAAATCACTTTACAAGTCAGCCTCACCACTTTATCACTTATGGTGAGTCAGTGAGTGATTATGTGCCAGACTTTTCTGAAAATCATTTGACTAACAGATTATCTGCTTTTATAAACGCAATACCAACTTTGAATCGAAGTGATAAAGTTATATTACATGGTGCGTTTAGTACAAAAGTTCTTTTTTATCTTATGTTGCAACCTTGGCTTTGGAATAAAGTATATTGGGTGATATGGGGTAAAGACCTTCAGTTTTTTAATAATCGTAAACGAAGCATATCATATGTGATTAGAAAGTTTGTGTTATCAAGAGTCAAGGCTTACATCACATATTTGCCTGAAGACTATGAAAAAGCTAAGTGCTTAATAAATGCTAAGCCAGTGTTTAGAGAATGTATCGCGTACCCAAGTAACGTTGTATCAGATTTTGATGACCGTGATTGCGAGAGAAAAAAACTTAAGATAATAATGGTGGGTAATAGCGCGGATCCGTCTAATTCTCATGTCGATGTCTTTGATAAACTGGTTGGCAGTAAAGATGAAATATCAAAGCTGATAGTTCCGTTATCGTATGGCGATAAGATTTATGCTGCTGAAATTATTGAAAAGGGTCAAGCTATATTCAAGGATAAGTTCTCCCCGTTGACAGAAATGTTGCCACTGAATGACTATAAAAAAATTCTAAAACAGATTGATTTAGCGTTCTTCAATCATGATAGGCAGCAGGCAATGGGAAATACGATATACCTCCTCTCCTTAGGAAAAACAGTATATATGCGTGAAAATACACCATCATGGCTGTTTTTTGAATCTAAGGGTGTTGTACTAAAAAGCATCAAAGATGATGAATTAGAATATATAGCACCTTCTGAATCGATGAGTAATAAAAGAGCAATTTTCAAATATTTTAATGAAGAAAATTTAGTTAAACAATGGACTGCAATTTTTAACGAATAGAATGAACACGTTTTAATGGGTTACGGGCAGTTTAAATGTGTAGGTTTGAGTCTGTTCGTAATGCTGCACTATATAGTATGGTTTTATGATTAAAACAAAGATTGCAATCAAAAGAATTTCAAGATAGTTAATTTTGCGGAGCGTACTGGTCTCGATTTTGAGTTTGAAAAACTCAGCAGACATTCAGAATCGGAATATATTACTGATGGTCTGCTTAAAATGAATTTCTTCTAAAAGATAGAAGTAACATAAATTTAAAAATAGAATGCCAGATTTATGCTGATAGCTCAGTGAAATGTGGTAAATAATACTCCCGTGTACTTCTTAAAATAGAAGTTGAGTTTTACAAGGAAGAACAATGATCCCATTTAATAAACCACCGGTAATCGGAACTGAGATTGACTATATTTCGAAAGCATTATCATCAAACAAACTCTGCGGTGATGGTGCTTTTGGAAAGTCGTGCCAGAATTGGTTTGAATCTAAGCTTGGTTGTTTCAAAGCTCTGATGGTTCCATCATGTACACATGCTTTAGAACTTGCCGCATTGCTAATCGATCTTCAGCCTGGTGATGAAGTCATCATGCCTAGTTATACTTTTGTAAGTACAGCGAATCCTTTTGTTTTACGAGGTGCAAAGATTATTTTTGTCGATATCGAACCCGATACGATGAATATTGATGTATCAAAAATAGAAAATGCAATTACAACCAAAACAAAAGCTATTGTGCCAGTACATTATGCAGGCGTTTCATGTGACATGGACTCGTTAATGAGCATAGCAAACCAGTATGGTTTAATCGTAATAGAAGATGCGGCTCAAGGGATGCTTTCAACGTATAAAAATCGTCATTTAGGTACTATTGGGCATTTGGCCGCGTTCAGCTTTCATGAGACAAAGAACTATACAAGCGGTGGAGAAGGAGGCCTGATTTTAATTAACGACAGCCGCTTTATTGAGCGTGCTGAAATAATCCGAGAGAAGGGCACTAACCGTAGCCAGTTCTTTCGTGGAATGGTCGATAAATACAGTTGGGTCGATATTGGCAGTAGCTACTTGCCTTCAGAAATACAGTCAGCTTATTTGCAGGCTCAGCTAGACAGCTCGGAAGTTATTTTTAAGCGAAGAATGGCAATTTGGAACCGTTATTATGATGCATTGACAGCAAAGGCTGGAGATAACGGCTGGAATCTTCCTGTAATCCCGGAAAATGTTACTCACAACGCCCATATGTTTTACATTAAATGTCGCGATATTGACGAGAGAGAACGATTTATTGGGCATTTAAAGCATAATGGTATTATCGCAGTATTCCATTATATACCTCTACATAGTGCTAAAGCCGGTAGGTTATTTAGTAAATTTAGTGGGCTGGATGAACATACAACGAAAGAAAGTGAGCGTCTGGTAAGGTTGCCACTGTTTTTTAACATGACAGATGATGAAGTTGAGCATGTTATTTCAACAGTTACAAATTTTAATTAATGAATCATAATCGTGTAGCACTAAGTGGCGTGAAGTGGACAACTGTTTCAATGTTGTTCACCACCCTATTAATGATGGTGCAAGTCGTTATTCTTGGCAGGTTTTTAGAGCCCGCAGAGTATGGCGTGCTTGCATTAATCATGATAATAATTGGATTGGGTGAGATATTTGTAAACTTCGGCCTTAGCGAAGCTATTGTACAAAATGAAGTTAACTCCAGTATCCAGCTTTCAAGCCTCTATATTGCTAATATCATTTTCTCAATTGTTGTTTTTCTGTTTTCTGCGGTGTTGATTTGGTTATTCTTCCCGTACCATGAGCATATTGTGCTCTGTACTGTTGCCATGAGCTCTGTCGTTATAAATTCAGTTTGTCTGCAATTTAAAGCTTTATGTCAAAGGGACTTCCTTTTTAACTTACTCGCCAAAATAGAGATTATTTCTTATTTAGCAGGATTTTTATCTTTACTTGTGGCGTTGGCTAACGGGTTTGGTCTTTGGTCAGTCATTATAGGCTTTCTGACAAGAATTGTTATATCAGTTCTTTTGCATGTTTTAAATGCAGTAAAAATGAATTGGTTTCCAGCATTTCATTTTA
Organism: Rheinheimera sp. MM224; assembly: GCF_947090785.1. Classification (NCBI taxonomy): domain Bacteria; kingdom Pseudomonadati; phylum Pseudomonadota; class Gammaproteobacteria; order Chromatiales; family Chromatiaceae; genus Rheinheimera; species Rheinheimera sp. MM224. Next base: position 1,643,866 of record NZ_OX352320.1, read on the forward strand.
AACTCAACCAGATAAACGAGCAGCTCAAGTTTGGGTTTAACTTGCTGGGCGCAAATTTGCTTAATTACGTCAGTTCCCGATTTGACCAGGCCGTTGTAGCAGCAATATTAGGCCCGACGGCCTTAGGTTACTATTCAATGGCGTTTAATTTAGTCATACAGCCAATGCAGAAACTGAATCTTGTTGTGACCAAAGTTGCCTTTCCGGTGTTGTCTCGATTACAGAACAACAGGGACGACCTGACAAAAGGGTATATCCACGTGTTGCTTGCTGTTGTGCTGGTTAATACACCTATCATGTTGTCATTATGTTATCTGGCTCCAGAATTTGTAGGTCCTGTACTGGGGGATAACTGGCTACCTGTTGTTGTATTGCTGCAAATTTTATCTTTTTACGCTTTGATGAGATCAACAGGAAACGCTGGCGCGACTTTAGTCATGGCAACAGGCAAAGCCGCTCTGCTGTTTAAATGGAATATGTTCGTAACGGCTTTGCAGCCCTTGGTCATTGTTCTGTCTGCCAGATTTGGCGGGGTAGAAGATGTTGCCATTGCTTTAGTCATATTGCAGCTTACCTTGCTTTTTATCTGGTACCAATACGTGATCGTTGAATCGATTGGGAAATGCCTTAAAAAATATGTTTTAACTATTTTTGCTCCTGCTTTTATTTTTGGTCTTCTTCTATTTATTATCGAGCAATTCGGCTCATTCATTGAAGAACAATCGCCAATGTATAAAATTGTTTGGGTTATGTTGACATGTTTGATCTACTTTATAAGTATTTTAATACTTGTTAAGCGTGGCTATTTGTTTAATGTGAAAAAAGAAAATTAATATGCAATTAGTAACGGTAGTTATCCCTTTTTACTCAACGGTTAGAGGCTTGCTGATTAATTCAGTTCGCAGCGCTTTGAACCAGACACTCAGTGATATAGAAATCATTGTTGTTGATGATTGTTCACCAGTACCAGCACAAGACGAGTTAAAGAGCATAGATGATTCACGCTTGAAAATTGTTCGTCACAATATAAACAGCAATGGTGGTATTGCCAGAAATAGTGGATTGGATTCTGCCAGCGGTGACTATGTCGCTTTTCTTGACTACGATGATATCTGGTATCCTGATAAACTAGAAAAGCAACTGGCGCTTTTTAAGCAGGCAGAAAAAATGTCAGAAAATCCAGTGGTTTATTCACGCTGTAAAATTATTGATGGAAATAGGACAATGATAAGGCCAGTAAGGGCGATAGCGGATAAAGAGCCTGTTGGTGATTATCTGTTCTGTGCACGTCAAATTATTCAAACAAGCGGGATCTTTCTGAGAACTGCTGTGGCTAAGTCTGTCAGATTTGATGATTTAAAGCGGCATCAGGATTATCAGTTTTGTCTGTCGCTGGAACAATATGGTTGTACATTCCATATGTTAGAAACCCCCAGTTATGATTTTATTCAGATACCTAAGTTAAACGACTACAATTTTTCTTTGCAATGGTTAATGACATATTCTAAATTTTTATCAGGGAAGGCTAAGCATTCGTTCTTAGCATTGGTCGTTGTTAGATCGATGATAAGGCATAAACACTTTATAAGTGCGGTGATGTTATCTCTTAGACACGGGATTTTTTTGTCTTTTCTTTATTCACTTTTTGCTTTCATTTCTAAAGCAATTCTTTTTAAACGATAAAGTAGATATATTTTGTTTATAATATTTTTGGCAGCATTTATATTTCATATGGCCTCAATTTTTTTTACAATTGGGGCTGGCTTTTATTATCCAGTATCTAATGAAGTGATTTTCTATTCAACTGTGGATTTATTGTTAAGTTGTACAGTTGTTTATCTTGTGTTTCTCCGATTTCAGAGTGTAAGAGTTAGCTTCGTTGATGATTTCTCTTATAAGTGGGAAATTTTTTTAATAAACATAAATTCGTTATTGTTGCTCTAGTAGCATACACCGCTTATTTGGCATATCAATCATTTGGGTTAATTATGCAAGGGGTGGCGAGGCATCAGTTAATCGAGGAGTACGACACCGCAGGAGTAGATTACATGCTTCTCAGTGGGTTCTTTAAGCTTGCATTCCCTTTTTCTTTGATCTTTCTTAAAGATCGTAAGTTGAAATTCCTTCTTTTTATCGGATTGATCCTTTGTTTGGTGATAACTGCATCTAGGTCTGAGTTAAAATATGTGCTTAATTTTTTGCTAATGTATATGTTGTTCTTTCGTGGTTCAATACTTTTCAAAAAACTAGTTACACTTTTCATTGTTAGTTTTCTTTCTTATTAATAGCTACCTTGGTTACAGTGTTTATTCAGAATAGACCAGTTGCCGATGGGATATATTCAATCTTTTCTATTATTAGGAGTGTATTTCTTTATCAATCTTACGGATATTATCTCGCTGAGCGAGCGTTGGAGGCTGGTCATAATATAGATAAAGGTTTGTATCCATTCTTTGGTTATGCATCGGAGTTTATTGCGAAGCTTATTGGTGGAGCTTCTGTGCCAATTGATTCAAAGTTTGTTGGTGATCTTCATGTTCTTGGCGTCGGTTCGACAGATGGCAGACCGTTTTTAGCTAATATTGTTTATCCTTGGTGGGCTTGGTTTGTCGCTTATTTTGGTTTTTTCGGCCTTTTTGTTAAAGCGATATTTGTTTTCTTTTTCCTAAGTTTTTTGCTCAATTTCAGAATGATTTTTTCATTGGTACTGATATTGTCTTTTGTAATTCTTGGAACTGCAGGAGCACATCCTTTTTTGACGTTAACTCATACAATGTCTTTTGCCGTAGCATTTCTTCTAGATTTGTATGTTATAGCTTTTTCAAAATATTCAGTTCATCGGAGATAGAGGTAAATATGAAGATAATTGCGTTCGTTGGTGAGACTTTTGAGGCGTTTGATGATTATTTATATGCAAAGCCGACATCGGCTGCATTCCTTCAGGATGCTGTTGGTTCAGATAATGTATATGTATGTTCGCCTGTCATGTCTGCAGAAGTGCAACCAGAACGTTTTAGTACAAAAGTACAAGCCAAAAATTTTCATCCTTTCCCAAAATATTCATCTACAAAAGATTTTGTTATCAAGAGCTTATTAAAGCCTGGCTTTTTTGCGCAATATGCAAAAGTCGCTGATGATGTGATTAGGCAGCATTCCGGAGCTTACTTTTGGATAAGGACACCTTCTGTCGGAAGTATAGTTTTTGGGCTTCGCGCATTGAAGGCCGGAGAAAAAGTACTGCACCATATGTGCGCTGATGCGTCCAATACATGGCGCGATGCAAAATATTCTGGTTTTGAAAAAGTCTTGGGTTATGTATTGTCCCGGTATATTCGCTTTAAGCTTAAACAAATCTGTAGACACCCAGATACTCTGAATTTATGCACAGGTAACGCTTTAGAAGAGTTCAGTAAAGCCTATGCACCAGATCGTACTTTTCAGTTTGTCGATGTCATGGTGAAACCACCGAAAGAATTGACAGTAAATAGCTATACTCCAGGTTTTTTGAATATCTTATTTGTTGGTAGGCTTGTCGAAGACAAAGGCGTATTTGATCTGTTGCATGTTGTTTCTGAAATGGCAGACAAATGCCGTGTTACTTTTGTTGGTGATGGCCCTGACCTAGAGGCAGCAAAGCTGCTGTCAGCAAAACTTGGTGTGGATAACATAGTGAATTTTACAGGGCAGTTACCGCATCAGCAATTATCTGATATTTATAATGATTCAGATTTGGTTGTTGTGCCGTCAAATAACAATTATGAAGGTTTTCCTCGAGTTATTATGGAAGCATGGTCTCACCATAAACCTGTAGTTGTTGCTGACGTTGGAGGGATCAGAGCTTTTGTAAAAGATGGTGAGAATGGATTGATATTTCCACCAGGTGACCGCAAGCGGCTTTATCAGTGTATTCAGTCTGTTGTGCAAGATCAGTCCACCTACAATAAAGTCCGGGCAGGGGCTGAACTCATGGCTGCAGTTTCTATACAAGATTACTGGTTAGAAGTACTAAATAGTAAACTACGATAAATACAGGGATTTATTTATATGGGGCATAAAATTTCGCTACTTTACACCTGGTTTGTAAGGACATTGCTTATATTGTTACCTGACCATCCTGTGGTCATGAGGTTTAGGGGCCTGTTATACGGCTTTTGCATGCCAAGATGCGGAGTGGACTTTCAGGTTTCAGCGTCTGCAATTTTGAGAAATTTGGAGAATATTCATGTTGGACAAAATGTTTATATTGCTCCGAATGTTGTTATCAACGCGATTACATCAATCACTTTAGAAGACGAAGTGATGATAGGATTTAACAGCGTACTTGTATCCGGAAATCATACGTTAGTGGATGGTTCGTATAGATACGGAAAATCAAAGGTGAAGCAGATTATTATAGGGAAAGGTTCTTGGATTGCCGCAAACTGTACTGTTATTGCAGGAACCAAGCTTGCTGAAGGGTCTTTATTAGCTGCGAACTCATCTATTTCTGGTGAGTTTGTTGATACAGGGATATACGGTGGCGTACCGGCTAGGAAGATTAAGTGATGGCACAGTCAGTTTACGTGAGCGTAATTATGCCAGCCTATAACGTTGCTGGTTATATTGCAGAGTCTATACAAAGCGTAATAGCACAGAGTTTTCAGCAGTGGGAATTACTTATTGTCGATGACCGGTCAACTGACGATACGGTGAATGTTGTTCAGCAGTATGCGAATGATTCACGTATAAAACTGATCCAAAATGATAAAAATTTAGGTGGTGCTGGTTCCCGAAATGTAGCAATAAAAGCGGCCCAAGGTCGTTATATCGCATTTTTAGATTCTGATGATCTTTGGGCTCCAGAGAAGCTTGAGCGTCAACTGGCTTTTATGCACGAAAAGAAGGCAGATTTTTCTTTTTCTGGTTATTCGACCATTACCGAGCAAGGCGCGGTAGTGGACGATATTGAAGTACCGTCAAAAATTAATTTTAATAAGTTATTAAAGCATAACTATATAGGCTGTCTGACGGCTATTTATGATACAAAGCCTTTTGGCAAGATCTACATGCCATTGGTAAGAAAACGTCAGGATTTTGCACTTTGGCTTGAGTTATTAAAACGTTTTGACTACGCGTATGGTTTAAATGAGAATCTAGGGCAATACCGGGTGAGAGCTGGTTCATTGTCTGCGAGTAAAAAAGACGCATTAGTTTACTACTGGAGAGTGCTAAGGCAGGTTGGCGAATGTAATCTCTTTTCTTCTATTTATAACATTAGCTGTTATCTGGTTATTGTGTTTCTGAAGAAAAAGTATGTGAAGCTTTATAATCAAATTTTTATAAGTTGAACCAAGTGAGCACAAAAAAAATATTAGTGACTGGCGGTACTGGCTTTGTTGGCAAAGCTTTACTTAAGCAGCTTTCTGCAAAGGGCTACGACATTATCGCACCTGTCCGGCAAAAAACTGCTTATTTACCTGATGGCGTTGTGGCTCCGATAGTTGAAGATATATGCAGTCTGCCTGAACATTCTGATTTGTTTAATGGTTGTAGTGTTGTCATTCACGTAGCAGCAAAGGCACATGTAGTAGGTGAATCTCTGGAAGAGTTTAGACGGGTAAACACAGAGGCGACCTTAAATCTTGCTACTTTAGCAGCAAAGGCCGGAGTAAAGAGGTTTATCTTTTTAAGCTCGATAGGTGTGAATGGTATTAGCAATAAAGAGCCTTTTACTTCCTTTGATAAGCCTGCGCCTGTTGAAAATTATGCTATTTCTAAGTTAGAAGCTGAAATTGGTCTTACTCAACTTTCTGAAGCTTCGGGGATGGAAATTGTCATTATCCGTCCGCCATTAGTTTACGGCCCAGGAGCTCCCGGTAATTTTGGTAAGCTTATTCAGCTGGTGTATAAAAATCTTCCATTACCATTAGGCGCGATTGCTAATAAGAGAAGTTTGGTTGCTTTAGATAATTTAGTGGATTTAATCATTACCTGTATAAATCACCCTAATGCAGCTAATCAAACTTTTCTTGTCAGTGATGCCGAGGTCGTTTCAACAACGGAATTGTTAACCTCAATGATTTTGGCCTCCGGCAATAAGCCCAGACTGCTTCCCATCCCTATGAGTTGGTTAAAGGTAATTGGAAGGTTAACTGGAAAGCAAAGTGTTATCGACAGGCTTTGTGGCGATTTACAAGTTGACGCCAGCCATGCCAGAAATGTACTAGGCTGGACGCCGGTTATAACGCAAAGAGAAGGAATAGAAAGATGTTTTTTAAAGGATATTTGATTTGATGTTAATTCGACTATTCGATATTGTTTTTGCACTTTGTGGCCTAATCGTTGGTTTTCCACTGCTGATTTTACTTACTCTTATAGGCCTGTTTGATACGGGGTCTCCTCTTTTTCGTCAAGTGAGGGTTGGTCGCAATAAAAAACCTTTTACATTGGTGAAGTTCAGAACCATGAAGCCAGATACTGCGCATGTTGCAAGTCATTTGGCTAGCAGTTCCGCAATAACGACTTTTGGTGGATTTCTTAGAAGAACTAAACTTGATGAGTTACCTCAGCTATGGAATGTTCTCAAAGGGGAAATGAGTCTGGTAGGTCCGAGACCCTGTCTGTTTAATCAGGAAGAACTGATTATTGCCAGGGATAATTTAGATGTTTTCTCTGCTCGTCCCGGTATAACAGGTCTTGGTCAAATTAATGAAATAGATATGTCTACACCACAATTGCTCGCGGAGACAGACTGCATCATGAATAAAAGTTTGTCGGTTCGCTCTTATTTTAAATACATTTTGATGACCATTGCCGGAAAAGGCTCTGGTGACAGGGTCAGGCGCTTGTAAGTTGTCTGCTTGCTTTTGGAGAATGAAGAACTAATGAATACATTTAAAATTGCTGTAGCCGGCACTGGTTATGTTGGATTATCCAATGCGATGTTACTCGCTCAGCACCACCACGTAGTAGCTGTAGATATTGTCGATTGGAAGGTGAATTTACTTAATGAAAAAAAATCACCTATTGATGATAAAGAAATTTCAGATTTTCTGGCAAATAAATCACTGAACTTCGTTGCTACACTCGATAAGCAGCAAGCATATAAAGATGCAGATTTTGTAATAATAGCGACACCAACAGACTATGATCCTGAGACTAATTACTTCAATACTAAAAGTGTAGAAGCAGTTATTGCAGATGTTGTGTCTGTTAATCGTGATGCAATAATGGTTATTAAATCTACGGTGCCTGTTGGATTTACAAGTTCGGCTAAAGAACAATTCTCTACAAATAAAATCATGTTCTCACCTGAATTTCTTCGAGAAGGGAAGGCATTGTATGACAATCTCTATCCCAGCCGCATTATCGTTGGTGAGCAAAGCGAGTCAGCTAAAATTTTTGCATCATTGTTACAGCAAGGTGCTATAAAGCAGAATGTGCCGGTACTGTTTACTCACAGTACAGAAGCTGAGGCTATTAAGTTATTTTCTAATACCTATTTAGCAATGCGAGTTGCATATTTTAACGAGTTGGATAGCTATGCGGAAAGCCATGGTTTAGACAGTCGCCAGATCATTGAAGGTGTTGGTTTAGATCCTAGAATTGGCAATCATTATAATAATCCTAGTTTCGGTTATGGCGGTTATTGTTTACCTAAAGATACGAAACAGTTGCTGGCGAATTATAAAGATGTGCCTAACAATATGATTCAGGCGATAGTTGATGCTAATAGGACTAGAAAAGATTTTGTAGCCGATTCTATTCTGAAACGTAATCCAAAGACTGTTGGTATATACCGATTAGTGATGAAATCTGGTTCTGATAACTTCAGAGCTTCAGCGATTCAGGGAATCATGAAGCGTTTAAAGTCGAAAGGGGTAGAAGTTGTTATTTATGAGCCAGAGCTAAAAGCTGAATCCTTTTTTAATTCCAGAGTGATGACAGACTTAGACGAGTTTAAACGTTGCTCCGACGTTATTGTCGCAAACCGACGTAGTCCAGTGCTTGAGGATGTTGAATATAAGGTTTATACCCGTGATTTATTTGGAAATGATTAACAGGGAATGATTTTGAAATGGTAAAAAAAGCAGTAATACCCGTAGCAGGGCTTGGTACTCGTATGTTGCCCGCTACAAAAGCAATTCCAAAGGAAATGCTGCCTCTGGTGGATAAACCGCTGATACAGTATGTAGTGAACGAATGCATAGCTGCAGGTATAAAACAAATCGTATTAGTAACACATTCGTCTAAAAACTCGATAGAAAACCACTTTGATAAAAGTTTTGAGCTGGAATCTATTTTGGAAAAACGAGTGAAACGCCAGCTACTGGAAGATGTGCAAAGCATTTGCCCTAAAGATGTCACTATTATGCACGTGCGTCAGGGCGAAGCTAAGGGCTTAGGCCATGCTGTGCTTTGTGCTTTGCCTGCCGTTGGTGAAGAACCTTTTGTGGTGGTATTGCCTGATGTATTAATAGATGAGTACGACAGTAATTTGAAAAAAGATAATCTGTCGGAAATGGTGCGTCTGTTTGAAGAAACAGGCCACAGCCAGGTGATGGTTGAGCCTGTGCCTAAAGCAAATGTCAGCTCTTATGGTGTTGCTGACGTTGGAGGGCATCATCTGCAAGCCGGTGATTCAAAACAAATGACGGCTGTGGTTGAAAAACCTTCTGTTGAGGATGCACCGTCTAATCTGGCTGTAGTTGGACGTTATGTGTTTTCTGCGGAAATTTGGTCTTTGCTTAAACGCACTCCCGTAGGCGCTGGAGATGAAATTCAACTTACTGACGCTATAGCTATGCTAATGCAACAACAGCAAGTAAATGCTTACCATATTCGTGGTCGTAGTCACGACTGCGGCAATAAACTGGGGTATATCTCCGCTTTTGTTGAATATGCATTGCGGGATCAGATCTTAGGTGAAGATGTTAAAACTCGTCTGCAAGCTTTGCTGAGTTAACAGCTGTTTTTATTTAGCATGCAGCCTCTTAAAAGGGGCTGTTTTTGTATTTTTAAGTACCTATGATGCTGAAATGCAAAAAATAACCATGGGGTTCGCCTTGAATAAGTTGTCGTCCAAAGTGCTTTATCAGTTTTTTAGACCTTTAATGGGGTTGCACCGCAATACCAAGCGAATAATTTCTATGTTTGCGGACTGTTGCATTCTGTTTATTGCATGGCTTGGAGCGTACTATCTGCGTTTTGATAACTTTGCTGTATTGTCAGATGAGCCTTTTGTACTTAGTTTTTTTGCGGTAGCCTTTTTTACTTTGATTGTATTCAGTATTTTAGGGTTATACAGGGCTGTAGTGCGTTACATTGGTTTGCGCTCTATGTTGGCTGTGGCTATGGGAACTATTATTTCTGGCTTGTTGCTGCGCATGGCAACAGACGCAAACGCTGTGTTATATAGCGCCTCTGTTAATTTGAACTACATATTTTTTTCTTTTGTCGGCATAGGCGGCTCACGCTTGCTGTTAAGGGAAATAGTGTCAGTTGGGGGGCGCCACGCCCACCATAAAGTACTTATTTATGGAGCTGGAGCCAGTGGCAGACAGCTGCTTTTAGCTTTAGCCAGTAGTGTTGAGTATAGAGCCGTCGCCTTTGTTGACGACGACCCGTCGCTTAAAGGTGTGATGATTAAAGATGTAAAAGTGTATTCACCAGACTGTATTCAAGATGTCGTAACCAAATATGGTATAAGCAGAATTCTGCTTGCCGTGCCATCAGCGACCCGCACTATCAGAGCAGAGCTTATCCAAAGTTTAGAGCCCTTAGGTTTACCTGTGTTAACAATCCCGGGCATGGCCGACCTTGTCGACGGTAAAATGAAAATCGACGAGCTGCAGGATGTTAAGATAGAAGATTTATTGGGACGTGATGCTGTTACCCCTATACCGTCGTTATTAACAGCAAATATCACCAGTAAAGTGGTTATGGTGACTGGGGCTGGTGGTTCTATAGGCTCTGAATTATGCCGGCAAATTATTCTGCAATCTCCTTCCAAGCTGGTGTTGTTTGAAGCATCTGAGTTTTCGCTTTACGAAATAGATAAAGAGCTAAGTGGTACACTAACTGCTAAACAGCTGGATGTGCAGCTTATCCCAGCCTTAGGTTCTGTGTTGGACCAGCAGCGTTTGCAAACTATTATGCAAAATTATCAGGTACACACTGTGTACCACGCTGCTGCCTATAAACACGTACCTTTGGTTGAATTTAATGTGATTGAAGGGTTACGCAATAACTTGTTTGGTACCTGGCACACAGCTGAAGCAGCTATTGCTTCAGGCGTTGAAACTTTTGTGTTGATTTCAACAGATAAAGCGGTGCGCCCCACCAATGTAATGGGAACAACAAAACGTTTAGCTGAGCTTACTTTGCAGGCGCTGGCAAAAAGGCAGCAAGGTACCCGTTTTTGTATGGTTCGTTTTGGCAATGTGTTGGGGTCTTCAGGGTCTGTGGTGCCTTTATTCAGGAAACAAATCAAAAAGGGCGGGCCTATTACACTCACTCATGAAGATATTACCCGCTATTTTATGACAATACCCGAAGCGGCTCAGTTGGTTATACAGGCCGGCGCCATGGGCGAGGGCGGGGATGTATTTGTATTGGATATGGGCGAGCCGGTAAAAATTTATGATCTTGCGAAAAAGATGGTGCATTTAACTGGCCTGGAAATTAAGAATAAGCAAAACCCACTGGGTGACATCGAAATTAAAATTACCGGTTTAAGGCCGGGTGAAAAGCTATATGAGGAATTGCTGATAGGAGAAGATGAAAAATCGACCCGTCATCCGCGGATTAAAGCCGCGAACGAAGTGTCTTTGAGCTGGACAGAAATGCAGGCGTTGTTAAGTGAGCTTAGTGAAGCTGCTATAAATTATGATTTAGAAAAAATAAGAGCTTTGATGTTAAGTGCTCCCACTGGTTTTAATCCAACTGATGGTATTTGTGATTTAGTATGGCAAGCTCATCAAGGTTCAAGCCTGTCAACATCAGAAAAAACATAATAGAATTTTAACTGTTAGTTACTAAATGGCTGTTGTGCCAGTTTAGAAAAAAATGTAATGATGCTGTAAATAGCAAACTCAAAGGACATTTTTATTCATATAAAGTTCATTTTTAGTAGGTTAAAACTGGTAGATGGTCAGAGGCTGTCCTAAGCTGATGTTCTTAAAACCAGTCATATAGCTGACGAAGTGATAACTCTATGAATAAAGAGGGAGTGAAAGCGTGACTTGGATGATGTCGCTACCCCGTGCAACAAAACGGGGAATTTCGGTTGTATCAGATATAGTTTTTTTGCTAAGCGCATTGTTTTTGGCCAGTTGGCTAAGCGGTGTTTTGCAACCTTATGCATTTTTTCAGTCTCACTTTGTGGGCCTTCTTATTTGGCTTTTTTTTAGTATTTCTGTTTTTTTCTTCTTGGTTTGTACCGAGCCATTCTGCGTTATATGGCGCCGCAAGCCGTTGCTACGGTAATGAATGGTGTTGTGGTTAGCGCTGCCAGCCTGGCTGTTTTATGCTGGTTTTTACCTTGGGTCGATACTGCCCGTTTAGTTTTGTGTTTTGCTGTTATAGCGGTGTTGCTGATAGGTGGCAGCAGATGGGGTTTTCGCACAGCCCTACAAATACAACGGCATAAAACCAAAAGCAGGGTGCTGATCTATGGCGCTGGGTGTTCTGGAAGACAGTTGCTGTATGCATTGCAAAGTGGCGATGAATACAAACCCGTAGTTTTTGTTGACGACAGTACGGAGCTGCAAAAGACAACAGTATGTGGCTTAACTGTCTTGCCTTCAGAATTACTAGAAAAAGCACTTACGCGTTATCGTATTGACCGCGTGCTATTAGCTATGCCGTCTGCAGGGCGCGGTCGAAAACGTGAGTTGCTTGAATTATTGTCCAAGCTACCAGTACCTGTACAAAGTATTCCTGGTATGGCTGATTTAGTTGCCGGGCACATGAAAATTGACGATTTACAAGATATTCGTATTGAAGACTTGTTAGGCCGTGAAGTAATCGAGCCTGATCAGCAACTGTTGCAAGCCAATATCCGGCATAAAGTTGTAATGGTGACTGGGGCTGGTGGTTCTATCGGTTCTGAGTTATGCAGGCAAATTATCCGTTGTAAACCCGATGTACTGGTACTGTTTGATGTGTCTGAGTTCGCTTTATATTCGATAGAACGCGAATTAAATGCTGTTAAACGCCGTTTTGGTTACCCTTGTGCTATCAAGCCTGTATTGGGCTCTGTGCAGCAGCAAAAATTGCTGGAACAGGTGATGGCTAATTTTCAGGTTCAAACTGTGTATCATGCTGCCGCTTATAAGCATGTGCCTCTGGTGGAATACAATATGGTGGAAGGTGTGCGAAACAATGTGTTTGGCACCTGGGCCTGCGCTGAGGCAGCAATAGCTGCAAAAGTGGAGAACTTTGTATTAATTTCTACCGACAAAGCTGTACGTCCTACCAATGTGATGGGAGCAAGTAAACGCATGGCTGAACTTGTATTGCAAGGGTTGGCTAGCAGACAGACGACTACTCGCATGTGCATGGTACGCTTTGGCAATGTGTTGGGTTCTTCTGGTTCTGTAGTGCCATTATTTGCTCAGCAGATTAAAGCGGGTGGGCCTGTAACTTTAACCCATAAAGAAATTACCCGCTTCTTTATGACCATCCCAGAAGCTTCGCAGCTAGTGATACAAGCAAGTGCTATGGCCAAAGGCGGTGAAGTTTTTGTGTTGGATATGGGCGAGCCTGTGCGTATTTACGATTTGGCAAAACGTATGATCCATCTGGCTGGTTTAAAGTTAAAAGACAAAACTAATCCAAATGGCGATATTGAAATTCAAATCACAGGCTTACGCCCCGGTGAAAAGTTGTACGAAGAATTGTTGATAGGCAGCAACGAAAGCCGGACTGACCATGCCAGAATACGAGCTGCAAAAGAGCAATATTTATCCTGGTCTGCCACTATGTTGTTATTAAATAGTCTGGATGTAGCCTGCCAGAGTTTTGATCAACAAATGCTCAGACAAATTTTACTGGATGCTCCCACAGGCTTTGCGCCAAGCAGTGAAATTTGTGACTTATTATTTGTCAGTAGCCGTACCAGTGAGTCAGTTAAAAAGGAACTGGTGCATTAGGTAAATCGCTGTGACAACAAGGTTTTCCTGCTTATTTTAAGTTGGAAAGTTGTAAATCGATGGCAAAAAAATGCTTGTCGATTGTACGAAAAACCTCTATTCTTAGGGGACTTTTTTAAAAGGGATGATGTGATGAAAAAATTAAGCGTGTTAATGGCTGCTATGCTAGTAGTTTCTGGGTCTGTAATGGCTCAAGATGAAGAATCAGGTGCTGCAGGTGCAGGCTCTTCTGCTGGTACTATCGGTGGTATTGCTACTGGTACTATCGTAGCTGGTGCTATCGCTGCCGGTGTATTGGCTGCTGTTGTTTCTAACAACCGTAGCGATTCTCCAGTTGATTGCCCTACAGGTCAAACTCTGGTGAATGGTTCTTGCCAACCAAACAAAACTTTACAGTGCGAAGGCTCTGACCCGTTAGCTGGTGGTGTTTGTACTGGTACTACAATTGTTGTGTCTGGTTCTACTACAGTACCTGTGACCTTTACTTATGCTCCAACCTTAAAATAAGGTTTGCTAAGTTAAAAAGGCCGCCTGTTGGCGGCTTTTTATTGTCTGCTTAATTTATTTGAAATGGATACCATGTCTAAATTAGCCGCTATTTTTTGTTCTATTGCCTTAATAAGCCTTACTGCTTGTTCTAATACAGTTCGCACTTACACTGATACATTAAAATTAGCTTTTAACCCGGGCGAAGGCGCAAGCTTGACCAAAGAACAACTAGCCAGTCGCGCTGCTGATGCTTTGTATGCAACAGTAGGAAATTTACCCAGGGCGCAGCTAGCTTTGGCCTATATAGAACATGGCCAGCAAAAGTGGATTTCAGCAGATGACGCTTTTTTAGTGCTAGAGAATGGCCGCTTGGTAAAAACTACAGGCTTTGAGAATGATTTGATGTTTATTACCGGCTCAGAACAAGATCCATTAAAACAGCCAATGACTAAAATTCAGCCAGGACAACAATGGCAAGCTTTGTCTGACTGGAAAGCTCGTCAGGAAACAGGTTATCAGCTGAACTACGAAATAATAGAAATCGCTGTAGAAAAAATTGAATTGTTAGATCAACAGTTTGAGACCAAATTAGTAACTGAGCAGGTGACGTTTGCCAATGGAGACACCGCTATTAATTTGTTTTGGTTTGATTTAACCAGTGGCCGTTTATTAAAAAGCCAACAGCAAATAGCGCCGTTTTGGCCACAAGTTGAGCTTGTTCATATTAGTAGTGCTGCGCGTTTATTAGGTATTGTAAAAGCAGGGAGCAGCAAATGAGATTAGTTAGGTTTTTTTCCGCTGTTGTATTTTGTGTTGCCAGCCACAGCCATGCCGCAGGCCCTGCTGTGTTGGTAAAACATAATGAACAATATCAGGGCTTTATTTCACTGCCGCGCTTGAGCGAAGTAGTATCTGTCGTAAATAAAGAGCCTGCATTGTACTGGCCAGCTGCACGTTTATATAAAACTGACCCAGAAGCATTAGCAACACCAGAGCAGCAAAGGCAAGAATTGTTAATCACTCTGGCTAATCTTAAGCAGATTTATTTGCAGGATGACGATGCTGAATTGGCAGCTACAACAGAAAACTTACTGCAGCAAGTTAAAAGTTGGGTGTTGGCTAAGCAGCTTCTTTTAGCTTTAGACCCTGATAAAGTAAGAGCTAAACAAGCTTTAAACCCTAAATTACGTGCTGGCCAGTATTTACTGTTAGTTACCAAACGCCCGGATACAGTTACTGTGACTGGCTTAACCCAGAATAATAAATTGCCTTTCTTAAATGCGGCGGACGCAACAGAGTATCTTGAACAGATAAAACCTCTTGTTGGCGCCAGTTCTTCTTTTCTTTATATTTTGCCAGCTGGCGAAGCCGCTATTTTAGCCAAAACAGGCTTGTGGAACCGTCAACGTCAGGACATACCCGCAGGTGCAGTGCTTTATGTACCATTTGAACAGCGCTTGTTGCCATCAGAGTTTGAGCAGGTTAACCAACAAGTGATAGAGTTATTGCAGCACAGGGTTGTTTTAGAATGAAAAAATTATATTTAAGTGCTGTTATTACCACTTTAGTTACCCCTTTAGTTTCTGCCGAAACTAATCAGCCTGCGCCGAACAGCTATTCTCAGATGAATCAGGGTGGGGTTGGGTTAATTCAGATGCCGACGGCCCGTCATAATGCGGAAGGCAGCTTTAGCCTTAATTATCAGGATAGCGAAGAATATCGGTTTTGGTCAGCCTCATTACAACTGTTCCCCTGGATGGAAACCACAGTCCGTTATACAGACGTGCGCACTAAGCTTTATAGTGACGTTCCCAGCTTTAGTGGTGATCAGACCTATAAAGACAAAGGCATAGATGTTAAATTTCGTTTATGGCAAGAAAGTGAGTTTTTACCCGATTTGTCGGTTGGTTTCCGGGATTTTGGTGGTACAGGTTTATTTGAAAGTGAGTTTATTGCAGCCAGCAAACGTATTGGGCCTTTTGATTTTCACCTGGGCCTGGGTTTTGGTTATTTAGGTCGTAAAGACAATATTAGTAATCCGTTTTGTGACATAAAAGACAGTTTTTGTAGCAGACCTGGTGGTTTTAGCGGTTCAGGTGGAAAGATCGACTATCAAAAATTCTTTAAAGGACCAGCGTCTTTATATGGAGGTATAGAATATCAAACACCTTGGGATCCTTTGCGTTTAAAACTGGAATACGACGGTAACAATTACCAGCAAGACAGGGCTGGCGTTTTAATTCAGGATTCTGATTACAATGTCGCCGCAGTTTATGCGTTAAGTGAAGCTTTTGATTTAAACGTGAATTACCAAAGAGGTAATACCTTTGGTTTTGGTGTGAATTACAAACTTAACTTTAATACGATTAAACAAGTTAAATTTGACCCCCCAATCAAGGAGATCCCTGCTGTATCACCTGCTGCAATAGATACCTTAGATAAAGCCGAACTGCGCAGAGATTTATACTTAAACGCCGGTTTTGTCGTAAATAACTACGTAATAAAAGACGATGAAATTATTCTAAAGGGACAGCAAATTGCCTACCGTGATGAAGATCAATCGATAAATCGAATTGGGCGTGTTCTTGCGAATCATTTGCCAACACAGATTAAAACTTACCGTATAGTTACTGTAGCCTCTAATCTACCTATGGTAGAAACTGCAATTGACGCTGAGCAGTTTGTTCGCGCGGCAAGTTATCAAACTCCTGATGCAGTTGTAAAAAGCAGCTACCAGCGAGTAGAGCCAAAGCTAGAAGATGAAAACTGGGCTGTAGAACCTAATGAAACAGGCTTTGGTTACGGTGCTGAATTATTTTGGCTTCAGACTTTTGGTAATCCAGAAAGTTTTTATATGTATCAAGGCGGCTTATTTTTAGGTGGTGCTTACCAGTTTAATTCGAACTTTAGTGTACAAACTACTGCGAAAGTAAATCTGTTGACTAACTTTGATCAATTTAATTTTAAAGTCGATTCGCAAAATACCGGTGTTCCAAGAGTACGTACCTATATTCGTGAGTATGTTACCCGTAGTGACATCACCATGGAAAACTTTTATGGCCACTGGAAAGATCAATTAGCTGAGAATTGGTATGGTCAGATCTATGCTGGTTATTTAGAAACTATGTACGGTGGTGTAGGTGGGGAAGTTTTATACAGACCTATTGATTCAACGTTGTCTGTAGGTTTAGATTTGAATTATGTGCGACAGCGTTCTTATGAAAAAGAGCTGGCATTTTTTGATTATAAGACTCTTACTGGCCACTTAAGCTTTTACTGGAGACCACAGTTTTTAGATGACACTATGATCACGGCCAGCTTTGGCCAGTACCTGGCTAAAGATAGAGGTGTGACTGTAGATTTCGCTAAACGTTTTGACAGTGGAATTGTGGCTGGTGCTTACGCGGCGTTCACTGATATGTCTGCGGCTGAATACGGTGAAGGCAGTTTTACTAAAGGTTTTTATATATCCATTCCGTTTGATGTATTTTCATTGAAATCGGCAACTGGCCGCGGCCGTATCCCTTGGATACCTATTTCTCGTGATGGCGGTCAGATGCTAAATAAACCAGCAAGCTTAAATGGTTTAACTGAAAGTCGTACGCCATTTTTACGTTAAGCTTTAATTAGAAGAATATAAGGCCGCTGATACTAAGGTGGCCTTATTTATTTGTGCCAATGCTGTTTGATGCTGTTGCTATACACTTTACTATGTCGATTTTACGGAAAACTGATGAATAAAGTAACAACCTTACCTTTACCCGGCTTATTGTTGATACAGCCTCAATTGTATAAGGATGATCGCGGTTATTTTTTTGAAGTAAGCCGTAGTTCTGAGTTAAAACGGCAATTGGGTGACATTGACTTTGTGCAGGAGTCCCAGTCTGGCTCTTATCAACATGTGTTAAGAGGATTGCATTACCAGCTAAACAAACCTCAAGCGAAATTAATCCGGGTATTAACTGGTCGTATTTTTGATGTAGCAGTGGACTTACGGCAGCATTCAGCAAGTTTTGGCCAGTGGTATGGTTTTGAATTGTGTAGTGAGAAAAAGCAGCAGCTTTTTATTCCTGCAGGATTTGCTCATGGTTTTTTAACCTTAAGCTCTTATGCTGAGGTAGTTTACAAAACCGACCAATATTATGACCCTGTGTCTGAACGGGCTATTCGCTGGGATGATCCGCAGTTGGCCATACAATGGCCTTTAACAGAGACTCCAATAATTTCAGATAAAGACGCCAAAGCACAGTCATTTGCCAGCGCCGATATTTTTCTCAAATAAAATGGGGTCAGATCACATTATATGTTGAGGGTATTATTGCTTGGGCAATCAGGCCAACTTGCCTCTGAACTCAGATTAACCACGCCAGCATTAATTCAACTAAAAGTGCTGAGTTACGCTGAGTTTAGTGCTCTGTCTGACACAGCACTTAATAAGCTTTTTTTCAGCATTAATCCCGTTTGGGTGATTAATGCTGCTGCTTATAATCAGGTTGATCAAGCCGAACTTTTTCCTGAGTTGGCGCTGGCCGGAAATTTTTATCTGGTACAAAGGCTGCAGCGGCTTTGCGCATTAACACAGAGCAAGTTACTGCATATATCTACTGATTATGTGTTTGATGGTTTAGCTAAAACTCCATACAAGGAGCAGGATCAGGCACAGCCGCTAAATCAATACGGTAAAAGTAAGCGTGCTGCAGAACTCTGGTTGTTACAAGAGTATGCTGACTCGAGTGTGATTATCCGCACCAGCTGGTTGTATTCTGCCTATGGTACTAACTTTGTCAAAACTATGTTGCAGCTGATGCAGACAAAACCGCAAGTAAAGCTAGTACAGAATCAGCTAGGGTCACCTTGCGGGGCTTTGGGTCTGGCGCAGGTGATATGGCAAATTGTTAGCGGCAAAGCTGTAAATTCCGGAGTTTATCATTGGGCAGATGCTGGCTATTGTTCTCGCTATCAATTCGCACGGGAGATTCAGGCTGTTGGTTTAGAATTAGGATTGTTGCAGCAGAAAGCAGAGCTTTTACCCGTTGCGGCTAAACATTTTGCTTTATCGGCAGTGCGGCCTGCATTTAGTGCTTTAGATAGCAGTGCCTTAAGGCAGTTATTGTTGCTGCCAACAGTAAGTTGGCAGCAACAATTAGCGCTGGTATTACGCTCATTTTCGGTTATAAAATTGGATAAATTAGAAAAGGATTAGTGATGAGTTATGTTTTGTTAACAGGCGGTGCTGGTTATATCGGTAGCCACACAGCTTTAGCTTTGCTTCGGGCAGGCGAGCAGGTGATTAGTTTTGATAATTACAGCAATTCCAGCCCGGAATCATTAAAGCGGGTAGAGCAGTTGGCTTGTAAGCCTGTAATTCAGATTGAAGGCGATGTGTTGGATGCTGATGCGTTAGCTGCTGTATTTGAACAATACCCGATTAAAGCTGTAGTACATTTTGCTGGTTTAAAAGCTGTGGGTGAGTCGACACAAAAGCCTTTGTGGTATTACGAAACTAACGTCGGTGGCACTATTAAGCTTTGTCAGGTGATGGCGGAGTTTGGTGTTAAAAATCTGGTATTCAGTTCATCTGCAACAGTGTACGGCGATGCACAAAATAGCCCTCTGCCGGAAACTACTCCTACTGTGGCAATGAATCCTTATGGTCAGTCCAAGCTAATGACAGAATGGGTATTGCAGGACTTACATCAGTCAGACAACAGCTGGAACATAGCAGTGTTGCGCTATTTTAATCCGGTAGGTGCTGATGCCAGTGGCCGTATTGGAGAGGACCCTAATGGCATTCCTAACAACCTGATGCCGTTTATCACTCAAGTGGCGGTAGGTAAACGTGCGCAACTGCAGATTTTTGGCAAGGATTATCCAACAGCAGATGGCACAGGAGTGCGGGATTATATTCATGTGACAGATTTAGCTGTTGGCCATGTGGCAGCTTTGCAACATCTGTCTAAGGGACCTGGCTTTGATTACTTTAATTTAGGCAGCGGTGAAGGTTTATCAGTACTGGATATTGTAACTCGCTTCGCTGAAGTGAATCAGGTCACAGTGCCTTATCAATTCGCTGACAGGCGCCCTGGTGATGTGGCCCAGTATTTTGCCGATCCATCCAAGGCGAAAGCTATTTTGAACTGGCAAACAGAGCAGACACTGGATGATATAGTTCGGGATAGCTGGAACTGGCAAAAAAATAACCCGAACGGGTATTAATAAACCTGTTGATTCAGTAGAGTTTGAACTTGAAGCATCAATACCTTTCGCGCGTCTGTAAACACTTTTGGAGCTTAGATAATATGGAATATCAGACTGAACTACATATCCCCTCTTTAAATGTATTAGTCTTAGGGGCTGGCGGTAATGTCAGCATAGGTATTATTAAAACGCTTAAGCAAATTTCTTCAGTGAAGGTCAACGTATATGCTGCATGCGTAACTAAAGATGCTGCAGGATTTGCTTTATCTGATTTTGCTATTTTGTCTCCAATGGCTTCTAATCCAGAATTTCATGACTGGCTTGATCATATTGAACAAAGTTATTCAATTGACGTTGTTTTGAGTGGTGTTGAGGAGGTTAATCTGGCTTTAGCTGATCGGAATATAGAAGGTAAAGCTGGCCCAATCTACTTAATTCCAGAAAAGAATCATATGATGTGCTTTTCAGATAAATTAGAGACAACTAACTGGTTGAAGTTAAATAAAATTAATTACCCTGAAACTTTTAAGATAAACTCGACAACCAACCTTATAAAGGTTTACGAATCGTTATCTAAGCCTTTTATAATAAAACCCCGTTTTGGTAAGGGTTCTCAAGGAGTACATTTAATACACTCTTATGAGCAGTTTTCTTCGTTCGCACCTTTTGATGATTATGTTGCTCAACAGTGTATCGGAACGCCTGATTCGGAGTATACCTGCGGTGTCTACCCCACGGATGATGGTGACGCAAGCGTTATAGTTATGAAAAGGCGATTAAAAAATGGATCTACTTCTATTGCTGAAGTTGTGTTTGATAAAGCGATTGAGCAGTACTGCCGTGATATAGCAATTAAATTGAAAACTCAATCACCATTTAATGTTCAACTTCGAGTAAGTTCTGAAAATGGACATCCTTACTGTTTTGAAATTAATATGCGCCTCTCTGGAACTACGTTTATAAGGCATAACTTTGGATTTCCAGATTGTGAGGCTTGGTTGCTTCGCAAAGCTATGCCAAATATGATGCAGCCGATATTTGGTGTTCGCAAAGCCAAAGCTATTCGCTACGAGGCTGAGGTGTTTATAGAGCCTGAATCTTTAGAACAGACTAACCTTCTTTCTGCTATCAAACTTGGGTTGTTGGAAAGATGAGGGTTATCATTAGTGGTATAACTGGAGTTGTCGGGCGTAACCTTGGTATTGAGCTCGGCTCTAATGGTTGGAGTGTTTTTGGGCTTAGCCGAAGTCAAACGTCTTTGTTTGAAAGTTTATCGCTTGATTTAGCTGATGCAAATGAAGTTGATCGCGTAATTACTAAGATCCCTAAGTCAGATGTATTTATACATTGTGCAGCGTTGATTAACAGCGATAGTTCTCTTGTTGATTTAATTCAAGCCAATGTCATCGGAACTTTGAATGCCCTGAAGTTAGCACGAGAAGCGAACGTAAAGTACTTCATTAATATATCAAGCAGTGCAGTATTAGGCCCGATATTGTATCTACCTGTAGATGAGCTGCATGAGTCTAACCCGCAATCGCCTTATGCATTTTCTAAATATTTCGGTGAACTCGCACTAGCGTTTGAGCGGGAAAATTTTAAGCAAGTCTCTCAGCCTGAGATTACATCTTTCAGGATTCCGTCCCCTGTTGGGATCGGAATGCCTCAACGTTCAATTTTACCCATTATGCTTAGTCAAGCTATGAGGAAAAATCCATTAACAATTTCAGGTGATTCAGGACGTAAGCAAAACTTTTTAGATATAAGAGATATTGCAAACGCCGTTATGGGAGTCTGTGAGATAACTGGTGTTGAGCCTGTTTATAATATTGCTGGTGGCAGATCTTATTCTAATGCCGAGTTAGCTAGATTAATTAATAAAGTTACAGGAAACTTGCATGATATTGTTGATGAGAGCTCAAAATATGCTTTTCCGAATGGCACATTGAATCCTCAGTGTTGGGAAATATCGACAGAACTAGCGAACAAAAGCTTTGGCTTTATACCAAAATATGATCTGGAACATACATTAACTTGGCTAGTTAACTCGGATGCCTCCTTAACATGAGATGTATTATATTTTCTGATGTGCATGGAAATATTCATGCATTTAGAGCATTTTTAGAAAAGCTGCGGAAACAACAATACGATAAAATATTTTTTTTAGGTGATTTCGTTGGTTATTATTATAATCCGAATGAAATAATCGAGTATTGTATTGATTTAGAAGTGACTTGTTTGCTTGGAAATCATGATAGCTACTTTCTAAGAATGTTAAAAGCTGAGCTTGATGAAGATGAGTTAGTCCGTAAATATGGTAATTCGTATCGACAAGCTAGAAATACAATGACACAAGCATCAATTGATTTTTTGTCGTCTCTAAAGCCATCCCTTAATTTTAGTGCATCCGGAAGAAATGTTTTTTTGTGTCACGGGTCGCCGATTAATCCGCTTGAAGGTCGAATATACCCAGACACGGATCTATCAGTTTTTACGAGAGCCAGTAATTTTGACTACATCATCTGTGGACATACGCACCATAAAATTTCACGCAAGTGCGGGAGTACTTGGTTTTTAAATCCTGGTTCCTTAGGACAACAGCGAGACGGGAAAGGTTGTAGTTATTTATTAATAGACTTTTCTATTGATATGTGGACAATCGAGACTGTTGATTATGATATATGTGAGCTGGAAGCGCAGGTAGATAGATATGATATGGGAGCTGAGAGATTGAAGTCAGTGCTAAGGCGGACACCATCTCGTTAGATTTTTTCTCAATCAGTTACTGTAAATATAAAGTATTTTTCTAGATCTCATCTTATATAAAGACGTCTGGTATCATAAATACAGTATTTAAATTTTTTTGCGTTTTTTTAAAACTTTCAAAGGAAACTTAGCTGGGATATACCCCAATTAATGTAGGTTTACTGCGGATTAAACTAATATTCTAATATGGTGTGCTTTTAATGAAATATAGAAAAGAGATAGACGGGCTTAGGGCATTAGCTGTTTTGCCTGTTATCTTATTCCATGCTGGATTTACAGTATTTGGCGGTGGATTTGTAGGCGTTGATATTTTTTTTGTGATTAGTGGATACTTGATCACAACTATATTAATTTCTGAAATGGAGCAAGACAGGTTTTCATTGGCAAATTTTTATGACAGACGTGCTAGACGAATTCTTCCTGCTCTATTTTTTGTTATGTTATGTACTTTACCATTTGCTTGGTTATGGATGTTACCCGCTGATTTAAAGAGCTTTTCACAAAGCTTGGTAGCGGTGCCTCTGTTCGTCTCTAATATTCTTTTTTACTTGACTAGCGGATATTTTGATTTAACCTCAGAATTTAAGCCTTTGCTTCATACATGGAGTTTAGCGGTCGAAGAGCAGTATTATCTATTATTCCCTATATTTTTAATGATAACTTGGAAGTTTGGGAAAAATTTCATCACATATTTACTTATTGCGGCAACAATTCTAAGTGTAACTATTGCTCAATGGGCCTCATTTAACTACTCATCATTTAGTTTTTATATGTTACCAACCAGAGGGTTCGAGATACTGATTGGTGCATTAATTTCCTTTTATATCAATAGTAAGACTCTAAATCAGCCATTTTATCAGTTGTTTAGTAAACCTGTTAATCAGATCGGCAGTATAACTGGTATGGCACTAATTCTTTATTCAATATTCTTATTCGATAAAAATACACCATCTCCGAGTTTGTATACTTTAATTCCAACTTTGGGTGCTGGACTAATTATTCTTTTTGCGAATACCGACAATTTTGTCGGGAGACTTCTGGGTAGTAAAATACTGGTCTGGATTGGACTTATCAGTTACAGCACTTACTTATGGCATCAACCTTTGCTTTCCTTCGCCAGGTTACGTAGTGTAGAAGAGTTAACAAATGTGATGTTAGTTATGCTTTGCTTGGCTTCT
Source organism: Rheinheimera sp. MM224 (assembly GCF_947090785.1). NCBI lineage: Bacteria > Pseudomonadati > Pseudomonadota > Gammaproteobacteria > Chromatiales > Chromatiaceae > Rheinheimera > Rheinheimera sp. MM224. The sequence continues at coordinate 1,667,630 of NZ_OX352320.1, forward strand.
CTGATTTTAGGTTACTTAAGTTGGAGATTCGTAGAAAGTCCGTTTCGAGACAGGAACGCTTTATCAACACAAAAAGTAGTGATTATTACGCTACCCTTGGGTATTTTATTTCTTGTATTAGGCGTTGTGGGCCACTTAACCAAAGGTTTTGAATCAAGATTTCAACCTGAAATAGGGAATATATATCAACCAACGAGAGGTTTCAGTTTACGATGTGATAAAAGCGACACTAAAGTTGGTTGTAAACTAGGAAGTTTGGGAACAACTCCAACTTTCGCTATGTTGGGTGATTCGCATAGTAGCGTTTTACAGCAAAATTTGAGCGATTCTTTAGAATTACAATTGAAGTCGATGGTAACTTACTACGGCAGTTGGTGCGCTCCACTTATAGATTTTGGTACGGATAACGTAAATAAAAATCCGCAATGCCGCAAGTTTATGAACGATTCTTTTGATCTCGTTTTAAAGGACAGCAATATATCAACTGTCATATTGGTAGCAGAGTGGGGTAACTACACTCAAGGGTATAGATGGAATGATTCAGGTATTGCCTTTTATACTGATGCTCAGTCTGGAACTTTGAGTGCACAAGAAACGATAAAGTCATTTCATAGAGCTCTTGAAAGAACTATCGGGCTGTTAAAAGAAAATCGTAAGAAAGTCATTATTGTAAAGAGCGTACCAGAATACGAAGAACATTTGCCTACATATATAGCCAAATCTATCGCTTTTGATGGTGGTTTACCTGAGGATGTGGATGACAAAATGATGAATTATGAACTTCGTAATGCTGATTTTGAAAACGTCCTTTCAAAACTTAAGGAAGATGGTTCAGTTACTGTTGTTGATACTGAACACCTATTTTGTAAAACTGGTAACTGTACTTTTATTGATGAGACGAACGAAATGCTTTATATAGATGGTAATCATTTATCTAAGTATGGTTCACGAATACTTGTAGAAGATATTATTAATAATCTCAAATAATGATTGTATAAGTTGAATACCATTCATATTCAACTTATACATATTGAAAACTCTGCAATGATTGTACGATATATTAAACCAAATTTGTCTTGCTAATAACAAAAAGACCAGCCGCAGCACCTATAATGACTTCTGTGGCTGGTTGTCTCTGCTTGTCCTTCAGCGGCACGGGCAATCGCTGCTCGCACTTAACCTTTATTTTTCCACATCTTTGAATCTGAAAGATTGATTAATCGATCTCTCATAGCTGAGATTACTCTTGATGTTTCAATGTATTTATATGCGGCTAACGACACTATATAGGTAAGAATTGAGATTAGACATATTGTTAATAATTCTGGTGTAGAGCTTGTCACAGTTTTTTGGTAATGAAGAAACAGTCCTATAATCAATACATGACAAAGATATGTGGAGTAAGAGTAATCGCCAAGTTTTGCAAAGAACATTGTTAGTTTGGATTTTTCATTTAATATGTTGTTTAATGCAATAAAAGAAATAACTAGCATAGTCGCTGAAACTGTCTTCTGTATTGTCCCATAACCAAGAACGCCCGACATTATTACTATAGAAAAGATAAGTATAAATGCCGCAGATTTTGGGCTAAGTATTTTCAATAAGTCAAACTTTGAATGTAGCCAACCAACGAATAGTCCAAAGACAAACTGCCACATAAGCACGCTAGATAGGACACTCATGATTGGGGCGTTATTTTTGAGTAGTACAAGAGGAAGTGAAATGACTATAATCCCACAAATATACACAGCATAGCGTTTGTTCAAAAATAAACATAATGCTAATATTGTATAAAACACTATTTCAAAGTTAAGTGTCCAGCCAACTGTTAAATAAGGAAATAAACCGAGACCAGAAGGGTTTTCATGAGGTATAAAGAACAGCGAATATAATAATGAGTTCAATGTATAAGCGGTAAAATTGAACGCATCAGGCATAAAATAGCTAAAAGATATCAATAGTACTGAAAAAAACCAATACGTGGGAAGGACTCTAAATAGTCTATTTATAAAGAATGACCATCCTGTGGATGATGAGCTATTTGCAGAGCCGAACATTACGAAACCACTTAGTACAAAAAAAATATCAACTCCAAATGCGCCAAACTTACTAAAGAACTCGCCTAAAAGGCTATCACTTCTTAAATTATAAAACAGCTGCATGTAGTGATGATATACAACAAGCCACGCGGCTATTGCTCTAAGGATTTGTAAAGACTGTATCTTCAATTCTTGCTCCGTACGGAATTATTTTCAAAATATATGAATAGATATTTTTATCCATTGCAAATCTACAGGCGTTTATTTTTGCCAAACGAGTTTTTTAATTATTCACTAATAAATATCTATAGTTCTACTTCTGAGGTATAGGATTTTTTTATAAAAATGCGGAAATAGAAAAATAGCATATATCTTAAAGTTAATATTAGACTTTCTCACTTTCTCACTTTCTCACTTTCTCACTTTCTCACTGGCTACCAGTGAACATGATTACATATAATTCGTGAGAACGTAACTTTGCTTCACAACATCTGCTGAATTTGCTCTTTGATGAAGTTGTATCTTTTACGTTGATCTTTGGGCAGTTCAGCTTCGTCTATCACGTTCATGCATTTATGGGCGAGGTAGATTAAATCTTCGTTTAAACGGCCGCGCTGGCTGATGGCTTGTAATAAGTTCATCGCGATGCTGGCGTTGGCCGGCATGGTTTTTTGTGCTTCGATAAAGTAGTTGATGGCTTCGGAGTACTGGCCCAGGCTGTAGGCTTCCATCCCGGCGTTGTGACTGGCCATCATAGTGGCTCTTTTGCTGCTGTATTTATCCTGTTCGGATAAAAACATCATATTCAACGCTTTGTTGTACAAATCGGCGCTTTGCGACAGGGTGTTTAAACTGCCCATGTAGTGGTCGCTCATCGCAAGATTGCCGCTTTCAAAATAAGCTCTGGCCCGGTCAAGCAAGGCGGAAGGGGATAAAGTTTTACCTAAACTTAACTCTTCGCTTTGCTGCAGCAGACTTTTGGCTTTTTCGGTTTTGCCTTCCAGTACTGCAACTCTGGCTTCTATCACCAGCTTGTCGTGCTCGTAAGTGGCAGGATTAAAACGTTTTTTTACGTCTTTTAGGAAATAATCTACTTTGCCAAGCACGGTGCGTTTATCCCGTACAGATAAACCCTGGGCATTTTGGATCATAGCGCGGGCGTAGTTCAGCATATTGTCTGCTGTGTCGTAGATAGAATACTTTGCCGCTTCCAGTAATTTGCTGTGCACCCGTACTGCTAAATCAGGTTGGTTGTTGATCACTGCTAAATTGGCCAGGACGTGCTGGCGCAGGTAGTTTTTTGGTGAGGCATCGGCTACGACACGGACCGTATTAAACGCGTCTTCAGCCCTGTTTTGGCTTAAATACAAACGCGTCAGCCAGTCGAGTGCTTCAATTTTAGTTTCAGGCTGGTCGACAAGTTCAATCAACATGCCTTCAGCTTCTGTATCCTGCTCCTGATAGCCTTTTGCTACCGCTATACCTAGTTTGGCCCAGGATAAATCCCGAAAGGCTAATACTTCGCTGTATAAGATTTCTGCTTCTTTGTAGCGACCTACTTTGACTAAGAGTTCGCCTTTGAGGCGTTGGGTATAGGTGTGGTGTACCGGGTATTGCTCTAAGGCGACGTCGCAGGCCTGAATCGCTTCAGGATAGTTTTCTTCTGCAATCATCTGGTAGGCGTACTTTAATGCACGTTTTACCTGAAAAGCCCGGCCAATACGGCGTTCCAGTTCGGCATAACTAAAAGGCTTGAGCAGATAATCGTCGGGCAGAAATTCAATCATGCCATAGACAGATTGACGGTGACGCTCGCCGCTGACCACAATAAAACAGCAGCTGTGTTTCAGGCAGTGTTCGGCTTTTAAGGCTTCAAACAGCTGATAACCGTCGCGGCCTACACCTAAGTTATAGTCACATAAAATAAAGTCGAAGTCGGTTCTGCGGCAGGCTGACATAGCGGTTTCTGCATTACGGGCTACTACGACCTGGTCGAAACCAATCAGCGCCAACATGCTTTTCATGTACGCTATGACTTGTTCATAATCTTCGATGACCAGAACTTTTTTAGACCGGTAAAATGCTCGCTTGGATACCACTGAACTCAACTCTCACGCCAACAGCCGCTAGCCTACCACAACAGCCAGCTACTCTGGGAATAAGAATATGTAACTTAATTTTGCGATCATGGGACCTAAAATCCTAAAGCTTTACCATAAATTCAATTGTTGTAATTCGGTAGGGCAGGCGCCTGCGCGGATCCATTTGGCTAAAGCCTGAGCCACATTAACGTATTGCACCTTATTGTTGTGTGACTGTGACTCTAACCAGATTTTGATCACATCTGTATTCAAAGTGTCGGTACTTTGACCCAATTGCAATTGAGTCAGCGCCAGTGCGTTGGATTGCTGTTCCATCTGGCCTTGCAATGCTTTGACTAAGATCCGTTTTTGTAGCTGCAGCGCTTCGCTAACCAGTTCAAAGCCTGCGTTGCTGATCACCGCATTGGATTGATGCAAGTCGCGCTTAAACTCGTCGACACAAGGGCCAGAGCATTGAATATGTCCGAGCTGGCTTTTACTTAGGCCTGGGCCATACAAATAAAATTGGTACTGAGTTAAAGGTTGTAGCCACTGCAGTACTTTGTTCTGGTTTTCAAATGGCAGATACACCAGCACTTTATTAGTATCAGCAGTATTTTCAGCCGGCTCTAAATCGACAATAGGTGGCAAAATTGGTTGGTTAAAATGATGCCAATGTAGACCAATTTGTTGCTGCCCTGGCGCAAAAAACTTAAAGATGTTGCGGCTTAAAGGTGTGGCATGTGTTTGAGGAATTTGATGTAAAAAGGCGTACTGATGACCAAAAGCAACAGAGCGCTTTTTCTGCATGCGTGCCGCCCAGGCGGTAATAGGTTCGAAATCGGTTAAGACTAAATCATAAGCTGAGCAGTCCAGTTGACGGATATCACGCCATAGCTCCAGAGGTTTGGCCCGCAGCGCGGTTTTTGGATAACTGATCTGGCCTTGTTCTGTGACAAAGGTCAGACCGGTTTTCACCTGATAGTCGCCAAACTGCTGCATATCAAAGAGTTGGTCAGCCGGACGGCCTGAAAATAAGAAGTCGACTGCTATGCCTTCAGCGTGAAGGTACTTGCCCATAGCGCGGGCTCTGCTGATATGTCCATTGCCTGTTGCCTGCACACCATACAAAACCCGCATCGAATGACTCCTTTAGTCCCTCCAGACCAGCGCTTTAAAGTGGACGCGGCACATGGAGATATATTGATTATTACCGCCTATCTGCACCTGACTGCCAGTGGTGGCTGCATGGCCGTTTTCGTCCAGTCGCACCACAAAGTTGGCTTTACGGCCACAATGACAGACCGTCTTTAATTCCACTAACTTATCTGCCCATGCCAGCAGAGCCTGGCTACCAGCAAAGGTTTCACCTAAAAAGTCGGTTCTAAGGCCAAAAGCCAATACAGGCACATTCAGATCGTCTACTACATAAGTCAGCTGTTTGACCTGAGCTTTGGATAAAAACTGTGCTTCATCAATCAGCACACAGTCCAAAGCACCTTGCTGTTTCAGCGTTTTGCAGGCTTCGATAAAGTCAAAGTTGGCGTCAAAAATCTGCGCATCCATCGACAAGCCAATGCGTGAACTGATTTTACCTACACCAAATCTGTCATCGATAGCAGCGGTAAAAAGCGCCACTGTCATGCCTCTTTCCTGATAGTTGTAAGCACTTTGCAGTAAAGAGGTCGATTTGCCTGCGTTCATCGCTGAATAATAAAAATACAATTGCGCCATCTGCGTGGTCTCGTTTTAAAAAGTCCGGCGCAGTATAACCAAAAGCATTACTCTGGCGTAGCCTAACGTCGGAAGATGACAGTAAGAAGACAATTGACGTACACTGCCGCTTCACGCAAATTGAGCTGTATAGTGTTAAATTTTATAGGGGAAACAATGGATAAGTTGTTGTTTGGAACTGTGTTGGTACAGGTGGTGTTAACCCTTGTGATGATGGTATTGATGGGAAAACGTCGTTTTAAAGCGGCGAAAAATCGTGAGTTACCTTTCAAAGCATTCAGACTAATGGATTTAACTGGTGCGAACGAGCAGGTGATCACCGCCAGCCGTAATTTTGATAATCAGTTCCAGTTGCCTGTGTTGTATTTATTTGCTGTGGCTTTTGCCATGCAGTTTGCAGTGGTTGATTTGAGTCTGGTGATTTTGGGTTGGTTATTTGCCATCAGCCGTCTGGCTCATGCTTATGTGCATGTGGGAGCTAACCATGTGCGTCTGCGTTTTGCAGTTTATGTATTTGGTGCCTTGATGTTACTGCTGTTCTGGCTGCGGTTAAGCATGGCGTATTTGCTCGCCTGATGACGGAGTTCCTTTGGCCTTATCTGAGTCTGGCCTTCAGCGCTTTTATCTCGGCGACTTTGTTGCCTTTTGGCTCAGAGCTGGTGCTGGTTGGCTTATTAACTCAAGGCCATCCGGTACTGGTGTTGTGGGGCATAGCTACGGTATTTAATACCGCAGGTTCGGTGCTGAACTGGTATTTGGGCCGACAACTGCTTTTGTTTCAGCACAAAAGCTGGTTTATGTTTAAACCACAGCAAATAGAACAAGCCAGCGGTCAGTTTCAGCGCTGGGGATTGCCTTCGTTATTGTTGGCATGGTTGCCAGTGATTGGTGATCCGCTGACCTTAGTGGCTGGTGTGCTGAGGGTTCCTTTGCTTTGGTTTGTGCTGTTGGTAGGATTAGGCAAAGGGTTGCGGTATGGTGTGGTTATTGGCCTGATGCCAGCGATTTGAACTGAATTTTGGAGATCTGATGAAGGCTTTATCTCTTTGTGCTCTGGTGGTGGCTTTAGGTTTTGGTACGGCTTTATCACAACAAAATCCGGCGACACCTATTCCCGCCCCCTCAACGACTGCAGCGCCAGTTGTGGCGGTAGATCCTTCCTGGCAACGGCTGCCACAGGATAATTTGCTTTATCTGGAAACCGATCAAGGCCGTATTGTGATTTTGTTGGCCCCTCAGTTTGCACCTGAACATGTAAAACGGGTCAAACAGCTGGTGAAAGCCGGCTTTTATGATGGTGTCACTTTTTATCGGGTGATTGAAGGTTTTGTCGCTCAGTTTGGCGTACCCGAACACGAGTGGGGCACCAGAGCCAAGTTAACACCAATGAAAGCTGAATTCAGCTGGCCTGTGCGAAGCGGCGATCCTTATCTTTTAGTGCAGCGTCCGGATTTATTAGCAGAAGAAACCGGCTTTAATCAGGGCTTTGCGGTAGCGCGTGAACAAAATCAGGAATGGCTGGTGCATTGCCCTGGTGTGGTCAATATGGCCCGTGCCAACGAACCTGATACCGGGGTGGCAGATATAGCAATTATGATGGGGCAGGCGACACGTCATCTGGATAAAAATATGTCAGCCTTTGGTAAAGTGATTTGGGGGCAATATGCTATCAATCGTATTCGCCGCGGTGACACTGCAGATGGCGGTGTAATAGGTTCTGCAGCGGCGCGCACTGTGATTAAGCAAGCACGTTTAGGCACAGATTTAGCGCCAGACAGACAGTTGCAGCTGGAGTGGCTTAGCACCACCAGTTCGGAGTTTTCGCAGTCTCTGGCTGAGCGTCGCTCCCGTACCCATGTGTTTTATCAGCACAAAGGCAACGGCAATATGGATGTTTGTTATCCGCAGGTGCCGGTGCGTGAGGTAAAAGCTGTATAAAGCCTGTAAAACACAAAATTTACTGGTCGATGACGGCCTTTTCAGTCATTATGTGCGCCTTTTCTGTGGCGCTCCGAGGGGATAGCAATGAACTACGAATTAACAGCTGACGATTTAAACAAACTCAGTTTATTGGACGCTGAACAGCGTTACGACTACTTCATTCAGGCCGTGGCCGATCTGGAAAAGATCTGGATCCTGGTAGATGAAGAAGGTTTTGTATTGGTTGATGCTGATGAAGAGCGTTGCATCCCGGTATGGCCACATGCTGAATTAGCAGAACTGTGGATCAACGGTGACTGGGCTCAGTGTCAGGCTCAGGCTGTTGACATCGCAACCTGGTTAGATAAGTGGACCAGTGGTTTAGACGGCGACGAATTAGCTATCGCTGTGTTCCCACACGCAGCTGAACCTGGCGTGGTGATTGGCCCTGAAGAGTTTTCTGAAACTCTGATTGAAGCTACACAAGACAACGAATAACAACTTAATTCGGGTCAGAGTAAAATTAATTCGATGATTTAATTTTACTCTGACCCGGATTATTTTTTCTCCTTGAAGCTATTGATAACAATTCTTGATTAGATTATGATGCCCGCAGTTCAACATGCAGGTGCATTTATGTACGTTTGTCTTTGTAAAGCAGTCACAGATAAAGCCATTCGCCAACAGGTCGAAGCGGGCGCTTGTTCTATGCGTGAGCTTAAACAAAATTTGGGCGTAGGCACTCAATGTGGCAAATGTGTCTGTCAGGCCAGCGATATTCTTGACTCTGCTTTATCTAAACAGTCAGCACAACAACGTATTCCGGTGTTGATGATCAATAACACTCGTCCTGCTGCTTAATTCATTCCTGTACTTTAAATTAGTCTAAGCACTATTCTTCATTTTTATTCATAAAATCAGCATTTAAAGTTAAATGGGCTGCATTTATCGCTGCGGCTAGGCATAATGTTGGCATCTTTTCCTGAGGTAAACCTTATGACTAAAATTGCTAAGGTTGCGATAGTGGGGGGCACCCACGGCAACGAATTCTCCGGTATTTATGCCATTCGTCAGTACCAGGCCAATCCAGCGTTGATCCAGCGCCCAAGCTTTGAAACCAGCACTTTGTTTGCTAATCCTGAAGCGCATAAAGCCAATAAGCGTTATTTACACAGCGATTTAAACCGCCAGTTTAAAAATGTCGATTTGGCCAATCCTGCGTTAACGAATTACGAACAGAGCCGCGCCAAAGTGATCAATGAAATTTTAGGGCCAAAAGGCAATGCCAAAACCGATCTGGTGATTGATTTACACAACACCACCAGCAATATGGGCGCCTGTTTGATCATGACGCAAGCCGGTCTTTTTTATAATCAGATGGCCGCTTACGTAAAGATGAAAATGCCAGAAGCTATTATCTCCCGCGATGAGGATCATTTAGCCGCTGAAGATCACGCGCTGATGTGTACGCTCGGCCGGTATGGTGTGATAGTGGAAGTAGGGCCACAATCTCAGTCTGTGCTGCGTCAGGACGTGCTGGAGCAAATGCATGAGATGACGGCACATATTCTGGACTTTGTGGAGCTGTACAACACCCAGAGCCTGCCAGAGCTGCCAAAACGCACTGAAGCTTATCTGTATCTGCACAGCATTAAATTGCCGATGAATGAAAAAGGCGAACGTTTGGGTATGGTGCACAAAAATGTGCAGGACAAGGACTATCATCCTATTCACCCTGGCGATCCGATTTTCACCTTATTTGATGGTACTGAAGTGCCTTACGACGGCGATACAGTGGTGTATCCAACCTTTATCAATGAAGCTGCCTATTACGACAACAATCTGGCTATGTCGCTGAATGACAAAATCTGGATTGAGCTGGAATAAGCCGGCGAGCCATTGAAAAAGGAGCCAATCGGCTCCTTTTTGCTATCAGCAGCTTTTTTCTATCCACAGCTTAAAGCTGCACGTAGCTGGCTTTTTTCTGGATAAGTTCGATGGCGTAGTTGTCCGGGTCGCGTACAAAAGCGATTTCTGTAGTACCACCTTTCACCGGGCCAGGTTCGCGGCTGATCACGCCACCTTTAGCGCGGATCAACTCACAAGCCGCATAAATATCATCTACTTCTAAGGCGATATGGCCATAAGCAGTGCCCAGCTCATAGCTGTCAACGCCCCAGTTGTAAGTTAACTCCAACACCGCACCTTCGCTTTCATCACTGAAACCAACAAAAGCCAATGTATATTTGTATTCAGCATTTTCTGAAGTGCGTAACAACTTCATGCCCAATACTTCAGTGTAAAAGGCCAAAGAGCGTTCTAAGTTAGTGACGCGGAGCATGGTATGTAAAATGCGCATAAAATTTCCTTAATCGACTTTGTCGGCAAACTCGCACAGATCTTCAATCAGGCAGCTGCCACATTTAGGTTTACGGGCTATGCAGGTGTAGCGGCCATGCAGGATCAGCCAGTGATGCAGGTCATACATAAATTCAGTTTTGTTCGGGGTGTTTTTAATAATGCTTTGTTCGGTTTCTTCAACCGTTTTGCCTTTGGCATAGCCTGTGCGGTTAGCCACGCGCTGGATATGGGTATCGACGGCGATAAAGTATTTACCTTCATTATCTTTTAGCCAGCCGAATGCTGTATTGAGCACCACGTTAGCCGTTTTGCGGCCTACACCAGGCAAGGCTTCTAAAGCTTCGCGGTTTTCCGGCACTATACTGTTGTGCTGGTCTATCAGGATACGGCAGGTTTTAATTAGGTTCTCTGCTTTTGAGTTAAAAAGCCCAATGGTCTTGATGTACTGCTTTACGCCATCCACACCCAAATCAAAAATAGCCTGCGGCGTATTGGCGACAGGGTAGAGCAATCGGGTGGCTTTATTGACGCTGACGTCCGTGGCCTGAGCCGATAACAACACAGCCACCAGCAATTCAAAAGGTGAGTTAAACTCAAGCTCAGTGGTAGGCTTAGGATTGTTTTCACGCAGGCGCTGTAAAATCTGAATACGTTTTTCTTTATTCATGTGGTTTTATTTAAAACTCTTTATTCAAATGTCTTTAGGCTAAGTGGAAACGTGGGTCACCCGTGCACGACTGATTTTTTGCTCTACAGGTTTAGCTTTAGCCGCTGCTCTGGCGTCCACTGCATTTTTACCCGCAATCAGAAAACCCATCACTAAAAATGCACCAGGCGGCAATATTGCCAATAAAAACTGATGGTCGGCCTGATACAAATGAATGGTCAGCACTTTGGCCCAGTCACCCAAGAGTAAATCGGCGCCGGCGAATAAAGTACCAGCACCTATCACTTCACGCACAGCACCTAAGGTGCAAAGCACTAACGCAAAACCGGTGCCCATCATCAAACCGTCAAATGCTGCTGGTAATACCGCATTTTTGGAGGCGTAGGCTTCGGCGCGGCCTATGACGATACAGTTGGTAACTATAAGCGGAATAAAAATACCTAAGGCCTGATACAGGTTATACATAAAGGCATGCATCAATAGCTCTATCACTGTCACCACAGAAGCAATGACCATAACAAAAACCGGTATACGGATTTCATTCGGTACATAGTTACGGATCAAGGACACGACGGTATTAGTGCTCAGTAACACCAGCATAGTGGCCAAACCTAAACCTAAAGCGCTGGTCAGGCTGGTGGTCACGGCCAATAAAGGACAAAGTCCTAATAACTGCACTAAGCCTGGGTTGTTTTTCCATAGACCCTGACGGACTATTTCCTGATATTGATTCATTGCTTCAGGCTCCACAATCGGCTGGCAAGCTGGCCAGTTCAGGATGTTGCTGAATATAAACCGCAGCATTTTTTACTGCTTTCACTACAGCACGAGGTGTAATAGTAGCACCGGCAAACTGATCAAACTGACCACCGTCTTTTTTAACCGCAAAGCTACGATCATCAGCTGAAGCCACAGTCTGACCATTAAAGCTCAGCACCCATGGGTTTTTACGCAGCTCAATTTTATCGCCAAGGCCTGGAGTTTCTTTATGACTCAACACCCTCACACCAATGACTTCACTGTCCGGACTAATAGCGGCCAGTACTTCGATAGCACCACTGTAACCATCGGGCGCTGTGGTCTCGATCAGATAGGCTTTTAGCTGACCTTCAGAGCGATAACGGTAGATCTTTTGTTTGGCATCTTTGCCTAATAACACAGTATCCAGTACAGCCACGCAGTCATTCAGTATGTCTGTATTACCGGCAAGTTCAGGCACAACTTCCACCAAAGTGCTCAATTTACTGGCTAGTTGCTGTTTTTCGATTTCAGCTTTGGTGATTTCATTGACTGCGGCCACTGCAAATACACAAAGCACGGCAGCGGTTCCAAGCAACAGCGCATTTTTACCGACAGAACTAAGCATCAGCGCACTCCCTTGTTTTTATGGCCATAAGTGCGTGGCTGGGTGTAGTAGTCAATTAAAGGCACTGTCATATTGGCCAGCATTACAGCAAAAGCAAAAGCGTCCGGATAACCGCCATAACTGCGGATCAAAAACACCAATACGCCTATTAAAGCGCCAAAAATCAACCGGCCTTTTTCAGTGGTCGAAGCGGATACCGGGTCAGTGGCGATAAAAAATGCTGCCAGCATAGTGGCACCAGAGAATAGTTGAAACACAGGACTGGCATTGGTATCGGGAGAGATCAGCCATGCCAGTAAACTACAGCCAAATAACGAACCTAATACAGCCACTGGAATGCGCCACTGAATGACTTTTTGCTGCAGTAAGAACAAACCACCGAGCAAATAGGCCAAATTGACCCAAAACCAGCCTTCACCCGATAACCAGCCAAACACAGGTTTTTTCATACTCTCTGCTGTGGTGTAACCTTGGGACAGATCGGTTTTTAAGGTATCCAGTGGTGTCGCCATACTGATGCCGTCCGCGTCCTGACGCAGTTGACTGACACTGTAACCGCTGCAGCTAAAGTCGGTAAAAATAGCGCAGACAGCATCAACAGGGCCTACAGATAAATGTTGCACCGGAGCCGCTGGCAACCAACTGGTCATAGGCAGAGGAAAGGACACCAAAAGCAACACATAAGCCGCCATGGCAGGGTTAAATAAGTTATTGCCTAAACCGCCGTACAGTTGTTTCACCACCACTATGGCAAAGGCAGTCCCTATCACCACTAACCACCAGGGCGCATAAGAGGGGATAGCGACAGCGAGTAACAAGGCTGTGACTAAGGCGCTGTGGTCCAACAGTTTGACTTTGATTTTTTTACTACGAATAGCCAATACAGCGGCCTCGCAACTCAAAGCCGTGATGATCGCCAGCACCAGTTGAATAAGCACGCCATAACCAAAAAAGTAAGCCTGCACTGCTATGCCTGGTACAGCAGCAAGCGCCACCAGTTTCATTAACTGAGCGGTATTTTTTTGACTGTGCTGGTGCGGAGAGCTGGCGATTTTAAAACTCATAACGGCTCACTGTTTTGTTGTTTTTTAGCTTTCGCACGGGCAATTGCTGCTGCAATGGCGGCTTTTTTCGCATCTTGTTCTGGCGCTGACTCTGCTGCTGCTTCAACTGGCTCCGTAACCTCTGCTGCAGGTGCAGGTGCAGGTTCTGTTTGTTGCACTTGCGCTTGTTCGGCCAGCTTTTTCGCTTTAGCACGGGCTATAGCGGCAGCAACTGCAGCTTTTTTGGCATCCGCATCAGCAGATGATGTTTCAACAGAAGCAGGTTCTGAAACTACTTCAGGCAGCGCTTCTGCTTGTTTTTTCGCTTTAGCACGGGCTATAGCGGCAGCAACTGCTGCTTTTTTTGCATCTGCGTCAGAAGCTGGTGTTTCAGCCGGAGTTGGTTCTGCAGTGGCTTCAGGCAAAGCTTCTGCCTGTTTTTTCGCTTTAGCTCGGGCTATAGCGGCTGCTACTGCGGCCTTTTTTGCATCCGCATCAGCAGATGATGCTTCAACAGGAGCTGGTTCTGCTGCAGCTTCAGGCTGTGCTTCTGGCTCTTGCTGTGTCAGCTTTTTCGCTTTAGCGCGGGCTATAGCGGCTGCTACTGCAGCTTTTTTTGCATCCGCATCAGCAGATGATGTTTCAACAGAAGTAGGTTCTGCAGCAGCTTCAGGCAAAGCTTCAGCTTGTTTTTTCGCTTTAGCACGGGCCAAAGCTGCGGCTATAGCTGCTTTACGTGGATCTTCTGTTTGCTCTGCACCAAGGTCTGCTGTAGGTTCAGCAGTCGCAGATTGTTGTTTCTGCTGCTGATAGGCCAAAGCCTCTGCTTTTTTACGTTCACGTTCTGCAATAATTTGTTCTTTATCCAGCTGCGGTGCGGCTTGATGTTGCGTACGCTCCAAAGCTTGTTGCACAGCTGCTGCGCTTTGAGTGGCCAAACCGCTGGCTTGTTGCTGGGCGACACGTTGTGCTGCCAGTTGCTGATTACGCTCTAAACGTTCTTGTTTATCCCGCTCCAAACGTTCAGTGCGCGCATCAAAACGGGCTTTGGCTTGTTCAGCTTTTAAGGCTTCGCGTTGAGTTTCCCGAATATCTGCTTTGGCGACACGGTAATAATGCACCAACGGAATTTCGCTTGGACACACATAAGCACAGGCACCACATTCAATGCAGTCGGATAAATTGTATTCCGCCAGTTTGTCCTGATCTTTGGCTTTGCTATACCACAACAGTTGCTGCGGTAATAAGCTGGCAGGGCAGGCATCGGCGCAGGCACCACAGCGGATACAGTCCATTTCGTCGCTGGCAGCGCCCAGTTCGTTTTCTGTTGGCGCCAGAATACAGTTGGTGGTTTTGACGACGGGTACAGACCAGTCTGCTATAGCAAAGCCCATCATAGGGCCGCCGATAATAACACGCTGCTGCGGTTCAGCCTGAAAACCACAGGCATTCAACAAGTCAGAAATAGGAGTACCGATCAGCGCCAATACGTTTTGTTGCTGAGCTAAAGTTTCACCAGCCACAGTGACTACACGATGGATCAGTGGAATATCATCCAGCACTGCCTGAGCTATCGCAAAGGCTGTGCCGACGTTTTGCATCACTATGCCAATGTCTAAAGGTCTGCGACCAGCAGGAACTTCTTTATTGGTCAGCAATTGGATGAGTTGTTTTTCGCCGCCAGAAGGATACTTGGTTGGCACTTCCCGCACGAGGTAGTTGTCTTTCTGGCCTATAGCGGCTTTTAAGGAGGCAGCTGCAATCGGCTTATCGTCTTCAATACCTATTAATACAGCTTTTGGATTCAGCAGTTTAACCAGTATCTCAATACCGGCGATAATGTCGCTGGCGCGCTCCTGCATCAGCATGTCATCTGCTGTGATATAGGGTTCGCATTCCACAGCATTGATAATCAGATAATCGACCGGCTGTTTAACATTCACCTTAATATGAGTCGGGAAACCTGCGCCGCCCATACCGGAAATACCAGACTCCTGAATACGTTCCAGCAAGGTATAGACATCCACCTGCTCTGGATCCAAAGGTCTACGAGGCCGCCATTCGTCCATACCATCCGGAGCCAGCACTAAGGTGGGCTCAGCCAAGCTGGATGGGTGCGCGCTGGTATGCAATTCAATAGCCTGCACCACGCCTGAGGTTGGCGCATGCACTGGCACTGCCATCGCATTATCAGCCTGAGTTAAAGCCTGGCCCTTCAGTACACGATCGCCTACTTTCACCAGCACTTTGCCAGCCACGCCAATATGCTGGCGCAGCGGAATATATAAACGGTCAGGAATATCCAAAAGCGCTACAGGCTTTTGGTTGGTGCGCTCTTTACGGCTTGGCGGGTGAATACCACCGTGAAAGTCCCAGACTTTTCCTGCCTGAATTTGTTGAAATAAAGTAGGCAAGTTACGACTCCAGCACTTTTACCGGGATAGCTTTTAAGTCCCATTTCCAGCGCTCAATACTGCTGGCTAATGGCACCATATCAATGCAATCCACAGGACAAGGTTCCACACATAAATCACAGCCGGTGCACTCGTCGACAATGACGGTGTGCATTTGCTTGGATGCACCTACAATAGCGTCGACAGGGCAGGCCTGAATACATTTGGTACAGCCAATACATTCATCTTCGCGGATAAAAGCCACACGTTTGACCGCCGGAGTTTGAGCTGCATCCAGAGGTTTGGCTTCAACACCCATTAAATCAGCCAGCTTTTTGATGGTGGCGTCACCACCCGGCGGGCATTTGTTGATGTCATCGCCATTGGCTATGGCTTCAGCATAAGGCCGGCAGCCTGGATAACCACATTGACCACATTGGGTTTGCGGTAAAATCTCATCAATTTGTTCAACCAGCGGATCGGCATCCACCTTAAAACGTATAGCGGCATATCCCAGCACAGCGCCAAAAATCAGCGCCAGAATACCCAAAGCCCAAAGGGCTGTGATAATAGACATTTACACTTTCACCAAACCAGTAAAGCCCATAAAGGCCAGTGACATTAAACCCGCGGTAATCATGCCGATAGCGGCACCTTTAAAAGAGACAGGCACATCGGCCGCGGCCAGACGCTCGCGCATCGCAGCAAATAAAATCAAGACTAAAGAAAAACCTACAGCTGCACCAAAGCCATAGACCACAGAGGAGAAAAAATCATGACGTGCTTTGACGTTTAAAAGCGCCACGCCCAATACTGCACAGTTGGTGGTGATCAGAGGTAAAAAGATCCCCAATAAGCGATACAAGGTAGGGCTGGTTTTATGCACCACCATTTCGGTAAATTGCACTACGACTGCGATCACCAGAATAAAAGCTAAAGTGCGCAGATAAATTAAATCCAGTGGCTGCAATAAGTAATAATCCACCAGATAACTGCAAAGCGAGGCTAAAGTCAGAACAAAAGTGGTGGCCATCGACATGCCAATAGCAGTTTCGAGTTTTTTTGATACGCCCATCACAGGACACAAGCCGAGAAACTTCACCAGCACGAAGTTATTCACCAGCACTGTGCTGACCAGCAACAGCAAAAATTCCGACATAAAAGAACCCCAGAAAAAAGTCGCGCTATTATGAAGCTTTGCGCCTTGTGAAACAACAGCGCTGAACGCGAATGGCTCTTATCTGAGCCTATGGCACACGCTGAAACAACAGTACACAACGCGAATGGCTCTTATCTTAGCCTATGGCACCGGACAAAAACGTAGGAGCGCCGAGTACTGCGACGTGACAAGCCGCGGTCGCTACACCAGCCCGTTTAAACAAAACCGTGGTTCAGGTGGATATTTGTATAAAGGTTTATTCCAATGGAGCAGGCTTACTTAAGAAGTAGCCTTGTATCCCGTCAATTAATAAAGATTCCAGCATTTGTTTTTCAGCAGCTGTTTCAACATTTTCAGCAAATACTGCCACACCAATACGGTGCGCTAAGTCGACCATCAACCGGACAAAGTACTGGTTGTTTTTATCTTCTTCAATTTGTCGGGTGTAACTGCCATCCATTTTGACAAAATCAGGTTTTAAATCGCGGAAAAATTTAAAGGATGTAATACCAGCACCAAATTTTTCCACTGTGACTCGTGAGCCGCACTGATGCAGCATATCAATCAGACGTTTACTCAATTTCAGGTTTTGTTGCAAACCCCATTCACTGATTTCAAATACCAGCCGGGATGTTAGTTCGTTTTCTTTTAACAAACGACGTTCCAGGTAGCTGATAAATTCTTCATCCTGCACTGAATGGGCGGACAGGTTCAGGCCGAAACTCTGGCCCGGATGTTTTGCCACTAATATCAATGCCTGTTCTACGATCATCTGCTCAATTTCGATCAACTTGTCGAGCTTTTGCGCCATGTCTAAAAACAAGGCTGTCGGCAGTAACTGATCTTCATTACTGCGAAAGCGCACCAATAATTCAGAATAGGTTTTACTGGTTTTATTCAGCGGTTGTATAGGCTGAACTAATAAGCTTAAACGCTGGCCTTGCAGCACATCATCAATCAGGTTACGCCAGTTTTTGGTGCTGAACGACGACTCTGCGGTTTGCTCCTGGCTGTCGGTAAACAAGTACCATAAATTACTTTGTTTAGTCGCTTTATTCTGTTTGGTTTTCGCCAGGCCCAAAGCTGTATCGGCCATCGCCAGCAGCTCGCCTAAAGGTTTACCCTGAGCCACCTGAACTAAACCCGTTAAGGCCACCGAGTCCAGCTGTTTTTGCTGCTGATAGCTATCGAAGTTTTGCTGCAGCAGTAATACCAGCTCTTCCGTTTGTTCGGGCGTCATTTGTGGAAACAACACACAGAAGTCTGTGTTGTTCAGGCGAAATAATGGGCTTTCATCAGACAGCTGCGGCAGTTGCTTTAATAAGTCCGCCATCTCTTTAATATACAAATCACCGGCCAGATAACCTTGTTTATGGTTGATCTGAGCCAGACTGTGACAACGTACCAGTAAAAATACTGATTGATGTACTGCATTGGCGGCTTTGAGTTGCTGTTCGTAATAACGCACAAATTGCTGACGGTTTGGTAACGAGGTCAGTTGATCATACAGTGCCAGCTCTAATAAATAGTCTGTGCCTGAGGTCGTTGCCTGAGGTTGTAATTGCTGCACTAGTGCTGGAGCTTGTTGCACAGCTGATTCTATTGGATGAGGCGGCAGAGCTTTTTGCTTTTTTGGCCGACCCGGCTGCAGGTAATAAGGCAATACACCTAAAATCAGCGGGCAAAAAAATAAAAACAAGCTAAAAAGCTCAAGGGTGCGCAATTGTTCTGACAGCTGGGGTAAAAACTCTACCTGTAAATTATGTGCCTGATCTTTGACTGAAGCTGGAGTAATGGGCCGGTCAAACTGAGTTAACATCCAGGAAGAGATAGTATAAGAGGGCATCGAATTGCTTTGTTCGTGCAGTACCACACCGTCGAGCTGACTCACTTTTAAGTAAGGTAAATCAAAACTGCTACTCAGCTGGCGGGTCAGAATTTTGGTATCACCAGTTAAATCGCTGGCTAACATCTGCTGAATAGCGCTGTAGTGCAGTTGATACAGGCTTTGAATTTGTTGAGCTGCCGCAAACCAGAATAACCAAAGTGCCAGCACAGCCGATACCAGAGCGGCAGTCCAGTGACTTAGAGCAATAAAGGATGGAGACTTCATAGCAGACAACCCATAAAGATTTTTTATCCGAGCTTGAACATCAGAAAATAAGCTTAAGGTATTTCAGGAAAAAACACTAAGGAAAAGAGACAATTAAGAGAGCAAACAAGATGTAATTTAGGTGGCTCCCCAGGTTGGACTCGAACCAACGACCTACGGATTAACAGTCCGCCGCTCTAACCGGCTGAGCTACTGAGGAATTGTATACGGTTATCAAATTGTGATTATTTCAGTTGGCTCCCCAGGTTGGACTCGAACCAACGACCTACGGATTAACAGTCCGCCGCTCTAACCGGCTGAGCTACTGAGGAACTGAAATAATATGTTGAGACTACAGTGGCTCCCCAGGTTGGACTCGAACCAACGACCTACGGATTAACAGTCCGCCGCTCTAACCGGCTGAGCTACTGAGGAACTGTGTTCTGCAACGGGGCGCAATACTAATGCCCGTCTCAAACACTGTCAACACTTTGCCCAGTGCTTTTTCATAAAAGAAGTTTACTTGCTGTTTGTTTAGCCAAAGCCGGTAGAAAAGCTGCGCAAAACCAATTTTTGCATATGCAAAAGCTATTCGCCCTTTTGTCATGGCATTGAAATTTGGCAAAGTCAGGCCAATAAAGGGCTAGCGTAAGTTACCCACAGAATCTGTGGATAAGTCTGTGAATTGTTGGCCTGATGGCTAGGCTAAGCCTTAACAGATAAGGCTTAGCGCCAGATCAATAGGTTTGCGACTAATTTTTTACCTTATATAAAACAACAGGTTATGAATCTGAAAGAACTGAAACTTTATGCAAAACGCTATTGAGGAAACAAAATTTCTATGCAAAAGCAGATTGTGAACATTTTTTCTTATTCTTGTTCAGTTTTACACCAATTTGGTCGCATTGCTGGTAGTGCCGCCTGTTACTTTTCTCTACAATAGCGCCACTTGCGCTTAAGCTGACTGTT
The DNA here is from genome assembly GCF_947090785.1 of Rheinheimera sp. MM224. Lineage (NCBI taxonomy): Bacteria > Pseudomonadati > Pseudomonadota > Gammaproteobacteria > Chromatiales > Chromatiaceae > Rheinheimera > Rheinheimera sp. MM224. The sequence goes on from NZ_OX352320.1 coordinate 1,687,454, forward strand.
ATGACTCAATCCACTTCGAAACGTCCTGATCTACTCAAAGGTGATATTCAGGCCACCATGAAACAAATGACGGTGCCAGTGCTGTTTGGCATGATCACCTTAATGTCTTTTAATCTGGTGGATACCTTCTTTATTAGTATGCTTGGCACAGCAGAACTTGCAGCTGTCAGTTTTACTTTCCCTGTTACTTTTACCGTCATTAGTTTGGCTATTGGCCTGAGTATTGGTACTTCTGCAGTAATAGCCCGCGCATTAGGCAGTGGCGATCAGCAAAGTGCCCGTAGTGATGGGTTAGCGGCCTTGTGGTTATCGGCCTATTTAGTCATTGCTTTGTCGATAGTGGGTTATTTGACTATTGATCCTTTATTCCGATTGTTGGGTGCCAAAGAAGATACCTTGCCTTTTATTCATGAGTACATGGATATCTGGTTTTTTGGTGCCGTCTTCCTTATCACCCCCATGATTGGGAATGCGGTATTAAGAGCGGCGGGGGACACAAAAACGCCCAGTATTTTGATGGCCTCTGCTGGCTTATTAAATGCGATTTTGGACCCTATTCTGATTTTTGGTTGGGGCCCAGTGCCTGCTATGGGCGTTGCTGGTGCTTCACTGGCTAGCCTGATCTCCTGGTTATTGGGTTTTGGCCTTATTCTGTATTTGCTGATGGTGCGCCGTAAACTGGTAGATATAGGACATCAGCCTTTTGCTGAGTTTGTCAAAATCAGCCGGAAAATTCTGCATATAGGTTTACCGGCTGCTGGAGCCAATATGCTGACTCCATTGGCTATGGGGATTTTGACCGCCTTGATGGCAAGTTATGGCGCTGAAGCTGTGGCTGCTTTTGGGGTTGGGGCGCGCATCGAGAGTATTGCCTCTTTAGTAGTGCTGGCGCTTTCGATGACTTTACCTCCTTTTGTCAGTCAGAATTATGGAGCTTGTGCTTATCATCGTATTCACGATGCCTACAGAGGCTGCATTAAGTTTATTCTGGCCTGGCAATTTGTCGTTTATGTAGGATTAGCTGCGTGCGCCTGGGTATTGGCTGATGTATTTACCGAAGATCCGTTGGTGGCGCAGTATATCCGCTACTTTATCTGGATCTTGCCTTTAGGTTATGGCCTGCAAGGCATTATTATTCTGACTAACTCATCCTTTAACGCTTTGCATTTACCGCTGAATGCGCTGCAACTCAGTGTGATCCGCCTTTTCGTATTTTATGTGCCTTTTGCTTATATAGGTGGCTTGATAGGTGGCGTGATAGGGGTTTTTGTAGGCGGCTTGATTGCCAATGCTATTACCTCTGGCCTGGCATACAGTTGGTTTAAACGTAGATTGGCTGCCTTAACTTTAAGTGGAGAATCCTGATGAGCCGCGATATTAAATCGGTCTCCCATGACCTGCTCACTCTTACTTTGCAGGGGGATAGTTTATGAGCCGCGATATTAAATCGGTCTCCCATGACCTGCCCACTCTTACTTTGCAGGGGGATAGTTTATGAGCCGCGATATTAAATCGGTCTCCCATGACCTGCCCACTCTTACTTTGCAGGGAGATAGTTTATGAGCCGCGATTTCGAATTGGTCTCCAATTATCAACCTGCAGGTGATCAGCCCACAGCTATTGCAAAACTGGTTGAAGGCCTGGAGTCTGGTTTAGCTCATCAAACCTTATTAGGGGTTACGGGCTCAGGTAAAACCTTCACTATGGCCAATGTGATAGCGCAAGTGAACAGACCTACCTTGATTATGGCGCACAACAAAACCCTGGCGGCGCAGCTTTATGGTGAGATGAAGGAATTCTTTCCGAATAACTCGGTTGAATACTTTGTGTCTTATTATGACTATTACCAACCTGAAGCTTATGTGCCGTCCAGCGACACCTTTATCGAAAAAGACGCTTCTATTAATGAACATATAGAGCAGATGCGTTTGTCGGCGACCAAAGCGCTGATGGAACGACGGGACGTAGTGATTATCGCCTCAGTGTCGGCCATTTACGGTTTGGGCGATCCGGAATCCTATATGAAGATGCTGTTGCATCTCAAAGTAGGCGATATAGTCGATCAGCGTTTTATTTTACGACGTTTGGCTGAGCTGCAATACAGCCGCAATGATGCTGCGTTTGAACGTGCGACTTATCGTGTGCGTGGCGATGTGATTGATGTGTTTCCGGCTGAGTCGGATGAAATCGCAGTGCGGATTGAGCTGTTTGATGAAGAAATTGAGCGCATTAGTTTATTTGACCCGCTGACAGGTTCTGTCGAGAAAGTCGTCAGCCGTTACACTATTTATCCAAAAACGCACTATGTGACGCCACGGGAAAAAATCCTCGAAGCTACAGAGCGTATTAAGGTGGAACTCAAAGATCGCCGCGCTCACTTGCTTGCAGAAAACCGCTTGATTGAAGAGCAGCGTATTGGGCAGCGCACTTTGTTTGATTTAGAAATGATGGTGGAACTGGGGTATTGCTCCGGCATTGAAAACTACTCGCGCTATTTATCAGGCAGGGCAGAAGGTGAGCCGCCTCCAACTTTGCTGGATTATTTCCCGGCTGATGGTTTGATGTTTATCGACGAGTCGCATGTCACCATTTCACAAATTGGCGCTATGTACAAAGGCGATCGCTCACGTAAAGAAAACCTGGTGAACTATGGCTTTCGTTTACCTTCGGCTTTAGATAACAGGCCACTGAAGTTTGACGAATTTGAATCCATAGCGCCACAGCGGATTTATGTGTCGGCTACACCAGCAGATTACGAGTTAAAGCAATCAGCAGGTGAAGTGATAGAGCAGGTGGTACGACCAACAGGTTTGCTTGACCCTGTGATTGAAATCCGTCCTGTAGCGACCCAGGTTGACGATTTAATGTCAGAAGCTTTCCGCTGCGCCAAACTGGGTGAGCGGGTATTAGTCACAGTACTGACCAAAAAAATGGCTGAAGATTTAACGGACTATTTAGCAGGCCACGGCGTCAAGGTGCGGTATTTACACTCCGACATTGACACCGTAGAGCGGATGGAGATTATCCGGGATTTACGTTTAGGTGTATTTGACGTGCTAGTCGGTATTAACTTATTGCGGGAAGGCCTGGATATTCCTGAAGTGTCTTTAGTGGCGATTCTGGATGCGGATAAAGAAGGCTTTTTACGTTCAGAGCGCTCGCTGATTCAAACCATGGGCCGTGCCGCCCGTAACCTTTATGGTAAAGCAGTGCTTTATGCTGACCGTATTACCGGTTCTATGCAGCGCGCTATTAATGAAACCGATCGTCGGCGCAATAAGCAAATTGCATACAATGAACTGCATGGCATCACACCTACGGCTATTAAGAAGAAGGTGTCGGATGTGATGGATCTTGGTCAGGATGCCGATCTGCCGAAAGTGGCGGAGAAAATCAAACTGGCCAAAGGCAAAACGCCTTATCAGTTGCAGGCAGAAATTAAGCAACTGGAGCAAAAAATGCTGCAGCATGCCAAAGATCTGGAGTTTGAACTGGCAGCGCAGGCTCGGGATCAAATTCATCAATTACGCCAGGCTTTGCTGGAGATTTAAATCATGGGGTCAGAGTAAAATTAAACCGTGGTTTAATTTTACTCTGACCCCAATTATTATCTGCTTGATATTTATACACTTCTTTACTGAGCCATTCAGAGAGCATTAACTTTCAGACCTTTACACTGCCTGCGTTTTCTCAACCAAAAGGTAGTAATTATGAAACGTTCCATGCTCGCTTTACTTATCGCTGTAGTGTCAACCGGTGCAGCAGCGAACAGCTATCAAAATGAATCTTCAGTAGATTACATCAACGGTGATATCAACAATGTTGATGTAGACGCCTGGCAACTGAAGCATCAATATTTCTTTAATGCAGTAGACACTTCAGGCAATACACCACGTGCTGAAGCTGCATTTATCAATAAAAACGCCAGTGTCTTTGGCACCCTGTCCCGTACTTCTATCGGTGACTTTGATCAGAATGGCTGGTCAGTGGGTGGTGAGTATATGGACCAGAGCCATAACTTCTACGGTCAACTGGAATGGAGCCACTTCAGTGGCACTGACAGACAGGATGTCGATGGTACCGTAGGTTACTTCATCAGTAATGACTGGTTAGTAGGTGCTATTTTTGAGCACGACAGACCGGATCAAGGTGGCAGCAGCACTAACTATGGTGTAATGACTAAAAAGTTATGGGATTTAGGCACGGGTGATATGATCAACCTGGAAGCCGATATCCTGGACTACCGTAATAATTCAGCCACCCGTTATGGTGTGGGCGCGGATTACTACTTCGGCAAAAACTTCTCTGCCGGTGTAGGTTATCAGTGGATTTCTGACGGCGTATTAAGCGAAAGCGAAGATAGCCTGAGCTTACGCACTAAGTGGTTTGCTTTACCTAACCTGTCGTTATCAGCTGGCGTAGCCTTTGATGCGCTGGAAACGGGTGATGATCTGTATCAGTTAGGCGCAAGCTACCGCTTCTAATGTTTTGCCCGTTGTATTTGGCGCCGCAACGTTGTTGACCGGGCTCGTCGCCCCAGTCACAACTGAAGTGATGATTTAAGAAAGGAGCTTAACGGCTCCTTTTTTCTTTTCTGAGGTATTAACTTGCGGTTAGCTGTTGCCAGATGCTTTTTGCCACTGGGCCAAGCAGTTGATCTTTATGTCGCACCAGATGCACTTCTCCCTGAATAAACTTTGGAAACTCCACAGGTTTTAACTGCACTAAAGCACCGCTTGCTAACTCATCAGCCACCTGATGCCGTGCCACCATGCCCCAGCCTAAATGCGCTAACAGGGCTTGTTTCATACATAAACTGTTATTTACCTTAACCCGTCGTGCCGACTGCAAGGGCAGTAGTTTTCCACTGTCGAAATTCAGCGCTTCCGAGTTGGCCACCAATTGCGGTAATTCAGCTAATTGAGCCTGATGAGTTAAAGGGCCACCCAGTTGTTTTAAAAACTCCGGGGTTGCGACACATAAAATATCAAAACTACCAATAGCCACAGCCTCAAAATCACCCAGACTGATAAAGACCGGATACCAGGGGCTGATGGCTAAATCGGCCTGTTGGTTTTTTAGCTTTTCCAGCGCCTGCAGCCGGTAATCACAACTCAGTAATAACTCTGTATGAGGAAACTGCTGCTGGGCTTGCCGGATTGCAGCCATATAAGGTTGCAGATCAACAGCCTCGTCAAAGGCCAAACGTAAACTGGCTTCAGCGCCACGACTTAAGTGTTGAGCCAAAGATTTTAATTGAGCACTTTGATGCAGAAGTTGTTGAGCTTGTTGATAAAAACGTCTGCCAGCTTCGGTAAATTGAAGGCGATATTGACTGCGATCCACTATAGTAAAACCGCATTCCTGCTCCAGCTTTTTCAGCGCCATACTCAAAGCTGGTTGGGTTTTATGCAGTTTCACCGCGGCCTGCAGCAGACTTTCACTGCTGGCAACGGCGTCGAGAATATAGAGCTGAGTTAAGTTCATCAATTATTCTTATATAGAACTGAAATAAATATAAATTTTAATATCAAATTTGCTTTTGTATAGTGCAAATACAAAAAAGCGATGTAGCCAGAGCAAAAAAAGGGAAAGGTTTACATGTCCAGAAAGATAATGATAAGTGCGCTCTTATGTATGGTATCGGTAACGGGCTGTTCCAAGCCAGCAGAAACAGCAGAACAAAGTCTGAACAGACCGGTGAAATTGCATCAGGTGCAGGATGGCCAGCAAAAATTAATTCGTCAGTTCCCTGCGATAGTGGAGCCTACTGAAAATGCCCGTTTAACGTTTCGGGTTAGTGGCAAACTCACTCAGTTTTCTATTCGACCTGGCCAGGAAGTAAAAAAAGGCGATGTGTTAGCCCGTTTGGATGCCACAGATTTTAAATTAAGGGTTGAGCAGGCCCAGGCTCGTTATCAATTGTCGAAAGCGCAGTTTGACAGAGCGGCCAGCCTGATTGGGCAAAAACTGGTGTCTCAGGCTATGTACGATGAAGCCAAAGCACAGCTGCAAGTAGCTGACGCTGATTTGAAAACTGCCCAAACTAATCTTTCCTATACAGAAATGGTGGCACCTTTCAGCGGTACAGTGTCACGTTCTTTAGTGGAAAATCATGAAAACGTTGCGGCGCAGCAAGCCATTCTGGAATTGCAACTCAAAGGCATGGTGGATGTGGTGATCCAGGTGCCGGAAGATGTAATTGCACTAGTGAAAAAAGACGTCAGTTATCAGCCTGATGTAATTTATGACTCTTACCCAAGCCTTAGCTATAAAGCCAGTATCAAAGAGTGGGACACCAGGGCAGACAGCGCCACCAACAGCTTTAAAGTGGTGTTCAGCATGGCGGCACCGGAAGAATTTAATGTGCTCTCTGGGATGACGGCTAATGTAGTGGCTGATATGAGCCAGCTGATGCGCGCTCAGGCCTCTGTGGTCGTCGTGCCAGCCACAGCCGTATTTGCCGCTAATGATCAGCCTGTGGATGCGGCAGAGCGTTTTGTCTGGGTCTACAGTGAAGGTATGGTCAATAGACGTGCTGTGACTGTAGGGCGCTTAACAGAGCAGGGCATCGAAATTTTGTCTGGCTTAGCAGCTGGTGATCAGGTGGTGACCGCTGGTGTACAGCAATTGACGGAGAACCAGCAGGTAAGACCATGGCAACGTGAGCGGGGTCTGTAAGTTATGGATGTTGCTCAGTATTTTATAAAAAATAAAACATCGTCCTGGCTAGTGACTGCTATTTTATTGATAGGCGGCACCATGGCCTATTTTGGTCTGGGCCGGTTGGAAGATCCGCAGTTTACCCTCAAACAAGCCTTGATCATCACATCCTACCCCGGTGCTTCGCCTTTACAGGTCGAGGAAGAAGTCAGTTATCCGATTGAAAATGCCATTCAGCAATTGCCTTATGTCGACCATGTGACCTCTATTTCCACCAATGGTACCTCGCAAATTATGGTGGAGATGAAAGGCATTTACCGGGCGAAAGAGCTGAAACAAATTTGGGATGAGCTGCGTCGCAAGGTCCATGATTTAACTCCGCAATTACCACCCGGTGTGCAAACTCCGGTCGTCAATGACGACTTTGGTGATGTGTATGGCATGTTGTATGCCATTACAGGCGAAGGCTATTCAGACGAAGAAATTCGGGATTATGTCGACTTTTTACGTCGTGAGCTGGTGCTGGTTGATGGGGTTGGCAAAGTGTCAGTCAGTGGCAGGCAACAGGAACAAGTTGTGGTCGAAATATCCCGCTCCCGTCTGGCGGCTTTAGGTATTCCACCTACTCAGATTGCCAGCTTGCTGCAAACTCAGAATGTGGTGAGTAATGCCGGGGCTTTGCGCCTTGGGCCAGACAGGATCCGTATTCATCCAACAGGCGAGTTTCAGTCGGTACAGGAGCTTGAGCAACTGATTATCAGTAATCCTGCCGCCAAAGAGCTGATTTATTTAGGTGATGTCGCCAAGGTTTACAAAGATGTGCAGGAAGTGCCGAGTCAGATTTTAAAGTTTGACGGCAAAAATACCCTGACCTTGGGGGTGTCTTTTAGTCAGGGCGTAAACGTAGTCGACGTCGGAGCTTTAGTCACGGCCCGTATGGCCGAACTGGACTACGCCAGACCTGTGGGTATGGATATCAATACCATCTACAACCAGCCTGCCGAAGTAGAAGCCTCAGTTGGTGGTTTTGTGCTGAACCTGCTGGAATCTGTGGTCATAGTGATTGTGGTGTTGTTGGTGTTTATGGGGCTTCGCAGTGGCTTTTTAATTGGCCTTATTTTGCTGCTGACCGTGCTTGGCACCTTTATTTTTATGCAGCAAATGCAAATTGAGCTGCAACGGGTGTCACTGGGCGCGCTGATTATTGCCTTAGGTATGCTGGTGGATAATGCCATTGTGATAACCGAAGGAATTTTAATTGGCATGCAAAGGCGCTGGAGTATCAGTGAATCAGCTTCAGCCATAGTCAAACAAACCAAATGGCCTTTGTTAGGTGCAACAGTTATCGCTATTACCGCTTTTGCACCTATAGGTTTGTCCAGTGATGCAACGGGGGAGTTTGCCGGTAGTTTGTTTTGGGTCTTGTTGGTCAGTTTGCTGCTGAGCTGGGTGACAGCTATTACGCTAACGCCGTTTTTTGCCAGTCTGTTTTTTAAAGAAGAATTAAATGCCAAAGTGGATGAAACGCAGGGCGAACCTGAACTCTACCGTGGTTTTATTTTTGACTGGTACAGAGGTGCTTTAACGGCAGTATTGCGCTACAGAGTCTTAAGTTATGGCCTGATGATCCTGTTACTGATTTTGTCGGTGATGGGCTTTGCCAAGGTTAAACAAGTGTTTTTCCCAGCCTCTAATACACCAATTTTTTTAGTGGATCTATGGCAACCAGCCGGCACTGATATTCGGCAGTCCGACGCCGAGGCTTTGGAAGTTGTACGGTATTTAAAAGCTCTGGAAGGAGTAGAGGCTGTCACTTTAACCTCTGGCCGTGGCGCTGACCGTTTTATGCTGACCTATCAGCCCGAGCGTTTTTATGCAGCCTATAGCCAACTGATAGTGCGGGTGGAAGACAAATCGCTGCTTGCAGGACGTATGGCAGATGTCAGCTCTTACATCAACGAGCAACACCCTGGACTCCGGCACAAATTAAAACGACTGGATGTAGGCCCTTCCACTGCAGCTAAACTGGAAGCCCGTTTTAGTGGCGCAGACCCTAATGTACTAAGGCAACTGGCTGAGCAAGCCAAAGCTATTATGCTTCAGGACCCAGGCACCCGTAATTTACGCGATGACTGGAGCAACAGAGTCAAAGTGATCCGACCGCAGTTTAATGAGGCTTTAGCACGCAGAGTCGGCATTAGTAAGCAGGATGTGGACGATGTGCTGCTAACTCATGTCAATGGCCGCACTGTGGGTATTTACCGGGATGGCACGCATTTATTACCTATTATCACCCGTGCACCGGACTCGGAGCGACAAAGTGTGGATGCACTGGCCGATTTGCAGGTCTATAGCCCTAAGTTAAACCGCTATATCCCCATCAGTCAGGTGGTCAGCAGTTTTGCGTTGGAGTGGGAAGATCCACAAATTATGCGTCGTGACCGTAAACGCACTTTAACTGTGATGGCCGATCACAATATTTTAAGTGATGACACAGCGGCCTCTTTACTGAAAAGAGTAAGGCCACAAATCGAAGCTATACCGCTGCCTACGGGCTATAGCCTGAGCTGGGGTGGTGAACTGGAAGCACAGACCAAAGCACAAAAAGCTCTGTTCAGCTCTCTGCCTATGGGTTATCTGGTGATGTTTGTGATCACTGTGTTGCTATTCAGCTCCATGCGCGATGCACTGGTGATTTGGGCTTGTGTGCCCATGGCGCTGATTGGTGTCACACTTGGATTACTGGCGGTTAATGTCCCTTTTGGCTTTTTAGCCTTGCTGGGCTTTCTGAGTTTGTCCGGTATGCTGGTGAAAAACGGTATAGTCTTGCTTGATCAGATTAAACTGGAATTAAGTCAGGGGCTTGCGCCTTATCAAGCAGTCTATGACAGCGCTGTTAGCCGGGTTCGGCCAGTGTCTATGGGCGCCATTACTACTATTCTGGGTATGTTGCCTTTAGTCACAGATGACTTCTTCGCTAGTATGGCTGTGGTCATTATGTTTGGCCTTGGTTTTGGCACCATCCTCACCTTGCTGTTTTTACCTTTGATGTATTGTTCCATTTACCGAATTAAATCGGTGAGTTAGTTGTCTCTAAACCTGCCGGGGAAACAGCGTTTTACTGCTTTCTCCGGCTTTTCTTTGTGGTTTTTTTCGTTAAAACTATTCTTGCGGTTGTGTTGGTCTTTTTCTGCGATAAATGCTGGACTTTGCGCCCTGTGCTTGTGGTAATCTCCTAAAAAACACAGAACAAAAAGGATGCTGTGGCTCTTTTGCATAGCACCCGGATTCTATTTTTGAATTGTCGTGGGCTTGCCTGTGATCTCTGCCCCTGTATGGACATTATAACTATGAAAAAACTCGCCCTTTCTCTTGCATGCAGCTTTGTCTTTTCTGTTAGTGCTGCCGATCATTTACCGCCTTTACCTTACTGGCAAGGTTCGACCTTAAGTCTGATTAAACCTGCGCAGCATCCTTGGGTGACTCCTGCTGAAGTGTCTGATTTGTCAGAAACTCCTGATTACGAAACCACCATTAAGTATCTGGAGCGTTTAGCTGCCAGTACGCCCTTGATTAAGCTGGAAGTGATAGGCCAAAGCCCGCAGGGCAGGGCTATTTATCTGGTCAAAGCTGGTGCTGATCCCGACATGATTGGCCGGGACCATAAGCCGGTATTACTGGCGCAAGCTGGTATTCACAGTGGCGAAATTGACGGCAAAGATGCTGGTTTAATGTTGTTGCGTGACATTGTGCATGGCGATAAAGCGGATTTATTAAAAGAAGTAAACCTGTTATTTATCCCGGTTTTTTCTGTTGATGGCCATGAGCGCAGCGGTAAATACAATAGAATGAACCAGCGTGGGCCTGAGTTACAAGGCTGGCGTGCTACAGCGCAAAACCTGAATTTAAACCGCGATTATATGAAAGCGGAAGCACCTGAGATGCAGGCGCTGTTGAAATTGCTGAACAGCTATCAGCCGGACCTGTATCTGGATATTCATGTCACGGACGGTGAAGACTACCAGTACGATATTACTTATGGTTTTAATGAACCTTTTGCTGCTTTAAGCCCAAATGCGGCCAGCTGGCTTGCCAGTAGCTACCGCTCAGAAGTTGATCAGGCATTAACTGCCGCAGGCCATATACCAGGACCTCTGGTGTTTGCGCATAATAGCTCTGATTTCAGCAAAGGTTTGGCAGGTTCAACTTCTTCACCACGTTTTTCCAATGGCTATGGTGATTTACGCCATATCCCCACAGTACTGGTAGAAAACCATAGCTTAAAGCCTTATAAACAGCGGGTTTTAGGTACCTATGTGCTGTTAGAGCAAAGTTTAAAGCTGCTGCAGCAACAAGGCGCAGTGCTGAAACTGGCAAAAAAAGCCGATGAAAATGCGCGGCCAGAGCGCCAGGTTCTGGCGTGGAAAGCCAGCGAAACACCTGATTATATTGCTTTTAAAGGAGTGGAAGCTGTTCAGAAAAAAGATGCTATCACGGGTGTCACTTATCAAACCTGGACTGGCAAGCCACTGAATTATGAGCAGTTGCCAGTGTATTGGGAAAAAGAGCCAGCCGCTGAAATTGACGTGCCTAAAGCCTACTGGATCCCACCAGAGCAGCAGGAAGTGATCGCTAAACTGGCGCTGCATGGTGTGCAGTTTACCAGTTTAAAATCGCCCAAAACCATTCAATTACAGCAATTAACCGCCACTTCACATCAGTTTGCTAATAAACCTTTTGAAGGCCGTTTTGCGGTAAAAGCTGAATTTAGCCGCAACTGGCAAAAAATCCGTTTACCTGCTGGTTCAATCCGGGTCAGCACTGATCAGCCGTTAGGTGCTTTGGCTGTGGCATTACTGGAACCGACTGCGCCGGATTCTTTATTCAGCTGGGGTTTTATGCTGGGCATGTTTGAGCGGGTTGAGTACTTTGAAACTTACGCTATAGTGCCGCTGATTGAGACGGCACTGAAGCAGGACAAAAAGCTTAAAGCTGAATTTGACGAAGCAGTAAAACAGGATAAAAAGCTGGCGGCCGATCCGCAAGCCAAGCTGCAATGGTTATATCAGCGCCTGCCTTATTATGATCAGCATTACCTGAAGTACCCGGTTTTAATCGAATAATTAAAATGGGGTCGGCTGACATTGTTCGCTATTAACAATGCGCGCTGGCCCCACTTTTATGTTAACTCACCAATTCCTTATCCGTGTTGCTAAAGATAGCGTACTGGTTTTTGCCTGAGTGTTTGGCCTGGTACATGGCGATATCGGCTTGTCTTATTAGGGTTGCGTCATCCACAGCTTTTTTCTGCGGGTAAAAGGTAATACCAATGCTGGCACTGACTCTGGCTTGCTGTGTATGCAAATCAAAAGGTTTGCTGGCACTATGAAGTAAACGTTCAATCAGAGGAATACAATCTGCCTCGCAGGGTAATTCAGTTAACAAGGCAATAAATTCATCACCACCCAACCTGGCGAGTGTATCATTTTCCCTCATCACGCAACGCATCCGGTTTGCCAACTCAACTAACAGATAATCACCTGCTTCGTGACCCAGGCTGTCATTAACAGCCTTAAATCCGTCAATATCAATAAATATAACGGCCATCAGCTGTTTTCTGCGTTTAGCCAGAGCCATGTTTTGTGCAATCCTGTCTTTGAGCAGCAACCTGTTAGGTAAGCCGGTCAACGCATCAAAATGCGCAATAAAACGTAGTTTATCTTCCTGAGCTTTCTGCACTGTAATATCGGAAAACAAAGCGACATAATGCAGAGCTTGATGTTGCACATCCTTTACCACAGAGATGGTTAAAGCCAATAACATAGATTCGCCATTTTTGCGTTTACTTTGTATTTCACCTTCCCAGTATCCAGCCCGGCTTAGTTTTTGCCATAACGATTCGAAATACAACTTATCCGATTGCGATGAACCCAAAAGTGCCAGATGGCAGCCCAGTGCTTCGGTTTCTGTGTAACCTGTAATACGGCTAAAAGAATGGTTTAAATCCAGAATAGTGCCACTGGCGTCGGTAATAAAAATACCTTCACGGGCCTGAACAAACACACTTGCGGCCAGCTCTTGCTTCATCTGCGCATGATGCCGCTCCGAAATATCCAGTTGTGAGCCAATAACTTCAGTGACCCGGCCTTTTTCGTCTCTCAGTGCGCAAAGTTGATTTTCGATACAGATCTGTTGGTTGTTTTCCTGTGGCTCGTCAGCGTATAAGCTTGAATTGGCTAAATTACGCAGCAAGGTGCAGCTGTATTTCAGTACACCTGGGTAACCTGCACCTGCCCAGTCGATAAACTTCTGTGCAATGATCTGTTGATTATCCGGATGCACAGACAGGTTCCACCAGTTTGCCATTCGCATGATTTCCATCGAGCTTTTCAGATACATGGTAAAGCAATTGGGACTGATGTAATTCAGCCGCATCGTCTCTGGATCGAATGCATAAATGACCGAGGGACTACGCTCAATCAATTGATCCAGTCGCTTAAAACTTCTTTGCAGACGATTTTCAATCCAATAGCGGCGGCTAACATCAGTTCCTAGTAACACAAAGTCAGAACCATTTTCAGGCGCACCAGGCAAACGAAACAGATCGGAGTCCAGATACAGCTCTTTGCCGTTTGCCAGCTGGATTTTCAGGCTAAGCACCATAGCCTCTTTGGAGTGCTCCAGGAGCCGCTGCATAGCCGATTGCAGAGTCTCTTTTTGACTTGGATCCGCCAGCAAGTCTATCAATAATTGCCCCTGCAGATTTTGAGCTGGGATATGCAGAAGTTTGAGCGCATTGTCATTAAAATGCACAATACGACCTTGTAGATCTAAGCCAAATAACAGCACATGAACTGTATTGTTCAGTACTGTACTCATCTGTGTTTTTTGCAGCATCAAGCTTTGGTTTAACTGCTGTAATTTGTCATTCATCAGGCTTTGCCGGGCATTTTTATGCCGAAATACGATATACAAAGTTAAAAGCAACAGCAGTAACAGTACCACGGACAAAAGTGTTCCTCTGTGATCACTCCAGCTGTGCATAAAACTCTGGGCGCCGCCCGCCTGATAAGGTGCCAAGGCAAGTGCCTGCACGCTGTGCTCTACAGACTGGTAATCCGCCGCTGCACCAAAGGCCTCAGTAAATCCTCTAGCTCTGGCCTCAGTTTCCCAGCGAAGTAAAGCAGCCATCATGCGGCTGACTATGACCTGTGGTACTGCAGGCATCACCAGTAAAGGTCTGTCCGGGTAGAGGCGGGTTGAGCTTTGAAAAGGTAATTCAGCTAGTTGCTGAAGGTTCAGCAGCTTTATTTCATCTTTGGTAATAACGCCTTGTTGTGTCAGTTTTTCGACTGCGCCGCTGCGGACGAAGCCTATATCGGCCTGTTGATTTTTTACCGCTGCAATCACAGCTTGATCCGAAGTGAGGTGGTGTATTAACTCTGCTGGCAAACTAATACCTAGTTGCTGAAGTTCCCTGAGTTGAGCTACGTAACCAAGCAATGAAGTAGGGCCAGTCGTGGCAATTTTCGCCTGAGTGATAGCTTTCATATCACAAAGTGGATTGGACCCCAGACAAAATATAACCCCACCAGATAAATCAAATTGGCCAGCTTCTGTCAGCATAACCTGACTCAGTAGAGGCAATCGCAGCTTGCCTGTGGAGCGCAGATGCAGGTAGTGGTATGGGTCGGTCAGCAAGAAATCAGTTTGAGTTTGAATGTCTGCCAGATCCAGATTGGTGGGCTCAATAAAGACCAGTTGCACTTCAGCAGGTGCCAGCTGAGTGATGAGAAAGTGATACAAAGGCGCGTAGTGCAGCTGGGTTTCATGGTCAGTGTTGTGTGCCAGTACGCCAAAGCGGATCGGGGATGTTACAACTTGAGCTGATACTTGTATAGCAGCACAATAGAGTACAATCAGGCAATACAGAGCGCGTTTCATGACAGCAGCACCAATTGTCGAAGCGCAGCCGTATCAAATAAATTTGCGCTGTATTCGTACTGCAAATGCTGCTCTGCGGCAGGCATAAAAGCGACTAGTTGCTGCATCGAGTTATGTAAAGTGCCGGACTCACACAGCAGTGACATATTCTGCGCTGCTGTAGGAAAGTCCACACTGGCAAAGTAACTATGGGTTTCACTTAAAGTGAGATTGCGCCACAGTGCAGTGCGCCGCATGCTGTCCCCGGCAAATAGCCTCAGTTGCTGCAATCCAAGGTAATAACTATTAAGTAAACGCGTCGGTATGTCGTTCAGCCAGTCAATCCTGTCGGTTCGTACCGCCAGCACCTGAAACATTTGCGGAGTACACTGGCGTCCGTCAAACAGCCGTTTTGCGCCTGTACGTTCTATATAGTGTGACACTGGAGGAGAGTTGATAGCTGCGTCAATCTGACCATTTTCCCATGCCATCAGTTGTTTGAGTTGTGGCAAGTATGCGATTTCGACATCTTTTCGGGTCAGACCTACATCGACAAGATAATGTTCAAGTAATAATTCAGCGGCCGCACGTGGCTCCAGCGCAATAATTTTTCCTTTGAGATCTGCGGCTCTGCTGAACTCCGGGCGGGATAATAAGGTATGGGCACCGCAGGAGTTCGCTAGTACCAGTATGATTTGTAATGGAATACCAGCCGCGAGACAGAGCAGCACTTCATCTAACGCAAGAGTCGCTGCATCTAATTCTCCGGACATCATGGCGTTTACCACCGCATCGGCAGATCTGCTGCTTCTGAGCGTTACACCTGCGGGTAATAAATTGAAATGTTCGCTCAGATAAAAGGCTTCGTGACCCGGGTGTTGATAAACTCCAAGGCTAAAAGCTTTGTTTCTGCCGCATGCCGAAGCTGCTGTTATGAGCAAAGGAGTTGCCACGCACAGTTGTAAAAACTGACGGCGTGTCAATTTGTATGCGTTCCCCATAGTATTTTGCAATCCTTGCAACTCAATGGTTGCTAAATCAAATCCAGCCCGAACAGCAGACATCCCTTGTTCCTTAGGCTTCAGGCTGGTGCGGAACCCGATACTTTTACATCCTGCCGTGAAAATACAATGCCACTTAAACATAACACTGTGATAAACAGCACTGCGTTAGCTGGTGCCTGTAAGTTAAAATCGACCAGGTTGTGGATTAACATATGGACAATAGCCACAGAACAACCAAAGGCTATGCCTCTGCTTAGTTTATTCTGTTTTACCCTCATCGTTTTCAGGTTCAGCCAAAGTAACCACAGCAGCCATACTCCCAGCATCAGTGTGACTGGCAGGCCAAGCTCAATAGCAAATTGCAGGTATTCGTTGTGTGCGTGATCATAAAACCCATGGTAATGACCTGGCTGGTAGGCTGGAAATACGGTATAAAAACTCCCCCCACCATGACCAAACCAGGGCGCGTCATGCAGTATTGGCAGGCTATCCAATACCACTTCATCTCGTGTTTCGGAAGCGAATGAGGTGTCCTCATAGCGCTGTTGTAGTTTTTCTATGCCAAAAATTGATCCTATTGCGATCATGTCAAACACAAAAATACTGATCACCAGAGGTTTGAGTAGCGCAGGTTTATTTTTGTAAAACCAGATGGCATACAAAGAGATGACCAATAACGCGGTGAAAAAAGCAGCATTCCCCATACGTGAACGACTCAACACCAGACCAACGACCATAATGATGAGTGCAAGACGCAGCAATATTTTCGTGCTGAGTAAAGATTCCAGCAAGGTTCGGCTGATCGTTCGCCAGTTCCACTGCATAGCCCGGCTGGATAATTCTGCCATCAGTAAACCCAGGCCTAATGCCAGAGCCAGAGCCAGATAGTTGGCAAAATGATTTTGGTAAACAAAAGAACCACGGGCTCTGTTGCCTTCGATAACGCCAAAAATGGGCGAGATCTCTATGCCTTGTAAATTCAGTATAGAGCCATAAGTGGCCTGAAACACACCACTGGCGACCACGACGTAACACAGCAGCTTTAACTCTCTGTCGGTGCGGAAATAACCGGTGATCAGCCAGGCAAATAGGGCATAAAACAGGGTTTTAAACCACAGAATTTCAGTTTGATTTGGATCTACTGTGCTAAGCCAGATAAAGGGGGACCACAGCTGAGCGCCAAGCACCAGTAGCACCAGCATAAAAGGTAACAGAGACCAATAGTGCCAGCGGCCTGTAAACCATGGGGATCGTCCCAGATAGACACAAAGCAAATGCAGGCTGAAGATAACCGCAATCAGCAGTTCAAGGATAGTCCATGCCCAGGGCCTGTTGCTGGCCAGCGGGATAGGGGACCAAAGTAGCGTAAAACAACACAAGACCCGGATCATAGTGAATAACAGTTGTGGTGAAGTCATCGGGTAACGCTTTCCATTTCGCGCAGCTCCCATGGGTACTCAGAACTAGTGCTAAAAGTACTGAGGGCCCGCAGGCCCTCATTTTATTGAACAGCTTTAGTTACCAGAGGCTGTACCGCCGCCACCACCTGAACCACCACCAAAACCAGCGCCACCAGGAGCACCAGCTGTGCCTGTGCCGGCACCAGTTCCGGCACCTTCAGCACCAGGACCTGCAGCAGTGGCCAAAGCAACAGCATCCACATTAACCCCTGGAGTTGCAGCAGCGATGGCTGTGATGGTATCTGCAGACATGCCAGCTGCAGCAGCTGCAGCAGCAACTGCACTGACAGCCGCGTCATCTAACAAGGCTGCCGCTTCAAAAGCAGCCTGCAACAGTGTTTCCCTGGTTGCATCATCTGGCGCAGCTTCGAGAATTTGCTGAAGTTCTGTTTTGATCACTGCCAGAGCCTGAGTCTCAGCTTCAAGTTCTGTCATATTCTGTGCCTGGTTCTGAGCAACCAGCGTTTGATATTGTTCAACAACAGCTTTAACCGATGCTACATCCTGAGCTAATACCGGAGTTGAAGTGAATACCGCGGCTGCAAACAGAGCGGCAGCGAGAGTAGTGGTTTTCTTCATACCTGTAATCCTTGTTGGTTAATATTTAGGCGAATGAAGCAAGTCTAAGTTAATGAATGCTTGTGTCAAGATAGATTTTTTCACCTGTACATTCACCTTCTGTGGTGCAAGTAACCAATTGCCCTGAACTGCGTTGACGCCAGCGGCAAAACAATTATCCATCACTTGTTCACATTCAATGTGAGGAGCAAGCACCTTGATCCCTATACCGTGACTGATTTGACATAAGGTTTTTATAAAAAACTGGTTATCCTGATCACTCAATGCAGTGGTGTAAGCACCGTCAATTTTTACGTAGTCGACATTCAGCCCCTGCAGGTATTTAAAGGTCGTCATACTGGCGCCAAACCGTTCGATACAGACTTTGCACTTGTTGCGTTTAATGATATCCATCAGGGCTTTGGTTTCGTCCGGCGCTTTTAAAATTGAATATTCAGAGACTTCAAACACCAGACGAACTTTGCCAGCCAATTGTTGCAGTTCTTTGTCGAGCCACTGCAAAAATAATGTCGATCCTACAGCCCCTTGTGACAAGTTAATGGCGTAGATATGGCTGGTTTCTTCCTGAACTTGTTTCAGAATAAAATTGATCACCTGTTGATCCAGCTGCAAGGACAGCCCTTGTTGTTCAGCCATAGCATAGGTTTCTGCAGTAGACAATTGGGAGTGTAGGTAATAAAACCGGACAAAGGTTTCAATGTATTCAATGGATTTATCCGCATTTACTACAGGTTGTGCCCAGAGTTCAAAATGATGGTTTTGGATCAAATCTTTAATCACGGCATGCCATGCCATGCGGCCTTCTGGCTTAATCAGCATGCTTTCATCTTTGACCAGCAAGGGTAAGTCTGGCTGCTGCACACGCTGAATAATGGCGCTGTCCAGCGTAGACAAGCAGTGATGCAGATTATCTTCAGGTTCGACTTCCATCAGTGCAACTGAGGCGAAGCCATTGGGGAAAAACACACTGTCCAATTGCTTCAGTTTAGAGCTCAATTGACGAACTTGTTTTTCCAAAGGTTCTGCACTGGCTTGACTTAAAAAGATAAAGTCGCTGCCGCCAAGACGGAATAACTGATTATTGGCTGAATGCTCCAGCGCTTCCCTGAACTCTTTTACCGCCAGTAAAATATACTGGTCAGCCGCTTCAAAGCCTTGACGCTGGTGTACATCGGTCAGCGAATGCAAACTCATCATGCCGATATGCAAATGCAGGTCGTGCGCTTTTTGCTCATTTTTTTCTGCGGTAAAACGTTGTTCCAGTAATCGTCTGTTGCCAAGGCCTGTCAGCAAATCAGTGAATACTTTCACTTTCAGCTCATCGGCTTGCAGACTAAGTGATTTAAAACTGCGCTGAATATTGGCGACCATCGCATTCATGGCTTTGACCACAGAGCGAAGATCCGTAGTGAAGGGCAGTTTATCCAGCTGCAAAAAGTTCTTTTTGCCCACTTCCTGCGCCTGCATTTCAATTTGCCGCAGAGGTTTCAGAACAGCAAAGACAATCAGCTGTATAAGCAGCACGCTTAACAAGGTGATCAGGGCTATGCTGTAGAAACTTTGTTTGGCTTGTTGCCACAGTGTTTTGTAGGCAATACCCGGATTGGATTGGATAGATAAAACACCTGCGACCATCCAGCCGTTATTTACCTCGCTACTTTGCATTGGCGGATCCAGCGGGAACAAAGACACAAACCATTCTGGTACTTCATCGTACTCAATAGGGTTTTGCCGTTTGATTTTTATCTCGTCTTTGCTGGTTTTAAACTCCAGCTCGGCGTAATAACCAGAATCAAAAATAGCGCTGACCATAGTTTGCGCTATCACCAGATCCGGGTCGTCCATATAAGCCGACATCGATAAACCTAAGCTGGTCGCTGCATCCTGAGCGTGAGATTTCATTTGGGTGTTCAGATAGTGCTGTGTACTTTGCACTGAGATATACAAACTGAACGAAAAGGTAAACACCGCCACCAGCACAATGAGCATGTGCAGTTGCGCTCTTAACGATATACCGGGGAGTCTCCCCAAAAGCTTATGGGCCATAACAGTTACATTCCCTTCTCAATTCGGTTCAGCAAGTCCTGCCAGTTTGAACCCCCTGTCTTGCCTTCAACTTTACGTCCCAATCCCTGTGCTTTTGCAAGCCATAACCCTTCAGCGTTAAAGCCGTAGATAGGTTTGAGATCAGGTCTTCGGGTTGCCGGCTGGACTTTCTTAATCAGATTATCCAGAACCAGGGGTACAGAATTTTCACTCTCCATGTAAATCAGCACCATATGAGGCTCATTTACTGACATTGCTCTGACATACATGATCCGCAGCTTGCTATCAGGTACACCCATAGCTCGCAGAGATACATATTTAGCTATAGCAAAATCTTCGCAGTCGCCAGCTGCGGTTCCAAGCGTCTCTAGTGGTGTGGCCCAATAATCCGTCTGTCCCCAATGTCCCAGATCAGATTGAAAAGTGATCTGATCATTAAAGAACTGATTGACCTTATTGACCCGCACCCAGTCCGACTCTGACTGACCTTCCTGTAGTAAATCACGCCATTGTCTGACCCTGCTAAGCGCCGGATCACCATATTTACTACGAATACTTTCCAGTACTTTTGGCTCAAATACAGCTGCCAGATAATCGGCGTTGCCAAAAATAGAGACAGAAAAAGACAGCAGCACTACAACCGCATACCTGCGTAGCATAAACCTCCCGGTATCACCTGACATGCGGCCACCATTAGATGTGAGTCAAGCAAACTTCCATGACTATACAGTACAGTCTTGCCCATCCAATCCGTTTCCCAGAGCGTTTTAAAACAGATGTGTTGCGCCTGACATGCGGCCATCATTAGCTCAGAGTCAAGCAAATTTCCATAACTATACAGTCCTGCCTTATCTATCCGGTCCGTTTCCCTGAGCGTTTTAAAACAGATGTGTTGTCTTGAGTAAAACAGCTTTGGTTAAAAAAGATACTGTAATCTGCCACTTTCTGTAGAGCTTGCCAAGGGACTGATTGATGAATAATTCTGCATTGAATTCGGTGCATTAGTTTGGAGCGTTATCGCACCAAGATTGCACGGTGAAACAGGTTAAACTATGGAAAATAGCTATGATTTTATCATTTTTATCATATTTCAACTGGCCTGGACCTAAAATTTGCTCTGGCATAAGAAATGCTTGATTTGTGAACAGTGTGGTCTTGTCGTTTATTCCGGGCAGGCTTTAACTCTTTTGTCACATAGTGCAAATAGAGTAAATGAACATCAGGCTCCGTGTTGCGGAGTATTACAGGCAGGGAGTGGCCTTTGCTGAGCAGTTGAGCGAAAACATACCGTTTCATTACAACTTTATATCAGCACACTATAGAAGGAGTTTTATATGCAACCATCTGAATTTCGTAAAGTAACAAGAGCCGTCATACCTGTTGCCGGTCTTGGAACACGCATGTTGCCTGCAACAAAAGCTATCCCGAAAGAAATGTTACCTGTGGTTGATAAGCCTTTGATCCAATACGTGATTGAAGAAGCGGCAGCTGCAGGTATTACTGAAATCATTTTAGTCACCCACAGCAGTAAAAACTCCATCGAAAACCATTTCGACACCAGCTTTGAATTAGAAACTCAGTTGGAAAAAAGGGTGAAACGTTCGCTGTTAGAAGAAGTGCGATCGATTAATCCCAAGCATGTCACAGTGATTTCGGTGCGTCAGCATGTGGCTTTAGGTTTGGGGCATGCCATTTTGTGTGCCGCCCCTATTATAGGTAATGAACCTTTTGCGGTGCTGCTGCCTGATGTGTTGATCAGCAAGTACGAAAGTAATTTAAAACAAGATAACCTGAAAGCCATGCTCGACCGTTATCAGGTGACTGGCGCCAGTCAGGTGATGGTTGAAGCAGTACCTGCAGCTGCGGTCAGCTCTTATGGTGTGGTGGATTTAAATGGAGCTGCTATTGCAGAGGGCCAGTCTGTGCAGCTGCATGCCATGGTAGAGAAACCTTTGGTGGATGAAGCTCCGTCTAATATGGCCATTACCGGCCGTTATGTATTGTCTCCTGCTGTGATGGAAATCCTGAGTTTTACCCAGCCAGGTGCTGGTGATGAAATTCAGCTGACGGATGCATTAGCTCAGTTGTTAAAAGAACAAACCATGGAAGCCTACCGTATTGTTGGCCGAAGCCACGACTGCGGCAGTAAGCTGGGTTACCTGGAAGCTATTGTCACTTACGCACTGAAAGATCAGGTATTAGGCGCTGAATTTGGTGCCTACCTGCAAACTTTGTTAAGCAATAAAAAACTTAGTTTAATCGCCTGAGTCTGGCTTTTTTGTCTGTCTGGCGTCCGGCATTGAGCTGTTAAAGTAGCGGCGTTTATCTTTATCAATGGCCTGACGCATTGCTTCAAAGTTAAAGGGATAACACATGAAGTTAAGTATTTTTGGTACAGGTTATGTAGGTTTGGTCACTGGCGCTTGTCTGGCAGATGTTGGACACGATGTGATTTGTGTTGACGTCAATCAGGCAAAAATTGACAGCCTGAAACTGGGAGGGATCCCGATTTATGAACCTGGTCTTGAAAGCGTCGTAAAAAGTAATGTGGCGCAAGGCAATCTGAGATTTACCACCAGTGCTGAAGAGGCAGTGCAGCATGCTGAGGTTATTTACATCGCCGTAGGCACACCACCAGACGAAGACGGTTCGGCAGATTTGCAGTACGTAATGGCTGTTGGCAAAACCATAGGTCAGTTGATGAACAGCTATAAAGTGGTCGTCAATAAAAGTACTGTACCTGTAGGCACGGCAGATAAAGTGACGGAGGTCATGCAGCAGGCGCTGAACGATCGCAATTCCACTGCTGAATTTGACGTGGTCTCCAATCCTGAGTTTTTAAAAGAAGGCGCAGCTGTAGCTGACTTTATGCGGCCCGACCGCATTGTTATTGGCACCAGTTCAGACTTTGCTGAAAGTATTATGCGTGAGGTATACGCGCCTTTTAACCGTAACCACGAAAAAATCATCGTCATGGATGTGCGCAGCAGCGAACTGACCAAGTATGCAGCCAACTGCATGCTGGCGACCAAAATCAGCTTTATGAACGAAATGTCCAATATTGCAGAGCGGGTTGGTGCAGATATTGAGAATGTTCGTAAAGGTATTGGCTCGGATCCCCGTATTGGTTACCACTTTATTTACGCTGGCTGTGGTTATGGTGGCAGTTGCTTCCCTAAAGATGTTCAGGCGTTAGCGCGTACCTCGGCTCAGTTTGGTTATGAATCAAAAATTCTGAATGCGGTAGAAAACGTCAATAACAAACAGAAAGAAAAACTGTTTGAGATGATTTGTAAGCACTACGGTGTCTGGGATAAAGCTGAAAAAGGCGAGACCAAAGATATTTTAAAAGGCAAAACTTTTGCGCTTTGGGGTCTGGCCTTTAAACCTAACACGGATGATATGCGTGAAGCACCAAGCCGTGTATTGATGGAACAACTCTGGGCCGCCGGTGCAAAAGTGCAGGCTTATGATCCTGAAGCCATGGATGAAACCCAAAAAATCTACGGCGATCGGGCGACGTTGTCTTTGCTTGGTACCAAAGAGGGCGCAGTCCGGGACGCGAATGCGTTAGTGATTATCACCGAATGGAAGGCCTTTAAGGTGCTGGACTATGCCTTTGCGAAAAGCAATTTAAAAGATTCAGTGATCTTTGATGGCAGAAATATTTTTGACCAGGCGTCGATGAAAAGAGAGGGAATTACCTATTATTCAATAGGTCGTGGGTAACCTTCAATGAAAGGATTAGTGGCAAGCTTTCTTTCGAAAGGCTCTCTGTTTGCTTTTCAGCTATTGACCTTAATGCTGTTGTCCAGATTTGTCGACAAACAGTATTTTGGGGCTTTTGCGATCATCAACAGCTTATACTTTTTCTGCATTATCGTCTCGGAAGCGGGCGGTATGCAGCAGGTGATCAATGCACAAAACAGTGCTGATGAAAAAAGGATTATTGCAAAATCCTTTCTGACGTCAGCTCTTGGTGTTGCAGTCATGCTGCTGTTGTTAGTATTACTGCCTTTGCTTTACAGCATTGATGTCAGTGTTGGGGCTATGCTGTTGCTGATGTCAGCCTTGCTGTTTTATGGTGTCGCCTCAAGTCTGACCGGGGTGCTGTATAAAGAACTCAGATTTTACAAAGTTGCTTTTGTCGAATGCACAGCTGAGCTGCTTTCACTGGCGGTAGCTTTTGCGTACGGGTACTTTTATTCATTTGATATCACCGTCTTAATTATAAAAATCAGTGGTTACTCTTATATCCGCTTTTTAATCCTCTGGATTTTTTTCAAAGAACACGCCCTTTTTGGCAATGCTATTGGCCTGATACGGCAGAAATCATCGGATAACTCCGGTTTTTCGACCAAGGTCACCCTGAGTAACCTGTTGTCGTTTTTTGTCCGCTTTGGCGACAATTTGGTGATAGGCAAGCTGTTTAGTCTGGAGATTTTATCTCTGTATGACAGGGCCTATCAGATCACTAAATACCCTGTAATGCTGATCGCGTTTTCGTTACAACCTGCCATTCAGCCTTTGGTTAAAAAGTTAAAAAGCTTTCAGGAGCTGAGGTTTTTTTTGCTAAAAATAAGTGCGATATTTTTAGTAGGTGGTTTTTTCCTGGTGCTGTTTATCCAATTGAATGCACGGGACATCATTATCTTCATCATCGGTGAACAGTGGGTCGGTATTGAAGATATGCTGATCATCTTAAGTATTTCTATTCCTTTCCAGGCCATGTATAGCGTCAGTGGTGGTATTTATTACGCTCTTTCGCACCCCGAACGAAATTTGAAAATTAATCTGATGCTGGTGGTGATGTTGCTGGCTTCCATACTGCTGGGTTATTTCGCAGATAGCTTTTTAACTTCATTAGTACTTATTTCAGCCTCGTTTATCACCGTCTCATTTATTTGCTTCTTTGACATCTGGTATATGGAAAGAAGAATGATCATGCCATGGAGAGCCAATGAAAGTCCTTCACGTAGCTGAAACTGTTAAAGGCGGCGTCGCCACTTACCTGAATCTGTTGAGTCATGTGACAGGTGAGCAGTGCACTAATGTATTTTTGGTGCCTGAAAATCAGCGCACTTATATAGAGAATGAGTCTATAGGTTTTAGCTCCACAGGCCGCGGCGTGTCTGGTTTGCTCTCGATGTTCAAAGCTTTTTATCGGCTGTGTAAAAGTGACAGTCCGGACATTATTTTTCTGCACAGTACCTTTGCTGGTCTTCTTCGGCTTTTTTGCATCATCAACCCGGCACTGAAAGATAAGTTTGTTTATTGCTCCCATGGCTGGAGCTTTAATATGGATAAGAGAAAAATCATCTTAAAACTCTATGCTGCCATTGAGCTTTGTCTGTCCTGGCTCTGCGCAAAAATAGTCTGTATTTCGGGTTACGAGATGAATGAAGCCATCAGGATTGGCATCAGTAAAAGAAAACTCATCGTTATTTACAATTCCCTTCCTGAATCTTATGAGCTAGATCATGACTTTAAACCTGATTTTTTAACTGAAGAGCAGCAAAAGTACATTGTCTTTATCGGTCGGAAAAGCCAGCAGAAAGGCTATGACTTTTTAGATGAACTATCCCGTTACCTTCCCTCACATTACAAAATAGTCGTCATAGGCGATTTTGACAGCAGTGATTTTCACAGTGACCGTATCGTTGTCGCTGGCTGGCTTAGCAGCAGCAAAATCAACAGTATTTTAATTGGTGCCAGAGCCTTGATCTGCCCTTCAAGGTGGGAAGGTTTTGGTTTTGTTGTGATTGAATCCTTTCGTGTTGGCGTGCCTGTGATTGGTTCCAACAGAGGTGCTCTGCCTGAGCTGATTTTACCGCCTTTAAATGGCTTTACTTTTGATCTGGATAACCTGGCCTCAACAGAGTCCATCTTTGTGGCGCTTGACGATGAAGCTAAGTTTCGCGAGTTGAAATTAAATGCCAAAGCTGCATTTTTGCAGCGTTTTACCGCAGAGAAATTTAAGGCCTCGATATTAACTTTGTATAAAGACCTTCAGGTGGGAAAATAACATGATCACAGTGAACTCCTGCATCTCCACCTCATTGGGTGGTATTGAAACCTTAATTCGGGAGGTTCAGTCCTTATTTAAAGGCTCTGGCGCCCGGGTCACAGAGTTTTTTAAGTACAGAGCGGGCAAGCATGTCTACAGTGAATCTCCTGCAGTAACTTACATTTGCTACGGCGAAGAGAGTAAAGCTGGGTATGCCGCAAAAATAATGACGGCATTGAATTTATGGCGGCAGTTGAAAAAACTTGCTCCTGTAGGAGAGGACCTGCTGGTTTTTCATCCTACTGATATTCTGTATATCCCTGCCTCTGTCTTGAAACTGAACAATGTCATTTTAGTGCAGACCAACCGCCTGGACATTATCTTTACGCCTTTGGGCAAGCTGGCGATGGCGCTCAGAAGCCGCTATATCAATCACTTTACGGTTTATACCTCCTTCGATGAAGCTGAGCTCGGTGCACTGTATCCGCAGTTTAAATCCAGAATAAAAATTATCCCCAGAGCCAGTAAAATAGATAAAGCGGGCACTATTCCCGTGCAGTCGAAAAAATTACTGACGCTGGCGCGGGTTTTTGAAGATCAGAAAAACTTCAAAGCTATGGTGGAGGTGATGAGGCTTTTGCCTACAGACTACACTCTGGATATTTATGGTGATGGTTCAGAGCAAGAGGTGTCTGATTTAAAGGCACTGATAGCAGATGACAGCCGGATTACTTATAAAGGCTCTTCCAATAAAGTAGAGGAAATTTATAAAAAGTATTCTTTATTTTTAATGACGTCCCGCTATGAAGGCTTTGGACAAACCCTTGTGGAAGCAAGAAGCCAGGGCTTACCCATCATTTTGTTTGATACTTTTCCTGCCGCCCAATGGATAGTGCGCGACGGTGAAAATGGCTATTTGATCCCCCCTTATGACATAGCAGCTATGTCTGAAAAAATCATCACTGTGCTTGGCAATACGCAGGTCTATACCAGCTTTGGCCAGCGCGCTTTGGTGCTGGCCGAAGAAACCTCAAAAGGTGCGATCAATGACAGCTGGAAGGGGTTATCCATTGAACTCTAAACTCTGCTCCATCATTATTCCTGTGTATAACGACTGGGATTATCTAAAGCGACTGATAGAACGGATCCTCACTATCAGCGCTGGTTCCGCTGTTGATCTGAGTCACTTTTTTGAAGTGATTGTTATTGATGATGGCTCCGCTTCTGATCTTTCAGCTCAGATGCCGGTATCACCTATGGTGACTTATTTAAGAAAGACCAACGGCGGCGTGTCATCGGCGAGAAATCTGGGCATTGATTCCGCAAGCTCCGATTACATTATGTTTTTAGACTGTGATGACGATATACCGGACAACTTATTTGAAATCATGCAGCGGGATCTGGTGACATCAGATAAGGATATTCATCAGTACTCTTATGTCACACGGCATGAGGGGACTGGTGCAGAGACTAGCCACATCATCAATAGTGCTGATGGCACAGAGCTGTTTTCCCATTTTTTGCTGAAGAAAAATAGTTTTCATATCTGCTCATTTATTTTCAGCATGAAATTTTTGCAACAGCATCAGCTGCGTTTTAGCGAAGATACCGGCCTTAGCGAAGATGTATTGTTTATCTTTAATGCCTTTGCAGTCGCAGCGAACATCAAAGGTTTTGAGGATGTGCTTTATTATTACAACATCCGCCAGGGGTCTGTGATCTCTTCCTTTAAAGGCAAGCGAGAAACTGAACATCTGTCTGCTTTTGCTCAAATATCGCAGCTTAGTCAGACTCATCTGACCGGTGCTTTGCAATCCGAAGCCAATTTTTTTCTGAAAACCTGCCTTATTAACCTCTATGTCCGCAGTCTGAAGCTGGCAAAAGCCAATCATGCTGCAGACTACCTTGATTTATTGCAGCAAATGAAGCGTTTTGGCGCAGCGATAGGACGCTGTCACTATCCATATTCTTTCAAAGGCCTGTTCGTGATTGGATTCGATGTGTTGTTGAAAAGTTCTCAGTTTGAGCGCCTGTCGAAAGTAATGAACAGGACTGTACATGGGTAAGATCCTTTTATATTTAACCAGTTTTTTTCTTGTTTTCGAAAACACCGCGCTCAGTGTAATAGGGGGGCTTTTACTGCTCCTCTGGCTATTTCTTTATTTCCTGCAGTCACTTTGTATTTGCTGTTTAATTTTTATTCGATAGATGGTGTGGGTAAACGCATTATTTATTTTATCTTTGCTGTTTTATTTTTCTCTTTAGCCTACTTATTTATCTTCGCAGACAGTCTTTATTTTGGCTTTTTGCTTGACCGGGGATTGAGGTTGTTCTTGATTAATCTTGCCTCCTTTGTGTTTTTAGTTTTCTTCTTAACCTTTGATTACGCTGAATTAAAAGTAGCCAGCAAGATATCTGCCATTCTTATTGTGATGGTGTTTTTTATTAACCTTGTTGCCCCTGAGATTGTCAATAATCCCTCTTTTTTGCAGGGCTCTGCTGCATTTTCACCTGACCGGATGCGGGGTTTTACTCTGGAGGCGAGTACCTTCGGTTTTCAGGTGGTTACGGCAGTGATGTTGCTGGCCATTATATTCAGCGTTAATTATCTGTTGTCTATTGTGGTCGTGGTTTCTTTTTTACTCTTTACCTCGTCAAAAGGCGCCTTACTTGCTTTTTGTTTATCGGTTGTTATCTCAAAGTTTGTGTTGGCAAAAAGTGGCTTTAATAAAATCACTTTTCTTATTGTTGGCTTTCTCGCCTTTTCTTTTGGTTTTTATTATGTGCTGCTGGATGCCTTTATCCTCGATATCGAAAAGTACAATAGCTCCTCAACCCGCGGGGTCATGATATTTACCGGTGTTTACAGCGCCTTAGTCTCACCTCTTGGCGTGGGTTTTACCGGCTACTTTAATCAGATCTACCAGCTGGGCCCCGATATTATCAATTTTGTAGATTATTACTTTCCAAATTTGTTTAATTTTGACGAAGTGATTACTTATTTCATCGTAGGTAACGTGGAGTCTGTATCGACAAAAACCTTGTTTTTTGACTGGCTTATTTATGCAGGCTGGGTGTTTTTATACTTATTTTATAAATTTTTATCATTTTGCTTTTCAAAAATTAAAACAGCGGGTGGAAAAAACCTGTCTTTATTTATTTTTATGATCATTTCCTGGTGTTTTTATGTGCCGCTGGATGGCCGTATTATTGGACTGTTGGCGATAGCTACGCTTATTAAATTTAACAGGGAGCGGGGAGCATGAAGTATCGCGCTGACATTGATGGGCTAAGATCGATCGCTATTCTCCCGGTACTACTTTTTCATTTTGGTTTTGAAGTATTTTCGGGAGGCTTTGTAGGTGTAGACATATTTTTTGTCATCAGCGGTTTTTTAATTTCGTCCATTATCGTCGAAGAAATCAGGGAAGGGCGCTTCTCTTACATTTCTTTTTATGAGCGCCGGATCCGGCGATTAATGCCACTTTACTTTTCAGTACTGGTGGTCAGCCTAATTTTTGCTTTGATTTTGTTTAGCCCCAGAGAGTTTTCTGCATTTCTGGACAGCGCTGTTTATTCGTTGTTTTTTGCTTCAAATATTTATTTCTGGAATAACTTTGGTTATTTTGACGATGGTGCTGACCGATTGCCTCTGCTGCATACCTGGAGTTTGAGTGTTGAGGAACAGTTCTATATTGTTTTCCCTTTCCTGCTGATTTATTTGTTTCGCTCCGCGTTAAAAAACAGAGTCTTTCTGGTGCTTTTTGTGCTGTTTATTCTGGGTTATGTGCTCTCCTGTGTTGGGTCCTATTCGAAACCTCTGGCCAGTTACTATTTATTACCAACCCGCGGCTGGGAGTTGTTACTGGGTGCGCTTGCCTATTTTTACCGGGATAAATTTGATGGGATACGACATCCGCTAAAGGCCGATATTTTTCTTTTTTCGATGTTTTTTATACTGATTTATTTCATCCTGAGTTTTGAGAAAGGCAGTCCTTTTCCCGGTCCCTGGGCTTTGCCACCCACTTTAGTGGTATTTTTTATATTGGCGTTGAATAAAGCCGATTTTCTGTTCTATAAGCTTTTAGCCAATAAGGTTTTGGTTTATATAGGTTTGATCAGCTACAGCTTATACATGGTGCATCAGCCTGTTGTGGTTTTTTCCAACTTTATTAACCACAGCTCCACTCACCCTATCTGGTATAAATTTGTTCTGATCGCCATCACCTTTGCGATCTCTTATCTGACCTACAGATTTATAGAGTCGCCATTCAGATCAAAAAGCCGTATGGACAGATCCATGATTTATAAGCTGTTTTTTACCGCTTTTTTTCTGGTGCTGCTAAGTCTTGTGACGCTGAAAATGCTGGTGCTTTATAAACCTGCAACGCTATACAGCCCGCAGTTAATGCAGGTGGATGCACTGGTTAAACCCAACCTTGGGCTGTCAGATCTTTGCGATAACGGCCAATTAAACCCGGATGCCTGTCAAAATAGTGCAGAGCCTGAGTGGATTGTCTGGGGCGATTCACTGGGGATGCATGTCGCAAACAGTATGCAGGCAGCCAATGCGTTTAAATTTGTGCAGAAAACCTTGAGTGCATGCCCGCCTGTTTTAGATTTTAGTGTGCTTCGTTATGACCATACCGGCAAATGGGCGAATAAATGTCTGGCAAATAATCAGGCTGTGTTTGATTTTATAAAGTCGCGACCAGAGCTGAAGTATGTGGTGCTGGCATCCACTTTCGATTATTCCTATGCGAAAAATTACTATGATGGCCGCATCCAGAGCTATGACCGCAGCATCGCTTTACAGCGATTAACTGCAACTATTGCCGCCCTTGAAAAGCTTGGCAAGAAAGTGGTTGTGATTTCTCCACCACCTTTGTCTTCTTTTGACCCAGGATTTTGTTATGTCCGCTCTGTCGCCTCAGGCGCTCATGCAGAGCAGTGCAATTTCAAAGCTGTCCAGACCGGAGAAGCGACAGAGCTGTTAAGTCTGCTGCCACCACAGTATCTGCAGATCAATTTATCCCGATATTTTTGTTCTGACTCTGAGCATTGTATAAGCAGTTTCAACGACAAGCCTTTGTTTAAGGATTACATCCATTTAACCAAGAGTGGCTCCGCCTATCTGGTGAATGAAACCAGCTTTGTGTCTGACTTGAATTCGCTAAAAGAAGGAGAGCAGAAATGAGAGATCTGCGTATTGATTTTCTGAAATTTGTAGGGCTGGTGATGATTATACTCGCTCACTCAGGCCCGCCTGGTGGCATTTTCCAACTGAGAAACTTTGATGTGCCATTGATGGTGTTTTGTTCTGGTTTTGTGTTTTCTTATGGTGTGTCTTATAGCGGCTATTTGAGTTATGTGATGGCACGGCTGCAACGCTTAGTGATCCCTGTCTGGTTTTTTCTGCTGTTCTTTTTTGCATTCAACTCTGCTTTGGCGAGCGATCCGGACTATGTGTTTTTAACCTTTCTTTTTGTTGAAGGCGAGGGACTTGAGTATTTGTGGATTATTCAGGTGTTTGTATCCATTGCTATGGTTTCGCCTTTTATCTATAAATTTAATCAGTTGATCCGCTCTGATACAGTGTTTTTCTGCCTGTGTTTTTTGTTTTTAGTTCTTTACGATCTGTTTATCTCCTGGGCAGGCCGGGAGTTGTATCAGGACTATAAACTACTAAGGACACTATTACTTCTGATCCCCTATTCCCTGGTTTTTTTGTTAGGACTAAGGTTCAAAACCAAGAGTAACGCCAGCGTTTTAATGACGTCGGTATTTTGTATTGTGCTCTTTATGGTGATGTTTTATTGGGTAGGACGAACTGACGACGGTATTTTGTCCACCCAACATTTTAAATACCCACCAGGTTTGTATTATTTGTCTTATGCAGTGGCAGTGACTTGCTTGCTGTTGTACTGCTCAACCCGGTTTTATGCCCAGCTGTTTGCAGTGTCTCATTTCAATAACCTGGTACTTTTTGTCTCCTCGAATTCGATCTGGATTTACCTGTGGCACATCGTATTTTTAGGGCTAATAGACGGGCACTGGTTCGTGCGTTGGCTGCTGATCCTGAGCTGCTCCATTCTTTGTATGTATATTCAGGTGAGGATAGTGAAGGCTATTATTGCAAAGGCCTCTGTAAGGGAAACATACGCTAAGTTGATGTTAAAGACATTAACTGGCTGAGCGGGAAGATTTTGCGCAAAGATCATCTTTGATCAGCTGCTTAATGGGTTCAGGCAAACTGTTTTTTGACGTACGGAAGTAAGTGCAAGCAAGCTCAACCTTTCCTGTACTTCTGATGATGTTTAACGTTTGAAAATAAGAGCTTTGTCCGCTTTGCAGTGCTTTGTCCATCGCATAAAACGTATTAGTTTTTTGCTGGCCATTGAGTAATGACCAGCGTGATAGTCCTAACGCCAGCTCTCTTAACGAGGTTTCAGGCATATAAGGACCATACTTTTTCGCCAGCTCTAACTGTTCAAAAGCTTCAGTAATACGAAACTGGGTCACGCCGAGATAATAGGCATAGTCAGCATAAGCATTAGGCCATAAAGGCCTGGCCTGAATGGCTTCTTTATAATAAGTTTCCGTCTGTTCCAGTTCTTTGGTCGTCATTAAACCTGCGTACCAGCCCCATTCATTTATTTTTGCTTTGGTCAGCAGATAGTGCGGGTGTTTAGGATGAAGCTCTATGGCTTTATCTATAGCTTCACTTGCTTGCTTCCAGCTTTCTTCTGTCAGCAATGGCTGGTTTTTCACCCACAGCTCGACAAAATAATTGGCTTTAAAGTACCAGGCGCTGGCCAGTCCTATCGGGATTATATGCCAGGCCGTCAGGCCTAATAACAGCAACGCCGGCAGGGCGAGTAAACGGGACACTTTACTGCCATGCAACACAGGGCCTGCGCTCTGGTGGCGGGTGCGACGTTGGCGTTCTGGCATTCTAGAACCCTTAACTGAAATGGATATGGCTAATACGTTTTGGATGTTCTGTGACCAACTGTTCGGCATAATCATGACCACACAAGGTGGTTATATAATCCCGTGCTTCTGCTAGTTTGGGAGGTCGGCGCTGCAGGTTATGGCTGTCGCTGGCAACGATGTGAAAAGCTTTTTGCTGCAGCAACAGTAATGCTGTCTCTTTACTGCTTTCCCCCATATCACCCAGCACTGAACTCGCTGTCAGTTGCAGCAAACATCCCATACGCTGAAAGGGCAGCAGTTTTTTCAGATCAAGCTGAATGTCTCTGTTGCGCTCAGGATGGGCGATCATCGGCAGCACCTGTTTACCCAGCAACCATTTAACCAGCCGGTCTGCACCTGCAGGTATATGGCTATGCGGAAACTCCAGCAACAGCACTTTGTAGCCCTGATACTCACCTAAATAAGGCAAGCTGCCTGATTCAACCCAGCCCGGTAGTTCAGAGCATAAGCGTACTTCGGCAGCCGCAGCGAGTTGCACCGACAGGCCTGCTTCTTTTGCAGCAGCCTTGAGGCCTGCTAGTCCCTGTTGAATGCTGGCCAGAGTATTATCAAAGTGTCCCGGGTTGATATGAGGGGTGCTGACAATATGACTGATGCCATTGAGCTCTGCCATTTTCAGCAGTTGTATAGACTCTTCTACAGTTCTGGCTCCATCATCCAGCCCAGGAATAAAATGGCAGTGCAGGTCGTACATCAGCTGTTCTCGTTGCTGTAATAGTGGTAATAGCCATAATGGCTATAGTCACCATAACTTTGCGCCACTCTTTTCATATTCACTTTATTCAGAATGACGCCATAGAGGTTGTTTTCGGTCTGCAGCAATTTGGCGATACCACTTTGTATCGCGCCTTTACGTGTCTCGTCTGTCGCGACCACAAAGACAACAGCGTCGGCCTGTTTGGCAACGACTAAAGAGTCGCTTACTGCCTGAACAGGAGGCGTGTCAATAATAATTCTGTCGTAGCGGGCAGATAAATCGACCAACAGCTCGGCAAAACGTGGCGAAAGTAAAAGCTCCAGCGGGTTAGGGGGCACATTACCAGCGGGCAGCAGATCGATACCTGAGGTTTCATCTGCCACTATGCAGGTGTCAATTTGTTCACGGCCTGCTATTAAATTAGCCAGGCCTGGCTGATAGGCCGGTAAACCAAAACGTTTAGCGAGCGTAGGGCGGCGCATATCCGCATCAATCAGCAACACTTTTTCCATCTGGCCAAAAGCAAAAGCCAGATTAGTCGCAGAGGTTGATTTGCCCTCAGACGGTACTGCAGAGGTCACTTCAATCAGCTTTAAGGGTTTATCCAGCGCCAGCAAAATTAAGCTGGTTCTGATACTTCGTACCGCCTCAGCGTATTGCTTATGTTGATCGCTAAAAAAGCTATAGAGAGGCAAGTCCTGATTTTTCTTGTGAGGCAAGTCAGGCATAAAACCTAATGTACGTTGTCCCAATTGATTTTCGACGTCTTGAGGCGACTTTATCGTGTCGTTTAATGCATCCAACAAAAAGGCCAATAACATGCCCAAGCCGAGCGTAATGATAAAGGCGATAATGACCACCAGCTTACGTTTAGGTGAGATAGGCTCAGTCGACGGCGTTGCAAGATCGGTGAAACGCGCCAGGGCCGAATTAAAATTGCTGGTCGCCTGGGTTTCTTTTTGTCTGGATAAGAAGGTTTCAAATAGCTGTCTGTTGGTCAGAACTTCTCGCTCAAGGCTTTGATAAGTGGTCTCTTTTAAGCTGACCGTCTGATACTGATTTTTGGCTTTTGCCATTTCCTCTTCCAGTGAGCTGACGTTTTCCTTCACAGATTGGGCTTCATTCTCTATGCCAGAAATCAGTTTTTTAATCTGACTTCTTAAGTTTTCCTGTACAGCCGTCAATTCACTTTTCGCAGCTATCAGCCGTGGATGTTTTAGACCATAAATTTTTGACAGCTCAGACACTCTACGCTCAGTCAAAATAAGCTGGTTTTTTGCATCCTGGATCCCTCTGTGTGCGGTAATTTCAGGCAAGCTTTCCAGTTTTTCAATATTGTTGATGCCATATTGTTTGATCACACGGATAAAACCGTCGACCTGGGCTTTGCGGCTACGGGCTTCGGTCAAGGCTTCAGACAATCGTTCCAGCTCTTTGGCGCCTAAACCTCTAACGCCCTCTATATCAACCAGACCTTCCTGCGCTCTGTAGGCTTGTAATTTGGCTTCGGATTCGTCCAGTTGCACGCGCAGTTCGCCAAGACGACCACCCAGCCAACTGGCGGCCTGCTGCGTGATGCCAAGCCTCGCTTCCAACTGACTATTGATATAAGCCTCACCCACAGCATTAGCAACCTGAGCTGCAAGATCCGGGGTATAGGTGACAAAGCTGATTTGAACCAGTTGTGTTTTACGGATGGGACTGACATTGAGTCTGCTTTGGAATTGCGAAATCAGCTTATCTCTTTGTCTGAGCTCACGCTGTTCAGGTGTCAGTTTGCTTTCTGCGCTTGGAATAAAAGGGATCAGATCTTTAAGCCGGCTGATTAAACCTGGTTTTCCGATAAAATCCGGATGATCCTGCAGGTTCAGCTTATTAACCACAGCTTCTGCAATAGAACGTGATTTCAATATTTCGAATTGGGTCAGGTAGTACTCCTGCTGACTGGAGTTAATACCGTACACCTCTTCTATCGACACCGCGTTGGCCTGCTGACTTTCAATCAGCAGAGTAGCTGTGGCGGCATATCTGGATTTGACGTTGAGCATCACCAATACCGTCAGTATGGTCACCAGTACAGCTAAACTCAGAATACGCCATTTATGAATATTGATAATGGAAAGATATTTACGCAGGTCAATGGTTTCCTGCTGCGAAGGCGCACCTGCTAAGTCCGTTACTGCCATAGTTAAAAGAATCTCTGTTCGATGGTGATGGTATCGCCAGCATCCACTTTCGTGTTCAGGTTGGCATTTTCTTGTTTACTTTTATTGGCTTCACGGGTAATAAAAATCTTCTCTTTTGAAGCCCGCTCGGTCAGGCCACCAGCTAAAGCAACCGCCTGATTGACCGTCATCCCCGGTTGATAAGGGTAGCCTCCAGGTAACTTCACTTCACCATGAATAAAAAACGGTCTGTATTCCACCATTCCGACAAAGACGTTAGGTTCGACAAAATAATCCCCTTTCAGGCCATTATAAATACGGCTTTCGAGCTGTTTAATCGAAAGCCCTTTGGCCATGATTTCGCCAAGGAAGGGGTAGTTTATTTTGCCGCTGTCAGTGAGCTGAGTTTCTATTTTCAGCTCTTCTTCACCGTACACCTGAATAATAATTTTATCGCCAGGCCCCAATAAATAATTAGCATCTTCCTGGGCGTACACCCAGGAAGACCAACTGATTAAAAGGGCAACAAGCCAAACTACAAATTGCTGCATAATCTATCCATGAAATCTGATCCGAGGATCAAAGAGAAAAGTCAAAATTTACACCGACGATGTTCCGGTCAAATTCTATACCAGGTACAGAAGAGGTTTTATCTGTCACAGTGGTAAACAACGAAACATCGACAAAGCGGCGAAACGCATATTTGATACTGGCGGTGTAGGAGTCGTTTTCATCCTCTCTGTTTATCCCCACATAATCCTCTTCCAGCCTATTGTAGGCCAGTTGAGTTTGCACAGCTTCTGACCAGTTGTGGTACCAGCTTAGCGAATAGGTGGTCTCTTTAATGTAGTCACCGCCTTGTAACGGATCTTTAGCTTTACGTCCTGTGCCTAAATTAAAGTTACTGTAGGTCAGAGGGGCCCAGTTAGCGTTGACTGTCCAGGCCACGCCGCTGAAATCATCACGGGTTGAGTCATCAAATTCTTTTTTCTGATAACCTAATTTGAACTCACCTGAGGTCAGGGCACTGATTTGCCATTCTGCACCGGCTTTTACATTGGTTTCTTTGCTGTCTCTGGGCGCTTCCGGGTCAACGAAGTCATAGCCTATGTCGACAATACTGGTTTCCAGCACGGCTGTAGTACCGGACAAGGTGTCGTAGTAAAAATTAATGCCGCCCATGGTGGAGTCATAATCTCTGAACTGAGTGACTTCACGCTGGTTCATATACTCTTTATTAAAGTAACGGGCACCAAAACGAACCCGGGCTGGTGCGGCCAGAGCTCCATACTCGTAATAACCGGACAAGGTCTGATTATTAAAGCGGGTAGGGTCGTCCAGATTATTGTTCAGGCCTTCGGTAATGCCTGTACCTCTGTCCTCGTGGCCCCACACCATATCTGCTTTGACGTTTAACTTACCTTGCTCGGACAACTGGGTATTAAACAAGCCACCTAATAAGGTGTCGGTAAAATTATCGCTACTGCTGCTGAAATAGTTGCCGTGATAAGCGGCCGCACTGAATTCGAGACTGGTGACGCCATCATCTCTGCTGGCTTTTAACGATGGCAATACCGTCATAATCCAACTGTCTGTTTCGTTGGCACTGACACTGGTGATGTTGTCATCGTACTTCAGGCCAGTGCTGAGCAGAGGCGTAATATCAAAGCCCGACTCTGTCTTAATAGCCTGTGGATCTACAGCTTGTACTCCAGCGCTGGCAAAAGCCAGCGCTGTCATAATAGCTAACTTGGATTTCATAACAGTGGCCCTTCTAATATACATTTTTCCCTGTAAACCCTCTAAAGAAGGTCAAAAATACTATTTTTGTATCCCACCACAGTGACCAGTTCTTGATATACGTCAGGTCATATTCCACCCGTTTTTCCATCTTCTCTAACGAGTCGGTTTCACCGCGCCAGCCGTTAATTTGCGCCCAGCCGGTAATACCTGGTTTGACTTTGTGTCTGAGCATATAAAAGGCTACCAGCTTTCTATACTGTTCATTGTGCGCTACCGCATGTGGACGGGGGCCCACCACAGACATTTCACCTCTGAGTACATTGATAAACTGCGGTAACTCATCCAGTGATGTGCGTCTTAGTACAGCACCTAAGGGCGTGACTCGGGCATCGCCTTTTTTAGCCTGAACAACAGTATCTCCGTTGTCCTGAACCGTCATACTGCGAAACTTGAATACTTTGATCGCTTTACCATCCAATCCGTAGCGGTCTTGTTTAAAGAATACCGGACCACGGCTGGTGATTTTAATGGCAGCAGCTATCACTAGCATTGGAAGGGCCAATAACAACAAGGCGATACTGCTTACCGTCACGTCAAACGAACGTTTTAACCAGTCGTGAGCACCGTAGTAAGGGGATTCAAATACGCTCAGCGTCTCGACATCTCCTATAGTGCCTAGTCTGGCATGCATCAGGTTATACAGCAGGAAGTCAGGCACTATGTGGACATCTACTGTGGTATCGCCTAAACGCTGGATTATTTCAGCGATGCGCTTATCAGCAGATAAAGGCAAGGTGATATAAAGCTTATCAAATGCCCCATTTCTGGCTGATTCGACACATTCGTCAATTTTACCGCTGAGTGCTTTTCCACATTCAGGCAGGCGATCGGCTTCTCTGTCGTCGTATACACTGCAAAACTGTAATCCAAGCTCTGGTTTGCTGGTGATTTCATTGATTAAGCGCTTGGCATTGGCGGTGCAACCGATAACGGCAACACGACGGATGCTGTAGCCTTTTTTGTGCAGGGTGTTTTTGATCATACGGGCAGCAACACGCCACACAGTGGTGTAGCACAATGCCAGACTGAACCAGCCGACAAGAATGACCCTTGAGTAGCTGGCGGTACTTTTTAATGCAAAGGTAATAGCCAGCATCAGACTAAAGGCAACAAATAAGCACAGCACCACCAAAGCAACATTGCTGGTCAGTGTGCTAATGCGCCATGAACGATATAATTGAACGGATTCTGCCGTATACAGATAGACCGCCATTACAGTGAAGTACAGCATAATGTAACTGGTCGTCACGACTTCGCCATACAGCTTCAGGCTCAGGTACAAAGCTGCACCTATGGCCACTATGTCGAAGAGTCTGTTTAGGAAACAGAAACCACTATCTTCCGCCTTGAAACTTGTGTGCGTGTTCATAGTTAAATCCTGTTAACTTCCAATTGGCATCAAACGCCGTTGGTACGAAGTGCCTACAGCAAAAAATGAAGCAATGATTCATTGGTTGATTTTTCGCCATCCCAAGGACTATAGCCACGAGTTGTGACAGTCACCTTACACAGGCTTAACTAAAAAATCTGTTTGTTCAACTGGTTGAAAAATATTCAACTATAGTGCTTTTAGAGCTGTATTTGTATTGGGGAAGGAGGTTTTAGGCTGTCGGTCTTGATCTTGCTAGTGTTTTTGTCGAGATAAGCTAAAGCTGTTTCAAAATTCAGGTTATTTTCAGGCGGTTATGAGTTAAAAAAAATCGTGTATAAAATAACCAAAACACATTATTCAGGACCTGTGTTGGAACCAAAGGCTGTTTTTTCTGTATTTTGTTTTATTGGCAAAGCAGAAATTGTGATGTGAATTTTTTATGAAGTTACAGTCTTGTCGGGACAAACAAAGCCTGATCTTGTCAGGCTTTGTTTGTATTACCTATCAGGTGGCAGCTTTCATACTGCGAACAAAAGCTGAGAGTTCACTGAGCATAGTGTCTGGCTGATGTTGATGTTTTTCAATAATTTGCACTATAGCCGAACCAGAAATAGCGCCTGCTGCACCGCTATCAATAGCCGCTTTAACATGCTCTGGTTTGGAAATGCCAAAGCCCAAAAGCGTAGGGGCTGAATTGTATTCTTTTAACTGATTAATCAGCGTACTGGCGGGCATAGTGGCCTGGGTTTCAGTGCCTGTCACACCAGCGCGGCTTAACAGGTAAGTGTAACCACGGCTATAAGAGGCCAGTTCACGTAAGCTGTCGTCTGTGATGTTTGGCGGCGCGATAAAAATAGGTGCTATGTCATGTTTCATCGCGGCGTTTCTGAATAACTTGCTTTCATGCAGTGGCACATCGGCGATCAGAATGGAATCCACACCAGCTTGTTGTGCCTGCAGATAGAAGTTATCTATACCGCGCGCCATCACCAGGTTGCTGTACAACAACAAGCCAATAGGAATGTCTTTGTTGTACTGACGAATACGGCCAATCAGCTCAAAACACTGAGCTGGCGTCACACCAGCGGCCAAAGCGCGGATATTGGCGTTTTGGATCACAGGGCCGTCAGCTATAGGGTCGGAGAAGGGAATACCTAGCTCTAAGGCATCGGCGCCTGCATCTATTAAGGTTTTGATAATGTCAAAAGACAGTTCAAGGCCTGGATCGCCTATAGTCACGAAAGGCACAAAAGCACCTTGTTTGGTCTCGCTAAGGCGGCTGAATAACTGCTGATAACGTTGCATAAAAATCTCCTTAGCTGCGATCTGCCATGTTGTTTGGTTTGATATGGGCTTCGCCAATAATTGAGTAGACGTGATTTAAATCTTTGTCACCACGACCTGATAAGTTGACTAAAAGCACCAGAGGTTCTGTGGCAGCAGCAGCCATTTTTAGCGCATGAGCTAAAGCATGTGAGCTTTCAAGTGCCGGGATAATACCTTCAGATTTCGCCAGATGCTGGAAAGCTGCTAAGGCTTCATCGTCGTTAATCGCCACATATTCAGCGCGGCCTATGCTTTGCAAATAGGTATGTTGTGGCCCAACAGCCGGATAGTCTAAACCAGCAGAAACAGAGTAGGACTCTTCAATCTGACCATCTTTGGTTTGCATAATAGCGGTGTAAGCGCCGTGCAGAATACCAAAGCTGCCTGTACTTAATGCCGCACCGTGCTGATGGGTTTCAATGCCCATACCACCTGGTTCAATACCAATTAAGCGCACACCTTCTTCTTTGATGAAATCAGCGAACATACCAATAGCGTTTGAGCCACCACCCACACAAGCCAGCACCGCATCAGGTAATTTACCTTCAGCTGCAAGAATTTGTTGTTTGGCTTCTTCACCAATCATTTTCTGGAATTCGCGCACTATAGTCGGGAATGGGTGAGGGCCAGCCGCAGTACCTAATAAATAATGGCTGGTGGCATAACTGCCAGACCAGTCACGCATGGCTTCATTGACTGCATCTTTTAAGGTGCCAGAACCTGCTGTAACAGGAATAACGGTCGCGCCCATCAGCTTCATCCTAAATACGTTCGGCTGCTGACGGTCAATATCTTTAGCACCCATATAAATTTTGCAATTCAGGCCTAATAAAGCACAGGCGAGTGCTGTAGCTACACCATGCTGACCGGCACCGGTTTCAGCAATAATGTCTTTTTTGCCCATACGTTTAGCCAACAAGGCCTGGCCTAATACCTGATTGGTTTTATGCGCGCCACCGTGTAATAAGTCTTCACGTTTTAAGTAAATTTTTGCCAGTGGGTTAGGTGATACATTACGGCATAAAGTTAAAGGGGTAGGGCGACCGGCGTAGTCTTTCAGCAGCGCCTGAAATTCAGCAATAAAAGCCGGATCCTGCTGCGCGTCTACAAAAGCCTGCTCCAGCTGCACTAACGCAGGGACCAGCAACTCAGGCACAAACATGCCACCAAAATCGCCAAAATAAGGGTTTAAATTTAATTTAGTCATGACTGAATTCTCTGATGTTCACAAATGCGTGTTGAATTTTGCCCGCATCTTTCATGCCGGGAGCGGATTCGAGGCCAGAATTAAGATCCACGGCCAGTACCTGATGTTTCAGTGCTGCAACGACATTGTCCGGATTTAAACCTCCAGCCAGCATCACTTTTTTATCCAGCAGTTGTTCGTCCAATAATTGCCAGTCAAATTGTTGCCCTGTGCCGCCCGCCTGCTCTGGATGATAAGCATCGAGCAAATAACGGTCGGCATAACGACTTAGTTCGGGCAGCTTGTGTTGCACGCGGTAGGCTTTCCAAATCTCTGTAGTTTTAGGCAATAAAGGTCGCAGTTTTTGTAAATACAAGTCGGATTCATCACCGTGCAGCTGCACTGCGGCCAGTTTTAAATCCCGTGCTATTGCAGCCACTGTCTCTACTGCTTCATCAACAAAAACACCGACGTAATGCAGCGCTGGTGCGCCTTGTTGCACAACTTTAGCATGCTCTACTGTGACAAAACGGGGTGATTTTGGATAAAAAATCAGACCGCCAAAATAAGCACCATTGGCATATACAGCCTTGCTGTCCTCTGCGCGGGTTAAACCACAGACCTTATGTTCGCCCCGGATCAGTGAGCGACAGGCATTAGCCAAATCAGCTTGTGCCATTAACGAACTGCCCACCAGATAAGCATCAGCCACTTTGGCCAGCTGCCGTACCTGCTGCGAGCTGTAAATGCCTGATTCGGATACGATAGTAATACCTTTAGGGATCAGACGAGCGAGCTTGAAACTGGTTTCTAAGTTGGTATCTAAAGTACGTAAGTCGCGGTTATTGATACCAATTAGCTCTGCACCTAAAGCCACAGCTCTTAAGGTTTCTGACTCGTTACTGACTTCGGTCAGTACCGTCAGATTTAAGCTTTTCGCAACAGCGGCGAGCTCCAGATATTCCAGATCATTCAGTACAGATAACATCAAAAGCACAGCATCAGAGCCCTGCAAACGGCCAAGGTAAATCTGATAGGCGTCGATAATAAAATCTTTATGCAGCAAAGGCTGGTTTACTTTGGCTCTTACTTTCGCCAGATAATCGTAACTGCCCTGAAAAAACTTCTCGTCGGTCAGCACAGAAATACAGTCAGCATATTGACCATAAGCGGCACAAATTTCTTCTAAATCAAAAGGGCTGCGAATTAAACCTTTAGAAGGCGAAGCTTTTTTGCATTCCAGAATAAAACCTGGGCCTTTTTGCTGCAGAGCCTTTAAAAAATTACGTTGGCTGGGTTGCACCAGTTGCTGAAACTGCGCCAGTGGCAGTTTTTGCTTGCGCTCTGCCACTTCCAGTTTTTTGTGATCGATAATAGTGGTTAACACATTAGCCATGACTAAGTTCCCTTAACTGCGTCAATGTCGAAAAAGCCTGTCCTGAAGCTAAATGTTCCAGTACAGATTGGGTTAGCTGTTTTAAATCTTGACGCTCTTTATTTGCGCCACTGATATGCAGCATTGCCGCTACATTAGCCGCCACCGCCTGATTGTGCGCTGTTTTGCCAGTGCCCTGTAAAATCGCTAATGTGGCTGCAGCATTGTCAGCCGGGCTGCCACCTGTTAATTCGCTCAGGCTGATTTGAGGTAAACCAAAATCAGCAGGCGTCAGTTCAAAATGTTCAATAGCGCCTTCGCTGGTGACAGCGCTGACGTTAGTTACACCATGCAAAGCTATTTCATCACAGCCGCTGCCATGCACTACCCAGGCGGCTTTTACACCCAGTTGCTGCAATGCTGCTGCCATCACTGGCGTTAAGGCCGGATCGTAGACGCCAAGCAACTGATAATCAGGTTTAGCCGGGTTAATCAGTGGCCCTAATAAGTTAAAAATGGTGCGGCTTTTTAAGGCTGTACGCACTGGCATCGCATGCTTAATGCCTGCATGGTACAAAGGCGCAAATAAGAAGCTGCTGTTGCTTTGACTTAAGGCATTGGCTGCTGCTTCTGGGTTCATTTGAATATTGATGCCCAATTGCTCCAGCAAGTCTGCCGAACCGGACTGAGAGGATACGCTTCTGTTGCCATGTTTGGC
Organism: Rheinheimera sp. MM224; assembly: GCF_947090785.1. NCBI lineage: Bacteria > Pseudomonadati > Pseudomonadota > Gammaproteobacteria > Chromatiales > Chromatiaceae > Rheinheimera > Rheinheimera sp. MM224. The sequence continues at coordinate 1,730,774 of NZ_OX352320.1, forward strand.
CACTGGCAATCCCATACTGGCTGCCACAAGAGCTGCAGTGCTGGAAATATTGATGGTGTTGGAGCCGTCACCACCTGTGCCACAACAATCTATGGCGCCTGCAACAGTAGCCGGAAATTCAGTAGCGGCAGCGCGCATAGCAGCGGCAGCTCCTGCAATTTCATCGGCTGTTTCGCCACGCATTTTCAGCGCCACTAAAAGCGCTGTTAACAACACCGGCTCGACCTCACCTTTGACTACGGCACTGAAAAAAGCATGGCTTTGCTCAAAGGACAAGGCTTCACCTTTCAGGCTTTTTTGTACTAGTTCTAAAATTGGCTGACTCATGCTGTTGCTCCCAAGCTCATTGGGCTTTTCATTAAGTAGTCCAGACTTTGTTTTAGCAAAGGTTTACCTAAAGTGGTCAGAATAGACTCAGGGTGGAACTGGTAACCTAAAGCTTTGTGCTCTTCATGCACTATGGCCATAGGAATATGCTGATAGGCCGCGATCACCTGCAACGAATCCGGCACTTCAGTTGCCATTAAAGAGTGATAACGGGCGACATGGAATTGTTTAGGTAAAGTGCCAAACACCGGGTGATCAGTCAGCTCAATAATAGAAGTTTTACCATGTACGGTTTCGCCGGCACGACCGACCACGCCGCCATAATGTTCAACCAATGCCTGATGGCCTAAACAAATGCCCAGCATGGGGAATTTGCCAGCACAGAGTGCGATAAGCTCCGGCATGGAACCAGCTTCTGAAGGTGCGCCTGGGCCTGGCGATAATAACAACACTACAGGCTGTTGTTCCTGCTGCATTTTTTCAAAGATATAAGCAGCGGGCACCGTATTACGGTACAACTTTAAACTAAAACCTAATTGCGCCACTTCATCCACCAGGTTGTAGCTGAACGAATCTAAATTATCTAAAAGATACACAACACTCATTGCGCCGCTCCTGCAAAGTCCACCAGGTTGTAGCTGAAGGAATCTAAATTATCTAACAGATATACCACGCTCATACTGAAGCTCCTGCGGATTGAATAGCATTAATAACAGCCTGAGCTTTACTGCGGGTTTCATCGGCTTCAGCTTGCGCTACGCTGTCGTACACCACACCGGCACCGGCCTGAATATAAGCCATGCCGTTTTGCACATAAGCCGAACGAATGACTATGCAGCTGTCAAAATCACCATTGCATGCCAAATAACCTACTGCGCCACCATAACTGCCACGGCGTTTTTTCTCGACACCACGAATAAGCTCTGCTGCACGCACTTTTGGCGCACCCACTAAAGTGCCCATATTCATGCAGGCCTGATAGGCATGCAAAGCGTCCAGTTCAGGTTTTAAGGTGCCGACCACACGCGACACTAAATGCATCACGTAAGAGTAACGGTCTACTTTCAGCAGCTCTTTGACATAACGACTGCCCGGCACACTGATACGGGCTACGTCGTTACGGGCTAAATCGACCAACATTAAATGTTCGGCTTTCTCTTTTTCGTCCTGACGCAGTTCCAGCTCAATGCGGCTGTCTAAGTCGCGATCAATACTGCCATTGGCGGCAAAACCACGGCGACGGGTGCCTGCTATAGGGTAGATCTCTACTTGTGCTGTTTTTGCTTCATATTTCAACGCCGACTCAGGAGATGCACCAAACAGGCTGAAGTTTCTATCCTGCAGGTAAAACATATAAGGGCTTGGATTTTGTTGTTTCAGTTTGGCATAAGCCGCTTGTGGATCAGGGCAAGGCAGGCTGAAACAGCGTGATGGTACTACCTGAAATACATCTCCAGCTACGATGTTGTGTTTCAGAGCTTCGACTTGTGCGACAAAGTCGGCATCACTGATATCTACTTTGACTTCAGCTTTGGCTGCTGGCTCTGTTGCTGTTGTTGTATCCGTTGATTGCTGTAATAACTGCTGCAGTTCGGATAAACGCTGACCTATAACAAAATACTGCTGCTGGGCTTGAGTGCCACAAAACACATTACCAATCAGACGGCTATTGCCTGCCTGATGATCCACTACTAATAAGGTTTCAGCCAGATAAAACAGGTAGTCAGGGCATTGGTTTTCAGCTGCGGGCACCTGGGGTAAGTCTTCTACCATAGCCACTAAGTCGTAACCAATAACTCCACCTAAAAAGATCGCCAGTGGCTCGTCACTATTGTTCTGTAGCTGTTGTTGCAGTAAACGCAAAACAGTCAGTGAGTTAGGCAGCAATAAGCGGCTTTCTTCATCAAGCAGTGGGTCAGCTTTGGCAAACTGTACTCTGAGTTGGTTGGATGACAAATCAAGTTCTGCTTTGCCTTGCAGCAAAGACGCCAGATAAGGAAGCAGGGTTTTACCGTTGTCGGTTAAAGCTTCAATCTGCACCTGTAACGCATTGCATTCAATGCGCAAAGCGGCATCAATCAGCATCAGACTTTTTAAACTGTTTTTGCTGTCAATTTCTGCTGATTCAAGTAACAACGCCATTTGGCCCTGGCTGGTTAAGGCCCTAAAGCTTTGCAGCGGATCAGGCTGAATGCTCAGGGTTTGGCTGAAACTGGCCACTTGCCCTGTGGTGGTTGTAATTTGCTGTAAATTCATGGTGTTCCCTAAAAAGTGTTAAAAAAAAGCCCGCATCAAGCGGGCTTTTTGGCTGTATTCGGACAATAGTTGTCCGGCCCGCTAAACAGGAAGTCGCCACCAGTGCCAACGTGTTACTTGAGAATTCATTATGATTTTTCCTGTATTTAAATTTATATAAAGCTTAAAAAACGAAAAGGCCCGCATCTTTCGAAACGGGCCTGGTTTTATAGCGAATACAACGCCTCCACACGCCCGTTAAGGAGTATGCCACCACCAAATGTGAGTTTGAGTTGTTGTCTGAAATTGCATTGGCTATAAATCCGTTGTTAGTGAGTTGCTCTGAAAACGCCTCTATAAAACCCTGAAATCAAATGGCCGTCAAGCCTTGTTTAGTTATAAGTCCAAAAAAATACGTATAAGTGGATAGATGGCTAGTTTTCTTATGGCGATGCAGTGGTCTCTGATGGCATTACCAGAAGTTTTGCTGCTATCCGGAAATCATCTTTTCCCTGTATTGGCTAGGTGTTACACCTTCCAGCCGTTTAAAAAAGGTATTAAACACTGATTTGCTGTTAAAACCCACTTCGTAGTAGATGTCGGTAATGGTTTTGGCATCAGGCCCTTTTTCGGCAAGCAGTTTTTTAGCGGCTTTGATCCTATGACTGTTTACATACTCATAGAAATTCAGCTGATAGGCCTGCTTAATAGTCAGCGACACCTTTTTCGCCGGATAACCCGCGGCTTCGGCCAGCTTGTCCAGGGTGATATCTGGATGGGCATAAAACTTCTGTTGCAGCATTAGTTGCTCCAGTTTTTGCACTATAAGCGGATCAGAAAGCGGGTTTTGTTCTTCTTTGGCTTCATACAGAGGCTGTTCGCTGACAGGTTCTACGCTGGAAAATGCCGTAAAACGTAAGAAAATCAGAATGTTCAGCGCGATAAAGTTTAGATAATAACTGGATAAACCCACTACGTTCAGCAGCTCTAAATCAAAATTATCTGTGAATAAGCCATAAAGTTTGATGCAGTGCAACGCACTGTCCCAGCCAAAAATGATCAGGAAAGCCAGCAGCATCAGTTTTAACCATGCCACATCTGAGGTTTTCAGATCGGCCTGTTCATGCCGCAACTGCTTACGATAGTTCCATACCAGCAGGAAACACCAGATGACATAACCTACCCGGACAAAACGGCCCATGGCTTCAAAATACAAATGTGGAGAAGAGTAGGCGATATGCTGGCTCTCAATCAGATCGAGTCGTGTTGCATGATCCAACGAATAGAAATTCCACAGCATGTGCAGGGCATACAGCACTATAGGCGTCAGATGCCAGAGATGTTTTCGCTGCAACCGCACATCTTTATACAGTAAAGCCCGGACAAAAAAGTACAACAAAGGGCCATCTAAAAAGTAGGCGTAGCTAAACAGGAAAAAAATATTAGGTGAGATATCCAGCAGCCAGATGCGGAACAATTTGCCCCAGAAGGTTAGCTCATGCAGGGGGATTAAAAAGTGGCAAAACAAAAACGCAGCTAAAAGCCAGTTACTTAAAGACGATTTTGGTGACGAAGCCGCCAGCAATAACGCCAACAGCAGAGATTCAAAAGCCGTGACCACCATAAGCAGGTCATGGAAGTTAAACAGAATGGTATCCATAGAGGGTATCGTCAGCGTTTGTCGTTGTTTTCGTTATGGTTTTGCACTTCGGTGGTGCAAGCTGATCTTTACTATGCCTTTGTCCTCCGCTATCAGCAAGAATTTTGTATAACAAGCTGCTGATACTTTAGTTACAAGCCTATTTTCGGCTGAGTAAATGGATGGGCGCAGGACCAGGATTTTGTGACCTGATGGCTAAATGTTTGGATGGTGACGATTTAGTCTACACATTTTATGCGGCAGGTTACATAAGTGCCAGGTTATAATTTTATACTTTTCAATTACTTAATGGTAGTTATCGAGGTTCGACTTTATTCGAACCTCGATAAGTGAAATTTTTTAACGCGTTCGACCTGTTTCAAACGACAAGTAGGGAGCCTTGGGTTAGGGTCAAATCGGCATAACAACATAAATAAGGTGCGAAGCCGGCATCAACAGGGGAAGGAAGACACCATGATGAAAAAAACGAGGTTAGGCAGTGCCATTCAACAGATCTTGGGTCTGGCTGTTGGCGTTACATTGTTGCCTTCACTGGCGATGGCTCAGCAAGCTGAAACAGATGCTGAAACAAAGCAGAAGGCAGACGACAAAATTGAAGTCATTTCGGTGATGGGCATCCGTCGTAGTATGGAAACCACCATTGATATTAAAAAGAATGAAAGCTCTATCGTTGAAGCGGTATCGGCAGAAGACATTGGCAAATTACCAGATCAGAGTATTGCCGAGTCTTTAACCCGTTTACCTGGTCTGGCAGGACAGCGGGTAAATGGCCGGGTGCAGGTGATCTCTATTCGTGGTCTGGCGCCGGATTTTTCTACTACCACCTTAAATGGCCGCCAACAAGCCAGTGCCGGTGACAACAGAGCTGTGGAATACGATCAGTACCCTTCCGAGCTGATTAATGGTGCTGTTGTTTATAAAACCTCAGATTTAGCCATAGCAGGTATGGGGTTATCGGGCACTGTCGATATGCGCACCATCCGACCTTTGGCTCATGGCGAGCAAACCGTGATGATGAACCTGCGGGGTGAAAAAAGCTCCTTTGATCAAATGCACCCTGAAGTATCAGCCAATGGCTGGCGTGGTAGTGTCTCTTATATCGACCAGTTCGCCGACGATACAGTAGGCGTGGCCATTGGTTTTGCTCATATGGATACACCCACTCAGGTCAAACATTACAAAGCCTGGGAATGGAATACGGTAGAAACAGCACTTGAAGGCACAGAAAATGACGATGCGCTGGGTTTAGTCGGGCAGGAAGTGACAGCTGTGGCTCGTAGTCAGGTGCGTGATGGGGTGATGGCTGTATTTGAATTTAAGCCCAACGATCAGCTGCACAGTACTATTGATACCTACTACTCCAAATTCGAACAAGATGAAATTATGCGTGGCGTGATGTGGTTCACTAACCAGTGGACTGGTGATGGCATGCAGTTTGAAAATCCGACTTTTACTGAGTTTGGTGGCACCAAAGTTGTTCAAAGTGGCACTGCAACCAACCTTCGTCCTGTGCTGCGTAATGACAACAACACTCGCGATGATGAACTCAAAGCCATAGGCTGGAACACCAGTTATATAGTGGATCGCTGGACTTTGGAGCTGGATTTATCTTATTCAGGTTCCGAACGCGAAGAGCAGGTTCTGGAAACTTACGCGGGTTTAAACAATGGTGGTTTTGACTCCATTGGTTTTGACCTGACGCCTCATGGTTTCCCGACTTATACGCCTGCAACAGATTACACTGATGTCAATCAGGTGCAGTTAAGCGACCCGGCACCCTGGGGCGGCTGGGGCCACGACGGCTCTATTCGTTACCCTCATGTCAAAGAGCAAATCCGCGAAGCCGAAGCCAGTGCCCGTTATGATTTAACAGACACAGCTCTGGGTACTAATTTTAGCTCTATTGATTTTGGTATGAACTTTACCAAACGCACCAAAGATAAAGTGGTGGATGATAACGATCTGTTTTTGAAAAATGACAGAGCGCCAGTCTCCATAGACCCTTCGTTGCTGGTAAGCCCAACCTCGCTGGATTTCGCCGGTATACCGGGCGTGATTTCGTACGACATTTTGCCAACAGTTGACAGGTACTACGATATTTCTCCAATTCTGGATACCAACAGATGGAATAAAGCCTGGGGCGTGGATGAAGAAGTGTTGACCAGCTATCTGCGGATGAATCTGGATACTGAAGTCTTTGGTTTGCCACTCAAAGGTAACTTTGGTACTCAGGTGGTGCAAACCGATCAGCTATCCAGCGGTTTCCTAGCCAGCGATTATGATCCGGACAATCCGGCCACTCTGGTTCAGGTTGAAACCGGTGCTTCATATACTGATGTACTGCCGGCGCTGAACCTGAGTCTGGAAGTGCTGGAGGATCAGTTTGTCCGTTTTGCTGCAGGTAAAACTATGGCGCGTCCGCGTATGGATGAAATGCGCGCCAGCATTACCGCTGGTGTTGGTGTGGATTCCCGGCGCTGGAGCGGCAGCAGCGGTAACCCTGAACTGGAACCATGGCGTGCTAAAGCTTTGGATTTAACGTACGAAGCCTATTTTGATGGCAGTACTTATATTGCTGCTGGTGCCTTTTATAAAAAACTGGACAGCTATATCTACACCCAGAATTTTGACTTTGATTTTTCCAACGCACCGAATAATTCCACCATTGAGCCTATCAGTCCTATTGGCAATATGAGCCGGCCTGCCAACGGCCAGGGCGGTAATATCAAAGGGCTGGAGCTGAGTATGTCGATTGATATTGGCAATTACTATGCGCCGCTGGACGGTTTTGGTTTTATTGGCAGTCAGTCCTGGTCGGATTCGAGTATTCAGCCTGATGGCCCCGGAACTTCAAGCAAGCTGCCGGGCTTGTCAGACCGTGTACGTGATTTAACTCTGTACTTCGAACAAAACGGTTTTTCAGCCAGGGTGAGTCAGCGCTACCGTTCTGAATTCCGTGGTGAAGTGGTACAGCTGTTTGCGACACGGGGTTACACCGAAGTGCTGGCTGACAAACAAGTGGATGCTCAGTTGAGTTACAGCTTTGATGAAGGCCGTTTTGACGGCGTGACTTTGTTGATGCAGGTCAACAACCTGACCAACTCACCTTACACCACTCGTCTGAATACGCTGCAGGGCGGTGGTAGTTACTTCCCAGAAGTTTATGAAGAATACGGCCGGCAGTTCCTGCTGGGCGTGAGTTACAAGCTTTAGCAGAAGGTCGACACAATGCTTGAACCTATTCAGACCATTGTGATCGTCGGAGGCGGCTCATCCGGTTGGATGAGCGCGGCCTTACTGGCGAAACTGACAGGGCAGCGTTATCGGATTGAACTGGTTGAATCTGAACAGATTGGCACTGTAGGGGTTGGGGAAGCCACTATTCCTGCCATTAAGTTATACAACCATTTATGTGGCATTGATGAGCAGGAGTTTATTCGAGCTACAGGAGCCACCTTCAAATTAGGTATTGAGTTTGTGAACTGGGGGCAAAAAGGCGACAGCTATTTTCATGCTTTTGGCGCTTTGGGCCGCCAGTGGGAATGGCTAAGCTTTTATCAGTACTGGTTAAAGCTACAGCAGGAAGGTTTGGCGTTGCCTTTTGAACACTACTGCATCGCCAGTCAGATGGCGCAGCAGCATAAGTTTATGCCAGCCGACCCCACTCAGCCGAAGTCACCTGTCAGCGAAATTGCCTACGCCTATCATTTTGATGCCAGCCTGTATGCTCGTTACCTGCGCACCTTAAGTGAACAGCGTGGTGTAATTCGGCATGAAGGTATGATCAAGCATGTGGATCGGGATGCGGTGAGTGGCCATATCCGGCATCTGGTGCTGGAGGATGGCAGGCGAGTGGCCGGCGATTTGTTTATCGACTGCTCAGGGTTGCGGGCTTTATTGATTGGCCAGACTATGGGTGTGGGTTATGACGACTGGAGCCATTGGTTACCGAATGACAGCGCATGGGCTGTGCCTTCGGCAAGGCTTGCACAATTGCCGCCTTATACCAGGTCTACTGCTCACGAGTTTGGCTGGCAATGGCGTATTCCGCTGCAGCATCGAACCGGTAATGGTTTGGTGTTCAGTTCGGCTTATGTCAGTGATGAGCTGGCGCAACAACGCTTGCTGCAGACGCTTGAGCAGCAACAAAGTGCAGATCCACGGCTTATCCGCTTTACCACGGGCAAACGCAAACAGATGTGGCTTGGTAATTGTGTGGCTATTGGCTTGTCCAGTGGCTTCCTTGAACCGCTGGAGTCGACCAGTTTACATCTGGTGCAAACCGCTATTACCCGTCTGGTGAATTTGTTTCCTGATCGCAGTTTTTCTAAGGCCAATACCGATCATTACAACTTACTGGCCGCACAGGAAATGGAACAAATCCGCGATTTTATTATTGCGCATTACAAGGTGACTCAGCGGGATGACAGCGAGTACTGGCGCTACTTAAAGCAGATGAGTGTGCCGGACTCACTGCAACAAAAGCTGGATATTTTTCAGGCCTATGGCCGGGTGCATCGAGTGGCTGATGAGCTGTTTCGTGAAGACAGTTGGGTGCAGGTGTTGTTAGGTCAGCGCCTGATGCCACAGGGTTACGACCCTATGGTGGATAATAAAACCCTGGCTCAAATCAGCGATTTTGCCGCGTCCACAGCCCATGTGATTGCCGCTTGTGTGGACAAAATGCCAACACATACAGATTTTATTGCCGGAATTGCCGCGCATTAACAGAGGTTTTTTTATGAGATTGTTTCAAACACAGCTGAGGCTGATTGCTCTGGTATGGGCATGTATTTTGCCTTTCACTACCAGTGCCGCAACAAAAAGCTATTTATCCAGCGCTGATCAAAAGCAGTTATTGAGTACAGAAACAGCCTTATGGCAGCAGCCACTTGATAAAAAACTGCCGCTGTTGCAGCTTAATGCAGAGCAGCAATTTCAGCAGATGGATGGCTTTGGTTACACCCTGACGGGCGGTAGTGCTATGCATCTGATGGGCTTAACCGCAGAGAATCGCAAGCAATTGTTGCAGGAGTTATTTGGTGCTGATGGGCTGGCGGTGAGTTATTTACGTTTAAGCATTGGTGCTTCGGATCTGGACCCTGAGCCTTTTAGTTACAACGACTTACCCCAAGGCCAACAGGATCCTGAACTCAAACAGTTTTCAATAAAAGCGGATGAGAAATACCTGCTGCCTGTGTTGAAGCAAATACTGGCGATTAATCCGAACATTAAACTGCTTGGCAGCCCCTGGTCACCCCCAGCCTGGATGAAAAGCAACAATTCCACTATAGGCGGCGAGCTGCTGGAGCAGCATTTTGGCAGTTATGCCTTGTATTTTATGAAATACATTCAGGCGATGCAGCAACAGGGTATTCGTCTGGATGCTGTGACAGTACAAAACGAACCTTTGCATCCTGGCAATAACCCAAGCTTATTAATGCATGCCTGGGATCAGGCCAATTTTATTAAAAACCATCTGGGACCAGCGTTCAAAAAAGCCGGGCTTGCTACCAAGATTATTATTTATGATCACAATGCTGATCATGTGGAATACCCCATTACGGTGCTCAATGACAAAGAGGCAAAAGCCTATATAGACGGCTCGGCTTTTCATTTGTACAACGGCAGCATTGAAGAGTTGGACAAGCTAAAACAAGCGCATCCGGATAAGAATATTTACTTTACCGAGCAGTGGGTTGGCGCGAATTCAGAATTTGATGATTCACTGATGTGGCATATCGAGCATTTAATTATTGGTGCACCGCGGCATTGGGCCCGTAACGTGCTGGAATGGAATCTGAGTTCAGATGCTAAGCTGCGGCCTTTTACCAAAGGTGGCTGCAGTTTGTGTTTGGGGGCTTTGACTATTGATGGTCAGAAGGTGAAGCGGAATGTGGCCTATTACATTATTGCGCACGCTACTAAAGTAGTACCGTCCGGCTCAGTCCGTATTGATTCAGTATCAACGCAGGATATTCGTCATGTGGCTTATCTGCGCCCGGATGGCCGTTATGCGCTGATCCTGCAAAACCTGACGATGGACGCCAAAGGCTTTAATCTGCAATTAAATGGCTCGTTAGAGCCTTATTCGGTGCAGTTGCCACCCCGCACAGTATTAAGCTTGGTGCTTTAAGCTTAGAAAAGTCCTTTAGCTTTTGCTTTGATAGTAAAAGCTAAAGGCTGCTGTCAGAGTCTTTCTGGTCGCAAAGGGCATTGTATGGCACAATGACGGCCGTTTAGTCAGGCAGCCTTTCCCATGAAAATTGATTTACACAGCCACACTTATTGCTCAGATGGCGTATTAAGCCCAACCGAACTGGTTGAGCGTGCCGTCAGCAAAGGCGTGAATGTGCTTGCTATTACCGATCACGACACTATTGCAGGCCTTGCCGAAGCCCGCGTTGCTATTGCCGAAAAACAGCTGCCTTTGACTTTGATCCCAGGTGTGGAAATCTCGACCAGTTGGTACGAGTTTGAAATTCATATTGTCGGTTTAAATATCAATACTGATTGTCCGGTGTTTTTACAGCATTTAGCAGCTCAGCAGCAGCGCAGGGTAGAAAGGGCCGAAGAGATGGCGCGTCGTCTTGAGAAAAACAAAATACCGGACGTGCTGGAGAATGTATTAAAAATTGCCAATGGCGCAGCCTTAACCCGTACTCACTTTGCCCGTTATCTGGTGCAGATTGGCAAAGCCAGCTCGATGAATACCGTATTTAAAAAGTACTTAAGCCGCGGCAATACCGGTTATGTGCCGAACAACTGGGTGCCTATGCAAGAGGCTGTGCAGTGGATTTTAGCCGCAGGCGGCACTCCGGTGCTGGCGCATCCGCTGAAATACAAACTGAATGGCCGTTGGCTGACCCGTTTAGCAGAAGAGTTTTCTGCTGCTGGTGGTAAAGCCATGGAAGTTGCTTCTGCTCAAATGACACCAGTGCAAAAGCGCCAGGTCTGGATGCTGTGCCAGAAGTTTGGTTTAACGGCGTCAGCTGGTTCTGATTTTCATCAGGAAACACCATGGAATGAGTTGGGGCGCCAGTTGTATTTTACCGACGATGTCACTCCTGTATGGCATGACTGGCAGTTGCCAGAGCCTGAATCAGCACAGCTTTCATCTTGATTTTTAACGAATTTATTGCTATTTCTTAAACATACTTTAGTGCCAAGTGCAGAGAATAAGAAGAGTTTTATGAGCCAATTTTTTTATGTTCATCCTGAGAATCCACAGCAACGTTTAATTAAACAGGCTGTGCATATTATTCAACAAGGTGGGGTAGTGATTTACCCAACAGATTCAGGTTATGCGTTGGGTTGTCATATAGGTGATAAAGCGGCGCTTGAGCGTATTTTGCAAATCCGTCAGATGAGCACAGAGCATCACTTTACCCTGATGTGCCGCGACTTTTCTGAGTTGTCTGTTTATGCCAAGGTAGAAAACAGCGCCTTTCGCTTAATCAAAAACCATACGCCTGGTGCTTACACTTTTATTTTAAAAGGCACAAAAGAAGTCCCTAAGCGTTTGCTCAATGAAAAGAAAAAGACCGTAGGTTTACGTATTCCGCAAAACAAAATTGCGCTGGCGCTGTTAGAAGAGCTGGGTGAACCTTTGATGTCGAGTTCCTTAGTGTTGCCTGGCAATGACTTTGCTGAATCGGACCCGGAAGAAATGCGTGATCAATTAGAACGTCAGGTGGATTTAATTATTCACGGTGGCGTTATTGCTGAAAACCACACTACAGTGATTGATTTATCAGACGATAACCCCGTAGTAATCCGACAAGGTGCAGGCGATAGCAGTGCTTTCATATAAGTTTGGGTTTGGGTGTTTAGCCAATGTCTGAGTCTTTAGCCGACAGCTTTGCCAGCCTGACGATACAGCAGCCTTTGCCGCTGGCTTTTGTTCGCGGCGAGGCTGTGCTGGATAAGCCGGAAGACTTGTATATTCCGCCTGAAGCACTGTCGGTATTGCTGGAAAGTTTTGAGGGCCCACTCGATTTTCTGCTGTATTTAATTCGTCGTCATCGCTTTGATATTGTCGATTTACCCATCAACGAAATCACCCTGCAGTATATGGAATACATAGATTTAATGCAGGATATGAACTTTGAACTGGCAGCAGAGTATTTGTTAATGGCCGCTATGCTGGCGGAAATTAAATCGCGTTTATTACTGCCACAACACGACCATAAAGCTGATGACGAAACCGACCCCAGAGCCGATTTAGTCCGGCGCTTGCAGGAATACGAAATTATCCGTAAAGCTGCCACCGACGTGGATTTATTGCCACGCCAGGAGCGGGATTATTTCCCTGCCAAAGCGGGGTTGGACGATAACTTTGAACCTTATGTGATTTTGCCTGAAGTGTCGTTGCAGGAAATTTTGCTGGCACTGAAAGACATTGCTAAACGTGCCAAAGATTTTCAGCACCACCAGATTAAAAAAGAGCATTTATCCACCCGAGAGCGCATGAGTAAGATTTTAGAGTTGCTAAAAGGCCGCTCTGACTACCTTGAGTTTGCTGAATGTTTTGAGTTATCAGAAGGGCGACAGGGTGTAGTCGTCAGCTTTTTAGCTATTCTGGAGCTGGTAAAAGAAAAGCTAATTCAGGTCATCCAGATAGAAGCTTATGGTCAGATCCACGTGAAATTGGCATAATGACCGGCATATTTGAAGCTACAGACTAAGGAGAGGGCATGGCGAAAAAAATTAACGAGCAACAACTGCTGCAGTTAGTCGAAGCCGCTATTTTTGCCTCTGACAAACCTTTGTCTGTCAATGACTTACAAAGCACTGTGCTGGAAAGTTTTGAGTTAACCCGAAAACGTCTGCAGCAGGCATTAGCGCAGTTGCAACAGGATTATTTAGGCCGGGGTATTCAGTTGATTGAAACTGCCTCTGGTTTTCGGTTTCAGACCCGCGCTGATTTAAGTGAATATCTGGCCTTACTCTGGCCAGAGCGCTCGCCGCGTTATTCCCGTGCCGTGCTAGAGACTTTGGCGTTGATTGCTTATCGTCAACCTATTACCCGCGGCGAAATTGAAGAAGTGCGGGGTGTGACGGTCAGCAGTCAGATTATGCGTACTTTGCTCGACCGGGGTTGGGTCAAAGTGGTAGGGCATAAAGAAGTACCGGGTCGTCCTGGTTTGTACGCCACGACGCCGACATTTTTAGATTATTTTGGCTTAAAGGATTTAAGCGATTTACCTGCTCTGGCCGAGTTTCAAGCAACGCCGGATTTTTTTAACCCAGTCGTGATGACTGAAGAGATACATTAAATCATGAGTGAAAAACTACAGAAAGTGCTGGCGCGATCCGGTGTTGGATCCCGCCGCGAGATGGAAGAATACATCAGTGCTGGACGTGTGACTGTGGATGGCAAAGTGGCGTCATTAGGCGACCGTATTAATGCAAATCAACAAGTGCGGGTCGACGGCCATCCGGTCAAAATTGCAGCAGAAGCTGAACAGGTATGCCGTGTTATTGCTTACCACAAACCTGAGGGCGAAATTTGTTCGCGTATCGACCCTGAGGGTCGTCCTACAGTATTTGACCGCCTGCCAAAAATTAAAGACTCACGCTGGATTGCCATTGGCCGTTTAGATATCAATACCAGCGGTTTATTGCTGTTCACCACAGATGGTGAAATGGCCAACCGTTTAATGCATCCAAAGTTTGAAGTAGAACGTGAATATGCAGTGCGTGTATTCGGTGATGTAAACGATGCAATGATCCAAAAACTGCGCACAGGCGTGGAGCTGGAAGATGGTAAAGCCAACTTCAAAAAAGTAAAAGCTATGGGCGGCGAAGGTATTAACCGCTGGTTCCATGTGGTTTTGACGGAAGGCCGTAACCGTGAAGTTCGCCGTATGTGGGAATCGCAGGGTGCTGTGGTTAGCCGCTTAATTCGTATCCGTTACGGCGATTTGTTATTACCTAAACATTTACCAGCCGGTGGTTATGCCGAATATCCGCTGGAAGATGTGAACTACTTACGTAAGCTGGTGCATTTATCGGCTGAAACTGAAAGCTTAATGAAACCGGAAGACCGCGATGAGCGTCGTCGTCGTATGGCAGGCATTAAGCGTGCAGTGCGTAAGCATCAAATCATGGTGCAATCGGGTGTTAAACCTGAAGTAGTGAAAGCAGAAAAAGCAGCGGCCGCCGAAAAAGCCAAAGCGAAAAAGCCAAAACAAACTCAGAAAAAACGTACCCGCATCTGATGTTTAATTAACTTTCCTTATCAAAACATCACTGCAATCTGGCTTAAGGTCAGATTTTGGGGTCAGAGCCAAGGCTCTGACCCCGCAAACTAAATTTCACCTTAATTCATTCAGTTAGCATTAATTTATCTGGTCGGACATCAAAATGACATTTTGGGGCGTCTAACCTGTTAGATAAATGAAATGAAAGAGCCTGAGGAGAAGTGCAATGAATGTATTAGAGCTGAAATTAGGCATGGTTTGCCAAACCAAAAAAGGTATAGGTGTAGTGAGTTGGATTGATGCACAGGACAGAGCTGTGTATTTGTCTGATCTGGATAATAAAGATCAGCATATAGCCGTCTCTTTTGATGATCTGCAGGACGAACCTCAGCTGCATCAAAAAGCGGATATTTATTACTAAGAGTCCACGCTCCACTCTGCTCACAAAAGCCCGCCTGCTTATGCCGCGGGCTTTTTTTACAGAATTTTCTGCTTTGTCATTTTTACTTCGATTCTGATTTGTCTGAGCTGCTATACAGTTCCTGCCTGAATTGATACTGTAGTTTACATCAATACTTCAGAGACAAACCAATGAAAACCATAGGGTTATTAGGCGGAATGAGCTGGGAGTCGACTATTCCTTATTATCGTCAGATCAACCAGCGCATCAAACAACAGTTAGGTGGCCTGCACAGCGGAAAAATCATTTTATACAGTGTGGATTTTGCACAAATTGAAGAATTGCAGCGCAGTGGCGACTGGGACAAAGCCGGTGAGTTGTTAGCAGATGCCGCGCTCAAGTTACAGACTGCAGGTGCTGATTACTTAGTGCTTTGTACCAATACCATGCATAAGGTTGCCGCTGTTATTGAAACTGCAGTGACTATTCCACTGTTACATATTGCTGATGCAACGGCCGAAGCTATACAAGCTGCTGGTCTTCACAAAGTCGCTTTATTAGGCACCCGTTTTACCATGGAGCAGGATTTTTACAAAAAGCGCCTGACAGATCGTTATGGTTTAGAGGTGCTGGTGCCGGATGAAGAGGGCAGGAACCTGGTGCATCAGGTTATTTATCAGGAGTTGTGTTTGGGCGTGGTGAATCCAAATTCACGGCTGCAGTATCAACAAATCATGGCTGATTTGGTGACACAAGGCGCAGAAGCTATTATTTTAGGCTGCACTGAAATAGGTTTATTGGTAAGCGCTGAAGACTGCACAGTGCCGTTATTTGACACCACAGCTTTGCATGCGCAAAAAGCTGCAGATTATTCTCTGTCTGTTTCTTAGGGGACTGGGACGGTGGAGGCTTGGCAGAATAAGGAATTGATGATGTTGTATTTATACCTCGAAGTGGATTTATCGGATGATGATGCCGACTTAGACGAAGTTGCGCGGGACTGTGGTCATACGCTGAGTCACCCGCAGCTTTCAGACTGGGATCTGTTAGGTGTAACTAATTGGCATGGTCATGCTTGTCTGGAGTTTCAGCTGCAGATGAAAGAGGCCATTGAAGATGCTGAGTTACATCAGTTGATCAGCGATATACAGGTGCAGATTTCACATCCGGCCGTATCGTCCAGCCGCACTATGTTGGTGAGCAGTGTCAAAGAGAGTTAAACAATTTAGCTTTTCAAATCGATACGCTGGTGAATATTGTGCCACTCGTCCGGGAATTTCCCCTGTAGCACATAAGAAAATGCGATGAGCTCGGCGATAATAATATAGAGCTCTTTTGGGATATCACTGCCCAGTTCAATACGTTGCAGCACTTTCACCAGTTCCTGATCCTCATGCACCAAGACTCCATGTTCTTTGGCTGTAGCAATAATGTCCTGCGCCAGTTCGCCATGACCTTTAGCGACGATTTGTGGTGCATTTTTGCCATCGTAGGCCAGAGCAACGGCACTGGCGTCTATATCTATAGCATCGGGGTTTTTAGTCACGTCTTTCATCTGTATCCTTTAGACCCGAATGGCCAGCAAGCTGGTGGTTTTAGGCATTAAACTGTCCGGAATTTTACCCAACTGACAATGGGCTTCTTTGACATCAATGCCTTGAGCTTTGCATCTGTCTTTCAAAAGTGGCAAGTATTTTTCTGCCAGCAGTTTCAGCATGCTGGTGTCTGTATATAACTGCAACGACAAGGACGAGCCGGATAACTTGCTGATGGCCAATAATTGTCCCAGATGTTTTAAATCAAACTTCATCGATAACTGCCAGGCCACAGATTTGCCTTTGCCTTTTTCCTGCTCTTCTTCCTGCTGAGTAATGGCTATCTGGCAAAAATCCGAAACCTGCTGATTTTGAATGGGCAAGGTTAAGAAGATCTGCTGCAACGGGTCTTTGCTTTGCTGCTCCAGCGTAGATAACTGTGCATGTTGCATCGACGAGCTTTGGCTGGATAGTTGTTTCAATAACTGGCTGCTTTGAGTTTGATCGAGCTGTGCAACAAATTCTTTTAGCTTATGATCTTTATTTGGCCCCTTGTCATTTTGCGGCAGGGTCTGGCCTAAACGTCCTAATAACAACTGAATAGCGACCGCCAAAGTACCAGCTGCGGTTTGCGGCATAGTGACGTTTTGCAGCGGATTAAACTGCAATAAGGCCTGCAACTGAGCGGGTAGTTGTGCCAGATTAGTCAGCTTGCTGGCATCCGGCTGGCTTTGACGTACTAATTGCAAAATAGCTTTTACCGCTTCTGGCAATTCGGGCATTTCGACCAGACTTTCCCACTCTGGATCCAACATAGGCAATAACTGGCGCCACGCTTGATTCAGTACTGCCGGTTCTACTTGCGGTTTTATAAATTTAGCCGCTTCGACTGAGCCTGACACAGCCTGGCTTGGTTCTGTTTTAGAGCTTTGCAGCTGCAACACTTTAGGCTGTGCTTCAATCACTATGGTTTTTTGTTCTGGTATAGCTTTGAGCTGTAACTGGCCTTGAGGCGTGAGTTGCAGCTGATACTGTGGGTCTGCCAGTTGCTGTTTGGTTGCAGCTGGCAAAGGCAGTTGTTTTAACTCATTTAAACTCAGCACTGTGCCTGATACTGCATTGGTCAGTTGGGGTAATACCAAAGGCAAAATGCGTTGCTGCACAGGGGCAGACAACGGAATAATAGTTTGCTGCTGTGCTGAAGCTGAGGCAGATATTTTTATCTGTGCCGGAGTTTGTCCCGCTGCTACGGGCTGATTTTTGAGGTTGTGCGATGTGGATTCAGTTTTTAACGGCACTGTCAGCAACTCTGACGCAGCTTTTGTATCCACAGCATTCGGCAGCAAGGCCGCTTTTGGCAAAACCAGGCTAAGCTGCCCGGCTTTTAATTGCAGCTTCGCGTCCAGCCATTGGCTGGCTGGCAGGTTTTGCAAAGCCGCAGGTAAGGGCAACTGCACTTTATTTTGTCCCAATTGCAAAATCAGTTGTTGATCCTGGCGCTGAATTTGTACCTGCACCTGCACGACTTTTGCCAGGTTAGTGCTTGCCTGTGTTTGCAGCTGGGCCGTTAATTGAGTGCTTAATTGAGCGGAAAGTTGCGTACTGAGTTGAGTGCTGGGTTGGGCGCCGGGCTGAGTTGAAATTTGCGCACTGAGTTGTGTCACTAATTGTTGTAACTGCGGCTGAGTCAGTTGCACCGGCATAGGCTGAGGGCCGTTCTGGCTGAGTTTTAGCTGCAACTGTCCCGATAAGGCCTGGCTTAATTGCACCATTAACTGGCCCTGCAAGGCCGGTAAATTCAGTTTAGCGTCCTGAATAAGTACCATACCAGCAGCAGTTTGCAGCTTTAATTGGCCCAAACCATCTTTACCAATATTCAACAGCGCCTGATAGTTGTGTTCTTCCACCAGCACAGCAGCGGGCACAGACCCTTTGGTTTGGGCACTTAACGCGCTATCTACAGTAATCTGGTTCACTTATAGTCAGGTCCATTGTTAGTCACAGTGCATAGTTGCTTCTGTGTATCGGCAGTTGTGGCTTTGATCTGAAACATTAATTTCTACAAAGCCCGCTGTTTCAAGGTTATAGCGCATTCGTATTCTATTGCCAATATGCTAAGATGCCGCGACTTTTTTTGGGAGTTTGCCCTTTGTCGATAATTTTGGCCGCCGAAGCATTAAGCTGTGTCCGCCAGGACAGAGTGTTATTTGAAAACTTAAATTTTCAGTTAAGTGCAGGGCAAGTGCTTTATATACAAGGAAAAAACGGTGCCGGTAAAAGTTCGCTTTTGCGACTGCTGGCGGGTTTAACTTTGCCTGAAGACGGTCAGATTTTATTCCACGGTAAACCTCTACAGTCCCAAACCGAATTTTTCGCTGACCAATTACTTTTTATTGGCCATCAAAGCGGCATCCATCCCCAGCTCACGGCGTTACAAAATTTAGCCTTTTGGTCGGCCTTGTCCGAACAACCTCTGGTTGAGCCATATCAGTTACTTGGCTCTTTAGGTCTGGCTGGTCTGGAAGATATTCCTTGTTTCATGCTCTCTGCAGGTCAGCAGCGCCGCGTCTCTTTAGCCCGTTTATGGTTCACAGATAAATCACTCTGGATATTGGATGAGCCTTTTACTTCGTTGGATCAGCAGCTTATTGCTAAGCTTGAGTACCATTTTTTACAACATTTGTCCGCTGGTGGCGTTATTGTACTGACCAGCCATCAGAGCTTGTCTGCCTCTTATCCGGCACTTCAGGCTCTTGAACTGGAGTACAGATGGTGATGTGGCGAGCTTTAGTCAAACGTGAATTGCAGTTACTGGGGCGGCAAAAAGCCGATTGGCTCAATCCGCTGGTGTTCTTTTTATTGGTACTGAGCTTGTTTCCGCTGGGTATTGGTCCTGAACCCGGTATGCTTAAACAAATAGCACCAGGTCTGGTCTGGATAGCGGCTTTGTTGAGTGTATTGTTATCTGCTGAACGTTTGTTTAAAGATGATTACCGTTACGGCGTAATCGAGCAGTTGGTCGCAGGTCGGCAAGGCTTATTTAGCTATGTGACGGCAAAAATTTGCTGTCACTGGTTATCGACTGGCGTGCCTTTAGTACTGGTGTCTCCGTTAATTGCGGTGTTATTGGGACTCGATTGGCAAAGCTGGCAGGTTTTAGTGGTGACCTTATTGCTCGGTACGCCCGTATTAAGTTTGTTAAGTGTGCTTGGCGCAGCACTCACTATGGCCGCTGATAAAGGCGGCATATTGCAGGCGCTGATTATTTTACCTTTGTATATTCCACTGCTGATTTTTGCCAGTGGTGCAATGGAAGCCGCAGCCACAGCTTTGCCTTATACAGGGCAACTGGCTGTATTATTAGCTTTTTTATTATTTGCTTTAGCGCTGGTGCCTCTGGCCGTGCGTCAGGCACTTCGAATGAATGTGGGGTAGTATGTTCCGTTGGTTAGATCCTTACGCCAAACCTGAAACTTTGTACCACCTGTGTGGCCGCTTATTGCCTTATTTGATGGGGCTGGCGGTATTTACATTGTTGCTGGGAAATATCTGGGGACTGGCCTTTAGCCCTTCAGATTATCAGCAAGGTGACAGCTACCGCATTATCTACATTCATGTACCTTCCGCTATCTGGTCTATGGGCGCCTACAGCAGCATGGCTATTGCTGCATTTATCGGTTTAGTCTGGCAAATTCGTGTTGCACAATGGGCCGTTTTGGCGATAGCTCCTATAGGTGCTGTCTATACAGTCATCGCATTATTTACCGGTGCAGCCTGGGGCAAGCCGATGTGGGGCACCTGGTGGGTGTGGGACGCGCGTTTAACCTCCGAATTAGTGCTGTTGTTTTTATATTTAGGTGTCATAGCTTTAGCCGGTGCTTTTTCAGAAGCAGCCCGTGGGATTAAAGTGGCTTCCTTGCTGGCGATAGTTGGGGTGGTGAATCTGCCTATTATTCACTACTCAGTCGAGTGGTGGAATACGCTGCATCAGGGCGCCACTATTACGAAGTTTGCTAAACCTTCGATTGACGCTTCAATGCTGTGGCCTTTACTGATTAGCATTTTAGGTTTTGCGCTTTTATTAGCGGCTTTAACCTGTTTACGCTTACGCAGTCAGATCTTAATTTTTGAACAGCACAGACCCTGGGTCCGGCAGTTGGTAGATTCAATGGGTGACTTAAGTCAGAAGGAGCGGAACTAATGGCTTTTACATCCTGGACAGAATTTTGGGCTATGGGCGGTTACGCGCTTTTTGTCTGGTTATCTTTCGGTACTACTTATCTGTTATTGCTGGGGTTGTGGTGGTACAGCAAACGTCAGCATAAAGATATACAACAACAAATCCGTGCCAAAGCAGCGCGGGAACAACGGGTGCGGCAACATCAGGAGAGTGAGAAGTAGATGAATCCGAGACGTCAAAAACGCTTAGTGGCCGTCCTGGCCTTTGTGTTGTTGTTAGGTGGTGCTATTGGCGCCATGTTGTATGCATTGCAGCAAAATATTGATTTGTTTTATACCCCAAGCCAACTGATTGAAGGCATGGGAGATGACAAAGTGAAACCTGAAATAGGCCAGCGCTTGCGAATTGGCGGTATGGTGGTAAAAGGTTCAGTACGCCGTGACCCAAACTCACTGAAAGTCAGTTTCGATTTGGTCGATACGGGCCCACTGGTCACAGTGGAATACGAAGGCATATTGCCGGATTTATTCCGTGAAGGGCAGGGCATAGTAGCCCAAGGTGTGCTGGTTGATGCGAAGACAATACTGGCTTCTGAAGTGCTTGCGAAACACGACGAAGAATATATGCCTCCTGAAGTGGCTGAAGCGGTAAAAGGCATTAAACATGTAGCGCCGAAAAATTATCAGTCCTATGGGCAACCACAAGCCGAAAAACCTGAAACGACAAAGACTGAAGCCAAGAATCCTGAAGAAAACAAGCCAGCAGGTCAAAAGCCATGATTGCAGAATATGGTCAACTGGCGCTGACCTTTGCGCTTTGTATTTCTTTGGCTTTGGCGATAGTGCCTTTGTATGGCAGTTTTAAAGGCCAACAAACCGCCTTACAGCTTGGTAATCCGTTGGCTTATGCCTTGTTTTTACTGACCGCATTTTCGTTCTGGGCTTTGTCCTACGCCTTTTGGGCTAATGACTTTACTGTGGTTTATGTGGCAACCAACTCCAATTCTTTATTGCCTTGGTACTATCGTTTAACAGCGGTCTGGGGTGGTCATGAAGGCTCGATGTTATTGTGGTTATTAACCTTGTCCGGCTGGATTGCGGCAGTAGCGCTATTTTCCCGTAGTTTACCTCTGCAGTTTCAGGGCCGGATTTTAGGTGTGATGGGTTTAGTTGCTTTAGGTTTTTATGCCTTTGTGCTTTTTATGTCGAACCCCTTTGAACGCAGCCTGCCGTATTTCCCGGTTGATGGCCGTGACTTAAATCCGCTGCTACAAGATTTTGGCATGATCATTCACCCACCCATGTTGTATATGGGCTATGTCGGTTTTGCGGTGTCCTTTGCTTTTGCGATAGCGGCATTAATGGGTGGTAAGTTTGACAGCACCTGGGCGCGCTGGGCCAGACCCTGGACTTTAGCTGCCTGGTTGTTTTTAACTTTAGGTATTATGCTCGGCAGCTGGTGGGCTTATAACGAACTGGGCTGGGGCGGTTGGTGGTTCTGGGATCCGGTAGAAAACGCATCCTTTATGCCATGGCTGGTCGGCACAGCGCTGATCCACTCTTTAGCTGTAACTGAAAAACGCGGTACCTTCAAATCCTGGACAGTACTACTGGCGATAGCTGCATTTTCGTTAAGTTTATTGGGCGCCTTTTTAGTGCGTTCAGGCGTTTTAGTTTCTGTGCATTCTTTTGCCGCCGATCCGGACCGTGGTTTGTATTTACTGGCATTTTTACTGGTGGTCGTCGGTGGTTCATTACTGCTGTATGCCCTTCGGATGAACTCAGTTCGCAGTCAGGCCCGTTACGAGTTGTTTTCCCGTGAAGTGCTGCTGTGGGGCAATAATATTTTTCTGTTAACAGCTACCTTGGTGGTGCTGTTGGGCACTTTATTCCCGCTAGTGCATAAAGAGCTGGGTTTAGGTTCTATCTCTATTGGCGAGCCGTTTTTTAATCAGCTGTTTTATTATCTGGTGATCCCTTTTGCCTTGTTGTTGGGGTTAGGCCCCTGGGTGCGCTGGAAACAACAGCAGGTGAAGCCTCTGTTAAAGCCTATGAGTTTAATCGCCATTGCCACCTTAATTCTGGCGTTGGGGACTTTGGCAACGTTGCAAAGTGTTCAGGCCAATTTAGCTCTGCTCGGTTTGTTGTTAGGCGCCTGGGTTGGCTCGTCCGCTATTTTTGAATTGTTGCAGCGCTTACAGCAGTTTGGCTCTGTTAAACAAGGTTTAACTAAACTCAACGCCAGCCATTTTGGTATGACGCTGGCGCATATTGGTTTTGCTGTGCTGGTGATTGGTGTGGCTATGACCAAAACCTACAGTGTAGAAACACAAGTCAGAATGAAAGCCGGTGAGCAGGTGGAACTGGCTGGCTATCAATTTAAGTTAGTTGAAGTCTATCCATTAGATGGGCCTAATTACAAAGGCGAAGCGGCCGAACTGGATGTCAGTTACAAAGGCGACTACGTCACGCACTTACATGCAGAAAAACGTTTTTACACAGTGCAGCGCAGTGTGATGACAGAGGCTGCTGTACATGCCCGTTTAAGCCGTGACTTGTATGTGGCTTTGGGTGAATCGCTGAATGATGACAGTTGGGCCTTAAGTTTGTACGTGAAGCCTTTTGTGCGCTGGATTTGGTTGGGCGGTTTACTGATGGCGTTGGGCGGCTTGATTGCACTCTGCGATAAACGTTACCGTCGTCGCGTTGGTGATCGAAAAGAGGCCACTGAACTGAAGGAAACTGCAGATGCGTAAGTTGGCATTTTTTATCCCATTTGTGCTTTTTATTGCCTTGTCGGTGTTTTTATTCAGCGGCTTATTTTCAAACCCAATGGAGCGCGAATCCTCAGTCCTGAATCAACCATTGCCAGCTTTTGCGTTGCCAGATTTACAGCAACCTGAAAAAATCTGGACGCCAGACAGTGTGAAGGGGAAGCCTTTTTTACTGAACGTCTGGGGCACCTGGTGTGTGACCTGTAATGCTGAGCTGGCTTATTTAACAGAGCTGCGTGAGCAAGGTGTGATGATTGTTGGTTTGTATTATCAACAGCCGGTAGACGCCGCCTTTGGTGAAGTCTTTAACCTTGCTGCCTTGCAGCAGGAAGTAGCGCTGAAACTGGAGCAACAAGGCAATCCGTACCAGTGGAATATTCTGGATAAAGACCGCACGCTGATTTTTGATTTAGGTGTGACAGGCGCCCCCGAGACTTTTTTAATCGATGCTCAGGGCATTATCCGGTATCACCATATAGGCGATATTAATCCGCAGGTATGGCAACAAAAGCTGGCCGCCGCTTATCAGAGTTTGCAGGAGTAAGGCATGAAATACTTTTTCCTTAGTCTGCTGCTGATCACAGGCGCAGCGCAAGCGACCCAGGCCTTAACAGAGTTTAAAAGTCCAGAGCAGCAAGCGCTGTTTAAAGAGCTGACGCATGAGCTGCGTTGCCCTAAATGCCAGAACCAGAACATTGCCGACTCCAACGCTGTAGTGGCTGTGGATATGCGAGCCAAAACTCTGGAGCTGGTGCAGCAGGGGCAAAATAAAGAACAAGTGCTGGATTATATGAAAAGCCGTTACGGCGATTTTGTGCATTACCAGCCACCGCTGAATAAATTCACGTTGATTTTATGGTTGTTGCCAGCGCTGATGGTGTTTGGGCTTATTGTGTTGCTGTTGTTTCGCCGTAAGGCAGAACGCAACTTTGTTGCATCAGAGTCCAGTGATAAAACTCAGTCGCAACCAGAACAGCAATTGGAACAGCAACTTGATCAACTGATTGAGCAGTACAGGAGAAAAAGCTGATGCTGATGTCGTTAAGTTTTGCCGCAGCATTGATGCTGGTACTTATTCTGGTATTGCTGCTGTTTTTTCGCCGCAAAGGTGAGGAAGTGCAGTTAAGCCCGGTGGCGCAGTTTGAAGATAAACTACGCCTGTTGTCTCAAGCCCGTGATAACGGCGAATTGGCAGAACAGGATTTCGCCCAGGCCGCCACTGAATTAAAAACTCAGTACCTGCAATCGCAGCAAAGTCAGCAGACTGTAGCAAGCCCTGCAACAGCCTGGGTGTTAGGGACTAGCTTATTGGTTGTAGTGGGTACTGCAGCGCTTTATAGCCTGACAGGGCATTTTACAGAGCTGCAGAACTGGCAAACAGCGCAACAGCAGTTACCTGCTTATGGTGAGAGGGCACTGTTAAATCAAGGCGAGCCGCTGACGGAAGAAGAAATTGAGCTTTTTGCTTTGGCGCTGCGCACGAAAATCAGCAAGGAAGGCGATGATGCCGTAGCCTGGTTTGTGATTGGCCGGATCTGGTTATCCAAAGGAATGTTGGATGATGCCATTGAAGCCTTTGAAAAAGCCCTAGCGTTAACTCCGAACCGCGTCAATGTGCTGATCAGTTACAGTCAGGCACTTTTGGTCGCCAGTGGCGATGAAAATCTGGCCAAAGCCGCCTTGAGTTTAGCCAAAGTGTTGCAGCAGGACCCAGAGAACTCGGATGCTTTGTCTATGCTGGCGATGGTGGCTGAAGAGCGTGGCGATAAAGAGCAAGCTCAGCAGGCATGGCAGTTGTTGTTGCCTAAGCTGGATAAAGCCGATCCCCGTTATGCACTGGTGCAACAAAAACTGGGGTTAGCCTCTACACCACAACAAACTGCAACTTCAGAACAAACAGCCACAACAGCTGTGTCTGGTCGTCAGGTGTCTGTGCAGTTAACTATCAGCCCGGAGCTGGCAGAACACTACAAAACCGGTACTTTGTTTGTGTTCGCTAAAGCTGTGGATGGTCCGCCTTTGCCTTTGGCGGTACAAAAGCTTGCTGTGTTTAATGGCACTCAAACTATAGAGCTCAGTGAAGCTCAGGCCATGCAGCAAGGCTGGACCTTAGCCAATGCAGAACGTATTCAAATCAGCGCTCGTTTGTCTTTATCAGGGCAAGTATTGAATGACGAGAATGGCCCACAAGTACAGTCCGAAGTGCTGAGTTTTAACGAGCCTAAATTGCGTCTGAGTCTCAGTCTGCAGCCTTAACTCGCGCTGAAGCAGTGCAGATAAAAACTGCAGAATCGTCGATTAAATAAGCAAAAGGTCATGCTCTGGCCTTTTGCTGCGGCGTTCTGCCCCTTTGCCTCTTTTCATTTGATGCC
The DNA here is from genome assembly GCF_947090785.1 of Rheinheimera sp. MM224. Lineage (NCBI taxonomy): Bacteria > Pseudomonadati > Pseudomonadota > Gammaproteobacteria > Chromatiales > Chromatiaceae > Rheinheimera > Rheinheimera sp. MM224. The sequence goes on from NZ_OX352320.1 coordinate 1,756,461, forward strand.
CAATAGGCTATAACACGGCAACTTTGAGAAGTCTGTCCGGTGTTTGGGCTTGCAATTTGCGGTCTGCATCAGTCAGTCAGTTACCTTCAACCATAATTAAAATAAACCCACAATCTAGGATCACGTTATGAATCAACCGCCAGCTTCGGGGACTTTATTCGGTCATCCGAAAGGACTCTTCCTGCTTTTTTCCACGGAAATGTGGGAGCGTTTTTCCTACTACGGGATGCGCGCTTTACTTATTCTTACCTTAGTTGCTGCTACTGAATCCACTAACCCTGGTTTTGGTCTGAGCAATGGCGATGCCTTGTTATTGTATGGCTACTACACAGGTTTGGTGTACGCCGCGACTTTGTTTGGTGGTTTGATTGCAGACAACCTGTTAGGTCAGCGTAAATCTATTATCCTGGGCGGCACTTTAATGGCTATCGGTCAGTTTACGTTGTTTGCTGCCACACCCCACAGCATGTCGCTTTTTTATGTAGGTTTAGGTTTTATTATTGCCGGTAACGGTTTATTTAAACCAAATATCTCTGCCATAGTCGGTGATTTGTATCCTCAGGGTGATGCGCGTCGTGACGGTGGTTTTACCATTTTCTATATGGGTATTAACTTAGGTGCTTTTATTGCGCCGTTAGTCACTTCTTCTTTAGGTGAAAGCGACAGTTTCGGCTGGCGTTATGGTTATTTAGCTGCCGGTATTGGTATGGCTTTATCTGTCGTGATCCAGCTGTTGTTTGCACAAAAGTACTTAGGAGATTTAGGTAAAGTACCTGGTCGTATTTCGTCACGCAATGCCTCTGGTACTCCAACGCCGCTCACTAAAGTTGAATTCGACCGTCTGCGAGTCGTGTTATTCCTGTTTATCTTCGTGACTATGTTCTGGCTGGCCTTTGAACAAGCCGGTGGCTTAATGAGCTTGTTTGCTTCTGAACATACAGACCGTATGGTTGGCACTTTTGAAGTTCCGGCAGGCTGGTTCCAGTCATTAAACCCGCTGTTTATTCTGATGTTCGCGCCACTATTTGCCTGGTTATGGGTAAAACTGAATGCGATGAATAAGCAACCTGACGCCCCTATCAAAATTTTATTTGGTATGTTGTTGACCTCTATTGGTTTTATCTTCTTGATCGTTGGTGTATTTGAAATGCAGGTAAACCCTTCAGCCAAATCCAGCATGATGTGGTTAACCTTAGCTTTCTTATTCCATACGTTAGGAGAGCTGTGTATTTCTCCTGTTGGTTTGTCATTAATGACCAAGCTGGCTCCGGTGAAACTGGCGTCGCTTATTATGGGTGTCTGGTTCCTGATGCCTGCTGTTGCTCACTATCTGGCAGGTTTTGTGGGGGCTTATTCTGACACAGCCGGCGAAAACAGTGCTGTAGTTGAATTTGCCGCATCCTTTGGTGTACAGGCCGCTCACGCTGGTTTACTGGTGGTGTTTGGTGGTATAGCTGTAGCGCTGGTGGTATTTGCTGCTGTGCTGTGGATGTTATCCGGTACTTTAGTACGCTGGATGCATGGTGCTGAGCGTATGCAAAGCTAAGCGTTCAGAACGCTTAAAAAGGCCAGCTGGAGCAATCCGCTGGCCTTTTTTATGCCCGTTATACTTGTCGCATCCCTGCAACTTCCATTACTTTGGATTTATAAATTAAGGAGTAAAAATGAAATCCATCTGTTTGTTCATTTGTGTTCTGAGCTTCCAGTTAATGGCTGGTTCTTTGAACTGGCAAAGAAAAGCCGATTTGCTTATGCCTGTGCAGGAAATTTACCCTGCGGTATTTCAGGGCGAAATTTATGTCGCCGGAGGTTTAAGCTCTGAACTGCCAAAACAACAAGGCCAAATGACGGCACAAGTACAGATTTATAATCCAAAAACCAATACATGGCGTTATGGACCAGCTTTACCTGAAGGGCGCCATCATGGCCAACTGGTGGCTGTGAATGACCAGCTATTTTTATTCGGTGGTTTTATTCAGGCGAATGGCGGTAATTGGAGTGCCAGTGCTGATGTACTGCAATTAGATCTTGATCAGCAGCGCTGGTTAAAAGTAGCAAGCTTGCCTGCGCCATTAAGTGAAACCGTCAGTTGGGTGCTGGATCACAAAGTGCATCTGATCTCAGGTCGCTCTCCTGCAACAAAAGCGAATGCACAGTGGCACGATCAGGCGGATGTGGCAACCCACTGGATTTTTGATCCAAAGTTATTAAAAACCGAAGTGGCGCCAGCGCTGCCAGAAGCTAAAAATAGTGCAGCCGCTGTCGTGTTTAATGAAGCCGGCTATCTGGTCGGGGGACGACAAGTCAAAGGTGGTAACAAAGCTGGTGTTCATAGTTTTAATCCAAAAAACCAGCAGTGGGCTGCGCAAAAAGCTATGCCTGAAGCGCAAGCCGGTTTAGCCGCAGCTGTGCTCAATCAGCAGCTATGGGTGTTTGGTGGTGAGTTTTTTCAGCAGGGTGGAGGTGTCTTTCACAAAGTCTGGTCTTATTCTGCTGCAGACAATAACTGGCAACAACAGGGGGAAATGCCAGTACCACGCCATGGTTTAGGGGCTGTTGCATTGGATGATGCTATTTATGTCATAGGCGGGGCTACAGCAGCGGGTTTAAAACAAACCAGCGCAGTGCTGGAGAGAGTCATTATCAAATAAATATTAAATGAAAAAGGCCAGCAGTGCTGGCCTTTGCTCTCTGGATAGTTAACTGCTGCTGGTTAAGGCAGGTATTCATCCAGATAAGCTTCGTCTTCTTCGGCTTTTTTCGGTGGATTACCGTCGTAAATCTGAAACTCTTTACGCTGGTAATAGGCTTCTTTGATAAAAGCGTATGGGTCTACTGATTCATTGAGCAACTGTTCCATCGACATCATCTCCTCACGACCACCTAAAGCACCTAAGACGGCTTTGGTGATAGTTAAAGGCGTATTCAGCCAGGTCGATGGGAAATACAGGTTATCAACCACAGTGCCAGTGGTATCTCTTACCGTAGATGGGCCTAAGGCTGGCAGCATCAGATAAGGACCGTCACCTACACCCCAGGTGGCTAAGGTTTGATTAAAGTCTTCATCCTGATCTTTTAAATCCAGGCGGGTTGCTACATCAAACAAACCAAATAAACCTACAGTGCTGTTTAGTACAAAACGACCCAGGCTTATCGCCGCACTTTTCGGTTTGGCCTGCAAGATGCCGTTTACAAAGTTAGTAGGTTCATCCAGGTTGCTAATCACATTGGATATACCGGTACGGGCTGGTTTTGGCACTACTGTCATATACCCTACAGTGGCAGGGCGCAGTACATAAGCATCCAGTATGTCGTAGTTAAAATCCCAGATATCCCGGTTCACAGATTCAATAGGATCCCGCGGGTCCTGATAATTAGTTTGCGCTTGTTGTTCGTCTGCTGCTTTTTTGCTGGCGCAGCCAGTCGCCGTCAAGAGTAACAGGCACGACACTAAAACAGGCTTCATGCGTAAGACCATAAATTTGCATCCGTTTAGGGGAAATAACATATTGATTATTATACGGGTAAAGCATGGCATGGATCATCAGCTTTACTGCATTGATTTGTGTTAAATAGCTGAAAAAAGTTGCATCAAGCCGGAAAAATAGCCGAAAAGGAATAAAAGTCTATTTTAAGACCTGTGGCAAGCCTGTTGCGACTTGCTGCTGCTCGGTACTAAAGATTTCTTTTTCAATGCGCAGCCAGCTTTGGCAGTAGTCCCAGTCTGTGCTCAGTGGCAACCAGTTCATGCCATCAAGCATGCAGTTTAAATTGAACAAAAATGGATGAGCTCCTTGCAGGCGCTCTATGCTGTAGGTCTCGCTGGCACTGCTTAAAAGCGCTATACCACCAAAAGAAATAGCCCAGTTGGCAAACGCCATTAGATCCACTGTAGCGCCGGCTTTGGGTTGCAGTTCATTGGCCTCTATAGCCTGTTGCAACAACAGATCGACCATCCCTGATATGTCTTTCTCCAGCTCCTGCTGCGCAGTGAGACGTGCAGCAGAGCTTTTTTCCTGCACCCATGGCGATTTGGCAGTCAGTACACAGTTAAACAAAATCGGCTGCATTTTTGCTGACAATAAATAAGCCTGATGCAAAGCCAGCGCTTTTTCCCTGCTGCTGCCATTAAACAATTCAGCTTTTTTAAACAAACTGATTTCGTGGCGTAAAGCAGCGTTACAGAGGGCCGTGATCACATCTTCTTTGCTGGAAAAATGATTGTAGATTGTACCTTTGGAATAAGGGCTGGCTGCTGTCAGTTTATCCATGGTCAAATTGGCGTACCCTTCGGCTTCGACCAACTGATGGGCTATCTGCAGTAATTCCTGCTCACGATCGGCTATGGCTTGCTGTTTTTTGCTAAACCTGTGCTCTAAAGGGCAACTGCGTAACTCTTTGTTGGCAATGTCACACAAAAACTTCAGCATAAAGGTGTTTTCCTGTCCGCTGAACTAAAGCTTCAGCTTAGCGCGGGCTTGCTGTAAGTGAGGACGACACAAGGCAAAGGTCAGAGGCCTGGTCAGCAGAGGATAGGCGGCCAGCAACACAACAATAGTGACAGTACTTTGCCATGAATCCCATTGGGCTATGACTAAAAACAGCGGAATTAAAATGGCCAATTTAAGCAAGTTCAGCAAAAGTTTTTGGGGGGTTGGGACTTGCTCTGTGGCGGCGCGGATCACTTGCATACGTTCTGCAAATTTAAGGCCTGCAAGTTCCGGAATAGAATGGCTACCAAAATACATCGACAACTCCTTAAAAAAACAGGCCCCGTCAGAACAGGGCCTTTTGTACGACTAACAACATCAGAACGATTTGATTTGGGCTACTACGTCAGATAACGCCAGCATCAGCTTTTCTCCGGTCAGACGGTTTTTCAGCTCAACCTTCTGTTCATCCAGATTACGTTCACCCACTATAATGTGATAAGGCACGCCGACCAGTTCCATATCGGCAAACATCACACCAGGACGCTCTTTACGGTCGTCAAACAGCACTTCAAAACCAGCTGCAGTCAGCTCTTTATACAGCTGTTCTGCTGCATCCTGAATACGCACCGACTTGTGCATATTCATTGGTACTATAGCTACCTGGAATGGTGCTATAGCTGCTGGCCATTTGATGCCATATTCGTCATGGTTTTGCTCAATGGCAGCGGCGACAATACGAGATACACCTACACCATAACAACCCATGGTCATGATCTGGTGTTTGCCTTCTTCGTTTAACACGCCGGCTTTCATCGCAGAAGAATAACGGTCACCTAACTGGAAAATATGGCCTACTTCAATACCACGGCGAATGACTAAATGACCTTGACCACATGGGCTTGGATCGCCTTCTACCACGTTACGTAAGTCAGCCACCTGATAAGCCGTGATATCACGGTCAAAGTTCACACCTGTGAAGTGGAAACCGTCTTTATTCGCGCCGGTGACAAAGTCAGCTAAATGAGCAGCAGCATGATCGACAATCACAGGAATAGTTAAACCAACAGGGCCCACAGAACCTGGTTTAGCGCCAGTCACTGCCAGTACGTCTTCTTCTGATGCAAACTGCAGTGGAGAAGCCACCAATGGGTGTTTCTCTGCTTTGATTTCGTTTAACTCGTGATCGCCACGCAATACCAAGGCAACCACTTTAGAACGCCAGGTGTTTTCGATGGTTTCGGCATCTGCATTAGCCAGCAGCGCTTTTAGCTCATCAAAGCTCAATTCCGGGTTCAACTGCAGCAGTAAGGTTTTAGCTATGGCAGAGGCATCCAGCTTTAAAAAGACCGACACTTCTTCAATGCTTTTGGCACCAGGCGTTGCTACTTCAGTCTTAGCTTGGGTCGCAGCAGGACGCTGACCTTGAGGTGGCAGGGCTTCGGCTTTTTCGATATTGGCGGCGTAGTCGCTGCCATCAGAAAATACGATCGCATCTTCACCTGAAGCGGCCAAGACATGGAATTCGTGTGACATGCTGCCACCAATGGCACCTGTGTCCGCCAATACAGGACGGAAATCTAAACCTAAGCGGGTAAAGATATTGCAGTAGGCCTGATACATAGCGTCATAGGTTTGCTGCAAACTTTCCTGACTTAAGTGGAAAGAGTAGGCGTCTTTCATTAAGAATTCGCGCGCACGCATCACACCAAAACGTGGACGACGTTCGTCACGGAATTTGGTTTGGATTTGGTATAAATTAATAGGTAGCTGTTTGTAGCTGCTGATTTCCTTACGGACTAAATCAGTCACTACTTCTTCATGAGTTGGACCTAAAACAAAGTCGCGCTGGTGGCGGTCTTTAAAACGCAGCAACTCAGCGTCCATCTTTTCCCAACGACCAGATTCCTGCCACAACTCAGCATGTTGAACCACAGGCATCAATATTTCGATCGCGCCTGCTTTGTTCATTTCTTCGCGGACAATGTTCTCTACTTTGCGTAAAACCCTCAGGCCACTGGGCAACCAGGTGTATAAACCTGAAGCCAGACGACGCACCATACCGGCACGTAACATCAATTGATGGCTGATAATCTCGGCATCAGCCGGGGTTTCTTTCATAGTGGAGAGTAAATACTGACTTGTCCGCATAAATAGTTCCGTGTTTTAAGTTTAATTGCGCCTTAAATTGGCCGCTGTACTCTAATTAAGTTGCTGCTTTACCCTAAGTAATTGATGTTGCAGGGAGGCGACAAGTGCGTGAGACCCCAGGAGCATAGTTGTCCTATGTGACTGGGGCGAACAAACGTAGTCAACAAAGCTGCAGCTTCAAGTACGACGGGTAGAGTGTAACAAGGCTGTTAGTTTGGCAGAAGCTTAATCTGATGTTTTATCCATTCTGTCGTCAGATTTTGTCCTGAGACCATGCCACCTAAGCTGTAAAGCTCGTTGTTCATGCTCACTAGTGTGCGTAAATCCATCACTGCCCTGGTATTTTCAGCTTTCAGCCAGCTTTTGTCCGTTAACGAATAAGCCCAGACTTGCGCCGAAGGTTCAGCTGGCGTGCCGTTATAGCCGATTCCGTTGTAGTTATAAGCCGTTTCACTGCCACCAATAAATACAATCAGATCTTTGCCATCTTGTTTTACTGCCGCTGCCGCCATGCGATAACGGGCTTTGCCTGTTGGATGCTGTATTTGCTGCCAATTGATCCTATTAGCATCGGTTTTACTTATTTCACCTAACCAACACTGAGCTTGTGTTTCGTATTGGCGGGGTAGGGTCTGGTAACTAACTTTTACACCATCACAGAGCAGCAAATGCTGGCCGGATAAAGCGCCTGCTAAACCAAAAGTCGGAGTGCCCGGAAAAGGTGTAGCCTGACTCCATTTCTGCGTGAAATTATCAAATAACTGCACCAGATTGACGTTGCCGTCCTGTGACCAGCCACTGGTCAGATAAATGTATCTGTTGTTGTAAGCCAAGGCGACACTGTCATCGACAGCCACAGGCATATCCGGCAGCTTGTTATAGCTTTTAGTCACAGGACTGTATCGATAGCCCTCGGCACTAGATACTTCAGTGCCATTGGCCGCCACTGTGTAGCCGCCAAAGATAAAAAAGTGATTTTGTAAGGTCACACCTGAACTTGCAAGTCGGCCACTTAAACGCTGACGACTGGGCACCGCAGGCGCTTTCAGCCAGGTAGGTTCACCTACAGTCCATTGCCAGACTCTGTTGTGCACATCGGCATGGGTTTTTCCTGAGGATAGACCCATAAAGCTAGTGACATAAGTACGACCCGCTACGCTGGTGCTCATCACCAGATTATTACTGACGGCTTCGGGCAAGGCGGGTAAATCAGCAGCATGAAGCCATAAAGGCGTGCTAAGAGTCAGACAGAGGCTGAACTTCATGATCCTGTTGTTTGTCTTTAACATGCCTGATTTCTGTAACATGATTGTGTACTCCATCCACTGTCCATTTGATATTAAAGTGATACAGCGTCATGCCATAGCTCTGTTGCTCCGCTTTTTGCTTTTTATACGGAGGGCGCGGGTCTTGTTTTAACACCTTTTCTATCAAAACTGCTAATTCAGGCCGATCTTTCTGCCGCTGACAAAATTCCAGTACCGAAGGCTCAAAACTGACGGTCATATCAGTTTCAGGTGCCGCGTCGGCAAAACCACCAGCTGCTTCCGGCAAAGCATCTGCATAAGGAAGATAAGGTTTAATATCCAGTATTGGCGTGCCATCCAGCAGATCAATGCCAGACAACTGAATAATCAAACGGCCTTGTTTACGCACTACGCCTTCAAGTTTTACGACAGAAAGGCCAATTGGGTTTGGTCTGAAGGTGGCACGGGTGGCAAAAACCCCTTTTTTTTCATTGCCACCTAAGCGTGGCGGCCGTACCAGCGGTGACCAGCCTTTGTTTGCTGTTTCGTGAAATACAAATACCAGCCATAAATGACTAAAGGCCTCAATGCCACGGACAATAGCATCATCGTCATAGCCTGGTTCCAATACAAGCTCGCCTCTGGCTTCAGCAATCAGACCTGGCTGGCGGGGAATAGCAAACTTTTGTTTATAGGGTGAGCGGATGGTGCCCAGCACCTGCATTTGATAAGAGGGCATCAGTTCCTCAGAAGATAAAAGCCAGCAGAAAACGGAAAAATGAAGTCTATTATGGCGTTAGCATCTCTAAAGGACAAGCAAAGCAAATAAAGCCTTCTGGCTGAAAATAACTTTACAACAGAGTTAAAACTTGGGATTAATAGCAGGACGCTGCTTTATGTTGACCCACATTCTTACAGCAAGCATCCAAGAGTGGTAACAAACCACCATATTAAAAATAACCAAACCACGTGAATCCATCTTAATCTATGCAGCATCCTTGCTGTGTTTTTGCTATGGCTTGACGAGAGTTGATATGGAAAAGAAAGTTTTATTGATTGAATGCCCGGATTCAAAAGGGTTAATTGCTCAAATTACCAATATTTGCTACAAGCACCAGCTAAATATTATTCGTAATACCGAATATGTGGATCCGGATTCGGGGCAGTTTTTTATGCGCACTCAGCTTGAAGGTATTTTTAACGACAAAACTCTGATGCTGGATTTAGACAGAGCCTTGCCACATGGCAGCAGTCGGCAGTTGGTCGCTGCCGGGCGGAAAAAAGTAGTGATACTGGTGACTAAAGAAGCGCATTGCCTTGGTGATATTTTAATGAAGGTCTATGACGGTTCATTAAAACTGGATATTGCTGCAGTCGTGGGCAATCATCCGGATTTACAAAGTCTGGCCGAAAAGTTTGATATTCCTTACCATTTTGTCAGTCATATCAACTTAAGCCGCGAGCAACATGAAGCCGCACTGCAGCAGGTGATAGACCCTTATCAGGCGGATTATTTAGTGCTGGCAAAGTTTATGCGGGTATTAAGCCCTGCTTTTGTTGCGCATTACAAAGAACGCATCATCAATATTCATCATAGTTTTCTGCCCGCTTTTATTGGCGCGAATCCTTATCATCAGGCGCATAAAAGAGGTGTCAAAATTATTGGGGCTACAGCGCATTTTGTGACCGACGATCTGGATGAAGGCCCTATTATTAAACAGCTGGTGACTCCGGTGGATCATACGTACAGCGCTATGGATATGGTGAAAGCTGGTCGTGATGTTGAAAAAAATGTGCTGAGTAAAGCCTTGCAACTGGTGCTGGAAGATCGGGTTTTTGTACATGGAAATAAAACAGTGATTTTATAAAACAGCATTCAGATCAGTGGCTTGGTTCGATTTTTTCAGAAAACTAACTATGCTGATTAAAAACACTAAAGGTAAAAACTTTATGTCTGGTAAAAGGGCTGTTGAATTTCGTTTTCTGGCTGAACCTACTCATGTCAACTTTGGCGGTAAAGTGCATGGCGGCATGGTGATGAAATGGATTGATCAGGTGGCTTACGCCTGCGCGGCGGGTTGGAGTGGGTTGTATTGTGTCACTGTGTCTGTGGGCACTATCCGGTTTCGTCGGCCTATATTGGTGGGGCATCAGGTGGAGCTGATAGCCCGCATTGTCTACACAGGCACCACGAGTATGCATGTGCTGGTGCAAGTGCGCTCAGGCGATACGAAAGGCGATGAAATGCTGGAAACCAACCACTGCATCATCAGTTTTGTGGCTTTGGATGCACAAGGCAATACAGCCGCTGTGCCGGCTTGGGTGCCAAAAACAGAGGAAGACCGCTTTTTGCAGCAATATGCCGTCAAAACCAAAGCGTTCTCGCAGCAGGTAGAGCAAGATATGCTGGATTATTATCAGGAGACAACCGAATGAAACTAATCTGTCTGATAGCCGCTTTTTTTAGTTTTGCATCTTTTGCAGCTGAACCTGTATTACATCCTGAATTGGAAATCTTCCGCCCCTTTTTAAATAGCCACTGGGAAGGGGATTTAACAGAGCCTGGCAAAGAGAAAAAAATGATTGATCGCTCGAGCTGGAGCAGAGCCTTAAATGGTCAGGCCATTAAAACTGTGCACTCCATTAATGATGGCGAATATGGTGGTGAGACCATGATTTTCTGGGATCAGAAGCAGAAAAAAATTGCCTATTACTATTTCACCACTGCAGGTTTTTATACCCATGGCACTATGACCTATAACCCTGACACTCAAAGCATCGAAGCGCTGGAAAATGTAGAGAATAACGCGCAAGGCATCACGCAAGTGCGTTCACATTCAGTACTGGATAAAAGTGGCAAGCTTGAGGTCAGTTCAGAGTATTTGCAAAAGGGTAAGTGGGTGAAAGGGCACAGCGCTCTGTATAAACGTGTGCCTCACACCGAAGTGAAGTTTCGTTAGCTACTATTTTTCGATCACAAACTCTTCTGTCGGCTCCAGCGCGTAGATATTGTCTATCTGCGTTGCACTGGAGTGGCTGACTCTTAAGTCTTTTATATGGCCGTTACGCAAGCTGTAAACCCAACCGTGGACTGTCAAAGGCTGACCACGTTCCCAGGCGTCCTGCACAAAACTGGTATGGCAAACATTGCGTACCTGTTCCATCACGTTCAGCTCACATAGGCGGTTGACTCTTTCGCCATCGTCGGCAAAGCTGTCCAGCTCATCTCTGTGCAGCGCATACACATCTTTGATATTACGCAGCCAGTTATCGACAAAGCCGATGCGCTGTTTGTTCATCGCAGCTGCGACACCACCACAGCCATAATGACCACAGACAATAATATGTTTGATTTTTAAGATATCGATAGCGTACTGCAGTACAGACAAACAATTGATGTCGGAGTGCATTACCAGATTGGCTACATTGCGGTGAACAAAAAGCTCACCAGGCAATAAGCCTACGATTTCATTGGCTGGAACCCGGCTGTCGGAGCAGCCAATCCATAAATATTCAGGTGCTTGTTGTTCTGAGAGTTGCTTAAAAAAACCAGGAGCTTCCTGCTCAACCCGCTCAGCCCATGCCCTGTTATTGGCAAATAAGTGTTTTAAGGAACGCATTGAATCACCCTATAGAAAACTGGCGCTACGATAACAGATCTTACCCTTGGGGGAACACCGACCAGCAATTAATATGCAGGACTATAGGCTCAACAGATTCAGCTTGCGTAAATCTGTCTGGCTGCCTAATGGCGCTCAGGGTATGATAGAACAATAAGTTAAGCCTTATCTGAAGGAACCATATTTTATGGTGAAATTAAAAAAAGCAGTGATACCTGTTGCAGGTTTGGGTACGAGAATGTTGCCTGCAACCAAAGCTATTCCAAAAGAAATGTTGCCCGTGGTCGACAAACCGCTAATCCAGTATGTGGTCGAAGAAGCTGCTGCTGCTGGTATTACTGAAATAGTACTGGTGACTCACTCCAGTAAAAATTCAATAGAAAACCATTTTGATACCAGTTTTGAACTGGAAAACCAGCTGGAGAAACGCGTCAAGCGTTCCTTACTGGATGATGTACGTTCTATTAACCCAAAAAATGTCACTGTGATTTCAGTGCGTCAGCCTGTGGCTTTGGGTTTGGGTCATGCGGTGCTTTGCGCAGCACCAGTGGTCGGCAATGAGCCTTTTGCGGTGATTTTGCCTGATGTATTGATTGATAAATATCATGCTGACGCCCGTATACACAATTTAAAAGCCATGATTCAACGCTTTGAAACAACAGGCGCAAGCCAGATCATGGTGGAACCTGTGCCTGCGATGGAAGTAAACAAGTATGGCATAGTGGACATATCAGGCGAAACCTTAGTGCAGGGGCAGTCTGCTTTAATCCGTACTATGGTTGAAAAACCTGAGATTGAAGATGCACCTTCAAATTTAGCCATTACAGGTCGTTATGTGTTGTCGGCTAAGGTCTGGGATTTATTACGTCATACAGCTCCGGGAGCTGGTGGTGAAATTCAACTAACAGATGCATTACATCATTTATTATTAATTGAAAAAATTGAAGCCTATCATTTACAAGGTAAATCCCATGACTGTGGCAGTAAAATAGGCTATCTGAAAGCCGTGGTTGAGTACGCGCTACAGGATAAAAAGCTGTCAGATGAGTTCCGTAACTATCTGAAAGATCTGTATCTGTTAAAAGACTAAGATAATAAAGATGAGGTTTTATTTGAGCGGCGCTATCATTTTTTTCATTACGTCGAGCTGAGTAGTGATATGAGACCCGATTCGAACTCAATCTGAACGCTTTCAATCTTATTTAGTAAATAAGATTGTATTTGCGCTTTGATTTATAAGAATGATTCTGTACTATCAATCATAGTATTTATCCATGGGAGATTTTCATGTCATTGTTACTCGATAAAAAAGAACTGAAAAAAGCCGCCAAAGAAATCACTACTGTTAAATTACATGAAGTGATTGAGACGTTAAATGCAGTATTAGCTGAACGTCAAAAAGAAACTGAAGTGCTATCTCAAATAAGAGCATTGGCTAAAGCTCAGGGTTTTACCCTTGAACAATTGGGTTATCAATTGAACGCTGATGTTGTTGTCAGCCATGATGATGACAGCGAGTCAAAAGGCAAACGCCCGGTTAAACCAAAATTTAAAACCATCAATAAAGAAAGTCAGTTTTTCTATGTAGATGCAGGTAAATTACATTTACTGAAAACGCATACGATGAAAAAGGCTTTAGTGGACCGTGGTGTTAAAGTAGTGCCATTCCATAAAGTAGATGGCAAATACAGCAAAGATATCGAAGCTTTGTTGGCTGAAGCAGGTACGCAGGCTGTTGAAAACTTCAATAGCAAAGTAGACGTATGGAACGCTTATGCTCAGGCAAACGGCGAAGAAATTCTGTCTAAAAAGTAATTTGCTTTAAATGACTCTTTTTTAAAAAAACCGGCCTGAGCCGGTTTTTTTATGGAGAGACTGTATGGCGCAACTGCAGGGGGTCTGTTTGCTGCAATCAATCACTATTTCTGCTGCGCATCCAGCGACTGTCCATTGACGGCCTTGCTGTCATCACTCATTAAATACAAATACACAGGCATGATTTGTTCAGCCGTTGGCAAACTCAGCTGATCTTCGCCAGGATAAGCTTTACTACGCATTTTTGTACGGGTCGCACCCGGATTGATGGCGTTGACACGTAGCGTTGAGCCTTCGTATTCTGCTGCCATGACTTGCATTAAACCTTCAGTGGCAAACTTAGACACTGCATAACCACCCCAGTACGCTTTACCTTTGCGGCCCACACCAGATGAAGTGAAGACGATGGAGCTTTGTGGTGCGAGCTTTAACACAGGAGCCAGTGCCTGGCTCATCAACATCGCAGCAGTAACATTCACCTGAAGAATATCCTGCCAGGTCGGTAAATCCAGATGTTCAAACGGACTTAATACCCCAAGCATACCTGCATTGTGCAATACGCCATCCAGTTTGCCGAATTCAGCTTTAATAGTGGCAGCCATGTCATGGTAGTGTTTAGCTGTAGCGCCTTTTAAATCCAGAGGAACTATAGCGGGTTCAGGCCAGCCTGCTGCGACTATTTCGTCGTACACAGCAGTTAGCTTATTGGTGGTTTTACCTAATAAGATCACGGTAGCGCCATGTTTGGCGTAACAAAGTGCTGCCGCTTTACCTATACCGTCGCCGGCTCCTGTGACCAGAATAACTTTGTCTGCCAGTGCTTGTGGGCTTGCTTGATAATTGAACATAAATAGGGGTCCCAGCCGTTTAAAAACGGCGGCAGCATACCTGCTCTGTATTAAATTTGCACCTTTCTTCAACAAGCTTGATTTTGAGCTAGCGAATTTTTTCTGATTGGGTTAAGTTTAACTGGTCGTAGCTGTTAAAAGCTAACATCACAAAAACGAATGACCTCTTTAGGTAACTATCGGGGCAGAATAAGAAAAATACAGGACACGGGGAGAAGATATGAACAAGCTTTTGCTTAGCTTTGCTATTGCCAGTGCATTAGGTTTAGCCGGTTGCGGTGGCGAATCACTGGACGAAATTAAAGACGATACTCAAACAGGTGGTGAGGTTCAGATCCCTTTATCACGTGTAGTGTATGACCCTGCCAACGGTGTGCTATCACCTCCAAACGATTTATTATTACAAGGTACCAAAGATGGTACTTTGTTTATGCCAGGTGAAAAAAATGCGGCTGGTGCTCATCTTGATGCACCAAATTATGCAGACCCATCAACGGCCTTAGGTGCATTAGATGGTTGGTCGACGCAAAACCCATTTACTATCGCGTTGAACTTTACCTCTGGTGTGACTTTAGATGCAGCCAGTGTGCAGCAAGCAGGCGCAGTGTATTTAGTGGAAACGCTGATGGGCGATCCGGCATCACCTGACGCAGACTGCCGTGCAGTGCCTCGTGGTGCGGCTTGTAAAGCTGTTGGTAGTCTGACTTTTGGCGTGGACTATGTGACCCGCGCCAGTGGCAACAGCATCGCTGTGATCCCGTTAAAGCCATTAAAGCCTGCGACCACTTATATTTTGGTGTTCACCAGCGCGTTAAAAGATAGCGAAGGCCGTTCTGTGGCTCCTTCCTCTACTTATGAATTAGTGAAACAAGACATTACCACTAAGCCACTAGGTACTGCGGCTCAGTTGGCGTTACAAGGCGTCATCAATAGCTTTGAAAATGCAGTGTCTGCAGAGTCTATCAATAAAGCTGACATTATTTACACTGCAGCTATTACTACTCAGTCTACCGCTCCGGTATTTGCAACCATTAAACAGTTAATGGCACCAAGTCCGTTAAACAACAACACACCACCTTCAGTGCTGCTGACTGACACTGGCGCTGTGGTTTCTGATGTATTGTTCCCTGGACAAACAGTGGCAGACAGCCTGGCTGACCCACGTTTTATTTTTAAATTAGCCAAACTTTACACTGGTACTATTAACCTGCCGTACTATTTAGGAGCTGCTACAGCTGAAAGTCCAACAGCGCCTTTAAGCACTCGCTGGACAGCACGTTGTGATTCAGGCGCTATTATTGCTTCATTAACAGATGAACAGAAAACAGCTTTGGAAGCAGGTATTACTGACCCGGCTCAGGCTGGCAATGATGCGTTTTGTAAAGCTGCGTCAAGTGGTGCTTTACGTGACTTTGGCTTAGATAAACAACGCCATCTGACTAAGTTTAACGTGATACCTAAAACAAACAGTACTCAGACTTTAGCTGTGCAGGTCACTGTACCTGATGAAGTTCGTGGTGCAGCTTTAGGTTTAGTCAAACCAGCAGCAGGCTGGCCTGTGGTAATACTGCAACATGGTATTACCTCTAAGAAAGAAGATATGTTAGCTATCACTGGTGCGTTATCAGCCCGCGGTTTTGCCACTATTGCAATTGACCATCCATTACACGGCAGTCGTGGTTTTGGGGCGTTAAACGCCAGTAACGGCAATGCAACTGTGTATATGAACCTGTCGAACTTACTGGTGACCCGCGACAACCTGCGTCAAAGTATCGCCGATATGCTGGGTTTACGTTTAGGCATGAATTTTAATAACCAGCCTGGTTTATTAAATACTCAGGACGTGCAGTTCTTAGGTCACTCTTTAGGAGCGATTTCTGGTACTTCTATGGTGGCTTTAGCCAACAGCACTACGGGTAATGCCCAACTGGATGCTTTATATAAAATTCAGTCTGCCACTTTAGCTATGCCTGGTGGTGCTGTAGCCAACTTCCTGTTGGAATCCGCTTCGTTTGGCCCAACTATTAAAGCCAGCGTCTTGTTAGGTGCTGGTGGTACTACTGCGGCTGCTTACACAGAGTTTGCGACCACTAATAGTTGTGGTGCTGGCCAGACGGCTCCTTATGCTGCTTGCTTTAACTCTTTTGTTCAGGCTCTGAGTGCTACAAACCCAACAGCTCTGGCCGCATTAAACGCTTCTTTCGCTTCTTTTGCCTTTGCGGCACAAACTGTGACAGATGCTGGTGACCCAAATAACTATGCCTCTATGCTGGTTGCCTCTGAAACCCCAACTTACATTATTGAAGTAGTGGGTGATCAGGCTGAACAATTACCGGATCAGGTGATCCCAAACCGTTCTGCTGCAATGCCTCTGGCAGGTACTGAACCGCTAGCCGCCTTATTGGGTGCATCAGCAGTAAATAACGTTGCTGGTACTTATCCTGTGGCTGGTACTGCATTAAGTCGCTTTATTGCTGGTGGTCACAGCTCAATTCTTAGCCCAGCAGCAAGTGCTGCAGCCACTGCAGAAATGCAGGGCCAAAGCGTGAGCTTCTTTATGGGGCGTGGTGCTGGTGTTGTTGTCACTAACGGCGCTGTAATGGCTCCTGCCAACTAAGATTAAATAGCTATAAAAAGCCCGGCTCTGATGCCGGGCTTTTTTATATCCACGGACGGATGGTATGTCGAAAATGCAGGAGCATATTTTCGACGATATCCACGGACGGATGGTATGTCGAAAATGCAGGAGCATATTTTCGACTAATTTATTACCATAAGGCTACAATGCCGTTAGTTTTTCTTTAAAAGGAATAGAAGTGGAATTTTTATATCAATACGGTTTGTTTCTGGCGAAAACCGCCACTGTGGTGATAGCTGTGGCTGTCATTATTATTCTGGTGGTATCTGCCAAACAAAAAGCTAAAAAAGGCGAGCTGGAGTTTAGCGACCTGTCGGAAGATTACCGCGAACTAACCGCCGATCTGCAGCAACAGCTGCTGGATAAAAAAGCCTATAAAGCCTGGTTTAAAGGTCAAAAGCAAAAGGATGAGCCAAAAGATCGGCTTTTTGTGCTGGATTTTAATGGCAGTATGGATGCGCATGAAGTGGAGGCCTTGCGTGAAGAGGTCACAGCTGTGTTAGCTGTTGCGACGGGCACAGATGAAGTATTGATCCGGTTGGAAAGTCCTGGTGGGGTAGTGCATGGTTATGGTCTGGCCGCCTCTCAGCTTGACAGAATCAAGCAGCAAAATATTCGTCTGACCGTGGCTGTCGACAAAGTAGCAGCCAGTGGTGGTTATATGATGGCTTGTATTGCGGACCGCATTTTAGCTGCACCTTTTGCTATTGTTGGCTCTATAGGTGTTGTTGCCCAGTTGCCTAACTTTCATAAGCTGTTGAAGAAGAACCATATAGATGTAGAGCAGTTTACTGCAGGTGAATTTAAACGCACAGTCACAGTCTTTGCCGAAAATACTGAGAAAGGCCGTGAGAAGTTTCAGCAGGAACTGGAGCAAACTCATGTTTTATTTAAAGACTTTGTG
Organism: Rheinheimera sp. MM224; assembly: GCF_947090785.1. Lineage (NCBI taxonomy): Bacteria > Pseudomonadati > Pseudomonadota > Gammaproteobacteria > Chromatiales > Chromatiaceae > Rheinheimera > Rheinheimera sp. MM224. The sequence goes on from NZ_OX352320.1 coordinate 1,774,114, forward strand.
TTTAAACACAGACCCATACTTCAGATGGAACAAGTCGCGACAGGTGAGCATTGGTTTGGTTATCAGGCGCTGGAGTTAAATTTAATCGACCAACTGCAAACCAGTGATGACTATCTGGTTCAGCACTTTAACAGCAAAAAAGTAGTGCAGGTGAAGTATCAGATCAAACGTAAACTGGCAGAAAAAGTCGGTTTAGCTGCAAGTACAGCCTTAGCTACCAGTCTGAACAAGTTATCTAACCTGAGTTTTTGGCGTTAAGTTATGCAGTCTGAGTTTTGGCATAATTGCTGGCAACAACAACGCATTGGCTTTCATCAAAATGAAATCCATCCGCTGTTACCTGTGGTGTTCTCTCAATTGAATTGGGACCCGTCAAAAGTGATTTTTGCACCTTTATGCGGTAAAAGCCTTGATCTGTGGTGGTTAGCAGAGCAAGGAAAAGTCATAGGTGCTGAGCTCTCTGAACTGGCATGCCAGCAGTTTTATCAGGATCAAGAGCAACCCTATTCAGTTTCAGCACAAGGTGATTTTCTGCGTTTTAGTCATCCCGCTGTGGATATATGGCAAGGTGACTACTTCGCTTTAAAGCCAGAGCAATTGGGCGAAATTGGGCTGGTTTATGATAGGGCTGCATTGATTGCCTTACCTTTGCAGATGCGAATTGACTACGTGCAGCAGTTAAAACGCTTATGCACAGGACCCGTTTCTTTGTTACTGCTGAGCCTTGAGTACCCGCAAGAAGAAATGTCGGGCCCTCCTTTTTCTGTGACTGAGCTGGAGGTCAGGCAGTTGTTTGATTTCGCAGTGTCCATTGAGTTAGTGGCGATGCGTAATCTGACAGGGCGACCTTTTGCGCAGAGGCAGTTTAACGTTAGCAGCCTTGTGGAAAAGGCATTTTGGATTTGCTGGTAATTTGAAAATTGTTTGTAAAAAACGCCGCATATAGCGGCGTTTTTTTACGAGGATGTTTAAACGTTTCTGCCCGCATCCGGGTTGTTAAAACAGGCTTCATCAAACTGGTTTTCGCTTTTGGCAACCAGACAAGACACCATCGCATCTCCGCTGATATTGACGGCTGTGCGGGTCATATCTAACAGGCGGTCGACACCAATAATCAGTGCTATACCCTCGACAGGTAAACCAACCTGCTGCAGTACCATCGCCAGCATAATTAAACCTACACCAGGTACACCAGCCGTGCCTATCGACGCTAAAGTAGCCGTCAGAATCACCATCAGGTAATCCATAGTGGTTAAATCAATCTGGAATACCTGAGCAATAAATACGGTCGCTACACCCTGCATAATAGCGGTTCCATCCATATTGATGGTGGCGCCTAAAGGGATAGTGAATGAGGCGATATTGTTGCTGACACCGAGTTTTTTGGTGGTCGTTTCCATATTCACAGCCAGCGTTGCATTGCTGCTTGAGGTGCTGAAGGCAAACAAAGCTGCATCTTTCATTTTGCGGAAAAACATCAAAGGACTTAAACGGCCAAAGACTTTTAAGAAGGTGCCATAAACCACAAAACCGTGGAAAACTAATACAAAAAGTACAGTGGCAAAATACCAGACCAGGCTGCCCATATCTTTCATATCCAGGGTAGTGAACAACTTTGCCATCAGGAAGAACACACCATAAGGGGCTAAAGCCATCATAAAGCCAACCAGCTTCATCACCACTTCGTTTAAATCATTAAAGAAATCCCGTACCCGCGCTCCGGCTTCACCACTCATGGCAACCGCCAGACCAAATAACACAGAGAATACGATAATTTGTAGCATTTCCCCTTTAGCCATGGCATCGACCGGATTGCTTGGGAACATGTTAATAAAAACTTCGGCTATTGAAGGGGCTGCGCCTGTCTGGAAGCTTGAATCTGCCACCATATTAACGCCTGCGCCCGGAGACACTAACACCGCAAAGAAAATAGCCAGAGCAATAGCTATGGCTGTTGTTAAGGTAAATAAGCCCATGGCTTTGGCACCCAAACGCCCCAGTGTATTCGGATCATTTAACGAGCTGGTACCACAGACGAGCGAGACAAAGACAAGAGGCACAACGAGCATTTTTAAGCTGGCAACAAAAATTTGTCCGCCGACATGAAAAATACCGTCAACAAAAAATGCCCGTAAGCCTAGTTCTGCGCCAAACAAACTTAAGGTTCGTTCTGCTTCACCTGCTAACAGGAATTTAAATAAAGCACCCACCAGGATACCCAGTGCCATGCCGATCAGAATACGTGGTGTAAGGCCTAATTTCTTTTTTGAAGTCATTTTTATTTTGTTATCAGTCCGGAAAATGCCGCTTAGCCTACCAGTTTGTGAACCAAAAGAAAAACCGCAACTGACTGAATTATTTTGCGTTGTGACTTAGCCCGTTGCAGAAGTTTCGACTAAGCTAGAATAATTACAATAAGTTAGCGCATCCAAGGGAGAATCCAGATGCTTAGAGTCCGCTGTTACTTTGTCATCGTTGTTTTAGCTTTGTTGGCTGCATGTGGCGGTGGAGGTGGCACTATCAGCGATGATGGTGACGGTGGTGGGACCACCGAAGTGATCAATATCAGTCTGTCGTTAACCAATGCATCTGGTGTGGTGTCGTCAGAAGTGAGCAAAGCTCAACCTTTAACATTAACCGCAACCTTAACTTCTTCAACGGGTCGTTCGATGTCCGGGCAGTTAGTGACCTTCAGTTTTAATGATGCGTTATTAGCCAGTTTTAATAACGAAGCAGGCACAGCTCAAACCAATAGTAATGGAGTCGCGACTATAGGTGTTTTGGTTGGCACCAAAAGTGGTGCCGGTACTATAGCGGCTACTTTAACCGGCGGGCAATCTACAACCATAAGTTTTGCTTCAGCGGGGGATGCAGATGATGTTGAACCTGAAAAGCCGGTTGGCTCGCTACGCCTGATTGCAGACAATTTACAGTTAGGCTCAGGCGAAACGGCGCAAGTGGCTTTGTCTGCAGTGGTTTTGGACACCAGCAATATATTACAACCAGGTGTGACTGTGCAATTCAGTGCCAGCTCTGGCGAGTTGCAGGTCGTCAGTGCTGTGACGGAAGCGGATGGTGTTGCCAAAGCGACCTTATCAAGCAGTGTGGACTCGTCATTACGCACAATTACAGTGACGGCCTCAGTCGGTGATAAAACTGCGACCGTTGATATTAATGTGGTGGGAACCTCGATTTTAATCAGTGCACCACGTTCTATGGTGTTATCGGACGAAGTGACCATCACAGCGGACTTAACCGACTTTGATGGTAAAGGTATACAAGGTCAAACCTTGGCTGTGACCTCGTCTTTAGGTAACCCTATTACCAGTGCGTCCCTGGTCACTGCGGGTAATAGTGGCCGGGTATCATTCAACTACAGAGCGACTCAGGGGGGGACAGATGAACTGACGGTGACAGGTTTGGGGGCTACGGCTTCGGTAACTATAAATATTCAGTCTGACCAGTTTAGATTTCTTAGGACAGAAGTGATAGAGGTAGATTTAGGGATAGAAGAGGACATTGATCGCAAACTGAGTCTGGAGTGGCTGGTCAATAGTAGCCCAAAAGAAGGAGGTGAACTGACCTTTACGACGACCCGAGGCACAGTGAACGACAGTGAGGATGCTATGGGGTCATCTATCTCCATCTCAGCAGAAACGAATTCTCAGGGTAGAGCTGATGTGTTTGTTCATTCAGACTTCGCTGGTTTCGCCAATATAGTCGCGACGGAGGACAATAATGGTGCAGGTGATGTGTTAACCACTCAGACCCGAATTGAGTTTGTAGCTAAAACACCTGACACTATTGAAGCTCAAGCATTTCCTGCTCAGGTGGGATCAGGAGAACAAAGCATTGTTCGGGCAATAGTTCGTGATGAAAACAAGAATCCGGTAAAAAATCAGACCGTTGCATTTACCTTGGTTGGGGCGCCCGGTGGACAAATAGACCCTTCAACAGCAGTGACTAACTCTCAAGGTTTGGCTAGCACAGTGTTTACGGCGGATAACACTACAGGAGCCGGCACAGGTCATAACCTGAACGTGCAAGCAACCTTGTTGGATCAACTATCAATAAGTAAATTGGTGCCGATATCTGTCGGTTCCAGGACTTTATTTTTTAGGTTTGGTACAGGAAATACAATTAAAGCTCCTAGCAACACATTGTTTGCACAGGAATTCTCTGTTTTGGTGACTGATTCATCTGGAAATCCTGTGGCAGGTCAAGATCTTAATGTTTCAGTATTATCTGTGAGTTACGACAAAGGGGAGTGGGTTCCTATACCTGACCTGATTGATTTTGAGTATTGGCACGCAGACAGCTCGGGCGCTGTAACAGACTGTCAAAGTGAAGATATAAATAACAACGGAATACTGGATGACGGTGAGGATACAAACGGAAACGACCAGTTGACGCCTGGTAATGTAGCATCAGTACCTCGTACAGTGACTGCTGATTCTAATGGTATTGCTACATTTGATATGACCTACCCAAGAGATATTGCACCATGGACTGAAGTTCTCATTACAGTGTCAGGTTTTGCAGATGGCACTGAAAATATATCCAGCAGGGAGTTCAGAACTCGTGTTTCAGGTGAATATATTGCTGATGAAACAGCAGCTCCAGCCAGAAATCCTTATGGTGAAGGAGCGTTTTGTACCGACACAGATTGAAATTGATGACCGTACTTTTTAATGACTCGTCCTACTATACGTTGACGGTTTTGAATTAAGCCAGTTGCATAATGCAACTGGCTTTTTTGTGCACTTCGTTTGGCGTTTTCATGCCCAAACTAAGATGCGGCCTGTATTCATTATAGATTGCGATAGATTGCTTCACTGCTCGCTTTAACTCGTCCTGATTTCGACACCTTGTCAGTAGAAACTCATGTTTGAGAATGCCATTGATACGCTCTGCCAGAGCATTCTGATAGCAATCATACCCATCCGTCATCGAAGGGATAATGGCATGTAACTGCAACTGCTTTTGGTACTCTTTTGAACAGTACTGTGAACCTCTGTCTGAATGATGAATTAAAGGACACCCAGTCATACGGTTTTTAGTCGCTTGCTGTAACGCCCGGCCAATATCCGTCGCTGTCATCGTTGAAGAGACGTCATGCCCCATAATTCTTCGACTATAAGCATCTGTGACCAGTGATAAATATTGAACACCTTCGTCGGTTTCAAGGTACGTAATATCGCTCACAAAAACCTGTTCAGGTCGGGTGATTATTAACCCTTTCATCAGGTTGGGATGTTTTTTCATCCAATGCTTACTGTCGGTCGTCTTGTGGTAATTCCGAGGTCTTTTTATCAGAAGGTTTTCGCTGCGCAGGTAGCTAAATAAGCCATCACGACCCAGTTTAATACCACACTCTTCTAATTTGGGCTTGAGCACATGATAGAGCTTTCGGGTTCCCAGGCGCGGCATAAACCGGCGGAGGTCCCTCACCATGGCCTGAACTGGCTGCAAGGCAAAAGCCCGTGATTGATAACGGCTCTCGGCTTGATAAATGGACTGTCGGGATATACCCATCACCCGACACAGCTGCGATAAGCTTATTTGAGCTTGGCTCTGGAGTTTCCTAACCCCATGTCGACAAGCTTTTTTCGCAGCTGGGTTCCTTGTGTAGTATCAATGTAATCAATCATTTCATTGAGAACGAGATTCCGGACTTTTTCATCTTCGAGCTTACGTTCAAGCTCTTTAATCCGCTGCTCAGGGGTTGGATTGGACTGAGTCATGAGAGTTAACCTCGGGTTGTGCCAATCTTGACGACCATGCTTACGAAGCCACGTCAAAACAGTACTTTTTCCTTGTATCCCATATCTAGCTTGCGCTTGCTTATACGTCAACTCGCCTTCTTCTACTTGCTCAACCACTGTCAATTTAAAAGTTAATGTGTAGTCTCGCTGTGTCCGCTTACGGTTTGATTTAATTGGCTTATCCATAATAAGTCTCCAATCTGTCAACTTATTTCAGGACGGGTCATAAGGGATAAAAAAGGCGGATTTATTATCCGCCTTTTTGCTGTAACGCGAGGTATCAATTACGCTGGAACTGATAGACAGAACCTAGTTTTAAGATTTTTGTCAGTTCATCCAACGCCTGACGGCTTTCAATCAGCAGCTGTGGATCGGCTAAATCCGCTTCGCTGATTTCGTCACGATAGTGTGTATCCACCCATTGATTTAACCGGACAAACAAAGTGTCACTCATCAGCACTGCCGGATTGACTGCCTGATGTTCTGCTTCGCTCATAGCCACACGTAAACGTAAACAGGCAGGCCCACCGCCATTTTGCATACTTTGTTTTACATCAAAATAATGCACCTGACGCACCGGAGTGCCACGTCCTGTCAGTTGTTCCAGATACGCGGATACAGTGTCGCTGTCACGGCATTCTGTTGGCGCAATAATGGCCATATCGCCGTTTGGCAAAGTCACCAACTGGGTGTTAAACAGATAGGTTTTCACTGCTTCTGACACCGACACTTCAGAAGTTTTCACTTCAATAAAGTGTAAATCAGCAGCAGAGCCAAACTTACGGCGAATTTCATCGAGCTTGCTTTGGGTATCGACAAAAGCCTGTTCGTGAAAAAACAGCACGTTTTGGTTGCCCACAGCTATGACGTCATTGTGAAAGACACCCTGATCAATCACATCCGGGTTTTGTTGCATCATCACAGCGCCGTTTTCGGACAAGCCATGCAGGCGTGCGACCGCTTCACAAGCTTCCAGCGTATGCCGGGCAGGGAAGCGTTTAGGTGCAGGCTTAGACGAATCGAAGGCGTAACGGCCGTAAACAAACAGCTCAACGCCTGACGTACCGTAATCACTGCATAAACGGGTATGGTTGGCAGCACCTTCATCACCAAAGTGATCGTTGTCTGGCAAATGCTGGTGATGAGCAAAATGTTTGTCATCACTGAACATCGCCTTGAGGATACGGCCTGTGGTGACAGGTTCCAGCGATCGGTGAAACTTATTGGTTAAGTTCGCCGGAGTAAAATGAATTTTACCGTCCGCTGTATCTGCACTTGGCGAAATAGTCGCGGCATTGGCTGTCCACATGCTGGAGGCTGAACAAACAGCTTTCAGTACTGCTGGAGCTTGTTTTGCAGCTTTACTGATGACTTCGCTGTCCGTGCCGGTAAAGCCTAAACGTCTTAAAGTGTAGACATCAGGCCGTTCCTGTGGAGCCAGTACGCCTTGTACTAAACCCAACTCAGACAAAGACTTCATCTTCTGCAAACCCTGTTTAGCGGCTTGTTTCGGATTGGAGGTGTTTTTGGCGTTATTTAGCGAGGCAACGTTGCCGATGGATAATCCGGCATAGTTGTGCGTCGGCCCGACCAGGCCGTCAAAATTTGCTTCAAAGAACTTCATTTTTGCTTTATTCCTTCATTTTTGGGAAGGGGCTCTGCTTTTATTATTATTGCGGCCGTTGCTTCATTTTTCCCTGCGTACTTAAAGCCACAGCGTTGTTGACTGCGCTACTCGCCCCAGTCACATAAGACAACTATGCTCCCGGGGGCTCGCTCGCTTGTCGCCTAGCTGTAACTTCAATTGCTTTGGGTAACAACCCTGCGTACTTAAAGCTACAGCGTTGTTGACTGCGCTACTCGCTCCTGTCACATAAGACAACTATGCTCCTGGGGTCTCGCTCGCTTGTCGCTGTGCTGCGACTTTTGTTACTTTATGCAGGACCCGCTGATTTATTCAGCGAAAAGTCACTAAATTGTGACCTTCTGGCATAATAATGAACTTATTCTCTTGTCACAACTTGAGTTTACGGATATACGTTAAAAAAGAAGTGCCCTGTGGCACGCTAAAAGGTCAGGGATCTCAATCATAAAATGGCGAAATCACTAGTCATAGTCGAATCACCAGCGAAAGCTAAAACCATCAATAAGTACCTTGGAAATGACTTTATTGTTAAATCCAGCGTAGGTCATATCCGCGATCTGCCAACCAGCAGCAACAAGGATAAAGCCAAAGAAGACAAGACTAAGCTCAGCAAAGAGCAAAAAGAGTATCAGGCTCTGGTTGAACGTATGGGGATAGACCCAAACAACAACTGGCAGGCCCGCTATGAAATTTTGCCCGGCAAAGAAAAAGTCGTCAAAGAGCTGAAAGCTCTGGCTGAAAAAGCAGACACTGTTTACCTGGCAACGGACTTAGACCGGGAAGGGGAGGCGATAGCCTGGCACCTTCAGGAAATTATTGGTGGCGAACATCAGAAGTTTAAGCGGGTGGTATTTAATGAAATTACCCAAAACGCCATTAAAAACGCTTTCGTTGAACCAGGTGAAGTCAATCAGCACCGTGTAAATGCTCAGCAAGCCCGTCGCTTTTTAGACCGGGTTGTTGGCTTTATGGTCTCTCCATTATTGTGGAAAAAAGTCGCCCGTGGCTTATCTGCTGGTCGTGTACAGTCTGTTGCTGTGCGTTTAGTGGTAGAGCGTGAGCGCGAAATTAAAGCTTTTGTGCCGGAAGAATACTGGACTGTTGCTGCGGACACCCTGACCAAAGCGGGTGTAAACCTGCAACTGGACGTAGCTAAACAAGCCGGAAAAGCCTTCAGACCGGAAAATAAAGCTCAGACTGATGCTGCTGTGGCTGTGTTGCAAAAAGCCAGCTATCAGGTCACTGAGCGTGAAGACAAGCCGTCGAGCAGTAAAGCTCAGGCGCCTTTTATCACGTCTACCTTACAGCAAGCCGCCAGTACCCGTTTAGGTTATGGCGTCAAGAAAACTATGATGCTGGCACAGCGTTTGTACGAAGCCGGCCACATTACCTATATGCGTACCGACTCGACGAACTTAAGTGTTGATGCATTAACAGCTTGTCGCGATTATATTGAAAAAAGTTTTGGTGCTAAGTATCTGCCGGAACAACCCTTAAGTTATGGCAGCAAAGCTAATGCTCAGGAAGCGCACGAAGCTATTCGTCCATCTGATGTGTTTGTTTTGGCCAGTAGCCTGCAGGATATGGAAGCCGATGCCCGTAAGCTTTACGAGCTGATTTGGCGCCAGTTTGTGGCCTGTCAGATGCCGTCTGCACAATATGATGTGACTGTGATTACAGTCGCTGCAGCGGACTTTGAATTAAAAGCCAAAGGTCGTGTATTACGTTTTGATGGCTGGACTAAAGTGCAGCCTGCGCAAAAGCGCAAAGACGAAGAAGAACTTGAACTGCCGGATGTCAAACCGGGTGAAACCTTAAAGCTGGAACAGTTAGCTCCGGCTCAGCATTTTACCAAACCACCAGCCCGTTTCAGCGAAGCCAGTTTAGTGAAAGAGCTGGAAAAACGTGGTATAGGCCGCCCTTCAACTTACGCAGCCATTATTTCGACTATTCAGGAACGTGGTTATGTCAAAGTAGACAATCGCCGTTTCTACGCTGAAAAAATGGGCGAAATTGTCACAGACCGTTTGGTTGAAAACTTCGGCGATTTAATGAGTTACGACTTTACCGCCAATATGGAAGTTCGCCTTGATGATATTGCTCATGGTGAACTGCAATGGCGTAAAGTGCTGGATCAATTTTATGGCGATTTCTCGCAGCAACTAAAAACTGCGGAATCTGACCCTGAACAAGGCGGCATGCGCACCAATCAATTTGTGCTGACCGATATCGCCTGTCCAACCTGTGGTCGTCAGATGGGTATCCGTACTGCATCTACCGGTGTGTTTCTAGGCTGTTCAGGCTACAACCTGCCGCCAAAAGAGCGCTGCACCACCACCATGAACCTGACTCCTGGGGATGATGCGGTAGAAGTTGCAGATGAAGATGAATTAGAAACCGAAATACTGCGTCATAAAAAACGCTGTGCTAAATGCGGCACCGCTATGGATCATTACCTGATTGACGAACAGCGTAAGTTGTATGTCTGTGGTAACAACCCGGGCTGTGACGGTTATCTGGTTGAAGCTGGTGTGTTTAAACTTAAAGGCTATGACGGCCCACTGATCGAATGTGAGAAGTGTGGTTCGGATATGCAGCTGAAATCAGGTCGTTTTGGTAAATACTTCGGTTGTACCAATGATACTTGTAAAAATACCCGCAAGTTATTGAAAAGTGGTGAAGCTGCTCCACCGAAAGAAGACCCGGTGCATTTGCCAGAATTAAAATGTGAAAAGTCAGACACTTATTTTGTATTGCGTGATGGTGCTGCAGGTTTATTCCTGGCTGCCGCTACTTTCCCTAAGTCCAGGGAAACACGAGCGCCACTAGTGTCTGAGCTGGCTCGTTTTAAAGACCGCATTATGCCGAAGTTCCACTATCTGGCAGAAGCTCCGGCAGCTGATGCTTCTGGTAATCCAACCATTATCCGCTGGAGTCGTAAGACCAAACAGCAGTATGTGATGACGGAAAAAGAAGGTAAAGCCACTGGCTGGTCGGCCTGGTACGAAAATGGCCGCTGGGTCGTGACCAAAGAGAAAGCGAAGTAATTTCAGAGTAATAAAAAAGGCGCCTTAGGCGCCTTTTTTATTATCTGAGGCTATACCCAAAGTAATTAGAGTTGCAGGGAGGCGACACGTGAGTGAGACCCCAGGAGCATAGTAGTCCTATGTGCAATTGGATTGAGGCGAGAATGCGCACGCAATGCCAAGTACATATTTTCTCTATATGTCTGGGGCGAAAGCACGCAGTCAACAAAGCTGCATCTTCAAGTACGAAGGGGATAGTTACCACTTACGTTTAGGGGCAAATAGCACATCCAAATCATTGTTTTCCTGTTCTGCTTTTTTCTGTCTGTCGCGTAAATTGCCTTCTTTTAATTCTGTCGCTATGTCTTCGAGTATCGTCATGACTTCACTTTTACGATTCGTGACGTAATCATCCACATGTGCACAGTTAGCTAAAGTAGTCAGCGCTTTTTCATAACATTGACGAGCAGAACCCAACATATTGCCAGCCCGAGCCTGATTACCGCGTTTCACCTGACTTTCCACATTAATACGCAATTGCAGCATTTCCAGTCGTCTGTCTTCCTGTACTACGGTTTGGGTGTCAATGTTGCCGCGGGCATGTTCAGCGCGCAAAATAGTGCGCAGCTTTTTAATGCCCTGGATCATACCGATAATTTGTTTATCGTTATCTGGCATAGTTAAACCTTCGACTGTCATATCGCCGGAGGCGGTATCATTTAAACGAGCTTCAGTCTCTCCAATCCGTTTTTTCAGTTCTTTTGAATTGGGCTCCAGCTCCAGCATGGCTTTGAGCGTGACAGTGATACGTTTGAGCAACATTTGTACTATGCCTTTAGTAATAGGCACATTGGCTGCGTTGAGCAGAATGTCTTCTGTCTCTTCCAGCAGCGATCTAAGTTTAGAAAACTCAGCGCGTTTCAGCGATGCAAGTCGCTCTTTATGTTGCTGCACAGCGTTGACAATCACGGCGATAATCACCAATGCAACGACCAGCACAATGATAATAGTAAAAAGCATCCACACTCCGTTTCCCCCCAAAGCGTCAAGGGGTAGCTCAGTTAAGGCCGGTGATTAGCCTAGCCTTCAAAAATATCTATAATCTTTAACAACTTCACTCGTCTTCAAAAACTTTTATGCGAAGGTTTAATCAAGGCAAAAACAGGCTGAACATGGCTCCACCATACAAACCGCCATTACTTAAGCGGATAAAACCAGTTTTACCATGATTTTTATGTGCCTTGGCTATTAACCCTGCAAAAAACAGGCCTAAACCTGTGCGACCTGCAGCCAAATTCAAATCTTTCATCAGAGTATCGGCATTTTCCAGCATAAATTCAGGATAACCCGGGCCATCATCATGCAATTCGATGGCCAGCCCATCTTCGGTTAACTCTGCACGCAATAATAATTTACTTTTGGTATAACGCAGCGCATTCACGAACATATCGTTCAGCAGATTACTAATCAGATCGCTGTCAAAATACCAAAGCAACTCGCTGCCTGTCTGTATTTCAACCTTGATATTTTTTTGTGCGCTGTACATTTCATTTTTCAGCAGAATTTCTTCAAATAAATCAGAGATATAATACTGATCGATTTGCAAAGGTAACTGGTTTTTTTCGATACGGTACAAGGACAGTAATTGCAGTAAGTTGATATTGAGTCTATTGGCTTCATAGTGAATACGGGATAACTCTTCACGACCATTGCTGTCCAATTGTTGCTGCTCTTGTTGCAGGTTATCAATAGACTGGATCAATAAGCACAAAGAGTTCTTCATATCATGTGCTGCAGATGCCAGCACTGTTGCAAAGTCGATGGATGAATCTGAACCTGACATACTGTCCCCGATGATCCCGTTGTACTGCCATTGATGCAAAAACAGCAGTTTTTTTAGTTACTATTGGTTATATATTCCAACTAAATCAAAATAAGTTGGAATATCCAAATGAATATGTATAGTGTTTATATCATATGCCAAGAACGGATCACTGACACATGAAATTACAACAGCTACGTTATATTGTTGAAGTTCTCAATCACAACCTGAATGTCTCTGCCACAGCGGAGAGCTTATACACGTCACAACCTGGCATCAGTAAGCAGGTGCGGATGCTTGAGGATGAACTTGGTATTCAGGTGTTTGGCCGTTCCGGTAAACATCTGACTCATGTTACACCAGCTGGCAGAGATGTTATTGAAATAGCTCAACAAATACTAGGAAAAGTTGAGAGCATCAAAGCCGTTGCCAAAGAACATACCTTGCCGGATCAAGGCAAACTGAATATAGCCACCACCCATACACAGGCTCGTTATGCGTTGCCTCCGGTGATTAGTGGTTTTATGAAAAAATTCCCTAAGGTGTCTTTGCATATGCACCAGGGCACACCATCACAAATTGCCGAAGCTGCATCACGCGGTGACGCTGATTTTGCTATAGCGACCGAAGCTATGCATTTATTTAATGATTTAGTGATGTTGCCTTGTTATCACTGGAACCGCAGCGTGATTGTGCGCCACGACCATCCGCTGGCCACTTTAAATCGTAAAATTGCGGTAGAAGATGTGGCTGAACATCCTATTGTTACTTATGTATTTGGTTTTACCGGCCGTTCTGAATTGGATCGTGCTTTTGGTGAAAAAGGCTTAGAGCCTAAAATTGTCTTTACAGCCACTGACGCAGATGTGATTAAAACCTATGTGCGTTTGGGGTTGGGTGTGGGTGTGATTGCGTCTATGGCGATGGATAAAGAAGCTGATAAAGATTTGGTCTCCATTGATGCCAGTCATTTATTTGCCGCGTCCACCACCAAAATTGGTTTTAGAAAAGGCACCTTCCTTCGTACTTATATGTATGATTTTATTGAACGTTTTGCCCCGCATTTAACCCGTGAAGTGGTAGAAAAAGCCAATATGCTGCGTAACCAGGACGATATAGACCGAATGTTTGCCAAGTTTGAGCTGCCGATTAAGTAGCTCTTCCTGATAACACAGAGGGCCTTGATGGCCCTTTCTGTTTATCTGCAGGTGAAGAGGCAAACTCTTGCCACAGTTATTGACAGATCTTCATCCTGGTGACCACAACTCTGAATAACCAACATTCGTCTGTTTTACATCCTGTACTTGATCAGTAAGCACCAATTCACGTTGCAGGGGGATGTACGAAAGCCACATTATTTTTTATTTGGATGTCTGGATGTTTACATGGCTACAGTGGCTGGTTATGCTAAATGGAGACAGACAAATTAATGCATGATCAGAATGAAGAAAACTGAAGATGCAGCCAGTTCGACCTAACGGGAGTTAAACATGATTGATTTAAAATTGCTGCGTACTTTACAGGCGTTGCAACAGACCGGCACTTTAGTGGCCGCTGCTGATCAGTTGTGTCTGACGCAGTCGGCTTTATCGCATCAGCTGAAAGAAGCCGAGTCTTATCTGGGGGCTGCACTTTATCTGCGCAAAAGCCAGCCAGTTTCTTTTAGCGCTCAAGGTCAGCTGTTATTGGAATTAGCAGCACAAGTTCTGCCTTTAGTAGCGCAGGCACAAGCACAACTCAAAGGTAAAGCCTTAAGCCGTATTCGATTGGCAGTGGAATGCCACGCCTGTTTTCACTGGTTAATGCCTGCCGTCAAAGCTTTTGGGTTACTGCAAAACGAATGCCCGGTCGAGTTTTCTGCGGAAATTGAACACAATGCGCTGGATGCATTATTAAGCGATGAATTGGATTTGGTGCTGACAACAGACAAGCGTGAGCTGGCAGGCTGTTTTTTCGAGGCATTATTTGAGATGGAGTTGTGCCTGGGAGTAAGCACGGATCATCCACTGGCGCAGCAGCCATTTATCCAGGCGCAGCAACTGAAGCAGGAAGTCTTGTTAGGTTATCCATTGCCTTTGGATCGGCAGGATTTATACCGTTATGTGCTGGCACCACAAGGGTTGGACGCCAAATTCAGAGCTGTGGCGCAAAGCAGTCAGATTTTGCAGTTAATTGCTGCGGGGCAGGGGGTCGCTTTGTTACCACGTTGGTTGATGGAGCCTTATCGGGCTCAGAGCCTGCTGGCGGTTATTCCTATAGGAGAACAAGGTTTATTCAGAACTATGTATGCAGCCTGTCGACAGGGGCAGCAAGAGACTAACCCGCTGCGACAGTTGTTAGAGCAAATAAGCCTGCATCAGCCTTCGTAAGCCAGTGGGTCTGTCGCTTTGTTTAATTCAAAAGCTTCCAGTCGTTCCTGGCAAGAGCCACATTTACCACAGGCTTTTTCACGGCCGTTATAGCAGGTCCAGGTTTTACTGTAATCCAGTCCCATGGCTAAACCGTCGCGCAAAATCTCAATTTTGGTTTGGCTTAAATAAGGGCTGACGATATCGACGGGTTCGTAGTTAGCCACCTGACAAACTTCATTCATTTTATGTACAAAATCAGGACGGCAATCCGGATAAATAAAATGATCACCAGAGTGTGCGCCGTAATACACAGCGCGTGCATTGAGCGATACGGCATAGCCTACGGCTAAGGATAACAAAATCATATTGCGGTTCGGCACCACGGTCGATTTCATCGTATCAGCAGCGTAATGGCCCTCAGGGATTTGAATATCTTCATGGGTGCTGTCCGGTGCCATCAGGCTGGACCCTGCCAGTAACTGATTAATCGCAGAAATATCCACCACTTTATGCGCAACGCCTAATTCTTCACAGACGCTCTTAGCACAGACCAGTTCTTTGACATGGCGCTGACCATAATTAAAAGACAGGGCATAAACTTCATGACCATCGGCAATGGCTTTATGCAGCACGGTAAATGAATCCATACCGCCGGAATAGATCACAACAACTTTTTGCGGCATCTGTCAGGCTCTCTCGCTATAATAGGCAAAATTTCGGGCGCGCATTGTACTGTATCTGAGCCTGTAGCTAAAGGAAAACCCCATAAAGTGTATAAAGTAAACGAGATTTTCGAGACCATTCAGGGTGAAGGCAGTTATACCGGCACTCCTGCTATTTTTCTGCGTTTACAAGGATGTCCTGTAGGCTGCTCCTGGTGTGATACCAAACAAACCTGGGACATAGATCCGGAGCTGCAATTAACCCCAGCTGCCATTTTAGAGAAAAAAGCCGATTCAGATCACTGGTGCAGTTTATCTTCTGCCGAAGTAGTGCAGCTGTTTGGCGACAAGGGCTACCGCGCTAAACATGTGGTGATCACGGGCGGTGAACCTTGTATGTATGATTTACGGCCTTTGTGTGAGCTGTTGCATGCTCGTGGTTTTTCTACGCAAATTGAAACCAGCGGTACTTTTGAAATTCTGGCGCCTGACAGTACCTGGGTGACGGTTTCACCTAAAGTGAATATGAAAGGTGGCTACCAAGTGCTGCGCACGGCGCTGGAGCGTGCAAACGAAATTAAGCACCCTGTGGCCATGGAGAAGCATATCGACGAGCTGCTAGAGCTGCTACAAGGTCTGGATTTAACCAACACACTAGTGTACTTGCAGCCTATCAGTCAAAAAGCCAAAGCCACCCAACTGGCCATCGAATTCTGCAAACAGCATAATTGGCGTTTAAGTGTGCAAGTGCATAAATATCTCGGCATCAACTAACAGCAAAGTTAGCTGATTTCTTCCAGACTGTCTTCCAGCCAGAGCTCTAAATCTCTGGCTGTGTCGTTTAAATCCTGCTTTAACCATTGGCGTTTTAAGTGGGGAGTCAACGGCAGCAGTTCCATCCAGCGCGAGACCAACCAGCATAAATTCTGATGTTCAGGTTCAGGGTAAAGACTGGCCAGTTCAGGGTATTGCTTAAACACCAGCTGCAATTTGTGCCACAGCAGCTGTTGTTCTGCATTGGTATTTTGTGCGCTCCAGAATGGCAGAGATGCCAGTTCTGCCACATGCAGCTGGTCCTGTTCCTGCCATCTTTTGGTGATTTGATAACGTCCTAATCCTTCGACCGTAATACCCAACAAACCATCAGGCAATTGCTCAAAATCTACAATAGAAACTAGCGTCACTTCCGGGCAAATCCGGTCTGCATGCTGCTGACTGACCAGCGGGTTGAGGCTTGCCATCGCAAAAGGGCGGACACCACTGCTGGCTTCTTTCATCAGCCTTAAATAACGTGGTTCAAATAAACGCAAACGCATTCTGCCTTGAGGCAGCAGCAGGGTGTTCAGTGGAAATAAAGCTATTGTTGAATTCATAACCGCATGTCGTTAACTACTCTGCGGTTATGTACGCAGCCAGGGGGTGTTTAGATTAGTCTTTGGCTGTTCTTATTGGATCATCTTTCAGTTTAGGTATTTTTAAACCCAACTCCTGGCCTCTGTTGCGGGCATAGTAAGTACAGCCAACAAACATCAGGGCGGAAAACAGCAGTTCGAGCAGGGCCAGAAAAAACTCTGTGCCAGAGCTGACCCACAAATGGGTCAAGCTGTGGATCATATACAGCATCACAATAAAATTGGCCCAGGCAAAGGTATAAGCTTTGCCTGTGATCATGCCCCACAGTGGAAACCATAAAGGCGTCCATAACAATGCAAGCAGAACCTTAGCGCTGCCCAGTTCTGGTGGTGCTAACCATAAAACCCAGACTGGGATCAGCATAAAAAGACCACTAAAACCTATGCGGCCAAGCCACAGATAAAGGCGGGTAGAAGGAGCCATAGCGACAGAAATATCGTTCATAAGGTACTGAATCCGGAAGTTTTTAAGGCGATAGCGGCTAAAGCTAAGCGTTTACCAAATTGAATAGCCAACTGATGTTCATCTTTACTTAAATTGCTTGCACCTGATAAGCCACTGACATGGCTTGGGCCATAAGGGGTACCGCCCGTTTGGGTATGATGCAGTTCTGGCTCCAGATAGGGCAAGCCAATCACCAGCATGCCATGGTGCAATAAAGGCAACATCATACTGAGTAAATTGGCTTCATTACCGCCATGCATACTGCCGGATGAGGTAAAAACCCCAGCAGGTTTATCCATTAACGCGCCTTTAAGCCAGAGACTACTGGTGTTATCCCAAAAGGCTTTCAGTGGTGCTGCCATATTGCCAAAACGCACCGGACTACCAAAGGCAAAGCCGTCGGCGTCGAGCAAGTCTTGTTCCGTCACATGCGGATGCATACCCACAGCGGATCCATCCAAAGCTGGTACTGTACGTAGCATCACTTCAGCTCCGGCCTGCTGGGCACCTATAGCAATTTTTTCAGCTAAAGCCGCAACAGAGCCATGACGGGAATAATACAAAATTAATAACTGAACACTCATGCCAGCAGCGCCAGCATTTTATCGGTAGGACGGGCTATCACAGCTTTGTTTCCCACCTGAAGCACAGGCCGTTCCATCAGTTTAGGATGAAGCAGCATAGCTTCAATCAACTGCTGTTCAGACAAGACAGGATTCGCCAGATCCAGCGCCTTGTATTCATCTTCTTTGCTGCGTAATAAATCACGGGCAGGTAGTTGCAAAGCCTTAAGTAAAGCCGTTAACTCGGCGACAGACAAAGGCTGATCCAGATAATAACGTACAGTAAAAGCCTTGCCGCTTTGCTCCAGGAGGGCCAAAGCTTCCCGGCTTTTAGAGCAACGGTTGTTGTGATAAAGCGTAATCATAAATTAACAGTGCCTTGATGTTACAAACGTTTCAGACGGTTTAACTCGGTTTGCCATTGTTTTTTCTTGGCCTCAATCCGTCTGTTTTCTAAGGTGTTATTTTTCCCCAGATGATTTAACGCCTCGTTTAAATCATCAATGGCTTTGGGGTAGATAGCCATTTGATAATATAAATCTGCTCTGGCTTCGTAATAGCGGGCGTAGTCTTCCATCGCTTTGTAAGTATCAGCCAGCATTTCATAAGCCAGGAAAATATCATTTTTGAAATAAAGTAAGTTTCTCAGTAAATGCACAGCTAATCGATGCGCTTTACCCTGAATAGCCGCATTGGCATAGTTCAGCGTGATCACCTGATTATTGGGTTTTAGTAAGTACTGCTGCTCCAGCATGGTCATGGCTTGCTCAGCTTTGCCTTGGGCCAGCAGAATATCTGTGTAAGCATCTATATAAAATAAGTTATCTGGTTCTTGCTGGCGCAGCTTGCTGATAATTTGCTCAGCTTTGTCGACTTGTTTGTCATCAAAATAGGTCAACGCCAGACCATACTGATTGGCTTTGGTATTACCGCCTGGTTCGGACAGTTTACGTAAAAAATAACTCTGGGCATCTTTGGTTTGGTAATGATAACGCGCCATCACCCGTGCTTTGATCAGGGTATAGTCCTGACTATCGGCGACAAAACGTTTAGGAAATTGTTCTGCTCTTAAACGGGAATCGGCAACACGGGATTGTGACAAAGGGTGAGTGTACAAAAAAGCCAGCTGGGTATTAGCAAAACGGCTTTTTTCCGCCAGCTTGTTAAAAAACTCAGGCACAGCATAAGGGTTATATCCCGCATCAGCCATCAGTTGAATACCAATGCGGTCGGCTTCCTGTTCGTTACTACGGGTAAAGTTAATCGCACTTTGTTGCGCCAAGCCCTGCGAGGCCATAATACCGGCCATACCGGCTTCCGGATTCACTGTTGCCAGTAATATAGAACCCAGAATACCCGCCAGAGTTAAAGGGCCATTTTCAGAGCGGGCTTCAACAGATCGGGCTATGTGGCGCTGGGTCACGTGAGAGATTTCGTGCGCTATAACAGAGGCAAATTCACTTTCGCTGTCTGACACCGCCAAAGTGCCGGTGTGGGAGACGATGTTGCCACCCAAGGTCGCGAAAGCGTTGATGTTTTTATCATTGACCCAATAAAAGCGGAATGGAAATTTAACATCCTGAGCCTTAGCCACCATCTGGTTACCCATAGAGTTCAGGTATTCATCCATCAGGGGGTCATACACCATAGGCAACTGGCCTTTAGTTTGACGCATCATCACGTCGCCCAGTTGTTTCTCTTTATCCGGCGTTAAGGTTGAAAAGGCATTGCCACCTATATCAGGTAACGCATTATTTGCCTGAACTGAGGCACTAGTCAGAGCCAGACAGATACTGAACAGGCTCAGTTTAATGAGTTGTGTTTTTACTGCAAATTGCTTCATTTATTTTTTGAACTCAGTCATACCGGCTTTAAACACTGGCAATTTTAATTCACTTGGTCCGCTTACCCCAGCTTTTTTTGATAAATCTGCAACAGTAGCAATCAGATACAACATCTTCAGGTTGCGCTGTTTAGTTTTTCAAAGCCAGAATAAAACAGAGTGTACAGTGGTTCAGTTAATTGTTGTTAAGCCACTGATTAATTTCAGTGTCTTTGGCAAAATAAAACGGATGAAGTTCAACCAGATCTGCTTTTTAGCACAAGATAGGGTGCATTCCCGAAGCAATACACCCTGAGACAGAGTTAAAAAACCAGGCTAAGTCCTAAAGAGACCGAGCGGGGCAGCGCAGGTTCGAAAGCGCGGCCATTGGCCTGATTCACCACCACAGCACCCACATAGTTTTTATCGGTCAGGTTATCCACACCCAGCCAGTAACGCAGTTGCGTATCGGACAGCGTCGACTCTGCAACCAGTTTCAGGTGATAGACAGTGGCGGAGGGCGCAAATAGCAGGTTTTGATCGCTGGTCGCTATTTTGCCGCGATACAGTGTGTCCAACTGCAGCATCCACTCCTGGCTTTGCAAAGGCATCCAGCTGATTTGCCACTGGGCCTGTTGTTTGGCCACTCCGGGGAGTAACTTGCCATCCAGATCGCCCTCTGTAAAACGGGCATTGAGCTGAGTGAGTGTCCATTGATGTTGCCAGGACGCTGAGGCAAACCACAAGGCCGACAGTTCAGCACCAGTGCGTGTTGTTTCACTGGCATTGCGATAACTGGTGCGACCGCCAAGGGACTGATCCACCACTAACTCATTTTCACTTTCAATCAAAAATACGGCCAGGCTGGACCGCCAGTTATCCAATTGCCACTTATTACCCAGCTCCCATTGCTGGTTGGTACTCTCTTTTAGTCCCAGATTCAGGCCATCGCCGTTGCTTTGGTACGCCATCTCGGTAAAGGTTGGGGTCTCAAAACCACGACCTGCACTGATATACCAGGATAGCTGTTCAGACTGGGCAAAGTTTAGAGCCAGTGCCGCTGAGGTTTTGGCAAAAGAAGTGGAGCCGCTGTCGTCCGGGTTTTGTGCGGTGATATAAAAATCAGTGACATCAAAATCCAGATCAGAGTGACGCACACCGCCACTCAATTGCCAGGCAGGGTCTAAATCCCAGACAAAACGGCTATACAAATCAGCAGACTGCACTTCGCCTTCTTCATCGCGACGTAAATCGCCCTGAACGCCCTGATTATTGACATAACCACGGCGCTCATCGGTACTTTGCTCAACCGCACCTCCTAAACTCAGGCGCACAGTGTCAAATTGCCAGCTGTAGGATGCATCCAGACCCTGATAAGGCCGGCTTAAATCGACCACACCACCAGCGGAGGTCGGCGCTATACCATCAAAACCCAAATACTGGCCTACATCACGTTGACCAAACCAGGCCGCCAGACGCCAGCTTTGATCAGCGAGTTGCTGCGACAGGTTCATGCTCCATTGCTGTTGTTTGGTAAATTTGCGGGTATCAAAAGTTAAAGCATTGGCTGCGGTCTGACGAGGATTGGCTTGCCACTCCTGTGTAGTTAAACCTAACGGGTCTTGTAGCAGCGGATCATAAGACCAGTCGTATCTCAGTTGTAGTTTTAGCTCGTTCTCAAAAGCACTTTGCCATAACCACTGGGCTTGTTGTTTTTTTGCATCACTGTGCGCACGTTGGCTTTGTAACTCTGCATTTTTCAGGCTAACTGAGGTTGCATGATTGCCTTTTACCACAGCGGCTGAGAGCAGTTGCTGACGGGCAAACTGACTGTGACTGAGTTGCACCGAGGCTGAGTTTTCTGTTGGCCAACGGCTTTGCAGCGCGACAACACCGCCCGCTGCATTGCCATACAACACCGCAAGCGGGCCTGTTAGCACTTCAACAGAGGCCAGTTGATCCAATAGCACCGAACTGAATTGGCCCTGACCATCCGGACTGGACAGCGGAATACCATCCTGTAGCAAGCGAATGCCACGAATGCCAAAACTGCTGCGGCTGCCAAAACCACGTGCGCTTAAACGGCTGTCCTGGGCGTAGTTGGCTCTGCTGTCGGCCTGAATGCCGGGGATATGCTGCAATAAACTGGCAGCATCCATCTGCAAGGGTTGTTGATCAAAACTTTTGCGAAAGCTACTGGCAGCACTGCCAATCCAGGGCGATTGCTGGCCCTGAGCTGTGATCACTATGATTTCGTCCGGGATTTCATCGGGTTTTTGGTTTTCTTCTGCGATAACAGCTGCAGAAAAAAAACTGAGCGCTAAAGCGCTCAGTTTAAAAGGTAAATAATTCATCTGAAGAGGATACTCATTACTGTGGGGATAAACGTAATAACTTACCGTCATCTTCGTCAGTCAGCAGATAGACTGAGCCATCAGGGCCAGCTTGCACATCACGGATACGTGCACCAATGCGGATACGCTCTTCATGGCTGACTTTATCGCCAGTCAACTCCAAACGTACTAACTGCCCAAATTTTAAAGAGCCCACTAACAGATTGTTTTGCCAGCCATTGATTTGAGTGCCGGTATAAAAACTCATACCACTTGGAGCAATAGAAGGCACCCAATAATGCAGAGGCTGTTCTAAACCGGCTTTGGTTTTGTTGCCTATCACACCACCACCATATTCTTCACCATAAGTGATGACCGGCCAGCCATAGTTTTTACCAGCCGTGGCTATATTGATTTCATCACCGCCCTGAGGGCCATGCTCATGAGTCCACAAGGCACCGGTTTGAGGATGAATAGCGGCACCTTGCAAATTACGGTGGCCATAAGACCAGACATCGGCTTTTGCATCTGTTTGTGCAGCAAAAGGATTGCCTGCTGCAGCAGTACCATCTTTATTCACTTTAACCACTTTGCCAAAGTGCCCCGACAGCTTTTGGGCATCATCACGACGTGAACCCCGATCGCCTAAAGTGATAAACAATTCACCAGCAGGGTTAAACGCTAAACGGCCACCGTAGTGATAGTTGCTGTCAATAGCTTCAGCTTGACGGAAAATAACCTTCACCTGCTTTAATGCCTGACCATCCAGAATGGCACTGGCCACAGCTGTAGCATTGATGCCACCGTCGCGAGGTTCACTGAAACTAAAGTAAATGGTTTTATTTTTTGCAAAGTCCGGATCCAGCACCAAGCCTAATAAACCACCCTGACCTTGCGCATGCACAGTGGGTACACCTGCAATTGCTTCACTTTTTTCACCGGTTTTGCTGATATAACGCAAAGAGCCTGCACGTTCTGTCACCAGCAAAGAGCCGTCTGGTAAAAACTGCATGGCCCACGGATGATTTAATCCGGAAGAAAGCGTTTGCATGTCCAAAGTGGCTTTTTCGGTTTTTAACGATTCAGCCACCAGAGGCTGAGCCACCAGACCAAGGCCGACAATCAGACCGAGCAGGGATAGTTTATGCATACAACAGATCCTTTTTTGAGCGCAATAAAAAAACTGAGCATAATAGATACCATAAAAAAGTAGTGAAAATGCGGCTGGTATCCACTTTGTTGGGATTAATGGAGATTAATTGGCGCTTTTCAGGTAAGCCAACACCACATCATGGTGATTGCTGGTTTTGAAGTCATCAAAGACTTTACTGACTGTGCCATCTTGCTCAACCAGAAAACTGATTCGGTGGATACCATCGTAAATTTTGCCCATAAATTTCTTTTCGCCCCAGACTCCAAAAGCTTCTGCAGCTGTGTGATCTTCATCACCTAACAAGGTAAAGTTTAACTGCTCTTTTTGTTCAAACTTAGCCAGACGGGCAGGGGCGTCAATACTGATGCCCACAACCTGCACATTAAAATCAGCCAATTGCGCTTTACTATCGCGTAAGCCACAGGCTTGTACTGTGCAGCCTGGTGTCATGGCTTTAGGGTAAAAATACACCAGTACTCGGCTTTTTTTCAGTAACTCGCTCAACTGCACAACTTGGCCTGTCTGATCTGGCAAACTAAAATCCGGTGCTTGTTGTCCTGCTGTTAATCTGTTCATTGTCTTTCCTTTGTTATAACTGAGCTTCAAAACTTCCGGTCAGTTGCAATTGCTCCAGCAGTGCTGAAACTTCCTGCTTAATCACCTCAAGCTGCGCACCTTGTGGCAGTTGGACCGTCATAGTGCAGTGGTTTAACAGCTGCTTAGTGTCGGTATCAGTAAGGGTTTCTGTGCGCAAAGCCCCTATATAAATCTGATGATTCGCCAGCAAAGTCGCAATGGCTCCCAAAGTGCCTACTTTATCTTTGCCAGTGTACTCCAACACGTAATGTGCGCTGACCTCTGCAGTATGATTGGCTGATGTACGTTTGGTCATGGTTAGCAGATCAAGTTCATAACCTAATCCGGGCAATAAATGTTCAATCCGGCTTATGGCCACAGCATCACCGGATAACAACATAATAAAAGTGAACTCATTGCCAAAAATAGCCATGCGGCTATCGACTATGTTGCAGTTACAATCCGTAACCAGGCGTGCAAGACGGCTAACCAGTCCTGTTCTGTCTGCACCTATTGCAGTGACGACCAATTGTTGTGGCATGCTAAGTTGATGTCTCTGAATGAAAAACGGCTGCGAAGTTTAGCATATTTCGCGTAAATTTCACCTGTGTGACAGTCCCTTGCTTGTGTTTGTTGTCGTGCGTCATTACCATAGGCAGCCTGAAAATTTTGGAGCCTTGAGCATGTTTAGCGGAAGTATTGTTGCTTTAATCACCCCTATGGATACTGATGGTGCTGTGGATTATGGCAGCCTGAAGCGACTGGTGGATTTTCATTTAAGCAACCAGACCGACGCTTTGGTGATTATGGGGACTACAGGCGAGTCCGTTACTTTAAGTTTTGCCGAACAACGTCAGGTCCTCGAAGCGGTTCTGGCTCAGGTTGATGGCCGTATTCCTGTGATCGCAGGCAATGGTTCAAATTCAACTGCGGACGCGGTAGAAAAGACCAAAATTTTATCCGCCTTGCCTATTGCAGGTTTTTTGACTGTGACTCCTTATTACAACAAACCTATGCAAAAAGGCATGATAGCTCACTATCAGGCTGTTGCCGCGGCAACAGATAAACCCGTTATTTTATATAACGTGCCAGGCCGCACCGGTGTGGATTTGTTGCCTGAAACTGTGGCTGAATTGGCAAAAATATCGAATATCGTTGGTATTAAAGAAGCGACAGGCTCAATGGCGCGTTTGGTGCAATTACAAGCTTTATGTCCGGCAGATTTTTTATTATTCAGCGGTGACGATGCCACTTGCTGCGAATTTATGTTAAAAGGTGGCCACGGCGTCATCTCGGTGACTACTAACGTTGCGCCTGCTTTGATGTCACAAATGTCAAAAGCAGCATTAGAAAAAAATACAGAATTGGCACAACAGCTTGATCAGAAGTTACAAGGCTTACATCATCAGCTGTTTATCGAAGCCAATCCTATTCCAAGTAAATGGGCACTGCTGAAGATGGGGTTAATTGCTGATGATATGGCAAGATTACCTTTGACCCGGTTGGAACCAATTCATCAAAGCGTAATCGAACAAGCGCTGAAACAAGCCCAGATTAATGTGTAGGAGTTTTATAGTGCAGTATTGGATCCCGGCAAGCTTAGTTGCCTCATTGTTTATTTCTGGTTGCTCTTTGTTCCCTGAAGACGTTGTTGAGCAAAGCCCGGTGGAGACTAAGCCTTTGGCTGAGTTAAAGGTACCTGCCGGATTAGCGGCTGCAAAAAAACCAGCACAGTTTGATATTCCACCAGCTCCAAATGCGCCAGTGACTGAAGTTGAACTGAAATCCCCTATGCAGGTATTGGCGCTGGCTACCAATAGCCGGGTGGAAGAAGAAGAAAAAGAAGCACGGATTTGGTTTGAGCGTTCTGAGTTTACAGGGGAGTTATTACCTTACCTGAAAACTAACGTGCTGGATTTCGGCAAAGAAAAACAAATCGAAATCACCCAAAAAGATCAGCAAGGCCTGGTATTTGAAACGGGTTGGGTGAGCCGTTTTGAAGAGGAAGGTTTCTGGTTGTGGAAAGATATGGTAGAGAAAGAACAGAGCCGTTTTCTGGTCGTTTTTGAACCTAAAACCCACGGTCGTACTGTAGGTCTTCGAGTGCAGTTGCTGGAACATCGTTATATAGACAACGATGCAAAATTATCCGCCATAGCGCAAAAACGCGAGGAAGTGTACTTCCTGAACCGTCTGGTGGATAAAGTTGCGACGGTAGAATTGGCTCAGATCAAGCAGAAGAAAGCACAATCACGTCAAATCACTTTGACAACTGGCTTTGATGCAGAGGGTAATGCGGCCATGCTCACTGGACAGTCTATCGATGCAGCCTGGCCTCAGTTAGAGTTGTTATTCGAACAAAATGGCTTTGTTGTGAATGATTTGGACAGAACAAAATACACCTTCTTCCTGACGTATCAGGAACCAGAGTCTGGCTTCTGGGATTCGTTATGGGGCGGCGAGGAAACTATTAAGGTGCCTTTGACTCCTGGCAATTATCAGTTGGTACTGACAAAATCAGAAGTAGGTACTAGTTTGAGCTGGCGTGATAGCGAAGGTAAAGTGATGTCTGCAGAGCAGGTCAGTGCATTGCATCAGGCCTTGGTTCAAATTATCAAAAGAGATAATATTGAGCTGTAAATCAGTAGTACTGAACTGCAGCTCGATCTAGTTAAAAAACCACCTGCGGGTGGTTTTTTTATGTGGTGACATCCAGCTGCATGCTTTATTGCATCTGGTTGAAGCCACTGAGTCGTCTTGGCCGGATGCAGGAAAGATAAAATAACGCTATGATTAGGCTCATTTTAATGACAATGCAGTAACGAAGAGGATAGCTGATGCTGGATGTGCAGGATTATTTAAAAATTTTTATCGGCATCATCGCTATCTTAAATCCTCTTGGCGCATTGCCTATGTATTTGTCATTAACTGCGGATCACAGCGAGCAAGACAAAAAACAGGTTGCGACTACAGCAGCCAAAGCGGCTACCGTGATTTTATTGGTCACATTATTTTTTGGTGAGTTTATCCTTGGTTTTTTTGGCATCTCGGTGAATTCGTTTCGGGTCGGTGGTGGTATTTTAATTCTGCTGATGGCGATTTCGATGTTAAACGCTCAAACCAGCGGTGCAAAAAGTACTGAAGCGGAGCGGTTAGAGGCAGCGCAAAAATCTTCTATTGCGGTGGTGCCGCTTGCTATGCCGATGCTGGCAGGCCCCGGAGCCATTAGTTCGATTATTTTATATGCCAACAGAGCTGAAGGTTGGCAACATTATTTAATTATTTCGGCAGAAATTTTACTTGTTGGCATTCTTCTGGCGATCCTGATGCGCTTATCAGGTAAAATAGCCAACAGATTAGGACAAACCGGCATGAATATTATCACCCGGGTGATGGGGCTTATTCTGGCGGCTATTTCTATTGAGTTTATCAGTCTTGGCTTAAAGGGAATTTTCCCTGTGTTGGCGGGTTAAGGTTTTTAGCAGGTTAAGGGCAAAAGATGCGATTACTTATTACAGCTCTGTGTTTTATGTTGTGCCTCAGCAGTGCACAAGCAAAACAACTGACTGACTTGTATCAGGCTGTTGTGCCTGCGGGTCAAAGCCAAAGTGCCTGGCAACAGCAGGCGCTGGCTCAGGTATTGGTCAAAGTGACAGTCAATCCAGCAGTGGTAGAGCAAGCTGCGATTAAAGCTGAACTGAAAAACGCAGGCAACTATATTAAAACTTTTGCTGCTGTAAGTTCAGAGCAAGGTCCTGCGTTAAAAGTAGGATTGGATGAGCAAAAAGTACAACAGTTGTTAAGCCAGCACCAGATCGCGATTTGGGGCGCCAGACGCCCAGCCATAGTGCTGTGGCCTGTAGAGCAAACCCCTGAAAGCCGTGTATTTATGCAAGGTGCTGCGAACCCTGTATTGACTCAATTGCAGCAGCAAGCGAAGGCTATTGGCTTGCCTCTTGAGCTACCTACCGCCAGTGACACTTATGTGCCAACCTTGTCGCAGGACGAGGTATGGGCCGGCAACTGGCTGCTGATTGAACAAGCCAGTTTGCCATTTAATGCCGATCAGACCTTAATTTTACTTTTTGATCAGCCAACAGCTGGCCAATACCGATTAACCTGGCAGGGCTATGAGCAAGATCAACTGGTCAGCAATGAGTTAGTAGCAAGCTCACAACAAGAGTTGGCTTCTGCATTTTTAAGCAGTTTAACGGCGCAACTGGCCAGTAAATTTGCAGTTCAACTCGGTAGCCAACAGGGCCAGACCGAGCTTGAGCTGGATATTGAAGGCTTAACTAATTTTGTCGATCAGGTCAAAGTACAACAAATGCTCAGCGCCATGTTGTCGGTCAAACAAGTGACAGTGCAGGAGCGCAAAGCGGATTTACTGAAGTTTAAAGTACAACTGGCGGCAGACCGCGGTGCTTTTATTAACTCCTTGTCGCTGGAACGTCGTTTGCAGTCTCTGCAAACTGCAGCTGAACAAACTGTTTCCGCAGAACCAACAGAGGCAACTGAAACTGCGGCGGAAACGGACGAGCTTTTTGCTGAAATGGCTGCCGAAATGGCAACAGAGCCAACCGCAGCATCGCCAGATGTTATGCCTTCCGTGCTGCGCTACAGGTATATCCCTAACTAATGACTCCGGTGCAATACACTCTGGCAGTGACGCTGCCAGAAGATGAAACTCTAGATACCTTCTATGGGGCTGAAACCAGCCCTGTGGTGGGTTATATCAAGCATTTTCTGACGACTCCCTCTGAACACCGTCTGCCTTTGTATTTATTTGGTGCCAGTGGTAGTGGTAAATCGCATTTGTTATACGCTGCTTGTGTGCAGGCGCAGGAACTGGGTTTAACCAGTCAGTTGTTGAGTCTGGAGGATTTTAAAGCCTGGAGTCCCAGAATATTGGACCAACTCGAAGAGCTGGATCTGGTTTGTCTGGATAATATTCAGGCCATAGCCGGGGATATCAGCTGGCAAGTGGCGGTATTTGATTTATACAACCGCATGACAGAGCAGGGCAAAGCTCTGATTATTGTCGCCGATCAGGCACCCACCGAGCTGGGCATTACCTTGCCGGATTTAGTCTCGCGTTTGCAGGCTTGTACCAGTTTTCAATTGCGTTTATTAGGCGATGAAGACAAACAAAAACTGCTGCAACAAAAAGCCCGTTTACGCGGCATGGAGCTGCCAGATGAAGTGGCGCGGTTTTTACTCAACCGTCAGCAACGTGATATCCGTGAACTGGTGCAAATTCTCGATTTACTGGATAAAGCCTCGATAGTGCATCAGCGTAAGTTGACCATTCCTTTTGTCAAAGACATGCTGAGCTTATCTCACTGATTTTTCGTCCTTTGAACTAAAAAAAGCCTTATTTTACGCAAGCTCTGAGCGCAAATCTGGTGTATTATTGCCACCTTTTTATACGACTTATCTACCCGAAGTTATCGATGCTGCAGCCCACAAAGCTGCCGCTTCAGGTACCAAGGGGATTAACGCTGGTCTGAGGATAGCGATGAACTTAACCGCCATTTTAGAAGAAGCCTTACAGGCAGTCGCTGTAGCGAACGATATCAACGCACTGGAAGATGTGCGCGTGGCCTTTATGGGTAAAAAAGGCAGCATCACTGAGTTGCTGAAATCTTTAGGTGCTATGGATCCGGAAACCCGCAAAACTGCTGGTCAACAGATCAATGACTTAAAACAGCAAGTGCAGGACGCGTTAAATACTAAACGTGACCAGATGCAACAGGCTGAACTGGCACAAAAACTGTCAAAAGAGCAGATTGACGTGACTTTGCCGGGCCGTGCTTTAGAAGCCGGTGGTCTGCACCCTGTGACCCGCACCATTCGCCGTATTGAAAGCTTTTTTGGTGAATTGGGGTTTGAAGTGAAACATGGCCCGGAAATCGAAGATGATTTCCATAACTTTGATGCACTGAATATTCCAACGCATCACCCGGCCCGTGCCGATCACGACACCTTTTATTTTAATCCTAAGCTGATGCTGCGTACTCAGACCTCTGGTGTGCAAATTCGTACTATGGAAACAGAACAGCCACCACTGCGGATCATTTCCCCTGGCCGTGTCTATCGTAACGACTACGATCAAACTCATACCCCGATGTTCCACCAGGTGGAAGGTTTGATGGTCGATAAAAACGTCAGCTTTACTGAACTCAAAGGTATTTTGCACGACTTCCTGAATAACTATTTTGAAGAAGACCTGCAAATCCGTTTCCGTCCGTCCTTTTTCCCTTTTACCGAACCTTCAGCTGAAGTGGACGTGATGGGCAAAAACGGCAAATGGCTGGAAGTATTAGGCTGCGGTATGGTGCATCCAAATGTATTACGTTCTGTTGGCATCGACCCTGAAGTGTACAGCGGTTTTGCTTTTGGTATGGGCGTTGAGCGTCTGACCATGTTGCGTTATGGCGTAACAGACCTTCGTTCATTCTTCGAAAACGATCTGCGTTTTCTAAAGCAATTCAGATAAGCGGGAGCAGATAATGAAATTCAGTGAATCCTGGTTACGTGAGTGGGTCAACCCGCAGTTATCGACCAATGAGTTAGCAGAACAAATTTCGATGGCCGGTTTGGAAGTCGACGGTGTCGAGCCGGTTGCCGGTGAATTTAGCGGTGTAGTTGTGGGCCATGTGGTTGAATGTGGTCGTCATCCTGAAGCCGACAAATTACAAGTAACCAAAGTTGATATTGGCACTGGTGAATTATTAGATATCGTCTGTGGAGCCGCCAACTGCCGTCAGGGCTTAAAAGTTGTGGTTGCGACAGTAGGCGCTGTATTGCCTGGCGATTTTAAAATTAAAGCCGCTAAGCTACGTGGTCAGCCATCGAACGGTATGTTGTGTTCTTTATCGGAGCTTGGCATGGCTGAAAGTTCAGAAGGCATTATTGAACTGCCTGCTGATGCGCCGCTGGGTCAGAACATTCGTCAGTACCTGACGTTAGACGACAATGCCATTGAAGTGGATTTAACACCAAACCGTGCTGATTGTTTAGGCTTAAAAGGTTTAGCCCGTGAAGTGGGGGTGTTGAATAACCTGGACGTCAAACAGCCTGACATTGCCGCTGTTGCTGCAAGTATCAGTGACGTCAAAGGCATTCAGTTGTCTGCGCCACAAGCTTGTCCACGTTATTTAGGTCGTGTGATTCGTAATATCAACACAGCTGCTGTCACGCCTTTGTGGATGGTAGAAAAATTACGTCGCTCTGGTATCCGTTCTATTGATGCTGTGGTGGACGTGACTAACTTCGTCTTGCTGGAGTTGGGTCATCCGATGCACGCTTTTGATTTAGCAAAAATCGAAGGTGATATTGATGTGCGTATGGCCAAAGACGGTGAAAAGCTGGTGTTGCTGGATAGCAACGAAGTGACGTTAAAAGCCAATACGCTGGTGATTGCGGATAGTCAAAAAGCCTTAGCAATGGCTGGTATCTTTGGTGGTTTGCACAGTGGTGTGACGAAAGACAGCAGCGACATTTTCCTTGAGAGCGCATTCTTCTCTCCGGTTGAAATGGCAGGTGTGGCCCGTCAATACGGTTTGCACACTGATGCTTCACACCGCTATGAGCGTGGTGTCGACCCTGAATTGCAACGCACAGCGATGGAAAGAGCAACAGCCTTGTTGTTAGCTATTGTCGGTGGTGAAGCAGGCCCTGTGGTTGAAGCTGTGTCAGAGGCGCACGTACCAAAATCGGCACAAATTGCGTTAACCCGCACTAAGCTGGATCGTATTTTAGGTATTTCTATTGCGACTGAGACCGTCACTGAGATTTTCCAGCGTTTAGGGATGCAGGTTCAGGCATCTACTGACGAGTGGCAGGTGACAGTACCAAGCTACCGTTTTGATATTTCTATACCGGAAGATTTAATTGAAGAAGTGGCGCGGGTCTATGGCTACAATAATATTCCTAATGTAGCACCACAAGCTGCGCTTGCGATGAGCAAACATCAGGAAAGCCGTATTTCCGTTCACAGCTTACGTGATTTGCTGGTCGCTCGTGGTTATCAGGAAGCTATTACTTATAGTTTTGTTGATCCTAAAGTGCAGGAAACCTTGTTCCCGGGTCAGGCTGCTCTGGTGTTGCCAAACCCAATTTCCGTTGATATGTCGGCGATGCGGTTAAACCTGTGGCCAGGTTTATTGCAAGCAGTGCAATACAATCAGAATCGTCAGCAAAACCGTATTCGTTTATTCGAATACGGCCTGAAATTTATCCCTGATGCCAATGCTGAAGGTGGTGTACGTCAGGTGCCGGTTTTAGGTGGTGTGATTGTTGGCAGTTATGGCAATGAGCACTGGACTATCGCAGAGCGGGCCGTTGATTTTTATGATGTTAAAGGCGATGTGGAAGCGCTGTTAAGCTGCACTTCAGCTACAGAGTGTTTTACTTTCGCTACAGGTCAACACAGCGCCTTACATCCGGGTCAAACTGCCCAGTTAAACCGGGATGGCAAAGCTGTAGGTGTGCTTGGCGCCTTGCATCCGGAAGCGGAACGTAAACTTGGTATTAAAGGAAAAGCCTTTTTATTTGAAGTAGAGCTTGAAGCATTTGGTGATAAACACATTGTTTTAGCTCAGGAAACTTCAAAATACCCTGCAAACCGTCGCGATTTAGCTATTGTTGTGAAATCTGATGTGCGTTTTTCAGATATCCTTGCTACTATTAGAAAAGTTGGCGGAAATCAATTAGTTGACCTAAAATTGTTTGACGTCTACACAGGGCAGGGTGTTGCTGAGGGCTATAAGTCATTAGCGATAGCTTTAACCTTGCAGGACAAGGCGCGGACGCTTGAAGATAAAGATATCCAACAGGTTATCTCTTCTGTGGTCGAGGTGCTGAGCAAAGAGTTCAACGCAACGTTGAGGGATTAAGAATGGCGCTTACCAAAGCCGATTTAGCAGAACGTTTATTTACCAAGTTTGGCATCAGCAAGCGCGATGCAAAATTAATAGTCGAATCTTTTTTTGAAGAGATCCGCATTGCTTTGGAAGCAGGCGACCAGGTAAAACTGTCAGGTTTTGGTAATTTCGACCTGCGAGTAAAAAACCAAAGACCAGGTCGCAACCCAAA
This sequence comes from Rheinheimera sp. MM224, assembly GCF_947090785.1. Classification (NCBI taxonomy): domain Bacteria; kingdom Pseudomonadati; phylum Pseudomonadota; class Gammaproteobacteria; order Chromatiales; family Chromatiaceae; genus Rheinheimera; species Rheinheimera sp. MM224. The sequence goes on from NZ_OX352320.1 coordinate 1,806,788, forward strand.
AACAGGTGAAGATATTCCTATCTCCGCTCGTTGTGTGGTGACCTTCAGACCGGGTCAGAAGTTAAAAAGCAGAGTCGAAGTAGGCACCGCCAAGAAATAATTTCTTGTCGTTCTGTGTATAAAAGGAGTGTTCCGCGAGGGCGCTCCTTTTTTATTTCTATCGATCCGACGCGACCATGGATGAGTTATCTTCTCCATGTGAATAGGTTGGTTACATAAAATCACATGTTTAATTAAAAATGATTAAATGTAAAATTTATATAATAAAAATATAACATTAATATAAAGAGTAATCGCTATGCCTTGCTAAGTTTGGAGCCGCAGGATGCAACTTCACATCATGGACTTCAACACTCTTACAAGGTACACATATGAAAAATAGAAACAAAGTACTGTTACTGGGAACTGCTGGTTGTTTTGCATTATCTTTAACTTCAGTGGCTGTTGCTGCTGCGGTGGATACAGGGCCAGAGTTTGTTACAGCTGCAGATGTTGCTGCAATTGATCCAAGTGATGACAGTACCAGCCGTTATATCGTCAAATATAAAGACGGCACTTTCAGCACTTTACAAAGCGGCGCTCAGGCTGTTTCTGAATTTTCTGAACAAAGAGCAGAAACCTTAGCGCGTAGATACAAAGGGAAAGTTGTCAAACATTTAAGCTCGGTCAAATCCAGCGTACTGGAATTAAATCCACGTCAGTTAAAAGCTATGGTTTCCGACCCTGAAGTGCAGTACATCGAAGTGGATCAAAAGCGTTATTTGTTTGATGTGATCACGCCGATGGCACAAAGCACTCCTTATGGTATTCCTATGGTTCAGGCCAATTTGGTCAGCGATGCCAATGCTGCTAACGCCAAGGTCTGCGTTATTGATACAGGCTATACCTTAAGCCACCCGGATTTACCTAACTCTGGTGTCAGCGGTTTTGCCTTTTCAGGCCATGGTAACTGGTCATCGGATGGCAACGGTCACGGCACTCATGTCGCCGGTACTATGGTGGCGCTGAACAACAACGATGGTGTGATAGGGGTTTTACCTTCAGCTCAAGCCGATGTACATATAGTAAAAATATTTAATGATTCAGGAAACTGGACTTTTGCTTCTGATCTGATTGACGGCATAGAGTCTTGCCAAACAGCAGGCGCCAAAGTCGTCAATATGAGTTTAGGCGGCAGCAGTTCCAGTCAAACTGAACAAACGGCGATGACCAATTTTTATAACAGCGGTATGTTGTTGATTGCGGCGGCAGGTAATGCCGGTAATACCAGTTTGTCGTATCCTGCCTCTTATAATGACGTAGTGTCAGTGGCAGCTGTAGATTCTAACCGCAATCTGGCCAGTTTCTCTCAGCGCAACGCTCAGGTGGAATTGGCAGGCCCAGGTGTTGCAGTGAATTCCACCTGGAATAATGGGGGTTACAACAGTATTAGCGGCACCTCTATGGCTTCACCTCATGTCGCTGGTGTGGCAGCTTTAGTCTGGAGCAACCATCCACAATGTACTGCACCACAAATCCGCAGTGCTTTACAGGCCACAGCGCAGGACAGAGGTACAGCCGGGCGGGATAACTCTTTTGGTTTTGGTATAGTTCAGGCCAAAGCTGCAGTGGATTATCTGACTGCCAATGGCTGTAGTGGTGGCGGTGGTGGCAATCCTCCACCCACAGGGGGCGAAACCTTCCCTAACTTGAGTGCCAGCACTGGTACCTGGTTACGGGGTTCTTACGTTATCCCATCAGGTGTCAGCACCTTAACCTTTACCATCTCAGGCGGTACTGGTGATGCGGACTTGTATGTGCGCTTTAACAGTCAGCCGACGGAAAGCCAATACAACTGCCGTCCATACTTAAATGGCAATGCCGAGCAATGCACCATCAACAATCCACAAGCCGGAACCTGGCATGTGGGCGTGAAGGCGTATACGACTTTTAGTGGTGTAACCATGAGTTACTCCTACTAACACTCAAGAACCTTTCTGATGAAAAAGCTGCGTCATAAGGCGCAGCTTTTTACATTTTGCTGTCCTTGCAAAATGCCTGTTCAGGCCATCGTCACTTCGTTCCGATGTTAACAATCGCTCCCGGCGATTGTTTTACATTTTGCTGTCCTTGCAAAATGCCTGTTCAGGCCATCGTCACTTCGTTCCAATGTTAACAATCGCTCCCGGCGATTGTTTTGTGACAAAAGTAGCTCTATCTGATGATCAAAAATTTTCTCTTGCAGTGATCCAATGAACCTGCTGATCTGTAAACAATTATAGTCATCTCCGTGATTTTTTCTGTGAGTCCTTATTATGAGTATCCAAATCGGTGTCAGCGCTTGTGTGCTTGGGCAAAAAGTGCGTTTTGATGCCGGCCATAAAGCATCTGAATTCTGTAACAGCACTCTTGCTCCTTTTGTATCTTATGTCCCTGTTTGCCCTGAACAGGCAATAGGCTTAGGTGTGCCTCGTCCTGCTATTCGTTTGCAGCTTAATGCTGCTCAGCAAGTACGGTTGGTCAACAGCAAAGACAGCAGCATTGACCACACAGACACTATGCTGCAATTTACCGAGAAACTGTTGCCGGAGCTGAAGCAACTCTCTGGTTATATTGTCTGCGCCAAGTCCCCTAGCTGCGGCATGGAGCGGGTACGGTTAAATGATCAAAATGGCCACCAGTTGGGTAAAGTTGGAGTAGGTGTTTTTACGCAGCAATTGATGCATAGCTATCCCTGGTTACCTGTAGAGGAAGATGGCCGTTTGCTTGATAGCAACCTGAGAGAAAACTTTGTTACCCGGATATTTGCCTGCCATGACTATCAGCAGATGCTTCAATCTGGTTTTACTGTGGGCAAGTTAGTGACTTTTCACAGTCGCTATAAATTTTTGGTGATGGCGCATAGCCCAGTGGCGTACCGTGAATTAGGCCGCTTAGTGGCGCAAGCGAAATTGTTTGCTCCGGATGAATTGGCGCAGCGTTATTTACTGGATTTAATGCAGGCTTTAAAGCAACAAGCCACCCGTAAGCAGCAAGCCAATGTGTTGATGCATTTGCAGGGCTTTTTCAAGAAGATGCTGACAAGCGCTGCCAAGCAGGAGCTTTTGGCCCTTATTCATAAATACCGTCAGGGCCATTTGCCTTTGTTGGCACCTTTAACCTTATTGCGTCACCATTTGGCTCAGCATCCCCATCAGTATGTAGCGGCGCAGCAGTACCTGCAGCCGTTCCCTGACGAACTGGGATTACGCGCCTGATGAGTAACACAGCATTTTCTTTAGTCTGGCTGCGTAATGATTTACGTGTTTATGATAACCAAGCCTTATTGGAAGCCTGCCAGTCAGGTTTGCCTGTAGTGGCGCTTTTTATTGCCACACCGGATAGCTGGCAGCAGCATTTTATGGCGCCGATAAAACAAGATTTTATTCGTCGTCGTGTACAGCAGTTGCAGACTGAACTTGCAGCTTTGAATATCCCTTTGCTTGCGATTGAGGGTAGTCATTATTCTTCTATCCCAGAACTGATGCAGCAATTGATAGATGCTGGAGCAGAAGCCTTGTACGGCCACACTGAGTATGAACTACGTGAGTGTGTGCGTGATCGTAAGGTCAGCGATACCTTCGCCAATGCGGGTAAAGCCTGTTTTTGGTTTGACCGCAAAGCCGTGATGCCACCAGGTTCAATCCTTAGCAAAACCGGCGGCATTTATCAGATTTTTACGCCTTTTAAGAAAACCTGGTTGGCGCGTTTGCGTGAAGCGGGTGTGCGCTGCTTCCCTAAGCCTAAAGCTTTAGTAGAAACAACGCTGCAGTTGCCACAATTGCCTTTAATGAAACAAGGGGATGGCAGTTCGCTGGCTTATGCTGTGGATGAACTGCATGTACTGGAACAGATGCGGCAGTTCTGTCGGGATAAAGCAGCGTATTATCAAACAGAACGCGACTTTCCGGCGGTGGATGGAACATCTTCTTTATCGGCTTATCTTGCGATAGGCGTTATTTCAGCGCAGCAGTGCATAAGCCGTTTGCAATTGGAAGCTGCGAATGACTGGGACAGAGAAAAATCCGGCGCTGAAGTCTGGTTATCTGAGCTGGTATGGCGGGATTTTTATCATCATATTTTAATGGCCTTTCCGGATCTGATTAAACACAAAGCCTTCCAAAAAGATACGGACGCTATTGTCTGGCCGAATAATCAACAGCTGTTTCAGGCCTGGTGTGATGGACAAACCGGTTATCCAATAGTGGATGCTGCGATGCGCCAGCTGAATCAAACCGGCTGGATGCACAACAGATTACGTATGATAGTGGCGAGTTTCCTGGTGAAAGATTTACATATCGACTGGCGCTGGGGTGAACAGTATTTCATGTCGAAGCTGATTGATGGCGACTTCGCCGCTAACAATGGGGGCTGGCAATGGGCTGCATCAACAGGCACGGATGCTGCGCCTTATTTCCGTATTTTTAATCCAGTCACTCAAAGTGAACGTTTTGACCCGGATGGCGTATTTATAAAACGTATGCTGCCGGAACTTGCTGACGTGCCCAAAAAACAGATCCACTGGCCCCATCCTTTGCCGATGTGGAGTGACTATGTCAAACCTGTTGTGGATCACAGTAAAGCACGGCTGAAAACCTTAGAGTTGTTCCACACTGTTAAAAAACCGCAGGATGTACTGGATAATGAATGAAAATAACGCGACAGAACGGCTGGAACGTTTTTTAGATTTTTACAATAACTTAAGCCAGAACAACTTAGGTTCATTGCCTGAACTCTATGCCTGCAATGTGGAGTTTATTGACCCTGTGCATCATATGCTGGGGCTGGAGCAGTTGCAGCAGTATTTCTCTCACGCTTACGCACGTTTAAGCAGTTGCCACTTTGTTGCTACCTCAAAAATTGCCAATCAGGATCAAGGCTGCCTGAGTTGGGTGATGACTTTTACTCATGAAGCCATAGGCAATGGCAAGGCGATTTCTGTGCATGGTTGCTCCGTCGTGCACTGGAATAGTGACGGAAAAATTGCCTACCACAGAGATTATTACGATTTAAATGAAATGGTGCTGGAGCATATTCCGCTGCTGGGTTGGGTCACTAAAAAAATTAAACAAAAAATGGCTAAGGAAGGGTAGAAATGAAAATTGCAGTAGTAGGCGGCGGTATTTCCGGCATGATTAGCTGGTATTTGTTGCAGCGCCAGCATGATGTCACTTTATTTGAAGCGGGCTCTTACCTTGGTGGCCACACGGCGACAGTAGATGTGAATGTGGAAGGTAAAGAGTACGCTATAGATACGGGCTTTATTGTATTTAATAACTGGACTTATCCACTCTTTAATAAGTTTTTAGACGAGCTTAAGGTGGAGTCACAGCATACCCAAATGAGTTTTTCGGTGAAAAAAGCCGATACAGGGCTGGAATACAATGGCCACACTCTGGCGACTTTATTTGCCCAGCGCCGCAACCTGTTTCGCCCTTCGTTCTGGCGTATGCTGCTGGATATTGTCAAATTTAATAAACTGGGTAAGGAGTTGCTGGAGCAAAACCATCCGGATCTGGATTTACTGATAGATGAGTTTCTGGCCAAACATAATTTAGGCCTCGAGCTTCGCAATGACTACTTATTGCCTATGGGGGCCGCTATTTGGTCCTCTGGTCTTGCCGATATGCCTTCTTTTCCTCTGCGTTTTTTCCTGCAGTTTTTCAAAAACCATGGCTTGCTAAATGTAGCGGATCGGCCGCAGTGGTCGGTGATTAAAGGCGGCTCAAGAGAATACGTGCGCGCTTTATTAAATACACTGAATCCTGCACAGGTAAAACTCAATAGTCCTGTAAAATCTGTAACACGTGATACAGAGGGGGTCACTCTGGAATTTACCGATGGCCGTAGTGAGTCTTTTGATCAGGTGGTCTTTGCCTGCCATAGCGATCAGGCGTTGGCCTTATTAAAAGACCCTAGCGAAGCAGAGCGACAAATTCTGGGCGGCATCGCTTATCAGAAAAACGAAGTGATATTACATACCGACCAGCGCATTTTACCTAAACGTAAAGCAGCATGGGCGGCATGGAACTACCATCTGACCAATGCTGCATCCAGTCATGCGACTTTGAGTTACAACATGAATATTTTGCAGGGTATAGAAGCCCCTGTCACTTTTGTGGTGACACTGAATCACGGCCATGCCATTGATCAGAGTCGAATTTTAAAACGTTTTCAGTACGACCATCCGGTATTTAATCACTGCACTATTGCTGCGCAGCAACGCCGCAGTGAAATTAATGGCGTGAATAACAGCTGGTTTTGTGGTGCCTACTGGTATAACGGTTTCCATGAAGATGGGGTGCGTAGTGCTGTGGATATAGCCAGAGCCATGGGAGTGGAATGTTGATCCCATCAGGTCATGCGATATTAACGGGTGAAGTAGGGCATAAACGATACTTACCCAAAGTGCATGGTTTTGACTATCAGGTGCATTACTTCTGGCTTGACCTGGACGAGCTGGACCGTATACCGGCAAAAGGCTGGTTATGGTCAAAAGCGCGTTTTGCGGCTTGTAGTTACCGCCGCTCTGATTATTTGCCAGGTGCAGAAAATTTAACTCAGGCCGTCAGGCAAAAACTGTTGGATTTAGGTTTTGACACTGCTGTGGCTAAAGTCTGCATGATGAGCCCGCTGGCAAACTGGGGTTATTACTTCAGCCCTCTGACTTTGTATTACTGCTTTGATGAGACAAAACAACTGATTGCGTTAGTGGCTGAAGTCAGCAATACACCGTGGAATGAACGGCACTATTATCTGGTGCCAGTGGATAGCGCGGAAAAATCGCATTACCAACACGACAAAGCTTTTCATGTGTCGCCTTTTAATCCGATGGATATGCAATACCACTGGACTGTTGTGGCAAATTCAGCTCAACTGGAATTAGCAATTACTAATTTTAAAGCACAACAGAAGGTATTCAGCGCCTGGTTTCATTTGGTCAGTAAGCCATTTAGTCTACGCGAGCTGAAAAGTTTACTGATCCGCCGTCCATGGCAAAACGTACAAGTGATGACACGAATTTATTGGCATGCAATAAAACTGCTGGTCAAAGCAGTGCCTGTGTATGGCCACCCTAAGTCAAAGGAAACACCAAGATGACGGTTTTGATCACCGAACAATGTCCTTTTCAAAATTTACGCTGGTTTGATAAAACCTGTCGCAAACTGGTGCTGAACCATTTAAGTCAGTTGCATTATGGCGCCATTTTATTAGTTGAAGGTCAGGAAAAAACGCTGCTGGGCGATGCAAAGGGCGAGTTGCAATGTACGCTGACCGTATTGGATCCGGATTTTTATCAAAAAATGATGTTCGCAGGCTCAGTAGGTGCGGGTGAGTCTTATATTCTCGGTCAGTGGCGCTGCGATAATTTAACAGTGCTGGTGCAGTTGCTCGCCCGTAACTCATCGCTGCTGGATAAGCTGGAGTCGGCATGGGCGCGTTTAAGTAAACCTGCGCTAAAACTGCTGGACTGGCGTAATCGCAATACCAAAGAGCAATCACGCAAAAACATTTCTGCGCATTACGATTTAGGTAATGCCATGTATCAGTTGTTTTTAGATCCAAGCATGATGTATTCCAGCGCAGTGTATGAAACGGACAGCTGCACGCTGGAACAGGCGCAGTTGAATAAACTTAAATCTATTTGCGATAAGCTGCAGTTAAAACCAACAGATCATCTGATAGAAATTGGTACAGGCTGGGGCAGCATGGCGATATTTGCCGCCCGTAATTACGGCTGTCAGGTGACTACAACCACTATTTCGCGTGAACAACACGACTATGCGGCAGAAAAAATCCGTGAAGCAGGGCTGGAGTCACAAATCACTTTGTTATTTCAGGATTACCGCGATTTAACAGGGACTTATGACAAGCTTGTCTCTATAGAGATGATAGAAGCCGTCGGTGATGAGTTCTTAGATCAATACTTTGCGAAATGCTCAAGTTTACTCAAAGAAGATGGGTTGATGGTATTGCAGGCTATTACCATTGCCGATCAACGTTACAGTCACTATGTCAAAGAAGTCGACTTTATAAAGCGTTACATCTTTCCTGGTGGTTGCTTGCCTTCGATTCAACGCATGAGTAATGCAGTGGCTGATTACACTGATTTAGTGTTACGTCAGGTGCAGGATATAGGCCTGGATTACGCCCGCACCTTGCAGGATTGGTGTCATAACTTTATGGCGTCACGGGATAAACTGCATCAGTTGGGTTATGACGATCAGTTTATCCGGCTTTGGCATTTTTACTTGTGTTACTGCGAAGGTGGCTTTTTGGAAAGAGCGACCAGTGCAGTGCATTTAGTGTTCACCAAACCTATGAACAGGAACAAAATTTAACTTTTCGTTGCTTAATAAAGCACGGTCGTTTATAACTTTCTACGGATTAATGTAGTAGAGTCTGTATGACGACCGTGATCACTTCCCAGCCTCAAACTGATATCAGTGTCCTTCACGCTCAACTCCAGCAGTTACAGCAAGAAAATGCCAGACTAAGCTTAATTAATCAGTTTGCCATTGATCTGCATGAGTTGACGGGCGCGGATGACATTCTTAATTATGCTGCGAAACATGTCGTGGCAGGCTTAGGTTTTGTCGATTGTGCCATTTTTATACTGGCTACCGATGGCGAGACGCTGGTGCGTAAAGCTGGTACCGGTACTCGTGATTTACCCTCTCATTTAGGCATTTCTGAGCTGAAAGTAGGGGATGGTCTGGTCGGCTACGCTGCCAGTATCAAACAATCTGTATTGGTCTCTGATACCAGAGATGATCCCCATTATATGGCTGATTTAGTGCCGAGTTTATCTGAACTCGTTGTGCCTATTATGGATGGAGAAGACCTGCTGGGAGTGCTTGACTGTGAGCACTCGCAAATTAACTATTTCAGTGTTGAGCATCAGCAAATTCTGGAAGTAGTAGCCTCTATTCTGGCCAGCAAACTTCGAAAGTCGCAGATGCTGGACACTCTGGAATCATCGGTCAGTAAACTTGAATACGCTGAGCGATTACAAAAAGCCTTGTACGAAATTGCCTCTTTCTCCTATTTTGCCAACGACTTCTCCAGCTTTTACAAGCGACTCCATCAAATTGTTAACTCGCTGATTTATGCGCCGAATTTCTTTATTGCTTTGTTTGATGATGAAACTCAAACCTTACAGTTCCCTTATTTTGCTGACACTGAAGATGAAATAGACCCTAATCAGGTGTATGGCTCTGACGTACTGGAACACAGTCTGACAGGACATGTGTTTCGCTCTAAACAGCCGCTGCTGATTTGTCGTCAGCAAATGGCCGATTTTGACCGTGAACACAAAGTCCGCACTTATGGCTCTGAACCTGAATCCTGGCTTGGTGTGCCTTTCCAGTCCAGTGATACAGTACGTGGTGTGGTGGTGGTGCAAAGTTATGTCGCCAACATTCAGTACAGTGAGCGTGACCTTGAGCTGATGATCTTTGTCTCCCAGCATATCTCCAATGCTCTGGAACGGGTGTTTTCCGAAAAACGTTTGCAACATCAGGCATTGCATGATGCTCTGACTGCTTTGCCAAACCGCAGTTTATTGATGGACCGTATTGGCCAAGCCTTTAAGCGTATGCAACGTTTTCCTGCTAATCATCTAGCCGTGATGTATTTAGATTTGGACCGCTTTAAAACAGTGAATGATACCTTGGGCCATCAGGTCGGCGACGCCTTTCTTATTCAGGTAGGGCGGGTCCTAAAGCTTTGTATGCGTCAGACCGATACGCTAGCCCGTCTGGGCGGCGATGAGTTCGCAGTGGTGCTTGAAGATGTCGCCAGCCTTGCTGATGTGACGGATGTGGCACAACGAATTATTCAGGCGCTACAGCAGCCCTTACTGGTCGGTGAACATATGTTGTTGACTTCCTGCAGTATTGGCATAGCGCTGGCAAGTTCTGAGGATCAATTGCAGTCGGCTGATGAGCTTATTCGTCGCGCTGATATCGCTATGTATCAGGCCAAACAAGATGGGCGCGGAGTCTACCGAATTTATTCCTCTGATATGAAAGTGGAGGAGAGTCAGGAGTTCAGATTAGGTCTGGAAATCAAAGCCGCTTTGGCAAAACAGCATTTTATGCTGCATTATCAGCCTATTATCAGTTTGGATACGGACGATACCATAGGTTTTGAAGCGCTTATCCGCTGGACTCATCAAAGCCGTGGCGCTATCACACCAGATGAGTTTATTCCTTATGCTGAGAAAAATGGCCTGATAGGTTTGATTGACCACTATGTCTTGCGACAGAGCATTGAGCAGATCAGGCTGTGGCGGCAAAATTACGCTATGCCATTTTATGTCAGTGTCAATGTGTCAGGTCTGGCATTTTCTGAACCTGACTTTGCTGCCGCTGTGATCCAGAAACTGGCTGAAGCGGATGTACCAGCCCGTTATCTGGCGATTGAGATCACAGAGCGAGCGTTGATTGAAAATATTGAGCAAGCGCGTTTGTGCTTAAAGCAGCTGCGCCAGCATGGAGTGAAGGTGCTGCTGGATGACTTTGGTACAGGCTATTCCAGTTTAAGCTACCTGAACGAATTTAAGCTGGATGTGCTGAAAATCGACCGCTCTTTTATTGCCAATATGAAACCCCGTATTCAGGACAATCCTGTAGTCAATACGGTGATAGCTCTGGCAAAAACGCTGAATTTAAAGGTAGTGGCAGAAGGGGTTGAAACCAGTTTACAGCGGCAGTTATTAAAAGAATTGGGCTGTGACGCCGGGCAGGGTTATTGGTTTGCTAAGGCTCTTCCAGCGAGCGATGCCATCAAATGGCTACGTTGACTGTACTGGAATTGGATTGGCATTTGAAACGGACGCGGATAAACCGCGCCCCTACTATGTTAAACCAGGCGAATTGCTTCTGCTTCAATCACTATTTTGCCCGCTTTGTATAAAGCGCCAATCGCTTGTTTAAACATCTTTTTACTGACGCCAAACTCACCATAAATCTGCTCCGGTGTGCTTTTATCTGATATCGGCAAGCTGCCACCTTTGTGTTTTAAGCGCTCTAAAATCACATCAGTAAAAGCCTGGGCTTTTTCGTAACCAGGTTTATCCAGCATTAAATCAATACGGAAATCATCACGCATTTTTTGCACATAAGCTGTGCCTTTGTAGCCGATACGCAGTGGTTTAAAGACCTGATTTTTATACAATAAACCCCAGTGCTGATGATCCACCACCACTTTATAGCCCAGGTCGGTTTGTGACGCGACATAAAACTGCACTTCATCGCCTGGTTGGTAATCCGGCGTGTCTTTGCCTATGTATCTGTCCAGTTTGGCAGAGGCGACAATACGGTTACTTTTATCGACATAACAGTACACCAGATAATATTTATCCAGCTGCATCGGGATCTGTTGTTCGCTAAAAGGCACCAGTAAGTCTTTTTTCAGACCCCAGTTTAAAAAGGCACCTACTTTGGTGATAGCCACAGCTTTGAGCTGTGCCACCTGACCGACCATCACATAAGGTTTTTCTGTGGTAGCAATCAGCTGATCTTCAGAGTCCAGATACAGCAGTACTTCAAGCACTGTACCAATTTCAGTTCCTGCGGGCACATAACGTTTAGGTAATAAAATATCACCCCAGCTTAAGCCATCTAAGTACACGCCAAATTCGACCTGTTTTTTTACCGCCAGTTTGTTTAGTTTGCCTAAGGCGAGTTGGGTCATGTGATTACTCCGATGCCAGCAAAGCTGGGTTTGACTGTTGAATAAATTGTAGTTGGACCTGTACGCTCTGGGCTGCATTGCCAAACCAGACCTGGCCTTCATTAATGGTGCATTGCAACTGCATAGTACGGTCGCATAATTTTGCCAGCTCTACTGTGTCAGTTGGAGAAACGGCCACTATGGTCAGGTTTTTTAACTGACTTAGCGCTTTTTGCTCAGAGCTGTACCATTTATCCACTGCAGTACCGCCGTAAGCGATTAATAACAGCTGCTGAGTTTTATGACTGGCTCGGCGTAAACGTTTTTCTTCCGGTAAACCCAGCTCAATCCACAACTGAAAGTCACCGGTCAGATTTTGACGATACAAAGCCCCTTCATCGTCGTCGGAAATGCCTTTACCAAAGGTTAAATCTTCATGGGCACACAAAGCAAAAGCCAGCAGACGTAACATCATACGCTCTGTGGTTTCAGAAGGGTGCTGGGCTAACGTCAGGTTATAGTCCTGATAATGATGGCGCGACATGTCGGCCACAGCAAGGCTTGCTTTAAAAATGGTTGCCTTTAAGGCCATAACAAATCCGCGGAACAAATCAAAAGGGCGCTAGTGTACCTTGTTCGTCGGAATAATGCAGCTGGTGTGAATAGCCTGAGATGGAGTGACTCAGGCTTGTAGTTGATGATGCTGCTTTTGCCGCAGTGCTATACGGTTCCATGCTTTCTCATGAAAAAAGTAAGCGACAGTATTGATGGCTGGCTCTATGGTCGCCACTAAACCACCCACCAGCAGATCTCCGGTTAATAAATAGGTGACGCTAAAAGCAACGCTAAAATGTAGTACAGCAAAAGTCATAGTTTTTAACATGATGTGGCTCCAGATACCTTAATGTGGAAGGAGCTTAGCCTGCAGCGCTTTTCATCGAAAACGAATTAATCCAATCGCCGCTATCGTTTTTTTTGTTCAGCCGATCCTGAAACGATGCTTGAACGTATTGTTTTGGCTAACAGGAGCATAAAATGAATTCACTGGAAGTTTTTTATGATGGCGGTTGTCCCTTGTGCCGGCGAGAGATTAATTACTTTCGCGCACTGAAAAGTAGGGTGCCTATTATCTGGCTGGATTTAACGGATTTACATGCACAGCTGCCACCAGAGCTGGACAGATGCAGTGCGCTTGCGCGTATGCATGTGCGGGTAAACGGTCAAGTCTATTACAAAGGTGCTGCAGCTTTTGCTACGCTCTGGTCGCAGTTTGCCTATTGGCGTATGCTTGGACTCTTACTCAAAGTACCACCCGTCACCTGGTGCGCTGACAGGCTTTATAGCTTCTTTTTTGAGAATAAGGCCGCAGGTCCAGCGCTGGGTGCAAAAACAGGAGAAACCCTGATGGGGTTAGATTGTCGTGAGCTGTTGGATGTCAAAGAGTACGAGTTTTTAATCAACTGGTTTATGCGTAAGCAGAAGCAGCACCAGCTAGCTGAATTGGAAGAACCCTACAGCTATGATGGGTATTCCTTATATGACCAGAAAGTGAACCAGCTGATTGCCGAAGCGACCATTGCTTTTGTGGAGACCTTTCAGCGGGAAGCTCCGCCTCTGGTCTTTACCAACTTATTTCATCTGGCAGAGCTTGAATTGCAGGGCAAACGTGATCGGATCCTCAAAGCACCCAAAAGTTTGCAATAGAGACAATGAATAAAAAAACCACCTCGCGGTGGTTTTATTATTCATTTTATAACTACTGTTGCTGCACCCGTTTTAATGCATCGGTCAGTTGTGGAATATCCAGCTTTTCATTCAGTGGTACTAAGGTTCCAGCTGACCAGACGCCATAACTGCCATCGTCACGCACCAGAATCATTTTATCTTTTTTAAAGCTCACCATCTGGTGAGGCAATAAATTCAGCTTCGGGTAAGTGGAAGGCTTAAACCAGTTATCCCCAGGCCAGTTGCTGTGACAGCCAATTTGAGCCAGCAGAGTAGGGATCAAATCCAGATGTTGAGTCACTGTATTGGATAAAGCGCGATTTAGTGCAGGCCAGCTGCTGTAAAGCTGTGCTGGTGCCAGATCAAACTGTGACTCTGCTGCGCTCATAGTTAACACCAACAGATTGTCCGTACTGCTTACAGCTAATTCTGCGCTTAAATCACGACTGAATTTCACTTTCACTGGCGCAGCTGCATTTTCCGATAAGGATAACCAAGGCAGTAGTTTTTGAAATTCCGCATCGCTGGCACTGATACTCAGCTGTCCGGCAGGTAGCTGTTCCATCCAGGCTGGAGCCTGTTGCAAAGCGGCTACCATGTCTTTATTCAGCTGCATACTGCCATAAAGTAAGTTCAGCAATGCACTTTGAGTGTCTACTGGTGCAAAGTGTTGCTGATGGGCTTTAAACTTTTTTTGCTCCAAAAGTTCAATATCAGCTGCAGACAAAGAGGGAAGGATCAGTACAGTCACAGCTTCGCTTTGCTGACTGATACATTGTAAAGCTTCAGGCTCACGCCAGTTGCTTGGGCGCTGCAATTGCTCTGCTTTGCTTTCTTTTAAACGGGATAAATCCAACACATTGTATTTAGCTAAGAAGGTATTGGCAGTGGCCGGATAAGTAAAAGGCAGCACATTGTCTTGTTTCATCACATCCAAATCCAACTGTGCATCAGCCCAGATGTGCAGAGTATGGCTGGCGACAAAGCAGCCCAAAAACAGATAAAGCGCGGGTTGCCCTACGCCAGAGGCTTGCAGACGTGGTACTTTTTTCCAACAAAAGTTACTCAGCACCAGCTCTATCGCCAGCAACAAGGCTGAAACCACAGTGGTGATCAGAATAAAATTACGCAGGTTAGTGACGACCTGTTGACGTAGTAAATCAATAGTTTGTTCGCTCGATGCGCTGCCGACATGGTAGCCAAGCGCCTGATAGACGTAAGCATCAAAAATCAGTGCCACCAGTCCAACAGTTGCTAAAGCTGCGGCTATACCCCGCACATGGCGCTGGTACGGAAAAATAAGAGTGACAGGGAATATAGTCAGAATAAAAAACAAGAAACATAAAAATGCGGTATGGCCCAGCCAGTTGGTCAGCAGATAAAACCAGCCAGTGATGCTTTGTGGCAGAGGTTCAGCCCACCAGTAAGCTGCGGTGATCACCAGTGCCAGCAGGATATTAAAAAAAGTAAACCAATGGCCCCAGTTTAGCAGGCGGTTTACTTTATTGACCAATGACAGGTTTTGTTCCAGCACCATAGAGTTATTGTTTCTTGCTGTTGACGGCGTCTTTGAGCGCCTGACCAAAATGATTCGCCACATCCACACGCTGAGCGGCAGGGACACTGGTATTGATAATATGGCTGATGGTATTACCTAAACACATCAGACTCAGCTCGGTGCTGGCATCTTGCTGACGTAATTGGTCGAGAATACTGTTTACGATCTTTTCAATTTGGTTGGTCGAATACTTTGATACAATAGGCATGAAGGTCTCTGCTCGAAATAAAATGGAACAGCGGGGAATACTAGCAGAATTAGCTGAGAACAGGAAAATATATGTCCGTTGATGTGTTGCATCTGGCAATAAATTTTATCGAAAGTACTGAAAGTGAGCAGTTGCAGGCGCAATTTCGTCAGGAGTTGGTGCCAGTTTCTCAATCTGTAGCGCATTTAATTGAACAATTGCACCTGGCCTACAACGGCAAACCTGCCAAAGGCTACGCTACCTTTTCTGATGATTTACAGGACAGAATGGCACTGCCTTTAGCGCAGTGGCAAGCGCAGGAACGCAGCTTTTTACAACTGGCAGAACAAGCCACCAGCCAGCTCGTCGTGCAGCTGGTACAGCATCAAATTCAGGAAACCGGCTATTTTATGTTGTGTCACTATCGTTATCTGGCAACAGAATACGTGCTGGTGACTTTATTAGGCAGCAAAGATCACTTCAGTGTGACACCGGAGTTATTACTTTCCACCGATCAGCACCTGGACATAGCCCGGATGCAACTGGCAGCCCGTATCGATTTAACCGAATACCAAACCAGCCCGGAGCAAAACAAATACATTTCCTTTATTCGTGGCCGGGCAGGGCGTAAAGTCGCCGACTTTTTCCTCGATTTCTTAGGCTGTGCCGAAGGCATGGTCGCCAAAGAGCAAAGCAAAGTGGTGCTGGCTTCTGTCGAAGAGTATTTGTCGGCCTCGGATTACGATGCCAGCGAAAAATCTGCGGTGCGCAAGCAAGTCTATGAGTACTGTGAAGAGCAAACCAAACAAGGCCTGGATGTGCATTTGCAAGAACTGTCGGCCACCATCGACAGCAGTGACGCCCGGGCTTTTACCGATTACTGTGCAGAACAAAATATCGAAGTGCCAGAGCAGTTTCCTGTGGATGTCAAAGAGTTAAAAACGCTAGTGAAGTTCTCAGGCGCTGGCGGTGGAGTTAGTATCAGCTTTGAACAAAAGCATTTAGGCGAACGCATCCGCTACGATATGGACAAAGATCTGTTGATTATTCAGGGCGTGCCGCCGAACTTAAAAGATCAGCTGCAACGTTTCTTAAAAGGTTTTTCCAGCTTTGATAACAAAGGCTAAAACGCTGCAGAGCACAGCGAATCGCTAAACCTTAATCACCGCTACTGCTGCCACCGCCATCAGATCCACCATCTGATGAGCTGTGGTGGTGGTCGGTATCCACTTGTTTAATCCGGCTGCCATCCGTGCCGCTGCCCGCCACTATAGTTCCGGTAACGCCACCTTCAGCGGTTTTTTTCTGTCCTACTTCTCTTTTGGGTTCTTCCTGCAGGCGTTTTTTGTTACGACGCATCAGCCACAGATTAGCCAGTACAAGACCAGCAATAATAAGAAGTGTCCACCAGAGGGTCACAGTCATTTTTTATTCCTTACAAATGTTGCAAACATAACGCTGATAAATCAGTGGTATATGCTCGAGCAGCAGGGCTTTATCCGGTAACTCGCTTTGAGTGATGGCATCGAACAGCATAGTCTCGTCAAAGCAGTTTAAATAGTCTTCTGCCAAAGGACGGTAACTCAAATGCCAGGCTTCTTTTGCCACACCACCCTGATCTCGTTGATAAGGCCGGAAAAAGCCAAAGCCTGCTGCATGCTGATGCAGCCATTGATCCAAAACGTAAAAAGGCCCGCCTTGTTGATATTCAGCATCCAGTAACTGCACCTGATAATCTGCCGCTACAGGGGCTTTGTCAAAAACATCCAGATCGGTGCCCCAATGATGGCGGCTGGCACCAGGTAAAGCAGAATAGAGTAAAATCGCTTCAATTTTAGCAAAGCCATCTAACTGACTTATATCGACTTGCTGTTGCGCCTTGTTATAGACAGGGCGCTGGCCTGTGTATTTAGCCGTCCAAATTCGCGCTTGCTGAGCAAAAGAGCGATAGGAGGAGACCAGGGCCAACTCAATGCCATCGGCAGCAGCGGCCTGTTGCATCTGCATATAAGCGGCTTTGACTTGTGGCAATAATCGATGCCGCTGCTCCAGTTCAACCAGAGCAGTTTCATCAAAGCCTGTCAGAAGCTTGGCGACACTCATTTGGCAACCAGTTGCTGCAGTATATGTTGATACATATCGGCTAGAGGCTCTAAATCGGCCACTGCGACACATTCGTTAATTTTATGAATGGTGCCATTACAAGGCCCTAACTCCAGCACTTGAGCTCCTGTAGGAGCAATAAAACGACCATCTGATGTACCACCAGTCGTCTCCAGTGATGGCGCATAACCTTTGACTTGTTGCACTGCATGCACAGCAGCTGCCACCAGTTCACCACTGTCGGTCAGGAAAGGCAGACCATTGAGGATCCAGTCGATGCTGTAGTTCAGTCCATGTTTTTCTAAAATGGCAAGCACCCGTTGTTGCAATTGTTCAGCTGTGACTTCAGTGCTGTAACGGAAGTTAAAGGTTAGCTGTACATCACCTGGCACCACATTGGTGGCGCCAGTACCGGCATGGATATTAGAAATCTGAAAACTGGTGGCAGGGAAAAACGCATTGCCCTGATCCCACACAGTTTGGGCTAGTTCGGCCAACGCAGGAGCTGCTTTGTGAATAGGGTTATCCACCAGGTGTGGGTAAGCCACATGACCCTGAACCCCTTTGACAGTCAGATAACCTGTTAAAGACCCACGACGGCCATTTTTAATCACATCACCCAGAGTTTTAGTGCTGGATGGTTCACCCACTAAACACCATTTGATTTTTTCCTGACGGCTTTCCAGTACTTCAATGACACGTTTGGTACCATTGATAAAAGGGCCTTCTTCATCGCTGGTAATTAAAAAGGCAATGTCACCTGTAAGTGTTGGATTAGTCGCTAAAAAGCGTTCTGTCGCCACCACCATGGCCGCCAGACTACCTTTCATATCGGCGGTGCCGCGGCCGTAGAGCATGCCATCACGAATTTCGGGTTCAAATGGCGGGCTGGTCCATTGATCCAGCGGACCAGTCGGCACCACATCGGTATGGCCTGCAAAACAGAACAAAGGTTTGCCCTGACCTCTGCGTGCCCATAAATTGAGCGTATCTTCAAAAAACATCGACTCAATAGTAAAACCCAGAGCTTCAAGGCGTTTTGCCATCAGTTGCTGACACCCTGCATCTTCAGGTGTAACCGACTGGCGGCTGATTAAATCTTTGGTCAGGTCGAGTACGGCTGTGCTCATGCGGAGATCCCAAATAAAGTCTGATACTGTTGTTCTGAAAAACCAAGATAAAACTTGCCATTGTGCTCAAGTACGGGTCTTTTGATTATCGCAGGTTGTGCCAGCATCAGCTGCACAGCTTTTTCTGCGGTCATCTCTTGTTTGTCCGCATCAGGCAAAGCTCTGTAGGTGGTGCCTTTGGTATTCAGCAACTGTTGCCACTCAAGTTGCTGCATAAAATCTGCTAAGAGTTCAGCGCTGATACCGTCCTGACGATAATCAATATACTGATGAGGCAGATGCTGCTGTTCCAGATACTTGCGGGCTTTTTTAATGGTGTCACAATTTTTAATGCCATAAATGCGGGTCATAAAGCCATAAATCCTAAGCGCTAACCAATTGAATAGCCAACAAGTCATCCTGTAGCGCCTGATGATAACCTGCACGGCAATGAATACTATGAATTTTGGGGTGAGGGGCAATACGTAAAAATAATCCAAAGCTTTGGCCTGGCTGACTTAGCAGCGCTTTATCGTAATGCAACAACTGTTGTCCTGCCTGTACATTGGTCTGTTCATTGACCAGCCAGTGGAAACCCACACCATGTTTATCCTGACAATACAGCGGAAAATCCAGTACCAGTTTCAAACCACTGGAATGGCTGAACTGAATAGACTGCCCCGTCTGATTTTTCCTGCTAAATACACCGCTAAAGGGGCTGTATAAGGTCGTGCCCCGTAATTCAAGCCATAACCCGTCGCCCTGTAAACCAGAAGATATAAGTACATCATGGCTGGCTATACGGTGATGACTAAATGCGTCAACCGGGCTTCTGATCCTTAACTTTAATTGCGGATCCAGACTGGTGTGCCAGTGCAACAGACTAAAAGGGCTGAACATGAGCAAAGACATTTAAAGGGGCATAGCCCGATAGTAACGAAAAAAACAGAATTTGGCGAAGATTTCCTATGTTCAGTTGTTTCATTATTTTTACAGCTATTTTCGGATGCCCCAGAACTTATACAGAGCAGGGGAGTCGAACAAAACAGTACATTTTTCTGGTTTGAACATAAAAATGTCATGAAAAGCTGATAAGTCGAGGTCAGTTTTAATGACAAAACGATGAAAGCCTTTTGTTTTCTTTGTTACTGTTGTCCACAGATTCTGTGGATAACTTTGTGTGTTGTTATGTTTAACTGACTTAATTCATTGAAATATAATGATAAATACTAATGGCACAAAATTTGTTTAGTTTGCCCTTTCGCAAATAGTTATGCAAAGGCGGGAAAGTGATAGTTTTCGTCCTCAATCTGAAACTTTCTGCGTAAAACTTTTGAGCCCTTCGTGTTCTAAATATGTTACCGATTTTGGTGTTTTTTACAGGCGTTATAGAATATTTTCTGACATGGACGATTTTACCTTTAGTTTCTGCCAAAGCTGGACGATAGTAGATGCAGGGGGTAGACTCCGAACCAACGACTTTGTGGCATATCGACCTATTCTTAAGAGGAGTTCCTGCAATGTCAGCTATGTTTTCGACACTCAAAGCGGGACTGCAGTACAGCCGTGACTGGCCTGTAGTACTTGAATTAAATTCAGTTTTTCCGGAAAACAAAGTTATCCGTATGACTGTGTTTGCACAAAAAACTTTACCAGTAGTAGCTGTGGTAGGAGCATTGGTGCAGTTTAATCAATTGGGTTCAAGCCAATTGCCTTTGATTTTGACCATGATGCTGTTCATTTTGTCTATGCCATTTCAAGGCTGGTATTGGTTAGGGAAGCGGTCTCAAACCGAATTACCGCCTGGCTTGAGTAGCTGGTATGGTGAAATTAAACAAAAAATGCAGGCTCAGGGGCTGCAAACCCAAAACCCGCAACACAAGTTGCGTTATGCGGATTTAGCCTTGCTGTTAAAACAAGCTTTTGGGCAGTTGGACAAAACTTTCCTTCGCGACTGGCTATAAGCCAGTCGTCTGCTTTATTTTTCTGACAAGTAAATTCGTTGATAAAAGGTATAGACCCACTCTGGTTTGTAAATAACCAATAACGTCATGGCCATGCCATTGAGCAAAGCTTCAGGTAAAGCGGCCAACGGAATAAAAATCAGATAGCCTTCATACAACTGATGTGAGCTGTATTGGTCAGCCTGAAGCCAGGCTTGCAACAGCATAAAGACCACCAACCCCAGAGCGCTGTTTAAAAAGGCCGCGACAAAAAGATAGACGAATAATTGTCGCTGCAGATAATGAAAACACAACAAGTAAATCGCGTAGTTCAGAGCAAGCACCAACCAGCCACAAGCTAAAGTCCACAGCAGTTGATCAAGAGGCTGGGTGGTCATCAGCCACTGCAGCGCCATAACCAACAGAAAAAGCAAAGTGCTTAAACGAAAGCCAAATACCAATACTAAAGTGGTCAATGCCAGAAAATGGATGGATAGAGCGTCCAGCACTATTGCATCGGTTTGCCACAACAATGCCAGCACACAGACGCTGGCCCCGGCTACAGGCCAGGGCACTGCTTTTTGCTGCAAATCGCGCCAAAAGTCAGGGTTGAAGACTAAAGCTGCAATCAGCAGCAGGCAAAATGCAGCCAACATAGCTTAGCTCAGATCAAAGGTTGACCAGACTGGTGCATGATCAGAAGGGCGCTCTGATGCACGCAGTTCATAATCTACGTCACTTTCTGTACATAAGGCGGCCAGTGGTGCTGTCGCCATTACTACATCAATACGCAGGCCTCTGTTGTCATCAAAACCTTTAGAGCGGTAATCAAACCAGCTGTATTTTTCAGTCGCTTGTGGGTGTAAAGCACGGAAGGTGTCGATTAAACCCCAGCCTTTTAAAGTGGCTAACATTTCACGCTCTTCAGGTAAAAATGAACATTTCCCTTCTTTTAACCAACGTTTGGCGTTGGCTTCACCTATGCCAATATCTAAATCCTCAGGAGAGATATTGATGTCACCAATCACGGCCACATAATCGTCTGGGCTGTGGTGGCTGATTAAATACTGCTGTAAGTCTGCGTAAAACTTTTGTTTGGCCGGGAACTTGGTTTCGTGGCTACGGTTTTCGCCTTGTGGGAAATAACCGTTTAACAAGGTCAGGGTTTTACCGTTTTCCAGTGCGAAAGTGCCAATCAGCATGCGACGCTGTGCGTCAGGTGCATCCGTTGGGAAGCCGTATAACATCGACAGCGCAGGCTTTTTACTCAGAATAGCGACACCGTAATGGCCTTTTTGGCCAAAGTAATACAAGTGGTAACCAAATTTTTGCATCTCTTCGAGCGGGAATTCATCATCATGAACTTTGATTTCCTGCAAACCGACAAAATCAGGAGAATGTTTAGCCAGTAAAGCTTCGATTTGGTGGGGTCTGGCGCGTAAGCCATTTATATTAAAAGAGATAATTTTCATGGTGATTCTCTGGTCCATATAAGAGTAAAAGCGTCTGAGCTGCATACTAGCATTTTGTCGGCCTTGGCGTGAACAGCTGCTTGCTCAGTCCGCCGACAAACTTTAAGCTATGGCTTTGTATTGATGAGTTGGATGTTGTGAGTTCTGAGTTACCCGCCTACCAGTTAAAGTTTTCCGCCAAAAGGCGCAGTATTCAGCTGAAAATTCAGTCAGGCCAGCTATGGGTTTGTGCGCCTACAGGTTGCGATCTGCAATTTATTCAGCAGCTTATTCAGCAGAAAAAAGGTTGGATAGACAAACATCTGAGTCAGCAGCAACAACCAGTCGAAGTGGGTTGGCTGGAACAGAGGCAAATTCCGTTGTTTGACGATAAATTGCAGCTGAAAATAGTGCAGGATTCGGTTAATCAATTTAGCCTGGATGGCGATTGTTTATGGCTGCAGTTGTCGAGTCGTAACAAAGCCCAAAGCCAGCAGAAATGGATGGAAAAGCTGGTCAGTGAGTTTTATCTGCAGCAGGCACAGCTGTGGTTTGAGCAACAAGTGCAGCAAGAGCAGCAGCGAATGTCGCTTAAAAGCCGTGAAGTGCGGGTTTGTAATTTTAAAGCCAAGTGGGGCAGTTGCGATTCATCCGGTGTGCTGAGTTTTAACTGGCGTTTACTGATGGCGCCACAGTGGGTGGCTCAGTATGTGGTGGTGCACGAACTGGCGCATCTGGTCTATATGAATCACAGCAAAAGCTTTTGGACTTTAGTCGGCAAGTTTAACAGTGATGCGGCCAAAGCCCGGCTCTGGTTGAAACAAAACCAGCATTGGATGCAGTTATAGATTTCAAAGTATTTAATTTTACCTTAAGGGTAAAAAAAGAAAGCCGGCCATAAGGCCGGCAAAGTTTACATCTTGGGAGAATGGATAATTCACCTAGTCAGACAGGCAGCCCCTGAAAAGATTCCATTTTATTTTTGTTTTTTTTGATCTGTGCACTTTGCTTTGCATTTTGTCGTATTCAAACACCAGTTCAGGCTTCCCAGCTGACGGTGTTTTCTGTTTTAATTCGTCACAACTTCAGGTTCAATCTGAACCGGATCAACAGCAAATTGGCCAGTCAGAGCCGATATTCTCTTTTCAGGACAATAAGATGACAAACCCTCTGCGTATACAACAGCTGATGAAGCTGGTGGATTTAACCCGTTTAACGGATCAGGATACAGTGGCCGCCATGCAACAGTGGCTGGAACAGGATTTAGCCGGTGCTGCAGTGCTGCCTGCTGCTGTTTGTGTATATCCAGAGTATCTGGCTCAGGTGAAAGATTTTCTGCAGCAACGAAAGTTCGAGCTGAAACTCGCAACTGTCGTAAATTTCCCATCCGGAGCTTTGTCGTTAGAACAGGTACTGGAGCAAATTAAAGCGGCGCTGGCCGCTGGTGCTGATGAAATTGACTGTGTGTTGCCTTATCAGAGCTTATTATTGGGCCATACGGAGCAAGTGCGTGAGTTTTTAGCCGCGGTGCGCAAGGCTACAGAGGGTTTTTGTTTAAAAATTATTATTGAATCCGGTGAGTTAGTCACTTGTCAGCAGATCAGTAAAGCCGCTGAGTTGGTGGTGGAGTCGGGCGCAGATTTTGTCAAATCGTCCACTGGCAAAGTCAAAGTAGGTGTGACCGAAGAAGCCGCCCGTATTATGTTAGCTGTGATAGCCGCATCTGAGCGTCCAGTGGGTTTTAAGGCCTCAGGTGGCGTACGCTCAGTGGAGTTTGCGTTAAAACTGGTTAGCTTATTTGAAGAGCTGACAGGTGAAGTGGCCACAGCCCGTTATATGCGTCTGGGGGCCAGTGCTTTACTAAATGATTTAAGCCAACAGCTGGATTACTGAATGTTGCCCGTTTACAGCCGCAAAAGTGTATTTAGCGGCTGTAACGTTTTTCTTCTTTGAGTTTATTAAACTGCTGCAATAGCTCCTGATGCCGCACCCTGTGGTGCTCTGGCAGTGGCATATTGTCGACTATCCTGAAGGTTTTGCGGCATTTCTCTGCCAGTTCCAGCGGCTTTTTCCGTTTCGGATCGGCCATCATCTGAATTGCGGTCTGGATATAGTTCAGCGCGCTGCCAGTATTCATTGGCGCTACTTCCAGCGCTTGTTCAAAGCGGATCAACGCCTGTTCGTAATTGCTTTCTTTATAGAACTGAATACCTTGTTTATTCAATTCATTAAAGCTGGCCTGACGACTTAACGAACGGTGTTGCTGTTCGCTGAATAATTTTTCCAGTGTCGGATCTATGGCGCCGGATAAGTTTTGTAGTTTTTGTGTCAGTGCTGATGCTTGTTCAAACTCACCGATTTGGTTCAGCAGCAGTACTGCGTCTGCCGCACAATGAGGGATCGGTGGAACTTCATCCGGTTTTTCGGGATCGATCTCCGGGTTCATTTGCGCCGTTACGCGATCAGAGACTGTGGCAAAGGTTTTTTTCGCCAGATACTGCTGGCCACTTAACGACTCCAGACGGGCCTGACACAAGGTTTCAAACAAGTCGAAGTCAAAATCACGAATGACGGTATCTTCACGTTTGGCTCTGTGAATAGCCATTAAGGCTTCTTGCTGGTATTTGTTACGCTGATTCAGCTCTTCAGATCGCGATGCTGCATCTATAACGGTGCGGATATAGTTCAGCAGATGCACCACTTCCTGGCGGGCTGCGCGACGGGTGATTTCGTATATTTGTTTGCTGGCCTGTACCAGACTGGCCAAATCATCCATGTCTCTGGCTATATCCATCAGCAGGTTTTGTCTGCTGACTGAAAATGGCGAAATCACTATAGCCTGAGAGATGACGATCATTGCCTCTTCCATCAAACCCTGAGCTATTAAATTACGGGCTTTCAGGTCATAAGCTTCGGCAAAATATCTGTTGGTATCTATGGCTTCGTTACACAGCTCCAGACTTTCTTCAAAACGCTCTTGCTCAAAGCAAAGACGGGCCTGAAGTAATAAAGCCCAGTTGGTTCTGCTAAATGACAGGGTCTCTGACAATAAAGCCTCAGCTTCATCGTACTGTTTTAATTTTAAATGGGTTTCAGCTTGAATACGACCACATAAGGAATGATAACGACCAGTTTGTTCACGTTCTTGCTTACAGGCTTCGATCACGAGCTCAGGCTGATCGTCAAACATGGCCTGATAAATAGGGGCCAGCTGTTTCTTTCGGTTTTGAATTTTAACCAGACGAGTGCGTAATACACTTTGCGAAAAAGGTTTGATGATGTAATCGTCAGGCTCAACTTCAATAGCTCCGACCACCATAGGCACCTGATTTTCACCTGTCACTATCATATAAACAGCGCCAGGGTGCAGCAGTTTTTTCTCGCGTAAATCTTCTAATAACTGACGGCCGTTTTTACCTGAACCTAAGTTGTAATCCACAAACAACACATCGTAGGAACCATGCATGCACTTCCATAATGCCTGTTCGCCTGTTAAAACGAAGGCGATATTGGTTGCACCCATCGAATACAGTATGCCTTTGAGCAATAACTGGAAGGGACGTTGGTCATCAACAATAAGGACTCGAAGATTTTCGAGAGTTTTGTACGACATTCAGCAAACCTATCGATTCAATTATCGCAAGTGTTGATAATATGTTGGATTTTAGCAAGGAAAATTTAGCGACTTATTCTGGAACTATAACGCAGGAAGAGAATGGTGGAGGGGGAAGGATTCGAACCTTCGAAGGCAGTGCCGGCAGATTTACAGTCTGATCCCTTTGGCCACTCGGGAACCCCTCCACAAGTGTGGTGCGCATCTTATCAAAAAACATTTTGATGTAAAGGAAATTACTCAACTTTTTCGTCTGACTGCCGATAAAGCAAACAATATGATGTTTTTGTGTAGATTTTATGCTGATTAATGAGTGGCAAACCGGTATTCGGTTAAATGAGGCGATACAGCAACACCGGCTTAGTGATTTTTCACTCTGGCTGGCATTTTTGTCGCCTGCAGTTGAAGAGTTTGCTCAGTTTTATACCCCAGATACCCAAAGCGCCAGATTTCAGCCTGATTTGTATCAACAGTTGGGCATACAGCAAGCACGGCCTTTTGCATATTTACCAGAAGATGAAGTTCATTTAAAACAGCAAGCCACAGCTTTTCAGCAAGGTGGTGCCGTTGCTTTGCATTTAATGCAGTGTCTGCAAGGTGCGCCTTTAGTGATGGAAGATAATAAGCAGAAGCTGCCGGATGAGGTGAAATCAGGTTTAAGTTTGCATGCAAGACGTCACCTGGTGCAGCAAAAACCAGAGATGATGGTGGCTGATCCTACGGCTTTGTATGAGATTTTAAATCAGCTGCATGCCTGATAAGGCGGTTATCTTTGGTGCTGACATTTTTTAAATTTAAGGCCACTGCCACAAGGGCAGGCATCATTGCGGGATATTCGAGTCGCAGGATGTTCTGTTAATACACCACTGCAATACATCCAGTGGCCTTGCTCCAGCTCAAAATCTGACACTTCATCCAACACTTCCAGCTTATCGCCGACCAGATAAGAGGCAATAAAATGCACCTGAGTAGCGGTTAACTTAGTATCGTCAATAATCTTCAGGCCAATAAAACGCACTGCTTTGGCAAAATCCGCTATATCAGCGAGGTTGTGCTCAGCCCGGGCTTTGGAATGATAGGTATGCAGAATGTAGTGATAACACTGCGGGTTTTTATCATGATGGCAATAGGCGCTGTAACGCGACCGCATCAGTTGCTGTGGGTTTTGTGCGAAGGCCTGATCACAGATCAGCGGCTCACAACAGGCGGTAAAACTTTTACCTGAACCGCAATAACATAAAGATGACAACTCAGCCGCCAATGCAATACTCACTCTGCTTTTGATGATCCAATCAAAGTTTCACTAAATACTTCAATAAAACCATCTACAAAAACCTTAATCAGGCCCTAGTGTAAGCAAAATGGCAGTCAGGGCCAAGCCAGTTGTATTTTTAGCTGGGCTTGTGGCCTGAATTAGTGGCTTACCGCAATACGCGTGTTGGTAGTCTGGGCCTGTACTGCATCACTGCTTAACTGATAAAAGCAGGTTTGATGCTGCTCAGCCAGTTGTTGATAATGCTGCAACGAGCTTTCGCTGAACTGATCTTGCCAGACTACAACAGCACTACAGGTACTGCTGCTTAACGCATCGCCTAATACTGTATGGATATTGCTGATTTGTTTTTGCTGGATCACCAGTACTTTGGACATGTCTAAATCGAAACCACTGAAGGTTGATTTATCAGGCAGTTGGTTTGGTGCCAGTAACAGCACCCAGCCAGATTGTTGTTGGTGCTGCTGAATAATAAACAGCAATTCAGGTAATGCCAGTTGGCCAGCAGTGACCTGCAATTTTTGATAAAACGCGGTTTGACCGGTTTTATGCTGTAACTGGTTTTGGCCAACTGAAGGGTAGGCGTGAACTGCTTTGTTTAAATTCAACATGGTGATGCTCCAATACTGTTTGCATGTACAGTGTATGGATATACAGTAGTTTTCTGTTGTTTAAAAAGCAAGCTCTTTTTTCAAAGTTTTTGGCTGTTTTTTACTCTTTCTTCAAAAGTGATTTGTTACTCATTGTTTTGTAACGTTATTTTCTCAAAGCGTTCAGCAGCCAATTGCTGGGCCTGCTGCTGGTCAATGAGTGTTAGGTGTTTACACAGTACTGTACAAGCCTGTTGGGCTGTACTGTCTTGCTGTAAAGCCGCCAGAATAAACCAGCTGTAGGCGAACACTGCCGACTTAGGCACACCTGCACCTTTTAAGTAGCAATGGCCTAATTGAACCTGAGCCTGCAGATGGCCAGTGTAAGCAGCGCGGCAATAATAAGTCGCGGCCTGATACAGCTCTTGCTGCGCAGAACATGCCAAAGCCTGCTGAAACAGCTGTTCAGCGTCAGGTTGAGCATGAGCTTCGTTTTGCATCGCTACCGCATCGTTTTGCGGCAAATACGACAACATGCTGCCTGGTGACTGCAACAAAACCTGTAATAACTGCTGATGTTCTTTTAATTTGGCATCGACTTCGGCCAAAGTTAAATCATCAATACCGGTAAACTCCGAGCTTAAAAGTTGTGACGTAGTCATAAATACAAAATCCGGTTCTGAAAAAGCGCGTTATTAGACCCAAGCCACAGGGCAGGGTCAAGCGAATGAGTCAGCTTTGTGCCGCCATCTGTCAGATTTCTGACGTTCAAGGCAAGCGCAACCCTATTCCTTGCCAGAATCAAGCCAAAATAGTGCAAGGAGTAGAGCAAAAGCCCATCCTGTCGCAAAAAAAGCTTGGCCAAATTAATTGAAGTTGCAGCAAGGCGACAAGCGAAAGAGTCCCCATGAACATAGAAACACTATGTGATTGGGGCTATTGAGTAAGGTCAACGCAGCTGTGGCTTCAAGTAAGCAGACCATAGTCATATGGTTGTCACACAGCCTTCTTACACTTCACATATTAAAGTTGTAAGAGCGCAGTACCATGTGGACAGATGAAAGTTACAGGCAAGAACTGGTCAGTATTTTACAGCAGCGTAAGTTGCAGCCGCTGTTTCAGCCTGTACTGGATTTTAACACCGGTTATATACAAGGTTATGAAGCGCTGATCCGCGGCCCATCCGACAGCCCACTGCATTCTCCTTTAGTGTTATTTAAAGTGGCGCATCAGTGCCAGTTATTACCTGAACTGGAAATGTTGTGCCGCGAGCTGAGTATCGCTGCTTTTGCCGCCGCTGGTGTGCAGGGCGATTTGTATCTCAACGTCAATCCGCTGCTGTTGTTGTCGAACGATCACCCGTCCGGTTTGACTCTGGCTTTGTTAGACAAATACCAGTTAAACCCAAGCCGGGTGGTGATTGAGCTATCAGAGCAGTATCAGGTGGATGATTCCACCGTATTAATTAATGCAGTGCATCATTACCGTGAACTGGGTTTTCGTATTGCCATCGATGATTTAGGCAGTGGTTTTTCCGGTTTAAAGCTCTGGTCTGAACTCAAACCCGATTTGATTAAAATTGACCGCTATTTTATCAGTCAGGTGCATGCCGATCCGACCAAAAAAGAATTTGTCCGCAGCATTATTGCGCTGGCGAAAAGCACTGGCTCGGCTGTGGTGGCTGAAGGGATTGAAACCCGTGAAGAGTTGCTGCTCTGTCAGGAGCTAGGCGCAGATTATGGTCAGGGCTATTTATTAGGCCGTCCTAATGCGGTGATGAGCTCCGTAGTCACCGGCAGTTATCAGCTCAACCCAAATCAGGGCAGTACGCCGCCGAATTCGACCGAACAGGTAGGGGCCTTATTATTATCCGTGCCCGCTGTAGCCAGTGTCACTACTGTTGCGCAGTTGTTTGATTTATTTAGTAAAAACCCGCAGTGGTCCAGCCTCGCCATAGTGGAAGATGACCAGCCTGTTGGCATAGTGCAAAAGTCGGTGTTGTTTGAGCTGTTCTCCAGCCCTTATGGCCGCGCTTTGTATGAAAAGAAAAGTGTGAAAGCACTGATGGATAAAGATGCTGTGATAGTTGATGAGAACAGCACTTTGGATCAATTGAGTCAGCAGGTGACGGATCAGGACGACGAAGGCAGCTGGTATTTTATTGTCACCCGCGATCAAAAGTATCTGGGTTTAGGTTCTGTGCGTGCATTGCTGAAACGTATCACCGAAAGCAAATTACAAAATGCGCGTTACGCTAATCCTCTGACCTTGTTGCCCGGTAATGTGCCGATTTACCGTGAAATTGATGGTTTATTACAACGACGTAAAAGCTTTCACATAGCCTATTTTGATTTAAACGACTTTAAACCCTACAACGACACTTATGGCTACAGCAAAGGCGATTTAGTCATTCAACTGGTGGCTGAGCTATTAACCAGCATAGCGGGCGCTGGTGGTCATTTTGTTGGTCATGTCGGTGGCGATGATTTTGTCGTGATCTTCACCAGTGAAAACTGGCAGGAGTTGTGTCAGCAGGTGCTGAATGAGTTTGCTGAGCGGGTGCTGTTTTATTATGAAAGCGCCCATGTGCAGGCTGGTGGTATTCGCAGTCAGAATCGCAGTGGTGAGCAGGTGTTTTATCCTTTACTCAGTCTGGCAGTTGGGGTAGTGTCACCCGACCCGAGGTTATGTATTTGCCATCATGATGTTGCGGCTTTAGCCAGTGATGCCAAAACACAAGCGAAAAAACCACAGGGCAACTTTTTGTTTATTTCACGCCGACGTGGGCCTGGCTTGAGTGGATTAGTAAATTAGTCAGGGATTAATCAACTAAACCACTGGCTAGACCAATTCAACACGCCTGCTGAGGTACACTGCACCACTTCGATAGTCGTCAGGACGGGGATCCATGTTTTTACAGCAGTTTATTAGTGAGCATAACCACGAAGTCAGTTTTAGCCGTCAGCAGGCCTGCCGTTTTGCCAAGGAAGTGGCCACAGATTTTAACCCTATCCACGACGCCGACAGTAAAAGATTCTGTGTGCCAGGTGATTTGTTGTTTGCCCATATGGTCAGCAAACACGGTTTAGCGCAGAAGTTACATTGCACCTTCGCTGGTATGGTCAGCTCAGATGTATTGCTGCATTCAGAACAACAAGGCGATGAATGGCGCTTGTGTGATCAGCAGCAAAAAAATTACTTAATTTTGCGCCAGCAAGGCGAAATCTTCCACGATTTGGCTTATATCGAGTCTTTAGTGAAAGACTATGTACGTTTCTCTGGTCAAAACTTCCCACATATTCTGCAGCCTTTAATGAAGCAGCATCAGGTGATGATTAACCCTCAGCGTCCACTGGTGATTTACGAAAGTATGACGCTGGAATTCAACCGTTTTTCTGCTACCTCACCTGAATTACGTTTAGCCCACAATGGCTTAACAGTCGAAGGTAAACGTGGTTTAGCCCGCTTAGGTTTTGAGCTGGTGGAAAATGGTGAAGTGATAGGCCGCGGCGAAAAACGTATGATTTTAAGCAGCCTGCAGCCTTACGAAGAAACCGTGATGCAGCAAATGGTCGATTTCTACAACGAGCGTAAAACTCAGTTTCAGCACGCGGTTTAAGCCTGTAATTTTGGCGCAGCTGGCTTGGATTGAATCAGCGCTTCTGCTAAGGTGCCGCGAAATAAACCCTTTAAGTTGAGGTCGCTGATGTATTACATGATTTGTTCAGAAGATGTGCCAAATAGCCTGCCACTGCGTAAGCAAGTGCGTGAACAGCATTTAGCACGTTTGCAGGAGTTAAAAGCTCAGGACCGTTTATTGATTGCAGGCCCTCTGCCAGCAGTGGATCTGGAAGACCCGGCTGAAGCAGGTTTTACCGGTTCTTTAGTGGTGGCGCAGTTTGAGTCTTTAGAACAGGCCAAAGCCTGGGCCGCTGCCGATCCATACATTGCAGCAGGTGTGTATGCCAATTCAGTGGTGAAGCCATTTAAAAAAGTGTTGCCTTAAGTTTTGGCCACTTGATTAAATAGCTCTAAAAGATCCCCGACCATGTTCGGGGATTTTTTTATTTTTACAGCCTATTCTGTGATTACAAAACCAGGTGTTACTGCGGTAGGAGAGAAGCTGGTGCTGGCAAACTAAATTGATACTCTGCCAGTTGATAACGCTGAACTATGAGGCCAAGTTCGCCATTGTCGTATAAATGTTGCCAGGCTTTTGCCAGTTGCTCTAGCTGTTGTTGACTCAGTGTGTGTCGGTTAAAACCAAAATACACCGGGCTTTGATAGACCTCAAACAAAGGTTCTAAGCCGACTGTCGACAAGCCCGCCTGTTTTTTCCAGTAGTGATAAGCCACTATATCTTCAAGCACTCCATGCACACGACCATTCAGTAGCAGTGCCTGTTTATCTTCATTGCCACGAATAAAGACAAAACGGGTACGATTTTTGGCATCGTTTAAAATACTGTCCAGCTCATCGCCATAATAAGCGCCATTGAGTAAGGCGACAATGCCTGAGGTGCCGCTGCGCTTAAGTTGTGTCAGATTGGTTAAACCCGGGAAAGCCTCTGTTTTACCCACCAGATAAATAACTTCCTGCTGATGTGGACCAATAAAAGCAAATTGTTGACTGCGCTCGGCGTTGTAACTTAAGTGGCTTAACACATCCAGCTCGCCCTGCTCGATCAGCTTTAACGACCTCAACCAGGGGCTATGAATAAACTCCAGAGTACAACCTACTTCCTTTGCCAGGCGGCTCAGCAACTCAACATTCAGGCCGCTCCAGCTGTCATCCTGCTGAATAATATAAGGTGCAAAGCTGGTTTCAATACCCATACGTAAGGTGCAGCTTTCAGAGCGGAAACTCAGCAGTAAACAGACTATGGCGGCAAGAAAAAGCTTCATAAAGCCCTTAATAAGGCAGCGAAGGTATAACCCAACTATATACTCGGTAGTGGCAACTTGCCTGACAAATCAGTTATGCAGGTACAGGGTTTTATCCGGTTCATTATTCAATTACTTTTAAAAACAAACAAATACAGTTACCTTTTATTCAGGTTTTTGAAAAACTCTCTGTTATAGAAGGAATTGGTAATGCTGACTAAAGTACTAGGTTTGAGCGTGTTTCTGCTGCTAAGCCAAAGCAGTTTTGCCGCCACTGCGGATGCTGGCATCAGTATCAGTCAGGCTTTGCAGCACGAAGCCCGCACTGCAGAAAATAAAAAACGTGACGCTGCACGTAAGCCGGAGCAAACATTGGCGTTTTTTGAAGTGACGCCAGAAAGCACGGTAGTGGAAGTCTGGCCTGGTTCTGGTTGGTATACCGAAATTTTAGCGCCGTTACTGGCCGAAAAAGGCAAACTCTACGCTGCCCATTATTCCGATAAATTCACCATGCTCTCCGCTGACTATATGCAAAAAGGCCGCGCAGAATTCAAAGCAAAACTGGCATCGCACCCCATCTATAAAAATGTCACAGTGACAGACTTTGCACCTTTGGCTGATATCGACATAGCGCCAGCAGGCACTGTGGATCTGGTGCTGTCTATCCGCAATCAGCTCTATCTATTTGATGGCGAAACCTCGTTAAAACATGCGTTAGACAACTTTTATAAAGCGCTGAAACCAGGTGGCGTATTAGGGGTAGTAGCGCCGCGTCTGCCAGATAATTTAATCAATACAGACTGGAAAAAAACCGGTTATGTGCCAGAGCAGTTATGGTTAAAACTGGCCAAAGAGGCCGGATTTAACTTCGAGGCAAGTAGCGACATGCTACTCAACCCAAAAGACACCGCCGATCACCCATCAGGCATTTGGTCTTTACCACCCACTATGGCTGGAACTAAAGAAGAAAAAGCTAAGCATCTTGCTATTGGCGAAGTAAACCAGATGGTGCTGAAGTTTAGAAAGCCGCTGGTGTAGGGTGGTTGCCTGAATGGTTGTGTTCGTTGCAGGTTGCATTCGCCGCAAAGCGGCTAATGCTAAAGGGGTAGGCTTAGCCATAAACAGCTAATTCTCTATTTTTAGCCAAAAAAGGCTAACCCTCTATTTTACTTAATTCCTGCAATTAGCCAAAAATAGCTAAATTTGATTTTTTAGCTAAAAATGGCTAAATTTGTATCTGGATGTAAAAAGGAGTTTTAATGTGGAGCTTAGCCATAAACCTATCGCAGTGATCAGCGGGGACATTGTTAACTCAACTAAGTTAACCTCTGAGCAGTTTGAAAAACTACTTAAACGAATCAAAGATATTCAAACATGGATCAGCGTAGGGAATTCATCAAATGCGCACAGTATTGAGCGTGGTGATGAGTTTCAGTCCGTGGTACATGATATTGAATGCGCTCTGAGATACACCATCATTTATCGAATTGGTATTAAAGCGCTTGGCAAAGAATTTGATAGTCGCATTAGCTTTGCTATTGCTTCTAATGCAGATCTGCGTGAGTCGGTCTCTGAATCAATGGGGAAAGCATTTGTTCTTTCCGGGCGTGGATTAAAAGCCTTGAAGAGCGACAAGTTAGTTTTTAACTCTGACCGCTTTGAGCTCACTGAACACTTTGATTTGCTCTTTAAGTATCTTGACAGACAACTCACTGAATTAACCTCGCGCCAATGTGAAGTCATGCTTCCTATGCTCCAATCAAACGAAGGGTTGTCGATTAATGAGTTAGCAGAAAGGCTTGATGTCGCTACTGCCACTGCGAGTAAGTCACTTAAAGCTTCAGGTTGGCCGCTGATCAGTGAACTGAATTGGCGGTTTATTAACCAGGTGGCGGGGCTCAAGTATGTCTGATTTTTTTAGTGTTCTAATACCCTTCATGCTGATGCACATCATCTGCGACTTTTACTTGCAGCCAAAGCTATGGGTCGAAGCCAAAAAAGCGAGCACTTATCGCTCACTTGAGTTATACCTTCACTCACTACTACATGGCGTTGCTTCATTAATTCCTGCAGTGATCTTAGCTGTTGATTGGCGCACCGCTGCTTGCGTGGTTGTTATAGTTGCAGTAAGTCATTTTATTATCGATCTGTGGAAAGTAAGTACACCACGTGGTGAGACATTTTCCTATTTTGTTATTGACCAGACTTTGCATCTGTCGATATTAACGGTCATTGCTTTTCATATAGCAGACAGTGTAACGATTGAAGCAGTGCTAAAACATGAGAACTTCCAGGATGCAGTGATGCTGCTTTTTGGTTACCTTCTCATTCTCAAACCAACATCAATTGTGATTGCCAGCATCTTAAAAAAGTATCCAATATCAGGTAGCGCTGGAGACGACACTACTCAAGTCAGTGGTATTGTCGCTGGTGGCGAGTTGATTGGTTATTTAGAACGCTTGTTAATACTGACTTTTACCCTTGTGGGCAGTTATGAAGCTGTGGGGTTCGTATTGGCAGCCAAGTCAATATTTAGATTTGGTGAATTGAACAAAACAAACGACCGAAGCATGACTGAGTATGTGTTGATTGGATCATTGGTATCGGTGGTGATCACAACATTAGTGGGAACCTTATTGTCATTTGGTTTGGAGGTAAAAATTAAGTAGGCGAAAGGCTATTTGGCTGCTTATGGCTTAATGCCTCAATAAGTTCGAATCTTAAGGGATAGCTGCCTTCTGTTTACCTCAGGTTGTTCTTGGCAACCTAACCTTGTTATCGTTGTTAGGATAAGCTGTTCCTGCGACAACCCCATATTTCCAACAAAACCCAATAGGCGTATGCAACTCACTGTGGCAAAATCAGTTTTATAGCTTAAACAGCAAACTAATAAAGACTAACGGAGTACTGTCGCATTGGCACTTGAGCCTGGTTTTTTAGTGATCCATTCCAATCAGCTGGAGCAGCTGCGCTCGCTTCTGGTGCAGTTTTGTCAGCGGTATCCGCTCTCGCCTTTAGAGCTTGAACAGGTGCTGGTGCAAAGTAACGGTATAGCGCAGTGGCTGAAACTGGCTTTTGCCGCGTCCCCTGATGAAGCAGATCCCTATGAGCGTGGTTTGGGGATAGCCGCTGCTATGCAGGTGCAGTTGCCGGGTCGTTTTATCTGGAGTATGTATCAGTTGGCGCTGCCAGAGCAGCAACTGCCTGATTTATCGGTCTTTAGTAAAGACAGTTTACGCTGGCGTATTTTCCGTTTATTGCCTGCTTTAGTCACACAAGATGAATTTGAGCTGCTGCGCCGTTTTATCATTGACGATAAAGATCAGCAAAAACGCTCACAGCTGGCGCTGAAACTGGCGGATTTATTTGACCAGTATCAGGTATATCGTGCCGACTGGCTGGCTGATTGGGCCAAGGGGCTGTATCGCCTGGCGCAAATGGATGGTGACGCTAAAGTGATGCCTGATGATCAGCTGTGGCAGGCCAAACTCTGGCAGGCGATTTTGGCAGAACTACCAGCAGAACAGCAGCAACAAAGCCGGTTTTCCTTGCATCAGGCCTTTTTACAGCAAGTAAAAAGCTGGAAAAAAGCGCCAAAGAATTTACCACGCCGCGTCATTATTTTTGGTATCTCGTCATTACCGCAACAGATGCTGGAAGTCTTGTCGGCACTTGCGCCTTATTGTCAGATTTTATTGGCGGTATTAAACCCTTGTCAGTTGTATTGGGCTGATATTATTGCCGAAAAAGACAAAGTCAAAGCAGCACAAAGACGTCAGCCGGAAAAGACCGGTTTTTTACCTTTTGCCAGTGCCGAGCAGTTATCAGGCCAGGCCCAGCCTTTGCTGGCGGCCTGGGGCAAACAGGGGCGGGATTATATTCGTTTGCTGGATCAGTTTGACGAAACTGCCGCTCATAAAGAGCTGTTTGCCCATCAAAAAGTCGATTTATTTGAATCGCCCAACACCAGCCATTTATTAGGTCAGTTGCAGGACGATATTTTGCAGCTGCGGTCCATCACTGAAACCCAAAGCCAATGGCCAGCTTTAACAGCTGAAGCGGCGCGCAGCATCAGCTTTCAAAAAGCCCATAGTCCACTTCGCGAAGTAGAAATTCTGCATGATCACCTGCTGCAGCTGTTTGCCCAAAAACCAGAGCTTGGCGCTAAAGATGTGATGGTGATGGTGCCGGACATTAATTTGTATGCGCCTCTTATTGAAGCCGTATTTGGCAAAGTGCCGATGGGCGATTTGCGTTATATCCCTTACAGTATTTCCGATCAAAACAGCAAAAAGCAGCAGCCGTTGTTGCAGGCTTTAGAAGTGCTGTTAAGCCCCGAGCAGCAACGCTTAAACGCCAGTACCGTATTCGATATGCTGGATATCAGTGCCTTACAGCAACGTTTTGGTTTAAAAGCTGCCGCTTTACCCAAGATAAAACAGTGGATTGAAGGGGCTGGTATTCGCTGGGGGCTGGATCAGCCGCATCGTCAGCAACTGGGTTTG
Source organism: Rheinheimera sp. MM224 (assembly GCF_947090785.1). Taxonomy (NCBI): domain Bacteria; kingdom Pseudomonadati; phylum Pseudomonadota; class Gammaproteobacteria; order Chromatiales; family Chromatiaceae; genus Rheinheimera; species Rheinheimera sp. MM224. The sequence goes on from NZ_OX352320.1 coordinate 1,843,425, forward strand.
CAGCATGGTTTTGAGCAAAACAGCTGGCTCTTTGGTATTCGTCGTATGCTGCTGGGGTATGTGGCGGGCGATACAGCGCCCTGGCAAGGTATAGCGCCTTATGCCGATGTGGCAGGTTTAGAAGCCGCTGAACTTGGCCCTGTGCTGGTGCTGCTGCAAAAGATTAACGAGCTATGGCAACAACTAGCGGTAAAACGCAGCCCCGCCGATTGGCATTTGTTATTTACTCAGCTGCTACAAGACTTTTTTGCGCCTGACGAGCTGGAAAGTCAGCAGCTGGTGCAGCAGTTACAACAGCAACTGCAAAGTTGGCTCGACAACACTACAGGCGCTGAACTTGAAGAAAAGTTGAGTTTACAAATTGCCCGTCAGGCTTTGTTAGAACCTATGCAGGCCGGTGGCTTGCAGCAGAAGTTTTTTAGTGGTCGTGTTAATTTCGCCACTTTGCTGCCGATGCGCTCCATACCTTTTGCGGTGATTTGTTTATTAGGCATGAACGATGGCGCTTATCCTCGGGCGCAGCAGCGACAGGATTTTGACCTGATGGCGCTGGATTATCGCAGTGGCGACAGATCGCGCCGTGATGATGACCGTTATTTATTACTCGAAGCTTTATTATCGGCCCGCCAGCAGTTTTATATCAGCTGGGTAGGTTTTAGCGTCTTTGATAACAGCGCCCGCGCGCCTTCAGTGCTGGTCAGTCAGCTGCGTGATCATTTGTCTACAGGCTGGGTTATGGCCGATGATTCTGATTTATTGGATCAAATCACTGTTGAACACCCGTTGCAGCCTTTTAGCCGCCGTTACCGTGAAGCAGGATCGAATCTTGTTAGCTATCAGCAGGAATGGGCCAGCTTGCATCAAAAAATCGGTGCGGCAGAGCAGGGCGAGGCACTTGAAAAGCTTGACGATTTACACTGGACTTTAAAACAAGCCAGCGATTTTATGCGTGAGCCGGTGCGGTTCTTTTTTAATGAACGTTTAAAAGTACGGTTGGAATTGCCGGAACTCGCAAGTATTAACGATGAAGTTTTTGCTTTGGATCCGCTGGAACGTTGGCAAATGCAGCAGCAGTTGGTGGCTGAGTTAAAACGTAGTGTTGAACAAAATGGCCAGTGGCAACAACAGGCGGAGCAACAGCTGGAGTTATTCCGCTTGCAGGGCCGTTTGGCTGTGGGTTCGGGCGCTGCGTTAATGCAACAGGACTTAGTGGCAGGGCTGGAAGAACTAGCAGCTGGCTATCAGGAGTTTTTAACTGCTTTCCCAACAGCGGACACAGGTTTTTATCCGCTGAGTTTTGTTTGTCAGCACGGCGAGCTGGTTGAGCATTTAACAGGTTTTAGGCGCAGCGCTGATAACGCAGCTTTGGCTTATGCCGAGCTATTGCCTACAGCTTTGATTAAAGACCGCAGCCTTGTCTGGCGGAACTTAGTTGCGCCTTATCTGAAGCTGCTTTTATGCTGCGCCAGCGGTGTGCCGCTTACGCTTTATGTGCTCTCCAGAGTGGGGCAGTTAGTAGTGCAACCTATTGAAAAACAACAGGCAGAACAGCAGCTCACTCAGATCCTGCAGTTAATGCAACAAGGCTTATCTGCGCCTTTAGCACTGGAGTTTAATGTTGGTGTTGAGCTTGTGAAGCAATTGGAAAAAGGTGCGGCTTTGGATGACAAACTGCTGTCGAAGCTGGAACGTGTGTATATAGGCGATGACTTCAATTCAGGAGCTCTGCAACGTAGCCCTTATTTGCAGCGAGCTTTTGCGCAGTTTGATGCACTTTGGCAAAAGGGTCAGTTAGAGAAAAATGCTATGGCTTTATATGGGCCATTACTCGCCGTCAACTACAGCGAGGTGTCGGCATGAGCGCAGCTATAGCCAATCTGGATTTATTGTCCTTTCCGTTATCCGGCAGTCAGCTGATTGAAGCCAGTGCAGGTACGGGCAAAACATTTACCATAGCGGCTTTGTATTTACGTTTGGTATTGGGGCATGGCACCAGTAAAGCCTTATTGCCACCCGATATTCTGGTGGTAACTTTTACTGAAGCTGCCACCCAAGAGCTGACCGAACGTATAGGCCAGCGTTTAGCAGACGCTGCCCGTTATTTCCGCGAACAAACAAATGAAGCAGATCCATTTTTACAAAGTCTGCGCAGCGAATTTACCCCAGAGCAGTGGCCCCATTGCGCTTATCAGCTGGAGCTGGCGGTGCAGTATCTGGATGAAGCGGCCATTTCTACTATTCACGGCTGGTGTAATAAAGTACTGGCCGAATTTGCACTCTCCAGCGGTTATTTGTTTGAACAAAACCTGGTGACAGACGTTGAGCAGTTGCAGCTGGATGTGATCCGCGATTACTGGCGCAATTTTTATTACCCATTGCCGGAAGAGCATATAGCCACAGTCTGGCAACAGCTGCAAAACCCTGAAACTTTGCGCAAAAAAATTCTGCCGCTGATAAGCCATCTGTCGTTATTTACAGAACCCGCGACACCAGCTGTGTTATTGCCTGAAGTGAAAGCGCAGCGTAAGCAAAAACTGGCAGAGCTTAAAGCACCCTGGAATAACTGGATCAGCGAAATCCGCATTTTGCTGCATGGTGCTATTGAGCGTAAAGAGGTGGATGGCCGCAAATTGCAGGCGCGTTATCTCGACAGCTGGCTGGCAAAATTAGTAGCTTGGATCACCGATGCCGAAATGGTTGATCCGGATTTACAAACAGGCCAAAGCCGCTTAACGCCAGAAGGTTTAAGTGAAGCGTTTAAAGGCCCAGTTCCGAATCATCCGGCTTTTGAGGCTATGGCAAAACTGGCCGATGAACTGGCAGCTTTGCCGGATCCACAGCAGGATTTAGTGCTGCATGCGGCCTTTTGGTTTGCGCGGCGTTTCCATCAGTTGCAGTTAGAACGCTCTGAACTTGGTTTTGATGAGCTGCTAAGCCGCTTGCAGCAGGCGCTGCAAAAAGATCAGGGTGGGCTTCTGGCCGAACGTTTACGGCGTAAATTCCCGCTGGCCTTGATAGATGAATTTCAGGATACCGATCCTGTGCAGTATCAGTTATTTGATGCGATTTATCAGCTAAATGAAAACAGAAGCGATTGCGGTATTTTATTGATAGGCGACCCAAAACAAGCCATTTACGCCTTCCGTGGTGCTGATATTTATAGTTATTTAGCCGCCAAACAAGCCACAGCAGGAAGGCATTTTCAACTGCCAAAAAACTTTCGTTCTACCCACGAAATGGTCAGCGCGGTTAATCACTTATTTAGTTATGCCGAACAGCGCGCTTTAGGCGCTTTTGTATTAGGCCGACCAGATTTATTGAGTTTTTATCCGGTAGAAGCTCAAGGGCGTAAAGAGAGCTTTGTGGTGGATCAAAGCCCGGCCACAGCGCTGGAGTTTTGTATTAAAGAGTCCCCCGATGGCAAGCCTTTTAGTAAAGCAGCCTGTTTAGCAGAAATGGCGCAGGCCTGTGCTGAGCAAATCGCAGTGTTTTTAACCGGCAGTGCTGCAGGCAATACAGGTTTTGTGAAAGAGGCTCAGTTCACAGCACTTAAAACCAGCGATATAGCGGTTTTAGTCAATAACCAGCAGGAAGCCAATGCCATTAAAAAGGCCTTGGCAGAGCGTGCTTTGGCCTCTGTGTATTTATCCGATAAAGGCGCTGTATTTGAAAGCCCGGTGGCACTGGATTTATTGCTATGGCTACGCGCTTGCGCTGAGCCTCAACGAGAAGCTTTGGTACGCTCGGCTTTATCGAGCTGGAGCTTATCATTAAATTATTCCGAGCTTGAACAGCTGCTGCAGGATGAACTGTTGTGGGAGCAGCAACTGGCGCGTTTTGCTACTTATCAGCAACTCTGGCAACAGCAAGGTGTGCTGGTGATGTTATGGCAACTGATGCGTGATTTTGGTGTAGCTGAGTTTTTACAGCAGCAGCCATCAGGCGAAAGGCTGCTGACCGATATTCTGCATTTGGCTGAACTGTTGCAACAACGCTCGATGGAGCTGGAAGGTCCGGCTGCGCTTATTCGTTATCTGGCTGAGCATTTGGCGGGGCAAGGTGATTTAGCGGCTGAGCAGCAAAAACTGCGGTTAGAAAGCGATGAAGCCCTGATTAAAATTGTCACTATTCACAAATCCAAAGGCCTGGAGTACCCGCTGGTATTTTTACCTTTTATTGCCTTAGCCCGCGCTGTGGATGCCGGCAAAGGTCCTGTCACTTACCATCAGGACGGTGAGCTTACCGTGGTGTTACAAGCCAACGAGCAGCAAGCCCAACAAGCAGAGCGGGAACGTTTAGCCGAAGATATGCGTAAATTGTATGTGGCCTTAACCCGGGCGCGGCATTATTGCTGGGTGGGGCTGATGCCGGTCAAAGAGCAAAGCGCTATAGGTTACTTGTTATCTGATGATGCGCTAGTGTCGCCTGTGGCTTTGCCAGAGCAGTTATCGCCTTTACTGACACAGCCTGATATTCGTTTGGTCGACAACTTATCAGAGCAGCGGACTCAAGTCGCAGTGATGGATCAGGCGGGCGAGCTGTTGCCTTATGCCCAAATGACCCGTTCAGTGAAAGAGCTGTGGTGGATAGCCAGTTACAGCGCTTTGCTGGAGCAACATCAGCATGACAGTAAAGCAGCTGAGCTGTATCAGGAATTAGCACCAGAGCAATTGCAGGATGATGTTGAACCAACAGGATCAAAGGCCGTGACTTTGGCTCAGGGTTTTGTCCGTGGCAGTCAGGCCGGTACTTTTTTACATGATGCGTTGGAGTGGGGGGCGGTTCAGGGCTTTGATCTATTGGCGCAGCAGCCGGATTTATGGCAACAAGGCCTCACTCCTTTAATGCAGAAATATGGCTTATTGCAGCAACTGCCAGAGCATAGATGGCAAATCCGGTATTGGGCTGAGCAACAAGCACCTTATCCTGAAACTGACCATGTAGCCGAAGCCTTAGTGCCATTGCAGCAGTGGCTGACGGAGCTTATTCAAACGCCTCTCTGGCAGAATAACAAAACCAGCTTAAGCAGTCTTACCGAAGGGAGTTACAGGGCTGAACTAGAATTCTGGTTGGCAGTACAGCACTGCAGCAGTGCGCAGCTGGACGCCTTAGTGCAGCAGTATCTGTGGCCTGAATTGTCACGGTCAGCGCTTCGCACCACCCAGCTGCAGGGCATGCTGAAAGGTTTTATCGACTTAACTTTAGAGCAGGATGGCCGCTATTGGGTGCTGGATTATAAATCGAATTATATAGCCGATGGGCAATACGACAGCCCTGCCTTAATACAACAGATGTTGGCGCACCGCTACGACGTGCAGGCGGCTTTATATGCAGTGGCCATCCATCGCTTATTGCAAAGCCGTTTGACGGACTATAAGCCAAAAGAACATTTAGGCGGCGCTTTGTATTGGTTCCTGCGTGGTGGTGAGGCGACAAACAAAGGTGTGCTTGCTGTGGATATTCCGTTGGAGTTGGTGAACAAGCTTGACGCTCTGCTGCAAGGTCAACTGGTTGCTAAGGAGCTGGCCCATGTCTGATTCAGAATTATTGGAACTGCAGATGCAGGGTAAAGACTGGCGTGCTTTGGATAAAGCCCTGGTGACCTTTTTTCGTGAGCAACAAAAACTACCGGCTGCGCTTGCGCTATTGATTGGCCAGTGCAGCTTTGCGCTCGCTCAAGGCCATTTGTGTTTACCGCTTAAACGTATGCCACAGTATTCTGAACAAGAATGGCAGGCTTTGATGGCGCTTTATCCGGATTTGATTCAGCTGAATGACGCTGGTAATCAGCCTTTTGTTTATGCCAATAACGCTTTGTATATGCGCCGTTATTTTAGTTATCAGCAGCATATAGCGTTTTATCTAGAGCAGAGTAGCGAGCGCAGCCAACAGCTGCGACAGGCTATCAATCCGGCATTGCTGAATCAGTTGTTGGATCCGTTATTTCCTGCAACCGCAGCAACACAAGCTGCACCTGACTGGCAACGTTTGTCCTGTGCTATCGCAGCCAGCAGTAGTTTTAGTGTGATTACTGGCGGGCCTGGTACTGGCAAAACCACCACTGTCGTTAAGTTGCTTTTGGTGTTGCAGCAATTACAGCAACAACAAGGTGCAGCGCCTTTGACCATTCAGCTGGCCGCTCCTACAGGCAAAGCAGCGGTGCGGCTTCGAAGCTCCATTCGTAATACGCTGGACAAACTGCCAGCATCGGCAGAGATAAAAGGCCAGGTACCTACAGAGGTTTCGACCTTGCATAAGCTGCTGGGGGCTCGCGCACAAAGCCGGCAATTTAAGCAAAATGCACTGGAGCCTTTGGCGCTGGATTTATTAGTGGTGGATGAAGCCTCAATGCTGGATGTGGAGTTGATGGCGGCTTTATTGTCAGCCTTACCAGCTCATGCGAGGTTGATTTTATTAGGGGATAAAGATCAGCTGGCTTCAGTGGAAGCTGGAGCTTTAATGGCCGAACTTTGCCAATGGGCAGAGCAGGGGCATTATTTGCCTGAAACCGTAGCCTGGTTAAATCAACTATCTGCAGCTGCTATACCAGAGTCATTAATCAGCCAACAAGGCAAAGCGCTGGAGCAACAAATAGGGATGCTCAGAGTCAGCCACCGTTTTGATCCACAAAGTGGCATCGCCAAATTAGCCAATGCAGTCAATAGCGGGCAAAGCGCTGAAGTTGCCGCCATTTGCCGCGCTGATTATGCCGATCTGCAGTATCTTGAGGCGGCAGAGTTCAGGCAGCTTAAGCAATTGGTGTTGACGGGACAGGCGAAAAAGCAAATACCAGATGCAGCTGGTTTTAGTTTTTATCTGCAGACAGTAGCGCAAAGCCCTGCTTTGGATGCGTCAGATCACCTGATTGATCAATGGGCGCAACAGGTGCTGGCGGATTTTTCTGCCTTTCAGCTATTATGTGCTGTACGTCAGGGCCCGTTGGGTGTTGAGCAAGTCAATCTAAGCGTAGAGAAGATGTTGCATCAAGCCGGACTGATTCAGCAGAGCAGTCAATGGTACGCTGGTCGTCCAGTGATGGTGACGCAAAACGATTATGCGCTGGGACTGATGAATGGCGATGTGGGCATCTGTTTATTGCGGCCATACCAGGGCAAATTGATGCTGGCTGTGGCTTTTGCATCAGAGGATAGCAGTAAAGCTGTGCGTTGGGTTTTGCCAAGCCGGTTGCAGCAAGTCGAAACCGCCTATGCCATTACTGTGCATAAATCTCAGGGGTCGGAGTTTCGTCATGCGGTGCTGGTATTACCGGATCACTTCAGCCCGGTACTGACCCGCGAGCTGATTTACACCGGAATTACCAGAGCGGCGAAACTTTTTAGTTTTGTGTGTGCCAAACCGGACTTGTTGGCCTTAGCGATTGAGCAGAAGGTGCAACGTCATGGGGCTGTCAGGCTGTAAATCTGTAATGCTAGTGTTATATCCATAATAATTAGAGTTGCATCTTTAGCACGGACATCGATAATAACGCGCTTCAGCAAGGGTCGCTATGCTGGCCGAACACAATAAGGGAGTTGTCATGGATTTTTGGTTGTTATTTAAAGCTTTTATTCTGGGTATAGTTGAGGGTTTAACTGAATTTTTACCCGTATCCAGTACAGGTCATTTGATTGTAGTTGGTGATTTGATTGGGTTTTATAACGAAGGCAAAGTGTTTGAAATTGCTATTCAGTTAGGTGCTATTCTGGCCGTGGTATTTGAATACCGTCAGCGTTTTATCAATGTGGCGACAGGCATTACGCACGATAAAAAGGCTCAGAATTTTGTAATGAATTTGTTTGTCGCTTTCCTTCCTGCCGCCATCATTGGCTTGTTGTTTATTAAATACATTAAGTTGTATCTGTTTAACCCTATTACTGTCGCGACTATGCTGGTGCTGGGTGGTTTGGTGATTTTGTATGCGGAGCGCCGTACTCATCAGGTGAAAATTCATGATGTAGACGACATCACCTGGAAAGATGCGTTAAAAGTAGGTTGTGCGCAGATCATCTCGATGATCCCCGGCACCTCACGTTCTGGCTCAACCATTATTGGCGGTTTGTTTTTTGGTTTTGATCGTAAGGTAGCGGCAGAGTTTTCGTTCTTTTTAGCTGTGCCAACCATGTTTGCTGCGACCTTCTACGACTTGTTTAAACACCGTGATGTACTGGCCTTTGATCAGGCGCCAATGTTTATCGTAGGTTTTGTCACAGCCTTCTTCAGCGCTTTGTTAGCGGTAAGAACTTTTGTACGTTTTGTATCAAACCACAGCTATGAAATTTTTGCCTGGTACCGTATCGCCTTTGGTTTGGTGATCCTCGCGACCTGGTACTTTGGTTGGGTGAGCTGGTCTTAACAAGCTCTGTTAAGGGATACCACAACAAGGCTGTCGGCAGTTGTGGCAATGTACATAATAAAAAGGGCACCTAAAGTGCCCTTTTTGCTGTCTACCCGTTCGTTTCGGATGAACTTAACGGCCTAAGTATTTATCCAGAGTTTTGTATAAACCCTGCCACATAGTTTGGTTTTTCTGCTTCAGTTTGGCGGCGTTTTCTGCCAGACGAGGCGCGATTTCTTCCTGTTCAGCCAGTAACTGACTGACTTTTTGCGTCAGGCTGACCGCAGAGAGTTTTTCCAGGCAATAATCCGCCATACCAAAATCAGACATCATCGCATGGTACTTGTGGCTCCAACTGGTCGCAATACAAGGCACACCCTGACTCAACGCATTAATAGCACCGTGGAAACGCGAGCTGATGGCAACAGAGCTTTGGCCGATAAAGGCTTTAACGGCTAATGGGTCTTCAATCTGAATAATTTCACAAGGGGCTAAGCGGGCAATTTCCTGACACAACAGCTGATCTTCTTTGCCTTCATGATTGACCAGTACCACAGCGTAGCCTAATTCCACCAGCTGATTGGCCGCAGCAGCAAAAGCTTCAACATAGTTAGTGCGCTCCGCTTCAGCATTGGCGTGGTTAAATTTCGACACCACTTTGCTGTTTGGAATAAGAGCCGCAAATTTGCCTTCAATTTCAGGCAAAGCTGTAGTGCTGTGGCCTTTTAAACCGACGGTAAAATCAGGCGTTAACTTCACAGTATCCGGCAGATTGGCTTCACAGCTTTGTAAATGGCTGAAGGACACCGGGTCGCGCACATAAATCAGTGCTGCGCTGTGAATAATGTCACGCATCGCTGCTTTACTTTCGTCGCTGCTAAAAGGACCAAAGGCTTGAGGCATAAAGACAAAAGGCTTGCCTGCTTCTTTAAAACGTTTTACTTCACGGGCAGTATTTTGCAGAAACTTCAAAGGCCACTGGTCGCCATAGGCAAAACCGCTGGCTTCTAAAATGACGTCAACATCACGTTCTGTCACCATGCCGTAACGCTTCATCAGGTTGCGTAATGAGCCTGGTAATTTGCCAAACCATGGCGTTAAATCCAGGGCTTTGCGGCGGAACGATATTTTTTGCCATGCGCCTAATAGAGCACGCTCACGGTAGGGCAGGTTAGGGCCAGGTGATAACACCAGCTCTGTGTTGTTTAAGGTTTTTAAACCCTGTAAACAGGCCAGCAGCATCAGGTACGCGCCTTTATTGCGGAACTGCACCCCTTTGATTTCGACTAATAAGGCTTTTGATTCAGACATAAGTTAATAACTCCGTAGCGGTTTTCTTCTCGGAGTGAGGGATCAACGCCTGCGGATCAGGGTAACCCACAGCAATCAGCATCACGACTCGTTCGAAAGGTTGTAATTTCAGTAAGCGGCCAATTTTGGCTTCGTAGTTTTCGATATCAGGCCAGTTGATGGAACACGAGGCCAGGCCCATGGTTTCCAAAGCCAGCATCAGTTGCATATTGGATAAGCTGGCGTCGATATAAATCACATGGCGGTCGCGCTCAAATGGATAAGCACTTAAATCCCCGACCACAGCAAGCAGGGCAGGAATGCCATTGGCGTAACCCACAGTGCCCATAGGTAAATTCGCCAGCTTTGTCAGCATCTCGCCTTCTGTCGCTGCAATATAACGAAATGGTTGACGGTTACAGGCACTTGGCGCCTGAGCTGCAGCGGCAACCGCTTGTTCCAGAACGGCTTTAGGTACGCTCTGAGGTAAAAAAGTACGGACTGAACAACGCTGTTGGCACAAGATTAAAAACTGCTCGTAGCTGATGTCAGCTCTGGGTCTTTGTTCGTAAGGGGCTGGTGCAGAAGGACGGCTTTGTTCTAAACGTGGGGTGATCTGGGCTTTTAATGCGGCGAAAGTAACAGGTTGACTGGCACCTTCAGGCCATTGTGTAACAGAAAAATAGCTATCCATCACATCGTGGCAGTATTTCAGCAGCACTAAATCTAAGGCCTGATGATCGGCCAGCAGGTTTTGTAATGCAGTTAAAGTTTCGTCAATATAGTCCAGCGCAAACAAAGACTTGCGCGGCACCATGCTTAAACCTTTCTCCAGCCTGTGAATATTCCGGCGTAAAATAACTGTCGCTATGCTGCTGCTTTCTTCATGCAGGTGATAGTGATGACGGCCCGCCGCTGTGGCATGTTGCTCACGGCGAAAATGCGGGTTAAAAAATGCATAATACAGCGTTGCCGCCAGACGGCTTTTTGCTGCATAAGGTAATAATACCTTGTCGAGCTTTTGCCTGATTTGTTGGAGTTGTTTTTTCATACCGTCTCTTTCTCTACCACCACACCGGAGGCTTTTACCTTCATCAGTTGCCATAACTGACGACGGGTTCTTCCGGAAAAAAATAAAAAGAAAAATGAAGCGTAGGCGTAAGAAATCAGCGTTGCCCAGGCTGCACCATCAATGCCCATAATGGGAATAAGCCACCAGTTCAGCAGCACGTTCAACACTGCGCCTATGCCATGACTAGCTAAAGATAAAGGCTCCTGACCGGTAATAATTAAATGCTGCCCAATCAGGTAACGGATAAAGATAAACACACCAGCCCAGATATGGATTTGCAGTACTGAAATACCTGCATTAAATTTCTCACCAAAAATCAGTGGTACTAAAGGTGGCGCTACAATAAATATAATGACCGCGATGCTTAACGCCATCGCAAAAAAGTAACCACAATATTTTCGCAGCAACAACAGATAACCTGACCAACTGCTCTGATGGCTTTTCAGCAACTCAGGATAATACCGCACTGCTAAAGTCGCTGGTATGACATACCACAGTTCAGAAATACGGCTGACAGCGGCATAAACACCTGCAGCTTCAATATCAATCAGACGTTCGATCATAATCAGATCGATACGCAGATAAACCACAGATAAAATACCTGAAACCCATAACCAACTGGAACGGCGCAACAACTCTTTACCATGTTGCCAGTTAAACCAGGCTGGTGTCAGACGACCATGCTGTTCTGTCGAATTTGTCGGACTTTTGTTATGGCCTTTATAAATCTGGTACTGCAACACACCTACGGCCGCAAACTCCAGACCTACTATCCAAAACAAAGCGCCAATGCCCATGCCATACCAAAGCACAGCTAATTTGGCGATAAGTCCTAAAATACCTAACCCCAGCTTGCTGTAAGCGAGAGTACGGAAATGGCCTAAATAATTCTGGTGGTACTCAAATAAAATAAAAGCGTTAAACAGCTGGCCGACAAAAAGTACAGCAGCACCCAGCTGATAGGGTTCAAACTCTGACGGTAAATACCAGCTGAAGCCAATAAACATCAGAGCTGCGAACACAAAGCCTGCTATTAATCGAAGCCAGGTTGCGGTAAATAAGATTTGCTGGCCTGTGCGTAGGTCTGGTGCGGATTGCACCGACTTTTGCACCAGATTATTTAAACCTAAATTGGCTAAGGGTGCTAAAAATGCACTCCAGGTCATGACAATAGAGTAATAACCTGTGGCTTCAGGGCCCAGCATCCGTGCCACTATAATGGTGATTAACGCACCAGCCGCCAGCTTGACTAAACGCTCACCTAATAAAGCAACTGCTTTAGCTTTAGCGACTTTTACTAAAAACTTAACCACGTCGTTTCGCTTTGTAACGTTTTATAGCACGGGTAATACGCCAAATATGCTGCAAAGTGTATGAATAAACACTGAACACTATCAGGAATAACAGCAACATAATTAAATCAGGCACCATCAGGTATTCGCCAATGACACCCACTGTCGCTAACATGCAGGAGAAGGTACTGATCACGACCAGTGCCTGACGGGAATTTAAACCAAGACGCAGGAAGATATGATGTAAATGTTCACGGTCGGCTAAAAAGGGCGACTGACCTTTACGAATACGGCGCAGCATAATAGCTACCATATCCATCAGGGGTACTGCGATGACCCATAATGCGGTGACTGGGCGAAAACTGGCTGTATCGCTTTGGGTGCCGATAATCAATAACCAAATGACGGTTAAACCAATCAGCATGCTGCCGGCATCACCCATAAAGATTTTGCCTTTGCCTTTCCCTACCACGTCGAGGTTAAACAGCAGATAAGGAATAAGCGCGAATACCAGCACCATAGGCAAGACCGCATGTTCCAGCTGGCCACCCATGCCCATCATTAAGGTGACAGAGACAAAGGTCACACCACTAAGCATGCCTGCCAGACCGTCTATGCCGTCAATCATATTAAAAGCATTAATAGCGGCGATAACGGCAATCAAGGTCACAGGAATGCCTATATAACCTAAAGTGACATCGCCGAGTGAAAATAAGTTACCTAAATTACCCAAATGCAGTTGCAGGCCGTACACCATGGCAGAGCCTATGAGCAGTTGGACACAAAGCCGTAATTTGACGCTTAAGTCCATAAAGTCATCAAATACACCCAGAATGACAATAGTGCCACCGCACAGCAAGTAGTAGTAGTGAATATTATCTGGTAAGCCAAACCAGGCCAGAGTCAGACCCACGCCAGTGAATATCGAGATACCGCCTATTAACGGCACTGAACCTGTGTGCTGCTTGCGGCCTGCAGGTTTATCCACCAGCCCCACTTTGACAGATAACGGGATCAGAATAAAAATGGCGGTTAAGGTAAGGACAAAGGTGGTAATAAACAGCTGCAGATGTTCTGTCATGTGATTTCCATCGGGTTTTTGGCCTGAAATAATGCGAATTGGCTCAAACGAAATTGGCCTGATTATAGGTGAAGAAATCAGGGCTGACTATGGCGTGTCAGAGATAAAATTGAAAGGAATAACGACTTTGTTTGAAAATAATGCTCTAATTGTTATTTCTGTCACACTTGTTGTGGCAATGTCAGGTTTTGACTTATTTTTACGCTGTGAATCAAGACGTTGGCATTCCCTATTTATTGAAGCGCCGCTGCGGTTTTTGGTTTTTACAAACCAGAACTCCAGCTGTTGATGCAGGATACCCGCTGTGACCAAAGCAGTATTGATTATCACCAATATGGGGCCTAAGCCCTCTGCACCTTTTCAGGGACAGTTTGTTAAAAATCAGATGCTGGCGCTGAAAAAACGTCAGGCTTTGGCTTATTTCTATATGAGCTGGCATAACGACAGTCTGGTAAACCGCTTGCTGAAATACCCAGTGCTGTTTTTACAATTTTTCTGGTCTTATATTCTTAGCTTTAAAAGCTTTGATGTGATTCATGTGCACTTCTTTTATCCGACGATTTGGCTGGCTTTGGTCTACAAATACCTGCGCAAGCCTTCGGTCAAAATTGTGGTCACCTGCCATGGCAGTGATATTTACCATTATCAGCCTTTTAATGCGTTGTATCGTTGGTGTTGTGGTGCTGTGGACCAGTGGATTTTTACCAGTGAAAAACTTCAAAGCAAAGCCTTTACCCTTGCTCCGAAAGCTGTAGTGTTGTCCGCTGGTATAGCTCAGGTCTATGCAGATGCAACGCAATTAAGCAGAGCTGATAAGGATATCGATCTGCTTTATGTAGGGGCATTGGATAAAAACAAAGGCATGGACAGATTAATAGCGCTGTTGCCTCAAGTACAAGACAAAAAAATCTGTGTGATTGGCACTGGCCCTTATCAGGCCAAATTTGAACAATTAACCCAAGACTATCCGAATTTACAGCTTGAAGCTGGTCAAACTGCAGAGCAATTAAAGGCGTTTTATCAGCGCAGCAAATGTTTTTTAAGCTTGTCACGTAATGAATCTTTTGGCTTGGTGATGACCGAAGCTATGGCATGTTACACCCCTGTGATTGCAACCTTAACGGATGGCTCGGCAGAGCAGTTGGGGGTAGATTCATTTTGGGTGATTGAGCAGACAGATGAGCAGCTTTTACAGCAGCAGTTGCTGAAAAAAATTCAGCAGCTATTAAGTTTGTCAGACTCAGACTACACCGCATTGCAGCACTTGGGTCACCAGCATGCAAAAGACTGTCTGGTGGACGATGTAGCTGCAAAAATACAAACACTGTATCAGGCTCTGAAGCCTGAACAACGATGATAGAGAAAAAGGTAAATACAACCATGGCAATACAACCTGAAGTGGTACCGGTAGGTGGCATTGGGGTAATGGCGTTCAGCAACATGGCTGCGCTGGTGAATTATGTGATTCAGGACGACGGTACTGTTTTTTCCGGTTCAGCTATTGCGATGAACCCAGAGAAAGTCATTGCAGCCAGTAAAAATCCGGAACTGATGGCTATTCTGAATAAAGCCGATATCCGTTATGCCGATGGTATGGGCGTGGTTAAAGTGATGCGGCGTAAATTGGGCCGCAAAGTGGAACGTATTCCTGGCTGTGAATTATGGCAAGCCTTAATGGCTAAAGCAGCAGTGACTAAAACACCGGTATTTTTAGTAGGTGCTAAACCGCAGGTGATGGCTGAAACTGTGGAAAAACTGACGGCTATGGGCGTGAATGTCGTGGCCTCCCAGGACGGTTATTTTAAAGATGAAAATGAACTGATCAGCCGTATTGCTCAAAGTGGTGCCCGTATTGTGACAGTCGCTATGGGATCTCCAAAGCAGGAATTGTTTATTGGTAAATGTCAGCAGCAATTGCCAGATGCTTATTACATGGGCGTTGGTGGTACTTATGATGTATTCACAGGTCATGTGCAACGGGCTCCGGCCTTGTGGTGTAAATTACATTTAGAGTGGGCCTATCGGCTACTGTCACAGCCGTCCCGTATTGGTCGTCAGACAAATTTGCTGACGTATGCCTGGTTATTCTTGACCAACAAACTCTGATAAAAACGATTAAAAACAGAGAGAACTATAGTGCAGCAACAGTCCGATTTACCTTTGATCAGCGTCTATATGCCCACGTTTAACAGGGTAGATATGGTGCAACGTGCGATTCGCTCCGTGCTGGCGCAGGATTACCCTCATCTCGAACTTTTAGTGGTCGATGATGCGTCTACCGATACCACCTGGGACACCTTAAACCGGGTTTATGCAGATGAGCCTCGTGTTCGTTTGTTCCGACAGGATAAGGGGCAGGGCGCTTGCGCAGCTCGCAATTTGGCGATTGCTGAAGCCAAAGGTGAGTTTGTCACCGGCCTTGATGATGATGACGAGTTTTTACCCAATCGTCTGAGTTCGTTGTATCAGGCATATGACGATCAATATGCCTTTGTCTGCTCAAGCTATTTCTGGGATTACGGCACTATACGCAAACAGTTGTATCCGGAATCGGCCATAGTGGGTCTGAACGAACTGTTGGATGTGCACTGTTTATCCAATCAAGTGTTAGTGAAGCGCAGCCGCATGCTGGCTCAGGGTGGTTTTGATATTGGCCTTGCTGCATTTCAGGATTACGACATGTGGATCCGCTTGGTCGCAGCCTATGGCAAAGCCTTGCGTCTGGCGGAAGCGACTTATGTGGTGCATGTAGGGCATGAGCTGGGACGTATTACCACCTCACCTAAACGTCTGGCTGCACAAAGTTATTTTGTGGAAAAACATCTGCCGTTGATGAATGAGCGTAATAAACAGAACCAGCAGTTTTACAGGCTGGTGATGGAACAGCAGCAGCTCTCTTTTGGCCGTTTGTTGTTTTTCTGTCGTTACGGCTTATGGGCAACTAAAATCCGTTATTACCTGAAACAAAAATTACAGTGGGCGATTAAATTCCGCCAGCAGCTGTTGAGCAAAGGCATTAAAGGATTGTTTTCGAAAAAATGAGTCAGAATTTATTAGCCCATGCCAATTTTGTCAGCCTGAGCGCTGTATTGCTTAAGCGTTTTTGGTTGTTGTTATTAGCTGCTGCTGTATTGGGCGCGGCAGCTTTGTATATATTCCAGCTCAGTACAGCTGTGCGTTATCAGGCCGTTGCTGTGGTGACCTTAACGGATTGGCAAACCGAACGTTTAACACGGCGTGATGATCCAAATGATAAAAACCCGGCCAATGTAGGCGGAGCCTCCGCAGATGCGGTTTCCAGAGCCTTATTGTGGTTAAAAGACCCGGATTTTTTTCAGTCGCTGGCTCGTTCAGCCAATGCTGAACAATTGAGTGTTGAACACAAAAGACGTGGCAATCTGGTGACACTGAAATGGAGCAGTAACTCGGAAAAAAGCGCTGAAAAAGAATTGGCTTTAGTCATCAAGCAATGGGATCAGCGTTGGCGTCAACAATTTATCCAGCAAAAACAACAAGAGTTGCAGACTTTGCAGCAGCTTCAGACTAATGAGCTGGTGCAACAACAGCAAAACCGGCTGCAGTTTGAGCTGGATTATGCAAAACAGGCTCAACCTTTTGCGCTGCACCAATTACAAAGCCCTGAAGCGCCTGAACAAAGTAAAGGTCCTGCTTTATGGCTGATGTTACTTTTTGGCGCCTTTTTTGGGTTTAGCTGCGCTTTTATTCTGTTGATGTTATGGCGGCTTTAATGCGGCTTTCGACTTATTTCCAGCAGGTACAAGCGCTGGATAAATTGATCCTGTTGCTTTGCAGCTGTTACCTGCTGGTGGATGCTTGTAATGGTTTTTTATTAAATCAGTTTGGCCGCAGCTTTGGTTTGTCTGCGCTGTATAAAGTGCTGATGCTGATGTTGATGCTGGTTTCATTAAGCCTTCGCACCGGCAAGGCATTTTTACTCTTTCCAGCACTTTTTGTGTTGTTATTACCAGGTGCTTTTTACAGCTGGCTGCAACTTGGTGGCTCTTTGGCCGCAGATTTGGGGCTAATACTGAAACTGATTTCGCCGCTGATTGCATTTTATTATTTGCTGAGCCTGGCGCAACTGGACAAAGACTTTGCGCAGAAGTCCCTGCATCAGATTTTTGTGCTGAACTACCTGATTGTGCTGGTGAATTTTATTCTCGGCGCCTTAGGTTATGGCTACACCTCTTATTTGCCTCAACAGCATCTGACCCAAGTGGATTTAGGCAGCAAAGGTTTTTTTAATGCAGCCAACGAGCTTTCAGTGGTGCTTCTGGTGTTATCTGCCTGGCTATTGCAGTACTACTGGTGGCAGCAAAAGCTGATTTTTCTGGCTGTGGCTGCAACGTCTGTCTGGTGTGCCAGCTTAATGCTAACCAAAACAGGGTTATTAGGCAGCCTTATTTTAGTGCTGTTGATCCCTCTTATGCCCTGGTTCATTCGTCTGAACTGGACACGTTTGGCACTGGCGATGTTGTTGCTGTTAGCGTCTGCCGCTCTCGTCATTTGGCAGGCTCCGCTGCTGTTAAGTCAGCTAGGCCTTGCTGAGAAATTACAGCATATTTATCAACAACAAGGTTTATTAGGTGTGCTGTTATCGTCCCGTGACAAATATGCAGCCGAAATCTGGCAGGTGGTCAGTTTTTATTACAGCGATGCACATCGTTTGTTTGGTGTAGGTTTAATTGGGGTATCGGAGCATCTGTGGAAGTTTTGGGCTGAGTCTGATCCTTTTGATTTGTATATTTTTTATGGTGTAGCGGGTTTGATGTTTTCCAGCTGGATTTTTATAGGTTTTATCGCTCAGAATTTAAGGCTATGCAGGCTGTTTTCCTCCGATCTGGCGGCGACCTTAGTGCTGTTAAATCTGTTGTTGCTGATGGTGTCCTGTATTGCGGGTCATGTCATTAGCTCCGGAATGTTGTGGCCGGTCTGGGGATTTATCAATGCGGCAGCTCTGATCCGTTGCCAGTCACAGGCCAAGCCAACAGAGACGGAGCTTGTGCATGTTACGCAGTGATTTTGCCCGTAAGCTGCTCAATAACAGTCTGGCTCATGGCTTGAACTTTGGTTCGCGCTGGTTATTAAATCTGGTGGTTGCGCGGCAACTGCTGGCGAGTGATTTTGGTGTCTTCAGTTATGTCTATATGCTGGCGAACCTGTTTTTTCCAACCATAGCCTTTGGTGTCAGTTTTTACCTGATCCACTACTCAGCCAAACAGCAGCAAATCAGTTTGTTGTTCAACAGCCTGGTACTGAGTTTTATCGTGTTTTTGCTGTTGTGTCTTGGCGTGGTCGGTATCGATTATTGGATCAATGACAGCGTGCCTTATTATCTGTACCTGCTGAGTTTGTTGATTGGTTTGGTCTGGGCTATCAGTCAGGCCATATTCTGTTACCTCAAAGGCCGCCAGCAATTTTTTGTCGAAGTAAAGTCACAGTTTGTCGGCGCCTTAAGTTTGCTGGTGGTGGTTGCTTTACTTTTTGTCGGTGTGATTACAGAGCTGGATGCGATGCTCGAGGCTGTGCTTGTGGCGAGTTTGTTGCCTGTGGTGATGGGGCTGAATGTGCTTTGGCCTGAGCTAAAAGCTGGAGTGGGGCCTTATTTCCGCAATTTTTTCAGCTACTTTGGCTGGCAGGATATCCGGCATCGGTTGCACTTTGCGCTGCACGATGTATTCGCCATTATCATGACCAATATTCCTTTTATCTTTCTGGCGTTGTTCAGCACCTTACTGGCGCTGGGTCAGTTCAGAAAACTGTTTATTTTGTTTATGCCGATCACTTTATTACCAGTCATTTTTTCGCAGGTGTTTTTAAGTCGGTTAAGCCGCCTGACGGAGCTTGGTGCCAAACTGCAGTTTTTCCGTAAGGTGTTCCTGTTCACTCTGCCTGTGTTGTCACTGCCTTATCTGCTGATGTGGCCGCTGGGCGACTGGTTGTATCAGATCTCCTTTAATGAAGCGCTGGATCCTGGTCATCTGTTGATGTTGCATCTGGTGCTGGCGACTTTGTGGATCACCTTGCTGAAAACCTACTTTGAAGTATTGCTGACCTCATTAGGCGCGAACCATTACAAAGCCATGCTGGTGAGTCTGGCGGTGGTGTTAACTGCTTTGGCCTATTGCTGGTTTAATTATGACTTAACAGTAGAGCTGACAGCCTGGTTATTTTTAAGTGGTAATCTGCTGATCACCTCCATGCTGATTGTTACTTGCCTGTGGCACATCAGAAGGCAACAAAAACAGTAAAAGCTCATTTCTTCTGTGCTAATCAGTCGTTAGGCTTATGCTATGGTTAACATCAGTTCTGATCAAGCTCATACAGGGGGCGCTGTGCGTAAAGCTGTTTTGCTTACAGGTTTTTTCTGCTGTCAAAACGGTATGGCTGCAGAGGTCACCTGGCTGAAAACGGATTGGCCTCCTCATCAAATCACTACAGGTGTGTATCAGGAGCAGGGGACTTTTGATGTATTGCAAAAACTGGTGGTGGCAGGTTTACCGCATCTGACGCACCAGATAAAAGTCGTTAACCTGCAGAGACTGGAACAAGCATTTTTGCAAAACAGTCAGGGCGTGTGTAGCTTTGGTTCGCTTTTTACTGAAGAAAGAGCCAAAACGCGTTGGTATTCGAAAGCTGTTGCCGTACTTCCGGGTTTAGCAGTGCATTTCAGGCAATATTCCGATCTGAAACAGCACCAAGCCGTGCAGACGAATGGCAGCGTTGATGTACGTCAGCTGGCGCAGGACAAAAAACTGACCGGAGTGTATCAGCCGAATCGCTTTTATCCGTCCTCAGTGATGGATGCTGCGCAGCATGCCAACTTTATTCCACAAGAGTTTACCAGTCAAATTAATGCCGCCGCTTTGCTGTTATCTAAGCGGGTGGATTATGTCGTGGAATACCCCGAGCGGATGGCGTTTTACCTGAAGCAAAATCAACAACAGGAACAAGGCCAGCAGCTTCAGAGTCTGGTGGTTTCGGATGCCTCTCCTTACGTAGTGTCCTACATTACCTGCAACAAAAGCCCGCAAGGACAGCAAGTTATTGCTCAGATTAATAAGGTGCTGGAAGGGTTATGGCAAGAAAGCGACTACAAAACCGCTATGTTTCATTGGGTAGATGAAGAGACTAAATCCAGGTTGGAAAGTGCTTATGCAGAAGTGCAGCAACAGGTATTGGCTAGCTCTGGACTTGTGAAGCCATAAAAAGGCCGGTTTTGATGAACCGGCCTGGTGTTAATTTAACAAGGCTTTATCTTAGTGTGCTGAGCGTAGTGGGCCAACCACGTTGATCAAGCTGTGTTTACTGAAGTCCAAATCACCAAAACCTTTGTGGTTCACCAGAATCACAATAATGTCGGCTTTTAAACCTTGTTCAACAGACACCAATTCAATGTTGGAAGCGAGCTTATTGGTTTTTTCCACGTTCGGCTCAACTGCATAGATTTTGCCCTGATACGCAGCGGCTAAATCGTTGACTATGTGCAGCGCAGGGCTTTCACGTAAATCGTCGATATCCGGTTTAAAGGCTAAACCAAAACAGGCAATAGAAGGCTTATGCAATGCATGGTTAGCGACGGTGGATAATACTTTTTGCAGCACCCATTGAGGTTTAAAGTCATTAACTTCACGTGCTGTACGAATGAGTTTGGCTTGCTCTGGTGCTGAGTGCACAATAAACCATGGGTCAACGGCAATACAATGACCACCGACACCTGCACCTGGCGTCAGAATATTTACGCGAGGGTGGCGGTTCGCCATTTTAATCAGTTCCCAGACGTTAATATTCAACTCGTCACAGATTAAGGATAACTCGTTGGCAAAAGCGATATTGACGTCACGGAAGGCGTTCTCAGTCAGTTTCGACATTTCAGCGGTGCGGGCGTCAGAGATTAAACATTCGCCTGTAACGAAGGTTTGATACAGTGCTTTGGCTTTTTCAGAACAGGCAGGAGTTAAACCACCCACAATACGGTCATTAGCAATCAGCTCATAGACTACGCGGCCAGGTAACACACGCTCAGGGCAATAAGCGACATGAATATCTGGCTGGGAAGAATCTGTCGGTACTGTTAAATCAGGGCGTGCTTCACTGATCCACTGACAAATTTTTTCTGTGGTACCTACAGGGCTGGTCGATTCCAGCACGACCAGATTACCTTTGGCCAGAACTGGTGCAATAGATTTCACCGCAGCTTCAACATAAGTTAAATCAGGTGACAGATCATCAAAAAATGGCGTAGGTACAGCAATCATAAAAGCATCAGCAGCCACAGGGCTGGTTTGAGCTGATAAGTAGCCACCTGTCACTGCGGCATGCACCAACATGTCCAGTTCAGGTTCTACAATATGAATTTTACCCTGATTGATGGTGTCTACAGCGTGTTGATTCACGTCTATACCAATCACACGCAGCTTGCGTGATGCCAACATGGCTGCCGTTGGCAAGCCGATATACCCTAAACCAATCACTGATACCGTTTTAAACATAACGAACTCCATTAACCTTGTTGGCTCTTTCTTTGTAGACATCTTATCACAGCACGCCAGAAAGCTTAGATGACAGATAGCTGCTGTTGAAGAAAATTTTTAATAAAATAACAGTGTTAGCTGAATGGCTGCTTAGTGACTCTGTGGTATCTTGCAGCAATGAACTGCTCACACTAGTCACAAGGATTATGCAGTGAAAGATTTTTTAGAACCCTTTTTATACCCGCAGAATATATTCCTCTGGTTGTTTTTTTTCGCCTGTCTGTATTATCGCCGTAAAGGCTTATGGCTGTTGCTGATTTGGTTTTATTTAAGCGGCAATACATTAGTCGCCAATCAGGTGCGGGACTGGTACAACACGCAAATCAGTACAGCGGAGCTGCCTGTTAATTTTAGCGGTGACTATGTGCTATTAGGTTGTGGTGGCAATGAACACAGCTTGCCGGATTGCGCCAGTAACCGAATTAATCAGTTGGCTCTGATGATTAATGCGCAGCAGCGGCCAGTGAATGTTTATATGACTACGTTGCACTGCGCGCCTTATGAAACCTTACTAAAGCAAAAAACCGAATATGCGGCTATCCAGTGTTTTGATGGCGGTCCAACCACTTATCACGAGTTTGCCTCTTTGGATCAAAAGCTGGATAAAACCAAAAATTATCTGTTTATCAGCAGCGATTACCATGCGCTTCGAGTGAAAAAATTAGCGCAAATGCATCAGCTCAATGCACAGGTCTATGCCGCCTCCAGTGCGACCTTCAGGCCGGTGAATTGTGGCTGGAATTGCTTATTGACGGTGAATTTATCGAACTATGATTTGTTCTCAAAGCTGGCGGCAGAAACCGCAAGTTTGCAAGTCTATTGGCTGACGAAAGACTGGACTGAGTGGTATCAATAACTGCAGAAGGTTCTATCTGGGATACGACTGAAAATAACAAAGGGGCTTTAAGCCCCTTTGTTGATCCAAGCTTGAACTGAACAGTGTTAACGGGCGTTACGGATAATTTCCTGCGCCATTAAATCTGCCACTTCGTTGGTCGGTTTTTGCTGTGCGTCAGCGCGTTCGAAGATATTGATCAGCGTATGGTAAATCTGGTTGACCTTAGCTGTAGATTCTTCGGCGTTGTAGCCAACTGCACGCATTTCCATTGCCACGTTGATAATGCCACCCGCATTGATCACATAATCCGGTGCATACAGAATACCTTTTTGGCGTAACAGTTCACCATGACGGCTTTCTTTGAGCTGGTTATTGGCACAACCTGCAATAATTTTGCATTTCAGTTGAGGAATAGTGATGTCGTTAATGGTGGCACCTAAAGCGCAAGGAGCGTAGATGTCAGCATCAACAGCATAGATTTCATCTAAGCCTACAGCTGTAGCGTTAAACTGTGCTACGGCGCGGCTAACCGCATCCTGATTGATATCAGTGACAATAAGTTTGGCGCCTTCTTTGTGCAGATATTCACACAGATAAAAACCAACGCTGCCTAAACCTTGCACCGCAACGGTCAAACCATTCAAATCATCTGTACCAAACTTATGCTTAGCGGCGGCTTTAATACCACGGTAAGTTCCAAGTGCAGTGAATGGACCAGGGTTGCCACTTAAGCCTTCTAAACCTGCTACGTAAGGAGTTTCTTTATTGACGATCATAATGTCGCCCGTTGTGATATTCACATCTTCTGCGCTGACATAACGGCCGCTTAATGAATGCACAAACTTGCCGAACTTACGGAACAGGGCTTCAGATTTGATTTTTTTCGCATCACCAATAATCACTGCCTTACCGCCGCCTAATGGCAAACCAGCCATAGCATTTTTGTAAGTCATGCCGCGGGATAAACGTAATACGTCGACTAAGGCATCTTCATCAGCGACATAATCCCACATACGGCAGCCACCTGTTGCCGGACCTAAGGCTGTGCTGTGGATCGCAATAATGGCTTTTAAACCAGTGCTTTCATCACTGCAGAATACGACTTGCTCATGGTTATCAAATTCAGGATGGTTAAATACAGCCACGACTTGTTCTCCGTTGATATAACTCACCATGCCACAGAGGGCAGGGCGTAAGGGCTTTTTTGCGCCGCGGAATGTACCACTTCACTGCAGCTTTCGCCATCGATCTGTAAAAACAAAATCTGGTAAGACCAGGTGATTGTCGACAATTGAAGCCAGCTCTTGATTGTGTGGATTGAGTCACATAAAGTAACGCCACTTGGAGAAAGGAAAACAGTAATGGCAGAACAATTAACCGAGGAACAACAAGCAGAAGCGAACAGTGAGTGGGTCCGCATCCAGTTCCAAAAAGCTAACCAGTATTTGGCCGAAAAGGGCATATTGCCAGACAATGTGGCAGTGTCTGAATCTCGTTATTTAACACCATTAATGGCGGTCTGGAAGATTACAGCACAGGATCGTAAGCAATATTGGGTGATAAGTGGTGATTTACCTACAGATCATATGCCTTTGTCGGCAGCACAAGATGCAAGAGAGGCTGTGCGGGCTTTCTCATTAAGTTGGCAGTTAAAAGCTGAGCAAGTAATGAATTCAGGTTCTATCGATAAAACCAAAGCAGATTTCGCTAACTTATTGGTGCACAGAGCTCATGGTTTGTATGATTTATTTAATAAAGAAGAGCTGTGGGCTAAGCAGAGCTAAGCTCATTGTGAGTATATAAATCTTTACAATGCTTCGAATCGTTTTTTGAGTTGTTCAATAAAGCTTAGAAGCATAAAAAAACCGCCATTGGCGGTTTTTTTATGCTTGAACTTAAGGTTACTCAGTAAAGTACCAGTAGCCTTTATTAATCAGCAGAGTGATCAACTGTAAACGACCATGGTCTGATGCGAAATGCTGGCAATCTTCCACAGTAAGACTCACCTGATCGGTCAGTTTTTTCACGGTTTCAAGTTCAACAGCTGGTACTAAAAAGCGGTCGCCATTAATAAACAACTGGATATCTTCAGCAGCAGTGGCCTGATAATACAAAGTGCGTAGGCCACCTAATTTGGCCAGCACTGATCCTTCTTCCAGATACTCACCAATTTCATTGGCTTCATAATGTGGATCAGGTTCTGTTGCATCCAGCTCATGTTTGGCATGACTGATATAACTGCCGAACCACTGAGCGGCAAAGTGTTTATCGTCCACTAACTGGCGTAATAAACTTTGCACCTGGGTTAGATCCTGCTCGCTAATAGCACCAACAGAGGCTGGTACCTGACGCTCTGGATCAGTAAAACGACGGCCTGTAATATCCTGATCGATCAGGTGATCGGCCAAGCCTGTCAGTAAATCTTTTTGGGCTGGCGCACGGAAACCGACAGAATAATTCAGTGACGGGTCCAAAGAGATGCCATCATGTGGGCAACCCGGTGGAATATATAAAATATCACCAGGTTCAGTGATTACATCAATGCAGTCGATAAAAGGAGTCACCTGCAATAAACGTGGGTGAGGGCAGTGCTGTTTTAAGCTGGTATCCGGCATACCGACACGCCAATGGCGTTTACCCTGACCCTGAATAATAAATACATCGTATTGGTCCAGATGCGGGCCTACACCGCCACCTGCGGTAGAAAAGCTCACCATCAAATCATCAATACGCCAGTTTGGAATAAAGCGGAACGGCTCTATCAAAGCAGCAGAGTGCGGATGCCAGTGATCCACGGCCTGGACTAATAAAGTCCAGCCTTCTTCGCCCAAGTGGCTGAAATCCTCAAAAGGACCGGTTTCCATATCCCAAACTGCATTTTTATTGCTAACAATGCGGGATTCGATTTCTTCTTCACCGGCAAGACCTGCCAGTTCGTCCGGGCTGATAGGGTCGATAAAGTTTCTAAAACCCGCTTTGATAAGCAAAGGCTTTTTCTGCCAGTACTCTGCTAAAAACTGTGCAGGAGTTAATTCATTTAAAAATAATTGGTACATAGTTCTGTTTCACCATAAAAACAGGGCGATAAAATCGCCCTGTTGAAGGTTCTGAAGTGTTGATTAGTTTAGTTTAATAAATCAACAAGTTCGATTGCTGCGCCTAAGTAGTTATCAGGGCGCAACGCTTTTAATTCGGCTTTCACTTCTGCAGGCAGCTCTAATTTATCGATAAAGACAGCTAAATCTGCTGGCGTGATACGTTTGCCGCGGGTCAGTTCTTTCAGCTTTTCATACGGCTGTTCAATGCCATATTTACGCATCACTGTTTGTACCGGTTCTGCCAGTAATTCCCAGTTCTGATCCAGCTCGCTTAGCAGGTTGGCTTCGTTTACTTCCAGTTTGCTGATGCCTTTTAAGCTCGCATGGTAAGCAATGACAGTATATGCGAAACCTACACCTAAATTACGCAGTACAGTCGAATCTGTTAAGTCACGCTGCCAGCGTGATACTGGTAACTTGGAAGATAAATGCTGGAATATGGCGTTGGCCAGACCCAGGTTACCTTCGGAGTTTTCAAAGTCGATTGGGTTCACTTTATGCGGCATAGTGGACGAGCCAATTTCACCGGCAATAGTGCGCTGCTTAAAGTGACCTAAAGCTATATAACCCCAGACATCACGGTCGAAGTCGAGCAGGATGGTGTTGAAACGCGCGATGGCGTCGAACAGCTCGGCAATGTAGTCATGTGGTTCAATCTGTGTGGTGTACGGGTTCCAGCTTAAGCCAAGGCTTGTGACGAACTCTTCTGCAAACTGATGCCAGTTCAGGTTCGGGTAAGCGGATAAATGCGCATTGTAGTTACCTACAGCACCGTTGATTTTACCCAGCAGTTCAACCTTAGCAATTTGCTCACGCTGACGCTTTAAACGCATGTACACGTTCGCCATCTCTTTACCTAAAGTGGTCGGAGAGGCTGGTTGACCGTGGGTACGGGCCATCATAGGGATAGCTTTGTACTTATGGGCTAAAGCTTTGATTTCGTTTAATAACTGATCGCACAAAGGCAGCAGCACTTGATCACGGGCTGCACCTAACATCAAACCATGGGACAGGTTATTGATATCTTCAGAGGTGCAGGCAAAGTGAATAAATTCACTGACCGCAGCTAATTCAGCATGACCAGCTACTTTTTCTTTTAGTAAATACTCAACAGCTTTGACATCGTGGTTGGTGGTGCGCTCAATGTCTTTCACACGCTGTGCATCAGCAAGGCTGAAATTGTCGACAATTCCGTTTAACAGCGCATTAGCACTGTCGGATAAAGCTGGAACTTCAGTGATAGCTGCTGTGGCTGCTAATTTTTGCAACCAACGCACTTCTACAGTCACCCGGAATTTGATTAAACCATATTCACTAAAAAACTCACGCAGCTCGCTGGCTTTTGAGCCATAGCGGCCATCTACAGGGGAGATGGCGGTTAATGCTGATAATTCCATTAGGTGCTCCTATGAATGGGTTGGGGCAATAGTTTGTAAAACAGATTTGGCTTCATTCAGCAGTGCTTTGCGTTTGAATACAAAATGCAGGCGACTGCCACCGGACTGGCGCCATAACACCACGGCGCGAATAGCGGCCAATAACAAAGCGCGAACTTTATGCTGCACCAGTTGCTGCTTCAGCAGTTCTGGCTGACCAGCGACCTGAATTCGGGTGCCTAAAGAGCTGATGCATTCGACATAAATATCGGCCAGATTGGCAATGATGTTCTCATCGGTAATAGCAAAATGCTGCAATTGCTGCTCTAAGCGGGATAAGCGTTTACCCAGGTTATCCAGATTATCGCGGTTTTTTGTCAGCTTACGCTCAAGCGCAATCACGGACACCACATAACGGGTCAGTTCCACATCTTTGCGCTGATTGTCACCTAGCTGATCCACCAGACACTGATAACCAGCGCGCAGGTTGGCCACATCTTTGCCATAAATATCCAAAGGCTCTGCCGGAGATAAGTTCGCGATACTGGCTAAACACAACTGCAAATCAGCTAGTGCTACATCGTTGGTACGGGTGACTTGCTGTAATAGCTTAAGAGCCTGGCACATACCGGCCAGAGCAAGGGTTTGAGTCTGAATACTGTGTTGCATAAGTTACTGTATGGCCGAATTAATAATGCCACCACCCAAACAAATCTCGTCGCTGTAAAACACAGCAGACTGACCCGGAGTGACGGCTTTTTGAGGCTGATCAAATACCACAACCACAGTGCCATCCGGCATTGGGGTCAGAGTGCATGGAATATCGGTCTGACGATAACGGGTTTTGACAGTGCAGCGAAGCGCTTGCTGTGGGCCTGTACGATCAACCCAGTGCAGTTGGTTTGCCACTAACCCTTTGGAGAACATACTTGGATGGTCATGACCCTGAGCGACAATAAGACGGTTATTGATCAAATCTTTTGCCACCACATACCATGGCTGATCATCACCATCTTTTAAGCCACCAATACGTAAACCTTTACGCTGGCCTAAAGTGTGATACATCAGACCATCGTGCTGGCCAATTTTATCGCCGTCTACGGTGTAAATATCACCAGGCTGGGCTGGCAGATACTTTTGCAGGAAATCTTTAAATTTACGCTCGCCGATAAAACAAATACCTGTGCTGTCTTTTTTATCGTGCGTAATTAAACCTTGTTCTTCGGCAATAGCCCGTACCAGAGGTTTTTCCAGATGACCAACAGGGAACAGGGTTTGCGCCACATGTTCTTCACCTATGGTATAGAGGAAATAGCTTTGATCTTTGTTGGTATCCAGACCCCGCAATAACTGCCAGTGGCCTTCTACTTCACGGCGCTGTACATAATGGCCTGTGGCTATGTAGTCGGCGCCTAAAGCTTCGGCGGCGAATTCAAGGAAAGCTTTAAACTTAATTTCCTTGTTGCACATAATATCCGGGTTCGGCGTACGACCAGCTTTATATTCCTCGAGGAAATATTCAAACACATTGTCCCAGTACTCAGCGGCAAAGTTAACTTTATGCAGTTTTATACCCAGCTTGTCACAGACCGCCTGAGCATCTCTTAAGTCGTCAGCAGCAGCACAGTATTCGCTGTCGTCATCTTCTTCCCAGTTCTTCATAAACAGGCCTTCGACCTGATACCCTTGCTGCATCAGCAGGTAGGCGGACACTGAGGAATCAACACCACCGGACATACCGACAATGACTTTTTTGCTGCTGTTATCTGACATTACACCGCACTTTTTACTGGCTGGATGGGAACGGGCGCGGATTATAGCACCAAATTCTTTGCCAAAAAATGTTAATCAAAGCGAATGTGCGACGGCATTTCTGATCTGAGACAACGACAATAGCTGGTTTTGTTCAAACTGGGTGATGGCGTCCAGTACCAACTGACTGCGCACGGGCAGGGCATGACTGCGTAATTCAGCCAAACTTAACCAGTGCAAAGCCAGAATATCGTCATCCTGTGGCTGATGCTGCGCTGGTAATTCAGTAGGGGTAAAGACAAAATTTACCCGTACATAAAAATGGCCATTGGCGGCTTTGAGCTGGGAAATACCCAGCCAGGCATCGGGCTCTAAATTCAGGCCTGTTTCTTCCTGCAGCTCCCGTTTAATAGCACTGATTAAATCTTCATTTTCCTCAACATGGCCAGCAGGCTGATTCAATACAAGGCGGCCGGAGCTTTTGTCTTTTTCTTCCACCAATAAATAACGACCCTGAAAATACAACACTGCGGCAACGGTTAAATGCAATAAAGGACGAGACATAAACAACAGGCTCCTTAAATGAGGGCTTCGAATAAAAAGAAGGTGACGGAAAAACAACAAGACAGTCTATTTATGCCATATATGAACAAAAAAACCGATCTTTTGTTGTAATTGGCGCAAAACGCCCATAAATCGTTAAGGTTGCTTAAGTGGTCGGGCCGCAGAACTCTGTTTTCCGTCAGACATTTCAGTAATATAAAGCGCGTCAGAGTTTGGGCATCTACTACTTCTGTCGTAAAGCGCATGTCCTTGACTAGGCTCTTAGAATGAGCGCTGTTATACTCGAACACCACGAGTAACTGTAACGTTTTAAACAGCATAGGCCGCATCACATGAGACGCGCCTGGCTAACGACTCAATTTTGCTGTAAATCCAGGAAACGATATGACCACCTCAAAAATTATCTACACTATTACGGACGAAGCCCCGGCACTGGCCACTTATTCTTTTTTACCTGTAGTTGAGGCTTTTGCCAAAACTGCTGATATCGAAATCGAAACTCAGGATATTTCTCTGGCTGGCCGTATTCTTGCCTTGTTCCCTGAATTTCTGACCGAAGCACAGCGTCAACCTGATGCCTTAACAGGTTTAGGCGAGCTGGCGAATACACCTGAAGCCAATATCATCAAGTTGCCAAATATCAGTGCTTCTATCCCACAGTTAGTCGCTGCAATTAAAGAACTGCAAGCCAAAGGCTATAAACTGCCTGATTACTCGGAAGACCCAAAAACAGCGGAAGAAAAAGAAGCCCGCAGCCGTTACGACAAAGTTAAAGGCAGTGCGGTAAACCCTGTGCTGCGTGAAGGTAACTCTGACCGTCGTGCTCCTGCTTCTGTCAAACAATATGCCCGCAAAAACCCACATTCTATGGGAGCCTGGAGCAAAGAGTCGAAATCTCATGTGGCTCATATGAGTGCAGGTGATTTCTACGGTAGCGAAAAGTCTGTCACTATCGCTGATGCCGGTCAGGTGCGTATTGAGCATGTGGCTGCTGATGGTAGCGTGACTGTCCTCAAAGAAAAAACCACAGTAAAAGCTGGTGAAATCATTGATGCTTCTGCCATGAGCAAAAAAGCACTGCGTGATTTTATCGCCGTAGAAATTGCGGACGCGAAAGCTAAAGATGTGCTGCTGTCTGTGCATTTAAAAGCCACCATGATGAAAGTGTCTGATCCTATTATGTTTGGTCATGTGGTCACTGTATTCTTCAAAGAAGTCTTTGAAAAACACGCCGCCACTTTTGCTGAATTAGGTGTCGATGCCAACAACGGTTTAGGTGATGTCTACGCAAAAATCGCTAAGCTGCCAGCCGATAAAAAAGCTGAAATTGAAGCAGACATCAAAGCTGTGTATGCACAACAACCTGCTCTGGCGATGGTGAATTCTGATAAAGGCATCACTAACCTGCATGTGCCAAGCGATGTGATTATCGATGCTTCTATGCCTGCGGCTATCCGCTCTTCTGGCCAGATGTGGGGCCCGGATGGCAAGTTAAAAGATACCAAAGCTATTATCCCTGACCGTTGCTACGCCGGTGTGTATCAGGAAACCATCAATTTCTGCCGTGAACACGGTGCTTTTGACCCTCGTACTATGGGCTCAGTACCAAACGTTGGTTTGATGGCGCAAAAAGCGGAAGAATACGGCTCACACGATAAGACCTTCGAAATTAAAGCTGCAGGTCAGGTGCGTGTAGTTGATGCTGCTGGTACTGTGCTGATTCAGCATAACGTTGAGCAAGGCGATATCTGGCGTATGTGTCAGGCCAAAGATGCTCCAATCCAGGATTGGGTGAAACTGGCGGTCAACCGTGCCCGTTTAAGTAAAACTCCTGCGGTATTCTGGTTAGATAAAAACCGTGCTCACGATGCTCAGCTGATTGCTAAAGTAGAACGTTACTTAAACGATCACGACACCAGCGGTTTAGATATTCAGATCATGTCGCCTGAAGACGCTACCCGTCATACCTTAAAGCGTATCAAAGAAGGTCTGGATACCATTTCTGTCACAGGTAACGTATTACGTGACTACTTAACCGACTTATTCCCAATTCTGGAATTAGGCACCAGCGCGAAGATGTTATCTATTGTGCCTCTGATGAATGGCGGTGGTTTGTTTGAAACGGGCGCCGGTGGTTCTGCTCCTAAGCACGTTGAACAGTTTGTTGAAGAAAACCACTTACGTTGGGATTCATTAGGTGAATTCCTGGCTTTGGCTGCATCTCTGGAGCATTTAAGTCAGGTCACTGGCAATGCCAAAGCTCAGGTACTGGCTGATGCGTTGGATCAGGCTACAGCCAAGTTCCTGGATAACGACAAGTCACCAACCCGTAAACTGGGTCAGTTGGATAACCGTGGCAGCCATTTCTATCTGGCATTCTACTGGGCAGAAGCCTTGGCCGCACAAAGCAAAGACGCAGCTTTAGCTGCACAATTTGCTCCACTGGCGAAAGCTTTAGCTGAAAACGAAGCCAAAATTGTGCAGGAATTAAATTCTGTCCAAGGTAAAGCTGTAGATATCGGTGGTTACTACAAACCAGACGATGCGTTAGCGTCAAAAGCTATGCGTCCAAGCGATACCTTTAATCAGGCATTAGCTGCACTGTAATTCACTGTAGGGGAGAGGCTTGTCCTCTCCCGTCTAATGATACCGCGGTGCTTATGGACGGGCCGGGACAAGCCGCGGCCCCTACAATCTGCCCGTGTCTAATTTTAAGATGAACCATAGTTAATTAGAGATCAAAGAAAAATGCCGGCTTATGCCGGCATTTCATATGGATATGTGAGCTTCAGGTGGTTATTCAGGTTTGTGACCTTCTGGCAGTGCGATATTTACTGCATGTAAACCTTTTGGGCCCTCAGACAGGTCAAACACCACATCCTGGCCGGCCTTCAGCGTACGGTAGCCATCCATGTTAATGGTTGAATAATGGGCGAATATGTCTTCGTCACGACCATCTTCACGAATAAACCCAAATCCTTTGGCATTATTGAACCATTTCACTTTACCGGTAGCCATACTACTTCCTTCTCTAAGTTAGCTAAATTCTGTATTCTAAGGCGGAGCAACAGGGAGCTGCGGGCAGACTCCACCATTTACTGTAGATAATTTGTGCAGCTAGTCAAGTTTTTTACCCACTTGTAAAGAGGCGTTGCAGATACTATCTATAAGATACGGGATACAGAGTGGCTGCAAAGCCTGTAGTGGCTTTGGGTCCGGCGAAAAAAATTCATCAATGCAATTTTGATGCTTTGAACAGGCGTGGCTATAGTTTATGAGCGGTTATAAAGAAAACAATGGAACAGATCATGGAGTGGTGGAGAAAACCCGGCAACAGGTGAAACCTCCCTCTATGTATAAAGTCATACTTCACAACGATGACTACACCCCGATGGATTTTGTCATTGATGTGTTAACCCGGTTTTTTAATATGCAGTATGAAAAAGCCAGTGAAATTATGTTGCAAGTGCATTACGAAGGTATGGCGGTCTGTGGTGTGTTCACAGCCGAGGTTGCGGAGACCAAAGTTCAGCAAGTGTCCATTTATGCGAAAGAGCACGAACATCCATTGTTATGCACTATGGAGCGGGCTTAACGCCAAACAACTGCTGTTGTAACTCAGGTGGATTAGGAGTGATGTTGTATGTTGAACAAAGATCTTGAGTTAACCTTAAATCTGGCGTTTCGGTTTGCGCGGGAAAAACGTCATGAGTACATGACGGTCGAACATTTATTATTAGCGTTGTTGGATAATCCGGCTGCAGGTGAAGCGTTAAAGTCCTGCGGTGCCAATATAGACCGCCTGCGGCTCGATCTGTCGCATTTTATTGATTCCACCACCCCTTTGTTGCCAGAAGACGACGCAGACCGCGACACGCAGCCTACGCTCGGATTTCAGCGTGTATTACAAAGAGCGGTGTTTCATGTGCAATCCTCAGGTAAATCTGAAGTCACAGGCGCTAATGTATTAGTCGCTATTTTCAGTGAACAGGAATCTCAAGCTGTTTATTTGCTGAAGAAAATCGACATCAGCCGGTTGGATATCGTCAACTACATTTCTCATGGTGTGATTAAAACCGAAAAAATCGAGCAGCAAGACGAGCAGCAAGATGAAAACGGTGATGTGCAGATTGAAGAAAACAAATACCTGGAAAGCTTCACAGCCAATCTGAACGTTCTGGCAAAAAATGGTCAGATCGATCCTCTGGTTGGTCGTGATATGGAGCTGGAACGCACTATTCAGGTGTTATGCCGTCGCAAGAAAAATAACCCGTTATTGGTGGGCGAAGCAGGGGTGGGTAAAACTGCTATTGCCGAAGGTCTGGCCTATCGAATCGTCAATAAGCAAGTGCCTGAAGTCATTGCCAACGCCACTATTTATTCACTGGATATGGGCTCTTTGCTGGCAGGTACCAAATACCGCGGTGACTTTGAAAAACGCTTAAAATCCTTGCTGAAAGAAATCGAAAACGAAAAAGATGCAGTGCTGTTTATTGACGAAATTCATACTGTCATAGGCGCAGGTGCTGCGTCTGGTGGTGTGATGGATGCATCCAATCTGATTAAACCGCTGTTATCCAGTGGCCGTTTACGTTGCATAGGTTCCACCACCTATCAGGAATTCAAAAACATCTTTGAAAAAGATACAGCGCTGGTGCGCCGTTTCCAGAAAATTGATGTGGTTGAACCAAGCGTTGATGACACCACCCAAATTCTGCAGGGTTTAAAAGAACGTTACGAAGCCCACCATGGCGTGCGTTATACCCAAAAAGCGCTACGTGCAGCAGCTGAGTTGTCGGCGAAATACATTAACGAGCGGCATTTGCCGGATAAAGCCATAGACGTGATTGACGAGGCGGGAGCCAGCCAGCGTTTATTGCCAGTATCAAAACGTAAAAAAGTCATTAATGTGCCGGAAATTGAACACATTATTGCCAAGATGGCGCGTATTCCTGAGAAGTCAGTGTCAGCCTCTGATAAAGATGTGCTGGCGAACTTAGACCGTAACCTGAAAATGGTGGTCTTTGGTCAGGACGAGCCTATTGAAGTCTTAACTTCGGCTATTCGTTTATCCCGCTCTGGCTTAGGTAACGAAGAAAAGCCTATTGGTAACTTCTTATTTGCAGGCCCAACAGGGGTAGGTAAAACCGAAGTCACCAAACAACTGGCCAAAATCATGGGCGTAGAGTTGCTGCGTTTTGATATGTCCGAGTATATGGAGCGTCATGCCGTCAGCCGCCTTATTGGTGCGCCTCCTGGTTATGTAGGTTTTGATCAGGGCGGTTTGCTGACAGATGCCGTATCAAAACATCCTTACTCTGTCGTGCTTTTGGATGAAATCGAAAAAGCGCACTCTGATATCTACAACATTTTGTTGCAGGTGATGGACCATGGCACTTTAACCGACAACAGCGGCCGTAAAGTCGATTTCCGTAATGTGATTTTGGTGATGACCACCAATGCTGGTGTGCAGGAGACGGTGCGTAAAACCATCGGCTTCAAACAACAGGATCACAGCCACGATGCGTTAGCCGAAATAAACCGGACCTTTAGTCCTGAGTTCAGAAACCGCCTGGATGGCATCATCTGGTTTAAACATTTATCCCGCGACATTATTCTGCAAATTGTCGATAAGTTTGTCTGTGATCTGCAGGTGCAGCTGGATAAAAAACAAGTGTCGATGGAATTGAGTGGTGCCGCCCGTCAATGGCTGGCCGATAAAGGCTACGATCAGGCGATGGGTGCCCGTCCTATGGCGCGGGTTATTCAGGAACAATTGAAAAAACCTTTAGCCAACGAAATATTGTTTGGACGACTGGCACACGGCGGTGATGTACGGATTGACTTGAAAGGCGACGAGCTGGAGTTTGATTATAACGAAGAAGAAGCTTTAGTTTGAGCACTACTTAGCTAAGCAACTTAATACGAAAAAACCCGGCTTGGCCGGGTTTTTCTTTATGGAGCATAAAGCAAATAGCGTTAGCGCTATCTGGTTCCGTCAAATCTTAACGTTGACGGAACACGATGCGACCTTTGGTCAGATCGTAAGGAGTTAATTCAACAGTGACTTTGTCACCTGTCAGAATGCGAATGTAGTTTTTACGCATTTTGCCTGAAATATGGGCAATAACTACGTGGCCGTTTTCTAACTCGACCTTAAACATGGTATTTGGCAGGGTATCTAAGATAGTCCCTTGCATTTCAATTACGTCTTCTTTCGCCATTCAGCGTGCCAGCCTCTTATTTAAATTCATTAGTTCAAAAAACTGCCGCAGATTTTGCCGAAAAAGGGCAGATAAGTAAAGCAACATAGACAGATTTAGCTAAATGAGAGCCATTCTCCGGCTATAAAGCGTTGTTGTGGTAAAAATTTTGCTTTGTAACTCATTTTTTGACAGTGCTGGATGTAGTAACCCAGGTATACAAAACTGATGTTTTCTTCTTTGGCTTGTTCAATCAGTGCCAAAATTGCTAGCGTGCCAAAGGCCAGCACATGGCCTGTCTGATAAAAAGTATAAACAGCAGAAAAGGCATCGGCTGTGCAGTCGACTACAGTCACGGCGACTAACTCGTCATCTATGTATTGTTCTAAAAATTGTATTTTCAACCAGTTGGCTTGCCATAAATAAGCCATTTGT
This sequence comes from Rheinheimera sp. MM224, assembly GCF_947090785.1. Taxonomy (NCBI): domain Bacteria; kingdom Pseudomonadati; phylum Pseudomonadota; class Gammaproteobacteria; order Chromatiales; family Chromatiaceae; genus Rheinheimera; species Rheinheimera sp. MM224. The sequence continues at coordinate 1,879,316 of NZ_OX352320.1, forward strand.
TCCGGACTGGTCGGAGACATCGAACTGTCGGCATGTTTGCTGTCGATATAGGATTTATACAAGGCATAGTACTTTTCTGTGCAGTTTTCTTTATCACTGAACTCTGTTAACTGATAATGCCAGCTACTGCGTTTTGCTTTGCTCCAGAGCCTTCGTTGATTGCTGTTTAACTGAAATGCCGTCGCTTCGAGCCGCACCGACTGGCATTGCTGGCAGCCTTCACAATACGTCGTATAAATCTGCTCACCACTGCGTCTGAAATTCAGCGTCAGTAGTTGTTGGTAAAACTGAGCATCTAAGGGCTCATCCGGCAGAGTAAAAAGCAATCGTTCCTGGCGGTCGGGCAGATAATTGCATTGTTGTTGCTGACTGACTCCAAGTTTTAAGCCCGACATCTTAAAGCTCCAACTGGATATCCTGCACACGCCAGATATCAGCGGGGCAGAGCAGGGCTTTATGATTTGCCAATAAAGTCAGGTAAGTTCTGCGAGACAAAGGCTCGGCTCCTAACTGCTGTAAAAAAGGATTCATCATCTGACAATCAATATAGCCTGTCGCAAAGGAAGACAAATGCTGTTGTAAGGCCGCAAGCGCAATTTTTGCGGTATTCGGTAAGGTATTAAACATCGACTCGCCGCAAAAGAGTTGGCCAACCATCACCCCATAACAGCCACCGACCAGTTCGCCATCAGACCAAACTTCGATACTGTGGGCATGGCCTTGTTGATGCAAGGTAATATAAGCCTGTTGAATATCCGGTACTATCCAGGTGCCTTGCTGCGAAGCGCGTGGTGCACTGCAAGCTCGGATCACGTGCGGAAAAGCTTTATTGATACTGATTTGAAAACTGGAATGATGCAGTAATTTACGCAAAGTGCGGTTGGGTTTTAATACGCCTGGCTTAAAAATAGCGCGTTGTGACGGACTCCACCACAGCAGCGGATCTCCTGGGCTAAACCAGGGGAAAATGCCGCTTTGATAAGCTTTGAGTAAACGTTGTGGCGATAAATCACCGCCCATGGCTAATAAACCATCCGGTTCAGTCAGAGCCTGACTGACCGGAGGGAATTCAAGCGAAGCATTTGATAACTCGGGTAAATAAATCACCACTATTTACCCCTGTATCACCTGAGCCTGTAAAGATATTACTTCGCCAAAGCGTCTAAATAACGCTCAGCATCTAAAGCGGCCATACAACCTGTACCAGCCGAGGTAATTGCCTGACGGTAGATATGATCGGACACATCGCCAGCAGCAAATACACCTTCAATACTGGTTTGAGTGGCGTTGCCTTCAGTGCCGCTTTGCACTTTCAGGTAACCGCCATTCATTTCCAGCTGACCAGCAAAAATGTCAGTATTTGGTTTGTGACCAATAGCGATAAATACACCGGCTACAGCCACATCTTCAGTCGGCTGGCCGTTGGTTGATTTTAAACGCATGCCGTTGACGCCCATATCGTCACCCAGAATTTCTTCCAGTTCACGGTGGGTGTGCAGAATAATGTTGCCTGCAGCGACTTTCGCCATTAAACGGTCAACCAGAATTTTTTCAGCTTTAAAGGTATCGCGACGGTGCACTAAATGCACTTCTGAGGCGATATTGGCTAAATACAGCGCTTCTTCTACTGCGGTATTACCACCACCGACCACTGCAACCTTTTGATTGCGGTAAAAGAAACCATCACAAGTGGCGCAGGCAGATACACCACGGCCATTGTAAGTTTCTTCTGAAGGTAAGCCTAAGTACTTGGCTGAAGCGCCTGTGGCGATAATCAGCGCGTCACAGCTGTACTGTCCGTTGTCACCGGTCAGAATAAATGGGCGCTGCTGGAAATCCACAGTGTGGATATGATCAAACAGAATTTCAGTGTTGAAGGTTTCAGCATGAGCTTTCATGCGGTCCATCAGTGCTGGGCCTGTTAAACCATGCGGGTCACCAGGCCAGTTTTCGACTTCAGTGGTGGTGGTTAATTGGCCGCCAGCCTGCATACCTGTCAGCAGCACCGGGTTTAAATTGGCGCGCGCAGCGTAAACAGCCGCAGTGTAGCCCGCTGGGCCAGAACCTAAAATCAATAAACGGCTGTGTTTAATAGTGGACATGCATTACTCCGGCATTTTTCAATGGTGTATTCAGTTGAGTCGTTAATGGGGCTGATTTTATGGCATTGCAATAGCGAGATAAAGCACAACCGCATTTTTTCCAATTCAGGCTCTGGCAAGGAATCCATGCTATGGTATTGTTTGTTTACACATATTTGCTGTTGACCCTCTGCTGAGGTTTACATTGCACTATTTTTCCCCTGCGTTTGGCCAACCTGGAGATCTGAAAGAATGATGATCAGGTTTTGGCATGTTCTGCTTATTGTGTGGCTGTTGTGCTGCAGTGTTGTGGCATCGGCACAAACTCATTTTACCCGGCTCAGTGTCGATGATGGCTTACCCAATGCCAGTATTTATCGCATTGTGCAGGATAAAGAAGGCCATATCTGGCTGGGTTCCACCAACACTGGTTTACTGCGTTACAACGGTTATGAACTGGAATCCTTCGATGTACTGCCTGCCTCTGTCAGCAACAACATACTGGTGCCTGATATTGATGCCTTGCTGATGGATCGGAACGATCAGTTGTGGATTGGCAGTTGGGGCATGGGCCTGAGCAAAGTAGATACCCACACAGGGACAATCTCACATTACTCCGATCGACCTGACAGTGCTGTAGTGTTGACCAGTAATTACATTCAGAGCCTGTTACTGGATCAGTCAGGTGTGTTATGGATTGGCACCAACAAAGGCTTACAGCGACTGTTGCCTGACGGAACTTTGCAGACAGTAGGCGCTGCTGATACCGCTCAGCCGCTGATTAACCAACGTATCTGGGCACTGGCTCAAACCGAAGATGGCACAATCTGGATTGCAACCAGTAGTGGCCTTCATCAGTGGACTGCCCAGGACGGGCTTAGTACTGCCTATCAGGCATTTGGTCAACACAGTGTCAATAATGAAATGCGTACCTTGTTCGCTCATGGTAATCAGTTGTGGGTGGGAGGGCGCAGCTCTTTGTTTCAGTTTGAGCGCTCCTCTTCTGTGTTTCGGGCCATACCTTTTTATGACGAAGCATTGAGTCCTATCGTCAATGTGCTGGAAAGTGACCGGCAAGGTAATTTGCTGGTCGGAACTTTTGACGGTATTTATAAAGTATCGTTAACCTCTGGTTTATTTGAGCCTTTTGCGGACGGCAGACAGCTATTGCCTGGTATTAATGTGCGTTCTTTACTGGTCGACCGTAGCGGGTTGTTGTGGGTAGGTAGCAGAGAAAGAGGTTTATTTTATGGCAGACACCAGCCTTCGGCATTTACCGACTTAACCAGTTGGGGGCCACAAGCCGCCGCTTTAGCAAAACAGCAACTGACAGCTGTAAAAGTGGAGGACGATTATTTATGGCTGGGTAGTGCCGATCAGTTTCATCAGCTCAACAGAAAAACTGGTGTTGTGGTGTCGTTTTCGATGCCCGCCCGGGTGAATACCATTACAAGAACCAGTCAGGGTGAGCTGTTTATAGGCTCGGACAATGGCTTATGGCAGTTTGATGAAAACAAACAACAGCTGATACAGCTTGATTCGGGTCAAAGGCCCAACAGTACTTCATGGCAAAATGTGCGGGATTTGATCAGCTTAGCTGATGGCAGCTTGTACCTGGGTTTATGGCAAAACGGATTGATGCGTTGGGACCCCAGTGGCAATCATCAATTTTGGTTGCAGGATATGGCGCAGCATAAAGTAGGCGATGCGGTGCAGGTGGTTCAGGAAATACAAGGTAAAATCTGGTTAGGGACGCGTTATTCTGGCATTTTTGTCCTGGACCCATCCAGTTTAGAGTTACAGTCGTTAACCGACTTAGTGCCCGTTGAGCAGGCACTTGATATTCAATGTATAGCACCAGGACCTGACAACACTGTACTGGTGTGTAGCCGAAGTGGGCTGCTCAGTCTGGACCTGCAGAATCGTATCGTGTCCGGGCAAAGAGATGGCATCAATGTTCTTAAAACTGAATTGCTGGGAGCTTATACTGACACACAAAAAAATATCTGGTTGTTATCTGCCAATGGCTTAAGTTTAAAACCCTACCAGCAAGAGCGTTTAATTACCTTCACCGAACAAGATGGCCTGAGTAACAGAGAAATGATTTTTAAGGCATTTTCGGTGTCTAAACGTGGCAATTTGTATTTGGGTACGGCCGGCGGTTTAGCCATAGTCAATGCAGAACGACTGTGGTTGAACAATTACAAAAGCAAAACCCATGTTTCTGCCATTTGGATTGATCAGAAAAAACTCAAGACAGGTATTATGCAGGGCCCCTGGTCTCATATTGAATTAAAACCGGGTGAGAGTATTAGTCTGGAACTTGCTAGTCTTGATTTTCACGACCCTAAACGGAATCAGTTTATCTATCAGTTGGAAGGTGTAGATAACAGCTGGCAACAAAGCACCGGCTATACCAAAGTGAACTACAGTCAGCTGGAGCCTGGTACTTATCAGTTTAAAGTGCTGGGCTCTAACCAACATGGTTTGTTTGCGGATGAGCCACAAATTTTGACCATCGAAGTCTTGCCTTTGTGGTGGCAACACAGTTGGGTGTTGCCTGGCCTTGCTGTTCTGTTGTTATTCCTCTTGTTGTGCGGGCACGCTTACCGGCTGCGTCATATGCGACAAATTAATAAACTGCTACAGCATTCAGTACAGGAACGGGCATACAACCAGACTGTATTAGAGACTATGGTAGAGGAGCGCACTAAAGCGCTACAGGACAGCTCCGCAACTTTGTCATTAAGGACCAGACAGTTGGAGATTAGCTTGTCGCAACTGGCCGAAAATAACAGAGAATTAAAGCGGCTGAATAATCTGAAAGACGAGTTTATTTCTACTGTCAGTCACGAACTGAGGACACCCCTCACCTCTATTCGTGGTGCTGTAGGCTTGCTGGCCAGTAAAGCTGTGGCTGAAGATTCACAGCATTATCAGCAGCTTTTGCAGACAGCGCTTGGCAATAGTGAACGTTTATCGCAATTGATTAATGACTTACTGGACTTACAAAAATTTGAATCCGGTAATTTTAGTTTGGCCTTTGATGCTGTGGATATGAAACTGCTGGTACTACAGGCGCTGGATGGCATAGCGCCATTCGCCGCCAAGTATCAGGTGAGTTTTCAGACTAAGCTTGTTGACTGTAAGGTGATGGCTGATCCAACCAGGATCAGGCAAGTGGTAGATAACCTGTTATCCAATGCGATTAAATTCTCCAGTGCTGGTCAGACTGTTGTGGTGCAGTTAACAGGGCTTGGGGATCGTATTCGCTTTGAAGTACGGGATCAGGGTTCAGGTATTCCCGATAATTTCCGCAACCGTATTTTTGAAAAATTCTCTCAGGCTGATGGCTCCACCAGCCGTAAAGCGGAAGGCACAGGGCTTGGCTTAAACATCTGTAAGACTATTATCGGAGCTCACCACGGCGAGATAGGTTTTGACAGTAAACCAGAACAGGGCGCTTTGTTCTGGTTTGAATTACCAGCACAGCAGCTTTAAATAACTGGCGGCGGCAGAACGTACCAGTACACCGCCAGAAAATGACAGACACTACCTGCCAGTACAAATAGATGCCAGATCAGGTGGTGCATAAACAAGGTTTTTTGCACGTAAAACAGCACACCACCTGAGTAAAACAAGCCACCAGCCAGCAACCACCACATGCCTGCTGCCGGCACATGGGTCAACATTGGGTCAATGGCGACAACCACTATCCAGCCCATGATCAGATACAGAGCTATAGATAATTTTTGATATTTAGCACCGGTAAAGAGTTTTAACAGCACACCAGCAAAAGCAATACTCCAAACCAGAGCAAATAACCACCAGCCCCAGTTATCTCGTAAACTGACTAGCGTAAAAGGAGTGTAGGTACCGGCGATCAGAATAAAAATAGCCGAATGATCGAGTTTTCTCAGCCAGAGTTTATGTTTCAGATCCTGCACCGAGTGGTACAAAGTCGAGCTGCCGTATAACAAAATTAAACTCAAACCAAACACCCAACTGCTGACCTGACGCCAAAAGTCGGTAGTGGCAGTCAATTCCAACATCAGATATAAGCCCACTAGGCTGGCTAAAACTCCAAGCCCATGGCTGATGGCATGGCTTAATTCTTCTGATGAACTGTAGCTGGTGGCTGCTTTGATACTTTGCACTGTGTTCTGACCTGCTGAAAACGGACTAAGGTGTTGAAAACCCCATGGTAACACTGGCCTGATTAAAGCAACCAGAGCAATTCGTTATTTTCTATGGATAAAGGTAAACTAACGGCCTTTGTGATCTTGTGGTGAAATTAAGTTTTTATGAGTGTGCTTCTTGTTGTGGGTTACGTCTGGCCTGAACCTAAGTCCTCTGCTGCTGGCAGCCGGATGTTGTCTTTGCTCTCGATGTTTCGCGGGCAAGGCTGGACCGTTATTTTTGCAAGTCCAGCCGAAAAAAGCCCACACCGTTTTGATTTAAGCCAATGGCAGATCGCTGAAGAGCAAATTCAGTTAAACGACAGCAGTTTTGACGAGCAACTCAAAGAGTGGCAACCCGATATGGTGATGTTTGATCGTTTTATGCTCGAAGAACAGTTTGGCTGGCGGGTAGAGCAACAGTGCCCGAACGCTTTACGGCTATTGGATACTGAAGATCTGCATTTTTTACGTTTAGCCCGTCAGCAGGCTTTTAAAGCAGGCAGGGAAGTGACACTGCAGGATTTGCACTCTGAACAGGCGCAGCGTGAAATTGCCGCTATTTATCGCTCTGATCTGACGCTGATTATCTCAGAAGCTGAAATGCAGCTTTTGACTGAGCATTTTAAAGTGCCTAAAGCGCTGTTATGTTACAGCCCGTTTTGGCTGGATACAGAAATAGCAGCTGATTTACCTGCATTTGAACAGCGCCAGCATTTTGTCTCTATTGGTAATTTCCGCCATGAACCGAACTGGCAGGCTGTGTTATGGCTCAAACAGCAGATTTGGCCGTTGATCCGCAAGCAGCTTCCCAAAGCAGAACTGCATATTTATGGTGCTTATCCACCGCCTAAAGCCACGCAGTTGCATCAGCCGAAGGACGGATTTCTGCTCAAAGGCTGGGCAGAAGATGCGGCAGAAGTCATTAAAAGTGCCCGGGTTTTATTGGCTCCTTTGCCTTTTGGAGCTGGCTTAAAAGGTAAGTTTATTGATGCAATGGCACAGGGCACACCCAATGTCACCACAGCTGTGGGCGCTGAGGGCATGTTGCATCAAGGCGAATGGGCTGGGCTTATGGCTGAAACCGCACAAGAGATAGCTGATGCCGCAGTGCTTTTGTATCAGGACGACACCTTATGGCAACAAAAGCAGCAGCAGGGTTTTGTTATTTTGGCAAAACGTTTTGCCATCAATGAACATCAACCCCGCGTCTGGCAGCAATTGATGGATGTGCAGCAACAGCTGTCACAGCACAGATTAACCAACTTCACAGGCGCGATGCTCAGACATCATCAGCATCGCAGCACGCAGTTTATGGCGCAGTGGATTGAAGCAAAAACTAAACTGGCAGAGCTGAAAAAATGTTCTGCCACGCAGGAGACAAATCATGAGTGAAATCAGCCGTCAGGAGTTAATTCAACTGCTTGATCAGGAGCTACAAAGTAGTTTGATCAAAGACTATTGCCCTAATGGTTTACAAGTCGAAGGCAAAAGCCAGATTAAAAAGATTGTCGCGGGCGTCACCGCCTCTCAGGCATTGCTGGATGCGGCGCTCGCTGCTGGTGCTGATGCCATTATGGTGCATCATGGTTATTTCTGGAAAAACGAAGACTATGCCATTACCGGTATTAAAAAATGCCGCTTACAAACCTTACTTAAACATGATATCAGCCTGATTGCCTATCATTTGCCGCTGGATGTGCATCCGCTGCTTGGCAATAATGCTCAATTGGCATTAAAGCTTGGTTTAACGAGTTGGCAGGCTGTGCCTGGTGCCAGCCCATCCGGTGTACTCATGCGTGGCACTTTAGCAAATCCTATGACCAGTCAGCAGATTGCGGACAGGCTACATAGTGAGCTTAACCGCTTACCTTTGTTGCATGCAGTGCTGGATAAACCTGTGACAGAACTGGCCTGGTGTACTGGCGGCGGGCAGTCTTATATCGACCAGGCTTATGCTGCTGGTGCAGAGCTTTTTATCAGCGGCGAAGTGTCGGAGCAAACGATCCATAGCTCACGTGAGCTTGGCATCGACTTTATTGCCGCAGGCCATCACGCCACAGAACGTTATGGCATTAAAGCTCTGGCCGAATTTGTGCAGCAGCGCACTGGTGTTGTCTGTGAATTTATTGATATCGATAATCCGGCTTAGGGCTAATAAGTAGCGAGTGATCAGTGGTGAGTAAAAAACAGCAGGACCGCAATTTTGATGGCATAGCGGGCAAATTTCAGAAGAATATTTATCAGACCACCAAAGGCCGTTTACGTCAGGCGGTATTGCTGCGTGATTTTGCCGAATGTGCCGATTTAGCAACACCAAACCGTATTCTGGATGTAGGCGCAGGGCAGGGCCAATTGGCGCTGGCATTGGCAGAGCAAGGCCATCAGGTGACCTTAACTGACTTGTCGCAGGATATGCTGGATATGGCGCTTGAGGATGCAAAAGAGCGCGGTGTAGATACGCAAATCCAATGTCATGCGCTGGCGTTGCAGCAGTTATCAGATCAACAATGGCCAGCTTTTCCTGTGGTGCTTTGTCATGCTGTACTTGAATGGTTGCATGAACCTGCTGAAGCTATCAAACAACTGCGTGCTTTAGTACAAACAGGAGGGCTGGTGTCGCTGATGTTTTATAACAAAGATGCCAAACGCCTGAGCAATATTATTTATGGCAATTTTAACTATGTGCTGCGCGATTTAGCCTTTAAGAAAAAAGTCAGTTTAAGCCCGCAAAATCCGCTGCAACCTGAAGATGTGTATCGTTGGTGCAAAGAGGCTGGTTTTGTCATTGAAGGCAAAACCGGCGTGCGTTGTTTTCATGACTACCTGCGCGACCGCTCAGAGCAAGAAACAGAGTTTGACAAGCTGTTACAGATAGAACTGCAATACAACAGACAAGAGCCTTATGCCTCAATAGGGCGTTATCAGCACCTGCTGCTTCGCGCTGTATAACTAAAACCTGAAAACGGGGTCAGCTCATATGGTTAATAATATGAGCTGACCCCGTTTTTATTTGCTGAGAATTAAAAGTAAAAAAACAGTTGCAGTGTGAAAGAAAGCTGTTATGATTTACTCCGTAATGCGAACGGTTATCATTTGCAAAATATGCAATCAAGTGGGAAGTCTGCACCCTGCCAGGAAGGCACCTTGATTTCGTAGGCGGGTAATTGTTGTGTTACATGTTGTGACCCTATGACAACAGCGATGTTGTCGAACTCCGAAGTCTTTGCCCATCCAAAGACCACGTTCTGGCCCGGCCTTATCAGCCGGGCATTTTTTTGTGTATTCGATCCGTCATGTTGAGTTTTTTATCTATAACAAAAAACCGCTGACGATGCAGCGGTTTCTAAAACACTCATGAAAATTAAAGATTGTGCTTTATTTTCCTAACTGAGTGGGCATAACAGGGGCTTGGCTATGATTTTCAGGCGGATTGGCTTTTAGCTCAGCTAAGGTATGAGCTATAGCACGCTCCAGTTGCACATCGCGGCCTTTGTTGACCGCTATTGGATCCAATTCCACTTCGATATCAGGTGCGACACCTTCGTTTTCTACACGCCACTCACCATCTGGGGTGTAAAAGCGGAAAAATGGCACTACATGGAAACCACCGTCAATCATGTCAGGGTTGGTGGAAATACCTATTAAGCCACCCCAGGTGCGGGTCCCTATAGTTTTTCCCAAACCTAAACGTTTAAAGGCCCACGGCAGGAAGTCACCACCTGAACCTGCATCCTGATCGATCAGCATGGTTTTTGGCCCATAAATACCAGCGCCAGGAGTGGTAAAGACCAAGCCATCACGATCTTTCCAGCCTGACAGGAAATCGCGGCCTAAAATTTCAGTGATATAGTTGGCTGCCTGACCACCGCCATTTTTACGTTCATCAAGAATAACGGCCGGCTTGTCGGTTTGAGCAAAGAACATACGGTTAAAGAAGTAAAAGCCGCCATCTGCTGTATTGGGCAGATAAACATAGGCAATTTTGCCATCGCTTTGTTTTTCAACAAACTGACGGTTTTGTTCTACCCAGTGCCAGGAACGCAACTGGCTTTCATTGGCGACAGGTTCGACGGTAATAGTGCGGCTATTGTCACCATCAGCACTGTCCGCTATGGTCAGTACGACCTGCTTGCCCAGCGTGTTGTCCATCAGCGCATGGATATTATCCTGCTCGCTTAACTCGCGACCATCGATAGCCAGCAAGTAATCACCAGCTTTCGCACTGGCTCCAGGCACATTCAGTGGTGCTTTTAAAAATGGACTCCAGCGATCGCCTTCAAACACAGTTTTAAACTGGTATTTACCATCATCAATGACAAAGTCAGCACCTAACAGGCCAACTTTACTTGGACTTTCCTGATGCACATCACCACCACCAATTCGGTTGTGGCCTACCTGCAACTCTGCAATCATCTCGACCAGCAGCTCGTTTAAGTCTTCCCGGCGCTGCACATCTTTTAATAAAGGCTGGTATTTGTCATAAACCGCCTGCCAATCCATGCCATGCAATTTGGCGTCATAGAAATAGTCTTTTTGCATACGCCAGGCGTCGTTGAAGATTTGCTGCCATTCCTGCTGCGGGTCAACAAAGCTGCGTACATCGGCCAGGTTAACAGCTTTTGCATCCAGCTTTTCTTTTGCATCAGCGACTTGCAGCGTGTTGGGCATACTGATTAACAGCAACTTTTTACCATCGTGACTCAGGTTGTAGCTGGCTATACCATCTTTGACGCTGGCTGCTTTTTTCTCTTCAAAGTCAAAACGATACAAAGTGCCATTGTTTTGACCATTGCTGCCCGGCAACTCATTGCTGGCACCTGCTTGTGGCCGGTCGACGTAATATAGCGCACCATCGCCAGCTACAGCTAAGCTGTCATAGTTACGTTCAGGCAGGGGCAACGCAACAATGCGGTTTTGCAGCGAATCCAAATCAATCCGCACTGCTTTGACTGTTTTTTCGTCCTTTTTATCTTTTGTCTCTTCTTTGTCTGTGTTGCTTTTCAGTGGTTCATCGCCGGTTTTTGCTAACAGCGGAGACTTGCCCTCTGCAGATAAAACATAAGCATAAATCGCTTTACGTACAGGCCGTTCGCGGGTGGATAAATCCAACCCAACCTGAGCAGGGCCTGTATTGACGGATGCGGTGAAATACAGATAGTCCTGGGTAAATACCGGATTATCAGTCTCGCTCATGCCATCTGTGATTAAGCTGCTCTTGTTCGTCTGAAAATCAAAGAGTTTGATTTGACTGAAGTAGTTGGCACCAGACACTGTGTAGGCCAGGTAACGACTGTCTGGCGAAAACGACAGCTTAAACTCAGCCCGGCGATCAGAGCTGTCCAGTTTCTGGCTGCGTTTGGTTTTCAGGTTAAACACATAGAGGTTTAAATGATTGTCATGATAGGCAATCAGCTTACCGTCTGGTGAAAAGCTCAGCAGGTTAAAATATCCAGCATCTGACAAAGCAAAATATTCAGGCTGACTTAAACCGTCCTGAGCCTGCAGTACTAGCTGATGTTTATTGCCTTTATCTGAAATAAAAGCCACTGAACTGCCATCCGGGCTCCATAAGCCGTCGAACTCTCTGACGCCGCTGCTTTGGGTCAGATTGCGGGTACTGCCATCTTTTACCGGTACTGTGAATACATCACCACGGGCACTGATCACAACACGCTGCCCTGTGGCCGATAAGCGGGCGTTGGTCAGGGTTTTGCTGGCATCTTTCCACTGTGGGCGTTTTTGTACGGACTGGGTTTGGATCTGCACAGGGATAGGTGTGCTTTGGCCGCTGCTGACATCATAACTATGTAAAAAACCGCCGGCTTCATAGACGATTTGATTGTTGTAGCCTGCGGCACTGCGCAAATCCCAGTCGGTATTCTTTGTCAGTTGTTCCACTTTTTTATTGCTGTAGCGAAACAGATTTACCGCAGTATTGTCGCGGTCAGACAGGAAATACACATCATCGCCGAGCCAAAACGGACTGAATTCATTGGCATTAGGATGTGGGATTTTTTCCAGCTGCTGTTTTTCTAAATCAATGATCCACACCGGAGGCGTGCTGCCACCGCGGTGCAGACGCCAGCCACTTGTGCCACTGTAAGCCATATTGTTGGGTCTGTAGGCCAGTTTCTTGCCATCAGCGCTTAAGTCCCCTTCAAAAGCCACGGCTTCCATCAGTTTTTGTTCAAAACCACCCGCAACAGGCACACTAAACAGCTGATTGCTGCGGCTGTTTGCTATCTCACGGTTGGATGCAAAGATGACTTCTTTACCATCAGGGCTCCAGCTATTGACGGTATCAGCACTTGGGTGAAAGGTCAGTCGTGTTGCAGCTCCACCGCTTGAAGGCATCAGGTAGACATCGGTGTTGTTATCGTAACTGGCTGAAAACGCAATCCACTTGCCGTCAGGAGAAAATTTAGGGGCAAATTCGCTGGCCGGATGGCTGGTGAGCTGACGTGGGTTTTGGCCGTTTTTGTCGCTGACCCAGATATCGCCGCCATAAACAAAAGCCAACTGGTTTGCGGAGATATCGGGTTGGCGCAGCAGGGCTGTGCCTTGTGAGGCAAAAGCGGAACAAGTAGCCAGGGCACAAAATAGCGTAAGGTAACGTGGTTTAAACATGGTATGTCCTTGGTGTGGTTCTGATTTACCCACAAGTAAACCACATAAGGCGCACCCTGCAAAACACAAGCTTGTAACAAGAAATGTAGAAAGAATAACAGATCAGCAACTCTGCTGATCTGTGGTGTCATTCGCAGCTTTAATCAAACTCAAACTTGTAAAGTACATCCACTGCGCTGTCTATGCCTTGCACAGCCTCAAGGTAGAAGTTTTTCATCAGCTCGTATCTTAAGGTGAATTCCCCCAAAGAGTTAAAAATACCCACGCCATACTTCAGCTGTAGTTTGGGTGATAAATAGCCGCTGACTGTGACTTGTGAGTCATCACCAGTGCCCGCTGTATCCAATGTAAATTGCTCAAACCCCAACGCCTGACCTAACTGGCTGACCATGCCGTTGCTGTTGGCAATACCAAGGCCTATTAAACCGCTGGTTAACGGATTACTTTTGGTATCAGCGCTACCGGATAAATCCCGTCCCATCAACAGATAAGACAAAGCGTTGGCCTGGGGTTTGGACGGTTCTGAAAAGATCACAACGGAAGCCTGATCGGCAGGGCCGTTCACTCTAATACCTGCAATCACATCATCTTCAGTGGAGGAGGGGTTACGTATCGCTTCAATATTTAAAAATGGCTGATCGGCAGGACCATTAAATATCAGTTTGCCTTTACGGATCAGCAAATCCTGGCCGTAAGAGCGGAAGGTTCCGTCCAGAATATTCACTTCGCCTTTTAAGCGTTGTTGCTGACCATTCTGACTGAATAATAACTGACCTTTTAAGCGACTTTTTAAGCCAAAAGCCTGCAGTTTTACTTCATCCCCTAAAATCAGCCGCATTTCGGTAACTAATTTAATTGAACTGGTGACAGCACCACGGCGCACTTCCAGTTCTTTATTCAGTAATATTTCATCGTCTGAGATTTGCACCGCGTTTTGCGGTAAATCGTCTATCGCTATATCAGCTTTTGGAATTTGCACTGTGCCTTGCACTGCAACCACCTGATTTTGCGCCAGTACTGTGATTTCCGGATTGATATAGACCACACCTTGCGACAGGGTAAGCGGCAGTTGCTGGCCGCTTAAGGCTAAACGAGCCTGATAGTTGGCTAAATCAAACCAGTCGGCATAACCAGATAATTGTGCTTTACCTTCACCACTTTGAATTTCCGCAGTTAGCAGAGCTTTTTGTTGTAAAAAATCCAGCTGCAGACTGCCTTGTTCTATATCCAGCGGGGCATTATTCCCCTGCAATTTCACGTCACTGACTTTGAGTTGACCTGACAATAAAGGCCGGCCCAAGGTGCCGCTAGCGCGAACCTGACCATTTAAAGTGGCGATAAATTCACTTTGTTCTGGCAATAAAGTGCGTAAAAAACTTAAATCCAATCGGGTTAACGTCAGCTCTGCTTCGAGCTTTTTATCCTCTGCAGTTAAATCGGGCAGGGAGGCTGAACCTTTGAGTGAACGGTCTTCACTGAACTGCATTTGCCAGTTGCTGGAAAGCTGTTTTGGCGTCAATGTCAGTGCCGCATTCCAGCTTTGCCACGGCAGTTGTAACGGGTTGACATCGGTTTGTTGCCATTTACCTGCTGTGCCTGTCAGCTTAATCGCTGCATTCAAACCTTGTTTTTTACCCCAGCTCAGCTGCAGATCTGCATCGGCTTCGCCGGTCAATCGTTGTGATTCGCCAATAAAAGGTTCCAGCAAAGCCAGCTGAAACTGTTGCAACCGCACTGCTAAGTCGCCCTGGCTGCCGCTGATTTTGCTGGCTTTCTCCAGGCAGAGTCTACCCGGCTCTGATGACCAGCAATGAGCTGGCAAACTGAGTTGTTGTTTTGGCCAATCCAGCGTCATCAGTATCGTATCGGCTAAAGCCCAATGACCGACAGGAGTCTGCAATTGAGTTTGTTGCAGCTCTATTTGCCACTGTTGTTTAGGTTTTGCTGTGGCTGCTGCCTGCAGCTGTGCTTTGTAGTCGGCCCCATCCAGCTGCAGTACCAAATCGCTGCTGTTTTTATTGCCTGTCAGCAGCAACTGGGCAGAATTCAGTTGTTGTCCTGAAAGCGTGCCTTTACCTAAGGTCAGTTCCAGTTGATGATCCAGATTGTCGCTGTTAATCAGTGCATTCAGGCTGAGGTTTTGCAGGCGCATTAGCTTTTTATAACGCAATTTCTCACCCTGCAGCTTGATATCCAGAGCCGGGTGTTGTTGTGGACCTGTTATTTTGGCATCGGCCATCAGGCTGCCCTGGGCGCCCTGAATAGAGCTGGCCAGATCGGGAGCAGCTACAGACAAAGCCATTTGCCATTTGTCTGTCACTTCCCCTTCAGCGGTGATTTTATTGTTGCCATGCTGTAGCACCAGCGTCTTACTGCTTAACGTCTCTACGTCCAGAGCTTTGCCTTTGGCCTGCAGCTGACCCGATAAAGACAGCGGTTGTTTACGCACTTGCCCCTGAATAGCTAAAGTCGGAAGTTCAAGCTGCCATTGTTGCTGGTGGTAACTGGCTTTGAGTTTGATATCACCACTGAGTTGTCCCGGATAATCTTTTAGCCATGGATCCAGTTGCATTTTATCAAGCGAAAGGGCCGCATCAAGCGCCAGCTCTTTGGTTAAATCCAAAGCACCAGTACTGCTTAGATTGCCCAGCGCGGAATTCAGCGTTAATGCAGACCAGCTCAACACCGGGGCTTGCCAATGCGCATTCAGTTGCAGTTGGCTATCTGGCAGTTGAGGAAGTTGTTGCTGGCTTTGTAAAGTGAGCTTCAAATCAGCTAATGAACCTTCAGCATCAATCAGCAATTGCTGCATTTTATATAAGGGCTCACCTTGCAGTGGCCACTGCAGGCTGGTGGCTTTTAATTGCAGTTGTATTGGTAGTCCTGCGCTCAGCGGTGCGACTTCTACCTGGGCGCTAGCCTGCTGGGTACCTGTCAGTTCAAGACCTAGCTGCAATTGATCTAATGAACCGGCTATGCTGCTATTGAGTACTAACCCAGAGCTTTCGGCTTTCACAAAGCCCTGCAATGCAAAAGGAGTGGAATTGGTCAGACTGAGTTGTGCTTCAGCATTAATTGGGTTGCCGTGCAAATCCGGCTGAGTTATTTGCAGTTGAGTAAGTTTAAACTCCGTAAGCTCAAACTGATCCGGATTGGCTTCGAGGGAAAAACTAAGCTGCTCTGCAGAAAGTTGCTGCGCTCCTGTGACTTTAGGCTGCTGTAATGTGAGCTTCTTTACACTCAGCCACAACGGCAATTCAATTCGCGTTAGTTGTGGCACCTGATAATGCCACCAGGCCACACTGTTCGTTGCGGTGCTGGCTGTTGTGGTGGCTTTTGTTGTGTTAGATGAGACACTGTTTTGTTCTGAAACTGCTGGTAAATGCAACTGTAATTGGTCCAATAGCGTGTCACCCAGTTGGATTTGCTGACCACCTAATTTCAGCTCTGTGCTCAGGCCATTGAGACTAAGCTGCAGTTCACTTTGCTGTACCGTCAGATCAGTGACCTGTAGTTGAGTAATACTGACTTTGGGCAGTTCCAGTACTGTCTCTTCTTGCTCTGGCGCAGTTTCGGGTAGGGTGGACGGACTGAGCACCAGATGCACACCTTCTGCTGTTGCGCTGTCCAGACAAATCTCAAATCGGCCTAAACAATACCAACTGACTTTAGCGGCAAGACTGTTGATCTGCAGCTGCACTCCATCTTGCTGAAACTGCAGTCCGGTCAGCGTAAAACCTTCAGCCAGGGTGCCGCTGATTTGGGTTATTTGAACCGGGCTGTTGTCCGGTAGCAACCGGTTCAGTAGTTGCAAAGGTTTATTGGTATAAAACAGCACAATCAGGCTGAGCAACAGTAATAAACTGAAGGCTAAAAAGAATTTCTTCCAACTAAAAACTGAGCTGACGTTTTTCACATCAGGCATGGTAGTGCGCTCTTCGCTGCCATTCACACTCATAATTCCGGCCCCAAACTAAAATGCAACTGCAGGGCCTGATCGGAGGGCACATCCAATCCCCATGCAACATCAATACGAATAGGGCCAACAGGGGAAGCCCAGCGCACACCTAAACCTACACCACGGTAAATATCAGCCTTATCATTCCAGGCACTACCGGCATCAAAAAATGCAGCAGCCCACCAGTTTCCTGACACCCTATGCTGATACTCAAGCGCAGCAGTCGCCAGATAACGGGCACCAATCAAGCTGCCTTCTGTATCCACAGGAGAAATGGATTCGTACGAATAACCACGAATACTGTTATCACCACCCGCAAAAAAGCGCAGGGAAGGCGGTAGTTCAGTGATGGCTTCCATCAGCACAGCACCTGCATCTACACGCACCAGATAACGCTGATCATCGGAGAAGGACCCGATCCAGCCAACACGACTGCGCAAACGCACAAAACTGCTGTCTGAGCCCCAGGCCGGGTCTGAAACTTCAGTGCCAATTAAATACCGGGTGGCTTCAGAGGGCATACTGCCACCACTGTCCCAACTGCGGCTAAAGCTGATGCCAGGCATAATCAAGTTGGCACTGCCGGAGTCTGTACCCTGCACATAATCTTCGTATAACCAGCGCACAGAAGCGGTTCTGTACCAGGCATCGTCCAGCAACCAGTGCCGCTCCAGAGAGGTATTGTATTCCTGACTACGGGTGTCTTCTAAATCTTTATTTTTGATACCAAAATTGAGTTTATAAAAATCTTCGCTGACATTTTTCTTTGGCCATTTATAGCCTGCCTCCACTGTTTGTTCAGGGCCCGATAACGCCATTTTACTGTTTAAACTATGGCCTCTGTCATTGAGCCAGGGTTTGTTCCAGTTCAGCTTAATACGTGGCCCCAGATCGGTGGAATAACCCACACCAGTCTCCACAGTGTTACGAATTTGCGGTTCGACTTTAATCTTCACCGCCAGTTGCTGTTCAGCGTTTTCAGGTTCATCCACAGTGACATCTATGCTGCGAAACCAGTTGGTTTCAGCCAGACGCTGATTCAGTTCACCCAGCTTGCTCGACAGATAAGGTTCGCCCGGCTTAAAAGGCAACATGGAGCGTAAACGTTCGTCACGGATTTGGCTGCCTTCAAAGGCGACTTCACCAAAGTGATAACGTGGGCCAGAGTCAAATTGAATATGAATAAAGCCCTGCAGCAGGCGTGGGGCAACGGACAGTTCTTGTTTAACAAACTTTGCCTGAAAATAACCACGGCGCAAAGCCAGCGAGTTCAGCTGATTTTTGATTTCTTCATAACGGCCATGATGCACCCTGTGATTCACCTTGGGTCCTACTTGTTTCACCAGTTTGGCAAACTCAGGATCGGTCGAGGCTTCACCCAGAATTTCCACTTTGACGGATTTCAGTCGTAAAGCTTCACCAGGTTTAATGGTCAGTCGTAGCTTTTGTTTTTTTCTTTACCGACAAGGCTTGGCTCTATAGCCATGCGGTAATAACCGACGGCCCGGCCTGCGAGTTTGACATCTTCAATCACTTTGTTTTGAAAACGTCTGGACCCAAGGTTGTTTTTAGCGGGCAACCTGTCTAAATAAAGTTCAATATTATCAGCAAGGGGGCCTGAAACGCCCTTGAGTTCAATTTGGGGATGCGCTGCAGCGGCAGAGGCGGCAAACAGCGCCAGAATGGCCAGAGTCCTGTACAACAAAATGCGAACTATCCTTTGTGTTAATACCGGACCAGCAAGGTCCGGCTTGGCTCTAAGAGTATAACAGTCTGATAGAGTTCAGTACGTTTTCAACTACTTAATGGACCAGTTTGCTTATTTCTTAATCTTTAACCCTGGCAAACAAAAAGGTTTTCATCAGCAAGGACCACTCTGGTTCTTTGCCATACATACGAATGCCAAGTTCAAATACTCTGCTGGCTGCATTTTTAAGCCAGAACAGACAGGCAACCAGCAAAACCAGCGATAAAATCCATTCCCACCATGGCACAGATACTGACGCCATACGCATAGGCATAGCGGCAAAAGAGGTCAGTGGAAACAAACTTAATATATGCATCAAGGTGCCTTCTGCATTGTCCATAGCGCTGAACACCACACCTAAAGGCACTGTTGGTAAAAACATCATAATAGAGCGGCTGGAATGATTTGGGTCGTCAATAGTGGCGGCAAAACCCGCCAGAAAGCTGTTGACCAACAGCAAACCTAAACTGACAAAAATCAGAGCGCTGGCCAGTTCCAGAGTTGTGATAGGCAACACAAACATACCTTTACCTTTGGCCAGTGAAACGGCCTGGATCATCAGGTATAAAAACAAGCCTGTAGTGACCATACTTTTTAAGCAAAACAGCGAAATACCTAAAATTTTGCCATCTATCCATTCTTTGGTGCTGATCAGTGTCAGCAGCTGTTCAGTGACCCGTTGCTGTTTTTCTGTGGTAATGGCGGTAAACATAAAGCCAAAGCCTGAAAATACGCCAATCCCCAGCAGGATCAGCAAACCACCGCTGACCATTTGTTGCTCTTTGTTTTGTTTGGCTGAGTCTTTTTTCAGAAAAACCAGCTGGGTCTCAGGCAGAGTATTCACAATAGTTTTTTGTTCTGCGCTCAGTGGCAACTGATTAATTCGTTGTTTTTGCAGCCAGTTCTGCAGTTCGGGTGTGATTTTATCCTGCCAACTGGCACTGGATTCTGCCGTCATCACCAGCTTATCGTCTTTGACCTGAACTACTAAATCCCAGACATCTCCAAGACCTGAGAGTGCAGTTTCTGCCGAGTTGTCCGGAATTTGACTGATGGTAAAGCCGCTGATTTTAGGTGCAGCAGCGCTGCTGACCAGCGCTATTTTATAGTCATTGTCCAGCCAGGTTTTTAGCAGTGGCCAGGCGCTCATCACCACTAAAGACAGCAGCATCAGGCCAATACTGATGATCTCCTGCTTCCATTTGAAATAACGTTGAAACTCAAAAACCGCTATGGTCCATAAATTCATGCTGCATCTCCTTGCGCATCTGGTGTTGTTTGCTGGTTATGTTGCTGCACTGCAGTGAGGTACAACTGATGCAAACTGGGCTGGATACGACTGAAATCAGCCAATTCCGCTACGCTGGTCAGCTGTTGCAGCAACTGACTGACACTAAAACCAGCTTTTAAGGTCAGTTGAATTTTAGAGGGGTCTAAGGTTTTGAATTCAGCTACTGCAGTTAAGCGCTGCAGCGCTTCAGAGTTAACCTGCTGTTCAAAGCTCACTTCAAACCACTGTTTTGGATCCAACTGATGGCTGACTTGAGCCAGACTACCCTGAGCCACCAGTTCACCTTTGTTCAGCAATAACATTTGATCCGCTAAACGTTCAATCAACGCCATTTGGTGGGCACTTAAAATAACGGTCGTACCACTTTGCTTTAACTCGGTCAGGATAGCTAACACATGCTCTTGATTGACCGGATCCAGACCTGAGAAGGGTTCATCTAAAATCAGCAGGTCGGGTTTATGCAACACGCAGCTAATAAGCTGTACCTTTTGCTGATTGCCTTTGGAGAGTTTATTTAAGGTGTCGTCCATTTTTTCCAGTAAATCGAGTCGGGTGCACCACTGCAGCAGCGCAGCGCTGATGTCTGCTGCGGCCATGCCTCGTAACTTACCTATATAAGTCAGGTTTTGCCGCACAGTTTTATCCAGATACAAGCCTCTGTCTTCCGGCAAATAGCCATAACAACGTTTTGGTAATGCACTGAGCTGTTCGCCTTTGTACTCAATACTGATTTTGCCTGCATCGGGGCGGGTTAAGCCAACCAGCATTCGAATAAGGGAAGATTTTCCGGCACCGTTGGGACCTAACAGCGCAAAAATCTGGCCAGATTGCACATCAAAACTGATGCGGTTGACGGCTTTGACTGTGCTGTAACTTTTTTCTATTTGATGTGCAGAAATCCTGAGCATGACCTGTCCTTGTATGGCATAGCAGTAACGAAAGTACCCCAAGCATATCAATGCTATCGCTTTCACAACAACAGAAAAGTGTGACAATTTATTAACTTGTCGGTACTCAGGTTTTTGTCAGCCTTTTGTCATCTGGCACAGGTACACTGCGCATAAAGATGGATCAGAGGCAGAGCAGAGCGATGAAAGTAAAAACTGCACTAACCATAGTGTTGCTGCCAGGACTGGATGGCACTGGTACTTTGTATCAGCAGCTTAGGCAGCAGTTAGCGCCGGATTATGAACTTCAGGTGATTGCTTATCCCTTGGACCAGCAATGGGGTTATCCGCAGTTGCTGGATTTTATCCGGCCACAACTACCACAGAATCCTTATCTGCTGCTGGCCGAGTCTTTTTCTGGTCCTTTGGGTATTTTACTGGCGGCAGAACAACCAGAGCATTTAAAAGCGCTGGCACTGTGTTGTACTTTTGGTCGTAACCCTTTACCTGCGATCAAAGGGCTAGCGGGTGCCGTTGATAAACTGCCGTGGAATGAACTGGTGCATCATTGGACAGCTTTATGGTTGCAGGGCCGTTATGCCAATGCAGAGTTATCCGCTTTGCTGGAAAAGGCTCTGACTATGGTGCCGGAACAAGTGATTAAACAACGGGCTAAACAGGTGTTGCAGGTTGATGTACTGACGGAATTTGCGACTTTAACTATTCCTCTGATGTATCTTCAGGCGCGGCAAGACCGGCTTATCTGGGCTTTTAATGCCAAATCCTTGTTGCAGCTCCAACCTGCAATGCAGCTGGTTCGACTGGACGCGCCGCATTTTTTATTGCAAGCCATACCGGAGCAAGCGGCATGGCAGCTCAAACTTTTTATTCAGCAGCACCTGAGCTTAGAATTACCACAGCAGAAGGCTTTAACAGGCTGAATCAAGGGCTGGTTTGCAAGGAAAAACAAGCACCGGGTGAGCTATTGGACGCTTTCAGTTGCCAGCCGTGTGTCGTGGCAATTTCATAACAAATCGCCAATCCAAGGCCTGCTCCCTGATGACGCCTGTGAGGACCTCGCCAGAACTTGGTAAAAAGCCAGGGTAAATGCTCTGGTGATATACCAGGGCCATAATCACGCACACTGATGCCAGACTCTGTGACGGTCAGTTCAACCACTGAGTGAGCTGGGGCATGGTGAATTGCATTTTCCAGTAAGTTTTTCAGAAGCACAAAACAGGTGCTGCGATCGGCATGTAACAAGGAGGCTTCTGACTCTACAACCACAGCGATCTGAACCTGAAAAATGACCGCCAGCCGGCTTAAATACAGCGCGACTTCTTCTGCCACATCGGTTAAATACAGCGCCTGATACTGATAATTCTGACTTTCTCTGGATTCTGCCCAATGCAGCAACTGATGGATAAGTCGTGCCATCTGGTCAATGTCCCGCAGTAACAGGTCGCGTTTGGGGAAATGTTCGGCCATTTCAATTTCGCCTCGTAGCAGCGCTAGCGGTGTTTTTAACTCATGTGCAGTGGTGGCCAGTAATTCCTGCTGCACTTTAAAACCTTTTTCCAGCCGATCAAGCGTCTGATTAAAAGCATTAATCAGCGGCAACACCTCTTGTGGCAGCTTATGGGTATCCAGTCGTTGGGTCAGGCTATGAGGTTCTATTTGTGCTGCAGTGGCAGATGCATTTTTTAGCGGCCTGAGCATATAACCAATAGTCAGCCAAACGACCAGACTTATCAGCAATAAACAAAGCAGAGTCACCAGTACTGCAACTACAGATAAAGGCTTCACGTTGGTCAGTTGGAACACACTCATCAGCCGATCACTGCCGATCACTTGTACATAGTAGCCGGGGTAATTAGGCAAAGGTGCTGTGTTGACGTGATACAACAAGTTCTGATGCATTAAGGTAAACAAGCGTTTTTCTGTCGAAAACTGCTTGTCAGCCTGATTGAAAAGCGACTGTGCATCCGCCGTGGACTGCAGCAACGCCACTCCGTGCTGATCGGTGATTTGATACAGGAGTTCTGAACTTAACACCTCGTATACCCAGTCATATTTTTTGTCATACAGCTTAGTTGTGGGGCGACCTCGTGCGTCCGGTATAATTTCTTTACTCAAATAATGGATTTGTTTATCCAGAGTGCGCTGCAGGATCAGATTAGGATTTAGCACAAAGATATAAAACAGGATACTGGCCAGAGTAAGGGCTAAAGCGGCAATAAAAGTGATAATTAAGCGAAAGGTTAGATTACGTTTGCGGTTGACTGAGAGCATAACCTAAGCCTCTGATATTATTGATAACAAGCGGAGAGCCTATAGCACTGAGTTTTTTTCTGATCCGGTGCAGCGCTACATCCAGCGCATTGGGAGTGACCGCATCAGTTAAGCCCCAGGCAGTTTGCTCTAGTTTTTGCCGGCGTACTGTTTTGCCTTGTTCCTGCATCAAGGTTTGAAGTATTTGCAGCTCAGCAGGGGCTAAAAGACTGCTTTGCAAACCATAATGCACTGAAGCCGAATGCAGGCATAAACGGGTGCCGCAGTATTCAGGTTCATTGAGTTGCAGCTGGCCCGGACGACGTAACAAGGCCCGAACTCTGGCGACCAGCTCGTCCATGGCAAAAGGTTTGATCAGATAATCATCGGCGCCACTTTCTAATCCGTCGATCCTGTCATGTAAGGCATTGCGGGCGGTCAGCACCAGACAAGGCAGGTTCTGCCGGTTCATTCTCAGATGACGCAGCAAATCCAGACCATCACCATCAGGTAAACCTCTGTCCAGAATTAGTAATTCATAAGGCTGCATCTGCATGGCCTGTAATGCTGATTTTGCATCTGAAAAAGTATCAGCGGCTATACCTGCTCTTTGTAGTGCGGTACAGACCAGTTCACTTAGGCGCTCATGGTCTTCGACCAGCAGTATTCTGCTCATATAATGTCCCGGATCCTATCTCTGTTACTGCAAGCTGGTGGCGCAAAAGGAGTAAATACAGCTTAACTTATATTCCGCGTCGACTGGTTGCTGAAATTGCTGAAAACGTTCTGCAGCGACGGGGCGGAAAGGGGAGATAAAACAGATCAACGCCAAAAGTAAAGCGAGCAACGCAACGGGACGCAAATTCATTAACTGACTCCATCTGAGTGAATTCAACAGGAGTCAGCTTACTGGCTGTTTTCTTACGCTTTACTTACCAGCGGTAACTAAAGCAGTCTTTTGTAGCATTAATGTGTTGGTGTTTTGTCTGCCTGAGCCGTCAGTAAAAACAAAATTTTATCCATATTCAGCTTTTCATAAGGCATTAAACGTTCAGGTTTGCCTTCACGTAAGATAGATAAATGATCAGCGGTAAAAGCCAGCACAGCAGCAGAAGTGGTGATGGTATTGCCTTCGACTTTGTAGTGGCAGTGCGCCAAATCTAAAAAAGCCAAAATACGATTACGGATAGTGGTCATCATGGATTGAGCTCCGGTTTAGCGCTTTTTAATAATATTCCCTGTCGTGTACTACTTCTCTCACTCCGGGAGGAGTTCTCATGCAAAGGCTCTGACAAAGGCTCAGCTGGCTTTGTTCCGCTGATTGGCTAAAAAGTTTAAAAATTACGATGAATACCCGCTGAATTCGGACTGATGTCACAAATATTGCGATTGATTAAATAAAAGCCTTAGTTTATTAATATGGTTGTAACATTGTTAACCTCTAATGTTTACCCGTTAAAATTATAAATAACCCTAAAAGTGAACTCCATGAGCATAAAAAATCTATGTGCAGTCGCTGTTGCGTTGGCGTTAAGTCCGCAGTTGCAGGCTGAATTACTGATCTCTGAATACGTTGAAGGTTCGTCCAATAACAAAGCCATAGAACTGGCGAATCTGGGCAGCGTTGCTGTTGATTTAAGCCAGTACAAACTGCAAATGTTTTTTAATGGCAATACCACTGCTGCCACCACTATTAATTTAACCGGTACTCTGGCCCCTGGTGCCGTGTATGTGATCGCTAATAACAATTCAGTAGCTGCGCTAAAAGACAAAGCCCAGTTGCTCAATAGCTCGTCCTGGTATAACGGCGATGATGCTCTGGTGTTATCCAAAGGCGATCAGATTATTGATTCGTTTGGCCAGGTAGGCTTTGATCCAGGTAGCGCATGGAATAGCGGTGGAGTTTCTACTGTCGATAAAAGCTTAAGACGCAAAGCTTCGGTCACTACAGGTGATATCACAACCACTGATGTATTTGACCCTTCATTGCAGTATGAGCAGTTTGCTCAGGATGATTTTAGTGATATTGGCAGCTATAACGGTGCAGGTCCTGGCACACCGGAAGAGCCAGTTTATGTGCATGGTCAATGTGGTGATGCAACCACGCTGATTTCTGCTATTCAGGGTGAGACTGATGAGTCCCCTCTGAAAGGTCAGACGGTTTCGGTAGAAGCTGTAGTGACAGCAAGTTTTCAGGATAGCACTGGTTTAAAAGGCTTCTTTATTCAGGAAGAAGCTGCAGATCAGGACTTAAACACCCAAAGCTCTGAAGCGGTCTTTGTGTACGACAACCTGTCTGGTAAAGCCGCTGTTGTAGGTGACAAGGTTCGGGTCAGCGCTGTAGTGGAAGAGTCTTTTGGTCAGACGCAACTGGCGAAACTGGTTGATTTAACGTCCTGTGGCGCAGGTGAAAGCATTGCTGCTGTGCCTGTTACTTTACCTGTGGCCAGTTTAAGTCAATTTGAAGCGGTTGAAGGCATGAAAGTGCGCTTAACCGAACGTCTGGTGGTGACGGATAACTATGGTTTAGGTCGCTATAACGAGCTGAGCTTGTCGTCTGAGCGTTTGTATCAGCCAACTCAGGTGGCTTTACCAGGTGATGCAGCCAAAGCTGTGATGGCAACAAACAGCCTGAATAAGCTGGTCTTGGATGATGGCTCTAACCTGCAAAATAAAGACACTGTGTATCCGGCTCCGGGTTTATCAGCCACTAACACTGTGCGGGTTGGCGATGAAGTTTTACCTTTTGATGCAGTGCTTGGTTACGGTTTTAGTAAATACCGTGTTCATCCGTTAACTGAACCTGTGTTTGTCAGCAGCAATCCACGTACTGAACAACCTGCTATCAGCAAAGGCGATTACCGCATCGCCAGCATTAACGTGCTGAACTATTTCAACGGTGACGGCACAGGAAATGGTTTCCCTACTTCCCGTGGCGCTTCTACAGCTGTTGAATTTGCCAAGCAACGCGACAAAATTATTGCTGCCATTTCTGCAATGAACGCTGATTTAGTGGGTTTACTGGAAATTGAAAACGACGGTTTTTCAGAGCAATCCGCTATTGCCGACTTAGTTCGTGGTTTAAATGAAAAAGCGGGTGCTGATGTTTGGGCTTTTGTTGATTTTGCGATGCCACAAGTAGGGACTGATGCTATTACGTCAGCCATGATTTATCGCAAAGACAAAGTCGTTCAGGCGGGTAGCGCTGCTGTCACTACAGCTGTGCCTTTTGATTATGGTAACAGAGCACTGATCAGCCAGAGTTTTCAACTGCCACAATCTGCTGAACTGCTGAATTTCACCGTAGCGCACTTACGATCTAAAGGCAGCTGCCCAAGTGATAAAGCGGATTTAGCGAACATTGACTCAGGCGATGGTCAGGGCTGCTGGAATGGAGTACGTCTGCAGGCTGTGCAAGCGATGCACAATTGGCTGGCCGGTTACCCAACAGGTGTAGAAACAGACAACAGCGTGATCGTAGGTGACTTTAATGCTTATATGCAGGAAGACCCAATCCGCGCTATGAATGACGCAGGTTATGTTCAGGTTAGTCAGCAGCTTTATGGCAATAAAGTCAGCTCTTACGTGTTTAATGGCGAGTCAGGCACGCTGGACCATGTATTTGCTGCAGGTGAAATTAAAAACCGCGTGGCTGAAGTGACAGAGTGGGCCATCAACGCTGATGAGCCTGTGATACTGGATTACAACGAAGAGTATAAGTCTGAGCTTGCTAAGGCAAATTTCTATGCGCCAGGCCCGTTCCGCTCTTCTGATCATGATCCTATGGTGATGTCGGTTTATTTTGCCAAGCCATTAGTCGAAGACCAGTTTTTCCTGCTGGACGAGCAATCTGCTGCTGGTACAGTCGTAGGGCAAATTATCACCAGTTCTGCTGTAGCCATCGCTGATTACCAGTTATCTGGTGAGCAAGCTGACTTGTTTAGTATCAACTCTACTGGCCAATTAGTAGTGGCCGCTGGTGCTGTGCTTGATTTTGAAAGCCGTCAGGTCCTGCGTTTTGAACTGACAGTACAAACTGAAACTGGCCTGGTGTCAGAACCAGCCACAGTTGAAGTACAACTGAATAACTTGCCTGAGTTACCCGTTGTTACTTTGGAAGGTTTAGCTGCTGTACTGTCAGATAACGTTCGCCCTGGTACTTTGCTGGCGACAGTGAAAGCTCAGGCGACAGGCAACAACGCTAGTATTCAGAACATTCAGTTGGTTGAAGGTGATAAGTATCTGGTACTGAAAAACGGTCAACTGACGCTGAAGAAAAAACTGAACGCAAAACATCAGCCTGAACTTAAATTCAGCATCAAGGCGACAGATTCCTTAGGTGTTAGTACTACTGTGACTTATGTGATTGAAGTTAATGATGGCAAAGGTAATGCCGTGGTGCAGTGGGTGATTTCTGTAATTAAAGCGGTATTGGGTTGGTTATTTGGTTAACCTTTATTTGAGGTAGACCAGAGAATAACGAAACAGCCACCTGCGGGTGGCTGTTTTTTTGGCTGCTCATCAGGGTTATTTTGTGTTACAAGGAACCTAATTGTTTAGCCAGAGTCTGGTTGATTCAGATCCAGGTATTCACGCTCTAGTAAAAGGAAATAGTCAGGTGAAACAACAGTATTGGGTAGGGCTTGTGAGTGTTGTTGTGCTTCTGGCCGGATGTTCATCAACACCGCATCAGCGCTCTGAGGCGAAGGCCATTTTTAAAGCCTGCGTGCATCCGGATCAAAGTAAACAATTCAGCTACCGCAAAGGCCGTCCTATGCAAATAGAACAAAAAGTGATGATGCAACGTATGGCAGAAGAGCGGTCAATGCAAAGACGAGCCCGGCCTGCCAATACCGACAGGTATGACAAAGAACCTGGCGAAGGACCTTTGTACGACGAGCTAGCCGAACTGATGGAAACCAAGCAATTCTGTAAAGAAGGCTACTTCGAACTCGACAGCAGTTTTGAGCATGGTTACGAGCGCATTATTGGTGAATGTAACGACAGCGCAACAGAGCAGGAGATGAAAAAGTTACCTCTTTGTGGGCCTGCGGATAGGCTCTGAATTCGCCTTGTTTAGCATTTTTAGACTGTCTAACCCCTGAGGCAGTCTGATTATTGATGCCAGTCAATAGGCACTGGCTGACCAATTGATTTTTGTACTGACACCCAAGCTGAGCACTGCTGCTATCCCATGGCAGCAGGTTTGCTGATTAGCTACACAGCTGCAAATGGACCTTGAAAGCCTGCGCGGGCTCTGACTTTGATGGACCCCTTTCTCTTATTACCTCCAGGTAGTGTGCTTCTTAGCCCAGGCTGTTGTTAGGCCCCAGATCCGATTGAATTTGTCTTTACCACGCTTGCCGACACAATGAGCAGAAAATTAAATGATAAAATTGATACCAATTTTATTTTCAATATGATATAAATGATAAAATCGGTAATTTAAGTGGTGGCTGATATGAACTTTAATAGTATTCGGGTGAAAAGTAGTATTCCTACAGCGTTGATGGCTATCACTGTGGTGGTGGTGATCTTGTTATTTAGTTACCTGAACTTGCTGCAAGAAAGAGCGTTAAAAATTGAAGCTGAAAATTTCTTGCCAGCCACTTCAACCGTATTAAACGCTGACCGCGATTTATACCAGGCAAAACTGGCGTTGACTCATTACAGCGTGACCACGAATGCCGAAGCGCGGACTGACTTTGATGAAAACGCAGCTCAGGTCAAACAACGTTTTGCCGAGTATTTAGGGCTATTGTCGGCTTACCCTGAGATTTCAACAAAATTCTCCGATTTTGATGCTAGCTATCAAAGCTGGTTGCAAAGCGCTGTGGTGGTGTTTAATGCTCCTGCAGGTGCCGAATTGACCTCTTTATTAGCGACTGAAGAAACTACCTTTGCGGCGCTTCGAAAAATACTGAATCTGGCAGGCGAGGTTGCATTAGAGTTATCCGGGCAGGAACAAACTAAATTGCATGAAAAAATTCAGCTGTTTAATAGACTGACTTACGGGTTTGCTTTCGCATTACTACTGATTTCCGGCTGGTTCAGTTATAAAGGCCCACGGGATTTAACCCGACAAATTAATGCGCTGACTCAGCGTCTGGCTGAAATAGCTTCAGGTGATGGTGACTTAACAGCACGCCTCCACATTACCAGTAAAGATGAATTTGCCGATTTGGCTGCGCAGTTTAATAGTTTTATTGCCAATCAGTGCAACATGATTGCCGCCATTTTGCAGCAGGCCAGTCAACTGAGCCAGTTGACGACCCAGTTGTCTGATTCAGCAGTAAAAACCAACGCTATTACCTCTTCGTTGAATATTGCCTCCGATTCTATTGTCAGCGCCGTTCACGAGATGACATTAGCCAATAAAGAAATGGCTCAGGTGGCGACAGAAACAGCTCAGGAGTCTGATCAGGCACGCAAAAGCGCTGGCTTAGGCTTGGAAGTGGTGGATAAAGTAACCAACAGCATGGGCAAACTGACCGCTGATGTGGATGCGGCTTTGGTTTTCTCGGCTGATTTGGAAAAAAGCTCAGGCACTATCAGCTCAGTGCTAGAGGTGATCCGCAGTATTGCCGATCAAACCAATTTACTGGCGTTAAACGCGGCTATAGAGGCCGCTCGGGCTGGCGAACAAGGCCGTGGTTTTGCGGTAGTGGCCGATGAAGTACGAACCCTTGCATCACGCACTCAGCAAAGCACGAACCATATTCAGGAGATTATTTCACAGCTGCAAAACCGGGTGTCCGAGTCGACTCAGGCCATTAATAGCGGTAAACAAAACGCCGATTTAACAGTGGCTAATTTTGGCCAGGCAGAGCAAGTGTTCCACCTGATTATGCAGTCCTCAGTACAAGTCAACGATATGGCGATTCGCACAGCAGCGGCAACAGAAGAGCAGGCCGTGGTATCGGAAGAGATCACGAAAAACCTCTACGCATTGCACGACCAGGCCAGCGCAGCCGGTGATGTGGCTAAAGAAAATAACAAGTTATCAGCCGATATCCGGCAATTATCCGATGTGCTTTTTAGTCTGGTTGGGAAGTTTAAAATCAGCTAAGCCGTATAACTATTGATGTATCAGGGCCTGCAGCAGAAATGTTGCAGGCTTTTTCTTTGTAGCTAATTAAGTAAGTTACCCTTTAATCCTTATGAGCAGCTTAAAAACAATAGCGCCTACTGAGTTCGACTCAAAGGGCGCAGTCAACTACAACGCAGTTGCCCGGACCTTTATTCAGGTCGTTAGTATCGTCACTTTGTGCCAAGAGCAGACATTTCTAATCTTTCCCAAACTTTGAGCTCGGTAAAAATATCCTGTCAGCATTTGGATGTTGCCTGCGCTTGTGAGAAGGATTGATCCGTATTTGTAGCAAACCTAAATACCATTTGTACCTAAATGGTATTGTAAGATTTAGAGAAGCGATGTAGTGTTCCATACAATAAATTTATAATTGAGGAGAGGTTCGTATTTAAATACAGATCTTTCCGCTGAATAAGCGTTACAGCTAGGATGTATGATGCAAAGCAAGACGATAACAAGCTGGAGTGATTTTGATCGAATCGTCAGTAAAAAACACTTTCGCAAATGGATTTTTAGAGGCCAGTCTTCGTCTGATTGGGCTCTTGAGAGTTCATTGCATCGTGCATTTAAAGAAGCTCAGTCAATACATAAACTAAGTAGGGGAAAAGAGAAAAATCTGAACCGGGTTGAGCATGAAAAGGTGATGATAGATCGTTTCAAGTGTAACGCTCACTTGTACCTAGATCATCTTCCACAGGCTGAAGATCTCCTAAGTTGGCTCTCCCTGATGCAACATCATGGGGCTCCTACCAGATTGTTAGATTTTTCGTTTTCTCCCTATGTTGCATTGTTCTTTGCGTTAGAGTCCGGCGAAGACGATGCTGCAGTCTATTGTATAAATCATGATGCTATTCGAAATGATGACGATAAATATTTCGGGGAAAATAGACTCGAAGTGTATTCTAAGATACTTGACCCTGTAAATGGAAAATCTGACCCATATCTTTTCGCATTTGAGCCTACGTTTTCTAATCAACGCTTACTATCTCAGCAAGGCCTATTTGTTGCGACAAACACGCTCGATATAAGTCATGGAAAAATATTGAATGACTATGCCATTAAAGATACTGATGTAATTAAAATTATAATACCAGCCAAGCAAAGGTTTGAAGGGCTTCGAAAGTTAAATAAAATGAACATAAATTCCTCAAATATATATCCAGGATTGGATGGTTTTTGCAAGAGTATGCTAAGACAACCAGTTTTTGGTCTGGAATGGCAGCGAAGAATCGGCAATGAGCTGTAACAAAGCATTGCAGCGTACAAGCCACTGAATGCGGCGTTAGAGTTTATGTGAAAAATATGAGCAGAAATTACAAGTACACAATAATTATCAGGTTTTCTACAGCAACAAATCGTTCTATTGGTAGTTTTAATGTAGAGTACCCATACTCAAGTAATTCAAGTTTAAAAGATAAGATTATAGTAAAAGAAAAATCGATAAAAATAACGGCAAATCGTAGTAAAAAGACTGTCATATCTGATGTACTCCATAATGCAAATACTGCTATGAATCGACAGATTTCAAAATCTCTCGCTTATTACTATGCCGCTGTAGGACAGCCAAACATAATTACAAGCATTAAAGTGTCTAGGCACCTGAGTGGGAAGCTGCAAGAAGAAAAGACGATTAATAAATCAGGCGTTCGTCAAATTATAAACTGTGACAATGGGATGGTTTATTTACAAAATATTAGTCGAATTGAACTTAAAACTGTTTGGGAAGAGTCAGAAGCTGGCCACGCTCTATTATACGCAATAACCCATCTCATAAGCTCCTGTTCATCACCCGAACCATTCCAAAGGTTTGAGGCGCTTTGGAAGTGTTTTAACTCCCTTTACAAGCTGAAAGAGGGCAGTACGCAAGATTCCTCTTGCTTACAAAATTTGAGAGCTCATATGGTTGCTAACGTGTCGCTCTACCCATTGTCCAGAGCATTCGTAAACCCTATGACCCATGATGATATTTTCTCGATTGTCAACTGGCGTGATATGATCCTTAATGATTATAAACTTGAGTCTCAGAGTGGTTACCTTCTTGGCTTTATCCAACGTATTTCTGATGCGCGATTAATAAAGAAAATCGAAGACTCTTTGCCAATTCGTCAACAATTTTTGCAGAATAAGGGGCACTTACCAGCAGTTCAGACTCATATTCAGCAGCAAAAAGTGCTAAATGCGAATAATGATATAGAAGTGGTAGCATTCATGTGTCTTAAATATCTTTATTTTGCACGAAATAAACTTGTGCATGCAGAACGAGTCCATCCGAGCTTTCATTGGGTAAAAGAGCATTCGAATGAAGAGTTGAAAATTGATAAATGTAGTCTGATTCTTAAGCTACTTGTCATCGATCTTTTAAACTTCAACACACAATTCTAACAAGCATATCAAGGATGGGACTGCTAACAGTTTGCTCGGTTCCGCTTCACTTCACAGTTTTAGCAAACTATTATCAGCCTCTTACGCGAACGTTAGCCTCGTTTGCTAATCCCTCAAAGGGCTGGTTCTGTGCCAATTGCAGACTTTGGCAGCGAATAAGGTCGAATACACAGTGTTATTTACTTTCACTAGATAACAAGTACGCTTTGAGGCTATGAGTAGGCCCAGTTATATGTTGCTGTAGTGGGGAAAATAAACTAATTTTAGGAGTCGGCAGTCCGCTTTTGATAGAACATAGCTTGATTTGTACAGAACTTTTTTTCATGTCGACCACTTATCTGGTAAAACATGGCATTTCAAGCCAAAGAAAATATTAATTTTGTAATATGGATAATAGTTATCATTGAAGCATAGGAAATTGACATGCCTGAAGAAGCTGAAAACAAAACGTTAGACCTGTATCCGATAGACTACCCATTTGAAACTTTAGTATCTAGGATAACTTCTAATCCCCCAAAAACTGTCTTAAATCCTGAATTCCAGAGGAAATATAAGTGGGACAAAGAAGGTTGGGGAAGAGCGTCGAAGTTTATTGAATCTTGCTTGATGAGAATCCCTTTGCCGTCATGTTATTTCGCTGAGGATGAAAATAGAAAGCAGCTAGTTATTGATGGCGTTCAGAGATTAACTACTATAGCCAAGTTTTTTAACGATGAGTTTGCACTGGAAGGGATGACAACCTTTAAAGACCTTGAGGGTAAAAAGTTTTCTGAGCTTGGAGATTTGCAAGCAGAGCTGGAGTCGACAACCATACGCTGCATTGTGCTTCGAAAAGAAAACCCCAAAAAACTTATAAGAGAAATTTTTGCGCGCCTTAATCAAGGAGCCGTTCAACTAAGCGATCAAGAAATACGACATGCTATTTACCCAGGAAGGCTAGATGAATTATTAATAGAACTTGCTGCTACGCAAGAAATAATTCAGTTTGGAATTGTTGAAGGTAGCGATAAGGTACGCAATGACAGAGAACCTGATGAACAAGTTTTAAGATTTTTCGCATTTACGGACGATCTGGAACTCACCAGTTACGATGGTGTATTAAAAGACTTTCTTCACGATTATATGGAGCTACATGCTGAAGCAGATGAACAAACAATTGTTCAGCTGCGTAATAGATTCCAAACAGCACTGCACAATTGTAAGCTAATCTTTGAGGAAAATGTATTTTTAGATACAACTCGAGATAGACCAAAACAGGGGATGGTGCACTACGACCTACTAATGGCTACAGTTGGCTTGCTAGATAGCCAGACTGTAGAAAATAAAAAAATAGAGATCAAAAACGCTTACGATCAATTATGCGCAAGCGATGAATTCAGACGTACTCTATCAAGCGGTTTGCAGAAAAAGTCCTCTATTTTAAGAAGACGGAACCTATGGAGGCCATTGTTGGATGCCGCAATCAGCTAGTGCCACTTTATTATTAAAATATGAAACCCTATTTGAATCCTTGAAACTGGTTGTAAGTAGTTCAGAGCAGCGGGTTATTTCGGATGAACCTGACCCACTATTTATTGACAATGTAAATTTTTTTGTGAAGTCTTATCTGATCAGCGTTTGTAGTTATCTTGAAGCATATCTTCAGGACATTGCTTTCAGGTATTCTCAAACGCTATCTAGCAGAGTGACTGCCGCAAAAATTCCGCATAATTTTCTTCATTGGAGATTAAATACTGGAATCAAGGATAGACAATTGAGTTACAGCCATATCGCATTGCCAGTTACTAAAAAAGATATTTCAGACGTAATTTCGGCTAACCCTTACAGAACTTTGAAATTATTCCAATCTCTAGGGGTAGATCTGTCTAAAAACGAAAAATTTGAAAGCAGAAAAGATTTGATAAATACTATAGTAACAAAGAGGAATAACATTGTTCATCATAATGATGAAGCTGCCGATATTTCATTCGGCGACATTAGAATATATATCAGTGTGATTGTTCCATATATGGCAGCAATTAAAGAATCAGTCGAGGAGCAAATAGTATAAAAATGGATTTAAATGAGCCATCCACAATTTTAAATGTGGTTGGTCTTATCAGTTGTATAACTATGGAGGTTTATTCTGAGTGTCTGCAATTCGCTCATAGTGGACTTCGTAATGCATGTTAATCGCCATTAAGGTGTATCAGGATAATGTCGCAACACTCTTACATATCGCGTTATTACCGGTCACCAAAAATTTTAAGCTGATTGACTAGCAACAAGAAAACCGACACTTTTTAGCCATTCAAAGGCTTCTTGCTGGTTGGTGAATATCTTTTTTTGGTTGTTGTAGTCTGCTGAATTGATAAATTTATCCAACTGATGTTCTTTCATGTTGTTTGGGTGGAATACATAAGCTGTGTACTTCAACTGATGCAACGCACACCATGTCATCAAATCTTTCATCACTTGTTCAAAATCCGGTGTGCCCAGCTGCCACTGATCTAAATACACGATGCGAGCCCATGGTTTTCCCTCCATAGACTTTACCCGCTGTTTGACTTGAGCTGCATAATCCAGCGCTGTTTCCATGCTCCATGCGCCATGGATCTCTGCAAACAACAGTTGATTTTCCTGCCAAAGTTTAAAATGTCCGTGGTAGTTCATTCTCTGCGTTTGTTCCTTGCCGGGATCCCTGTTCTGGTTTAATCACTATGGAACAGGTTATGGGTTCCAACAAGGTGCCATGTTGCACCAAAGTAGCAGCCGCACACCAAACTAAGATAAGCTGCCGTTTTACCGTCTTTAGCCAGGGTGTTTTATGCAACTTTCTGATGTGGTTATTCTTGCTGGTGTCCGCACTGCTATTGGTAGTTTTGGTGGCGCGCTTTCATCCTTCAGCCCTGCACAGCTTGGTACTGCGGCGGCTAAGGCGGCGATTAGCCGAAGTGGGGTGGCTGCTGCACAGATTGATCATGCGGTTTTTGGGCATATTATTACCACAGGCGCTGAAGATGCTTACCTGGCCCGTCATATTACGCTGAATTCTGGTTTAGCCGTTAGTAGCGCGGCTTTTAATGTTAATCGCTTATGTGGTTCGGCGCTGCAGGCTGTTATTTCTGCCGCTCAGTTGATCCAGTTAGGCCAAAGCCAGATCGCTTTGGCTGGAGGCGCTGAAAGTATGAGCAACGGTGCTTATCTGTTGCCTGCTGTGCGCAAAGGCTTGCGATTAGGCCATGGTGTTGTCACAGATTTAACCTTAGGTATTTTGTCCGACCCTTTTGGCACAGGTCATATGGGCCTGACTGCAGAGACTATCGCTGCTCAGTATGGTTTTAGCCGCAGAGAACTGGATAGTTTTGCTGCTGAAAGTCAGCGCCGTGCTGCTTATGCACAACAACAAGGTTATTTTGACGACCAAATTACTCCGGTTCTGGTGCAATCACGCCAATCTGAACTCTGGATCAGCAAGGATGAACACTTAAGAGCTGAAACTACAGTCGAGAGCCTAAGCACGCTAAAAGCAGCTTTTAAAAAAGACGGACTGGTCACAGCTGGCAATGCCTCTGGTTTAAATGACGGTGCCGCTGCTTTGGTATTAACCAGTCTGAGTGAAGCCAATCGTCTTGGTGTAGCACCTCAAGCCCGAATTGTTGGATACAGTTTTGCTGGTGTTGAACCGGCGTTGATGGGATTGGGGCCTATACCTGCGGTACAGAAATTACTGGCGCAGACGGGAATAGCGCTTGGTGATATTGATGTGATTGAATCTAATGAGGCTTTTGCATCTCAGGCAATGGCGGTCAGTCAGACCCTTGGTTTTGACCCGGATAAAGTAAACCCAAACGGTGGAGCTATAGCACTTGGGCATCCGGTTGGCGCTACTGGTGCCATATTGGTGGTGAAAGCTCTGGCAGAGTTACAAAGAACAGCAGGTCGTTATGGCCTTATCACTATGTGTATTGGCGGCGGGCAGGGCATAGCGCTGTTGATTGAGTATCTGCATTAGTCTGGAACACCAGAACTTGATCCTGGTCACAACCAAAGGTTGTAAAAGGGGGTAACCTGATCTGGTGTTTAATTAAAATTGGACTTTTATGCGTTGTCACTCAGCCGAACAAGCACTTTCACTGATCCAGAATGGCGAAACTATCTGGTGTCATTCGATGGCCGCAACCCCTTATGCCATGCTTAATGGCCTTGCACGTGTTGCCTTGGATAAACAAAACCTGACGTTGCTCAGTTTACATACTGAACATAGTGAAGTGTTGTGTCAGGCGGAGCTGCAAGGGCATTTACGCCAGCGGGTGTTTTTTGTTGGCCGACCCAGCCGTCCTGCTGTGAATGCCGGATTGGCCGATTATGTGCCGGCCTTTTTATCGGAAATCCCCAAGTTATTCCGCAGCGGCGAACAAAAGCTCGATACCGCTATTATTCAAGTGTCGCCACCCGATAAACATGGTTTATGCAGCCTTGGTATTTCAGTGGAAGCCACCAGAGCTGCTTTGCAATCGGCGAAAAAAATCATAGCGCAGATCAATCCGAATATGCCTCGCACTCATGGGGATTCTTTTGTACATCTGACTGATTTTGCAGCTTATGTTGAACTTGAAAGTCAAATTCCTTTGCATCTGCCTGCAGCGCAGGATCCGATCACAGCGCAAATTGGCCGTCATGTCGCGAGTTTAGTACGGGACGGAGATTGTCTGCAGATGGGCATAGGCGCTATTCCGGATGCGACTTTAGCTTGCCTTGGCGACCGACAGCATTTAGGTATTCATACCGAGATGTTTTCCGATGGCGTATTGCCGCTGCTGGAAAAAGGTGTGTTCACGAATCGCAATAAGAAAAAACATCCGGGCAAAATAGTGACGACCTTTGCGATGGGCAGTCAGGCGTTGTACGACTTTGTTGACGATAACCCTGAAGTGGTATTTTTGGATGTGGCTTATACCAACGATACCGCTGTGATCCGGCAAAATCCGCAGGTGATGGCAATCAATAGCGCTCTGCAGGTGGATTTATCCGGTCAGGTTTGTGCTGATTCACTAGGTACCCGTATTTATTCAGGAGTAGGTGGTCAGATGGATTTTGTGCGTGGTGCGGCTTTATCTGAAGGCGGCCGTTCAGTGATTGCATTACCTGCCACAGCTGCTGGTGGCACAGTGTCCCGCATCAGTTCGTTGTTAGCGCCAGGCGCTGGCGTGGTGACCACCCGTGCTCATGTGCATTATGTGGTGACTGAATATGGCGTGGCTAATTTGCGTGCACGTAGTTTAACCGAACGAGCCAGGGCTTTAATTGAGATAGCAGCTCCACAATTTCGGGAGCAATTAGCGCTTGAAGCCTATCAGGATTGGGGCTTGCTGATTTAATCGGGTAAGCACAGGCTCTGTAACTTGATAAATAGCAGAGTTACAGAGCCTGTTTATTGATTTAAAAAGTATTTTTCAAACCCAGATAAAGTCTGGTGTTTGTCACATCAGTGGATTCGTCCTCGAAACTGATGCTGTAGCGCATATAGTCTAAGCCCAGTGTCATATCCCATTTGTCTGTTAAGGCGTATTGTGCCACTAAGCCAGCAGCCAGGTCGGTGCCCTTATCAGACACAATAGTTAAACCTACATCAGGGGATGCATGCAGGGTTAAATTCAAATCTGTGTCCCAACGCACCAGACCCAAACGACCGCCAAAAGACCACTGCTCCAGTTGGCGCTCAGTCATATACTGCGCAAAGAGTCCAATAGCAGTGTTGTCCAAAGCCAGTGTTGCATCGTACATCACATCGCCAATAGCAAAAGTATCGCTGACTGTTGTCAGATCAGCCTCACCAGAATCCGTGTAGTTCAGCAGCACTGACCACTGCGGGGTGATTTGATAACTTAAACCCAAAGAGGCTGAGGCAGCTGTGCCTGACTCACCATCGCCTGATTGCTGGGTCGCGCCAACATCAGCGCTGACCGCGAAGTCTGATGCAGCAGCTAATAAAGAAGGTGCAGCGGTAAGTAAAGGCAATACAAGCAGTAATTTAACTGAGGTTTTCATCGAAGTTCCTTTTATATTAATCCAGCCTGTAATGTAAATTTAATTGAGTTAAGATGTAAATATGTATCTTGTTAGTTTTGTAACTGTTTGTTTCGATGGCACGTTTTATTCTGCTAACAAAAAAGCCCGTACAGTGCGAACGGGCTTTTTCATTTAAAGAATGATCTGATCAGAGTGAGCAAATCAAAGTCCAGCTGCTGTCTGAACCAGGAACCGATTGGGTCCACCAGTTAGCGCGATAGAGGTTATTCTGATAAGACAGGTAATCGCCTTCACTGGCATGGCTGGGTTGGCCACTCCAGTCTTTTTGTGGCCAGTTGGGGTAGGCAAAAATCTGAGCTGCATCTACGCCACCACAAGCCGGTGTTGTGGTGTCTGCCGGTTTTAGATCCAAATTAACAAAGTAGGTGTTATTACTCAGATAAAAGCGGTTTTGGCTGGCATTTGGCTGCACTGTGATCTGCGCATTTTCTAACAAACCAATGCGCAGAAGGCTGCTTTGTTGGTTATTCACTTGCGTAGCTAAATCCAGCGCCCATTGCTGATTTTGTGCTGAGGCCTCTGTGATCAACAGGCTTTGCTCAAGCAGTTCCAGACCTGAGCTGTCAAATACCCGCAGTACTGCAGTTTCGCCTTTAGCTCCTGTTTGACCTGAAGTTAAATAGCTACCTTTATCAAACCAGACAGGTTCTGGTTGTGGTTCTGTGCCGCCATTTACCAATAAGAGATCAGAACAGTTATAAAAACCTTCTCCAGCTGCGTCTTCGCGTTGCCAGCGGGTGTAGAGCACAGCTTTACCCTGACGATCAGCAGGCAGGTTGATGTTCAGTAAGTAATACCCCGCTTGTGCAGTGACATCAGCTTGTTGATGAATAAGCTGTAATTCATCCCAGCTTAATGGCTCGGAGGCCGGATCAAAATCGGCACTGGACAAATACACTTGCCAGTAGCTGGGGTTATGCGGTGTAGTGGCTTTAAATTTCAGTTGCAGGCTGTTTTGCTGGCTTAAATCGACAGTGCTGTATTGCCAATGTGCAGAAGGTGCATCCATACCGGCTTTGCGGGCATCGCCACCAGCACAGAGTAAACCTGTGGTCAGCTTGGCTTTTACAGCATTGATATCCTGATAATTGGCGACATTACTGGAAAATTCATGGTGCTGACTTAATGGGTACTCACCGGACTGCACAAAAGCGGCACGACA
Source organism: Rheinheimera sp. MM224 (assembly GCF_947090785.1). Classification (NCBI taxonomy): domain Bacteria; kingdom Pseudomonadati; phylum Pseudomonadota; class Gammaproteobacteria; order Chromatiales; family Chromatiaceae; genus Rheinheimera; species Rheinheimera sp. MM224. The sequence continues at coordinate 1,919,065 of NZ_OX352320.1, forward strand.
AGCTAAATTGGGGATGCCTGAACCGTCTGCAGGCCACCAGTAACCGCCATCTTCTTTGCAAATTTGCTGACGAGCTTTGGGGTATTCAACATAACCATGGGCTTGAGTCGCAAAAGAGCACAACAGGCTCAGCAGAGCCAAGCTGCTGCTAAACACTAGTTTTGAAGTCTTCATAAAAAATCTCCTTAAAAAGGCGCCGGAATAAATCCGGCGCAAACATGGGCAGAGAGCAAAGAGGTTGTGTTATTAAGGCGCTGTGCAGACCAAGGTCCAGCTGCTGTCTGAACCCGGTACTGAATTGGTCCACCAATTGGCTTTGTAAATCAGGTTCTTATAGCGGATATAGTTACCACCTGCAGCGTGATTGCCTTGAGGCCATGCAGGGTAGGTCACTACAGTTGCAGGTACACCAGAACAACTACCGCCGCCGTCACCGCCAGTGCCACCACTAATGGTGCCAGCCGGTAATTGTGGATAGTCCTGTTTCAGTGCAAAAGATTGTGAGCCTACAGTGACACGCCAGTTCGACGGCATAGGAATGGGTAAGTAGTAATTCAGCGTGACTTCTAATGTCGCACCTGCGGCTAACGGACTGTGGCCTGGCAACGTAAATTCCACTCTGTGGAAATCATTGTCCAGCCCGCCAATATTATTGCCTGAGCTGTTGGAGCCATTTTCAATCACAGTGGTGCCTAAACCACTTTGGTCTGTGACGTTATTGCCCGTTGCAGTAGGCACATCAAAGGTGATTTTTGTGCCACCAGGTAAGGTTTGGCCGCTGTTATTGACCAAGGTCAGTTTAGGATTAAGCGGGTAGTTTGAATCGCCTAATTTAAAGCCGCCAAGGCTGACTTTCAGGTCCAGACTGCTGGCTGGTAAAGGCCGTGGATCGCGCTGGTTGCCATACAACGAAGCGGTTTTAAATTTGTTGTAGAAGATACTGGTTAAGTCATCACCAAAACCATATTCGCCTGTGCTGCTGTTATAGCTGTAATCACCTGCCAGCTCCCAGAACATCACGCCACCTATGCCTCGTTCGATAATGTAATCGGCTTTGGCGGCAATACTGGTTTCATCTTCAATCGACAGGAATACTTTTTTGGTGTTGTTCCAAAGCCATGGCGCGACCAGTGTGCTGTCGTAGTGGTGCTGATAAGTGCCAATCAGTTGATCCGCAGCTTGGTTGACCGGATCCAGACCATAAATAGCGGCATAGCTACCTAAAATTCCGGCCTGCAGGTTTTTGGTATGCCAAAGCGGATTCGAACCAGCTGGCATTTCATCGCCATCTTTGCCCAAATCATGCCAGAGGTTGTCTATGCCGACAGCACCGCTACCACATTGGTTTTGCGCCGAACCGCCAGTGCCTGCAGGACATTGATTCTGGTTTGGTAATGGTGCTTTGCCCCATAAACCGTTAGTTCCGCCTGTAACATTGTTCCAGCCGCGGCTGTAATAAGGCACGCCAATATTGATCCGGCCAGCTTGCATAGCACCACGGAAATAATGGTAAGCCCAGTCGGTATTTAAGTAGCCAATATTTTGGTACTGCGCTGAGTTGTAGTAGTTCCAGGTCGCCAGCTCGTTGTCTTGTCCATCGTCAAACAGAGCAGCATTAGGGCCAACATACTGGTTCCAGGCACCATGCAGGTCGTAACTCATGATATTGACGTAATCCAGATATTGAGTGACTGGAAAGGCTTCCATACCACGCAGCAGATAACCGGATGAAGGAGAGGCGATGGTCAGTAAATAGTGTTTACCGTCCGCCACTGCTGCTGCATCCAGTTTTTCTCTTAAGGTTTTCATCAACACCGCATAAGAGGCCATTAAGCCAGCGCGGCGGGCGTTGGATAAAGCAAAATCATCCGGGTTGCCCGAGTCTTTCATGGTGGAAGGGTATTCGTAGTCGATATCTGCGCCATCAAAACCATAAGTGCGCAGGAAGCTGACCACTGAATCGGCAAAGGTATTGATACCGCTGTAATTAATGCTGTTATCGCTATTGGTGGTCATGCTGTAAAACCCACCACTGGCAATACGTTCACCGGCATCATTAAAGAAACCACCCGTTTCTGCCCAGCCACCGATGGAGATCAGGGTTTTGACATGGGGATACTGTTTTTTGTATTTATTCAGCAGGTTAAAGTGGCCTTTGTAATTAAACTCCGGATCCATTTCGGCACCTGTCACAGCAGGCCATTCCATCCCAGTGGCCGGATTGCTGGCACTTTGTGTGTTGCCTATCCCAATCTGATTACTGGCATTCACATGGGCAAAGGCATAGTTAATATGGCTGATTTTGCTCCATGGAATATTGGGCACTAAATAAGTCGGCTGGCCATTGGCGCCATTACGCCAACTGGTGAAATAACCAATGATGCGGCGTTTATGATCGGCACCCATCAGCTCGCGGCCATTGCTGTCGTACACTGTGCAATAAGGCACATCCAGATTTGGCGTGGCATACAAACCATCAGGACGACAAGCAGCGTGGCCACTTTGTTCATCTGTCACATTGACTAAAGCTGATACTTCGCTGGTCGCGCCCAGATTATCAGTGGCTATGACTTTCAGTTGCTGCTGGCCTGCAACAGCTGTCCAACTGGTGGTAAACGGCGCTGAGGTCTGTTCGGCTAATAAGGTAGTGCCAAGATAAAACTGCACTTTAGCGATACTGCCATCGCTGTCACTGGCTGAGGCACTGATTAAAATAGTTTCGCCTGTTCTGTATTGGCTATTGTTGGCAGGAGAGGACAGACTCACTACCGGAGCCTGATTACCAGGTGAAGCGGTCACACTAAAGGCGACAACGCTGCTTTGGCTGCTGGCATTTTGATTATCAAAAGCCACAGCATACAGCTGATGATTACCAGCTACCGCTGTCCATGGCGCCTGATAAGGGCTGGTATTATCAGAACTTAACAGCTGATTATTCAGATAAAAATCGACTTTAGTGATACTGCCGTCTGAGTCTGTGGCAGTCGCAGCGAAGCTGACTGCTGTACCAGCGCTAAAGCTGGCACTCGCAGCTGGGCTGGTGATGCTTGCACTGGGTAATTGATTTTGGGTTGCGCCATCGCAGTTGCCGAGTAAAGTCCACTCCTGATAAGGATTTGAATACAAAGCCGGATCGCGGTTTTGGTTCCACCAGTTGGCTTTGTAAGCCTTATTTTGTTGCTTGACCTGAGCGTTGGCGACATAGGTGCCGCCAGCATCCCAGGCGGCAAGCGGAGCGCAGTCTATTGCCAGACTACTGAAACTGCTCAGGCTCAGCAGGCCGGACAGATATAGTTTTTGTACCTGTTGCATAATGATTCTCTTATTTTTGGTCCTGAAGAATGCAGTGAAAAGCAGCGGTTCCTGACTTTAAAAGGGCAGGGCCGCTGCTCACAGACAGTTATTGCGCCGGATGGCCCAAACCTTCATGCATGGCATTGAGGATATGGCCGTTGTCCGCATCCAGTTCCCAGGCGAAAATGCCACCTAAGTTGTACTGCAGCACATAGTTGCCTTTGGCCTGCACAGAGCGTTTGGTATCGAAGCTGATTAAGGTGCCTATTGCTGAATTCCAGACATAGCTGGCTTTGGCTGTGTCATCCCATAACAAGCTGTAGCCATTGGTTCCTGTACCATTGACACCACCCATATAGTTGGTTTCTATTTTTTTGTAATCTTCAATACCCGCTTCCCAACTGCCGTTGATGCCAGCACCACCAGTGCCGGTGAAAGGGTTGTTGTTAGTTACATTGCTGACATTTTTCCAGCCTCTGCCATACATAGCTGCGCCTATACTGATTTTGCCTGCTGGCACCTGACGGGCCAGTAAGTGCTGCACTGCTTCATGGGCGCTAAAGCCGGACAAGGGTGAGTTTGGATTTGGGTATAAAGTAGCCTGATGGCCTAAGGTACTGTTAAAAGCGCCGTAGTAGTCGTACGTCATCAGGTTGATATAGTCCATGTAAGGATGAGCGGCTTCCCAGTCGACCAGTTGCAGCTTTTGTACTCCACCACTCATGGCTGCTGTCAGCTGGTAAGTCCGGCCTGTTTCCACACTTAATGCATCCATTGCCAGGCGTAAGTCACGCATCAAGAGCGCAAAACCTGCACCATCCTGAGCTGAACCAAGCGTAGGGTGAGCACCACCACCGCCAGGGAATTCCCAGTCGATATCAACACCATCAAAGAAGTCGTAGGTTTTGATCATGTTCACAATGGATGCAACAAAAGTAGCGCGGGCCTGGGCATTGACCCCTATGGTGTAAAGCGGATCAGACAAGGTCCAGCCGCCTACTGAAGGCAATATTTTCAGGTTTGGATGCGTTTTTTTCAGCCGGTACAGTTCGGCAAAAATACCCCGCACTGGCTGATCCCAGGTATCGCCCGGATAGGATTTTTCCAAAGCGGCAAATTTGTCATGCACTACCACTGTGTAGTCAGGTTTGCCTGCACATTGCGCCATTAATGCGCTGTAGCCCTGCGGATTGGCATCATTGAGCGAACTGTTTGGGCCACAGACCGGAATAAAACCATAAAACAGGTGGGTCAGGTTTTTCGCTGGTATATCAGCTACATGATAGTTGCGGCCATAAATACCCCATTCGACAAAATAACCACCGACCATTTTCCCTGTGCTGTTGGTATGGGCAACGTTGTTTTGTTTCAGGGGGTGAGGGTAGTTACTGGCATTGATATCTGTCCAGGGATCAAAACCATCGTCACCCCCTCCGGTATCACCACCGCCTGTGTCGCCACCTCCGGCGCCTGTCACTGTGATCACTCGTTTATCGCTGGCGGTACAGGTTTTTTCGGCACCTTGTTGATTACAGAGTTGCACGACAAATTCATAACTGCCCGCGCTGGTGACCACTGAACTTGTACTGCCACTTTGTGCATTCTGGCCATTTGGTGTGAGGCTGGAGCTGTAAACCACAGCTCCATTGCGGGTTAGGCTCCACTCGTTGCCGTTGGTACCCCACCACATATCCCATTGCAATGGGATGCTAAACTGGCCATTGACCAGACTGACATTGCTTTCCTGCCATGCAATCTGAGGCTTGCCAGGTGCTGCCGGGGCAGCACTTAGATGCATAGAGCATAACAGGCTGGTCAGAGCCACTACAAAAGCAGGATGGCGTAATTTGGTTTGCAAAGCGCTGCGGCGCGATGGTCGTTCGGCCTGAGTAATGAATGTTGTTAACATGAAATCTCCGGTTCTGTGTTGTAAGCAATACCCTGTTGTTTTGCTAAAAAACACCGACTACGGACCATCCTGCTCCCAGTGCGTTATCAGCGCCTATAACAGTTGATTTAAATGACATCGCTGTCAATTTTTGATCTTTACAAAATAATGATATATTTATGATGGTTTTATTAAGTTATTAATAATCAAATGTTTGATGTTGTTTTTGGATTTCAAAAAAAGATGAATTTTATGACAGCGCTGGTCATTTTTGTGCCTTTGTAAGGTATTTTAACCTAAGGCTAAGCTTCAAATAGATGAAGGTGTTGTAGATTTTGAGGCCATCAGCAGCTTTGAACCTAAGTAAAAACATCAGTTTTTAGCCTACAGACCAAGCCCGAACTGAAGTATGATCACCACAGTGTTAATCCACTGCTCGCCTGTAAAAGTAGTGCGGGTAGCAGAACAACTATAAAAATATCAAATGAACCAACTCAAAGAGGACTGCGGATGAACTACAACAAAATAATGCTGGCATTAAGCCTTGGTGGCGCTTTGGCTTTAACTGCCTGTAAACCTGCGCCAGAGCAGAAGACAGAACAACAGACTGCAACTGCAGAGCAAGCAGCACCGACTGCTGCATCAGCAACTGCACTAGTGCCAGGCTTTGAAAAACGCCTGGATATCTACCGCACAGTAGATTTAACCGCAGATTTATCCGCTGTATCTGCACAGCATAAACAAATGTTGGCCAAGCTGATTGAAGCTGCAGAAATCATGGATCAGTTATTCTGGAAACAGGCCTTTTCAGAGGATAAACAAAGCTTTTTAGGCAAAATAACGGATGCTAAAACCAAAGCTTTTGCCGATGTGAACTATGGCCCCTGGGACAGATTGCAAGGCGATGATGTGTTTTTAACAGGGTATGCAGCCAAGCCTCTGGGCGCTCAGTTTTATCCAACTGACATGACCAAAGAAGAGTTTGAAAAAACTGACTTTGCCGATAAAAACGGTCTTTATTCGGTGGTGCAGCGCGACAAAGACGGCAAGTTAGTGGCCGTGCCTTATTCACAAGTCTATAAAACTGAACTGACAGCGGCAGCAGAATTATTAAAACAAGCTGCGGCCTTATCGGAAGATAAAGACTTTGCTAACTACCTGACGATGCGCGCTGAAGCCTTTTTAAACGACAACTATCAGCCGTCTGATTTTGCCTGGATGGCAATGAAAACCAACCCTATTGACTTGGTGATTGGTCCTATCGAAACCTATGAAGATCAATTATTTGGTTACCGCGCTGCTTTTGAAGCTTATGTACTGGTGAAAGATTTAGCCTGGAGTGAGCGGTTGGCTAAATACGCTGCCACTTTGCCTGCGCTGCAAAAAGGCCTGCCAGTGCCAGAGCAATACAAAACTGAAAGCCCGGGTTCTGATGCGGACTTAAACGCTTATGATGTGATTTATTACGCTGGTCATTCCAACTCTGGCGGCAAAACTATAGCCATTAACCTGCCAAACGACGAGCAGGTACAGCTGGAAAAAGGCACCCGCCGTTTGCAGTTAAAAAATGCGATGCAGGCCAAGTTTGAACATATTATGTCGCCTATTGCGGACTTACTGATCGCGCCTTCGCAGCGCCAACATGTAACTTTTGATGCCTTTTTTAACAACGTGATGTTCCATGAAGTGGCGCATGGTTTAGGTATTAAAAACACCATCAATAACAAAGGCACAGTGCGTCAGAGCTTAAAAGAGCTGTCGGGTGGACTGGAAGAGGGCAAAGCCGATATTTTAGGTTTGTATATGATTTCTCAGTTGTCGGAGCAGGGCTTATTACCTGATGCCAAAATGGAAGATTTTTATACCACCTTTATGGCCGGTATTTTCCGCTCAGTACGTTTTGGTGCGTCCAGCGCGCACGGCAAAGCCAATATGGTTTGTTTTAACTATTTTGCCGAGCAGGGCGCTTTTGTCCGTAATGACGACGGCACCTATCAGGTGGATTACGTCAAAATGAAACAAGCTATGACCTCGTTATCGCAACTGATACTTACCTTGCAAGGGGATGGTAACTACGAAGGTGTGGCGTCATTGATGGCGGATAAAGGCGTGATCAAAGCTCAGCTGGCTGATGATTTAGCCCGTTTAACCAGTGCTAATATCCCAGTGGATATTATCTTTAATCAGGGTAAAGGCGTGTTGGGGCTTTAAATTCAAGTGATAAAAAAGGATGGCATTGCCATCCTTTTTATCATCACTGGTAATCAATCAAGCTGGTTCAGCTTCTGTAACCTGCTGTTCTACATCACCAGCCACCGGGATTTTTTCACATAAAATCCAGTCTTTTTCATCGACCCAGTTTTGTGCACCTCCAGCTACAGTGCGGATTGGCACTATATAACGGCACGAGGTCTGAGGTTTAACCGAAGCAAAGATGGGCACAAAACCAAAGTTCAACGCTGTTTCGATCAGAGCCTGTTGGTTATGCGGGTCAATATCGGCCGCTTCATCGATATAAATTGGAATACGGTATTTACCGCGTTCACGCTCGGACAATAACTGGCGGATAAATAACATACCGCACAATAACTTAATGGTAATACGGGTACCGTTGGAGCCAGCTGAGTCAATTTTGTCGAAGAACTCTATTTCACCGGCACGGTTGACCACTTTAAAGCGGATATCAAACAAGTCAGATAAAGTTAAACCACCTTTTTCGCTGGCAGCCTGAATTAAATAGTCTTTCGCCGCCTGCACTTCACGCTCATTGCTGCTGGCGTTGGGGGCCAGTAAATCCAGCGTGTCGCCTTGCTGATAAGATTCTGATGTCGTCAGAATGGTATCGATATGGCCAACCAATAAAGCGCGGTCGACAATTTCAATTTTAAAATCCTGCAGGTTGGAGATCTGATGACGCCAGATACCGCGGTTAAAACTATTCAGCTCACGGTGCAGACGGTTTAAGTCATCGCGTAAGCCTTTGAGCGTGGAGGCTACTTCAGTCAAAGCAACACGGGCACGACGTTCAATGGCTTCACGTTCTTTGTCGAGGTGATGGAAGGCGCTGATTAGTTTCTGGAACTTCAGCTCTTCATCCGATTCGACTTCAAACTTGGTAATACCGGCGTTAAAAATAAACAGGTAGGTGTTTTTGATATTGACGTCGATAAGTTTGAGCTCATTACACTGCTTATTAAAGTCGCGTAATACGTCAGCTAAGTTGTCAAAATCTAAGGTCACTTCAATAGGATAAGGTGTCACTTTGCCTGAGTAAAAATCGAGCTGAAAGTCGATACGCTCTTTTTTCTCCTGCTCAATACGTTCAGCCTGACGCTTAATCTGTTCCTGCTTATTAGAAACTAAGTTGCGGCGATCAGACAGGGTAGAGGCCTTGTGCTGCACTTCAGCCAACTGCTCCTGCAGCTTGTCTTCTTCAATCTCAAGCTCTGATTGCAACGCCTGTTGCTCGTCACTGAATTCCAGCATTTGCTGGTAGCGGCCAAACTTTTTAATGTCTTCTTCGGCTTGTAACAGATCCTGATACAAGCGGTCTTTTTCGCGGGTTTTACCGGCTAAATCACCAGCGACTGCCAATTGTTGCTCAAGCGTATGTAAAGTTTGCTGCAGCGCATCAATCTGCTCTTTTAGCTGGATTTTGTTCTCTAAACTGTTTTGCTCTACCGGCTGCAAATGATGCAGGTCAATGACTACACCAGGTAGATGCAATTTGCCTTGTTTAAAGCAATCAGCAATTTTCTCCAACTGCTCTGAAAACAGTGCATCGTCCAGAATTTCAATATCACCGCCACCAGTCGTAGAAAGCGACAACAAATCCGGATTCAGAATGCGGGTGATTTGCTGTACTTCCGGCAGGCTTAAATCTTCGCGCAGACGGGAGTACAGGTTAAATTCGAGGTTTTTCAGCTGCAGTTTTAAGCTTTGCAGTTGTTTGGCACTTTGGCTTTTCTGATGCGCCAAAGTGGTGGCATTGACCTGGCTTGCACCTTGTAAGCTATGGCTTAACTGCTCATAGGCTGCTCGGATATTGCTTAAGTTGGTTTGTAAGGTCGCTTCGTTACTTAAGCTGAATTTTTGTGACAGACCATCAAATTCGCCAAACCATTGCTGTAACTGCTGTTGACGGCCCGACAATTCTTTAATTTGGCCAACATACAAACGTTGACGTTCTTCCAACTGACTTTTTTCAGCCAATAAGCCGGTGAGCTGCTCGTTCAGAAGCTCCTGCTGATCGTCAAAATAGCTATGAAATTCAGTTAAAGCTACATCCAGCTTAGGGGCATAAGTCGCTAAACGGCCTTTGAGCACAGAGCGGTTTTCCAGCAGGCTTTCCAGGGCTGTGACTGCTTCCTGTTGGTTTTCCAACGCTTTAAGTTCACGCCTGTCTTTATTGACCTTTTCAAAGGCATTGTGCCAGACCTGATAAAAATCGACCTTAGGGTCGCCTAAATGCCGCGCAAATACAGGCAATAACAAACGTTTGACATCCTGAGCAGTCAGGCGGTGCAGGTTCAGAATACGACGGAAAATATCTTTGTAGACTGGTGCATCAGAAACGTTTGCCAACGGGATCATCCGAAGATTAATGCGGCTGTCAAAAGGCGTTGCACCACCTGTCAGCATGGCATTGAGTTCAGACTGTTTTAATTCGATAGGATCAAAACCTAAACTGCGTAAATGATGGTCCAGCTTGTTGTAACGCACATAACTTTTGCCATCTAAATAATGATTTAAATCCAGTTTGCCTTTATAGCAAAAATACTGAAACGCATAACCTGCAATTTTACCGCGGCCTGCTACACCAATGACGACAGGGCCGTCGGGCAAATTAGCTTCCAGCAGTATGTAGCTTTGGTCTGTGCCGAAGTAAAATTTACGGGTTTCGTCTAAGTCGTGACCATCCCACTCGGTTAAACGCAAATCGTTAATCAGCGGGAACTGCAGGGCGTTGATCACCGAACTTTTACCCGTATTATTGGGTGCGCAAATAGATGAAGAATCATCCAGCGGGATCACACACTTGGCGTAGCCTGCTGTGTTCAGTAGTGCCAGTTTAGTTAAGCCATATAGTTCTTGTTTTTGTTGCTCAGACATCAGCTTTCTCCTCTGTCACAGCGCTGTGATCCACATCCATCAGCGCGTCTAAATAACGATACACAGGGGACAATAATTTGATCTGATCGCCGCTTGGCCGTGCCAGGCCATAACGTAATAAGCGGTTGGCAATTTCGCGTTTCATATCGGTGACTGAGAAAATTTCCAATTGTTCGAATAAGTGGTATTGCTGCTGCAGCAACTGGCCCCAGATTTCTGTAGTGATTTCATGTTCAAACAAAGCCCGCAGCGGGTCCTGGCCTTTATCGGCATAAAACTCAACCAAGGCAAATAAGGTCAAAGCAAAAAGCCGGGAAATTTTACCCATGCTGGCGGTGGCGTCATCTACTTCAAAATAAAAGAAACCACGGCTGTCGCGTTTTAAGCTATTGCCTAAAGCGCCAAACAAGGCGGTGTAGGAATCTTCCTGCTGATCCAGTTCCTGCCACAAGGCAAAATCCTGTTCGCTGATATGGTAACCGTTCGATAGCTTTTTGCTGATTTCAGCCAGTTGGGTCAGTTCATCTAAGTTTAATTGCATTTATAAAGTCCCGGCTTCGCTGCTTTGAAAAGGGTGTAAGGTCAGCTTATAGCCATTGAGTGTCAATTCTGTGTTGTGTTCACTGTGCTGCAGTGTCAGCTCATCCGAGCGTGACAACTCCTGATATAAAAACAGCAACTCATCTACTGGTAATTCAGGGTAACTGTCAGCCAGCCAACGGCTTAAATCCGGCAGCTTTTTCAGCGCTTTGGCTTTGTGTACTACATCTTTGAGTTCAGGCACCTGCATCAGCATGCTGTGATTGCTGAGTATTTCCTCAGGCAGCTGATAGGCATCGTGTTCGTACTGACAAAGTTCAGCCATATAACTGGTGATTTGATTAGCCGAGCCTAATGAGAAACGCTGACTATCAGAGCTGATGGCTGGTACTAAAGGTTCTAACGTCAGATCTATGCCTTTTTTGCGCATCTGCCCTAATAAGAAACTGGCGTTACGGGACAGCAATGTATTACGGCGCAGCTCATCCCTAAGCGGCATCAGCAAGTCAGCACAGCGGCTTAAACTCTCACGGCCCACCTGATTCATTTCAATCAAACGGGTGCGCAGTTGGATAAGTGTCTCTTTTTCGGTGTTCAGTGTGCCCGTCACTTCAATGATTTGTAGTAAATCGCTGAGCATAGCCTCAACTGCAGAGACTGTGAGCTGGAAAGGGCCATTGATATCGACCAGCGCTAATACTGGGTCGATGTAGTCATCAAAAGCATCCATTACAGCTGCATAACGTCGAGCCAGGCTGAGTTTACCTTCGTCTGCTTTGGCGCGTTCAACTAAAGATAAAATGGCACTTTCATTTTGACCAAAGTGTTTCAGTACTTCACGGATACGTTCGTCCATCACCCGGGAGAAGCGGCGCAGTTCACTGCTGTCACGACTTTGAGCTGCCTCTTGCATACGTTCGGATAAACGTTTCAGCTCCAGAATGCGGCTTTCAATATCGGTTGCGAGGCCTAATTGCTGTTCTTGCATCAGTTGCTGAGCAAACTCCAGCACAGACCTGTTCAGCTCCAGTTGACTGGATTTAGCCAGCGGGATCAGAATTTCCAGTTGCAAGAAGCGTTGAGCTTCACGAAACACCTGTTCACTGCTCATGCCATTGTTATGGCGCAGGATCAGATGCTGTACATCCTGAAAACTGAAGTTACCGCTGACACTTCGTTCAACCAACTGCTCAATGACAGTCCAGTGCTCATCTAAGCAACGGATAATTTTACGTGGCGCTATCATCTGTCCTTTCTTTTCATAAATATTTCACAAATGTGACTTTGGTGGGGTAGTGGCATCTGGCAGGGGCTGGTAGAATACCACCCCGCAAATTCCTTCCTTTTCCACAACATTAAAGCTGGTACTACATCATGTTAAGCGCAGTAATTTTGGCTCTGGTGGCAATAGCCTTTGTGATGATCGTTATAGAGGATATTATCCACGTAAACAAGGCAAAAACGACACTTTTTTTCGGTACTCTTTGCTGGATCCTCGCTTTTATTTTTCCTATGCATGGCGCTACAAGTGCCGACATCAGCGAGCAACTGAATCATAACTTATTAGAAATAGCCACTTTGTGGTTGTTTTTGATGTCAACCATGACTTTTGTTGCTTATCTCAATAGCAAAGGCTTTATTTCTCAGGTGGTACAGCGCTTATTGCCGGCTGAATTGTCGGAACGCCGTTTGATGTTTATTATCGCTGTATTTGCTTTTGTCTTCTCATCTTTTGCTGACAACGTGACTGCCACTCTGGTGGCTATCGCAGTGATTAGCAGTATCAAACTGGAAGTGAAAAAACGTATTCAGTACGCCACTTTGATTATTTTTGCTGTGAACAGTGGTGGTGTATCGCTCATCACAGGTGACGTGACGACACTGATGTTCTTTTTAGCCGGCAAAGTCACTATTGCTAACCTGCTGTTGCTGATTATCCCTTCTTTATTTGCTGTAACTGTGCTGGCGATTTTGTTATCCCGCAAAATGAAAGGCCGTATAGTTCTTGAAAAATCACCTAAGCCGATTGAGAAAGCTGATGTGATTATCGCTATTATTTTTGCGTCCACTATAGGCTCAACGCTGCTGTTCAATATTCTGTTCCAGATCCCACCTGTACTGACTTTCCTGTTTGGTTTAGGTGTGATGTTCCTGGCCGCTCAGTACCTGCTGCGTAAGAAAACCGGAGTCAATATTTTAAGTTACATCCGCGAAGTCGAGTTTGATACCTTGTTGTTTTTCTTAGGTGTTTTACTGCTGGTTGGCATTATGAAAGAAATCGGCGTGCTGACCAATATCACGCATCTGTATCAGTATTTAGAGCCTGTTCAAGCAAACTACCTGATGGGTTTAATGTCCGCACTGATTGATAACGTGCCTTTAACTGCTGCGTTATTAAAAGCTGATTTAACTATGACGACTGCTGAATGGCTGACTTTAACTTATGCTACTGGTGTAGGTGGTTCTATTCTGATCATAGGTTCTGCGGCCGGTATTATCGCCATGAGTAAAGTAAAAGAGCTGACCTTTGGCACTTACTTTAAAATGGCCGGTTACCTGCTTGGCTGTTACAGCCTGGGTTATGTCGGTGTTTATTTTGTGGGGCAGACCTTCTTATCCTGAGCAACAACACCGGCTTAAGCTGTTGCCGTTTTTTGTAATTGAATTACAGAAAACGGCAAAAGACGGCTAAACGGCTATTGCCTTTTGTAAAAAAGTCACTTAAGCTCAGCGCCGTCAATCATACGTGATTATGAGATACCTAACGTAATTGGAACTGTGATGCAGCTTCAAGTACGACGGGTATCTACCCTAAGTAATTGGAGTTACAGCGCGACGACAAGTGCATGAGTCCCCAGGAGCATAGTAGTCCTATGTGACTGGGGCGAGGGCGCGCAGTCAACAAAGCTGTGGCTCCAAGAACGACGGGTATAGACCAGAAGAGGAGCGTTAACCAGGTAGAACATCTCAGGCTGCTACAAGCCGCAGGGTGTTTGAGGGGGATTAACGCCGAGGACCAGATGCTGTAGCGGCAGATGGTCCGGTTGTTAAGGCTGAATCCTTACGACTGTCACCTGTTTTTTGTGGTGGAGAGCTTCTGGCCTTTGTGTGTCTGTGATCAGTTGTTTGCAGCATCGTGCCTGCTTTACAACTTTATTTACTGCCTGCAAATGCCATGCTCTGCCTTATGACTTTTTGAATAAGGAGAGACTCGAATGTCTAATCAACTTATTGTCGCCAAATTTGGCGGAACTTCAGTGGCCGATTTTCCGGCTATGTCCCGTTGTGCTGATATTGTGTTAGCCGATCCGAATATCCGTCTGGTCGCTGTGAGCGCCAGTTCAGGCGTGACCAATTTATTGGTCGATATCACCAAACAAACCGAAGTTCAGGCCCGCTACACTTCATTTGAAGGCATAGAGCGTATTACTTTGGCTGTGTTGAATGCTCTGCAGCAACCAGAAGCTGTAGCTGCGCAAATCAATACGTTATTGGCTGATTTACGTAACCTGATTGAAACAGGTGGCGCTGTGTATTCTGGTGCGCACAAAGATCTGATCCAGTCCTTTGGTGAGCGTTTAAGTTCAGTGTTATTTACCCAGGTTTTAGTGGAACGAGGCGCAGCAGCCCAGTGCTTTGACGTGCGCCGGGTGCTTCGCACCGATAGCCGTTTTGGTAAAGGCGAACCGCAAATTCATCTGATTGCTGAATTAGCACAAACCCATCTGCAGCCTTTGCTGTTAGAACAGATAGTAGTGACCCAAGGTTTTATTGGCGCTGATGAAGCAGGGCAAACCACCACTTTAGGTCGCGGCGGCTCTGATTACAGCGCAGCCTTGTTAGGTGAAGCTTTAAACGCTCACATTGTACAAATCTGGACTGATGTGGTGGGGATTTTTACCACAGACCCACGTCTGACATCGGATGCCCGTTGTATCAATGAAATCAGTTTTGATGAAGCGGCCGAAATGGCCACTTTTGGTGCCAAAGTATTGCACCCGGCCACCTTAATTCCGGCGATGCGCCGCAACATCAAAGTTTTTGTCGGTTCCAGTCGGGAACCTGAAGCCGGTGGTACCTGGATTGCAAAAACTGTGGAACATAAACCTGCGTACCGCGCTATAGCATTGCGTAAATCCCAGACGCTGATCACGGTGAAAAGCCCGGAAATGCTACACGCTGCAGGCTTTTTAGCCCGGGTCTTTGATATTTTAAGCCGTCATCAGATTTCAGTAGATTTAGTGACTACATCGGAAATTTCAGTGGCTTTAACTCTGGATGAATCTGCTGGCAGCGCGTTCAGCACATCAACAGAACCTGCTATTGCAGAGCTGAAAGCATTTTGTGAAGTAACAGTAGAGCAGGGCTTAAGTCTGGTGGCTGTGATAGGTAATCATCTGCATAGCACCAAAGGTGTAACAGGTGAGCTATTTAGTGCTTTGGAGCAAATTAATATGCGGCTGATTTGTCACGGTGCTTCGCGCCACAACCTGTGCTTTTTAGTACAGGATGCGTCAGCTGCTGCAGTGGTGAAAGAGCTGCACCAGAAGTTATTTAATTAAATCATCTTTACAGACAGGGTCAGCAAGTACCCTGTCTTTTTCTCTGCTTCTGCCTTACTTTAGACACTTCTGTATAAAAATCAGCAATCCAGGACACGTGACCTTTACTTATTCTGGGTAGACTGAGTCACTTCTTCAGGCTGACAGGACTCTACGTATGGCAAATCAGGCGTATCTACTGCAACAATTAAACAAAGCTGTGTTGCTGATGGCAACCAGGTTGGATCAGGAGCAACAGGCCAGTTTGGATGAACTGGCTGAAGCCGCGGCTTTATCTAAATATCATTTTCATCGCATCTACCGTTTGCTGCTGGGGGAAACCTGTCAGCAAACTCAGCTCAGATTAAAGCTAGCCAAAGCAGGCCAGGCGCTAACTCTGGCAAAAACCTCAGTCACTGAAGCGGCGTTGCAGGCCGGTTTCACTTCGTCTCAATCTTTAGCAAAAGCCTTGCAGCGTGAATTGGGCAGTAACGCCACAGATTTACGCTCTGATCCGGACCGCTTGAAGAGTGTTTTGCTGGAGTTGACGACTCCACGGCAACCGGCTGATTCACCTTATCAGGTAACACTAGTGTCTCTTGCTCCTTGCACAGTGGTCAGTATTAGCACCCTTGGTCAGTATCCTGAATTGAACGACACTTATGGTTATCTGTTTAGTGTGCTGGCAGAGCATACCGAAATACAGGCCATTCTTGGCTTGGCCTATGAGGATGTCGATGGCGATCTGAATGCCCGTTTTGATTGTGCTTTACTGGTACAGCCACTACCAGCGCAATTGCAGCCTGAACTACAACTGCAGCAGCTTGGAGCTCAGCAGTATTTGGTGTTACGCCATCAGGGTAGTTATGAAACTTTGTCGGATAGTATCGACTGGTTGTACTCTTATTGTCTGAGCCATGGCTCTTACCTGCCAGATCACCAGCCTTGTTTGCACCATTATCTGGACGATCCGGAGCAGGTTGATGAGACTTTGCTGCGCACTGATATTTATTTGCCTGTGATGGCAAGCTAAACATCCTTATTGCATACATAAAAAAGGCGTCTCTGTAAACAGGACGCCTTATGCGTTTTATCCGTGAAAGAACTTAGACAAACAGCTGCTTCATATCCTGATAAATCACGGTGAATTCAGGAGATCGGTAGAAATCAACACCTGTGATTAAGCCGCGGTCAGCAAAAGGTTTTAATGCCAGACGAGGTTCAGTTTTGTCTTTGCTGTGGCCTTTTTGAATAGTGGCAATACGGATGAAATCCAGATAATTCACTTTATCAGTATGAGGCAATTTGGTGTTCCATTGCTCTGCCACTTCAACCAGTTCATCCGGGAATTCCCATTTACGTAAAATACTACCACCTATGCCACCCGCTAAATCTGTGATGCAGCCTGCGATAAAGTCTTTGTCACCAAACTGATCCAGATGTTTTTCCGCTTCAGTCAGAATAGGCAAAGCGCCGATGTTATGAATTAAACCGGCTAAAGTCATAGTGTCAAAATTCACCGGGCTGACTTTTAAGTTGCTGTTGTAAAGCTGCATAGCTGCCAGCGCTATAGCCGCCACTTCCAAAGTGTCTTGCCAGACTTTGCTCATCATGCCTTTGATTAAACTGGAATGAGAGACAAACAATTGCTCAACCGCCATAGCTGTCACTATGTTTTTGATATAACGCAAACCTATACGTGTTACAGCCTGATGCAGGGAATTGACATGAACAGATCGGCCTAAAAAGGCGCTGTTGGCTATTTTCATCATACGGGCCGACATGGCCGGGTCGTGAGAAATAATGTCTGCCATCTGGTTTAAATTAACATTTGGATCTTCCGCCATTTTACGAATTCGTAAGGCAATTTCAGGAAGACTTGGCAGCACCAAGGTATCATTCTGGATTTTTTCAACCAGCAAGCTTAATAACGCGTTTTCGTTTGACATAAACTGCAACCCTGTGACAAAAAAGGAGAACTATCTGTGTGTGGTGTCTTTTAATTTTGTTGTAGACGAACATCTTGATTATTAGCGAATTCTATTGGCTTTGCCCAGTAGTAAAACAAAAGAATTTTTCATTTTGTCCAGATTGTGGGAATTATTCGGCTTCTTTACCCTGAATTTGAAACAACTTGTCACGAATTTGCCAAAAACGACCATCCTTGCGCGCTATGATTGCTTCGGGCGGTTGCAATCGATGGGCTTGTTGTAAGACTTTATTGACTGTGGTTTCAGTGAATGGCCTGTGCCTGTCGACCAGATGAGGTGGCACAAACAAAGTTAAAAACTTTTGTTTTTGCGCTTTGGTCTGCAAGCTCCAGTATTCGGCAATTTCTGCGCCATCAGCACTAAAATAACTGACTTTGAGAGAGGTTTTGCCTTCTTTACTTTGGTGGCTTTGTAATTGCATTCGTGTGACATAAAGCACTAACGCATCTTTTAAGCTTAAGGCTTCTTTGAGTTTTTTATCCGGGTCGACCAACACCAGACCACAGTCACCGCAGTTGCGGGCGGCAATATCATTTTCGGCGCCACAGTCCGGGCAAAATTTCGCTTTAAAGCGATAACCACAGGCTAGCGGTTTGGCATCCTCATCTTCTTTGTAGCCCTGACAGCGGCGGCCGTAATGTTCCAGCACTAAACCCCTGTCGTCCGTTTTGCCCCAAAAGTTATTAAAAAAACCACACAAAGGGCAGGGTACAGTCACCAGTTCTGTGCCTGGCTCTGGTCTTAGTTCTCCTATATCAGGTTGCTCCAGATTAAAACGGTTCCCGGCATAATCCAGAACCAGACAATCGGTTTTTCCCGGACTTAATCGAAGTCCACGGCCAACAATCTGCTGATACAAAGTGACAGATTCTGTCGGGCGTAAAATAGCTATTAAGTCGATATGAGGGGCATCAAAGCCAGTCGTTAATACAGCCACATTCACCAGGTACTTCAGCTGCTTTTGCTTAAAGCTGTGGATCAGTGCATCCCGCTCTTTTTGTGGGGTGTCGCCTAAAATCAGTGCAGTTTGGCTAGCGGGTAAATAACCTAAAATCTCGCGTGCATGAGCTGTGGTGGCGGCAAAAATCATCACACCTACACGGCTTTGTGCCTGCTGTATCACTTGTTGAATAATTTGAGGGGTGGCGCGCTGTTGCTGATTAATGCGCAAATCCAGATCAGCTTCTTTAAAATAGCCACTGGCCGTCGGTTTTAAGCCCGCGAAGTCGTAACTTAATACCGGCGCATCCATCAGTACGGCTGGAGTTAAATAACCTTCCCCTAATAAAAAGCGGATGGGCAAATCAAAAATGCAGTACTTAAAAAAGCGGGGCTCTGTGGTGCGGATAAGGCCACGGCTGTGGTACTGATAAATCCAGCCTGAACCTAAACGGTAAGGTGTAGCTGTTAAGCCCAGCACTTTTAAATCCGGGTTTTGTGATTGCAGTGAGCGAATAACTTTTAAGTAACTGCTGTCTTCGTCGTCACCCACCCTATGGCATTCATCAATGACCAATAAGCTGTATTGTTCAGTAAATTCAGCCAGGTTTCTCGCTACCGACTGCACTGAGGCAAATACAACTTTGGCTGCGGTTTCTTTGCGACCGAGGCTTGCAGAAAAAATAGCGGCTTCCAAGCCATAACTTTGGTATTTAGCGTGGTTTTGTTCCACCAGCTCTTTGACATGAGCCAAGACTAAAACCCGACCCCGAGCCAAGCGTGCCAGTTCGGCTATCACCAAACTTTTGCCTGCACCTGTGGGCAATACCAACACTGCTGCATCTGGCTTCTGGCGAAAATGCACTAAAACGGATTTAACCGCCTGTTGTTGATAGTCTCGAAGTTGCAGCATAAGGATGGTTTACGCAGGAAGAAGGGGGCAAAAACAGCCCCCTTGATGATTTAAACGGAGTATTACTGAATACCGTGGTTGGAGAAGACGGTAGCGCGGTCAGCTAAGAAAGTGATTTTGATATTTTTTGCATCATCACCCCAACGGCAGCTTTTTGTACCAACAGCTTCGTCACAATGAGTCGCAGTGCCTAAAATGCTGGTCACTTCGTCGTACGTCATACCAGCTTTCACCTGGTTGTAATTGTCTTGAGTCAGTTTGCTACATGCCCCTAAAAGGCTTAGCGCTGCTAACAAAATCACGATTTTTTTCATAACAGATTCCTTGTGTTATTTAACTATTTAAAGTGTTGCCGCCTGTGTTGCTTGTGGCGGGGTAAAGCGTTTTACCTGAATAATCACTCCTAAACGTGGGTGATCCAGATAATGAATTTGGCCTAAGGTTAAACGTGCGCTTTGTTTCACCGCAATTTGTGCCGGCTGGTTGGCATCATCAAGCTGGCGCAGATAAAAAGTACCGTCAAACTGGATAAAGCGACCCAAACGTAACTGAACTAAAGAGTCAAATTGCCAAGGACTGTACCATAATTGCAGGCTGCTCTGACCTTGCTGCACTGCGGCTAACTGCTGTTGAACCTGCTGCATCAAATCGATACTTTGTTCAGTCTCTGTGGCCGCTTCATTCTGATACACCCCTGCATACCAATGACTACGGCTATTCCTGCCTGATACCAAAGGCTGACGCCAGGCAGTATGCAGCAGGAGTTGTTTGCCTGCTTCACGTTGTAACTGGTACGCCAGATTTTTCAATTGCAGACCATCAGGACCTACCAAATAGGCATTGTCTTTCGCCACGCCATCGCCAGTAAATGTGGTCGGAATTTGTGCCGGTGCAGGCAATTGTAAAGCTAGCTCTTGTGCACTTAAAGCTCTGCTTATCAACTGGCCATCAGCATCCCATTGTTCCATCTGGCAATTCTGGAAATTCAGCTGGTACAAAGACGCTACTACAGGTTCTGCGTCTAATTGCACATCCAATGAATCTGCCGGAGCTGCTGCAACTGGTTGCATAGTTTGTTGATGTTCGCTTAACAGTTGCTGAATTTGTTGTTGTGCTGTTATCGAAACAGGTGCAGAAACAGGGGCAGCAGCAGGCGCTGTTGCATCTAATGCCGCAGGTGCTGGTGCGCACGCTGGAATAGCCTTTATTAAATCAGCGACTGCAGGTTGCACCAGTGGGCGCATTAAATCCATCGCATTGCTGGTTTTTAACGGAGCCGTCGGCGCTTCAAACTGCTCTTTTAAGCTTTTGTCCGTGGTACGGCTAAAAGCTATTAGTTCAATTTCATACCAACTATTGGCGAAGGCTGGGGCTGTGGCAAACAAAGCCACTACAGCCAATCCCAGCGATGTTAAACGCAGATGTTTCATGATGCTCCTGTCTGATGTTTAGCAAAGTCATCCAGCATCAAGCTGACAAAGGCGAATCTGCTATTAGTATCAGGTAAATCTTTGATAAATTTCAGTTTACTGCCGCCTTCGAGCTTAAAGACTTTCGACTGAGTCTGAATAAGCTGAATAATAAAAGACGGGTTCACTGAAGTCCGTTCGGCGAATTCTAGCACACCACCTTTGCTGTTGGCTTCCAGTCGTTTAATTCCAAGGTGCTGCGCCTGCATTTTTAACTCTGTGATTTTGACTAAGTTTTTCGCAGCATCCGGTAATAAGCCAAAACGGTCGATCAATTCTACCTGTACATCATCCAGTTCCTGCTCGTCGCGACAGGAGGCTAAGCGTTTGTAAAATGACAACCTTAAGCTGACATCCGGAATATAAGAATCTGGCAGCAGTGCAGGTAGTTTCATATCCAGTTCGGTTTGTTGGGTTAGAAGTGCATCTAAGCTTGGCTCTTTACCCGCTTTTAGAGCTTCAACAGCTTGTTCCAGCATTTCCATATACAAACTAAAGCCGACAGACTCAATCTGGCCACTTTGCTCATCACCCAATAGCTCGCCTGCACCACGAATTTCCATATCCTGACTGGCCAGTGCAAAACCAGCTCCTAAATCTTCTAACGCCGAAATAGCTTCAAGGCGTTTTTCAGCATCTTTGCTCAGGCGTTTTGGTGGCGGCGTCAATAAATAGGCATAGGCCTGGTGGTGCGAGCGGCCGACACGGCCTCGCAACTGGTGCAACTGCGCCAGACCAAAGTTGTCCGCTCTGTTGATAATAATGGTATTGGCGGTGGGCACGTCTATGCCAGTTTCAATAATGGTAGAACACAGCAGTACATTAAAACGCTGATGGTAAAAGTCTGCCATGATCTGTTCCAGATCCCGCTCACGCATCTGGCCATGGGCTATGCCAATTAAAGCTTCTGGTAACAGCAAGGCTAAATCAGCAGCAGCTTTTTCTATAGTCGCTACATCATTGTGCAGGAAATAAACCTGACCACCACGGGAAATCTCCCTAAGCACAGCTTCACGAATTAAGCCTTCTTCATGCTCACGCACAAAGGTTTTTACTGCCAGACGTTTGGCTGGCGGCGTAGCGATAATGGATAAATCGCGCATGCCAGACATCGACATATTTAAAGTTCGTGGAATAGGGGTGGCCGTTAAGGTCAGGATATCTATATTGGCACGCAAAGCTTTGATTTTATCTTTTTGCCGCACGCCAAAACGGTGTTCTTCATCAACAATGAGCAGGCCCAGATCTTTAAAACGAATATCGTCCTGCAGCAGTTTGTGGGTGCCTATTAAAATATCCACTTTGCCTTGTTCGGCCTCTTCCAGAATCACCTTTTGCTCTTTAGTGCTGATAAAACGCGACAACACAGCCACTTTGACTGGCCAATTGGCAAAACGGTCACGGAAGTTTTCAAAATGCTGTTGTGCCAAAAGCGTGGTCGGTACTAAAACCGCCACTTGTTTATTGTCATTGACTGCAACAAATGCAGCGCGCATCGCAACTTCAGTTTTACCAAAACCTACATCACCACACACCAGCCTGTCCATAGCGCGTTCGGCCTGCATATCGGCAAGCACAGCTGCTATAGCATCAAGCTGATCGACGGTCTCCTGATAAGGGAAACCATCGGCAAAAATTTCGTATTGGTCAGCTTCAATTTTAAAGCCATAGCCTGTCTGGGCGGCACGCTGGGCATACACATCCAAAAGTTCTGCCGCCACATCCCGCACTTTCTCCGCAGCTTTACGCCGGGCTTTTTCCCAAGTGTCGTTGCCAAGCTTATGCAGCGGCGCATTGTCTTGATCAGAACCTGTATAACGGCTGATTAAATGCAAGGACGACACAGGCACATACAACTTGCTGCCACCTGCATATTCAATGGTCACGAACTCGGCACTAATGCCAGCGGCATCGAGCACCTGCAAACCCTGATAACGGCCTATACCATGCTGTAAATGCACCACAGGTTGGCCAACAGACAACTCGGCCAGATTGCGGATGATGGTATCGCCAGAGATTTGTTGACTGTGTTTGCGTTTACGTCTTTGGGTAACTTTTTGACCAAATAACTCGTTTTCACTGACTAAAGCTAAAGGCTCTTCACCTGCTTTGGCCTTGGCTTTGCCGGATACTGCTTGTGAAGAGCTGGATTGTAATAAACAGCCTTGCTCCAACGAACCTATGACTATGCCTAAATCAACCTGGTCTGTTAAAAACTCTTCGACCGACGCAAATTGCTGCAAGCGAATTTGATTACGTTGCATCAGCTGCAATAAGCTTTCGCGTCGGCCTTCAGATTCTACGAAAAACAGCACACGGCCTTGCTGCTTTTTGATATCGACAATAAATTGCTGCAGCTTTTCCAGTGGGTTTTTCAGCTGGTGATTAACCGTCAGCTCAGGCAAATCAGCCACTGCGGCATTGGATTGTCCGGCACGCTCTGGCAATTCAGCACGGCTTAAACGCAAGCGTGGCCACTGCTTTAATTGTGCAAAAAACTCATCGACCGCTAAATACAATTCTTGCGGTTTTAAAATAGGTTTGAGTAAATCGATTGCTCTGTCCTGATAACGACGTTGTAAGTCGTGCCAGAAACGTTCAGCTGCAGCTTCTAAATCACCCACAGCCAGCATCATGGTCTGTTTGGGTAACATTGAAAATAACGGCGCAGATTGTTCAGCAAACAGCGGTAGGTAATATTCGATACCAGCCGGCATCAGGCCTTGGCTGACCTGCATATACAACGACTCTTTTTCGCTACGCGCCGGAAAACGTTCACGATAACGAATACGGAATCGTTCTATTGCCGCTTTATCCTGCGGGAATTCGTGGGCGGGCAGCAGTTCAATTTCAGTGACTTGCTGCACAGTGCGCTGATTATCCGGGTCAAACAGGCGAATGCCGTCAATTTCATCGTCTAAAAAGTCAATGCGATAAGGCAGGGTACTGCCCATAGGATAGAGATCCAATAAGGATCCGCGCACTGAAAATTCACCATGCTCCATCACCTGATCCACAGCACGATAACCCACAGCAGCCAATTGCTGACGCAGCGCTGTTAAATCCAGCTGCTGGCCTTTTTTCAGCACCAGACTGTATTGCTGCAAATAGCTGGGGTCTGTTAAACGCAACAGCGCAGTATTCAGCGGCACTATCACTATACCGTGCTGCAAACGTGGCAGGCTGTACAGAGTTTTTATGCGCTGGGAAATAATGTCCTGATGCGGTGAAAATACATCATAAGGCAAGGTTTCCCAGTCAGGGAAAGTCCAGACATCCGCGGCATTGTCGTGGAAAAACACCGTCAGTTCCTGCTCTAAGCGCAGCGCTGTGGTGGTGTCCGGCACTATGACAACATAAAGGCCTTTCTGGCGTTGATACAGCTGATAAATAGCCCATGGCAAGGCTGCGCCGGACAGACGGCCCCATTGTTTTTGATCGGTGCTGGAGGTAGGCGCTGGTAATGCTTCAATGCGGATCATCAGGGAAATTCTTTACTCGTTATAAAAAGACCGTCGGTTAATACGGTCTGTTGTTTGATTTAGTTTCAACACAGTCGCTGTTTACTACTGTTGAGTCTGCTGCGCTTGCTGCTGCCGTTGTTCCGCCTTACGTTTCAGTTGTCTGGATTGCTCATGCAAGCTGGCCCTGACCACCATGTCTCTGTCTTCATCGCGAATGCGGCGAAACAGAATTTTCACCAGATAAACGGGTTTTTGCTCTGGCTCTGGCAGCTTTTGTTCAATGACTTCCAGCACCTGACCTAAACAAAATAAAGCACCGTCATTATTATCCAGAAAGAGTTTTACTTCGTACACCTGGCCTTGTGCAACGGCACCGTCCATCCACACCTGTATGCCTGAACCACCATAACTGAAGGTATGAAAACGTTGTTTAGGGTCATCCTGCGAGCGCAATACATAGTGGGTCAGTGCGTCCAGTTTACGTGCTTGTTGTTGCAGGTAATGGGCTAAATCGGCAGATAAATCTTTGACTGCATTAAAAGTACGGATAGACGAGTTATTCAACTGACTCAATTCGCTGGTCATTTTAAATGCGTCTGGAATAAGGCGTAAAAATCCATCCTGATCCGGCAGAGGCCCGGAAAAGGGTACCAAATTCACAGTCGTCTGATGCTCAATCTGAAAGTAGTCCGCAAATTCGTCTGCTAATTCTGCGGCTATGGTTGTATTGCCTGGTTGTTGCATAAGGATACCTCGGGTAGCAAGCTTGTAACCTTAACGGATAATCACTATTATCGCAGCAATTTCTTCACCAACCCAAGTGGAAGTCTGTGAAAAGCCTGCAATTCCCCCTGAGTGTCCGTATTGGTTTGCGTTACAGCCAAAGCCGGAAAGGCCACGGCTTTTTATCCTTTATTACGCTGTTTTCCGTCACAGGTATTTTTTTAGGTGTGATGGCTCTGACTATTGTCAGCTCTGTAATGAACGGTTTTGAAGCTGAGCTAAAAAAACGCATTCTCGGCGTGATCCCGCATTTAATAGTGCAAAGCGAGCCTACTCAACAACTTGATATAGCGGCTTTGCAGCAACAGTACCCTCAAATTCTGCAGGCCACACCTTATTTACAGCTTGAAGCTTTAGCGCAGAGTCCGGGTCAACTGACCGCTGTATTGTTACAAGGCATTGAACCAACACAAATCCCAGCCTTTTTACAGCAGTCTTTGGTGGCGGGTGATTGGTCTGATTTAACAAAACAACCTTATTCAGTGATTTTAGGCGCAGGCCTTGCGGATGAGTTAAAAGTTGGCCCTGGTCAGCAAATTCGTTTATTGCTGGCCGAAGGCGGCAGTTTTACTCCTATGGGCTGGTTACCACGCCAACGACTATTTACTGTCGCAGGCTTAATTAATACTGGCTCAGAAGTGGATAACGGCGTGGCTTTACTGCATTTGCCTGATTTAAAACGTCTTGGCAGCAAAGCAAAAGATGCACCGCAGTGGCGTTTAAGTTTAACTGAGCCTTTTGCTGCACCGGCTTTAGCCAATGAAATAGATGAATTTCCTGCTGTTGCTAAAGTGACAGACTGGCGCGACAGTCATGGCAAATTGTTTTCTGCCGTGGCCATGGAAAAAGCCATGATGTGGTTGATGTTATTACTGATAGTTGCAGTGGCTGCTTTTAATATTGTCTCAGCGCTGGTGATGATGGTGACGGAAAAACAACGTGAAGTGGCCATTTTAAAAACTCAGGGCATGACAGATACCCAGCTTTTTACCGTTTTTGCCGTGCAAGGCTTGAATAACGGCCTATTGGGTACATTAAGTGGTGCTGTTGCAGGTATTCTTATTGCGTGGCAACTGAACGGTATTTTATCGCTTTTGGGTATTAGTGTGGTCGCTGGCGTGGCTTTACCGGTGGATATTCAGCCAGTACAAATTTTCTTTATCATAGTGTGCGCTTTAGTGCTGACGGCATTGGCTGTGGTGTATCCAGCCTGGCGTGCAGTGCAAGTACAACCAGCAGAGATTTTAAGAGATGAGTAGTATTTTAACGGCCCGTCAAATCAGTAAAAGTTACACAGATGGCGCTAATGTCACTCCGGTGTTGCACCAGGTCAGTCTGGAAGTCAAAGCCGGCGATATGCTGGCGATAGTGGGTAGCTCAGGCTCTGGTAAAAGCACTTTGTTGCATATCCTGGGTACTTTGGACCAACCAGACAGTGGTGAAATGATGCTGTTGGGACAATCTGTCGCTAAGTTATCGGCCAATGCCAAAGCCAAACTGCGTAATGAAAAACTGGGTTTTATTTATCAGTTTCACCATTTATTGATGGATTTTACCGCGTTGGAAAACGTGGCTATGCCGCTGCTTATTCGCGGCGAAAGCAATGAAAGCGCCGAGCAAAAAGCCGCCGCTATGTTGACCCGTGTGGGTCTTGCGCATCGTATCAAACACCGACCTGCTGAACTCAGTGGTGGTGAACGTCAGCGTGTTGCTATAGCCCGTGCTTTAGTTGGAGAACCTGCGCTGGTATTGGCAGATGAGCCTACAGGTAATCTGGATCATCAAACCGCTGAGAGTATTTATAAGCTGCTGCGTGAATTAAACCGTGAGCTGAAAACCAGCTTTATTGTGGTGACCCATGATTTGGCACTGGCGAAGAAGCTGGATCAGCAGTATTGGATGCGTGATGGCCATTTGGGCAAAACGATGGATGGCTTAAGTCATGGCTAGTTTGTCCTGGCAACTGGCGCAGCGTTATCGCAAAAGCCGCAACAGCAACGCTTTTATTCGTTTTATCGCGGCGTCTTCCACTATAGGTATAGGCTTGGGTGTCGCTATTCTTATTCTGGCTTTGTCGGTGATGAATGGTTTTGAGCTGGCATTAAAAGACAAGCTATTGTCTGTGATCCCTCATGTGGAGTTGCAGGCGGTATCGGATCCTATTGGCAACTGGCAGAAAAAAATCAAGCCTTTGCAACAGCATCCTGGCGTAGTGGCCGGTGCACCTTATATCAAAACCAATACCATGATCCGTAGTGGTGCTAAAGTCAAAGCGGCCAGTTTACGGGGTATTGATCTGCAGCTGGAGCAAGGCATCAGTGCTTTAGGCTCTTTTGTGGTGGCTGGAGATTTAAGCCACATCAGTGAACATCAGATTGTGTTGGGCAAAGGCATAGCTGACGAAGTGCAAGCCAAAGTAGGGGATGAAGTGCAACTGATGCTGCCACAAGTGACAGCAGACGGTAAACTCGCCAGCCACAAACATGTCAGCTTAACTGTGGTGGCTATCGTCAGTATTGGTGGTCAACTGGATTATCAGCAAGCCTGGGTCGATATTGCTGCTTTAGGACAATGGCTGAATTACCCACAAGGTGCAGTACAGGGGTTTGCCTTTAAAATTGCTGATATTTTTACTGCGCCTACCTTATCCCGTGAATTAGGCAATATGGCCACTGATTATGTTTATATGCTGGACTGGTTTCGCACTCAGGGCCATTTATACAACGATATTCAGATGGTGCGCAGTATTTTGTATCTGGTATTAGTGCT
This sequence comes from Rheinheimera sp. MM224, assembly GCF_947090785.1. Lineage (NCBI taxonomy): Bacteria > Pseudomonadati > Pseudomonadota > Gammaproteobacteria > Chromatiales > Chromatiaceae > Rheinheimera > Rheinheimera sp. MM224. Next base: position 1,946,768 of record NZ_OX352320.1, read on the forward strand.
GGTATTGGCGGTGGCCTGTTTTAATATTGTTGCGACCCTGGTGATGGCGGTGCGGGAAAAACAAGGCGATATCGCTATTTTACTGACCATGGGCATGCCCAGACGTCGTATTGTTAAAGCTTTTATGTGGCTCGGCTGGCTGAACGGTTTAACCGGTACTTTAGTGGGTGGTGTAGTGGGTCTGTTATTGGCCTGGCAAATAGAGCCACTGTTTCGTTTAATCACCAGCTTAACGGGCTTTAGTTTGCTCGATTCCAGCATCTACTTTGTTGATTATGTGCCTTCTCATATTGAGCCTATGCAAGTGGTGATGACCATAGGCATAGCGTTAATTATGAGCTTGCTGGCAACTATTTACCCTGCTCTTAGCGCCAGCAAAGTGCAGCCTGCTTTTGTATTAGGTCAACGCTAAAGCTTTTTTAAATAACAAAAGCCGTCAGAGTCAGTCGGGTTCAGTCTCACTCTGACGTTTTTTAATACGGTTCTTCCAGGCTTTTTTCGCCGACAGACACCAGAAATAATCCACCAGCACATAACCTGAGGCCGACAAGGTACAACCTACAATCAGGCTACCGAGCAGGAAAGGTTTGCCTATGGTATCCAGGCTATCGATCAACCAGCTTAAACTCACCTGTGGTTCTACATGATGACCAGGATGGCCTAAAATCAGAGCGCCTAACTGGTAACAAATAAAAAACACCGGCCCCATGGTCAGTGGGTTGGTTAGCCAGACTAAAGCGGCAGACAAAGGTAAGTTTACTCTGAATAAAATAGCCAAAGCGGCGGCCAATACCATCTGAAATGGCATAGGGATCAAGGCAACAAACAAACCCACTGCAAAAGCACCACGGGCAGAGCGACGGTTAAAGTGCCACAAATTGTTGTCATGCAACAAAGTGCCAAAGATCTTTAGCGAAGGGTGTCGCTTGATTTTTTCTGTATCTGGTAGATATTTCTTAATTAGATTCTTTGCCATTACAACTCATTAATGAAAAATTAACGTGAACCGTTTTTTCATCGGTGTGATCAGCGGATGCCTATTGTCATTATTTTCACCAATAGTGCCAGCCCTTTTGTGGCTTATTTTCCTGCTGTGTTTGATCTTGATCTGTATTTATTACCGTTTGTTATTTTTCACTGGTCTTTGTTGTGCTTTAAGCCTCTGGCTTTGGCAAGTGCAGCAGCATCAGTTGCATATAGCGCAGTTGCTTGGCTTGTCCGATCCATGGCTGAAAGGGCAAGTTGTCAGTATCAGACAACAGGATCAGGACTTCAGCAGATTTTTATGGCAAATAAATGAAGGGCCACAACAAGGTTACTTATTAAGACTGCGTTGGCAGGACGCGCCAGAGCTTTTAGGCCAAGGGCAACACTGGTGGTTTAAAGTACGCTGCAAAGCAGTTCGGGCGCCTGCCAATCCTGGCTCAGTGCATATTGAAGCCAATGCTTATGTGGTGGGTATTATTGGCAATTGTGTGGTGAAAGACGCACTGTTGTTGGACGCAAACTGGGATCATCGTCAGCAGTTGTATCAGCGTTTGCAGCAAAAAATTGGTGAATTGCCTTCTTTCTCACTGATCACAGCTTTTACTTTAGGAGAACGACCTTTTAGTGACGAGTTGTGGCTGGGTCTACAAGCGACAGCTTTAGGGCATTTAATTTCGATATCCGGTTTTCATATTGGCCTGCTGTTTGGCTGGGTCTATGGCCTGATGCTATGGTTCGCCAAACTTCATATCAATCTGCTGTGGTGCAGAAAAGCCGCTCCTTTTGTCGCCTTCACTGCAGCCTGGTATTACAGCTTATTGGCAGGTTTTGCCATTCCTACGTTGCGGGCTTTGCTCGCTTTGGCTTTAGCCGTGTATTTGATGCAGCAGCACAGGCGCTTAAGTTACAGTCAAAGCTGGATCCTGGTCTGTGGGTTCTTGTTGTTACTCAATCCCTTATGGGTGATGAGCATCAGTTTTTGGTTGACGCTTTATGCTGTGGCTTTGATCTTTTTATTTGTTTGGTCTTATCCACTGACAGACCGCACTTACTGGAGCGTCCTAAAACACGGGCTGAAATTTCAGGCGGTGATGACCCTTTTAATGAGTGCGCCCACCTTGCTGTTTTTTCACGGTATAGCACCTTTGGCTTTGCTGTCGAATCTGATTTTTGTGCCCTGGTGCTCGCTTTTGGTGATCCCTTATCTGCTGATTGCTTTGTTGCTGGAGCTGGTTTTGCCTGCAGAAATGCTGTGGCACTGGCAACTGGCTGATCTATTGTTATCTCCTTTGCAGCACTGGCTGATGGCAGGCGCTTCTATGGATTATTGGTGGTTGCTGCCGGCTCAAACTGTATTTTCTGCGTTTTGTATGGCCTTGTTATTGCTCGCCCTGTTTTTTCTGCCCGCTGTGATGCCCAGACTCAGAATTGCGTTGTTATTACTGCCTTTTGTCGTTTTGTTATGGCCCAAAATAGCGCAGTGGCAATTGCATCTGATTGATGTCGGGCAGGGCACGGCCGTGCTGTTGCAAAAAGGTGATAGAGGGCTGTTGTACGATGTTGGCCCTGTATATGGCAGTTTTAATGCCACCGAAGCTTATGTGTTGCCTTACCTGCATTATCAGGGCATACGGCAACTGGACTATTTGGTGTTAAGTCATGCAGATACCGATCATACAGGCGCTTTTGCCGAAGTCCTGAAGGCATATCCCAAAGTGCAATTGATCGCCGATTTTGAAACCGGCTTTTCGCAGCGACCTTGTGTATCTTTGCCTGCTAATTATCTGGACGCAGAGCTTTGGGCCTTTCGAAGTGCGCATCAGCTGCAGGAAGGCAATGACAGCTCTTGTGTTCTGGCAATAAAAACCGCCGGATGGCAAACGCTGCTGACTGGTGATATAGGCCATAGCGTAGAAGCTGAGTTATTAATTGATCAGCCCAATCTGACTACCGACCTGTTATTGCTGGGCCATCATGGCAGTAAAAGCTCAAGTCAGCTGAATTTCTTAAACAGCTTACAACCTCTGTTAGCGCTGAACAGTGCCGCCGCGAATAACGCCTATGGCCACCCCAGTTCAGAGGTGTTGGGGCGACTGGCATTGCTGCAAATTCCACTACTCAATACTGCAGAGCAGGGCGCTGTGCGGATTGAAATGACAGAGCAACAGCTCCATATCTGGCCCTATCGGCAGCAGCCTTTGCCATTTTGGCTGCAAAAGCAGTGAACAATTGCTGAAAGCGCCTGAACAACAAGGTAGAATGGCGGCGGTTTTCTTATTCTTTGGGGTTAAATTTGTCTTCACAAACAACGGGTTCAATTAGCACCTTTAAGCGTCTGATGCGTTATTTAAAACCCTACAAAGCGGGTTTTGCTCTGGCGATGTTTGGTATGGCGGGTTACGCCTGTGTGGATATTTACTTTATTTCTCAGTTTTCCAGCTTTATTGACCGTGGTATCACGCAAAAAGATACGGCTTATTTAGCCTGGGCTCCGGTTTTTGTCGTCGGCATGTTTTTGCTGCGTGGTGTGTTTCATTTTATCTCCAGCTACTGCCTGAACTGGGCTGGTACTCATATAGTTAAAGACTTACGCCAGCAACTGTTCCGTCAGATGATTGCTTTGCCTGTCAGTTATCATGACAAACATTCGACCGGCGAGCTGATTTCAAAAATCACCTACGATGCAGAACAAATTAAACAAGCCTCCAGCAAAGCGCTGGTCGTGCTTATTCACGAAGGTGTGTTTGTTTTAGGTTGCTTAGGTCTGATGTTTTACAACAGCTGGCATTTGTCGCTTATTTTTTTAGTCATAGCTCCGCTGATTGCCTTCATAGTGGCGCAGGTGTCTAAACGTTTCCGTAAAATCAGCAGCAATATGCAAAATGCCATGGGCGATGTCACCACCAGTTCAGAGCAAATGCTGAACGGCCACAAAGTGATTTTATCCTTTGGCGCAGGCGAGCTGGAAAATGACAGATTTAAAGCGGTGAATAACCGCAACCGTCAGCTGGATGTCAAAATGGAAGCGACCCGCGCCATCAGCGTCTCGCTGATTCAGTTGATTGCTTCTTTTGCTTTGGCTTTTGTGATTTATCTGGCTAGCTTCCCGGCTATGCTGGACACCTTAACACCTGGCACTTTCAGTGAAATGATCACCGCTATGATGCTGTTGTTAAAACCTCTGAAGCAGCTGACTACTGTCAACAGTGATTTTCAGCGGGGTATGGCAGCAGCTACCAATGTCTTTATGGTTCTGGATGAAAAACCAGAGCAGGACACTGGTACTATTGAACTGAAACAGGTCACAGGCGCTATTGAAATTAAAGACTTAAGCTTTAACTATCCAGGCCATCAGAAACAGGTGTTAAAGCAGATTAATATCAAAGTGGAACCTGGTCAGACTGTCGCTTTAGTCGGCCGTTCCGGCAGCGGTAAAACCACCATTTCCAGCTTATTGCCGCGTTTTTACGAAACAGAGCAAGGTGAAATTTTACTGGATGGTATCAATACCAAAGACTGTACGCTGGATTCATTACGCTCACAAATGGCCGTGGTATCGCAGCATGTAGTGCTGTTTAACGACACTATTGCCAATAACATTGCTTATGGCTACCGTGGTGAATTAAGTCCTGAACGTTTACTGGAAGTTGCAGAAAAAGCTCATGTGATGGAATTTGTCAATCAGATGCCTGCTGGGCTCGACACTGAAATTGGCGAAAACGGTGTGACTTTATCCGGTGGTCAACGTCAGCGTATCGCTATTGCCCGTGCTTTGTTACGCCAGGCTCCTGTGCTTATTCTGGATGAAGCGACTTCAGCCCTGGATACAGAGTCGGAGCGTAAAATTCAGGGGGCTTTGGATGAATTATTTAAAGGCCGCACCAGTATTGTCATAGCGCACCGTTTATCCACCATTGAAAATGCCGACCAGATTTTAGTCATGGATCAGGGCCAGATTGTAGAGCAGGGCAACCATCAGTCCTTGCTGGCACAAAATGGTTACTATGCTCAGCTGTATAAAATGCAATTTAGCGAAGTCTGATGAACTGGTTGGAGAGAGGCTGGTACCGTCAGCACCCTTTTACACTGCTGTTCTGGCCGCTGAGTCTGCTGTACCGGCTGGTCGCTCTGATCCGCCGTTTTGGCTATCAGCGTGGCTGGTTTCAGTCTTTTGCGGTAGAAAAACCAGTTGTTATTGTTGGTAATATTTCGGTAGGTGGTACAGGCAAAACGCCTTTTACCTTGTGGCTTTGTAAGTTTTTAACAGAGCAGGGCTTTACCCCTGGTATTGTCAGTAGAGGTTATGGTGCCCGAATCACAGAGCCTGTGCGGGTGACTTCTTTGCATTTGGCTTGTGATGTCGGGGATGAACCTTTACTTTTGGCCAGCAAAAGTAATTGCCCTGTAGTGGTCTGTCCGGACAGAGTGGCCGCTGCGCAGTATCTGCTCGCCTCCACAGACTGCGATATAGTGATTAGCGACGATGGCTTACAGCATTACCGATTAAAACGCGATCTGGAATTGGTACTGATTGATGGTCAGCGCGGTTTGGGTAATCAGCAGTTATTGCCAGCAGGGCCGTTACGGGAGCCGGTATCACGTTTACAAAGCGTCGATGCGGTTGTCGTCAATAGTGGTGACTTTGATCTGGCGCAGTACAGGATGCAGTTAAAAGCTGTTAAGCCTCTGGCATTAGATGGGCAAAGCCAATGGCCAGAAAAAGCTGTGACTTTAGTGGCAGCTATAGGCAATCCACAACGTTTTGTCGATACGGTAAAAAGTGTGGGTATTGAGATTAAAGCCACCGCCTTTTTCCGTGATCATTTTGCTTTTGATGAAAACAGTCTGGCTGATATCGAAGGCCCAGTGCTGATGACAGAAAAAGATGCGGTCAAATGTCGCACTTTTGCTAAACCCAATTGGTATTACCTGCCGGTCGAAGCCGACCTGTCGGATGAATTTAAATTCTGGCTGCAGCAACAGCTGCGTCAATGGAGAGATGAATAATGGCTTTAAATATCGCCTTGCTGGACATCATTGCTTGTCCTTTGTGTAAAAACAAACTGAAACTGGACAAAGAAAAACAGGAATTGATTTGTACTGCTGATCGTCTGGCTTATCCGGTCAAACAACATATACCTGTGTTATTAACGTCTGAAGCCCGTACTTTAAGTCTGGATGAGGCTGACAAATGGCGTTAGTTAAAACGGGGTTTCTGGTGGTTATTCCGGCCCGTTACGCCAGTAGCCGTCTGCCAGGTAAACCCCTGGCTGATATTGCAGGCTTCACCATGATTGAACGGGTGTACCGTCAGGCCATTAAAAGTGGTGCAGAGCGTGTTGTTATTGCCACAGACGATGTCCGGGTACAACAGGTATGCGAAGGTTTTGGTGCTGAAGTCTGTATGACAAGCCCGGCCCATAATTCAGGCACTGAGCGTCTGGCCGAAGTCGTGTCTTTATTAAGCCTGGCGAACGATACAGTGGTAGTGAATGTGCAAGGCGACGAGCCTTTTATTCCGCCAGCCATTATTCGCCAGGTCGCCGAAAACTTAGCCAGTCAAAGCAAAGCGCGCATGTCGACTTTATCTGTGCCTATTGCGCATGCAGATGAAGTACAAAACCCCAATGTGGTGAAAGTACAAAGCGATAAAAATGGTTATGCGCTGTATTTCAGCCGCTCTGTGATCCCATTTGATAGAGATAAAGCTTTTACAACACAACTGGCTGACATCTATCGTCGTCATATAGGTATTTACGCCTACCGTGCTGGTTTTATTAAAGAGTACGTCAGTTGGCCAGCGTCACAGCTTGAGCAGATTGAATGCTTAGAGCAGCTTAGAGTGTTATGGCAAGGCGAAGCTATTCATGTCGCTACTGCGCTTGAAACTCCGGCTGTTGGCGTTGATACGCCAGAAGATCTGGAACGAGCCCGTCTGGTTGCGGCTGCTTTATAAATGGCGGCTTTATAAATGACTACGGTTTTGAAGCTGGTGTTTGAGCATGCTGATTTTCTGGTGCTGGATAAACCGTCCGGCTTGAGTTTTCATTCTGAGTTTGAACCTGGTGTGGTGGCTTTGGCTGAAGCCCAGTTTGGGCTGAAGCTTTATGCCGTGCATCGCCTGGATAAAGGCACATCCGGTTTATTGCTGCTGGCAAAAAGCAGCGAAGCAGCGGCGAAGTTATCTGAATTGTTTCAAAACCAGCAGATCCAAAAGTTTTATCTGGCGCTGACCGATCAAAAACCGAAGAAAAAACAAGGCTGGGTCAAAGGCGATATGGTGCAGGCGCGCCGCTCGGCCTGGAAGCTGACCGGTACCTTAACCAATCCTGCTGTCAGTTATTTTGTATCGGCGTTTTACGATGTGGAAGGGCGTAGAGCTTTTCTGGTGAAACCTTTTACCGGTAAAACCCATCAGGTGCGGGTGGCGTTAAAAAGTGTCAGTGCAGCTATTTTAGGTGATGAGTTGTATCAGGGTACAGCAGCAGATCGTCTCTACCTGCACGCTTATGCATTGTATTTTAGCTGGCGTGATGCCGATATTGAGCTGGTGTTGCCGCCCTCTGATGGTGAGGAGTTTTTGGCTGAGCCGTTGCAACAGCATCTCAATCAGAATTGGGCAGAACCTGCTTTGCTGGAGTGGCCTTCCTATCAAAAACCAACAAGTTTAAGAGTTGAGTAACCTAAGTGTCTGATTATTTATTACGTTTTGCCGGCATAGGCCGTTTGTATGGCACCAAAGCGCTGGATGCGTTTCAGAAGGCCCATGTCTGTGTGGTTGGTATTGGTGGTGTCGGCAGCTGGGCGGCTGAAGCTTTAGCGCGCTCCGGCATAGGCGAAATAACCCTGATAGACCTGGACGATATTTGTATCAGCAACACCAACAGGCAGCTGCATGCGTTATCGGGCAGCATAGGTCAGGACAAAGTGGCTGTGATGGCTGAACGTATTAAAGCCATTAACCCAGAGTGCAAAGTGCATCAGGTCGAAGATTTTGTCACGCACGATAATTTATTTGAGCTAATGAGTACAGACTTTGATTACGTGGTGGATTGCATCGACTCTATCAAAGCCAAAGTGGCGCTGATTGCGCACTGCAAACGCAATAAAATTGCGATAGTCACAGTAGGTGGTGCCGGCGGGCAGGTAGATCCGACCCAAATTCAGTTGGCTGACTTAAGCCAGACTGTGTATGACCCTTTGTTATCTAAGGTTCGTAACACCCTGCGTCGTGACTACAATTACAGCCGCAATACCAAAAGACGTTTTGGCATAGATGCTGTGTATTCAACTGAGCAGTTGGTGTATCCAAAAGGTGATGGCACAGTCTGTCAGACCAAACCTGAACTGGAAGGCCCTATGCGTTTAGATTGCAGCGGTGGTTTTGGTGCTGTCACCGTAGTGACAGGATCTTTTGCTTTTGTTGCTGTCTCAAGAGTGCTGAAAAAGCTTGCCGAAAAAGCTAATAAAGTCTGAAGCGTAAATTTACTTGTGGGTCAGAGCCGAAGCTCTGACCCGATTCAATACAGCCAGCAAACCATTACTGCGGGACTGGCTGATATTTTGCTGCAGCTGTAATTCAGTCAATAATAATTCTGGTGTCGCCTTTGCCAGCTGTTCCGCAGTCAGACTATTCAGCTGCACTAAAATCAAAATTATAAGCCCCTTTACAATACGGGCATCACTGTCAAAAGCCCAGAAATGTTGCGCTGTAACAGGGTCCTGATAATGCAGCAGCCAGGCTTTGCTTTCACAACCCTGAACTAAAAATTCATCTCTGTGCCAATCGCTGTCAAAAGCGGGTAATTCTTTGCCCAGCGTCATTAAAATTCTGTATTTACTTTGCCAATCTTTCAGCTGACGCAACTGTGGCAGTTGTGTATCGTAAATATTTTTTAGCGCAGTAGCGGTTTCTGTAAAGATATCTGGTCGGATCATTCAGCAAGTAACTCCACTGCTGTAGCTAAAGCGGCTAAAGTGTAATCAATTTCGTCGAAACTGTTGTAACAGGCAAAGGAAAAACGCACTGAACCTTTGCTATTGAGTGCCTGAAACAGCGGCATAGCACAGTGAGTTCCGGCCCGAACTGCGATGTTTTGTTGGTCGAGCAAGGTTGCCAGGTCGGCAGGGTGCTCATTTTTCAGGTTGAGTGCCACAATTCCTGCGTTAGTTGTCGGACCAGATAGCAGCTCTAAAGCCGGAATTTGCCGACAACCGTCATAAAATCGCTGCACAAGAGCAGTCTTATGCTGTTGCCAAGCCTTCAAATCCTGCTGTTGTAGCCATAAAATAGCGGCAGCAAGGCCAATAGCACCCGCCATATTGGGTGTGCCAGCCTCTAATCTGTAAGGTAAATCATTCCAGCTGCTAGCCGAAAAGCTGACGGTTTTAATCATTTCACCACCGCCCAACAGCGGGCGCAGCAGCTCCAAATACTCTGTTTTGCCATACAAGACGCCAATGCCCGTTGGGCCATACAGCTTGTGACCAGAGAACAGATAAAAATCTACATCCAGAGCCTGCACGTCGACCTTCTCCCAAACGATGCCCTGAGCACCGTCCAGTACGACTATAGCGCCTGCAGCCTTGGCCAAACGCACTATGTCCGCTATTGGCTGAATATGACCCAATGCGTTGGATACATGGCTGATACTAACCACTTTTGGCTTGAGCTTTAATAATTTGGTAAAGGCGGCGAGATCAAAGCGATGTTCAGCTGTTAAAGGCACCACATCCAGCTCCACGCCAAAAGGCATGGTATGAATATGCCAGGGCACTATATTTGCGTGATGTTCCATAGTTGAAATTAATACCCTATCGCCGGTCTGCAACACAGGACCCATTAGGCCAAATACCAGCTGATTAAAACCTGCTGTGGTGCCGTTGGTCCAGATGATTTCATGCGAAAAACGGGCATTTAAAAATTGTGCGACAGTGGTTCTGGCCGCTTCAAAAGCAGCTGTGGCTTGTTGGCTTAAGCCATGGGCTGAGCGGTGAACATTGCTGTTTTGTTGGCTGTAAAACGTATTCATTGCATCAAGCACGGCTTGGGGCTTATGCAAAGTGGCTGCATTATCCAGATAAATCCAATCCGGATGAGCGTCAAAAAACGGGAATTGCTGACGTAAAGAGGGGAGACTGAAGTTCAAGGTTGCCAACCTAAAGCAAAAACATATGAGGCCGGATCATAACATCCGGCCTCATTAGCAGGTTAGGCTTTTTTGAAGTCGCGCTTCGTATAGCCAGTATAGAGTTGACGCGGACGACCAATTTTGTGGCCTTTGTCTGACAGCATTTCATCCCAGTGAGATATCCAGCCGACAGTACGTGACATAGCGAAAATCACAGTAAACATGCTGGTTGGAATACCAATGGCTTTTAAAATGATGCCTGAGTAGAAATCAACGTTTGGATACAATTTCTTCTCGATGAAGTACGGGTCTGACAGCGCAATACGCTCCAGTTCCATAGCTACGTCCAGCAGAGGATCCTTGATGTTCAGCTCTTTTAATACGTCGTGACAGGTTTCACGCATCACTTTGGCACGAGGGTCAAAGTTTTTGTAAACACGGTGACCAAAGCCCATCAAACGGAAACTGTCGTTTTTGTCTTTAGCGCGAGCCACGAACTCAGGAATACGATCTACTGAGCCGATTTCCTGTAACATTTTTAAGCAAGCTTCGTTGGCGCCGCCATGTGCAGGGCCCCACAGAGATGCAACGCCTGCAGCGATACAAGCGTAAGGGTTAGCGCCTGAAGAACCGGCTAAACGTACTGTGGACGTTGAAGCGTTTTGCTCATGGTCTGCGTGCAGCATAAAAATACGGTCCATTGCTTTAGCAACAATTGGACTGACTTGGTAATCTTCAGCTGGCACAGAGAACATCATATGCAGGAAGTTTTCTGCATATGTTAAGTCATTGCGTGGATACACAAAAGGCTGACCTACAGTGTATTTATACGCCATGGCAGAGATAGTTGGTAACTTGGCAATTAAGCGGTGAGCGCTGCGTTTACGCTGCTCCGGGTCGTTAATGTCCAGGTCTGAGTGGTAGAAAGAAGACAGAGCGCCAACCACACCACACAGCATGGCCATAGGGTGAGCGTCAACACGGAAGCCCTGGAAAAATGAGGCAATTTTCTCATGCACCATAGTGTGGCGCGTGATGGTATGCACAAATTCGTCGTATTGAGCTTTATTTGGTAGCTCGCCTTCCAATAACAGGTAGCAGGTTTCCAGATAATCTGAATATTCCGCTAATTGCTCAATTGGGTAACCCCGGTGTAACAACACGCCATTATCACCATCGATATAGGTGATTTTTGATTCGCATGAACCCGTGGCCATAAAGCCCGGATCGAAGGTGAAGTATCCTTGCTGACCTAAAGCACGAACATCAATAACATCAGTGCCTGCAGTGCCAGAATAGATAGGAAGTTCAAATGGTGCCTGTCCTTCGATCTGCACGACAGCTTTTTTATCTGCCATTGGATTTCTCCTGTTGTTTTAATTGGGTTAAACCTTCATCGCACCTATTCTAACGTCAAGTGCTGCCTAAAAGTCAATTTTAATGCGCGATTGGATAATAAGTATTCGACTCTGGTCGTATTGTCATCAAAGAGGAATGCTGTAGGGTAGAGTACGCAGAAATTCGATAACCAAATCAAACATAAATTGTAATCCGAAGTGGTGAATTATATACTGTCGCGGGTTTTAAACCTGTTCAGCGTTTGATAGATAAAAAAATAGGCTGAACCACACTTAGCTGTAGCCTGTATATCCATTGGGCGTTGACTGATTATTCAGCAACAAATAATGACAACAAAGCTCTATAAAGAGCGTCGATGGGCAAGAAACTGTGAAAAAGCAAAGACCTGTAAATCTAGACCTTACAACAATATCTTTTCCTGCTCCTGCGTTAGCGTCGATCCTGCACCGCGTAACTGGCGTCGCCATGTTTTTCGCTCTGGTGTTTGTGATCTGGGCTTGGGCAGTCTCTTTGTCTTCTCCGGAAGGCTTCGAGCAAGTCAGACTGGTATTACAATCCTTCATCGCCAAGTTTATCGCCTGGGGTACTATCACAGTTTTGCTGTATCACATGATTGGTGGCATCCGTCACTTGATTATGGACATGGGCCACTGGGAAGAACTTAAGTCCGGTAACACCAGCGCAGTCGTCACTATCGTACTGTGGATTGTATTAGCTGTTTTAGCAGGAGTTTGGTTATGGTTCTGAATCAAGCCAGTTTAAAGCGCGACGGTGTCCAGGACTACGTCTCGTTACGTGCAACAGCAGTTATTCTGACGCTGTACACTCTGTTTATTCTGGGATTTTTCCTGGTTACTCCTGAGGTAACCTACGATGTCTGGAAAGCACTGTTTTCCAGTCTGCTGATGAAAGCCTTCACTTTATTAACCTTAGCTTGTATCGCAGTTCACACCAAAATTGGTCTGTGGCAGGTATTAACTGACTACGTCAAAAACGCAGCTTTGCGTGGCGTTTTACAGTTCCTGTTATACACCTTAGCTTTTGGCTATGTGGCTGTTGGTCTCTTTGTTCTGTGGGGTGTTTAAGTGAATATTCCAGTACGCGAATTTGATGCCGTAGTAATAGGCGCAGGTGGTGCAGGTATGCGCGCCGCTCTGCAAATTACTGAATCAGGTTTAACCTGTGCTTTGTTATCCAAAGTATTCCCAACCCGTTCTCACACTGTATCTGCGCAAGGTGGTATCACTGTTGCGTTAGGTAACTCTCACCCGGACAACTGGGAATGGCACATGTTTGATACCGTCAAAGGTTCTGATTATATCGGTGACCAGGACGCTATCGAATACATGTGTAAAACTGGCCCTGAAGCCATTACTGAACTGGAAAACATGGGTTTACCTTTCTCTCGTTTTGAGAACGGCCGTGTTTATCAGCGTCCTTTTGGTGGTCAGTCTAAGAACTTTGGTGGCGAACAGGCCGCACGTACCGCAGCTGCTGCAGACCGTACTGGTCATGCCTTATTGCACCTGCTGTACCAACAAAACGTAAAAAACAAAACTCAGGTATTTTCTGAGTGGTATGCACTGGATCTGGTGAAAAACCAGGACGGCGCAGTGGTAGGTTGTACTGCCATTGAAATCGAAACCGGTGAAATTGTTTACTTCAAATCCCGTGCAGTAGTGTTAGCTACTGGTGGTGCAGGCCGCATCTTCGCCTCTACCACAAACGCGCACATCAACACTGGTGACGGTGTAGGTATGGCCTTACGTGCCGGTGTGCCGCTGCAGGATATGGAAATGTGGCAATTCCACCCGACAGGTATTGCAGGTGCCGGTACGCTGGTGACTGAAGGTTGTCGTGGTGAAGGTGGTTACTTATTAAATAAAGACGGCGAGCGTTTCATGGAGCGTTATGCTCCAAACGCCAAAGACTTAGCGGGTCGTGACGTTGTAGCTCGTTCTATGATGACTGAAATCCGTGAAGGCCGTGGTTGTGATGGTCCTTGGGGCCCACACATCAAACTGAAACTGGACCACTTAGGTGCCGAAGTTTTAGAAAGCCGTTTACCAGGTGTGTGTGAACTGTCGAAGACATTTGCTCACGTTGACCCTGTGAAAGAGCCAATTCCTGTAATCCCAACTTGTCACTATATGATGGGTGGTATTCCAACGAACGTTCATGGCCAGGTGATTCATCCGAAAGCCGATGGTTCTGAAGTGATAGTTCCAGGTTTATTTGCTTGTGGTGAAATCGCTTGTGTGTCTGTACATGGTGCAAACCGCTTAGGTGGTAACTCCTTGTTAGACTTAGTTGTATTTGGTCGCGCTACAGGTTTACACCTGGGTGAAGCACTGGCTGCAACCTCTGAATACCGTGCTGCCTCTGATTCCGATCTGCAAGCTGCTTTAGCCCGTACTCAACGTTGGGAAGACAGCAAGCCAGGTCAGGGTGAAGATCCGGTTCAAATCAAAAAAGACTTACAGCAATGTATGCAACTGAACTTCTCGGTATTCCGTGAAGGTGCTGCTATGGCTGAAGGTTTAGCTGAGTTAAAAGAAATCCGTGAACGTCTGAAATATGCACGTCTGGATGACAAGAGCTCAGACTTCAATACCATGCGTATTGAATGTTTAGAACTGGACAACCTGATGGAAACCGCATTCTCTACTGCAGTTGCTGCCAACTACAGAACAGAAAGCCGTGGTGCCCACGCTCGTTTTGACTTCCCGGACCGTGATGACGAAAACTGGTTATGCCACAGCGTCTACACGCCTGATACTGAATCAATGTTTAAGCGTAAAGTGAATATGGAACCTAAGTTCCGTGAAGCTTTCCCGCCTAAAGCACGTACGTACTAAGAGGGCTGCAGAATGAAGAAGTTAGTATTCTCTGTCTATCGTTACAACCCTGACGTTGATAAAGCGCCACGTATGCAGGACTATACTCTGGATAATCCAGAGGGTCGTGACATGATGGTGTTAGACGCACTGTTGAAATTAAAAGAACAAGACCCAACCTTATCATTCCGTCGCAGCTGCCGTGAAGGTGTCTGTGGTTCAGACGGTGTGAATATGAACGGTAAAAACGGTTTAGCCTGTATTACTCCATTGTCAGCTCTTGGCAAGGGGAAAGGTGGCAAACTGGTGATCCGTCCATTACCAGGTTTGCCTGTAGTGCGTGACTTAGTTGTTGATATGACTCAGTTCTACACTCAGTACGAAAAGGTGAAGCCTTACCTGATCAATGACGAGTTACCACCTGCAGGCGAATACCTGCAATCTCCTGAAGAACGTGAAAAGTTAGACGGCCTGTACGAATGTATTTTATGTGCATGTTGTTCAACGTCTTGCCCTTCATTCTGGTGGAACCCGGATAAATTTATCGGACCAGCTGGTTTATTACACGCTTACCGCTTCTTAGCAGACAGCCGTGATACTGCCACTGAACAGCGTTTAAACGATTTAGATGATGCATTCAGCGTGTTCCGCTGCCATGGCATCATGAACTGTGTCAACGTATGTCCAAAAGGTTTGAACCCGACCAAAGCTATAGGTCAGATCAAATCTATGCTGTTAAACCGGGCGCTTTAAGCGCCCTTTGTCAGAGCTTAATTAGTCTGATTGGTATAAAATGAAGCGCGCCCAAAACCTGGGGCGCTTTTTGCTAATTTTTTCCAGGTGCTTCGAATAAGGGAAACTAAATGCACGAAGGTGTAATGAAGGCGTGGTTAGAGTCTTCTCATTTAGGCGGTGGCAACATGGCCTATGTAGACGAACTCTATGAATCCTACTTAGCTGAATCGACCAGCGTCAGTGATGAGTGGCGTGAATTTTTTGCCAGTCTGCCAAAAATTGACGGCGTAGAACTCGAATCCCGTCACAGCGACATTCGCCAGCAATTCGCTGAACTCGCCAAAAACAAACATCGTGAAGTTATTACGGTGAATGCAGGTGGTTCAGATCAGCGCCAGGTGAAAGTTCTGCAATTAATCAATGCCTTCCGTTTCCGTGGTCATCAGCAAGCTAATCTTGACCCGCTGAACCTGTGGAAGCAGCCTCGTGTACGTGATCTGGAGTTGTCCTTTCACGACCTGACTCAGGCAGATTTTGATACCGAATTTAATGTCGGCTCTTTTGCTGGTGGCGAAACCAGTATGAAGTTAGGCGACTTATACAAAGCGTTGGAGTCCACTTATTGTGGTTCTATCGGTGCTGAGTATATGCACATTGTTTCGACGGACGAAAAACGTTGGATCCAACAACGTTTAGAAAGCCAACAGGCTTCACGTGCGTTCGGAAAAGAAGAAAAAACCAAACTGTTACAAGGCTTAGTGGCTGCAGACGGTCTGGAAAAATACCTCGCTTCTAAATTCCCGGGCGCCAAGCGCTTTGGTTTAGAAGGCGGTGATGCCATGGTGCCAATGCTTAAAGCCATGATCCATCGTGCAGGCGAGCAGGGCGCAAAAGACTGTATTATCGGTATGGCGCACCGTGGTCGTTTAAATACGCTGATCAACGTGCTGGGTAAAAACCCGGGCAAGCTGTTTGACGAATTTGCCGGTAAATACGAAGTGGTTGGCGCGGGCGATGTGAAATACCATATGGGTTTCTCATCAGACTTCGAAACCAAAGGTGGCAATGTTCACCTGGCGTTAGCCTTTAACCCGTCACACTTAGAAATTGTTAACCCTGTGGTGATGGGCTCTGTACGTGCCCGTTTAGACCGCCGCGGTAGCACTGACGGTACTTTAGCTCTGCCTATCACCATTCACGGTGACTCAGCTTTTGCTGGTCAGGGCGTGGTTGCTGAAACCTTTAATATCTCTCAAACCCGTGCTTTCAAAGTGGGTGGTTCTATCCGTCTGGTTATTAACAACCAGGTCGGTTTCACCACATCTAACCCGGAAGACACGCGTTCTACGCCATACTGTACTGACATCGCCAAGATGGTTCAGGCACCAATTTTCCATGTGAATGGTGATGACCCTGAAGCCGTGATTTTTGTTGCTCAGCTGGCTGTAGACTACCGCAACACCTTCAAACGTGATGTGGTGATCGACTTGGTTTGTTACCGTCGTAATGGTCACAACGAAGCGGACGAGCCAAACGCAACTCAGCCGCTGATGTACCAGAAAATCAAAAAACACCCAACTCCACGTGAGTTATACGCTCAGAAGCTGATTACTGAAGGCGTGGTGAATGCTGAACAAGTACAGCAGATGATCGACGGTTACCGTGACGCCTTAGATAAAGGTGACTGCGTGGTTGAAGAATGGCGTCCTATGACTGAAGTGTCAGTCGACTGGACTCCATACATTGGCCACGACTGGACTACAGCTTACGATGCCAGCATGACAGTGCCTGCTTTAGTCACTTTAGGTGAAAAAGCGATTTCTGTGCCGGAGTCTCATACTTTGCAGCGTCAGGTTGGCAAAGTGTATGAAGACCGCGCTTTAATGCTTAAAGGCGAGAAAAAGATCGACTGGGGTTTCGCTGAAATTCTGGCGTACGCTTCTATTGTTGAAGCCGGTAGTCGTATCCGTATCGTTGGTCAGGATTCAGGCCGCGGTACTTTCTTCCATCGCCATGCCGTACTGCACAATCAAAACGATGCAAGCACCTACACACCACTGGAACATATCAGCGACTCACAAGGTCCATTCCAGGTGTACGACTCAGCCTTGTCTGAAGAAGCGGTATTAGCGTTCGAATACGGTTATGCCACAGCTGAACCTCGTGCTTTAGTGATTTGGGAAGGTCAGTTTGGCGACTTCGCCAACGGCGCTCAGGTTGTTATTGATCAGTTCTTAAGCTCAGGCGAGCAGAAGTGGGGCCGTTTATGTGGTCTGACATTATTGTTGCCTCATGGCTACGAAGGTCAGGGCCCGGAGCACTCTTCAGCCCGTTTAGAGCGTTTCCTGCAACTTTGTGCTGATCACAATATGCAGGTTGTGGTTCCGACCACTCCAGCTCAGGTTTATGCGATGATCCGCCGTCAGATGGTACGCCCAATGCGTCGTCCTCTGATTGTGATGTCACCTAAGTCGTTATTACGTCACCCGTTAGCCACCTCTTCGTTAGAAGAAATCGCTTCTGGTGTATTCCAGAACGCCATCGCTGAAATTGATCCAATCAAGCCGGCTGATGTGAAACGTGTGGTGATGTGTAGCGGTAAAGTGTACTACGATCTGTTGGAAGAACGCCGTAAACGTAATATCACTGACATTGCTATTGTCCGTATTGAACAGTTGTATCCTTTCCCAGCGGAAGAGATGGCAACCATCATGAAAGACTATCAGCATGTAAAAGATTTTGTCTGGTGTCAGGAAGAACCTCAAAACCAGGGCGCCTGGTACTGCAGTCAACACCATTTCTGGTCTTCAATACCAGCAACTGGAAAACTGACGTACGCCGGCCGTGAAGCTTCGTCTTCACCTGCAGTAGGTTACTTGTCTGTGCACAACAAACAGCAACAGGCTTTAGTCAACGCAGCTTTAACTATTGCTTAATAATTTGGCACAACTTTGGCTGTGCCGTTTTTGTATTCAGTCAGTGCTGCCGCAAGGCGCTCTGACTTTAGTTTAAGTAACGATTCAGAACCCAATTTTTTAAAAAAAGGTGACAAAGTGGAAATTAAAGTCCCGGTACTACCAGAATCAGTTGCAGACGCAACAATCGCCACCTGGCATGTAAAAACAGGTGAAGCCGTTAGCCGTGATCAAGTCCTGGTTGACATTGAAACCGATAAAGTTGTACTTGAAGTCGTGGCTCAGGCCGATGGCGTTATGGGTGAAATTGTTCACGCTGAAGGTGCAACTGTATTAGCTGAACAAGTGATTGGTCACATGAACGCTGGCGCTGCAGCTCCTGCCGCCGCACCTGCTGCTAAAGCTGACGCTGCACCGGCCGCTGCTGCTCCTGCAACAGAATCAGATGACGTGTTAACTCCATCTGTTCGTCGCCTCATTGCTGAAAAAGGCTTAGACGCTGCTAAAATCCAGGGTTCTGGTAAAAATGGCCGTGTCACTAAAGAAGACGTAGAAAAATTCCTGGCCGGTGCACCAGCTGCTCCTGCTAAAGCTGCTGCTGTTGCAGCTCCTGCTCAGGTACAAGGTGATCGTTCACAAAAACGTGTGCCTATGACACGTTTACGTAAAACCATCGCTAACCGTCTGTTAGAAGCGAAAAACTCTACAGCCATGTTAACGACCTTCAACGAAGTGAACATGAAACCAATTATGGAACTGCGTAAGCAGTACCAGGACGTGTTTGAAAAGCGTCACGGTATCCGTTTAGGTTTTATGTCTTTCTACGTGAAAGCCGTAACAGAAGCGCTGAAACGTTTCCCAGAAGTGAACGCTGCTATTGATGGCGATGACATCGTGTACCACAACTACTTCGACGTCAGCATCGCTGTGTCTACACCTCGTGGTCTGGTAACACCGGTTCTGCGTGACTGTGACAAAATGAACCTGGCTGAAATCGAAAAAGCTATCAAAGACTTAGCCTTAAAAGGCCGTGACGGTAAGCTGTCTATGGACGACTTAACGGGCGGTAACTTCACTATCACTAACGGTGGTGTGTTCGGTTCTCTGATGTCTACTCCAATCATCAACCCGCCACAATCCGCTATTCTGGGCATGCACAAAATCCAGGACCGCGTTATGGTTGTTGACGGCAAGATGGAAATTCTGCCGATGATGTACTTAGCCCTGTCATATGACCACCGTATCATCGATGGTAAAGAGTCAGTAGGCTTCCTGGTGACTATCAAAGAATTACTGGAAGATCCAACCCGTATTCTGCTGGATATCTAATATCTGGAAAAAGTAACTAAAAATGCTGTTGTTTTATAGCAACAGCATTTTTTATCAGACTGATTGGCACTATAATACGCGCCGATCTAAAGGTCAGGTTGCACCTCCGGTGTAGCCTTCAATGTCAAAATGAACGGAAAATAGCCATGAATTTGCACGAGTATCAGGGTAAACAACTGTTTGCCCAATATGGTTTGCCTGTATCGAAAGGCATCGCCGCAGCAACTGTTGAAGAAGCGGTAGAAGCTGCAGATAAAATCGGCGGCGACATGTTTGTTGTCAAGGCTCAGGTTCACGCTGGTGGTCGCGGTAAAGCGGGCGGCGTTAAACTGGTTAAGAGCAAAGAAGACATCAGAGCTTTTGCTGAAAAATGGCTTGGTAAGCAACTGGTTACTTACCAGACAGACGAAAAAGGTCAGCCTGTAAGTCGTATCCTGGTTGAACCTTGTACTGACATCGCTAAAGAACTGTATTTAGGTGCAGTAGTAGACCGTTCTTCACGTCGTATCGTGTTTATGGCGTCTACTGAAGGCGGCGTGGAAATTGAAACTGTTGCCCACGAAACTCCGGAAAAAATTCTGAAAGCTGCAATCGATCCACTGGTAGGCGCTCAGCCATTCCAGGGTCGTGAATTAGCATTCAAATTAGGCCTGGAAGGCAAGCAAGTGAACCAGTTCGTGAAAATTTTCATGGGTCTGGCTCAACTGTTTAAAGACAAAGATTTAGCTCTGCTGGAAGTGAACCCTCTGGTTATCACTCCTGCTGGCGATCTGCACTGCTTAGATGCCAAACTGGTGATCGACGGCAACGCTCTGTACCGTCACCCTGATTTAAAAGCTATGCAGGATCCTTCACAGGAAGATCCACGTGAAGCACATGCTGCTTCATGGGAGTTGAACTACGTAGCTTTAGGTGGCGACATCGGCTGTATGGTAAACGGTGCAGGTTTAGCTATGGGTACTATGGACATCGTGAAATTACACGGTGGCCAACCAGCTAACTTCCTGGACGTTGGCGGCGGTGCGACTAAAGAACGTGTTGTTGAAGCCTTCAAAATTATCCTGTCTGATGACGCTGTTAAAGCGGTATTCATCAACATTTTCGGCGGTATCGTTCGTTGCGATATGATTGCTGAAGGTGTGATCGGCGCAGTGAAAGAAGTCGGCGTAAAAGTACCAGTTGTTGTTCGTCTGCAAGGTAACAATGCAGAACTGGGTGCTAAAGTGCTGTCTGAAAGCGGCCTGAATATTATCGCTGACACAGACCTGACCAGTGCTGCCAAGCAAGTAGTTGCTGCTGCAGCGGCTAAGGCATAAGGGGTAATCCATGAGCGTTTTAATTAATAAAGATACCAAAGTAATTTGTCAGGGCTTCACTGGTGCTCAGGGTACTTTCCACTCTGAACAAGCCATTGCTTACGGCACTAAAATGGTTGGTGGTGTGACTCCAGGTAAAGGCGGTCAAACTCACTTAGGTTTACCAGTATTCAATACAGTTAAAGAAGCAGTAGAAGCGACTGGTGCAGAAGCATCAGTAATTTACGTACCTGCAGCTTTCTGTAAAGATTCTATCCTGGAAGCTGCAAACGGTGGCATCAAGCTGATCGTTTGTATCACTGAAGGCATTCCTACTTTGGATATGCTGGACGCTAAAGTACGTTGTGACGAATTAGGCGTACGCTTAATTGGCCCTAACTGCCCAGGCGTGATCACTCCAGGCGAATGTAAAATTGGTATCATGCCAGGCCACATTCACTTACCAGGTAAAGTAGGTATTGTTTCACGTTCAGGCACTCTGACGTATGAAGCAGTAAAACAAACTACTGACTACGGTTTCGGCCAGTCTACTTGTGTAGGCATCGGTGGTGACCCAATCCCAGGTTCTAACTTCATCGACATCCTGAAATTATTCCAGGACGATCCACAAACTGAAGCCATCGTAATGATCGGTGAAATCGGTGGTTCAGCTGAAGAAGAAGCTGCTGCTTATATCAAGCAACACGTGACTAAGCCAGTTGTGTCTTACATTGCCGGTGTAACTGCACCAGCTGGTAAGCGCATGGGCCACGCAGGCGCCATCATCTCTGGTGGTAAAGGTACAGCTGACGAGAAGTTCGCTGCACTGGAAGACGCAGGCGTGAAAACCGTGAAAAGCTTAGCCGATATCGGTAAAGCACTGAAAGAGCTGACTGGCTGGTAATCCAACCGTTAGTGAATTTCTGCTAAGAAACCCGTCCTTGTGACGGGTTTTTTTATTCGCAGCCATCCATGGAGCTCACCCTCTGGGCCAACGCTTCGCATTGTTCAAAATTGCTCCTGGCAATTTTGTATACCAATTTTCTGCTTGTGGGATTTATTGTAGGGCGGGTCTTGTACCCGCCCGTCAAAATTCAAATTTAATCCCAAACCACCTTGATGGTCGCCCATTAAACAATCACAGGTGTTTATAGGTTTCGCTGAAAAAATAATTGAAATAGAGGTACATAGGCGCTAGTTTGGTACTTAGTGGAGAAGTAGAGACAAGGTTTTGGTATTAGTTTCTGAGCAAAGCCCTGCACTTTTTGGGAGATTTTACAAATGGTCACCATACCCGAACGAGACTGGAAAAGGATCAGAGATTTAAAAGACGAATTACTTAACGTCGCCTGTGAACAAATTTTCCAGCGCATTGAAAAAGTTTCAGCTGGCAGAGCAGGGCAGCAGCATAAAAGTTATCTTGAACTTTATAAATTAATCGAAAAAGAAGACGAAAAAATAGCCAAAATGTTCGACGACCTGAAACGCAGCAACGCCTTTTTTAAGATTGCCGCTCTTAGGCAGTATGGTGTGTTGACTGATGCACAGATGGGACTGTTTTCTGAAGAAACTCAAGCCGTTGTGAAAGACCTTTGCCAGTTTGGGCGTTGAGTTAATCCTTGGGGCAAAGGGCTAGACTGATACTGGATTCCCTAGTAATAAATAGCTAGTTATTTTTTTAATTGACGGGTTTGCTGGCGTGTTTCCGTTTTAATGAGACGCGGTGCAAGGCATGACCCCGACGCCATTGCTAAATGGCGCCACAAGGCGATTGATTTTTTCTGAATAATTTGGGGGAAATATGTCTAGGTCTTTTATTATTTTATTTTTATCCTCACTTTTTTTGTTTGAGCTTAATGGTAAGGAACGCGAAATTGTTCCTTATTTGGAGGCGTCTTTCTGCAAGCAACTAAAGGAAGAAGTTTTAAATGGAAAATATCGTGACTTTAGAGAAATAAGTATTAAGAAGAAAAAGTTATTCTTAGGTGAACGGATAGATCAATATAATCCAAGTGATTATACATTGTGGTTTTCCATATTTGATATTCAAGCGGACGGCACAGAAGATCTCATTGCAATTGATTTCCTTCAGCGTAGTCGAAATGCTTTTTACGCGGCATATTACGTTTTCCCAGATTACGGGAACATTGCTAATGACAAAGAAGAAATGAAGAAGTTTTTTATCAAAACTAAAGTATACCCTCGGTATCCGGATGGGGTTAAACCACTATTTCCCGAAAAGTTCTATATAAAGCTTACTGATGGCTCTATGGTTAGTGAAAGTTTCGTCGGGTATCACTTGATTGAACCGTTATCTTTCGAAGGTGGGAATTACATCTACGCACAAAGAGGGAAGGGGCACGACAGACGAGGGTTGCTTTTTAACGCGGATAATAGCTCTAATTTAAGCATATATTGCATCATTTAGTAATTCTTAGAGCCGATGGGGTCAAGTCTTGCCCCGTGCGTTGCCATTAAGTGTTTTAGAACTGGTGGCTATGTTTGAATTGGTTATTGTTTTCTTAATTAGCTGATTTTCTGGTGTGTTTCCATTTTGATGGGGCACGATGCAAGACCTGACCCTAAAGAGCATTTTTCAACATTTCTCTTGGGCACATTCCTCTTCAAATTGGAGTCCAGATTCAGGACGAAGATTTGTTTTCGCTGCTTTTGCTCAATTATTGGATATTTTTAAATGTATCGTAGGAATTATATGCAGAGAATTTTCAAAAAAATATTTTTGTCAGTGGCTATCTTAATTTTAATCGGTTGTGCGAGTAAGACCCAAGTTCACGTGTATGCGAAGTATTTGCAAGAGACGGAAAAAGAAGCAGTTATGGTGGAGTTGGAGAAGTTGGGGTTTACTGTTATTCCTAATGATCTTGAGTTTCCTATGAACGTTACTGACTCTACATTGTTGTATTCCCCTATGATATCGGATGTAAATAGTATTGATGTGGTAGCGGATGGCATGAATTCCTTGGGTCTGAAAATAGAATCTGTTTCTCCCCTTGTATCGGGGAATCATTGGTATACAAAAAGTTCGATTGCTCTATTTTTGATACCGATGAAAAATGATAAGAATAGGACTCAAAAAGTTGATTTAGTAAATTCGTATCAGTCAGTCGAGTGTGATAAGGGCGTGTCTATTGAGTTGAAAGAAACTGGGGAGTATCAGTTTTTTGGTATGCATTGGAATAAAGTCGATTCGTTGCTCTCAAAAGGTGTTTGGGAATATCGTCAGCATCCTTATATTGAATTACGGCCAATGCAAGGTGAAAGTGCTTATCGTTATTACGAAATAGTTAAAGGCATAGAGGAAGACAACGTTAGTAAAATTAGAACATTAAGGTTAGTGCCTTTACAATCTCATCAACTAGCAGGTGATTGTATATTTATGTTTGGCACAAGGATTCTGCCGAATTAAGGCCTAAATGTTTGAGTTTATAAGAACGTGTTGATCTTTACAGTTCCAATGGGGTTACCCATCCGCAACAATTGCTGCGGATGTGGCAAAAATCAGTCCAAGGTCAGAACCCCGGCAAGTTAGATGATATGGGTGGTGTATGTTAAAAGTCATAGATGTAGATTGGATTGGCGACCATAAACTGGAACTGACCTTTAACGACGGTTATCAGGGACTGGCTGATTTGTCGTTGTATTTCAGCAAAACACCATTTGCAGAGGTTTCAGATTTTAAGAAGTTCTCTTTAACTACTGATGGCTCATTAAACTGGAGTGGCAACGAATTATCGGCTGCGACATTGCGAGCTATCACCCAAGGCGAACATAAAACCATAGAGACCAGCTTTGATGTAAAAGAGATGGAAACTGTGATTAAACAGGCGTCATGGGATTCGATGCAGGAAGGGCGACCTGATATTTTGCAGGCCGCTGTTCGCTCTTACGTGGAGCAATTTGGTCATAGTCAGGTCATTGCCAAAGCCGGTATTAAGAGTCGAACCAGTGCTTATCGCTCCTTAAAGCCAGAAACAACCCCCAATTTTGCCACTCTGGTGCAGCTAGGTCATGCCGTGATTGAACTGGCCAAAGACAAAATAAAGCAAGTCTCGTAACCACTGGCATCTTTCTGAGCGAGTACCGCAGTCAGTTATACAACTTCAGAAAATACGGGCAAACTTTTCTTACCTATAATAATTAACCAAATGGTTGACAATTAATAATAACGCGAGGATACTTAACCATATGGTAAACATTCAAAGTACACAACTGGATGCCGTGTTTCATGCTCTGGCTGATCCAACACGACGGGCTATTATCGCAAGGCTGGCGCAAGCGCCTTGTGGTATCAGCGAGCTGGCGGCACCTTTTGCTATGACACTGGCTGCTATCTCTAAGCATATCAAAGTGCTGGAGGGCGCTGGGTTGGTGGTGCGAAGCATTGAAGGACGTAATCACACCTGCCGGCTGGACACTGGTCCTATGGTTGGTGGTATGGAATGGTTACGCCATTACGAGAAGTTCTGGAATCAACGACTGGACGCTCTGGTTACAGCGCTGAATACTGACGATACAGCAGAGTAAAATCTGGCTGCTTATCAAGGGTTTGGCTAAATAGACGCGAGCATTCTGGTTAGTTTGTCACCCCTTGGTTCAGGCAACAGGGCTTGAGCCACTTCACAGAAGGATGTTCGAAATGTCTGATTATGGTGTACTCCTTGCTCCCGATGTACTCAAGTTGGAACGTTTGCTGCCAGGCCCGCTTGAACGTGTATGGCACTACTTGACTGAATCCGATAAACGTGCGAAATGGTTAGCCGAAGGCCAGGTTGACCCTCGTATTGGCGGCAAAGTGGAACATAGGTTTCGCAATTCAGAGCTTAGCCCTGAGCATGATCTTCCTCCGCCTAAATACGCGGACTGCGCCGGAGCTGTGTCCATGCTGGGTAAAGTGACGACCTGGGATCCAATGCATCAGCTGAGTTACATCTGGAATGAAGGTTCTGGCAGCGAATCTGAAGTTTGTTTCACGCTGGAAGAGCAGGGCGAGCAGGTTAAACTTACAGTGGTCCACCGCCTGCTGACCAATCCGGATGACCGATTGAGCGTGGCTGGCGGCTGGCACACTCATCTCAACATATTACGTGATGTGCTTGAAGGCAAAACCCCAGCGGCGTTCTGGCGGGTACATAGCCTGTTGGAGGAGGAATATAAGGTATTTTTTGCGACTGCCTCTGTTGTTTCAAAGTAAGGAGCCAGCAGATAGCGGCTTTATTTGTTATTCGTCGCGCCTGTACTGTCAAAATACGAGGGTACTGCGTAAAGTGCCCTCTGGTTTCCGCCCTGAACAGACTAAAGTTTCGGCTTGCTCCAACTGAGCCTGTTCAGAGACTTGTTGCCCGTAATGCAGGGTATAACTTAAGCATCAGCAAATATTTACAAATTAACCATTTGCCCCACAGCCTTGAGGCACAGAGCGCTGGCGAATCATTTTAAGCAGTTGCGGCAACATCAGACCAAGCATAACGATCGCCATACCTGTCAGCTGAATAGCTGTGACTTCTTGTCCCATCATCACTGCGGTTAAGGCTGCGAACACCGGAATTAAATTAAAGAACAATGCAGCAGAAGCAGAGCCCAGTTTTTGCACGCCGTTTAAGAAAAACAGATAGCCAACCACAGTACCAAATACGCCTATGTAAAGCATAGCCAGCAGCTCGTTCAGAGACAGATTAAACAGTTCGGTAATAGGGTGGATGTCTCCTTGCAGGCTATTGGCGGCCAGAATAAATGCGTCTCCGGATAACATGCTGATCAAGGTAAAAGGCAAAACCGGTAACCAGTGGCTCATTTTTTGTGACGCTGTTGTGTAAGCCGACCATAGCAGCATAGCCGTGATAATAGTGATATCGCCCTGATTGAATTCAAATTGTAGCAGCGCCTGCCAGCTACCTTTGGTGATCACCAGCAATACACCGGCTAAACCAATCATTAAACTAAAAGCCTGAGCACGGCTGATCCACTTGCGGGACATGGCCGACACCATTAATAGCGTGACGAGTGGGCTTAGTGCCATCACCAAAGCGCCATTGGTGGCTGTTGTATGTTTAACCCCGGTAAATAACAGCAAATTAAAACCACCCACGCCTATCAGGCTGATACCAATCAACCAGCCGTATTGCTGTAACGTCAGTTTTGGCCAGCGTTCGGCTTTGAGCAGTAAATACAGCACTAAACAAAATGCAGCAATGCTGAAGCGCCACACCACCAGCGAATTTTGCGACATATGTTCCAGTACTACTTTTGAGACAGGAAACACACTTCCCCAACAAAAGACACTGATTAATAACAATAAAATAGTAATAAAAGTGGATTGCTGTTTCATAGGATTGATTTAGCTGGTGAACTTGCTTTACATTTTATATATTTCATAAATAAAATAAATAATGACAATTAGCAGGTTAGATTCCAAAAATGAAACCTAGTTACTCTCTTGATGATATGCGGCTATTTTGGGTCGTGGCAGAGGCGGGCAGCTTTCGTCAGGCTGCGACTGTGCTTGGCATTCCGCCTTCTACGTTAAGTCGTCGTATTAACGCTTTAGAACAAGCTTTGGGTTTACGGCTGCTGCATCGTGACGCCCATCGTATTAATTTAACCGGAACCGGTCGTCAGTATTTGGAGCGTTGTGGGCCGCTTTTTAGTGAACTGAATGATATTTCCGGTGAGCTCCATGCCGAAAAACACCAGCCTGCAGGTGTGCTCAGAATTGCAGTGCCTGTCAATACCATGTACCGCTGGCTGGCGAGTGCATTAAATCAATTTCAGTTACGTTATCCGAAAATTGATTTAGATATTCGTATGTCGAACTGGGTGATTGATGTTGGCGAACATGCGATAGATTTAGCGATCCGGGTTGGCGAACCAACTCTGCAGGGATGGATAGCAAGGCCTTTGACCCTAGTGCAATCTTTGCTTTGTGCCAGTAGTCAGGCAACGCAATGGCATCATATTCAGCATCCCTCAGAGCTAATCAATTATCCTTTGGTCGTCAGCAGCCCAATCAATGTATGGAGATTTATTCATCAGGAGCATCAGCAGCACATCGACTATAGTCCGCAGGGCAATATCCGGCTTTCGGTGGATGATATGAATATAGCGATGCAGGCCATTGAGGCCGGCGTAGGTATTGGCTATTTGCCTCGCAGGGTAGTGCAGGAATATATGCAGCAAGGCCGGCTGGTTGCACTTGCCACAGACTGGCAAGGACCAAAACGCGATACATATTTGTTATACCGCGACCGTGACAATCAGCCGCTGCGTTTACGTTTGCTGATTGAACATTTGCTCGAAGTAGCACCAAAAGAATATTAAGCTGGTGGAAGAGTTGTAAATTACACCTATGGCAGGATTCAGCATGTCTGAACACCGCATTTTCACCATGAAGTTTTCCTCTGTTTATCCGCTTTATGTACAAAAAGCTGAGCGTAAAGGCCGGACTCAAGCAGAAGTGGATCAGATTATCAGTTGGCTGACAGGCTATAGTGCTGCCGAATTACAGCAGCAACTGGAGCAGGGCACTGATTTTAAGACCTTTTTTAATATGGCACCTGCGATGAACCCTAATGTTACTTTGATTAAAGGCGTGGTTTGTGGTGTTCGGGTGGAAGAGGTTGCGGATCCTTTGATGCAAAAAATCCGCTATTTAGACAAACTGATTGATGAGCTAGCTAAGGGGAAAAGCATAGAAAAAATTCTACGCTAAAAGTGCTTACGGTCTTGTTGGTTTTGCTCATTTCTTCTAGTCCTCGCTCTTGGTTTTATGGCAAAGTAAGGTACTGAGTTTTAAACCTTATTTGACCAAAGGACAGCAGTGCTATGACTCCTGATTTGCTAACTGACAAAAGTTTTTCAGCCATGTTATTTGATATGGACGGCACCATCATCAATTCTATTGCTGCCGCAGAAAATGTCTGGGCCAAGTGGGCCAGATCTCATGGTATTGATGTTGAAACCTTTTTGCCTACTATTCATGGCAGAAGAGCGATAGACACTATCGCCAGTTTAAATCTGGCCGGAGTGGATGCTGCTACAGAAGCTGCTTACATAACCCAAGCCGAAATAGCTGAAGTGGAAGGTGTTCAGGAAATACCTGGCGCCGCGGCATTTTTAAATCAAATACCAAAGTCCAAATGGGCGGTAGTTACCTCGGCCCCGCGCGAACTGGCATTAACACGGCTCAAAGCGGCTGGCTTGCCAATTCCACACGTATTAATCACGGCCGAAGATGTTGAAAAGGGCAAACCCGCGCCTGACTGTTATTTACTGGCGGCAAAACGGCTTGGCGTGAGTTGCAGCGATAGTCTGATTTTTGAAGATGCTGAAATAGGTATAGCGGCTGCTTTGGCTTCTGGTGGTACTTTGGTGGTAGTAACTGCAACTCATACAATACATAGCCCGGCAGGGGCAGCGCAGCAGCTTGCTGTGAAAGATTATCTTCAGCATGGAGATCTGCTGCTTAGTACACTGAAATGCTTATAAACTCTATTACTACAGATAAAAATTGTTGAATGGCTTTTGGAGTTTAAGCAACTTCCAGACGCTTATGCACACACCAGGCTTTGTATTCTGCTTCCAGTCTGAACAGTAAATCTATTGGTGCGTTGTAAGTTTTCTTTAGTTTGATGGCTAAATCTATACTCAGCTCGCTTTCACCATTCAGCAGACGTGTGATGGTTGATTTGGCTACACCTAGATCCCGGGCAGCATCCGCCGCTGTTAATCCTTTTCTGACTAAAAAATCTTTGATATGCACACCAGCACCTTCGGGTTCCGCTATTAACCCCAAATTCCGTAAGTCTGCTGATAATAAAGCTGTATCTTTTTTCATAATAAAACCTGTATTAAACCACCTGAGTCAGTACTTGAGAGTAAATACCAGTTAGTCGTACGACATTATCTTAATCAACACTTCCTTTGAACCTTCATACTCGCCGAGTAACCCGGCAACGACAAACTGAAAGTTCACGCGAAACTTGATACTGAATTTATTACCTACTAGCTCCATATCATCCAGATACAGCTCTTTTACTGCTTCCAGATGATCGGCGTGTTCTAATACCTGGACTGCTCTGGATATTTCTTTAAATATTAAAGGTTGAGTCTGCTTCAGCTGTTGCATCACTGCCAAGGTTGTTTCCTGAGTTGCGTAATCTAAACGTACCCGCATAAGCAACTCCCTTTACTCAGCTTCTGTATACAAGCATACATTAGGTTGCGTGATGCGCAACCTAATTAGGCAGTAAAATTTCTTTATCCTTTTTCATCTCATCAGAGACTATTTTTAAAATATCACCTTACATTTACATCTGTTCCTTATTGGGCTAGGCTGGTTTTCGTGTTTCCATCATCCAAACAAAGCACTGCATTAGCCATACGCAGCAGCCAGAACCTAACTAGCCCAGTGAAAGGAATATCGTTATGAGCCAGCTTTTTTCTTCGTCCTGCAACGAACCAGAAGCCGAAATTGTCAGCGCCGCTATTTATCCGCCTATAGGTGTGATGCGGGTAGGGAATAGCCCAAAAGAGTTTTTTATTGGCCCTGAGGTCAATCAGCCTGTAGCGGCCAATCCGGTGTTTTATCGGGATGCAACAGGGGCGCTGAAGCGTCAGGCCGCGCGTTTTCGTGTCTATGGTTTAGATGCGTCAGGAGAGGTGGTTAAAGAGTTAACAGCAGGCAACGCGACAATCGAGTGGTCTGCGCGGCTGGCGAATCAAAAAGCGTCCTGGTACGAGTTTCAGCTGGCTTTGGATATTCCTGAAGCGGCAGAAGCTGATCCTTCTTTGCTGCGTAATGCCTTGGTTAAAGATCGCAGCACTTTATTGATTGATGGTGGTGCAAACAGCATTTCAGGCAAAAATGTGGATGGTACCAGCAGTCAATTTGTCGGCACATTTACCGGAGTGTCCGTTTACTTAGGTGAAATGCGCACTGATGAGGAAGGGCGTTTACTGATGTTAGGTGGCCATGGTAAATCGGCCAACCCCGAAGGTAAACCCGCCATCACCTTTGGTAATAACGAAGGCTGGTACGATGATACATCCGATGGCCCAATTACTGCGCAGGTGCAATACGGCGGAAAAACGCTGGCAGTGAAGCCGGCTTGGGTCGTTTGTGCGCCGCCTGACTATGCGCCTATGCAAAAGTCGGTGCGTACCATGTGGGATTTAATGCGTGATATAGCTGTCGATGCCGGTCAATTACCTATGCCGGGCCGTCCTTCTTTTAGCAATGATATTTTGCCGATTTTTCAGCGTTTAACAGATTTACAGTGGGTCAACGCCGGATATGCTGCAGGCTTTGGCTGGAACAGCGCTTTTGATTTTACTTCAGAACAGTGGCTGAAGCGTTTGTCTGATCCATCCAGCACCTGGCAGGAGGCCCGACGCACTCTGGCGCATAATTTCCGTTCTCTGGATACTGTATTCAGTGCGCCTAATGGTCAGGGCAGTAAGCAAAGCTGGGATCCCACTTATGCGGCAGCGTCGCCTCAGTTATGGCCTTGGCTATATGGTGATGCGATGGGCGTCAGTGCCAGTGCGTCGCCGCGTCAGTTCGTATCTTTAACTTCTTTACAGCTTCGCGCTTTAGCCGATTGGGTCAATGGCAACTTTATTGCTGATTATGAACCCCACAAGTTACCACCACAGACACTGGAACAAGTGCCAGTTTGCGAACAACCCGATATGTTAACCCGCGCCGCTATGGAGTTTTGTCTGGCGGATGCTTTTCATCCCGGCTGTGAAATGACCTGGCCTATGCGCACTGCAGGTATGTATTCTGAGGCGTTTCGGTTGCGCCATGCTGAAGATACTGCACCCACTCATGGTATTAACTATGGCCCTGAAATGACTTCGCAAATTGCGCTGCAAATCAACGGGCCTATCTGCAGTGGGCAGGTAGCTGGCGGTATTACGCGTTGGATGGCAATTCCGTGGCAGACCGACACCGCCAGTTGCCGTGATGGGTATAACCTGGCTTACGACCCCTATTTACCAACCTTCTGGCCAGCCCGTGTGCCAAACAATATGCTGAATCAGGCCAACTACGCCAAAGTGATTAACGAGAGTTTGCCTTTGACTGAGCGTGAGCAAGCCTTTAATGAACGTGAATTCTGGCTGGATGATTTGCCCATTGGCCCAACCACAGATTATTTGGCGCAAATTAACAACATGATTGATCACTTTGCCGATTTAGCCGTGGTGTTGCCGCAAACGAAAGCGGGCGTCAGTCATTTTCCCACTGTGATGCAAGTGGGAATCACACCGGAAAAACCTGTGCAGTTGCTGAAAGTCAAAGCCAATCAACAGGCGGATTTACAAGGACTTCCGCCAGAGCAACGCAGACCAGATCTAAGTCAGACCGACAAAGCCAACAGATTACGCAGGCGTTAACAGTGGCGGATTACAACACACAAATTGTGATCCTGGGCGCTGGCATTGGCGGCTGTATTGCCGCCCTTGCTTTGGCGCCTTTTTATTCAGTGGTGCTGGTTGATCAGCACTGTGAACCCCAAGCCAGAGTGGGTGAGTGTCTGGCTCCTGCTGCAGGTCGCATTTTGCATAAGCTGGGGCTGTTGGATCTATTAACGGAGGGT
Organism: Rheinheimera sp. MM224; assembly: GCF_947090785.1. Classification (NCBI taxonomy): domain Bacteria; kingdom Pseudomonadati; phylum Pseudomonadota; class Gammaproteobacteria; order Chromatiales; family Chromatiaceae; genus Rheinheimera; species Rheinheimera sp. MM224. Next base: position 1,978,974 of record NZ_OX352320.1, read on the forward strand.
CATATAAACTCTCATGGCCTGTTGTCCTATTGGGGCTCTGAAATTCCAACATTGGTTGATCAATTAACAAACCCTGATGGTCATGGCTGGCATTTAAACAGACAATTATTTGAACAACAGTTAAGGAATAGAGTGCAAAGACGAGGTATTACTTGTCTTTGGCCTGCATCTTTTAGCAAAAGTGAACAAAAACCGAATGGCTGGGTACTGGATATACAGCACAGTGACAAACCGATGCAACTGCACAGTCAATTGGTGATAGATGCGACGGGTCGGCACAGCCGCTTTGCCCGTACCCTTGGAGTTCGTCGGCAGAATCTGGATCAACAACTGTCGGTCTGGCTGACGGCTTTAGTGAAAGTCCGGAAACATATCAGTGTATTAAGCTCTGTGCCAGAAGGGTGGTGGTACAGCGCTCCTTTGCCTAAATTACCTCTGATTGGCGCTGGTCTGTTAGATGCAGAACAATCAGAAGGCCAGGCCCGGCTTTTTGCTTTGCAGATGCAAGCGGGGCAGTTTGATAAAAACTTAAGTCTGTCCAGTGCTGCATTTTTACAGGCAGCGGCGACGGCTCCTGGACTGAATACCTTAGTGCAGCAGATTATTCCGGGCACTGAAACTTTACATGGCGTGGTCGCTGCTAATTCTTCGAAACTGGAGCAAGGCTGTGGAGAAGGCTGGTTTGCCATTGGTGATGCCGCAATGAGTTTTGATCCACTGTCTTCGCAAGGCATCTTTAATGCCATGGCAACAGCTATGCAACTGGCTGATCTGTTGATTGAACATGGCCTGCAGCATAAAGACATACCGGCTTTGTATCAAGTGCAACTGGACAGTATCTGGCAGTATTATCTGGCGCATAAAGACAGCTATTATGAGTTGGTGGGTTAGCAAAAAAGCACAGCCTCTTCGGCATGAAATAATTAAATGGATTTCTATAATCAATAGCTTAGAATCTAATCACTTTAGAAAAAAGTGATGCAATAACAGGGGTACACAGTGCTTCTCTACACTATAGATAAGGTTCTACATGGATAATCTGACTGACCTCCAACAAGATATGCGTCGTGGTTATTTATGGGGCGCAACCGGCATTATAACTTCAGGTTTGGTCTGGCTGACGGCTGGGCTAGTGGCCTGTTTTAGTTTGCCACAGCATGCGATCTGGACATTATTTATTGGTGCTTCTTTTATAGTTCCGGTTTCAAACTTAATAGACCGTGCTTTGGGAGCAGCAGGTAAACACTCGGCCGGAAATAAGCTAGCACCGCTGGCGATGGAAAGCACAGTCTTTATGCTGATGTGCCTGCCACTGGCCTATGGCTTGTCGTTATTCCGGATGGACTGGTTTTTCCCTGCTGTGCTGATGATTATTGGCGGTCGCTATTTAATTTTTGCCAGCGTCTATGGCACCCGTTTGTATTGGCTGTTGGGGGCCTGTCTTGGTGCAGCTGCATTCATCGCCTATCAGCTTGCCTTGCCGCCTTATGTCACTGCATTAACTGGTGCAGCTATAGAGCTGGTGTTTGGCGCTGTGCTTTTGGTTGTTAAACGGCGTAGTGATTAAACTTCGGCTAAACCCCTTGGCTTCAACACGATTTTAATAAAATCTTGAAACCTTATTTTTCCTTAAGTTTTCTTTAAGCTTCCTGACGCACACTGCATGCTAAATCGGTATGCAGGAGTGTGCTTATGTTGTCTTCTTATCAGTTCGACCAGTCTGTTGCTGTCAGATTGCCAGCGCAATCAGACGCTGACACCAAAGCGCTGTTACAGTTAGTAAAAAGCTCTGACATACAGCGTGCTTCTATTGAGCAGTTTATCGCTTCAGGTTTTGCCAAAGCTTATCAAGCCGATGTACATAGTTTTATGCCCAATTTGTTAGGCGTAAGCCGTGCAGGTGACTGGCAGGCTGTGCTTGGTTTACGTTGTGCAGCTCATACCGGGTTATTTATCGAACACTACCTGCCTGCTCCTGTTGAGCAATTACTTGCTACTTATGGCATACAGGCCGAACGCTCTCAATTGATTGAAATTGGCCACTTATATGCCATCAACAGACAAAGCTTATTGCAGCTGTTTGTATTGATGGCTTATGCGCTGGACCAGCTGAATTATCGGTATTTGTTATGTGCAGCTACCACTCAGGTGCGCGGTATTTTAAGCCGTCATGGCATTGAGCTGACAGAGCTTGGCGAAGCCAAAGCTGAAGCTTTAGGCAAAGATGCAGCCAGCTGGGGTAGTTATTACGACACCAATCCAAAAGTTTGTGTGATGGATTTAGCTGCCGTAACCCACCTTATTCATAGCGATGAAAAATTAACAGCTTTAGCGCATCAGCACTGGCCGCAGTTGCATCAGTTAGTGGCACGTTTACCAGAAGGGGACTGCTGATGCGTATTGAATTACCAACAACGGCTGTACTACGAGATTTAGCGACAGGTCTGGCTTATTCGCAGGCTCAAATCAAAAAGCAAATGACTTTATGGCAGGAATTATTGCTGGGTTATGGCGCGCAGCGTATTGCCTTGGCGGCGAATAGTTCAGCCCAGTGGGCCTTGTTGGATTTAGCTTGTCTGGATGCGGATTTACTCTTGGTGCCGCTGCCTACTTATTTATCTGAAAGCCAGCTCGCCCATGTCATGACGCAGTTGGAGCCTGATTTTTATATTTCAGACAAAGAGCAAAACGCGTCAGAATTTACCTTGATGGAACAAGTAGGCGATTTATTGTTGTATCAGCGCGAGTTACAAAGCCCAGGCGCCACTATTCCTGAGACTTGTCAGAAAATTACTTTTACTTCGGGGTCAACGGGCCAGCCAAAAGGCGTCTGTTTATCAGCGCAAAGTCAGCTGGATGTAGCCTACAGCCTGCTGGAACGCATCAACCAAAACGCGCCTAAGCATTTGTGTTTATTGCCTTTAAGTACCTTGCTGGAAAATATCGCTGGTATTTATGCGCCTTTATTGGCTGGTGGCGAAGTGCTGATAGCTCCGGATTCACTGCGTGGTTTTAGTGGTAGTCAACTGAGTAATCCACAAGCTTTGCTGGCGCTTATCAGCAGCACAACACCAAAAAGTCTGATTTTAGTGCCTGAGCTGCTGCAACTCTTGGTGATGGCGCGCGCTCAAGGCTGGCAAGCACCAGAATCACTGGAGTTTATTGCTGTAGGCGGTGCTCATGTATCCGCCGCTTTATTGCAACAGGCGGCACGTCTTGGCTTACCTGTGTATCAGGGGTATGGCCTGAGCGAATGCGCTTCTGTGGTGGCTTTATCTAGTGTCGATGCCCGTCAAAGTACGGCGACAGAACTGGAGTTAGTGGGCCTGCCTTTAGCTCATCGCGATATTGAAATCATCGATGGCGAAATAGTAGTGAAACAGCCATTTCTGGGCTATTTGGGCGATGCGGCGTCGCTAAGCGACAAAGTCTTTACTGGTGATTTAGGTGAGCTGGATGCACAAGGCCGGTTACGTATTCTGGGCCGTCGCAAAAACTTATTGATCTCAAGCCTGGGTCGCAATATTTCCCCTGAATGGCCAGAAGCTTTATTGACTCAAAGCGGTTTAATTCGTCAGGCCGTGCTGGTGGGCGATGCTCAACCTTATTGTGCGGCCTTGTTGTATCTGGCTGATGCCAAAGCGGTAACGCAGTTGCCTGCTTATCTGGCTCACGTCAACCAGCAGTTACCGGATTACGCGCAAATCAAAACTTATTTGCTGTTAAGCCAACCTTTGTCACTAGCCGACGGCACTTTAACAGCCAATGGCCGGCCACGCCGTGCTGAAGTAGTTAAAAAATACCAAAGCGAAATCAATAATTTATTTGTTTCTAATGATCTAACAGGAGAATCCTATGAGTTTTTATCAAACGCTGGTTAATGCCACCGAAGCAGAGCGTGCTTATTTACTGGATGCTCCGATGATCCGTCGTACTTTCGCCGGCGATTTTACGCTGGACCATTATGTGGCTTTTTTAACTCAGGCCTATCACCACGTCAAACACACAGTACCTCTGTTGATGTCGGTCGGGGCTTTACTGCCTGAATCAAAAGAATGGCTACGTGAAGCTGTAGCTGAATATATTGAAGAAGAATTAGGCCATCAGGAATGGGTATTAAACGACATAGCAGCTTGTGGTTATGACAAAGAGCAGGCCCGTGCCAGCACTCCGGCTTTTGCTACAGAGCTGATGGTGTCTTATGCCTATGATTCGGTGCGTCGTGTTAATCCATTGTGCTTCTTTGGCATGGTGCTGGTGCTGGAAGGAACCTCTATAGCTCTAGCAGAACAAGCGGCCAGCAAAATTGCCGGTACTTTGCAGTTACCACGCAAAGCATTTAGCTACCTGAACTCACATGGGGCTCTGGATCAGGACCATATCAAGTTTTTTGAAAGCCTGATGGACAAGATCACAGACCCGGCCGATCAGGCGCTGATTATTCATAGCGCCAAACGCTTTTTTCACTTATACGGCGATGTATTCCGTAGCCTGGAACAACCGCATGGCCTGACTAAAAAAGTTGTAGTTGAGGAGGCAATAGCATGAGCTTGTTAGCTGGCAAAACTGTGCTGCTGACAGGGGCGACGGGTGGCATAGGTGCGGAAGTGGCCAGGCAATTAAGCGGCGAGGGCGCCCGGTTGATTTTAACCGGTCGCTCTGTTGAAAAACTGCGTGCCTTACAAAGCCAACTGGCAGCTGAAACCTTGATCTACTGCTGTGATTTAACCAGCACAGCAGAGCAACAGGGCTTGCTGCAGTATTGCCAGCAGCAAGGTGGCATTGATGTGCTGATTAATAACGCAGGGATCAGTCAGTTTGGCTTATGTCAGCAACAGCAATTTAATGACTTGGTCAGTATTAATCTGCTGGTGCCTATGCAACTGTGCCAGATTTTTCTGCCTATGTTGCGTCAACGCCAGGGCCAAATCGTCAACGTAGGTTCTGCCTTTGGCAGTATTGGTCATCCGGGTTTTACCGGTTATTGCGCGACTAAGTTTGGTTTGCGTGGTTTCACAGAAGCCTTGCAGCGTGAACTGGCCGATAGCGGCATACAGGTGAAGTATTTTGCACCAAGGGCGACAGAAACCACTATTAACTCCAGCGATGTAGTGCAGTTAAATCAACAGCTTGGCAACAGCATGGATAGCCCGGGCTGGGTCGCAGAACAGCTTATTAAGCAGCTGAAGTCGAACGAGCTTCGTCGTTTTCTCGGTTGGCCTGAACGGATTTTTGTTCGCCTGAATGGGGTTTTCCCCGCTTTGGTGGATATGGGTTTAAAAAGTAAATTAACACTAATTGAATTATTTGCTGTGGGCAAAAACCACTAACGAGGTACCTATGAACAGATCCAAGAACACATTTAAATTAGCCACTTTAATCCCAGCCTTATTCCTGACGTTGGCTGCTCAGGCCGATGTACTGCAGGATATTAAACCTTTGCAGGACCGCTGGGCTGAAGCGAATTACAGTATGAGCGAAGACCAGAAAGAGAAGGCTTTTCCAGAGCTGGTCAAACAAGCCAATGCAGTGGTCGCTGCTAATCCTGACAAAGCCGAAGCCTTGATTTGGCGTGGCATTATTAAATCCAGTTATGCCGGGGTAAAAGGTGGCTTGGGCGCTATGTCGCTGGCAGAAGAATCCAAAGCTGACCTGGAAGCTGCGCTTAAAATTGACAGTCAGGCCTTACAAGGTTCGGCTTACACCAGTTTAGGTGTGCTTTACTACAAAGTACCAGGCTGGCCTATTGGCTTTGGCAGCGACAAAAATGCCAAAAAAATGCTGGAAAAAGCGCTGAGCATTAATCCTCAAGGCATTGATCCTAATTATTTTTATGCAGAATTTTTAACTGAAGAGCGCGACTATAAAGCAGCCATGAGTTACATTGAAAAGGCAAAACAGGCAGCACCTCGTCCGGATCGCCCAACTGCCGATCAAGGCCGCTTGCAAGAAATCGCTGCACTGGAAGCCAAAGTAGCGAAAAAGCTAAAACGTTAATCTACAAAACGTGTAGGGGCGGGGCTTGTCCTCGCCCGTCTATCGTTCAATACGATGCTGGATGGGTTTATCCCCGCCCGCATCAAATTTCAATCAGATGCTGTTTAGGGTTTATCCCAATCTATATTCAGGTTCGAATACAGGGGCATGTATGAGACTATTACTGGTCGAAGACGACTTAGATTTAGCCAAAGGTCTTGTGCTGGCGTTGTCCAGTCAGGGTTTTGCGGTCAATCATGTAAGTTTGGGTCAACATGCCTTAAGCAGCATCAAAGCCAAAGACTGCGATGCTGTGATCCTCGATTTAGGTCTGCCTGATATGGACGGTCTGGATATCCTCAAACAAAGTCGTCAGAGAGAAGGCCATTTACCTGTGCTGGTGCTGACTGCCCGTGATGGGGTAGATGACAGGATCCGAGGTCTGGATTTAGGCGCAGACGATTATCTGGTGAAACCTTTTGCTATGCCTGAATTGTTCGCCCGTTTACGGGTGATAGAGCGGCGGCTTGGCACAGCGGCCACTCATTTAATTAAGTTACAACAAGTCGAATTGGATACCAGCGCGCATCTGGTGCGGGTCGAAGGGGAAGCTGTTGGCTTGTCACGCCGCGAATATATGCTGCTGAAAGAATTGATGGAATCAGCTGGACGGATAAAAACCCGCGAGCAGCTTGAAGCCAGTTTATATGCCTGGGGTGAGGAAGTAGCCAGCAACGCGCTGGAAGTACATATCTCTAACTTACGTAAAAAGTTACCAAAAGATTTTATTAAAACCCTGCGAGGGGTTGGTTATAGCGTGAGTTCAACCTAAATATATGAGATCCCTACGCCGCTATTTAGTTACAGTGCTGATCGCGCTTTTTACGCTGATTAGCTTTGTTGCTGCTTTGCAAAGCTATAAACAAAGCGCCATCAGGGCTGAAGCATTGTTTGATCAGGATTTGCAGGTACTGGCGTCCAGTTTGTCGCAGCAGTATCAGGCTGGCTCACAGCAAGAGTTGGGATTGGCGCTGCAAGTCTGGCAAAAAGGCGAGCTGGTGTATCGCAGTGCTTTGGCGCCTGAAACGTCGATGTCGGACGCTGAAGGTTTTAGTGAGCATAATTTTGCTGGTAAAAGATGGCGGGTGTTTCGTCAGACGCCTACCGATCTGCTGACTGTGATAGTGGCACAACCCTTGAAACAGCGGCAGCAACTGGCGGATGAAGTGATCACAGCCTCTATTTATCCTGTCGTGCTGAGTTTACCGCTGCAAGCCTTATTGATTTGGTTAGTCGTCAGTAAAGCTTTGTCGCCTATCAAACGTTTCTCTGCCCAGCTGTCGTCTAAAAAAGCCAATGATTTAAGCCCGGTAGAGTTAGACCAGGTGCCAGCAGAGCTGGATCAGATGCTAAAAACCACCAATCAGTTATTTGCCCGTTTAGCCGATGCCTTTGAGCGGGAAAAACGTTTTGCCTCAGACGTGGCGCACGAGCTGCGCACCCCATTAAGTGTATTGCAGGTGAATTTGCATAATGCTTCTCAGCAGTGGCAGCGATCAAACATTAGCGACCCTGAAGGTTCCATGTTGGCCTTGCAGGCAGGTGTTGAGCGTATGAGCGCGCTGATCGAACAAATTATGCTGCTCAACCGCACCAACCCCGAACACTTCCAGGCCCGCACTGAACAGCTGGATTTAGCAGGTTTATGCCGTCAGGTGGTGGCCGACTGGTACCCACAAATTGACAGTAAGCAGCAACAAATTGAGCTGCTGGGCCTTGAGCATTTATCACTGAAAGGGGACGCTTTTGCTTTGCGTTTATTAGTCAGCAATCTGGTGGGTAATGCCAGTAAATACAGTGCGGTGGGTGGTTCTATCCAGCTGGAATTGTCTACACAACTATCTAATGAACAACAGCAAGCCATACTGGTGGTGCAGGATAATGGCCCAGGTATAGCGCCGGAAGAATACAGCAGAGTGTTTGACCGTTTTTATCGGGTGGGAGGCGACAGGCACCAATCCGGCACTATAGGTTCAGGTTTGGGTCTGGCTATAGTACGGGATATAGTGGTTTTGCATCAGGGCCGCATTAGCCTTGGGGCCTCTGATTTTAGCAGCGGGTTAAAAGTGACAGTGGAACTGCCCCTTTGAAAAACAAAGAGTTAAGAAAAAACAGTAAAAAAGCATTGCCTATTACAGCATTGTTATTGCTGACTCTGCCTGTTGTAGCGGAGCAAAGCGTATTTGAACTGCAGATTAAAGATCATCTGTTTCTGCCTTCAGTGCTGTATGTGCCCGCTGGTGAAAAAGTGAAGTTGCTGGTGTTGAATCAGGATCCGTCGCCTGAAGAGTTTGAAAGCTTTAGTTTAAACCGCGAAAAAGTGATTTTAGGCAAAGGCAAAGCCACTTTATTCATCGGGCCTTTGCAGCCAGGAAAATACCAGTTTTTTGGCGAATATAATCCGGACAGCGCGCAAGGGGTGTTAATAGCTCTGCCCACAGAAGAGTGGCTTCAGTATAAGGCTAAACATGCTTATTAATACGGTGCTGATGTTTTTACGCGAGCTCTTACCGCTTTGTTTGTTGCTGGCGACGTTGCTGGTATGGCATAGAAGTGTCTGGCGTAGTTTTGCCATGTATTTTGCCTTGCCATCAGTACTGATGCTAAGCCTGATCAGCCTTAAAATGGTATGGATCTCCGAGCAACTGGATGGCCTGGGGTTGGAGCTTTTATACAGCTTTTTGTATCTGAGCTGTTTTGTCTTGCTTTGTATGGCAGCTTTGAAATCAAAGTATGCGCTCTGGAGTTCAGCTTTTGCCGCTGCTTGTCTGTTTAGTATCAGTGGCAGTAACTTATTGTTATATATCTGGTTACCTAGTCAGGCAGAAAACACACCGGCCGATCTGGTGTTAGGTTCAGCTTTGGGAGTAGGTATAGGGGCCAGCATAGCTGTGCTTTGGTATTACTTGCTGACCGAGCTGAAACAGTGGCGTATCCATAGTTTCGCTTTGCTGCTGTCCTTGTCAGGTGCTCGTCAGGTGATGATGGCATCGGCTTTACTTATTCAGTCCGATTGGCTTGTGGCTGGACCACAGCTTTGGCAAACCGAGCAGTTGTTGTCGGAGCAATCTGAATTGGGTTTCTTTTTGCAGGCGCTGATGGGTTATGAAGCCACACCCAGTCTGTCGCAAGTTCTGTTGTATTTGCTGTGTTTTACGGTGTTGTTCTGGTGTTGCAGCTTGATGGAGAAAAAAAGATGAAGCTTTACAGCAAAAAAGCGATGGTGAAGGCTTTGTGTTTTGTTTGTCTGTGCAGCAGCATGCCGGCTTTGGCGGATGGGCGTGTGGTGGATAAGGTGTATCACCCTTATGTACAGCCGCTAGAGCGTGAATTTGAATACCGCTACTTTTATCAGCGTCAGGCTGATCACCCGGATAACAACACCATGGGGCAAAAACTGGGTTACGGTTTCTCCGTCGCTGAACGTGCAGCCTTGGAAATTTATGTCATCGCAGATCGCATCAGCCCTGAAGATTACAAACTGACAGGTTACGAGCTGGAGCTGCGCTGGATGCTGACAGAGCAGGGCCAGTACAGTGCTGACTGGGGTATGTTGTTTGAACTGGAGCGGCAAAATAACCAGGACAACTACGAATTCACCACTGGCCTTTTAATGGAAAAAGAATTCGGCCCAACCAGCCTGACGTTAAACGCTCTGGCTGTGTATGAATGGGGCCAAACGCTGGATGCCGAATGGGAAGGCGAGTTCCGCGCTCAATACCGTTATCGCTGGTTACCCGCAGTACAACCAGCCATTGAATTATATGCCGGCGAAAACTACAAAGGCGCAGGCCCAAGCTTAATGGGCGTGCATAAATTTGATAAACAAGAACAGCTGAAATGGGAATTTGCGGTGATAGTTGCCATCGACAACGACACAGTAGACCGCACTTTACGTTTTGCGCTGGAGTATGAGTTTTAGTAGTTACTGGATTTTGTTGCTGCATAGCTTGCACTCGCCACAAAGTTGCAGTGCAACAGGGGATAGGAAGCGGATATATTCTCTGGTTAGACTTTAGTTCTTTATTCATTTCTGCTTTTTAGTAGCAAGTAAGGTCACAGCGTAAAGAGCATGGTCTGTGCAGACGACCACAAGTGTACTGGTTGAAATACCAGGCCTCTAATAGCGATCAAAATTCCCCCCTTAAGTCTCCCTTAAGTATTCACTTTTATGCTGGTCTCAACTAAAACCACAAGCCTGTTTATGTCTATGATCACCGCCGAAAAACCTTCTTTCTTTTCCAATTTGTTTTGCTTAGGCCCTTATCGCTATTTGATCCGTACTGCTGCGCTGGGTTTGGTGCTGTTGAGTCTGAGCAGGCTGGCTTTGGTGTTATGGCAATACGACAGAGTAGCCCAGACTGATGTGCTGACGCAGTTGTTTGTGCAGGGCCTGCGGGCCGATATTATCGTGATTTGTTTACTCTTGGTTGTGCCTGTGCTGCTTATTCCTCTCTCGTCAGTGCGAGGCTTAGGCAAGCTCTGGTTTCAGTTTAGTTATTTGTGGTGCCTGCTAGCATTAGTGCTATTGGTGTTTATGGAACTGGCATCACCGGCTTTTATTCTGCAATACGATGTGCGACCGAATCGGCTTTTTATCGAGTATCTGAAATACCCAAAAGAAGTGCTGTCGACTTTATGGTTTGGTTTTCGCTTGCCTTTAGTTTTAGGTGTTGTTGCGACTTTGGTGTTGACCTGGTTAATGCGGCAGATCTTTCGCTCTGGCAAATGCAGCCTGATTAGATGGTCCGTGGGTAAAACTGTTGGGCTTTGGTGTCTGGCCTTTATGTTGTTATTTGCCGGTATTCGTTCTACCACTGATCACAGGCCTGCTAATCCGGCCATTTTTGCTATTACTGCGGACGCTATGGTGAATTCGCTGGTTTTAAGTTCTGGGTATTCAGTGCTTTATGCTTTGTACAATCTGAAGCATGAAGCGCATTCCAGTGAGATCTATGGCAAATTGCCGACAGAACAAATGCTGAAGCAAAGTCTGGACTGGCCTTGGTTAAAATCTTATCAGTTTACCAACCCCAATTACCCCACAGCGCATTGGCAACAAGCGATGATCAAGCGTCCGAAGCCACTGAATTTGGTGATAGTGTTGCAGGAAAGTTTAGGTGCTACTTTTGTAAAGTCTTTAGGTGGTTTGGCCGTCACGCCGGAGCTTGAAAAGTTAAAACAGCAGGGCATCTGGTTTGAAAATTTGTATGCCACAGGCACCCGTTCTGTGCGTGGTATTGAAGCTGTAGTGGCTGGGTTTCCGCCGACACCAGCACAAAGCACAGTGAAGTTATCCAATAGCCAACAACATTTCACTACGCTTGCATCAATCCTTAAAGCCCAGGGCTACCAGACCCAGTTTGTGTATGGTGGTGAAGCGCATTTTGACAATATGCGCAGCTTTTTTACCGGTAATGGTGTGGATCAGATTGTGGATCAAAGCCAGATGCAAAACCCTGTGTTTACCGGCAGTTGGGGCGCCAGTGATGAGGACCTATTTGCTACTGCGCACCAACAATTAACGGCTTTGCATCAGCAGGATAAGCCATTTTTCAGTCTGATTTTTACCTCGAGCAATCATGAACCTTTTGAGTTTCCGGATGGCCGCATCGATTTAAATGAAGAACCAAAAGCTACAGTCAATAACGCGGTGAAATATGCCGACTGGGCCATGGGGCAGTTTTTCAAGAAGGCCAAACAAAGCGATTATTGGCAAGATACCTTGTTTTTAATAGTGGCCGATCATGACAACAGAGTGTACGGCGATAACCTGATCCCGGTCGAAAAGTTTCATATTCCGGGGCTGATTTTAGGAGCTGATACAAAACCAGAACTGCTGAAAACCCTTGCCAGTCAGATTGATTTAGCGCCCACCTTATTATCCATGATGGGTATATCCAGTTGCCATACCATGACAGGCCGCGATTTTACTCTGGATAACACCAGCCCCGGCCGCGCATTATTGCAGTTTGAAAATTACTTTGCCTTGATGCAGCAAAAAACACAGCAGCAGGAGTTAGTGATCTTAAAACCTGATGGTGAAAGTGTCGCTGGGTTTTATCAGCCACAGCAGCAAAAGCTTGATTTAAGCGCTCAGGCTGTGTCGCTTTCAGATAAAAATCAGGCTTTGGCTTTAGTGCAGTTGCCCTCTTATTTATATAGAGAACAGAAAAACTCCAGCTCCGCTCTTTGCGGGCAACACTGATTTAATCTCATAAAAACGGCAGAATGATTCTGCCGTTTTTTATTCTTTAAGTATGCCTTAAGTTTTGAGCTTTAGTTTGAAGGCTACAACCGCAGTGACTTATCCGGAGTAGAAATTTTGCCCCTTTTAACTTCTTCTTATGCAGGCACTTTAATAAAAACAGTGCTGCTGCCTTTGCTTATTTTGAGCCTGATGTTTTATCTGTTTTACCAGTTGAAACTGGATTTTGTATTGGCCGACTGGTTGTATCAACAGCAGGGGGGCCGTTGGGTTTTACAGCAGCATTGGCTGATGCAGAAGGTTTTACACGACAGAGTGCGGGATTTAAACCTGGTGCTGGTCGTGGTGTTGATTTGCTACGGAGTGTGGCTGTGTTCTGCCGGACAATCTGCTGTGCTACGCCGTGCTGTGGCGACTTTGTTGTATTCACTCCTGAGTTGTTTTGCTGTGGTTTCCTGGCTGAAGCATGTTTTACCTATGGAATGCCCATGGGATCTGCTTCAGTTTGGCGGAGATATGCCATTTTATGGGCTACTCGAGCCAAGGCCAGAGGGCACTCCCACTCATCTGTGTTTTCCGGCAGGCCACGCCAGCATAGGCTTTGCCTGGCTTGGGCTTTATTATTTTTTCCTCGAGATTAAACCGCAGTGGGCCTTCAAAGCTTTGATTGGTGCTGCGGTGACAGGCTTACTACTAGGTGCAGTACAACAAAGCCGGGGCGCTCATTTTTTCTCTCATGATATTGGTACCGCTGCTATTTGTTGGGCACTTTGCAGCGCCATTTATTATATCCGGCTACAAAGGCCGGGTTTTGATGCTTCGGGCCTATCAGTTGGAGGGCGCCAGAATGGCTGAGTCTTTGATTTCTGTATTACCAGTTGCGGGCGTACATCAAAGTGCTGTTCAGCTACAAAAGCTCTGGCATCCATTATGGTTTGCGCTGATCTCTGCGCTTGGTATGACCTTGCTGCTCAATGGGCCCTTTTTATCCAGTATTCAGGCTAAAGTTCCAGGCCAGTTTAAATTGCAGTTCTGTTTGATTTTATTGTTATTTTTACTGAACTTTTTGCTGACAGTTTTAGTTAGTTTCAGAACGATTCAAAAACCTGTGATGCTGTTGTTGTTTGGTGCAGGTGCTGTGAGTTATTACTTTATTACCAGCTTTGGCATAGTGATCGACACCTCTATGCTGCAAAACGCAATGGAAACGGATGCGGCAGAGGCGAGGGGCTTGCTGAGTATTACTATGCTCTGGACTGTCAGCACTGTGATGTTGTTTCCTTTGCTGTGCAGTAGTCTGATCAAAGTTCGGGTGATGCCACTGCGGCAGTTTTTGTTGCATTGGTTGCTCTGTCTGGTACTGATTTTTGCTGCGCTGTTGAGTCTGGCCGCTTCAGCTTATACAGAACTTGCGCCTTTTTTCCGTAATTTCAGAGATGTTAAACATCTGGCTTTGCCTGTTAGTCCTGTATCGGCCGCTGTATCCTTTTCCGGCTCATGGTTAAACAGCCGCTTTCCCGAGCAATTTATAGAGCTTGGCACTGATGCAGTGCAGCCTGTTGCGGCCAAAACAGCAAAACCACGATTGGTTGTACTGGTTCTGGGGGAAACTGCGCGAGCGGATCATTTTCAGCTCAATGGATATAACAGAGCCACTAACCCCGCATTATCTGCGTTACCTCTGTACAGTTTTCGCGATGTCAGCTCCTGCGGCACAGCCACAGCGCACTCTGTACCTTGTATGTTTTCCGCTATGGGACGCGATAAATATGTCGAGTCTGTGGCAAAAAACTCCAGCAATGTGCTGGATATACTTAAGCGCAGTGGCATAGCTGTCAGCTGGTTTGATAATAATTCGGGCTGTAAAACGGTTTGTGACAGAGTGCCGTCAGAGTTTTTATTTAACGACAGCCCCAATCCGTTATGTGAAGACGGACAATGTCAGGACGAGATTTTATTGCAGGCATTGCAAGCTCAGCTCACCAAACAATACAGCTCAGATCGGCTGATTGTGTTGCACCAGTTGGGTAGTCATGGTCCTGAGTATTTCAAACGTAGCTCTGCCAGCCAAAAGCACTTTTTACCTGAATGTACGAACAAGCAACTGCAACTTTGTCAGCAAGCTGAAATTATCAATGCCTATGACAACAGCATAGTGGCGACTGACGAGCTGCTTAGCCGTATTATCCGGACCTTACAGGACGAGCAGGGCTATCAGACGGCCATGCTGTATCTATCAGATCACGGTGAATCTCTGGGTGAAAATGGCGTTTATTTGCATGGTTTACCTTACTGGATGGCGCCGGATGCCCAGACTAAAGTACCTATGCTGTGGTGGATGTCCGATGCTTATGCCAGCGCTCAAAAATTACAAGCTGAATGTATGGCGCAAAGAACAACACAAAAGCTCAGCCATGATCATTTGTTCCATAGTTTGTTGGGTATTTTTCAAATCAGCAGCCAAATCCATCAGCAAAGCCTGGATTTATTTAGGCCCTGCTGAGCTGGAAAATCTGCCTTTTCGTCAGAACCAGCTTCAGGTAATCTGGCGGTTGATGCCGATTTAAGGAAATAGCATGACCCGCAAATTATTTATCAACTTAGCTGCTATCGATATAAAAGCCTCCACCGACTTTTTTCTGCAGCTGGGTTTTGGTTTTCATCCTCAGTTTAGTGACGATACCGCCAGCTGTATTGTGCTGAGTGATGACTTGTACCTGATGCTTTTGACCAAAGAGAAGTTTGTTTCATTCAGCCCGAATCCTTTAATCAACAGCCATCAGCAGACTGAAGTACTGAACTGTTTAAGTTGCCACAGCAAAGCTGAAGTGGATGAACTGGTGCAAAAGGCGGTAAAAGCAGGTGGTAAAACCTATAACCAGCCCCAAGATCACGGAGTTATGTATGCTCATGGTTTTCAGGATTTAGATGGTCATGTCTGGGAACTGGTGTATATGGAAATGCTGCAATCTTAAGTCTGAAACTCCAGTAGTCAGCGGCATTTCAGCTGTTATAATGCAGCAGTATTTTATATGTCCAAACTGACAAATTTGCTGTCGGTGCATTTAGATAAGGATTTGAATTTTATGGCGGACGTTGAACATCGCCCAACTAACTTTATTCGTCAGATCATCGATGCCGATCTGGCTTCAGGCAAACACAACACTACTGTGACCCGTTTCCCGCCAGAGCCTAATGGGTATCTGCACATTGGTCATGCTAAATCTATTTGTCTGAACTTTGGCATCGCTGAAGATTATCAGGGCCAGTGTAACTTACGTTTTGACGACACCAACCCTGAAAAAGAAGACATCGACTTTGTAAATTCTATTCAGCAGGACGTGAAGTGGTTAGGCTTTCACTGGTCTGGCAATGTGCGTTATTCATCAGATTACTTTGATACTTTGTATGGCTATGCGGTTGAGCTGATTAACAAAGGTTTGGCTTATGTTTGTTTTTTAAATGCAGAACAAATGCGTGAATACCGTGGCAACTTAACTCAGCCTGGTAAAAACAGCCCAACCCGTGATACCTCACCTGAAGAAAACCTGGCCTTGTTTGAAAAAATGCGTGCTGGTGGTTTTAAAGAAGGCGAGTGTTCGCTGCGCGCTAAAGTTGATATGAGCTCAGCGTTTATGTGTATGCGGGATCCGGTGATTTACCGTGTCAAGTTTGCCCATCACCATCAAACCGGTGATAAGTGGTGCATTTACCCAATGTACGACTTCACGCACTGTATTTCTGATGCGCTGGAAGGCATTACGCATTCGTTATGTACGCTGGAGTTCCAGGACAACCGTCGTTTATACGACTGGATTTTGGACAACATCACTATTGCTTGTCATCCACAGCAAATCGAATTCTCCCGTCTGAATCTTGAATATCAGGTGATGAGTAAACGTAAGCTGCACAATCTGGTTGAAGGTGGCCATGTAGCGGGTTGGGATGACCCGCGTATGCCTACTATTGCAGGTTTACGTCGCCGTGGTTTTACGCCAGCGTCACTGCGTGAATTCGCCAAACGTATTGGTGTCACCAAGCAAGACAATATGATTGAAATCAGTGCTTTGGACTCTTGTATCCGTGAAGATCTGGATGCCAATGCGCCACGGGCTATGGCGGTCATTGATCCGTTAAAAGTCACTATCAGCAACTACAACGCCGCCGATGTGGAATGGTTAGAGGTTCATAACCATCCAAAAGAAGAAAGCATGGGCAGCCGTAAAGTGCCGTTTGGCCGTACTTTGTATATAGACCGTGCGGACTTCCGTGAAGAAGCCAACAAAAAGTACAAACGTATGGTGACAGGTGGCGAAGTTCGCTTACGTGGCGCTTATGTCATTCGTGCTGACGAAGTGATTAAAAACGAAGCAGGCGATATTGTTGAACTGATTTGTTCTTACGATCCGGATACTTTAGGCGTTAATCCAGCGGATGGCCGTAAAGTGCGTGGTGTTATTCATTGGGTAGAAGCGTCACAAGCTGTGCCTGCTGAATTCCGTATTTACGACAAGTTATTTACAGTGCCAAACCCTGCTGCTGAAGAAGACTTTTTAGCTGTGATTAACCCAGCTTCACTCACAGTGAAAACAGGTTGGGTTGAGCCAAGCTTAAAAGCAGCTGAAGCAGAAAAAGCCTTCCAGTTTGAGCGGGAAGGTTATTACTGTGCTGACAACAAAGATTCAACGCCGGATCATTTGGTGTTTAACCGCACTGTAGCTCTGCGCGATACCTTCTTCGAAGATTAAAACCTTAAAATGGGGTCAGATCACATTGTTAACTGTTAACAATGTGATCTGACCCCATTTTTATATTTATCTATTACACTCTAAGCAGTTCATTTTTCAGGATATGCCTGATGTACAGATCTTGCTTTTATCTGCTGCTTTGCCTGACCTTTTTTCCTTTAAGCTCTTTTGCTGACACTGTGCGTTATCCTGCCATCGAAGATTCAGGTGATCAGCGCTCAAACTATCCCATTGCTTTACTTGAACTTGCTTTGAAAAAAGCGGGTAGCACAGCCACTTTGCAAAGCACCTCTGCGCGGGTGTCCAAAAGCCGGGCTTTGCATTTATTGGAAACCGGGGTTGAAGTAGATGTGGTGTGGACCATGACGTCCATTGATCGTGAAAAACGCTTTTTACCTATACGTATTCCTATCTATAAAGGTTTGGGTAGCTACAGATTATTGCTTATTAGAAACGAAGATCAGGCAAAATTCAGTGCTTTGAAAGATCAAGCGGCACTAAAACAGCAAATGATGTCGCAGATGCATGATTGGGTCGATACAGATGTGCTGCGCCACAATAAATTTAAAGTGCTGAACGCATCCAGTTATCAGAGTTTGTTTCAGATGTTGCTACATAAAAGAGTGGATGCGGTGCCACGCAGTGTGTTGGAAATAGAAGCCGAGCAGCAACTTTATGCAGAGCAAGGCTTACATATTGAAACCGATTGGCTGCTGCATTATCCGGGCGCTGTGTATTTTTTTGTTTCAAATAAAAATCCGCAACTGGCAGAAAAAATTGAGTCGGGTTTACGCAAGGCACTCAAAGATGGCAGCTTTGATTTATTGTTCCAAAAACACTTTGTCAGTCAGTTAAAGAAAATGAAACTGTCGGAGCGCAAACTGGTTGAACTTGAGAATCCATTGTTACCACCAGAAACTCCGCTGGGGGAATCGATCCTTTGGTACAAGCCGGATTAACTATTTTTGTTGTATTACTGCCCTGATCTGCTTTAGATTCAATGAATTAAACCCTAGAGAACCGGAGTTGAAGTGGACGTTTTTTTCGCCGTACTGTTTTTTGCCTTTTCTACCACCATCACTCCAGGTCCGAATAACATCATGATGTTGTCCTCTGGCGTGAACTATGGTGTTAAAGCCAGCTTGCCGCATTTTTTCGGTATTTGTTTCGGTTTCCCTTTAATGGTGTTGCTGGTTGGTCTGGGTTTTGGTGTGGTGTTTGAACGATTTCCGCAACTACATATCTGGATCAAAGTCATAGGTGTTTTGTATTTACTGTGGCTGGCCTGGAAAATTGGTTCAAGCACGCCCAGCAGTATTGAAGGCTCTGACGCTAAACCTTTTAGTTTTCTGCAAGCTGCTTTATTTCAATGGGTGAATGGCAAGGCCTGGATTATGGCCTCTGGTGCAGTTGCTGCTTTTACTACTGTAGCTGGTAACGCCTGGTGGGATGTCACTCAAATCACAGCCGCCTTTTTACTGGTCAGTTTCCCTTGTGTGGGTGTCTGGTTAACCTGTGGTGCTTTGCTTCGTTCTGTATTAAATCAGCCTTTGTACCAGCGTATTTTTAACTGGGCTATGGCGCTGTTGCTGGTGTTATCGGTAGGTCCTGTGTTGGCTGAGCTTTATGCAGAGTGGATGCTGTAAATGCTGAGTATTCAGAATTTAAGCTTTAGTTATGGCAAACAGCAGCTGTTCTCACATTTAAGCCTGCAGTTAGAGCCGGGTTTACACTGGTTAAGTGGTGCTAATGGCTCTGGTAAATCCAGTTTGTTACGAATTTTAGCCGCTCTGGATAAAGCATCGCAGGGTAGTATTCACTTTAATCAGCAGCAGGTTGGTAGCTCTGCTTATCAGGCTTTGGTGAGTATTAGTGCTGATGCGGTGGCTCCTTTACAGGACAATACAGTGCTTGGTGTGTTGCAGTTGATGGCGCGTTGTCGTGGCACTGCGATGGAACAGTTGCTACTGCATGCCAAAGCTTTTGCATTAGAGCCTTTGTTGCAGCAAAAAGTGGCCGTATTGTCGTTAGGCCAACAAAAGAAGCTGAGTTTAACTTTGGCTTTGGCGGCAAAGCCACAACTGCTGTTGCTGGATGAGCCTTTTAACGCACTGGACCCGGATTCTTTAGTCTATTGCTGCACGCAGTTACAAACAGCGAAAGAGCGGGGGGCTTTGGTGCTTATCGCCAGTCATTTATCACCACAAAGTTTTCAGCTGGAGCTTAATCAACATCTGGAGTTAAAGGCCGGTGGGCACTTATCTTTTTCTCCGTTATGAGTTGTTCAGGCAACAGGCTGAGGATGCTTTTGCACCACTGAAGCAATTCTCTTTTATGCTGTTGCTGATTGCAGGCCATGCGCTGATAGGACTCTGGGCGCCTTTGGTCTTGCTGGGTTTTCAGTTATTTAACCCAGAGCTGGCTACTTTTGAGCGTTGGCCATATTTGCAAATGTTGTTGGTGATTATCCTATGCTGGCAAGGCTCTGTGGCCTGGCAGCAAAAATCTGTAGCAGAACAGTATTTTATCGAAAGTCTGGCACCTTCAGCACGCGTAGCCTGGCTTAGCAATAAGCTGATGGCGCTGCTCAATCAGCTGCCTTTCTGGTTTTTAACTTTGCCGGTATTTATTTATCTGCTGTTCAGTGAAAAGACGATGGCATGGCTGGATGCCATGCAGTTGCTGTTGGTATTATGCTGGGGGTTTCAAGCGCGACAGACCAGTTGGCTGGCGCTTTTTACTGTATTTGTGTTACCTGTTGTCACGGTTTGGAGCCTACCGCTGGTAGCTTTGATGCTGCTCGAGAGGGCTTTACAACATCAGTTGAGTGGGAACTCCTTTTCGGCTGGTTCTTTATTTCGTTATTGGCTCTATTGGTTTATCGGGCAGCAGCAAAATAAGGCACTGTTATTGCTCATTATTTTTGTGTTGGCTTTATGGCAATACTGGCTGGTGCAACCATTAAAAGCTGAAGCTCTGCTTTTTATAAATTGTGTGTTTACCTGGGTTTTAGCCTTGTTGTGTTATGCCCAACAGAAACTTTGGCAGCAGCAGTTGTTATCGCAGCATTACTTCTGGTTAAGCTGCTGTACTTCAAAGCAACGTTTTGTTTTAAAACTGATGAATGTGTTGCCTGTGCTGGCAGGTTCTGTACTGGCGATGACTTTTCTGGATGCGGCTTCGGCAGTCTGGATTATCATTCTGGCTGTTGTTTTAAGTTTTTGGTCTAAGCCAGGTTTGTTGTCGGTTGCAGTCTGTTGCTTTATGCTTTTGTTATTATTAAATGGACAAGGACTTTGGGCATGAAAAAATTACTGGTGTTGCTGTTGTTACTGTGGGGGCCACAGGCTTTAGCACAAAGCCTGTGGATTGATGTGCGTACTGTCGAGGAATACAACGCAGGGCATTTAGAAGGTGCGATCAACATTCCTTACGATGAAATTGAACAAAAAATTCAGGCAGTCGCTGCTGATAAGACGGCCGATATTCAGCTGTATTGCCGCAGTGGCCGTCGTTCAGGTATTGCGCTGGAAAGCTTAAGAAACCTGGGCTATAGCAAAGTGACAAATGCTGGTGCTTATGAGCAGCTGAAACAAAAACAAGCTAAATCTAACGAGTAGCTTGTGTTGCCTTCTCCTGATAGGCAGGGCGTTTTAACTCAGTTTTAAAGGCGACAAAGCTGGCGCGTAATGAGCTTAACGTCAGTTGTTTTACCAGCCATTTTGGCAATTCACCGCCCGGGTTAGCACTGCCCTGATACTGCATGTCAAAACCCTGATCTTTGGCAGTTAAAGTCCAGACTGCTTTCACATCCCGAATTCGCACATAATTTTTAGCTTCTGGTACTAAATCTGAACAATCGGTGATTTCAATAAGCAGGCTATTTTCTTTTTTGAGCACATCAGCGCAGGTCACCATATCCCGTGGACTAACAGGCCAAACTGACTGAAAGCGGGTGTAAACCTTCCAGTGGTGTTCTGTGCTGCCATCCATAAGCTTGGCATCCTCGCTTTGTTTCAGCCAACGTCGCACCGATTTGGTGTCTTTGAGTAACAACAAAAAGCTCTCTGGTTTGCCTGGATAAAAGGCGCTGGCTTTGACTTCAAGCTCTGGAGTGTATCGGTAACTCAAACTGATGCCGGCTTTGGTTTTTAATGCAGTCCATTCAGGCTCTGCAGCAACAGAGGGTAGAGCCAGCAGAGATAAAACCACAGCGAATAAAAAATGCATAACCACCTGACTTTTTTTCGTTAAGATACAAGCTTATACGAAACACAACTTTGTTGGGTGTGATGAAAAGCAGTATCGGTGAAAAAATAGCGCTGGAACATCAGGCTGCAAAACTTTTTATGCGACTGTACCAGCACAAATTCGGCATCAAAATGCAGCATATCTGGCATAACGAACCGGCTAAGCCTGACGTGTCCTGTTACCTGGAGCAGCAACGGCTGGATCTGGAAATAGCCCATTTGTATGGCAGCGAAGCCGAAGCGATGAAAATTCTCGGCCGTGAACTTAAAGGTGGCACGCTGGACGCTTTGCAGTCGCTGACCCAATTTCCTGTGGCAGAACGTTTATTGCAGGCGCTTGATAAACTCATTAGCAATAAAGCGCAAAAAAGCTATGACTCAGAAAAAGTCTGGCTGGTGATCCGCAATGCTCATCCGGACTGGCACGCAGAAGAGCTGGCCCAAACTCCGCATTTATTACAAATTCCACCTAAACATCCGTTTGAACAAATTTGGCTGGTGGCTGATATGACAGGGCAAGCTGGTCTGATGCCTTTGTATCCTATGACTTTAGCAGAGAGCCTGAAAGAGAAGGGCGTATGAAACTGCTTAGCAAAGCGCAGCAACTGGCACAACGGCTTTATGTCTGGCGTTTTGGCTTAGTCTTTCTGGGGTTTTATGCGCTTGGTTTTGGGATTTATTATCTGCTGCAAGGCCCGTCTGTGGTGTTTGAAGTCGCCTTGTTATTATCCGTGGTATTACTTGGCTGGGTGTTATTGGCATGGCTTACTTTATTGCTGTTTCGACAGTTGCCCGACTGGCAACAGCCCCAAAGTTTTTGGCAAAAATTAAAACAAGCAGCGCATAAATTATGGTACCAAGCCTTGCTTTGGGGTTGTCTGCTGCTTAGTATCGCCACCCTGTATTTAATGGCCAAAGCGCTGAAAGCTTTGGTCAGCCAACTGATTTGATAGGTAAAGCATGCGCTGCGATTTGTTTTGCTCTGTGGTAGATAACTTTGGTGACATTGGCATTTGTTGGCGTTTAGCCCGGCAGTTGCAGAGTGAACATCAATGGCAGGTCACCTTGTGGGTCGACGATTTAGTCAGCTTTCAGAAGATTTGCCATAGCGTGAACCCAGGCCTCGCCAGTCAGTTGCAACATGATGTGCTGGTACGGCATTGGACTGCTGTATTGCCGAAGCTTACAGCAGCAGACAGACCGGATTTGGTGATTGAAGCTTTAGCCTGCACTATTCCGCCATCTTATTTAGAGTGGATGGCTTCTTTTACTGACAAACCTCTGTGGCTGAATCTGGAATACCTGTCGGCAGAAGATTGGGTGCATGGCTGTCATGCCTTGCCTTCGCCTCATCCGCAGTTACCTCTGCAGAAGTATTTCTTTTTCCCGGGTTTTACCGCGCAAACCGGTGGCTTATTAAGAGAGCATGGGCTGGTCGATACTTTGGCAGAATTAAACGGTTCAGCGCAGTTGCAACAGCAGTTTTGGCAAGGGCTTGGCCTGTTGGATGCGATGCATTATCAGCGAAAAATCTCGTTATTTGCTTATAGTCAGGCACAGATCCGCCCATGGCTTGAGCAATTGGCGAACTCAGCACAAACAACCTTACTACTGGTGCCACAAGGGCAACTGGCGACAGATTTAACCCAACTTTTCTCCGAACTTAAAACCGGGCGTTTTGACCATAAGTCTTTAAGTATCCGCATTTTAAATTTTATGCCACAGCCTATGTACGATCAGTTGCTGGCTTGCTGTGATATTAATTTTGTCCGCGGTGAAGACTCAGTGATCAGAGCTCATTGGGCGGGTAAAGCTTTTATCTGGCAAATTTACCGACAGGAAGAGCAGGCACATTTAGTCAAACTACAGGCCTTTTTAGACAAGTATCAGCAGCATGCCCCTGAACAACAAAAAGCCTGTATAGAAAAGCTGCATATGGCCTGGAATCTGGAGCAGGATATCAGCGCAGAATTCGCTTTATTCAGTAATTTTAGTGAACAAATTCAGATGCATAACAAAAAGTGGCAGGAATATTTAATTCAGCAGCAAGATCTTGCCAGCAACCTCGTGCGTTTTGCTGAAAATAAACTTATAATGTCGCGCAATTTTTCCTAACAAGAAGATATTTCAATTATGATGAAGACTGCTCAAGAAGTACGCGCTGGCCAGGTGATAATGGTCAACAACGAGCCAATGGTTGTTCAGAAAGCTGAATTCAACAAATCTGGCCGTAACTCTGCTGTTGTAAAAATGAAGATGAAAGGTCTGTTAACTGGTGGCGGTCTTGAGACTGTGTACCGTGCTGACGACAAGTTCGAACAAGTCATGTTAGACACTAAAGAAGTGACTTATTCTTACTACGCAGATCCAATGTATGTATTTATGGATGCTGAGTACAACCAGTACGAAATCGAAGCTGATAACATGACTGAAGCTCTGAAATATCTGGTTCCGGATATGCAGTGTTCAGTAGTTTTCTACGGCGAGCGCGCTATCTCTGTTGACTTACCTCCATTCGTAGTACGTGAAGTTGTTTACTCTGAACCTGCTGCCCGTGGCGACACTTCAGGTAAAGTCATGAAGCCAGCTAAGCTGGACACAGGTTTCGAATTAATGGTTCCTGCTTTCGTTGAAATCGGCGACAAGATTGAAATCGATACCCGTACTGACGAATACCGCAGCCGCGCTAAGTAATTAGCCCGTTGCCGGCCAAGGGGTCAGAGTCATTGATTTGCTGATAGCGGATTAATGACTCTGACCCCTTTGTTTTTTGTGTCGTTATTTTTCTGAACCACTTCTTTTTAAGGAATTCTGATGAGCATTATTTCAACCCGTATCGATGGCCTTGAGCTTCGTTTGGCGACTGAAGCTGATGTGCCCGCTATTTTAAGTTTTATTCAGCAACTGGCTGACTATGAAAAGCTGTCGGATCAGGTGGTAGCCACTGAACAAAAGCTGCGTGATACCTTATTTGCTGACAACCCTTATGCTGAAGTGGTACTGGCAAATTATCAGGGCAAAGACGTAGGTTTTGCGCTGTTTTTCCATAACTACTCGACCTTTTTGGCCAAACCAGGAATTTATCTGGAAGACTTATTTGTTGAGCCAGCTTGCCGTGGCGTGGGTGTTGGCAAAGCTTTGATCACCTATCTGGCGAAGCTGGCGGTAGAACGTGATTGTGGCCGTCTGGAATGGTCCGTGCTGGATTGGAATCAACCCGCTATCGACTTCTATCAGTCTTTAGGTGCTGTGATGCTACACGACTGGCGCATTAACAGGGTGACTGGCGCTACTTTAACGCAAATGGCGGAGCTGTTCCCGGCTTGATTCATTTCGGCGTGACTGTTTCCTGCTCTGCAGGACGATCCGGATACAGCAAATAGGGCTGGCGTTGTTGCCTGAAGCGTATGAGTTCACTCTGCCAGCTCTGACGAATTTGTGCTTCACTCCAGCCTTGTTCAATCTGTTGCCTGAGCTTATGGCTGCCAGAGAGTTTGTCCATAAAATCAGGTGAGTTAAATAGCTTTAGTTGATGTTTTGCAAAAAGTGCCTGCGCCTGAATTAAATAACTTAAATCCAGACCTCCGGCTTTTACGCTGCGTAAATCCAGCCCCAACACCAACTGATTTTTCAGTGGTGGGTTCAGCGCAGCGCCAGCTTTGGAAACAGGACTAAAGGCAAAAGGGCCTAAAGGCGGATTGGTGTAACCCAGCACCTGAAATGGAAAATCAGTACCACGGCCAATGCTGAAAGGCGTGGCTTCAAAAAATCCTAATGATGGATACAAGGCCACAGCCTGAGCATTCGGCAGATTCGGACTTGGCCGCACGGGCAACTGATACGGCATATCCCGCTGATAGTTTTTTACCGGCAACACATACAGCTTTAATTGCGCAGCCTTATTAATCCAGCCTTCGCCTTTGATCATCAACGACAGTTCACCCAGTGTCATGCCATGTAAAAGTGGGATAGGGTGCATCCCAACAAAAGACTGGTAGTGTTTATCAAGCACAGGACCGTCAACATAAGCGCCGTTGGGGTTGGGTCTGTCCAATACCAGCAATGGAATATTCTGCTCTGCAGCTGCTTCCATCACATAATGCAAAGTGGATAAATAGGTGTAATAACGTACGCCAACATCCTGCAAATCAAAAATCAGCAGGTTGATATCTTTCAGTGCTTCTGCCGTTGGTTTTTTGTTTTTGCCATACAAAGACAACACT
The DNA here is from genome assembly GCF_947090785.1 of Rheinheimera sp. MM224. Taxonomy (NCBI): domain Bacteria; kingdom Pseudomonadati; phylum Pseudomonadota; class Gammaproteobacteria; order Chromatiales; family Chromatiaceae; genus Rheinheimera; species Rheinheimera sp. MM224. Next base: position 2,004,439 of record NZ_OX352320.1, read on the forward strand.
GCGACACCAGTCTGTGGATCTACGCTGTTATCCACTTTTGCACCGGCATCGGCGGTGCCACGAAAACCATGCTCAGGCGAGAATACCGTTTTGACTGCAAGGTCTTGTTGCAGCAATAGTTCCAGCAGATGGGTATCGCCCACAAGCGAGCTTTGATTCACCACCAGAGCTATATGTTTTGCTTTTAGCTCAACAGGGGAGATATCAGGCTGAGTGACTAACTGCTGAGCTGCTGTTTGTAGCTCTTTAGTGTCGGCAAAGCAGGTCGCTGCGAAACAGAGCAGCAGCATTAAATAACGCATCAGGCTGGTACTCCATTAAGTTCTGTTTGCGCCACTGCATCGCTGTTTTTTCCTAGCTGACAAATAACAAAAGAGCAGGCAAAACCTATACACAATTGCCAGCTAAAGGCTAAATCAAACTGCCAGCTGGTCGGTAAATAATAGCTTTGTAGATAAGGCTGCATCAGAAGCGTGATGACAAAGCCGCCAATTAATGCAGCTAATACGGAAGCCGGACTGCCACGCTGACTAAAGAGCGCGCTGGCATAGACCCCAAGTAAACCACTGTAACTAAATACCATCACACCCAAAGCAAAAGTCAAAAGTGGCATATCGCTGCTTTGTTGCCAGTAAAAACACAGCAGCGCCATCAATGCTAAAGCCAGAGCGCACAGCAACATAGACCAACGTGCAGCACTCACATAATGCTGTTCTGTCTTCGCTTGTCGTTGTTGCTGCCAGGGCTTATACAAGTCCTGAATAATCACAGAAGCCATAGAGTTTAAGCCAGATGTCAGTGTTGACACTGCTGCAGCTATCACGCCTACTGTGACTAAACCACGCAAACCAGCCGGCATTTCATGCAAAACGTAATACATAAACACAGTGATATTTTCACCGCTGAATTGACTGCTTTGCATCACAGCACCAGACCCAGCCATCAGATCGGGCCGTTGATAAAAGATATGCAGTAAAAAACCAATCAGCATAAAGACCAGCGTGACAGGCACCACTAACACCACAGACCAGATAATAGCCAACGAACCCTGACGGGCATTTTTGCAGGTTAAAGCGCGTTGAGTCAGATCCTGATCCAAACCATAGGAGGCGATATAAAGCAAAAACAAGCCGGTTACACTGGAGTAAAGCGTAAAAGCACTGGCTGAACTGAAATCCCAGCTGGTGTCTATCAAGGTCAGTTTACTGGCTGCATTATGCGGCGGATGCTCTAAGGCCTGCCAGACCGTTGAAAAATCGGCAGGAATAGAGCTCCATAAATACAACAGCACCAGAACTGCTGCCCCGACATAAACAAAACACTGAAAAGCATCACCATAAATCACAGATTTAATGCCACCAAAAATCGAATACAGCAACGAAACCAGGCAAAGCAGTGCTATGGACCAAATGACATGCTGCAAGGCTATATCGGTAAATAAAATCATCGACACTGCGATAGCTGCCATATAAAGCCTGGCACCGTTGGCAAAAATACGGCCAAACAAATACATCAAGCCGGCCTGTTTTTTCGCTCTGCTGCCAAAACGTAACTCAAGCAATTCATACACTGTGCTGACTTTGTAGCGATAAAATCGTGGGATCAGAAAATAACCAACGAAAAAGGCTGCCATTAAGGCTCCAATGTTACTGGCGAGGTAGGTCAGATTGCTACGATAACCAATATCAGGTCCGCCTAAAAAAGTCGCAGCAGATTGTGCAGTGGCCAGAACTGAAATAGCGGCCAGCCAGGTGGGCATGCTGTTGCTGCCAATAAAATACTCCTGACTGTTTTTTGCGCCAGAGCGATTGATCCACCAGCCAGTCAGGGCCAGCAGCACAAAATACAAAACAAACATCAGCCAGTCTAAAGTGGCAAAAGTGGAGGTCATGCTTCCTCTGCTGGCTCTGTTGGCCAGTTGATTGATTTCAGTTGCCATTGAAGCTTATTCATTATCTGTTGGCAAGGGCTGATTCAAGCTACGAATATCAGTTAAAATTTTGTGCGATTAATGTACGAAATTAACAATTGGCGTTCTGTTTCAAGGCAGACTCTGGCATAATAGAGTTACTGTGCAAACGGTTACATCAGTAAAATTGAAACTTTTTGATGATAGGCTGATTAACTTACAGTGCTAATGACTAAAGTTCAGCAGAGCTAATGGCCCTGTATCGTTTTAGTTCGGGTGCGACCGGACTAAATATTTCGTAGCAAATATGGATTTTTGATACGGAAATAGGGTGTATACCCGCATTCTTGATGAATGTCCTGAAACAGCAGAACCCTTTTTCTATTGGGTTTGCAAAGGCCAGTCCTGGTGACTGGCCTTTTTTTGATTTTAAAAAGCCTTGCCTGCGAAATAAAAATCTACAGGCTAAACTATTTTATTACGCAATACTTTGATCCAGGTCGCCTTTAGTTAAGGTAGCCACAAAACCACTAAGGAATCTTTATGTCGGTACAGCGCAAATTTATGTTAACACTCACCGGCCTGGTTCTACTGGCGATGCTGGGTTCCATAGTTGTGATTTCGTTTAGTAAATATCAGGAAATAGAAAGCTCGGTTAACACAGACAAAGACCGTCTGAACCGCGAAATTACCAATATCTTAACTATTACCGACAGTCTGCTGAGCCAGCAAGTGCAAAGCAGCATGAAGCTGTTTCGTAAGCGTATTGCTGATGTCGGGCCTGTATCCCAAGGTGAGACTTTATCTTTTGGCTCACAGCAAGTGCCGGATTTAGTGTTAGGAAGTGTAGGTCAGGGCAACAAATACCAGTTAGTGGACGATCTGACCGCTATTATGGGCGGCACTGCGACCCTTTTTAGCCGCACTGGTGATGATTTTGTACGTATATCGACAAACGTTGTCACAGATACAGGCCGGGCGACCGGGACTTTATTGGCCCCTACAGGCGCGGCTATGGCGGCGATACGTCAAGGCAATGCTTTTTATGGTTCAGTGGATATTTTAGGCAACCCTTTTGTCACTGGCTATGAACCTTTGACCAATGCACAAAGTGAAGTGGTTGGTATAGGTTATGTGGGCTATAAGGCAGATTTAGAAGCCTTGCGTCAATTGCTGGCATCCAGTCGCTTACTGACTTCAGGTTTTGTGGCTTTGCTTGACAGAAACGGTGCTATCCGGGCTCAGTCCAGCCATATCAAGGCAGAAGAGTTGGAGCAGATCCTGAAAACGAAAAATCCGGATTGGACCATTCAGACTGAACAGTTTGCACCTTGGGGTTATCAGATTGTATCTGCGTATTCCAACGATGAACTTAGTGGTGAAGTGCGTGGCAATGTGATTAAAAGCTCGGCTGCCATTGCTGCAGGCGCCGCTATTTTATTATTGGTCGTGTACTGGTTAACTCATAGCATAGTGGTCACCCGTGTAAACGATACCATCAGAGCCATTAAAGCCATTACCGAAGGTGAGGGCGATTTAACCCGTCGTTTTTCTAATTACAGCACTGATGAATTTGGTGAAATGGCGCGCTGTTTTGACCAGCTACTGGAGCAACTGCGGTTAACTATAGTGGAGCTGAGTTCTATGACTCATGGTCTGGTACAAGCTTCAGTAGAGCTGGCTCATGTGGCAGAGGAGTCCAGTGCTGAAGTCGTCAAGCAAACCTGTGATTTAGAAGTGACAGCTTCTTCTGTTCATGAGTTGGCGACTACAGCTTCTGTGGTGGCTCACAATGCAGAGCAGGCAGAGCAGGCCAGTGTTGAGGCCTCGCGTTTGACTCAGGGCGCTATGAAAACTCTGGAAGCCTCTGTCAAAAATGCCGCACAGCAGTTATTGGATTCTCAGCAATCTCAGCGTTCAATTGCAAGCTTATCAGCCTCAAGCGCTGAAATAGGCAAAGTATTAGAAGTGATTAACACCATAGCGGAGCAAACCAACCTGCTGGCGTTAAATGCTGCTATTGAAGCCGCCAGAGCCGGTGAGCAAGGCCGTGGTTTTAGTGTGGTTGCCGATGAAGTTCGTTTATTGGCTGGCCGTACCCAGTCTTCTACCGGCGAAATTAAACGTATGATTGAGCAGTTGCAGCAAGGTGTAAACGAAGTGCAGACATTAAATTCGACTGCACAGGCAACTGTAAAAGACAACGAAGTCAAAGCTTCTGAGGCAAGTAGCGCTATGGATTTAGTGCTCAAAGCCATAGAGGAAATTAATCATCTGAACAGCCAAATCAGTACAGCTGCGGCAGAGCAACGTGATGTGGCGGACGGCGTGAGTCAAAAAACCAACCATATCCATACGGCTGCGCAACAAAATGCAGTACACAGCGCCACGACAAAAGATTCCAGTCAGGGCTTAAAGCGTATAGCTGAGGATTTTAGCGCTGTATTGTCGAAGTTTAAGGTGTAAAGCCAACAGGCGACTTAAAGAAGCAGGTTGTGGCCTGCTTCTTTTATCACTGTGATTTTGAGCTCTGTTCATTAGTCAAAGACTGCTCTGTGATCCATTCAATCAAGCTATCCAACACCACACGGCCGCGTCCAGCTTTGGGGTCGTTGATAAAGCTCGCGACCACCCAGGTGCGGCCGCTTGGGTCTGTGACAAAACCTGCCAGCGCTGTGACATTACGCAAAGTGCCGGTTTTTAAGCGGGCTTTGCCTTTGGTTTGTGTCTGAGTGAAGCGGCGTTTTAAGGTGCCATCCACACCTGCGAGTGGCATGCTGCTGATAAGTTCTGGTTGATAGTGAGCCTGGTAAGCATGTTGCAGCAAAGCGGCCATCAACTCCGGGCTGATGCGTTCAGTGCGGGACAAACCAGAGCCGTTTTCTAATATCAGGCTACTGTGATCCAGCTTGATACTGCTGAAAAAACTGCGAACCTGTTGCTCTGACCTGTCGGCCGTCAGTTCAGTTTCGGTATCAGTTTGTGTTGCTCCTAAAGCCAAATACAGCTGGCGAGTGACGGCATTGTCTGAGCTTTTATTAATATCCCGCAACACTTCAGCTAAAGTACGGCTTTGATGTTCAGCCAGCAGCACTGTGGCTTCTGCTGCGCCTTGTTCCAGCACCGGGACCTGGTGTTGCCCTGAGATTTGTTGCCATAACTGCTGCACCAGTAAGCGGCTGAAATCTGAGCGATTGATCAGCTGTAAATAATCTCTTTTCTGGCAGTTCTTAGGAAAGTCTCCTTGTAACACCAGTTGCACTTTATCGGGCTGACGTTTAAAGGCTAATTGCTCTGGATCTGGATACCAGTGTGCGCAGCCGCCGTCCACAAGACGAACTTCAGTAGTGACCAGCTCCAGGCCTTGTAATGCTGGATAGAGCCGGCCTGTGACGCTGTCAGCTGTGGACTGCAAGCGGATACCCAGCATATTGCGCTGTAAAAACAACGCATCAGGCAACAGGTTGTAGTATTCCCGTGGCGTTTCATCAAAAGGCAAAGCGGTCAGTTCAGGCCTGGCCGGATTAAACCAGCTGCGGTCAATCTGGATGGCAGGCACATGGCGTATGCCCTGATCATAAGCCTGTTGCAGCAAAGACCAAAGCTCCTGTACGGTAAAATCCATATCGCCATAGCCTTTTAACACCAAAGGCTGTTGCATCGTCTTTTGCGGCTGCTCGTAAGCTCGCAACTGAGTGCTACCCCGGTAAGCCGGGCCTAGTTGTTCCAACGCGGTGATACTGGTGACCAGTTTCATCGTCGAAGCGGGCTGCATGGCTTTTGTGGGCTGATAACTTAGTTGTTCTGTTGGCGTATTCAGTGGATAAGCCACAAAGGCGAGGGCATTTGGTGGCAGTTGAGCTTGTTGTAGTTGCTCTGACAGTCGATTCAGTAGCTCTTGCTGCTTTACCGGCAGGGATGCAGAGCTGCTGCAGGCACAGAGCAATAACGCCGATAGCAGGGCCGATAACGATGCTATGCCAGATGGACGCTGGCGAAGAGGGTGCATGACAGCTCCTTTTAGTTCACCACAAAGTCAAAATAGGTGTTTGGATAGGTTTCGTTTTGCAGTGTGAAATGCCACCATTCCAGCTCGTAAGGAGCAAAACCCTGTTGCTGCATTAAATCTTTCAGTAACAAACGGTTGGCTTTTTGCTGTGCTGTAATTTCAGTGCTGTTTAAATGAGAAACCGGGTCAAATAAATCATAAGTGCCGCCCATATCTATAGCAGACCATTGGCCTGCTGCATTCTTTCGCAGCAAGGTTAAATCCAGAGTAGAAGCGCGGCTATGACCTGAATGAGCTGCAATATAACCTTGATTTAAAACACTTTTGTCTAAATTTGGGTAATAGCTGCTTTTCGTGCTTTGATCGGTATTATCTGCAACCCACTGCATAAAGTGATTGGATGCACCTTGAGGTCTGTAGCAATCCAGTAATTGCAGACGATAGCCTAAACGTTCAGTCTGCAGTGCCACTTTTGCCAGAGCTTCAGCTGCATTTTTTGCTAAATAGCAGCTGTTCGCCTGATACCCTGGTACTACTTTGCCGGTAAAATTGCTGTTGCTGGCATAGGCCATGCTAATTTGTACTTTGCTTGTCACTGTGAGTAAATCGACTATATCGACGGGTTTATTCGCTTCAATACGAACCGGACCTTGTGGTTTTACAATCTGTGTTGCAGCAGTTTTAGTTGCCGGCGCAGAACTTTGCTGCTGCACAGTGTTGCTGCACGACAGCAATAAAAAACAGCTCATCAGTAAGGCTTGTGTTTTCATCCAATCATCACCCAGCCGCTGATTAAAAAGGCAATCAGTGCTAACACGCCACAAAACAGCGCATAAGGCAGCTGAGTTTTTACATGCTCTAATAAATCACAGCCTGAAGCGACGGCACTAACCACTGTGGTATCGGAGATAGGAGAGCAGTGATCACCCCAAATACCGCCACTTAAAATAGCGGCCAGGATCAGCGAAGGTGGTAATCCCAGCATTTCAACTAAAGGCATACCAATAGGAATTAAAATAGCAAAAGTGCCCCAGGAGGTGCCCGTGGTAAAAGAGATGATGGCACCAGCGATAAAAAGTAATGCCGGAATAAGCACAAGAGGAGTGGATTCTTTGACAAAAGAGGCAACATAAGCCCCTGTACCTAAGTCTTTCATGGCGCTGCCGAGTGCCAGTGACAACAGTACAATACTGACTAGAGGTAAGAGTTCGCCCATACCTCTGAAACCAATAGTAACCAGTTGCTGGTGGCTAAAGCGACGACTCCACGCCATCAGGCCATAAGCTACTACACAAGCAATAGTGGTGGCATAAAGCGCCGCTTTGGCACCTGAACCTTCGACTAAACTGCCGTTGCCTGTCCACAGCATAAAACCTACCATACCAACAATCAGAGTCAGTAAAGGCACTAACATCAGTGACATGCTACTTGGTGGTGTATCAATATCGCTATGACTTGATACGGTATTCAGATCAATTTCTGCCTGTTTCATCGGGCCATAGACCTTGTCGGTATAAATGGTGTAGAACACCACAATCAAAGTAAATAAGGCATAAAAGTTCAGCGGAATAGTACCAATCAATACAGAGACGGCAGATTCAGGCAGATTATAAGTACTCAACAGCCCCAGCACATAAGCACCCCAGCCGTTGAGTAAAATTAAGATACAGACAGGAGCACTGGTGCTGTCGACTATATAAGCCAGACGAGCGCGGCTCATTTTGAATTTATCGTACAAACCGCGTGACACAATACCCGCAGTTAAGGCGCTCAGGTTGGATTCTATAAAGACCAGAATACCTATGCCGTAGCTGATAAAACCAGCCTGGCGTTTGGTGCGGGCCACCCCTTTGCGGATAAACCAGTCGACCATAGCGGACACGCCACCTGAGTCCCGCATATAAGCCATCAGTGCACCTATCAGCAGAGAAAATAATAAAATTCTGCTGTTATCGGCAGAAGAGGTGACCGAAATAATGCGTTCTAAACTTTGCACAGGACCATGCAACAAAGCGCCAAATACACTTAGCTCCGGCTGCTTCAAGTACAACAGAACTTCAGCACAGGCGACGGCTAAAATAAGCGCCAGTATCACTTCTTTACGCCAAATAACTATGGCAATGGCCAGAATGGCAGGCAATAAACTTAAACTTTCGGGCACTGGAACTTCCCTAACTATGAAATGGAGCAATTGATGCTGTTTATACTGCAGCAATTAGCTGTGGCTTTCCAGTTAGGTTGGCTTTTTTATTTGGTTAGTTGGCTGATTTATATTCAGAATTTAACGCTGTTGCGCTTCATAAAGGCTGTTGCGGATTAAAAGACAAAAAAAATTAGCTAACGTATGCAGAGTACATTAGCTAATTCGCTGTAAGCACAGCTGCTGGTTTGGGCTATCTCCACAGCTGTGTTCACAAAACTTTTGGTAAAAGCTGGGTTACTTAAAAGTTAAACCACCAGCGTCGACGCTTTGCACACCTTTGACATTCTCTGCCAGTTGTACGGCCAGTGCTTTTTCCGATCCACTGTCGACCAGACCATTCAGTGTCACCACACCTTTGTTGGTATTGACCGCAATATCAGAACTGTCGACATTGTTTGAATACATAAAAGTGGATTTCACTTTGGTAGTGATCCAACCGTCTGCCATTGCAGTGCCTGGCTTGGATTTTTTATCCGGATTTGCCAGCACAGTCAGCTTATTGTCGACTGACATTACACCACGGGTGGTCATGGCCAGGTTTTCAGCCAGATCTACCGCTGCTTTGTTTTCGGCTGTACCAGTTAAAGTCACCATGCCTTTTTTGGTGGTGACTTTGGTGGTGCTACCGTCGACATAACGGCTCCAGGTCAATTTAGATTTCACGGCTGCCGTGATACTGGCATCGTCGATGATCTCGGCATAACTCGACTCAGTTGAGCGCGCCGGTTTTTTGTAGTTATCTTCGGTGATCATGGTGTTGTCGACTTTGCTGATGCCTTTTACACCTTCAGCAATTTCGGTAGCCAACTCTTTGTTAGCATCACTTTCCACCCGGCCACTGATGGTGGCTTTATCACCTTCAACAGTGACTGTAATGTCATCGTGACGCAGATAAGGGCTGAGCTGATAGGTCGTCAGGATCTGGCTTTCCAGGCGGGCGTCTTTTACGCCTTGACTACTTTTAGCGTCCTGCGCCATCGCAGGGACTGACAAACTACTTACTATCAGTGCCAGTACGGCTGGATATTCTTTTTTAATCAGTTTCATGGTGCTCTCCCTCGCTGAATTAACTGCGATTGTCGATAAAGTTTTTTACTTGCTTGTCAGCATCCGGGCGGCTGATGGAATAACGCATTTGCACCAGTTCAGCTAACTTAGCCGGTTCGCCTGCAGATTTTTTCAGCTCACTTTCGGACAATTTGCTCCAGACTTTATGTGCAGCACCAATACGTTTTTGCCAGGCATCGTCTGATGCTTTGGTGTGTAGTGGAGATGATATGCCTTTCACAGAACTCAACTGAGGAGTAGAAGGCTTTGAAGCTTGAGTTGTTTTTGGGTATTTAGTTACAGCAGCAGTGATGGTGCTGGATTTTATGGTTTTATCGTTAGAATTAGTCATGAGTATGCTCCTTAACCTGCATGGTTCTGCGAAAGTGCAAACCATGCAGGGGGTGACGCCTGACTAAAGTAGAGTGATTCAATGGTCAGTTCAGTGCGTTGCCGCGCTAAACTGGAAAACGGTTATTTAATGCGCATATCATCTTTGACAGAAGTCACACCAGATATGCCGCGAGCCAGTGCAATAGCGCGGTCTGCGTCAGCGCGGGAATTAATAAAGCCGCTTAATTGCACAACGCCTTTAAAGGTTTCAACATTAATCTCTGCGACTTTCAAGCCTTCTTCTGCCAAAAAGGCAGATTTGACCTTCGCAGTGATCACTGTATCGTCAACATATTCCCCTGTACCTTCAGAGGTTCGGGTTGAGGCGCAGCTGATGCTTGATACCGCGGCAACGGCCAGCAATGTGGCCAGCACTAATGGTTTAATGGTCATAAGTATTCTCCGATAGATGCAGCTCGATACAGGCGCCGGGATGGGCCTGATTTATGAACGGCGGGGGATTAACAATAAGCAACAGCCTGAAGCAATTAGCATCCAGCCTAGCCAGGCTGGCAGACTAATTTGCTCTGTTTCTTTGACTGACAGTTCAAATGAACCAATTTCTGCAGTCTGGCGGCTCGTGGTGTAACTAAAGCCAGAGTAAAACAACGAAGAAATGCCCAGCAGGATCAGTACCACCGCCAGTATTCTCATTAGTTTCATCAGAGGCCCCTTAATCAGAGCCTGCGTCTTTGCAGTACACGCAGCACGATAATCACCAGCGCTACGACCAGTAACAAGTGCAGCGCGCCGCCTAACGAGTAGGATGACACCATACCGAGGAGCCATAAGATCACGAGGATTGCGACAATAGTTTCTAACATAGAGGTACTCCAAATAGATGGGAAAGTCTTTACTTTGGGCCCGGTGCGGTAGACGGTCTGTGCGTTAGCGTACTTATAGAAAAAAAGCCCTGAAACAAAATTCAGGGCTGGGCATTATTTTTTATTCAGGGTGGATTATCAGAGGTTTTTGTTGCTGTAATAGCTATGGATCAATTCACGCCATGTGCTGTCAGCCATATCAGGCCAGTTGTCTTTATCAAAGCCTGGGGCATTGTCTAAGCGATCTTTTTCTATATCCAGCGTAAAACGTTTGTTTTCCGTATCAAGGATCAGTGCACTCCATGGTACCGCAAATAATTTTTCGCCCATGCCTAAAAAAGATCCGAAGGACAATACGGCATAACTGATTTTACCGCCGCTCATGTCCAACATAATCTCTTTGATATCACCAACTTTTTCATCGCGGTGGTTATAGACATCATTACCGAGCAGAGTTTCTGCGCCCATCAGGCCAGGACCAGGCCCCTGATGGCCATTGGCATGTAGGTGACTGGTTTTGTAGATGCCATACTGGTCTTTATCGTTGTAATTCATGGATAACTCCTTGAGGCTTTCGCCTGGGCTACCGGTGCAGCGGCACAATACCGCACAATACCGGACCATGAGTCTGGCCCGTTCAGCGGCAAGGTTCAGTTCGTCAACGAACACAGGCGACATCCTGATAGAAAGACCCAGGCAGGAACTGTGGTTGTTTGTCGAGCAAAGCGCGATAGCAACTACAGCTGGCCTTTTCCAGAGCAGGGCGGTTTAAAATATGGATTTGCCCTCTGTGATAGTCGATGATCTTTTTCTCCAGCAAAGAACCAGCAGCTTGCGTCACGCTGCTGCGCCGGACTCCTAACATAAAAGCTAAATACTGATGAGTCAGAAAAAATTGATCACCACCGGCTCTGTCGTGTGTCATCAGCAGCCAGCGTGCTAAACGCGGTTCAGTTTCATGGTAGTGATTGCAACAAACTAAACGGGTGAGCTGAACCACATAAAATGCCAGGTACTGGTGTAGAATGTGCTGCAGCTTTACACAACGTTTTAATTCAGCGTTAAAAGCCTGATGTTCTATTTGCAACGCCAGACCATGGCCCTGAACTATGGCCTGAACCGGAGAGGTCTCCATTCCAATAGAGACTAAAGCCCCTAATATGCCCTCGTTACCAATCAGACCTACTTCTAAGTGTTGGTTCTGCTGCACTGAGGTTAAAATTGAAATATAACCAGACAAAGGTAGATAGACAAAACCGCTGTTTTTTCCTTCTTCACATAACACCTGACCAAAGTGCATTTCGATGGTTTTGCTGTGGCGCATGACAGCCTGTTGCTCTTCGTCAGACAGTTGTTGCAAAAGTTTGTTTTGCGGTAGATCTGTGTGCATCAGGTGGGCCTTGATAAAGAATAGTAAAAACAGTCTGTTCGATTGTGTTACTGATTTCTGTTCGGCACAGCACCAAAGTCTAAAGTCAGGAGGGCTGGATAGGAAAACTTTTAGGTGAAAGGTTAGAACCGCTGTTGAAACTGACGAGTGGCCACTCAGTTCAAAATAGATGTTAAGTGATTGCTGCGCTTTTAGCCCATGGCAGTAAACGGTCAGATTCTTTGCGCACTACGGCGTAACATTCACAGCACAGAGTCTCAAGTTTAGGCCGGTTAAGCACCCGAATATGACCCCTGTGGTATTCAATCACGTCCAAGCGTTGTAAACGACCGGCAGCATCAGTCACGCCCTCACGTCGTACACCCAACATATTGGCAATCAACTCCTGCGTCATCACCAGTTCATTGCTTTCGAGCCGATCGAGCGATAATAACAACCAGCGACAAAGTTGCTGATCAATGGAATGGTGGCGATTGCAGACCGCAGTTTGCGCCATTTGAGTGATCAAGGCCTGAGTGTAACGTAACAAGGTATGCAACAAGGCACCATGACGATTAAATTCGTCTTTTAAGCGCTGGCCTAACAGGCGATAGGCCTGACCGGCACTTTGTACTATGGCCCGGCTGGTCGTGCTTTCGCCGCCCATAAAAAGAGCGACTCCTATTAATCCCTCGTTGCCTACGACGGATATTTCTGCAGAAGCACCACTTTCCATCACATACAACAACGACACTATAGAATTGGTAGGAAAGTAGACATAACGCAGGGTATCACCGGATTCATACAAAACTTTGCCCAGTGGCAACTCAACTAATTCCATATGGGGACACAATCGTTCCTGAACATCAGCAGGCAAGGTGGCCAGCAAATGGTTTTGCAGCGGGCCTTTTAGTTGTGGCATAACACTCCATGTAAAGATTGAAGATCAACACTGATCAACGGCAGCGTGACTCACTTTTGGGCCCGAAGTCTGTACGCTGACGAACATATAGCAAGCTATAAAGAGTGTATTTATCCATTCAGCTGTGTAAGTCGTCTTATTCCTGAGTTTTGCTCTTTTTTTGCAACCAGTGTTGGCCCAAAGTTAAAGCCACTGACCAGAGTAAAGCTGATTCTTTGCCATGAAGTTTATTTTTTAACATCATCAGCCAAGGCGCCGCGCCTGACAACTGCTGTTGCAGCAATCTCATACCCAAACTGCGGGGAAACTGGTCGTTATCTTGTTGCTGCTGTGGTCCTAGCTGCTGTTGGATCAGATGACGTTGTTGGGCCATCTTCTGCCGTAATAACAGGATCTGAACTGGTAAGGGGAGAGGTTTCTCTGTATTCATACCTGGCGCCTTAGTAGTTTCATATCCGTCATAAACTCCTGAAACTCCCGCTAAACGCACTCTGGCCTTTTTTGCCTAAGCGTTGGATCAGAAAAAAGCAGGCTGCTGCTAAAAAGGTGAACACCATAGGTAAAGTCCAGATAAAGAAGGTAAAACTTTCATTATTTCGATTCAGATAAAGCACTGCAAAACCTGCAAACAGGAATGCCAGAAACACAAAACTGATACTCAGTACACCGCAGAGCATAATCCATTGCAAACGGCGTTTTTCCTGCTGCCATTCCAAATGCAGCAATTGACCATGTAAACCCAGTTGTGTCATCAGTTGCGGGCTTGCTCTGTCCAGCAACCATAACCAGCGGGCAGGATCAAAACCTACAGAGCCTGTATTGGCATTTTCCATTTCAGGTGTCGACATGCGAACTCCATTCAAAAAACCGACCTCAAAGGGTCGGCATACATCGTATTATTTAGAACCTGAACCGCTGCAGCGGGCAACAAAAACACCCAGCACGAAGCTGACTGCTGCACAGGCAGCAATAGACTGCCATGGTTGTTGATGCACATAACGGTCTGTGACTTCAGCAGAATGACGTGCTTTAGCGGCAAAATTTTGGCCTATATCTTCTACTGATGCTTTGGCTGTAGCGACACGTTCAGTCAGCTTTTTCTTCGCCTGCTCAAACTCCGCTCCTGTTAATGAAGTGGTGGTTTTCAGTAAATCTTCGATATCGGCAATAAAGTTGTGGAATTCATCGGTTAAAGCCGGGCCGCTCTGACTTGAGTTTGGAGCTGCGCCATCGGTACGAGTTGGCATAAGTACATCCTTTTATGTGGGTGGCAATCTGTTCCCTGAAAAATCTGACCTTCAAATCCTTTTGCTCAGAGTGAAGGGCCAGACTATAGCACCTAAATAGCCTTGTATGTGGGTCATAGCACAAAGTAGCTAATTAACTTTGTTTTAAACTTTTTATTTTGTCTTTTTTACACCAAAAGTAAACAAAGTATATGAGCGCCAGCGCACCGAACTCTTTGAATGGAGGGGCCAGTATGCAACAACAGGCAAACTCGTATTGGCTGAGTTCCGGCAAGGGTTCTGCTGTTTGTTGTTATTTTTTTGATTATTGATCAGGGAGTTACCATGTATATATCCACCTATCTGCCCATGTATCTGTCGAACCGGTACCCACAGGTCCGCAAAACCCTGTTGCTGTTAAGCCTGAGTGGTTTGCTGGCATCTTGTGCTTCGGCGCCTGAAGCTCCTGTCAGCCAAATCCAGGCGGCAGAACAAGCTATAGCTGCAGCCGAACGCATCACTGCAAGTGATTATGCGTTACCAGAATTATTAGAAGCCAGAGCTGATTTAGTTTCAGCCCGTGCTGCGGTTCAGAAAAAAGATATGTTGGCTGCACGTCGTTATGCCGAGTTATCTCAGGCTGGTGCTGAGCTGGCTTCTGCCCGTGCCGGAGAAGGAAAAGTCCGCGCTGTGATTGACGATATGCAAAAAAATATCGATGTATTGAAGCAGGAAATGCAACGTAAAACAGGACAAATGCAATGAAAATTTTAACGGGTAAAAGCCAATTACTGGTGCTGGTTGCTGGTGTAATGACATTAAGCGCTTGTAGCTCAGCCGTTGTGAAACCAGATGGCTCCTACGCTGTACGACAAAAACTGACTGCATTGCAGGCCGATCCTAATTTGACCAATAGAGCTGTGTTGCCAGTGCAACAGGCTGAAGCTGCAGTATTAGCAGCAGAACAACCGACCAAAGATTTAGCTCTTGCCAGCTACAGAGTGAAATTGGCGGATAAAAAAGTCGAAATAGCCAAAGCTGTGGCAGAAACTAATTATCTGGATGAACAATACAAAACTCTGGGCGCACAGCAGGCTGATGCCCGTCTGGATTCCAGAACTCAGGAAGCTGATTCTGCCCGTTATGACGCCAAATTAGCCAGACAAGATGCAACAGCAGCAGAAGCTGAATCAGAACTTGCCAAACAGCAGGCTTTGGAATTACAGCAACAAATCGCAGAACTGAATGCAAAAGAAACCGAAAGAGGTTGGGTTGTGACTTTAGGGGATGTGCTGTTTGATACAGGCCGTGCTGATCTCAAAGAAGGTTCGCTGAATAATTTGTCGAAACTTTCTGCCTTCTTAAATCGTTATCAGGACCGCAAGGTTCAGATTGAAGGTCATACCGATAGCATTGGCAGTTCAGATTCAAATCAGGGCTTGTCAGAGCGCCGGGCTAATTCAGTGCGACGTTATCTGGAAGCTCAGGGCATAGCATCGGACCGTTTAAGCGCTACAGGACTGGGCGAGAACTCACCTGTCACTGACAATGATTCAGCCACCAGCCGTCAGCAAAACCGCAGGGTTGAAGTCATTATTGCCAATACGGCCTCTGCACCAACAAGCCCGTAACAAGGTAATGGGAGCGTTTTGATGAGAACTGTAACCAAACTTAAAAGCCAGGCAGCGACATCCGCTGCCGGAGCTTTGCTTGCGCAAGAACAATTCTGGCAGAGACACCTGGATGAGGCGCAGCAGTGTTGGAATCAATTATCCAGAGAACAGTTGTTGCAGTCGGAAGGAAAACCTCACCGATTGTGTCGCTTATTGCAGGAACATTATTATTTATCGCGGGAGCAGGCTGATCATCAAATCAACCGGTTTAAACAAAGCTGCCAGTTATCTGTTGAAGACGCCACATCAGACTGGTCTTAGGGCATAAATTAAATACTTTCATCTATCTATGTGCGTTATCACACGAACAGCTGAATTTTTGTACTGCATGGTAAGTTAGCTGCGCCAAATGAAAAGGCACTAAGAAATAAGGAAGTCCTTGATGAGTACACTAATTACCGATCATAAATTACTGCGCCAGCATGCCAGAAAGCATGTAGAGGCGGGTGCTGTGACTCAGGGCTACCAAGCCGGGCGCGGCGACGTAGTGCGTATGCTGAATTCCGCTTTAGCTTCTGAGCTGATTTGTGTGCTGCGTTATCGCAGTCATTATTTTTTAGCCAAAGGTATCCATGCCAATACAGTAGCTGCTGAATTTCTGGAACACTCAAACGAAGAGTTACTGCATGTGGATTGGTTAGCCGCCCGCATAGTTCAGCTGGGAGGCGAGCCCGATTTTTCGCCGCAGGGTGTGATTGAACGCGGTCAGTCGGTGTTTGGTACTGCTCAGAATTTATATGAAATGATCAAAGAAAACCTGATTGAAGAACGGGTCGCTATCGATCATTACAAAGAGTTGCTGTTATTTATCGGTGATGACGACCCGACCAGCACCGCACTGATCCAAAATATTCTGCAAACCGAAGAAGAACATGCTGATGAGCTGGCCAGTTTATTATGGGGACTGCCGGAACAGCATAATTAACGTCGTAGTTAAGTGACGCCAAAGCTATATAAAACCGCAGGTTAATGGAGCAAAAGCTAAATGAAGCGACAGGAAAGGAATCTATGAAAACAGATCAACAACTGACGCAGGATATTCAGGCTGAGCTGAAGTGGGATAGTGCTGTGCAGGCAGATAAACTGCAGGTTTTGGTGCATGGTGGCATAGTGACCTTATCGGGGAAAGTGGCCTCATTGGCTGAATTGTGGCATGTGCAATGCGCGGTACACAGAGTCTATGGCGTGCAGTCGCTGGACAATCAACTGGTAGTGGCATTGCCTCATCAGCATGTGTATCAGGATGCTGATTTAACCCGGGTTGCTGAATCGGTGTTGCAATGGTGTAGTCATATTCCGGCTCAGGGCATTGAATTAACTGTCTCTATGGGATGGATTAATTTAACAGGGGAAGTGGCTTTTGATTATCAGCGCCGTGCTGCCACTCAGGCTTTACGGTATCTGGCTGGTGTGCGTGGTGTGACCAATCAGATTCGTTTAACCCCGAAGAATGTGGCTGGAACAGTTAAAAAAGATATAGAAACAGCCTTGGCCAGGCAAAGTCAGGGGGTTGAACCCGCTATTCAGGTGGAAGTCATTGAGTCTGATGTGGTACTGACTGGCACTGTGAGCAGTTGGGCTGAGCACGACAAGGCCCTGGTGTCCGTCTGGAGTACACCAGGTGTTTCTCATATTACCGATCATATTTACGTATTGTAACCTCGCGTTTATCTACACTTTTCCTCTGTCAGCTTTGCACTAAAAACAGATCTAAGTGATTGATCTGTTTTTTGCTTTTTGTCCGTTACAACTTGTTACCCTTTTCGCAGGACTGAAACTTCTGACTGTTTTATAGTGGCGTTAATAAAAAAGTATCTATGCTTGCTTGAACTACCGGATGGGTCTGGACCATGAAAACTATAAAACTAACTCTCATTGCCTTGTGTATTGCCACCACGTTAACGGCTTGCTCTAAGCCTGAAGTGGCCAAAGTACAGGAAGAAAGCGCCAAACCATTACAATTGGTGACACAGGACTTACTGACTTTATCGGAAAGTACACTCTCCCGTGGCCCTGTGATTTCAGGCTCATTACAGCCTGTGGTGAAAGCTGAACTGAATGCAGAAGTGTCCGGCATAGTGATGCAAGTGTTGAAAGACAATGGAGATGTAGTCAAAGCTGGTGATGTGCTGGTGAAGCTGGATCAAACCACCTACCGTGATAAATTATTGTCTGCTCAGGAAGCTGAACGTTCAGCTGTGGTCACACTGGAGCAGTCCAATCGTCAACTCAAGCGTATGCAGTCTTTGTCTAAACAAAGTTTAGTCACTCAGGAAGGGCTTGAGGCCGCTGAAAACAAAGCCAATCAGGCCCAATCTGATTTAGCCTCAGCCCGCGCCCGTTTAGTTGAAGCGCGTCAGCAGATGGAAAAAACTGATGTGAAAGCACCATTTTCCGGTGTAGTGGCTACCCGAAAAGTGTCAGCTGGTGATACAGCTCAGATAGGTAAAGGTCTGATGGTACTGATTGACCCTGCCAGTATTCGTTTTGAAGGTTATGTGGCTGCAGACCGTGTTGGTCAGGTTAAAGTTGGCAATAAAGTCACCTTTAAAGTGAATGGTTACAGCGGTCAGTTTTTTACCGGTACTGTTGAGCGTATTAACCCATTGGCCAATGAAAGTACCCGTCAGGTGCAATTGTTGGTGACCATGGACTTAAAAGAGCAGTCTTTAGTGGCTGGTTTGTATGCTGAAGGTCATGTTGAAGCGCAAAATAGCAACGCGCTGATGGTGCCGGAGTCAGCCCTTATCCGTGAAGGTGATAAGCACTTTGTCTGGCAATTTGCCAATAACGAGCTGAAAAAGACCGAAGTGGAATTAGGTAGCAAAGACGAAAGGTGGGGCACTCAAGAGGTATTGTCAGGCGTCACTTCAGGTGCGCAGATTTTACGTCATCCACAAGGTGCTTTAACGGACGGAGCTAAAGCTGAATTGGCTGCTGCCGGTTCTGAAACGCCGGATCAAACCGCAGCTAAAGTCAGCGCAGGAAACTAAGCTATGTTTTTATCTGATTTTAGTATCAAGCGCCCTATGGTGGTGGTGGCTATTACGCTTGCCATGATGATTTTTGGTTATTTTGCGATGACCAATTTAAAAACCAACCAATTCCCCGATGTCCAGCCTCCTGTGCTGGTAATGACTATCCCATATCCTGGGGCTTCCCCCGAAACTGTGGAACGGGAAATACTGAACAGAGTCGAAGATTCGATGGCAACTATCACCGGCATGAGAGAACTACGTTCTTATGCCCGTGATTCCAATGCTGTCATAGTGGCGATTTTTGAGTTTGATAAAGACCTGATTGAAGCCTCACAGGAAATGCGTGATGCGGTGGCCGTGGTGCGTGACAAACTGCCCACTGAAATGAAAGAGCCATTCCTTCGCCGTGAAGACCCCAATGCTTTCCCTATTATGTCTTTGGCTTTGTCGTCAAAATCCATGGATCCAATAGAGTTGTCGCAACTGGCTGAACATCAGATAGCCCGTGAAATTCGTGCTGTGCCTGGTGTAGCACTTGTGAATCTGGAAGGTGAAAAAGAGCGCGAAATGACAGTGTTCTTAAACTCTAATGCGATGCGTGAAGCCAACATTTCAGCTATGGATGTGGTGAATGCGTTGCGAGCGCAGAATATTGCAGCTCCTGTTGGCCGTGTAGTGAATGGCATGGAAGAGCAGGGCATTCGTATTCAGGGCCGTTTACGTGATGTGCGTGAATTTGAACAAATGGTGGTCAAACGTAATGGCGATCAGGCCATTCGTTTAGAACAGGTGGCAGACGTAGTGGATGGTGCAGCAGAGCAGCGTCGTTTATCTATCTTTAACGGCGTGCCTTCTTTAGGTATTGACGTGATTAAGGCCCGTGACGCTTCAACCATCAGTGTCACAGACGATATCAAAGCCAAAATTGAACAGTTAAAGAAAACCTTACCTGCTGATTTTGAATTAGTGGTGGTACGTGATTCGGGTGAAGACGTGGCGGCCAGTATGCGCAACGTCACTGAAGCTTTATCCATGGGCGCCTTGCTGACTATTATCACCGTCTTTGTGTTTCTGAACTCCTGGCGTTCAACTTTAATTACGTCATTAGCTTTGCCTACCTCAGTACTAGCGTCTTTTATTGCGGTTTGGGCCTGCGGTTTTACGCTGAACTTTATGTCGCTATTAGGCTTGTCACTGGCGATAGGTATTCTGATTGACGATGCGATAGTAGTGCGTGAAAACATAGTGCGTCATATGGAAATGGGCAAAGACAATATGACGGCGGCCCGCGACGGTACCCGTGAAATTGGCATGGCTGTTATAGCGACCACTATGTCTATTGTGGCGGTGTTTATTCCTATCGCTTTTCTGGACGGTATTACCGGTCAGTGGTTTAAACCTTTTGGTTTAACAGTGGCTTGTTCTGTATTGGTGTCTTTGTTTATCTCCTTTACGCTGGATCCGATGATGTCTGCTTACTGGCACGACCCGGATCACGATAAACATGCTAAACGCCGTGGTTTGGGCAAAGTACTGCAGAAATTTAATATCTGGTTTGATCATCAGGCTGAGCGTTATTCCAGAGTAATAGGCTGGGCACTGAAGCACCGCAAGTCGATGTGGCTACTGGCCTTTGGTTCATTTTTCGGCGCTATTTATCTGCAAGGTGCTCATGGTGGTTCTGGTTTTCTGCCAGAAACGGACGATGGGGGCGTGATAATTTCAGTACGGGCGCCTTCAGAAGCCAGTATTGAATACACCAGCATTAAAGCTGAGCAGGCTGCTGCTATTGCCCGTCAGTTGCCGGAACAGTTGTATACCCAAACTACTGTAGGTACTCAGGGCAATATCACCCGGGCACAGATTTTTGTCCGGCTGAAAAAAGAGTATGAACGTGATCGTAATTCACGTGAAATAGCGGCAGAACTTCGTGCCAAAATTAAACAGCTGGTGGGGGCTGAATACACAGTGTCCGCTGACTTAAACGGTGGTGGTGATGGCAAGGCGCTGCAAATTCAGTTCCGGGGTCCGGATAGCCGTGTGCTGGAAGGTTTAGTGCTGGATTTTGTTGAGAAACTTAAAACTGTGCCCGGTGCAGTGGATGTCGGTTTGTCGGCTCAGGATCCAAAACCAGAGCTACAAATTGAGTTTAACCGTGGTTTAGCTTCAAGTCTGGGCTTGTCTATGGGCGATGCCGCTAATGCTTTACGTCTGGCTTTTGCTGGTGCTGAGATAGGTGACTGGATAGATCCAACAGGGGAAACCCGTAACGTCTATGTCCGTATTAAACCGGAAGAGCGTATGACAGTACAGGATCTGGAACGTTTACCCCTGTTATCCAGCATGACAGGCGCTATGATCCCACTGGAGCAGGTGGCCACTGTGACTATAGGCAAAGGTCCTGCGGTGATAGAACACTTAGACCGTGAAAGTATGATGGCGGTCAGCGCCAACGTTCAGGGGCGCAGCTTCGGTGAAGTGGACTCTGATGCGAAAAAACTGCTGAAAACCATTCCATTCCCACCTGGTTATGACGTTGTGTCTGGTGGTCAAAGCCGTGATCAGGAAGAAGTTTTTGGTAGCATCTTTGGCGCTTTGGGTTTAGCCGTGATGTTGATGTATCTGATTTTAGTGGTGCAGTTCCATAGCTTCCTGGCTCCGGTTTCTATCATGATGTCCTTGCCGTTATCTTTGATTGGTGTGGTGTTGTCCTTGCTGGTGGCAGGCGCAACCTTAAACCTGATGAGTTTAATAGGGGTTGTGATGCTGATGGGCATAGTCGTGAAAAACGGCATTTTGTTGATTGACTGTGCCCGTAAAAAAGAAAGTGAAGGTTTAGGTCTGGAAGAAGCGTTAATAGCTGCTGGTCGTGAACGTTTACGTCCTATCCTGATGACCACTTTTGCTTTGGTCGCTGGTATGTTACCTGTGGCTATCGGCATTGGTGAAGGCGCAGCCTTCTATAAACCTCTGGGGATTTCAGTCATAGGTGGCGTACTCACCTCGACTGTACTGACCTTGTTGGTGGTGCCAACCTTCTACGACAGTCTGGAGACCTTTAAACGTAAAGTGAAAGCCAGATTTAACCGCAACAGAAAACCAGCTCCTACTGGTTATGATGTGCCGCTGGCTTCTAAATAAGTCAGGTGAGTTAAACAGAAAAGAGCACTTCGGTGCTCTTTTTTTGGCTGATAAAAAGTTGAGACTATTCTATTCAACCAGGCAAATTGTGCTTTTATCACAGAGAGTTGGGAAAGACTGCTAAATCCGCTAGTATGACTTTATGCCACTATTTTTAAGTATTCAGTATGGACAAGCTCACACCGTACCAGTTACGCCAGCAGATCAGAGCCGGCCAGTTTAACAGCCAGACCAGCGGTTTGGCGCCGGGTTATGTGCAATGCAATATGGCGATAGTGCCACAAGGTTGGGCGGCCGAATTTTTGCTGTTTTGTCAGCGCAACCCAAAAGCTTGTCCTTTAGTGGCAGTGACTGAACCTGGACAGTTTTTACTGCCTGAACTCGGGCAGGAGATAGATCTTCGAACTGATTTACCTGCCTACCGTGTGTTTAAGCATGGTGAGTTGGTGGATGAAGTTCAGGATATCCGCGCTTTATGGCGGGATGATTTAGTCAGTTTCCTGATTGGCTGCTCTTTTTCCTTTGAAGAAGCGTTAGTGGCCGCAGGACTGGAAATTCGTCATATCAGTGAAGGCAAAAATGTCCCTATGTACAACACTGATTTGCCATGTGTCAGCGCAGGCCGTTTTTCTGGCTCTATGGTGGTCAGTATGAGGCCAATGAAACCCGTTGATGCGATACGCGCTATTCAGATTTGTAGTCGTTTTCCTGCGGTGCACGGTGCGCCTGTACATTTTGGTAACCCGCAAGATATTGGTATTTCTGATATCCGATCACCGGATTATGGTGAGGCAGTGAGTATCCAACCTGGCGAAGTACCGGTATTCTGGGCTTGTGGTGTCACGCCTCAAGCTGTGATGAAGCAAGCCAAGCCTGATTTTTGTATCACGCACAGCCCCGGCCATATGCTGGTGACCGATTTGCTGAATTCTTCTTTAGCGAGTTTTTAATGAGTCCTTTAATCAATTCCGTGATCAAACTTAATTGCGACTTAGGCGAAAGTTTTGGCGCCTGGCAAATGGGGCTGGATGCAGAGGTGATGCCTTTGATTGATCAGGCCAATATCGCCTGTGGTTTTCACGCTGGCGATCCAACAGTACTGGTCAATACCTTAACCCTTGCCAAAACACATCAGGTGCAGATTGGCGCACACCCAAGCTATGACGATAAACAGGGGTTTGGCCGTCGCTCCGTAAAAATGACTGCAGATGAGCTCAAGCATTTACTCTGGTATCAGATGGCTGCAGTGGATGGTGTGGCAAAAAGCCTTGGACTGGAACTGAGTTACGTCAAACCCCATGGCGCTTTGTATAACGATATGATGGCAAACCCGGCTTTGCTTGAAACTGTGATGCACGCAGTCGCCAGTTACCATAAACCTTTAAAGCTCATGCTGTTGGCTACTGGTTGTGCAGCGCAGCACAAAGTGTTGGCGCAGCAGTATCAGTTGGAGTTGTTATTTGAAGCTTTTGCCGACCGGCGCTATAAAAGCGATGGTTCTTTAACACCTCGCAGCCAGACGGGCAGTGTGCTGGATCATCAGACTGCATTAGTGCAAGTGCAGCAGTTGCTGCAAAACGGCACTGTGCAAAGTGATACAGGCGACAGGGTGGTTATTCAAGCCGACACTTTATGTGTGCATGGCGATAATCCAGCGGCCGTTGCTTTGGTGAAGTCCATTCGCCAGTTGCTGGACAAGCCATGATCCAACTGGAACTGGCGGGTGAAAATGGCCTGATCTTGTATCTGCCAGCAGAGATCTCCGCTAAGAATCTCAATCAACTCGAGCAGTTGCAACAGCAAATCCGTCTGTTACTTGGTGAGCAACTGCAGGAGTTATTGCCTTCTTATGCGTCCTTGCTGATTGTATTAAAGCCTGCGCATCAAGGTGTGTTGGCCATTAAGGCCTTGTTAGAACAGCAACTGACATTAAGCGCCACAGTGTCAGAACAGCAAGGGCAGTTAGTGATTTTACCTGTGTACTACCACAATGCCTGGGACTTAGATCTGGTTGCTACACAGGCAGGTTTAAGCACAGCAGAAGTGATTGAATTGCATCAGGCTATGGAATATCGGATCTATGCAATAGGTTTTGCGCCGGGTTTTGCGTATTTGAGTGAATTGGACGCACGCCTTGCCACACCACGTTTAAAAAGCCCAAGGGCTAAAGTGCCCAAAGGTGCTGTGGCTATAGCGGATCGGCAAACAGCTGTGTATCCGGCCGAATCGCCCGGAGGCTGGAATATTTTGGGTTTATGTCCAACGCCCTTATTTAAACCAGAACAGGCCGGCACAGCAGAAACACTGATGCCTTTTGCTGTGGGTGACAGAGTGCGTTTTCAGTCGGTTAACCTGCAAGAGTTTTTAGCTTTGGGTGGCCAGTTGCCACAGGAGCTGTGCTGATGTCTGCTTTTGTCGTGTTAAAAGCCGGAGTGCTGGCGACTTTACAAGATCAGGGCCGTGTTGGTTATGCACATTTGGGTTTAACTCAAGGTGGGCCCGCTGATTATGTCAGCTACCGCATTGCCGATTTGTTATTGCAAAACCAAAGCCAAAGCTGCCAGATAGAAGTCTCTTTGGGTGGTCTGAGCCTGCTGGCCTTAACAGACACTGTGTTTTGCGTCACAGGCGCGCAGATGTCTTTGACAGTAAACGGGCAGCCCAAAACCTTATGGCAAAGTCATCGCATCAAAAAAGACGATGTGATTGAACTGGGGTTTGCCAAATCCGGCTTGCGCTGTTATCTGGCGGTAGCCGGAGGCTTTAAACTAGCAAAAGAATTTGGCAGCAATAGCACTGTGTTAAGGGAAAAAGTCGGAGGTATAGGTGGCACTGCTTTGCAGCAAGGCCAGTTTTTACCTGCAGCTTCCACGTATCGGCCTCTGCTTTGGGCTTTACCGGAAAAGTATTGGCCTGAATTTTCTAACCCGCTGGAGCTTGGTTTACTACCTGGCTATCAACAACATTGGTTTGACGAAGCGCAATGGCAACAGCTTTGCGACACTGACTATCAGGTGTCTGCTTTGTATGACCGTATGGGCTATCGCCTGCAAGGGCAGTCAATTTTGTACCAAAGCCGGGCTTTATTGTCCGAAGGCATCAGTTATGGCGCTGTGCAATTGCCACCTGATGGCTTGCCAATAGTGCTTTTGAACGACAGGCAAACTTTAGGGGGTTACCCCAAACCCGGAGTAGTGCTGGCACGTGATGCGGCGGCTTTAGCTCAGCGTCAGCAAGGCCAGCAGATCCGCTTTTATAAAGTTCTGCCAGAACAACTTGAATCCTATCAGCACGGGCAACAGCGTTATTGGGCTGAACTGCCAATGGATTTTCGGAGTCTGCGCTAATGGATTTACTTCAGCTCAGCATACAAATAGAACAGATGCTGGTTCGGCAAAACCTGCGGGGTATGGCAAGGCTGTTACCCCATTTAAAAGCCGGTAGTTATGTGCGGGCCGCAACATTAATCACAAAATGTAAAGGTGTAGTGCTGATAGGCACCGGATTTCCGGTCGGTGACAGTTTTGAAACCGATGGTCCAGTTGGCGCTATAGTTCTGTACCAATTGCTTAAAAAGCTGGGTGCGACGCCATTACTTTGTTGTGGCGACCCTTTGTTTTCTGCTTTAAAAGACGATTATTCCTGCCTGCAATTGCCGGTAAACAGCGCAGATGCCACAGACTTTGCCCGTCATTCGTTGCAGCAGCTTAATCCAGAATTAATTATTTCAATTGAAAGACCAGGTTTGGCCGCAGATGGTCGCTATTACAATATGAGGGGCGTTGATATTTCAGCGCGTTGTGCCAATTTTGATGTATTTTTTCAGCAGGCCTCTTGCCCAACTATAGCTATAGGTGATGGTGGCAATGAAATAGGTATGGGAAATCTCAATGAAGTTGTGTCGGAGCTGGCTATTACGCCTAGTGTGACTCGCTGCGACGAGTTATTACTGGCTGATGTATCAAACTGGGCTGCCTATGGCTTACTGGCTTTGGTGTCAAAGCTAAAAGATGCTGAAACGGGTTGCGGCTGGTTGATCGATTGTCAGCCTGCAGAACTTTTACAGTATTTGGTCAATCGAGGTTGTGTTGACGGTGTTACAGGCCTTGCCAGTATTACAGAAGATAGTTTGCCGCCCGAACATGCAATGCAGTTGATAAAAGACTTACAGAAACTTTGTTATTAAAAATAATAACTTACAGGGAAAATCATGAGTGTGGTGTATTTAAACGGACAATTTATGCCAGCGTCAGAGGCTAAAATCTCGCCTATGGACAGAGGCTTTTTATTTGGTGATGGTATTTACGAGGTGATCCCGTCCTATGGCGGTCGTTGTGTTGGTTTTACCTCTCATATCAAAAGACTACAGCAAGGTTTAGCTGCTCTGGAAATTCACTGTGGTTTAACAGAACAAGACTGGCAAGAACTGGTGCAGCAGTTGATGATGCAAAACGGTGCGGGAAATCTAGGCATTTATCTGCATGTCAGCCGTGGCACAGACACCAAAAGAGCTCATGCTTATCCAAAAGATATTTCTCCTACTATTTTTGCTTATTGTTTTGAGATTGCAGAAGAACCCGATGCAAACATAGACACTGCACCTCGTTATAAAGTCATTACAGCTCCGGATTTACGCTGGCAACGTTGCCATATTAAATCCACAGCCTTGCTTGGTAATGTGATGCATCATCAGCAAGCCGCAGCTTTGGGTTTAAACGAGTGTATTTTGTTCGACGAACACGACTTTTTAACCGAAGGCAGCTCGACTAATGTGTTTATTGTCAAAGATTCTGTGGTCGTCACTCCGCCTTTAAGTCACAAAATTCTGCCAGGCATTACCCGTCAATTACTACTGAGCATTTTACGTCAGCACAGCACACTGAAAGTGGAAGAACGGCCTGTCAGTAAAAACGAGGTACTGGCCGCCGATGAAGTCTGGCTGACTAGTTCGAGTAAAGAAGTAGCTGCTGTGATAGAAGTCAACGGGCATGCTATTGGCAACGCAAAACCCGGCGCTGTATGGCTGCAGGCGCAGCAATTATTTGGCCAGTACAAATACAATTATTAACAGCTAATTATCTGTAAAATTTTAAGTTTTTCTATAAGTTGTCGCCTATGCTTTTAGGCTGAAACATAATGCTAATTATAAAAATCATATAAATAGGGAAGGACAGGTATGTTATTAAGGAATTATAAAATTGGGGCCCGCTTATTGGCTGGTTTTGCGGTATTAGGATTGTTGGTGGTGTTGCAAGGCAGCATGGCGCTGATGAATATGGCGCAAATGCGCGATGTATCAGCAGAGATAGAAAATGACACCATTCCTAGTCTGGATAGTCTGGCGGCGTTGAATTTAAGCATGATGCGGGTGAGGATCTTTACTTTTCGCCTGATGCTGGCTGAAACTGATGAGCAAAAGACGGACTATCAGGCGTCGTTGACAAAAGTACGGACTGAGCTGGCTGAGTTTCAACAACAATACGAAAAACTGATTTCTCTGGACGAAGAACGTACCATGTATCAGCAATTTACCAGCGCTCAACAGGATTATTTTGCTGGTCAAAATCGATTATTGCAGGCTTTGGATGCAGGCAATAAAGCTGAAGCGACCCGTATCAGTAACGAAGAGTTAACTGGTCATTCAGATAAAATGACCAAAGCTCTGGTTCAATTGGCGCATATCAACAGAGATTTCTCAAAACAACAAACTCATCAGTCAGCAGAAAACTACAACAGCAGCAAAATTCTGGTGATCATTGCCATAGTAGTTGGAATTACCGTCAGTATTTTTATTGCTCTATGGATGACCCGCAGTATCACAACACCTATGACAGAAGCCGTCATTGTGGCTGAAACTGTAGCTGCTGGTGATTTAACACAAAAAATCGCTGTCAGTGGTGATGACGAAGCCAGTCGCCTGATGGCAGCGTTGCAAAAAATGCAGCAAAACCTGCGTGACGCGATGAGCCATATTTCTAATTCATCTGATCAACTGGCATCCGCAGCAGAAGAGCTGAACTCTGTGACCGAAGATTCATCCCGAGGCTTACAACAGCAGAATGATGAAATTCAGCAGGCTGCGACTGCTATTACTGAAATGAGTTCTGCCGTGGATGAAGTAGCGCAAACCGCAGTTCAAACCTCTGAGCAATCGACTGAATCAGCGAAAATGGCAGTACAGGGCCAACAACAGGTCGATGAAACTGTGAAAGCGATTCGGGATATGAATCAGGACGTGGCGGTGACATCAGAGCTTATTCAGGGTTTAGCTGTGCAGTCACAAGATATCGGCAAAGTGTTGGATGTGATTCGTGCTATTGCTGAACAAACCAATTTACTTGCATTAAATGCTGCTATTGAAGCAGCGCGGGCAGGGGATGCAGGTCGCGGTTTTGCTGTGGTCGCTGATGAAGTAAGGGCTTTAGCGCATCGTACTCAAACCTCCACTCGTGAAATTGAGGAAATGATTGCCAAAATTCGCAGTGGTACAGGGGATGCGGTCAGTGCGATGAAACATAGCAGTGATAAAGCAGGTTATGCGTTAACAGTGGCGCAAGCGGCCGGTGAGGCCTTGACCATCATTACCCAACGTATTAATAAAATCAGCGATAGTAATCTGGTGATTGCAAGCGCAGCGGAAGAGCAGGCCAAAGTAGCGCGTGAAATTGATCGCAACATTGTTAACATCAGCGACTTAGCCGCACAAACTGCAGCAGGAGCCAATCAGACCAGCGCTTCAGCTCATGAGTTATCCCGTTTAGCTGTGGATTTAAATGCGTTGGTTACCCGCTTTAAAGTCTAACTCTAGCTAGTGAGCATGGACACCCTACCTCAAGCCATACCACGTTTGCATCAGATAGATGCACTACGGGGTGTGGCTGTACTGATGATCTTATTTGCCAATATTTTTGCTTTTGGCTATCCGTTTGAAGTCTCCGAGCTAGCCGGACTTTCAGAGTCTATGTCTTTATGGTCACAGCTACAGCATCAGTTGTATGAGCTGTTGATCCGTGGCAAGTTTATCAGTCTGCTGACGCTGCTATTTGGTGCCAGTTTGTATCTGTTATGGCAGCAAAGCCAGATGTCTGCGGACAAACTCAAAGCCAGAATGTCAGCTTTGTTGCTGATAGGTTTTTGCCATGCAGTTTTTGTCTGGTCTGGTGATGTTCTGCTGATGTATGCACTGGTGGCTTCAGGGCTTTTGTGGCAGCAAGTGCTGCACTGGGCACCAGAGCATCAGCTGCGTTATGCGAAAAACTATCTGCTGGCAGGCTTGGTTTTACCTGCTTTGGTATGGCTGCTTCCATCCGGGCAAGCTGAAGACCCAGCCGATACTGCAAAGCTAGTTGCGTTGTATACCGGGACTTATAGTGACCAGCTATGGCATCAGATGAAGTATGTGGCTCTGGTTGTGCTTGATTTGCTGTTTATTAGTTACTGGTGGTTTGGTGGCATGATGTTACTGGCTATTTGGGCTATGCAATCGGATTGGCAACAGCTATTAAAACATCATTTTGTTACTTTGCTGCTGATTGCTTTTGGCTGCGGCTTACTGCCTATGCTCTGGACTGGATTTACGTTTGCAGATCATGGACTGCATCCTCTACACATGATCTCCGATCTGTGTTTTGCCCTGATTTACATCCGGTTGTTTATGTTTGTTATGCCTTTATTCCCTGTTGTGTTTGAACTACTCAGGCGCTGTGGCCGTTGCTCTTTGTCTTTATACCTTTGGCAGTCAGTCACTATGGTGCTGCTGTTTCGCTGGGTCTGCCCACAGTGGTTTGCTACGCTGGACAGAGGGTCTCTGACTGCTATAGCTGTAGCCTTTATTCTGTTGCAACTGCTGTGTGTGCAGTATTTTTACAAAACCAGCCAGTTATGGTGGTTTGAGCAGCTGTATCGTTGGCTCAGCGTAAAACTGGAGCGCAGAGCTCACGATACAGCACTATAAAACTCAGATTTCGGATTCTTCGCTAGAAACGATAAGCATAGGATAAGGCAATAAAATCCAGGCCTGGGTTAGGTTTTTGTAAACCCGCATTGGAATAATGCATATAACGTAAAGCCAGCTGAGCTTTGCTGTGCAGTTGCCAAATCAGACCTATCCTGTCTTCAAACTGATAGTGAGATCCCAAATCTTTACCGGCAAAACGTTGTTTATTTAACAAACTAAAGCCTATACCAAACTCCCAATACAAGGCCCTGTTGTACAAGGTGGCGAATTGCTTCATTAGCACGGGAGATAAGGCCACAGCCAGATTACTTTCATATTCAGGATCGTCACCATAACGCCACAGATTTGCGCTGACTTCCATATAAAGCTGGGCATCCCCTAAAACAGGCAGTTCGGCCAGATGCCATTCCACAGGTCGGTAACCCAGCCTTAACCCCAACACATCGCCTTCACCTTTGACCAGATCAATAGCCGCAACCTGAGCCTGAGCCTGCAGGCTCAACAGCATAAAACTAAGTACCAGTAGAATTTTTTTCATCGATCATCCCGCCTTACTCCACCCTGATGTTTTGCCTGTTTTACTTTTGGCGTCACAGTGGATAAATACCTAAAACTTCATAGCTATTACCTGATCCTCACTAGTTTGATTTTGCAGATGCTTTAAAATCAGAACGCTGGAGTAGTTAATAAATATGCATTATGTAACAGTCGGTACATAAGTTGTGATAAAAAAACAGATATCAAGAGCGCACTATAAAAAATTTATGACAGCAAAAAACGATGGGAACAAAAGACGATTGAGAGGTAAAAGCGGATAAGAAGTTGACCTTTGTCTGCATGCTGATTAACCTTGCGGTTTCTTAGTTCTAAGGCAGGCAATTTCAACATGGCGAATTCTTCAGACCAGACCACTACCACTTTGGATCCAAAAAGCCTGAAAGCTTTACATCTGGATCAGCAGCTGTGTTTTGCTTTGTATTCCACCTCTCTGGCGATGACTAAGGTCTACAAGCCTTTGCTGGACAAGCTGAGTCTGACCTATCCGCAGTATCTGATTATGCTGATTTTGTGGCAAAACGATGGCCTGGCGTTAAAAGACGTGGGCGAGCAGTTGCAAATAGACTCTGGTGCTTTGACTCCAGTGATTAAGCGAATGGAAGCTATGGGGTTATTGATCCGAACCCGCAATCCACACAATGAACGCACTCTGGAAATTCGTTTAACCAAAGCGGGTTGGGCTATGCGTGAGCAAGCGGTTCAGGTGAACCAGACCATAGGTTTAAGTTGTGGCATGGCTGAGCCTGAAATCCATGCATTACGACAGGAATTAGTGCAGTTACGATCGCAGTTAAGTAAGAAACTCTAAACCATAGTAGACTTCAGCAACACGAAAAAGGGCCTTAACGGCCCTTTTTTAATGCTGTTCATTTCACTGAGTGTTAACTTTAAATCATTAAAAAACAATCACATAAAAAATATTTGCAAAATAAGTGAAAATTAAACTTGCGAAGTAATAGTTATCGCAATAATATAATCACAAGTCGGGTCGAACAGCTGGTTCAACAGCAGTAAAACGACCTGATACAGAAGCTAGCAAAGAGTGTAAAAGCTAAGACGTAAAGAGTTCTTAAGCAGTACAGATTAGGTCCATAAGGACTGGCAGTAACAGAAGTAAAACCGGGTGAGTTCACCCATTTTTTTAAACCATACAGTTATCGCGATAACACATATCGCAAACAAATAAACTTAACAGAGGAATACATCATGCAAGTACTTTACAAAGCAGTAGCAACTTCAACTTCAGGTCGTGACGGTCGTTCAGTGTCTTCAGACGGCGTATTGGATGTGAAATTAAGCACTCCTAAAGAATTAGGTGGCGCTGGTGGTGCAGCGACGAACCCTGAGCAATTATTTGCCGCTGGTTACTCAGCTTGTTTCTTAGGTGCCATTAAATATGTCGCTTCACAACAAAAAGTGCTGATTGGTAACGATGCAAAAATCACAGCTGAAGTGGGTATCGGTCAAATCCCTGGTGGTTTTGGTCTGGATATCGAACTGCAAATCAGTCTGCCAGGTGTAAGCTTGGAAGTAGCTCAGGACTTAGTGACTAAAGCTCACCAGGTATGTCCTTACTCTAACGCAACTCGCGGCAATATAGACGTTCGTTTAGTGATTTTGAACTAAGGCTATACGACGCCATACCTTCAGATAACCAAACTAAACCTTTAGACAATAGCGACAGTGGTGATTAAAAAATACACTGCTGTCGCCAACTAAACAAAGGCCAAGAGGCCAGTGGAGAATGATGATGAACACATTTCGTAAAGTTGTAGGTTTTACAGTGATAGCGTTAGGTATCAACAGTGCATTCGCCGCTGGTGGTCCAGGTGTTGAACAACAAACTCAGGGCTTTTTAAATGCTCTGGCTCAGGGCGGTGGCAAACCTTTAGAGCAACTGTCGCCTAAAGATGCACGCGCTGTTTTAACTGGTGCTCAGGCCGGTGCCAAATTACCAGCCGCTGATGTCAGTGAAAAAACCATCACTATCGATGGCAAACCATTAAAACTGGTAGTGGTTCGCCCTGTAGGCAGCAAAGGGGTATTACCGGCCTTTATGTTCTTCCACGGTGGTGGCTGGGTGTTAGGCGATTTCCCAACCCACGAGCGTTTAATCCGTGATTTAGTCAGCCGCTCTGGTGCAGCTGCTGTCTATGTGGATTACACGCCATCACCAGAAGCGAAATACCCAACGGCTATTAATCAGGCTTATGCTGCAACCAAATGGGTGGCAGAGCATGGTAAAGAGCTGAATATCGACAGTTCACGTTTAGCAGTAGCCGGTAACAGTGTCGGTGGCAATATGGCGGCAGTGGTGGCGTTAAAAGCCAAAGATGCAGGTACACCAAAACTGAAATTTCAGTTGCTGTTATGGCCTGTGACAGACGCGAACTTTGAAAATACCTCGTACAACCAGTTTGCAGACGGCTACTTCCTGACCAAAAACATGATGCAGTGGTTCTGGGATAGCTACACCACTAACCCTGCAGAACGTAACGAGATTTATGCCTCACCACTGCGCGCAACCACAGAGCAGTTAAAAGGTTTACCGCCAACTTTAATTCAGACTGCTGGCTTAGATGTACTGCGTGATGAAGGCGAAGCTTACGGTTACAAACTGGATGCTGCTGGTGTGACTGTCACTTCAGTGCGCTACAACGGCATGATCCACGACTTCGGTTTACTGAACGTGCTGGCCGATGTACCAGGTACACAAGCTGCTATGGACCAGGCAGGTCAGGCGCTGAAAAAACATCTAAACTGAGATCTGCTCCAAAGACACATAAGTCAAAAAAACTGAGCCTCCTGAAGGGGGCTTTTTTATTAACAATCTAAAAATGAGAACGGACTGTCAGCTTTTTAGTGATTTCCGTTCTGGCTGCTCATTCATAAAATAATGAACAGACCAGAATGAAAAATCGATAAGAGGTTCGTATGAAAAAGTTAATCATGGCTTTGGTTGTAAGCCTATTTGTCTCTACTGCGATGGCCGATGAAGTGGCGATTGATTTGCTTAAAGGCGAAGGTGATGTGACAGGTGTACGGTTGGCATACCGACCTTACCACACCACGGTAACGGATTTTCCTCTGATTGGCGATGTGAACTTATACCTCGAACTCAGTGCCAATAAATGGCGTTATGGTGACCCGGCCGAGTATGACGATAATCTGGCTATTGCTTTCTCACCTGTATTAACGCGCCAATTTACCACTGTATACGGCAAAGCTTTATTTTGGGAGTTGGGAGTAGGCGTCAGCTTCTTGGATAAAAAGCGTTTTGCAGGCAAAGACTTAGGAACTTATTATCAATTTGAGGATAGATTAGGTTTGACTCTGGCACTGGACCCTGCGAAAAAACGCAGCATTTCACTGCGCTATTTCCACTACTCCAATGGTGGTTTGGAAAAACCTAATCCAGGCATGGATTTTATTAACTTATCTTATACCTGGCGTTTTTAAGTCAGGCCTTCGTCTGCTTTCAGTTTTGCGGCAAAATCAGCCAGATTTTGCCGTAATGTCGCAAACTATCACTGCGCTGCTGAGCTTCATCTCCAATGCCTTGATACACATCAATCCGGCCCGGTGTTTTAATGGCTGCCCCTTTATCCTGAGCCAGCATTAATCTGAACTCATGTCCTGTTAATTCACCTTTATCATCCAATAGCGGTACTTGTGCCAGTAACACTGAACCTAAAGGAATAAAAGCCGGGTCAACGGCTATGGAGTGTAGTGGGGTTAAAGGCACATTGGCCGCGCCTACAGGTTTATCTAAGCCCGGCGAGAAAAAGGTATAGCTGGGGTTACGACTCATCAGCTCACGTTGTCTATCCGGATGTTTCGCTAGCCATTCTTTAATGGCTGATGCGGAAATGGTGTCGGCTGTGTATTCGCCCATTTCAATCAGTACTTTACCTAAACTGCGGTATGAATGACCGTTACCGCCGCCATAACTGAGTAAATGCTGCTGGCCATATTCGTCTTCAACTACACCTGAACCTTGAACCTGCATAAAAAAATTATCGACCAGGCTGTTGCTATAAAACAGCTCCAGCCCTTGACCCGCCAGCGCCTGTTCGAAGTCAATTTGTTCGCGGCTTGGGTAATTTGTTACCCCTGCAGGCTTACGATAAATAGGGTATTTGTACTCTGCATCAGCTGTGGTCCGTACTTTAAAAACCGGCACATAGTAGCCGGTAAACTGCACATTACCTCTACCATCTTCACCTGCGAGCTGGCGCAGCGCAAAAGCTTTGCCTCCTTCAGCTGCGGGTTGCTCTGCCCACTGCTGTAAGTCGCGAATGCTCTGTTGTAACTGGCTTTTATTGATGGTTAAACCCGGCAAGTTATGCTGTTGTGCTACCGACTTTTTGTTCAGGTACTTTAATTGTTCTTCAAGACCGGCTAACAACTCCGGCGTCAGCCACTGAGCTTTTAATGCAGCACCTTGTTGTAACTGATAGGTACCACTGAATGCTTTGGCTTTTTTATCCAGCCCATTGTTCTCAAACTGATTAGACTGATGAATGCCGGACGTTTGACTACAGGCAGATAAAAACAGGCTGGCAATGCCAAGCCATAAAAGATGTTGTTTCATAAGCGGATAAGATTCGAAAATAACAGACTGTGGCTGCACTCTATGTCACAGTGGTCGGACTGACAACAGCTGTCCGGGAATTTTTCGGTTGATATGGTGTAAAAACAACTATTTGATAAAAACGCTAATGCTTGTATTATCAGCTTTATAGGCAGACAGCTTCTGATCTGGTTTGACAGGTAACCCAATGAAACTATGGAAAGTACAGCTTGTGATGCTACTGGCTTTGGTGAGCTGCGCCACTGCGGTACAAGCAGAGGCTAAACAAGCCGATCTGAAATTTGTGCTGTATTACCCTCAAGTTCCGCCTTATATGTACCAGGACGAAAAAACTGAAAAGGTCGTAGGGCTGGTCCCGGAAATATTGCAGGACTTTTTCCAACAGCAGAATATTCGCGTGCAGTATGTCGCAGATAACAGAACCCGCGCCGAGCACAGGCTTTACCAGGGGGATGTTGACGCTATTTTGCTGGCCAAAGAGTGGACACAACATCCTGAGCAACTGTTATTTTCCGAGCCTTTACTTGAGCATCAGGACTATTTATTTTCCCGTCAGCCGATGGCTGCACAAGGTCAGTTAGCGGAGTGGGTGAAAGGCAAAGCAATTTGCACCCGCCAGTATTATGTTTATGACGCCTTAACCCCATTTTTTCAGACCAATGAAACCGCGAGGGTAGATTCGTCCAGCGAAATGACGCAGCTAAAAATGTTACTCAATGGTCGTTGTGATTTTGCTTTTATGAATGAGCATGTCGCGAATTGGTTGTTGCATCATCATTTTCCTGATCAGCAATTGTATCGCTCAGCCAAAGGCTTTAGCCCTGTCGGACTTACTGTTGCTTTTCATCCACGCTGGAAACCTCAGCTGGCTGCTTTTAATCAGTACCTGGCAGTGCAGCGCCAGCAAGGCACCATAGCGCAGTGGTTAAAGTTTTATGTCACCAAGTCCTGAATAAAATACTGCATGCGCGCTGCTGTCTGTTGAACTTGCCAGATTATTCTCATAAGACACTGAGTTAGATCAATCCAGACTAGTCTTTTTTCGTCCATACTCCGTAGGGTTATGTATCAAGGGGCAGAACACCTTGATACAACAACGACAAAAACGGAGAGACAAGATGGGAAATTTAGACAGACGTAATTTTTTAAAACTATCAGCTTCTACTTTAGTGGGTATCACTTTGGGCGGCACGGCTTTACATGCTTTAGCTCAGGAGCATGTAAAAGCGGATGATCCTATGGCTGTGGCGATGAAATATGTAGATAAATCCACTGTGGCAGGTTCGAACTGTGCCAACTGCATGCAAGTGCAGGGCAAAGATGGCGACGCCTTAAGGGGTTGTAATATATTCCCCGGCAAACTGGTCAGTGCTGAAGGCTGGTGTGCTGCCTGGGCGAAAAAAGCTTAGGATTGGCTCAACCCATTGAACTCATGTATACAAAGCCAGTAGCACAGCACTGGCTTTTTACATTTAAAATACCTGTTCAGGCCATCGTCGCTGCGCTCTGTTGTTAACAATCGCTCCCGGCGATTGTTTTACATGTTGCTGTTCGATAAGCTTCTGGCAACGTTGTCTTTTTGGTTGCAAATGATGCCGTATTACAGCAGCGAGTTTTTCTCTCCTAAAATCAATACTTTCGGTTTCAGCTGCTGCGGGCTTCAGGCAAGATAGGAAGGAATTGACCCTATGGCCAAATCTGATATAGGGTTTGACGTTGTCTTTAACAAGAAAGCAACCAGATTGTATCCAGCGGATATGGCGAAAAGCGATGAACTATGCGAACAGGCTTATGGGGGGACAGGCTATGGTAACTATTAAAGATGTGGCAAAACATGCCGGGGTGGCTTTTAAAACGGTAGCTCGTGTCGTAAACAACGACCCAACGGTAAAACCAGAGAACAGAGAGAAGGTTTTGCGATCTATTGAGGCGCTGGGGTATAGGCCAAACCGCGCGGCTCAGATGACCAGACGTAAAAAATCCGGAGTGATTGGTTTTATTGCTGATGAGTTGTTACGGATCCCATACACCTTTGATTTAATCCGCGGCGCTCAGGAAATGGCGTGGAAACACAACAGAGAGTTAATGGTACTGAACATTAATGAGCACAAATATAGTCTGGAAGCTGCAGTGGATCATTTATTCCAACACCGTGTGGAAGGCATTATCTATGCGTCTATGTATCATCGTCAGGTGGATTTGCCTGATAGCCTGACTCAGATCCCCACTGTTTTAGCGAATTGTTATACCTCTTGTGGACGTTTTACTTCGGTTGTGCCAGATGAAGAACTTGCTGGTGAGCAAATCGTAGGCGCTATGCTGGATAAAGGCTATAGACGTATCGCCTTTTTAAATCTTGATGAGCGTATTATCGCTGCACAAGGACGCAAAGCGGGGGCTATCCGTGCTTATGAAAAACGGGGAGAGTCTTTGCAAAATTTACATATTGAATCAGTGATTGCTGAACAGGATGGCAAATTGGTATCAAGAGCGCGGCTTGCGGCATGCGAAGTGATAAAACAATTTAAACCTGATGCTATTTTATGTGGCCAGGATCCTATGGCGATGGAAATTTATTTCGTCTTGCAGTCCCTGGGTCTGAAAGTAGGAGACGATATTGGCATTGGCAGTTTTGACAACTGGGATCTGATCCCTGAATTATTGCAACCCAGTCTGACAACCATGGCATTACCTCACTATGAAATGGGGCGTTGGGCATTTAATTATTTGCTTGATGAACGCACGGACCTTGTGGCCAGCAAGCTGCCGTTCAGACTGATCAGCCGTGGCTCATTGTAAAACAGGTTTTATACCTTCCTGAACAGGAGTCAGCAAGAATGCTGACAGCAGGGTGCAACACGCCATAACGCTGCCTATCAGCAGGTAGGAGGGAGCATAGCCATAGTGGTCATACAGGTAGCCAAAACATGGAGACAGCACCATAGCGCTGAGTTGGCTGAACAGCAAAAATCCGACCATATACAAGGTGGTAGATAGCCGTGAATCAAAGACTGCAGCTATGTATTTGAACATGGCGACCAATAAAATAGGCAGTTCTACCGCATGTAGCAGCTTTAACGCAGAAATCGCCAGCATTTCTGTCGCCAGTCCTGAACCCAATATTCTCATCACCATAATGCAACCAGCTAAAATCAGCGCCTGTCGTGCCCCCATTCGGTTCACCAGTGCCGGGGTTATAAACATCAGTGCGGCCTCCAGCAACACCTGCGAAGAATTCAGATAACCAAAGTAGATATTCGCCAGTTCAGGGTCTGCAAACATAGAGGCAAAATAAACCGGAAACTGCTGGTCAAACACCTGATAAATACAAGGAACACTGATGATATAAAATGCAAAACGCCGAAACTCCGGTAGCTTCAATACCAGCAGCAGATCAGACCGGCCAGGCTTTTTGCTGTGTTGCTGGCAACTCAGTGGAGCAGAGCAGGTGGGTGTTGTCACCTGTGATAGGCAAAACAAGAAAACAATACCGGCCAGACTAGATAACCAGAACACTGATGGAGGAGACCAGTTCAGTAGCAGACCCGTAAAAAATGTGGCGATGGCCCAGCCCAGAGATCCCCACATTCTGGAGCGGCCAAACTCAAAACCATCTCTGCGGCTTAAGCGTTCAATAAAAGATTCCAACACCCCTACAGCAGCGCCAAAACTTACCGCAGTAAACAGGGCTCCAACACCAGAACCCAACCAGAAGTTACGTTCAAGTAAGGGTTGATAAAGCCAGTTTAAAAATGGTCCACAGCATAAAATTGCGACAGCTATTACATAAAGCAGGGTTTTACTTTCGCTTAGCCTGTCCTGCCAATAACCATAAAAAGGCATCAGCACAAATGCCACCATGGCGTTTATGCTGAAGACAAAGCCAATATCTGTTGCTGTGAGTCCTACATTTTGCTTCAGCCAAATGGCATAAAATGAAAAGGAAAAAGACCAGGCCACAAAAAAGCTGAAAAATGCGCCATTAAGCAACCAGTAATTCAGGCGGTGTTGTTGCATCTGATCTTTCCCCTTCAGGGTATATGCTAATTTTTCCAGATTGACTTCAGCTTTGTTATGGTCAACTGTTGGATGGTCGAATGTTCGGCAAGATCCAGTTGTAAGCTGTCATAAGGTTGTTGTGGAAACAGCAGGGTAGTCATGACCACTTGACCATCTTGCCAAAACAGCTCCAGTGACGATGCATCCAGCACTATGGTCAGGCTGTTTTTACTGAAATCCCCCAGCATTGGGGCTGTTTGCACATTGCCAAAATGCTTATCAAAACCCACCTTACCAGACTGTCTGCGGTCAAGTCGTAGTTCTTTCTTGACAAAATCAAGCTCAATTTTTACCTGATCACCAGCCTGATTATGCAGGATCAACTCAGACACACCCTGGTGTTGCTCCAGGTTCAGGTCAATACGGCTGGAACCGGACTGATGTTCAGGCTGGGGCAAAGCGATTTGATGCCGACCTGAGAGTGGCCCAAATTGTTTTTTATTCAGCTCAAGCTTTTGCAGTTCAGGTATCAGTGTAGATTTCAGTCGTAACAGGCCATCACTGTGCACCAGATTTAGCTGTCGGGGTAAGGTCATGGCACTACGCCATACTTCAGTTGGAACCGTTTGTGCATATTGCCAGTTGCTCATCCAGCCCATAAAGATACTCTGTTTCAGCTCCCCTGGTATAGCGCTAAAGGTGACGCCTGCATAATTGTCCGTGCCATAGTCCAGCCAGACTGCCGGTTCTACTTTTGACGAAGCAGGCTTATCGGAAAATACTATCTGATCCAGATAAATATGCCCCCAATTTTCGCTAATCTCATCGATAACCTGCACTACAGCCTGCTGTCCTTTCAGATCGGCCACATCCCAACTATGTAATTGAACGTTTTCGCTATTCTGGCCTGTTGCAGTGCGGACTACCTTGCCATCCACCAGCAGGTTCATGCCCAGTTTTCCCTCAAACTGACCACCAGCCAACATAAAGTTGATATAGCTGTTGCTAATAGTAAAGGCTCCTGATGTTAAAGTTCCTGTCGCCTTGTCTTTATCGGCGAAACTGTTGAGCAGATACTTGCCTTCAAAGCCCTTTACCGGAGACTGTTCCGGGTGAGCACCTGCGGTAGGTGCATTCGCAAAGGCGTTACCCACTGCAGTCCATCCCTGTAATCCACTTTCAAAATCGGCGAAGACTTGCCCTTGTGGAAATAGTTGTGCTTCAGGTTTTAATGCCTGTTGCCAGTCTTCGTCCAACTGAAAGGTTTTGCCGTCAAAGTCACCAACAAAGTACTGAGTACCAGAACCTCCATTCGGGCCTCCGGAACCTACACTGACAATCAGCACATATTTGTATTGATCTGAACCTTCAATGGGCAGCAGAACTAAATCCGGACATTCCCAAACACCAATATGGCTGCCCCAGTCTTTGCCAAAGTTACTTTCAAAGTTCCAGTCGATTAAGTTTTTTGAGCTATAAAAACCTATATGATCCGCCTGAGCCAATACCATAATCCATTTGTTACTCTGCTCATGCCATACCACTTTAGGGTCACGAAAATCTTTGATCCCGGGATTGGCTAACACAGGGTTTGCCTGATGTTTGATCCAGCTACGGCCTTTATCCAGGCTATAGGCCAGACCTTGAGTCTGGAAATCTGTCCGGCCCTGTTTTTCTCCTACGGGGTCATGATAGGTATAAATGGCCACTATAGGCGGGTTCTCTTTCGTGCCAAGACCGCTGCTGTTTTTATGATCAACGACGGCACTGCCTGAAAATATTGTGCCTAAAGGATCCGGGGATAAGGCGATGGGCTGATGTTCCCAGTGCAGCAGATCTTTACTGATAGCATGGCCCCAATGCATTGGGCCCCAGACTGATGCATCCGGATTGTGCTGATAAAACAGGTGGTATTCACCCTGGTAATAGAACATACCGTTTGGGTCATTCATCCAGCGTTGTTCAGGCGAAAAATGCACTTGCGGCCTGTATTGTTCGTGATAAAGCGGCGGCTCACCAGCCGCTGTTTTTTCTGCTATTGGGGGCATGTTACAGCCTGCTAAAACTAAAGCTGTGCATAAAACATAAATGCGACGCATAGGTTATATCTCCTTCGACAGCAGGCTACCGGATAATTCTTCCAGGGTCCTGCCTTTGGTTTCTGGCATCATGGTTTTGACAAAAATGAGTTGTAACACCATGGCGAACGTGAAAAATGCAAACACCTGAGCAGCGCTGAAATGGGCAAGAACCCAGGGCATCATCAGGGTGATCAGAGCAGCAAAGATCCAGTGAGTACCTGAACCCAGTGACTGGCCTTTAGAGCGCACAGCATTTGGGAATATCTCAGAAATAAAGACCCAGATCACAGCGCCCTGACCTATGGCATGGGCTGCAATAAAGGTAAAAATGGCAGCCACAACAAAGTAACCTGTGACTCCGCTGGAGAAGGCCCAACTGACGGTTGCGAGTGACAGGATGTAACCCACAGAGCCAATATACATCAGCGTTTTTCGACCCAGACGATCAATCAGATAGAGCCCCAGCATGGTAAAGATTAAGTTGATCACTCCTATACCAGCACTGGACAGCAGTGAGGCTGAGCTATCCAGCCCTGCCAATTCAAAAACACGGGGAGCGTAATAAATTATAAAATTGATACCGGACACCTGATTAAAGACGGCAATCAGAAATGCCAGCATGACGGGGAAACGGTAGCGTTTGGCCAACAAGGATTCGTTGGCATGAACCCGCTGCTCACGCTGGAAATCGGAAATAATTTGCTCAGCATTTTGATGCCCAAGCTGGCTAAAGACGGCTCTGGCCTGTTCAGGCTTTTGTTGTTGCAATAGCCAGCGGGGACTTTCAGGAGCACGTAACACCATCAGTAAATAGGCCAGCGCAGGGATAGTTTCTACGCCCAGCATTAAGCGCCAATCAGCTTCAATAGTGCCGGCCAGCAAATAATTCGACAGGAATGCGACCAGAATTCCGAATACAATCTGGAACTGATACAAAGCGACCAGCCTGCCACGCCAGGCTGCCGGAGCAATTTCTGCGATATAGGCCGGAACTGCAATAGAGGACATACCCACACCTAAGCCGCCAATAAAACGCAGCACTGCAAAACTGTAGGGATCAGGAGCTAAGGCGCTGCCAATAGCGGATACTGTATAAAGCACCCCAATCAGCACCAATGTGTATTTACGTCCAAAGCGGTCACAAGGCCAACTGCCGAACAAGGCTCCCAGAACTGTACCCCATAATGCTGAGGACATCACAAATAAACCATGAAACAGAGGGGAGCTTTGCCAAAGCTCTTGTGTGGGTTTATCTGCGCCGGAAATAACGGCCGTATCAAAACCAAACAAAAAACCAGCGACAGCAACTGTCATCGCCCAATACAAAATTTTATTCATGTCTTTCTTCTTTAGTGACAACAGTCAGAGCTAACACCAGGCCAGCTCTGACTGTTGCTGGTTAGTATCCCGGGTTCTGGATGTACAACCCGCCGCTTAAGTTGATCTGCAGATTTGGGATCGGCAGGTATTCGTGTTTGTTTTTGGTGAAATGAGCCGATTGCAGGTAAGGTTTTCGGCCTTTTTCGATCAGGAAATACTGATCCAGCGTTTCTTTGGCTATACCCCAGCGCACCAGATCAAAAAAGCGATGCCCTTCCAGTCCTAACTCCAGCCGACGCTCCCAACGCAGAGCTTGTCGGGCTTCGTCTTTTGAGTTGAAAGCGCTGTATTGACCTATTCTGTAGATACTGGCGTTGTTTAAACGAGCTGTGCTGGCTGCAGCTCTTTGACGTAACCTGTTAATAATAGGAACTGCTTCGTTCATTCGATCCAGCTCAATCAGGGCTTCAGCTTTCCATAACAACACATCTGAAAAACGCACCAGCACAGTGTTCAGGGAGAAAATAGGAAAAGGGCCATTTTCACCACGACAATCGCAGTCTGGATGTTCTAAATCTTTCATCCCGGTATAGTTGCCATAGATAGCAGGTGCTCTGGACCAGGAATCTCCACCATGGATTAAATTGGCATCGTATTTAAAAGGTTTGCCTTCCATCGCGACAGTGTGATCCAGCCGTGGGTCAACAGCGTCAGTGTCTTTGTTATAAACAGCGTTATTACCTGTCTCAAACAAAGGCAAGCCATCAGCCCCTGTTTTAAAGGCATTGACAAAGTTTTCTGTCGGCACATGAAAACCACAACAACCAAAGCCACCTGACTGAGGAGCGTTTAATGCGCTGGCCCAGCTGCCGCGTCCATCCGGAGATCCATCATTTAATGAACGCTGTATTGCAAAAACGGATTCCACGCCATTTTCATACTCAACCAGGAAGTTTTTCGCATAGTCGTCATGCAGGTTATAGACATTCGACTGTTCGACTTCGGTCACCAATCTGACGACTTCATTGAGCTTGTCTGCATTGATGGCGATCACATTGTGTTGTTCGTCTTGCTCATAAGCCTGATACAACAAGGTTTTTGCCAGTAATGCTTTTGCAGAAAGGGCGGATGCCCTGCCGACATCTTTTTGTACATCAGGCAAATTGTTCACTGCAAAACGAAAATCTTCCGCTATTTTGTCCCACAGCTGCTGATCCGTCAGATCGCGGTTACCTGTGGTTAGTATTTGCTCCTGCGACAGAGTTTCATCTATCCAGGGGATCCATTTGTGGTG
Organism: Rheinheimera sp. MM224; assembly: GCF_947090785.1. Taxonomy (NCBI): domain Bacteria; kingdom Pseudomonadati; phylum Pseudomonadota; class Gammaproteobacteria; order Chromatiales; family Chromatiaceae; genus Rheinheimera; species Rheinheimera sp. MM224. The sequence continues at coordinate 2,047,936 of NZ_OX352320.1, forward strand.
GATTTTCAGGTCAAAGTAAAACAGAGCTCTGACAAAACGAGCTTCAGCAGCCTTTGACTGCAGTGTTTCTTTCACCGCACTGTCGGCGCTGGCGATGACACGCAGCACTTCGTTAGCCCTTGAAATACCTGTGTAATTGCGGCTCCACTTTTTATCATTTAAATCAATAAGGTCGGGTGGAAACGATTCCATTTCCGGTACTATAGGTTCAAACATAGATAGAGCATGATAAGCAAAGATATCGGAAGGGCCGTTACCTCCTTTGTGGGCATCTCCTGCACGAAGATTTCCTGTAGGCCATAAAAAGTTGGGTGCTGTGTAATGGTCGTTGCCAAGGTAGCTATAAGTGGCAATCACCAGTGCATCTATGTTACTTACCGTGGAGATCTGCTCAGGTGTCAATACTGCCTTTGGTGGTACGTCGAGATCGTCACTTCCGCCACATGCAGCCAGCTGGAGTGCGAGCAGGCTACAGATTAAAGTGTATGTAAGCTGTTTCATGTTGGTTCTCATTCGTTGATGTGCTGAAATTGCTGTTAAAAGGTCATTTCAAGGCCAAGAGTGATACGGCGTGGTACCGGGAAGACTTCATTGGGTGTTTCCGGGTCTTCGCTTAAGGTTCCATCTGGGGTCAGAGTGAGTAAATTAGCGGCTTGTAAATAAATCCGGGCTTCCTGAATGCCAAACTTATCCAGCAGATCAAGATTAGGTCTGTAACCAACAGAAATATTTCTGAGCTTCAGATAGCTGCCTTCTTCCCAGAAAAAACTGGACTGACGGCCTTCGCCATTGGTATCAACCAGAGTCAGAGCAGGGACAGAGGAATCGCTATTTTGCACAGTCCAGGCATCCAGCACTCTTGAGCCATAATTAGAGCCAATATTCAGCGAAGTGAAATCTGTAAAAAGGCGCCAGTTGTTACGAATTTGGCCACCTTTCACACCTTGCCAGAACATATTCAAGTCCCAGTCGTTGTAGTTCAGTGTCAGATTAAAGCCATAAAGAAAATCAGGATCTGTAGTGGCAAAAAAGTCCTGATCGTTTTCATTGATCACGCCATTGCCATCCAAGTCAGCCCAGCGTATCCGTCCCGGAGCTGCACCGGCCTGAGTGGCATGTTCATCCACTTCGGTTTGGTTTTGAAACAAACCTTCGGCCACATAACCGTACACAGAGTTGATGGAACGACCAAGAATGGTTTTATCCTGACCGTTGCCACCAAAACTGTTGATCACGTCTTGCGGTAAAGCTGTGACCTTATTTCTGGATTTGGACAAGTTAAAGGATGCGTCCACTTTGAGATCGTCCCAGCCATCGAAACTTAACCAGTCCTGATAACCTAAGATCATTTCAAAACCATTATTTTCTATGGTGCCGCCGTTCACCCATTTTTGTGCTCCTTCGCCTAAAGTGGCTACAGGGCGGGTCAGTGTAAGAATGTCCTTTGTTTCTTTTTGATACCAATCGAAGCTTGCATAGACAGTGTTGGAAAACAGGTCAATATCCAGGCCTATGTTGCTTTGAGTGGATGTTTCCCACTTCAGGTCAGGGTTACCCGTTTGAGCGCGGACAAAACCTGAAGGCAAAGTACCGCCATTGGCGCCTGTGATGTCATACGCTGTGCCTTCGTCTTGTTGATTGGTAAACAAAGACTGAGTGGCGTAACGGGGGACGTAAGTAGTTGCAGTGGCATTGCCCGGGATTTCCTGATTACCGGTTTCACCCCAGCTCAGCCGTAGTTTCAGGTTGGATATAGAATCCAGATTAAAAAACTCTTCGTTGGACAGCACCCAGCCTGCAGAAAAAGCCGGAAAAGTGCCGTATTTATTGTTTTCGCCAAAACGGGATGAACCGTCACGTCGCACTGTGGCTGATGCAAGATAACGATCATCGTAGTTATAGTCGGCACGGGCAAACTGAGAGTCCAGTGCCCAGCTGTCGCCATCACCTTCTACCCGTACGTCCCGGGTAGCCTGAGATAAAAACGCAAAATCACGATCATTGGACGCAAAACCAGACCCTATGCCGCGGGCGGATTCGCTTTTAAAGTTGATTTGTTCAATACCAGCCAGCAGGTTGAAGTTGTGTTTATCATTTAATACCACTTTGTAGCTGGCGGTATTACTGGCAATGATACTGCGGCTCCAATTATCGTCGACCGTTAGTCTGTCGCCAAAGGTCAGAGTTCCTGCCTTAAAACTACGGGTAAAATTACGGAAGTAAAACTGGCTGTAGTCAACACTTAAACTGCTTTTGAGTTTCAGGTCGTTTAAAGGACTGTATTCGACAAAAAAGCCGGGCATCACTTTATTGAATCTATGGGTATTGTCACGGTTTTGCTCAATGATCCTGACCGGGTTATCTCTGTCAGTGATCCCAGGCACAGGGCCTCCCCAGCCACCCTCATCGTTAAAAACCGGTACTATGGATTGCTGTTCAATGGACAGACTAAGAATTTGCCCTGCTAAGTCATTAATCAGGTTGCCAACCTGATTAGTCAGCAGAAAAGTTTGACCTAGCTTTAAGCGGTCTTTAATCAATTCATGTTCAGAATTAAGCCGAAAGGCCATACGCTCAAAGCTAGAACCATCCACTATGCCGTCTGAGTCGTAATAACCGAATGAACTGTAATACCGGCTATTGTCATCTCCGCCAGATAAAGATGCATTAAAGTCCCGTACATCAGCTTCACGGGTGACTAAATCAAACCAGCGGGTGTCGGCAGGGCGTTGCAGATTGTCGGGATCTGTAAAAGCTGGAAGGTTTACGCTGTTGAGTTGTGGATTGTCGTAATCGCCATTCCAATCAAAGTTATACAAAGGGCTTGCTGTATTTGGATTGGTTTTGTCATTGACTGCCGCGCGCCATACGGCTACGCCTCTTTGTTCAGTATTCAGGGGTTGTAGATCATAATTATAACTTTCACGGGTCTGATTAAAACGAAAGTTAAAATCTAGTCCTTCCTGGCCCTTTTTTGTCGTGACCACAATGACGCCATTGCCCGCACGTGAACCATAAATGCTGGAGGAGGCAGCGTCACGCAGTACCTGCACGTCCGCTATATCATTGCTGTTGATCTCGTGCAAACCCGATTTAGTGGGAATACCGTCAATCACATACAGAGGGTCATTGTTTCCCAACGGGCCCAGACCCTGGCCACGAATACGCACTGTGGCTGCTGAGCTTGGGTTACCGCTGGTGGTTATTTGCAGGCCTGGTACCCGACCTTGCAAATTTTGCATGATATTCCCGGCCGGCATGTCGGCAATATCTTCAAGCTTTACTGTGGCTATAGCACCCGTCAGGTCTTTTTTCTCAACTGAGGCATAGCCATAAGAAACCTGAATTATTTCGATATCCTGCTGCTCTTTTTCCTTATTGGTTTTCTGCTCTTCCTGTATAGGCGGCTCTGTTTGTTGCTCTGCCCAAACGAAAGTGGGGAGTAACAAAGTGCTACTTGTCAGAAGCATATGAATGCCTCTCGCCAACGGATGCATGGAGAATGTTTTCATGTCTTGTCCTGTTGATGTGAATGTTATTTTTATCGACAATAAACAACGTTGTCTTTTTGTTTATAATGCAGGATGAACGTTTTTTCAACATATAAATCGAAGATTTGCACAGATGTTGTGCGTTTTCATTCAAATTGGTGCATCACTCTGTGATAACAAAGTACCTGAAGCCAATGCTATCGTTGTTTTTTTGACCTGGGGCTTGGCAATCTTCATAGGTTTGCCTGAGAAGGTTCTTGGTCGTCTTTTGTTGAAGTCAGAGGTCAGATACAGTTGGGAAGCCTGCCCGCTGCTTTAGGGGTGGATTGCTTGAGTGGCCGGAGAATTGCGATGGATTGAACCATTAAATGCAGAGGAAAGAGCAGGGAACAGACGTCGGATCCCCGCTAAACCTGCTTCCTCTTTAATGACCATCAGTTGGCTCTGTGTCCGCGAGTAACCATAGATGAGTAGATATCAATAAGCATCGTATGTGTCAGCTTCAGCTCAGACTAAAAACGATATCCAACGGATAATCGCAGCATACGGGGTTCCAGCGGATGAAAGTGCCTGTCTTCCACAGCTGTGGCTTCGTTTTGCAAACGGGATGGATAAAAATACACCATATCCGCCACTTTCCTGTTGGTGAGATTCAAGAGTTCAGCACCAAATTCCCATTCTTGCCATTGGTAGGATAAGTCCGCATTGAGGACTGTACTACTTGGCGCTTGCTGTTTGTTGTAGCTGTCGAGGGTTCTGTTGCCAAAATGGCGTAAACGTAGATTGGCATGCAGTCCTGTATCGTCATGGTAGTTGATAGCGATACTGGCGACGCTGGGTAAGGCACCTTCAATAAACCGGCCTTCATCTGCACTGTTACTTTTATACCTGCTGCGACTGGTGGCAAGTTCCAGATCCAAAGTCCATGCAGGGCTTATCCAGTAGTACCAGGCTAGCTCTGCGCCGGTTCTGCGAGATGCTCTGTTCGGTTCTGTGCCTCCGGCATCACCTATATAGACCAGCTCGGAATCAAGCTGCAAGGCCCAAACCGCGACCGAAATTTGCCATTGCTTCGATTGGAGATAACGCCAGCCGAGTTCTGCACCTTCAGAGCGAACCCAAAGTGGAACTGCATTAGCTGGTTCTCCGGTAACAGGATCTGTGTTAATGGTCGCGCCTCTGGCATCATTAGAATGCATGCCTTGTCCGACTGAAAAATCCCATTGCTGAGCTTCATCGCTTTGGTAGCGTAGTCCAAGTTTCACAGAGCTGATGCCTTGTGAGGCCCGTCCACTATTTTCCTGGCGAAGAAGGCTTTCTACTTTGGCGGACATCCAGTCATAACGTAGTCCAAGCTGAGCTTGCCAGTCAGGGTTTAACTGCAGTTGCTGCTGATGAAATACAGACCAGGACTGCTGTTGTACCTGATCCATTCGCACCGCCTGATGTTGTATCCGGTTTTCAGTGAGTGACAAGCCAAGTTGATCAATATCGTCATAACGGCTTTGCAGACCAAATTGATGGCTCCAGTCTAAAGAACCCAGTTTAAGTTGCAGCTCTTGGCTAAGCTCACCACCAAACAGCTGCCTTTTGTCGCTTTGTTCAAACTGGTCGCCTTTGAGTGGATCATTGAGAAAGTAACTGAAATTCGACCAGAGCTGCAATTCACTCTGGATCCAATAGCCACTGGCTTTGAAGTTCTGCTGTTGCCAGTGCCCGGAGATGCTCTGCCTGTTGCTATTGCCTCCTGAGCTTGGATCGATGACGCCTAGCCTGTCGATCAGTCCCTGATCGATGGCCCGCTGCGGGATTTGATCCGCTGCATTCCAGCTATTGTCATACAGCATAAAGGTTAGTTGTTGTGCTGAGTCGAGCTGTTGTGTGCTGTAACGGCTGACCAGATTCACTTTTTTTACCTGTTCATCGACACCTTGCCATGGGCCTGCATAACCTTGCAGCTCGACCGCATTCAGCCAGTCTGCAGAGTCGTAACTACTGCTGCCACTGACTAAAAGTCTCTGGTATTGATGTTGACCCAGGCTCAGTTGAAGCAGTTCTGGGCTTTGATTTTTTAATTCAAAATCAGCCGCTCCTGCATTGGCAAAATCACCATCCTTCGCCTGATAGTTCCCTTTACGATAGCGGATATGCTCCACCAGTTCGGGGATCAGAAAATTCAGATCTGAATAGCCCTGACCATGGCCATGGCTTCGCATATTCACAGGCATACCATCGACTGAAGTGGCAAAGTCAGTGCCGTGATCCAGATTAAAACCCCGTAAAAAATACTGATTGGCTTTGCCACTGCCGCTGTGCTGAGTTACGACCATGCCTGGTACAAACTCCAGCATATCGCCTGGTCTTAGCAGTGCCCGTTGTTCAATATCTACGCCATGCACATGGCCTTCTGAGGCATTGATAGTGGATCCATGTTGATGTTGATTACCCCGTACTAAAATCAGTTCAGGTTCCGTTGCACTGGTCTGTTCTTGATCCTGCTCTTGCGCTGTGACCAGAGCTGAACAAAGCACTAAGACGGAGATTAACATCTGTTCAGATCTGTTCATCAGGGAGCCATTTGGGTCAGATTCAGGGCAGGGCTTTGTTGCGAGACAACCCATTGTTTGTCTTGCCAGCTCACCAGCAGTTTATGATCGTGCAGCTCGCTAAACAGCTGATAATGTAATGAACTTTGTTGCGCATCACAGGTGCTGAATAAGGGCAAACTTAAATAATAGGTTTGATTTTTCTCAACAGCTATCCATGCATTGGCCTCTGTTTCCAACACACAGCTGTTATTCTGCTTGCTCTTTACATGCAGGTGTTGCTGCAAATAGTTGATGATCTGTGTCTTGTTTTTTTGGATATCACTCCAGCGAACATCCTGATCCGCAGGCCAGTTCAATGCCTGCTGTAAGTCGACAATACTCAGTTCCAGTGTGGCGGATAACCCTGCCTCTGTATTTTGTAGTTGCATAAAGGCGGTGCTTAAACTGTGTGCTGAGACAGAGCAACTTAAACATAAGCTTATGACTGCAAACCATTTCATGGTTGTTCTCCTGTTTGGACTGAGCGGGCGTTGTCTTGCTGCGACTGCGCAAGTGCCAGAGTGAATAACAGCTGATCATCCGGCTCTTGTGCTTGCTGCACATTTAGTCTTGCGTAGTACAAGGCTTTCTTTGGATCAGGGGCGAGTCGCAGGTAATAATGAGCCAAGTCAGCGCTGTGCAGTGTGTCCTGACGCTGTTCTCGCAGTGAAACCCTTTGTTGCATCAGGACTTGATACTCTTGCCCTTCGGCCAGTTGTTGTTCCGCTAAAGCCAGACGCAGCAGAAGTGCGTCTTCGAGCTGTTGGTGTTGGTGCAGATATTGTAATTTCTGATACACCAAAGCGGCATCCTGCTTCAGCGTCAAATCGGCCCATTTCACCCAGAGTGGCAAAGGTACGAACTCAGATTGTGCTGCGAATAGCAGCTGCTCTAACCAGGCTCTGGCTTGTTTGGGTTGGTGTAAGGCTTCCGCTTGCTCAGCCAGCACGGCAATCAGCCACTGTTGTTGCGCCAGTGGGATACTTTGCTGTTGTCTCGCCAGCAATTGTAAAGCCTTATAACTGTCCTGAGTTTTGCCTTGACGTCCTGCAACTTCCAGACTGCACAAGGACAATAAAAACAGCTCTTGTTGTCCCAGCAATTTTTTGCATTCAGCCAGCGCTGCGGCAGTATTATTTTGTACCAGATAAATCCGGTTTTTCATTAACAAAGCATTGATATCGTCAGGCTGCAGTTGCTGGGCTTTTGCCAGATAATTCAGCGCATCCTCAAACTGATGTTGCTGCTGCGCAGTATCGGCTAAAGCCAGCCAATAGGCGGCAGAGGAGGGACTGTGCGCATTTTTTAATAGTTGCTGCGCTTTATCAAAATAGCGGCTCCAGCCCGGCTGACGAGCCAGTTGCAGGTAGGCCTGTGCCAGTGTCACCTGATCCGCAGTTGACTGAGCTTGTGAGGTCTGCTGTTCCAGCTGCTTCACCCAAGAGGGCAACACAACTCGATTTTTGCTTTGCAACACCAATCCATCTTCAGGAGATGCCGCAAAAGTTATAGCAGGCAAGGCTGCTGTACCTGCCATTAAAAGAGAAACCACGGTAATGCATGCTGTTTTTTGTAACATCATCTGCTCCATAAAAGCCCCGGTCAGACCGGGGCTTGCTTACTTCAGTCCATTGTTACTGAAACACTTCAGCGTAATCCGCTGTATCTTCAGTGTCCTGAGTAAAATCCCGCCCATTGGTCGATAAGGCCATGTCAGTTTCCTGTTGAGCAAAAGCTGCTTTGCTGTATTGCAGGAAAGAGACAATAGCTCTGTCGACTTCTACGCGGATTGTCGCGCTTGCGGTGAACTCTCCATCTGTGACCCGGGCGACAAAACTGTCGCTGCCTGTATATTCAGCTTTGGGTTGGTAAACAAAATCACCATTGCTGTTCAGTGTCAGACTGCCATTGGCTGGCTGAGAGTCGATGCTATAGCTCAGCATATCTCCGTCTGGATCTGTGGCCATCAGTTTATCCATCACTTGTGTCTCTGTTTCTGTCACAAAACTGGCTTCAGCAAATACAGGTGCCGAATTTTTTTGTCGTCAGAACCACAAGCGGATAAAAACACTAAAGGGAAAAGCCATATTAATTTACGCATTATCCAGCTCCTTCTTAGTTAGGTGAACCAGCCAGTGGTGCACGTAAATAGGGGAAACTGCTGTCTATCATGCTGGCATCCAGCGGAGCACCATCTGTAAAAGGCACATTACCTACGGCCGCATCTGCAGGTTCACAGAGTCCCAGATTAGTCGGTGTGCCATTGACCGGAATGTCATGACACAAAGCGCCCATCATGACCCGCAGCGCAATATCAACTACATCATCACCAGGGCGACGACCATTAGGGAAACCAGCTAAATCGTTGCCTGCAACACCAAAAGCAGATTGACTGGCTGCTGGCGTAGCCGCTATGGCCGTATTTAACCGCAGCATTTCAGACGGCGTGACTGTACTTAACTGATTCACACCAGGCACACCTGTTAAAAATGCCGTCACTAAGTCGTTGCGTGGAAAATTGGTGGGTGCTAAATCCTCGATGCTGGTGCCCAGCGTTGCATTGACAGCGTCTTTAAACAGCACGTTCAGCAGAGCGGGTAAGCTAGGATGGGTCACATAGTCGGCAAACTGACCATCGTCTTTCGGGTGACTGGCTGAGAATTTATCTTTATCCGCCACACCTATGACCAGCTCATTCACCAGCGGGTTACTTAAACGCGAAACCTGCACTAAAGCGCCGCCATTGACTTCTGTGTTATCAAAAGCCGGATTGGGGTTTAAGATCCTCGCTTGTGGCAGACTGGCTGTGGTCCAGGCTCCAATCACACCGTTACCGGTTCCTGTGATACAAGAGGTTGGCAGTTCCAATGCCAGTGTGGTGACATTTTTACCGCGTAAATCATCATTGGCTGAGTTTTGTGTAATACCACCTGGGAAGCCAGCATCATCAGCTGCACCAGGAGCACTGTCGCCTTCAACCGGAACATAATTCACTAAATCGAAAGTTTCACCCAGGTTTACAACAAAAGGATCTTTACGCTGTCCGACAAAAACACGGGCTTTAGCTTCACAGCCTGGCAAGCTGGCTTCGTACATGTATTGATTGGCATAACTTTGGTACGCTGCGCTGTTACCGAAGGTTTTTTCGCCAATATAATCGTAAGGTTTGGTAAAACTACCGTCAGCAGAGCCTGAACTTAAGGCGGTTTTAGTGCCGCTTTGCTGCGGACCTGTCACCAGACTTAATTGATAGGTTTCGATAAAGTTTAATGCCGCAGAGTTACCTGCACTGATAGCACCGACGTTTTTCAGTGGTACAGCAACCATTTTTTGGTTGTCGGCCGGACCTATAGGAAGTTTTACTCCCATGTTGTCATTGGCCAGTTGCTGGCTAAAGCGGAACTGGAAGGTCAGATCTTCTAACGCATCCCCGGTGTTATCGATGTGGATGCTATACACAGCCGCAGGGTCGAGCGCAAAGTAGTTAGGTCCGCCTTGTGGGTCCTGCAGCGGGATATAGTTTGCAAGCACAGTGACATAACCAGCTCGCCCAGCTTCGTAACTGTTAAATACGTAAAAGTCGGTCGAATCGAGTGTTGGCAGGCGGGTAATATTTGGAGCCTCCCTGTGACTGGATGCCTGAGCCATACCTGATAAGGCAATCGCGACGGCGAGACTGATGGTGCTTATGGTCTTTTGTAGTTTCATCATTGTATTCCTCTGTTGATGTTGCAGAGGGAGTAACGACAAAGTGTTTTTTTTGGATGCAGCAAAAAGAAAATAAATAAATTATTTTTTTCAGGCCGTTTTAGCGGCTGAGAAAAACAGGACAAACAGGCATAAAAAAACGGAACCTGATGGCTCCGTTCTTATTCAATAACAAAATTCATCACTCAAGTCAGAGTGTCATTAATTCGCTGGTGTGCAGCACAACTCCGGTCGGCTGCCCTGTAGGTGAGCCTCCTTTAGGTTCTAAACTGACCGCAAGGACCGCCACCATTAAACCTGCCGCAGCTTTTGGCCATGGATAACTGGCTTTGCCACTTTGTGGTAATAACCCCAGTGAAATAGGGGGTTGGCCTGAGGTCGGTAGCATCCAGAGTTCATAATCATGCGCCGGATCGGCAGGCACAGCAGCAGTGGCTTGCAGTACCACTGTGTCCCCTTGTTTTGAAACTAACCACAAGGCTTTCGCCTCTTTGGTTTGGATCACGGCCAGCTCCACTGGTGCTGTAGCCGGAGGAGGCAGTAGTAACACCAGAGCCAGACAAGCGGCAGCAGCCACTGCAACCCAGTTTGCCGGATGAAGCCAGTTACTGCTGGGTTTTAGTTGCACCACCTCTGCGGTTTGCCAGCCTAGGCGTTGTTGCAGCTTTTGCCACAGACTCTCATCAGGCTCTACCGCCGGCAAAGACTCTGCCAGTGGATTTAAATGTTGTTCCCAGCGCCATACCGACTCACGAGCTTGTTGCTGTTGCATCAATAGCCGCTGAAACCTTTGCCTGGCTTTGCCCCTCATGCCCCCGAGTACATAGTTCACACTTAAGGCGTCCAGCCGTTCTTGTTGTAAATAATTCATGCTTCAAGACACCTCTTTAAGCGGGCTAATCCCCGGCGGATCCAACTTTTGACTGAACCTAAAGGCGCGCCGGTATGGCTTGTGATTTCGTGATGTGTAAGGCCGTTTACAAAAGCCAAATAAATAGACTGACGATGCTCAGCCTCCAATGCAGACATACAGTCATCCAGCTTGACCTTTTCCCTGACCAGGCTGACAGACTCCCCCTCGTTATCGTCCGGGCTCCAGTCCGGATCCAGCTCTATATGTTCGGCTTTAAATTGTCGGGTTTTGATCAGATCCAAGGCCCGGTAACGTGTGATACTGATCATCCAGGTCATCACTGTGCCTTTGTCGGTATGATAATCTGACGCATTGTGCCAGATGCGGACAAAGGCATCCTGCAATACATCTTCCGCCCAGTCCCGACGTCTGAGCAATTGCAGGCTTACGGCAAAAAGTTTTCCTGATGTTGCTTTATAAAGTTGTGCAAAGGCGCTTTTATCGCCCTGTGCAGTGGCTTGAAGCCATTGGATCAACTGTTCCTGTGGTCCCATTTGTTATTTTTCCACTCCGTTACTTTGACATCTATATCAGCTACGACCGGCACAGCGCTTTGGATGCACTCTGGTGAAACTTTTTTGTTGCCGCTAAGATAGCCGCCAACCGAAATAACAAGGCGCTGGTATGTCATCCTGGGTAACAGCTTTATTAGATTCTGCAGTGGGCCGCTGGTGTGGTGTGCCGCAGGCCACTGCTTTGCAACGTGCTTCAGGCGAAGAGCAGTGTTTTAGCGGCACTGTGCTGCTGTGTGGCAAAACATCAGAACACAGTGTGCTGTTACGCCAGCATCTGAGCGCTTTGCCGGATATTCGTTTTGATGAGAGTTCAGAGCAGCCACTACAGGTCATTATTTTTGATGGCACAGCACTGCAAAGTACTGCACAACTTGATTTACTCTGGCAGCAATTACACTCTGTGTTGCCCCGTTTAGCGAAGAATGGTCGTTTTATTGTGCTTGCGCGGTCAGTGTTGCATGCAGCAGATGCCGATGCAGCCGCAGCTGCTGGGGCTTTATCAGGCTTTACCCGCTCCATTGCAAAAGAACTTGGACGTTTTGGCAGTACAGCAAACTTATTATCATTAGATCAGGGCGTGCAGCAGAGCCTGTTGCCTGTGGCTGAATTTTTTCTGTCTAAAGCTTCGGCTTATGTGACTGGGCAAGTAGTATCTGTGCGTGCGGCAAAAATCACGCAAGTGAACTCTTGGCAAAAACCACTACAAGGTAAAACCGCCTTGGTGACAGGTGCGGCCCGTGGCATAGGTGCTGCTATAGCGAAAACGCTGACAGAGCAGGGCGCTAAAGTGATAGGGCTGGATATTCCGCAAGCAGAACAGGCGCTGGTTGCCTTGATGCAGCAGTTAGAGGGCAAACCTCTGTTACTGGATATCAGTCAGGCCACTAGTGCTGAACTAGTCAGTGATTGGCTGACACAAGAAGGAATAAAGTTGGATATTCTGGTCCACAATGCCGGTATTACCCGCGATAAATTATTCCATCGCATGACGGAAACACAGTGGACTCAAACTCTTGATATCAATCTGCGTGCTGTGCAGCGTATCAATACAATGCTGCTGGAAAGGCAACAGATCCAAACCGAAGGCAGGGTAGTGCTGCTCTCATCAATGAATGGTTTAGCCGGACAAAAAGGTCAGACCAACTATGCCAGTTCAAAAGCCGCTTTGGTGGGATATTGCCAGTTTATGGCGACACAAAATCAGTGGGGCATTACTTTTAACGCCATAGCCCCTGGTTTTATTGAAACTCAAATGACAGCGGCTATGCCAGCTATTCCCCGCGAAGTAGGGCGCAGACTTAATTCCCTGAATCAGGCTGGAGTGCCTGAAGATGTGGCTTTGGCCGTGGCTTTTTTTGCGCGGCCAGATGCTGCGGGTTTAAACGGCTCTGTGCTTAGAGTCTGTGGTCAGTGTTTTATTGGTGCTTGATCCATTAGTACCAGGGCCATTCGCAGCAGAACCGACACAAGCAGCTGCCCATACGTCAGGCGGCATCCAGGCTTTTTTCCATGGCATAAACTGCTCTGCAGGCATAGGGCGGGCTATGCCATAGCCCTGCGCATGAGTACAACCTAATTGTAGTAATAACTCGCCATGTTCTGTGGTTTCAACACCTTCGGCCACAATTTCGCGTTTAAACTCATTGGCCAGCACAATAATACCTTTAAGGATGGCTAAATCATCCGGGTCGACTAACATATCGCGGACAAAACTCTGGTCGATTTTTAATACTGTTGCAGGTAGTCGTTTTAAGTAGGTCAAAGACGAATAGCCTGTACCAAAATCGTCCAGCGCAAAACTGACACCACTGCGGATACAGGCCTGCATCACAGCTTGCACATGAGTTAAATCATTCAGCGCGCTGGTTTCTAAAATTTCCAGCTGCAATAACGAAGCAGGGACATCAGAATAAAAATGCAGTAACAGCTGCAGGCGATTAACGAAATCCAGCTGCTGCAAGTGATAAGCAGAGATATTGACACTGACAGGTATAGTCATACCCTGACGTTGCCATTCAGCCAGTTGTCGTAATGCCTCTTCGATGACCCAATAGCCTAACTCTACACCCAGACTATGCTGCTCTATTGCGGGCAGAAACAAAGCCGGAGCCACCATACCTTTTTGTGGATGTAGCCAGCGGATCAGGGCCTCAGCTCCTATCACTTCACCTGTGTGCATATTCACTTTGGGCTGATAAAACAACCTGAACTGCTTTTGCGCCAGACCCTGACGAATTTCCAGTATGGTTTCCTGATGCCCACGCAAACTGCGGGCGTAGTCGGTATCAAATAAATGACAGCGGTTTTTACCGTCCTGTTTAGCCTGATACATGGCATGATCGGCCTGGCGTATCAGCTGTTCCGCTTCTGTAGTATCAGCTTGAGGATAAAAGGTCAGGCCTATACTGGCCGACACCGACAGCATCCATTCATCTATTTTCAGTGGCTTTGCCACCACGTCCAGCAGTTGTTGTATTTTGGCAAGGCCTGCCTTTTTATCGCAAAGCTGCGGCAGCAGCACGACAAATTCATCGCCACCAATACGGGCGAGCAGCTCTTCTTCTCCCAATTGCGCTTGTAAACGCTCGGACAAGGCAACTAAAAACTGGTCGCCTGTTTCATGACCGTGGCGGTCATTAATTTCTTTAAAACCATCCAAGTCCAGATAGGCAACGGCTAACATATTCTCTTTGCTGGATTTTTTTAGTAGCAGCTGCAATTGTTGGGTTAAAGCGCTACGGTTGGGTAAGCCTGTCATGCCATCGTAAAGTGCTATTTTCTCCAGATATTGCTGTTGCTGATACTGATTGGTGATATCCGAAAACAGTCCAACATGATGTTGCAATTGACCTTTATCATCCAGCACCGCACTTAAAGTTAAACTTTGGAAATAATCTTCGCCTGAAGCTTTGCGACTCCAGAGTTCGCCTGACCAGAACCCTTGCTGCTGTAAGTTTTGCCACATAGTACTGAAGGTGAGTTCATCCTGATGCTCAGACTGGAGCAAACGGGGTGTGCAACCTATGGCCTGTTTAGCGCTGTACCCTGTGATCTCGGTAAAAGCCTGATTGACGTCAATGATGACGCCCAAGGGGTCAGTGATCATAATGCCTTCACGGGCATGGGTGAACACGCTGGCGGACAAGCGAAGCTTATTATCTGCAGTATGTTCCAGCGTAATATCACGAGATAAACCCACAGTCCCTACATAGTCACCATCAACCAAAACGGGTGCTTTATAGGTTTCGAACCAGTGTTGTTCAGCCTCAATTTTATGCTGAGACTGGATCACCTGAGGCTGCCCGGATGCCAGCACTTGTTTATCGTGTACCACGTGGCTTAAAGCGCGCTGCGCATCAAACAGCTGTGCATCTGTTTTTCCCACCAGCTCGCCGATCTCTTTGTCCTGAAATTGCTCCGCAAACTTTTGGTTTACTTCCAGATAACGCCCATGAATATCTTTTAACCAGACAACAAAAGGGATGCTGTCGATTAGAGTTCGCTGGTACTGCTCCTTTTGCTGCAGGGTATGGATCAGGGTTTGGCGTTCCTGAATGGAGCTGTTCAGACGAAGTTGCGTTGCACCCAGCCAGCTCATAATACTGCCAGGTTTAGCTTTTCGTAGCTCAGAACTTTGCAGCACTTCCCCACGGCCCATAGCTTTGATTTGTTCGTACAAATGACTGACGGAGGCACCCAGAATACTGTTATGTACGCGTTTGATATCCCAGAGTGAATAAAACAGCAGCAAGCCAGATAAAATAAATAGAATACGCATCACCAATGCATAAAACATTGCGTCTTCCACTTCGTCTGCAGTGCGTGCATCCACCAGACTGTATACAGTGGCGATAGGCTGCATAATGGAAATTTTGGCGTGATGATAATTGTTGTCAAAAACGGCAAGCAGAGCCTGTTGTTTATTTTTGTCTTTTTGCGCCAGATCGGTTTCAGGCCGTTCCAATAATTGCATGGCTTTGAGCTCGGTCAGCGCCAACGCATCAGATTGAATTTTGGCTTCCTGTAATGCCGCCAGTTCTGTGGCAGTAAAACCTGAGGCTCTCATCAAGTCCAATAAAGCGACACGAGAGCCAGCAGGTCGGGGTCTTGGATTTTCATCACTGACTAAATCCCAGTACACTTGGTGGTAATTTACAGGCCGTGCTGATTGACCATTACGAATAGCGATAATTTCATTAAAGTAGTTTTTGTAACGATGTTCGCCTGTGGCTATGTAACTTCGTACCATACGGGTTAAATCATCAGAGGATTGCCGTAGCTCACCAATTATTTTTAATGAATACACTCTCTGATCATTGGCTTGATCAATACGTTTTTCTGCATAGACATAGGCAACAAAAATTGCACTAAAAGTTAATAGCAATGCAAATGCTGCCCAAAATCGCAGCGTCAATTCAGAAGTGGTATAACGCCTTACCTGCACAAAAACTCCTGCTTTCACTCTGTTCAGCTGTTCAAATGCAAGCTGTAAGTTGCCTGTGTGTTCTGCCTCAATAGTTATTGAGCCGAATAGCGAAAGCAAGCTGTAATGTTCTGTTTTTGCAGTTTTATTTATAAAAATTTAGAAAAACTGCTCAAAAATAGCTAACACTTTGTTTTTTCAGTGAACCTCTATTAGTCTTACTGGGTCAATAAAACAGATACACTGAATAAAACAGGTGGTTGCGCCATGGACATATATCGGAGCTTTTATCAGCCAGACTCAGACATGTCTGAGTTAATGCAGCATATAGAAGTATTACTGACTGAATGGACTGAGCGTATTGCTTTGATTTCATCGCAACAAGGCTTGGTGCTCCAGCATCGCGCCTTGCAGGCCAGCCTGGCGCTGGATCACAATTCTTTGTCTGTGGTGCAGTTACAGGAGCTTGCCGCTGGTAAACGAGTGGTCGCCTTGGTGCAGGACATACGACAGGCCAAAAACGCACTGGCCTTGCTCCAGCAACTGGATAGTCTTAAGCCTTATCAAAGCACCGACTTACGTCGGGCTCATGCTACCTTTATGGCAACTGTTGTTTCTGATGCAGGGCAGTATCGGCAGCAGGGCGCCGGAGTATATGAAGATCATAAGCTGGTGCATATGCCACCTGCACCTTCTAAAGTTGAGGCTTTGGTGGATGAGCTTTTTGCCGGACAGCAGCATGAACAGCTCCATCCGTTGATCTCTTCTTGCCTGATGCATTATCAGCTGGCTTATATTCATCCATTTTCTGATGGCAATGGTCGTTTGTGTCGTTTATGGCAGCAGTTGATTTTAATTCAGTGGCAGCCATCTATGGCTTATCTGCCTTTTACTGCAGTACTGAAAGAAAAAGCGCGTGACTATCAGAAAACCTTACGACAAGCTGCACCTAAATATGATGCAACCAGTTTTATTCTGTTTATGCTGCGCAGTATACAAGAATCTTTGGTGGCTGAATTGCAGCAATTAGGTCAAAGCAGCGCCACTCAGAACGTAGTTCTGCCGGATCAACCGCTAGTGAATTTATCACAGTTTGTGCAGTTAAAAGCGCAAAAAGTGAAAAGTAAAACGCCTGGACCCTGGTATAAAACCGAAGATCAGATTTTGAAAAAACTGAAAAAAGACAACAGATTAAGTGCCAAAACTATTGCCGATGAATTGGGGTTGAGCTCCAGAGCCATAGAAAAACAACTTGCAAAGTTAAAAGCCGAAGGCAAGCTGGTGCGTACTGGTCCTGCCAAAGGCGGGCGCTGGCAGGTTGTGGCCTAAGACACATTTTATTACCAACAAAAACCGGTTTTTACTGCGGCTGATAGCATTTTTTTTACCTCTGGTCGGTTTTGTCATTTGTCAGAAAGGCCGTCTGGGTACACTGCTATTTTTTGGGTGTAGACAGGATGCTCCGGTGCGTAGTTTTTTTCTGGTTTTGTGTGGTTTAGCTGTCAGTCTGAGTGTTTACAGCGCTGATTTAAAGCCGAAATCACAAGCCGACAGTTTGATACTGATCTCTGTTGATGGTTTTGCGCAGCATTATCTGCAGCGCTACAAAGCCCCTGTATTACAGCGGTTGGCACAAGGTGGTGTGACAGCAGTCAGCATGCAGCCGGCATTTCCTACCAAAACTTTCCCGAATCACTACAGCATAGCCACAGGTTTGTATCCGGCTCATCATGGCATAGTTGAAAACAATATTTACGATGCCGATTTTGATGCCGTGTTTCGGCTGAACAAACACGAAGAAGTGAGGAATGGCCGCTGGTGGTTGGGTGAGCCTGTTTGGGTCACCGCGGAGAAGCAGGGCGTAAAAACCGGCACCTATTTTTTCCCCGGATCAGAAGCTGCGATTAAAGGGGTACGGCCTGGCCTGTGGCAGGCTTATGACGGTTCTGTCAGTAATATCGACAGAGTCAAGTCGGTATTGGCCTGGTTGGATTTGCCAGTGGAAAAACGCCCCCGATTTTTGACCTTGTACTTCAGTTCTGTTGATGATGCGGGTCATGCTTATGGACCTGAATCGGAGCATGTCGCAGCTGCTATTGCTGATGTTGATCAGGCGCTTGGGGTGTTAGTTGCCGGACTTGAACAAAGAGGCTTAATGCATTCCACTAATCTGATGCTGGTCTCAGACCATGGTATGGCCAAAGTGCCGGAGCATCAGGTGATTGAATTGGATCAGCTGTTTGATGAAAAGAAGGCTGCTTTGGTGCTGTGGACACCTGAAATAGTATCGATTTTTCCTAAAGCAGGTGAACTGGAGCCAATTTATCGGCAGCTCAAAACCTCGTTGCCACCCCAAGCCACTGTGTATAAGAAGTCGGAGTTACCAAAGCGCTGGCACTATCAAAACAGCAAACGTATTGCGCCTTTGCTGGTTGTTCCTGAACCAGGTTGGCGCTTAATGCAAAAACATAAGCAGCAAGCATGGCTGGAAACACCAGGCCGCAGTGTGGTCACCGGCAGCCACGGTTATGATAATAATAGTCCGGCTATGCAGGCTATTTTTATTGGTCACGGTCCTGCTTTTAGCGCAGGACGTCAAATTCCGACTTTTGCCAATATTGAACTCTATAACCTGATGTGTCGTATTTTAGCTATTCAACCTGCTGCAAATGATGGTGATCCGCACTGGTCAGAGACAGTGTTAAAGGCTGAGTATAGGAAGGTGTTGTCAGCAGACTAAAGTTGTTTGGTCATAAAATGCTTGCAGCCGGTAAAAGGGTAGTTGGGCTGAGTCCACTCGACCTTGTAGCCATGTCGCTGATAAAAAGGCTGGGCCTGAAAATCCAGCGTATCGAGGATTACAAAGCTGCAACCACGTGCCCTTGCTATATTTTCAGCTTCAGCCAATAGGCTTGACCCTACGCCTTTTCCCCGAACTGTTTCATCCAACCACAAAGATTCCAGATAAAACCAATTGCCAAAAGTACGGCCAGCTAAAGCGGCGACAAGTTCACCCTTTTCATTTTCCAGTTTTAATCCCAGTTGCTGTCTCTTTGAAGCGTCCCAGTGCAGCGCATTAAATTCAGCAATTTTTTGTTTGGCCAGATCGGCAAATTCGTGGGTATGAACAGGGGTAAAGATCACAGTTTTATCTCAAAAAGCCGGAAAGCTGCACTATAGCATGATGAGGCAGTGCCTATAAACACTGGCTGCCTGACTGTTTTAGCAACCAGATCAGGATCACTGGCGGTGAGCGTAAGTTGTTTGTCGATGCTATTTACTGGCCAGATGGAGGATGGTTATAGCTACAAAACCGCAGGGCTGGGTGTACAAACACGTTTTGGTTTGGGTGAAACGCATTATGACGCTTACCGGCATAAACTGGAGATGAACCTTGAATGGCAGTATCAATTGGCAGGTGATTTAAGCGAGGATCAGCACGCTTTATCGTTGCAGCTGTCTTATCAGTATTAACAAAAGTTATGACGGACGGTTTTTTTCAGCCAAAAACGAGGGATCATTTAGAAAAACACATGTAGATTCATATTTTTCACTTATGTCACATTAAAGTGATACATGCAGGCGATAATGTATCACTTTAATATTTAAATTGATAAATATGAAACTTGCCGGTAAGATCTATTCCATATCTGGTTTTTAGCTCGCTAGAAATAGCTTGTCATGGTGTGGAAATGCTGCTGGTCGATCTGCTCGCGAATTATCTTTATCTGCTGCGTTATATAGTGGTTGTGCTGATGATATTGCTTCTGGTGTTTGCGCTGGATGATGTCTTTATTGACCTGTATTACTGGGCGCGGCATTGGGGGCGTTATTTTCGTTTTTATCGAAAAACCAAGAAGTTTGACGAGCAGGAACTGTTTCATCTAAAAGAGCATCCCATAGCTATTATGGTGCCGGCCTGGCAAGAGGTTGGGGTGGTTGGCAAGATGGCTGAATTTGCAGCTGCTGAGCTGGACTACGAAAATTACCAGATTTTTGTCGGTACCTATCCGAATGACCCCGCCACTCAGGCTGATGTTGACGCGGCATGCGCCCGTTTTCCTCATGTACACAAGGTGGTATGTGCACGACCAGGTCCCACCAGCAAAGCGGATTGTCTGAACAATATTATTACCTCTATTCTGGATTTTGAGCGCCGCACCCAAGTGAAATTCGCAGGTTTTGTCTTACATGATGCTGAAGATGTGGTGTCGGCTATGGAATTGCGGCTGTTTAATTATCTGTTGCCGAAAAAGGATTTAATCCAACTGCCGGTATACCCTTTTGCTAAAGGTCCTTTTGCTTTTACCTCTGGCCATTATCTGGACGAGTTCTCTGAAAGCCATGGCAAAGATGTTGTCGTACGCGAGTCTATGGTTGGGCAGGTACCAAGCGCTGGAGTAGGAACCTGTTTTAGTCGTCGCGCTATTATCAAATTATCACAAGAAGGGGATGGTTTACCTTTTGACGTGCAGTCTTTAACAGAAGACTACGACATAGGTTTCCGGCTTAAACACTGGGGGATGGAAGAAATTTTTGTTCGCTTCCCAGTGACAGATAATGCGTTGGCCCGCCACGCCGAAACGAGCCGCAGTCGCAGTAAAAGTGATGGTAACGTAGTTTGTGTGCGTGAGTATTTTCCTGAGACCTTTCATACGGCTGTCAGGCAAAAAAGTCGCTGGATCATAGGTATTGTGTTTCAGGGCTTTAAAACCCACCGTTGGGTTGATGACTGGCGGTTAAATTACTTCTTATGGCGTGATCGCAAAGGTGTGATTACCTATTTTGTCAGCTTTATTTCCACCTTGATTTTTGCGCAGTTATGCCTGTTCTGGTTGTACGATCAACTGGTGGCTGATGGCTATCACTTTTTATCTATTTTTGTTGATGACCCTTTGGTTCAAACCTTGCTCGGCCTGAACTTCATCTTTTTTATCAACCGTTTATTTCAGCGTATGGTGTTTGTGCGCCGGTATTACGGCATAGGGCAGGCATTGTTGTCTGTGCCTCGTCAACTGTGGGGCAATGTGATTAACTTTTTCGCCAATGTGCGCGCCTGGAAGCAGGTATTACAACATGGTGATCCGCGTCGTGTCGCCTGGGATAAGACCTCTCATGAATATCCAAGCATCAGTCAGAGCCGCGCGACCCGCTCCATTGGTTCAATTCTGGTTGCGCAAGGGACCTTGTCGCAACAAGAGCTGGATTTTGGTTTAGAGCAGCAACAAAAAGGTGAGAGGCTGGGACAGTCCTTATTAAGATTAGGCATGCTGACCCCCACTCAATTGGGTAAGGCTGTGGCCGAGCAATTGGAATTACCTTATGTTGAAACCGACCCTTTTGCTTTAGATGCAGAGCTTATCAGCCGCTTGCCTGAACGGCTGGCGCTGAAATATATGGTGTTACCAGTCAAACTTCAGAATGGCGTCTTAACCCTAGTGCGGGAAAGCCAACTGTCTCCTGTGGCTTTATCCCAAATTGAACGTCAGACCGGTTTTAAAGTGCAGTTGTGTATTTGTGCTTATGGTGTTGTCAGTTTAGGCGTGCGGCATTGGTACAGACAGGAAGAGAATCTGAACCCGGATCTGTATCTGCAGCAGTGCTTAGCGCAAGGTGTGATCAGCGAATCTGATCTGCTGATCCTGACTCAAAGTTATCTGGCCAGTCAGTTGTCTTTTGGTGACGCTTTAGTACAGGCTGCCTTGTTGGAACCCGCTGTGGTCAATCAGGTGCTGATTAGTTTTGACCATCAGAGTGGTTTGCGTTTAGGTGACTATTTGATCCAGGAGGGCATTGTCACTACAGAAAATCTGGCACAAGTGGTCAAGCTACAACAGCAACGGCGTAAAACCATACAGCAGTTGGTGCAGGAATTAGCCCCTGAATTGATAAATCAACGGCAGGAGGCTGTAGTTTGATACGGATATTGGTTGTATTTCTACTGGTTTTCACTGCGTCTGTTTCTGCTGAAGCGATGACGGATTATCAGAAGTTCCGCACTTACCCTTACATTGAGAAAGCTTACCGTTTACAGCAAAAAGACGATGTAACAGGGGCTATTGCCGAAATCAATAAAGCACTGGCTCTGGTACCTACGCAGCCAGAGTTATTGGCATTGTTGTTTCGTTATCAGATTGAAGCGAAAGATGTTGCCGCTGCTACATCGACATTGCAACAAATCCCTCAGTCAGAGCAGCAGGGTTTATATCCACTTTTGCTTGAGTTGCAATTACAAAAACAGTCGTTACCTGACTTGGCCGGGCTAGATGTGCTCTGGCCTGCGCTCAATGCAAAGGATCAACTGGAGATAGCCAGGCTTGTAAGCTCCAGGCTTATTGCATTAAAACAAGAGCAACAGGCCTACCAGTGGCTGGCAACAAAAAGGCCGCTTCCTGCAGAGGTGCTGAAATTACATGCTGCGTTGGCTGAATCCTTACGTCTGACTGATCAGGTTATTCGTGATTTATCGTCTTTAGAGGACTCCCAGTTATCTGAAGAAGACAAAACCAGGCTGGTGATGGCATTGGTGCAAACAGGGCAGGCCGATCAGGCGTTTTTACTGATTGAGTCAGAGCCAAAATCTGAAGCGGCGCTGATGTATTACCGTCAGTTGTTGCAGCAACAAATCGCTTTGCAGGACTGGACTGCTGCATTGACAAGTTTTGACTTTATAGAAACTTATCATCAGTTAACTCCGGATGAAAAACAGCAAAAGTTACAGTGGGCTCTGTTGCAGAAAAACTGGCAAATGGCTTTTGAGTTAGCCGAGCAGCTGCAACTTAATTGTTGGCAACGTATTGATTTGTATATGCAAGCCGGCGAAGAGCATCAGGCGAAAGCCTTGTTTCTGCAATGCCCATCTGTTGATAACCCTGATAGCTGGCTGGTGTATGCTGAGAAATGGCTGAGTGCTGATGAAATCAGTCAAGAGTATCTGGCTGCTGAGCATTTACAGGCGCAGCAACGCCGTCTGGTCGCACAAAAACGGCTCTCTGCCGGGCAATATCAACAAGTATTGCAACAGCTGTTGGACGATCCAAAACAATCAGCTCAGTACGAGCTGGTATTGGCAAGCGCTCAGGCCTTGCCTGCAGGGCCTGTGAAAATGCAGTCTATGCAGAAGCTGCATCAGTATAAAGCCAGTACGCCTACGCTGGATGAGTTGAGTTACCAGTACATTTTGGCGGGAGAGTCAGACAAGGCGATGCAAATCCTGGCAAAAGCTTTGCCTTTTGATGCTGAATCTCAACAAAAGAGCGTATTGCCAGAGCGGGTATTGGAACTATTAAAACAGCAACACCCCATAGATGCAGTGGTATTAGCAAAAACTGACAGTTGGACTGTGCTGGCTGCTGAGCGCGCTGAACTGTGGCGTCTGACCGGGCGCTGCGATAAAACCCTGACTATTTTGTCGGGCAAAGCCAATACTGCATCGGGCTGGCGTAGCCTGGCGTTATGCCAGGAAGAGCAAAATGCAGAGTTTGCTTTATTGCACTGGCAAAAAGCCTATCAGTTGCAGGGGCAAGACACAGATGTGTTGAATATTGCTTATTTGCAGCAAAAATTAAATGACCCTGCTGCTGCATTTTTATCCTTTACTTCTTTAGATCTCAATGTGTTATCTGATGAAGATAGACAGAACACAGCGCAGCTGGCGCTTGAGTTGGATGAACTGGAAAAAGGCGAGCAGTACTTGTTAGCATCTTGTGCTGATCAGGCCAGCTGGTATCTGGAAGCTGCGGCGTTAAAACGCAAGCAGCAGCAAAATGAAGCCGCTTTGGTCTATCTGAACAAAATAGTCCGGACTGACAAAGAGCAATGGGTCAGATTGCATTTGCAAAAAGCCTGGATTTATCAGGCGATGCACAACTTTCCGGCGGCCGAACAAGCCTGGCGCGCCGCTCTTGCAAAAGCGCCTGAGCAGGCTGAGTTACATGCAGGCTACGGCTACTTGTTGGTGGGCATGAAACGCAACAAAGAAGCTTTGGCACACCTGCGTTATGCCGCAAAACAACCTCAATATGACAACGATGTCGCTATTGCCGGGCAAGTGGCTTATTTATCAGCTGAAGAGCAGGATGCCGAAGACACTTTGTATTGGTTAAAGCAGTCGATTGACCGCCAGCACCAAGCTGAAAAACAAAATGCGCTGAGTAAAACAGAATTGTATCGCTTAAAACGCTACCATCAGACCATAGCTAAAAACTGGCAGCTGACAGCCAGTACTGCGTTACGCCATGGTGCCAGTCTGACGGTGCTTGGCAGTGCTGCACAGCAGGCTCCTGATCTGGATCCCGTGCGTAACGAAGCCTCAGTGCGACTGGAACACTTTACCGATACATTAAAGCGTGACCAGAGTTTGTACCTGCAAGTATCGGCCAATGGCAGTAGTGAGCAGTATTATCGCAACTTTGGCCAGGAGTTTGGTGCGGCCTATAAGCCTCTGAAGCATACCAACTTATGGTTAAGCGCGGCATTGCAACAATACCCTTTAGGTGAGGGAGACTGGCGTGCTCTGGTGCGTTTAACCGGCGATTTTCTGAATCAGGGTAAATGGCAATCTGAATGGCAACCAGAGCAGGACCACTGGCGCGAGCGTAAGTTATTTGTCGACGCTGTCTATTGGCCTGTGGATGGTCAAATTCTGTTGCAGTCTAAGTTTGAACAAGGCAAGGTGGTTCGTTACGACGATAGCCTGTTTCAGGTCACACGTGCTTATGTGTTAAGCCAGCTGGACTACCGAAAACAAAAGGCACTGGATACCAATCTGAATGCTGAAGGCTGGCAGTGGACCACTGGATTGGGCCTGCAGTCACGAATTGGTTTGGGTGAAACGCACTATGATGCTTACCGGCATAAATTGGAGATGAACCTTGAATGGCAGTATCAAATGGCGGGCGATTTAAGCAAGGATCAGCACGCTTTATCTTTGCAGCTGTCTTATCAGTATTAATTTTAGGCCCAGCTAAAGTGTGGGCGGGGATTGTCTTTTATCAGCCCTTATTACGAGACAAGAACGTTAGTACAGAGCAGTGGCTGCAGATCTTAAGTGCAGCGCAACAGCAGGGCATGACGGAGCTTGCGTTGCAGTGGGGGCAACATGGCGAGGTCAAATTCTTTGATCCACTAGGACCTTCTGCTGCGTTATTTTCCGCGGTGCAACAATTAAAGATCCCGCTGTGGCTTGGTTTGTATGCTGACCCTGATTATTTTAAAAAAATAGACAGTGCTGAGGCACAGAAGCAGGCGTATTTTAAACAGCAAATGCTGTTGTCTTTACAAGTGCGGCGCCACTGGCTGAGTTTGTTAAAACAACAGCCACTACTTCAGCTTAAAGGTTGGTATTTACCGATGGAGCTGAACGATACAGATTTTGTATCGGCCTCTTATCTGACCTGGTTAAGCCGAGAACTCAAAGGTTTAAGTGAAGTATTAGATAAACCTGTAGCTATCAGTTTGTATTTTAATGGCAAAGTTCCGGTTAAAAACTGGCTGGCATCAGCTCGTCAGTTGCAAAGTGACAGTTTACAGCTTTGGGTGCAGGATGGAGCCGGTGCTGCTCTGGTTTCAGAACAGAAGCGGCAGGAGTTGTTACAACAACTGCCTTGCACTATACCGCTGATCCGGGAGCAATTTCGGCAAAGCTCCAAACCGGGAGAAGTGTTCCAGGCCCGCGCTTTAACTGAAGCGGAAAAGCAAACACAAGCTGACAGTTGTCATCCTGTGATTTATTTTGAATTGCGTTATATGTCTGCAGCTGCAGGCAAACTTCCTTTAGCAGACCCGCAAGAAACCGTCATAACGCATTGAAGCGTTTAAAATAACAGCAAACAACAGCGCTTTTAAAAAAAGTGCTTGCAAGCAAAGCAGTGGCTGCATAACATAGCGCCCGTTGTGACGACTTCGTTGCAACACAGCAATGCGTCCTTAGCTCAGTTGGTTAGAGCACTACCTTGACATGGTAGGGGTCGGTGGTTCGAGTCCACTAGGACGCACCAATTTTTCCTCACTCGAAGCCCTTGTAAATTAAGCATTTTTTCTCAAAACTCCAATCAAATTTTTCAGGGCAAATACTCTAATATTGTTCATTTGTTGCGTCGGTGACCAAACGGTGACCAAACCGTGACCACGACTTCCAAAAAATCTTCTGACTCTTATGTTTTTCTGACCCCTATACCGATTTCCTTAAAAAGGTAAAATGATTTTGGTCACCGAAAAAAATAGGAAAAACGTCATTTTTACATTTGTAACTTATTGAATTCATTGATTGACCTATAATGGGTAAAATTGCCGTGGTCACCGAAAAAGTTGGGATAAACGTCAAAAATGCTTGTTTATTGAACGGTTGGTCTGTTTTGGGAACTGTCAGGACAGATCTGGATGACATTGAAATTACCCAACTACAGCTGTTCTACCAAATCAGTTCAAAGGCTTTCCAACACCGTCTTGCCAGGTTGCCCCTCTATTGAATACACTTGAACCAAGCGAGCCGTCAGCATGAGCCTTTGTCTTCTGGCAGGAAGGGATAAAGTGATGGGCTGACGGCTTGGCTTCTTGCAACTAGTGAATGCCCTCTCTCGATACCGTCATATCGAATTGTCGCGATGGTTAGTAACGCCTATGATGATAAAGAGTAGTGGATAGAACGATTGTTGGACGATGGATGCGTAGGGTCATGGGGGAGTTGTGAATACTTTAGGAAAAACATCAGATGTTGCAGAAGCATTGGAAAATGAGAGAACCGCTCATGAGTCAATTCTTTGTGGCACAAAAAAGCGGTTTACTGAGGATCAATTGCTTGCAGGGCTTGATCATGCCCCTTTTTATTGCGCACTTCTGGCATCACCCACAGCGAAGGAGTGGGGTAACAGCGAATAACTATGAAGTGTTAGTTGAGACTCCAAGTTTTGATTTGCACAGATAGTGCAGCTAGTAATGCCCACTAATGCCATAGTGTCTTATCCATACAGATAACCTCATCGCTATGTCACATAACTCGGTTTGTAGCTGTTTTTAAGATGAGTCTTTGCTTTCAACCGATAAATCAACATACTATTTCACTCTGCCGCCTTAGGGGCATCCATCAAAAAAACAGTTCTCTGTTCGAAAATATACTCTTTGGATAATTTAAGGGGTAACCATGAAATACAAAGTTGAACTCGACAGCAACAATCAATTACCTCTTCCTGATGACTTTTGTCAGGAACTTAACTTCGCCGTAGGCGACATTTTGCTTTGCGAAAAATTAGATAACACGACAGCAATTTCGCTGCACAAGCACGTAGACCAAACTCTAACCGATGCTGAAATTGCATCTGCAGGAAATTTGACGCGTGTTATTCCACTTGTCACTCAAGACGTCTGTATAGAATAAGGCTCAGTATTCTTCGAAATGTGGCCAATGGTATGCTTATGGCGTTCCCGGCAGAAAATGGATGAACAACTGAGTGACTCATAGTAACGACTGAGTTGGAATAGAAACCCCAAACTAGGGGAAGGTGTTGTCAGGTATTACTGCTTTCTGGTTGCTTTACTGGAACGTGGTAGTTGTACTGTTTATCCTGCTCTGTGTAAAAATTGGCAGTTGTATTTGATAACAGCTTTAGCCAGTAAATGAACTCAACTCAGTTTAATCCGCTCTTGAACTTGAACGCTTGATATAGGCTTGTCTTGCTGCCAATGCTTGTTGTGTCAGCCGCTTTGTATCCACCTTTCTTCGCTTTAACGTCGACTCCAGACACCCTTGCAGGTCTTTTAAAATCTGATGTGGTACAGGCTTTTGCACTGTGAACTGGTAGTTGATCAAAATGAGCACGGCTTTGTGTGCCAGTGTTCTGCTTACCACTTCTACATCATCCAGATAAAGTTTGTCGTCGATGCAGCGGTTGCGGATCAACTCTTGAATGTTGTCGGTCATCGCCATCACGTCTTTGGTTTCAGTGTAATAAAATTGCGGTGAGTAGATCACATCCAGGCACAAACTGGTAGTGTGAATTGAAATTGGGCTAATTGTTTGATTCATGGTCAAGTTTTCCTTTTAGATTTGGTTTTCATTTAATAAGCGTTCCATGGCGCTGCCATCCTGACGAGTCAGGTTAGGAACAAAGCGGCTGTATATTTCAAACAGCATTTTTGTGGTTGAATGGCCCATTTGACGGGCAATCCATTCAGGAGCTTCACCAGCAGCTAACCAAAGCGTTGCAGCGGTATGGCGTGTCTGATAAGGCCGTCTGTAGGTTAGACCTAAGCGCTCTAACAGCGGCTTCCAGATACGGTCACGTACGTTACGATGATCCAGCGGAGTGCCTTTCGAAGTGCAAAACACAAATTCGCTGCGCTTGCCAGAAATGTGCTGTTGTAGTTTTAGCGCCTCATAGACCAGGGACGACATTTGAATTTCGCGGTATGACCCTAATGTTTTTGTGGTTTCCATAAAACCGTTCACATTAGTTTCCCGAACCAAAATGATTCGACGGTCGAAGTCGACATATTTCCATTTCAAGCCATCCGATTCTGAAGTACGCATTCCCGTGAAAAAGCGCACTGTGAAATAAGGTTTAAAGTCCTCACGTACTTCATCGATGATCAGCTTCACTTCTTCCAGCGAAAAGGGCTCCACATCAGTTTTATCAACCCTCAGTGGCTTAATGTTTTCAAACGGCGTACGAAAGCCATGGCGGTCGGCTGCCTCAGCTAAAATCATGCGTAGTGGTGTCATCACATGATTGACAAAATCGGCAGATAACTTTTTGCCATCGTCTTTTTCTTTGCCAAGCCGGGCGCGAAATTTCAGAATGTCAGCCTTGGTTATCAAATTCATCGGGACTGTGCCAAATTCAGGTTTCAGATAGCTTTTTAAAATGAAAGAAATGGTTTGCTGATAGCTATTTTTCCAGCGCACAGCATTTTCTTCATACCACTCATCCGCAAAGCTTTGAAACAAGACATGATCCGTTTTGGCTACACTTGGTTGGTAGTGACTAAAACACTCCGCCTTTCGTTTGGACGCTTCGTCGTCATGTCGCGCAAACTGTTTAGCTTTCGCAGATCCAGGAAAGTAGTCACGGTAGACAAAGCAATCCAGCCGCATATCTCCTTCAATGGTTTTGATTAATTTCTCCAGTTTTCTCCTGTTAGTCGGGTTGTCCTCTAACTCAGTTTGTTCCCTGCAGCGCACATCAAAGTGCCTGAAGTCGACTACCAGCTTGTTATTTCTTACGCCAATACTAGCCATGACAAATTCTCCCGTTAGCCATAGGAATGTAAACCCGATTGCGCACTGCGCTTTGGTACATGGTTTCTTCAATCCTTTCCCAGATGTACAAGATCTTCCTGCCGTTAAATGGTCTGATGTAGTGAACTCCTTCTAAAAACACACTGTCTCTCAGTGACTTGTTGATATAAACTGGGCTAAACTTGATTCGTTCAGCCAGCTCTTTAGCGCTTAACAACGTAGTAGACATAAACACCTCGCTCTTCTGTGGAACATTTGTTCTCAGTAAGAACAATATAAATCATTTCATTTGTTCTGTCAAAGAACATTTGATGTTGTATTTGGCATTTAGTGATGATTATTTTTCGTATAAAAGAACTGGTCGCTGAGAAAGAGCGCAAAGAGTTGAGGAAAATCACCTTGACTGAGGTGTCTGAGACGACGGGTGTAAACAGAACCACATTGTCAAAAATGTTGAACCCGGCTGTTCGTCATTCAACAACAACGTCAGCTATCGAAGCTTTGTGTAAGTACTTTAATTGCCGTGTTGAAGACTTAATGGTGTATGTGCCTGAAGGTGATTGAGGGTAGGGCGCTGTGTACAGTTTTTTTCCGGTGGCTTAGTTTTTAAATTCGGACATCTATTGTGTATACAAAGCCAATATGAGCAGAGGGTGATTGATGCTTGTAGTTAATCTTTCTAAAGCTAAGTCTCAGCTGTCTAGCCTAATTACTGCCATCGAAAACAAGCAACAAGATGAAATTATTATCTTAAAAGATGGCAAGCCGGTGGCAAAGTTAGTAGGTCTCACCACATCTAGCGATACCTTCGCACGCATTGGAATAGCTAAAAACGCCTTTGTCCTGCCCGATACTATCGATGATAAAAATGAAGAAGTTACGGCTTTGTTTTTAGGCGAAGGCTTTTCAAAACCTACAGTTTGACCGTCAGCAAATAGCGCTCTAAATAATCCGTAGTCCACTGTATTCAAAACGTACATGATGTTCTGTCCAGTAATGCGGCGACAGGACAAAGACTGTATGCTGGATCTCATAAGCTTTTGAAGCGTGATAGAGGGATTTAGCATGTGGTTTGATGAATTAACTGGTTGTACAGAAACTACTGCCAATGTCGCCCGGTTGTTGCAATACCGAGACGGTATGCTTCACTGTCAGAGTAATGGTGCTACTTATCAGGTAGGGCAGCTTACAACTCCAAGTCTCGCAGACCTTCGTAAAAAAGTAACTTTTGCGTCTACTGCGAATAGTCAACTTAAGCTATCAGAACGAATTGCTGATGCACAATCTTTGCATCGAGACTCCGCCAATGCGGGGGCTCTATTCCAGGTTGCATCGCAGTTTAATTTACTTGAAATGACATCTCCGGATGTCAGCCCAGAGCAGGGTGTGAGTTGCTATCAGTTCTATAAAACTCAAGGGCCAGCTTGCGCTATCGCCTGCGGTGCTGGAACCATTTATCGCAACTACTTTGTTCAAGTAAATGATAGCAGGGGCCAAACTGCAGAGCGTCAGTTGAATATGGTAAGCGACCTAGGTGATTGTTTGGCCAGCCAAATGAATATGTCGGTATCTGAGTTGTGGCGAATGCGAAATGGTTACCTCGTGCCCAGCACAAAAGGACTGGATGCTATAACGAATTACCTTAACTCTTTGGATGAAAACGCTTTAGATACACTTCGGTCACTACTGAGAATTGGATTACAGTCAAACACTCAGGTTACGTTGCAAGGTTCTGAGCACTGCGTTTCACAAGCCTATTGTTCAGCCTTACCTGTCGCCTACTGCGATTTGCCGATAAAAGTGTGGCAACCTTTTGCGCAGTTAGTGTTAGACGCTGCGTATGAGGCCACCTTTGCTGCGGCAGTCATTAACCACAAAACCACGGGTAACCCTCGTTTGTTCTTAACATTGTTAGGTGGTGGAGTTTTTGGTAACAGAATAGATTGGATTATCAATGCAATACAGCGTTCTTGTATGCTTTATAAGCAAAGTAACCTGGAGGTTTTTATTGTCAGTTATGGCCGTTCAAAACCTGAAGTACGTCAACTTATCAAAAGCTTAGAGCAGCCAGCAACTAACTAGCTTAAAGTGGAAAGTATCAATGAGGTGCCGTCAGCAAATCAAAAGCTATTGGGGCGGACGGTTTATCTAAAGATAATGATGGTGACTGTACGCAAAGTTTACGTGGGTAAATATCCAGTATTTGTTTGACAGATATTCAAGAGTATCTTTTAAAGGCAGTCTTGTAGGTCTGCTAAATCGTTATAAAAAGGAAGTTCAGGGATGGCAGTAAAAGCTCAAGTTTACGATATCAGGGACGTTTGGATGGCATTAAAATTGGCGGGGTACAACCTGCTGTGGACATCGATGATTTGGCTAATTACCTCCTATCTTTTTAATCTTTGGCAGTGGTTTAGTCATGGCGCCATTCTTTTGTTTATTCAAAGTACTTTGATTTACTTTGCCAACAGACGTTACCTTATCAATCTCGAAACGCAAAGTTTTGGTTTTCCAAGGTCGGATATGGAAAACAGCATTTTTGCGATCATCACATTACAACCATACTGGAATTTAATGCGCCGAAAAACAGTACTTTTGGCGGACATCGAAAACATTTATTTGGATACAAAGCGTTGGACCAGTGTTAAAAAAATGAGTAATGGTAATGATGCGAAAGGGAGGCCTAAAACAAAAAATAAAGCTACTCGACAAATTCGCTACACCCTCAATATTGCTGGCCAGTTCGGGTCAGCCAATTTAACTTTTCTAAGCAGGCAGAAACGTGACGAGGTGCGCAATGCGCTTGAACGAAGCATACGCCGAATAATTGGTAAAACAGTTGATGTCAAAGTAGCAGAGTTGTCTTGAGACCACATAATCACTGGTAATATCATGAAATTTATTCGTAATTTGTTTAGTTTGATATTTCTTTTGGTGACCGGTTATTTCTTATTTCCGGTTGCTTATGACTCAGCCATGCTCTTAGCTTACCAACACGGTCATAGTGCGATTGTTCGTGCTCATCTTCGATTTTTGCCAGATGAACGTTACAACATTGAGCTGCAAAACGCACTTAAGGCTGACGATATTGATACGGCAAATCAACTCAGTACCTTGGGGTTTCAGAATAATGTCATGTTTGAACCTGGATTATTAAAAGAGTTGGAAGACAAGAACTCTGCCTGGATGTCAGTTTCGCGAAGTGGCGATGAAATATGGAACGGATTAACGGGTAAGGAAGTAAAAACATTCACGGGTTTGAGTGCTGCTGTAGCTGCAGACCTAACAACTATTTCTGATTTTACGGACTTGTACCAAGAGTTTCAAAATTACCCAGATTACGACAATCTGACCGTTGGTTTGTCATTGCTCGGTATAACTGCCACAGGTATGGCATTTGCCTCTGGCGGTATTTCTGCAGCGAAAACGGTTTCTTTACGGTTAATGGCTAGCAGTATAAAAATGTTTCGCAAAGCGGGGCGATTTTCTAAACAACTAGAGGCTGAGCTAATTGGAAGTATGGGCAAGCTTGTAAACAAAGACGCTGTTAATGAGCTATATCGTAAAACTCAATCTGTTGAACTAAGTCAGCTTAATTCAAAACAAATGAGCGAGATGTCTGTAATTTTAGCTAGGTCAATAGACACAACAGCATTAAGAACATTAAGAACAGCTGCGGATGATTCATTGTTTATCGCGTCCAAAGGCGGCTTAAGTGCTTTATCAAATAGCTTTAAAGCAGCGGATAATTTGCAGGATCTTTCTCGTTTGAAAAAAGTTGCAACATTATCAGGCGATGAATTAGCAGGTATTGTAAAACTTGCTCCTCGCTTGGCTAAGCCTTTATTCAAAGCTATGGACATCATCTATCAGGCCATAGCGTTTTTATTCGGTGCGTTTGTTTGGGTAATTTCAGTGTTGAAATTTATTTATTCTGCTGCCAGATTAGTGTTTTAGGGAAATTGGTTTTAGCAGTCATAACTGCATAAAATTATCGGGAGATGAGAGAGAATCATGGACAGTAATGAGTTCGAAATTGAAGTCATCCCATCACCGAACGATCCTGGTGTAGGTGCTCACGTTGGTGTCAGGATCAGGCATAAAATACTAAATCTAACAGCGGAAAGCACATCAAAGCGTACTCAATACACTAACAAGTTGAATGCGATTGAGATGCTGAAAATGCAGCTGGTGGCGGCTGAAACTGTTCGATTAGTCCCACCTACAACTTGAACTGTCAGCTAAAGCAACAGCCAGCTCAGAATCGTTTGTCTTGTATGGTTTATCAACGCACAAAAATATCTTTTCTGTTCAGAGCTTTACGTCCGGCTTAAGCTAGCTAAAATGATAAATAGCGAGAGGAGTAAAGCTATGGATCTTGACGTTACCCTGCTTGAGCAGCAGAGCTTAGAAGCACTGCTACATAACTACCGACAATTAGAACAGCTAAACGGATCTATGACTTTCCTAGCCGAAGCTGATTCCACCATACTTACTGCAACAGCCTGGCATTTTACAGAGTCAGAAAACTTACTTCTAAAGCAAAAGGGCATCAAAGCCGCTATTTTGGAGTTGCTTGATACCTTAGTTGAACAACGAAAGCAGCATCGGATCCGCCCAAATAGGGAAGGTAGATTGCATGTTAAAAACGGTGTAGTGGCAATTGAATGGCTAACAGAGGGGACAGTGCTACTATCAGCCTATGAGCATACGGGGTAAGGTTAAGGGGAAAGGCATCGAAGCCACTTAAAATAAGTGTGTATCGCTGCTATCTCTGCACAGTTACCCGCTATAACGTCGAGCAGCATGGTTTTAGAGTTTTTGCCCCTCAATCAACAGGCACTACACTTGAATAACAAGAATAAACAAAATATTCGCCAATAGTGCCATCTACAACAAGCGCATAACCCTTTAAAACTTGATTGTGTTTGCCATAAGTTCGCCATTCAGCCTCAAATCTGTGAATGTCGGCATTTTCCGGTAATGCATTGTTAAACTGCAGCCAGGACTGGTGCAAATGGCCAAAGGGAAGCTCAGGCGCCGCCTGCAATGGGTCTTTGATACGGTGGTGCTGTTCTATTTCACTTAGGCTCATGGCTTCCAGTAAATGTTCGGGCCTTACTGAGCGCAGCAGTTCGATATTCTGTTCTGAAGTTTGGCTTTTACTTACTAAGTGATTGACTCGAAATAGATAAAGCGACAGTGGCCATAAAAATACACAGAAGACCGCAAGTAGGGAGAAGGCCATAACATCAAATGTTGATAGGCTTTTAGCCACGTGATTAGCTCGTTGTTCTTTTAGATTTTGTCGCCGTGTCCATTCCCAAAGTACCAGAACGATAAACCCAATCGCAATGTAAAATAGCAGTACCAAGTTCCATATATTCAACGTCTTGTATCCCTATGCAACGCCTCTTCTATGCTCTTTTCATCCGAGCTTACCTCTTGAGTTTCATTGCTAATAACGCATAGTCGTTTTACGCGCCCTTCATCAATCAAAATCATTAAATCGTAAGCATATAGGCTGCCAAAACCAGAATGTTTGTACTCCAGCATTCGTCCTCTGGGTATTCGAAGTGTACCTGTGTACCAATGTGCAAAAACTAAGTCTGGAAAGCCCGGAAAAATCATCTCAAGTCGCAATGGTTCGCCACTGTTTAGTTCGCCATGCAGAGACGAGAGATACAACCGATGGTCAATAATCTTCCAATGCCCAATATAGCCACGGTGCAAAGCGGTACTGTTTCTCGCAAACTCAATATCTACAGGTGTTCGCACCAATCGAAAATAGTCAGACAATGGACACGTGGCCATGGGTAAATCAAAGCCCAGATAGCTCAGTTTTTCAGAACATTGTGCCGTCATATCAAGTTTACTAACTGAATGCGTGCAGCGACCAAAGAGTTATTTTTAAAAACTAAGCGATGGTTATTGTGCAGTAAACCACTAAAACGCATGCTTTTTTACCTCATCCAAATTAGCCACTGTGATTTGTTGCGCTTCTGGCCTGGCTTCAATTTTGTTTAGGTCTAAATTCAGTGCCTGCACAGCGTAGGGGATGAGTGCCGAACGCACTGAGATCACGCGTTTGCCATCTACCATGTTGTAGTCGTGTTCAATAATGGCCTTTTGGTAGTCACTCAGGCGGGAATCTGGCACCAGTACTATGCTTACCTTTTGTTGCCAGCGTTGGTCTTGCTCTTTGGAATAGGGGCTGACGCCTTCAATGCTGTTAATGCCTCGAAACCGGCTTAAAACAAAATCTCTGAATTCCCGGTTTTTCTCACAGTAGGCCCTGACGTGCCAACGTAATGGTGTGCATACCAGCGTGTGCGGTGCGATGATCCGGCTTTCTTCATCCGGTGAAGTCATGGACACATAACCCATATCTACTTTTTTGCCTTCTCTGGCGGCTTGCACCAGGCCACGCAAAATTTCCGGATCCACTTGTCTCAGCGGTGGTTGCAGCATCTCGGTGTGAGGAAACCCCAAATCCAGCGTAGTAAAGGTATGAGAAAAATCTCTGTTACTGGCCAGCGCATGCAAATATTCTTCAGATAAACCTTTGGTTAAACGAGGTGTAAAATTTGCAGTCGGGCGATAGCCTTTTAATTTGCTATCGTAATCCAGATTCCCCGGCGCAATCTCGGCCAGGTATTTATTAATGTCTTTGGATGCCTGCTGGCGCGCTATACCAAAACTATTACACAGATGGTTGGTGGTTAAGCGGCCTTCCCACAATGCAATGATCTCAATCAGCCGGTAACGCATCAATACTTCCCAGCCAAATGGCAAGGCGGAGTTGTTTTCTGCTTCCATGGTAAAAATCCTTTTCTTATGATCTGTCTATTTTCGATACGCATTTTGAACGCAGATACGGTTAGATCAGGTTGCCTTACTCATCCGGATCTTTTTATCTTTATTTATCTACTCTATGGTTTTTTACAGTTCCAAACCGAGTTTGGCAAGTCGGTTTTTTTCGCTGTTGAGCCACACTTCCACCTTTGAGACATCCACAGAATGTTTGCGCCCCAAGATTAAATAACGATGTGCAAGACCAAGCAAATCATCATAGTTCCATGATCTACCTGAATGGATCAGGACGAGTTCTCTTGTTTCGTCTTTAATGAGCCCTTTAAGAGCAGTCATGTCTGCTGTAAGGGTAATTAATTCCTCCAACTCAGCTTTTTTCTTCTTTAAATCGATCGCTTTTACAAGTTTTAAATTGGCCACAGGTCGTCCTTATGTTCAGTGAGTGAAATGTCCTTTTGATTTTCGCAAAGGTTAGAACGAGCTAACTGGGTTGGTCAATTGAGTAAAATCTCGTCTGTACAAAAACAATACATGAGTAAATGTACAGCTGTAGCAATTATCGCCAAAGCCTATAGCATCTGTATTCACGGATGACATGTCACCTGATGGATAAGGTGAAGCAGGGATGTTGTAACGGATAGCCATGACGGCAATGGCAGGGACGCCACTTTCTGAGCTCTATGCTGAGTGAAGACAACGTAACTTAAAGGAGAATATCGAGATGCATAGCAATTTTGACTTTGTACAAGAGACCCATCCACACTTCTTTGAGTTGCTGTCGTCGGCAGAGCGCTTTATTGGCGATGATGCCTGCTGCTTTTTGTTAAAGATTCGGTTGGCATTGGAATTGTGGTGTTATGAGTTTGCCGATCTAAAATCAGTGCAACTTTGTGTAGAGAGCACGCTGGCGGAAAAAATAGATACCTTGCAGTCTGCATCTGTGTTACCAGAGCAGCTGGTCAGCGATTTAAAACTGTTACGCCGCTTATGTAATGAAGGCGTACATATTCGGGAGAATAACAGAGGCCAGCGCATGGTGTTTAACGACCTGAGCAAAGCCCAAATGACACAGGCGTTAAAGTGTCTGTTTGAATTGATGGTTTATGTGGTCCGCTTCCAAAATAGCGATGCCCAAATTCCCGCGTGGCGGATTTACCCAAGTATCAACTTCACCAGCTTGCTTCATAAAGCCAGCAAGGGTGACGGCGATGCTTGCGCTGATATTGCTGACTACCTGTTCAAGGCAGAAGCTGAAAACGTCCATCACTTTAGCCATTTTAAAAGTGAAGATGTCAGTTACTGGCTGCGTAAAGGCTTAAAACACCAAAGTGTAAAAGCGGCCACATTAATGGCAAGCCTA
The DNA here is from genome assembly GCF_947090785.1 of Rheinheimera sp. MM224. Classification (NCBI taxonomy): domain Bacteria; kingdom Pseudomonadati; phylum Pseudomonadota; class Gammaproteobacteria; order Chromatiales; family Chromatiaceae; genus Rheinheimera; species Rheinheimera sp. MM224. The sequence continues at coordinate 2,084,981 of NZ_OX352320.1, forward strand.
GTGCTCGATCATAAAAGAAGCCTATTCAGCCTGGATGAGGTGCAAAACGCATTGCGCTCACTTAAAGCAGGCTCGTCCGATCAACAACTGAATCATCTTGCCGGCACTATTTCTGAGCGAAAAGGCCAAATGCTTCAGGCCATCAAGCATTATCAAAAGGCGGCAGAGCAGGGCTGTCATCACTCCATCAAACGATTAGTAGAGCATTTCGCCTATAAAGATGATGCCGCCTTTGGTGAGTTGATAGCACAGGGTGTAAAGCATCGTGAGCCCATCAGTACAGTGGTTGATTTAGTATCTGCACTCGCAACACCAGAAAAAGCGAAAGCAAAATCATTCAAAAGCGCAATCATCAGCGCAAAGGCAACGTCCTTGCCTGGTTTTGGTTTTGTCGAAGGTTTGTGTTTTTTCAACGGCTTCGCTGGTTATACACAAGACAGTGAAAAAGCAGCTGAGCTGATGCTCAGCCACTATAAAAAATTGCCAGATTTTATCGAACCCGCAGTGCTTACTTTTTATGTGTTATTGCAAGCGGGCAAAAAGAGCCAGTCGGTTAACGTGGCAAAAGACGCCATGCGCCAGCTTAGCAAAGCCAATAAGATAACAGAGCTTGCGCGGCTGGAACTGGATTTAGCCTTTGTACTCATTGAGCTTTGTTGCAGCCAGCATCACGTCGCGTTCGATCAAACACCCAAAAGTCTGCTGCAAAGTGCGGCTAAAAAAGGTTTATCGGAAGCTATTAGCTTTTTGGCGCAAACCCAGTCCAGGCATTTACCAAAAAATACCAGAGCCACCTCAAAACTGCAGTCGGCCAATGGGAATTGGGCAAGTCGGTTGGTCACAAAAAGCTGCTCGTCTCAACGCGCAGCCGCATAAAGTTTAAAAAGCTTGTTTCATCCTGAGGGAATTGTTAGTGTGCTAAAAGCTCCCTTGGCAGTTGGTAACGTACTGTTAAATAATAAGGATTTTTATGGAAGCAAATTATTACATGGTCGTTGTAGCAGCTAGTTTGCTGTCTTCTGCTGTTGCATATTTACTCGGCAACCGCTCTGCTAAACAGGCAGTGACAGAGTTGGAACTCGCCAAACAAGAGTTGCTAAAAATCAATGAATTGTTGATCGCAGGCCAGAATGCGAAGGCAGTTTTGCAAACTGAGGTTCAACACGCTCAGTTGCAATTCGCCCGTACCGAAGCTGATAAGCAGGGCGTCACTGCGGCGAATCAGCTGTTGTCCAAAGAGTTAGCTGACGTAAAACAAAGTGCTGAGCTATTCCGTTCAGAAACCCAAAAAGCAAAAGAACAAAGCGCCGCCGCCCAGTCTGAATTGGCTGGTAGCGTAGCGCAGCAGCACGACTTAAAAAGCCGCTTTGATAGTGCTGCAAAAGAGTTGTCAGAGCTTCGAAGCAAAAACACCAGCCTGCACGCCGAACTCAGCGAAACCAAATCCTCTCTGGATAGCCTTGGTAAACAAAACGCGCAATTAGAACAGCGTTTGCATGTAGTGCTTGCAGAAAAACAAGAACTACAGCAACAACACACCCAGCTCACCCGTGACAGTTCAGAGGCAAAGGCGCAGTTGGAAAGCCAGCGTATGCAGAACCGTGATTTGAACTCTCGTCTCGAGCAATCACAAACTGAACACAGCACACTTAGAACTAGCTATCAGCAACTGACTGAAACCTATACTCAGCTTAAAACCAGCTTGCAAGAAAAAGAGCTGCATTTTTCCGAGCAGCTGAAATTGCTGCAAGACAGCAAATTGGAGCTGAAAAAAGAATTTGAGCACCTGGCCAACGACATTCTGGAGAAAAAAGGCACTGCTTTTAAAGAAATGAACCGGGAAAGCATGGCATCCATTCTTAGCCCTATTCATGAAGAACTAAAAGGCTTTAAAACCAAGGTTGAAGATATTCACAATCAGGAAACAGAGCAGAGGGTGAAGTTACGCACCGAACTGGAAAACCTGCAAAAGCTGAATATGCAAATCACCGATCAGGCCGAAAAACTGACCAAGGCGCTCAAAGGCGAGAAAAAAGTGCAGGGCAATTGGGGTGAACTGATGCTGGAAAACGTGCTGGAAAGTTCAGGCTTGCGCTTGGGCAGCGATTACCAGCGCGAAGTCAGCTTTGGTACCGAAGAGGGCACATTCAGGCCCGACGCCATTATCTATCTGCCGCAAAACAAACACTTAGTTATTGATGCCAAAACTTCACTGAATGCCTATACCCGCTTTGTGAATGCCGAAGATGAAATTGAGCGTAAAACCGCACTCAAAGAACATGCCCAAGCGGTAAAGGCCCGTATTTCTGAACTGGCCAACAAAGAATACACCCGCTTGCCGACCATTAACTCGCCGGAAGTGGTGATTATGTTTATCCCTATTGAATCCGCTTATGTCGAAGCGCTGCGTGAAGACGAAAGCATTTTTCAAAAGGCGATAGAGCAAAAAGTACTGGTGGCCACACCAACCACCTTGCTCACCAGCTTAAACATAGTCCGCCAGTTATGGCGCTTCGAAGAGCAAAACAAACATACCGCCGCACTGGCGGAGCGGGCAGAGCGTTTCTATAAAAAACTCAATAGCTTTTTAGAGAGCATGCAAGCCGTAGGCAACCAGTTAGACAAAGCCAAAACCACCTACAACAAAGCTTTCAGCCAGCTCTACACAGGCCCGGGCAACTTAATATTGCAAGCATCGCAATTTAAAGAGCTGGGCGTATCAGTGCAAAAAGAGCTGCCAGCTGAGTTGGTGAATGTTGCGAAGTTGGAGCTTATTTCCGATGTTTCGATTGATAGATCAGAAGGATGAAATTTGTGTCGGATTCTTCATTAAAATTTGATGTCCGTGAACCGGGAGTTTCACTGGATAAAGATGTGATCCTTCCTCAGCATACTCGCCTCATGTTTGATGAAGCTATTGGAGCGTTAAAACATCATAAAACTATCTATACCGACTGGGGGTTTGGAGCAGTCGATCCTCAAGGTCGTAATATGGTGTTGAACTTCTATGGGCCTCCTGGTACCGGTAAAACGCTAGCAGCAGAGGCATTGGCTGGAATTCTGCAAAGAAAGTTTATCCATATTGGTATATCCGAATTAGAAAGTAAGTACGTAGGCGAAACAGCTAAGAATATTACTGCAGCCTTTCAGGAGGCTGCTTTGTCTGGTGCATTATTGTTCTTTGATGAAGCTGATACTTTGTTAGGTGCTAGGTTATCGTCTGTAACTCAAGGTATTGATAACGAAATAAATGCGATGCGTTCAACTCTGCTCATCGAACTAGAGCGCTTTGACGGTATTGTTGTATTTGCTACTAATTTCGCAAGAAATTATGACGCGGCATTTGTGAGTCGAATCAGATATCACGTCGAATTTTCACTTCCTGATTTGGCTGGACGTACAGCACTTTTTGAAAAAATGCTGGTGTCGGGCATACCTACAGAAGAAACACGTCAAAACCTCATCGAAAAGAGTGCTGAACTATCAGTAGGGTTATCTGGTAGAGAAATTCGTACAGTTCTTCGTACGGCATTACCTAAAGCATTGATCAATGGTGTGGAAGGTGCAGCGCTAAAATGGGAACATTTAAGTGCTGCCATTCAAGCAATAAATAAATCCAAAAAAGATGTGGGAACACCAGTCTCATCTGGTTCGTTATCTTCGAATATAACTTTAAGCCAAAAAATGCTTGGCGTTGAAAATAAATAAGGGAGTTGGATATGGGATTTTTTTCCGATTTATATAGTGGAGCGAAGGATTTTGTAGCGTCTGCTGTTAGCACAGTTAGCGAAGGTTTTGTCAAAGCTAAAGAAATTGCTGGAAGGGCACTTGGATGGATGGCTGAGAAGGCTGAAAGTTTCATTGGTGGTGTAAAAACCGTTTGGTCAGCAGTAAAGCCTCATGTAGATAAGATAATAGTATTTTTGGAGTATGCCGCCACAAAGGCTCCGTACCCATGGCTTAAAGCAGCTTTGCTATTGTTGTCTAAGGGCCTTATCGCGCTCACAAAGTTTGAAAATTCTCCAATTGCGAAAAAATTAGATGAAGCAATTAAATGGGCAATTAAGATCGCAAATCGCTGGCAGAAAAGGAGAGAGCAAGACGAAAATCAGCGAAAAGCTGCCCAGGAAACTGAGGAATTAAGTGACGCTGAACTTGCTGAAGCGAAGAGTCACCAGTCAACATTTCGCAGTGCTGAAAGAGAGTTTGCAACTGAAGAAAATAGACACGTATTTGAACTTTCTTCTGCTATCAACGATTACGAAATCTCCCGTGCTGAATTAAAAAATGCGCTCAAAAAAGAACCTCAAAACTTCGAGCACTACTTGCGATTACGGGCAACTCAAAAATTATTAAATATGACAGAAAATAAATTTGTCTCAGCCAAGAGTATCGACGACTTAAGCTTTGATGATTTGTTTCTTGTGAAAATCGCAGCTGACTTAGTCAAAGCCAATCCTGAATTAAGTAATGATGCTGCAATGAGGTTAGACCGAATTTTGAAAGAAGTGTATGGAAGAGCGTTAGCACCATTCGTATTTGAGGAATTGGTTGCATCGTGGTCACTGCGTGTCAAGGAGTTAAATAATGTTTGGGAGCAAGACCGTAAAACGTTATCAAAAGAAAAAATTCTATTCAAAAATCTAACTTTGGCAAAAGAAATTCAATCTGATTTATCAAGTGAAGAACAAAGCCTCTTAACTCAGTTACAGGCGGACTTACCATTACAGCAAGCGAAACTGGATTCGACATTAAATGAGTTAAATGACGTGAGTCGTTATGTCGGTGCTGTCGAAGGTTTTTTGCAGCTTCTTGAGAAAGACGAACAACAATTAGAAAGTGAAGGCAAAGAATATTTGATTGACGAGGGGGCTATCGTCGGCACTTTATTACTTAAATGTGCAGAACAGAACATTCCATTTGCTTCTTTGACTGAAGACGAACAGGCGCTTGTTAACGATTATGCAAACATTTTCAAAGCAGAATCCGAGCAGAGGATTGAAAGAGTATTGGAGTCGTTTGCATGATTTTGTCTGACTTTATAAATTTCTTGTTACCTGATTTTGCTGACCCTATCCAGATTACATTTTTTATCTTCATGGTTGCGTTGATCACGCTGACCATATCCAGTGCCCACGTTACAGCGAGTGCTGGCGCTTGGAATAAAAAATGGACCGGAGGTGCTTCTGGCAAAGCCGATGACAACCTAGACATAGAGCATGGCAGTGTTATGGATCTTTCTCATGCTGTTGCCACTGCGCCAGAAAAGCTTGCAGATGTTATGCCTGGGCTGCTATTGATTGTTGGCTTGCTGGGTACATTCCTGGGCTTAGGCCTTGCTTTGAATAATGCATCTAATATCCTGAGTCAGCCAGATGCTTTAAATCCGGGCGCTGCCGCAAGTAGTATGCAAAACTTGCTTGATATGCTTCAAGGGCTGGGCACCAAATTCAAGACGTCTACATGGGGCATCATCGGATTTATTCTTCTGAAAATTTGGAGCGAAGTCACTCGTTTTGAAGAGAAGAGAATGACGTGGGTAATTCGAAAAGTTAAACAAGATCTTGATGCCAGAAAGTTAGAAACAAAAAACTACGAGGATGAAAAACTATCTCGCATAGTTAAGGCCGTTGCTGAAAACTCCCATAAGACTAGTATTGTTTTTGAAGAATGTATGGAGCGGTTGATTAGCTCAGTTGTTGGGTTAGAGAATACTAGAGAGCAAAGTGAAACACAGCGAGAATCTAAAAGGCTTGAACTGTCAATTCAGATTAGTAATCAGATCAACGACGTTGGATCTAACATAGTAAGCGGTTTTTCTTCTTTACAAGATGCTATTAAAACTCAAAACTCGAATGCTGAAATTCGTTCAATCGAAACTATTGGTGTTGTTAGAGAAGGTTTCAATGGTGCTTCACAGCTCTTAAATGCAATGCGTTATGAGCTGGAGAGTTCTTCGAAGACTCTTAAAGATTTTAGTTTAAATACTTTTAGCCTGGTTGAAGGAATGTCGCAAGCATCTTCTCAGATGGCTGAAGGTGCCAGAGGTGTTGGTGTCGCAGCTAGCGGCCTAGTGGGGGCAGTAGAAACATTTGAACAAAAATTTACCGAGGTTTTAGACCAAATAAGAGCAGATTTAGGTAACGCCATAAATGAAATGAGTCAGCAGGCAGCCAGTACATTAGAATCAGGTAGTAACAAACTCCACGCCGCAACATCCGAGATATCTGTAGCACTAGGTCAGCTATCTGAGGACGTACAAGGTACCATGCAGCAGGTGCAAGGCTCTGTAGATAAGGCATTAAAAATACAAGCAGAATCTGCGAGACAATTTATTATTTCTAGCACTACATTAAATGAAAAAGTTCAAGATTCGATTGAGATTACTAAGAAGCTAACTACCCCAATAGAGTTTGGGTTGAAAGCAATTTCAGAGTCAAATCGTGAACAAGCCGGCGTTTATCGAAAATTGGATAGCTCCATAAAAGAATTGCAGGACATGTCGAAAAAGCTGAACACTTTTGGCCAAATCATAACGCCGATAGAATCTATTTCTGACCAATTTAATACATATTTAGTAGGATTACAGGAAATAACAGAGTTACTTACCTCAATAAAAAGTACAGACCGATACCATGAAGCTATCAATGTAATCAAAAGCTCAATGCAAAACCTTGAGACGCACTCATTGGCTATTAATTCAACTCTTAAAGAAAGTTTAAAGCCGAGAGTTTCAGTCGATAAGCAAATACAGGTTGAAGCTCAATGAGAGAAAAACCAAGTGAGTGGGTCGCTATATCAGACTTAATGGCTGGTATTTTGGCTGTAGTCATGCTTTTGCTGGTAGTTGCAGTATTACAGAAAAATGTCAGTGAAATGCAGTTTCAACAAGAGCTCGCGAATGCAAAAAAAAATGCAGAAGACCCAATAAAAAATGTTGGCATATCACTGCAAGCTGTTCTTGAACAAAGTGAGTTTTCTGCATTGATGTCAGTTGACTTAGCCGCTAATCGCCTTACTTTGAAAGATGGGGTGTTTGAACGTGGCAGTGCTTGCCTAACAAATCAAGCGCTCCGCTCTGTTGAAGCTGTAAGAGACTTATTAGCAAGGTTTCTGACTTCAAACAACGCTGCGCGTATATATGTAGAGGGTTACACCGATAATATCCCAGTGAAACGCCCGGTAACAGATTACGCAAGATTTTGTACTGTATATGACGACAATTACACTTTATCAGCAGCCAGAGCGAGAGAGGTTAGGAAAGCATTGATTGGTGAACTTGACGAAGGTTCTTCAAAGCGAATAGTCGTTGCAGGTTTTGGTGATTCAAAGCCTTTAGATGGTCTTGAAGCCAGTGATTCAAGAAATAGGCGAGTTGAAGTTTTGTTTACTATGCAAAAAGCGGGCTCCTAGTGAAAACTACACTAGTTAATTTGCGAGATTTATTCTTGAGTTTTTCTCATTAAGCAAAGGATAAACTGTGCCAAAAGCGGTTTTAGGTTTTAAATTGGTCTGTAAATCTTGCTGTTGGAGCAAGATTAATACTTCAAGGAGCGACGCAGTAAGTCTGGTCGATTCACAATTAGAATAACATCATAAAGAGCGAAGGTTTAATAAGGACATTTAGTATGCCAGAAATTAACTATTCCCAGTTTGCCGATAAAACTATTAAGGCGTTAACAGCGGTCGCAGATTTTGCGCGTAGCAAGCTTACTCATATTCCTGGTAACCCAGCTGACTGCTTTGCGTTATTAAACACAGCGAATTCAACGCGGGCTATTCAAGATGTAACTGTTGCACGAGATCTGGTACGAAAAAGCCTGGGAAAACTATTACAAGAACCATTTGTGGTTTATCTGGTAGTGGAAGATGCTGAAGGTCAGAGCCACGAACTGTATATAACTCGTAGCACCCCACCTCAATTAAACTCCGGCAGGATGTTCGCAAGTTATCAAACGGAAATTGGTAAACTGGCTGAGATACCAGTTGGTGATGGGCGTGAAGTTGAATTTAAAGGGGAACGCCAATATGTCCGCGTGCTCCAAAAAGCAGGTTTGCGGCCTATTGAAAGAGCAGCAAGTTGGGATTCTCAAACTACTCGATTTATATATCCTGCTCAAAAAATCGATATTCTATTTGATTCTTTGTTGCCATTGCTCGTTGAAGCTCATTTTGAAGAAGTCGACGATTTGGATGCGCTTCTGGCACAGCCACACCCATTGGAAAATCAAACTACAGGTTACAAGCATGAAGCCTTAGTCGCAATGGAACTGCGAGACCAGCCTATCTTGGATCAATTCCAAGGCGAAATTTTCCGTTTACCGTTGGATAGTCAGCTATTAATTCTTGGGCCTCCAGGTACCGGCAAAACAACAACATTGATAAAGCGCTTAGCACAGAAAACAAACATTCTAAGCCTGGATGCATCTGAGTCCGAATTGTTTGACGATGAGGCTGCCTTATCGAAACAACGTTCTAGCTGGATGATGTTTTCTCCTTCAGATTTATTGAAACAGTATTTAAAAGAAGCTTTTAATCGCGAACAGATACCTGCTAGCGATGAAAATATACGAACATGGAGTAACCATCGAGATCGGCTAGCACGTGAAAGTTTGAGAATATTGAAAACAACAAATGGAGGAAAGTTTATCCTGCGAAACGGGCTTACCTTTTTAAAGCCAGGGGTAGATATTCCACAGTGGTACACGGCATTTGCAGATTTTCATCAATTATCGATCAAAAACCAACTATCTGAAGGTTATCAGACAGCGTTGCGTCTCGGTAACGCCGATGACATTGCTACGTTTGAAAGCCTCGAGATGTTCTTTGACGCAGAGTCGACCTATTCGCTTTTAGACTTACTCATTGCAGTTGAACAAAAAGAAGACAAGATCAAAGCACTACTAGATAAAGGCAAAGAAACAACAGACCAGTTGATTAAACAAGAGCGTGACCGAGTTTTTAAACTAGATAGGACTATTTTTGAGCGCTTAGGCACGCATCTTCGAACGTTGACGCAAGATCAAATCAATGACGATGAAGATGAATTTGAAGGTGACGAGAGCGATGTTGCTGAGCAAACGAACGATCTAAAGCTAGGTGTAGCTGCGTTTGTTGGTTCATTAAGATCGATAGCAAAGAACGTTTATTTAAAGAAATCAATTCTCAAAACGGGGCGAACCGCCGAAGTTATTGCGTTCATTCAAGATAAATTACCTGAGAATGATGTGTTGCAACAATTGGGAAAAGAGTTTGTGTTCCAAAGTGCGCTGAGACGACTCAGCAATGCACATCGCCGTTTTGTTGAAGATGTTTCAACGAGCTATCAAAGGTTTCGACGGGATAAAAACTTCAAAGACCTGTTCTACGTTGACGAAGTTATTTCTGCAACAGATATTTCATTTCCTGAGTTAGATGCGATCATCCTTTTGACCCTGCAAAATGCTCGTCAATTGATGCATCAAGCTGTCATCAAGCGAAAAATACTTGAGGTTAAATTTGATTACCTGACTGGGATCCGAAGCTTATTCAAGAATCAAATTATGGTTGACGAAGCAACGGATTTCTCAGGGTTAGAATTAGCTTGCATGGAGGCATTGACCTCTCTTGACACAAAATCATTTTTTGCATGCGGTGATTTTAACCAACGAATCACGACAAAAGGTCTGAGGTCAGAACAAGATTTTTCTTGGCTGATGCCGCGGTTAGAAATGCGCAGAATTAACTGTGTCTACCGTCAGAGCAAAAAGTTAAATGATTTCTCGCACCAGCTCATTCAACTGCAATCGGGTGACTTGACGACGCTGGGCACTCTGCCAACTTATAAAGTCCATGAGGGTGTCGCACCATTGCTTATGGAATACGCAGAGGATCTAAATACTAATGCGCAGTGGTTAGCCGAACGCATCCGTGAAATTGATAATGGCGTGAACCAAATTCCAACCATTGCAGTGTTGGTCAATCAAGAAGCACAGGTCATTCCTATGGCTGAGCTACTAACGCAGCATTTGGAAGATATCAACCTTAAAGCTGCTGCTTGCTCCAACGGTAAAATTCTCGGTGAAGGCAATGAAATAAGAGTTTTTGATATTCAGCATATCAAAGGCTTAGAGTTCGAAGCTGTGTTCTTCGTCGGTTTAGATGAGCTTGCAGAGCAAAAACCGGATTTATACGAGCGGTTTTTGTATGTCGGTGCGACTAGGGCGGCGACGTATTTAGGTTTATCTTGCATAAAGCAGCTACCAAGTAAATTAGAGCCGTTACGCGCAGTATTTGTGAGGGATTGGTCTGATAATGCCTAATTCATTTAGGACCGATAATGGATGCATGTTGTTTACAACGTCGCGAGCAATGTTTTGTTATGTAACCCAAGGAAGAATCGGTAGAATGCAACACTTAGCTGTACCGCCAAGACTGGCGTTGAACGCACACTCTACCGAGGATAATGCTCCCATGGTTGATGAACAAAGCCGTAGCCAACTGGGTTTTAAATTTGGCATCAACGGCGCACATGCTGCGCGCAGCATGATGCTAGAAGAGCTTAAGTTATTGTTTGCTGGCCGTCCCGAACACGCAAGTAAAGACGATTATCGACAAGATATCATCGACTTTAACGTGCTGCACAAAACCAGTGAAAACGCGCGCAAGTTAACGTTTAGTCACCTGGTCGATCTTTACGGCCTGTCTCCCGACATTCCGCTGTTCCGGGTGTTTCGCCAATTGTGGGAGTTGTCCGAAGCGGCGCAGCCGCTGCTGTGTTTGCAAATGGCTTTAGCACGTGACCCGTTATTACGTGGCAGTATGGATGTGATATTACCGCTGCAGCTGGGGGAGTTATTAACGCGAGAACAAATGGAAGAGCATTTAGCCGCGCCAAACCCAGACCGTTTTAGCCAGGCGTCGCTGAAGTCGTTTTCGCAAAACATTAACGGCAGTTGGACCCAAGCTGGTTACCTAAGTGGCAAAGCCAAAAAATACCGGGCCGAACCCAAAGTAACCTATGTCAACGTGGCGTTTGCCTTGTTTCAAGCCAGCTGCGAAGGCTTTTCTGGCCAGCGCTTGTTTACCAGCAGTTGGTGCAAGTTGCTGGGCAAAGATTTAATGAGCGTGTATGACCTTGCGCAAAGCGCCTCGCTGCGTGGGCTGATTAACTTTAAGCACGCTGGTGAAATTGTCGAAGTGACGTTTCCGAATTTGAAAACCGCATAATTTGTTGAGGAATTGACTGGATGTCTGATCGTTTATCCAAATTATTACAAAGCTATCAAAGCCATATCAGCATTCCGTGGAGCCAGGTGATCTCTGCCGAAGAGCGCGCCATTTTTGTGGTTTACCATAAAGAAGATGAATTAAAACTGCGCGCACGCTTGCCTGAATTTGTCGAAGCCACAGTGCAAGCGGGTCACCCCTTTATTCCGTTAGACGTGACCAACGCCTTCCCGGATTGGATGGCCAAGCAAGATTACCGCGATTCTTATTTTGAAGATCCAGAATATTTAGAAGGTAGTTACGGCTATTTCGTAGATGAACTGGTAAGCCAGCTTACTGAACAGTACCAGAACCAACAAACCGCCGATTCCGTGGTTGCCTTAATTGGCTGTGGCACGTTGTTTGGTTTTGCGTCTGTATCTGGTTTAGTGAAAGCCTTAACCACCCATATTCAAGGACGCTTAGTGGTGTTTTTCCCAGGGGAATACCACGACAACACTTACCGCCTGCTCGATGCTAAAGATGGCTGGGGTTACCAAGCCACCGCCATCACCGCGTTTTAATAAAGGACTATCACAATGCTAAACCGCGATATTTATCTCAACGATCCGCTTGAAAGCAAATTAGCCAACAATGGCGTGGCAGAAGTCAAAGACGATACTACAGCCGCGTCGTTAAGCACATTGATGTATGAGTTACAAACCTTCGTCTGTGACGGTGCTTACCAAAAAGGTTTGGAGAAAATCCTCAGCAACTTCGTTTCTAATGTCAAAAGAAATGAGGAACAACCTGGCGTTTGGATCAGTGGTTTCTTTGGCTCAGGCAAATCGCATCTCGCGAAAATGCTGCGTTCGCTCTGGACCAATCAACAGTTCCCAGATAAAAGTGACGCCCGCGGTTTAGCTGATTTACCCAATGACATCGCCGAGTTACTAGAGCAGTTAAGTCAGCTGGGCATTCAACATGCTGGCCTACACGCCGCGTCCGGCACCTTAGGAGCAGGCGCTAAAGACCAAGTCCGCTTGGCACTGCTATCGATTATTTTCCGTTCGGTCGGTTTGCCAGAGCAGTACCACTTAGCGCGTTTTGTCCTTTGGTTGAAACAACAAGGTGTGCTATCGCAAGTGCAAGAGTTTATCCGGCAGTATGTCAAAGCCCAACCGGGTGAAGACATTTGGGCCAAAGAGTTACGCAACTTGCACGTATCGCCTGTTATCGCCAAGGCGCTATTAACGGCTATGCCAGGTTTTGCCGCGGATGAAAAAGATGTCCGAGAAAGCTTGCGTGCCCAATACAAAATTGTCACTGACGTCACCAACAGCGAAATGGTTGAAGCCATCATGGATGCGCTGGCCGTCAATGGCGAACTGCCTTTAACGCTAGTGGTATTGGACGAAGTGCAGCAATACATCGGCAACGACGTGCAACGTGCCCACGATGTGCAAGAAGCCATAGAAACCTGCTGTAAAGCCAGTCAATTCAAATCTAAATTGCTATTTGTAGCCACAGGCCAAAGCGCGCTATCTGGCATGCCGAACCTGATGCGCTTAATGGGCCGTTTCCAGGTGCCAGTGCAGCTTGAAGATACCGATGTCGATTCGGTGATCCGCAAAGTCATTCTGCAGAAAAAAGAAAGTGCCCGGCCGCATATCGAACAAGTGGTGCATGACAACTTAGGCGAAATTTCCCGTCATCTGCGCAGCAGCGTCATTGAGCACAACAAAGACGACGAAGCCTGGATGGTCGCCGATTACCCATTGTTACCGGTGCGTCGGCGTTTTTGGGAAAAAGTTTTACCTGCGTTAGATAAAACCGGTACCGGCTCGCAGCTGCGTAGCCAACTGCGCTTGGTGCATGAAGCCACCAAAGAAACTGCCAATTTGCCACTGGGCGCTGTGGTGCCCGCCGATTTTATCTATGAACAAATCGCTACCACCTTGCTGCAAACCGGCGTGATCGGCAAAGAAATTTACGAAAACATCAGCCGCTTAAAAGGCGGTGATGCCGAGCAAGTGCTGCAAGGCCGTATCTTGTCGTTGATTTTATTAATCAGCAAATTGCCGTCCGACATCGATTACGGCATTGCAGCCACCGCCGATACCTTAACCGACCTGCTGATTGAACATCTGCAAGACGGCAAGCACGAACTGCGCGCACAAATGCCAAAGCTTTTAAAGCAGCTGGAAAAAGACGGTTTAGTCATGAGCATGCAAACCTTGCAAGGCGAGGAGTACCGCTTACAAACCATCGAAAGCCAACAATGGTACGACATGTTCCGCCAACAAGAAAACGAGCTTCGTAGTAACCCAACCAAGCTAGAAAGCTTTCGCGCCTTTGAAATCCAAAGCTTCGTTAAAAAACAAGCGCAGCAAGTTCGGCTCACCCAAGGTGTGGTGGCCGAGGCTCGTACTTTATATCTGTCGTTTGATACAGAACTACCGGCCGATGCGGCGAAAAAAATCTACGCCTGGGTGCCAGATGTCACCGAAAAAGCCTTCGGCGATTTAGCACGAGCAGCAAGCCCAGATCAAGCCACTATTTATGTCTATGTGCCAGCGTCCTATCGCTCTCAGTTAACCGATGCCATAGTCACGTTCAAAGCGGCTGAAACCACCTTAGAAGTGCGTGGTGTTGCCAGCACCGACGCTGGTAAAGAAGCCCGCGCTGCGATGGAATATCGGGTGATTGAAGCCGAGCGTACCAAAAACGCCATTTTAAAAGATATCTTTGCGCAAATTCAGGTCAAATTGGCCGGTGGTGCTGACGTTGTCGCCGACAGCTTGGCCTTGCAGCTGCAAAAAGCCGCCGAAACCGCCTGTTTACGCCTTTACCCAGACTTTGCCATGGCTGACCATAAAGGCTGGGGCACTGTGTATAACAGAGCCAGCAAAGAAGGTGGCGAAAACGCCATAGAAGCCGTTGGTCATAACGACGAAGCCGACAAACATCCGGTGTGCGCCAAAATCAAAAGCTTTATTGGTATGGTGAAAACTGGCGCCGAAATTCGAGAAGAGTTTGGTAACGCTCCTTACGGTTGGCCGCGCGATGCGATCGACGGCGCTTTATATGCCATGTTGGCCGCCGGTATATTAAAAGCCAGCGACGCCCAAGAAAAAGCCGTCGATGCCAAAAATCTTGACCGGCAAAAGCTTACCCAGCACAAGTTTCGCCCTGAGAATATTACCATCAGCAACGTTGAGCTGATTAAAGTTCGTAGCCTGATCAATAACATCTCGGACTTAAACTGCACCGCCAAAGAAGAAGTCAGCAAGTTGCCACTGGCGTTGCAACAACTGAAGTTACTGGCGCGAAGCGCAGGCGGTGACGCACCATTGCCGCCACCTCCACAATTACCAGCTTTGTTTGAGCTAGAAGTGTTATCCGGCAATGCTCAATTAAAGTTGGCCTATGAAAAGCGCGATGAGTTAGAAACTGCCGCCAACAGTTGGAGAAACCAGGCCGATTTAACGAAGCAGCGCCGTTCTCGCTGGGCAGAGTTGCAACTAGCGCTCAAATACTGCGCCGACTTAGCTATATACCAAGACTTAGTCGACGAACAACAAGCCATTGTGAAAAACCGCAGCTTGTTAGCCCAGCCTGATCCGGTAGAGCCGCTACTGAAAAAAGCTATTATCGCGCTGCGCGATTTAATAACAGCCCATTTGGGCGAATACGAAGCCGCCTATCATCGCTGTATGCGAGAACTGGAGCAAGACCCAGATTGGCAACGTTTAGCCAGCGATCGCCAGCAAGAGCTGTTAAAAAAAGCCAACCTGGCCGCCTTACCCAAAGTGGATTTAGCCGGCCAAGCGGCCGTATTGGATGAAATTGCCGGCACGCCAATCCAAACCTGGAACGACCGCATTGCCGCACTGCCAGGTCGTTTTGAACAAGTGCGCAAAAAAGCCGTCACGGAAATACAGCCCAAAGTGCAGCATTTAAGCATTAAAAAGCCGGTGCTGAAAACCGAAGCTGAGCTAATGGCCTGGCTTGCGGAACTGGAGCAGCAAATCAAAGCGGAACTACAAAAAGGCCCGGTCGCACCCAACTAACTGGCGTAACGCTGCCAGCTAACCCATTGGTGCACAAACTACAACTTCCGCCGGTGCTATGGTCTCGGCGTTTTCCCAGAATTTATTGCGAGGAGCAACCCATGCGTGCCGCCTTAGAAAAAACCTTACGTAGCCAATTAGAAAAAACTGTGCAAAAAGCACGGGAGATTGTCGAAACTGCGGTCAGTGAAATACTTGCTCGGTTGGGCGTTGCAGAAAATAGTGCTCCCAGTTATTTATCTGACGACGAGCGCAAACTACGCAACCGCTTGCGCGCCCATGGCCGTCAACTGGGCGATGTACTTGCGGATAATGGCAGTCAAAGTACCGAGCTACTAATCAATGAAATGGCCTACGAGCATTGGCACCGTATGTTATTTGCACGCTTTTTAGAGCAAAACCACCTGCTAATGTACGACCCGCAAACACCGGTCACCTTAGACGAATGTGCTGAATTGGCTGCCGACGAAGGTTTTAGTGACGGCTGGCAACTGGCTGCCAAACTCGCCGAAAAGATGCTACCGCAAATCTTTAAAACCGGCTCGCCGGTGTTTGACGTCAAACTGGCCATTAACCATATCCGCGCGCTTGAACAACTAATTAATGACTTACACCCAGAAACTTTTCAAGCGGCCGATTCGTTGGGCTGGTGTTATCAGTTCTGGCAAAGTAAACGCAAAGACGAAGTAAACGCCTCAGGAGTATTAATTGGCGCACAAGAGCTAAGCCCGGTTACTCAGCTCTTTACCGAGCCCTATATGGTGAGCTTCCTGCTAGATAACGCCTTAGGCGCCTGGTGGGCGAAACTCCGCTTAAGCCAAGACGACTTGGCCCAAGCGCCAAATGAACAGCACCTGCGTGAACTTGCCGCAATTGACGGTGTGCCACTAACTTATCTGCGTTTTGTGAAAGTAGGGGAGGAAGGTAGCCAGCATTGGCAACCTGCCGCTGGTTGGTTTGATGCCTGGCCAAACGAATTAAAAGACTTAAAAACCCTCGACCCTTGCTGCGGCTCTGGCCACTTTTTAGTGGCGCTGTTTTTAATGCTGGTGCCGATGCGCATGCAGCTAGAGGGCTTAAGCGCCCGCGATGCGGTCGATTCTGTGCTGCGCGATAACCTGCACGGTTTAGAGTTGGATTTACGCTGTGTTGATATCGCTGCTTTTGCCGTTGCCCTAGAAGCCTGGCGCTACCCAGATGCCGGCGGCTATCGGCCATTGCCACCACTGCAAATTGCCTGTAGCGGTTTAGACGTTTCCGCTGCCAGCAAAAACTGGCAAAAAATTGCTAATGGCAACCCAGAACTCACTGCTGCCATGCAGTGGTTTAGCCGCACCTTTAAAGATGCACCGGTTTTAGGCAGTTTAATTGACCCGAACACCAGCTACTTCGACGGTAAAAACGAAGGCAAACCTGCCCCTTGGCAGTTGCTGTTAAGTGCCCAGCAGCAAACTGGTGATGAGGAAGTTTTTGAAGCGCAAGTGACGGCACAAGGTTTAGCACTTGCGGCGAAGTTATTGGCGAGTTCTTATCATTTTGTTGCGACCAACGTGCCGTATTTATCCAGAAGCAAGCAGTGCCAGCTATTACGCAGTTTTTGTGAGAGCTACTATTCTGAGGCCCAACCTGATTTGGCAACCGTGTTTTTGGAGCGTTGTTTAGGCTTTAGTCCCAAAGGTGGCACTTCGAGCATAGTTCTGCCACAAAACTGGCTGTTTTTGACAAGTTACCGCAAATTCCGGGAAAAGCTGCTGAAACAAAATACCTGGAATTTGATTGCTCGTTTGGGAGCTAAAGGGTTCCAAACCCCCATGTGGGATTTTAACGTACAGCTGATTACGATCAGTAAAGGGGAATCAGTTCCTAATTCACAACTAAGTGGCCTTGATGTTTCTGAAGAAAAAACTGTAGTTAGTAAGATTGACGCGATTTTACATAGAGATGTCGCGACAGTATCGCAGTCGGATCAGCTTTTAAATCAGGATTGTAGGGTTTCTCTCAGTGAGTATCGTGAGTGTGAATTGTTGATGAAATATTCTTCGGGTTTGGCTGGAATACTCAATGGTGATTCACCAAGGTTTCTTAAACTGTTCTGGGAATTTCCTAAGAAAGATGCATTATGGAGCTTTCAGCAAACCACACAACAGTTTCCTAGCTACTTCGGTGGCCTTCATAACGTAGTGTTTTATGACGATGTAAATCATCATCTTAGAGAGCTCGAGTGGATTCGTAGGGAAAAATTGCATGATTCTGACCAAAGGGGAAAGATTGCGTTTGGGAAGCAGGGTGTATCAGTTTCATCTATGGGAAGCTTACCAAGTTCCTTGTTTATTGGTTCGCGTTTTGATTCTAATGTTGCAGTCATACTTCCCAATAATGCGATACAGCTCCCAGCGATTTTTTGTTATGTTCAATCAGATGAATACCGAGAAAACGTACGACAAATCGATCAGGCGTTGAAGGTTACAAACTCCACTTTAGTAAAAGTTCCGTTTGATTATGATTACTGGGATAAATACTCAAGAGAGATGTATCCCAAGGGAATACCTAAGCCTTTCTCTGAGGACTTGACTCAATGGATCTGCCACGGCCATCCTTCTGGCTCCGTAGTTTGGGACGAAAACTCCAAATGGACCGCCATAGCTCCACGTCGCATTGACGAAACGGTTCTGCAAGTTGCTTTAGCGCGTTTAGTCGGTTATCAGTGGCCAGCCGAGCTAGACCCGGAGATGGAGCTGGCCGACGAAATGCGTTATTGGCTCCAGCAAAATAGCGTGTTTGCCAGTTTGGTCGATGATGACGGCATTGTCTGTATTCCTTCGGTGCGCGGTGAAAAACCAGCCGCCGACCGCCTGGAGGCGATGTTACAACTGGCCTATGCCGAGGATTGGTCCGCCAATACCTTGCAGCAGCTATTATTAGCCGTGGGTAGCAGCAACTTGCAGCAATACCTGCGCGATAAATTTTTTGAACAACACTGCAAAATCTTCCAAAACCGCCCTTTTATTTGGCAGATCTGGGATGGCTTAAAAGACGGCTTCTCCGCGCTGGTGAATTACCACAAGCTGGATAACAAAGGCTTAGAGCGGCTGATTTATACCTATTTAGGCGATTGGATCCGTACCCAAGAACATGGTGTGAAAGAAGGCGTCGATGGCGCAGATATTCGTTTAACCGCCGCTAAAAACTTAGAAACCCGCTTAAAAGCCATCCTTGAAGGCGAAAAGGGCCTAGATATCTTCGTGCGCTGGAAACCACTGCACGAACAACCGATTGGCTGGAACCCAGACCTGAACGACGGCGTGCGCCTCAACATCCGACCATTTATGAAAGTCGCCGATGTCGGTAAAAAAGGCGCTGGTGTGCTGCGCATCGCCCCCAAAATCGACTGGAAAAAAGACCGCGGCACCGACGTCCCCAGCGCCCCCTGGTACCACCTCGGCCCACAATACGGCGAACAAGAAGGCAGCCGTATCAATGACCACTGCCTAACCCTGGCCGAAAAACAAGCGGCTAGGGCTGAGCAAAACAAATCATGATGTATGTAAAAGAGCTACATATCAGAAACATGCGGGGCTTAAAGGATGTCGAGTTAACTTTTAAGCCTGGTGTCAATCTGTTGGTCGGTCCCAATAGCGTGGGGAAATCCACGGTATTGGACGCACTGCGGATTATGTTGTCAGCACTGACATCGCGGGTAGTTGGGGAGCATCGAAAGACAAAACGTTTTACCAATCGGGATATCCGGCAAGGATTCGAGTTACCGGCACTACGCGTTGATGTTCACTTGGAACTCAATAATCAGCTTCATAAATGGCATGTGGAGGCGTTTAGAAGTTCTGGCGGTGAGGCGGTGAATCAAGCTTCAGATTACTCAGCTTTTAATCAACTCAATTTGCTGAAGCTGAAAAAAGAAAACCTCAGTAAAGCAATGCTCTGGTTACAGGATAATTCATTGCCTTTAGCACTGTATTACAGCGTAAATCGTGCGCTTAAAACGGATAGTATCAAGCCACAATTGTCGGTAACGAAAATCCATTTGGATGAACTCAGTGCTTTTGAAAATGCCCTTGAGCCAACCGGTGTTGATTTTGCTCAGTTAGAGCGTTGGTTTGCCTACCGTTACAAGTTTATTAAAAAGCAGTTTCCGGAAAAACTACCGCTGGTTGATGACCTACAGTTAAAAGCCGTCGAAGCCGCTGTGGCCGCATTTTTGCCGGAACTAGCCAACTTACATTATTGCGAAAACGAGAAAGGTCTCGTTGTTGATAAGCATGGCGAACGCTTTAACGTTAACCAGCTTTCAGATGGTGAATTAAGCTTACTAGCTTTAGTTGCCGATATTGCCCGCCGCTTAGCGATTGCAAACTCTTTTAATTTCCAACCTCTGACCCAGCCTGCATTGGTGATGGTTGATGAAATAGATCTTCATCTACACCCGGCATGGCAACGTAAAATTGTTGGGTTGTTTGAAAGTACGTTCCCGAATGTGCAGTTTATTTTTACGACGCATAGCCCGCAAATCCTAAGCCACGTGAAGCCAGAATCGATTTGGTTATTCCAGCGCAATGAGGCAGGTGAGGTAGAACCTTATCAACCAGATACGTCATTTGGGATGGATTCCAGCAGCATTTTAAGGCTGTTGTTTGACGTTTCAGAGCGTGAAGAAACTACAGAACAACAGCTTAAACAGCTGGTGCAATTTGTCGATCAGAACCAACTGGAAGAGGGTAAAAAGTTAATCGTCGAACTCCAGTCGCAGTGCGGGGATATCGACCTATTGCAACGGATGAAAGCAGTAATTTGGCGCAAGGAATTGCTGGCAGGGCGCGATGTTAAAGATTAATAAGTTGGCGCAAGAGCCTCCAGAAGTGAGTGCTTGGAAAGCACTGGTGAATGATGACTGGCAGCCCAGTTATGGCAATCTCATGGGGCAAGAACGCAGAGTGCTTCGCCAATCCTTACTCACCGAACAGGGACATGTTTGCTGCTACTGTAATCGCCGCATCATGGAAAGCCCGTCAGTTGAAAATATCGCTGAATTTCATATCGAACATTTTCGCCCACAGCATGCATTTGGACATCTTGAGTTGGAGTATCAAAACGTCCATGCGAGTTGTTTTAAAAATGACAGCCCAAATGGCAGACGTCATTGCGGCCCTGCGAAAGATGACTGGTTTGACGAAGAGCTGACTTTATCCCCGTTACATGACAACTCAGGTTCTATCCGATTTTTGTATGATGGCTCGATTTCTGGTTTAGACCAAGCTGCGAATGAGACTATCAAAAGACTTAGACTTGACCACCCTATGCTTGAGGCAGAAAGAGAGGCGCACATAGCAGGTAAGCTTGATACAGAGTTTCTTTTACAAGCAACCGTTGAAGATTTGCTTCATCTCTATCAGGCACATCAACAGATGCAAAATGGTAAATATCAGCCATTTGCATTAGCTGTGATGCAACGTATAAAAGAACTTCTACCAGCACCTGACCAGCAGGTTTTATAAGGACATTACATGAGTAAAAAAATTACCGGCGCAGAATATCCTTTAAGCAAAATTTTTAGCTCTGACTTTGATTATGAAATTCCGCCTTACCAACGCCCTTATGCCTGGACAACAGAGCAAGCTGGCGAGTTGTTTGATGATCTCTATGATTTTTACTGCCACGAAAAAGAAGACAGTTATTTTCTTGGCAGTATTGTGCTGATTAAATCTGAAAATGCACCACATTCCCAGGTGATTGATGGTCAACAGCGATTAACAACCTTAACCATTATGATTGCTGCATTGACCTCGTTACTCAGCGGTGCAGATAGAGAAGAGTGCTTCGGTTATATCCAAGAACCTGGGAAAAGACTCCAAGGTATTTCGGCTAAACCACGGTTATCTCTGCGTCTGCGAGATAGGGGCTTTTTTGCGGACACAGTACAAAAGTTAGATTTTGAGGGTTTGGCTGCACTGGATCGCGCAAAACTTGAAAATGAATCTCAGCAAAATATACAAGCAAATGCTGCTTTCCTGTTGGCGCGCTTAAGAACCAAATTTACGTCAGAAGATCTCCTGCTTGGTTTTGGTATGTTTTTAATGACCCGCTGTTTTTTGGTGGTGGTATCCACGCCGAGTCAACAATCTGCATTTCGGGTGTTCTCTGTCTTAAACAACCGAGGTTTGGATTTACTGCCAAGCGATATTATAAAAGCCGAAGCTATTGGCAAAATCATAGAGTCGAAGCGTACTCAATTTAATGATCGTTGGGAACAGATAGAGGTCGATGTAGGGCGAGATGGCTTAAACGACCTGTTAGGTTTTATTCGCATGATCTATGCGAAAAATAAAGCTCGTAGAGCACTGCTCGATGAATTCCGAGAATATGTCTTGAGCAAAGTTGCATCTGCTGAAGATCTTATTGATAAAGTGATCGCGCCATACGCAAATGCTTATATGGACGCTAAGTTTGCAAATTATGAGTCGTCGGGAAACGCTGGCGAAATAAACCGATTATTTGGTTGGCTGAACCGGATTGATAATTCGGATTGGCTACCAGTTGCAATTAGTTATCTAGCTAAACATAGCAATAACCACACGGCTATTTTGTATTTTGTTCGTAAATTAGAACGTTTAGCCGCCCAACTCCATATTTGTGCTGCGAATATTAATCAACGTATCGATCGTTATGCCAAAGTTTTAACCGACATTGAGCAATCGCCAAATTTTGAGTTACCGTCTCTCGAGCTAACCGTGTTAGAACAGGCTGAATTTCTTCGTGTCATTAACGGTGATGTGTATACATTAACCGCTCGGCGCAGAAACTATTTAATCTTGCGCTTAGACTCATTTGTTGCAGATGGCGCTGCGCGTTACGACCATAATATCCTGACGATTGAGCATGTATTACCACAGACAGTTGTTAGCGGCTCTCAATGGGCAGCTTGGTTTCCTGATGCACTCGATAGATACTCATGGGTGCATAAGCTAGCAAACTTAGTCCCGCTTACGCAAAGCCGAAATTCTTATGCGTCAAATTACGATTTTGAGCGCAAGAAAACAGCATATTTTGTTGGACGTTCTGGAGTTACATCTTTTGCCTTAACATCGCAGGTTTTAGGTGAGTCTGAATGGACAGAAGATGTTTTAAACCGTCGACAACAGCAACTTCTTGCAGTTTGTAAGTTGAATTGGGATTTATGATCGTTATGCAAGTAATTGAATTTTTAGTCAAGCAACTGCGTGATTCAGCTAGCTACAATGCTGCGGTACAGCACTCACCAGCCGCCATTTTATGGACAGATGAAGCCAAGCAGTGGCAGTCTGCCATGCCGGTGATTAAACAGTTTTTGCCGGAATTGGTGGAGTTGGGGCGCTATAACCCTTCAGAGCGCACGGGCCCAGCTATTTGGTTAAAATGTGCCATTGCCGGGGTACTTGAGGATATTGTGATCCCTTCAGGCCTTACACCGATTGTGTATCTGCCTGGTGTCAGTCGTAAGGACCTGCGTGCTATAGAGATTTGCCCTGAGCATTTAAAACCACTGGCCGAACTGCAGTATCGTGGTAGTTGGTGGGCTTATAACACCGCAGGGCGCGATTGGTCGGTGTCGTCCTTTTTAACCAATGCGAACGTTGGCTTAGAACTGGAAGTGGCAAAAGACCAAGCTACTCAAGAGGCGATGCTGACCGTCTTGTCTGAATTGTTAGAAGCTCAAGTTGATAGTTTAAAAGGCAAACGTCTGGAAGCAGCTGATTTTCTCGCTTTGGTCATGGCTGATCCAATTAAAGATGTGTTGGCCTGGCTGAATGATCCGGTTGAAAAGCAGCGTCAGTTATCAGCAACGCAATGGCCAGTATTTACTGCCTTGTGCCAGCAGCAGTTTGGTTTTACGCCGTCTGACCATCAATTGCCACAAGCGTTACAAAACCTATGTGACAGCCAAGGCCCCTGGCAAGCAGTTTGGCAGCGTTTTTACGATACTGCGCATAACCTGCCGAAGTTGGTCACTCGGTTAGTAGGTCTTCAGCCGATGGATTTAGCTGCGCCAGTAGAACACTTTGTTTCGGTCAATAAAACTGAAGAGCAAGAACTAGAGACTGCATTGGCTTTGCTCTCAGGACAAATGCCTGAGGCGGTCCGCAGCGCTATCGCCAAGCTTTATCAGCAGCATCAAGCGCGTTTGGGTTGGGTGTGGACGCGTCTTGGTTTGTCGCCATGGGTACAGGTGCTTGCGAAGTTACAGCAAGTGGCGGAACTCACCAAAGTTGAATTGAGTGGTTTTAGCCCAGAAACAATGGCCGAGCATTATGCGCAAACATACTGGCAAGCTGATGCTGCGGCAATTGCAGCAATGCAGCAAGCCAAAGAGCCGCAGCAACAAGAGATTGTCGCACATGTACTTGCGGTGATTTACACGCCTTGGTTGGAGGCCGTAGCCCATAACTTTCAACAATTAGTACAAAGCAAGGGCTATCCAGGCCAACAGGGTGTGCAAGAAGCTGTCGCACATTATCAAGTGAAAAGCCAAGTGGTGTTTTTTGTTGATGGTTTGCGCTTTGATACGGGCCAACGCTTAAAAACTTTACTGGCTGAGCGCGGTGTGAGTATTGAATTAAAAACCAGCTGGGCTGCGCTGCCTTCTCTTACTGCAACTGCAAAAGCTGCGGTAACGCCTGTTGCCGCTTTGCTAACGGGTAAACAGGACAACAATAGTTTTATTCCTTCGTTAGCAGATAAGGACGTTGATTTTAGTTCTTACCATTTTAAAAAGACGCTGCAACAACAAGGCTGGCAATATTTGGATGGCTTAGAAACTGGCGATCCAGACGGTTTAGCCTGGCTGCAACTGGGTGATATCGATAGTCTCGGCCATGAAATGCAGCGCAAATTACCGCTGCATATTGAGCCTGTGCTACAAGAAATCTGTGGTCGTGTTCAGGGCTTACTTGACGCTGGTTGGCAACATATCCGTATTGTTACCGATCACGGCTGGTTGTGGTCACCTACCAAATTGCCAGCAGATAACATTCCCGACCATATGGTGAAAAAGCGCCTTGCGCGCTGCGCCATCCTGAAAGATAACGTTGATGTTCAGTACTACAAAGCACAATGGCACTGGAACCCAAATGTCACCTTAGTGATGGCGCGAGGGATCAATGAGTTTGTAGCAGGTGATTATTACAACCACGGCGGTTTAACGCTGCAAGAGTGTTTAACTCCGGTGTTGGAAATTACTAAATAAGAAGGAATACCAGGGATGGTGTCTGAGTTAGCTGTATCGACCACTGTTATGGACGATGTTGAGTTTGTTCAATGTTTTAATGGCGTGATTGCAGCTCATTATCAAGAAGCCGCTCGTTATCAAAAAGCCTTGCCCGAGTTTGCATTAATGAGAATGCGCCAGGTTGTTGAAGGGTTGTGCTTAGAATTGGCCAGCCATGTTGGTTTGAATGTTGCTGCTGATCATACTCTTATAAAATTAATCAAAGACTTAAAAGATAGCGGCAAGTTCAAAAAAGCCATTGCAGATGATTTGCATCATATCCGCATTCAGGCTAATAAGTTTGTGCATGTCGAAAAGTTAGAATCCCCAGGCCAACCAAGTAAAGTGCAGTCTGGTACTGAGTTGGCAGACATAGTTCAAAGTTGCCGTACGGCTTTGTGCCGAGTATTGGTTGCATTTGCTTGCAGCATCAAAAATGTAACGGGTATAACTGAGCTACTGCAACGGCAATTTACAGTTATGTCACAAGAGGAGTTAATTGCAAAAGCAGTAACATCCTTGAAACCTAACGATAAGTTTTTGGCAGGTGTAGCCGTTGATGCCATAACACGAGATTTTCTATCGAAAGAAGTAGGGCTGCTTCTTACAGAGCAGCAAAAGTTCCACTATTTTTCGTTACAGCGTTTAGCTGCAACATTTTATTTGGCTGCAATTGAGCTTGATGCCAACCTTGATGAAGTGCCAAGTCAGTACCTTTCAGAAATAGGTGATGGCCTGGCATTCACACGTTGTGATCCTGAGTATTTATTTAGATTTGCAGATGTTGTAGTTCATGGCGACATAGGTGATGAGTTAAAAGCCAAAGGCGTTACTGCACTTGAGTCTGCAGCAAAAAAGGGACACGTTCCGGCCAAGGCGTTATTGGCTGGGATTTATTATCAGAATGCCAATTATGAACCTGCCTTAAAGCTCGCTTTAGCTGCAGTGGATGCCGGCGAGTTTAGAGCGGTAAAGATACTGTTTTGTTACTATGCCGAAGGTAATGCGTGCGCAATAGATAAAACTATGGCCAGGCGCTATTTAGACATAGGAGTGGAGAACGGTTATCTTCCTGCGCTCACATTGCTGGGGCAAGAATTATGTATTGGCGAACGGCTTGATAAACAGAACGCTGCTGGTCTTCAATATCTTCAGCAGGCAGCTGAACAGGGCGATCCCGATGCGATCAAATTCGTTTCTTTGTTTGATGGCACTAAAGAGCGTGAGATGCAAGAACGAGTTCAAACTCTTCTAACACAGCTAAAAAGCCATGAAACTATTCAGCAGGTGATGATTGAAGCGAAACGCTTGCAGAATCGACAGCTGGCATACCAACAAAAAGTGGGTGTGAATGACCTTTGCCCTTGCAAATCGGGCAAAAAATACAAAAAATGCTGTAAAAAGTAGGGGAGTTTAAGATTACTTATGATTTCATCCAAGCAGTTGGCTAAAAAACTCGGCATATTTACTGTCTTTTACGTCAAATATAATTAAATTATTTTTTGCTCTTGTCATAGCAGTATAAACTAATTCAGCATTATCTTTCGCTGTGAGAATGCAAAAAACTGTAGGTGACTCTAGTCCTTTAAAACTGTGTATTGTTGATATTTTGATTAACCCAGAGTTTTGCATAAAGAAGTTTTTCTTTCTTCTCCTTATTTTTTCTAAATCAGACTTTGCATTTTTCTCCTTAATAGCGATATCACCTTTAGGTGTCGATTCGTCGCAGTTCAATATATGGAAATACTCTTCCTGGCTTTCAAACATTATCGCCGTTTTTTCATTTCTATTAAAAAATACGTTTAACAGCCTCAGGAGCTCGATATTCGAGCAGACTATTGATATATCGTTCGGCACAAACATATTCTTTTTGATTTCATCTTTAATATGTGTATGCAACGATTCTAACCCGTCGGTTTGTGCATAAACCGAATAAGTTAATATATCGAAGTTCATCGCCTCTTGAGAAAGATCTGAATCAAATAACTCACTATCTTGATATTTTTCAATAAGGAATTTTCTTTGAAATGCTTTAAATAAGTTGATTAAAGGAGAGTTGGTATCTGAACGATATGATTTCGTTAATTTAACCCAACGACCAAAACCCTGCAATATTGAAGACTCTCTTTGTTTTTCGCTTCTTTCATATATGTTTTGCGACTGATCGCCAAAGAGCACCATTTCTCCATTTTCTTCAAGAAAATTATCGCGAATTATCTTCACCCACTCAGGCAGATAATCTTGGATTTCATCTATAAATATAGTTTTAAATTTAACTACTTCCTTTCCTGAAAAAATATCTGTTTTGTATAATTGGTCAAGAATTTCTTCTTGTGTTAAACCCGCTTCATGTAATTCATTAGTTATTTCGCTTATGTCTATATTCGAGTTATTAGCTTGGAGGTTAAAAAACTGATGATAGTTTGTTATTTCAAATTTATTGAAATCTATTCCATCTCTCACATCGCTAATTTTGTCTTTTATGTAATGTTTCAGTGTTATATTGAATGTTAGAATAAGCACCTGAGAAGCGTGTCGTTTTACTGCGTTAACAGCCCTTTTGGCTAATATAGTTGTCTTTCCACATCCAGCTACACCTTTTATTTTTCTGAATTCGTCTAAGCTTTCAATGTATTTTTGCTGCTGCTTATCATAGGGTATAGTTCTGCCTTGTGATAAAACATGCTCTGGAGGCGATAGTCTTCTGTAAAATTCATCAAATATTTCATCAGTGAATAATCTATTTTCATTCAGACTGTTAATTTTATGAACCAGGCGGTCTATATTTTCATTAGTAACTGATAAGTTAATATCTCTTTCAATTTGCTTCTTTTTGCTTGAAAAATAGTTGTTTGATTTTTCATAAGCAGCAAAGGCAATCAGGTTTCTTCTGAAATTATCATTATTCTCGGCATGTTTGAGAGCAATCTCTTGTTTTGCTGCAAGATATTTTGACTCTAATAAGTACTTAGTTGCTAGATGGAAATAAACAAAACAATGGATAACTCCAAAAAAATTTCTATTTAACGCTTCTAGCAAACCTATTTTAGGGAGGTGAAGTTCAAAAAAGTTCGATTTATAGCGGAATACCTGACTAAATGGAGACCTAATAAGTGAGCTATTGTTTGCAGAATGTACATACCAATGGTTTTGCATGTTAATAGTGTAGTTGCTTAAATCCCAGTCTTTGACTTCAATGATTACAGCTCCGCAGTGCTGCTTTAGTATGATAATGTCAGGCCTGTCCCCATCTAAATATGGATTAAAAAACACATGGCATCTATCACTTAATTTACTTTGAAGTGATTCGCATAGAAAAAGCTCTCCAGGTGTCGGAGTGACTTTCAATCTCTTTATAGCATTCAAATCAGGGTATAGTTTTGCCATTAGCTTGCATCTACTTCTATTTGGCAAGCTTCACGAATTTTCCCTATTAAATCATTTTTAATTCTAATTTTAAGATTTATTTCTTCAATTTTATTTTTTAGTATTTTCTTTTCTTCATCAGAATCGCTTTTCTTTAATCGATACTCGAGGGGTATTTTCTCAATATTTAACGAATGAATTTGATCTTCAAGTGGCTTGCTTCGCTCAGCAAATAATGCATTTACTTTATTGAGGCGGCTTAATGAGTCATTCAAGTCATCTAAAAAGTTATTTTTTTCTTTTAGCACTTCATTTGCAAGTTTACCTGATTCTTTCACTAGCAATTTACTGTTTTTAATGATCTCGCTACGTTCGCTCTTTGGGGTAGAAAATTTCATTATTAAACCCGAAATTACTAATATAGGTATTGCTATATATGTTAGATATGCTCCAACATAAGAAACTGTGAAGATAGTCACTAAATATAAGATAAGTGTTAGCCAGAAAGTTAGACTAGCCTTCTCATGCATTCGATTCTACTCCTTGAATCTGTGATTCATATATTAAAAAAGTGATCCATAAATAATGGAACAATAAAAGGAAAATGCTAATTCATTAATTTCGCATATTTTTTTTAATTTGGCAACGTATGCGATCTTGAAATGTATTTTCGTGCTCTATCGATGAAATAATGTCGAGTTATAGTTTTTTGTTAAATTAGATGCTGCAATGTTTGCGATGTAAACATGGTGTAATTGCATGAATGCCCATTTATACAAAGCTGCATCTTATCGGATTTTCCAGCGATATTTACCGTTTGCGCCAACGCCATCAACAAGCTAAAGCTCAAATCAACAATAAGAACAAATATGCTCATCTAACTAAATCCGCTCAGGCTTGTATCATTATTTTTGTTCTAAACGTAAATCAATCGTCAAATACACTATTTTTTAACAAGCGCGAGTATCGGGATTTTGGCTCTTCGATGGTTAGGCTTTTATCATGCGATTGAGTGAAGATCACCAGTAGTTGCTGTGTAGGTGCTAAGCCAAGTTGTTGGCAAAACTCTGCTAAATCGTCGGCGGCGATTCTGCGGGAAAATGCATCTCGATCGGGCGCTAAATTATTGCAGTCGATCACAAATACCATAACTTCAGTGGTTGGTTGGCAGCCTAAGTCTGATGCAGAGACCAATTCACCCTCTTGAATCTTGTTTCCCGCATTCACCAATTGCTGAATAACACCGCCTGGTGTTGTTTGGTCAAAACTTTGACCATCGATAAAATGAATGGATAACCAAACTGGTTTATTTGGAACGTCTTGCTCTGTTCTAACTGCAATACCTGGTTTTAAGGCGTAGTAGCTCTCAAGTGACTCTAAAGCCTCTTGGCAGCGGGGTGCGTTTGCTATGAGCTGTTCTTTGTTTTGTGGATTACCTGTAAGGTCTAGAAACTCGACATGCCCAAAGCCAGCGCACTCCATGGTCAATTTACTCACCAGAGCCTGAGGTTGTTTTTGTGAGAGCACCTTCATTCCACGATCAAAGCCATTGACTTGGTAGGTCTCACAAATATTTTCAAATAACTGAGTTATGGGTTCGAAGTTGCTGGTTGTATCTATGGCCTCAAGGGTATTTAAAAACTCCGTATAGGCAGCCACGGCCTTGAGATTGGTGAAATGTAATGCTTTTGTATTATGGTGATACCCGCTGGCACGGCCAATATTGGCTTGTACTACCGCGGCGATATTTGACACTGTGCTATCCCAGCTGGCAATAAGGCTGTCTTTCATTTCAATGCCGAAATTTATCCCTGCGCGAAAACTGGCAACTGTAATTGCAATAATTTTTTCATCAAATAACTGGGCATTTTGGTATTGGCGTCGAAACTCTGTGAGTGAGACCAATTCATGATCTTCTATTCCAGTAAGTTTTTGGCCAACAATAAAAATTTGGTCTGCTCTGAACCCCTCTTTTATAAGAACCTGTTTAGCAAGTTGTGCGCTGTTGTTGCCAACTCGAATAAGTGCCCATCCGCCATTTGGGTGACTTTTTAGATGCTTTAGAAATAGACTGCGTGGAATTGATTCATCGGCAAATGCTCTATGCTCTTCAAACAAATCGACAATCTGTTGGCGTTTATGCATTTGTCGAATGCCATGATAGTCGGTGGGCGTTTTGTGAAAGACCAATGCTGTGTTAAATGCTTGCCGCAATATAGATTCACTGCCTGCAGCAAATAATGCACTGAAAGGCGTGGCCGATATCAATGCAATCCTGGTTTCTGATGCTTCTTTTTCTATATAGTCAAATAACTGTGCGTAACGGATAGCGTCGCTCGCTGAACCATAGTGACATTCGTCAATGATCAATAACTTTGGTGGTTGCTGTTTGAAATGCTGTAAGAGTGCGGTTTGAAAGTGCACCAAATTGCTTACTATCATATTAGGGCAGTGAGCTAAATCCTCCGCGGCCTGTTCTTGAAGCGCTACATCGGCCATTGTAACTAGAAACAAGGTGTCTTTTAGTTTGGAACGATCACAGATGTCGCTGTCACTGAGCGACAAACGCTGTAAACCACCTAGTGTCAAAGCGATGCCTGATTTACCTGATTGCATCTCAGCAGTCAAAATGACAGCCCGATGACCAAGCTCGAATTGCTGATAAACTTTTTGTGCAGCATGTCTTTGGTGTTCGAAGGTTTTTAGCTGCAACACCTGTTCAATCCTGTCTCGATGAAGACTAGCTTTACTACTCATCGATTGCGCTCTTTTTCAGAAAACTGAGATTCGTCACGGATCGTGTTGACTTGGTCCGGACCTTCATTGGACTCAATTTTGATTCGTGTTCGTTCGGCGTGATATTCACCGCGCTTGTATAGCACGAACATGGTGTCGTCACGAGGAACTGAAAAATGATCACACATCTCGTATACATCATCTAAGGACATGATTTTCTTTTTAACCCCGTCACGTCTAGATATGTTGTAAACGCTAAAAATGGTAGCGGTGATCAGTTTGTTTTCGGAATACTCGCCTGAACCAGGAAGAACAATTTGGTTAAATTCGATGTTTTCACCTTGGTCAATGGAGCGGGTAAAACTCAGCGTTCGCTCTTTCATGGTGCCTTCTTTACGGGCTTTTTCTGGATTGTCGTAGCTATCTCCATTGACCCACTGTGCTTTCACCCAGTTTTTATTAGCCCCGCGCATGGCACGATTGCCTTTTACTGTGGGCCCACCAGCTTTTGTCATTTCTTCTCGGATTGTTTCTATGGACTTTATGAGCAGAGGATCTGAAGTGTGCTGGGAATAATCGTAAGCAGGTTCTAAAAGTTTGCCTGGTACAGCGATGTAACTGTCTGTCATATAAGTTTCAACGTCGCCGATGGGGCGTCGACGTTTGGCTTTGATGGTTAAACCTACATCTAATCCGTTGACATTGTATTCTTGGCAAATTTCATCGAAAAACTCACGTAAACCATCAAAATCTGAGGCTGCGTGTTCAGCAGTGTTTTGGTCTAAATAATCTAGAATTGCCCCGTAAGCTTGCGCTGCATTAAGGTTAGTAAAATGGATAGCATCTCGATTCGGGTGGTAACCGCAGGCACGTCCGACGTTTGCCTGTACGACGGAGGCAATACTGGTTACTGTATTATCCCAGGTTGCAATCAAACGGGTTTTCATCATTTGACCAAAGTTGATGCCAGCACGACAGCCCGCGACTGTAATCGCTATAAGTTTTTCATCAAAATCTATACATTCATCAAACTCTCTTTTGAACCGGTCAATCGACGTGAGTTCTTCTACAGGAACATCATTTAACTGGCTACCGAGGATGAAAATATTAGCGGCGCTAACACCGCGTTCAATGAGCTCCATTTTGGCGTTCATCGCGTTATTTGGGTTAACTCGAACCAAAGCCCAACCCGCACCTTCATATTTATGAAAGAGATCCATAAACTGATCACGGGCTGTTGATGTTTCTAAAAAGTTTCGTGTCGTAGTATCCAAATTTCTGATTTGTTTTGCCGCCAGCATCTGGCGTACGCCGAAGTAATCTTGGCTGGTTCTGTGGAATACCAGTTTTGTTTTGAAGTCACGGCGTAGGATGGAGTTTTTAGCAGCGTTTTCGGCAATTTCCTGTGCTTCTTTTAGAGCGGCTTTATCATTTTCCCTAAGTGCCAGGCTCTCTAAATGTTTTGCCACTTCATACTCTTGTTCTGCCGCATAAAGCGCGCCAAAAGGTGTAGCTGAAATGAATACAACCTTGCAACTATCGTTTTGTTTTTCTAGATAATCAAAGATTTGGCAGTAACGGATAGAGGATGCATTTGAACCGTAATGACATTCATCTATTAAGATTAGTTTTGGCGGGTAGCCTTTGAAATTTCGTTCAATGTCTTGCTCAAAACGCACAAAATTGCTGACGATAATATTTTTGGCATTTGCCAAATCTTTCTCCGCCTGATCAATCAAAGCTATATCTGGCATGGTGACTAGATACAACGTATCTTTGAGTTTAGCCTTATCGCAAATATCTTCATCACTTAGCGATAAGCGTTGTAAACAGGCTAAAGCTAAGGCAACACCAGACTTTCCTGCCTGCATTTCCGCTGCTGTAACCACTGCGCGTACTTCGCCTTGGAGTGCATCAAATGTTTTTTGTGCGGCAGTACGTTGATGCTGGAAGAGACTGTCGCTATTGAGGACCTGCTGCACTAGGTGTCTGTGCTTGACGGCTTTTTCGTTCATTCTATTTTCCCTTTTGATGAATTCAGTTAGCTCTGTAAACGATACTTATACCAGCATTTACATGTAACTGGAACAAGCAAGGATAGGGGGTATATTTACTTAAAATCATGCGCTTAGTATTTGCGCATTTAGAGCTGAATCTTAATCGAATGTCCGCGCGTTTGTGGCAAGGTCTATATAGTAGATGGACTATCGGGTTTCTGCGCATACGAGTTGACGTTATCAATTTTATAAACAGAGTAGCGATTGAGTACAACCAAACCTGGAAGGCACTGCAAGGTCAATTGCTATTAGTAAAGTAAATGGCAGCGCACAGGTGTCGTTTCTCCAACTGAAAATATAAGAGTCTGGTGATTTCTACACAGTAAATTTGACGTTATCAAAGCGACGAAGTTATACGAAAAGAAGAAGGTGTTTGAGTTACTTTGGAATCAGAGCGCGCCTGATTCTACTGGTATTGGCGACCAGTCCTTGTTGGTAGACAGTAGAGGCAGTGCCAATTCTAGTGTCCCGAACGCTTCAAGCAAAGTAATACAAAACAAGGTACAATCCAAGCCAAAAGAAAGCAAGTTAGACAAAGAAGCGATGTGATGAACGATAAGAAACGCGAGGCCTTGATGAAGTTAAAGCGTCTGATTGATGAACGCAGAAGTCAGATGAATAGCGGTGTTGCTCCTGAAATGTTTCTTGCTGTCGCTCAGGTTTACGCGTTTTCAAATTCAGATGGGGTTGTGAAGTTTGCACAGTGGGTGCGTGACGTGATTATGTCGACTCGCACTCTTGGTATTGATGACGATAGCGTGAAGCCGTTTTTAAAAGAAGCCTATGGTGCGATGGCTTCAAACCCTGAAAAGTATGGCATTTCAGATGAAGTTGCCGATACTATGGATGCGCCGCGCGACATCCGCAAAATGGATATTACCGCATTACTTAATGAGCTGTAGTAGAGCAATGACACCGAATCAGATCAAAAAAATTAGGGTGAATCTGGAGAGCTCGCTCAAGGCTCGGAACTTGGTGCATTACAACACAATGAAGATGCACAAGGAGTTGGAGCCGTTCTTGGACAATCTGATAGCAGAGTTCGTGCAGACAGTGGACGAGAGCAGGCATCAGATAGTGGACCATTACTCAAGGCAGCAGATGCCGGACAAGGTGCAGCTGATGAACAATGAGTTTCTGCGAGCCGAAAACGAAGCACTCAACCAAGTCGCCGAAAGGATAATGGCAATTACCGAATTAAGTCTGGAGAGTTAAAGCTGTCTGGCTGTTGGGCGTCCACCGCTGAGTAGAACGTAGCTATACGTTTAGCTTGTCCAAAAGATTACCCTAAACATCGGTGGAGATGGCAAGTTACTGCAATAAAGGCACTAGCTTGTTTAGCAGTTTATTTTCTATACTACAGATGAAACCTTGTTTTGGCCCGAGATTGCGCTAGGGGATTCTTTGAATTGATTGGTCTGCGCCCTTTCCCAGAACGAGGTTTTTTTAAATAATCCGCTCGGTTAGATGGTTTGTTAAACGACTGCATCGAAGCTCGAGCAGTGTCATGATTCATTACGTTCCATACCAACATCAGCTTCAGCAAACAAACCATTGCTCCGTCGCGCACTGGTCTTGTTAACATTAATTGGTACCAAATAACCTGAATTAGTTGAGCGTTTTGGCAAGCAAGATGCAGTTTGTAATGCGCTGAGAGTGGATTGGCTCTGTAAATCAGTAGATATTAAAAAATTTGGAGGTGTTTATGCCATCAATACATTTTGTCGAGCGAGTTAAAAATTACGGTGTAGCTAATGAACAGACAGGTGAATGGTTCACTGGCAATTGGAGAATTACTTATAAAACTGCCGAAAAGCTTATAGGAGCAGATGTCTATTTGCATTCAGGACAGAAGACGCCATCTTTCATTGGCGGGAAAATAATCAGTTTTCGATTGAACCCAACCAATCCTAAAAGAGTTATTTTTCACTTTATCAGGTTGGATAGCCATGAGGGGGTTGTAACGCCAAAAGAAGGCTGGGGCAATGAGCAAAAGAGAATTTGGGACTAAATAACTGATCCTAATTGTGATACACCGTCTTCAGCCCATGTTTTCCGCCAGGGAACGGAGCTGCCGTTTCCATAAAATGGTCTACCTGCTCCAGTAGTTCATCCATCGTTTTACATCGATGATTGCGGGTAATTGTTTCATGCAGCGCATGCCAGAGCTTTTCTATTTTGTTATGCCACGGGCTGTAGACCGGTAAAAACAGCAGCTTGAACTTCGGGTTTTCTGCCAGCCACTTTTGCGTTTTCTTACTCTTGTGAATGATGTAATTATCCACAATAAAGGTCACGCTTTTCGCCCGCCTGTACTGGCCTTTGACCTTCTCCAGTAACTCGATAAACAGGTCGCTTGTTTTTCGCTGTCCACCTACATAGCTGATTTGCCCCGTTTGGCTGTGCAGCGCTCCGGCTAAATAGTGTTTCTTGTTTTGTCCTGGTGTCGCGACTTTACGCTGCTGACCTTTGAGGCCCCATTCCGCTCCAATCTTCGGGTTCAGGTGGATATCCACTTCATCTTCATAAAACACCGGATGGTCGACACTGGTGTTGTCCAGCGCTTCTCGCATCGCTGCTAACTTCGCTTCTTTGTCCGGGTCACGTATGTACAGCGTCGGTGCTGCCCGCCGCCAGACAATCCCCAGCTTTGGTAACCAACGTCTGATAGTGGAGCTATGTACCTTGATGCTGCACAGCTTTCTGAGCAGCAACGCGAACAACTCAGTACTCCAGCGTGAGCGCTGATAGCCCAAGGTTCGTGGCGTTTGCTCCAACAACAGTCTCAACACCTTACAAATAAAGGCTTTGGGCTGGCGAACTGGCCTGCCAACTCCTTTTGTTTTCAAGCCATCAATACCGGCCACTTCGTACCAGGCGAGCCAGCGGTTCACGGAGGAACGCCCCGCCTGAAGCACACGGGCGACTTCAGATTTAGTGGCACCTTTTAACACCAGAAGAACTGCATTGGCTCTGCGGCATAGGTCTTTATCTCTGGTTTTATGAATGACTTTCTTCAAACGACGGGTTTCAGCGCCATGGAAAAATGTTATTTTGTTCATACTCAATGCGGTTAGTGATTTGTGTGGTTTGGCGACTGATCAGATCGCTCAAACCGCATTGAGTTCCCGCCTGCAAGTGATCTACTAATTGGAACAGTTATTTAGCTGTCCTTACTTTTCGTATTGGCCAGTGATGTTATCAGCTTAGTGGAGGAGGAACTGTCGCTAACCTCACCTTTAGCCTTTAAAAATATCCGCATCAATATGCGTAGCATCCTCATACAAATCGCCAAACCTGCTGATGAAACGACCTCAAGTGGTTTGCGGCCTGCGAAATTATCAATGTTGGTCAGATTTATGGTGCTCCGCTTCATGTGTTCTTTTGCTTAACGCCAGCCTTTGCGTTGGGCAGCGTAAAGTAGTGCTCAACAGTCTGGTTTAAGATTTTTCGATGTCTCTAAAGAATAATCTTACGTGGCCTATATAGTTTTTTGAGTTTTCAATTATGTGCTCTGGCACTATCAGCTCGTTCCTCGAACGATAGAGAGGTTCCACCACCATGCCATACAACGCAAGTCTTTGTTGACGGAAGGGAGTTTGTTGCATGATAAATAGTTGTTTAAGTTGTTCTTGAATAGCTTCCCAATAGCCTACCGTGCTCACCATCCATTCGTAGGGATCAGCGGAGGGCATCAGCAGGAACTCGTCATACGCCAGCATTTCTTCGCAGCAAATAATAGTCGTGGCTGTGTGTTGTAGCGGGATTTTGATCATGGGCAGATTACTCCTGGTTTTGCTGTGATAAAGAGGTGATTACAGAGTTTAAAGCGCCAAGTTGCTCAGCAGAAAACAGCTGCTTTAGGTTGTGGTTGGTGCGCAATAGAGTGGCCAGATTGGATAGATTCTCTCGGTCAGACTTCAGCACCAGGTCAAATACTTGTTCGTAACGCAGATAAGGCAAGGCTGGCTTGAGCATAGATAGGTCATCGGGTGCCAGAAAAACACAACGGGTAATGATGCGTTGCAGCCATAGGACTTCAGCGTAAAAAGTCGGCATGACCTCGCACTGACAAAAGGCTAGTGTGTTGAGTACCGGATGTGCTGGTGCTTTGCTGATAATCAACTGAGTGGCCAGATAAAAAAAGGGCCATAACTCATGAAACTGTTGGCGTTTGTTCTGGCTGTGTTTGGAGCCATTTTCTGTAAAACAGCAGTCACTCGCACTGCTATTAACTTGTTGAAAGAAGCCTGCTTGCAGCAGGTTCAATAGATCTATGGCTTCATCCAGTGCCTGAGCCGATGCAATGTGCTGCTCTGCAAAGGCCCAGTCTTTTAATTGTTGCTGTAAAGCCGGGTACGGAAAGTGCAGCCCATCCATGAATACCTTGATACGCTGCTTGTCGTCTTCACTAAAAGCCGACTGGATAAGCTTTAGCTCTTCCTTGGTCAGCTGACGCTGCAACCGCTCAGTTAAAATACGCAGTATCAGCGACAGTGATGAATAGCCGTGATCCTCTGTACGCACCCTTTCCAAAATAGCCAGCAGTGATGGGTTCTCCTGGATGTCCCATTCGGCAAAATCCATTGTTATACCGCGATACATTGACTGCAGCATTCCAGCTTCCATACAAAATCCGCACATAGCCTTACTCCCACTTCTTGACCTGAACTCAGCTTATCAGTAGGTGCGACGTATTGTGTCGCAGCGCTGACTATAGTGAGCCTTAAGTGCTGATAACGGAGTAAGAAATGGAATCATTACCTGTAGTTGCGGTGATAGGGGTTGGTAGTTTGGGCTGTTATATAACCAGTGAAATTGCTTCGCATGGTGTATCAGAGGAAATCGTAGAAGAATTTTCGTTTGATCCGGTTCGAACAGATATTCACTGTATCTATCTGCATAAAAGTGAAAAAATTCTGCAGCAGGCTGAGCCAGAACTTTGTTTTCAGTTGAAGCCTGATTCTACAGACGAAAACTACCAGTTGCAAAGCTCGGATTTAGACCGGTTAAAGCAACAACTTCAGCAAGCAGATATGGTGTTTCTTGTCGGGGCTTTGGGTGGAAACAATGGCGAAACTATTGTGCAGCTTGCCGCCTTGTGTAGCGAATGGAAAATTCCGGCCGTTGGTTTTGTGGTATTACCCTTTCAATTTGAGGGCAAACCGAAGCTGCACCAGGCCACTATCGATTTAAGCCGGTTAGAGCAGTTATGTAAGGGCGCATTGAGTTTTCCAAACGACAAACTAAAGCTGGTGCTGGGGGCGCAAGCGCCGCTTGAGCAATCTCTTGATGCCAGTAATAAGTTTCTGGCAAAGCTACTTGCCAAGTTGCATCAGATATTGACGACCCCTGGCTATATCAACCTCGATTTTAACGACGTTTTAACTGTGCTTTTGGCTCAGGGGAAAGCGGTGGTCAGCATTACTGAGCTGGCCGTTTCAGAAGACAGCCAGAACGTAGACAAAACCATGGAGCAGTTGATTAACGAGGGCATTCAGTGTTCTTTAGCTGATGTTCAGCACATTAATACAGCTACAGCGTTGGTATGGTATCTGGAGGCTCCGGCCAATTTCCCGTTGCAGCATTATGTGTTGCTTGGGAATTTAGTGGCGCAACGTTTTCCTTATGCGACAACCATTATCAGTGGTTTAGATACCAGCAGTGCAGGGTGGTTAAAGCTGACTTTGATTGCGACTGGCATGTCTAAGTCAAAGACTGTTTAGGAACGAGCGTTAAACACAGTAGTTTTTAAGAAAAAGGTAGAGCAATGAGTAATATAACTAAAATGATCGAGCATCTTCAATCACCCAAAGAGCTACTTTTAGCCTATGAAGCTATAAAACAACGGATGCAGGATTTGGGGTATTCATCAAGCCATACAGATCCGGTAGGCCAGTATGCAGAGCATTTAGTGGCAAAACTTTATTCAGCACAACGCACACGAAATGGCACTGCTGGCTGCGATCTGATATCGCATGACAACGTCAGAATTGAAGTGAAAGGCCGGGTTGCACGACGAGATGGTTACGTCCCGAAGACCTACATTATGGATTCCAATGTGCAATCCCAATTTGATTACCTGGTCTATATCGTATTTGACAAAAACTATGAGGTTCTTCGTGCTGTTGGCATGACCGTGAATGTGTTTAAGCAAGTGGCAAACTACGTTGAACATACCAACTCTGCGGGAAAATGGGTGTACAAAGCCAGCGAAAAGAATATGCAACAACCTGGTGTGGATGATTTAACTCAAGATCTAAGAGAGTTAGGCGAATAGGCACTAGCTTATTGAAGGCCAGCTGCGTTTCACAATTAGGTGCGTAGCTTGCCCGTAGTTTTAAATCCGAGACATCCTCTAAAAACTATTGTGCTTAAAACAGGAATTCGTTTATAAGTAAGTTATTGCGAGTATGTCTTTATTCCCCTGCTGTTCATGGAGTGAACTGGATGATGTTGTTTGATGTATCGTCTCTGCGCTTTTTTTCACCCGGTCTGTTGTTTACTAACCGCCGCCGTTTCTCTGAAATAGTGCCAGTGCTTGCCTTGTGCTTGGTTGTGGCTATTAGTTCAGTAACGTCTTTTGCTGTTCTTGCCAAAGAACCTTTTAGTCTTGCTGACATTCAGGCCGAGCGGCGTGAACTGTGGATGGGTTCTGCAACAGATAAAGAGGGAGTCGTTCAAGACATCGATCACCGTATTGCTGACATTGAACACGACCACGTTCGTCGTGCCGCCTTGTTTATAATCAAAGCTAATTTACTTCAACATCATGGAATGGTGGCTATAGAGGAGAATATTGGCAAGGCACTGTTATTAATTGATGAGCGAACACAGCCTGAGTTGTATCTCTACGCCATGGTAGTTAAAAGTTATGGCATGTATATGTATCAAAACCAGGCCGAGCAGGCCGCAACATTACTGGAAAAAGTACAGCAGCACCCTGCATTAAAAAATGATCTTTATGTGCAGGTACAGGGCCTATCAAGTTTATTGGAAGTCTATTACAGGTTGAATCACTTCAACAAAATTAGTAAACCTTTATTTCAATTAGCCAGGACTTTAACCTCAAAAGAAATGGCGCCTGAGTATCAAGGGTTTTTCAGAGAGCTTGACGCTGAACTGGCTTATCACAGCAGTTTGATTGGTGATAAACATCAGGCTATCGCTATATATAAAAAAATGATAACCGAAAGTAAACTGAAAGGACAAATTGATAATATCGCGATAGTAAATTGCAATATTGCTAATATGTATTTCCTGCCGTTGTCAGAAAAAATACATTATGCCAAAGCCTCGCTTGCAGCGGCTCGCAACTTGTCTTGCTCAGATGTGATGGAAAAGCTGGTACTGTTAGACGAGATACAGCAAGGGAATTTGTCCAATATTGCTCGCCTGCCTCAGTTTCATTCAAATCAGCAAATGCCTCGTTTAAACGAACGTTCCGCATATTATGCGGGTTTAGCTTATCTGCAGTTAGACGACCTGGCAGGCGCACAACGCATGGCCAATAGGATGACGGACCCCAATAACTGGGAACGATATGATTTGCTACAAAAAATGTATGAAAAGCAAGGCAATTACCGAGATGCCTTTGCTGCCAGTCAGCGCTTTCATCAACTGCGAGCAGAAAAAGATGCGAATGCCAGAGCTTTGATGCTTAGCAGCTATCAAACCCGTTTAGAGATGGCGCAGGAAGACACCATTGCAGCTGAGCAAGCCAAGCAAGCCGAGCAGCTTCACGCTGCTGAACAAAAAGCCGAAGCGCGTTTGCAGTTGATGCTGACCGTCATTGCTGCTGGTGTAGGGATCACATTAGTTTTAACGCTTTATCTTTACCGCAGTCGTCAGTTACAACACAAACTCCAGCAGTTATCGGACACAGATCCATTGACTGGTTTACTAAACCGCCGGGCATTTTTGCGCCAGGCTGAGCAGTTAAAGCAACTCGCTGAGCGCCAACAGTTTCCGCTCTCCGTCGCGCTTATTGACCTCGATTATTTTAAACAAATTAATGATAAATACGGTCATCAGACAGGCGATACTGTGCTTCTTGCCTTCGCTAAGGCTGCGAACAGCACACTGAGACAAACAGACCTATGCGGGCGCTTCGGTGGTGAAGAGTTTATTCTGCTTACGACCCAGCAAGATACCACTGCCTTCGCCGCATCTTTACAGCGGCTGCAGCAATGCTTTACTAAACTGTGTTTACATGACCTTCAGTTAGGTTTTGCTGTGAGTTTCTCAGCAGGTATTTCTACTGTGTTTGAACAGAGCGCAGGAGTGCATCAGGATATTGAGGAAGCGATTCGTCAGGCTGACGAGCAACTATACTTTGCCAAAGCCAATGGTCGACAACAAGTTTGTACGGAAGGTTTATGTTTGCAGCTGGTGAGTGCATGAGGGCGGACATTACTGGCTAATTATTTAAAGAAGGTTAGTGCCAACACGATTTGGCAGGGTCTAGTAGTGGTTTTTTATCAAGAATTTAACGCTGGTTTTGCATCTGGTAAAACCAAAGAAAGCGGACTGGCACAATATACAAATGCAAGCAGCAATAACTAAAAAGCGCGAATATTGGAGATCCCAACATGGGCGAATGGTCTGAGTACTTCGAAGATTTCCCAGAAGAAAATCCTGCAAATTATGTAGACGGTAGATTCAACCCTGAACTGGCAAAAACAATCAGGCAGGAAGAGCAAAAAATCTCAGATGCACGTGAAGAAATAAACAAACTTCTTTTAAATGCTTGGCTTAATGAAAAAGAAAAGCACTATCTAGCCACCGAAGAATGCCCGCAATGTGGTTTAAAGGAGCTAAAAATATACAACATTAATAGCAGTTTCTACCTTTGCGAGTGCCAAGATTGCGGCACATATGGAAAAGGAAAAACTCTCGAAGATGCCACAGCCGCTATCATCGATGCCTTTGGTGAAGGGCTGAATTGGAGAGAAATAACGGGACCGTGGAGCCGTTAACCAACCAAACCTACCCTAGGTTTATTCAGTATACAAATCAGCCCCAGCTCTTAGTTTTTGCTTTATACGCTCCCTAAGCTCTGCCGGGCTGGTTACTTCAACCGAGGTGCAATGCGACAGCAGCCACCATTCTAATTGCCAGCCGCCAGGCACTGTAGCTTTGAGCCTGAAGCCATGATCTTCGCTTGGTTCTATGAGCATATCCTCGGACAAAGGGGATTCAGTTAATAAGGCTGCCATGTAAGCGTTTATTTTGGCCTCTAACTTAATACTATTGCCGTTGGAAAATTGTAAAGCTCCGGTGACCAGGTATTCACTTAATGAAAATCCATCTGGTTTTTGCGACTCGGTGTCCAATACGGTTGCAGTCTTAAACCTATGCAGTGCAAACAGGCGAATGTCTGTATAAGGGCTGATTGTTGCGACCAGATAGGTAATATGTCCTCGTTGTACCAGACCCAGCGGGTTTAGCAGATAGTTCTTTTCTGTGTTGTCGTGAAGAGCAAAATAGCTTACTTGTAGCTGTTTATCATAAACCAAAGCCTGCTGAATACTATCGACTACTTCGGGGATTGATTGTGGTTGCAGCATAGGTAAAGTCGGGGATACCACCGCAATTTTATCAATCAAACTGGCGCTGGGGTTTGAAGGCGATAAAGCTGCAATTTTAGATTTGGCCTGCTGAAACTTCGGTTCCAGGCTGTGAAGTAACTGTTTCGGTAATACAGTTTTTATGGTGCCTTCAACCATATGCAAACTAATGGCCTCAGCAATACTCACTCCGGGAATATCAACAGAAGCATTGTCCATCCAGCGCCACAGATAAGGGGTAGCTGATTCGTCGCTAATCAGCGGAAAAATGCAGGATAGTTCTTGTAAATCGCGTTCTACTGTTCTTTTAGATACCTCAAAACCAGCATCATTGAGGAAATGACATAGCTGCAAAGCAGAGCAACCAGGGGCGCGGGTTGGCAGTAGTTTTAGCATCTCCCAGTGTCTGCTAAGGGTATTTCTGAATTTTGTGGCTGACATAGAACGTCCTTGTTTGCTTTGCCCAGATAGTATCAATAGTTGGCATAAATGCTGAACCAAAAAAATAAGCCAATAGCTGCAGTCGCATTCATAAATTGCCTTGGCTTATCTCCTTCCAAACCAACAACAGCTTCAGCAAACACACCAATGCCCGGTCGCGCACTGGTCTTGTTGTTCCAGGCTCGTCATTAATTAGCCTGACTGATGTCGTGATGCGGATTTCCAATAAACCGGTTTTACTGATTTTTTTATGCAGCACTTCCTGGCTTTTGGTAAAAGTTAGCGTGCCGGTATTGTTCTTGTCGCGATCAATGTAGCTGTTGTTTGAAAGATCAAAAAAGCTCACTATGTTGATATCGGGCGGGGCCTGGATGATGTTTGCAATCAGCGTTTGCCAGCGTTCTGTGATGGTATTGACGATCAATGCATCATATTCGTCGTCTAAGGAAGTTCGGTCAGAGAACGTTGGTAATAGTAGCCTGAATTGCATCTGCTGCGGCGAGATCTCGAGC
This sequence comes from Rheinheimera sp. MM224, assembly GCF_947090785.1. Classification (NCBI taxonomy): domain Bacteria; kingdom Pseudomonadati; phylum Pseudomonadota; class Gammaproteobacteria; order Chromatiales; family Chromatiaceae; genus Rheinheimera; species Rheinheimera sp. MM224. The sequence goes on from NZ_OX352320.1 coordinate 2,128,175, forward strand.
TGTTTAGCAAATGTCAGCAGGGTGGTCACTTTATCCGGGGCGCTACTGCGTGGTAAGTAACCTTTGCCTGGCACTAAAATAGACAGGATGTCCTGAACCTCTTGTACCTTGATGTTGTGTAACGTGCCAGTGGAATGCAAATGATCACACCATTCGAGCACTTGGCTGAAATTTGCTTTGGTCAATTTTGTAAACAGAACTTGATTAAATAAATTCTGAATATGCTGGCCTGATTGGCTGGCGGCACTTTCATAGGCTTGGATTAAGCCCTGTACTTGGGGCACGCTGATTTCGAGTCGTGCTGCTATTTTGCTGAGTGAAACGCCTTGCTCAAAATGTTTGAGGAACTTCGCTAACTGGCTGAGGCTGATTTTGACAGACGTAGACTTTAGCGGTACTTGTTCAGGTTGAGCGCGTTGGCTTTGCAGCGAAAGCGCCGCATTGTTTTTAAGGTGTTCAACCCCGGTAAGAGACACTTTTTTCTCGACCTCAGCAGGCACTCTTGTCAGACGTAATGGGTATTGGCTGGTCATTACGCTGTCATAGCCGTGAATTTGAATCAAGAGCTTACGGCTGACCTGACTTGGATTGCTCATGGTAAGAAAACCAAAAACATCCAATAAATGCAGGTAGCTGCTGCAGGTTGTTTCTATGGCTGAGTGGCCAAGTAGATGGCTGACAACAAATAACTTCTTTCGACTGAGAGCAAATGTTAAACCGAGGCGTTGTTTGAGCTTGGTTGAGACTTGTTCACTTAGCCAGTCGTGCTTTAAAAATCTGACCTGGATTGCGTCGTTTTTACGTTGATGCTGATGCAATAAATAGTAAGTCCAGTTTGCGAACGAATGGCGCAGATGGTGAAACCTGAAATTTTGGTCTTGAGTCAGTTGTTTCAGGCAACGGGTCAGGTAATCAAATGCGTCGATGACCAAGTCCTGATCATCAAATAAATCACGGTCTACTCTGTATTCTAATCGTGCATTATCAATAAAACCTTTCGCAAACTCGATTTCAGTGTCAGGCCAAAATGGAGCCATTGGAACATTTCTGGAGCTGTGGGGGGATTTGAGTTCACGCTGCTTATTTCTGCGAACTCTTACCTCAGACAGTTGGCCGTTTATTTGAATGTCTTTGATCTTGAGTTTGGCGGCTTCATTTCGGCGTAAGCCGCAGAAAAAGCCGAGACAAAACAGTAGACGGGCAACTTTTGCGGTTTCATCTTGCTGCTTACGCAGATGGCTGAGTAATAATTCCGCTTCCTGGCAGGTGAGCAGATTGGCGTCTGTTTTCGCCTGATGTCCGGGTATGTTGAGCTCACTTAAATCCAGATCGGGCACTATCTGGTTGTTCAGTAAAAATTTGGCAAAATACCGAACGTAGCCGCAGCGCTGTGGAGATTTTACTAAGGTGACAATTTTATTCAGCGCTTCAACCCAGTCTTCGCCTTCAGACAGATCGTAGTCGTCGTTCGTCAATACAGTAAGAACAGGTGTTGCCAGGCTCATCAGGTAGTCTTTTACAGTGTCCTTCCGCAACACTCTTTTGTGGCTGCTGCCATATTCCAGTAGTTGAATACACCAACTGAGCAACAACCAGCACCATGGATCATCGGTAAAATTGCTCTCTTGCTCCAGCCATACCTTGAGTTCAGTTTTGGCTGCGGTGAATTCCTCTTTCTCTTTGGTAAATAGCATGTTGGTCATGCTCTTAATCAAACTGAGCTTATCTTTAACCAGTAGTGATTTTTCCGCTTTGGTTTGTTTTTCTTCAGTCAAACCGCCGTTTTGTGCGAAGCGTAAAATGGTGCGTCGTTGACGCTCAGGTAACGACCAGCTCTGTTCCTGCTCGTCTTTTGCAATAGGTTGTGGGTATCCGGTGATTACCCTTAACCACGATTCTCCCTGCAAGGGCGTAGTACGGATTTTGCCTGCAAACTGTCTTGCCAGTAGCGGTGTTGTGGTAAGCGTCAGATGCACTTTGGCTACGTCTTTAAGCTGAGTATAGTTAAAGCCGGTTAGAGGGATTTCAGGCAACGCCACTTTTAGATAGGCGTTTATAGCGCCACTCACCGTCATCTTGTTGTCCTCCTGGCCGCGCTCTAGCCAAATCTGACGCAGAAATAGCAGGCTTTGGGTATCCAGCAGCAGTCGTTTTGAACTATGTTCGTAATAGCTGAACTCTCCAAGTTGTTTAAAATGTGCCTTTGGTCCCTGGATGATAAGGCGCAATAAATCTTTATCCAGCACCCCGAGTTTAAACATTAACCAGAGTACTAATCTGCCGGACATTTCGAGCTGTGAGGTGAGAGTTGTGGGTGCCTGAATTTCCTTAGATAGCTGCTCATGAACTGTTGCAGCCAGATGCCCACGCAATAATGCAGAGGCAGTGACGACAGGCATATCGCTTTTTGTGGTGACTAACCTCGGAATGGGTGGGGCCGTGATACCTGTGACTTGCGTTAACTGTCGGATCAGCACTTCGAGCAGATCCAGTTGAACAGCGCGCTCCGCGGCGCGTTTGCTGAGTCCTTTTACATAACCAGTGATGCTATTTTGCGTCAGTGAATTTTGCGCTAGGTCGAGCAACAAATGTTTAGCCACTCGGTTTTTTAAATCGTCAAAATCTTTTACCAGATCTGCTTTGGATAGCGATTTTTTCAACGATGGATGAGTTTCAAACCCCAGGCTTACCTCTGAACTTTGCAGATAAGCATGCAGCGCGTTAAGTAACTCCGGAAAAAAAGTGGGGTGCTTGCGCTGTAGCCACAGACTTAGTTCAACAGTGTTGGAAGGGCGCGCCATCCTTGCTCCTGTAACATGGTATCGATGACCGGGGTAAGTAACGCAATGGCTTCAGAGATTTCAAATGAGGAATATTCTCCTAGCGCGGCTTCTCCGGTTGACCAGTGGCCCATTTGGAAGTTGCTGAGTTCTGGCGGTACGCACTGTTTCAGTAAATGGCTGCGCAGAACATGACGGCCAAAATTGATAGGATAGGCAAAATTTTCCAGCTGAGCCTGTAACCACTTTGGAGTGATGGCGTGGAACTGCAGCTTTCGATATTTGTGGCTCAGGTAAAACAAAGGGCCTGGCAAACGATCATTATTTTTCATTTGAGTGATCAGCGAGTGGTTTTGCGTCAGGCTATTGACCAATGCCGTGGTTAATTTATTAAGCGCAAGCCTCACGTGCTCCGACAATTCTGGCTGTAATACAGCGAGATGATGTCTCAGATGCACAATATGATGTTGATAGTTCAGTAGCTGCTGTTCTAACAGGGGCGCGACTGCAACAATTCTGGTGTTGGTGAAATCGTCGTCATCTTTATCACTAATCACCATGGCATGATATTCAGGTAAAAAAAGCTTAAAAGCGGCAGTGGGTTTTTGACAGCCCGGTAACCCGTGCCCTGCAGCAACATAATTGCGGTGTAGATCACATAATGATTGTGGTACTCCACGACTTTTTTTACTGACATTTGCAACTCTGATCGCTTAAAGATTGACAGCCGGTGTCTCAGTTGATCTGTTAATTGTGTGAGCTCTTCGGTGGTAGGTACTGTGTTTGAACCCATCTGATTGTGCTCTTTAGCCACAAAGCTTGTCAGACCCTCCGGTAATTGAGAATCGGGATCTATTTGTTGTATATCCTGCTGCAACTCGCTCCAGAATGTGTTGAGTTGCGCCGCAATTTCTGTCGTTGTGGTGTGTGAGTAAAATCGTGTCACTCGAGTTTGATAGCTATAACCACCAAAGGCGAACAGCAGATTGATAGGGTCTTGCTGTCCTTTGGCTATCATTCTATGAAGGCAGAAATTTTTTAGTTTTTCCGTACTGAGCTTGATTTGAGTTTTCTTATCGAGATTTTTAAAAAAACGATATAGCTCTTTATCTAACTCTTTTTCGCTGATGGAGTCTGGGATCAGCTGTTGCGGCTTCGCAGCGATCCCATCGGGATGTAATGCATTGACCAGCGGTATTAACGCTTTTGGGCAACGCAGCACAGTGGCTGCTGTGGACTGTTCTTTAGTAGCCGCAGTTACGTTAAAACGCCACCAATACGTCTCACCATCATCACTGAATAAACCTTCTTTACCGGAGTCGTTGAACCTCATGGTCAACAATTCACTTATTGTTCTGCCGGTGAGCAATAGCCCCCAGCAGCAGAATAGCGCTGACAGCTTTGTTGTTGGCAGGGCAGATAGTTTGAGCCCTGTTAGTGCTTTGAATAGCGCCAAAATTTCGTAGGGTTGGATCAGGTGTTTATCAAGGGCATGGCCATTGTGAGCACGCTGCAATCGCTGAGATATATCAAAAACACGCAACAGTTTTTGCTGGCTATCTAACACCGTATGAATTCGTTGAGCCCTGAATTTGGGCCGCTTTTGTCCAGGTTCAGGGCGTTCTTCTACCACATCAATATCAAGAGCAAGATCGTCTGGTAGTAAACCACTTTCTTCAATGGCTTGTTGCTCCGCCGGTTCACGTTTATGCATGCGCAGCAGCGGGTCATTTGGTACCGGATAGCTCAGATCAAAATTACGTTTACCAAAGCTACGCCTTTTCGCGTAGCGGCGTTTTTTGGTTTCTCGTCCTTTCCAATCCAACAGAAAAAAATGGGCGAGCTGCCGGACATAGTTTTGAGTTTTTGACTGTAAATTGTCAGTATCCTCCAAATATTCTTCCAGACGTTGACCAATAATCTGGGCCAATTCAGAACGAACGAATAGTGCAGAGTCGAATTCATTATCGTTTTGTAGCAACAATCTCAGAGCACCAGCGGCTTCTTTGAGTTTTGAGCTGGTCGTAGTGAATTCGGCATCTATGCGGTCTTCATTGTTCCAGTAATGCTGTAGGAACAATTTCACTAGTCTGATATTTTCAGTCGAACGCTTTATTCGTGCAGAGGCGGCAAGCTCAAAACAGAGTGCATAGACCGGTTGTTCGTCACACCAGCCATTTTGTTTATGTCTATTGTAGAATTGTGGGTGTTCGTCCGACAGTCGCAGCACTGTGTCACGTAATGCATCTTCTGCTTCTGCGGAAAGGTGGAAGAAGGATTCAAATTCACTGCCTACCTCTGCTCTGAGCAGTTCCAGTGCCTGCAGTATGTACCCGATCCCGCGCAGGTTTTCAGGCAGATCCAGTCGGACAACAAATTCCTGAGGCAGCAAGGCATCGTCGCTAAAACCAAATTCGCGCTGGAAGTGCCGAAACGTCTCAATGGACAGGGTAGGGCTAGGCATAGCTAATCATCGGAATGTGTGAAAACTTTATTGGTGGCATTTAACCACTTAGCCACCTTGGCTTTACTGTTCAGCTGTGGGTAAAGAGTGAGCCAATCATCCGATTGAAAAATACTCAACGCCCCTTGTGGTTTTTTAAACCAGGCTTCGAGATATCCTTGTACTGTTTTTAGCTCGGTGTTGTGAGCATCATGCAGAAAAATTCGCGTAAAATCGTGCAGACAATACAACCGGAGAAATTTCTCAGCAGGTATATCTGGGATTAGCAACACGGGGATCTTCTGTGCCTGTGGTAGCGAGCTTGTCAGGAGACGCTGAAAGGTCATCACGCCACCGAATACCTCAAACTTTGGTTGGTCTGAGGTTGACGATTTAGCCGGGTGACAGAGCAGGGGGCTTTGCAGCGTTAACACTGAGGTCGCAGACTCCGATAGTTCTGACGGGTTTGATCTGGTTTTGTACAGTGAAACAAGATTAGCCGCCTGGATTAGGGTATTGGCAACCGCTGCTAATTGCAGATTTTGTAGTTCGACCGACACCAGGGTTACATCTGTTGTCAGGTATGATATAAAATCAGCATAGGTTTTTATTCTTATTTTTTTCTGTGTTGTCAAATTTCACCTATGCCTGTCGCCTATCATGAGTCTTATCATGGAGCCTATTGCGATTGTAGCAGTATAATGGTTATTTTGGACACTTCTATATTCCTGCTTTATTGTGACCAATTAAATGCTGAAAGTATTAATAAACACTCTTAAATGCCGATTGATTGTATTGCAAAAATGCCTGAAATTCTTGATTTATATGGGTTTGATGGTGCTTTTGGGTGTTTTATGGTTGTGTGGAAAGGTAATTTATATGTCTTGACATGGTAGGGGTCGGTGGTTCGAGTCCACTAGGACGCACCAAATTCTAAAACACAAACGCTACCTTTTCAGGTGGCGTTTTTGTTTTTACCAACATAAGCCCATGTTTTTCAATTTGAAGGCCCACTTTTTAGAGGGCTTCCTGCCAGTTGCTGCTATTCACTCTGGACTTTCCATCCTGATAGCGGGCGGTTCCTTAGCATGCCGGTAAAGCAGTTGCAAGCTTATCTCGCTTTAAAAGGCCAAATCGCGTACAATGCCCTTCAATGATTAATACCTGTTGTATTAATCAGGCGTCAATTCTGGAGAAACTGATGACAAAACCACTGTGGACTGTGGGTCTTGATGTAATAGTTATTGACTCAACCAGCGAATGTTATGGTCAGGTTGGGCATATAGTCCGGATATCTTCACCGGGTAACAGCTGCCGTCTGTCGGTAGACTTTGATGGAAGTGTTTTTGGCTTTGACCAAGACGACATTGAAGTTGCGTTAATTTAGCTTTTATTCATTTGAAAACAACAGTTTAAAAAGCCACATACTCAGTTACTATGGCCACTCTTTTTATATGGCGTGGCCTTTATTTTTTGTACTCATGTCATTTGTCTGCCGCTACTATTCAGGTTTTGCGGCTGACAGTTCTTCAAATGTCGATGCCGGAAAATGCTTCGTTACCCATATCTCCTGGGTAACGAAGCAATGTGCTCATACCCCTAATGTTATTGCTGGAATTTAGAGACTATCTCGGCAACATGTTTACCCTGAAATTTAGCCAGAGAGAGCTCAAGTGCAGAAGGTGCACGAGATCCATCAGGTCCTGCAATACAGGCCGCTCCCAGCGGAGAACCACCATGAACTTCAGCTATGTTTGTAAGCTCAGGACAGGAATAAGGTAGGCCAACCACTATCATACCGTGGTGAAATAAGGTGGTATGGAAAGACTGGATAGTCGTCTCGTTACCCCCTCCGGTTCCGGTTGATGTAAACACACTGCCCACTTTTCCAATCAGTTTTCCCTGGGCCCACAAGCCTCCTGTTTGGTCCAAAAAGTTACGCATCTGTGCGGGCATATTTCCAAATCGGGTCGGCGCACCGAAGATGATGGCATCATAATTGGCTAATATGGCAGGGTCTGCGATTTCGGCGGCTTGATCCAATTTAAAATGAGCTTTTTCAGCGATTTCTTTAGGGACAATTTCGGCAACACGTTTAAGGTCCACCTGAACACCCGGGATCTGAAGTGCCCCTTCGACCACTGCCTTTGCCATTGTTTCGATATGACCATAGCTCGAATAATAAACAACTAACACCTTTTTCATACAATGCCTCTCCAAATATCTCAATTACTTAAAGAAGGCCAACATATCTAACTGCAGCTGAATCAATTCAAGCTTAGTTACGGCAGCACGGGTTACAGAACTTTGGTTTCTTTGTGTTTTCAAGTCAGGATTTAGTATAGGTTCGGCCAGATTATTAACAGTAGCAGAATAACAAAAAATAATTTTTTAAAAAGGAGGTGATAGTCTAAGTTAACAATGTATAGGAGAAATCGTCATTACAATCGATATAGCTATCAATGGTTTAGTCGTTATTTTTGAACGGGAATGATGTTGAAATCAGTATGTCGGCTCAACGACTGTACCTATAAGGTGGTCGCGTTGCGTTTTCGAAATTGCGTTACTTTATGTTTATTGCCACAGGTAGCCATACTGCACCACCGGCGCTTATGCGCTTTAGTTTTATCTTCAAACCATAAAATACAGTCTTCGTGCTCACACTGGCGAAACAAATGAATATCTATTCTGGTCATCAGCTGAGCTGTTGCCAACACAACCGGATAGAAAAGGGACTTTAGCTCTTTAGCGATGTATTGTTCGACCAGATGTATCTCGCCCTCTGCTGATACTTCAAGGTAGTGGAACAGGGGATACTCACTCAGCAGCTGATTGATGTGCTTCACATCCGGCTTTTGTCCGTTTTTTAGCGTATCAAGTTGTTCACTGATAAATGTTCTGAGCTTTTTTAAGTAGTGCAGCAGGCCTGATTCAGCGCCCAAGGCTGGGGTTAATGAATAATCTGCTGGGATCAGTTTTGCTAATCTCATCCACTGAATAGCATCTATGTCGCTTTGAAGAAAATCAAAACGCTCGCCATTCGTGTAAACGACTGTATTTACTAAATCTAATGCCAGATTGTCTGCAAAAAAAGGGGGTTCTTTATTCAGCAACTTATTCATAACCATGATGCCCCAAAATGCCATTGTAACCCTTAAATTCAACCTACAATGGTTATGTAACTGATTGAATTATTATTGTATAAGGAATTATAGAATTAGAGAATTAACAAAACAGGAATAATGTTCGACAGCGAGGTAATTGGGGCCTCTGTAGTTGTTATTCTGTTGTTTAGTTCACTAAAAAAGTAATGAAAATGGTCTTATTACTCCATATTCAGAAAAAATAAATTGCCCAATACAGATATTCCTAACAGAAAAAATATCCACCAGAATCAAGGTATTCGCACAAGCAGTCGATTGCGATATGTCAAAGAACTCCGTTGATGATTTGTGAGGATGTTATGAGCAGAATAAATTCCGTATCTTTAGAGACCGCAAACCCAGAGCAAAAAGAGCTGCTGGAGGCCATCCAGACTAAATTAGGTATGGTGCCTAACTTCTTAAAAATATTTGCTAATTCCCCTTCAGCGTTAAGAGCATTTCTTGGTTTGCATAGCATTTCAGGTGAAGGAAGCCTGGATTTGAAAACTCGCGAGAGAATTGCTGTTGCGTTGGCGCAAGAAAACTCTTGTGAATATTGCTTGTCTGCGCACTCTGCAATAGGTAAAAAAGCCGGCCTTTCCGCAGCTGAGCTGGATGCCAATCGCGCCGGTACATCTCATGAGGCGAAGGCTGCTGCTGCGATTAAACTGGCAAAAGCTTTACTTGAACATCAGGGCGAAATAACCACAGCTGATTTGATTGAAGCTCGGGATGCTGGGTATACAGATGCCGATATCGTCGAAATAATCACCCATGTTGGGATGAATGTACTGACGCATATGATAGGTAAAGCAAGCCGGGTGGAAATCGATTTTCCAAAGGTCGCGCTTGAATAAAAGTAGTGTCTTTGAATGGTTTGAAAGCGCCGCCTTGTTAGTTCATGGCGGCATTTTTATTGGCTTTGATCTCTATAAATTAATATCAAAATTTTGCCGCCTCTGTGTCTGGAGTTATGGCAGTGGCTCGCGCAACTGTTTTACCATCAAATCAATAAAGGCTCTGATTTTAGTAGAGGCAAGACGTCCTTCCCGATGCACAATATGCACAGGCAAGGGGGCATGTTCAAATTCACTCAGCACAATTTTAAGCTTTCCTGAGACCAGCTCTGGCGCAATTTGGTAAGAAAGCAGTCGGGTAATACCTAATCCTGCTACAGCCGCCTCAATAGCCGCATCGTTGCTAGTGACCGTCAGGCGAGGTTTAACCCGCACCGCTATTTCTTGCCTGTCTGAGTCCATAAATCGCCATTCAATCTTGGGCCCAAGATTAGTGGCCACAATAATTTGATGATGCGCCAGTTGATAAGGCGATTGCGGTATCTTGTACTTTGCAAGATACTCTGGCGATGCACACAGTACTTTACGGACACACCCCACTTTCAACGCCTTGTAGGTTGAATCACATAATTCACCAATTCTTACCGCTACGTCTACCCCTTCTTCCAGCATGTTCAGCACCCTGTCAATAAAGAGTGCAGATACATCGACCTCAGGGTATTTTTGTAAATACTCGACTATCACCGGCATTACATACATACGGCCAAACAGTACCGATGCAGTGACCACCAATTGCCCCCGAGGTGAACCATTGGTGCCTATAGCGGCTTCATCTGCTTCAGCTACTGAAGCCATAATTCGTCGGACATCGTCTAAATAACGTTGTCCGGCTTCGGTCACTCTGACATAGCGGGTTGTTCTATTTAACAATTTTACGCCAAGCCTGGCTTCTAATTCGGCGATTGCTCTTGTTGCAACAGGTGGAGAGATATTAAGCTTTCGTGCACCAGCAGCAAAACCTTCAGCTTCAGCTACCGCGATGAAAATACGCATTTCGGTAAATCGTTCCATTGATTGTTCTCGATTCCAAAATAATCAATTAGGTTCGATAAGTATTCTTCATGATCAAACACTTTGGCAAGATGAAGTATTAATTAGATCGATCTTTGTGTTGATATTCATCGACCGTGATGCACCCGAAGCTCAACACTCGAATGCAACACCAACTGGTTATGGAGGAAAAGCAATGGCTAACGCATTTGCCGATATTACATTTACCCCAAGTGTTAAAGCTGCTCAGAGTTTGTATGGGAGTCGGGAAGCGAATCAAGGGTTTGAACTGTCGGATGATCCGAAAAACGAAATTAGAGAGTCCGAAGCTGGATTTATTGAGCAAAGAGACAGTTTTTATATGGCGAGCATTTCAGAAAATGGCTGGCCCTATGTACAGCACAGAGGAGGTCCAACTGGATTTCTGAAAGTGATCGATAGCCGGACCCTCGGTTTTGCCGACTTTAAAGGCAATAGGCAGTATCTTTCTGTGGGTAATATCAATGCGCTATCCCGTGTTAGTCTGATTTTGATGGACTATCCAAACCGGATACGATTGAAAATCTGGGGAACTGCAAAAGTTGTTCATGAGAGAGACAATCCTGCTTTGATTGAGGCCTTGGAAAATCCGCGTTATAGGGCCCGTATTGAACGAGCCATAGTGATCACAGTCGAAGCTGTTGAGTGGAACTGTCCGCAGCACATCATTCCAAGGTATACAGAAGCAGAGATCCAGAGGCTTGTAGAGCCTTTGCTTGAAGAGAATAAGGCTCTGAAAGCACTTAAAAGCTCAAGCAATATCGTGTCACTTGGTAGTGGAGAGTTGCCACTTGTCGTGTCGGGTATTCATCAGATCACAGCTTCTATCCGTATATTTCGGCTGGAAGCCGCGGACAACGCCGTTACTTCCTTACCTGTGGTGTCAGCTGGAGCTCACCTGAAAGTGCCTTATCTGGATGGCAATAACGAAACAAAATATCGGCATTATTCGATTTGTAATTCAGATGACGCCAGTTTTTATGAAATAGCGGTGTTAAAGCAACCTGATGGTTTAGGTGGTTCAGTCGCTATTCACCAGCAGTACCAGGTTGGAACCCAAATTAAATGCAGTCTGCCCAAAAACAATTTTGCGCTTAGCCAGTTAACAGGCCCTGTGATCCTCATTGCAGGGGGCATAGGCATTACGCCTATCCGGTCTTTTGTTACTAGTTTAGATCTACAAAATAAAGACTTTGAACTGCATTACACAGGTAAATCTATAGAACGAATGGCATTTGCCTCTGAGTTAAAACGCAAGTGCCCCGCCAAAGTGACTCTGTACTCGTCATCTTTAGGAGAACGCTTGTCAGTGGACTCTATTGTCTCCAAGGCTGCAAAAAATGCCGTGTTTTACGTCTGCGGTCCTCAGTCCCTTATTGATGAAGTCCATGACTGCGCGACAAAAAAAGGCTTTTCAAAAGAACAGGTAAATAGCGAGCGCTTTGGCTACAGTCCTCAATTGTCTGGCGTGGCAAACCCAATCAGCGTCATTTTGCAAAAATCAGGCTTGACGTTAGAAGTTCCGCCTGATCAAAGCATACTCGACGCAGTCACTGCAGCGGGTGTGGCCGCCGATTCAGATTGCAGGGTCGGAGACTGTGGTATGTGCAGGGTAAAAGTTTTAGGCGGCGAGGTGCTGCATCGTGATCACGTGTTGACCGATGCGGACAAGAAAAAAGGTCTGATGTGTATTTGTGTCTCTCGTGCCAGTTCAGATGCTCTGATCATTGATTTATAAGAGGGGTCTTATATGCAGTTTATTGGAGAGTTGGTATGACATTCAGTTCTAAAGCCCCGGCAGCACCAAAGCTCAAAGATTCGTTATGGGCTTTGGTGGGGGCGACTATTGCTATCAGTGGCACACTTTTTTTAACGGATATTTCAGGCATGCCCTGGTTAATGGCGCCCTTTGGAGCGACTTGCGTACTTATTTTTGGTTTACCTGACTCGCCACTGGCTCAGCCCCGAAGCGTGGTAGGTGGTCATTTGGTCGCTGCTTTCATAGGCATGCTATTGCTGATACTTCTGGGCAATGAATGGTGGTCACAGGCGTTGGCCGTCGGGCTTTCTATTTTTGGTATGCAACAGACCAGAACTGTTCATGCCCCGGCAGGTGCTACGCCTCTGGTGATCATTGCCAGTGAACCGTCCTGGAGTTTTATCCTGTTTCCTGTCGTATCTGGAGCACTGTTTATGGTACTTGTCGCTGTTTTGTATCACAAAGTAAGGCAAAAAGATGCCTATCCTAAATACTGGTATTAAAACGGATCTGAAGTCTATTTGCTGACTGGCGAATAGTGATAAGTGTTTTATAGAACCAAACTGGTAAGGAGATGCAGCATGTTAGAAGACGGCTATTGCAGGCGTTTTAGTTACCTGCGCTTGTCGATTACAGATGTCTGCAACTTTCGTTGTGTTTATTGCCTGCCGGATGGCTATCAGTGTGAAACCGACAGAGAGTTTTTAACGCTCAAAGAAATTGCCAATACCATTAGTGCGTTTGCCGGGCTTGGCACCACAAAAGTGCGTTTAACCGGAGGGGAGCCTTCGCTTCGTCGCGATCTGCCGGACATTATTGCTTTGGCCGCTACTACCTCTGGAATTAGTCAGGTTGCCATCACAACCAATGGGTTTAAGTTACCGCAGTTGGTTGATCAGTGGTCTGCTGCAGGACTTACGTCATTAAACGTCAGTATCGACAGCCTTGATCCACGACAGTTTCACGCCATCACAGGCCAGGACAAGCTGCACACTATTTTAGATGGTGTGTACAAAGCGCTGGGATTGGGGCTGAAAACCAAAGTCAATGCGGTGCTGCTGAAACCTTGTGGTGAAGGACAGCTCAAAAATTTTCTGCATTGGTTAAAAGATACTCCTGTGACCTTGCGACTGATAGAGCTGATGCAAACCGGTGATAATCTGAGCTTTTTTAAACTAAACCATGTCTCGGCTCTGCCAATAAAAATGCAACTACTGCAACAAGGCTGGGTTCAGGTACTCAGAGACAAAACCTCGGGCCCGGCAGAAGAGTTTTCCCACCCGGATTACGCCGGCAGGATAGGCCTTATCATGCCTTATCATTCTGGTTTTTGTGACAGCTGCAACAGGTTGCGTGTCTCTGCTGTTGGAAAATTGCATTTGTGCTTATTTGCGGAGCAAGGGATGGATCTGAGGCCCGTACTTAGTACCGGCAGCATCGCAGATATTCAGCAGCATTTGATAGGTTTAATGCCACAAAAGAAAATAAGTCATCAATTGGAAAGTGGCCTGACTGGGGCTACTCAGCATTTTTCTATGCTTGGAGGCTAGCGCTGCTTTTGAGTCGGGCCTGTCGAACCGGTTCAACACGCTTTTGGGCCATCAGAATGAAATGCAGTGAGCAGGTATGGTAGACAAAGAACTTAGTTACGATCAAATGCTGCGCTACAGCAGGTACAACGATTATCAAAGACCAGTTAGATTCACGCTATACCCCATGTAACTAAGTGACTTTATAAAAGCACTTTGAATAAACAATAAAGGCGCGATGAATGAATAAGGTCTTCAACATCCAGGACACAACGATGGGATTCACACATATTGACCAATATGGGCAGGCCACCATGGCGGATGTCACAGGCAAAGCCGTCTCAGTACGCGAAGCTAAAGCAGAGGGCATGATCCGCATGTCTGAATCGGCTTATTTGATGCTGGTTGATCAAAAATGTAAAAAAGGAGATGTGTTAGCCACAGCCCGTATTGCCGGTATTCAAGGGGCTAAAAAGTGCGCCGAGCTGATCCCTTTGTGTCATCCGCTGGCACTGACTAAAGTCGCTGTGGATTTTGAATTGTTATCACAGAGCAATCAGGTGCGTGTGACCAGCCTGTGTAAATTACAAGGCCAGACTGGCGTTGAAATGGAAGCACTGACGGCTGTGACTATTGCTCTGCTAACCTTGTTTGATATGTGTAAAGCAGAAGACCCGCTGATGGAAATTCACAGCATCAGAGTGCTGACAAAATCGGGTGGAAAAAGTGGTCAGTGGGAGCGAGGATGATGAAAACAAAAATCCTGTTTTTTTTGCCCCCTCAAAGAGTTTGATAGAAGCCGGTGGTAAAGTGGCGTTTTGCGTAGACTTTTTCTGTAGTGTTGGTCTTATGGTGACCGTTCATAGTTGAATAGAATGGATGTAAAGGGAGCAGGGTATGAAAGTTCTGAGCCTCAGGCTGTTTGCAAATCAGTAGACCATCTCAGTGGTAACCACTCTTCCAGTTCTGCCAGAATCTAAGCTGTTTTGTCCCGGACACGTTTAACTGTATCGCTACCCAGAGGCAACCTGATTGGAGGTTTAGTCGCGAGTGACAGCTGATAAACTGCCTCGGCCAGTTTGACTGGAACACCAGGCTGTCCCCAGCTTTCGCCCTAGTGTCAGGTATTCCTTTAATGAGTGTTTAACCGTCCATTATTCAGGTTCTCGGCTAGATAGTTGTAAGCTCTGGCATATTGCTCGCGATGAATAAGATGCATAAGACCTAATTATTGATTTGTATCCAATGTAAAATACCCTGTAACTTCAAAAATCTCCCCTATAAAGTCAGTTAGTAGTGATAATTGAATTCTAGTTCGGCATATTTTCGGTTCTTATGAAATCAATGAAAGCTCGTAATTTTCCGGGCATCTGTCGCCTGTTAGGAAAGTAAATATGAAACATGCTCCTTGGTCGAGAGAATTTTTCTAATATAGTGATTAACTCGCCTGCTGATATTTCTTTTTCTACAAACTGACGGAAGACATAAGCAACACCAATTCCTTTTACCGCTGCGTTGGCTGCGAGACGCATCTCGTCTACTATTAATGAGCCGTCAACGTTTACCGTAATTAACTTATCTTCAATATTAAAAGCCCACTCAATGACTTTCTTTTGGTTAGAGAAACGCTGACGAATACAGCTATGATGTAGAAGATCGTTAGGATATGCAGGTACTCCTTGTTCATCCAGGTAGCTTGGAGAGGCTACTGCGACAAAGTCCTGCATTGCACCCAGAGGCGCGATAACCATGTCTTTCTCAACGGCATGTCCGAGGCGAATGCCTGCATCAAAACCACCTTCAATGATATCTACTAATGTACTGTCTATAGATATATCCAATATGATTGAAGGAAATTTTCTCAGAAAGTTAGCTAAATGGGGTTCGATTAAGTTCGCGTATGCGACGTACGACGAACTGATACGCAGCAGACCAGCTGGGCGTTCGCTATCATGGGTAATAGTATCTAATGAGTATTTTATTTGCTCAATGGCTGGTTTTAAATTCGTTAACAGTTTCTGTCCCGCCTCAGTTAACGCTGTACTGCGGGTATTTCTGTTAAATAACCTTACTCCCATCTGTAGTTCTAAGTTTTTTATCGACTTGGATATGGCTGTCGGTGTGACCAATAGTTCTTCTGCGGCTCGGGCAAAATTGAGATGCCTTGCCACACATTGAAAAATGATTAGGCTAGGTAACTGTGCCTGTAATTCTCTTAATCCAATATCACTGTGTGAATTTCTATTAGCCATATTCGCTGTCCTTAAATAACTTCATTATCAATATTAAGTTCATAAAGTAAAGATTTTATGTAGGTACACTTAGCAAAGCGTGCGACTTAATATGCTTAGGTCGGGTGCAGTTGGGCACCTTTGAAGCGAGAAAATATTATGTCGGTAGTTACCTTTCCTCAAAAAAACTTAACTAGTCCGTTAGCCTCTATGAGCGCTAACCATGTCGCAGTACGTGTACCTGATTTTGATGAAGCGGTGAAGTGGTATGTTGAAAAGCTGGATTTTCGCATCGTGCATGAATGGCCTTATGCCGATCAAAAGTTAGCGTATTTAGCTCCTGCTTCAGATGATAATTTCACCGTCGAGATTCTGGCAGGTGGTATTCCTAAACCCATTCCAAAGCCTGTTTATTCTGACCTCGGTGATAGTTTGCGTCTTGCCGGTTACCACCATTTTTGTCTTACAGTGGTGAACATGGAAACCATTCTCGAAGAGTTACGCAGCCGAGGCGTCAACATTGTGACCGAGCAATTTTATCTTGCAGATATCAATCGTAAGCTCGCATTTATCAGTGATCCGTTTGGGAATCTGATTGAACTTGCCGAACCTGTCGAATAAAGAGTGGAGAAATAAGATGAAAACTTACTTATGTATTGGAGCGGGTGAGGGGATTAGCCTTGCGACTGCAAAACGATTTGCCGACGAAGGTTATCAAATTGTTCTGGCTTCACGTAGTGCAGCAGAACGTATCCGTCTAGGAGGAGAGCTGTCAGCTTATGGAACTCATGTCAAATACGAATTTGTTGATGCGGCTGATGCTAAACAACTATCTCATTTAGTGGAGAAATACATTAAGGAAGAACTTGACGTTGTGCACTATAACGCTGGAGTTCTTCATTATGATCCTGCTGGAAACCTGGTGATGGCCAGTGTCGACAAGCAAGCGCCACAAGACATCGAGAAGGATATATCAATTAATATAACAGGGGCGCTTTTATTGTTATCCAAAGTCATACCTGTGATGACTCAAAGAGGGAGTGGCACCATTTTGTTAACAGGTGGTGGCTTAGCTGTAGATCCTTATGCAGATTTGCTTACGTTGAGTGTTGGTAAAGCGGGTATTCGAGTCATGACTCAAGCTTTATTTGAACCTTTAAAAGCGCAAGGCGTGCATATCGCGAGCGTTAGAGTGTCTACATTGGTCTCTGCAGACCCTTCGCATCCAGCCAATATCGCAGACGCGTTTTGGGAGTTGCATACACAGGAAAAACAGGCATGGACATGGGAAACCATTTATCCGGCGCAGGCTTAATTTTATAGCTGAGATGCAGAAAATTTTTAGTATCCGTGCATACCAAGTTAAATATTTTTAATAAGAGAACTTATTATGAAAAAGAATTGGTTTATAACCGGAACCTCCAGAGGTTTCGGAAAAATATTAGCGTTGGAACTATTAAAGCAAGGTTGCCGTGTTATGGGGACAACCCGTGATGGAATGACTGATATAGTTGATAAGAACTTTTCAGTTTTTAAACTTGATGTTACAAACGAAATACAGGTCAAATTCGCTCTGCAGGCTGCAAAAGAGTGGCTTGGAACTATTGACGTGATTGTTAATAACGCAGGTTTTGGTATTGTCGGAGCGTTAGAAGAAGTAAGTGATGACGAAGCTAGGCATGTGTTTGATACCAACGTATTCGGTACGCTCAATGTGTTGCGTGGGGCATTACCCATTTTACGTGCTCAGAAATCCGGTCATATTGTGAATTTTTCGTCTGTGGGTGGCTTTGCGGGTAGTGCTGGTTTCGGAATTTACAATGCCACAAAATTTGCTGTAGAGGGCCTGTCTGAAGCATTGTTTCAAGAGGTTAAACCATTTAACGTCGGTGTAACGATAGTAGAGCCAGGCGGGTTTAGAACGGACTTTCTGACAAATCACTCGCTTGTACGGGCTGAGAGTATTATTGATGATTACACTGAAACAAGTGGAAAAATGCGTCAATATGCTGATGAACGTAATGGCTTACAACCGAGTGATCCGGTAGCTGGGATGAAACTACTAATTAAGGCCATTAATGAGGAGAACCCTACACTTCGATTACCCCTGGGTCAAGACTGTATCAATCGTATGTCCATTAAGTTGCAAAGTGTTACTGAAGAGGTCAGCAGGTGGTCTTTCTACACGAAGGATGTTGAGTTTCGCTCAGATTGAGCTTGATACCAAACCCTCGATGATATTGCAGGTTCTGCCACCTGCTGTGCAAACGCATCAGGTGGCAGCTACTTCATCCAGATATGCGAGATCTTTATTGTTGCCATGTAAACTCCACAGCTTAACTTCATACCTCGCTTATTCCGCCCTTCTGTGTCAACACTGGTTCAGGTACTCAACACAGTTCTATCACATGAATACTTCACAAAGTCGTTTTTGATTGGTTTGCCAGAATCAGTCGACAAACCACAGGATTTTGAGCAGAAAAATTATTCTTCTGCATTGCCATTATAAACATTAAGTTCATAGCCTAATGAGTTATCTGTATATATTTATTATTGTTGATTAGATTTAGTCTGATGAAGACTTCTAGCCTAAGCTATTAACTATATTGTGCTATACCAATTATGTTGCAGTGACAGCTAATTGAAGGATTGGTGAAGCGCGGCTATCAATACAACTTTAGTGAGTGATAATCCTGGAGGATACAATGAATGTTGAACTTGATGTGAATGGAGTGATGCATAAAGTAGATGTAGAGCCAGATACACCTTTGTTATGGGTTATCCGCGATGTACTCGGAATGGTTGGCACAAAGTTTGGCTGTGGTATGGCGCTTTGTGGAGCTTGCACTGTTCATCTGAATGGCAATGCTATTCGCTCTTGTGTAACCCCTGTCAGTGCAGCTCAAAATGCAAAAGTAACTACGATAGAAGCGGTAGCGACAGATAAAGTTGGTTCAGCTGTGCAAAGCGCCTGGGTTGCTAAAGAAGTGCCTCAGTGTGGTTATTGCCAGTCAGGTCAAATCATGTCGGCAACCGCTTTGCTGGCGAAAAACCCTAATCCTTCTGATGCTGATATAGACAGTGCAATGTCCGGCAATATCTGCCGGTGTGGGACTTATGTCAGGATCCGCGATGCCATTAAACTTGCGTCCAATCAAATTAAATAATCAGGAGGTGTCTATGCGGTCACATGATACACAGAGTCCCCTTGGTAATGTGAAGTTGAGCAGAAGGCAATTTTTAGTTTCTTCTGCCGCCATAGGTGCTTCTTTAGTTATAGGTTTTTCTTTACCTGGGCAGTTGATCAATAAGGTGAATGCGAGCGGGCAAAATCATTTCTCTCCAAATGCCTATTTGAGCATTGGGAAAGACGGGAGCATAGCCATTGTGGTCGCTCTTGTTGAAATGGGCCAGGGCACTTATACCTCTATTCCGATGATGATTGCGGAAGAACTTGAAGTCGATATGTCTCAAATCAGCGTGGAGCATGCTCCGGCCGACGAGATTAATTTTGGACACCCACTTTTTGGAAAACAAGTGACAGGGGGCTCTGCGTCTATCATGGGCGCTTGGGCTAAGTTACGCCAAGTGGGTGCTACGGCCAGAGAAATGTTAAAGACTGCAGCGGCAAAAGAGTGGGGGGTAGATGTTGGGCTTGTTGTTGCCGAAAAGGGCAGTGTTCGCAATACACAAAACGGAAAAGTATTGAAATATGCCGAACTTGTTGATGCCGCAAATACTATTCCAGTGCCAACTGAGGTGAAGCTTAAAGTTCCTTCTGAGTTTAAACTGATAGGGACCAGTGCAGCCAGGGTTGATACTCCATCCAAAACCAATGGCAGCGCAACATTTGGGATTGATGTCAAACTACCGGGCATGAAAGTGGCCGCCGTGGCTCTTTGTCCCGTGATTGGAGGAACGTTACAATCTGTTGACTCTGTCGCCGCTATGAAAATAGCTGGGGTGCGTCAGGTGCTGCAAACAGATGAAGGCATAGCTGTGGTAGCCGATCATTATGGTGCTGCAAAAAAAGGGTTAGCAGCCGTAAAGGTCACCTGGCAGGAAGGGGCAAATGCAACCTTTTCGAACGACGTGTGGTTAAATCAACTTAAAAAAGCTATTCAGCAAAAAGGCCAGGTGGGCACTAATCAGGGGGACTTTGCTTCGAGTTGGGCCCAGGCCGGCACTAAGCATCAGGCCAGTTATGAAACTCCTCCTATGGCCCACGCAACCATGGAACCTCTGAACGCAACTTTGCATGTCCGTAAAGATGGCTGTGATGTATGGCTGGGGACTCAGGCTCAGGCCAGAGTTCAATCTTTTGTTGCAAAAGAGTTAGGTTTGCCTCCTGAATCAGTAGTGGTTCATAACCATTTGCTCGGCGGAGGATTTGGCAGAAAACTGGATGTAGACTACGTTGTGTCTGCCGCTAAATTTGCCAAACAAGTCAACTATCCGTTGAAGGTGGTATGGAGTCGTGAGGAAGATATACAACATGACGCCTACAGACCTTACTTTCTGAATGAAGTCTCTGCAGTGATAGATAGCAAAGGTTACCCTACAGCATTTGGTCATAAAATAGCGGGTTCAGCTGTGATCACCCGCTATGAACCTGCATGGCTCTCTGGCATAGATTTTGACGCAGTTGGAGAAGCTGAATCTCCCTATGATATTGCAACTAAGCATGTTGAATATGTGCGGGATGAACCACCAGCAGGTTTATTGACAGGAAACTGGCGAGGAGTAGGGACCACCCATAATTCGTATGTGACCGAGTGCTTTTTCGATGAGTTAGCACACAAAGCTGGTATCGATCCTGTGCAGTACAGGGCTCAACTATTGAAGACTAATCCAAGACTATTAGCCACTCTTCATTTAGCAGCAGAAAAATTTGGCTGGGATAAAACAGCTATGCCAAAAGGAACAGGAGCTGGCGTTAGTGTGATTCGTTCCTGGGGTAGTTTTGCAACCCTGATTTCCGAAGTCACAGTGTCAGGTTCAGTGGTCAAAGTAAACCGAATGGTCTGTGCAGTGGATTGCGGTGTCGCAGTTAACCCTGATGGTGTTATTGCTCAAGTCCAGGGCGGACTGATTTTTGGTCTCTCTGCTGCACTTCACGGCACAATCACTTTTCAGAACGGCAGGGTCACTCAGAGCAATTTTCATGACTACCAGATGGTACGGATGAACGAGGCGCCGAAAATTGAGGTTTTTATCATCCCAAGTACCGAGAATCCTGGGGGCATGGGTGAGGTAAGTACTGCGGCTGTAGCTCCTTCTGTGCTGAATGCTGTTTTTGCTGCAACAGGCAAAAGGTTAAGAAGCTATCCTGTGACCGCTGCACTTTTGGTCTGAATCGTAGAGCAAAAGGTACTGCCTTTTGCTCTACATTTACGTCAGTGCCTTTAGCCATACCAAAGGACTTCTCTTGGAGTATGGCTTTTGGTTGTTCTGACAGGCAGTCCCTTGTTTGGTGATGATTATGTCTAATCAACTGATGAACCTGCTATACAGCTGGCAAAAACAAAAAGATGAAATGCAATGGGTGCTTGCGACCATTTTTGAAACGGCTGGCTCGTCCTACCGAAAGTCTGGCGCCATGATGCTGATTAATAGCATGGGGCAATATAAAGGGCTGTTGTCAGGTGGCTGTTTAGAAGCCGATATTATGCGCCGTGCCCGCCAATGTTGGGATTCAGGTAAGAATCGTATTATTCAATATGACATGAGAGAAGAGGATGATTTGTCCTGGACTCTGGGTCTGGGGTGCGGAGGAATGGTAAAAATTTTACTGCAACCCATAGTGGCGCAGCATGGATATTTAGGTCTACCTGAATTGATGATGAAACTCGAAGCTCAGCAACGTTGTGGTTATGTGCAGCAGCTCAATGAAGACATTCCTTCTAATTATCTGGTTCCGGTTGAGGAAGCTGAGCGCAGTTTAGCAGAGGGGGAAAAGGCTGGACAGTTCGAAAAAGATGGTAGTGTATTTTTGCTGCACTGCCTGAAGCCTCCTCCTTTTGTTGCTGTTTTTGGTGGCGGATTGGATGCAAAGCCTTTGGTGTCTATGGCAATTGAATTGGGCTGGCGCGTTAAACTCATTGACCCCCGACCTGCCAATGCCAGAGAAGCATATTTCCGTGGTGCAGAACTATTTAAGAAAGAGATTTTGTCTCTTGAATCTGAACCTTGGTTGCATAATTTAGACGCTGCAATAGTGATGTCACACAATATTGAGCTGGATGCTCAGGCTTTGACTGTGCTGAAAGAGCAAAAACTTAAGTATTTAGGCGTCCTTGGTCCTGAGCATAGGACTGCGCGGGTACTTAAACTGGCAGGGTTATCTGCCGCTGATTTGCCGGTGCGACTGGCGAATCCTATGGGGCTAAGGTTAGGTGGCGATCTTCCTGAGTCTATCGCTTTGTCTGTGCTTGCAGAAGTGCATGCAGTTCTTGAAAACCAAAATGCAGAGTCTATCAGCGGACTTTTCAGCGCTGTTCATCAGAAGGTGAAGGTGGCTAAGTTTAGCTAAAATGAAGTTTATTTCTTTAGAATCAAAGATGTATTAGCTGAGAGGTTAATGCTCTTTCATGAAGGCTTTATTGTATGAACCATACCTACCCTGACAGTCCGGTCAGTTTGGCTTTAACGAATGCGAGGATATTTCGATGATTATAAAACCTACCTTTGTTGGTCTTATTGTTTTAGCTGTGATGGGGGCAAATGCCTTTGCAGCCGGTGATGCTGAAGCCGGTAAAGTAAAATCGGCCGTCTGCTCGGCATGTCACGGTGCTGATGGCAATAGCCTTATGGCCATGTATCCTCATTTGGCGGGTCAACAGGCTCAATATTTGGAAAGCGCTATGAAAGCTTACAGGGACGGCCAAAGAACGGGAGGTACAGCGGCGATGATGGCTCCAATGGCTGCAAGTTTAAGCGATCAGGACATAGCAGACCTGAGCGCCTATTTTAGTCAGCAAAAATTGAAGCAGAACTAAAATTGCCGGACTGTGTTAATCAGTGTGATGCGATAAGCTCAGTCTACTCTGCTCTATAAACCCGGTCACCATCTGGTGATCGTTGTAAGGAGAAACACGATGTTAGAAGACGGCTATGGCAGGCGTTTTAGTTATCTGCGTTTGTCGATTACTGATGTCTGCAACTTTCGTTGTAGTTATTGCCTGCCTGATGGCTATCAGTGCGACTCTGACAGAGAGTTTTTGAGCCTCAAAGAAATTGCGAACACCATCAGTGCCTTTGCCGGACTTGGAACTAAAAAAATTCGCCTGACGGGAGGAGAGCCTTCGTTGCGCCGCGACTTGCCAGATATTATTGCATTGGCGGCAGCTACAGCTGGAATTACTCAGGTTGCCATTACAACCAATGGCTTTAAATTGCCTCATTTTGTGGAAGATTGGTTCAGCGCAGGTCTTACGTCGCTGAATGTCAGCATCGACAGTCTGGACGCCAGATTGTTTCACTCTATTACAGGGCAGGATAAATTACACACCATACTTGATGGTGTACATAAAGCGCTTGCCCTGGGTCTGAAAACAAAAGTGAATGCAGTACTGCTGAAACCATGTGGTGATACTCAGTTAAGTAGCTTTCTTGAATGGCTGAAGGATGTGCCTGTGACACTAAGATTGATTGAGTTGATGCAAACAGGCAGTAATCTGGAGTTTTTTAAACAAAATCATGTATCCGCTCTTCCGGTCAAAACCCAGTTATTACAGCAAGGCTGGGTTCAGGTGCTCAAAGAGGAGACATCTGGGCCAGCAGAAGAGTTTTCCCATCCAGATTACGCAGGCCGAATAGGTCTTATTATGCCTTACAACCCCGGGTTCTGCACCAGTTGCAACAGGCTGAGGATTTCTGCTCTTGGCAAGTTGCATTTGTGCTTATTTGCAGAGCAGGGAATAGATCTTCGGCCCGTGCTCAGCTCAGGTACTATTGAAGAGATCCAGCAACAACTAGTCGATTTAATCACTCAGAAAAAAATAAGCCATCAGCTGGTTAGCGGTTTGACCGGGGCGACCCAGCAATTTTCGATGCTGGGGGGGTAGATTAGCTGTTAGAGGTGGCCGATTGTACATTTTTGGCATACTCTTCTATAAGGTGTTGAATTAAAAGAAATTATAATTTATGACAGATAAAGAACTCAGCTACGGGCAAATGCTGCGATACAGCAGGCATATTATGCTTCCTTCCATAGAACTTGAAGGACAAACCAAGATCCATAACGCGCACGTCCTGATCCTGGGGTTGGGTGGGCTGGGCTGTGCTGCCGCGCAATATCTGGCGGCTTCAGGTATTGGCAAACTGACATTAGTGGATGACGACAGGGTAGAAAAAACCAACCTGCAACGACAGGTTCTGCATTTTGAGTCAGCACTAGGTTGTGCAAAAGTGATCAGCGCAAAAAATACGCTCAGTCAGATCAATTCAGAGGTTCAAATTGATACCTTGGATCGTAGGTTAGCTCAGTCTGAACTGGCAGAGCTGCTGAAACAGGTTGATGTGGTCGCAGACTGCACAGATAACCTGAGCAGCAGGCAGCAAATCAATCAGCTTTGTTTTGAGCAAAAGGTGCCTTTAGTGTCAGGCGCTGCGATACGATTTGAAGGCCAGGTGGCCAGTTTAAGTATGCAAAGCGGAGACCCCTGTTATCTGTGCTTCAGCCGCTTTTTTACTGAGCAACCACAAAGCTGTTCAGAGACTGGTGTTTTTTCACCCACCGTAGGTATTATCGGATCAATACAGGCGGCAGAAGTGTTGAAGTTAATTTGCAAAACGGGTGAACCTCTTACTGGGCGCTTGTTGTGTGTAGATGTTCAACACATGGTTTTTAACAGTTTCAGGATAGTGGCGGACCCGGATTGTCCGGTCTGCGGTTGTCCGGTGACGTGATAAGGCAGGCAGAAAGTTGATTTGTTTACGAATATAAAAAAGAAAAAAAGCCTGTACTTCGCGTTGCGCTTTACTCTGGTTATTTAAATGTGTTTCTTCCTCTGTTTTAATAAAAGGTAAATTGGGTATGACGACTTCTGCTACCGCTCAACTAGTTCCGCTGAATATCGCAATTCTCACCGTTTCTGACACCAGAGATGAGCTGACTGACAGCTCTGGTGCTTACCTGAAAACACAAGTGTTAGCTGAAGGGCATCATTTGGTTGAGAAAAAAATCCTTAAAGATGAGCTTTATCAAATCCGTGCTTTGGTTGCCCACTGGATTGCGTCAGAGGAAATTGAAGTGGTATTGATCACCGGTGGAACTGGTTTTGCTGCCAGAGATTCGACCCCTGAAGCTGTACGGCCGTTATTTGATAAAACGATCGAGGGCTTTGGCGAGGTGTTCAGACAAGTGTCCTATCAGGAGATAGGTAATTCTACTATTCAATCCCGCGCTGTAGCAGGCCTAGCAAACGGAACTCTTATTTTTTGTATGCCTGGATCCAGTGGAGCCTGCAAGACAGCATGGACTCATATTATCAAAGATCAGTTAGATTCAAGGCATAAACCTTGTAACTATGCGGCGCTGTTAAAGGCTCTCTGATCCACAATCTTTTTAATAACTCAGGGTATGGCATGGGATTGACACATATTGACCAACATGGCCGAGCCTCTATGGTGGATGTCACAGGCAAACAACTCTCTGTCAGGGAGGCCAAAGCCGAGGGCTTTATACAGATGTCTGAATCAGCTTTTAGGATGCTGCTTGAACAGAAACATAAGAAAGGCGATGTGTTAGCTACGGCCCGTATTGCTGGCATTCAGGGGGCAAAAAAGTGTGCAGATCTGATCCCTTTGTGCCATCCGTTAGCCTTGACTAAAGTTGCTGTCGATTTTGAGCTGATACCACAAAGTCATCAGGTGCGTGTATACAGTTTGTGCAAACTGCAAGGTCAGACCGGCGTTGAAATGGAAGCACTGACAGCTGTCTCTGTTGCACTGCTGACCTTATTTGATATGTGTAAAGCTGAAGACCCTATGATGGAAATCTATGGCGTCAGGGTTTTGGCTAAATCAGGTGGAAAAAGTGGTGACTGGGAGCGTACTGAATGAGGACAAAAATCTTGTTTTTCGCTCAACTGAGAGAGTTATTAGGTTGTGATCAGATTGAGCTAGACCTGTGCGAATCTTTGGACATCAGAGCCTTAATCAATTTTATCATCCAAACCCACCCCTCATGGCAGGAACATTTACAGTCCTCCCAGCTAATGTGTGCTGTCAATCAACAACTGGTTGGGTCGGATACGCTGGTCAAAGCAGGGGATGAAGTTGCATTTTTCCCGCCTGTCACCGGAGGTTAATGTGGATTATGTTGCCATTCAAACGGCGGATTTTAATCTGACAGTTGAGTACCAGCACATGCTCGATGGAGCAACCTCGTCCGGAGCTGTAGTACTTTTTACTGGTTTAGTCAGAGATTTTAATCAGGGCGATCAGGTGATGGAGCTGGAGTTAGAACATTATCCGGGTATGGCAGAAAAGGCGCTACTGGCTATCATCGAAAAAGCCCGTCGACATTGGTCACTTGACCGGATCAGAGTGATCCACAGAGTTGGAAAACTTTTGGTTTCTCAACAGATTGTGATGGTTGCAGTCAGCAGTGCACATCGCTCAGATGCTTTTTCTGCAGCTGTGTTCATTATGGACTTTCTGAAAACTGAGGTGCCAATTTGGAAAAAAGAAGCCACAGACAAGGGCGGTCGATGGGTTGAATTTAATCAGAAAGAACTGGAGGCGAAAGCGCTCTGGCAGGCTAAAGGTTTATAACCAACTTGAGAAAGGGGAGTCAGTGCATGGACACTAAAACAGTCAGTCAGACTATGCTTTCTGTTGCACAAGCAAAGCAGTTGGTCTGGCAGGGGATTGAGCCAGTTCAAAGTATTGAGCTGGTTGACCTGGACCATGCCCTTGACAGAGTGCTGGCAGAGGCAGTGGTTTCTCCGATAAATGTTCCTCTGCAGAATAATTCAGCTATGGATGGATACGCTCTTGTGACTGAAGAAAGCAGCCTGGGTGCAGTTATCCAACAATCAAAATTTCATTTGGTGGGCACTTCTTACGCTGGAATACCATTTTACGGTCAGCTGAAACCAGGCGATTGTATCCGTATCACCACAGGTGCTGTAGTGCCAAAGGACGCCACTTCTATACTGATCCAGGAAAATGCGCGGATTGAGGAGGAGTTTGTTTACATCAGGCCGGGCGAACTTTGCCGGGTTGGAGAATTTATCAGGCTTGCGGGTGAGGACTTACAAAAAGATAAGCAGGTGTTTGCCGCTGGGAGACGCCTCAATAGCGTAGATTTAGGATTGCTCTCTTCTATAGGCATTACACAAGTCAAAGTTTTTGCTAAACCTCGGGTCGCCGTATTATCAACTGGCGATGAGCTAAAACAGGCTGGCGCAGAGCTTAGCGATGGCGAAATTTATGAAAGTAACAGAATAGTCTTGCTGTCCATGCTGAAAAAAGCACATTGTGATGTGATTGATTTAGGCATTATTCCTGATGATAAACTTAAAATCAGAGACGCATTCTTACAGGGCGATCAACTGGCCGATCTGGTGATTTGCTCTGGAGGTGTATCTGTTGGCGATGCTGATTTTACCCGGGAAGTAGTACAGCAGGTCGGACAGATTGGCTTTTGGAAAGTTGCAGCTAAACCCGGAAAACCTTTTGCTTTTGGAACCTTACCCAACAGCTACTTTTTTGGTTTACCAGGCAATCCTGTTTCCACAGCTGTGACTTTTGATCTGTTGGTGCGGATTGGGCTTAATAAGCTGGCTGGTCAGTCAGAGCATAGCCCTGCTGTGGTTTTTTATGCAGAACTCGAATCACCTATAAAGAAGCAGCCCGGCAGAGCGGAGTTTCAGCGTGCTATTGCTTATAGTGATGAGCAGGGCCTGCTTAAAGTGCGGCCTCTAGGAAACCAAAGTTCAGGTGTTTTATCTTCAATGAGCCAGGCAAACTGTTATCTTTGTTTGAGTGCAGAGCAGGGAGATATGCAGGTTTCTGAGCGGGTAGAAATTCAGTTTTTTAACCAGCGTTTTTAACCAGGCTCTGAAGGTGGTGCTGAATGACCAGATTGGTAACTATTATTTTGGCTGCCGGAAACTCGTCACGTTTTGGCGGTTGTAAATTATTGGCCGACGCTGCTGGGACACCTGTTTTAGGCAGAGTATTGCAACAAGCCATGGTTTGCTTTGATGGGCCTTTGTATCTGATCTCTGGTTATTGGCATCAGGATATCCTGGGGGCTAGAGCCAGAGGAGAAATTGCCGATATTCCGGTGCTTTATCATTCGCATTGGAACCTGGGTATGGGACAAAGCATCAGCTTTGCTGTAAATCAGCTTGCGGATCAATATGATGGTGTTGTTATTGTGTTGGCTGACCAAATCAATATACAGGCAGAGGACTTCCTCCGGCTTAGGGATGCGTTTAAAGACGCAGATGCAGCTTGTGCTCTGTACGATGGAAGAAGAGGGGCACCGGCAATTTTTGCCCCTTCTTTGTTTTCTGAGTTAAAGCAACTTTCCGGTGAGCAAGGCGCTAAAGCCTTGTTGTATAACCCCAGTTATCGTATTACAGAGGTTGCAATGGAGAATGCGAACTGTGACATAGACACCAGGGAAGCGCTGCAGCAGTGGTTAATTGCTTACCAGGATCAGGGAACATCAGCTGTTTCCTCAGATCAGACTCATCAAAGTATCAGGGGGAGTGAATAGCTATGAGAGCGTCTTTGTTGGCTTTGCTTTTACTCTGTTTCTCTTCTTTACTCAGTGCAGAGAGAATCACTATAGCTGCAGCTTCTGATTTACGTTTTGCCTTAGATGAGGTGATAGTTGAGTACAAGCGGTTGCATACAGAGGCTCAGATCGAGGTGATTTATGGGTCTTCAGGCAAAATGACAACTCAGATCATTCATGGTGCGCCTTATGATCTGTTTTTTTCTGCTGATATTGCTTTTACACAACGACTGAAAGCAGCAGGCCTTGCGGCGTCAGAACCTGAAGTTTACGCTCTTGGTCGTATTGTGCTTTGGAGTGCCTCTACTGATGCCAGTCGTCTGACCCTCGCTGATTTGACCAATCAAAAATTCAAACGTATTGCTATAGCACAACCTACTCATGCTCCTTATGGCATGAGAGCCAAAGAAGCAATGCTGGCGGCTGGGGTTTGGCAGCAAGTGCAGTCAAAGTTAGTCTTTGCAGAGAATATAGCGCAGGCGGCTCAAATGGCTCAATCCGGAGCTGCGGATATAGCTGTGATTGCGTTGTCGCTGGTGAAGTTTCCTGACTTTAAAAGTCAGGGTTACTCTCTGATCCCTGCCGAGTTGCATAAACCGCTGACTCAGGGGTATGTAGTGACCCAGAGAGGCAAAGACAAAAAGGAAGTACTCGACTTTGCCCGCTTTATGGCAACGGACAGTGCTCATCTCATCATGAAAAAGTACGGCTTCACGGTGCCGGACTCACAATAACTCAGACAAGGCCCTATGGAATTATCCAGCGCGGACTGGCAAGCTATCTTTGTTACCATACGGTTGTGCACGTATAGCACAATGATTTTACTTCTTATTGCGACGCCTCTGGCCTGGTGGCTGAGTCGTGGCCATGATGTTTTTCGTACCTGTATCCAGACTCTGGTCGCACTGCCTTTGGTTTTACCGCCGACCGTATTGGGTTTTTACTTGCTGCTATTACTGGGGCCGCAGGGCGCTATTGGCCACTATCTGGATAGTGTCGGAATAGGCCATCTGGCGTTTCGTTTTGAAGGTATATTAATAGCGTCGGTGCTTTATTCTTTGCCTTTTGCTGTACAGCCTTTGTATCAGGCTTTTGTTCGCTTGGGGCATACACCGCTTGAGGTAGCGGCAAGCCTGGGAGCTGGTCCTGTCGACCGGTTTTTCAGTGTGATTTTGCCGCTTTGCCGTGGAGGTTTTATTGTCGCTGCGACCTTAAGTTTTGCCCACACTATGGGCGAGTTTGGTGTAATTTTGATGCTCGGTGGCAGTATCCCAGGAGAAACCCGGGTGTTATCTGTACTTATTTACGACCACACCGAAGCCATGAACTATCAGGCGGCACATCAATTATCTTTGCTGCTGCTTGGCTTTTCATTTTTGGTACTGTTTTTGGTCTATGGCATTCAAAAAAGTGTTGAGACCAAATCATGAAGGGCTTAAAAGTACAAGCCAATTGGCGCAGAACCGATTTCAGCTTAACAGTGGATACAGTGTTGCCGGCGCAAGGGATCACCGCGCTGTTTGGCCGCTCTGGCAGCGGAAAAACCAGTCTGCTTCGGCTTATAGCAGGTCTTGATCGAGTTGCTGGTGCTCATGTTCTGTTTAACGGCGAATGCTGGCAGGATGAGCAGCATTTTTTGTCTGTGCCCAAGCGCCGTATTGGTTTGGTATTGCAGGACAGCAGTCTGTTACCACATTTATCTGTTATGGATAATTTACTCTACGGTTACCTTCGTACGCCAAAGGCCATAAGAGCCATAGATCTACCTGCGGTGCTTGAATTACTTGAGTTGCAGCCACTACTGAGTCGTGACGTCAACAAGCTCTCCGGCGGACAAAAACAACGAGTCGCGTTAGGAAGGGCCTTATTGCGCAGCCCGCAAATCTTGCTGCTGGATGAGCCTTTCACCGCGCTGGATCGCCAGAGCAAAGCTGAGATTATTCCTTTTATCAGACGTTTAGTCCGCGAAACGGCTCTGCCCGCCCTTTTGATCAGCCACGATCCGACCGAAGTCGAGCAACTTGCCGACCATGTTGCATTTATGCAGGGTGGTAAGGTGACGTCAATACAAAAACTTACCGAAGTGTTGGCGGATCCTTGCACGCCTTTATTTGAATACTCAGATCCGACTGTGGTAATAGAAGGTGAGTTCATCTCAACTGCCAACTCTGGGTATTTTTGTGCTGCACAGACCCGATTTTTTGTTGCGGCGTCTGCACAATTAAAACAGAAAAAAAGCACTCGCTTAAGAGTGAAAGCCAGCGACGTTGCGTTATCGCTGAGTGCTTTGGAGGATGTTAGTTTTCAGAATCAGCTCCAGGCTAAAGTCATAGCGATAGAGCCTTACAAAAATAACGTGATAGTGACACTGCAACTTGTTGATCAACAAATCCTGCTGTCAATGATAAGTCCGCAAGCCATAACCCGCTTACAGCTGAGTGTTGGTTGCTTTGTGGTGGCGTTAATTAAAGCGACAGCAATTGACGAGTAAATAAGCAACAAGCACTAGGCATAGGAGCAAAGCCGTTTTTGCCGCTTAGGGGACGTTTTGCTAAAGCACTTCCAATGCCAGAGCTTCTTGTTCTGACAAATAACGCGTAAAAATCCGCTGCAAAGTGCCATCTTGTTTCATCTGCTGCATTAAAGCACGCCATTGCTCCATCTGTTGTTCAGTGAAGCTGGATTTTGCTAAGACTAAACCATGCTGAAGGCCTTCTTCTTGCAGCGCCCAATCCAGAATTCGTATCTTCGGGCTGAGTTGCAACTCAGGGATAAAATGACGGTAGGCTGGCACCTGAGCAAAAATGGCGTGAACCCGTTCCTGCTTCAAGGCTTTAAACAAGGTTCTGCTGTCCGGGTAGTATTGCAGTCTGCCCAAGGTTGCCAGCTGTTGTAACAGCTCATCGTTGAGTTGACCATGTTGAAAAGATCGCACTGCACCAAAAATTAAATTTGAGCGCTTTAGAAAATCAGCCGCTTGCACAACGGATAATGGCACTGAAGGGGCTAACACCACCATACTTTTCATTTGCATGTATGGAATAAACCAGGCAAAGCGGCGACGTTTAGTTGAAGCCATACCAGACACACTGATATCAAGCGTTCCCTGTTCCAAATCGTGCCAGATCCTGGCTCTGGGTATCAGACTGCTATAGAGCTTACAGCCTGTACGCTTACGAATTTCATCGACAATATCTTTGTCTATCCCGCTGCGACCATGAAAAAATAACAAGCCATGCTCGTATAGTCCGACCGACCAGGCTTTCGCCGGACAGTCTAATACGTCTACGGCTTTTGCTGAGCTTGAGCTGAGCAGCGCTACGAACCACAAAAGCGCCGCACAGCTGTATTTGAACCTGAGCAATACGGTAGTCATCAGAGTAGGCTGGCTTTTGCAATCAGAGCTGCAACAGCTTCAGATTGAGAGATATAAATTGCATGGCTGCCAGATACTTCGCAAACCAGAGCGCCAGCTCGATTGGCCATCTGCTGCTGAGCCAAAGCAGGGATCATCTTGTCGTCTTTCGCTAGCAGATACCAGCTAGGCTTCGCCTTCCAGGACGGAACTGTTACTGTGCCAGTCAGCGCCGCCAGACCCCATGGGATCTGCGATGCCGCGATAAAATCCGCCAGCGGTGATGGAATATCATCCGCGAATGAGGCCGCAAACTTTTGTTTATCGAGGCGAACGAAGCCATCTTGTGCCGGAATGATAGGGGCATGGGGCGCGTCTGATGGGAAGCTGTCCACTAAAGTTTTGACCGACTCGCCCGCATCCGGCACAAAAGCAGCAATATAAACCAGCCCTTTGACCTTGGGATCATTACCTGCTTCTGTGATCACAGCGCCACCATAAGAATGACCAACCAAAAGGACAGGTCCTTGCATTGCAGCTATCGCATCTTTGGTACGAGCAACATCATCTGCCAGTGACGAGGTAGGATTTTGCATCACAGCAACCTGATACCCTTGCTGTTGCAGCAATTGATACACACTTTGCCAGCCAGAGCCTCCAACAAAGGCACCATGAACTAACAAGATGTTTTTGACGCGACTTGGTGCGTTCAAACCCGACATAGAGCTTTCCTTATGAAGACATAAAGGTCTTAGCCTGCTGGCCTTCAGCACTCATTGCTGAGTGGGGACTTCTGACGAAGCAGGGTATAAAAAGTAGCGAGCCGAATCCGTTTCTTTGGTTGGGCCCGCCGCTATCGTTTAAGGTTTGGTAGTCGCGTTTAAAAACTTCAGCATCTCTGCTGCTATTTCTCTGCCATGAGTTTCTATAGCAAAGTGGCCAGTGTTTAAAAACTTAATTTGCGCTTTTGGATTGTCGCGTTTGAAAGCTTTAGCACCAGCAGGCAAGAAAAATGGGTCCTTTTCACCCCAGATAGCCAGCAGCGGCGGTTGGTGGCTTCGGAAAAATTTATGCAGTTCTTCGTACTGTTTAATATTCTGACCATAGTCAAGTAACAAGTCTATCTGTACCTCAACACCGATACGCTCTATTGCCGCATAAGCCAATTGGTAACTTTCTGGTGCCAGCAGAGTGGTGTCCTGGACGCCTTCAGTGTATTGCCACTTGATCATGTCTAGCGAATTGAACTGGCGCAGAGTTTCGCGGTTTGCAGGAGTAGGTGCAGCCCAGGCTTTGCGAATATCAGTCCAACCTGCGCTTAACCCTTCTTCATAACCATTGCCATTCTGACTGACGATAGCAGTAATTTTTTCAGGATTTTTTACAGCCAGGCGCCAGCCGACCGGAGCGCCGTAATCGAATACATAGATGGCATAACGTTGCAGTCCTTTCGCCACAGTAAAGGCGTCGATGACGGACGCCAGATTGTCGAAGCTATACTTAAATTGAACACCTGGTTTCACAGTAGTTTGTCCAAAACCTGGTAAATCTGGTGCTATCACATGATATTTTTCAGCCAGTTTAGGAATTAACTCGCGGAACATATGTGACGAAGCACCAAAACCGTGTAACAGCAGCACTGCAGGCGCAGCTGCTGACCCAGCCTCGCGGTAGAATACATCGACACCCTGAATATCTATGCTTTGGTGATGAACCTGTACAGAACTGCTCTCAGCCTTTGCTATGAAAGCCGCGAACAGAGTTACGACGGCAAACAGAATGGTTTTGATATTCATGATGTCTCCGTGAAGTTATGGGTTACCTGATTAGTCTTGTAACCTTATTGGTCGCATTACAGGGGTTACTCTAGGCTAGGGTGAGCTGCTATAAGTAACCTGTCAATATTTATATTAGAGGTTAATTGGTGACTGGTGAAAAAATTTAAACGGATTTCGCCCGGAGTAACATGGAATACTGGGCGATTATCTGATGGCGGAGCTTAAAGAAGGTTGCTCTTCCTGCAACAGCGTTTGATTATTAGCGTGATTACGTACACCCTCATCAGAGCTATCAGAGCCACAAGCGAACTGATAAAAAGGATTCAAATAAGCTAAAAAACGCAAATAAGATAGTAAACAACAGTGCCATCAAGCTGCAGTTCAACGTCAGTTTCAGCGCCTTGTAAAGTTGACGCCGTTCAGAGCGAAGTTTCAGGGTGCTTTGACGTAAAGGGGCGATGGCTGCAAATAGGGTGCTGAACAGACCTGTTTTATCTTCAGCAGTATTGGGCACCAAGGTGCCTTTGATCAAAAAGCGATACAGCAAGTTAAACACCCGCCCAAAGCTATTCATCGGTCGTTCTACATCACACATTAAGATCAGCCTCGATGCTTCAGTATTGTTTTTTGCATAGTGAGGGTAGGTCTCATCAAAGACAAAATCCTCGCCGTTCTGCCAGCTACAATGCACCCCATCTACATTGAGATAGCAGTCTTCGGAGTTTGGAGTATCAAGGCCCAGATGGTAGCGCAATGAGCTGGCCATAGGGTCTGCATGCAGGCTGAGTTCTGAACCAGGTGGTAGAATAGAAAACATCGCACCTTGTATGCCAGGCACTTGTTTCAGCAAAGCTACTGTCTGTGGGCACAAGCGCATCGCAGAGTTATGAGTGGTGCCGTACCACATCAGATAAAACTTGCTCCAGCCTCTTTTATAAAAAGTGCGGAACCCCACGTCGTAATAACCGACAGAGCCAGGCGTTTTGATGGCCTCAAAGGCACCGGTTGCCTGCAGGGCTAAGGCTTCTTCTTTGATGATCTTCCAGTTGGCCCTCAGCACAGAAATATTCTTCAGGTAGGCCGCATCTAACACGCTCTTACGTGCTTCGGCTTTTGTTGTCATGTACAGCAGGCAATTCAGTGGCGCAAACACAGGCCAGCTTTTTCGCAGGTATTGGGTCAGAGACTGATAGCGCGCTTGTCCACGCCAGCGATAAACATAAATCACGGAGACGATGGAGTAGAGCGCGACTATGGCGATAATAAAAATGCTGAGACTCATATTAAAATCCTGAACTTATAGTGGTTTTGGATAGCGGGGTTAAAAGGGCTATCCGGATAGTTTTCATAGGGATTGGTTACGCGTAGCTGGTGTTGGAGTGATCTGGTTACGCGAAACTAAACGTTTCAGCCGCTGCACGCCGTCATCGACATAGCTGTACAGCACGGGGATCACTAGTACACTCAGAAAAGTAGAGCTAATAAGGCCACCAATCACCACTATGGCCATAGGAGCGCGAAAGCTCGGGTCACCTCCCATGCCAAGGGCTATAGGCAGCATGCCAGCACCCATGGCAAGGGTGGTCATCACTATAGGACGGACACGCTTGCGGCAGGCATCCACTATGGCGTCTCTTTGGCTGAGCTGATATTCGCTCCGGGCAATAATGATGTAGTCAATCAGCAGAATAGAGTTTTTAGTGGCTATGCCCATCAGCATAATCAAGCCAATCATGGCGGGCAGTGACAAGGTGGAACCTGTGATAAAAAGCGCCAGAAAGGCACCGGGTACAGACAACACCAAAGCAGTTAAAATGGTAAGTGGCTGAAACACATCTTTGAGCAACAATACCAGCACCATATAAATACAAAGCACACCGGTCAGCATCGCAATGGCAAAACCAGTGGCTAATTCGCCCATCATTTCGGCGTCACCCAAGGCATTTTGCGATAGTCCAGTTGGCATGTTCTTTATGCTGGGTAAAGCCAGTATGGCTTGCTCAACATCACCTAAAGGTTGGTTGTTTAGCTCCACTTCGAAGCTGATATTACGCATACGATTGAATCTGGAAATTTGCGAAGGGCCACTGCTGAGCTCCAGCGTCGCCACATTTTCAAGAGCAACAGGTCCGCGTGCACCCGGAACAGGCAGGCGTTTGAGAGTTTCAAAATCGGCGCGGGCTTCATCATTGAGCCGAACTACAATAGGAACCTGACGTTTACTCAGATTCAGTTTGGCCAAATCCTGATCATAATCGCCAGAAGTTGCAATCCGCAGCGTATCGGCAATATCAAAAGAGGTCACTCCCAGATCGGCCGCTTTAGTAAAGTCAGGTCTGATAATGAGTTCTGGCCGCACTAAGCTGGCGCTGGAAATGACAGCACCAATGCCTGGAATAGAGCGAAGGTCACGCTCAACCAGCAATGCATGTTGTTCAAGCTGATGACTATCTTCACTGGCAAGCACCAGCGAATAATTTTCACCAGCACCCAAACCCACTTTAACGCGCGCTCCTGGTACTACTGCCAGCATCTGCCGTAACTCTTGTTCTATCTGCTGTTTGTGCATTCCTGAGCGTTCGCTGCGGTGGGTCAGAGTTAAAGTTAATACCGCTGTGCCTACGCCAGAGGCTGAACTGCCACCTTCATCCTCTTCACCCGAGCTACCGCCGCCTATGGCGGTGTATACCTGTTTCACCTGCTGATGCTTTGCAACAATGCTGCGGGCTTGTTCGGCGAGAGTGATGGTTTCCTGCAGTTTAGTGCCAGGTTGAAGTGTCAAAGTGACCTGAGTTTGTTGGTTATCGTCTGCTGGCATAAAGTCGCCCGGCAGTTGAGTCGCCAAAAATAAACCACCACAAAAAAAGATTAATGTGGCAGTGGCTGTGATGCGTCTATGGGCTAAACACCAGTACATCAGTTGCAGGTAATAGCGGATCCAGCCTGGTTCTGGTTTTACCTGTTGTTGCGGTGCTTTTAACAAATAGGCCGCCATCATTGGCGTCAGCAAGCGGGCGACCAGCAACGAAAACAGCACTGCAACTGCAGCTGTCCAGCCAAACTGCACAAAAAACTTACCAATCACGCCACTCATAAAAGCGGTCGGCAGAAAGACGGCAATGAGCGTAAAGGTGGTGGCAATCACAGCCAGGCCTATTTCATCCGCTGCTTCCATCGCAGCCTGAAAAGGCCGTTTCCCCATCAACAAATGCCGTTCTATATTCTCAATTTCAACAATGGCATCATCCACTAATACCCCAATCACCAAAGACAAAGACAGCAGAGTGACGGTATTGAGGCTAAAGCCCATCAGATGCATCACAGCAAAGGTGGGGATCACAGAAAGTGGTAAGGCTGTAGCTGCAATAAAGGTAGCCCGCCAGTCGCGCAGAAACAGAAAAACAACGATAACAGCCAGCAAAGCCCCTTCGTACAGCAGTTGCATCGACCCATCGTAGTTTTCAGTGACAGGGTCAATCAGGTTAAAAACTTCTGTGATCTGAATATCTGGTCTTTGTTGCTTGAGTTGCTGTAAAGCCGCACGAACACCCTCTGCCACTTCAAGTTCGCCGTAACCCAATGCCCGCACAATTTCAAAACCTACCACGGTTTCGCCATTTAAAAATGCGGCAGAACGTTGTTCAGATACGGTGTCAGAAATGCGGGCGATTTGATCCAGGCGGATACGACGGCCATCGCTTAAGCTGATATCTAAAGAGGCAATTTCTTTTGCTGA
This sequence comes from Rheinheimera sp. MM224, assembly GCF_947090785.1. NCBI lineage: Bacteria > Pseudomonadati > Pseudomonadota > Gammaproteobacteria > Chromatiales > Chromatiaceae > Rheinheimera > Rheinheimera sp. MM224. Next base: position 2,165,572 of record NZ_OX352320.1, read on the forward strand.
GCCGACAGTAGCAATAGTTCGCACCGATTGCTCCATACCACCAAAGTCGGTGCGACCTCCGGATCCTTCTTGCTGGATTTGGCGTAACTGGCGCGAAATATCAGCGGCTGTGGTATTAAAAGCCAACAAGAGGTTCGGGTCGAGATCAACCCGCACTTCGCGGCTTACACCGCCCACTCTGCTGACAGAACCAATACCTCTGACCGCCAGTAGTGTTTTGCTGATGTCATTATCGACAAACCATGACAGAGCTTCTGCATCCAGCTGTGGCGATGTAATGCTATAGGTCAGAATAGGGGAGCCGGAGAGTTCCTCTTTTTTTATCACCGGGTCACGTAAATCAGCAGGCAAGTCGGCTCTTACTCTGGCTACTGCATCACGTACATCATCCAAAGCTTGCTGAATGGGCCGCTCTAGCCTGAATTCAATAGTCAGACGGGCTTCACCTTCCGTCAGGTTGCTGTAGATATGCCTGACTCCTTGCACCGTCGCTAAAGCGTTTTCCAGTTTTCGCGCTACATCGGTTTCCAGTTGTGAAGGAGAGGCGCCTGGTAAAGAGGCCGTGACTGTCACTGTCGGCAGTTCAAGATCGGGCAAATCCTGAACTTTCATCGACTGAAAACCTAACAAACCTACGAAAGTTAATAAAATAAACAATAAAATAGCTGGAGTAGGGTTCCGTATGGCCCAGCTTGATATATTCAAATTCATGCGATAGTCCTGTTACATCATTGGGCCGGAGTCGGCCCCGGGATAAGTGACAGCTGTTTTTTCAGCGGACTTTTGTTCTGCAATCACTCTGACCACATCGCCATCACCGAGGAAGGCGCTTCCTGTTGTGACCACTTTGTCTGAAAGCTTCAGACCTCCGCTGATCTCTATCCGATCTGCAGTGCGACGGCCTGTGTTTACTTTGGTTTGAATGACTTTGCTCTGAATAGCCTTGTTCTGAATTGCAGGGGCGTCCGCATCTATACGCATCACATAACTAAAACCATCCCGTAGCTGCACAGCACTCAATGGCAAGGTCATGACTTCCGTGGCGCCAAGCTCAAACTGGCCGCGGGCGAACATGCCGGAGCGCGCTGTGCCTATGTTTGTGAGGTCGACATAGACCAGTGCATTGCGGCTTTGGGTATCGACAATAGGGGAAAGCATCCGTAAAGAACCCTGAATACTGCTGCCATCCGATAGCGTGATCTGGGCTGTTTGGCCGGGGTGGAGTTTTGAAAGGTCGTCCGAAGACACTTCTGCACGCCATTCCAGCCGGCCCCCTCTAATGAGCCGGAATAATTCTTGACCTGATGGCAATACGGCTCCAACTGTGGCGGTTCGGGCTGAGATAATGCCTTGATCCGGTGCCAGTACCAGGCTTTGAGCCAGACGTAACTCTTGTGTTTTTACTCTGGCTTTGGCGGCTTCCAGCCGCGCTTTGGCAGATTGTGCTGCTGTGGCATAACGCTGAATTTGCTGACTGGATAAAGCGCCGCTGGATTTCAGTTCTGTTGTGCGTTTCAGGTCGGCTTGGGCTTCAGCATACAAAGCTTCTGCTTCGGCTTTATCTGCACGACTTAAGTCCAGTTCAGCCTGTAAGGTGGCGGAGGAAAAAACGGCCAGCACCTGACCTTTATTCACCTGATCGCCTACATTCACTTTCACTTCCGTCAGTCGCAGGCCGTCGGCTTCTGTGCCAATGCTGGCTTCCTGCCAGGCAACAATATTGCCGTGAGCAGAAACCTTTGAACTGACCATCGACATTTGTGGCTGGGTAGCTGTCACTGCAAGCACAGGTTTTGCGTAGGTGTTTTGTCGGTTTTCTTCTGCACTGTCGTTGTGCTGTGTAGTTGCTGATGGGCTTCGGCTAAAAATCAAAGCACCACAAAGCAGCACAGCCAGACAGAGCAAAATAAACAAGGTGCGTGATTTTTTAACAACAAACTGACGAAAAGGCATCTGGTAATCTCATCCAAAATGTGGGGATACAGCACTATCGGATGCAATAGCTTTCAGGAAACTTACGGGGGTCTTTGAACATAAAAATAAAATTTAACTGTTGTTGTAAGTCTTGTGTAAGTCAGAAGGCTGATGATGAAGTGGTTTTATTGACCATTATTCAAAAGGAAGCTTTTTATGTCATCACCCTTGTATAACGCCGAACTCAGCTATGTTAAACGCACCTATATTAAACGTAGCCTGGCTGCAGCTATTGCTTTGCTTTGTTTACCTCTTGCCGCGCAATCGTCTGACGCCGAGCAAGAATCATCCTGGGGGCTTGGCTTAGGTGTGATGTCCAGCCAAAAGGCTTATACCGATATAGACAGCGAAACCAGAGTCATTCCTTTTATTTCTTATGAGAATGAGTATATTGAGGTTCTGGGCCCTAACCTGAAGTACAAATTGCCAAGCTTCGAGCTGAATGACTCCAACAAATTCAACTTCAATCTGCTCGGAGAATACGACTTTTCCGACAATGATCCGGATGAAACCCCTATCCTCAATGGTATGGAAGAGCGTGACGGCGGTTTTTGGGTTGGTGCGCAAGTTGAGTGGCAAAATGAATTTGTGAACGTCAGCCTTGAATTATTAACAGAAGCGGCTGGAGATAGTGATGGCTCCATATTCAATCTTGGATTTGAGAGAACATGGCATATAGCTGAGCGTTATATGTTGACGCCTCGTGTGGTGTTAAGCCGCGTCGATAAAAACTATGTGGATTATTACTATGGTGTTCGCGCTGATGAAGTCAGAATCGACAGAGCTTTTTATCAGGGTGAAGCTGGGCTGAATACTGAAGTTGGGGTACGTGGTATCTATATGATTGATCAAAAACAGATGATTATGCTGGATGTCGCAGTCACCAGCCTCGCGACCGAAATCAAGGACAGCCCGCTGGTCGATAGTTCGACAGAGAGCCGGGTGATGCTTGGTTATATTTATCGTTTCTGAAGCATCCGTTTTTTATGAACCGCATCCTTCTGCTTGAAGATCATAAACGTTTGGCCCTGCTGATCAGCAAGGGCCTGGCGCCTACTGGCATAGTGGTCGATAGCTTCGAACGTATTGATCATGCCTGGCAGGCATTGCAGCACCTACCTTACCAAGCCATGGTGCTGGACAGAGGCGTACCTGATGGTGATGGCCTGAACTTACTGCAACGGCTTCGTGATGCGGGCAACAATATCCCTTGTCTGGTGCTGACGGCGCGTAATGCGCTGCACGACAGAGTCAATGGTTTAGAAGCTGGCGCTGACGACTATCTGTCCAAACCTTTTGCGATGGAGGAAATGGTAGCGAGGGTAAAAGCCTTGCTCAGGCGACCTGTCGAACGCCAGTCTCTGGAGCCGGTTTGTGGTGATTTAGTGCTGCAACCTGCGTCAAACCAGATTTGCTGTGCGGATAAAAGCCAGCTGCTGTCTCAGGCTGAACTGCAGGTACTCTTTGTTTTGATGCGAAAATCCGGTGAAACGGTACGGCACAATCTGTTGGAGGCCGCAGCCTGGGGCTTCAGCGAAGCTGTTACCCCCAACGCCTTAGATGTGGTGCTACACCGTATCCGCAAAAAGCTGGCTGCCATTGGTTCGCACTGCCAGATCGTCAATGTCAGAGGAGTAGGTTATGCGCTTATTGATCCCAAAATGCTTAAGTAACTTCGACATCAGAGGTTGGCTATGATGCGTTTAATAAGACGGCTTCACCGCAATAGTATCAGTGTCAAAATGCAGCTGGCTTATGTGGCCGGCATGTTTTTGAGTGTCAGTCTGATTGCTTTGGTGGTGTTCGCCGCTCTTAGCGTCCAGAACAATATTTTGTCAGAAAACGATATCAACGATTTTTCCGGCGAATTGGCCGAAAATCTGCGATTTAATGCACAAGGTGTTCCTGTTCATGTGGCTGACGAAGAGTACCTTTGGTTATTTGAGAGCCTGTACAACGAAATAGCGTTCAGAGTACTGGATCAAAACGGGCAGGTGGCGCTGGCATCCAAAGCTGCCCCTGATTTTTGGTCTGCTGTGGAGCTGTTGCCATTAAAAGCTGGCCCTTTTGAATTTCAACAAAATGGCATCATGATGGACGCCGCCACTGGCGTCAGAGTGCATGATGGCAAAACCTGGTTTTTTCAGGTCGCCGTCAGCAGACGATTTATGTTTTTTGCTCATGATACCTTTGCCTTACGTTTTATCGAAGATGGCCTGATTTTATTATCTTTAGTGTTGTTTTTTGTTTTTGGTGCCTGTGTACATTTTGCCCTGGGTTATACCTTGAGGCCTTTGCATAAGTTGTCGCAAGCTGCAGCTTTGATCTCACCCCGTTCTTTACAGGAACGTTTGCAGGAAGACCATGTGCCAACCGAAATTGCCCCTTTGGTCCGAAGTTTTAATACAGCTTTGGACCGGCTGGAGCGGGGGTATCGTTTGCAGCAGGAGTTTTTGGCGACAGCTGCGCATGAACTCAAAACACCACTGGCCTTGATCCGAGCCCAGCTTGAATTAATGCCGGAAAATGAAGAACGCGACTGGTTATTAAGTGACGTCAAGTACATGTCACGTCAGGTGCAACAGCTGTTGTTATTAACCGAAGTCAGCGAAGAACAAAACTATAAATTCTGTACTGTAGATCTATCACAGATTGCAGTTGAGGCTTTATCTTACCTGCAGCGTATGGCCGACGCTGCCGCTGTAAATCTGACTCTAAAAGATCAGAGCGACGGGGCAGAGTGGAAAGCGGATAAAGGCGCTTTGTTTACTCTGCTGAAAAACTTAATAGAAAATGCCATTCAGCATGCACCTGCAGGCACAGAAGTGGTGCTGACTTTATCTCCCGAGAGCCTCACAGTCCGGGATTTTGGACCAGGTGTAGCAGAGGATGAATTACCCCAACTGTTTAACCGCTTCTGGCGGGGAGAACATAGACGCGACATTGGTGCAGGCCTGGGCTTAGCTATTTGTCAGGAAATCGCCGTGACACATCACTGGACCTTGGTCGCGCACAGATCAGAGCCAGGGCTGTTATTTATCTTATCCATTGATTCTTAAATGCCCCATTGCTGGATTGTCAACTCGATGATCCAGTATACACCTTGTAAATCATTAGCTTAACTCAAATCCCTTAGGTCTTTTTGAGCCTGTATTGTGCTTATCTTGTTCTGCATTCTGACTATGGATTAACAATTGACACCGGTGTCAATGCTTGGTATATCTTGGTGCAACTACTGTTTTTGTTGCTATTTTGTGCCGGCCACAGTAGCAAAAAAAGAGAAAATCTATGAAATCAAAGTTGCTGTTACATAGTCTGCTGATGGTCGTCAGCGCAGGGTTACTGATGTCCTGCCAGCACCTACCAACCGAGCAGGCTACAGAGCAGAATACAGCACTGACTACAGATCAGGGCAAAAGCTGGCTGGCCGGTGATCACCATGTGCACACCCATTACAGTGTGAAATGGGATAACTCGGTTTTTCCGCCAGCGCCTATTTTAGGTGGCGATGCTAAATATTCGATTCCGCTGAATGCACAAATGGCCTCGCATTATGGTTTAAGCTGGATGGTCATTACCGACCACGGTGGGCCAAATCGCGCCAAACTGGCGTTGGAGCAGGCTTACCCTGAACTTCTGGCTTCACGTAAAGCTTTACCGCAAATTCTGCAATTTTACGGTATGGAGTTTGATGTGCCGGGCAATAGTCCTGGCGGTCGCCATGCCAGTTTTATTATGCCGCACAGGCCAACAGAAGCAGAGCAGTTGTATCAGATAGAAAGCCGCTACAACGGACGTCAGGGTGTACCTCCTGGGCCGGAAAAGGCTGAAGATGGCTTTATGCTGCACGCCTTAAAAGCCATGAATGAATTACCGGATAAACCTTTGCTGCTCGTGAATCATCCGGCGCGTTTAGCCACAGGCTTTCGGCAGTACAACAAAGTGACTCCTGCGCAATTACGCGACTGGCAGGATACAGCACCTGATGTAGTCATTGGTATGACAGGAGCTGAAGGCCATCAGGCTGCGACTTTAAATCCGGATGGCAGCACAGACCCGACCGCCATTCGCGGCGAATACCCTGATTATCCGACTATGGGTGGCTATGACCAGATGACAGCCCGTTTAGGTGGCGTTTGGGATAGTTTACTCAGCGAAGGCCGACACTGGTGGGTCACAGGAGTCTCCGACAGTCATGGTCATTACACTGATGGCTGGGCCGACTTCTGGCCTGGTCAATATGCCAAAACTTATGTCTATGCCGATAAAAACTACGACAGTATTTTTGCTGCACTCAAAGCAGGCCAGGTTTTTGTCACGACCGGCGATTTGATAGATGCTTTGTTTGTTGAAGTGGCAGTAAAAAACTCAGATAACACCGCCACAGCGGGCCAGACCTTGACTATAAAACCTGATGATGAACTGGTGCTGCGAGTGCGTTTTCGTGACCCCACTAGCAACAACGGCGGCGGTTTTAATCCACAAGTACAAAGAGTGGATGTGATTCAGGGGTTGATCAAAGGCCCGGCTTCACAGCGAAATAGCGACGAAGCACCAGATACCAAAGTCGCCAAACGTTTTTATCCAGCAGATTGGAGTATAAAAGACGGCTACAGCCAGTTTGAGCTGCCACTGGGTAAAGTAAGCAAAAGCCAGTATTTACGTTTACGCGGCACTAATAATAAAAACGAGCTGGAACCTGAAGCTGATGCCAAAGGCGAAAACCCATGGTTTGATTTATGGTTTTACAGCAATCCGGTGTTTATTAAGGTGTCCTTATGATTGGGCGCGGCTTACTGCTGGTTGTATTGGCAGCGGCGATGCTGCTGTGCTCATGCACAACAAAAACCGCAACGCATCATATCCATCTGATGTATCCAGCCGGTTCCCACAAAGCGATAGAACTTGCAGCCCAGGACTTACAGGCTGAGCTGGCGATGCTGCCTGGTGCAACCATTACCAAAGGCCCACTTGCCAATGCAAAGGCCAACCTGACTATTCTGATTGGTGTCGCAGGGCAGTTAAAAGGGCATCAACTGCTAAATGCTGAAAGTCTGGCCTTGCTGGCAGAGATAAAAGAACCCCGTTCAGGCCTGATGCATCAGCAAAAAGCTGCCAAAGCTTTGATCCTGCTGGCCGGGGCTGATGTGCAGGGCACCCAATACAGTGTCTACGATTTTAGTCAGCAGTATCTGAATACCGATCCTCTGCGTTACTGGACTGGCAGTAAGCCTGAAGCTGTGTCGATGCAACAGCTGTTACAATTGCAGACCCAGCGGATTGACGCTCCGGTGGTGCCATTGCTGGTGTATTTTGAAAATGATGTGGATGAGCTGGCGAACTTTCGTGGCACTAAGCTGGAGTACGACTGGGAAAGCTTTACTGCATTGATCGATAGTCTGGTGCGGATGCGTTACAACGCTATTGAGCTGTTTGATATGCTCGGGCGTGTTGAGTTTTATCAGCGTCCTGAGTACCAAAGCCGTTATCCGGATTACCAGCTCGACAAAGCTTATCTGGAACGGATGATTGACTATATCCACGACAAAGGCATGCTGCTGCAAGTGGATATGATGATGGGGCGCCAATTGGGCTCGTTGCCTGAAACAGAGTCCAACTGTTGGTCAGAGCATCAGCAGAGCTGGAAAGACCTGTGGTTGTATTACTTAAAAGAAACTCCTATAGGCCGCGCCGATATATTTAGCTTAAGGCCACGGCACCAGGTCTGGGACTGGCCTTATCAAAGCTCATGCAACGAAGATAAAACGCTGGTGTTTAATCAGGTCTATGCCGCTTTAGGCCAGTTGCTGGATCAGCATAAGCCAGGCGCTATTAAAGTATGCACCTGTTACCACGATGGTATGGAGCTGTTTAATGCCGGTTTTAACCCGCCAAAAGACTTTATTGTGGCCTGGTCTGATAACGGCTGGGGTGAATTCGATTATTTACCAGAGTCCGACAAGGGCCATGCCATGGGCACTTATGTGCATGCTGGATTTTGGCTGAATCATGATGTAGCCGACCCTTACCCGGATCGGATTGAGCAGGTAATGGGCTTTATGTATCAGCAGCATAAAGCCGATCAGTACATGATGGTAAATGGCCAGACCTTCCGGCCTTTTTTACTGAATCTGGCCGCTTATGCTGAATCGGCGCGGCTTGGTAGGGCCTTTAATAGCGAAACTTTTACGAACGACTGGTTTAACCGCTACTTTGGCGCAGCAGCCACACCAGCTGCTATCGGGGCTATGCAGCAGTTGCATCAGGCTCATAGCGAAGAGGTGGGTTATGTCGAAATTTTATGGCAGGTGAAAGTGTTACAAGGCTTTTTAGCCGACACTCCGGTGCGACAACCTGGTAAACATGAGTTTAGCGTGACAGCAGAACGGATCCAGCCCTGGTTCAATGCCACAGCTCCCCGTATCGCGGCTTTAGAAAGCGGTTTGCAGCAGGCGAATGCCGGGCTGAATGCTGCAAAAAATCCGGTCTTTTATCATGATTTTGTGATTTTACCTCTGCAACTTTATCTGGATTTACTGAACTACAACCAACTTCTGTTGCAGATGGCGCAGATGAAACTTGATGCAGGTTCGGACTGGTCGGGCGAGCAGGGGGCAGTCTTGCTACAACAGGCAAAAACTCAGTTGCAGTTGCTGCACCAGCGCCGTTTAACGGGGGATCAGAACCCTCGTTGGGCCAATTGGTATCAGCCTGAGAACAGAAGGCCCAACAATGGCTTCCCTGTTTTGGCTGATTTGGAGGCCATAACGCAGGCAAGGTAAGTAGTTCAGGCGAGGTAAGGCTTTAATCCAGATCCTTCTGTCCAATGGGTTTCCAACGGGTGTTAGTGACACAAAGGGAACAAGGCTCAGCGGATCTTTAAAAATATTTTAAAAACAGCTGTCAGGAAATGACGGGTAGCTGCTCTTTAAAATGAGAACTCTGAGTCGATGTCCTGCGTTGTGCTGCATAAAGCGGCTGCCGCCGAGGACCAGTTTTCTGTGCACGACATCACCATAACCCACAAAAATACGGAGAAGGATATGCATTTGAAATCAGTACTGATTGGTCTTGGCATCAGTTTTTGTGTGGCAGCACCTGCTACAGCTCAGCAAACCGGCAGCTTTGATACCTTAAGTTACAATGTGGCCGGTTTACTGGAGTTATTTTCCAGCGCCGAAAGCGACAGGCAAGCTGCTACAGAGCAGATCAGCTGTTATGTGAACGACTTTGATATCGTTAATGTGCAGGAAGATTTTAACTACCACGCCGCTTTATACGACACCTGCAATACCCATACTTACAGGTCCGCCACTACAGGTGGCATGGGCATTGGCAGCGGTTTAAACAGTATGAGCCATTTACCATTCAGTAGTCTCAAAAGAGTGAAATGGAACCACTGCAATGGCGTTGATTGCCTGACGCCTAAAGGTTTTACACTGATGCAGGTGCGGCTGGCTGAAGGGGTTTATGTCGATATTTACAATATGCATACTCAGGCTCAGGTTGAAACTGCTGATTTAACCGCCCGTCGTAATAATATTCTGCAGTTAAAACAATACATCAGCACTCAGTCTGTCGGGAATGCGGTGATAGTGATGGGGGATACCAATACCCGTTATACCCGCACAGGCGACAATATCCGCGAGTTATTGAGTTTAGGTTTTACCGATACCTGGGTGGAATTGTATCGCTCTGGCGATATTCCGGCTTTGGGTGCTGAAGCTTTAGTCTGTGAGCCAAAAATCAGCGCAGCCAACTGTGAAATTGTCGATAAAGTACTGTATCGCGACAATGGCTATCTGAACCTGCAACTGCTGGATTACCAGGTGCGTCAGGACGATGAAACCCCGGAAGGATTGAAGTTGTCGGATCATCCGCCCGTGTCGGCAAACTGGAGTTACAGCACGCCGGCCAACAGGAAGATGAGCGATCAGTTTGGTGGCGATGGTGGTGTGTCCTTTAATGCAGTCAGCCAGTTACCTGCTACACCAAAAGTCAGTCAAATCAGCTTGCGCAGTGGCACCCGGATGGATCAGGTTGGGCTGCAACTGACTAATGGCCAGAGCTTTAGTCATGGGGGCAACGGTGGCACATTTAACAGCTTAACCCTGAATTCGGGTGAATACCTGAAGTCTATGACTTTGTGCCAGGGCAATCGTAATGGCGCTATGCGGATTTTTTACACCAGCTTGCAAACCAGTGCGGGTCGCAGTTTAACCGGCGGCAGTCAAACCTCGAATTGCACCAGCTATCAGGCTCCTGCTGGCTGGCAAATCAGTGGTTTTCATGGCCGTGCTGAAACTGAACTCGATAAGCTCGGCGTAATTTATAGCCCTGTAGCTTTATAATTCCAGATCTTTATTAAAATCGTTAGTAAAGAAAAAGCCCGCTTTATGCTCTTGATAAGCGCAAAGCGGGCTTTTTGTTGTCGGTAAAACCTGGCCTTACTTCATCGTCGGCATAGAAAACTGATTACCCTGGGCCTGACCATTAGGCCAGCGGGCTGTGATGGTTTTCATTCGGGTGTAAAAACGTACACCGTCCGGACCATGCATATTCAGTGGCCCAAACACGCTGCGTTTCCAGCCACCAAAGCTGTGAAAGGCCATAGGCACAGGAATAGGCACGTTGACTCCGACCATACCGACTTGCACCTGGGCAGTAAATTCACGGGCTGCTTCACCGCTGCCGGTAAAAATAGCAGTGCCGTTACCAAACTCGTGCTGGTTAATCAGCGCCAGTCCGTCTGCAAAAGAAGGCACACGAACTACAGCCAGCACAGGGCCGAAAATTTCCTCACGGTAAATGCTCATATCAGGGGAAACTTTATCAAATAGCGTAGGGCCAACAAAATAACCTTGCTGATGCTGACTGACGACAAAATTGCGGCCATCCGCCACCAGAGTTGCGCCTTCAGCTACACCGGCATTGATGTAACTTAATACTTTGTCGGCATGCTGACGGCTGATCAAAGGGCCCATATGAGGTTCTGGGCTGACACCTGTGCCAGGTCCTACTTTTAATGTGCTGATTTCCTGTTGCAGCTGAGCTATTAACGCATCGGCCACTTCATCACCGACACAAAGCGCGACCGATATCGCCATACAACGTTCACCGGCTGAACCATAAGCAGCGCCCATTAAAGCGCTGGTCACTTGCTCCAGATCAGCATCTGGCATCACCAGCATATGGTTTTTCGCACCGCCCAAAGCCTGTACTCTTTTGCCATGCGCGCTGCCTGTGGCATAAACATATTCAGCTATTGGCGTTGAACCGACAAAACTAACAGCCTGTACGCGGGAGTCGGTCAGCAGCACGTCCACAGCTTCTTTATCGCCATTGACCACATTAAACACACCTGCAGGTAAACCCGCTTCGGTTAATAATTCCGCCAGTTTCAAAGGCACAGACGGGTCTTTTTCTGAAGGTTTCATCACAAAACTGTTGCCGCAGGCCAGCGCAATAGGAAACATCCACAAAGGCACCATAGCTGGGAAGTTAAAAGGCGAAATACCGGCACACACACCCAGAGGTTGCATCAGGCTGTAGCTGTCGACACCACGGCCGACGTTCATTGAATGTTCGCCTTTGAGTAAATGCGGAATACCACAGGCAAATTCGACCACTTCAATACCCCGGGTCAATTCACCCTGAGCATCGGAAAATACTTTGCCATGCTCTTTGGTGATCAAAAGCGCCAGCTCATCTCTGTGCTGTTCCAGTAAGGCTTTAAATTTAAACATCACACGGGAGCGGTTTAGCGGAGTCACCTGACTCCAGCTTTGAAAGGCAGTTGCAGCTGCGGCAATAGCATCGCGGGTTTCGTCTGCACTAGCCAGACTAACCTGTGCCTGAGCTTCGCCTGTAGCAGGGTTAAATATGCTCTGGCTGCGGCCGCTTTGGCTGGCTGTGTGCTGGCCGTTAATATAATTACCTAAAATATGGTTACCTAAAGTGTGCATACAAAAAATTCCTGCTCAGTACTTTGCTATTAATAAGGTTGATGCTGTTGTTGCTGCTGATAGTCAGATAAGGCCTGCAGTACGCTGCTTTGGCTGGACACCTGAGGAATAGCCACATCCCACCAGCTGCCGTTGTCTGTACTGATTTGTGGATCAGTTTTAATTTCAATCAGATAACTTTTACTGGCAGCACGGGCCCGGCCTATGGCTTGCTCCAGTTCGCTGATGTTGCCGACAGTTTCACTCAGAGCGCCCAAAGCGCGGGCATGACCGGCAAAATCAATAGCAGGCGCCTGACCTTCGCAGTCTTGCAACAAGTTGTTAAAGGCGGCATTGCCTGTGCCTTTTTGCAGCCTGTTGATGCAGCCATAACCACTGTTATCCAGCAGCACCACAATAATTTTGCGGCCGAGCATCACTGACGTAGCGAGTTCAGAGTTCATCATCAGATAAGAGCCATCACCAACCACCACAAAAACCTCGCGGGCTGGACTGGCGATTTTGACGCCCAAAGCACCTGCTATTTCGTAGCCCATACAGGAAAAACCATATTCCACGTGATAAGTACCAGGGCCTTCAGCGCGCCATAATTTATGCAGCTCGCCCGGTAAACCACCGGCGGCGCAGACCACCACATCGGTTTTTTCTGACTGGCGTTTCACAGCACCTAATACCTGAGCGTCACTGGGCAAAACTCCAGTACCAGGATCAGCAGTTACTGTGTCGTAAAATTGTTGCCATTGCTGATTCAGTTGCTGCGCCTTTTTCAGCCAGCCATCTTCACTTTTCCAGCAGGGCATGGCGTCATGTAACAGCTTCAGCAGCAGTGCTGCATCACCAATCAGCGGTTTAGCGCGGTGTTTTAACGCATCAAAAGGTGCGACGTTGATTTGCAGCAGAGTTTTACCGGCAAAAGCGGTGCGGGACTGAGTGGTAAAATCCTGCAATCGACTGCCAACGGCGATAATCAAATCGGCTTCAGCCGCCAGTTGATTGGCCGCTGCCGTACCCGTTACGCCAATACCTCCTACAGCGCAGGAATGTTGCCATGGCAAAACCCCTTTGCCCGCCTGAGTTTCTGCCACCGGAATACGATGCGCCACGGCAAAATCAGCCAGTTGCTGACAAGCGCCGCTGTAATGCACACCACCACCTGCGATGATCAGTGGCTTACGGGCTGCCAGTATTAATTCCAGCGCATCGGCCAGTTCCTGTTCATCCGGGCCCTGACGACGAATACGGTGAATACGTTGTTCAAATAAATAAGCAGGGTAATCAAAAGCTTCTGCCTGCACATCCTGAGGCAAAGCCAGAGTCACAGGGCCACAGTTGATCGGATCAAGTAAGGTTTCCATCGCTACAGGCAAGGAATGGATCAGTTGCTCTGGTCTAGTAATGCGATCAAAATAACGGCTGACCGGTATAAAACAGTCAGTTGCAGCTGTCATCGGATTCTGGAAGTTTTCGACCTGCTGCAATACAGGGTCGGGTTTGCGGTTGGCAAACTGATCGCCTGGCAGCAGTAACAAAGGTAAGCGATTGACATGCGCCAGCGCCGCTGCTGTCACCATATTGGTTGAACCCGGCCCTATGGATGTGGTGCAAGCCATAATACGGCGGCGGTTATTGGCTTTGGCAAAGGCGATAGCGGCATGGGCCATAGCTTGTTCATTGTGGGCTCGGTAGGTGGGTAAGCTGTTTTTCACCTGATACAAAGCTTCACCTAAAGCCGCCACATTGCCATGACCAAAAATGGCGAATACACCAGCAAAAAGGGGAGACGCTTGCCCATCTTCTTCGATGTACTGGCAGCTTAAAAACTTAACCAGGGCTTGTGCTGCGGTTAAACGTACTGTGCTGTTCATGCCTGCACCTCCTGCTGCTGTTTATTTGCTGTTTTACGATTCAGCCATGCGTTGACCAAAGCACGGTAGTTGTCGCGAATTTGTTGCTGCAACAGGGCATCGGTCAATTCACCAGCCAGCCAGGCCTGACTGGGTTTGGCAAAAATAGTGCGCCCTATAGCAAAACCTTTACACAGCGGGAAAGCGGCGCTGTCGGTAAAAGCCTGCATCAGCTCTGCTGCCGGAGCATCTAAACCCAGCAGGATCACACCACGGCAATGCGGCGCTTCACGCTTCACCAGCTCTGAAATTGCAGCCCATGAGCTTTTGCTTTGCGGTGGCAGTTTCCACCAGTCGGGCCGGATGCCACGCTGATAAATCAGCTCTAGTGCCCGCACTATGGTCTGATCGTCCTGCAGAGAACCGGCTGGTGGTATCACTTCGATCAGCAATTCGTGGCCTGACACACAACAGGCGCGGTACAGCTCTTCCAGCTGTCTGGCCTGTTGCTGCCACAGCTCGGCCTCATCATCCGGGTGCATAAACACCAGACATTTGACGATATGCTGCTTTGGCCAACTGATAAGACGGGAACCAATAGAACGACCGCCTTCCAGTTCCAGCGGTCGTGAGGCTGGTACTTCGACAGGGCGACCTATCCACCAGCCAGTTCCTGTAACATCGTTCAACGCATCCTGACCATAAGTATCATCAATCAATACACCAGCCTGTACTGGCCAGTTGGCTTCTGCCACTTCCTGCTGACAGGCGGCCAGTATCAGTTGTTTAAGTTTAGAGATCCGGCTTAAAGGCGCGCCCACAGCAGTGGCCATATCCACACATTGTTTACGGTGATCAAAAGCCAGAATACAGAGCTCGTTCCAGCTTTGTGGGTTGCGGGTAGTCACTCTGTGCAGGTAATTCAGTTCCGGGTCTAAATCCGGTCTTGGGATCGTGTGCTGATTAGCAAGATAATAATCCAGCTCTTCTGGTGTCGGCACCGCAGGAGCGCAGCCGTGGCGCGACACTACTAAAGCACCGCTGGCATTGGCGTAAGCGCAGCAGCGCTCGTAGCTTTCACCTTTCAGCCAGCCGCGTAAAAAGCCAGACATAAAGGCATCACCGGCGCCTAATACGTTCAGTACTTCTACTCTTACGCCCTGACTGAAAAAGGCTGAATCCAGATCATCCGGAATTTGGGCTTCAAAAATGCTGCAGCCATCTGCACCGCGTTTCAGTACTATCACTGCATCTGTGAGCTTTCGCAATGTGCGCAGACATTCAATGGTGTCCGTGCTGCCGCCTGCAATATGAATTTCTTCTTCAGTGCCAACAATCAAATCACATAAAGGCACAATGGATTGCAAATGGGCGGTGACACTTTGGTTGGAAACAAAACGATTGTCGCCTTCGCCTAAAGCCGTTAAGCCCCAAAGCACAGGTCTGTAGTCGATATCCAAAATCACTTTGGTTTGATTTTTTCGGGCAAAGCTAATGGCATGACGGGCCACTTTATCGACATGAGCGGTAGAGAAGTGGGTGCCTGTGATCAGTAAAGCTTTGCTGGAGGCTATGTAGGCTTCATCAAAATCGCTGCAATCAATCGCCATATCGGCGCAGTCAGTGCGGTAAAACAGCAGTGGGAACTGATCCTTGGTTTTAATAGATAAAATGGCCAGAGCCGTCAGGCGCTTAGGATCGGTCACCACATGGCTGGTATCACAACCGGCTTTTTGCAGCTCCTCACGAATAAACTGACCAAATTGCTCATCACCCACCCTGGTCAGCATGGAGGCTTTCAGGCCCAAACGGGCTGCACCAAAGGCGATATTACAGGACGAGCCGCCCAAAGATTTAGCAAAAGAGCCAACATCCTGCAGCCGGTCGCCAATCTGCTGGCCGTATAAATCGACTGAAGCCCGGCCTAAACAAATCAGATCTAAAGTTTTAGTGAGGGTTTGCATTGCTGCCTTCGCTCCTTTGTTGTACTTGTACGGCGGAGGATGCCGGACTGTTGCAGGCTGGATCCTGTGCGCTGGAAATACGGTTCGATCAGTAAATGACCAGTGCAGAATAGAATGTATTTTCTATTTATACAATAGTTGGAATATTTGTTTTATTCGGATACACTGATTGAGAGCTAAAGCTTAAAGGAATTAAAAGCGCATGACATGCAGCACACAACAGCAGCTGGAACAACTGATTGAGCAGCGTTTTGTCACACTGAGCAACAGGTTGCAGCAGGTTGCCCGCTATTTGCTGGACCATCCGGATACAGTAGCTTTTGGTACCACAGCCACTATTGCCACCGGGGCTGGTGTGCATGCTTCGGCTTTGGTGCGTTTTGCCAATGCCTTTGGCTTTAGTGGTTTTTCCCAGATGCAGCAGTTGTTTAAAGACCGCCTGGTGCAAACTGGCCCTGACTACCAAAGCCGTATAGCTGCAGTAAAACAGGATGATTCAGTGCCGACTGATCAGGCAGGGTTGATGTATCTGCAACAAATCAGCGCGGCCAATGAAAGAGCTATGCAGCAACTGACTGAAGAGCTGGATCCGCAGTTATTAACCCAAGCCTGCGAGCTGTTGGCTCAGGCCCGCATTATCCATTTGCAGGGCGCACGCCGCGCTTATCCTGTGGCAAGTTATGCCAGTTATCTGCTGAGTAATACCGGCCTTGCTGTGCAGTTATTGGATGGTGTGGGTTATATGCAACAGGCGGCCTTGAATTTAGTCACATCAGAGGATGTGATTTTGGCCATTAGTTTTGCACCTTACGCGCCGGAAACTCAGCTGGCGATTAACAGAGCCAATGCCGCAGGTGCCAAAGTGATAGTGATCACCGACAGCAGGTTAAGCCCTTTGGCTGCAGAGGCTGATGTCACTTTGCTGGTGCGTGAAGCCGAAGTGCATTCATTTCGCTCATTAAATGCCAGTATGAATTTAATTCAGGCGCTGGTGCTGGCACTTATTCACGATACTGAAGCTGTAACAGCAATATAGGGAGAGACAGATGTCCTATTTACACCGTAAACCTCAGCTTGCTGACAGCCTGGGCCGTATTCAGCATATAACGCCGGAAAATGCCAACTGGCAGTATGTAGGTTTTGAAGTGGTGGTGTTGGCACCGGGTGAATCACACTGTTATCAGACAGGGCAACAGGAGCTTTGCGCTGTGATTTTATCCGGCCAGGCAGATTTAGTCTCCTCAACCTTAAGTTTGAAAAATATCGGTGACCGGACTTCAGTGTTCGAACAAAAAGCCCCTTATGCTTTGTATTTACCGCCTGGTGACTGGCTGGAAATGACCGCTTTAACCAATCTGGAAGTGGCCTTGTGTAAAGCTCCGGCTAAAGGTGAGTTACAGGCCCGGTTAATTAAGCCATCAGACTGCGTCAGTGAAACCAGAGGGCAGGGCACTAATGAGCGGCAAATTTGCAATATTCTGTTTGGTAACTTACCTGCAGAACGTTTGCTTATTACTGAAGTGATTACGCCAGCCGGCCATTGGTCCAGTTATCCGCCGCATAAACACGACACAGACGCTTTACCCAGCGAAAGTGCGCTGGAAGAAACCTATTACCATAAGCTGAACCCACAACAGGGTTTTGCTTTTCAGCGGGTTTACACAGACGACAGACGTATTGATGAAACTATTTGTGTAGAGCACAACAGCGTGGTGCTGGTGCCTGAAGGATATCACCCGGTAGGTGCGCCTCATGGCTATCAGCTGTATTACTTAAATGTGATGGCAGGACCAAAGCGGCAGTGGGTGTTTCATAACGACCCACAACACGAATGGATTATTAAAAAATGATCTGGCACAGAGCCAGAAATGTAGGGGCGGGGTTTATCCCCGCCCTTTTGTTGCAGCGTCAGCTACGCAGGTTAGATGGTGCGCTGGTGGAATCGCGCACTACTAATTCGCAATCATAAATATTGCTTTGATCTTCGGGTGTCAGCGCCTCCGGCATAGGTTTACCTTTGAGCTTATTAATCAGCATCAAAGCTGCGCGGTAGCCAATGGTGGCTATAGGTTGGCGCATAGTGGTCAGATTTGGCCAGACTTTAGTGGTCAATGAAATGTCATCAATGCCACAAATCGACAACTCGTCCGGCACCTTAATGCCTCTGCTGTGCGCTTCATACAATACACCTGCTGCCATTTCATCATTGGCCGCCAGAATAGCAGTAGGACGTGGATTTTTGCTGAGTAAGGTCGCTGCTGCATCTATACCGGACTGATAAGTGTAATAACCTTGCACTATCAGCGCTTCATTGACTGGTAAACCCTGATCGGCAAAAGCTTTACGAAAACCTGTTTCAACACGGCGGCTGGATTCCTGATCCGGATGGCCTAATACAAAAGCTATGTCTTTATGGCGCAGGCGCAGCAGGTAATTGGTCATTTCGCAGGCGGCTTTTACGCCGTTAAAACCTACACTGTCGCCACAACCCTGATTTTTTGGACCTATACGCATATAACAGACCTTTTTACGGTCCAGCATATCCAGCAAATCCTGCTTATCGCTCAGAGGAGGCACTAAAATCAGGCCGTCAGCCAGGGTGTTATCAATAAACTCTTCAATTTCATTGACCAAGCCAGGTGCACGGTAGCGGCAATCGTATAAAAACAAGCCCATATGCTCTTCGCTGCAGCACTGCAAAATGCCTTTTTGCAGTTTCTGCAAATAGCCAGGACTAGGATTGTCTGCCAGCAGGGCGATAAACAAAGAGCGGTTTTTAGCCAGCGCCATGCCCAGCGGATTGCGCTTAAAACCTAACTGATTAATAACAGCCATCACTTTGTCGCGGGTTTCGACCGAGACATTGATCTCGTTATTGATCACCCTGGACACAGTTTTTTTCGAGACGCCAGCAAAGCGGGCTACATCGTTGATGGTGACTGAAGACATTATTCTGGGATACCCCTTAACAGGAAAATCAACAAGGTTCACAAAAAATCATACTAGCGGACGGCAGTATATCTGAACAGTGTTGCATTTGTTTTCTGGCTTATTGTTTTTGTTACTGAATTTATACCTATAATGCAAATTGACACCGGTGTCAATTTGCATTATAAATTCTGCCAACAGTCGCAGTACTTCATTTTCAGAGCCATGAATGGGGTACTGTTGATTTCCTTTTATTTGTCCAAGCTCAGGGGCCTGCGGATTTATGCCTGCCAAACTTCATTTGCATCCGGATCGTTTGTTTTCGAGTCACAGTGTTGAACGTGATATAGCCAGGCGTTTGTATCAGCAGGTAGCGGATTTGCCTATTGTCAGCCCGCACGGTCACACAGATCCGGCCTGGTTTGCATTAAATCAGCCCTTTGAGAATCCAACCGAACTGCTCATTAAGCCGGACCATTATGTATTTCGCATGCTGTACAGTCAGGGCATCAGCCTGGAACAATTGGGCTTACGTCGTCGTGATGGCTTACCAGTAGAGCAGGACCCGGAAAAAATCTGGCAGATTTTTGCGGAGTATTTCCCGTTATTTCATGGCACACCGTCCAGCTTGTGGCTGAATCACACTTTTGTGAATACTTTTGGGATTGACGTCAAATTAAACAAACAAACGGCCAGCCATTATTATCAGGTGATTAACGATGCACTGCATACAGCGGACTTTTTACCACGCCGCTTATTTGAGCGTTACAACATTGAAGTGATAGCCACTACTGAATGCGCCACAGACGATTTGGCGTATCACCAACAAATCAAAGCATCAGGCTGGCAGGGCAAAGTGATCACTGCCTTCAGGCCAGATGGTGTGATCGACCCTGAACACGAACAGTTTCAAAGCCGGCTGACGAAACTGAGTCAAATCACAGACTTGGATTGCCGTAATTACGATCAGTATATTGCTGCTTTACGTCAGCGCCGCGCGTTCTTTAAAGAGATGGGCGCAACCTCGACAGACCACGGCCACCCAACAGCTCAGACAGCTGATTTAACTGACGCAGAAGCCCGTAGCTTATTCGACCGCATCATTAAAGCTGATGTCAGCGCTGCAGATGCCGAACTATTCCGTGCTCATATGCTGGTGAAAATGGCGGAGATGTCGCTGGACGATGGCCTGGTGATGCAGCTGCACCCGGGATCATTTCGTAATCATAATGATCAGCTATTCCGCTTATTTGGTCGTGACAAAGGCGCTGATATTCCGCTGAGTATCGAATATGTGAAAGCGCTAAAGCCTTTACTGGATAAATTCGGTACTTCGAAAGACTTAAGCCTGATTTTATTTACGCTGGATGAGACCACCTACAGCCGCGAGCTGGCGCCTTTGGCCGGGCATTATCCTTGCCTGAAACTGGGCCCTGCCTGGTGGTTCCATGACAGTCCTGAAGGCATGATCAGATTCCGCCGTCAGACTACTGAAACTGCTGGTTTTTATAATACGGTTGGTTTTAATGACGACACCCGTGCCTTTTTATCTATTCCGGCGCGACATGACGTAGCGCGGCGGATGGATGCTGTTTATCTGGCAGAGTTAGTAGCCCGGCATATGCTGGATGAAGAAGATGCAGCCGTGATTGCCAGAGATCTGGCATACGGCCTGGCGAAAAAAGCTTATCAATTGTAAGGGGTAACAGCGTGACTGAACCTGCAGTAACTTATCCACTTTTATCAGCCGCTACTTGCCCGCAGCAGGTCGCGTCTGAGCGTGACAGCATCATACGTATAGTGCATTTAGGCATAGGGGCTTTTCACCGCGCCCATCAGGCTTTTTACACTGAGCAAGTGATGCAATTGACAGCGCAGCGCGACTGGATGATTGCCGGTGTGTCGTTACGATCAAGCGCTGTGGCAAATCAGCTTAACCCGCAACAAGGGCTTTATACGCTGGTGACGACTTCTGCAGCAGGCACAGAGCAACAACTGATTCAGTCTGTTGCCAAAGTACTGGTTGCGCCACAAAACCCGCAGGCGGTGATTGAACTGATGGCCTCGCCTGAAGTAGCTATCTATTCGCTCACTGTCACGGAAAAAGGCTACTGCCAGAATACGGCGACTGGAGATCTCGATTTAACTTTGGCTGATATTCAGCACGATTTAACCCATTTAGCGACTCCGAAAACGGCCATAGGTTATCTGGTGGCGGCATTGCTGCAGCGTTTTATCCGTAAGCTAAAACCTGTGACTGTTATCAGCTGCGACAATATTTCTCAAAACGGCAAAACTCTGGCGCGGCTGGTTCAGCAGTTTGCGGCGAAGATAGACGCAGAACTTGCACAGTGGATTAAAAGCCAGATCGCTTTTCCGGATTCGATGGTCGACCGTATAGTGCCAGCCACTACAGAGCAGGATATTCTTGCTCTGGCTGCTGACACTGGCTATCTGGATCAGGCCATGGTGAAAACCGAAAGCTACAGCCAGTGGGTGCTTGAAGATCATTTTTCGTCAGAGCGGCCTGCATGGGAAAAAGCCGGAGTGATGCTGGTGAAAGAGGTCGCACCTTTTGAGCAGGCAAAACTGCGCTTACTGAATGGCGCCCATTCAGCTTTGGCTTATTTGGGTGCTGTTGCAGGTTACAGTTATGTGCATCAGGTGGTGGCCGACCCGGTATTTTTGCGTTATCTGCGCCATTTAATGCGCAACGAGCTGATGCCAACTTTACAGGCGCCAGAAGGGCTGGATTTAGCCGCTTATATCGATGCCTTGTTAAAGCGGTTTGCCAATCCGGCTTTAATGCATCGCACTATGCAAATTGTGATGGATGGCTCACAAAAAATTCCACCGCGTTTATTAGCTGCGGCGCAAATCAGGCTGGATAAGGGCCAGAGCCTGGATGCTATTTGCTTTGCTGTGGCGGGCTGGTTGCGCTTTAGCATGGGTTTTGATGCAAAAGGCGATACGCTGGAAGTTTCTGATCCGCTGGCTGAGCTGTTGATGCAAATCCGGCTGGAGCACTGGGATCATATAGATGAGCTTGTGGGCCAATACCTGGCGGTGAGCCAGGTGTTTCCGGCTGCATTAAGCGCATCAGCGCTGTTTCGCAACAGGCTGACCTATTGGTTGAGTTATATTCTCGCCAACGGCGTGCCTACCGCCTTGCAAAGTTTATTATTGGAAGTTCAGGATTATTCAGCGGCGCCGCGCCTTGCTTCAGAGCTGGCTTCAGATCTGGTATCAGCGCGCGTCGGGAGAGCAAAATGATTAAAGTCACAGTCTGGAATGAATGCCGCCACGAAAAAGAAGATGCGGACGTGCAGGAAGTGTATCCGGAAACCATAGGCGGCTGTATCGTCAACCAGTTGAAACCTTTTGGTTTTGATTTGACTTTGGCGACTTTAGACGACCCTGAACAGGGCTGGCCAGTTGAACGTATTGCCGAAACCGAAGTGGCTATCTGGTGGGGACACAGATACCACGACGAGCTGGATGATGCGTTAATCGACAAATTGCAGGCGAGGGTACTGGCTGGTATGGGCCTGATAGTTCTTCACAGTGGTCATCACGCTAAACTCTTTAAACGCCTGATGGGCACCAGCTGTAATTTAAGCTGGCGTGAAGCCGAAGGTGGCGAGCGGGAGCGGGTCTGGTGTTTAAAACCAGCTCATCCTATTGCCTACAACATTCCGCCGCAAATCGAGCTGCCGCAGTCAGAAATGTACGGTGAACCTTTTGATATCCCTGACCCGGACGAGCTGATTTTTAACTCCTGGTATCAGGGCGGTGAAGTACTGCGCAGCGGTTGTACCTTCACCCGTGGCCGTGGCCGGATTTTCTTTTTTGCGCCAGGCCATGAAACCTTTCCTATCTATCGCAACGAACATATCACGCAAATTCTGGCCAATGCCATTCAATGGGCACACCAACCGCACACCAGCGGCTGGATGATGGGCAACTGGGGACGACCAGTGCCGCTGGAAGAGGGTGCACCAAAACAAACCTACTTTAAAAAGCCACGCAAACTGATGTTGGCGGAGAAGGCTGCGAAGAAGGATAAATAAACTATTTTCATTGAACAAAAGGGCCATAAGGCCCTTTTTTGTTGGGCTTCAGAAAACCATCTATGATTAACAGAACTAGTTTGGAGTTATTGGGGTTGTTGATTCTTTCTGTTTGGGGTTACTATAACCCTGTCATCATTAAAGGATGAGCCTGATGAAAAGCAGTGATCTGATTAAAGAGCTGGAGCAGGCAGGTTGGGTGCTGGTAAGAGTGAAAGGAAGTCATCACCAGTTTAAACATCCACTGCACAAATTACCTGTCACAGTGCCACACCCTAAAAAGGACTTGGGCACAGGCCTGGTAAAAGCAATTAGAAAACAAGCAGGGCTTTAATCCTATGGTTTTTCAGCTGAAGCAGGCCAAATTTATAAATAACAGGAGCCACTTATGTTGTATCCGGTAGCCATTGAAAAAGGTTCTGAACATAGTGCATTTGGTGTGGTAGTGCCCGATGTGCCTGGCTGCTTTAGTGCGGGCGATACCTTTGAAGAAGCCTTAATCAATGCCAAAGAGGCATTAGAGCTGCATTTGCAAGGCTTGGCTGAAATGGAAGAATTACCGCCTTTAGCCAGCAGTATTGACCATCATTTTGCTAGTCCAGAGTTTAACGGCTGGGTGTGGGCACTGGTTGATATTGATATTGAGCCATACATGGGCAAAGCCAGCAAAATCAATGTGACGTTGCCGAATCTTCTAACAAAAAAAATTGACGATCTGGTGCAATCAAATCCTATGTATAAAAGCCGTTCGCATTTTTTACAGGTTGCTGCGGCTCATGAGTTTGAACGGGGCATGCAGAGGACTTAGATCTACTGGATTTAACCTGCCAGATTTGTTCGGTTCACGTTAGGAACAGGCAGCCTTAAACTTTGGGGGCGGGCGCAATGCCAGCCCCAGTTCCAGAGCCTGATGTCAGGCGTTTAGATGTTGGCGGAAAAAACTGGTCATTTTGTCAAAAGGGATCACATCTATCTGGTCATACAGATCGACATGGTTAGCACCTTTGATAATCATCAGCTCTTTTGGCTCAGCTGCTGCGGCGTAGGCTGTTTCACTGAAATAGCGTGAATGCGCTTTTTCTCCATGCACCAACAAGAGTGGGCGTGGCGAAATTTCTTTAATATAAGATAGCAGCGGCATATTCATAAAAGACAAAGCGTTCGTCAAAGTCCATGCTGCGTTAGAGTTAATAGCCCTGGGGTGAAAGCCGCGTTGTTTCGATTTGTAGTAGCCGGCATAGTCCACAACAAATTGGGGTTCACCACCTTTTAACTCCAACGAGACCGGCCCTACAGCAGGACTGCCTTTTTCTGCATCGATCCAACGTTGCTGAGCCAGTTGTTCCAGCGTTGCTGTGCGCTGCTCAAGAGTCACGCTGTCGTTATAACCTTTAGACATCACTCTGCTCATATCGTACATAGTGCTGGCCACTACAGCTTTCACTCTCTTGTCTACTGCTGCAGCATTTAATGCCATGCCACCCCAACCACAAATGCCTAAAATGCCAATACGGTCACGATCGACATTAGGTAATAAGCCAATGAAATCCACTGCTGCACTAAAGTCTTCGGTATTAATATCGGGTGAGGCTACATGGCGAGGTTCACCACCACTTTCACCGGTAAAGGATGGATCAAAAGCTAAGGTGATAAAACCGCGCTCAGCCATGGTTTGCGCATACAAACCAGACGATTGCTCTTTAATAGCACCAAAAGGACCACCTACTACAATAGCTGCCAGCTTGCCGCTGGTATTTTTCGGCATATAAAGATCTGCGGCTAGCGTAATACCATAGCGGTTTTTAAAGCTGACTTTTTTATGCTCCACTTTGTCACTTTTGGCGAAGGTTTTATCCCACTCTGTACCAAGTTTCAGTTCTGTCTGAGATGCAGCAGAGACTGGAGCTGCTGCAGCCGCTGAAGTTGTAAAAAGTGGCGCAACACAAGCTGCAGCAATACCTACGCCTGTCATTTTTAATAAATTGCGTCGGCCTGTGTCCGGTTGTCCGGCTTGTTTCATCTGGGATTGATCGTTGTTCATGGTTTCTATCCTCATGGTTTAATTAGAGTGAATAAGGCTGATCGTGGCGTGTTTTTCGCCACTAAAGTTCAGGTGTTCTATACCGCTGCTGATCCGTCCAAGCCTTACAAGCTGTTGGGAATAAGCGAAATCTTTATAAAAAATCGCCAGATTGCCCCAGGGCGCGTAATAGCTGATATCGCCAACAACAGGAGTGCTGCCGGGAGGGGCGTTTTGAGTGCTCAGTTTGTGTGGCAAAAAACCGACTTTTTCGGTCGGTGCGTAATCTTTAAGTTCTACTGTCAGCGGCAAGCGGGCGATAAAATCCCGTACTGTAGGGTTATCATCCAAAGTGGCAGAAATCACTGCGCCATCCAGTTCTATTTGTATGTTGTACACATTTTGTATCTTGGACACTGGGGCCTCCTTCGGCCTGACATCAGCATGGGCAGTTGGCACAAAAGCGCAGGCAACCAGAGTAAGCAGGGCGGCAAAAGCCCAGACACTGAAGCAGTGATCGGATGTTTTAGTCATCTGAACCTGGCTCCGGCGTTGTTATGGCTGCAGTGCGGGCCGCGATGACTGTCAGGCCAGCAGAAATTAGCAGTAGGGCAGCGCTGAGTAAAAAAGTACTTTGGTAGCCGCTGTGATCAAATAGCAGACCGCCAACTGTCGAACCCAGGGCAATAGATAACTGCACCATAGCGACAAAGAGGCCGCCGCCTGCTTCAGCGTCATCCGGAAAAGCCTGAGCTATCCAGGCCCACCAGCCCACAGGTGCTGCAGTTGCAGTCAGGCCCCATAACCCAAGCAAAACCAGAACTGCGTTACTCCGATCGCCAAGCAGGATCAGCAGCAATGCGCTTAGTGTCATCACAAGAGGAATAACAATCAGCGTTTGGTAAAAACGCCATTGCAAGATCTGGCCTACAAACAAGGTGCCGATAAAACCCGCAGCCCCTGTGATCAGCAAATAAAACGAGATGGTGGTTCCTTGCACTGCGGTGACAGTCTCAAGAAAAGGCCGCAGATAAGTGAAGAGTGCAAACTGTCCCATAAACATCAGACTGCTGGCACAAAGCCCAGGCAGAACAGCAGGGCGTTTTAGTAAACCAAGTACTTTAAATACCTGACTTGCCTGGTTTTTTTGCGCAGTTGCAGGCATCGAAGGCAAAGCATGCCATAACCAGCCAAGCGCCATCAGCGCTACAGGCACCAGACAAAAAAATGCAAAGCGCCAACCCACTGTGGCCCCGAGCCAGGCTCCAAGCGGAGCAGCTACTACTGTAGCCAAAGCGTTACCACCATTAACGATAGCAAGGGCGCGCGGCACCTGATCTGAAGGCACTAATCGAATAGCGGTAGCGGCTGACATAGACCAAAAGCCGCCGACAACAACGCCAATCAGCGCGCGGCCGAGCATATAGACTGGATAGTCAGGCGCAAAAGCAACAATAGCGCCTGACATACCCATGGCAGCGGTCAAACCCAGCAGCAAAGTTTTGCGGTTGAGCTTGCCGGAAAGTGGCGAAATAAACAGGCTGGTCAGCACAGCAAAAAAGCCGGAGATGGCGATACCCTGACCAGCCAACCCTTCAGTTACGCTTAAATCTTCAGCTAAAGGAGTTAACAAACTCACAGGCAAAAACTCGGATGCAACCAGCGCAAAGGCGCACACCGACATGGCAAATACGCTGCTCCAGCTATTCGCCGTCTCAGAAACACCAGAACTATGAGTAAGGCTATTCATTTCATCGCATCTTCAAGGACCAAAAACATGGCTTTATCTTGACAGAGCTTTTATATTTTGATTAGTAGACATAATCTTCATGTAGTTGTGAGAAAAATTCAGTAATGGCGCAAAGCAAAATGAATGATTTACAAGCCTTTTTGGTGGTGGCGCAGCAGCAAAGCTTTACCAAAGCCGCAGCCATACTTCGTGTTACGCCTTCAGCCTTGAGTCACACTATTCGCAGCCTGGAAGAGCGTTTAGGGGTACGTTTGCTGACCAGAACAACACGTAATGTTTCGATGACTGAAGCTGGTGTGCGGTTGTCACAGTCGATTAGCCCTTTGTTTGAGCAGATCAATGCCGAACTGGAGGCCTTGAGCGAACTCAGAGATAAACCCAAAGGCACGATTCGGCTGACCTGCACCGATGATCAGATCCAGCTACATTTGCGCCCTATGCTGGCAAATTTTTTACGGGACTACCCTGAAATTCAGCTGGAGCTTTATGTTGATTACGGTTTTACCAATCTGGTTGAAGAGCGTTTTGACGCTGGGATCCGACTTGGAGAATCCATCAGCAAAGATATGATTGCTGTGCGGATAGGCCCAGACTGGCGGTTGGTTGTGGTAGGTTCTCCCGACTATTTTGAACGCCATTCTGCGCCACAGACACCTGATAAGCTGACAGAACATAGCTGCATTAATATTCGCCATAGAGTGGCCGGGTCTATTTATGCATGGGAGTTTGAAAAGGACCAACGCGCTTTTACCGTCAAGGCGGAAGGCCCGCTGGTGTTTAACAGCATTATGCATGTGCTTAATGCGGCGCTGGATGGAATAGGGCTGGCTTATGTACCTGAACCTTTAGTGGCGCCTTATCTGGCTGACGGCCGACTAAAGGTGATCCTGGCCGACTGGAGCCCATACTTTCAGGGCTACCATTTGTATTACCCAAATCGCCGTCAGGCATCACCTGCTTTTATGGCCTTTGTGAATGCCATCAGATACAACAAGGATACAAACCAGAGTCTTGTAAATGAAACGTCTGAAAGCCGTTAGTTTTCGCTCCCTCAGTGGCAAATGTTGTCCTGTGCCCGAGTTGCTTTAGAGGTTAATTGCACCATAATAGGTAGCCCGCTCCAAAGCTTACAGCAAAAAAAACCACTGCAAAAATTGACATTAAAACCGTTAGAACACCAAGGTCTGGTGCTGCTTTTAGCCCCAGGGCATCCCTGATTTCAAAAACCTCATTCCTTAGCACTTGGATCAAGACTGCTCCATAAACAAAGAAAATTATTAGGCCCATACTCATGATTAGGGGCAGAACTAGTGAGTATTTTATGTTCGGAATAGATGCGTTGGCAAAATAGAACGAAAATATAGCGCCTGTGATTGCGTAATAGAAAGTGTTCAGTTGGATGAGCAAGCTCATGTAGAACTTATAAAGCTCGACGTTTTGCGAGTATTGCCTCCAAAGAAGATCACTCTTATCCATGTTTAACCTCTAACGCTAATTCATTTATAACTAATGATTTGTCTACACCCTAAAAGAATCGGGGCAAGGAGTCATGACTAGACTCCAATTGTCCGAGAGGCTTACGAAACTCGCAGCGTTTTGGCAGTTCCAGTGAGCGTAGCGAGCGAACTTGAAACCTGCTAGGCCTATTGTTTACCGCTGCTATTACCGCCATATGGACTTTCCATCTTGGCTATTTGCACCACGTCATCCGTGCGATCTTGCTTTGGCCATGCAATAAACTCCGCGGAAACTCCGTGGTATCTCGCTTTTTCACAGTTAGCTCTCTCGGAAATATCGAGATTTTCTATCTGATCTTCAGATGGTTTAAGCGCGAGCATGACACTCTCAACAAACCAGCCATAATCCATGACGTATGAGCGGGCTATTGCCTCCCCTTCAGAGAGTGATGCCGCCTGAACCCATACATGAGCATATGCACCGCCAATATCAGGCCCTACTGGAGCGGCTGAAGTTGGTGTGGCTTTGATCTTGAAAAAGTACATGTACGTATTCCTAGAAAGTGCTAACACCATTGCTAATGGGTTGCCGCAGTGCAAGCGTAGGCATTCCCGTGGAGACCACGCCGTTTGTGGCCGGAACGAAAATGGGCAACTTTTGATGTAACGCGGTTAAACTACAATAGTTATATTGTTACGACCGATCTCAGCCATTTCAATTAAATCACTAGAATGATAGGCTTTTTTTATAGTCACATGATTACCACGCCCTGTTACAACTCTAACCACTTCTAAAGCATCTGAGCTGTGTAACGATGAATCCTTCGATATCTCGATATTTACACCAATTTTTGAAACTGTGATGACATCTGATGGATGCATTGACTTATTCCTTTTAGATAAAATCTTATTTTTAAAGATTAGATAAAAACCAATGATAGAGCTACATAATGCCGGACTAAAGAGCCGGAGAAGCGTAGCTTTGAAGGTCCGATGGGGCGCAGCGACTGATTTTAAGCGCTAATTAGTTTTGTATAAGCTAACGCAGACTTTCCCGAATATGAATCGGTACACTGCTTACCATCCGTATCAAAGAAAGTTGAGGCTAACCTGTTTGAGCCTAAATTATCTGTACCCACAACAGCCTCAAGATAGAATTCTTTGATACCATTGCGCCCAAAACCATGCCGAAGTTCATCTGAACTTTTAACTAAAATATCTGTAGCCAAACCTTGTTTACGATATTTTTCAGGCACAGCATAGCCAACGCTAAAGCAAGGTAATCCATTTAAAGGATCAGCCATAACATAAACCGCGAATGATTTTATTTCACCAGCTTCAATCAAAGCGTAACTGAATCGGTGCTCGCCATTTGGAGTGTCAAAGAGCACACAAATATCTGGATGTAAGTCACATGGGGTCATTTGAACTATTCGTGCATCAATGGCTTTTTGAAGCTCCATCAAACCATCATGCGGATCTGTCATTTGTGTCATTTCTTCCTCACACACTGGGAGTAAATAAAATATAACAATCGGTTTCCAAAGGCAGTCGACTCTCAAGTCGAACATTTTTCTGCCTTCTTTTATGATTTTTACTCCTATCAAACTAACGCTGATGTACCTCTATTTCAACAGGTTTTTCTGAAATCACTAAATTTATGTCCGACAAAACTTATGCAGGCAAGAGTTTAGTTGTTTTTAAATTAATTGAATGACAACAACGGACAATTTAACCAATAGTTTCAGCAAGTCTTAGACAACAGAAGAGGGGCTAAGTATAAGTTTGAGATAACATATTAGTCGGTATTTGACAGCTAAAAGCCATCAATTTTCTATAGATCCAAGGTAGGGCAACCAAAAGGTCAGAGCCAAAGCTCTGACCCAGAGCTGTGGCTAAGATAACCAAGTTTTACAAAGTCACAGGCGCGCCATGCTGGCTGGCGGACAGCTTAATGGCATCCCATAACTGGGCCATACGCAGGCCTTGTTGTACGTCGGATGGGTTTTCTATTTCGTCGTTGCGGGTTTGCATAAATACATTCATCAGGTTGTTGGCTGCTTCCTGATCTTTACGCACCACATTGCCTTGCGCGTCTTCAATTTCCATCCAGCGGCCCCAGGCGCAAATGCGTACTATGGCTTGTGGGAAAAAGCATTCGATACGGGATACACAGCGGATACTGCGGCCACAGGCGTGCAGGTTAAACAGCGTGCCGTCGTTTAATTCGCCTGAAACGCTGGTCACCACATCCACCGGAAAACCGTGGTTATGCATAATGGCGCTGATGCGGGAGAAGGGTTTGCTGGTAATTTTTGATACGGTATTCATCATATGAGCGCCGGTATCAAACATAAAACCGCCGCCGGAAATTTCTGGTACTTGTTTCCAGTGGCCCTTGTATTTATCGGCCCAGTCTTCCCAAATGGCGGCGTTAATACTGACCAAAGCGCCGTATTTTTGGCTGGCAATGGCGTCTTTTAACTCTTGCACCAGCGGTGATAAACCACCCTGATAAGCCACCACCAGAGTTTTACCTGACTTTTGCTGTGCTGCAGCTAAAGCTTCGGCTTCTGCCACGCTGGTCACCATAGGTTTTTCCAGCAATACATCCAGCCCTAATTCCAGTGCCAGTAAGGCCTGTTCGGCGTGATTGGCATGGGGAGTACAGATATAAACAGCATCCAGTTGTTGGTGCTGCTCTTTTAATAAAGTTTGCCAGCTATCAAAACAGAGTGGGGCAGTTTTACCGGCCTGTGCAGCAATACTGCAGACGTTGTCCATGGCTTTGCCATTCGGGTCCATCACGGCAAGCAACTGAATATCAGAACGCACTATCCAGGTTTGAATGTATTGAGTGGCTTTGGTGCCACAGCCGATAATTGCTAATTTCAGTTCCACGTTATTCTCCACCCACTACTGCTGATAGGAAAGCTGTTGCAGGCTGCGTCAAGCGCCGTGCAACGCAATGTTGTTCTCTATTGGTGTCTGTTCTTGTTGATACAGCTCTGCATGATTTTTTGCACCATTCTGTACCGCACTGCCCCATTAAATTGCATATTGACACCGGTGTCAATATGCGTATTATCAATTGCGACAGGGTAAAAAATAGCCGCATCGGCAGAACCTCCATGGGGATGTCAGATAGCAAGGCACAAGCACTAAAAGTGCGATCAATAAGAAGAGCTGGACAAATGAGCTGGACAAAATACACGCTGGTGTCGCTGCCTATCGCAGCGGCGGCGGTCGTTGCTGCAATTTGGTGGAGCGGGGAGCTGCCATCAGATTTAGACCCACAGCAAACACGACCCACTTTAGTCATAGCGGAGCACAGGACAGCGCGCCTGCAAGCTTTGTATCAAATGCAGCCCAAGCTGGAAGCAGAGCTTGGGGTACGCTTAAAAATTGTCGAATATCCGGCACCGCCACAAGATTACTTCACCAAGCTGGTGACAGAGTTACGCGCTGGTAATGCCCCAGATGTATTTACTGTGCCACGGGATTTGCAGGTGGATGATCTGGCTGCTGCAGGGTATCTGGCCAATCTGACGGCTGATGTCGAAGCCTGGCCGGGGTATCAGCAACTGCCAGCTTTAGTTAAAACCTTAACCCGCGCCAGTTTTGACGAACAGGTGTATGTGGTGCCTTCTATTGTGGCTGTGGAGCAACTCTATTACCGCCATGATTTGTTAACTGCAGCTGGCATCAGTACGGAGCAGCCAAAAGACTGGCAGGATTTACTCAATCGCAGCCGCCAGATTAAACAGCAGATGGGCCAGTTTCCGCTGATGATCCCTGCAGGTTTAACCTGGGGTATGGGCTCTTATACCGAAGGTTTTCGTTATTTACTCGCCAGTTTTCAGGATTATCAGCTGTTAAGTGCTGGTAATCAGTATCAGTTGAATGATGATGCGGTGCGTCAGGCTTTTGGTTTTTATCAGACGCTGGTGCAGGAAAAACTGACGCCAGTGAATCCATTGCTTAACCCAGAACCCTGGGTGATCCCAAAATACGAAATGTTTCCCAAAGGTGAGCTATTGATCACCACCTGTGGTAGCTGGTGCAAAGTCTTCGACTGGGGCCCTGGCAGCCGTAATCCTATTGCTAATGTCGATACCTCAGTACAAACCTGGAAATTTCCAAGTGCAGATGGCGGTGAGCCTTTTGCATTGGCTTCAGTGGTCTATGCCTGGGCAGTTAACGCTAAATCACGGCAGCAACAGCTTGCCCGTCAGTTAGTGCTGGCTTTAGGAGAAGTGGATGTGGCGCTGGCCTACGCGGTAAAGCTGGGTAATGTGCCAGCGCGGCTGGATGCGAAAGATCATCCTGACTTTATCGCCTTAGGCAGCTTAATGCAGGACCATGCGCTTTTGACTGAAAGCCGGGCGCTGCGCACCACTGTAGGTTCTAACGCCATGATGGCTGGTGTGGCTCAGGCTTCTGAAGCTGTACTGACAGGCCGCGCCAATGCGGTGCAGGCACAACAACAACTGCATGACTATGTGGTGAATGTGCTGGGCGTTGAGATGGTAGAGCAACAACTTGCCAAAACGCTGCCTCTGGCTTTGCCCGCTGACGTGGAGAAAGATTGATGTTTAATATGACGTACGAAGCCAGAAGGCAGTTCGGTTATCGCATTATGATGACACCGGCTTTGTTGCTGATGGCGGCTTTTATAGTATTCCCGGCTTTTTATGCCTTTTCGCTGAGCTTAACTGACGATGCCTTATTGGGCTTTGCGGCGCAGGAATCTTCTTTTGTTGGTTTACGTAATTTCAGCCGTCTGTTTAGCGATCCACTGTTCTGGAACTCGCTCAAAGTGACGCTGATTTTTGTCATTGGTTCTGCAGTGATTGGTCAGTTTGTGTTGGGTTTTGCTTCGGCTTTAATGCTGCAGCGGCCGGTAAAATACAAATCCATTTTTAACGCCATTATTTGTCTGCCAAATGCGGTGCCGGAAATGGTGGTTGGCTTTTTATGGATCTCTATGTTTGCCAGTGGTGAATATGGCACCTTAAACCGCTTGGTGGCCTGGTTTGGTGTCGAGCCACAGCAGTGGTTGTACACCTTTCCGTTAATGTCGATCATTATCGTCAACACCTGGCGGGGTATAGCTTTTGCGATGATCTTACTGACTTCAGGCCTGGCCTCTATTCCTAAAGATATTTACGAAGCGGCCCGGGTGGATGGCGCTACAGATACACAAATTTTCTGGCGTATCACAGTGCCTATGATGATGCCTACCATCTTTCTTTATATGTTTATTTCTACTGTCACCACCTTCGCTATTTTTGGCCTGGTTTACACCTTAAGCCGCGGTGGGCCGGCGAACAGCACAGAGATATTAGGTATTTACATTTACAATCAGTCGTTTACAGCATTTCAGCTGGGCTATGGTGCAGCAGTGGCTGTGATTAGTCTGGTGGTTTCTATGGTGCTGGGAATTATCTATGTGAAAGCACTGAAGGTGGAGGTCTGAGATGTTAAGTTTAGTCAGACCGGCCAATGAGGAAACCATCATGACGCATCATTCTTCGCAGCGCCGCGCCTATCTCACGCTTGTGCTTATTTCTTTGTTTTGCCTGATGCCATTTTTTTGGGTGGTGCTGGCGGCTTTTGATCCCAAAGCCAGCCAGTTTTTACAAATTCCTGATGGCATTACCGTCAATCATTTCTGGAACTTATTGGCCAATGAAAGTGGGGTACGCTGGGTACTAAACTCAGTAGGTATTGTTGGCACTGCCACTTTTCTAACCTTAATTTTGGCCGGTTTTGGTGGTTATGCTTTATCGCGCACCCAGGCCTGGTGGAAACGACCTTTGTTGTACGCCATTATTCTGGTGCGGATAGTGCCGCCACCAGCTTTGATAGTACCTGTATACAAAGTGATGCTGTTTTTAAACGACTGGATTAATGGTGTGATTAACAGTCTGACCTCTGATGTAGCGCAGCAAATGCTGCTGAGCCGGATGTTTTCTTTTGTCGATGGTTACCTTGGCCTTATTTTGATCCAAACCGCTATGCAGCTACCGCTGGCGATTTGGATTATGAAAACCTTTTTTGACGCCATTCCAAAAGACTACGAAGAAGCCGCAGCACTGGATGGTGCCAGCCAGTGGCAAACCGTGCGTCATGTGTTAATTCCGCTGGCCTTGCCAGGTTTTGCAGCCGCTGGTTTATTTGCATTTATTAACGCTTGGGGTGATTTTTTAATGCCACTGATGTTCACCTCATCACCTGAGTTACAAACCTTGCCACTGGGCATGTTCCGCGCTTTCTTGCGTGTCGACGCCATTGATTATGGTTTCTTAACGGCACTGGCTGTGATTTACACCTTGCCCGCCGTCATTGCATTTGCCTTCGCCCGAAAGTTTCTGACCCAGACTTTCTCCGGCGGCGTGAAAGGATAAGAGGATTTTGTTATGTCACAGATTGAACTGATTAATATTAAAAAGAATTACATGGGCACAGAAGTGGTGAAGGGCATAGATGTCACCATTAACGAAGGCGAATTTGCCGTGATAGTTGGCCCTTCAGGCTGCGGTAAATCCACCTTGTTGCGCATGATTGCAGGTTTAGAGGATATCAGCAGCGGTGAGCTGAAAATTGGCGGCAAGCTGATGAATAACGTCTCACCCGATCAGCGTGAAATTGCCATGGTGTTTCAGTCTTATGCTTTGTACCCGCATATGACGGTGGCGGAAAACATTGGTTTTGCGCTGGCTTTGAAAAAAACGGACAAAGCGGAAATCAATCGCAGAGTATTAGAAGCGGCCAAAATGCTGGAGCTGGAACATTTACTGGAGCGCAAACCTGCGGCTTTATCCGGTGGGCAGCGCCAGCGTGTGGCTATAGGCCGCGCCATAGTAAAACGGCCAAAAGTGATTTTATTTGATGAGCCGCTGTCGAACCTGGACGCTAAATTGCGGGTGCAGATGCGTACCGAGTTAATGCGATTACACCGCGAATTTGGCTCTACCATAGTTTATGTCACCCACGATCAGGTGGAAGCCATGACTATGGCGCAAAAAATCATAGTACTGAACAACGGCCATGTAGCTCAGATGGGCAAGCCAATGGATCTGTACCGTGCGCCGGAAAATACTTTTGTCGCCCAGTTTATTGGCGTGCCAAAAATGAATCTGCTGCGCGGCAATTTACAGGCCGATGTTTTCACCCTGCAGTCTGGCGAGAAGTTACAGCTCGATTGTGGTTACAGCGACGGTGTTAATTTGCAGCTGGGAGTCCGGCCTGAGCATTTGAAGCTGGAACTACTGCCGCAAGGTAGTGGCAGTGAAAACAATAGCGAACACAGCTGGACTGTGGACGTAGTGGAGCGCCTTGGCGTAGAAAGTTTTATCCACTTATGTAATGCAGCACGTGACGTGTTGGTGCTTCGCCTTGAAGGTGACTGTGATTTACAAGTGGATAGCAAAGTGGCAGTGCGGTTTGATTGCAGTCACTGTTATCTGTTTAACGACGCAGGTGTGCGGCTGTTACCAAATTCTGCCGCTATGCATCTGGCTGGCTGATCTTTTCTCTGGATGGACCTTGGCCAGATTGCTTGTTGGGCACTCTGGCCTTTTTTATCAGGTATGGCTTGTTTTAGTACTGGCTGAACTGCAACTACATTTTCGAAGAAAGCCCAGTTAAAAGTGCAGGTAATAACCTCATATCATGAAATTCTGTCACTAAAGCGGATGGGCTGGTTTCGCCATGGATAGTGTAAAACAAGGTGTTCATACCTGCGGCCAGGCCTGCCAACACGCCGGGCAGGCTGTCTTCTATCACCACACAATGCTCTGGTTTTGCACCTAGCGTTGCAGCGGAATGCAGATATAACGCAGGGTCTGGCTTAAAACGTTGAATATCGTAAGCACTAAAGATGCGATCTTTAAAAAATTCAGCGAGGTCACAAAGTTCCAGCGCCTGCTGTACTTTAAAGCGGGGGCCATTGCTGACCACAGCCATAGGCCAGCCTTGCTGCTGACAAAATTGCAGGGCTGGCTTGATACCGGCCACAGCTTTGAGTTCAGCCTGAAACAACTGCTGCACCAAAGCACGATAACGCGGCTCGGTGTTTTCGTTTAAACGAACTCCATGCAGCTTTGCCAGTGTGTCGAATATATCCGACAGCTGGCCACCTCTATAATCCCGTATCAGTTCCGGCACCGAAAGCGTCACACCATAATCGGAAAAAATCTGCGCTAAGGCCTGATTGCATAAGCCTTCGCTGTCGACCAGAGTGCCGTCGCTGTCAAACAGCAGGCAGAGTTTTACCGGGTATTTGGAGTTCATTGCGTCAGCTTTGTGTTTGGTTTTTCAGACATCTGTAGCACCAGCTCACCGCCGTTAATAATTTCACTATGGTACAAAAAGCTACGTTGTAGTACTTTGCCATTTAAGCGGATTTCGCTGATATAAGGCCGGTTTTTGCCGTTATTCAGAGTTTTAATTTTAAACTCTTTACCTGGATAAAAAGCCGGGTCCAGCTGGATGCGAACCTGATCAAATAACGGGCTACCGAGCTGATAAACAGGGTCAGCTTCGACACCACCGGATAGCTGAAACAGACCTATCTTCATCAGTACCGACAAACTGCCCATCAGGCCCTGATCTTCATCGCCGTTGTAGCCACGGTCTGGCGATAAATCGCTGTAGACAGTATCAACTATTTGTCTGGACCAATACTGTGTCAGCCATGGCGCTCCGGCCGCGCTGAAAATAAAGGCGGTTTGCATACTGGGCTGATTGCCATAGTTAATAGGGCTGCGGCGGTATTCTTCGTGAGTTTCCTGAGCATGGGCTGTGCCTGAGGTAAAACCTTGTTTTTGCGCGGTTTTAAAGTCGTTGTCTAATCTTGTGATCAGCTTCTCTTTACCACCCATCAGCTCCATCAGGCCTTTGATGTCATGAGGTACAAACCAGGTTGCCTGAGCCGGGTTGGCTTCAACAAAACCATTTTCATACTCGTGCGGGTCAAAAGGTGTCTGCCAACTGCCATCGATAGTACGGGGCCTCATATAACCGGTTTGGCTATCGAACTGGTTGCGGTAGTTTTGCGCTCTTTTGCTATAAAGTTTCGCATCTTCAGCCTGGCCTAAAGCCATCGCCAGTTGCGCCAGTGCATGATCCTGAAAAGCATATTCCAACGTCTGGCCTGAGCCTCGTCTGTGGCTGCCATAGTTACTTTCAGTTTCTGGCAGCGGGTAGGGAATGTAACCCCGCTGCAGATAATACTGCATGCCACCGCCTGTGCTGCTGTAATGCTCGTAACCAGCGCGGGCCATGACACCCTCGCTGCTGTGGTTATGTTTCATCGCGTTGTAAGCGGCTTTCACATCAAAATCCTGCTGATTTTTGTACAGGCCTTTTTGATAGTTCGACACTAAAAATGGCGTCGTAGGTGCGCCTGTCATCACCAGCGTATCCTGACCACCGGACGGGCCACGCGGAATAAAACCACCGTCTTTGGCATACTGAAGCAGGCTGTTGCCCATATCGGCTGCAATTTGCGGATAAGCCAGAGGCCATAAAGTAGCGATAGTCCACTGTGCACCCCAGAATGAATCTGAGTTGTGATGGTTAAACCTTGGTTTGCCCGTTGCATCCAGCGGTAACTGCCTGACTACAGCTTCAGTGCCGGATAAGTCGGTGTACTGGCCATTGACGTCAGAGATAGCGCGACGGCCTTGCAGTGAATGCCACAAATCTGTGTAAAAACGGCGTTGTTGTTGCTCTGTGCCGCCGCTGATATCGATGCGGCTTAACGCGTTATTCCATTCTTGCCTGGCCTGTTGTTTTACTTCGGCAAAATCCCAGTGTGGCAGTTCGGTGTCGGCATTGAGTTTGGCGTTGTCGACCGACACATAAGAAATCCCCACTTTCAGCAGTGTAGGGTTGCCGCTGCCTGCCAGAGTGACCACCAAACCTGCGTCATCGCCATTGATAGCACTGACATTATGAAACAGCATGTTGCCACGCCAGGCATCCAACTGTTTCACCTTCTGGTTAAAGCGGGCATAAAAATACACCTTCACCGGCTTGGTGCGCCGCTCTGTGCCCTGATTGGTGATGTAACCCGCGACTACATCTTTGCCTTGCAACTTCGCTTGCGCATGGCCAAGACGGGAAGGGCCCATCAAACCGCCTAACTGAAACAGCACCTGTTGTGGCTGATTGGTAGCGTATGTGTACTGATGAAAACCTACTCTGGAGGTGGAGGTTAAGGCTACTTCTATTTGGTAGCGGTCGAGCTTTAACTGATGAAAGCCAGGTTGAACCGTTTCTCCATTATGGGAAAAATCCGAATAATAATCGGTTTTTAACTGCTCCAGCTTTTGTGTGGAGGAAAGCGGCATGACAGATAAACCTGCCAGCTGCCACTCATGGATATGGTTAAAACCTTTGATTTGTTTTGAATGATAACGGTAGCCGCTGCCCCATTCACCTTCGAGATCGGTATCCGGAAATAAGCTGACCATACCAAAAGGCCTGGCTGCTGAGCTGAAGAAAAACCAGCGGCTGTTTGCACTATCAAGGTAGGGATAAACCAAATCAACAGGCTGGCTGCTTGCGGCTGCAGTGACGGGCACAACACCACAACACAAAACCAGCGCCAGCAGCACAGAGCGAAACTTTGTGGGTTTCAGATTAAAAGCAGAAAAACGTTGTGGAGGAAGAGCCACACCTTGGGTCGGAGACTGGGCTGTCATCGGATGCCTTACTAAAAGTCGCTGCAAGATGCCCTATGTATAACAAATTGGACAGGCCAATTGCAACACTGGCTTGTCCGCAGATCGTGCTATCTAGTCCGCAATCAACAAAATATAAGCTTCAGTGACCTGAGCTATATGCTCCTGCATCGCTGCTCTGGCGCCTGCTGCGTCGCGGCGGCTCAGGCATTGATAAATTTTTTCATGCGCCTGAATATTTGGGCCTGCCACCTGACGGCGGATTTTCTCAGCAAATAACCGGCTGATCTCCGACGACTCACGTAAAGTCCATAACCATTCCACCATAGACTGTAAAGCGCTGTTGCGGGTGGCGCTGGCAATTAACTGATGAAACTTACCGTCAAAAGCTTCGGCTTCAGAGGTCTTTTGTGCTGCAACCAAAGCCGTCATCTGGTTTAAATATGCTTTGAGTTTTAACAGTTCTTCATTACTGATGCGCTCTGCAGCTAAAGCGGCGGCATCACCTTCCACCAACAAGCGAGCTTCCATAATTTCCAGCGGGCCTGGGGCGTCGTCGGCCAAAATAGAGCTTTTTAAAGCGGCAGATTTCAGTACATAGACGCCTGATCCCGGTTTAATTTCCACCAGTCCTGATACTTCCAGCGCTATTAATGCTTCACGCACCGTCTGGCGGCTCACATCGTAGTGCTGCGCCAAATCGCGTTCTGCTGGCAGGCGATCGCCTGGATTTAATTCACCTTTGGCAATGTTTTGCGCCAGCTTATCGGCGATCAATAAATACAGGCGTGGGCTATTGGCCTGGCTGCGTTCTGTACTGAGCTTCAGTGGAGAGTCTGTTGTTTGTGTCATCTTGGCTTCAAATTTATTTTGGTCTGGCCAAATATTTGATATTGCAAATTGGACAGGCCAAATGTTAGTGTTAATCAATAGGCCTGACCAATTTAATCTGTCGACCAGCACAATTCAAGCGTAGCAGTCAAAACGACTGTTGGGTTAGCAGTCAAACTGAGCTAATTTTAGGGAAATGTATGAAAATTATTGATGCAAAAGTTATTGTCACCTGCCCGGGCAGGAACTTTGTCACTATTAAAATTACTACAGATCAGGGCCTGTATGGCATTGGTGATGCAACCCTCAATGGCCGTGAATTGGCTGTTGCCAGTTATTTACAGGATCACCTGATCCCTTGCCTGATTGGCCGTGATGCCAGTCGTATAGAAGACATCTGGCAGTTTTTTTATCGTGGCGCTTATTGGCGTCGTGGCCCTGTAGGTATGACAGCTATTGCCGCTATAGACGTGGCGTTGTGGGATATTAAAGCCAAAGCTGCCAATATGCCGTTGTATCAGCTGTTGGGGGGGCGTAGCCGCGACGGTGTGATGGTCTATGGTCATGCCAATGGCCGTGATATAGCAGAAACAGTCGCTGAAGTAGGTCGTTATATCGATATGGGCTACAAAGCGATACGTGCTCAGACCGGTGTTCCTGGCCTTGCCAGCACTTATGGTGTGTCCGGCGATAAAATGTATTACGAACCAGCAGATGGCAATCTGCCAACTGAAAACCTCTGGTCGACCAGCAAGTATTTAAACTCTGTGCCTAAGTTGTTTGAAACTCTGCGTGACACTTATGGTTTTGATCATCACTTATTACACGACACCCATCATCGTTTAACGCCTATTGAAGCAGCGCAACTGGGTAAGTCGTTAGAACCCTATAAATTATTCTGGCTGGAAGATGCTGTGCCTGCTGAACTGCAGGAAGGGTTCCGTTTATTCCGCCAGCATACAACCACTCCTATTGCTGTCGGCGAAGTGTTTTCTTCTATTCATGACTGCCAGCAACTGATCAGCGAACAGCTGATTGACTATATCCGCACCACCATAGTACATGGTGGCGGTATCACACATTTACGTCGTATTGCTCATCTGGCCGAGCTGTATCATGTCCGCACAGGTTTCCATGGCGCGACCGATTTAAGCCCTGTGACTATGGGGGCTGCGCTGCATTTTGATACCTGGGTGCCAAACTTTGGTATTCAGGAATATATGCGCCATACACCGGAAACCGACGAGGTATTCCCACATGACTATCACTTTGACAATGGCTATCTGAAAATTGGTGAAACACCGGGCCATGGTGTCGATATTGATGAAGCGAAAGCCGCCAAATACCCGTACCAACGTGCTTATCTGCCGGTGAACCGGTTAGAAGACGGCACCATGTTTAACTGG
Source organism: Rheinheimera sp. MM224 (assembly GCF_947090785.1). Classification (NCBI taxonomy): domain Bacteria; kingdom Pseudomonadati; phylum Pseudomonadota; class Gammaproteobacteria; order Chromatiales; family Chromatiaceae; genus Rheinheimera; species Rheinheimera sp. MM224. Next base: position 2,206,475 of record NZ_OX352320.1, read on the forward strand.
TAATCAGCATGAGCGGCATTGGCTGTTCCAATTTATCCCTGTCACGGCGGTGCTGTTTATGATGGCTGTACTGGGCGAAGTGATGATTGAACTGGCTCCGGCCGGAGCGGGTTTATTCCGCTCTGGTGTGGCCGGTGATACCTACAACACAGCAGTGATGCTCAGTCAGTTGGGTGCGGACGTCTGTTATGCCACAGCTTTGGGCGATGACAACTTCAGCACTGAAATTCGTCAGGCCATGCAGCAGCATGGTTTAACAACCAACGCAGTATTGACCTTAAAAGCGCAGCAACCTGGGCTGTATTGCATCAGTAACAGTGCAAATGGCGAGCGTAGTTTCAGTTATTGGCGCCAGCAATCCGCAGCGCGACAAGCTTTTCAATCTGAAGTTTTGTTTGAACAGTTACTGCAGGCCATAAGCCATTGCAGGGATATCTACTGGAGTGGCATTACGTTGTCGTTAATGAGCGATGGGGTGTTGTCGCGTTGGTTGACATTTTTACAGCGGCTGCAAAGTCGTGGTGGCCGGGTTTATTTTGATACTAATTTTCGTGCGACTTTGTGGCAGGGCCGTGACGACAAACTGCTGTGTTATCAGGCGGCTTTACTGCACTGCGATTATTTCCTGCCAAGTCTGGACGATAGTCTGGCTATCTGGGGTTGCGACAGCCTGACCCAAACGCTGGACCAATTACAAAGTGTGCTCCCTGTCTCCGGACCTGTACCTGTGATTTGCCTTACCGCAGATCAACTGGTGCTTTGGCTTGAGGCAGGCACTGTTCATCAGTTCAGCCTGAAGTTCAGTGACCAGATGCTGGATGCCACAGGAGCTGGTGATGCTTTTAGCGGCGCTTTGATTGCTGCTTTACAGCAGGGCTTAATTGCAGAGTCAGCAGTACAAATAGCTCACGCCGCTGCCAGTCTGGTGGTGCAGCACCAGGGCGCTATTTTGCCGGACTCTGTCTGGCCACAGCTTCAACGACAACTGACGCAACTGGGGTTAAGGCCACAGGATGCGAAGAGTGGGAGTTCTGTATGAACAAAGTGATTTGTTTTGGTGAAGCACTGATCGATTTTATCAGCGGCCAAAGCCTGCTATCGGACGGTTTAACTTTACCCCAGTTTGGCCAATATCCCGGCGGAGCTCCTGCCAATGCGGCTGTGGCTGTCGCCAAATTAGGCGGCAACGCCAGTTTTGTCGGTCAGGTGGGCCGCGATCTGTTTGGTGATTTTCTTAAAACTGCGTTACAGCATTATGGCGTTGACACCAGTGCGCTGGCGCAACATGCCACAGCCAAAACAGCTTTGGCTTTTGTTGCGCATGACGACATAGGCGAGCGCAGTTTTTCCTTTTACCGTGATGCTTCGGCCGATTTGCTATTCAGTAAAACGCAAATAACCCCGCAGCTATTTGATGATGGCAAAGTGCTGCATTTTTGCAGTAATACGCTAGTGGAACCTGCTATTGCTGAAGTAACAGCCGAACTGATGCAACAAGCCAGAAGCCATGGGCTTTGGCTGAGCTTTGATGTCAATTTACGCCATAACTTATGGGCTGAAGGCAAAGCTAACGCCGGACTGGTACGTCGTTTTGTCGCACAAGCCGATATTCTGAAATTCTCCCTGGACGAAATACTGTATCTGCTAAGCGACACCGGTATGGACATTCAGGCTTATGTGCAGCAGCTGCTGAGCCATAAAGTGCAGCTGGTGGTGATTACTCATGACGACAAACCACTGCAGTACTTCAGCCGTTATGCCCGCGGAGTCCTGCCTGTGCCTCAAGTACAGGTGGTTGATACCACTTGCGGCGGAGACGCTTTTAGTGGTGGTTTGTTGTATCAGCTTTGTCAGCTCAAAGATTTGGACAGCTTTTGTCAGTCCGATACTGCACTGCAACAGACACTGAATTTTGCCGCCCGTTGTGGCGCTTTTGCAGTCACCAGACCCGGTGCTTTTCCTGCTCTGCCTGTGCTGGCAGATGTGGCTGAAGTTGTCACAGCAATGGTCACAGAAGAATAAGGAATTAATAATGCAACAACAGGTCATTCCGGCTTTGATAAAGCCTTACAGCAGAGATTTTCTGTTATCCCATTGTCGCGACATTCTGGCGTTTTACGATCCGCGGGTCATAGATCCGACAGGCGGGTTTTTCCATAACTATCTGGATAACGGCGATGTTTTTAACCCGGGTTTTCGCCAGTTAGTCAGCAGTACCCGGCTTATTGTCAACTATGCCCGCGCCAGCCAGGTACTGAAAGAACCCCGTTATATGGACTACGCTCTGCATGGCCTGAAGTATCTGGAAACCGTGCACTGGCAGGCTCAGACCCGCTCTTACGCCTGGACTTTACAGGATCATCAGCCGCTGGATATGACACAGCAAGCTTATGGTTATGCTTTTGTGTTGTTGGCTTATGCCGCTGTGCATAAAGCCGGAGTGGCCGACAGAGTTTTGAAAATGAGCGAAACCTATGAGCTGCTGCAGCAACGATTCTGGCAGGAAGAGTTTGGCCTTTATGCCGATGAAATCAGCGCTGCTGGCGTCATGAGTTCGTATCGGGGGCAGAACGCCAATATGCATTTATGTGAAGCCATGATTGCTGCTTATGACGCCACAGGCGAGCAGCGTTACCTCGCCAAAGCCAAACAAATAGCCCACAACGTCACAGTACGGCAGGCCGGACTGACCGACGGTCTGGTGTGGGAGCATTACGATGTTCAGTTCCAGCCCGATTGGGATTACAACAAAGCTGATCCTAAAAACTTGTATCGCCCCTGGGGTTTTCAGCCTGGTCATCAGACCGAGTGGAGCAAATTGCTACTGCTGATCCACCGTTTTTCGCCTGATGCAGCTTTGGTTGAAAAGGCCAGTAGCCTGTTTGATCGTGCTTTCGCCACGGCATGGGACTCAGAGCAGGGTGGCCTGATTTACGGCTATGACCCGGATGGCAACTGGTGCGACGACGATAAATATTTTTGGGTGCAGGCCGAAAGTTTTGCCGCTGCTGCTTTGCTCTATCAGCAAAAAGCAGAACCTAAGTATCTGCAGGCCTATGAGCAGTTATGGGCGTACAGCTGGCAGCATTTTGTCGATCATCAATACGGTGCCTGGTTTCGTGTGCTGACACGGGATAACCGCAAGTACTCCAACGAAAAAAGCAGTGCCGGTGCCAAGTGTGATTACCACACACTGTGTGCCTGTTTTGATGTACTGGCGGCAATGCCATAACAGAGGTTATTTATGCAAATTCATACATCAGCTGCAGTCACAGGCGAAGTGTCAGGCCAATTTAATGCGCGTTTTGCCTTTTGGGCTATGACGTCACTGTTTTTTATCTGGGGTTTTATTACAGCACTGAACGATATTTTATTGCCTTATCTGAAGGGGGCTTTTTCATTAAGTTACCTGCAGGCGGCTTTGGTGCAGTTCTGCTTTTTTGGCGCTTATTTTATTGTGTCGCCGCTTGCTGGCAGGCTGCTGGAAAAAGTGGGCTACAGAAACGGTATTCTGACCGGGTTACTCACGATAGCAGGTGGCTGTTGTCTGTTTTATCCGGCGGCTGAACTGGGTTTGTACAGCTTCTTTTTACTCGCGTTATTTGTATTGGCCAGCGGTATCACCGTGTTGCAGGTGTCGGCTAACCCTTATGTTGCCGTGCTGGGTGATGAACAGCACGCCGCAAGTCGCTTGAGTCTGGCGCAGGCGGTGAATTCAGTGGGCCATACAGCAGGGCCTTTATTTGGCGCTGTACTTATTCTGGCCGCAACAGGGGAGGCAGGTTCAGCCAAATCTGTGCAACTGCCTTATCTGTTGCTGGCTTGCGCTTTAGTCGTGACTGCTTTGGTGTTTTACCGACTGAGATTGCCGGACATCCAACAGTCTGCTGCAGAACAACAGACGGAAGCCTTTAGCATAGGGCGTTTTCCACAGCTGAAATTTGGCGTGCTGGCGATCTTTTTATATGTAGGTGCTGAAGTGGCCGTCGGTAGTTATCTGGTCAACCTGTTTATGCAGCTGGGGATCAGCGGTATGACCGAAGTCACGGCGGGCGCTATGGTGTCTTATTACTGGGGCGCAGCTATGGTCGGCCGTTTTGTCGGCGCAGGTTTGATGCGTTTTATTAAACCGACCAGCTTGCTGGCACTGAATTCTGCTCTGGCAATAGCCATGATCCTGCTGGCTGTAAATAGCAGCGGAGACTTTGCCATGTGGACCATTCTGGCTGTCGGCTTCTTTAACTCTATTATGTTTCCAACCATTTTTACGTTGGCTATCCGTGGCCTGGCTCAACATACAGGCCGGGCTTCAGGCTATTTGTGTCAGGGCATAGTAGGGGGTGCCATATTGCCTTTAGTGCAGGGCGTTGCGGCTGATTTGACGTCCGTGCAGTGGAGCTTTCTGGTGCCAGCCTGTTGTTATGTTTACATAGCCTGGTATGCGCTGGTGGGCTCGAAACCACGCTAAGGCTGTAAATTTGACGATACAGTCAACTGATTATCGACGCAGCGCCATATATGCTGGTGTTGATACCGGTGTCATTTATTTATTGTAAGCATAAGTTTCAACGGTAGCAGTTCAGGTGTTTCTAGTTCGGTTAAATGCCATTTTTCCGGATGAATGTGATTTTATGTAATTGATTTTAATGGCTAATGTTGTTTTTCGCCACAAGGTTAAAGGCAACACTGAACCTAATGACTGCAGTGTAGTTACAAAGTTGTATTTTGTGTGGTTCTTGTGTTTATTAGAAAAGTAGTAGAAAAAATGTTCAGCATATTGACACCGGTGTCATTAATTGACTAAGTTAAGTTGCTAGAAAAAAAATAACAGGGGTAGACATGAAAAATTATAAAAAAACAGCACTGTCGCTGGCTGTACTCAGCTCGCTGACAGCAGGTTTCCAAAGCACTGCAATAGCGCAGGAAAAGGAAGCTGATACAGAAGTGATCGAAGTTCGTGGTTTTCGCAACTCAGTAATTAAAGCCAAAGATTTAAAACGTGAGGCGATGATTGCTCAGGATTCTATTGTGGCAGAAGACATTGCCGATTTTCCGGATTTAAATCTGGCAGATTCGCTGCAACGTGTGCCTGGTGTGGCAATCACCCGTGAGGGTGGTGAAGGCCGGCAAATATCCTTACGTGGTTTAGGCCCGGATTTTACTCGCGTACAGGTTAATGGTATGGAGGCGTTGGGGACGTCGTCATCACCTATGGACAGCCGTGGTGCAGTAGGCCGGTCTCGTGCTTTTGACTTTAATATTTTTGCGTCCGAATTGTTTAACCAAATCGACGTGAAAAAATCTTACTCTGCCGATCAGGAAGAGGGTGGCATAGGCGGTACAGTGAATTTACGTACAGCCAAGCCTTTTGACTATGATGGTTTTCAGGGCGCGGTAGCTGGTAATTTAGGTACCAATACTAATTCTGAAGAAACCAATCCACGTGTAGCAGGTATGATTTCTAATACCTGGGGTGATTTCGGTGCTTTGGCTTCCGTTGCTTTTAGTCAGAAAAACTCCAGTGAATACGGTTCTAACACTTACCGTTGGCGTCAGGTGCGTGCCACCAATGGCATCAGCGACTCTGTGGACGCTGATACTGCCGCCAAGGCCGAAGCTGGTGAGTTATGGTTTGCCCGTGGTAACAGATATTCAGTCTGGAACAATGATCAGGAACGTTTGGGTGTGACCACAGCGCTGCAATACCGCCCAAGCAATGATCTGAAATTTGCGCTGGAACTGATGCATGGCCGCCTGGAGAATACTCTGGACGAACATCACATTTCTACTGGCGGTGCCAGCAGTACAGCCTTAGGCCGTATTGAAGCTCTGGACTATGTTGATAACAATGGCGATTTGGAAGTCGTCAAAGCAACGTTCAGCAATTCGACTATCCGTACTGAAAACCGCTCTGATTACAACGAGTCTGTATTTAATCAAATTACTTTTAATACCGACTGGCAAATCAGCGATAAGCTGGGCATGAAGTTCCAGTTAGGCACCAGCTCTTCAGATTATGATCAGCCAAAAGTCGATAAAGTGAACCTGACCCGTCAGGGTGGCATCACCACAGACTACACAGTGGATCGTTTTTACGGCCAGCATACCTATGACTTTGACCCGGCAGATATGGCAGGCTGGACAGTCAAAGATATTTACTTCCGTGAAGATTACATAGCGACAGACTTTGATAATGGCAAACTGGACTTTGATTACTCATTGGACGACGCAGGTATCATTAGCTTTGGTGCGAACTATAAAAAGTTCAGCAACAGTGGTAACAACCGCGAAGACGCTGGTTATGTCGAAACCAAAGCCACTCCGCTGAATAATGGCGTAAAAACCATTTCTGATGCGGTCACTAATGTGTACTCAGGTCACCCTTATATTTCCTGGGTACAGGCTGATGTGGATGAACTGCAGAAGTTTTACGGTATTCATGATTTAGCCTTGGGTGAAGACAGAATCATCCAGACCAACTCTTACACAGTGGAAGAAGAAACCAGCAGCTTTTACAGCCAGTACAGCTGGGACTCTATGATTGCAGGTAAAACTCTGCGTGGTAGCGTCGGTGCCCGTTATTACAAAACTTCTTTAACTTCTAAAGGCGTATCACAAGGTCAAAATGTCACTATAGAGCGTGATTATTCTGACGTATTACCAACGTTGAACCTGGTGTATGAGCTGGAAGACGATTTGTTATTGCGTTTTGGTGCCAGTAAAAACCTGACCCGTCCTTCACTGAATGCTATTTCTGTATCTGCAAACGTAGCACAGATGACAGGTTCGCCGGGCGAAGTAGGTAAAATCACTATTGGTAACCCGGATCTGAAACCTTTTGAGTCCACCAACTTTGATTTAGCGTTGGAACAGTACTTTGAAGGTGTAGGTTCTCTGTCTGCTGCAGTGTTCTGGAAAGATATTGAAAACTTTATAGTGACTGAAGTGGAAACTAAAAAGTTCAGCGAGATGGGCCTGCCGGCAAGTCTGTTGCCAAACGGTGCGACCATGGATTCGCTGTTTGATATCACTTCACCACAGAACTCAGATTCATCCACTATCAAAGGGGCTGAACTGGCGTTTCAACGTGATTTTGATTTCTTACCAGAGCCTTTTAATCAAATGGGTATGATTGCTAACTATACCTGGGTAGACGGCACCACTTTGTACCGTAACGTACAGGGCACAGGCGAGGATCAAGTGAAAAGCTTCCCTGGTTTATCCAAACAAAGTTATAACCTGACGTTCTACTATGAGACGGATACCTGGGGTGGTCGTGTTGCCGGTGCTCATCGCAGCGATTACATCAACTCTGTTGAAGGTGGCTTGCGTGACCATGACGAAAGTGGTTTCCATGCAACAACCTACATAGACTTCTCTGCTTTCTACAAAGTAAGTGACGCCTTAAAACTGAGTATTGAAGCCATCAACCTGACTAACCAACGCGAAGAGCAATACAGCGATTCGAATGACCGTCTGTACAACACCACCACCAGTGGTCGTACTTACATGATTGGTATGGCGTATAAGTTCTGATGTGATATTAAGACAGGGGCCAGAGTGAAGACTCTGCCCCTTTTATTTTTATTATTTGATTGTTATCGGCAGAATAGAACCATCTTTTGCATAATGCAGTTCAGTAAAACCTATTACTCTTTTATGATCACCACCACCTTGTGATGAGCCATCATGATAAAAGAAGTAGCTTTTGCCATCTTTCTCTATAATAGCCTGATGGTTGGTTGATATAGGCAGGTAATCAAAGATAACTCCACGGTAAGTAAAAGGCCCTAGCGGGTTGTTTCCTGTGGCATAAACAATTTGCCCTGGCCAGCCTGTAGAAAAGGTAAAATAATAAGTACCGTTATGTTCATGCAGGTAAGGGGCTTCTCCGTATTTCTTCTTCTTATCATCTTCAGGAAAGCCCTGAATGATAATGTCCTGAATATCACCATCAAGCTGCTGCATATTTTGTTTTAACTTCACAACTTTCGGAATTCGGGTGCCAAAATATAAATAGGTCTGGCCATCTTTATCAATAAAAGCCATAGGATCTATAGGTTCAACACCTGCATTGGGGTCACGCGGAGTTTCAATTAAAGCTTTACCTAGCGGGTCTTTAAAGCCAGTAAAAGGCTTATCACTGACGGCGACACCAATTTGTTTACCGCCGACAGGGGCAAAAAAGTAAAATTTACCATTGCGTTCAATAGCTCCCGGAGCCCAGGCTTTGGCTGTTTTTCCTGCCCATGCAAAGACGGATATGTCTAAAAACGAGCCGTCATCCTGCCAGGTTTTTAAGTCGGCTGAAGAAAATAGCCGCCAGTCTGTTGAATCCCAATAAGTACCGCTGTTGTCCTGATCATTGGTGGCGTACACATAGAATTTATTATTAAAGAAATGTACAGAAGGATCAGCGCTAAAACGTGTGGATATATAATTTTCTGCGCTGACTGGCATAAAAGTCAGGATAAATGGTAGCGGGAAGTAATGTTTGATCTTCATTGAATTATTCCATAGTTGTGCTGATTTATTCTTTGTTGCTATTTATATAATATTTTCTATAAAAATAAAATGCGGCTTTTGTTTTTTGTTGACTCGGTAGCAGATGCCTGGTTATCTTAATTGTTAAGTTTTTATCTTCAGTAGTCAGTGTTTTATACTTCAGTGATTCCTTGGCGTTTTAAAAAGGCAATACTTCAATTAACTATGCATTAACTATGCAAGGCATAGTCAGCTCAGCAGGTGAAATACAATGGCAGTTTCTCAAAACCATTACGACGCAATAGTTGTAGGCTCAGGTATCAGTGGCGGTTGGGCTGCCAAAGAGCTGACAGAAAAAGGCTTAAAAGTTTTATTGCTGGAGCGTGGTCGTCCTCTGGAGCATATCAAGGACTACACCAATGCCTTTAAAGAGGCATGGGATTACCCACACCGTGACAAGCCTACAGAGCAGATGAAGCAGGATTATCCTGTGCTAAAACGGGATTACCCGTTAAATGAAAGCACCTTTGGCATGTGGGCCAATGAAAAAGACTCGCCTTATGTCGAGAAAAAGCGCTTTGACTGGTATCGCGGTTATCAGATGGGCGGGCGATCCTTGTTATGGGGTAGGCAGAGTTATCGTCTGAATGAGCAGGATTTTTTAGCCAATGCCAAAGAAGGTATAGCGGTGGACTGGCCTATTCGTTACGCCGATCTGGCGCCCTGGTATGACTATGTCGAAGGTTTTGCTGGTATCTCGGGTAACAGAGACGGTTTGGATGTGTTGCCGGACGGCCGCTATCTGCCTGCGATGGAGCTTAATATTGTAGAAAAAGACATAGCAGCACGTATTAAAAAGACCTTTGGCGGTTCACGTCATTTGATTTGTGGCCGTACCGCTAATATCACCGAAGCTAAACCTGAACAAAACCGGGTGAATTGTCAGTACAGAGCCAAATGCTGGTTGGGTTGTCCTTTTGGCGCCTATTTCAGCACCCAGTCGGCTACGCTGCCTGCCGCTGTGAAAACAGGTAATTTAACAGTCCGGCCTTATTCTATTGTCACTCAAGTCCTGTACGACAAAGATACAAAACGTGCCCGTGGTGTAGAAGTGCTGGACAGTGAAACTCAGCAGACCTATGAATTCACCAGCAAAATCATTTTCTTAAACGCCTCCTCCTTTAATACCAGCTGGATTTTGATGAACTCAGCTACAGATATCTGGCCTGAAGGTCTTGGCAGCAGCAGTAATGCCTTGGGTCGTAATGTGATGGATCATCATCTGAACACAGGTGCTGTGGCTGAAGTGGAAGGTTATCTCGACAGCTATTATTTTGGCCGTCGTCCAACCGGGTTTTATGTGCCCAGATTTCGCAATTGGGGGGCTGACAAAAGAGATTATCTGCGGGGTTTTGGTTATCAGGGCAGGGCCAGCCGGCAAGACTGGCGTCGTGATATAGCGGAGATGAGTATTGGCCTGGATTTAAAACAAGCGCTGACGGAACCCGGGCACTGGACCATAGGTATGGGTGGTTTTGGCGAGATGTTGCCTCATCATGACAACCGAATTTACCTGGATCCTAAAGTGAAAGACAAATGGGGTTTGCCTGTACTGGCGATAGAAGTGGAACTCAAAGACAACGAAATCCGTATGCGCAAAGACATGATGCAGGATGCTGTGGAGATATTTGAAGCTGTTGGCCTTAGGAATGTGCAGGGCTTTGACCGGGGCTACAATCCGGGGCAGGGCATTCACGAAATGGGCACAGCCCGCATGGGGCGAGACCCAAAAACTTCAGTACTGAATGGCAATAATCAGGTGTGGGATGCGCTGAATGTGTTTGTCACTGATGGCGCCTGTATGACTTCGGCTTCTTGTGTCAATCCATCGCTGACTTATATGGCATTAACAGCAAGGGCGGCCCATTTTGCTGTAGAAGCCTTAAAAAAAGGCGAGCTGTAGTTTCTTGAAATAGCCCTTAACGGGGCTATTTCATCTGGGTGGCATTTACATGGCATCTTTAACTGTTTTGCTATCGACAAACTGCTCAAAGCTTTTTATTTTGCCATCTTTTAGCTGCCACAGATGAGCCACTCTGGCGGTAAAAAATTTGCCACTGGCTTTATTCGTACCACTGTACGTGCCGTAAGCCACCACTTTGTCACCTGTTGCCACGTAGTCTTCTACTTTAAAGTTGTAATTAATCCATTCACTGCCTAAACGAGCGAAGACATGTTTTTCAATCTCGGTAAAACCCTGGTAGGTACCGGCATACGGAAAACCAGCAGCTTCTGTCCAAAGGGTGTCGTCTGTGATAAATCTCTGCAGATTTCTGCCATTTTCTTCTGAGGTTTTGCCTTCATACGTGCTTTTTACAATATCAAGATTAGTCATGATGATGCTCTTTTCAGGTAAAGCTTTTTTTATCGGATCCGCAGCGGCAAGTTGTGCAGAAGCTGCAGAGGGCAGAAGTATTAATAAAACAAGCATAGCGCTGAGCGGTGTTGGTATCGAACTCATGGTGTTGCTCTTTAATGTAATTTTAAGCAGCACTTTTTGAGCTGACAGCATGCGCTGACAAAGCCCAAAAAGTATTACTGAAGTTGTATAACTTAGCTTATTGACCCCACTTCATTTCGCCCATAATAACTTTTGCACTTAAGCCTAAAATGCTGTCGCCGCCAATAGCAGGGTAGTTCTTTTTCATGGTGGCCACTAATTCCGCAGAATTGGCTGAAGTGGCGGCTGCTGCTTCAAAATCCTGTATGTATTGATGAGTAAACTTTACAGCCTGTAAAGTCAGAGGCTTGTCACCCAACAAGTGACCTGGGATCACAGTCACTGGCTTTAATTGCTCAATCATAGTCAGAGTTTTGTACCAGTTCTGGCGCGACTCTGGGGTTTGTGTGTCAGCTAAAAACACATGCATATTGCCAAACACCACAACGCCACCCAGTACAGTTTTGCTGGACGGAACCCAGACAAAGCTATGCTTAGGATCATGACCATCAAGGCCTACTACTTTCACCTGCTCACCATCAACCAATAAGGTGTTACCTTGAAGCACATCAGGCACCACCAGCTTTTGCGGCGCATTTTCTTTCAGTATCGGTCCCCAGTAGGCTTTTTTGCCATCCATAGATTTTTTGATGTAGTTTTGCGTTTGTGCTGAGGCCAGTACTTTGGCATCCGGATAAGCTGCAGTGATCACATCTAAACCAAAGTAAAAATCCGGATCACCATGGCTGATATAAATAGTCGTCAGTTTTTTGCCTGATTGTTTAATCAGTTCGACCACAGACAAGGCGTCATTTCGCTGAAACTGGGCATCCACTAAAATGGCTTCAGTTTTGCCGGTAATTAGCACCGAACTGACCGGGAAGGTACTTTTGTCCTGTGGATTAAATACAGTTGTTTCTAAGGGGGCACCGACTGCATTGGCTGACAGTGCGACCATGCCTGATAAAGCACTGGCCTGAACTAATTTGGATAAAAATTTCATAATCACCTCTGTATATTTGATGGCAGAACTTCTGGTTAATTAAACCGCTTTCATTAAAAATCTAACTGATTTCCTTCACTATCTGTTCTACATAAGCAGACCAAAGCTTTGGCGTGCTGTAAAAGCTACCGTGGTCCAATCTGGTAAAGGTTCCGTCTTTATGCTCTACAGCGAAAGTAGGAAAGCCATTTCCACCTACCACACGCAACAGATGCCGGCTCTGCGTTATATGTTGGTCTGTTTTGACGCCGCTAAAAAACGCAAAGGTGTTTACAAAGCTTTTCGCGTCAGCGCCCAGTACTGTCGCAATACTGCTCAGACTATTGATGTCAGACAAAGAACGGCCATCAATAAACTGAGCTTTTTGCATGTTGTGCAACATAGTCAAAGGTTGAATACCCAAAGATTCGGCTGCCAGCAGAGCTGTTATAGGTGTGTCTGAGTCGAGAATACGTGTCTTATCAGCGAATATTTCGCGGTAGTATGTGTCGCTAAACTGCTGGCCAGTCAGCGCCATTATTCTTTTGTCGCTAGCCTGCATATGCTGACGGAATTCGGCAGTGACAGCTCCTTTGTTTGCACCTGAAAACAAACCACCGCCATGAGTTTTAATCTGTACCTCTGCTAATTCAGTCAGTGCATCAATCAGCGGTACTGCGGCATAACACCAGCCGCATTGCGGGTCCATGATGAAATGTAGAGTGGTCATTTTGTTTTCCTGCGAAGCAACAGATGTATTAGTGGCTGCAAGTGTATGTTGCAAATACCTTGCAATAAACCCTAGAAATGGCAATAGTTAGTTGCGTTAATCGAACATATAGTGAAAGGCATGGACAGGATTAAAGCGGCTGAAGTCTTTGTATGCATTGTGGAGCAGGGCAGTCTAGTCGGAGCGGCTCAGGCTTTGGATATGTCACGTTCTATGGTGACCCGTTATCTGGCGGAAATGGAGCAGTGGGCCAGCGCTCAGTTAGTGCACCGCTCTACCCGAAAACTAACCTTGACCGCTGCGGGTGAAAAAGCCTTCAGTCATTGCCGCTCTTTGTTGGATGTAGCCAAAGAGGTCGCAACGCCCTTAGAACAAAATATGGTGGCGGTGCCTGAAGGTACTATTCGCATTTCCTGTTCGCAATTTGTTGCTGAAGATTTATTGCCTGCGGTGGTGGATGCCTTTTTGGATGATTATCCCAAGGTACGTATTGATGTGCATGTCAGTAATCAGGTAACTCATCTGGTGGAAGACCGAATCGATTTAGCAATCCGTATTACCAATGAACTGGACCCAAATCTGATTGCGCGTCCGCTTGGGGTTTGTCGTTCTGTATTATGTGCGACAGAGGGCTATTTAAAGCGTTGTGGTTATCCGGTTTACCCTGATGATTTGGCCTCTCATAACTGTTTAATGTATTCCAATTTTGGTAAAAGTTTATGGCATTTCATCAAAGACGAACAGCCTGTTGTTGCAACAGTATCAGGCAATTACAGTGCAAATGAATCGTCGTTGTTACTGAATTCTGTACTAAAAAACCGTGGTATTTCTTTGCAGCCCCGGCATGCGGTGCAGGCATTGATTAACGATAAAAAATTGGTTCAGGTATTACCAAACTATGAACCAGTTTCGTTAGGTATTTATGCGGTCTACCGTTCCAGAAAACACCAGTCGCTGGCGCTTCGTACCTTCATCGATCGACTGGTTCCCTATTTTGAAAAGACAGAAACCTGACGCAACTTGCCTGTTTCTTAGCTCTTTAGCTGTGAAATAAAAGCTCTGCCAGCAGGACCTGGTGGGGCATCTTTGCGATAAACAATCTTGGTGGTTAAATACATAGCTGCAGCAGGCATATTCTGCAGCGTTAATGACACCAAAAGTCCGTCAGCAATATCTTTTTCCACCATATGTTTTGGCATATGGCCCCAGCCAAAACCTGCTTTTAAAAATGCATGTTTAGCGCCAAGGTCTGCCAGACGCCAGGTCAAAGCTGACATCACACCAAAAGTGCGGCCGCTCGAAAGGCTGGTGCGGTCTGTCAAAATCAACTGCACATGACGGCCAAGTTCGTCTGCTGTGACATCAAAAGGCTGCCGCGCTAAAACATGGGTAGGGGAGACGACAGTGACAAACTGTATGTTACTCAGCGGCTCGACGGTTAGTTCATCCGGTACAGTTGGAAGCGAGCCAATAATACCCAGTCTGCAAGTGCCATCCAGCACTTGTTGTGTAACGCCACCCAAAGCTTCGACATAAAGCCGCAGCGGTGTGTGTTCGAAATGCTGTTTGCAGTAACCAACAGCTGACGTCAGGGTATCCATAGGAAACATCACATCAACAGCGACCGACAACTCGGGCTCCAGGCCTTCAGATAATGAATGGGCTCTGGCTTTTAGCAAATCCATACTATCAATGACGGCCTTTGCATCTGTTAGCAAAGAGGCTCCAGCTGCCGTGAGTTGTGGATACCTGCTGCTGCGATCAAAAAGCGTGACGCCCAATTGCAGTTCGAGGTTGGCGAGAGTGTGGCTGACTACAGACTGTGCACGTTTAATTTTGCGCCCCGCGGCTGAAAAGCTGCCTTGTTCTGCGGCGGCAACAAAAGTACGAAGTTGATCCAGGGTGACTGCGTCAAGCATGTATCTAAATTCCAGATGGTTTTCATCTAATCATATAGGCTATTTTGATGTTTTTCTATTGGTTATAGTTTGTTTCATCCACTGAGGAGCAAATTATGAACACTGTAATGAAGCAGCAAAACTTTCTAGCCACTGAAGCCACACTCGTTGTGGCAGACAAACGCTCTGTTGTGGCGCGTACTCGCGGTATCAACAGAGGGCCTATCACTCGTCTGGTCAGTCCGTCTGATATAGGCCAACTGATCAAGCCTTTTGTGTTTCTCGATTACGGCGTCCTGCCTGCGTCAAAAACCAAGTTATTTGGTATGCATCCGCATTCAGGGATTGCCACTTTGTCCTTGCCTATCAGGGGTGAAATACTTTTTGCTGATACAACAGGTGAAACCGGTATGGTGAAGACGGCCGGACTTGAGTGGATGAAGGCAGGTAATGGCGTTTGGCACGATGGCGGAATTGCGGGCGAAACTGCACTGGAGATGTTTCAGCTTTGGCTGACCCTGCCTGAGCATGAAGAAAATGCACCAGCCGAAAGCAAGAATATAGACCCGTCAGAGATAGCTGTTGTGGGCCCCGTTTCTGTATTGCTGGGTCAGTATCAGGGCGCAAAAAGCCCTGTTGAATTTACCGCTGGGGTGAATTACTACCATGTGCAATTGCAGGACGGCGAAGTCTGGCATTACCAGCCAGAGCCGGGCCAGACAGTCGCCTGGTTAGCCATATACAAAGGCAATTTAACAGGCACTACCGCTGTAAGCCAAGGTGAGATGGTGGTGTTTGATGCATCTGAAACGGCTATTACGTTGATGGCTCAGGGTGCTGCATCTTTTGTGTTTGGCGCAGCTATCCCACACCCACATCCGTTGGTGATGGGGTCCTATTCAGTGCATAGCAGCCGGGAGTCACTTGCAAAAGGCGAACAGGAAATACGACGTATTGGCTCAGAGCTGCGCTTAAAAGGCCGGATCTAAAACTTTGATCTGATTGATCACTCGTCAGATACAGGGGCTCTGACGGTATGGCAATAATTGCCCCATTCATCAGGAGAGTAAAATGAGTATTGGTATTTTAGGTTCTGGAGCCCTTGGCTCTAACGTGGCACGTGCTTTGGCAAACAAAGGTGTTTCGGCCATTATTGCCAACAGATCCGGTCCAGAGTCTTTATCTGCGCTGGTCAAAGAATTGGGGCCGACTATAACAGCCGGCACGCTGGAACAGGCTGCGCAAGCGGATATAGTGTTGATTGCAGTGCCTTGGGTGGCTATTGAGTCTTTGTTAGGCAGTCTGCCTGCCTGGAATAATCGCATTGTGATAGACGGCACCAATCCGGTACTGTTTCTTGATCCGAATTCTGAAGATGCTAAAGATCCAACCAACCCATTGGCGGCTTATGGCATTAAAGCGATTGATTTAGGCGGTAAATCCTCAAGTGCCATCGTTCGTGACTTAGTGCCGGGAGCAAGGTTAGTTAAAGCCTTTAATCATCTTGATGTTGCTGTGCTGCCGGAGCCTGAAGTATCGGGCGGAAAACGTACTTTGTTTTATTCGGGTGATGATGTAGCAGCCAAAGCTGAAGTTCGTAGTCTGCTGGAAACCTGTGGTTACTTCGCTGTGGATTTGGGGTCACTCGACACAGGTGGCCGCTTAATGGAGTTGCCTTTTGGTGCTTTGGCTACACATAACCTGATCAAAATCTGATGTTACTTTATGCTGCCGCCATCATGCTGATGATGGCTACGGCAACTCTCACATTTTGAATTAAAAATGTCCCGCAATAAAAAGATATTTGGACAGCTTTCGGGTGAAGGTATAAAGTTGCTTTGCTTGGAATTGTAAAGTTTTATCAGGCAGTTCCGTAACTTATGATGATTCAGTGAAGTCTGTATTGCAGATTGGAAGCTATGCTGGTTAAAAAACCTACGATCAAAGATGTGGCTCGCCTGGCGGGTGTCTCCTTTAAAAGTGTGTCCAGGGTGGTGAATAACGAAGCCTGGGTCAGTGATGAGGTCAGAACCAAAGTACAGGCTGTGATTGAGCAGCTGAATTACCAGCCGAATCGCACGGCCCGGCTGATGCGTACTGCACCTTTTTCGCTGGCTTTTGTCTACGACAATCCGAATAGTCACTATGTGATTGAAATGCAAAACGGTATTTTGTCGCAATGCCGTGAAAAAGGCTTTGAGCTGGTGATCCATCCAACGGATTCAGGCTCAGAACAGGTCCGGCATGAACTCACCAGTATGATTGGTACCAATCTGGTGGGCGGAGTGATCCTGACGCCGCCTTTGTCTGAAAGTACAGAACTGGTGAAGCAGTTACTGGAGCAGCAAGCCAAAGTAGTTCGTATAGTGTCTGGCGCTGAACCACCGGATGAGCTTTGCCCAACCATATATGTTGACGATGAGCAAGCGGGGCAGGAGATCACTGAACATCTGCTGGCACAAGGCCATCGCCGTATTGCCTTTTTGGGGTTTCACAAAGACCACAAATCCTCTTTGGGTCGTTATCGTGGTTATTGTGCTGCACTTAAAAATGCCGGTCTTGAGGTACAGGATGAGCTGGTGATATCAGGCAATTTCACCTTTGACTCTGGCGTTGAGATGACAGAACAATTGCTGCAACTGGACGGCAAAGCCACAGCACTTTTTGGTTGTAACGACGAAATTGCGGCTGGTGCTTTGTTTGTTGCCCGCAAACGCGAACTTGCTATACCACAGGATTTATCCATAGTAGGTTTCGAAAACAGTCCATTTTCCCGACAAACCTGGCCAGGTCTGACCACGGTCCATCAACCTAATGCGGAAATCGCCGCTAAAGCAGCATCCATGCTGATTGCACTGATGCAAGAACCCGATCAACAGCCGTCACACTATGGCGTTAAATTGCATCTGGTCTTACGCGACTCTGTATCCTCCATTATATAAATCCATGTAAATCAACGCCTTAAAATCATTGTCAACGTTGTCACTTTTATTGTTGACAACGTTGACAGGCTGGTGCTAATTTAAAATCTGAGTGATGAATAAATCACCGATCAGAAAGATCCGGATAGAGAAACAGACGATCACAAAATAACTATTAGCAACGCAGAGAGCACAGGCATGAACAGGTTGAATCAGCATCAGTTAGGAAAAAAGACAGTACTCGCTTCTATTCTGGCGACTTTATTTGTACCAGCAATCAGCTATGCACAAGACAAGCCGGCTGAAGAAGAAAACGTGGAAGTGATCCAGGTCAGCTTTCGCGGCAGTCTGGCAGCAGCTGCCGATATCAAACGTCAGGACACCAAAATTACCGATGCTATCACCACAGAAGACATTGGTAAGTTTCCAAGCGAAAACATAGCTGAAGCGATTCAGCGTATTCCAGGCGTACAAATTTCTAACGTCAACGGCCGTGGCTCAACAATCAGCGTACGTGGTTTAGGTTCTCAATATGCCCGCACCACTTTAAACGGTCAGACTATGGCCAGTGCAGATTTCACCAGCGGTTTTCGTTTTGACATTATTCAAACTGAACTGGCGTCCACCATTGAAGTGATAAAATCTCCCACAGCCGATATGGATGCGGGTGGTTTATCAGGCACCATCAACATTGATACCGCTTCACCTTTGTCTTTTAGCGAGCGCAAAATTTTACTTTCAGGTAAAGGCCAGTATTCGGAGTTTTCTCCAACTGACGATATCACTCCAAAAGCTAACGCTACTTATATCGACCAGTTTGCCAATAACACAGTAGGTGTATTGCTGAATTTTGGTTATCAGGAACTGGATGACAGAGTAGATAACTTCTGGATGGATCGCTGGTTTGTTGATTCAGATACAGATGAAGTCACACCACGCCGTCCTCGTTATCGCCGTATCGACCGTGAAACAGAGCGTGAATTATTTAACGGCACCGTGCAGTGGAAACCAACCAGCGCTTTTGAAGCGAAATTGACTACAGTGTATGCAGGGGACGATACCAAGCAGGATTTAAATCAGCAGGTGTTTCTGTTTAATGCCAACCAGATCACCCGTTTAGGCGATGCGGTTAATGGTGTTTATAACAGTATTCAGATTGATAACTTTACCACTGAAAATAACCGTCAGTTGGAAGATAAAGACGCCACTTCAGAAGCTTATACCTTAGAGCTGGATTATGACTGGCAAGACTGGAACTTCAGCAGCGTACTCCATCACACAGCGGGTGAAGCTGTGCACAATGAAGAAGCTGCTATTCTGGCAACTGTAATTTCACGCGCTAATTTGGACATTACTGACCCATCCAATATCAGTTTTAATATTGCTGATAATCTGGCTGATCCGGCGTTATATCCAACAGTGATGCCACGTAATGAATACCCGAACGGTGCCAGTCGTCTGACAGAGTCGGATGAAACTGCAGTACAGTTTGACGCAGAACGTGGGCTGGAATGGGGCTGGTTCACCAGTGTGGCTGCTGGTGTCAAATACCGTAACGAAACCATGGAAAGAGAAGTCTACCGTACCGACAGGGCTGCTATTGGTGATGCAGATCCTGCTGATTTACCTTCAATGGCAGAATATGGCTATATAGTTTCGGATTTCCTTGATAACAAAATGGATATTCAACACAGCTGGATAGCGCCTAATATCATGGCTTACCGTGATGCGTTAACTGCTGAAGGTGTGACAGTACCGACCTTATTTGCGGCTCAGTCCAGCTACTCAGTGGATCAAACGATTTCATCAGCCTACCTGATGACTGATTTTGAAACCGAAGTAGGTGGCTTGCCACTGCGCGGTAATTTCGGTGGCCGTTATGAGCGCACTGAACGTGATATCAATACCTACATTACAGGCGACACTCACCCGGATAATGAAGAAATTAAGCTGGCGATAGGTGAGACCACACAAAGCTTTAATTACGATAACTTCCTGCCAAGTGCCAACCTGGTGCTGGAGTTAAATGACGATATGCAGGTACGTTTGGCAGCAGCTAAAGTACTGGTTCGTCCTATGTTAACGTCCAATACTCAGCTGGCAGCCTCTGAAACCTCAGCAGCTAACTCTTTTGGTACCCGCACTTACACAGTGAATCTGGGCCAACCTGAACTGGCAGCTTTGACTGCC
This sequence comes from Rheinheimera sp. MM224, assembly GCF_947090785.1. Taxonomy (NCBI): domain Bacteria; kingdom Pseudomonadati; phylum Pseudomonadota; class Gammaproteobacteria; order Chromatiales; family Chromatiaceae; genus Rheinheimera; species Rheinheimera sp. MM224. The sequence goes on from NZ_OX352320.1 coordinate 2,226,180, forward strand.
AATCAGTTGGATTTAGGCTGGGAGTGGTATTACAGCGAAGGTGATTCCGTGACCCTTAACCTGTTCCAGAAAGACATCAAAAACGGCACTGTCAGTGAGCTGGTTTGCCCTGATCAATACAATGGCGCGACGCTGAGTATGTCAGGTTCTGACTGTGTCGACAGCGCAGGTAATATCTATGACATTACTGCTATCTACAACGACAGCTCTGAGCTGACCGTTAAAGGTTATGAGGTCGGCTGGAACCAGGGGCTGGATAACTGGTTGCCTGTGCCAGGTTTTGGTTTAAGTTCTAACTACACCCGCATTCTGGTCGATGAAAGCGAAGGTTTTACGCTGACGAATTCTTCAGAGCAAACCTGGAATATCACAGGCTACTGGGAAAATGAAGATTACAGTGCCCGTGTATCGCTGAATCACCGCAGTCCTTATGTTCAGGACAGCACAGATGCGTTCTTCGCACGTGAAGGCCGCACTGTTGAAGGTCGTAATCAGATCGATGTACTGTTAGGCTGGAATATTAGTGAGCAGTGGTCAGTGCGTTTTGGTGCACTGAACCTCAATGGCAAAGATGAAGAAGCTTATCGTGATGAGCTGACCCGTGCCTGGCAAACTACCAGTGTGATTGGCCGTAGTTACTATCTGGGCGCGAATTTTAGCCTGTAAGTACTGCAGCAGGAGCCGACAACCACTGTCGGCTCCTTCTTGGTCAAATCTTTAGGGATCAGATCTTTAGGGATCAAATCTTTAGTGATCATAGAATTAGAAGAAGGAAAATCCCAATGTATTTGCCTAATTTTCGTCTTAGTCTGGCCGCCTGTTGTGTACTGACAGGGCTGTTGAGTGGTTGCTCTCCGGTAGAGTCTCCGCAGCAGACTCAAACTAAGATCACCGACGTCGCAAAAGCCACGCAGGCTGACAGCACAGAGGTTAAACCGGTACGGGAGTTATTCGAGCGTGTCGCTGGTAAGGCGGTACCTAATGTGCACTTTACTTTGCTGAAGGACGACCAGACGGACTGGTATCAAATCGAAGCCCGCGATGGCCAGCTGTATGTCAGCGCCAATGCGTTGACCGCTTTAAGTTATGGTACTTACGAATATCTGCGTCAAATTGGTGTAATGTCAGTCAGCTGGGAAGGCAACAGAATAGCCCTGCCAGAGCAATTTGCTGATTATCAGCCTGAACGTGTCAGTTCTTTATTTAAGCAACGCGCTTATCTGAACGTCTGTGCTTATGGCTATTCCACACCATGGTGGGGTTGGACCCGATGGGAACAGGAACTGGACTGGATGGCGCTGCATGGTGTCAATAACCCAGTGGCGATGGAAGGTCAGGAATTTGTCTGGCAACAACTCTGGCGTGAGTTTGGTGTGAAAGACGCAGAACTCGCAAGTTATTTTTCAGGCCCGGCTTTTACGCCATGGCAGCGTATGGGCAATATTGAAGGCCACGAAGGCCCTTTGCCTGACGCTTATATAGAGAAAAAACGTCAACTGCAAAAACAAATTATGGCGCGTATGGCCGACTACGGTATGAAACCTGTAGTGCCCGCATTTTCAGGTTATGTGCCTAAGCAATTTAAAACCTTATTCCCGCAAGCGAAAATTTCCGCTATGCCGACATGGTCAGGTTTTGCCAATGAAACCTATTGGCTGGACCCGGCCGATCCACTCTTTGCCAAAGTAGCCAAACGTTTTATCGAATTGTATAACGCCGAATATGGCGAGCAGCAGTATTACCTGCTGGATGCCTTTAATGAAATGTTGCCTCCTGTGTCCAAAGATAAACGCTATCAGGATTTAGCAGGGTACGGCGAAGCTTTGTATCAGTCGCTGGCGCAATCTGTGCCCAATGCCACCTGGGTGATGCAAGGCTGGATGTTTGGTTCGGATCAACATTTTTGGGATCTGAAGTCCATCGAAGCCTTTTTAAGCAAGGTGCCTGACAATAAGCTGATGATCCACGATATAGGCAACGACAGATTTGATGTCTGGCAAAAAGCCAAAGGTTTTTACAACAAAGACTGGGTTTTTGGTTTTATTCATAATTATGGCGGCAGTAACCCTGTGTATGCCGACTTTGATTACTACAAAGAAAAAGTCGATACCGCGTTGCATCATGCCGACAAAGGCAATCTGACCGGTTACGGTGTGTTCCCTGAAGGCATTCACAGTACCTCAGTGGCTTACGAATATATGTTTGATGTGGCATGGCAAGGTCAGGCGACAGCGACCAGTGATTGGTTAGAGCATTACCTGAAAGCCCGTTATGGCGATGTGAGTCCTGCTTTATTGTCGGCCTGGAATAAGTTGTATAAGGCAGTCTTCAGCACTAAGTATTGGGAACCTCGCTGGTGGGAAGGTTCTGCCGGAGCATACCTGCTCTTTAAGCGGCCTTCGCTGGATTATCTGCGTTACACCGGAGCTCCTGGTAATCTGGTTTTGCTGGATCAGGCATTGCGTGAATTAGTGGCTTTACCTGAAAGCGAGCGCAGTGAATTACTCAAGTACGACCTGATTGACCTGAGTCGTCATGCGGTTACTCAACATATAGATATGTTGTTGCAACACAGCATGCTGGCGTATCAGAAGGGCGATATAAAGCAGGGTGACGACTGGCGGCAGCAGGCCAAAGCGCTGATCCTGGGTGTGGATGCGCTGATCGGTGGTCAGCAGGAAAGCTTACACAGCTGGGTGAAAGAGGCGCGTGATTATGCTGACACCCCAGAGCTCGCTGCATTGTACGAGCGTAACGCCAGACGTCAGGTCACCAGTTGGGGAGGCCTGAAGCTGAAAGATTATGCGTCCAAAGCCTGGCAGGGCATGTATGCCGATTTTTATCTGCCACGTTGGGAGTTGATGTTTGATGCGCAGCGCAAAGCAGCCCAACAGGGTAAGGCTTTGGATAAAGCCGCAGTGGAGCAACAACTGGTCGATTGGGAAGCTGCCTGGCTGGATAAGCCGATGAAAGCAGCTTCAACTCAACCCGCTGATGCTTTTGCTGCAGTCGCTGCTTTGCAGGCTTTGGTGACGGCCAGTAAAGCTCCACCTTCAAATCTGTAATCAGGCCTGTAACTTTTTAACTTGCGCTGTGCGCTCTTGCTAAGGGCTGCACAGCAGGAATTTTTTATGCAATCACAACGTTTACTGGCGTTAGATTTATTTCGGGGCCTGACCATTATTCTAATGATTATGGTTAACAGCCCCAACACCTATGGCGAATTTTCCCATGCGTATTGGGATGGCGTGACTTTCGCGGATTTTATTTTCCCGTTTTTCCTGATCATTGTCGGTGTGGCTATTGCCATAGGCATGAGACCTGTTGAGCGTAGCGCTGAAGAATTATCAGCACTTCGATTGAAGGTACTGCGCCGCAGTCTGATCATGTTTGGCTTAGGTATTGTGGTCAATCTGATGTATCTGAAGTTTGCCGATATCCGCATTTTGGGTGTGCTGCAGCGTATTGCTGTGGTCTATCTGGTGTGCTCCTTTTTGGCTATGCAGTGCAGCAGTAAACGATTGGTGCAAATTATGGGCTTTATTCTGGTCAGCTACTGGTTGTTGATCTTACTGGTACCAGCACCTGGTTTAGTGGCTGGTCAACTGGAGCGGGGCGCCAATCTGATTAACTGGTTCGACAGCGCCTTTTTACCCGGCATGTTATGGCGCGGCACCTGGGATCCTGAAGGAATTCTGAGTACTTATCCAGCTATTGCCAGTGGTTTATTTGGTGTGCTGATGGGGCGGCTGGTGCTGGCTTATAAACAACAATTGCCTCAACTGGTGATGTCGTTGTTTGTGTTGGGCTTTTGTAGCTTTTTACTCGGCTGTCTCTGGAGTTTGTTTTTCCCGTTCATTAAGCAAATCTGGAGCAGCTCTTTTGTGCTGGTTACCAGCGGTATGGCGAGCATGGTTTTGGCCTTGCTGATTTGGTTCTCTGATGTCAAAGGTTATCAACAGTTGACCCGCATCCCGCTGATATTTGGTGCCAACGCTATAGTGGCTTACGTGCTGCATGTGGCGATGGAGAAATTGCTGGAAGTGCCGGTGGCAGGACAGTCTGTGCATGGTGTCTATCAGTTCTGGGTCGGGGAACTTGGCTGGAACCAGTTTTTCAGTGTTGGCGTCTGGATTGCTGCCTTTCTTGTGCTCTGTTATTTGCCGGTTTGGTGGCTGTATCAGCGCAAAATTTTCGTAAAAATTTAACAGATTCAGGTTCAGCAGACCATCTGGTTTTGCCAGATGGTATGCCCTTGGTTTGCCCAAAAACTGACCTGAAAGGGGATCCCAGTGACGCAACACGAACAACTTTTTATTGGTGTGGATGGTGGCGGTACCAAGTGTAAAGCCAGACTGGAAAGCAGCAGCGGTGCCTTATTGGCTGAAGCTGTGACAGGGCCGGCTAATCCGGCGACAGATTTTGCTTTGGCGGTGGATTCCATACTGCAGGCCTGTCAGCAGGTGGTACAGCAGGCAGGCTATACCGACACCGCTTTGGCTTATTGTCATGTAGTGATGGGCTTAGCAGGAGTTAATGTGCCTAGAGTACAAAGCCAGATGCAAAATTGGTCTCATCCTTTTGCCAGTTTAACTGTGACCACTGATTTACATATTGCTTGCCTCGGAGCTCATGCAGGGCGGGATGGAGCCATTTTAATTACCGGCACAGGCACAGCTGCTTTTTCTTCTGTGGATAACGAGCAGTTTTTATTCAGTGCTCAGGGTTTTCCACTTGGAGACAGAAGCAGCGGTGCCTGGTTTGGCTGGCAGGCGGTATGCGCCACTCTGGATAGTCTGGATGGTTTAACGGATGAGACAGAGCTGACCAAAACTATTTGCCGGACTTTAGGTGTGCGTAGCAATACTGACCTTATCAGCTGCTGTATAGGCTACAAAGCAACGGACTATGCTCGATTAGCACCGCTGGTATTGAGATTCCAGCAGCTTGCTGATCCGCATGCGCTGGATATTACCAAGCGAGGGATGGATTACATTCAGGCGTTATTGCAGCGGCTATTAAAAACCGGAGCTGGCCGTATCGCCATGATCGGTGGTCTGGCTCCTTTTTTAGCCGACTTATTACCTACAGACTTACAACAACAGCTCAGCCCTGTGCTGGGCCCCCCTGAGGTTGGCGCCGTTGCGCTGGCCAGACAGCTTTTTGCGGAGAAAGCAGCATGACGTTAATGCGACAGGAAGCCAGTGAAAGTTGGCAAAAAATTGAACAACAAAACCTCAATAACAAGGCTTTATATCAACAGCTGGCCGAAAAAATCAGAGACTTCGATCCTGCTTTTGTTTATATGGTGGGTCGCGGTACTTCAGACCACGCCGGTGTGTTTGCCCGTTACCTGATTGAAGTGGAATTAGGAGTGGTTGTGGCTGCTGCTGCGCCTTCAGTGGCCAGTTTGTTCTCAAGGCAGCTAAAGCTGAATAAAGCGCTGGTTCTGCTGATTTCTCAATCGGGACGCAGTGAAGATTTATTAGCACAAGGCAGAGCAGCCAAACAAAGTGGCGCTTTAGTGGTCGCTTTGGTCAATGACATCAGCTCGCCGCTTGCAGCTTTAGCGGACTACGCCATCCCTCTGTTGGCTGGGCCTGAAAAAGCAGTAGCAGCTACGAAAAGTTATCTTTGTACGCTGTCTGCTTTGCTGCAACTTGTCGCGCACTGGAAGCAAGACCAGGCTTTGCTGGATGCTTTAGATTCATTGCCTGCGGCCTTGCAACAAGTGGTCGAGCAGCCAGCCCAGCTGCATGCAGAGCAAATCAAAACGCTGCGTCATTGTGTGGTATTAGGGCGGGCTTTTGGTTACGCGATATCCAGAGAAATTGCGTTAAAGATTAAAGAAGTCTGTGGTATTCAGGCGGAAGCCTTCAGTAGTGCTGAGTTTTTACATGGCCCTATTTCGTTACTGAATCAGCCTTTGACGCTGTTGAATGTGCAGCTAAATGATGAAAGCATCGAAGCACATCAGGCCCAGATAGCAGAAGTGAAAAAACGTGGTGGTGTGGTTCTGACCTTGGCTTTAAATGCAGCACAGCAGACTATTCATCCACGATTACAGCCTTTATTGCTAATGCAGAGATTTTATCTGGATATTGAAGCTGTGGCTTTGGCGCTTGGACATAATCCGGATGCGCCAGTAGGCCTGAATAAAGTGACCAGCACCTTATGAACAGCATCTATGTCTCCCATTGTTTTGATGGCAAAACGCTGTTGCAGGATGTGCGGATGGACTGGCAGCAGGGTCGTATTGTTTCGCTGCAATCTGGCGTAAAACCAGAGCTTCAACCTGCGTTGCAAGGCCTGCTTTGTCCTGGTTTTATTGATATTCAGGTCAATGGTGGCGGTGGGGTTTTATTTAATCAGTTACCTGACGTCACAGCGCTGAAAGCCATCAGTAAAGCGCATCTGCAATTTGGTACTACTGGCATGTTGCCCACAGTCATCACCGACAGTCTGGAAGTGATGCAACGCGCCGCCGATGCTGTGGCTGAACTCTTACCAGAGCCATTGCATACTGTGTTGGGGATTCATTTTGAAGGCCCGCATTTATCTGTTGCGCGCCGTGGTATTCATCCTGCAGAGCAAATAAGGCCTTTGTCGGATAAAGAAATGCAGCTGATGTGTCGTAAAGACATAGGCAAAGTGATGGTGACCCTGGCGCCGGAAACTGTGCCTGTGGAGCAAATTCGCGAACTGGTAGCTCAAGGCGTTATGGTTAGTCTGGGACATTCAGCTGCCACTGCAGAACAAGCTTTGGCTGCTATTGAAGCCGGAGCTTGTTGTTTTACCCATTTATTTAATGCGATGTCGCCTCTGACCAGTCGTGAACCCGGTATGGTGGGGGCGGCTTTGGCCAGTCCTCAAGTCTATTGTGGTTTGATTTTGGATCATTTACATGTGCACCCACTGTCGGCACGTATTGCTGCGCTATGTAAAGGCGAAGACAAATTGATTCTGGTGACAGATGCAATGGCCCATACCGGCAGTGAGTTACAGGTATTGCCTTATTTGCAGACTGAAATTCGCAGAGATGGTCTGAAACTCACTTTACCTGAAGGCACTCTGGCAGGCTCAGCTCTGGATATGAATACCGCCTTGCGGCATTTTTGTCAGGATTTGGCTTTGCCGCTTACTGCAGGTTTAAAAGCTTTAAGTACTAATCCGGCGGCTTTGGCTGGATTGGATGATATGGGGCAACTGCGCAGTGGCGCTATGGCCAATATGCTGTTGTTAGACAATAACCTGAATATGCAGCGCTGCTGGTTACAAGGCGCAGAACAGCAGAAAGAACAACACAACAAGAAGAAGGACATCCAATGAATACAACAGTCACTGAAGCTACAAAAGGCCAATCCAGCCTGCAGCCGATCATCATTATCGGTGTGCTGTTTTTTATGTTTGGTTTTATTACCTGGCTAAATGGCGCTTTGATCCCGTTTTTACAACTGGTGTGCCAGTTGGGCGAGTTTCAGGCGCTTTTAATCGCCTTTAGTTTTTATATCGCCTATGTAGTGATGGCTTTACCTATGGCCAGAGTGCTGGCCTGGTCGGGTTATAAAAATGCCATGTCGATAGGCTTAGGACTGATTGCTTTGGGCTGTGCTTTGTTTATTCCGGCGGCCTATAGCCAGCAGTTTATGGTGTTTTTACTGGCGCAGTTTGTGGTGGGGTCTGGCTTAACTTTGCTGCAAACTGCTTCAAACCCTTATTTGGTAAGGGTAGGGCCAGAACATTCTGCTGCAGCCCGTATCTCCTTAATGGGCATTTTAAATAAAAGTGCAGGCGTATTAGCTCCTTTGGTGTTCACTTGGCTGGTATTACAGGATTTAGGTCATATCACGGCAGATAGTCTGGCGCTTTTAAGCGAAGCAGAACGTGAGCAGCAATTAACACTGTTAGCCTCGCAGCTGATGGCACCTTATGCAGGTATAGCAGTGGCTATTTTACTCTTGGCTGTGGGGCTGCGTTTTTCGGCTTTACCGGATTTACCTGCAGAAGCTGCTCCTGTAACGACAGATGGCAGTGAAAGCTCCATCTGGCAACATCGCCATCTGGTGCTTGGCGTTATTACCTTGTTTTGTTATGTCGGGGTAGAAGTGATTGCAGGGGATACCATAGGTTTATTGGGTTCTGCACTCAATGTCCAGGGCGCTACAACTCTAGCCTCTTACACTATGGCCTTTATGGTGGTGGGTTATAGCCTGGGTTTGTTGCTGGTACCTAAAGTTTTGTCGCAGCGCCAGGCTTTGGCAATATCTGCTGGTTTAGGCCTGGTGTTGTCCGTAAGCATTTTAGTCTCAGACCCAAGCAGTACAGGCATTTCCGCGGTGTTATGGGGTTGGGCAGGCATTCCGTTATTACCGGATCCAATCAGTCTGGTGGCTTTGTTAGGCCTGGCCAATGCATTAGTATGGCCAGCGGTCTGGCCTTTGGCACTGGCGGGTTTAGGTTCACTGACACCCAAAGCTTCAGCTTTGCTGATTATGGGCATAGCGGGTGGTGCTTTGCTGCCACTGCTGTACGGTGCTTTATCCCAACACTTCGGTGCTATTGCTGGCTATATGGTGTTACTGCCTTGTTATGCCATGATTTTGTATTACGCAGTGCGTGGTTGTCAGGTGAAGTCCGCCAGATAAGAAAAAAAGCCTCTGAGTTTTTCAGAGGCTTTTTTATGGCGGCGCTATAGCGTTTTGTTAATGCAAATGGCGGTGGCCTTGTTTGGTTTTGCCACCACCTTGTCCGGCTTCGGTATCAAAGTCACGGATCTTCACTTTGTTTTTTACAAAAGGTTCCACACCCAGTTTTTGGTATAAATCGGCAGGAACCATAGCTTTGCCTTGGGTGATCACCAAAGCCAGTTTGCGGATATCCGCTATGTTTTTGGTTGGGTCGCCATCGACCAGTAATAAGTCGGCATCAAAACCCACTTTAATCTGGCCTTTTTGTTGTTCCACTTTGCTGTAACGGGCACCGTTTAACGTGGCAACCTGCAAAGCTTCAGCTGCGGTAAGGCCAGCTTTAACCAATAACTCCAGCTCACCTTGCAAGGTAAAACCCGCCAGTTCGTCTGTGCCTGCAACCACCGGAATGCCAGCTTTGTACATCAAACCGACAAACTCAACCATCTTGGCGTAGGATTTTGCGTAACGTGCGGCTGTGGCCTCATCAGGTATATCCAGCTCAGCGCGGGCGTAAGAGCGTTGCACATCAGGTGGCAGATGTTTGATGATAGCCAGCCACGGATCACCCACAGTGCCATCGGTTTTTTTCAGGAAATCAAAAGTCGCCAGCGTCGGGTCTACAGTCACATTATGAGTTTTTAATAAGCGGATAAAATCCTGTACTGCTTTGCCCTGTAGATCTAAGTCAGCCACTTGTTTGGCTGGCAGATAAAACCTGTCTAAGGTGCGGGTATCAGTGTCGGGTTTGACCAGAAAATTCAGCATCAGCTGATTAATATGCTGAATTTCATCAAAACCTGCAGCCACAGCATCTTCAGCTTTAAGAAAGGCTGGCACATGACCGCTGACTCGTAAACCGCGGCTATGAGCATAAGTTACAGTATCTTTGAGGATTTCTTTTGGGAAAGAGTTGTAGATTTTCAGCTGCGGATAACCATGAGCTGCATACCAGTCGATGGCATTTTTTGCCTCTGCCAAATCTTTTACCACAAAGCCATTACGGGCCGAAAATGCACTTTCACCTTCCAGAAAACCTGTAGGTACTATGGTTGGGGCCAACAGCTTATCGGTGTCGATTTCATCCATCATCAGTTGCAAAGTAGCGTTGTCATTGCCCATATCACGCAAGGTGGTGACACCAGCAGCTAAATGCAGCGGGCCTTCCCAACGCGACAAGTGGCCATGCATATCAAACAGGCCTGGCAAAACAATACGATTGGCTGCATCAATTTCATGCCCGACCGGACTATTCAATGTACCAGCAGGCACTATGCTGGTGATTTTGCCACGCAGCAGGTAAATATCACTAGGGCTACTTAGTTTCAGAGTTGCACTGTCAAAAATACGGGCATTACGAACGACGGTTAAGCCGTTTAGCTTTTTCGGTAATAGTGCCAGCTTTTCTAATAAAAGCGTTTCAGCTTTTTGCTGAATGGCCAACATAGCTTTGGCATTATGTTGCCAGCCTTCTTCAATCAGCGTGAGGTAACCTGGTATTAAATAAGCAAACAATCGTGGATTTTCGCCTTGGGTCGCCCAGACAAAATTAGGCTCAAAACCTATACCGGTTTGCACCAATAACTGCACCTGCTGCTTTTCACCTGCGTTATCCACTATGGTTTCACTGACCACTTCCTGAGTTAAAGTGCCGCTGGGTAACAAAGGTAAAGAGTTTTTGCCACTTTTGGCCATGGCAGCTATTGCAATGGACGACAGGTAAGGGGAGCCATCCACCGGCAGATACAAGGCGTCTTGCTGATATTTTGCCTTGCTTTGTTCTTTGCCTGTGCTCCAGCTGGCGTTGTTGCCTTCGACTTTAAAGTTTTCGTTAATGACAGAGCCAAAGGTGGTATTGCCTTTAGCCTGATAGTCTTTGATAAAACCATCTTGGTTTAAGCTGATTTTTTCATCCAGCTCCGGGCCGCGGCCGTTGTCTTTAAAGATGTAACGGACACTGATTTCGCCGTCGTCATTGACTTTAACAATCTGCTCGCCGGCTTTGACACCGTTGTCGACCAGAATAGTGTAAGAATACTGTTCATCCGCCCAAACCGAGCCGGAGTAAGCTAACAAAGTCAGCAGACTTAATGCTTTGATTTTCATATGAGTTCCATAGTTTTTGTTCTGACCATCACAGCTTAAAACAAATTGAACCCGGAGTGTGAAAATTGCGGACAGAGGAGTTTATCACAGGAGTAATAAGCCATCTGATAGCCAGACTTATTGTTGCGGGCTATCAGGTGGCTTTCAGATGTTTATTGCTTTGCGTAAGTCGCTGAAGCTGCGCCTGCTTTGGTGACTTTGTAGCCTACCTTGGCTTCCATTTTGTCACAAATGTCAGAGCTTTCGCCTTTATTGACAAAGCCCTTGTTACCAACGTCTTCGCATGACCAGCGTTTTACTTCCTGCCAGGTCATCGCTTTCAGTTGTGGGGTAGCATCAATTTTGTGCTTCATTTTGCCGATGGCTTCATCACATTGCTTTTTGTACGATGCATCTTTGGTTCTGGCTTCGTACAGCAAACCTACTTTGTTTGGCGTATCAACTGCAATAAAACCGCACAGGCGTGAGCCAGACTGAGCGTGGGCCTGGCCAGCTGTTAATAAAAGTACTGCTGTTGCTGCAATAGATAAAGTGAATTGTTTCTTTAAGTTCATCATGTAGCTCCGGTTGTGGTTGGTAAGGATGAATACTGTTTTAATTGAACAGTTGTACATCCGGTTAAAAAATTCAAAATAAATACTTCAGGTAGTTCTGGCTTAAGGGGCCGTCACCTCTTGCAAGATATTTTTCATGCGTGGTAATGCAGACCAGTCATCCAGTTGGATGTCGTTTGTTCTGGCGTTAAATGCTCTGACCTTGCGTGACATCGGCTGGATATGGGTGGCCAGTTCAGGCCATTTTTCACTGAGTTCCTGCTGAGCAAACTGCCGCAACTGCTTTATGGTCTCTGGTGACTCTTCAGCTTTAGCCTGTTCTTCTTCAGCGCCTTGTAGCGTTCTGTCGTAACTTGGCACTCGTCTTGGAGTGATCAGGATCAGCACAGATTTTTTGAAGACTTGTTGAGTGTTTTTTGAAAACAGATTTTTGACACCAGGTATATCTTTAATCAGCGGTACACCAGAGCTTCCGGTGATCACTTCACTTTCCACCAGGCCCGATAAAATCAGCGTTTCGTTCACACGAACACTGGTTGCTGCCGAGACCGTATTTCGTGAGGTCTGAATAGATTGCGAAAAGGTAGATGAGCCAGTAATAGGCTCAAAAAAGGTTCGGGCGGCTTTAACATTCAGCAGCATATGTTCGTTATCAATAAAAGTCGGAGTGACAGACAGGCTGACCCCAACATTGATTTGATTAAATGAACTTGAACCGCCATCGCTGCCTGCCAGTCCAACCGCAATGTTAGATCCTGAAAAAAATTGAGCGGACTGTCGGTCCAGTACTAATAGGCTAGGCCGGGCTACAACTTCTGTTGTTTGTTCTGTCACATTGGCGATATTCAGCGAATAGGCAATGGCACCGCCTGCAGAGGTTCCTAAACCAATGTCCCTGGTTAAGGTGGTGTTGGTGACGCTGGCTTCACCTGAGGTGGTGGTGGTCACTTTATTGGATGAGTTCTGGATACTGACAGCAAGATTATCCAGCAGGTTTAAGCCTGTGCTCGAGGTATTAAGCTCGTTATTACGGAGGATCACCACATCAATCACAGCCATCTGCGGCAAAGGTTTGCCAATACAAGGGGAGGGCAGACTAGGCAATACTTTGGTTTCGTCCACTGCTACACCTTGTGTGGATGAATCATCAGAGCTGTAATCCTCATCGCTTTCCTCTGCTACTGGTGTAAGGCGTTGCACACAATCTGACCAGGCATAAACCAGCGGGCCTGAAGCCGCCTTTGTATCTTCACTGCTTGCTGCGACAGCTTGAGATAAAGCTGCTGCTCCTGACAGATCCCCTATGCTTGCTGTGCCACTCAACTGATAAGCTGATTGCCATTGTCTTAGGCGCTGGTTTAGTTTTTGTTGATCATGTTCAGACAGATTGAGAAGGATCCGTTCATAGCCGTCTGAGGCTTGCGCTGTTAATCCGGCTGAACCATAAATAATAGGGCTGATGCGGTTTGTGGTTACGTCTGTCGGGGCAATCTCTTGAAGCCTCTGCACTGACCACAATGCCAATTCGGTTTCCCCCAGATAATAAGACGCACTGGCAAGCAGTTGTAAGGATTCCGGATCTGCGGCGTCTAGTTTCAGAGCATAAGCTGCCGCAAGCTGAGCTTGTTTGTATTGTTTGTTTTCAAGATACAAATGGGCAAGTTGCAAAATGGCGTTTTGTGAATCGTGTTGTTGCTCCAGCGCAATTAAAAAGCCGGTTTCTGCCAGATCAAACAAGTCGCGTTCACCGTTACGGCTTCTGATCTGATAGGCCAGCGCATTGGCTGTATGCAAAGCCGCATTTTGCATATCCAGAGAAATAGCGGTATTAAAGGCCTGATTCGCTTTTCTGGCATCGCCATGAGTCAAAGCTTCTACGCCAGTCTTTAGATTTTGCTGTGCCGGACTAAATGGTTTTGGCAGATAACGTTCGCTGGCAGCAGTTGCAGAGCCCTGGTTGTCGGAGCTGTCAAAAGACTTTGTTGTGGCTGTGCATGCCACTAAACTGCAAATCGCCATTGACACCGCAATGGAAGAAAGCTGTTTCGCCGGAAATGGGATCCCTTGATGCATTGGTACAGCTCCTGTTGCCTGAACAATTGACAGAGCAGTTTGTTTACCCTGTACAGTGCAGCCATCATAGGCCTGGAGTTGTAAACAGGTCTGTCACTAGAACTAGTGACAAAGAGACGCTTAAACAAAGACTTAGTTAGGCTATACTCGTTCGGTTACACAAGCAGCAATTCCAGGTCCGGTGCGTCTTGGTCTGCTAATGAATCAAACTATGTTGTTTCTCCTTTGCTGCTCGAAAGTGAAAAACAATGTTCGGCTAAACCGTTTTTTTGGGGTAGTTTTCGAATATGCCGCAGCAAATAAATCCATCTGTAGTGCGGATTGCACTGGTGGATGACGATACAGGTTTTCAAACTGCGGTAGCAGAGGCACTCAAGCTGGCATCAGACATGTTATTGGTGTCGGTCGGCGGCACACTTGCCGCTGGTTTGAAATTACTCAAATCGCCGCCCGTCGATATACTCATCGTAGATTTAGGCTTACCTGACGGTTCAGGTATCACTCTGGTGCAGCAGGCTTATCAACAATGGCCGACCTGCAATATTATGGTCAGTACGACCTTTGCTGATGAGTCCAATGTGATGAAATCGCTGGAGGCAGGTGCGACTGGTTATTTATTAAAAGACAGCAGCCAACAAAATTTAATCAATGAAATACGTAGTTTATACTCAGGCGGCAGCCCCATTAGTCCGTTGATTGCCCGTAAAATCCTGATGAGGTTTCGGCCAGACCCAAAGCTGGTCAAAGCAGCTCCCCCAACAGAGGAAAGCTGTGTTACGCTTTCAGCGCGTGAACAGGAAGTGCTGGAACTTATTACGAAAGGTTTTACCTCCAATGAAATTGCGACACTGATTTCAGTCTCACACCATACTGTGCTTACTTTTGTCAGACGTATTTACGCCAAGCTGAAAGTAAACTCTAAAACCGAAGCTATATACGAAGCCCGTATTCAGGGATTGTTGGACAAATAGCGCTGCTGTTTCAATCGATTTAGGGGAAATTACTCTGTATTTATCTGAGCCAAAACATGCATAACCCTTTTCGCTTTGCTGAACAATCAATACTGCAGCAGCAACTTACTCTGGTGATGGGGCATTTTCGCAGCACATTGGTGATTATTCCTATTTGTTTGTTGATCTGGTGGAATCTGTCGAATGAGGCGAATACGCCTTATATGCACTGGTGGGCCGCAGCAGCCATTTCGTCAAACCTGCTACTGCAACTTTATAGCTGGTATTATCTGAGGCAGGAGTCTCTGAGCACAAACACCAGACGTATTGCCTTGATTTATAGTTTACTGCATCTGCTTGACGGTGCTATGTGGGGGCTGGTGACCTGGTTGGTGCTGGGGAATGTCAGTGCTGTTCAAGGCATTTTACTGATGGCCGTTTTTGCCGGTATGTTGGGCGGCAGTCTGGCAACATTATCGCCTGTCCCTCTGTTTTATCTCGCATTTTCTCTGCCACAGGTAGTGGGTATGACCTCTAAGCTCTGGAGTATGGAGGACGTCAGTTACCGCTCATTGTGCATTGCTGTGTTGTTGTATTTTGTTGCTCTGCTGGGGCAGCTATTCAACAGCACCAAAACGACGTTGTCAGCCATTAACATGAAGTTTGAACTGGCCAGTAGCAATGCAAAATTGCGCGACATTGAAAAATCTCAAACCCTTGAACAAGAACGACAACGCCTGATGCAGGAGATGCATGACGGTTTGGGCTCCTCTTTGGTCAGCGCGTTACGTGTGGTTGAGAATGGTAAGATGCAGTCAGGTGAATTAGCTGCGGTGCTGAAGGATTGCATCGACGATCTGAAGCTGGCTATTGACTCGATCGAGCCAGTTGATGATGATTTATTATTGCTGCTGGCCACGTTGAGGTTTCGTCTGGGATCACGGCTTGAAAACACCGGTATTCGTCTTCACTGGAAAGTGTCAAAGATCCCACCATTGGACTGGCTCGACCCCAGAAGTTCGTTACACGTTTTACGTATTTTGCAGGAAGCGTTCACCAATATTATTAAGCATACCAAGGCAACTGAAGTGACTCTGACGACCAGCGAGGTTGAGGATTTTGTGATGGTAAAAATTACAGATAATGGTAGCGGATTTGAGTTGAATGAAGCGCTGCACAATGGAGGTCGGGGCCTGGCCAGTCAACTGCACAGGGCTCAGGCTATTGGTGCCGAAGTGAGTTGGTTATCAGATCCCCATCAGACATCAGTGATGCTCAAATTACCGATCAAGCAAAAGGCTTTTCCCGGATAAATAAAACCTGTGGACAAACTGCATTAGAACCGGACCTTTGTGCTGATTTTTCGCTGTAAAATTTCTTTATTTTCCGCTGTTTATCTTTAGTTTGCCAGCTATGCTAATAACGTGTTGGCCTTATTCTGTTCAAGTTGCTTGTAATCTGTTTGTACACTGTTGCTAATTTTTAGTTTTTATCGTATTTTTCATTTTTAGACAGTGGTGCATGATTCTGGTCAAAACTGTTCTGAAGCTTTGTGTGTATAATAATCAGAAATTAGTAAAAAATATTTAAGTAAATCCTATATTTAGTCGGTTAACTAAGCCAGACATCCAGTAGTGGTTCAAAAAGCCTGTACGGGCGACATAATTTAAGTTGATGAGGTGTATCCTATGACCAGTTTGATGAATTCAGTTGACCAACGCACCAATATTGTTGGTCAAAATCGCCTCGAACTTCTAATGTTTCGTCTGCATGGGCCTCAGCCTTATGGCATTAATGTGTTCAAAGTACGTGAAGTGATTCGTTGTCCTGAACTCAGCGAACTGCCAGGCGCCAACCCTAATGTACGTGGTATAGCGCATTTACGCGGCGTGCCAGTTACAGTCATCGATTTAAGTCAGGCCACTGGCGGTAAACCTATTTCCGACTTATCCAATGCCTTTATTCTGGTGACTGAATACAACCGTAATACCCAGGGCTTTTTAGTCGGCGGCGTCGACCGTATTGTCAACGTGAACTGGGAGCAAATTTTACCTCCGCCTCATGGGGCAGGTCGTACGCATTATTTAACGGCTGTGACTGAAGTTGATAAAAAACTGGTGCAAATTATTGATGTAGAGAAAGTATTCTCTGAAATTTCTCCTGTTGATGAAACGGTCAGTGAGTCGGTGAAAGAAAAAGCCAAAAACGCTGACTTCAAAGATTTAACCGTATTAGTGGCTGATGACTCAGCTGTTGCCCGTAATCAGGTCAAACGAGCCTTGTCTACCATAGGTATTAATGTGGAGACTGTGAATGATGGTCGTCTGGCACTAAACTGGCTGGAAGCTAAAGCGCAGGAGTTGGGTGGTGATATCTCTGGCAAAGTACCACTGATTATTTCTGATATCGAAATGCCGGAAATGGATGGCTACACCTTAACAGCTGAAGTGAAAGCCAATGAACATTTACGTAATGTGCATATCATTCTGCACTCCTCCTTAAGTGGTGTCTTTAACGAAGCCATGGTGAAAAAAGTAGGTGCCGATCAGTTTATTGCCAAGTTTCACCCTGATGAACTGGTGTCTGCTGTACAACAGTGGATGAACAGTTAGTTACTCAGACTTGTTACAGCTTTACCTACTTCAGTTTTCTGTCTATTATAACAGTCATTAAGTGGTTAATGACTGTTATATCATGCAAGAATCCATTGATTTACTTCTGAGACAGTGGGGAACTTTAATCCAGAGTTGCCGGGCTGAACGCGAAAGCCAAAGTCAGTTCGCCAAACGTCTGGGCGTGGGCCGTTCCACTGTCTCTGCATTGGAGAATGGCAGTGCTCAGGTGGCTGTAGGTACCTATCTGCAGGCTATGCTGGTGCTGGGACTGGCAGGCTCTTTTGCCGACTGGTTAAGTCAGCAGGAGCAGGAACAGCAAAGGCAACGTTTTCGGCATTCGGCACTGAGGCTGGATAATGATTTCTGATCCACTTAAACCCCGTTGTTATGTGTTTGTTGAAGGCCTGCAAGCTGAAGCTGTGATCTGTGCTGTATTTGAGCTCGATCTGGCTTCAGGCACAGGCTACTTCCGTTACGGTAAATCCTGGTTAGAACGCCCTGATGCTTTCCCGCTGGACCCATTGCATTTGCCTTTGTCTGAGCAGGAATTTATTTGTCGTCTGCCAAAAGCCGTTTTTGGTGTCTTGTCTGATGCAGCCCCTGATAGCTGGGGTCGTAAACTGATGTTGTCACTGCACAGCACTAAACCTCAACATGAAGTCGATTTTTTGCTGGCTGGTAGCGGTGAAGGAGTAGGCGCCTTAGCCTTTAGTTTGTCGCGGCATCAAGCGAAAAAGAAAATAGCTAAAAACCAATTTGCTGATTTACAAAGCCTGATCCAAAGTAAAAATGATGTACTGACCCACAACAGCTTAAGCGCAGAAGCGAAAAAATCGCTGGAATACGGCATTAGCATGGGCGGCGCCCGGCCCAAATCTTCGGTGCAGGATCGCGATGCTTTGTATCTGGTTAAATTTAACAAAGTCGATGACTTAGTGAATATGGCCAGAGTTGAACACGCCACTTTAACCCTGGCACAGCAGTTTGGAATTCGGGTGGCAAAAAGCAAGGTGGTACAAACTGGCTTTGAGGATGTTCTGTTGATCGAGCGTTTTGATCGCAGTGCCAGTCAAATCCACTCTCATTTTATCAGCGCTGAATCGTTGTTCTCGGAACAGAAGGTATCTGAGCTGAGCTTAAAAAGCAGTTATGGTTATCCGGCTTTGGCTGAAATTTTACGCCAGTACAGTAGTGAGCCTTCAGACAGTGAGGAACTGTTTCGGCGTATGCTGTTTAATCTACTGATAGGCAATACGGACGATCATGGGCGCAACCACGCTTTATTGCTGGATTTGACCAGCAAAAACTGGCGTTTGTCACCTGCCTACGACATGCTGCCAGTGAATAATTCGCGCCAGCATGCAATGGGGCTTGGAGACTTTGGCCGTGTCGGCTCAGTGGAAAATGCCTTAAGCCAATGCAGCCGTTTTGGTGTAAAACCAAATAAAGCCAGGCAGATAGTGGCAGAGGCAGAGCAAGTGGTTTTGAGCTGGCCGCAGCATTTTAGCAAGGCTGGTGTTTCAATGGCCGACATTGAAGTGCTAAAAGCTATGATCCCACACTGATTGAGCTGCTGCAGTAGTGCAATTTTCTGTTAGAATCGCCTCACTTCAGCTCAGGCATCTTTTGCAAAAAAACTGAGCTTATGTTTTAACTCAATGGATTTTGAATGATTAATTATTTTCGCATTTTGGGCGTGAAAGCCAGCGCCAATGAAGACGAGATTAAAAAAGCCTACAAGCGTTTATCCAACAAATACCACCCGGATAAGCTGCTGAATTTAACTGAAGATGAAAAAGAGCAGGCTGGCGCACAATTACAACGGGTAAAAGAAGCCTATGATGTATTGTCTGATGCCAAAAAACGCGCGGCTTTTATTAAAGATTTTAATAATGTGATAGTGCCGGACCCGACCGCAGCGATGAAAGAGCTGTGGGATAGTTATTACCCGTCCGTAAAAGGTTAAAACTCATGAGCAAAACATTCGACAAAAACCGTTTAGAAGCGTTAAAAACTGACGCTTACGAAAATATAGAGTCTTATAACGATCCGGATACGCCAAAAGCGCTGGAAAAATTTACCAGCCAAATCAAAAGCATTTTACAGGCCGATCCGAAGATGTTGCATTCAGTGCCTGAATATTTGCCTGTGGCTTTATTTGGTCGCGTTAAATTTACCCCTGAAGCCAACCTGAAATGGTCTGCGTGGCTTGCTAAAAACACTATGCCGGTATGGGATGAGTTTAAGACGTCTGTGGCTTTTAATAATGCCGATTTACCGCTGGTCAAAACCATTCGTGAATTTAACGAAGATTTACTGATCGAAAGCTGTGCTGTGCTTTTTATGCTGAATAATCATATAGCAGCAGCGCCAGGTCCACGTAATACAGATGACGACGAAGACGATGATTCAGATGAGTCCTCGTTCCGCAATGACGCTGATGATGATTACGAAGGCAATGATGACGAAGAAGAAGGCTACGATAACCAATACGATGAAATCACCTTTAACCGGGAAGGTCGCTGATGAATAGTCTGATTGAAATTGCCGTTGCGGAAATTAAAGAACTCGCCATTGTTGAGCCGAAACAGGCCAGCAAAAAGTTTGAGCTGATGGCCAACACCATGTCGGACGCTCAACTGGTTGAAGTGATTGAAAACATTGATATTGTGACTCTGACCCAAATTAACAGTCAGCACGATATTTCGTTCCCTTCGATTATTTCTGAGTTGATGACACCGGAAAAAATCCGCGACATCGTCTGCCAGCAGCCCTTGTACTGGGAAGAGAAAATCAAAAACAATGCTGAAGATTTAAAACAGCATACCTTTGATTTTTTAACTTATCTTATTCGTACTCAGGACAGTGAAACCAAGCAGGCTGAAATTCTCGAAGCCATAGCTGAAGATCCAGCTGGTTTATTTTATTTGTCTATTCCTTTTATCGAGCTGTACCGCGGCGAAGTGATTGAAGATGAAGACGAAGTGCATGATTTATTGCACGAGGAAGAAGAAGATTTAGAAGAAGCCATCAGCTACACCGAACGCCATCTGAACGAAGAAGTGCATGGCTTGGGTTACGATGACCCACGCAGCTTATTGGCACTGATCCGCCAGTTAACACCGCAGGTTGAGCAAGCGATTAAAAATCTGGTGCGTAACGAAAACTCCGGCTGGGAACATATTATTAATAAGTTTGCCGCTGAGCTTGTGATGCAAGCTAAAGAGAAAAACCAGTCCACAGACGAATACGCCGAAGTGGACGATATGTTTAGTTTCCTCGATTAAGCTTTAGGCCAGTAAAGGATCAGTTATGCAGTTAGTGGTGCGGGATGCCAATCAGGGGCCTTTTTTAACTAAGGTGCTGAATTACGCCAAAGCAGAGCAAAAACTCTCGGAAGCGCAGCTGGAGCAAGTCAAAAGCAAAGCTGTGCTAATGAGCCTGAAGTTTGCTGACAAGTTTTACAACAAATACAAAATGCATCTGTTAGAACAAGCTGCCCACGATATTATTGGTGTAGCGAGTTTGGGCCTGGCAGAACTCTCAGATCATGATTTGGACAAGGCCCTGGCCTTGCTGATAAGCCCCGAAGGTATAGTTAAACCTTTTCAAAAAGGTTGGAGTATGTTGTCGCAAGTCAGCTTACTGACGCCTAATCGCAAATCGTTGTACGGTGAAGTGGAAGAGCAGTTGCTGCAGGATATCGCTAGTCCACCCGACATTGAAGAGTGGCAAGGTGTGGCAGTATATCAGCAGGCGCTGCGTGAATCACGTCGTCGTCAGGCCATCAGTGTGGTGAAACAAACTTATTTCTACCATACCCAGCTTGATCCGTTCGAGCACTTCAACCTTGAAGATATGTTGGCTGAAGTAGTGCTGTATCGTCTTTGCACTAAAGGCGGCAAGGTGAAACAGGATTTAAAGCAACGGTTACGCGATATCGATTTAGCCGATGAATGGTTTGACGTAACCTTTATTAAAGCTCATACCGATCAAGTGCTTAGCTTATTACCTGCTGGTTTTTCAGAGGCTGTGACTGTGGAGCTGGGTGAAAACTTTCATGCAGCTTTAGTTCGCACTTTGCAGTTTGCCAAAGGCTATAAAAAGCTGTTGGCAGAGAATGCTTCACCAGAGCGCCGTGACGCTTATGAGCATAAGCAGGGCATGCTAAACCCTCTTTTAGGCTGGCCTCAATATATCGAAATGTAATCCCCGTCGTACTTGAAGCCGCAGTAACGGGCGGGTACAAGACCCGCCCCTACGATTTTGGGCACTGCTGCTGTACTGCTTTCCACCAGATCACATGACGTCTTAACTCTGCTTTTAATTCAGTATTAGGGACCTCGAAGCGTTGCGAAATAGGTTGCGCCAAGGCTGTGCCCTGATAAAGCTGTAGCAGCAGTGGATACAACTGCTGATAAGTGCCATCCACCTGCGCCAGATACACCTGCACTTTACCGATAAAATACTGCAGTAAAATGGTATTCAGAATCTCTGCTTTGTCTGAGCTTTTACCGGCAGGGCACTGGGCTTTTAAATCAAGCTGTTCTAACTGCTGATTTAAGCTTTGCAGCCAGTTTTGGCTAAAGCGTAAGCTTTGTTGTAACTGGCTTAGCGTATTGGCCTTGTATAAAGCTTCCAAAGCCTGTTCGGGATTGGTGCTACTTGCCTGCTGCCAGTTCTGCTGAACAATACTTTTTTGCAGCGCAAGCAAGGAATGTAAGGCTTGCATAGTTTCAGCCACGCCTGCGACTGAATTGGGTTCTGACAAGTTACGATAGGGGTGCAGTTGTTGACGCAAAGTCTCATCCTGCTGCAAAAAATTTTGCCAATGTTTATCGATAAGCGCTGCTTTGTCAGAGGCAATGGCAGCCAATTTTTGTTGTAAATCGGGCGCAATATCCGGATGGGTTAAACAAGGTTGCACCTGCTTTAAAAACGCCAGTTCGTACTTTAAACGCTGACTTGGCGCCATGACCTTACCCAGGCTGCTATTACGTTCACCCAGCAATAAATCCAGGCCACAAGCCCGGGTAGCCACTAACTCGACCAAACTAATGCTGCTCTCTGTGATATCGGCTCTGGTCGTTGTGATGGAGGGAAGTGGCTGTAAATCCAGCGGCGCTGGGTCTTGTAGTTCCAGCGCCAAAGTGCGACTAAGCCTGCTGGTATAGTCGTCCATGAGGGATAGGGCTGGATCGCTGCAGCCAGTTAACACAAAAACAACAGCAACCAGGCTCAATACTTTAGTGAAAGGTCGTTGCCTGTTGCTGCTGTAAAATTTTGCCATCTTCTAATCGCCTGATTTGGTTTTTCAGAATAAGCGCCAACATCACAGCAGCGCAGGATAAACCGACAATAATACCAATCCAGAAGCCATGAGCGCCCATCTTGGGCAAAATCCAGTCGGTTAAACCTAATACAGTGCCCAAACCAAAACCGATCGGCCAATAGGCAACAAAGGTGATAAAAAAGATAGGTTTGGTGTGTTTTAAGCCCCGTAAGGCACAAGCGGACACCACCTGTATCGCATCTGAAATCTGATAAAAGCACGCCAGTACTAAAATAGAGGTCGCCACAGCCAATACTGCAGGATCGGTAGAGTAGAGTGATGCCACTAAAAAACGACCGAAATAAGTGACCAGCGCTATGCCCACAGCCATCATCATCGCCAGTTGCACAGCGGTTGATACGGCTTTTTTCAGCTCCTGTACATCGTTACTGCCGACCAGATGACCGACCCGTATCGTAGTTGCCATACCCATACTCATAGGCAACATAAAGACCAAGGCGCTGTAGTTATTAGCAATTTGATGACCGGCCACCACTATAGGGCCTAAATGCACAATCATCAGCGGGATAGAAGAGAACAAAGTCACTTCAAAAAATAGCGAAAAGGCGATAGGCGTACCTATAGCGATGATATGCCATAAATCTTTGCTATTGGGTTTCAGGTTGTCAGGCTTTTTCATATAAAGCGCTGTGCTACGGCTTCTGAAGGCGTAAATGGTGATGGCAATAAACATCGCCAGAAAGACTAAAGACGTCGCCACACCACAACCTGCGCCGCCTAAAGCGGGCATACCCAACTTGCCATAAATAAACACATAGTTGGCCGGAATATTCACCAAAATACCGACAAAGGCTATCCACATGGTGGCTTTGGTATTGCCTATGCCTTCAAACAGGTTACGGAAGATCATATAACCAGCAGCCGGATAAACTCCGTAGCTGACATACACCAGATAATCGACTGCTTTCTCTCGCAGGTTCTCTTCCATCGACAAATACTGCAGCGGCAGATGAATAAACTGCATAGCTATTACTATGACTGTCGCCAGCACCATCGCCAGATAAAAACCTTGCAACGCATTATGCGGAATAGCCTTATGGTTTTTCGCACCATAAAGCTGAGAAATAATAGGAGTCAGTGCCAGCAATAACCCCTGCAAGGTCAGAATAATGGGCAACCAAATGGCAGAAGCGACAGCAATAGCCGCCATATCCAGCGCGCTGACACGACCTGCCATAATAGTATCAATAACAAACATCATGGTTTGGGTCAGTTGAGCCAGCATAATAGGGCCGGATAACTTCAGAATGGTTTTTGCTTCAAAGCGGGAAAAAGGTAACATAACAACTCTTGTCAGACAGGCGAAAAAACGCCGTAAAGATAGCACAGCAGAGGTTTTATGTTTACAGGAATAGTGCAGGCAAAAGTTAAAGTCAGTGAAATCAGCGACCAAGAGCAGTTTCGTCGCCTAACTCTTGAAGTGCCGGTGCAGTTACTGCAAAACCTGGAGCGGGGCGCCAGTATCTCCATTAATGGCACTTGTTTAACGGCCACCGAATTCAGTCTGACTGAACCTTTAGGTTGGGTTAGCTTTGATGTGATTGACGAAACCTTAGTCAAAACTAACTTAGGTGCTTTAACTAGTGGCTCATTAGTGAACTTCGAGCGCTCTTTAACTTTTGGCCGTGAAATTGGTGGGCATTTGGTTTCTGGCCATGTGCATGGTACTGCGACTATTTTAGCTGTCACCCAAACTGGTGCGAACTGGCGGGTGGATATAGAGCTAAAGTCAGAGTTCAAACCTTATGTGCTCAGCAAAGGTTTTATCAGTATTGATGGCATCAGCCTGACAGTAGGTGAAGTGACAGCAAACAGCTTTAGCCTGCATTTAATACCTGAAACCCTGGAAGTCACCACTTTAGGCCAACGCAAAGCGGGTGACAGGGTCAATATCGAACTGGATCAGCAAACCGTGACCATAGTGGATACGGTAGAGCGTGTTCTCGCAGCAAAGTCTTTGTAGGGGATGGGTTTATCCCATCCCGCTGATGATGAGGTAAATCTTAGTAATACTGCTCATCTTCAGCGTCGATAAACACCTGCACTTTGTTATGCAGCTCATCTTTATGGGTTTGCACATGGATTGGGTTGCAGCAATTGCTGCAATCTTCAATATCGTCCTGATCTTCGCCGCTGATATCCAACGTAATATGAGTGGGATGGCCACAGAAAGGGCAAAGAATAGTTTTATGCAGTAAGTCCATAGATCCTCCGTTTGCCAATGCCTGTTGCAGCAAGCGCTGGCGACTGAATATCCGCGGGTCCTTCCGTTATTGAGCTCCAGTAAACTTCAGTGTAGGCGTTAAAGCAGCATCAGGCGAAGATAAGACCCATTTTTATGCCGCCGTTTTGTTCGTTGTTGCCGATAAAGCGCCGTATCGGTTATGATGCAGCCGCTTTTTGTTAAAAACAGTCACAACTACGTGTTGTACTGCTTTGTTCTACCGCTCGTAAGGTTGAACCGCAAAAAACATTCCCTTAAATTTAATTGAATCAACATGTGACCTTTGGTATAGGCCACCACTGTGAGGACTTATCATGCCAGTTATTACTTTACCTGACGGTAGTCAGCGTTCATTTGACGCCCCTTTATCTGTATTAGACGTTGCCAAAGACATAGGTCCTGGTTTAGCGAAAGCGACCATAGCCGGCAAAATCAATGGCCAGTTGGTAGACGCTTGTGAGCTGATCACTGAAGACGCTTCATTAAGCATTGTCACCGCCAAAGATCAGGAAGGACTGGAAATTATCCGTCACTCCTGCGCTCACTTATTAGGTCATGCTATTAAGCAGTTATGGCCCAATACCAAAATGGCGATTGGTCCTGTCATCGACAACGGCTTTTATTACGACGTTGATTTAGACCGTCCAATCAGCAGCGATGATTTAGCTCAACTTGAAGAGCGCATGCTGCAACTGGCCAAAACCGAATATGACGTAGTGAAGAAAAAAGTAAGCTGGCAACAGGCTTATGACACCTTCGCTGCACGTGGCGAAAGCTACAAAATGGAAATCCTCGATCAGAGCGTCGCCAAAGACGATCAGCCGGGTTTATACCATCACGAAGAATACATCGACATGTGTCGTGGCCCACACGTGCCAAATATGCGTTTCTGCCAGCACTTTAAAGTGATGAAAGTGGCGGGCGCTTATTGGCGTGGTGACTCGAAAAACAAAATGTTGCAACGTGTATACGGCACGGCATGGGCAGATAAAAAGCAATTAGCTGCTTATTTACTGCAACTGGAAGAAGCGGAAAAGCGTGACCACCGTAAAATTGGTAAAGCTTTAGGTTTATTCCACTGGCAGGAAGAAGCACCAGGCATGGTGTTCTGGCACAACGACGGCTGGACTATTTTCCGCGAGCTGGAAACTTTTGTCCGTGAAAAGCTGGGCGAATACGATTACCAGGAAGTAAAAGGTCCATTTATGATGGACAAAGTGCTGTGGGAACGTTCAGGTCACTGGGAAAAGTACTCAGACAATATGTTTGTCACCAGTTCTGAAAACCGTGATTACGCCATCAAGCCAATGAACTGTCCTGGCCATGTGCAAATCTTTAACCAGGGCTTAAAGTCGTACCGCGATTTACCGCTGCGTATGGCTGAGTTTGGTTGCTGTCACCGTAACGAGCCATCAGGTGGTTTACACGGCCTGATGCGGGTGCGTGGTTTTACTCAGGATGACGCCCATATCTTCTGTACTGAAGATCAGGTTCAGGCTGAAGTATCGGCCTGTATCAAAATGGTATTTGACGTCTATAGCACTTTTGGTTTTAAAGACGTGCAGGTGAAATTATCCACTCGTCCTGAAAAACGCATTGGTACTGACGAAATGTGGCACCGTGCTGAGCAGGGTTTAGCAGAAGCTTTGGATGCCAATGGCATAGCCTATGACCTGCAACCTGGTGAAGGTGCGTTTTATGGCCCTAAAATTGAATTTACTTTACACGATTGCTTAGGCCGCGCCTGGCAATGTGGTACAGTGCAGCTCGATTTCGCTTTACCGGGTCGTTTAGGTGCAAGTTTTGTTGCTGAAGGCAACGACAGACAAGTACCAGTGATGATTCACCGTGCGATTTTGGGCTCGCTGGAGCGTTTTATCGGAATTCTGATTGAAGAATATGCAGGCTTTTTCCCAGCATGGTTGGCCCCAACTCAGGTTGTGGTGATGAATATTACCGATAATCAGGCCGAATATGTGCAGGATTTAGTAAAAACTTTCAAATCTCATGGTATTAGAGCAATTTCTGACTTGAGAAATGAGAAGATAGGCTTTAAAATCCGCGAGCACACGCTACAGCGAGTTCCTTATTTAGTGGTAGTCGGTGACAAAGAAGTTGAAGCCGGCGATATCGCGTTAAGAACACGGAAGGGCGAAGACCTCGGAAAAATGAGTGTAAGCGACTTTGTAACCAAGTTGACCACTGAAATTAAAAACCGGGTCTAATTATTTTCACTCTTGGAGGAACATACTATTAAAGTAGGAAAGAAAACTTTACCGGCGAACAGACCAAACCGTATTAACGAAGAAATCAACGTTAAAGAAGTACGCTTGTTAGGTCTGGAAGGTGAGCAATTAGGTGTAGTAATCACTTCAGAAGCTATTCGTTTAGCAGAAGAAGCAGGCGCTGACTTGGTAGAGATTAGCCCAACCGCTGAACCACCTGTTTGTAAGTTGATGGACTATGGTAAGTTCCTGTTTGAGAAAGGCAAAGCTGCTAAAGAGCAGAAGAAAAAGCAAAAACAGATCCAGATTAAGGAAATAAAATTCCGGCCTGGAACTGATGAAGGCGATTACCAGGTAAAACTACGCAACCTGCGTCGCTTCATTGAAGAGGGTGACAAAGCTAAAGTAACGCTCCGCTACCGTGGTCGTGAAATGGCGCATTTGGACATCGGCATTGAGATGCTTAACCGGATCAAAGAAGATATGACAGATATCGCTATCTGTGAATCTTTCCCAAGCCGCGTTGAGGGTCGCCAGATGGTCATGATGCTGGCCCCAAATAAGAAGTAATAAGAGCTTTCAAGCATAAGATACGCCGCTTGAATAAAGCGGCGTTTTTTATCGCCTTATTATTCGTTGTAATTTAAACAATGCGAGTTATTTAACTATGCCAAAGATGAAAACCAACAAAGGTGCTGCAAAGCGCTTTAAAAAAACCGGCTCAGGCGGTTTTAAACGTAAGCAATCACATCTTCGCCACATTTTGACGAAGAAGTCTTCTAAGCGTAAGCGTCAGTTAGGTCCAAAAACGTTAGTTGCAAAAGTTGACGTGGCTGGTATCGCTCGTTGTCTGCCATACGCATAATATTAGGAGATTTTAAATGCCAAGAGTAAAACGTGGTGTGACAGCTCGCGCTCGTCACAAGAAGGTCTTAAACCAGGCTAAAGGTTACTACGGTGCCCGCAGTCGTGTTTATCGTGTCGCTTTCCAGGCAGTTATTAAAGCTGGCCAATACGCTTACCGCGACCGTCGTCAACGTAAACGTCAATTCCGTCAACTGTGGATCGCGCGTATCAACGCTGCATCTCGTCAGAACGGTTTATCTTACAGCCGCTTCATCGATGGTCTGAAAAGAGCATCTGTTGAAATCGACCGTAAGATCCTGGCTGATATCGCTGTATACGACAAAGGCGCATTTGCTGCTTTAGTCGCTAAGGCAAAAGAAGCTTTAACTGCTTAATTCTTTGAGCAGAGTAAAAGGCCACCTCCGGGTGGCTTTTTGTTTTTTAATGTTCGCAAAACTCCTTGCCAGCTCTCAATGACAGTATTGCTTTCCAGGAAGACCCGCGCTTTGCTGCTTGAAACCTATTTCTCATCCATCCATGCATTCTTATTCTCATCTGCGTAAAGTTTATCTTTAGTCGTTTTTCATTTTTGGTCTGAGTCATTTTTATCAAATTTGTAAGTTTCCCTATCAAAGTGACATTTCACTTTTATCGAATAGCTGAAAAAATATCATCTGAACTCCTGTAAAAAAGCGAGACTTCTAGGGTACTACTTATTATTCTCTTAGTTGAAATTGATAAAAAAGTGAGTTCCCTTTATCAAATTTTCATTTTTATCAATAGGAACCACTAGTAAAGTCTGGTTTTTAATATTAAAGTGATAAAAATGATATGCTGGATATTGGCGTAGTGCAGTAAAACGGTTGTGGATATTTGCTATGAAAGAGTTGCTGTTTTTATCAAATAGTCCACTTTGAAGCTGTGTGAAGTTAAAATTTGTTACAAAAGGGAGGTTCCATGGAAAATTATGATGATGTGCGGCAATTTATCAACAAAGTAGGTGATCAGAATCTGAACTACCGCAGTTTTCAGACCAACACGCCTTCTTCCGGGCAGTCGAAGTGGCGCCTGATCAATCAGGTAGCCAATTATACTCAGACGCTTTCAAATACTCAGCCCCAAAGTGTTCAGCCGTTGCGTTATTTAGAGCCACAGCATGCTGGCTCTCAGGCGGCTTTGCATTCAGAGCCACATATAGCTTTGCACTTAGCACAACAACAGGTCGGAGCTTCAAATCCTTTTCGTCGCCAGAAGGCTGACAGCGACGTTGCTCATTTGCACAGAAAGCCGCAACAGCAGCTAACAGCAGAAGATCAATCCACAAAAACAGATTCATTAGCCGCATTATTTTATCGGATTGCGTTATGAATATTATTTGTGTCGGTTCCCCTAAGGGCGGAGTAGGCAAAACCACTATGGCCGCAAATCTTGCTTATGCAATTCAGCGTTTAGGCCACAAAGTTATAGCTATAGATTTTGATAATCAAAACGCTCTCAGGCTGCATTTTGGCATGGCTTTAGCGGATCCTGCTGGTCATGCAACAGAGCTTGGAGAGCATGCAGACTGGAGCAGATTAGTACAGGAATCAGAGTCGGGAGTCCGGTATTTACCTTATGGGCGCGTTACTAGTTCGCAGATCACTTCCTACGAGCATTTGTTACGCACAGACCCAACTGCGATGGTGAAGCGTCTGGCCTCTTTTGCCCATCAGACTGAAGTTGTGATCGTCGCTGATTTACCACCTGGTCCCTCTGCAGCTTTGCAGGCTTTATCTTGCCTTGACCCTATTATGATCAATGTACTGCTACCAGATGGGGCATCTCTGAGCGTATTGCCAGATATAGAGTCAGGTAAGTTTCATACAGAAAAGACAGAACAAAAAAATTATTTTGTGCTGAATCAGGTAGATGTACGCAGTCAACTCAACCGTGACGTCACGCAATTTTTGAATGAAAGGTTAGGTTCATCTCTGCTGGGGATGGTACATCGTGACGAAGCTGTGCCGGAAGCCAGCGCAAGTCAAATGTCTGTATTCAAATACGCTCAGGCTTCTTCGGTGACAACGGATATAGATTCAATAGCACGGAATGTGCAACGGATGCTACCGAGACTGCAGGTGAGTGAATACAAAAAATTCAGTCGATAGTGACAAGGGATGACATGTTAAAAAGGAATTCTTCGACCCCATCCGGGATTATGACCACGCTTGCTGTGCTGTTCTGGGCTGCTGTTGCCGTTGTGATCGTAACCACGCCACTGGATTTGACCAATCAAATCTTGTTTGCTGTTAGTAGCGGCGTCATGCTTTTCATTGTGGCCCGTCGTAAAAACCACTGGACTCATATGGTGATGCTGTTGATGTGCATCATAGTGTCTACCCGTTACTTATACTGGCGTACCACTGAGACTCTGGTATTCGACAGTTTTATTGAAGGTTTCCTCGGGATTGGCTTACTTGCAGCCGAATTCTATACCTGGCTGATCCTCGTTTTAGGTTTTTTTCAGACCATCTGGCCTCTGGACAGACGTATTGAGCCTATGCCTGAGGATTTATCCTTATGGCCCACTGTGGATGTTTATATTCCGACCTATAACGAAAGTCTGGAACTGGTGAAAGATACGGTTTTGGCTGCACAGAATATTGATTATCCACCGGAGAAAATCAGAGTCTATATCCTGGACGATGGGCGTCGTGTTGAATTTGCCGCTTTTGCCGCAGCCGCAGGTGTGGGCTATATCACCAGAAATGATAATAAGCATGCCAAAGCGGGCAATCTTAACAATGCTATTAAAATCACTGATGGTGAGCTGCTCTGTATATTTGATTGTGATCATGTCTCAACCAGAGCTTTTTTACAGGCCACAGTAGGTGCTTTTATCAGCGATAAAAAGCTGGCATTGATGCAAACCCCTCATTACTTCTATTCACCTGATCCATTTGAACGCAATCTGACAACCGGAGATGAGGTGCCTCGGGAAGGTGAATTATTTTATGGTCCGGTTCAGAAGGGTAATGACTTCTGGAATGCCGCGTTTTTTTGTGGCTCCTGTGCTGTGATCCGCCGCTCTGCCATTGAAGAAATTGGTGGTTTTGCGGTTGAAACTGTCACTGAAGATGCACACACTGCTTTAAAGTTACAACGCCTTGGCTGGAACTCTGCGTTTTTGGCGCTGCCACTAGCCGCAGGTCTGGCGACTGAGCGCCTGGCTTTACATATAGGCCAGCGAGCTCGTTGGGCCAGAGGTATGATACAAATACTACGGCTCGATAATCCTCTGTTAGGCAGAGGACTTAGCTTACCTCAGCGTCTTTGTTACCTGAACGCTATGATGCACTTCCTGTTTGCATTGCCCCGTATTGTTTTTCTGACTGCGCCTTTATGCTACTTACTTTTTGGTCAAAATATTATCGATTCATCTCCGGAAATGATTTTGGCTTATGCGCTGCCGCACTTATTGTTCACCACCTATACCAACTCAAGGTTACAAGGCAAATTCCGTCACACCTTTTGGGGCGAAATCTATGAAGCTGTGTTGTCCTTCCATTTAGTACTGCCCACCATTGCCACCATTATCAATCCCCGTAAAGGGAAATTTAATGTCACTGAAAAAGGCGGATTATTGGAAAATGGCTATTTTGACTACGATATGGTGAAGCCCCATCTGTTTACGCTGGTATTGCTGCTGTGCGCTTTTCTGTCCGGTGTAGTACAGCTTGTCTGGAGTGATCACTACAACATAGACCCCAAAGTTATGCTGCTGAATTTATTCTGGGCTGGATTTAGCTGCGTGATGTTGTTTGCTTCTGTTGCTGTTGCCCGGGAAATGAAACAAGTCAGGCAGACGGTGCGTCTTGATATAAGTTTGCCTGTAGTGCTGCACCTTGAATCTGGTTATACCTTAAAAAGCAGATCACTCAACCTGTCGATGGGGGGCGCTCTGATTGAAAACGTGGGTCAGGTTAATGCGAACGATCGCATCAAAGATATCGAAATTTATTTAAATAACGTGCCAATGGTTTTTCCGGTCGACATGATATCCAGGGGCTCTGATACCATACGTTTTCACTTTAAAGACTTGCCATTAGCTCAGCGCAGAGAATTGGTGAAAGTGGTGATGGGACGAGCTGACGCCTGGTTGCCAGTTCACGAAGAGCCACAAGAGAGCAGTATTTTTGTCTCTATTTGGCGCGTGATTAGGGCTATAGGCGGCTTGTTTCAGGAGTCATTGAACAAAAAAGGCAAAGACTACGAGTTACGTCGCGCCAATAGACCTTTAAGTGGCTGGAAGCCCCGTTTAGCCTTAACTGTCTTGTTGGCTATTGGTGCAGTAGTGATCTCTAATCAGGCATTAAGCGCGCCATTGGATACAACAAAAACGCCAGTCGCTGATGTGAAAGACAAAGTTCCGGGCCTTCGACCCCAAGTCTTTCACTTCACTGATTTTGGCCTGCACGACAATTTGTTTTTTTTTGGTAACAATACAGCAGCAGGCTTGAGTTTTACCTTACGCAGCGACGAGTTGGTCAGGGGCGCCAGTTTAAAGTTAAAGTTGAGTTACTCAGCAGAGTTACTCGAAGGGGAAAGTTTTCTCGATGTGCTGCTCAATGACCAGTTGGTGAAAACCATCGAGTTAACTGCTTTTACCGCAAAACTGCTCGAAGTCGATATTCCATTGCAAAGTGCTTTGATTCTGGGTGCCAATAATCTGGATTTTCGTTTAACAGGGCGCACTGCAGAACAATGTAACAACGAATTATCAAAAGACATCTGGGTGAATGTAGACAGGAATTCACAACTGCTGCTGTCAGTACAGCGCCTGCCTGTCAGTACAGACTTATCACGCTTTCCAGAGCCTTTTTTTAACGCAGGAGCTATGAACGAGGTCATTGTGCCTATGGTACTACCGGGCAATGCCAGTCCGGCTGCGTTAACCAGTGGGGCTATTGTCGCCTCTTATCTTGGCGGTGTTGCACAGTACAGAAGTCTGAGCTTTCCAGTGTTGCGCGATCAGTTACCTACAGAAAATGCCATCGCTTTTATGCTGCCTAACGAAAGGATCAAAGGCTTATCAGTGCCTGCTATTCAAGGGCCTGAACTCAGATTAATAGATCATCCGCTGAACCCTGTTTACAAGGTTTTACTGGTGATGGGGCGTACTGAGGACGAACTTAAAATTGCAGCCAAATATCTGGTGAGTGGCGCGTCACTCAGCGGAACCTATGTGAAGGTGACGAAAACAACACAAACAGCTCGTCAGCCTTACGATGTACCCCGCTGGACCCGAATAAACAAAGCAGTTGAATTTAGTGAATTAGTTGACGATAGCCACCTTGTGAGCAAAGGCTTGTTTCACCCTGCCATCGAATTGAACTTTCGCGCTTCACCGGATCTATTTTTTTGGCACGGCCAGGTGATACCACTGAAAATAAAATACAGTTTTCCGGAAGGAAAGTGGTTAAACGAAGCCAAGTCTAGTTTAGATGTGTCTCTTAACGGGGACTACCTGACGTCTCTTGCCGTCAATCAAAATGGTGTATGGGCTACATTAAATCGCTGGTTGGGTGGGGATACAAGGCAGGAAGAAGCTGAGATCAAAATTCCACCGCATTTATTGTATGGTGAAAACAAACTGCGTTTGTATCATAACTTTGCAGTCAATACCAAAGGCTGCGAATTGGATGTGCCTGCCGATATAACAGCAAGAGTGCTGCCCACCTCAAGTATTGATCTGAGCTCTGCACAAAACTTCACTCAGTTGCCAAATTTATCTTATTTTGTCGGCGTAGGTTTTCCCTTTACCCGACACGCAGATTTATCTCAAACCCTTGTGCTGTTGCCGCCAAAGCCTGGCAACGCAGAAATAGAAACTTTGTTTGAATTTGCCGCGCGAATGGGCAATGACACAGGTGTTCCAGCTGCAGGCATGGAGGTCAGAACCGACTTAGACATCAACCCTGGTCTTGCGAATTACGATGTTGTAGCTATTGCAAATGTTAAGGATGTGCAGCAGTCAGATTTACTCAGCACCAGCTCATTTGAAGTGCTAAACGAAAGTGTGAAAATTAAGTCATTCAGCCTGTTTGACCGCGTACTTTGGTTGCTGCAAGGGGATTGGGGCAGAGAAACTAAGGTCGCAGCGAGGGTATTAGACAGTACTCAACAGCTACAGGGGCTCTTTAGTTTTGTCTCTCCGGTGGACACAAACCGAATTGTGGTGCTGATCACCGCCAAGGTCTCTGAACAGTTACCCCAGCTGCTGAACTCACTGAACAGACCTTTAGTCAGCAGTAAGGTGCATGGGGATATGGCTCTTATTGATAACAATGCGGATGTACATAGCAACAGGGTGGGTGAACTCATTACCTCTGGTGACATGCCCTGGCATATGGAAGTGCGTTGGTTTTTTGGCCAACACGTTATTGTCATGGTGATAGGTCTTGCACTTGCAGCCTTTGCCGGTGCCGCTATTTTGTTTCCGCTGCTGAGAAACCGCGCAAGGAACAGGCTAAAAACAGGATCTAAAAATAATGAATAAATCACTGATTGCCATGTTTGTGATCTGCTCTGTTCAACCTTTGTATGCCGCTGAAGATAGCAACTCCTTTGATGTTTTGTTTGAGCAAGCCGAATTCTGGCAGGATAAAAATCGTAATGATTTAGCCAAAGATGCCTTACAACGAGTGCTGAATGCAGATCCTGAAAATATTGAGGCCATGTACCGCTCAGCTTTGATCGCATCTAAAGAAGGCAACGATGTTCAGTTGCAGCAATGGATCAGCAAGATGGCTCAACTGGCTCCGGCAGATCAGCGGATTGAGGAGCTTCGAGCCACTAAAGCCGCAGCGAAGGTTGACCCTGTTACTTTGGCAGATGCACGTCGTCTTGGTAGTCTTGGGCAGTACGATACCGCATTAGAGCGCTACCAGGAGGTATTTGGCGGCACCACAGCTCCCCTGGAGTTGGCGGCTGAATATTATCTGACGATGGCTGGTACTGCGGATGGACTGTCACAAGCCCGGTCGGAGTTAAAAAAGTTGTACCAGTCGCGTCCTGGTCATGGCGCAATCAAACAGGCTTACGCTCAGGTGCTAAGTTATGACGAAAGCAGCAGAAGGGAGGGCATCTCACTGCTCTCAGAACTGGCACCAAGCTCTGCTTTGGCGAAACGTAGTTGGCGTCAGGCGCTGCTGTGGCTGAATGCTTCAACGACCGACAAGAAATACTATGACCAGTATTTGAGTGTTGAACCTGACGATCAGGAATTGATAAAAATTTATCAGGACAAGATTAAAAAAGGCACTGCAGCTGTTGTGCTTAACAGCAGAACCCTTGGTTATCAGGCGCTTAATGCAAACAAACTGGCAGAGGCAAAGCGCCAGTTCCAAAAAGCCCTGATAGAGAACGCCGCGGATGCAGATGCGCTGGCAGGTTTGGGTTTGATTGATTTAAAGCAGCAAAATTTTAGCGCTGCAAAAGAGCAGCTAGGCAGAGCAATGGCGATGTCGCCAAAAAAAGCTTCATCCTGGCGGGATGCCTATCAGGCGGCGGACTTCTATTCGACCATAGCCAAAGCCCGCGAATTAATGCAGGCACAACAGAATGAGCAGGCGCTGGAGTTGGTTGATCCTTTGACCAGAGTCGCTGTTACTAAAAGCAATGAGTCCAGAGTGAATGAAGCCAAAGTTCTTTCTGGTCAGCTGCAACACAAGCTCGGACTGCTTGATCTGGCTGCTCAGAGTTTTAATGCTGTGGTACAGAAAAATCCTGCTGATACTGAAGCAAAGCTTGGGCTTATTGCTGTATTGCAGAGCATGGGGCGTTGGGATGATGCGCAGCGTTTATCCAGTCAGCTGTCGGAGTCAGAGCAACATAAAGTCGCTTATGTCTCTTTAGCTGAAGTACAAAAACTAAGAGCAGATGCAGCAAAGAGCACTGATTTATTGGCGGAAATAAGCCTGCGCAGAGCGATGAAACTCGCACCAAACGACCCCTGGGTCAGGTTGGATTTAGCCCGTTTGCTGAACAAGCAGAGCGATCCGGCCCGTGCCCGAGCCATTATTGAGCCTTTGTTAAGCGCCAGTCAGCCGGTCGAATCCCGTTATGCCGCCGCCATGTTTGCGGCCGAACAAAAACGCTGGCCTGATGTTGAACGAATTATGGCTAGCATAAGGCCAGAACAGCGTACAGCCCCAATGCAAAGTCTGGCAGCGCAGTCGGCACTACGAGGTAAATTCTCTGCTGTGCTGCAAAGAGCAACAGCAGGCGATCATGCTGGCGCACGTCAGCTGATGCTGCAGTTATATCAAAGCAGCAGAATAGGCTCTAAAGCCGCAGGGGAGTTAGCCTCTGAGCTGGCAACTGCTGGCCAGCTTGATCTGGCTTATCAGCTGGTCGAACTTGATTTGATGCAAGGACTGGATGAGAAGTCAGGGGATTATCTGGCTCATGTGGCTGTGCTTAATCAAAGCGGCCGTTCTAAAGACGCCAGATTATTGCTGTCTGAGCTGATGTTGCGCTCTGATTTAACTATGGACGACAGAAATTCGCTGGCCAGTTTGCAACAAGGGCTGGCGGTGCGCGAGGCCGATCAGTTACGTGAAGCAGGCCAAATGGCTTTAGCTTATGATGTGCTTGCTGCTCATTTGCGTGAATCGCCGGACGATGAAACTTTATTGCTGGCGATGGGGCGTTTGTATCAAAGCGGTGATAAAACCAGCGAAGCGGATCAAATTTACAATTACGTACTGAAATTAAACCCTGCAAGCCAGGCTGCCTTATCAGGTGCTGTTGATACAGCTTTGCAATTAAAAGAGCCTGACCGCGCCGCAGCATTGTTAAACCGGGTGGATTGGGACAACAGTGTTGAACCTGAACTACTGGTGATGGCGGCCAAAGTGTCTCAGGCAAAAGGTGATCACGAAGAAGCAGCCGCTTTATTGTTAAGAGCAAGGAAACTGGCGTATCAGCATACTCCGGTCTGGGGCGGTGGTTCGGCTTCAGGTTTGTCAGCTAATCCGTTCAGAGACACAGTGGAGCCAGACAACAATCCATTTAAAGATAAGCGAAAAGCAAAAAAACAGCAGCTTTCCAGTGTCAGACCCTCCTGGCTACCTGGTGAGGTAGTGTCTGAGGTACCTGGTTATACGGAGACAACAGCACAATCGGCCACTTTGTTTGATCAGATTGATGGCATGCTGGCTGATTTAGAGCAGAAAACCCTGACCCGTGTGGATACAGATGTTGTTCTCAAAGTTCGTAATGGGGCAGATGGCAGCTCAGGTTTAGATACGGTTGAAACTCCGGTAGTGATATCCACAGCGGTCTTTGGCACGGACAGAGTCGAACTGGCGCTGACACCTACATCGCTGAATTCAGGCACTGTCACCGGCGAAGAGATTAATGGGTATGGTCGGGGTTCTATTGTTAATGCGGCCAGTGGTTTGAGTTCACGATTGGATAGTCTGACGGATGTACTGGACAGTATTGAAGAAACCGCTGTGGCTTACGACAGTGCACAGGCTATTTACCTTGCGGCACGCGACGACCCTGAAGGCAATTTGCCACAATCTGAAATCACCAGACTACAGAATGTAGCGAACGCCGCCAAAGTGCTATTTGATAATGCAGCAGAGACTGACCTGTTTGAAGCGCTGGAACTCACTTCAGGTAACCTGACTGCGGATCAGCAGAGCCTGGTTCAGCAGTTTTTGCAAGAAAACTACGGTGACACTGCTATTCGTCTGAATTCAGATTCTTTGGCTGATTTTCAGCAAAGCCGTGCACGTGTAGAGCAGTTAGTCACCTCGTCTCAGGCCAGATTGGATCAAATGGCCGTCAGCACCGGTAATCCAGATACACAACGAGAGTCAGGTGTTGCGCTGGCTTTAGCTTATAAAGGCGAATGGATTACGGCTGATGTGGGGACTACTCCTTTGGGTTTTGAAAAGACCAATGTAGTAGGTGGTGTGAAGCTACAGCCGGAAATTATGAAAAACACCAGACTAGTGGTGCAAGCTGAGAGACGTCCGGTTAAAGATAGCTTGCTGGCTTACGCAGGCACTGTAGATCATGTCACAGGGGAAACCTGGGGGGCTGTGACAAAAACCGGTGCCGGGCTGGGGCTGAATTTCGACAATGGCAAAGCCGGTGCTTATGGTTCTGTGGCTGAACACAAGTACGAAGGCGACAATGTAGCGTCAAATAATGCAACGTCCATGGAAGTCGGAGCCTATTTCAGGCCTTTTGATTCAGTACCAGAGATGCTGCAATTGGGTGTGCATGTTGGCTACAGCAGCTTTGATAACAACTTAAGCAAATTCACTTTTGGCCATGGTGGTTATTTTAGCCCGCAGGATTATGTCAGCGTGGCTTTCCCTATCAACTATAGCGCTGAACTGGAAGAGATGAGGTTCAGCCTGTTGTTTGCCCCGGGTTTTCAAAGCTATAGCGAAGATGGAAATAGTTTCTTCCCAACAGACGCAGCCGCTCAGGCTGCACTTGATCTGTTTTATGCGCTGGGTGCTTTTCCACAGGCCGGTTATGCCGCAACCAGTCAGTCTGGTTTTGGCATGAGCTTTGGTGCTAGTGGCGAATACCTGCCTGATCCTTATCTTAAAATTGGCGGGCAGCTTGGCTTTGATAGTTTTGGTGATTACAACGAAATGTCGTTCCGTTTATATATGAAGTACCTGATTGGAGGTTCCAATGATTGATTTAACCAAAGAGCTGCAGATCAGCAACAGCTACTACCAAAGCCAGCACTGCAATGAGCAATGGCGCAGCTTCCTTCAGGTGTTTATTCAGGAGATTTACCAGACAGCGGGAGAGCAGGACGCTTGTGCTTTTCTGCGTCATATGGGGGAGCGGTTAGCTCATCTTTATCCGGTGGCCTTGTATGACCGGATTGAAGATTTGGAAAACTCCATGAATACAATATTCGCCGGTCTGAACTGGGGTTGGGTCAGAATTGAAGTTCATGATCTCAGCCTGGTGTTTTATCATGGCGCTTTTCCGCTTCCTTCGTTTGAAAAACAACAGGTAAAAAATGAGGCGAAGCTATTCAGCGCTTTGTTAGAAGGCTTGTACAGCACCTGGATGGTCGCATTAGGAGGTAAGCCGGATATAGTGGTTCAGACTCAAAAAGCTGAGCCTGGTTTGGCATTCGAACTTATTTATACAAAACCCTAAGGCAAGAGCTAATGATGAGTGTTTTGGCAAGGTTGCTGCTGATAATAAGTTCTCTGTGGATACAGACTGTGATGGCAGATCAAAGTGATTGGACACTCTATAAGTCCAGGTTTGTGAGTTCAGATGGACGGGTGATCGACACCTATAATAATAAAATCAGCCACTCTGAAGGTCAGGGCTGGGGCATGTTATTTGCCGAAGCCAATAACGACCAACACAGCTTTGATTTGATCTGGAGCTGGACCCGGAAAAATCTGGCCAGAACAGATGCGTTTTTATTTTCATGGCGTTATGACCCAGAACTCAGGCCCGCTGTTAAAGATCCAAACAATGCCAGTGATGGCGATATTTTGATCGCATGGGCCTTGCAGCGGGCGGCGAAACGTTGGAAAAACCGTAATTACGAAACCGCCTCTGCTGCTATTCGTGCTGACATTCAGAAGCTCCTTGTGAAAGACTTCGGCGGTTTCACTGTGCTGTTGCCAGGGTTAAAGGGGTTTTCCGACAAAGAAAGTATTGATATTAATTTGTCGTATTGGGTGATCCCGGCATTTATCTCTTTTGCTATGGTGGAACCAGAGCAGAACTGGAGCAAGTTGGTGACAGATGGTCAAAAATTGTTAGCTGCAAGCCGGTTTGGCAGCTATGGCTTGCCGTCAGACTGGATCCGTTTATCCGACAAAGGACAGCTTGCGCCTTCACCCAACTGGCCAGCCCGTTTTAGTTATGACGCTGTACGTATCCCTCTGTATTTTATCTGGGGTTCTGCATTAACTAACGATCTCAGACAACCTTTTACTGACTTTTGGAAAAACAGTGAGCTGATTTTACCCTGGGTGGATGTGGTTACAGGAGAAAAAGCCTCTTACACAGCATCTGCTGGGATCAAGGCCGTGCGTTCTTTGGTGTATAAGGATCTGAGCTTTACCGGACAGAGTCCTTCGACCGCTGATGACTATTATTCCACATCATTGTTGATGCTGAGTAAGTTAGCCGCGGATCCCAGATGAATAGGCTGTGCGACGGGACTGACCACAAAAAGGCAGGGTGCTGGTGAACTGCTCAATTTTAGTGAGGTGGCCTCGTTGTGGTCGTAATGTAGACCAATAACGGGCGCCACCTTTAGGATCTTTGCTCCAGCGTGGCTGGCTAATGACGCCATCAGTTTTTACCCATTTGCTCATGATTTTTACACCGCAGCTTAAATTCACTTTCGGGTCGTGCAAAGCATGGGGTTGTTTCACATCACAGGCGTAACGAGGCTGATTGGCGCTTTCATGAGAGATTTGCAATAAACCACGGCTAATGACGCGGCGGCCTTTACCATCTTTAAATTTTTCCTGATAAAAAGACTGAGGTTTAAAGTTACTTTCAGGTTGGGCCATAGCTGAAAACAATGCCACCCAAAACTTACTGCGCTCTTGCGCTGGTAAGCTGGCATAACGGGGGCAAAAATGATGTACATCGGCAGGCACCAATTGAGCAAGAGGAGAAAGTGCAACGGCCTGCTCTGTGATCCTGGTCCAACTGCCATCCCGGTTTTTTTCAGACCATGCGGCGTAATCTGTGCTTTTATGATGACTCAGACTTCCTGCCAGGGCTGAAGTAGCGGACAAGGCGAACAGTGCTGTGAAGCTAAAAATGATGAGGTGTAATGGCATCTGTTGTTTTTGTTCTTCCAGGTGAATGCTTTTGTATCGGCTTCGTTCAGCCAAACTTCAGCTTCAGACTAGTGTTTTGTTGCAGTGGGCTCAAGCTTTTTTTGCCTGAACAAGGCAATAGGTTAAATTCTTTTCAGCAAGCTGCTTTGTGCTCTGGCAGAGCCAGTCAAAACCAGATATGGTACTCATATTACGGCATTTTTTCAGGTGTAGCATGCCCCACGATCCTCCAAAATCAGAACCAGACCACAACACTCATCAGCATGGTGCAAATTGCAAACAGGATCATGCAGAGTCACATGAGTC
Source organism: Rheinheimera sp. MM224 (assembly GCF_947090785.1). NCBI lineage: Bacteria > Pseudomonadati > Pseudomonadota > Gammaproteobacteria > Chromatiales > Chromatiaceae > Rheinheimera > Rheinheimera sp. MM224. The sequence goes on from NZ_OX352320.1 coordinate 2,266,970, forward strand.
TGGACATCAGCATAACCATGCATCTGAGCATCAACATGACCACGAACATGACCATGAACATGAGCATTCCCATGGGCTTTTTGGCCATCATCACCATCATCATGGTTCTGAATCGGGCAATATAGCCACAGCCTTTTGGCTGAACTTTAGTTTCACCATTATCGAATTTATCGGCGGCTGGTTAACCAATAGCGTGGCTATTATGGCTGATGCTATGCACGATTTAGGCGATACACTGGCCATAGCTTTTGCCTGGTTTGCGGCCAAAGTGGCAGGCAAAGAAGCGACTCCCCGTTATAGTTATGGTTACAGGCGCTGGTCTTTACTGAGTGCTTTGATCAACAGCGTGATTCTAGTGCTGGGGTCCTGCTGGATTTTATACGAAGCCATACCTCGCTTGTGGGAACCACAATTACCTCATGCGTTAGGTATGATGGGACTTGCTGTTTTAGGTGTGCTGGTGAATGGTGCCGCGGTGTTTAAGCTGCGGGGCGGCAAAACTCAAAATGAAAAAATTCTGACCTGGCATTTGTTGGAAGATGTCTTAGGTTGGGTGGCTGTGCTTGTGGGTTCTGTCCTGATTTATTTTACCGACTGGGCCTGGTTAGACCCACTGTTAAGTATTGGTTTTACCTGCTTTATTCTGATCAATGTCTGGCGTAATTTGCGCCGTACTCTGGCGCTGTTTTTACAGGTCAGTCCCGATCCAAAACTTGCCGCTAAAATAGAACACCAGTTACAAGACCTTAGTTTTGTGCAGGATGTACATCACCTGCATTTATGGTCGTTGGACGGCGAAAAGCATGTGTTAACAGCGCATTTGGTGTTGAAGACGGAGACAGCTGTAGAGCAATTAAAAGCCCATAAAGAGCAAATACGGCAATTACTGCAGCCTTATCAGCTGGAGCATACCACCATAGAGTTTGAGTTTAATCAGGAAGTGTGTCGGGATCAGCATTAACGCGAATTGAAAAGGGCGCTAATACATCGCGCCCTTCTGTTTTCGATCTGTATCAGATTGGGGATTATAGCTGGCCATCCTGCAAGCTGATTTCATCCAAAGACAGTGAAAAACTAGGGATAAAAATCTGCAGGAAGTAGTTCACTTCCGGCAGAGCGTAGCCTTCCAATACCGCTTCCAGACGTTTTTTCGCCAGCACAAACTCATGATTGCCTGCGGAGAGTTCCTCCAGAGTTTTGACATAAGCACAGACTGTATCTGCAGCCTTCACCAGCAATTTTTCATCCGGCGAATACTGCTCGGACAGCAGCAACGACTGATAAAAAGGCTGTAGTTTTTCCGGCAACATCGACAGCAGCTTTTGCTCAGCAATACGTTCTATCTTCTTGTATTCCTGCGCAATTTGCGCGTTAAAGTACTTCACAGGTGTAGGTAAATCCCCGGTCAGTACTTCACTGGCGTCGTGAAATAACGCCAGTGTTGCCACGCGTTCGGGTTGCACTTCACCTGCAAAGATTTCACGACGAATAAGCGCCAACATATGAGCCACCACAGCAACCTGATGGCTGTGCTCAGCAACATTTTCGGTATTGACGTTACGCATCAGCGGCCATCTGTTAATCAACTTCATCCGAAACAGATGAGCGAAAAAATGGCTTGGCTGTTGAGATGCGTTTTCTTGCTCAGCCTTTACGCTTCCACTGTTGTGATCAGTATCCATTATTGTTGATACCCTGGTAAAAACTGCGCTAAGCGACCAATGGCCATTTCCAGCTGTTCTTTATGGGGTAAAAACACGATACGGAAATGGTCCGGCTCAGGCCAGTTAAAAGCCCGGCCATGCACCAGCAGCACTTTATGTTGACGCAAGAAATCCAGCACCAATAGCTCATCGTCTTTGATTTTGAATTTTTTACGGTCCAGTTTAGGGAATAAGTACATAGCGCCTTTAGGACGTACACAGCTGATGCCGTCAATGCTGGTGACCAGTTTATGCGCTAAATCCATCTGATCATATAAACGACCACCAGGCACTATCAGCTCGTTAATGCTCTGATAGCCGCCTAAAGCGGTTTGCACTGCATGCTGACAAGGCACGTTAGCACAGAGTCGCATCGAGGCCAGAATATTCAAACCTTCGACATAGTTTTTTGCCAGATGTTTAGCGCCGGACAATAAAATCCAGCCGACGCGAAAACCTGCAATACGGTAGTTTTTCGATAAACCACCAAAGGTCAGCATAAATAAGTCGTCGGTTAACGAAGCTGTAGTGACATGTTCTGCGCCGTCATACAAAATTTTGTCGTAAATCTCGTCACTTAACACCACCAGCTTATGCTCGCGGGCAATGGCTAACAGATCTAATAAAAAGGCTTTGGAGTAGACAGCGCCCGTCGGGTTATTTGGGTTAATCAGCACCAGAGCTTTAGTTTTTTTAGTGATTTTGGCGCGAATATCGGCTAAATCAGGAAACCAGTCTGATTGTTCATCACAGCGGTAATGCACAGCGTTACCGCCGGCCAGATTCACCGCAGCAGTCCAGAGCGGGTAATCAGGGGAGGGGATCAACACCTCATCGCCGTTATTTAAAAGCGCCTGCAACGACATCAGAATAAGTTCAGATACGCCATTGCCAATATACACGTCATCCGCATCTGCACCTAAAATGCCACGTTGCTGGTAATACTGTGCCACTGCAACCCGCGCAGGATAGATGCCCTGTGAGTCGCTGTAGCCTTGTGCTGTAGGCAGGTTATGGATCACGTGTTTTAAAATTTCATCCGGCGCTTCAAAACCAAAAGGCGCGGGATTACCAATATTGAGCTTTAAAATACGCTGACCTTCTTCTTCCATCCGCTTGGCTTCACGAGCCACCGGGCCCCGAATGTCATAACAAACCCCATCTAATTTTGTCGAGCGCTCAATTGGTTTCATACCGCTACCCTTATGTCTCCGTCTATTGTTCCCCGTTGTACTTGAAGCCGCAGCTTTGTTGACTGCGCTCTTCGCCCTAGTCACATAGGACAAAACTATGCTCCTAGGGTCTCAATCACTTGTCGCCGCGCTGCAACTCCAATTACTTAGGGTTAATTAGTAAAATCTTTGCTTACACCTTTTTACACGCCTAGACGTCTTTTGCAAGTATGATTGCAAAAAAAAGCGGGAAAATCAGGAGCTTTATGACAAGTCTGCGTACTATCCCTGTGGGCGCCGTGGTGGGCTGCGAGATTTTTCAGTTTTTTGAGCACACTGGTATTTATATAGGCGACGGACAAATAGTTGAGCTGGCAGGCTCTGGCCTGGTACGTTCTTTATCCTTTAATCGTTTTCTGGCAGACCGATCCGGTGCTGAATTAATTTTTGCCGCTACACCAGCAGGTGACATCATAGGTTCAGAGATTGCGGCAAACAGAGCTATAGAAAAGATTTACAGCTATCAGGATTACGATTTACTAAGGAATAACTGCCACCGTTTTACGTACAGTTGTATCAGTGGTGATTCCTTGCCGCTAACCAGCTTTTTTGATTTAAAGCAGGCGTTAGCAACATACTGGCGCTTTACACCAAACTGGATCCATACCCGTCTTACTTGAAGCCGCAGCTGTGTTGGCAGCGTTCCTCGCCCCAGTCACATAGGAACAACTATGCTCCTGGGGTCTCTGTCACTTGCCGCCTTGCTGCAACTCCAATTACTTAGGGTAGATAAAGCGCCTTCAAGGTTGTTTTAGTGATAGTTACTGGTTATCGCGCACTTCAATATCACCCACACCTACATTGGCTTCCAGTTCTTTTTTACCTTCGCCATGCAGCTGGCTTGAACTGGTGACCAACACCTGATCACGTTCATAGCGTCCTTTGCCACCTTTTATCGAGGTGTCACCTACACCAGCGTCCAGTTTAATGGAATCGAACAAGCTGGTATCAACGTCAATATCTACTTCACCCACGCCTAAATCGACATTGATATCCGAAGTCAGATCGTCAATTTCAACTGAGCCTACACCTAAGTTTAACGACACCGCCATATCGGCTGGCATAGTCACAGTCCAGTTTTGTTCTACGTCATCGTCATCTTCCAAATCGACTTTCAGTTTTAAGGTAGAACCATCGTCACGTATGCTGATTTGTGCATCGGATAAATCACTACTGCGGCCAAGCCAGTCTTCGTCTGGTTCAAGCTCAACCACTAAGCTGATTTCAGAGCCTTTAGATACTTTGACATTAATTTCACCAACCGGAACGTCCAGCACCAGTTTGCTGAAACTTTTAGCATCAATGGTCTTTTCCAGCACTTTGACGTCGTCCGCCATTGCAGTTGTTGCAGATAAAGCCATCACCAGGGCAGAAATTAAACTAAGTTGACGCATGTTATTCTCCTTTTTTCATTGTTATAGCAGAGTATGCAGTTTTCTTGCCATTTAATTTTCCATTTAAAAACATGGCCTTATGTAATGGGTGGTGATGCTGCCTCATCATTTCGGCCATTTTGTGGTCGAAACTACCACCAGATCTGGTTAGAATACGCGCCATTGTGGTCTCGCTGATATCAATAGCAGTGGTGGGATCGGATAAAAGGCGAAATCAGGGTATCGCATGAAAAAAACAGAACAGAGCTTTTGGTTGGTGTTATGGGTGGTCGTGCTTTATGCCGTAGCTTACCCATGGCTAAAGCCTGCTCCTGTGGAAGACATTGCTTCATTAGCTGATTGGCAAATGCCGTCAAAGCTGGAAGCACTGGATGCAGCTGATCAACGTAAGTTGTTAAAACGACTGGCTTATCCTGTCGCTATGCCAGAGTTGTTGCCTGTCCCTGACTTTGAACAATACAAAGATGTGGTAGAGAAGAAAAAGGCATTTTTTGACTACTTATTGCCTTTTATTGAACGCGAAAACGCCAGGTTATTGCATATTCGCCAGCAAATCATTGAAGTCCAGCAGAAGCTGCAACAACAAGAACTGACAGTGGAAGAGTATGCCTTTATTTATAGTTTGTACGACGAGTTCAAATTAGATTACCCGGACGTTGATGCTGAAGGCTTTCGTTTGCTGTTAAGCCGTGTCGATGCCATACCTGCTGATTTAGTCTTGATCCAGGCAGCGAAAGAATCAGGCTGGGGTAGCAGTCGTTTCGCTCTAGAAGCTTATAATTTCTTTGGCCAGTGGTGCTTTAAAGCCGGTTGTGGTGTAGTGCCACAAAAACGCAGCGCAGGAAAATACCATGAAGTCGCAGTATTTCCTCATGTGGCTGCTGCTATTAATAGTTACTTTTATAACCTCAACACTTTTTATGTGTATGAAGATTTACGTCAACTCAGAGCAAAACGCCGCGCTGAAGGCGAAGTAGCCGGGCATCATCTGGTGACAGGGTTGAGCCGGTATTCAGAGCGTGGACTGGACTATGTCAAAGAAATCCACACCATGCTTAAAGCCAATACTAAACATATAGACAGCTAATGATGAAACCTTATGTTCTGGCCAGCCTGCTGGTTGCTTTTAGTGGTTCAGCTGTGGCTGATACCGTATTTAATTACGATGGCTTTTACTCCCGGATGAAAAAGAGTGAAAAGGTCGAGTTCAGCGATATTACGCTGGCTTTTATACTGCAAAAAGCCGGCACCACTGAAGTCTGTACTGTGGATAAAGCATTAATCACTACAGATATTTCTGAAGCTCCTTTAACTATTGCTGGCAACGGTGAACTGATGCTGCCTTTTGACGAGATGCTGAATGTACAAAAAGCGCTGATCGTTTTAAAGCAGCCTGAAGGGGCTGCAGCTTGTGATTTAAACTTTAAGCTGCGCAGTAAGATGCCTGTGCCGCAACAAGCGACTGTGGCTCAGCTGCGTAAATTACAGGGCCAGTTTGATGAGCTTTTGGATTCATTGGCAGGTTGGGGCAAATACTGGTTACCTGATGTCTCAGGTCTAACTGTGCATTTTGCCTCAGAAGTGGTGGCGCAAAGCTCTGATGCAGCTTTGAGTCAGCAGCTGTTGTGTGAGCAAAACCGTTGTCGACTCTTTTTACCGGCGACATTAGCTGATACTGCAACAGTACAGTTTTCTAAAGTGCCGGATCACGCTACACCTTTATTACTGCAGCCTTAATTCGATGACGGAGTTGGTGCTTTATCTGCTGACCCACAGCAGGGAGTTACAGAAAAGCACCAACACCGGCGCTTTAGTGGTGCAGGCGCTCTCCGCTTCACTAAAGATCAGGGTTGAGGTGATTGAATGGCAGCGCAAAGCCGCTGATCAAAGGTTGTTAGTTTTATCTGAGAAGCAGCAACTGGGTTTAGTGTATCCCTTGCAAGCGGATACAGCTCAAGCCTGTTATCTGCTGCAGCAGGGCCAGTATCAAGCTCAAAATCCCGCTGCTTTTACAGAGCTGCCTACTCGTCAGAATGGATCTATCAAGCACTGGGTTTTGTTGGATGCAACCTGGCAGGAAGCGGCTAAAATGCTCAGACAAAGCCCTTATTTGCGGTCTTGTTACCGCCTTGCGCTCAAACCTGATACGCCATCTGTGTATGCACTACGCCGTAATCAAAGGGACGGGGCCTTGTGCACAGCAGAAGTGGTGATGGAACTGCTGCAGCAAACAGGATTCGAAAATGAAAAAGAGCAGCTGATGCTGCTCTTTCAAGAATTTAATAAGCGCTAATGATGGCGCGCGGGATGGGATAAACCCATCCCCTACAGTAGTTCAACAAATTGTACTTTGTCAGCTGCAGGTTCGTCTTCATCCTGCAATAAGCCAACTGGCACTTTTGGTACATCAGGTTTATCAAAGGCCATATCGCCTTCAATAGCTAAAGGGCTATCTTTACTGATGCCGGCAAAATCAAATAAATTTCTGTCAATCATGTGAGAGGGCACAATATTCTGCATGGCCTGGAACATGGTTTCGATACGGCCAGGGAAACGTTTATCCCAGTCCTGCAGCATTTCTTTCACCACCTGACGCTGCAAACCATCCTGCGAGCCACATAAGTTACAAGGAATGATCGGGAACTCACGGGCAACCGAATACTTTTCAATGTCTTTTTCACGACAATAAGCCAGAGGGCGGATCACTATATGTTCGCCATTGTCGCTGATCAGCTTAGCCGGCATAGATTTCATCTTGCCGCCGTAGAACATGTTTAAAAACATGGTTTCAATCATGTCGTCGCGGTGATGGCCCAATGCAATTTTTGTGGCGCCCAACTCTTTGGCTGTGCGGTATAAAATGCCCCGGCGCAGGCGTGAGCATAAAGAGCAGGTGGTTTTGCCTTCAGGAATTTTGTCTTTAACAATAGAGTAGGTGTCTTCAGTCACTATCTGAAAATCCACACCAATACGAGTTAAATAGCCAGGCAGAACATCGGCTGGAAAGCCCGGTTGTTTCTGGTCAAGATTCACCGCCACTATGGAAAACTGAATAGGGGCAGATTGTTGTAAATTCAGCAGAATATCCAGCAGGGTATAACTGTCTTTGCCGCCGGACAAACACACCATCACCTTGTCGCCTTCTTCAATCATATTAAAGTCGGCAATAGCCTGACCTACGCCACGGCGCAGGCGTTTGTGTAATTTGTTCAGGTTATATTGTGCTTTGGCTTCTGCTGCATGTGACATAAAACAACGACCCTACGGAAAAATGGCGCGTAGTATAACCAACTACGCGCCACCTTTATATACCCGTCGCACTTGAAGCTGCAGCTTTGTTGACTGCGCGCTCTCGCCCCAGTCACCTATTCGATAGGTCAGCTTTGCTCTCTGGCGAGCATCCGCCTCATTCCATAGACACATAGGACTACTATGCTCCTGGGGTCTCATGCACTTGTCTCCTCCCTGCAACTCCAATTACTTGCGTATAGCTATGGAGCTGGTGGGAATTTAATGTTTTGCCAGTGGGCAAACAAAACCTGCAGGTTTTACCGCCAAAACATCACAGTCAAGTCTGTCTATCACATGCTCTGCTGTATTGCCGATAATAGCGGCTGATAAACCAGTGCGCCCTATAGTGCCTATCACCACCATTTCGGCGTCCAGTTGTTGGGCTAATTTGGGGATCACATCTTCTGGCATGCCTTCGAGTACATGAGTCTGAGCCGAAGGTAGTTCAAATTCCAACGCCAGCTTTTGCACGGCCTCCAGATGGTGAGTTTTCATCGTCTGGTTGTATTCCTGCGGATTAAATTCAGGAATTTCAATGGCAATATTCACAGGCGTACCCGGGAAGGCATTAACCAGCTGCACTTTGCCATTCAGCAGCGCTGCCAATTGTTTGGATTGCTGAATAATACGCTGGTTCAGCGAACTGTGATGTGTTTGCTCACTGCCAGCATTGACCGCAGCTACTATATTGCCATGTTCAGGCCATTCATGATCTTTGACCAGTAATACAGGGCAAGGGCATTTGCGCAAAATATGCCAGTCGGTTGGGGTGAATATCATGGATTTGAGCACATCGTGATCGTGTGTGCCTTTGATCACCAGACTGTATTCTTTTTCCAGCACAGCCTGCACTATGGCTTCAAAAGGCCTGTTATGCCAAACCACCTGAATATCAATGTTCAGACCTTGCTCCCTGTAGTCTGCAATCAGTTCGCTGATCCAGAGTTCACGGTCGTTAATCACAGCCTGGCGCATAGACTCACGCTCTTCGCCGGATAACATGGTGGTCATCTCGTAAGAAAAGTCGTAAATAGACAAAAAAGCCGTCAGTTGACAGTTTTGCAGTTTGGCCAGTTCAACAGCCCGGGTCAGGGCTTTTTGTTCAGCCACTGAAGGGTCTAGTACTACCAGTACTTTAGGATATAAGGTCATATCATGCTCCTGCTAAGCTAAGGCTTACCCTGTAAGTGTAGCCAAGGTAGCGAAGGTAGGCTGATAAGTCCTTGTGCTGGATCAACAAAACCCTTGTTACTGTGGGTCTGTTGATCTGTCAGCGAGCTATAGCGGAACCACCAGCCAGTTTACTTAACGCATCCGGATCGCTGATACAAATCAGCTTGCCATCCACGTGTATTAAGTCGTCCTTATGGAATCGACCTAATAAACGGCTAATAGTTTCAACCGTCAGGCCTAAATAGTTACCTATTTCACCCCTGGTCATACTTAAACGGAATTCTTTTTTGGAAAAACCACGATTTGCGAAACGTTGTGCCAGATTAGTTAAAAAGGCTGCCAGCTTTGCTTCAGCGTTTTTACGGTTCAATAACAACAACATTTGTTGATCGCCGCTGATATCCTGACTCATCAGGCGCATCATCTGCTGACGCAGTTTTGGCAGTTCTCCCATCAGCTGATCCATCTGATTGTAGGGAATTTCACAAACCATAGCGGTTTCCAGTGCCTGAGCAAAACTTGGGTGTTGTTGCTCACCTATGGCGTCAAAACCTATCACGTCACCAGGTAAATGAAAGCCGGTAATTTGTTCTTCACCGGATTCAGTTAAGGTGAAAGTTTTAAAAGAACCGCTACGCACCGCATACAAAGAGTGCAGGGCTGTACCAGCTTCTATCAAAAAGTCGCCTTTGTGCAGAGGTTTTTTGCGTTCGATAATATCGTCCAACGTGTCCAGTTCGGCATTATTTAATGTAAAAGGCAGGCAAAGCTGACTAAAACCGCAATGTTGGCAACTTAAATTTGAACCGGACATAAGGTATTCCTTTTTGACGACTTCCCCAGCTTAGAAAAGTCGCGGCGCTAATGCAATAGCTATAGTGTAAAGTGCATACAAGGCCAGTAATAGAGCCGCACTGGCTCTGACCCAATGTTTATTTTTAAATCGACTCAGGCTACGGGCAAAACTGCCGACCGCCAGCATAGCAGGTAAGGTACCAAGGCCAAAAGCACACATCAGTAGTGCACCTTGCAAGGCACTGCCGCTGGCCAGACTCCAGCCTAAACTGCTGTACACCAGACCACAAGGTAAAAACCCCCAACATAGACCATAAGCTAAGGCTTTTGGGCTGCTATCCAGAGGCAACAACGCTTTGGAGAATGGTTGTATTCTGCGCCATAAAGCCGATCCCTGTTTTTCAAGAAAGGTTAACGCAAACCACAAACGAGCGACGTAAAAGGCCATCAGTAACAGCATCAAACCCGCCAGTAACTTCAGCCAGAATAAACTGATGCCAAGTTTTACCAGCACTGCTGCACCAAAAGCCCCGGTCAATGCTCCCAACAGGCTATAGGTTGTTAAACGACCCAGGCTGAGCATCAGCTGAAGTCTGAGTTGCTGTAACAGATTTAATTGAGGCATAGAAAGTTGCAACGCACTGGCTATACCGCCGCACATCACCAGGCAGTGACTACTGCCTAAAAAACCTATGCTCAGGGCAGCAAGTAGGTTAAGCGTAAGTTCTGGACTCATTGTGGAGGTTGTTTATCCGGATCCGCTTCAGGTTTTACGGCTTTGTTGTTTTCTTCAAACAAGATGCTCATGCCTTCCTTGTTTAAATCATCAAACTGGCGGCTGCGCACTGCCCAGAAAAAGATGCCCAGCCCAATACAGACAAAAAGTATGGCGATGGGGATCAGCACATAAATAATACTCATGCTTTAAGTAACCTCAGGGAATTAGACACCACTAAAATAGAACTGAACGACATTCCGATGACTGCAATATAAGGCGACACAAACCCCATCACGGCGAGTGGAATAATCACCAGATTATAACCTACTGCCCACCACAGATTTTGTTTTACGATACGTTGCGCCAGTAAAGCACCTTCAATCAGTTCTTGTACTAAATTCAAATCATTATGCAGTAATACCACATCGGCCTGGTTTTTGGATAAATCAGTGCCTGAATCCAGTGCGACAGACACATGGGCGGCATGAAAACAAGGACTGTCATTAATGCCATCACCTAACATCAGTACCTTATCGCCTTTTGCCACGGCCTGGCGAATATGTTCAACTTTTTGCTCTGGACTACAACCTTTAAAGACCTGATCAAACTGCAATTGCTGCTGTACTTCTTCCACTTGAGCAGAAGAATCGCCTGTTAGCATCGACACACCCAAGCCGCGTTGTTTTAACGCTTTAACAAGAGCTGGAACTTCAGGACGTAAAGCGTCTGACAGTTTGACGGAGAACACCAGTTGATTATTGATACTGCAACAGACGGCGGCATCAGTTTCAGCTTGTACGCCACAAAATGCAGCGCTGCCGACTTTTACATCAGCGCTTGTTCCATCATGTAGTACCCAGCGTGCTGATAAGCCAGAACCTACATGCACCTGCACCTGTTCAACTTTGAGCTGGTGTTTGAAGTCAGTGGTCAGATAACCCGAAAAGGCTTTGGCTATAGGATGCTCAGAATAAGTTTCAATGCGGGCAATAAGCGCTAACAGAGTAGCTTCGCTATACGCTGTGCCATGCAACTGAGTGTGCTGAATACTAAAACGGCCCTGCGTCAGACTACCGGTTTTGTCCAGAAAAATGGAATTGAGTTGTGGCAATATTTCCAGCACTTGCTGATTCTTGATCAAAATACCTTTGCGGTTCAAACGGGCTAAAGCACAGGTAATGGCAGTAGGTGTAGCCAAGGTTAAAGCGCAAGGGCAGGTGGCTACTAAGACAGATAAAGTCACCCAAAAAGCTCGGTCTTGATCCAGCCAGAAATACCAGAGTAAAAAAGTAGCAAAAGCGATAATCAACAAGCGCTGGATAAAGAAGCGTGCCAGTTTAGTGGTTTTTTCTACAATCTGCGGTTTCTGGTTCAGAGTTTGTTGCTGCAGTTCGATGATTTGGCCTAAACGTGAGTGGGCAAGCGCCTGATGCACTGTCACTTTCAGTACGCCATCATGGTTAATGCTGCCAGCCATTACGGTATCGCCGGCAGCTTTGTTCACCGCCTTGTATTCGCCGGTTAACATCGATTCGTCCACCGAACTTTGCCCCGACAACACTACGCCATCAGCAGCTATAGTTTCACCAGCCTGAACCAGAATGATTTGGCCTGCTTCTAAACGACGGGCCGAGGTAGGAACCAGTTCATCACCTTCCACCAGCCTGGCGGATACCGGCATGATTTTTAATAAATTTCCGGTGGCAGCCCGGGCTTGTGCTCTGGCGCGGAATTCAAAAAACTTACCCAGCTGCAGTAAAAATACAAACATACAGACGGATTCAAAATACACTTCGCCTGTATCGAATACAGTGGCATATGCGGACGCTATAAAGGTATAAAATACCGCCAGCGTCACAGGCACATCCATATTTAGTTCGCGGCCTTTGATAGCCCGCCAGGCGCTTAAAGTAAAAGGTTTAGCGCTGTAAAACACCACTGGGGAGGTCAGCAGTAAACTAATCCAACGTAAATAGCCTTCGAATTCGGGATCTATACCAGTGTACTCGCCAAAATACAGGCCAAAGGCCAGCATCATCACCTGCATACTCATAATGCCGGATACGGCGAGACGTTTTAAAAAGCGACGCAATTCGGCTTGCTGAACGGCTTCTTCCTGATCGGCCATAAAAGGCGAAGCCTGATAACCAAGCTTGTTGATACTATTGAGTAAATCACTGAGCTTAAGTTGTTTCACATCCCAATTGACCACACAACGTGCTGTGCTGGAGTTGACGCTGACGCTTTTAATAGCCGGATTTTTTTGTAGTTGTTTTTCAATCAGCCAGGCACAAGCGGCACAACTGATGCCCGCTATGGACAACTCAATCTGGGTTTGGTCTGCTTTATGTTGAGTCAGGTCAGAGAGTACTTCGGCGCTGTCATAATTAACCAGTTGTAATTGATCTGGCACAAGCTGGGCTTTGCTGGCTGGGGCAGTACGAAATTTATAATAATCGCCAAGACCCTGGTCGATAATGGTTTCAGCTACAGCTAAGCAACCAGGGCAACAAAATTGCCGTGGTTGTTGCTCTATGCTAAGGGTAAAGTCTGAACCAGCCGGTATGGCTTCATTGCAGTGAAAACAGCCTGTATACGACACTGTTAATATCCCAGTTTAAATTCACCTTGTTGTGGCAGCATAGCGCTCGCCCGTAATTTCCAGTCTTTGTGTTCATCTGATACCACCAGATTCCATTTACCTTCCAGCGTCTTAGGTAAAGTGGCGACATACAGATTTTCGCCGCTACGCTCTGCGGTAACGACAAAATCATTGGCTGCGATAGTGTTATGGAAAAACTCCAGCGACAGGTGCTGACCTAAGGTTTTATTCTGTTCAAACCTTACTATCACCTGATTGGCTGCAATCAAAGTGCTGGCATGTAAATTACGTAATTCAGCTTCGCGGTACTTGGCTAAATTCATATTAATAGCCCGGCCCTCTTTGTAGTAATCATCAATCACCAGGTCCGGATTGTTTTGCTGCATGATGTAAATGGTATGGCCACCTTTGATAAAGGAGACGATGGGGAAGGCGATCAACAACCAGGGCCACAGCTGTTTGTACCAGGGTTTTGTATCATGCAACATCAGGTATTCCTCTCTCAGATAGCAATAAGCCCCACAAAGCGGGGCTTATTGTAATGCACTCACATCAAAGATTACTTAGAACTTTCTTCAGGACGTGATAAACGGTAAACGTAAGCAGAGATAATATGGATTTTGTCTTCACCTAAAATCTCTTTGAACGCTGGCATCTGACCATTACGGCCTTTATTCAGCGTTTCTTCTACTGCACCGTGCGAACCACCATATAACCAGGTGTTGTCCGTCAGGTTAGGTGCGCCAAACGGCAGGTTATGGGCTAAGCTGCCTTTACCATCTGCACCGTGACAAGCTGCACACATGCCAAACTTCATTTTGCCGGCTGCCGCATCTTTATCATTCACCTTACGGCCTGACAGACTTAATACATAAGCTGTCATTTCTTTTACGCCTTGTTCACCCAAAGCTTCACCCCAGGCTGGCATGGCCGCTTTACGACCATACAGCAGAGTTTCTTTGATCTTGTCCGGCGTACCACCATATAACCAGTCATCGTCTGTCAGGTTAGGGAAACCACGCTGACCACGGGCGTCTGAACCATGACACTGAGCACAGTTTTGCAGGAACAAACGTTGACCTACTTTCAGTGCGTTGGTGTCGTAAGCCAGATCCAGAATGTCACGGCTGGTGTACTTAGCAAACTCTTTGGCATAAGTTTCGTTGGCTGCATCATATTCGCGGTCCAACTGCACGTTTTTGCCATCCAGTTTGTTTTGTTCTACAGCCGCTTTGGATTCAGCCAGGTTTTTAATACCCTGGTTTGAACTGGTCCAGTTTAAAAAGCCTTTGTAGTTACCTAAGCCAGGGTAGGCGGCAAAGTAATACACCGACCAGACGATGGTGGCGTAAAACATATAAGTCCACCATTTGGGCAGCGGGTTGTTAATTTCTTCAATGCCATCAAACTCGTGACCAGTCGCTTCACCTTCTTTCACGCCAACATGGTTTTTTAAGTTCCAGGTCAAAATGACGGTGCAGAATACGATACATCCAATGGATAAAATGGCGATCCAATAGCTCCAAAAGCTACTCATGATCCGACTCCTGTTTCTGTTGTTGTTTTGGTTTTTGGTCGTCTGCAAAAGGCAAATTTGCCTGTTCCTCGAAATCTGGCTTGCGTTTTAACACAAAAAGCCAGACCACAAGACCAATAAAACCTACAAACACTAGCACGGTGAAAATACTGTGTAGGGTTGCAATATCCATCATAGTTACTTCAGCGCTGTGCCAAGGGATTGCAGGTATGCAATTAACGCCTGCATCTCTGTTTTTCCTTTGACAGACTCAGTGGCTGCCGCTATTTCTTCGGCTGAATACATCAGGCCGTCTTCATCGTTCGGCGCCATTTTGCCTTTGGTTAACTTGTTAAAGATTTCCATCTTCTTCGGAGTTAACTCGCCATCCAGCGTATTTGTCTCCAACCATGGAAAGCCTGGCATATTCGACTGAGGCACTACGTCACGTGGGTTTCTCAAATGGGCAATGTGCCAGTCATCGCTATAACGACCGCCAACACGGGCCAAATCAGGACCAGTACGTTTTGAACCCCATAAGAATGGATGTTCCCATACACTTTCACCGGCAACAGAGTAGTGACCGTAGCGTTCCACTTCATGGCGGAAAGGGCGGATCATCTGACTGTGGCAGTTCACACATCCTTCACGGATATAAATGTCACGGCCTTCCAGTTGCAATGCTGTGTAAGGTTTTAAACCGTCCACAGGTTCGGTGGTTTCTTTTAAAAACAGCAGAGGAGTGATTTCAACCAGTGTACCAAAACTGATTGCCAGCACTGTGCCTATGGCTAACCAGCCTGCACTTTTCTCAAAAAATTCATGATAGTTCTTAGACACAATAAGCTCCTTACGCTGCTTCAGCTACTGGTTCCAGAGCACCATCTTTCGCTCTGATAGTTTTCACAACGTTATACGCCATGACCAGCATACCTGTGACTACAAAACAGCCACCGATAAAACGCATCAGGTAAAACGGGTAAGAGGCTTCTAAGCTTTGTACAAAGCTGTAAGTCAGTGTACCGTCAGTGTTGACTGCACGCCACATCATGCCTTGCATAATGCCGCTGATCCACATAGCAACAATGTACAGAACCACGCCAATAGTGTGTAACCAGAAGTGGGTGTTAATCAGCTTAATGCTGTACATCCGGCCCTGGTTATAGATATTCGGGATCAGGTGGTAGATAGCGCCGATAGACACCATAGCAACCCAACCTAAAGCACCTGAGTGAACGTGACCTACTGTCCAGTCAGTGTAGTGCGATAAGGCGTTTACTGACTTGATCGCCATCATCGGACCTTCGAAAGTCGACATGCCGTAGAAGGACAGAGACACAATCAGGAAACGTAAGATAGGGTCAGTTTTCAGTTTATGCCAGGCACCAGACAACGTCATGATACCGTTGATCATGCCACCCCAGCTTGGTACAAACAGGATAACTGACATCACCATACCAACGGACTGAGTCCAGTCTGGCAGGGCTGTGTAGTGCAAGTGGTGTGAACCAGCCCAAATGTATAAAGCGATCAGAGCCCAGAAGTGCACGACTGATAAACGGTAGGAGTAAACAGGGCGGCCAGCTTGTTTAGGTACGAAATAATACATCATACCCAGGAAGCCTGCTGTTAATAAGAAACCTACAGCGTTGTGACCATACCACCACTGCACCATTGCATCCACAGCACCAGCGTACACTGAGTAAGACTTGGTGAAAGAGACAGGCACAGCCATGCTGTTGACTATGTGTAAGGCAGCAACAGTGATAATAAAACCACCGTAGAACCAGTTCGCTACATAGATATGACTGGTGTTACGTTTGACTAAAGTGCCAAAAAACACCACAGCGTACGAAATCCAGACCACAGCAATCAGAATGTCAATTGGCCATTCCAGCTCAGCATATTCTTTACTGCTGTTACCTATACCCTGAGGCAAGGTGATAATTGCGGCGATAATGACTGCTTGCCAGCCAATAAAAGTAAACATCGCAAGCTTTTCTGCAAAAAGCCTGACCTGGCAGGTACGCTGCACCACATAATACGATGTGGCAAACAGAGCACTTGTACCAAATGCGAAGATTACTGCGTTAGTGTGAAGAGGACGAAGACGACTGTAAGTAAACCATGCCGTGTCGAAATTAAGTGCGGGCCAATACAGTTGCGCCGCAAGTAATACACCCAACCCCATACCGACAATACCCCACATAACTGTGGTGACGGCAAAAAGGCGGACAACGGTATAGTTGTAGTCAACATTTAACGATTTGGTCTGGCTCATGTTGAGTTCCGCTGCAGTTTATTGCTAGTGATTAAAAATTCACCCTAAGGTGACCCTTCTTATTGTTGATTAACAGTGTAGCAGCCTCCATGACTTGCAAAGCAACTAAACCCTTAACCATTTTGGGGCGAAATAATACGAGTTTTGCCTTTAAAAAGATAGGCAAAACAGCTGCTTTTATGATGTAGAACAATACTGCTGGTCGCAAAATAACCAATTACAGCAGTGTTTTGCGTTTGATAGCGGTGAGACGGTACACTTGCCATTCTTTATCTACGGAAAATTATCAGATGAGATTGCTTGTTCTGGCTTTTTATTTGCTTTGTCTGGTCAGTTGCTCAGAGGAAAAACCGTTACAGCAGCAAGATGTGTTGCAACTGCACAAAGATAAACAAGTCAGCGTTAGTTTAAGCCCGGCTGATGCGCCGGTTGAAGAAATTTTAAACTGGACTATCGAATTGTCGGACGGCTGGCAAATCAAACAGGCAGAAGTCACAGGGCTGTCTATGAGTATGGGCACTATACCGCTGTTGTTTAAAGCTGTGGCTGAAAAGCCTGCGCTGTATAGCACCGAAATGGTACTAGGAGCATGCAGTCAGCCCAGAATGAAGTGGCAATTGCAGCTTAAACTGCATCATGCCACCGAAGGGGAAAAGGTGTTGTTACTGCCTTTTTACTCCAGCTGGCCTGACTAACCCAAATAGCGGATTTGTTGTACTAGCTGCAATGGGGCTGTATTGGTCAGGCTCAGACGAGCGGTTTCAACACAAACAAAATCCAGATAACCCAAATCAGGTAAATCTTTTAATGCTGCCGCTTTTTCTGTCCAAGGATTCCACAACACACTGGCGTCATGTCCTTGCTGGGTGATCAGTACAGCATTTTCTTCTTGTCTTAAGGTCAGCTCATCAGCTGTATCCAGATAAACCCTGTCTACTTCTGCGGTGAACTTTAGTTCAGGCTGTTGCTGCACGAAACGCTCGCCTGCTTTTACTTTATCCAGGTAATCACCAGACAAGGAGCTAACAGAAACCTGATGCACAGAGTCCACGTTAAAATAGCTATGTAATGCAGCTTGCTGTAAACCTTGATCCGACTTTAGCGTCAGGGTTAAAGCCGCTTCAGTTAACTGCAGGGTCAAACTGACATAAGAAGGTGCGTTGGAATAAGGCAACGTTTTGCTTTCTATACGCAATTCAATGCTGACGGCGGTATCTGTGACTGACTGTTTCACTACTTGCCAGAGTTCAGTTCGGACTACACCATGATTCGGCAACTTTTGTGCTGCAGGGTTAAACTCCGCTGCTACAGGGCCAAACCAGGGCCAGCATACAGGCACTCCACCACGGATAGGGGTATTATTTTTCCAGGCCGCGTCTGGCGATAGGTAAATCGTTTCGACTTCTGCTTGTGGCTTATAAGACAGCAGGTGAGCACCATAACTACTAATCACTGCTGTGGCCTGACCACAGGTTAAAAGGTAACAGGGTAGGTCTTTTAAGTGGGCAAATCCTAAGTGCTGCGTAATGGCGTTGCTGGTCATCTGATAACCTCAAATTCAAGGGAAAGAAAAGGCGGCTAAAAAGCCGCCTCTGCAAAGAGTCTGAAGATTACTGACTATGTTTCATCAGTTCAACAGTGTTGTCCAGCATACGGTTACTGAAGCCCCACTCGTTGTCATACCACGCCATCACTTTCACCAGACGACCGTTTACACGGGTTTCACTGGCATCAAAAATAGAGGACATTGGGTTGTGGTTGAAATCGACTGATACCAATGGTAAATCGTTGACCGCTAATACCTGATTCATTGGGCTTTGCGATGCAGCTTTACGGATAATATCGTTCACTTCTTCCACTGTAGTGTTGCGACCGGCAATAAAAGATAAATCCACTAAAGATACGTTCAGGGTCGGCACACGCACTGCTAAACCGTCAAATTTACCTTTCAGCTCTGGTACTACTAAACCTACAGCAGCGGCTGCGCCAGTTTGAGTTGGGATCATCGACATTGCAGCAGCGCGGGCGCGGCGCACGTCAGTGTGATACACATCACTTAAACGCTGGTCGTTAGTGTAAGCGTGAATAGTGGTCATTAAACCTGATTCAATGCCTAAGGCATCGTTTAACGGCTTAGCGATAGGAGACAAACAGTTCGTGGTGCATGACGCATTAGAGATGATGGTCATGTCTTTAGTAATGACATCATGGTTTACGCCATACACTACAGTGGCATCCACATCTTTAGCAGGAGCAGAGATAATGACTTTTTTTGCACCTGCTGTTAAGTGAGCACCAGCAGTCTGACGGTTTGTGAACAGACCTGTACATTCCAGTACCACGTCGATATTTAATTCAGCCCATGGCAGGTTAGCCGGACTACGTTCACTTAAGGTCAGAATTTCATCTTTGTTAACGAAAATAGCTTTGTCTGAGTGTTCTACGTCAGCGAAGAAAATGCCGTGAGCTGTATCGTACTTCAGTAAATGGGCATTAATAGCGGCATCGCCTAAATCGTTTATGGCTACAACTTTGATGTCATAATTCTTCTTTGACTCATATAAAGCGCGTAAAACGTTGCGGCCAATGCGGCCAAAACCATTAATTGCTACACGAATTGTCATAACCTATCCCCAGACTGTAATTTAATTCTGTAATAAAATTACATTTTTTGTCATTCTTTTCAAGTGCAAAAAAGTTATGCATTCGTATTTTCTTAATCCGGACCTTGAATCTGGAGTAGACTGTGATAGTTAATTTTCCCTAACCATTTACTTTTTAGAGCAAAAAGCGGATCGCTGGAGCCTTTATGGACAAACAATTACTTTCTGATCTGATTGCCTTCACAGGCATAGAAACACAATTTACCGACGCATGGGGCAACCAATCAGAAGTCGCAGAAAAAAATTTACTTACTTTATTGGCAGCTCAGGGTTTTGCTGTTGATAACGATGCGCTGGCCCGCGAGCAATTGCTCGAACGCCAACAAGACCATTGGGAGCAGTTATTGGATCCGGTTTCCGTGCAAAAAGCAGGACAGGATACCCAGGTCGAACTGAAGTTACCTATAGTCTTAGCCAATACGCCTTTAGAGCTGGTGTTGACCACCGAACAAGGTAAAAAACACAACTTTACCGTGACGGCAACAGAGGATGCTGATTTAAATCAGGTGATGGTGTTTGACGGCGAAGAATATCAGCAATATCAATGGACTTTACCTGTTCTGCTTGAACAGGGTTATCACAGTTTAAGCCTGACTATAGGTGAGCTGGATTTTGTTCAGTCATTGATCATCACGCCATCTGCCTGTTTCCAGCCCGCCGAATTTAAAAAACAAAAACAATGGGGTGTATCTGTCCAATTGTATTGTGTGCGCTCGGAGCAAAACTGGGGTATAGGTGACTTTGCTGACTTGCGTTTCTTACTTGGTCATTTGGCCAAACAAGGTGCCGATTTTGTCGGTTTGAACCCTATCCATGCGCTTTACCCAGCCATGCCGGAATCCGCCAGTCCTTATAGTCCATCCTCACGTCGCTGGTTAAACATTATCTATTTGGCTGTGCCTGAAATGCTTGGTTTTGACCAATGCCAGCAGGTAAAGCAGCTTGTTAATGCACCAGGATTTAAGCAACAGCTGGACGCTGCGCGCGCAGCGGAGTGGGTGGATTACACCGCAGTAACCCGTTTGAAGCTGCCAGTGTTAAAGGCTTTGTATCAATGGTTTACTGAACATCAGGCAGAACATGCTGAACTTGCGCAGGCATTTTCTGTATTTAAACAACAATCTGGTGAAAGTTTATTACAGTTGGCGCTTTATGATGCAATTCACGCCCATTTGATCCAAAAAGA
Source organism: Rheinheimera sp. MM224 (assembly GCF_947090785.1). Taxonomy (NCBI): domain Bacteria; kingdom Pseudomonadati; phylum Pseudomonadota; class Gammaproteobacteria; order Chromatiales; family Chromatiaceae; genus Rheinheimera; species Rheinheimera sp. MM224. Next base: position 2,287,524 of record NZ_OX352320.1, read on the forward strand.
TATGCATGCATGGGGCTGGCCTGTATGGCCCGAAGCCTGGCAAAGACCAGATAGCGATGAAGTGCTGACTTTTGCCAAAGAACATGCGCATGAACTGGATTTTTACTGTTATCTGCAATTTATTGCCCGTGAACAGCTGGCAAAAGCTCAGGCCTTTGCCAAAGAGCAGGGCATGTTATTAGGTTTGTACCGCGACTTGGCGGTTGGTGTCAGTGAAGCTTCAACAGAAATCTGGGGTAACCCGGAGCTGTATTGCCGTGGTGCCAGCGTAGGCGCGCCGCCGGATATTTTAGGTCCTAAAGGCCAGAACTGGGGTTTACCTCCTATGTTGCCTTATCAGATGTTCCAGCAAGCTTACCGGCCTATGATCGATTTGTTCCGCGCCAATATGCAGAACTCTGGTGCGCTGCGTATTGACCACGTAATGGCATTATTGCGTTTATGGTGGGTGCCTAAAGGGGCTGAAAGCGCAGGCGATGGGGCTTACATCTATTACCCAATTCAGGATTTGTTAGGTATTTTAGCCCTTGAGTCGCAACGCCATCAGGTGGTGGTGATAGGGGAAGACTTAGGCACTGTGCCTGATGGCATTCGTGAAATACTGGCTGAATATGGCATGTACTCTTATCGGGTGTTTTTCTTTGAAAAAGCTGAAGACGGTGGTTATGTATCGCCTTCCCATTACCCTGTACAGGCGATGGCTACTTTGACGACCCATGATATGCCAACCTTAATAGGCTACTGGCATTGCGGTGATTTGAATTTAGGCAAAGAAGTTGGTTTGTATCAGGACCATCAATTACCTGCGTTATTCCAGTCTCGTCATGAAGATAAGCAAAAGATTTTAAATTCGTTGCATGGGCATCAGATGCTTGACCCGAATTTCAGCCATAGCGTGGATCAGGTGGGAATGAGTACAGAGCTGAGTTATGCCATTCAGCGTCATGTTGCTAAAGGCTCCAGCCAGTTGTTGTGCCTGCAGCTGGAAGATTGGATGGAAATGACTCAACCAGTGAACATTCCCGGCACCAGCAATGAGTACCCTAACTGGCGGCGTAAATTAACCATGACGCTGGAACAGCTGGCACAACAGCAAAACGTCAATCAATTGCTGCAAGACCTGACCCGCCTGCGTCGCAGTTAACGGACAAAAGGAAACACTATACGCCACACTTTTGAGGCCATAGCACTGAGCTAAAGCTATGGCTTCAAATAATTCGGCTATAAAACTGCCATAACCCCATGGCAGTTTTAGTGTAATTTGTTATCTTAGAAACTAAGACGGTAAAAAAATCAAAAGGATAGTTCATGTCCGTAACTCAGTTAGCCTCTGCCAGTTGTTCTTCTCCATTCTCTGTATTGTCCTGGCAACCTGGTGCAACCAAAGGTTTAATGATCCGGGCCTACCTGCCTGATGCAGCCAAAGTAGAAGTCTTTGATTTTTCTACCCGCAAATCTTTAGGGCAGATGACAGCGAAACCTGTTCTACACGGCTTATTTGAACTTGAATTGCCTGCTAAACGTAAAACCAGCCCTTATTATTTTCAGATAGAAACTCCTCATCATCACAGCTATGAGCTGGTTGACCCTTATCAGTTTGAGGATGAAGCTTATTACGCTGTGCATTTTGTCAACAGCAAGCCTGAAAACCTATACAAGCAATTAGGTGCACAGTTGGTTGAATTGCAACTGGGCAAAAAAACATTGAAGGCGACACGCTTTGCTGTGTTTGCTCCTAATGCCTCCAGTGTCAGCCTGATTGGCGATATGAACCAGTGGGATGGACGACGTCATCCAATGCAACGCACTGCATGTGGCCATTGGGTGCTGGTCATGCCTCAAATCGGTGCTGGAGTGCGCTATAAATTTGAAATCAAAGACGCTTTTGGTAATTTATTACCTCACAAAGCGGATCCTTTAGCTTTTGCTGCCGAACAGTATCCGTCCCATGCATCTCTTGTATACGACCACAGTCAGTATCAGTGGCGGGATCAGCAGTGGCAAGAGCGACATTTTGACCCTTATCATCAGCCGATGAGTATCTATGAGTTGCATCCTGGCTCGTGGAAACATAATCAGCATGGTGAGCCTTTAACCTACACTGAGCTTGCGCTTGAGCTTATTCCTTATGTGTTGGATATGGGCTATACCCACATCGAGTTATTGCCAGTGATGGAACACCCATACTCTGGCTCCTGGGGGTATCAACCTCTGGGGTTGTTTGCCGCGACCTCACGTTTTGGTACTCCTGATCAGTTCAAAGCTTTTGTAGACGCTTTCCACCAGGCTGGCATTGGCGTGATTTTAGATTGGGTTCCTGCGCATTTCCCGGAAGATGCGCACGGGCTGGCCCGTTTTGACGGCACTCATTTATACGAATACGAAGATCCACGCCGTGGCTGGCACCCGGATTGGAACTCCTGTATTTATGACTATGGCAAAGACCCGGTCAGACAGTTTTTAGTCGCCAGCGCTTTATTCTGGCTGGATTACTTCCATATTGATGCACTGCGCGTGGATGCGGTGGCGTCGATGTTGTATCTGGATTACTCGCGCCGTGATGGTGAATGGGTGCCTAATATCGACGGTGGCAATCATAACTACGAAGCCATTAGTTTATTACGTTGGCTCAATACGGAAGTGTATAGCCAATATCCAAAAGCCATGATGATAGCGGAAGAGTCGACTTCATTTAACGGCGTCACCCGACCAGTGGATTTAGGCGGTTTAGGTTTTGGCTTTAAATGGAATATGGGCTGGATGAATGACACGTTACGCTACATTAAAAAAGATCCGGCCTATCGTAAGTTTCATCATAACGATTTAACCTTTTCTATGGTGTATGCCTACAACGAAAACTTTATTTTGCCTCTGTCGCATGACGAAGTGGTGCACGGTAAAGGCAGTATTATCAATAAAATGCCAGGGGATGAATGGCAACAGGCCGCTAATTTAAGAGCTTATTACGCCTTTATGTTTGCACATCCGGGTAAAAAGCTGAATTTTATGGGTAATGAATTTGGTCAGGGCTCGGAATGGGATCACAACCAGCAGCTACCCTGGTTTTTATTGTCATTTGAAAAACACAAAGGCGTACAGCAGCTGTTCCGTGATTTAAACCTGACCTATAAAGCCTGCACACCGCTGCATCAACTGGATCATGAACCGGCAGGTTTTCGCTGGATTAATTATCAGGATGCGGAACACAGCACCTTAAGTTTCTATCGTATGGATCAACAAGGTCAGGCTGTGTATGTGGTCAGTAACTTCACTCCTGTGCCGCGAAGCAGCTTCCGTTTGTCAGTAGCGGAGCTGGGCGAGTACGAAGTGATCCTCAACACGGACAGCGAATATTACTGGGGTAGCAATTATCCGGTCGGCGAATATTTACCTGCGTTACCAGCTGCTGCTTTTGGCTTAAATTATATGGTGCAATTGGACTTACCTCCTTTATCGACCCTTTATCTGAGACGCAAAACATCGTGAGCATAAAACCAGAGCAGAACCCTGAATGGATAAGCACCACAGGTTATGCCTATCCACCAGGCCCAAGCCAGACTGGAGCGCATAGCTGGAATTTTTCTGTTTATGCACCGGATGCCTCTTCGCTCTGGTTATGTTTATTTTGTCCTGATACTGAAGAGCCACTGGCTGAGATTGAGTTTTCAGCCCGTACCGGCGAGCAGTGGCATCTGCATCTGGAGGGCATTGAAGCGGGAACTTTATATGGTTTACGGGCTGAAGGTGTCTGTCAGGCCAGTTCTGGTTTGGTGTTCGATCGCAACAGATTGCTGATAGACCCTTATGCCAGGCAGCTCAATCGTGCTTTAGTCTGGAATGAACGGCTTTATCAGGTACACAGCCATTACATGGTGCCCAAAGCAGTGCTGACGTCGCAGGCTTTTGACTGGCAGGACGCAAAAAAACCAGCGATACCTCGTGAAAAAACCATTATTTACGAGGCTCATGTCAAAGGCCTGACCAAGTTACATCCGGACGTGCCGGAAGCACTTCGGGGCAAGTATCAGGGCATGTGCCATCCGGCCGTTATTCAGCATTTAAAAGACTTAGGCATCACCACTGTGCAGTTATTACCTGTCGCCAGTTTTATGAGTGAGCCACGGTTAGAAAAGCTGAAATTAAGTAATTATTGGGGCTATAACCCGATTAATTTTTTCGCCCCGGATGCCCGTTATCAGGTCGATGATGCAGTGACTGAATTTAAAGAGTTGGTCCGGACTTATCATCAGCATGGTCTTGAAGTGATTCTGGATGTGGTGTTTAACCACACTGCAGAAGCGGAGGATTACCGCTTAAGTTTCAGAGGTTTAGCTAACAGGCACTATTACCTGTTTGAAAATCATGCCGACATTACCGACTACCAGCAAAACTGCAATTACAGCGGCTGCGGCAATACGCTGAACGTGGCGCATCCTGTGACTCAGCGTTTAGTGTTGGATGCGCTGCGGTATTGGGCAACAGAGATGCAGGTCGATGGTTTTCGCTTTGATTTAGCTGTGACTTTAGCCCGTGAACATAAACGTTTTGATGCGTACGCCACATTTTTACAGGTGATAGCGCAGGATCCGGTGTTAAGCCAGGTTAAATTGATAGCTGAACCCTGGGACTTAGGGCCTTTTGGTTATCAACTTGGGCAGTTTCCGGCGCATTGGTCTGAACTGAATGATAAATGCCGGGATACCTTTCGCTCTTTCTGGCGGCAGGACCCAAGTCAGTTGCCAGAATTTGCTACCCGTTTACTCGGTTCACGCGATATTTTCCAGAAACACCATAAACCCGCCTGCTGCAGCGTGAATTACATCAGTTATCACGACGGTTTTACCTTACAGGACATGGTGTGTTATCAGGATAAGCACAACTGGCTGAACGCGGAACAAAACCGCGATGGTCATGGCCATAATTTAAGTCTGAATTATGGGGTTGAAGGTCCCAGCAGCGATGCTGACATCTTGCACAAAAGATTCCGGCATAAACGTAACTTAGTAGCAACCTTGATGCTCAGTCAGGGCATAGTGCATTGGTTGGGAGGGGACGAGCTGAGCCAAACCCAACAAGGCAATAATAATGCCTACTGTCAGGACAATGAAATCAGCTGGCTGCACTGGCAACTGGATTACCAGGCCACCCAGTTTCTGAGTTTCGTCAAAAAGATGATTCATTTGCGTCAGCAGTTCAGTTGCTTACAGCAGCTCTCTTTGCTGGACGATCAGTATCAACTGCATGGAGATAAACATCAGGTCAGTTGGTATTTAGCGGATGGCAGCGTAAAACAAGACGAACACTGGACTGATCCCTACAAAACCAACTGTGTTTTTGTGATTGAGCATTTAAAAGATCATCAGGCCATGCTGGTAATTATCAACGCTAGTGATCATCCGCTACAGGTCGACTTACCGAAAAAAAGCTGGCAGTTGTTACTTGATACTCAGTTTGAGACAGGTGAGCCGCTGGAAAAAGCAGCAACAAGAACACGTTATTTGCAGAGCGAACGATCTTTATCCATTTGGAGCTGAGTTTTTTCTGTTGAGCTTTTTCTTTATCCAGAGTTTTCCAGTATAATCGCGGCCACTTTTGCAGTGCCGGATTTTAAAAGGAAAATCAAATGTCTGAGACATCCGTATTATGTGATATAGGTTTTGTCGGCGCAGGTGTAATGGGGAAGAACCTCATTTTAAATCTGGCTGATCACGGTTATCGGGTTGCCGCTTTTGATTTAGACCATAAAAAACTGGAAGCTGTTATAGCGCAGGACAAAGCCGAGCGGGGCGACAAACCGGCCCGTGTGATCTGCTGCAGCTCCTATACAGAACTTCTGTCGCGTTTATCTTCCCCTCATTTAGTTATTGTCTCTGTGCCAGCCGGCAAACCTGTCGATGACGTCTGCTTAAAGCTGATTGATGCAGGTATTCAGGCGGATGACATTATCGTCGATACAGGCAACAGCCTGTGGACTGACACAGTACGCCGTGAAAAACATTACGAAGGAAAGTTTATTTTCTTCAGTACTGCTGTATCCGGTGGTGAGGTCGGTGCCCGTTTTGGTCCTTCTTTAATGCCAAGTGGTGATCCTTATGCCTGGACCCGGATTGAACCTATTTGGCGTGCTATAGCAGCCAAAGTAGACCCGGCAACAGGTCGTCCGTTGGAGCGACACGAGCCAGGCAATCCTGTGATTGAAGGCGAGCCTTGTGCAACTTACATTGGACCTGGTGGCTCAGGCCATTACGTCAAAATGGTACACAACGGCATTGAATACGCCGATATGCAGCTGATTTGTGAAGTCTATCAGGTGATGCGTGATGCGTTAGGCATGAGCGCACAACAAGTGTCTGACGTCTTTAAAGAGTGGAATCAGGGCATACTAAATAGCTACCTGATGGAAATCAGCGCTGAAGTACTGGCGACTAAAGATTCAGAAACAGGTTTACCTTTGGTGGATGTGATTCTGGATAAAGCAGGCCAGAAAGGCACAGGCCTTTGGACTGCGGTCAGCAGTCTGGAATTAGGTTGCCCTGCACCAACCATCAGCGAAGCAGTGTTTGCCCGTTCTATGTCGACTTTAAAAGATCAACGTGTGTTGGCGTCGACCTTATTGTCCGGCCCTGTGCGCGAACATTGCACTAACCAGACTTCAGAGCAAATGATTAAACAGCTGCATGACGCGCTCTACTGCGCCAAAATCTGTGTCTACGCTCAGGGCTTCGATTTAATGAAGACCGCAGCAGCAGAGCATGGCTGGCAGCTGAACTTTGCTGAGATTGCAAAAATTTGGCGTGCAGGTTGTATTATCCGTGCAGTATTTTTGCAGTCTATTACTGAAGCTTACGAGCGTAACGACGATTTACAGAATTTGTTGCTGGATCCATTTTTCTCCAAACAAATTTCTGTCAATCAGATGAACTGGCGCCGCGCTGTGGCAGAAGCTGCAATGACAGGTATTCCGGTATCCGCATTGAGCTCGGCTTTAAGTTATTACGACTCGTACCGCACCGCTGTATTGCCTGCTAATTTGCTGCAAGGACAACGGGATTATTTTGGCGCTCATACTTTTGAGCGCACAGATAAAGCGAAAGGTAAAACTTTTCACGTCGACTGGAGTCATAACGACAGGCCGATGCAAAAAATTAAGTAAATAAAAAGCTCCGCAAGGGGCTTTTTACGTATTAGAAGTACGGTTGTTATAAGCTGCTGTTTTACAGTAGAAAACCTGTGTGCTGTGCAGCATGTACTTTGACTTGGAGTAGTGAATGAAAAAAACTGAACAAGAGTGGCGCCAACAGTTAAACGATGAGCAATACAGAGTGACACGGCAAAAGGGCACTGAGTATCCTTTTAGCGGAACCTTGTTGCATAACAAAGACACGGGCTGTTATCACTGTGTCTGTTGCCAGCAACCCTTGTTTGATTCTGCAGACAAATTTGATTCAGGCTGCGGCTGGCCATCCTTTAGTAAAGCCATCAAAGGTCAGGTGAAATATGAAAAGGACATGTCGCACGGCATGAACCGTATTGAGATTTTATGCCAGCAGTGTGATGCGCATTTAGGCCATGTATTTGACGATGGCCCGGCACCAACCGGGCAACGTTATTGTGTCAACTCTGTGTCGTTGTTATTTAACCCTGACGTTAAAATTTCGGCGGAGTAAACTGACCCAGTTGCAGCTGAGCCAGGGTCTGCTCAGCTGTTTCTTTAATTTTTTCGTGATCCAGCTTTGCCTGCTCCAGATAAATTTTTAATTCCTGCAGTTCCACATTAAAAGCACCACTTTGCTGCGCCAGAAGTGCCCAGTGATACGAACTGGCGTAGTCTTTTTTCTTATAGAACATGCTACTTAAGGACGCATAAATTTCCGGATCAATCTTAGGCTCTGGTGGGTACAGCTCCAAAGCGTGGTGCAACAGCTGAATGCTTTTTTCTCTGTCTCTTTTGCTGTAATAACTGACCAGCGCCATTTGTAGTTCTGGCGTTTCTAACTGATTATTTTGTTCAGCCTGTAAAAAACGCTGCAGATGGCTGTCACTTTTATTACGTGACCAGTGGTAATACAACAGATGCGGGTCATCTGAGCTGATGGTGTCATCACTTAAACGTTTGATTTCCTTCAGGCTGGTTATATAACCCACCATACGGGTGCTGGTTTTTTCTTTCAGCTTAATGTGCTCAATACCAGCGGCCAACTCGATACATTTTGAGTACTTTTCAAAATCGACTAATAACTGATATTTGTTTTTGTCTGAGGGCAGGTGCTTTTCTTCATAACGCTGCATAATTAAATCACGGCGTTGCAGATTGCAGTGGGAGTCGTCATTTAAGTCATTACACATCCCTGGTTCTTTCTCACAAACAGCACGTAATGTCAGTTCTCCCTCAGAACAGGCACCCAACATCAACAGGCTAAGGCTTAACACCAAATATTTCATAAGTATCTCATTCATCTTTTCTGCTTCCAGCATAACGAAGAATTCAGAAAAAATCTTTTTGTAATTCTTGTCGTAGTATTACATGTTCAATTACAATGCGCCTGCCTCAATGTGGCGATGACCACAGGCACACCTCTGAACCTACAAGACGTAAAAGGCGAAACCATGACTCTATCACACGAAGAACAGTATCAACGCAGCTGGCAGGAACGCCAGGAGTACGCTGAGAATATGCAACCGATCATAGGTCGCTTGTATCGTAATAAAGGCATTGAAGTTGTGGTTTATGGCCGTCCTCTGGTAAATGCGACAACAATTGACATCATTAAAGCTCATAAAACAGTCGAACGTTTTGAGCATCAGAAATTACGTTTAAGAGAAAGTTTCCCTTTATTAGAAGCAATCTCCACTATGGATCTGGCGCCAGGCCGCGTCGATATTGGTAAGTTGGCCTTTGCCTATTTGTACAAAAATGCGGGTGAAGGCCAAAGCTTGCAGCAGTATTTAGATAATCAGCTGTCTGAAATATTACATCGTGACGATCAAATCAAACCGGTGGACGTGGTGCTTTATGGTTTTGGCCGTATCGGTCGCCTTTTAGCCCGTCTGATGCTGGAGCGTTCAGGCCCAAGCAGCAAGTTGCGTTTACGCGCCATCGTCGTACGTGGTGGACGCAAAGGTGATTTAGAGAAACGCGCCAGCCTGCTGCGCCGAGATTCCATCCATGGCCCATTTAACGGCAGCATCACAGTGGATGAAGAAAACGTCGGCATTAAAGCCAACGGTACTTTTATCAAAGTCATTTATGCCGACTCACCTGAACTGGTGGATTACACCCAATATGGCATTCACGATGCGTTGGTAGTAGATAACACCGGGATTTGGAAAGATGACAAAGAGTTATCTATTCACTTCAAATCCAAAGGCGCAGCCAAAGTATTGCTGACAGCTCCTGCTAAAGGCGATGTGCATAACGTAGTGTACGGTGTGAATCACAGCATGATCCAGCCTGAAGACCGTATCGTATCAGCGGCCAGCTGCACCACCAATGCGATTACGCCTGTATTAAAAGCGCTGAACGATGAGTACGGTATTAAAAACGGTCACGTTGAGACTGTGCATTCGTACACCAACGATCAAAACTTAATAGACAACTACCACAAAGCTGAGCGCCGTGGTCGTGCTGCACCTTTGAATATGGTCATCACTTCTACAGGTGCTGCCAGTGCAGTTGCTAAGGCGTTGCCTGAACTAAAAGGCAAACTGACAGGCAATGCTATTCGTGTTCCAACACCTAACGTGTCTATGGCGATTTTGTCGCTGAATTTGAATAAAGAAACTAACCGTGAAGAGCTGAATAACTATTTGCAAAAAGTGGCGCTGTTTTCTGAGCTGCAGGATCAAATCGATTTCACCAGCTCCACTGAAATTGTTTCCAGCGACTTAGTAGGCTCACGTTATGCTGGCGTGGTCGACTCTCAGGCGACCATAGTTCAGGATGACCGCTGCGTATTATACGTATGGTACGACAACGAATTTGGTTACAGCACTCAGGTCATTCGGGTGATGAATGAAATGGCAGGTATTAAATATCCAACCTTGCCAGTCAATAAGTAGAAATTGATCTCACAACAGGCCGCCTCAGTGCGGCCTTTTTTGTTATTTAAGGCGGCCAAATCTGCAGCTGCGGCTGAACAGTCGAAAATTTAATGTTATGATGCCGGTCCGTTAAGACTGCCCTGAGGCAGCATCTGTTACCTAACCAAGTGGATATGTTATGAAAATTACCTGTAATTTTGACAGCGGTAATATTGACGTGATCAAAGCCGAACATCCTGCTGATATTCAGCTGGCGATCCGTAAAGACCACAACTCTGATTTCTACCAATGGTTCCATTTCCGTTTACATTCTCAAAGTGCCGAACCTCACACTATTCGTATCGTTAATGTCAAAGATTCTGCTTATCCGGATGGCTGGAAAGGTTATCAGGCTGTTGCATCCTATGACCGTGAAAATTGGTTCAGAGTAGAAACCCAACTGGTTAATGACGAGCTGGTGATCAGCCATTACCCTGAAGCTGAATCTGTGTATTTTGCTTATTTTGCTCCGTACAGCTACGAACGTCATATGGACTTGTTACATTCAGCACAAAGCTCTGGTATGGCGCAAATCGTAGAGCTGGGTGAAACCCTGGATGGCCGTGATATGAGCATGCTGGTGGTCGGTGAGCCTGATGATGGTAAGAAAAAAATCTGGATCACCGCACGTCAACACCCAGGCGAGTCTATGGCTGAATGGTTTGTTGAAGGCCTGTTAGACCGACTGCTGGACGAAGACGATGGCGTGTCCCGTACTTTATTAGAAAAAGCAGTATTTTACATAGTGCCAAATATGAACCCGGATGGCAGCGTGCGCGGTCATTTACGTACTAACGCTGCTGGTGTGAATTTAAACCGTGAATGGCAAACGCCAAGCATGGAAAAGAGCCCTGAAGTGTATTTAGTACGCCAGCAGATGCTGGACACTGGCGTTGATATGCTGCTGGACGTGCATGGTGATGAAAACCTGCCGTATAACTTTGTTGCAGGTGCTGAAGGTGTGCCTTCATACAATGCCAAAATGCAGCAATTAGAAACAGCATTTAAAAATGCGTTATTGGTCGTGACCCCGGAATTTCAGACTGAATTTGGTTATGAGCTGGACGAGCCGGGCAAAGCGAACCTGACTATTGCTTCTACCTGGGTTGCCGAACAGTTTAAGTGTCTGTCTTACACCCTTGAAATGCCGTTTAAAGACAACGCCAATTTACCCGATCTGGCTTATGGCTGGTCTGATGTTCGGTCAATGAAACTAGGGCAGGATAGCTTAGTGGCAGTGCTGGCTGTGGTTGATCAACTGCGTTAAATCATCCGTATCCGTTGATAATGCAGGTCAGTCCAGGCTGGCTTGCAAACTTGTTCTTTTGCTTTATAGTGCGCCATAACTTTTAGAGGGTTTTACTATGGCAATTATTTCCTGCCCACGTTGTGCTAAAAAGATTTCGGATAAAAGCCAGACCTGTCAGCATTGTCAGTTGGATTTAACCGGTATGTCAGCGGAAAAGAAACATAATTTGGCTGTACAGAGTCTGGACAAAAAAATTCAGGGCGCTTTGAATCAATCCATGTTGGCTTTGATACTTTTCTTAGCCGGATTTTGCTTTTTGTATTTTTGGGCTTTAGAACCGGACGGGTATGAAACTATTGTTTCGCAAGGCATGATTGCTGCTGGTTTTCTTTGGTATATCTATGCCCGTGCTCGTCTGATTTATCTGAAGCGAAAAAATTAGTATGGATTTCAAAGCTCTTGTACTGGCGATGTCGCCTGACACCTATCAATCCTTATTAGAGACAGTAGCTACCGGCCGTTGGGCCGATGGTGTTGCGCTTTCCGATATGCAAAAAGCTCACACTCAGCAATTGGTGATGGCTTATCAGGCTTACGTACTTAAATCCACCGAGCCCTACACCATAGGGGCGGATGGTCAGATGGTGGTTAAATCCAAAGCTGAAATGAAAAAACAATTCCCTCAGGACTCTTCGATAGCAAGGTTTGCGCATGATGATCTTTAAACGTTGGTTTGCGCCGAAATGGCAACACAAAGATGCTGCAGTGCGGCAACAGGCAATTGCCGGGTTAAGTGTGGATGCCCAGCACAAAGAAATTTTGCACGAGCTGGCCTTTAATGATGGCCACGAGGCTGTGCGTCGTGCAGCTTTGGAAAAACTCAATGAGTTTTCCTTATGGTGGCAAGCCAGTAAACAAGACAACGCTGAACGTTTAAAACACTATGCTGAAACTCAACTGGTGCAGATGGTACTGGAAAATCGCATTTCAGCACCTTTGAAGCGTCAGTTTATTGAAGAATGTCACAGAAGCAGCATTTTAGAAAAGTTAGCCCAAACCGAAACAGACGCTGATATTCGTTTCTCACTGATTATGCGCCTGAAAAAGACAGATCTGATCCTGACCAATTTGCAGCAAGACCTGCTGAGTCTGGAACAAAAACGTCAGTTACTTGCTTTAATCACCGAACCAAAGCAGTTAGAAAAACTGAGCAAACAACTGGCAGAACCTTTAGCAAGCGAGTTAAAGCAGCAGTTGCAACAACAGCAAGAAGCCAAGGACAAACCTGTTCAGGTGCGAAAAGTGGTTAACCTGCTGTTGGCAAAATTAAATGCTGTGCGTGAGCGCGGTGATTTAGTTCAGATGCAGCAAAAGTGGCAGCAGTACCAGCAAGAATGGGACACTGTGCAGTCTGATCTGGCTCTGCTGGATGATGCTACGGAACTGACGCAAAAATATAATAAAATCAAATTATTGACCGAAGCCGCATGGGCGCCGCTGGTAAAAGAGCAGCAACAACAGCTGGCTCAACAGCAAAAAGTTGCCGCGCTGAAACAGCAGCAACAACAGTTTGAAACCAAACTGCAGGCTTTACAGCAGCAGTTATCCCAGCTGATGTCTGAAGGACGGCTGGATGAAACTGATCCATTGGCTGCAGAAGCTGCCACATTGCTACAGCAAGTCTCACAAAGTGATTTAGCCTCTGTAGTAAAAGCCAGTCTGCAAAAATCCCTGACAGCCTTTGAGCGTCAATTGCAGCAGTTGCCAGCTCAGGCTGAACAGTTATTTAAATTAACCCGCTTGTTGGCTGACTGGTCTGCTGCAACTGTCCCGGCAGATGCAACGCAGTTTCAGCACATCGAAGCTAAATACCAGCAATGGCAGCAGGAATGGAGCAAAGGCCGCAAGACCTTAGGCGCTATGTTGCCAGACAGTCTGGCGGATGCTCAGCAGCAATTAAATGCCCAGTGGCAAGCCGTGATGGTTGGTTTTGCCGGCCAGGCCGAAAAAGATCTGAAGTCATTGCGTTCAAAACTTGCTGAATTCCGCCGTTTGTATGAAGCAGGGCGTTATAAAGTATTGTTTGGCCTTTTTAAAGGTATCCAACAAAGTTATGCCGAATTAACCCCGGCTCAGCAGCAACAGCTGGCAAAAGACTATCAGGCGGCAGAGCAGCAACTGCAGCATCTGAATGAGTTACAAAACTACATCGCCACACCTCGTAAGCAAGAACTGGTCACTCAAATGCAAGCTTTGGCTGTAGCCACAGATGTGGCAGCGCCAGAGCGTGCTGAACAAGTGAAGTTAGCCAGAGCCAACTGGCAGACCTTAGGTCGTGCCGATGAAGCTGTAGAAGCCGATTTGAATCAGGCCTTTAATCTGGCTTGTGAGCAAGCTTTTGCACCTTGCCGTGACTATTTCGCAGCACAGGACGAGCAACGTAAACAAAATGCGTTGATTAAACAGCAAATTCTGGCGGATTTAACTGCGTTATTGGAGCTGCCTTTAGACAAGAGCTTTGATAGTCAGTTGACCAGATTACAAAAAAACTGGCGAGAAAGTGGCCCAACAGAATCTGGCCTTTATAAAGAACTTTCAGCCCAGTTTAAAACTCTGGTTGATCAGCTTAAAGGTCGCGTTCGTGGTCAACATGAACAGAATTTAGCGGAAAAACAACAGCTGATTCAAAAAGCACAACAGTTGCTGACGTTATCCGTTGATGAAGCAGTGGCTGGCGCTAAAAAGCTGCAGCAAGACTGGAAACAGATTGGTTTTGCCGGCAAAACGGACCAGCAACTCTGGTCGGAGTTCCGCGTCGTCTGCGATCAGATTTTTGCCAATAAAACCGCAGCTAAACAGCAGCAAGATCAGCAGTGGGCTGATCAGCAACAGCAAGCTGAAGCTCAGTTTGCCGAAGTTGCAACACAATGTGCACAAGCTGTCACTGTGTCAGAACTACATGCTGCCCAAGGCGCATTAAAAGCGCTGGACCTTCCAGCCAAATCTGTTTTATTGCAGCAAAAGCAGCAGTTGTTAGCCGAAGTACAGCAGAAGCTGGAGACATTAGAGCACTCTGCTTTTAATGCCAGCTATCAACAATTGTTTGCTACGCTTGAACAAGCTGATGTAACAGCTGAGGCTATTCCAGTGCGTTTTCGTGAAGACTTCGCTAAAGGTAATGAGTCACAGCTGACAAGGGCTCAGCTCACTACTGCTATTGAGCTTATCAGTGGAAAAGATTGTGTCGCCGCGGATAAAGCACAAGTGCAACTGCAGTTGTTGTCGGATAAACACAATTCCGGCACCAGCCTGACGGTTGACGCTTTATTAAAACGTTGGTTAAGTTTTGGTGCTGTGAAAGCAGAAGAGCAGGGCTTAGTACAACGGTTAAAAGCTGTATTTGCGTAAAGCAATTACAAAATACGGAAGAGCCAGCGTAAGCTGGCTTTTTTACATCCGCGATACAGTACTTTTAAAGCGTTAACTCACCACGCAAACTTTGTTGCATAAAGAGCCGCACTTGTTCAGTGCTTAAAGGTTGGCTGAGTAAATAATGTAGTTTGGTTAAGGTGGCTTCCAGTGTCATATCGTAACCACTGATCACACCACAAGCTCGCAGGGCATTGCCTGTGGCATATCCCCCCATATTCACTTTGCCTTTAAAACATTGGGTACAGTTGACAATAATAGTGCCGCGCTTAGAAGCTTCAGTCAGAGCTTCCAACAGCTCCGGTTGCTGTGGTGCGTTGCCTACACCATAGGATTTAATGATCAGCGCCTTGATAGGGGCGGCCGCCATATTTTTAATCACTTCAGCGCTGATACCAGGATACAGCGTCACGACACTAATAGGCTGAGGTGTGATTTGCGCAATTTTTAAGGCTTTGGTTACGGCAGTCGAGGCCAGATGACCTGAGATTAAATTGATATGAATACCAGCTTCAATCAGCGGTGAAAAGTTCGGAGATGCAAAAGCATCAAAGCCATCTGCATCAGCCTTTGTCGCCCGGTTTCCACGAAAAAGTTTATTATTAAAAAATAACGCCACTTCAGCGATAGGATAATAAGCCGCTAAATAGAGAGCATTGAGTAAATTCACCTGGCCGTCAGAGCGTAATTGCGCCAATGGAATTTGTGAGCCGGTCACAATAACGGGCTTGGCTAAATCTTCCAGCATAAATGACAAAGCAGAGGCAGTGTAAGCCATGGTATCAGTGCCATGCAGTACAACAAAACCATCGTAGTCGGCATAATGACTTTGAATGTCAGTGGCGATTTCCAGCCAGTGCGCTGGGGTCATATCGGAGGAGTCAATCACCGGATGGTATTCGTGAATATCAAATTCCGGCATTTCTGAGCGGTAAAACTCTGGCATACTTTTAACGGTATCGGATAAAAAGCCTGGCACAGGCACAAAACCATTACTGGATTGCTGCATACCTATAGTTCCGCCTGTGTAGGCGACATAAATTCGTTTTTTATTCATGACAGAGAAGATCCTGATCTGTTGTGTGGCTATTGTAATCAACAGCAACAGGGCTGTCAGGTTTTGTTCGGTTTAATCTGTAGTCATACAGTTATTTCACTATTTTTTGCCTGGAAGAGCGAAGAAAATTAGCAAAAAGTAATCACTTTGCACAAATGCTGAGCAAACGGAATAAAAGCGATAGAAAAGCACTTTACAAAAAAAGGCGACGCCCCTAATATGACGTCCAACGCGGAGGGGTGGCAGAGCGGTTTAATGCACCGGTCTTGAAAACCGGCGAAGGTTAATAGCCTTCCGAGAGTTCGAATCTCTCCCCCTCCGCCATTAAAACCACCATCAAGGTGGTTTTTTTATGCCTGCAATTTTCCTATCTTATTGGTTTATAAGTTTTTTCTGTGTTATCCCCAACAAATTTGTGTTACTTATCGCATTCGTTGATGAAGTGCTTGAGCTTTATCCTGTCTCTGCTTTATGCTCAGACAGAATCCAGCTAGACTGGTGTAGTTGACCTTGGCCCCGGAGAGATCAAATTGATTAATGTGTTATTGGTGGATGATCACGAGCTGGTTCGTACCGGCATCAGTCGTATACTAATGGACGAACGTGGCATCAAGGTCATAGGTGAAGCTATTTCCGGTGAAGCGGCCATCCAATTTTGTCGCGCCCAGACACCAGATGTGGTGTTGATGGATATGAATATGCCTGGTATGGGTGGTATGACAGCGACCAAACGTATATTGCATTATTGTCCTGAGATTAAAGTTCTGGCGTTATCTGTCTCCTGTGAAGAGCCTGTTCCTACCAAAGTGATGCAACTCGGTGCTGCAGGTTTTATTTCGAAAAATGCTGCTCCATCAGAAATGGTCAGTGCTATACGCAAAGTGCATGCAGGCGAGCGTTATATCTCTGGTGAAGTCGCACAAAAGATGGCGATGAGCCGTGTCACCAGCAGTAACCAGAATCCATTTGAAGAATTATCCGACCGTGAAATGCAGATTATGTTGATGATCACCCGTGGTCAGAAGGTCAACGACATAGCGGAGCAGTTGAATGTCAGTGCTAAAACGGTCAATTCCTACCGCTATCGTATGTTTGAAAAACTGGATATCAGCGGCGATGTCGAGTTGACTCACTTAGCTTTGCGCCACGGCATGATCGACATTGCGAAGTTATAACTGCCTCCATGATGTTTAATGCCGATGTTTGACGCCAAAAGCTTCCTGAAAACCGCGCCCCACATGCCGGGCGTGTATCGTATGCTGGATCAAAAAGAAACCGTCATTTATGTCGGTAAAGCCAAAGATCTGAAGAAACGCTTATCCAGTTATTTCCGCCAGAATGTTTCAGGTAGCAAAACCCGCGCTTTGGTCAGCCATATTCGCAGCGTGGAATTAACCGTCACACAAAGTGAAACTGAAGCGTTGATTTTAGAAAACAACCTGATTAAGCAGTATTTGCCGAAATACAATATTCTGCTTAGAGACGATAAGTCTTATCCATTTATTTTAATCACCAACCATAAACACCCACGCATCAGTTCGCACCGTGGACCTCGTAAAGTGGAGGGCCAGTATTTTGGTCCTTATCCAAGCGCAGGCGCTGTGTGGGAAAGTTTAAAGTTGCTGCAAAAAGTATTTCCTATCCGCCAGTGTGAAGACGGTTTTTACCGGGCCCGGACCCGGCCTTGTTTGCAATACCAATTAAAACTCTGTTCAGCGCCTTGTGTTGGCAAAATATCTGATGAAGATTATGCAGCTGAAGTGAAAAATACCTCGCTATTTTTATCCGGTAAAAGCCAGCAGTTGATCGAACAACTGGTGCAGCAAATGGAAAAAGCCAGTAGCGAGATGGCCTTTGAAAAAGCGGCTCAGTTTCGTGATCAAATCGTCAGCTTGCGCAAGGTACAGGAACAGCAATACGTCAGTGGTGATCACGAAGAGATGGATGTGATAGCTCTGGAGTGGTCGCACGGTGTGGCCTGTATTCATGTGCTTTTTATTCGTGATCACAAGGTACTGGGCAGTAAGAACTTTTTCCCTAAAGTGCCGGCAGGTTCTGAACCTGAAGAGATTTTACCATCCTTTTTAGCTCAGTTTTATTTAAGTGGTGCCGGTGGTCAAATGGTGCCAAAAGAACTGGTACTCAGCGAGCAGGTGGCTGATGACGAACAACTGGCTCAGGCTATTGGTGAATTAGCGCAGCGTAAAGTTAGTTTTGTCTATGCTAAACGCGGCGAAAAAGCGCGTTATTTAGCCTTAGCGCAAAAAAATGCCCAGCTGGCTGCTGCCACTAAGTTGTCCGTTAAAGAGCAGGTGGCAGTGCGTTACCGTGAGCTGAAACAGACACTTAAGCTTGAACTTTTGGAGCGGATGGAATGTTTTGATATCAGCCATACCATGGGGCAGTCGACTATTGCATCTTGTGTCGTATTTGATGGACAGGGGCCGAACAAAAGCGAATACCGGCGTTTTAATGTCGAAGGCATTACGCCAGGCGATGATTATGCGGCCATGTTATTCGCGCTGAACAAAAGGTATGGCAAGCTCACCGATGAAAGTCGGATCCCGGATTTGATTTTAATAGACGGTGGCCAGGGACAGTTAACTCAGGCCATTAACTTTTTCAGTGACTGGCCTTTTGCGAAAAGACCGCTATTGGTGGGTGTTGCCAAAGGCACCAGTCGTAAACCTGGCCTTGAAACTTTAATTTTACCTGATAACCCGGCAGGCTTTTCTCTTGCTTCAGAATCACCAGCTTTGCATTTAATTCAGCAAATTCGTGACGAAGCACACCGTTTTGCTATCACCGGCCATCGCAATAAACGCGGTAAAGCCATTATTAAAAGCCCTTTAGAAAATATCGACGGAGTAGGTGAGAAACGCCGACAAGCTTTGTTACAATACCTCGGAGGTTTGCATGGCGTGATGCAGGCTTCTGTGGACGAACTCGCGACAGTACCGGGAATTTCCAGGCAACAGGCCGAAAAGATTTACCAGGCATGTCACAATAACTAAAAATTTGTGCCGACTTTGAGAAGTAGTGTTATGTGGAATATTCCAAATCTGTTGACTCTGTTCCGATTGTGTTTGATCCCGGTTTGTTTATTCTGCTTCTACTCTGAACTGGAACACGCCCGTTTTTTAGCCGCTTTCGCCTTTTGGTTTGCCGCTATCACTGACATGTTAGATGGTTATTTAGCCCGTAAGATGCAGCTGATGACGCCTTTTGGTGCTTTTTTAGACCCGGTCGCAGACAAACTGATGGTAGCAGCAGCATTGGTACTGATTGCTGTGGATATGCAAACGCTGTGGGTGACTATTCCGGCTTTTATTATGATCAGCCGCGAGATTTTAATTTCAGCCTTACGTGAATGGATGGCTGGAGTAGGCCAACGCGCTCAGGTTGCGGTATCAGAAGTAGGCAAATACAAAACAGCAGCGCAGATGTTAGCTTTGATTGGCTTAATTTGGCAACCTGTGGGCTGGCTAACCGATTTAAGTATGGCATTGCTGTATATCGCCACTTTATTGACTGTCTGGTCTATGTTGGTTTATCTGAAAGCATCCTGGCCAGCGCTGAGTAAATAAGCGGAAAAAGTTTGCAAAAACAGCAGTGAAGCTACTTTTTGAGCAAACGAATTTAAAAGCATAAATTTGTGGTTGACGTAAAAGCATAAACCAGTAGAATGCGTCTCGTGTTACGGCGAATGGCCAGTAAAAAGCGGGCATAGCTCAGTTGGTAGAGCGCGACCTTGCCAAGGTCGAGGTCACGAGTTCGAGCCTCGTTGCCCGCTCCAAGTCGTACGCCAGATGGCGGGTTGGCAGAATGGCCATGCAGCGGATTGCAAATCCGTCCACCTCGGTTCGACTCCGGGACCCGCCTCCATTTAACGTTGTACTTGGTTAGATGCTGTTGGCTGTAATACAAAATTGAAAAGTGTTTGCCCGGGTGGTGAAATCGGTAGACACAAGGGATTTAAAATCCCTCGCTCGAAAGGGCGTGCCGGTTCAAGTCCGGCCCCGGGCACCATCTCAACATTCTTATGTTGAAATGGTACAAAAATAACCTGACTTACCAAATCAGGTTTTACTATACAGAATGCCTAAGCGGGCATAGCTCAGTTGGTAGAGCGCGACCTTGCCAAGGTCGAGGTCACGAGTTCGAGCCTCGTTGCCCGCTCCAAATTCAAATCTCTCTCAATGCACCTAAGCAAGAAATGTCGCCTAAGCGGGCATAGTTGTGTTGGTAGAGCGCGACCTTGCCAAGGTCGAGGTCACGAGTTCGAGCCTCGTTGCCCGCTCCAAATTCAGAAAAAAGCAGCCTTTAGGCTGCTTTTTTCGTTTCAGGAGATGAAGAAATACTCTCCGCTATTTGGATTCAGAGTGGTGATAAAAAAAGCGGCGTAAAGCCGCTTCTTATTGCGCTTAGTCGAGCGCTTAACTTATTAACTGTGGCCCTAACCACAGACTAAACAGGCTTATAGCCACTATACCGACCAGATTCAGCACCAAGCCGGCTCTGACCATATCTTTAATCTGTAACTTACCTGAGGCAAAGACTATAGCGTTTGGCGGCGTCGCCACTGGCAGCATAAAGGCAAAGCTGGCAGCTAATGCAGCTGGTACCACCAAATACAGTGGTGACAATTCCATAGAGACAGCAACAGGGCCTAATAGCGGCAGGAAGGCTGCGGCTGTTGCGGTATTGCTGGTAACTTCCGTCAGGAAGATAATCAGACTGGTGACGGCCACTAGCAGCAGGATAGGTGGCACACCATCCAATAACTGCAGTTGTTGCGCTAAGAGTTCAGCCACACCGGTTTTTTGGATCTGATCCGCCATACTCAAACCACCACCAAACAGTAATAAAACGCCCCAAGGCACGTTCTGACTGTCTTTCCATTCCAACAGCGCTGTGCCAGAGCCTTTTTCTCCCGGCAATAAGAACAATAATGCGGCTGCGCAAAGCGCAATTACGGTGTCGCTGATTGGCAGCCCAGTCCATTTGACCAGCCATTGCTGACTGATCCAGCTGAATGCAGCCAGCGCAAATACCATCAGCACCAATTTTTGTGAACGAGACATCAGGCCCAGTGCTTTTAACTGAGTTGGTGTGTCATTTTGGCCTGAGTCATTTGCGGGCATACGAAAATGAAATTTGGTCAGCCATAACCAACAAACAATCAGCATGGTGAGGGCAAGTGGAACCCCCAAAATCATCCAGTCAGCAAAGCTGATCTGGATACCATAACTTTTCGACATATAAGCAGCTAATAACGCATTGGGTGGAGTGCCAATAAGAGTGGCTATACCACCAATACTAGCGCTGTAGGCAATCCCCAATAAGACAGCTTTACCAAACTGGTCTTGAGTAGATGCATTTGCCATAGCAATAATAGATAAGCCGATGGGCAGCATCATTACCGCTGTGGCGGTATTTGACATCCACATGGATAAAAATGCCGTCACGCCCATCAAGGCCGCGATTTGCAGGCCTGGAGAAGTCCCCACCAGGGACAGTGCTTTTAGCGCAATTCTCCTGTGTAAATTAGTTTTTTCCATCGCGATAGACAGAAAAAAACCGCCGAAAAATAAAAAGATCAACGGATGAGCATAAGGGGATGTCGCAGCATCGAGTTTATCTATACCCAGCAGAGGAATAAAAATCATAGGCAGCAAAGAGGTGACAGGGATAGGTACGATTTCGGTGATCCACCAAAGTACCATCCAGGCCATTAAGCCTGTGACCATCCAAGCGGCTTGACTCATTTGAGCAGCAGGCGGCGACAGAATGATCGTTAAGAGTAATAAAAGCGGTCCACAAAGCAAAAGTAAGCGGCTGGTTAGAGGTGACATATAAAATCCTTACTAAAAGAAACCGGAGCTAAGCTCCGGCGTGATCAGAAGTAAAACTTCAGGCCTAAAGCGGCCGCATGATCTTTATCGGTTTCGAAATTGAGTTTGGACAGAAGCAGGTAAGCCGTCAAATTGTTTCGCCATAGATAATCTACACCCAGATTGTTTAGCCGGGCATTCTCACTATGACGGGTTTGACTGTCATCTTTCTGCCACTGCCATTTATAAGTAAAGTCGCCGCGCTGATAGCTCAATTGAGCAAGCCAGGCGTCGCCTTCGATGTTTCGTACCACATGTTCACTGTGTTGATACATCAAGCCTGCAGCAAGAGTAGCGCCATCCAGTTGCCACAATGGCATTTGGGCTAACAAACGTTCCGCTGTGATATTATTCAGCTCGTCCGTACGGCCATAGGCCAGATAAAGCGGATATTTTTTTAATGCAGGATCGCCATATCCCAGCACCCAATCATAACCACCGGCAACCTCGTCGCTGGCTCCCGTCTGATAGGTGGCAGAAAAGTTAAAGCCTTCAATCATTGGTGACTGGTAACCAACTGTATTTTCTAACCTATCCTGACCCGGTGTAATTTGAGCAATATCGGCCACTGTTTCGTTAAACAAATCGATTTTGCCTTCAGACTTTTTAAACTTGGTGTCGTTTTTACCAAACACCAGTTCGCCATAAGTGCCGGCAACACCAATATAGGTATTACGGGAACCCAGTTTGTGGTCCCTGTTGGCATCATCCAGACCGTTAACTTGCCACTCATAGACTGCGATAACAGCCAGCCCATCGGTCAACTGATGTTTGGCTTTGACACCTAAGCGTGAGAACGGCGCCTCAATCTGGCGACCCTCATCGGCATAACGATACAGGCCTTTGTCGACATCCAGAGCCTGTAATTCAAGTTTACCGTACCAATCCCATTCAAAAGCGCTGGCAGCAGGGCTAAAAGCAAGAGTGGTACAAATGGCGGCGGATAAATACGACTTAACCATGTTGCACCTCCACTGTTGCAGCAGTTGTAGCTGGCGTTGTCGCTGCAGTCGTATTTTGTGACAGGGAGTTTTGTGACGGCGTTGCGCCTTGGGCAAGCTCTCTGTCCAGCTGTGCTGTGTCCAGTTCACCACACCATTTTGACACTACTAAAGTCGCCACACCGTTACCAATTAAGTTGGTTAAAGCCCGCGCTTCAGACATAAATCTGTCTATGCCTAAAATCAAAGCTATACCAGCTACAGGCATCGAGCCTACCGAAGCTAAAGTGGCAGCTAATACAATAAAACCACTGCCAGTCACGCCAGCTGCGCCTTTCGAGGTCACTAATAACACTGCAAGCAGAGTCAGTTGCTGGGTTAAATCCATAGGAGTATCTGTAGCCTGAGCGATAAATACAGCGGCCATGGTCAGATAAATCGCAGTGCCGTCGAGGTTAAAGGAATAACCTGTTGGGATCACTAAACCTACAGTGGATTTGGTCGCGCCGAGTTTCTCCAGTTTGGCCATCATGCGTGGCAGCACAGATTCGGAGGATGAAGTACCTAATACAATCAGTAATTCTTCTTTGATATAGCGGATAAATTTGGTGATCGAAAAGCCGTGGTAGCGGCAAATAGAGCCCAGCACGACGAAAATAAAGACTAAACAGGTCAGGTAAAAAGTTGCCATTAAGCCGGCTAAAGACCATAAAGTCGCAATGCCATATTTACCTATGGTAAAGGCCATAGCGCCAAAAGCACCAATTGGGGCGACTTTCATCAGCATATGCACTATGGCGAATAATACTTCGGAGCTTTTTTCGACATAACCAAAAATCAGATTCTGTCGCCCGCCTAAACGCTGCAATGCAAAACCAAACAAAATAGAAAAAAACAGTACTTGCAGCATGTCGCCACGGGCAAAGGCATCAAATACGCTGCTTGGGATCACATTCAGTAAAAAGTCTGTGGTGCTTTGCATCTGATCAGGAGCTGTGTATTTACTGATGGATTGCTGGTCCAGACTGGCTGGGTCTATATGCATGCCGACACCAGGTTTGACGACATTAATAACCACTAACCCTATAACCAGAGCTATGGTAGAGACAATTTCAAAATAGAGTAGGGCGTAACCACCTGTTTTCCCGACTTTTTTCATGTCCTCCATACCTGCTATACCCACCACTACGGTACAAAAGATAATGGGCGCGATAATCATTTTAATCAGCTTGATAAAAGCTGTGCCCAGGGGCTGCATGGCGGTGCCAAGCTCCGGGTAAAAATGACCTAAAAAGATACCTATACTGATGGCGAGTAACACTTGGATATAAAGGCTGGATAACAGCTTTATGGCTTTATTTTTCATTGTTATTGTCTCTCTGATTATGGAGAAAATCTCCCTGTCAGACAGTCAATAGCAAAGAGGAAGCCAGCTTTTTGATCTCAAAAATATCTTTTAAATACAGTTAGTTATGTGTTTTATTTTGAAAGGGAGTAAAAGCTTGTGTGGATTTCCGCACAAAGCAAAATAAGCTCTGTCACCAAATCCGCACAAGGTGTTGATTAGTCTTCGTTTTTATCCAGAAAATCGCGGCGGGTCAGCTGGTATTTTGCCATTTTGTCGTACAAGGTCTTGCGGGGCAAATCCAGCTCTGTCATCACAGCTTTAATCGCGCCTTTGTGCTGGTTTAACGCCTCTTCGAGCAGCATTTTTTCATAATACTCAACCCGCTGTTGCAAACTCATGTTGCCTGTGATGCCATGCTCAGCTTTATGTGGCTGTTGGCTAAAGGCAATTTCGGCACCCATCAACACATAACGCTCGGCCATATTCCGCAGCTCACGCACATTGCCAGGCCATTGGTGCTGCGCTAATTGCTGCAACTCTACGTTTTGTAATGGAATATATTCTTTATGAAAACGCGCCGCAGCTATGCGGGCAAAATGCGAAAATAATAGAAACACATCGTCTTTGCGCTGACGTAAGGCTGGCAGGTGTAAATCCACTAAAGACAAGCGGTAATACAAGTCGCTTCGAAACTCGCCTGTGGCTGCCAGTTGTTTTAAGTCTGCTTTACTGGCCGCTATCACCCTTATATCAAGGTCTATCGCCTGGTTTGAACCCAAGCGGGTGACTTTACGTTCTTCCAGTACCCGTAGCAGTTTGACCTGCAAAGACAGAGGCGTACTTTCTATTTCATCCAGCAGCAAAGTTCCACCGTTGGCAAATTCAAACTTGCCAATGCGCTTTTTATCCGCACCGGTAAAAGCACCGGCTTCAGCACCAAACAGCTCACTTTCAATCAACTGATCCGGAATTGCACCACAGTTGATGGCGACAAAATTGTGTTGACGTCTGTCGCTTTGTTCATGCAGATAACGCGCGACCAGTTCTTTTCCGGTGCCGGTTTCACCATAAATCAGCACGTCAGCAGGAGCATTGATCACCGCATCCAAAGTGCGACGCAGCTGCTGCATAGCCGGACTTTGCCCTAAGATCCGTAAACCTGGTTGCTGTTCCCGTTCGACTGCTGCTTTTAACTGACGGTTTTCCAGTACTAAATGACGTTTCTCCAAAGCACGGCGGCTGACCTCCACCAGGTGATCGTTATCAAAGGGTTTTTCCAGAAAATCATAGGCGCCTTGTTGCATCGCTTTCACCGCAAGGGATACAGCGCCATAACCTGTCAGCATTACGACCGGGATTTCGGCGTCAATGGTATGAATTTTCTGCAGCAATTCCAGACCGTTTAAAGCAGGCATATGCATATCGGTAATGACGATGCCGCTGAATCTTGTATTGATGCGACTTAAGACTTCACCTGGGTTGGCTGTGGTGACACAAGGCAAATCTTCCAGTTTAAACAGCTGACCGACTGCGCTTCGAATATCGGCTTCATCGTCAATAAAAATAATAGCTGGAAGCTGCTGCTCTATGTTTGTCATTTAAGACCCCGTTGTCGCTATCAAAAGCACGATAATAAACTCAGCTCCACCTTGTGGGGCGTTACGCACCTCAAGCTGACCACCAAAAGATTGCACTATACGTTGGGAGATGGAAAGGCCTAAACCGAGACCGTCCCGTTGTTTGGTGCTAAAAAAAGCCTCAAATATGCGTTCTAAATGATGAGGCTCTATACCAGGGCCCTGATCACGGATATGAATGCTGACCTGTTGTGCTTGTGTTCTGACCGCAATATGAAAGGCTGCATCTGCTTGTCCTGCCATGGCCTGCACGCCATTGGTCAGAATATTCACCAGCACTTGCTCCAGCTGAATGCTGTCTGCCAGAACCAAAGGGGACTGTTCAGGCAGTTGCAGTCGCACTTTTACGCCTTGTTGCTGACACTGGTGTTTCACTATACCCAGCGCGTCCAGCACGAGTTTATTAACCTGCACCAGCTGGTTTTTGCCAGAGCTTTTACGGCTGAAATCTTTAAACTGTGCCACTATCACACTTAAGCGTTGCATCAATTGCCGCATGGCCTGGATATTTGTCTTGGCGTCATCCAGATAACCTTTGTCGATCAGCTTTTCTGTGGTTTGAGCGTAGCTTTGCAACGCCGTCAGCGGCTGATTTAATTCATGATTCAGTGAAGCAGACAAAGCGCCTATAGTGGCGAGTTTAGCCGTTTGTACCAGATGCTGTTCGGTTTGGGCCAGCTCGGTTTCAGTTTGCTCACGTCGCTCAATCTGACGTATGAGCTGCCTGTTGGTTTCTGCCAAATCTTTAGTACGGGCTATCACCCTTTGTTCCAGTTGCTGATTATGTTGCAGTAACTGTAGATGACGTTTTTTTCGTTCGCGCCGCACCCAAATCGCCAGTAAGGCAGAGCTGTAGACTAACGTCACCAGCAACAAGGCTGACCACAATGCTGATTGTTGTGGGGCAGGAGAGGCCAATACTGTTAAGGTCCAGCCAAATTCAGGCAAAGTCCGCTGGTAGGGTAAAAAACTCAGGATTTTATTTTCAATAGGTAAACGCCACAGCGGGTAAGCGGGTGCAAGCAAGGCGGAACCCACTGCATAGTGCATAGGTTCTATCGCCTGAGTGATGTAACGTTGTTGCTCTGATGCACTTAGAGGCTTGCCGGTCAAGCTGGTTAAACGCCACTGTGGCACATCAGACAAAAACACCTCATCGCTTTGCCCCGTCACCATAAAATGGCTGTCCGCTAAACCTGCGATTTGTTGCTGATGCTGCTCTATGGGCTCCAAATCCACTTTGGCTACCATCACAGCCTGGATCTGTCCTTTGATACGAACAGGCACGCTGTAGTAATAACCCCGGCGTTCACTGGTATGGCCCAAAGCGTAATATTGCGCATCCTGACCAGCCAACGCATCCTGGACATAAGGCCTGAAACCAAAATCACGGCCCAGATAATAAATTCTTCCGTTGGCATTGGAGCTGGCTATGACTATGCCTGATGGATTCACCAGATATAAATCAGCGACATCGGCACTTCGTTGCAATTGAAATAAATATTGATTCAGCTGATCTGCACTATCCGGCAGCTCTTGTAATAACGACTGCAGCAAGCCTGAATTCGCGATCTGCTTTGGTAAGTCAGCGTAGCGGCCTATTTCATAACGAATAAATGCAGCGAGGTTGTCACTTTGATGCTGAGCTTTGACTGCAAGCTGGCGATAGTTCCAATGCTGAGCAGCAGAGGCTGCCAGTAGCAATACCAGCAGATAACCACAAAGCAGCAGGAACCAGCGCAGCTGTTTACTCATTAGCTGTGTCTTTGAGTTGTGTTGGCTTTTGGTGCTGCCAAAACCGAAGCTTCTTCCGTTTTACTGGAACTTAATAGTTTAGACTCCAACTCCGCCATTTCAGACTGAGTTAGTTCACGGTACTGACCGGCTTTTAACTCAGCCAGGCGCACATTCATAATGCGAATCCGCTTTAATTTAGTGACGTTAAAGCCTAAAAACTCCGTCATACGGCGAATTTGACGGTTCAGGCCCTGTGTCAAAATGATATTAAAGGTTTGGCGGGAAATTTGTTTAACCTGACAAGGCAAAGTAATGGTCTCAAGGATAGGCACACCAGAGGCCATCTTGCGCAGAAACTGCTCTGTAATAGGCTTGTCGACCGTAACCACATATTCTTTTTCATGCTCGTTGCCAGCACGCAGAATTTTATTAACTATGTCGCCGTCGTTGGTCAAAAATATCAGGCCTTCAGACTCTTTATCCAGACGACCTATAGGAAAAATACGTTCAGGATAGCCCATGGCGTCTATGATATTGCCTTTGACATCCAGCTCAGTAGTGCAGGTAATACCCACAGCTTTATGGTAGGCCAGATAAACCCGGCGCGGTTTGGCTTTCAGCGGCATGCCTTGCACCAGCACCTGATCCTGTTCTGAGACTTTGGTACCTAGCGTGCCCACTTGACCGTTCACAGTCACCAGACCTTGTTCAATCAGCTTATCTGCTTCACGGCGTGAACAAAAACCTGTGTCACTAATAAATTTATTTAAACGAAACAATGTAGTTTGGTCCACAGCATGACACCCGGCAGTTGAAAAAGGACGATAGTTTAGGTGCACAATGCATCAGGGGCAAGGCTGGTGTTTATTTTAGAGCAGAAAACTGGCGGGGTCTTGGCAAGGCGACCAGATCAGGTAAACTTGCTGCTCACTATTTAGAAGGGACCACTGATGTTACCTATTCAGCATTATTTCCCCAAAGCCGATGCCTTAGTTTATGGTTGCATGGGATTGGGTGGCAGTTGGGATCAACCCACCACCAGTAAAGAACAACGTGATTTATCTTTTACCGCTATAGATGCGGCTCTGGAAGCCAATATTCGCTTTTTTGATCATGCGGATATTTACACTCGCGGTAAAGCAGAAGCTGTGTTTGGTGAGTATCTTGCTGCTCATTCCGGCTTACGTGAAAAGCTGATACTACAAAGTAAATGTGCCATCCGCTTTGCCGATGCAACCGGAGTTGGGCGTTATGATTTTAGTAAAAGTTATATTGTTGAATCTGTGCACCAGTCGCTAAAACGACTGCAAACCGACTATTTAGATATTTTGTTGCTGCACAGACCGGATCAACTGATGTTGATTGACGAAGTGGCCGAAGCTTTCGCAGAGCTGAAACAACAAGGTAAAGTGAAGGCTTTTGGTGTCTCCAATTTTGGTTGGCCACAAATGCAGTTGCTGCAGTCTGTATTGCCCGATCCTTTGGTGGCGAATCAGCTGCAAATGAGCCTGAACGACTTAAACTGGCTGGAGCAAAACGTACTGACGGCTATGCCGGATGGGGCTGCTCATCATTACAGTTACGGCACAGTCGAATACTGTCAGTTACACAAAGTGCAACTGCAAGCCTGGGGCAGCCTGGCGCAAGGTCTGTTTACTGGTGGCCGAACTCCTGAAACTGCCGCCCAGCAGGCGACAGCTGCATTAGTTGCTTCGTTAGCAGCGGATTATCAAACCAGTCCTGAAGCTATAGCTCTGGCATTTTTGCTGAAACACCCCGCAGGTATTCAGCCTGTGATAGGCACAACCTCGCCAGCTCGTATTGTCGCTTGCCAGAAAGCCTTAACCGTCAACTTAAGTCGTGAACACTGGTATGCGCTTTATGTTGCTGCCAGAGGTAAGGCTTTACCTTAATCTCTTCGTGATGAAAAAAAGGGCCATCAGGCCCTTTTAAATTGGAACCAGAAACCACTACTTAGTTTCTGGCACAGACTGCAAATACTGGCTGTTTGGCTGCTTTAAAATAGTCTGCCAGGAACCGTAAGTCGGGTTGGCCAATACAAACCATTTTGCGCCCCAATAGTCCTGGTACTTGTCCACCAAGGCTGATCGTTGTTCAGGCGTAATATTTTTCTTCACGTCCGGCAGGAAATCGCCAAAGTCATCACCAATCGACATTAAAATACGGAAATCTTTGGCAGCAAGCAGTCGGCGGCTTTCTTTTTCGCTGCTCCAGCCTTTTTGTTCTGACTTTAACCAGATTTGCGAGGCGTCAATTTTTGCTATACCTACGGCTTTTAAGTTACGCAGCGTATCGGTTTTTTGTGGGCAGCTGTCATTGGAGCCAACTCGCTTTTCACACTCACGATTACTGATATATAGCACCTTCACACCAGCAGCTTCGGCTTTATTCACAAAAGAGACAGCGCCTGGTACTGCTTTGGCTGCGGCCATGGCAACCCATTGATCCCAACGTTTTGGATCATAACCCAGATTCAATAAAACGCCTTGGGCAGCTGTGGGTGAGTTATCCAGAATAGTCTCGTCTATATCAACAATAATGGCCATAGGGAGCTGCTGATAGGCAGAGTTTTGCTGTGGCAGCGCTGTCCAGTTTTTATCAGCTATAGCATGAGGCAACTGCAATGCAGCGGTCTGATACGTCTGAATGGCACTGGCTTTAAATTCGGCTGAGGTTTGATACCACAAGGTGGCGTTCATATTGTCGTGCGCATCAGCGTAGCAAGCAAAAGAGGACAGCATCAGGCCGCCCAGCAGTAAGGAAATGGATAGTTTCATTCGAGGCTCCGTGAATAAAAAATTTGCAGATGAAAAGGTTCAAATAAAAAAAGCCCCCGCACTGCGGAGGCCTTATGCTTAGGCTTTATCCGCACCGGGATCAGCTTTTGCTGCTTTGTCAGACTGCTTGTCTGAAAGGTTATTCAGTGAAATAACCTTGGTTTTACTGATCTTATGACGATAAATCTCACGCAGATAATGAATGGACTTTTTCACACTGTCGCGGGATAAACGAATGTCATTAATAGAGACAAACTTGTCTTTATTACGGATCAGCTCACGGTATTTTTTCTCGTACATTGGTTTGATCGCATACCAATTGGTATCGAGAATTTTTGCTGGATTTTCAAACTCATGCAGCATGCCGTCCAAACGCTCTTCATCGAAGTGTTCATCACGGATAAAGTCCAGCATGGCTTTGTCCAACGAATCATTAAAGCGATAGTCGTCTTTGGCGAAACAACGTTTGATAAAAGACACAATCAGCGTCAGGAAGTCGTCACTTAAACACGGACTTTTTACAATCAATGTGGTCAGCGAGATATTCGCTGAAGCGCCAATCACCAGTGCATAGCGCTTTAAGGTGGTGTTTGGGAACAAGGTGTTTAAATGGCTCTTCAGGCGATTTAAATCCATGTAAGACAGTTTGTAGTCTTTTGGCAACGAAATAATAGAGACGACTGACGAACAGTTCTTAAAGAAATGCAGGTCTTTTAAATCTTTTGGATCGTAGCCGCTTTTCACATAAGAAGCTAAAGCTTCACGGTAACGACCAGACTCTATAGGTAATAAACTGATGCCTTCAATGGCCTGTGTCACTTTGTTAAAGTGGGGCAGGTCAATTGAGCGGAAAAACAGATCGTCAATGTTCAAACCACTGTTACTGTTTTTATCAAATAGTTTCAGTTTATCCACAGCTGCAGGAGTGCTTGGGATCACAGATTCAGCATAAGCGACGGCAACGGGGCCTGCCAGACTCATAAACAAGTCGTTGGCGTCTAAACGTATGGTTTCACCAATGTCGATACCGGCACGGCGGAAATAGTTTTCGTCGTAATCTGTGGTCACAGCCTGAGCTGTTAGGATGTTGAAAATCTGCTGAGAAATATACTGGTTGGCATATTTTTCCATCGCATTCACATCAATATGCTGAATTTCACCATCATCGGTTTCTTCGGCATACCGCATAATGTCGTTAGAAATCAGCATCATCGCGTTCCACGGACGGATGCGGTGCATCACACTGGATTCGTCGCTGTCTTCATTTTCCAGGTTGTAAGAGAAATCCCATTCTTCAGCCAGATACTTACATAACAAACGACCTGAGTTGATATGCAGAGCTTCTGACATCTCCACGCCATGGTCGGTAATATTCGGCAGAATACAGATACCGCTGGTGAATATAGGTTCAAATACAAAAGAGTGACCAGCGTTGGCTTCATTTTCCATTTCTGGTCTGGTGTCGAAGGTTTTGGCCATATAAGCGTATTGCTGAGCCAGGCCGAATTCTGAGGCCATACCAGAACCTGTACCACCACCGGCGCTGAAAATATAGAAATACAAACGAGATTGGTTGGCTTTGATGCCACAGGAGTCAATCAGGTAAGAGTGAATGAATTTCCAATCCGGATTGGAAAACTTCTGCGTATCTTTGTTCAGAATGATTTTTGCTAAATACTGACCCAGAATCGGAGCGTTACCTGCACCACCGGCATGGACTTCGGACAAGTCCATGATTTTCATTTTGTTGTAGTCTTGCAGAAAGTTAGATTTCTCACCTTTGTGGGAGAAACGAATACGGCCTTCAATGTCTTTATCCAAATCCCCCAGCATCACCAAAGGTTCAATCAGGAACACAGGTTTTACCTGATGCGATTTATCCAGGTTTAAACCTTTTTTAATCCAACGCACAGGGCGGTATTCGGTTTCTTTTTGCTGACGTTCTTCAATATTAAATTCGTTCATATAGAAACTGCGGGCGTTATATACAAGAGAAGCCACGTCCAGCGCTATGTTAGAGCCACATCGGCCTAAACCTATTAAACAGACCGAAGGAAATTGTTGCTGACGTCTGTTGGAGTCTTCGACCTCTGAAGCCGGAATAGGGAAGACACTGTTTCGTAAAGCATCCAGATTGGACAAAATCCGACTCAGATCGCGTTCAGTGAAATACATGTAGCGGCCTGAACCAAAATTCAGGTCAGCTTCAGTTTCAGTCGCAGAAAATGGACGCACTGTTAAATTGACATCATCTTTACCGGCGCTGCTTTTTATCACTTTTGTACTCATGGATGACCTTCCGGGCTATTTTTATTGTTCTTAGCTGCTATTTATTCAAGTCATAAACATAGACTTAGCTGTCTATTATTACAATTGGCATCAATAACAGTACAGCAAAATCATCGAAGAGAATTGAACTTTTTGATAATCAGGAAAATAAAACTGAAAAAGTCCGCAATTGCGCAAAAATAAATGGGATCAGAAGCTGTCGATTTTAGTTTTTTGCCTCTGATCCCATCCCCCTGACCGTTACATATTTGGCCCTACATATTCGGATAGTTTGGACCGCCAGCACCTTCAGGTGTCACCCAGGTGATGTTCTGGCGTGGGTCTTTGATATCGCAGGTTTTACAATGAATACAGTTCTGCGCATTAATTTGCAGCCGTGGCTGATTATTTTCCTCAACTATCTCGTAGACACCTGCCGGGCAATAACGCTGTGCAGGTTCATCATACAAAGCTAAGTTCACAGCCACAGGAATAGAAGCGTCAGCCAGTTTTAAATGGCAAGGCTGATCTTCTTCATGATTGGTGTTGGATAAATACACCGACGACAAACGGTCAAAGCTCAATTGATTGTCTGGTTTGGCATACGGAATTTTTGGCGCTTCGGCCGCTGTTCTTAACGTCAAATGATCAACAGTGTTATCTTTTAACGTGAAGGGCAGTTTACCGGCGAAGATATTCTGATCCAGTGTATTAAAAGCGCCACCCCAGAATGAACCAAATTTATGCATAGCAGGGCCAAAGTTGCGGCTTCTGAACAACTCATCAAATAACCAGCTTTGCTTGAAATGCTCAGCAAATTCAGTGAGATCAGCACCGGTTTTGTCGTGCTGCAACGCCGCAAAAATAGTTTCAGCAGCCAGCATGCCGGATTTCATCGCGGTATGGTTGCCTTTAATTTTGGCAAAGTTCAGTGTGCCCGCATCGCAACCGACCAAAACACCACCAGGGAAGGTCATTTTAGGCAAGCTATTCAGGCCACCTTTAGCAATAGCGCGTGCGCCATAAGATACACGTTTTCCGCCTTGCAGGTACTGTTTAATGACAGGATGCTGTTTGTAACGTTGAAACTCTTCAAAAGGACTCAGATGTGGATTGCTGTAGTTCAAATCAACGATTAAACCGACCACAATCTGCTGGCTTTCGGCGTGATACAAATAACCGCCACCGCTGGTATCTTGTTGCAATGGCCAGCCAGCGCTGTGCACCACTAAGCCTTGTTGATGCTGCTCTGCCGGCACATCCCAGATTTCTTTAAAACCCAGTGCATAATGTTGAGGAGAACAGTCTTTATCCAGCTCAAAACGTGCAATCAGCTCTTTACCTAAATGGCCACGGCAGCCTTCAGCAAAGACAGTGTATTTACCACGAAGCTCCATAGCAGGGACATAGCTGTCTTTCTGACTGCCATCATGGGCAACGCCCATTTCACCCGTAATCACACCTTTGACTATGTCATCTTCAATCAGTAACTCTGCAGCAGTAAAACCAGGGAAAATTTCTACACCCAGTTGTTCGGCCTGAGTTGCTAACCAGCGGCATAAGTTGCCGATAGACACAATGTAGTTGCCTTCATTGTGCATGGTTTTTGGAACCAGAAAATTAGGCAGTTTTTGAGAGTCGGTTTCATTTTTTAACAGATAAATATGGTCATGCGTAACCGAAGCGGTCACGGGGGCCTGCATTTTTTGCCAGTCAGGGAATAATTCATTCAAAGCGCGGGGTTCAAATACAGCGCCGGATAAAATATGGGCGCCAACTTCAGAGCCTTTTTCGACAACACATAAGCTTATTTCAGTGCCCGCTGTTTTGGCCTGTTGAGCTAAGCGGATAGCTGTTGATAAGCCCGCAGGGCCCGCACCAACTATCACTACATCAAATTCCATCGACTCACGTTCAACCACAACAACCTCAACTTATCCATCTTTTTTGTCTGGCTTTTTGCCTTGTTCTGCTGATGGATGATTATCTTGACATAAAATTCATAACTTCTGCTGTTTGCTAGGGTATTTCAGGTTGACGTTAACGTCAACAGTAAGTAGATTGATGACCTGGAAAGAATCAGCTTTACCTTAACGTCAACTTAGTGCTGAGTATAGCGGCCGAATGGGGTTTTTATGAAGATTTTAGTACCGGTCAAGCGGGTCATAGATTACAACGTCAAAGTACGGGTAAAGGCCGATCAAAGCGGTGTGGATTTAGCTAACGTAAAAATGGCATTAAATCCGTTTTGTGAAATTGCGGTAGAAGAAGCGGTGCGTTTAAAAGAAGCTGGCATTGCAACAGAAGTGGTGGTGGTTTCTATTGGTCCAGCTGCAGTGCAGGAGCAACTGCGTACCGCTTTAGCCTTAGGCGCCGATCGTGCATTGCAGATTGATACCGAATTGAGTTTAGATTCGCTGCAAGTGGCAAAATTATTAAGCAAAGTTGTGGCTGACGAGCAGCCGCAATTGGTGATTTTAGGTAAACAAGCCATAGACTCAGATAACAACCAGACAGGCCAGATGCTGGCTGCATTAACTGGTATGGGTCAGGGCACTTTTGCGTCGAAAGTCGTAGTGGCCGATGGCAAAGTAAAAGTAACCCGCGAAATAGACGGCGGTTTACAGCAAGTGGAATTGAGCTTACCTGCAGTAGTATCGACAGACTTGCGCTTAAACGAGCCACGTTATGCGTCACTGCCTAACATTATGAAGGCTAAGAAAAAACCTTTGGATGTGAAAGCGGCCGACAGCTACGGTGTGAACTTAAGTTCTAACGTGACTACCGTCAAAGTAACAGCCCCTGCAAGTCGCAAAGCTGGTGTAGTTGTCAGCTCTGTGGATGAGTTAGTTGCCAAATTAAAACAAGAAGCGAAGGTGATCTGATGGCCATTTTAGTTATTGCAGAACACAACAATCAGAGCCTGAAGGCTGATACTCATAAAGCAGTAAAAGCAGCCAGCCAAATTGGCGGCGATATCCATTTGTTAGTGGCAGGTTTTAACTCTGCAGCTGCCGCAGCAGAAGCTGCCACTTTGGCGGGTGTGAGCAAGGTATTGCATGCGGATGCAGCAGCTTATCAGCACCAACTGGCTGAAAATATCAGTTTGCTGGTAACAGAACTGGCGAAGGATTATCAGCATGTAGTAGCCAGCGCGACGACTAACGGTAAAAACTTTCTACCCCGGGTCGCCGCTTTATTAGACGTCGCACAAATTTCAGATGTCATAGCCATTGAAAGTGCCGATACCTTTGTGCGTCCTGTGTACGCTGGTAATGCGATAGCAACTGTAAAAAGCAGCGATGCTATTAAAGTGCTGACCGTGCGCTCTGCAGCTTTTGATGCTGTGGATACAGGCAACAACGCAGCTATTGAAAGTATCAGTGTCAGTAAAGATGCTGGCGTATCGAGTTTTGTCAGTGAAGAGCTGACGAAATCAGAGCGTCCTGAACTGACGGCAGCTAAGGTCATCATCTCTGGTGGCCGTGGTATGCAAAATGGCGAAAACTTCGCGCTATTAAACGGTATTGCTGACAAGCTAAATGCGGCTATTGGTGCGTCACGTGCTGCGGTGGACGCGGGTTTCGTGCCAAACGATATGCAGGTAGGCCAGACAGGTAAAATTGTTGCGCCAGATTTGTATATAGCTGTGGGTATTTCCGGTGCTATTCAGCATTTGGCCGGTATGAAAGACTCTAAAGTGATAGTAGCTATCAACAAAGACCCGGAAGCGCCTATTTTCCAGGTGGCGGATTACGGTCTGGTCGGCGATTTGTTTGCTATTTTGCCTGAGTTGGAAGCTAAGATTTAACTTTTACCTTCACTCTAAAGAGGGCCTGCTTTGGCCCTCTTTACTCAAGTTAATAAATTGCTTACAAATTTCTGCTGTAACTCTCTTGTCCGCTTTGAATTCGATCTCTAAGATAGGCCACTAATGCGCTGTCGCAAGGCTTTTCGCCATTTGGGTGAGCAAGCTGTTCAGGAGATAAAAAATGAAAAAAACGTTAACTCTGAGTTTGCTTGTGTTGTCATTAACAGGTTGTGCGACTGTACCAGCAGATAAAGACAATTTGGCAACGCAATTGGATGGTCCTTTAGCGCAACTGCAACTTGATACCCGCCAATTGCAGTTACGGCTGGAACGACTGACCGAAAACAAAGAATGCCAACAAGATAATCAATGTAAAGTCATAGGTGTTGGCGCACGCCCTTGTGGTGGACCGGACCAGTATTTGCTGTACTCAACACTGCATACAGATGAAAAAATGTTAAGCTACACCAACGATCGTTACCAGAAGCTAAAAAAGCAGCAAAATGAAAAGCTTGGCTTAATGTCCACTTGTCAGATGCTGATGCCTCCGGTCAGTGCTTGCATTGAAAATAAATGCGCTCTGGGTAACGCGACCCGCTGACAGACTTAATGCAGAGAGGACCATGACCCCACAATCGTTATCTATTTTATTGATCCTTGTTGCAGTGGTGATGGTCTGTTGTCTCTGGGGGTTGTTGTATTGGCGCAGGCAGTCGAACGGTTTGCAACAGCAATTGTCTTTATTACAAACCACAAGCCAGTTACAGGCTCAGCAAAGCCAGCATGATCAACAGTCGTTGCAGCAGGTTCAACAACAGCTGCAACAGGCTCAGGATGATTTTAAAGATTTAAGTTACCAGCAGCAAAAATACGCTGCAGAATTAGCCCGCAGTCAAAGCCAGTATCAGCAGGTGTCAGAACTCTGGACTGAGTTAAAACAGCAACATCACTCACAGCAGCAGGACTATATGCAGCTGCAACGCGAACACAGCGCTTTGCAAATTAGTTTAAAAGAAAAGCAGCAGCATTTTGCCGAGCAGCAGGCGTTACTACAAAACAGCAAACAACAACTCAGCCTTGAATTTCAGCAGCTTGCACAGCAAATTTTTGAAGACAAGTCGGTACGTTTCCAGGCCTCTAATCAAGAAGCGTTAAATAGCTTGCTGAATCCGTTTCGTTTGCAGTTAGACGCTTTCAAAAGCAAGGTGGAGGATATTCACCTGAAAGACAGCCAGCAACAGGCGCTGTTAAATCACGAACTGCAGCATTTAAAAATCCTCAATCAGCAGATCACCGAAGAAGCCCATCAACTGGCTGTGGCATTAAAAGGCCAGAAAAAAACTCAAGGCAACTGGGGCGAATTGGTACTTGAAAATGTGCTGGAGCGTTCAGGTTTAAGAGCAGGTCAGGATTACCAGCGCGAGTTTTCAGTCACCCTGGAAGATGGCAATAAACTGCGGCCTGATTTAGTGGTGTTTTTACCCCAGGGTAAACATTTGATTATTGATGCCAAAGTATCCTTAAATGCCTATAGCCGTTATATCAATTCAGAAGACGATACAGAGCGTAAACTGGCGCTGCAGGAGCATGTAGCTTCGATGGCGGCCCGAATTAAAGAGCTGTCTGACCGTAATTACCACAAGTTACCGGGCCTGAATTCACCCGATCTGGTATTTATGTTTGTGCCTATTGAGTCGGCTTTTGTTGAAGCGCTAAAAGCCGATGAGACTTTGTTTCAGCAAGCGCTGAATCAGAATGTTTTGGTGGCGACACCAACCACGTTATTAACCAGCTTGAATATAGTGCGGCAGTTGTGGCGCTACGAAGAGCAGCATAAACACACGGCTGAACTGGCCAAACGTGCTGATGCGGTATTTAACAAACTCCGCACCTTTCTGACCACCTTTTTAAGAGTGAAAGAGAGCTTAAACAAAGCGCAGGAAGCCTATGAAACCGCAGAAAGTCAGCTGTACAAGGGCAGGGCGAACCTGGTGAAGCAGGTTAATGAGTTTAAAGATTTAACTCCTGCTATTCAAGCTGAGCTTCCGGAGTATTTTGTCGAAAAGTCTCAGATTGAGTTTGACTCAGAACCTTTGCCAGAGACAAAACCCTCGTCGGCTCCATAAAGCACTATGGAGCTTTGAGCTGTCAGGTTTATACTAACGGCCTTTTTTGATTGCAGAGAATTTCAGTGAGTACTTCAGATTTCAGCGCCTTTATCCAACTCCTTACACAAAAGCTTGAAAACAACAGCTGGCAAAAGCTGTTGTTAAGCAGTTATCAGGGCGAGGATGCAAGCTTAGTGCGAATTGAAGTACGGCCTGTGGTGTTAAAAGATGTCGCACATTTAAGTTTTTTATACCGGCATAAAACCCGGGATATCACCAAAAACTTTGTAGTGAGTGAAGGACTGCAACAGATCCAAAATTTATTAGGCACAGATTTTAAAGCCGCTCATTTCACAGCGCTGGACAGCGAAACTCAATTGAGTGTCAGTAAAAAAGGCAAAGTGTTAAGCAGTACTAAAGCTATTAAGCAGCCTGCTGTCAGCCCAACGGCATTAACCCATGACAAAGAAAAACAACGTTTTCTTACCCTGGATCGGCCTTTTTTACAGCAGCTAGGAGTCACTGATACCCAGCAGAAGTTGGTGCCAGCCATGTCGCGTAAATGGAAGCAAATTAATAAGTTTGTCGAAGTATTCGATCGGGCTTTAAGTCAAACCGGCCTAAAACAAAAACCTGCAGTGCATATTGCCGATTTTGGTTCAGGCAAAGCCTACCTGACTTTTGCTGTGCATGATTACTTAACACATCAGTTAGGGCTTGATGCCAAAGTAACAGGAGTGGAGCTGCGTCAGGAGCTGGTGGATTTATGTAACGGTGTGGCTTGTGATTTAAATTTGCAGGGCATTGGCTTTGAGCAGGGTGATGTGAAACATTTCCAGGCCAAAGGCATAGATGTGATGATAGCGCTGCACGCCTGCGATATAGCTACGGATTACGCTATTCATATGGGCATTCGCACAGGTGCTTCAATGATTATGTGTTCACCTTGTTGCCATAAACAACTGAGGCCGCAACTCATAAGCCCGCCATTGCTGCAACCTATGCTCAAACATGGCATTCATTTAGGTGAACAAGCCGAAATGCTGACAGACAGTCTACGCGCCTTGCTTCTGGAGGCTTATGGGTATGACACTCAGGTCTTTGAATTTATCTCGCTGGAACACACCAGCAAAAATAAAATGATCCTGGCGGTTAAAAGCCAAAAGCCTAAAAGCCGCGAACAGATTCTGACCCAGGTGCAACAAATCAAAACCTTCTACGGTATACAGCAACATTGCCTGGAAGAGTTATTGTTGCAGTCTGAGTGATGCAGACTCGTGCTTCTGTCTCAAAACGGAGCGGTCAACTACAACGCAGACGCGCCGTAGATACGTCCCTGTAGGCTCCTGTCCAGCATCCCTGCTGGACAGGGTCTGCTAACGTAGTAGCCCGACTGTTTCCTGAGATCTTCGGTATCGTCACTTTGTGCTAAAAGCCGACATTGCCTGTACTACTGGGCGAATACACAGTGTTATCTGCTTTTACCAGAAACCAGGCACGCTTGGACAAACCAACAGGCACATTTATTTGTTGCTGAAGAAGGAAAAACACTCTAATTTAGATACTTAGAGTGGACCAACCTAAAAATAACAGACCAGAGAAAAGAAATAATGTGCCTGCACGCTTTGGAACTCGTCTTGCAGCACTTGACTGTAATTAATTGATTTTTATCAATAAGTTAACAATGGTGTGCCATCTGGTAGAACCAGAGAAAGCGTGCCAGCACAATATACAAATGTTAAGTGAATATGACTAATCAATTCTATAAAGGCGATATTATTCGAACGAACCCTCAAGATAATTTCTGGGGGATAGCGGTTGTATTGTCTGAAAGTGAAAAAACTTCTGAATTCCATGCATTATGCCATATCGCGATAACGCCATTGGTTTATCAACACAAGGTTGAATTCGAAGAATTAGATATTGCCAAACTTAGTGTATTGCAATTTACACGAGGAATTAGACTGACACCTGGAGAGGAGTCCTCACGAAGTGAAACATCCATAGGTGTCTATTTAAGAAAATTTAAAACTCCAGTGGATATTATCGGTAATGTTAATCCAGACTTTATTTACTCGGGTCCGCTACCATTTTCACCAGATTTCGGATTAGAAGTTAGTTGGCCTCTATGCGGTGCGGTGGCTCGTAGTCTTGGTATGGAGGCCCTCATCACCTGGCGCAGAATTTACGATAACGAGAACTTTCAAAAAGAAATTGAAGAATCAAAGCGTAAGCATGAGGCACTGATGTTGAAAATTAAAGAAGAAGAGCGTGAAAAAAGAAAAAATTCAAAGCTTAGAAAGCCATCAAAACCCACTTAACAAGGCGTTGCAGCATCACTCCGGCACTTCGTGCCTCCGTTGGACAGTTTTTAAGTTGCGATTTTGTGGTTTTGCTACGCAAAAGTATTCCACAAAACCACAACTTAAAAATTGCCGCTGAACTTGGCGTTATGTGGCCTTATGAGAATCCGTCATGTTGAACCCTTTCGGCACTAAAGCTAAATTGTTGCGAGAAGTAGAAGGACTTTGTCTCTTCAATGACAAGGGCTGGGGTGGAGACGCAAGCTCTCCTGAAGCAATAGAATCTGAAAGAAATAAAAGATTAGCCAAGATTCAGGATTTAATATCAAGATTAAATGATTCGTCACTTCCACAAAGCTTTATTGCAGGAGTAGAAAGTGGAAAGATATGCAATGAACTTGAAGGTAAATATT
Organism: Rheinheimera sp. MM224; assembly: GCF_947090785.1. NCBI lineage: Bacteria > Pseudomonadati > Pseudomonadota > Gammaproteobacteria > Chromatiales > Chromatiaceae > Rheinheimera > Rheinheimera sp. MM224. Next base: position 2,328,597 of record NZ_OX352320.1, read on the forward strand.
ACGAGTCATTAAAAGCTTATTTCAAAGGGAGTGGTAATAATGCCACATAACAAGGCCAGGCACGTTCGCTTCGCTCGGACTCGCTGCTGCGCAGCTCGCCCGTGCTGGCAACGTTATGTGTCGATCAGGATTGGTGCATGGAAATAGACTACGAGAAAATTGGTAGTAAAGAAGAGCTGATTTCCCTTATAGGTAGACTTTGTGCTGAAGATACTTCTAATTGGGAAAATGTATCTACAGTATCGTTCCTTGAAGCGATGGCTGCTTGGTTGGAAAGCTCAGGTAATCTTTACAAAAACCTCAAACTAGACACAGATTCAGAGGTTGCTAGCTGGCAAATATTTGCTGATGCAATTCAGGCTGCAACTATCTATGAATAATCAACAACACATAACAAGCAAAGGCAGCATCGCCCCTGCGGGGCTGGACCTCGCTGCGCTCGGCCGCTGCTTTGGGCGTTATATGCCTAGAGGAAAATATGCGTAGAATTCTAATCTTATTATTGCTTTTTCCTGTATCTGTTATGGCTCAGAAAGTAAAAACAGATATGTTCACAATTGAGCTGCCAGACCATTTACAGATACAAACCAATAAGGTGAATAGAGTTCTCGCATTTGGTAAAAGCAATAGCCCATTTATTAATATCGAGTTCGGGCAAGGTGTTAAGGAACAATACTCTCAAATCGTTGACCGAGTGAATGAAACAATAAAACCAATGGGAAGTCAGCTTTCAGCTGTTAAATGTGGTGAAAATTGTGAAGCTATGTATGCAGAAGCTCAGACTGAAATAGAAAATACAGTTGCCTATTCATATTTTTACTTAGTCAAAAGTAAACATCACAGCTTTATTATTTCTGTTGCTTCAAAAGAGCCCATTCTTGATGGTGAGCTTCAAGCCAAAATCATAGGTAATAAAATTTTGCAATCAGGCATATAACAAGCAAAGGCACCGGACAGCTAAAGCTGCGCGGTGCTTTGAGTGTTATGTTTCAAAAGGAGATTTGTGAACTTGAATAGGACTCTATCCACAATAGGGGTACTTTGTACTGTATTCGTCTTTGCTTCTTGTGCTCCTGTTCCAAGAGATTTCTATAAGCCTGCTTATAAAGGGGGGAGTCTTGTTTCTAGAGGATGCGGAAGTTCTGGACCACAAGACACAGTTAAAATATTGCTAGAATCAGGAGTTGAAGTTCAGATAAGGGCGTCTAGTGGTGACAGTCATCCTGAATTAGCCAATTTTTATTTGGGTGCGAGTCTAACTGCGGCAGAAGGTGTGGAATTTCAACTGCTTACTGATTACATCATAGTAAAAGACAATAACTCTCCTAATCGCTGGAAATTAAAGGTTAATTACTTATCAACGAATAAAGAAAATTATCCAGGCTCTAAGAGCTTAATCATTGACAGGACATTTAATGGGCTTAGTCCTGAGCAGGTTGATAGAGTGAAAGAGTCCGATTCGGAATCAGGCTATATTAGCGTCCCTGTTTTATCAAAACTGAACGGGAAAACACATTCTTATGAGGTTGCTTTCGGTAGGAAACGATATTTCGATACAGGCATGTCGTTTTCAATACATACAAGTGAAATCAAATCAAGATTAGAAAGCTTCTCTATTTTCTACCCTGAGATTGTTATTAATGGTAAGAGGGTTGTCCTTGGAGAGGTTCGGTTTGATCGGGTTCAATACATAGGTATAGACCCGCTAAATTGTTGAAACATAACAAGCGCCATCAACAATGCGCCCGTTGGGCGCTCGATACTTCCCCCAATAAAGTAGACGCTCACCAAGGTTCGCGCACATGCGCTTGTAGTTAATGTCCGCTTCACGCTCCTTGCAGCCATAGCGTATTTCAAAGGGCAGGGCTTTTAATCGGTCAAACTCCAAATTTTAGATAAAAAAAACCGACTATTGAGTCGGTTGATTGTTGGTTGCGGGAGCCGAATTTGACCCTGCGACCTTCGCCACGGGGTTATAAAGAGGAGACCGACGAGCTACCAGTCTGCTCCATCTTTTCAAACCCTAAATTTTAGATACAAAAAAACCAGCATTAAGCTGGCTTTAAAGTTGGTTGCGGGAGCCGGATTTGAACCGACGACCTTCGGGTTATGAGCCCGACGAGCTACCAGGCTGCTCCATCCCGCGTCCGTATCTTAACACCGAGCAGTGTGTGTTAAGTAGGGTACTACATATACATTGCTTACTTAAGTTGGTTGCAGGAGCCGGATTTGAACCGACGACCTCCGCCACGGGGTTATAAAGAGGAGCCCGAGGGCTAAAACCACTTTAAAACACCAATTAAGATTTGGTTGCGGGAGCCGGATTTGAACCGACGACCTTCGGGTTATGAGCCCGACGAGCTACCAGGCTGCTCCATCCCGCGTCCGTATTGATAGTTGAGCAGTAACTATCAGGATTTAAAACAAACATTAGATTGGTTGCGGGAGCCGGATTTGAACCGACGACCTTCGGGTTATGAGCCCGACGAGCTACCAGGCTGCTCCATCCCGCGTCCGTGTTTGCGGGGCGCATAGTAGAGCTTTTGACATAGCAGCGCAAGGCTTAATATCAGTAAATATCAAAGAAGTGAACTGACTGCACAATTATTAAACGCATAGGTGTTTAAGCATACGATCTCAAAGGTTTTTCAGATAGAAACAGCGCAAATCTTTGTTTTTTAGCTGAAAAACATCCCAATGCTTTCGAAAGCGCTTCTGTTATAATGTGCGCCATTTTATTGCAGGGCAGATCATATGTTGGAATTCTGGGCCTTAACATCCAAAGGTGTTGAAGAGCTGTTGGCGGATGAGATCCGTCGTTATCAAGGCGAAATCATTAAATTAGGCATGGGCGTAGTGCGCTTTAAGGCTGAACTTAAAGACGCGTATCAGCTGTGCTTATGGTCGCGCTTAGCGACCCGTATTCTACGCCTGGAACAATCCATCGAAATTGATGCCAATTCAGATCTGTATCAGGTCGCCATGCGCATTAACTGGCCTTCTTTAATGCGGATGGAACAAAGTTTTGCTGTTGAGTGTGTCGGTAAACACCCGACCATAGACAATACCCAGTTTGGTGGTATGCGGGTAAAAGATGCCATAGTGGATCAGTTCCGCGAGCGTTACGACGAGCGTCCCAATGTTGATCGTATGGATCCGGATGTACGGTTTCAGGTGCGTTTAGAGCGTCAGCATTTCCATTTCTTTCAGGATTTCTCTGGCCCGTCACTGCATCAGCGTGGTTACCGTAAAGAGCAGGGCGAAGCACCATTAAAAGAGCATTTAGCTGCTGCGTTATTGTTACGCTCTGGCTGGAAGGCTGATCAGCCTTTATATGACCCATTTTGTGGTAGCGGTACTTTATTAATAGAAGCAGTGCTGATGGCACGTCAGTTAGCTCCAGGCTTAAAGCGTGAAAAGTTTGCTTTTGAAAGCTGGGGCGATCACCAACCAGAACTGTGGCAACAACTGCGTGCTGAAGCTTTAAGCTCACGTCAGGCTATTGCTGAAGGCGTTACTTTTGTTGGTAGCGACACCGATGAACGCACCTTACAAAAAGCCCGTCAGAACGCGGCTCGTGCTGGAGTTGCTGATTTTATTGAATTTATCACTCAAGATGCGACACAAATTCAGTCGGCGGTGTGCGAAGGCAAAGGCGTTATTATTACCAACCCGCCATACGGTGAGCGTTTAGGGGATTTGCCTCAGCTTATTCCTGTGTATGCAGAATTCTCTTTAGGTCTGAAAAAGCACTATCAGGGCTGGCGTTTAGCCATTATTACTTCAAGCCCGGATTTATTGCGGGCGCTGAAGTTATCAAAAGCTAAAAGCTATAAGTTCACTAACGGTCCTTTAGACTGTGAATTTACCATGTTTGATTTGACCGAACAGCAAGTACAGGTTAATGCCAACAGTCAAAGTGCAGCTTTGTTTTATGCGGAAAGTGAGTCTTTTGGTAATCGACTGAAGAAAAACGTCAAGCAGCTGGAGAAGTGGGCGAAACGCGAAAATATCAGTTGCTACCGTATGTATGACGCCGATATTCCGGAATACAACGTGGCGGTCGACTGGTATGACGGCGAAGTAGTGATCCATGAATACGCCGCACCTTCAAACGTTGATGAACAAATTGCGCAAAAACGTTTGTTTGACGTGGTGAACCTGGTGCCTAAAGTGCTGGGTATTAGCAGCGACAAGCTGGTATTAAAAGTTCGTGAAAAACAAAAAGGTAAAGATCAGTATCAGGCTTTGGCCAAAGCAGGTCAGTACAAAGAAGTCACAGAGTATGGCGCTAAGTTTTTAGTTAACCTGCGTGATTATTTAGATACCGGCTTGTTTTTAGATCACCGTGTCACCCGTTTAGCCATTCAGCAGCAAGCCAAAGGTAAAAAAGTACTGAATTTATTTGCCTACACAGGCACAGCTTCTGTGCATGCTGCCTTAGGTGGCGCGTTGTCTGTTACTACAGTAGATATGTCAAATACCTATCTGGACTGGGCAAAACGCAATTTCCTCATTAATGGACTGGATGGCAAAGCCTATCAGTTTGTGCAGGATAACTGTCTGGATTGGCTGAAGGGCTGTAAAAACCAGTTTGATTTAATCTTTGTTGACCCGCCAACCTTTTCGAACTCGAAACGAATGGAAGACACCTGGGATGTGCAACGCGATCACGTCAAGTTGTTGACCATGGTAGGGCGTTGTCTGGCGCCCAATGGCAAAGTAATTTTCTCCAATAATAAAAGACGCTTTAAAATCGACAAAGCAGAGCTGGAAGACGCAGGCTGGATCATCAAAGATATTTCAGCCCAAAGTTTGCCGGAAGATTTTAAACGTAATCCAAATATTCACGTTTGCTTTGAGCTGTTTAAACGCCTTGAAGAGTAAGTTTTGATGCAAATTAGGCTTTACAGCACCTGGGGTTGCCATTTGTGTGAACAGGCCGAGCAGCTTTTGCTGCAGGCAGGTGTCGCAGGTGCTGTTGAAATTATAGATATAGTGGACGAACCGGCTGCTTTTGAGCGCTATCGTGTGCATATTCCGGTGTTAAAAGTGAATGAACAGGAACTGTTCTGGCCCTTTGAACTTGAACAGATACAACAACTGCTGCGTCAGCAGTCGTCAGGATTATAAAGAGTGGAATTATTACGTTTTCAGCAAGCCAGCCTTGCTTTTGGTACACACCCCATTTTAGATAAAGTGGATTTTAGTTTATTTGCTGGTGAACGCGTCTGTTTGGTTGGTCGCAACGGTGCTGGTAAATCATCCTTCTTAAAAATATTGACCGGTCATCAAAATTTGGATGATGGCCAGGTGGTACGGCAGAATAATTTAATTATCAGCCGCCTAGAGCAAGACCCACCAGCTCGTGTTGATATTAAAGTAGCGGATTTTATTCGTGAAGGTGCGGGCGATTTAGCTGAAAAACTGCAGCGTTTTTATCATCTGGCCGATCATTTCTCTGATGCAACTGAAGCGGAACAACGAGAATTTGGTACCTTGCAGGCTGAACTCGATACCCGTCATGGCTGGCAGTTAGAAAGCCGTATTGAAGAGCTGTGTTTGCAGTTTGAAATGGATCCAAATACGACTTTGGCTTCCTTATCTGGTGGTTGGTTACGTAAAGCAGCTTTGGCAAAGGCTCTGGTATCACAGCCAACTGTTTTACTGCTGGATGAACCGACTAACCACTTGGATGTGGCGGCTATTCAATGGCTTGAGCAGTTCTTTATGAACTTCAAAGGCGCGATCATTTTTATCTCGCACGACAGGGCCTTTATCCGTGCCTTGGCCAGCCGTATTATCGATTTGGACCGTGGTGAATTAACCTCTCATCCTGGTAACTACGCCGAGTATCTGGAGCGTAAGCAAAAACTGCTGGAAGTTGAGCAGCAGCACAATGCACTCTTTGATAAAAAGCTGGCGGAAGAAGAAGTCTGGATCCGTCAGGGCATTAAAGCTCGTCGTACCCGTAACGAAGGCCGTGTTCGCGCCTTAAAAGAGCTGCGTAACGAACGCGCAGCCCGGGTTGAACAAATGGGCAAGGTTGAATTTGCCATTGAGCAATCACAAAAGTCCGGCAAGCTGGTGTTTGAGACTAAAGATATCAATGTCAGCTTTAAAGGCGAAACCGTCCTTAAAGACATAAACATTTTAGTGATGCGTGGTGATCGTATTGCTTTAGTAGGACCAAACGGTGTGGGTAAATCCACCTTAATCAAAACTCTGCTTGGCGAATACAATGCCGACAGTGGTGAGATTAAACGTGGCACTAACCTTGAGGTGGCTTATTTTGACCAGCACCGTATTCAATTAGATTTAAATGCCACAGTGCAGGATAACGTGGCTGATGGTAAGCAGGAAATTGTTCAAAACGGTCAAACCCGTCATGTACTGAGTTACCTGCAGGACTTCTTATTTGCACCAGCGCGCGCCAGAACACCGGTTCGGGCTTTATCTGGTGGTGAGAAAAACCGCTTATTACTGGCGCGTTTATTCGCCAAACCAAGCAATTTACTGATCCTCGATGAACCGACCAACGATCTGGATGTAGAGACGCTTGAACTGCTTGAAGATATTCTGCAGCAGTATCAAGGCACTGTGCTTTTGGTGAGCCACGACCGTGAATTCGTCAACAATACAGTGACAAGTTCGTTGTATTTTGCCGGTCAGGGCAAGGTGGTTGACATAGCCGGTGACTACGAAGATGTGGTCGCCTACCAAAAACGGCAGCAGAATAATGTAAAAGCTGTTGAAATAGTGCAAAAAAGTGTAAAACCTGTCGAAGAAAAGCCTGTTGAGCTTTCATCCACAAGCAGTAAGAAGTTATCATACAAAGAGAAACGAGAACTGGAACTGTTGCCCGCTTTAATCGAGACACTTGATGCAGAATTAAGTGCCTTGCAGCAGCAAGTGAATGATCCACAATTTTTCCGGCAAAATGCCGACTACACCCAAAAAGCGTTGAACCAATTGCATGAGGCAGAGTCGAAGCTCGCGCACGCCTATGAGCGTTGGGAACAATTAGAAGCATTAAATCAGCAGTAACAGGGGACCTGAATGAGATTATCGCCCGTAGTATTAGCCTTATTACCCGGCCTGGCCGCCAGTTCAGCATACGCCGCCGTTTATCAGGTTCAGGAGTTGCCGGAAGTCAGCACTGTTCGTTCTCAATTTGGCGCGGCCATGAATGACAACGGTGATGTAGTAGGTAACGGCAGTTTGATCTATAACTTTCCTGTCGATGTAAGCCGATTAGATTTCGAAGATACCACTTTAACTTCGGCGCTTTCTGCTGAAGCTATTGAGCAGATTAAATTAGGTAATGTTACTGCGTCCTCATTGTCGGTATTGGTAAGTTATCTGTCTGCCAAAGCAGCTGACTTTGAAATTCAGCGGTACAGTGATGTGCAGGCGTTAAATTTGTCGACTGGTGCGCAGATCAGGGTCAGAGAACAAGCTGCAGCTCCAACAAACAGGGAATATGTTTACGACATTAACAACAGCGGAAATGCAATTGCAGTAGCGACAACTCCTTTTACATTGCAAAGCTTTACTCCTGCAGCGACTGAAGATGTTCCATCTCCGGAAACAGTGGAACTGTGGGTTCCAGACTTGGGATATATAAAATCCTATGTAGTCAATGGAAACAGCGTCATCCCTCTACCTATTCCATTTGAAGAGCTGGGTGGCGGTTTTGCCAATGCCGCAAAGATCAGCGAAACGAACTATATAGCTGGTTCTGGTAGCGTATCTATGCCAGATACCATCAAAGAGTCTATCGAGAAAAACTGTATTGGTGAAAAGAGTCCGGTCAATTTGTGCTTCTACTCTGCTTCAGGCTCTGCTTATGTAGAAAGAGCTTTAGTTTGGAAGATGAACGAGTCAGCTCAAATTTCTGCGCCTGTTGAATATGGTTTCCTTGGGCCATTAATTGAAGATACAAATGATGCTGCCTATGTAAGCCGCGCTTTGTCTGTAAATGACACGGGTATAGCTGTAGGTCTATCTACCTATACTGACGCAGCACGTCAGGTTCGTCAGAACCATGCCACTATATTCGCTGAAGGTGAAGTTTCTGCTATTGTTGATCCGTTAGAGTGGGAAGTCAGCGCAGCAAGCGATATTAACAATGAAAATATCGTAGTGGGTCTTGCAAATAAGAGATTTAATGGTACTGCCCGTAATCGGATGTTTATTTTTGATTACAATACTAAAACAGTCACTTATCCAAATGGTTTCTTTAGTACCTCTAGCACAACACCGTCAGCGATTAACGAAAACAATATGATTGTTGGTGCAGCTGAAGTGGTGCCAGAAGATGGCACTACACGTCGTCAGGTTGCATTTTTATACAACATTGAAGACCAGAGTATGACGGACCTGAATACTTTGTTGCCATGTGGTGCAGATTTTAATTTGGTTGAAGCCAAAGATATCAACAACAACAACGAAATTATTGCCAATGCCATCTACTCTGTAGAGCAACGTGATGCGAAAGGCGACGTAGTGAAAGATAGTGCTGGCAATCCTGTGATGGAGAACGTGTCCAGAGCCGTAAAATTGATTCCAATACCAAATGGCACTATCGATAGCTGCAACGTTCCGGAGGATATTACTTATGAACGTAAAGGTGGATCTTTTGGCTGGTTCAGCATGATGTTGTTACCATTACTCCTGTTAAGACGTCGTCAGTCTTAATGGGCCGCTGACGTTCAGATAAAATAAAAAACCGCTTCGGCGGTTTTTTTATTGCCCTTTTTCCAGCTCAACTGCAACAAGCTAGCATCCTGGACAACATGAATGACTAAACCAGTGTAGATAGTTAAAAAAAATTAAATTATTTTGTCATCAAATCTTAAATAACTTCAGGTTCTTACTCAATGTCAATAGGGGTGGGGTAAGTTTATTAGTGGAACCTTTTGGGCATCTCTACTATCTATTAAAGTGCAACGTAAGTTGCTTGTTATTTATCAGATCGAGGAAGATTGCCTTATGAAAAGACAGAAAAGAGATCGTTTAGAACGTGCCCACGCTCAAGGTTATCGCGCCGCTGTCACAGGTCGCTCAAAAGAGATTTGTCCTTATCAGAATTTAGACACCAGATCGCAATGGCTCGGCGGGTACCGGGAAGCGATGGAAGACAAAGGGATTGGCCTTTTCGCCAGAGGTCAATAGTTCACGAATTCAGATAACAAGGCCCCGATAACCGGGGCCTTGTGCGTTTTAGGCGCTGAACAATTTCATTTATACCCAAAGTAATTGGAGTTGCAGAGAGGCGACAAGAGCGTGAGACCCCAGTCACATAGTAGTCCTATGTGACTGGGGCGATGCTCGCAGTCAACAAAGCTGCGGCTTCAAGTCCGAAGGGTATATTAGAAGCGGGCTTTGAGGCCTAACGTAAAAGAACGGCCAGGCAGAGGTGCGTCTTCTTTGATAAAGGAGCTGTGGACAAAACCCAATTCATCCGTCAGGTTGTTGGCTTTAGCAAAAGCAGTCAGGTCCAGATCATTTAAATTGAAGTAGTAGCTAAAACCTAAATCAAGGATCTGATAGGAACCAGTAGCACTCTCGCCAGCTGCAACCCGGTTTTGCTTCATATAGTGAGTCCAATCTATATTTGCTGACCAATCCTCTGCTGAATAGCTATACCCCGTTCCTACTTTAATAGGTGGGATACGAGGTAAATCACCGCCGTTATCAAGCTTTGCTCTTACTGAATCGATAAAAAACTCAAGTTCCTGTTCTGGTGTCAGCTGATAGGCCATAGCGAATTCGGCACCATATAAAGTGGCATCCTGCTGCTGATAATGGAAAATGGAGAATTCTTCGCCTTCATGCTCGTGAGCATGTTCTTCTTCATGATTTTCCTCATCGTGAGCTTCCAGGTCGGCCATGGTTAAGCCAGAATCCTTCATATAAAGATAGTTATGCACTTTGTTGTAGAACAGGTTGTAGGTGAAGGTAAAATCTCCTTCAAATTTGCGGAACGTCAGGTCGATGTTATTCGCAACTTCTTTTTTGAAGTCCGTTTCAGATTGGGTGATTTCTCCATCTTCATCCAGAGCGTAAGCCAGACCCAACTCATAGGTTTGAGTGGCAATGTGAGCGCCATTGGAATAAAGCTCAGCAGCACTTGGAGCACGTTCAGAGCGGCTTACTGACAGCGCCCAGTTGTAACCTGGTTGGAAATTCCAGACCAGACCTGCTGATACACTGGCTGCAGTAAAGTCATTTTTTACGTTTTCGGTATGATGCTCTTCTGCTTCGTCTTCATCATGGTGATGTTCAAATTCAATACCAGAGGCTTTGTAGTCGACCTGTTCGATACGGGCACCTAACTGGGCCGTAAATTCACCAAAACTACGTTCTTCCAGCACAAATAGGGCGTGAGAATCCGTTTTGGTATCAGGTGTAAAAGCTTCTTCACCTATGGCTTTATAATCACTTTGTTGCAGGTGGTAACCCACAACACCATGCCAGCCAGCGAAGGTTTCATGTTCAGCAGTGAAACGGCTTTCAAAACTGTCATTTTTGAAGGTAGTACCAATAGCCCCACCTTCAATTTCATGATGTTGGTAGCGGGTTAGGGCACTGCTAAATGATAAAGTCTCAATACCAGCCAAAGGTTTATACAACTCACCAGCTAGGCCGTATCTGTCTTGTTTTACACGGGCAAAGACACCGGCTTCCTCATGGCCTTCTTCTTCTTCATGCTCATCTTCTTCGTGTTCTTCATGATGATGGTGATGACCAGGAATGCCGTATTCACTGTCAATATGACCTATGGAGAAACCTAATAAACCTTTGTCAGTGATCCAGCTTAATCCGCCGTTGACGGCCGAGTTATCCAGCCATGAATTCGCTAGTTGATCAGAGCTTTCGCCTTCGTCATTGGTGAAATCAGGCACGTCGTAATTATTTGTTTTGCGTTTAAAGCCATCGAAATGCCAGGCTATTTGTTCCTGACCACCGTCATGAGCCAAAGCTGCGGTTTTTTCATCTGCGCCAGAACTGTAGCGGGTCTCAATTTGAGTGCTGGCAGGGCGTAACTGACGTGGCAGTCTGTTATCCACCACATTCACTACACCACCCACAGCTCCGCTGCCGTATAACAAGGTTGAGGGGCCACGCAACACTTCAATCTGCTCAGTGGTAATAGCATCAGCACTGATGGCGTGATCAGGGCCAATACGTGATACATCTGCTGAGTCTAAGCCATTACTTAAAATGCGTACCCGTGGGCCATCCAGGCCACGTAAAATAGGACTGGCGGCCACAGGGCCATAATAGTTGCTGTGCACACCAGGCATCGACTTTAAGGTTTCGCCTATAGTAGGTTCAGTTTTACGGCTAAGTTCTTCACCGGACAGCACTGTCACCGGGTTGGCCATTTCCAGATCGTAGTGGTGCAAGCCAGATGCTGCTACCACTATTCGTTCCAGACCACCGGCTTCAAGTTGTATGTTGATCTCGTTGTTTTGGGCGTCGGCTACCTTTACAAATTGGTCGCCATAACCTTTGGCGGAGATATGCAGTTCTGCATCTGCAGGGGCCTGAATAGTGAAGCGGCCGTTTTTATCCGCATAGACATACTGCTGACGACCATGTACGTGTACCCGGGCTTGTTCAATAGCTTTGCCATTATTATCCAAAACAAGACCATTGATAGTGGTGCTTTGTGCCAGTACTTGAGCTGAAAAGACTGAAGCGACCAGCACAGCCAGCGGAGAGAGTTGAAAAAGAGAAGGGCGCATCGTAAAACCTTTTTACTGTTAGTCAATTGATGTGATGTTATAACATTTTTGCGGATTAACGATTCGGACGCAAGCACTTTTGTGATGAAGTAACATTTTTTTGAGATTTCGCTTCGAAACCCTGATCCCTCATGTTTTAATATCGACAGAAGATATAACTAATAATCAAAAGGATAAGGCATGGAGTTCTGGCCTGAATTTATCTTAATCGCTTCCGTTCATTTAGTCGCTGTAGCAAGCCCTGGTCCGGATTTCGCCATCGTTTTACGTTATGCCGTGCGTTACGGTCGTAATGTGGCACTTGCAGCCAGTATTGGCATAGGTATGGCGATTTTTCTGCATGTGTGTTATTCGCTGCTTGGTTTAGGGTTGCTGATCAAAACCACGCCCTGGTTATTTACTTTGTTTAGCGTGCTGGCAGCAGCTTATTTGGCGCATATAGGCTGGCAGGCGATTCGTAGTGGTGCGCCAACAAATAAAGCACCAGAAGTAGCCGCAGAGCCTGTGACGGAGACTCCATCAATGCTCAAAGCCTTTACCTCAGGTTTTGTCACTAATGGTTTAAACCCAAAAGCGACCTTGTTTTTTCTATCACTTTTTGCCGTCATTATTTCGCCGGTTACACCACTTTCGTACAAAGTGATCTACGGCGTTTATATGGCATGCGCGACAGCGGCCTGGTTTGCTTTTTTATCTGTGATCCTAACCCGCGAAAAAGTAAGAGCTTTTTTGCTACGTAAAGGGTATTGGTTTGATCGTTTAATGGGCGCTGTATTACTGGCACTGGCTATGCATCTGATTTACGGTGCAATCCAATCTCAGCTACACTAAACAGAGGTTGTTGCCGATACCAATGAGGTGTCTGTATGCAAGTTGTCAGTAAAGTGATAAGACTGGATCTGAATTATGCGTCAGAGGTCAGCCATGTATACCAAAAACGCACCTGTTATATAGCTCCCTATAAAACAGAGCTGGCGGAGCATTTTGCCCGCCGCTTGCTGGCCTACTTGTCCTTTTTCGAATCTTCACCTCAATTGGCGAAAACAGAAGGAGCTGGCAAAACTCCTGATCTGTATGTCAGCGATGCGGCTGACCATATCAAACTCTGGTGTAATGTTGATTTACTCAGTGAGAAACATATGCAACGCGCCAGTCATCAGGCCGATCAGGTGGTGTTATTTCTGGATGAAACTGATCAGAAAAAAATAAAGAGCCAATACAAACAACATTTCAGAAATGTACAGTTTCATACCTTATCCCATCAACAGTTACTGGATTTTTGCAGCATGCTTAAAGGTCATATGCAGTTGGATCTGTGGCGGGAAGATGACAAGTTATTGATCACCGATGGTGAGCAAACTTTTGAGCTGGCGCTCGCAGTGCCATCAGAGCTGGAGTTCAGGCATTAAGCTTGCTGCAACTTGTCATTTCCTTTTCTGTAGTTATAATGGCGGCCCGTATTTTTGCCCCGGATTTACGGTCCGGCTTTGCAGAAGGTGAATCCAAAGATGTACGTTGTAGCTGCTTTATATAAGTTCGTCGCTTTACCTGATTATGTTGCTCTGCGCGATAAGCTCTATCAACACTTAGTTCTGAATAAAGTCAAAGGCACGTTGTTACTGGCCGAAGAAGGCATTAATGGCACTATTTGTGGGCCACGTGAAGGCATAGACGCCATGCTGCAGTGGTTTGCTGCGGACAGCCGTTTTGATGGCATGTCCTACAAAGAATCTTTTGCTGATGAACAGGCTTTTTACCGCACTAAGGTAAAGCTGAAAAAAGAAATAGTCACCATGGGTGTAGAGGGGATCAACCCTGCCCATATAGTGGGTACTTATGTGAAAGGCGAAGCCTGGAATCAACTGATTTCAGACCCTGACACTATAGTCATCGACACCCGCAACGACTATGAAGTGGCTATAGGCACCTTTAAAAATGCCATCAATCCAAACACAACCAGCTTCCGTGAGTTCCCAGAGTGGGCTGAGCAGAATCTGGACAAAACCAAGCACAAAAAAGTAGCCATGTTTTGTACCGGTGGTATTCGCTGTGAAAAGTCTACCGCCTTTTTAAAAGAGCAGGGCTTTGAAGAGGTGTATCACCTCGATGGCGGCATTCTGAAATACCTGGAAGAAGTACCGGAGCCAGAAAGTTTGTGGCAGGGCGAGTGCTTTGTGTTTGACCAACGTGTTGCGGTTAAACATGGTCTGGAACAGGGCAGTTACGATCAATGCTACGCTTGTCGTATGCCGTTGTCGCAGGACGAGATGAAGTCGCCACTTTATGTGCAAGGTTTAAGTTGCCCTCATTGCCACGACAAAATTACCGAAGAGCAACAAGCCTCTTTTGCAGAGCGCCAAAAGCAAATAGCCTTGGCCAAAGAGCGGGGTGAACAACATATCCGCGATGGTAAAGTTGAATTCTAATCTCTGCTATAGTTGAAAAGAGCCTTAATGGCTCTTTTTTTATGTCTTAAATCCAGTACCAAACAGATTATATTTCTATTAAATAGAACAAAATATGCTTATTTTTGTTATTTTAAACCATCTTCTGGAAAGATAAGCTATTTCGACTAAGAGGGTGAATTATGGCAACAGAAAACAAAGGGTATAGCTGGACCAGCATAGCGTTGCATTGGCTGGTGGCTGTGATGGTGATAGGGCTTTTTGCATCAGGCTTTTGGATGGTGGATTTAAGCTACTACAGTACCTGGTATAAAACAGCACCTTTTTGGCATAAAAGCGTAGGGGTCTTGTTACTACTGATGATGGGCTACAGAGTGCTTTGGCGTGTTTTAAATGGAACTGCCACGCCTTTGGCGAGTCACAGTAAAGCTGTACAACGTGCCAGTCATTTTACCCATCTGACATTGTATGGACTTATATTTTTGATTATCTGCAGCGGTTATTTAATTTCTACTGCGGATGGCCGACCGATAGAGGTGTTTGGCTTGTTTGATTTGCCATCTGCAGGTGAGTTATTTGCTGAGCAAGCAGATAAAGCCGGTTTGGTACATAAATTTGCGGCTTATGGCCTGATTGCTTTAGCAGTCTTACACGCTGTAGCTGCTCTTAAACACCATTTCTTTGATAAAGACGATACGTTAAAACGAATGCTTAAACCTTAATGTGAAAGGAGATTGGAATGAAGAAATTATTATTAGCCAGCTTAATGGTGTCTATGTTAGCAGCACCAGCTTTACAAGCTGCTGAGTATGAAATTGATACTCAAGGTGCACACGCTTTTGTTCAGTTTAAGATCAGCCACTTAGGTTATAGCTGGTTGTATGGCCGTTTTAATACCTTTAAAGGTAACTTCAGCTATGACGCTGCAAAGTTAGCGGACTCTAAAATCCAGTTAGAAATCGATACCAAAAGTGTTGATTCTAACCATGCTGAGCGCGACAAGCACTTACGCAGCCCGGATTTCCTGAACGTAGACAAAAATAGCAAAGCCACTTTCATCAGTACGAAGATAGTACCAAAAGCAGGCGCGGATTTTGATGTAGTAGGTAACTTCACGTTAAATGGCGTGACTAAAGAAATCGTCATCAAAGCCACCAAGCTGGGTGAAGGTTCTGATCCATGGGGTGGTTACCGTGCAGGTTTTGCCGGCACTACCAGCATCAACTTAGAAGATTTCGCTATTAAAAACATCCTTGGCCCAGCCTCTGCCACTGTACAGTTGGATCTGAGCGTGGAAGGTATCAAGAAGTCTTAATTCTGAATTGAGATTTTAATGACGACATTGCCCTGAAGTATCTTGTGATACTCAGGGTAATTCTATTTCTATATCTGTGATGGGAATACTACAGCAAGGCAAAATTTCGCCTTTGCGGACAAAAGCCAAAGGCTCGTTGATGTAACTGACCGAACCTGACAGTAACTTACAACGGCAAGCACCACAGTAACCTTCGCGGCATTGATAGTTCACTTGCTGTTGCTTAGCTTCCAGAGCATCAAGCAGGGTGCGTTGCTCAGGCCCAAACTCCAGGCTGAGCACATCCTTCACCACTACTTTAACCATTTCAGTAATCGCAGATCAGAGATCAAAATCGCCGAAGTCAGCGCCATCCATTTCGTTATCGATTTGGCCTACTAAATAGGAGCTGATTTCTGATTCCTGTGGTGCTACCTGCACGTTATCAGACACTAACCAGGCGTTGATCCATGGAATAGGGTTCTGTGTGGTGCTGAAAATTGGCTTTAAGCCCACAGCCTGCATTCTGTTGTTGGTAATGTACTCAACGTACTGGCACAAAATATCTTTGTTTAAGCCAATCATTGAACCATCTTTAAACAAGAACTCAGCCCAGTCTTTTTCCTGCTCAGCAGCTTTACGGAAGATGGCGTAAGCTTCGTCTTCGCACTCTTTGGCGATAATGGCCATTTCAGGGTCGTCTTCACCGGCTGCCATAATATTCAGCATATGTTGAGTGCCGGTTAAATGCAGCGCTTCATCACGGGCAATCAGTTTGATGATTTTTGCATTACCTTCCATCAGTTCACGTTCGGCAAAGGCAAAACTACAAGCGAAGCTGACATAAAAACGGATGGCTTCGAGCACGTTCACCGACAAAATACAAATGTACAGCTTACGCTTCAGGTCATGCATGCTGATGGTATGGGTCTTGCCGTTGACTTCATGAGTGCCTACGCCACACAAGTGATACAGGCTAACAGAAGTGATTAAATCATCGTAATAACGAGTAACGTCATCTGCGCGTTCAACAATACGTTCATTCAACAATATATCGTCAAAGACCTTGTGCGGCTCGTTGGTGATATTACGCACTATATGGGTGTAACTGCGGCTGTGAATAGTTTCACTGAAGGCCCAGGTTTCAATCCAGGTTTCCAGCTCAGGCAAGGACACTATAGGCAACAAAGCAACGTTCGGTGAACGGCCTTGTACTGAGTCCAACAGAGTTTGGTATTTTAAATTACTGAGGAATATATGCTTTTCATGTTCTGGTAACTGTTGAAAGTCGATACGGTCTTTACTAACGTCCACTTCTTCAGGACGCCAGAAAAAGCTCAGTTGCTTTTCGATCAGTTTTTCAAAAATGCCGTATTTTTGTTGATCATAACGGGACACGTTCACCGGGTTGCCAAAAAACATTGGCTCTTTCATTTGATCATTGTTCGTACGGCTAAAGGTGGTGTAACTCATCAGCAATTTCTCTGTGTTTTTATTAGCTATGCATACAAAAAGAGGGCTGCAACGCAGCCCCAGACTTAAATTTTACAGGCGCCACCGGCACAACCATCGTCTTCCGGCGTCGCTTTGATGTCTTCCTGTACGTCGGAAGCGCCATCGCGGGTGTTGTGGTAGTACATGGTTTTGACACCCAGCTTATAAGCCGTTAGTAAATCTTTTAACAAGATCTTCATCGGTACTTTGCCGCCTTCGAACTTGCCCGGATCGTAGTTGGTATTCGCAGAAATCGTCTGATCAACAAACTTCTGCATAATAGCCACCAGACTGATGTAACCGTCGTTGTTTGGCATATCCCATAACAACTCATATTGGTTTTTCAGGCGTTCATACTCAGGCACAACCTGTTTCAAAATACCGTCTTTACTTGCCTTTATACTGATATGACCGCGAGGTGGTTCAATACCATTGGTCGCATTTGAAATTTGCGAAGAAGTTTCAGATGGCATCAGTGCAGATAAGGTCGAGTTACGTAAACCGTGCTCAACCACATCTTTACGCAGCTGATCCCAGTCGTAGTGCAATGGTTCAGCACAGACTTTATCCAGATCCTTTTTATAGGTATCAATAGGCATAATGCCTTCTGAATAAGTGGTCTCGTTAAATTTAGCGCATGGGCCAAATTCCTGAGCCAGCTTGTTCGATGCTTTCATCAGGTAATACTGGATAGCTTCAAAAGTACGGTGCGTTAAGCCATTGGCTGAACCATCAGAGTACTTGACGCCATTTTTCGCCAGATAATACGCATAGTTAATCACGCCTATACCTAAAGTACGGCGGTTCATGCTGGCGTGGTAAGCGGCAAGGATAGGGTAGTCCTGGTAATCCAGTAAACTATCTAAAGCCCGTACAGCCAGTTCAGCTAATTCTTCCAGTTCATCTAAATGTTCGATAGCACCTAAGTTAAAGGCGGACAGAGTACAAAGGGCGATTTCACCATTTGGATCATTAATGTCATTCAGTGGCTTGGTTGGCAGCGCAATTTCTAAACACAGGTTGCTCTGACGTACAGAGGCAAACTTTGGATTAAATGGGCTGTGCGTATTGCAGTGATCGACGTTCTGTAAATAGATACGACCCGTGCTGGCACGTTCCTGCATAAATAGCGTGAAGAGCTCAACAGCTTTAATACGTTTTTTACGGATAGACGCATCCGCTTCGTATTGAACATACAGCTCTTCAAACTTTTCCTGATCTTCAAAAAACGCATCATACAAGCCTGGTACGTCTGAAGGACTGAACAGGGTGATCATTTCATCTTTAATCAAGCGTGTGTACATCAGGCGGTTAAACTGCACACCGTAATCTAAGTGACGTACGCGGTTTTCTTCCACACCACGGTTGTTTTTCAGAACCAGCAAGGATTCCACTTCCAAATGCCACAAAGGGTAAAACAGCGTTGCTGCGCCACCACGAACACCACCTTGAGAGCAGCTTTTTACTGCTGTCTGGAAATGTTTGTAGAATGGGATACAACCTGTATGAAAGGCTTCACCGTTACGGATTGGGCTGCCTAATGCACGAATACGACCCGCATTGATACCAATACCGGCACGCTGGCTGACGTACTTAACGATAGCGCTGCTGGTGGCGTTGATGGAATCTAAGCTGTCACCACATTCAATCAACACACAAGAGCTGAACTGACGGGTTGGGGTACGTACACCAGACATAATAGGTGTAGGTAATGAAATCTTAAACATAGACACAGCGTCATAGAAACGGCGCACGTAACTTAAACGGGTGTCTTTTGGATAATTAGCAAATAAACAAGCGGCAACCAGCATATAAAGGAACTGGGCACTTTCGTAAATCTGGCCTGTGACCCGGTTTTGTACCAGGTATTTGCCTTCGAGTTGTTTTACCGCAGCGTAGCTGAAATCTAAATCGCGGCCGTGGACGATGAAACTATCCAACTGATCTAATTCTTCTTTACTGTAGTCAGCCAGAATATGGGCGTCGTAACGCTTTTCTTCCACCATTTTAACGACATGGTCATACAGCTTTGGTGGCTCGAACTGGCCATAGGCCTTTTTACGTAAATGGAATACGGCCAGACGAGCAGCCATATATTGATAATCCGGCGTCTCTTTTGAGATTAAATCGGCAGCGGCTTTGATGATGGTTTCGTGAATATCGGCGGTTTTGATACCGTCGTAAAACTGAATGTGAGAACGTAACTCAACCTGAGACACTGATACGTTTTGTAACCTCTCAGCAGCCCAATCTATCACACGGTGAATCTTGTCTAAGTCTAATGGTTCGCGCAGACCATCTCTTTTGGTTACGTATAATGTTTGAGTCATATTTTTCCGCCGAAAATTCCATCTCAATTGTTATTATTGTGTGCACAGAATTTCTTCTGCGCAGCGAATTCACCCGCTTTTGGCTTCATTAGGTCAAACTCAATAGAGCGACACAACATCTAGGGGTGAAAGGAGAACGGATCACAAGATAGAGTGGATCAATATCAATTGCAACCCCTGCTGGCGGGCGAAAAAAGCAGCATGTTAGTGCCCGCTAACGTGCGAAATAGGCTTTTAAAAACCTCTGCGGGGAAGCAATAGTTTTTCAGTAAAAAATCTATTTTGTCTGTTCGGCTAAATTTTAAGTCACTAAAAAAAATCACCTACAGCGAGGTGATTTTTAATTGAACAAAATATGAAAAAACTGAACTCAGTCGAGGTGTTTTATCAGGTCTGTGAAGTGGGAAATGTGCAAATCTGCGCCCCAGAGTTCAGTTTTATCATCTGGCCCTACATAACCAAAATCAGCCATCACAGTTTGCATACCAGCACGACGTCCTGCCTCTATATCCCGTTCTGCATCTCCTATATACCAGCATGAGCTTGCAGGTACCTGCATATAGTGAGCAGTCATCCATAACGGAGTTGGATCGGGTTTACGCTGTGCCAGACTGTCGCCGCCCAATAACAACCGGCTTTTTAGTAAGGCAGGTAACTGACGTTGAACTTTGGCGGCAAGCTTATAAGGTTTATTGGTCACGATGGCCCAGGGGATATTTCGAGCCTCTAGTGCTGCAAATAACTCTTCAGCGCCCGGAAACAAGCAGCTGTGCACACTGCTATGCTGATGGTAATAATCCAGCAGGCTTTGGCGTGCTTTGCCAAAATCAATATCTTTTATCGCTTCACCAAAACCAAGTTGTAGTAGACCTTTGGCGCCATGCGACGCCATAGGACGATATTCTTCGTAGCTTTTTTCAGGCATACCATGCTGTCGCAGCACAAAATTCAGAGCTGCGCCTAAATCCTGTGCGGTATCCACCAGCGTGCCATCCAAATCAAATAAAATGGCGGCTGGTTTTTTAAGTGTAATGAGCTGTTGGGTCATAACGGCTTTTTCGCTACCACAAAATAATTTACATCCAGCCCAGGGCCAGTGCGGAAGGATTGATTAATAGGGTTGTAATGCAGGCCAGTGGCATCCTCCACCTGTAAACCCGCATCATCAATAAAACGCATTAGATCAGAAGGGCGGATAAACTTCTCAAACTCATGAGTCCCTTTGGGTACCAGTTTGAGTACCTGTTCAGCACCGACAATAGCCATCAGATAGGCTTTCCAGGTTTTGTTTAAAGTCGAGAACACCAGCGTGGCACCGGGTTTCGCCAAATCAGCACAAGCTTTCACTACAGAAGCTGGCTCTGGTACATGTTCCAGCATTTCCATGCACGTCACCAAATCAAAGGTGCCTTGATTGGCAGCAGCAAAATCTTCCGCAGTACTTTGTTGATACTGAACTGTTACCGCAGACTCCAGCGCATGTAATTTGGCCACTGTTAACGCTTCGTCAGCCATATCAATGCCTGTGACTTCAGCCCCGGCTTTTGCCATCGCCTCAGCCAGAATGCCGCCGCCACAACCTACATCTACAGTTTTTTTACCGAATAAGCCTTGCACCTGATCACTGATAAAAGCCAGACGGCAAGGATTCAGTTGGTGTAACGGCTTAAATTCACCGGACGGATCCCACCAGCGGGACGCGATTTCATTAAACTTGGCAATTTCGGCCGGATCGACATTGGAAGAAGGGTTCATAAGCGTATCCATTTAAAATTTTGCCTATTATAAGGCCTTGATCTGTTTGAGCAATCATCAGTCGACTCTGTACAAAGCACAACAGAACTGGCAAGGTATTTTTTCTGTGGTAGAATCCGCCTTTGTCCCGCGACCCATTACAGTAAAAAACGCGGGTATCTTGTTGATTTAAGGGAAAAAAGCTTTTTATGACAAATTTGGCCAAAGAAATTGTTCCCATTAATATCGAAGAAGAATTAAAGAATTCTTATCTCGATTATGCAATGAGCGTTATTGTGGGGCGTGCCTTACCGGACGTAAGGGACGGTTTAAAGCCAGTTCACCGTCGCGTTTTGTTTGCGATGAAAGAGTTAGGTAACGACTGGAATAAAGCCTACAAAAAATCTGCCCGTGTCGTCGGTGACGTCATAGGTAAATACCATCCACACGGTGACAGCGCAGTATACGACACTATAGTTCGTATGGCTCAGCCTTTCTCATTACGTTATATGCTGGTTGACGGTCAGGGTAACTTCGGTTCCGTGGACGGTGACTCTGCAGCAGCGATGCGTTATACCGAAGTGCGTATGTCGCGTATCGCAGGCGAATTATTAGCCGATCTGGACAAAGAAACAGTCGACTTTGTGCCTAACTACGACGGCACTGAAATGATCCCGGCTGTATTACCTACAAAAATTCCAAACCTGCTGGTCAACGGCTCGTCAGGTATTGCTGTAGGTATGGCGACTAATATTCCACCACACAATTTAAATGAAGTGATTGATGCCTGTCTGGCATTAATTGCTAATCCGGATATCAGCATTCCTGAACTGATGGAACTGATGCCAGGACCAGATTTCCCGACCGCCGCTATTATCAATGGCCGTCGTGGCATCGAAGAAGCCTACCGCACAGGTCGTGGTAAGGTATATATCCGCGCCAGAACTCATATCGAAACCGACGAAAAGACAGGTCGAGAGACTATTGTTGTCGATGAAATTCCTTATCAGGTGAACAAAGCCCGTCTGATTGAAAAAATCGCCGAGCTGGTCAAAGAAAAACGCATCGAAGGAATTTCAGCATTACGCGACGAGTCTGATAAAGACGGTATGCGTATTGTCATCGAAGTGAAACGTGGCGAATCATCAGACGTATTGATCAACCACTTGTATACCCAGACTCAGATGCAAACTGTGTTTGGTATCAACATGGTTGCCCTGGATCAGGGCCAGCCGAAGTTGATGGGTTTAAAGCACATGCTGCAATGTTTTGTGTTACACCGCCGCGAAGTGGTGACACGCAGAACAGTCTATGACTTACGTAAAGCTCGTGACCGCGCTCATATCTTAGAAGGCTTGGCTATTGCTCTTGCCAACATTGATGAAATCATTGATTTAATCAAAAACTCATCAAGCCCGGCCGATGCAAAACAAGGTTTAGTCGCTCGTGGCTGGCAGTTAGGTGACGTCAGCGCCATGTTAGAGCGTGCCGGTGAAAACGCCGCCCGTCCTGAATGGCTGGAAGAGCACTTTGGTATTCGTAATGGTGAGTATTTCCTGACTGAACAACAAGCTCAGGCAATCCTGGATTTACGTTTACACAAACTGACTGGTCTGGAACATGAAAAGATTCTGGACGAATACAAAGAGTTATTAGTACTGATTGCTGAGTTGTTACACATTCTGGGAAGCCCGGAGCGTTTAATGGAAGTGATCTGTGAAGAGTTAGAAGCTGCAAAAGCTCAATATGGTGATGCCCGTCGTACTGAAATTCAGGACAACGCGATGGATATCAACATGGAAGACTTGATCACTGAAGAAGACGTGGTCGTGACTCTGTCGCATTTAGGTTACGCCAAGTATCAGGCTCTGTCTGACTATGAAGCTCAGCGTCGTGGTGGTCGTGGTAAAGCGGCAACTACAGTAAAAGATGAAGACTTTGTCGATCAACTGCTGATCGCAAGCACCCACGATACTATTTTGTGTTTCTCTAACCGTGGTCGTCTGTACTGGATGAAGGTGTATCAATTACCGCTGGCCTCCCGTCAGGCGCGTGGTAAGCCAATAGTGAACTTACTGCCACTGGAAGAAAACGAGCGTATCACCGCTATTCTGCCGGTTCGTGAATACGAAGAAGGCAAGTATGTGTTTATGGCGACAGCCAACGGTACAGTGAAGAAAACCTCACTGACTGAATACTCTCGTCCACGTAGCAACGGTATTATTGCCGTGAACCTGAACGAAGGCGATCAGCTGATTGGTGTGGATATCACAGACGGCAACAGCCAGATCATGTTGTTCTCGGACGACGGTAAAGTAGTGCGCTTTAAAGAAGATCAGGTTCGTCCAATGGGCCGTGGAGCTACAGGCGTTCGTGGTATCCGTTTACGCGAAAACGGCTCTGTAGTGTCATTGATTGTTCCGAAGAGCGAAGGCGCTATTCTGACTGTGACTGAAAACGGCTACGGTAAACGTACCGCGCTGCAGGAATACCCAGAGAAGAGCCGTGCTACTCAAGGCGTAGTCTCTATTAAAGTCTCTGAACGTAATGGTCTGGTGGTAGGTGCAGTACAAGTGAACGCACTGGATGAAATCATGCTGATTTCTGACAAAGGCACACTGGTACGGACCCGCGTCAGCGAAGTTTCACAAGTAGGCCGTAACACTGCTGGTGTTATTCTGATCCGCACCATCGAAGGTGAAAAAGTAGTAGGTGTACAACGCATCGACGAAATTCAGGATCAGGACGAAGTAGCAGCCGCAGAAGCGGAAGCTGCAGCATTAGCCGCACAAAATCCAACAGAGGATACTGTAGCGGACGGCGAAGAAGAGTAAGACTGTGAATAAGGGGCCAGATCACATTATTCAAAAAATAATGTGATCTGGCCCCTTTTTTATTTCTGTCTTTTGTAAAGTGCGCTAAAGTAGCGGCTGTTTAGAAAGAGCCGTCCAGACGTCAGGATTATTCGTTGATAGCACTTTTAGTGATAAACCCAAGGCCACAACAATAAAGATCATCCCAAGATGACCCAAAGCCGTTTTCTAATTTGTATTTCATTCGATAAAGCGTTGTAACAGGAGCAAGAGATGACCACCTATAACTTTTGTGCTGGCCCGGCTATGTTGCCGGTGGAAGTGATGCAACAGGCACAGGAAGAGTTGATCAACTGGCATGGTCGCGGCTGCTCCATTATGGAGATGAGTCACAGAGGCAAAGATTTTATGCAGGTTGCCGCTCAGGCAGAGCAGGACCTGCGCGATTTACTGGGCATTCCGGCGAACTACAAAGTGCTGTTTATGCACGGTGGTGGCCGCGGTCAGTTTTCAGCTGTGCCACTGAATTTAGCTAAAACCGGTGTCAGTGCAGATTATATTGTCTCAGGCGCCTGGTCTAAGGCTGCGGTTGAAGAAGCAGAAAAATTCACTGCCTTAAAAGCGCAGGCTATTCAGTTTAAGCAAGATGGTCTTCGCACTTTAGTACCAGCATCCGAATGGCAGCTCAATGACAACGCCAGCTTCGTGCATTTTTGCCCTAATGAAACTGTGGATGGGATGGAGTTTATCGACTTACCCAACACCAAAGCGCCATTAGTGGCCGATCTGTCATCCACCATCTTATCGCGTCATATTGATGTCAGCCGGTATGGCGTGATTTACGCTGGTGCCCAGAAGAATATCGGGCCTTCAGGTTTAACGCTTGCCATAGTGCGTGAAGACTTGTTACCAGTCAAAGGCAGCAGTATTCCTAGCGTTTTGGATTATCGTTTGGCCGCTGACAACGACAGTATGTTTAATACACCTCCAACTTATGCCTGGTATCTGGCTGGTTTAGTCTTCCAGTGGCTGAAGCGTCAGGGTGGTGTAGAAGCGATGCAACTGCGTAACACGCTCAAAGCAGAAACCTTGTATGGCTATATCGACCAAAGCGATTTTTATCGCAATGACGTAGCGCCACAGTTCCGTTCATCGATGAACGTACCGTTTTTATTGGGTGACGAAACGCTGAACGACTTGTTTGTCAACGAAGCCGAAGCCAATGGTTTGTTGGCATTAAAAGGCCATCGTATGGTGGGCGGTATGCGCGCCAGTATCTACAATGCTATGCCATTAGAAGGCGTACAAACTTTAGTGACCTTTATGAAAGAATTTGAGCGGGTGCACGGCTGATGAAAACTTTAACCTTAGAGCCTATCGCTAAAGTGGAAGGCGTGGTGCATTTACCCGGTTCAAAAAGTATCTCCAATCGCGCTTTATTACTGGCCGCTTTAGCCAAAGGCACAACCCGTATCACCAATTTGCTCGATAGCGACGACGTCAGCCATATGCTTAATGCCTTAACAGCACTTGGCGTACAGTTTTCGTTATCTGCTGATAAAACAGTGTGCGAAATCACGGGTGTAGCGGGTGTATTTCAGCGTAAAGAGCCGTTAGAACTGTTTTTAGGCAACGCCGGCACAGCGATGCGCCCCTTAACTGCCGCTCTGGCAGTATCCAATGTTGATGTAACCTTAACAGGTGAGTCGCGGATGTACGAACGTCCTATTGGCCATCTGGTGGACGCCTTGCTGCAGTGGAATGCAGATATTGAGTATCTGCAGCACAAAGACTACCCGCCGCTGCGTATTCGCGGTAAAGCGCTGGCTGGCGGTAAAATCAGTATTGATGGTTCTGTCTCCAGTCAGTTTTTAACTGCAGTACTGATGGCTGCACCTTTATTATCCGGTGACAGCGAAATTGTCATCAGCGGCGAGTTGGTGTCTAAACCTTATATTGATATTACTTTGGCCTTGATGGCGCGTTTTGGCGTTGCTGTCGAGAACAAGAACTATCAAAGCTTTGTCGTCAAAGGCAATCAGCAGTATCAGTCACCTGGCGATTTTCTGGTTGAAGGGGATGCATCTTCTGCCTCGTATTTCCTCGCAGCTGCTGCTATTAAAGGCGGTACCATTAAAGTAACTGGCATTGGAAAAAATGCAGTGCAGGGTGATATTCACTTTGCCGACGCTTTAGAAGCCATGGGTGCGACAGTAGACTGGGGTTATGACTACATTTCGGTTACCCGTAACCAACTGAAGGGCATAGACCGTGATTATAACGCTATTCCTGATGCAGCCATGACCATTGCCACCACAGCTTTATTCGCTGAAGGTCCAACAGCTATCCGCAATGTGTACAACTGGCGCGTCAAGGAAACTGACCGTTTGGCGGCTATGGCGACAGAACTGCGTAAAGTGGGTGCTGAAGTTGAAGAAGGTGAAGATTACATTTTAATCACGCCACCAACGACACTGAAACATGCCAGCATCGCAACCTACAACGATCACCGGATGGCCATGTGCTTCTCTTTGGTTGCATTAAGTAATACGGCTGTAACTATTGAAGACCCGGATTGTACCCGTAAAACATTTCCTCAATACTTTGAAGTGTTTAGCACACTCAGTACCTTAGCTTGAGAAATTACGCGTAACCTGAATGGTTACGCGATCCCTTTGATTAATCCGCGCTTTTTGTCATTTATTTCTGTATAATGCCGCATCTTTTTGTGTGTTCGACTGTTTTGGAGGCAGAATGCAACAAGCGCCGGTAATTACCATTGATGGACCAGGTGGCTCAGGGAAAGGCACTATTTGCCGTTTAGTTTCCCAAAAACTGGGCTGGCATCTGCTGGATAGCGGAGCGATTTATCGTGTATTAGCTTTAGCTGCTATCCATCATCAGATTGACCCTTCTGACGAAGAAGCATTACAGCCTTTGGCTGCTCACCTTGATGTACAGTTTACCTGTGACGAACAAGGCAATACCCGTATCACGCTGGAAGGCGAAAATGTCACTCATACCATCCGTACTGAAGAAGTAGGTTCAGTGGCCTCTAAAATTGCCTCGTTACCACGGGTACGTGAAGCCTTATTACGCCGTCAACGTGCTTTTAAAGAAGCTCCGGGCTTAGTCGCAGATGGCCGTGATATGGGCACTGTGGTGTTCCCACAGGCAGAAGTTAAAATCTTTTTAACAGCCGACGCGTCAGAGCGCGCCAGACGGCGTTATTTAGAGTTGAAAGAAAAGGGCCATGATGTTAACATCGGCGACCTTTTGAGCGAAATACAGGCCCGTGACGAACGGGATATGAATCGCGCCGTAGCGCCTTTAAAGCCTGCAAGCGACGCATACATGCTGGATTCGACCAATAAATCCATTGAACAAGTGTTGGACGAGGTTCTCAACGTCTGTAAAAAGTTGAACCAGGCCTAGACCTTCACGTTGGACAGCTTGTCGCAAGGAAGATGACAAGTTAACTTAGCAACCCCATGACACAGGACTGTGCGTGGAGCACTTAAACTGAAAAAGTGAATATGACTGAAAATTTTGCACTACTGTTTGAGGAAAGCCTCAAGACTATCGAAACTCGCCCTGGTTCTATCGTTAAAGGAACCATCGTTGCTATCCATAAAGACGTAGTACTGGTTGACGCCGGTCTGAAATCTGAAGCAGCAATCCCGGTTGAACAATTCAAAAACCTGGCTGGCGAGATTGAAGTGAGCGTTGGTGACATCATCGACGTAGCTCTGGACGCGGTAGAAGACGGTTTCGGTGAAACCTTATTATCTCGTGAAAAAGCTAAACGCCATGAATCCTGGGTTCGCCTGGAAAAAGCTTGTGAAGATAAAGTTACTGTTATCGGTATCATCACTGGCAAAGTTAAAGGCGGTTTCACTGTCGAAGTCGATGGTATCCGTGCATTCCTGCCTGGTTCATTAGTTGACGTGCGTCCGGTACGTGACACATTACACTTAGAACACAAAGAACTTGAGTTCAAAGTAATCAAATTGGATCAGAAGCGTAACAACGTGGTTGTATCACGTCGTGCTGTGATCGAATCTGAAAGCAGTGCTGAGCGCGATACACTGTTACAAAACTTAGAAGAAGGCATGGAAGTTAAAGGTATCGTTAAGAACCTGACTGACTACGGTGCATTCGTAGATTTAGGTGGCGTTGACGGTTTACTGCACATCACTGACATGGCTTGGAAACGTGTTAAACACCCAAGCGAAATCGTCAATGTTGGCGACGAAATCCCAGTTAAGGTTCTGAAGTTTGACCGTGAGAAACAACGTGTTTCTTTAGGTCTGAAGCAAATGGGTGAAGATCCATGGGCCGCTATCGCTTCACGTTACCCAGAAGGTGCTCGCATCACTGGTCGCGTAACTAACCTGACTGATTACGGCTGCTTCGTAGAAATCGAAGAAGGCGTTGAAGGTTTAGTACACGTTTCAGAAATGGACTGGACTAACAAAAACATCCACCCATCTAAAGTTGTTAACTTAGGTGATTCAGTGGAAGTTATGGTCCTGGAAATAGACGAAGAACGTCGTCGTATTTCTTTAGGTCTGAAACAATGTAAAGCCAACCCATGGGAAGAGTTCGCTAAGGGCTTCAACAAGGGTGACCGCGTATCTGGTAAGATCAAGTCAATCACTGACTTCGGTATCTTCATCGGTTTAGACGGTGGCATCGACGGTTTAGTACACCTGTCAGACATCAGCTGGAATTCAACTGGCGAAGACGCTGTACGTGAATTCAAGAAAGGCGACGAAGTACACGCAGTTGTGTTACAAGTTGACCCAGAGCGCGAGCGTATCTCTTTAGGCATCAAGCAATTAGACGAAGACCCGTTCAACGGCTACCTTGCTGATAACAAAAAAGGTGCTATCGTTAAAGGCAACGTAACTGCAGTTGACGCGAAAGGCGCTACTGTAATGCTGGAAGGTGGTGTTGAAGGTTACGTTCGCGTATCTGACATCGCTCGTGAGCGTATCGAAGACGCTACTACAGTATTAAAAGTTGGTGAAGAAGTAGAAGCTCGCCTGATGGGTGTTGATCGCAAAAACCGCGTAATCAGCCTGTCAATCAAAGCGAAATTCGAAGCTGAAGAAAAAGAAGCTATGGACACTATCAAAAAGCAGGATGATACTGATTTTGGTGGTAACGCTATGGCCGAAGCATTCAAAGCTGCTCAAAAAGCTGACTAATTGATGCTTGTATAGAAGGGCTGGAGCATTTGCTCCGGTCCTTCATTCTACTGATACAGCGGAGGGTCCATGACCAAATCTGAATTGATCGAAAAACTGTCTACTGATTTTTCTCATGTCCAGGTGAAAGACATCGAATCTTCAGTCAAAGAAATTCTGGAACAAATGGCCACCTCACTGGCGAATAACGAGCGTATCGAAATTCGTGGTTTTGGTAGTTTTTCTCTGCATTACCGCGCACCTCGTGTAGGTCGCAATCCAAAAACCGGCGATAAAGTGGAATTAGATGGCAAATACGTGCCTCATTTCAAACCGGGTAAAGAATTACGTGACCGGGTGAAAACTAACACCTGATCTCTTTTCAGCTAAAAAACGGGGTTGACGGAGTTTTGACCAGATTTTTTTATGTTGTTTTTATTATTGCCCTGATTATTTTCGGGCTTATTCTGGGTTCCCTCAATCAGCAAGTTGCTGAATTTAATTATCTTATTGCAAAAACAGAACTCAGAGTGGTGAATATCGCCGCTCTGTTTTTAGTCTCTGGTTTTCTGCTTGGCCTGAGTGTGTCTATGGCCTTTATTCTGAAGGCAAAAACCAAAGGTTGGTTTGCTAAATCTTCAGATAAAACCTGATCCCTATGCTGGAACTGTTATTTCTGTTACTTCCTGTCGCCGCCGCTTACGGCTGGTTTATGGGCCGCAACAGCGAAAAACAAAAAGAGCTTAAGGGCCGGGCTTCTGTCACCAAAAACTTATCCTCTGGCTTAAATTTCCTGTTAACTGATCAGGAAGACAAAGCTATTGAGCAATTACTGCAATTGCTTGATGTCGAAGCCGCTACTATTGATACCTACCTGGCATTAGCAAACCTGTTCCGTCGCCGTGGTGACTGGGATAAAGCCATTCGTATCCATGAAAAATTACATCAGTTAAAACTGCCGAAACAGCAGGCCCAAAAAATACAGTTTGAGCTGGCCAAAGATTACTTTAGTGCGGGTTTATACGATAGAGCAGAGCCTTTATTAAGCGCTCTGGTGCAGGCTGAAAGTATTCGGGAAGCTGTTTTAAAACAGCTATTTAGCTTATTTACTGCCACTCACGAATGGCAAAAAGCCATGGATTTCCGTGCTGTAGTAGAACAGACAGATTCCCGTTCCTTACGTATTGGTGTGGCGAATTTTAGCTGTGAAGCCTGGCGCAAAGAACCAGCGCCAAGCGATGCGTATCGCCAGTTGATCCAACGTTATCCGGTATCCTTGCGGCCTAAATACGAACTGGCAAAAAAGCTGATTGCCGAAGAAGAATTTACCGAAGCGCGTGAGCTGTTGCTGGCCATACTGCAACAACGGCCACAATGGGCTGCAGAGTTATTGCCTTTAGTGCAGCAAACAACGCCAGAACCAGCAGAGTGGCAGACACTTCTGATGGAACTGAGCCGCAAACACAAAAACATCAGCGCTATAGCAGAGCTGGCACAATTTTATGCGCAGGGCGAGAACCTGCAACAAGCTGAAAATTTGCTGACAGATAAATTGAAGCAGCAGCCGAATATCCGCTTATTCTTAAAATTTATTCAAATCAGACGGTTGCAAGACCCGTCTGAGCCACATCTGGCTGAAATAGAACAAATGTTACAGGCTTATCTGGATACCAAAGTACTGTATCATTGCCGCAATTGTGGTTTTAAAACCAAACAACCTTATTGGCTCTGTCCGTCTTGCCAGCAGTGGGAAACAGTAGAGCCAATGACCGGCATAGACGGTCGCTGATCTGACAAAGAAGAGAACGTGATGAATAACACCAGTCCTATAGTGGTCGCATTAGACTTTGAACAAAAATCCGCAGCACTGAATTTAGTCAGCCAACTTGACCCGGCTTTATGTCGATTAAAAGTTGGCAAAGAGATGTTTACTCACTTTGGCCCGGACTTTGTCAAAGAGCTGCATCAGCGCAAGTTTGACGTGTTTTTAGACCTGAAATTTCACGATATTCCAAATACAGTGGCTAAGGCCGTGAAAGCCTCTGCAGATTTAGGCGTATGGATGGTGAACGTACATGCATCTGGCGGCAGTCGTATGATGATTGCAGCCCGTGAAGCCTTAGAAAGCTTCGGCAAAGAAAAACCGCTGCTGATTGCTGTCACAGTATTGACCAGTATGGAGCAAAGTGATTTAGTGGAGCTGGGTATTAATTTAACGCCACAACAGCAGGTACTGAGACTGGCAGGGCTGGTTGATAAGTCCGGACTGGATGGCGTGGTTTGTTCTGCACAAGAAGCTGTTGAATTAAAACAGCAATTTGGTAAAGAATTCTGCTTAGTAACCCCGGGGATCCGACCATCTTTTGCCACTGCTGATGATCAAAAAAGGGTGATGACTCCAGCTGATGCATTAAAGGCTGGTGTAGACTATATGGTGATAGGGCGCCCAATTACCAAAGCTGCCGATCCGTTATCCGCTTTACAACAAATCTATCGGGAGATTTACCCCGCGCATTAAGAAAAAAGGAGCTTTTATTTGGATGCAGTGAATTTAACAATCCTGGTTGCAGGGGCTCTGTTTTTCTCCAGTATCGTTGCTACTCTGATCTCAGCGCGCTTAGGTGCGCCTTTATTATTAATTTTCCTTGTCATTGGCATGCTGGCCGGTGAAGACGGTTTGCTGGGCATCAAGTTCGGCAATCCTGATGTCGCTCTGCTGATTGGCTCTATAGCTCTTGTGATCATCCTGTTTGATGGTGGTATGCGTACTCATCCGGACAGGGTTAGGGTAGTCTTAGCGCCAGCAGCGGTATTGGCCACTTTAGGTGTAGTACTGACGTGCGGCATTTTAGGTGTCGCAGCCTCTTATCTGTTTAATTTGACCTTGCTTGAAGGCTTATTGTTGGGCGCTATATTGAGCTCAACTGACGCCGCAGCTGTATTTTCTATCTTCCAGTCAGCCGGCTTAAACATTAAAGAGCGGGTGGCATCCACATTGGAAATAGAGTCGGGTAGTAACGACCCTATGGCCGTGATGTTGACCTTTACATTGGTTGGCGTTTTAGCGGGCCAAAGTGAATTGAACTGGTCTTTGTCGACCGTATTCTTTCAGCAGGCTGTAGTGGGCGCAGCAGTAGGTTATGGAGCAGGGCGCTTCTTTGTTTTGCTCTGCCGTAAACTACCATTAAGCGCAGCATTTTTTCCTTTGTTGGCCGTCTCATATGCACTGCTGATTTATGGCTTAACTAACCAATTTGGTGGCAGCGGCTTTCTGGCCGTGTATTTGATGGGCTTTTTAATAGGCAACGCCCGTTTACCCCAAATTCAGCAGATTTTACGTATGCACGATGGTTTAGCCTGGCTCAGTCAAATCATTATGTTTTTGATGCTTGGTTTACTGGTTACGCCAAGTAAACTGATGGAATATGCAATTCCTGCGCTGATATTGGCGTTGGTGATGATCTTTATAGCCCGGCCTATAGCTGTGTTTTTAAGCCTGGTGCCTTTTCATTTTCCAAAGAAAGATCAGGTATTTATCAGCTGGGTAGGGCTACGAGGCGCAGTGCCTATTATTCTGGCGTTATTCCCATGGTTAGCTGGCGTGCCGAATAAAGACTTGTACTTTAACGTCGCGTTTTTCGTTGTGATTGTGTCCTTGCTCATTCAAGGCTGGTCTATAGCGCCGGTAGCACGCTGGCTAAAACTTGAAGTACCACCAGAGCCAGGCCCGGATCACTCCATGACGCTCGACAGTGTTGCCAGTAATGATTTGCTGCAGGTGTTGTCCTTTAAAGTTGGCAAAGGTTCACCTATTGTAGACAGCGACTGGCAGCAACTGAATATGTCGCCGGATGTCAGCTACTTAGGTGTGCTGCGTAAAGGCGAATGGATCAAAGCCGAACAAAGCCCAAGCTTTCAACTGAACGATATGCTGCTGGTATTAAGCAAAGCCAAAGATGTAAAAGCAGTCAGTGACAAAGTGTCCACCAGCGCTGAGCAAACCTCGTTGGATAAACTGGACTTCTTCGGTGACTTCGTATTAAACGGCGAAATCACCTTAAACGAGCTGGATGCTTTCTACAGCATTAAATTTGCTGAAGACCAGGACCCAACCCAAAGCCTGTCCGAATACATCACAGAGAAATTCCACAGACGTGTAGTGGTTGGCGACCAGGTGCAGCTAGACCAGTTAGTGCTAACAGTGCGTCAAATAGACGACCACGACCAAATACTGCAAGTGGGTATTAAGTCGGCCTAATCTACAGAAATAAGCCTTATGCCGGATAAATGGATTAAATCAGGTATAAGGCTTTTGATGCTGTTTGAAGGTCTGGATTACGGGAGCAGGTTAAGTTGGTAAACTAAACATAATTGAATAAAAAGCGGGCAACAAAGGCCCGCATAATAATTAAATAGCTTCTGCTGTTAATTTCCAAGATTGACTATCAATATACATTCTAAAGAATTCGATGTTAGGGTATCTATGTGAATATCCAAACATCGCGTCTTCTAGATCGCATCTAGCACCGAAATAAACTTCCTTAATATTTGCTTCTTCATTTAGATAATGAAGACCATTAATTTTATTGCACTCTTTAAAAGCTCCATAAAGCTCAGGAGCCGCACTTAGCATAGGGTAAAGTGGTTTAACAACGCGCACTTCTTCCTCGTAAGCCCAAGATATATGTTTAGTTAGGAAAAAATCTTTAAAAAGAACCTGTTTTGCGACGGTATTAGCATAGTTACTACCCAAAGAACGTTCAATTAAAGTTTCCAAGGAAGAAACCTTAAGATCAAAGTTCTTAAGCTCTGGTTTACTATTCCTGTATATTACATCTCCACTGGAGACAGAAATAATGTTTCTTTCACGCGAACTTAAATAAGATTGACTAACATCATAGCCAATAACTATTCCTTCATGTGAGGAACCATAGTGTGCCCACATCAACGGATTAGAGAATGAACGCGAAAGGGATAATATAACTACCTGACTTTTTAATGATTGAATATTGAGCTGTAAGTCTCTGTCGTAATGATACTCTGGATGTATTGAATCAAACCACGAGAGCTCAAAAGGATCATTAAAATATAATGGAACTCTAAAACCTAACAGTTTAGATTCAAGAGCTTTTATACCTGACTCAAACGAGTAGTATTTGTAAAGTATCATTTAATTGCCTGTTAACTCTTTAGTTAATCGATTTAAATAATCAACTGTATGCAAAAGCATCTTCATTTTAGGTTCTGAACGCATACTTTCAATTTGAGTTTTCAACTCCGAAACCTTTCTTTGAGACTGAGCAGCGGACCATTTAAAACGCCAGAGTAAGGCAACGTCACCAGAACTGCAACGACCATGCGGCGTATTTAACCAGCCTTCAGAATCAATATACATATTACGCCAAGCAGGGTGATAGGGTAGATAGCCTTTGCAGTGAACCTGTAAATAGCGGTGTGCTGTTGCATGGGGTTCACCGTCATACCAGCGGCGGCAAGTTCTTTCACAGACACCAAAGAATTTTGATGCCCGTTCATGTTTGTCATAGTTATAGCCGAAGGCTTGGTGGTAGAGTTCCTGAAAAGCCGTGAGTGGCTCAAACTTTCTTAGTTCCATTACTGATACTCCCTAAAATCCATGAAGGGCGTGCAGTAAATAGGAAAATAAAATATTAACCTGAATAAATCGTTATAAATCAATGACATATAAATTTACCAAGTAAGTTATATCTAATAATATCAGGTATTTACGTGCAGTAAATAGTTAATTTTGCACGCTTGATAGTCCAAATAGGTCGAGTTAGTGATTTACCCTTTAAGGGTAAATTGTGGTGAGGGGCCGAAAGTGGGGTTTACTCCGGATAGTCCGGAGAGAGTTGGGATGTAATAGGACCCAACTTGAAATCCAGCCCCACACAGCCGCCTGTGGCTGTCTGTGCGTGTCTGGATTTTTACAATTATCTCTTTTTTTCCAAAACTCTTTAAAAGCGGTTTTCAGGGCGCGGGCGGGTTCGTTTGTGGCTGGTAATCAGGCTAGCGCGGAACGGCTCTGGCAGAACGTTTAGATGGGTTGGCTTAGCATGGGGCGCTAACGCCCCCATACCCCTGTTGTTGTGTCACAGATTTGCTGCCTGGACGAGTCACAGATTTTAGATGCCGGCAGGTCACAGATGTGACTGCCTGGTCAGTCACAGTTAGTTAAACCGCGGAAACATATAAGCCACGTTGTTGTAGCTGAGCACTGGCGTGCTCTTGTAGTACGCAAACGTAAAGCCCATTGCTTCGAAGTAGTCCGAGTCCAAAGTCAGTACCAGACCGCTTTCAGCGGTCTTGCTGCCTTTGTCCTTTTCGTCCTTCTCAGCGCTTTCCATTTGCTCCTCCTGAGCCGCCTTAGTGACGCAGTTAAAATAGTGGCTGGTTTGCGCTGTCTGGTTGCTGGTGACCTGAAAGCCACCATAGGTTAGCTCTATACACAGGCCAGAAAGCGGCGTATCAGCAGAAAGCAGGCTGGCAAAAGGTAAAACCTTCAATTCAGGTGCTGTCTGTACCTGTTGGCTTGTAGAGGGGGCCGGAGGGGCGGCAGATTGCGCAGCAACCTGCTGAACCTCGGCAGTGTCGGCCTGCTGTGCAGACGACACAAAAGCGCCAGTGGTCACAAAGTAGATGCCAAACGCAACGCCGGAAAAGACAGGAACAATCAGCAACAGCTTTGCCGGAATTCTGAATTTGTGGGTATGCACATCGGCCGACCAGTACAGGCCATAGTATTTTTTATCACGTGGGGCCGTGCTGATTTGTGCGGCTTTCTTTTCAAAGTAGTCATCTGGATCAATGACCTTATCCGACCAAATGCGCTTGATGATGGAGCC
Organism: Rheinheimera sp. MM224; assembly: GCF_947090785.1. NCBI lineage: Bacteria > Pseudomonadati > Pseudomonadota > Gammaproteobacteria > Chromatiales > Chromatiaceae > Rheinheimera > Rheinheimera sp. MM224. Next base: position 2,364,481 of record NZ_OX352320.1, read on the forward strand.
ACCAAACGGCCTGAAAAAGTGTATATGGACACCAGCAAGGCGGCGAACGTGGTTATCTAATAATTTAGCGTCCTGAGTCACTAAAAAAACGTCATAGCCTTTGTGCCGGTGCGTTTCAAACTCTGAGCAGTGCGGCGGCACTCTGGCCCCTACAGGTCGGGGCGGAAAGGTCTGTTGGCATTCGTCCACGAAAATAACAGAGTTGCGGGGCAGCTCGTACCACATGGCCGCTTGGGGAAAGTGGGTAAAGTGCAGGTTAAAGCGCTTGATATGGTCAACCTGTGGCGTTTCTGTGATGTCCAGATAGTCCAGCAAGGGCTGGGCGCGCTGTGGAGAATACAAGCGCTTGACCCAATAGACGAATAAATCAACTGGACCAGTTCCGCATAACCACGCATCAAACAAATGGATAAGGTGCGGGAAGGTCTCAGGCGTTGCCATATCACCTTCCTTGTGGATACGCAGGAGGACTTTGCGGACTTTCTGGAGTGTGGCAAGGTCTTTTTCAATGCTGGGGTAATAAACGCCGTAAAACCAGCCAGAGAAGCTATTACACACCTCTAAATCAAGCATGACCAGCTTGACGTTGTTGTAATAGATAGGACGGTTGGCAAAATCTTTGTTTTCGATGATGAATTTTAGGGTGTTAAGCGATTTAGATGCGCCTGGTAAACCCGTGACAACATGAAGCATGGCTTACCTCCAGAAGAACACTTTTAATATGCCGTCTTGGAAACCACTGAGAACCAGACGCGCTGAAAATGCAGCAAAGATGATCTGCAGGGCTTCATCAAGGCGAAGTAAGGCCAGAGACGCTACGACCAGCGAGGGAAGCGCCAGCGATGAAGATTGGATTTCCTGATAGATGGAACTAAGGGCATAGTCGCCAAGCTCATAGACTGCCCAGCCTGCGCCTAATGCAGCCAGTGTCTTTATAATCATCGGGCCAACTAAGAGGCCAACAAGAACCAGTAAAAAACGTCTGTACGAGCCAAAAATGGCTGTTGCGGCTGTGGCCAGCCACGGGAGAAGTGCGAGCATTATGAAACCCTCCTAGAGCCAAAAACAATAAACGGGACACCAAACCAAACCGCGAAATTAAGAATAGTGCCGGCTATTTCCATGAAGTCGCAGACAGGCTTATAAAACAGGTTAAAGCTGTAGGATTTACCCAGTAGGCTGAACTGAACAGGGATGTTTTCAGGGCACGTGGCCACGAGAAATTCAGGGTACTGATTGCGATAGTCCTGCAAGGTGACAGGGTCATCGGTTAAATCGGCAATAGTTTCTTCGCCTGTGATACCAAGGGCACTCAATACGCCTTCCTCTGGACGAAAGTCGTCCTCTGTCATGGCTGGGCCTTCAAAGCCAGCTTTTAAGCCATCCAGTGATTCTCCGATACCATCTAAAGTGCCTGAGATTTGGCTAAGCTGCTGACCTTGTGCTGCTGTAGCCTCATTGAGACTTTGAAGTGAATTACCGATGCCGACAAGATTGTTGTTCGTGCCTTGTAAGCGGGAATCAAGGATTTGTTTGAGTTCAGAAAGTTCGTAGTTGGTGGTGTCTAAGCGATCAGTGATATCAGAGTTGTCGCCGCCAGTGCCGGAACCGTCCTCTATAGCTGTTTTGATGTCACCTAATTGGTTGCCTAATTGGGCGGATAGTGAATCAACACCCGTATTAACCTTTAGTAATTCGTCGTACAAAGCAGAGAGATAGCCAAGATTGGCGTTTATATCAAGTAAGTCTTCATGAAGAACAGGTAAACCTGCAGGGCCATTTAATTCAGTGAGTATTCTGTCTGTATTGAATGTTAGGTCTGATTTTATAGCAGTTAAAAGGTCATTGGTCTGGTCCATATTGCCGCCACCACCGCCAGAACCGGATTCATACATCTCATACACCATTTGGTAAATGCCGTTGGTGTTTTCCATCGCAGAGTTTGCAGCCTGATAAGTCATTGCAGTGATACCTGAGAGGTCCTCTGCTGCAATTTCTGCTTGTAGGGCGCTGTAAGCGGCCTGTGACGCGTAATCGAAAGCAAGAGCTGAATTATGAGCCGCGTTGTCAGCATCCTGCGCTATCGACTCTAAAGACTCTTTGGCTTCGGCCTGTGTTTCCTGAATTTTTTGCTGGGCTAAGTCATTGGTATCAAGTCTTTCGTTCAGAACTGTAAGGCCGACGTCTAATGCTTGCCTGTCTTCTGTACGCTGTGTTTTGAGTTGTTCTACAGCGGTGAAGGTTTGCGTGGATTTTGAACTAGCTTCTACAGCGGCAGCTTTTGCGGCTCGAGATGCCGTTTCAGCAGAACCAACGTCGGCGATAAAAGACGACATACGCTGCACGAGAGTAAGGATATTCGTATTTATTACGTTGTCGTTCTGACTCAGTTTTGCGAGTCGGTCACTTGTAAAGTAAAAACCATTAGCAACAGCAGCACCGACCTGTTGACATGTAGTGTAGTTAGGGTCGGTATTAGGGATGTTATTACAAAAAGAAGCTACATGAATTGGATCAATTGTGTTGAGCTGGCCATAGATAGGATTAGTGGGGTCAGGGTCTTCTGGATCTTCGGGGTCCTCTGGGTCTTCCGGGTCCTCTGGGTCTGTGGTTCCGCCGCAGGAACCGCCGCCAGCCAAACAACCTGTATAGTAATAAGGTTTACCAACCCAAACACCAAACTGGTCTTGAGTACAAGTAGCATAAGGGGTGGCTTTTACCTCACAGGTATCATTACCCGTAAAGCTAGTTCCAACACTTGAGCACGTTGAAGCGCCTATAAATCTAACTTCAGCAGTTTCAGCAGCTTCAGCCTTTTGACGACAGGTAGAACCATCGTCAGGAGCAGCTTTTGAGTGGAAAGAAAAAAGCCCTAACAGGGCTGTAAACGCTATCAGGGCTTTGGACATACTTCCTGCCTTATGTGTCAAAAATGATGTAGAGACAAATAAGGCTGACAATGATGAACACATCGTCAGCCGTCATAATTAACTGAATACAGCGGCTTTCAGCCATTGCCAGATAATTGCGCCAAAGGCTGCACCTATCATCACTGCACCGATAGCGGCCGAAGACGCTAAAAAGTCAGTTTGGAAGGTGGCAGCAGCAGCTGTTAAAGCGGCATCTACATCAGCAGAGGCAGGTAAAGCTGTTGCCAGACCCAGAGCTAAAAAAACGGCTAATTTGGTACTTAATTTATTCATAGTGATATTCCTATCGTCTGTTAAAAATCATGCGCAGCGATTGCCGGATGGCCCACGCTGCAAAAAACGCCGTCACGACGTACGGCAGTAAATGGGCAAACTCAACCCACGTTAGAAACAAACGTGGGACTGACTCCACCCAAATCAGTGGCTCTGGACACGAACCGTTCACGGGTTGGACGGGACAGGCTTGGATCCAGTGCGCCATAATTAGCTAGCAACCTTCTGAGTTTTCTGTTCACTCAGGGTTGGGTACGACACACCGATGCACTTGAACGACATGCCTGATTTAGCGGTTTCCATTAAGCAATTCAGCGTGATTGGTTCGCCAAAAATGGCTTTACCCGTATCAGCAATTTGACGGGCCAGCTCTGTGTTTGGTGTACCGTCAGGATTCACACAGTTAATTTTAATAACGTGCGTGCCAACGAAGTTGTTACCGCTTGGGTTGCGTTTGTACTGAGGCTGGGTATCAGCAACTGTAACGCTGGCCCATGTACCGCCATCATCCATCCAGCCGTAGCTGACATTGATGAAGGTTTTGGTCATCTGAATTGTTTCTTGTGAAAGTTCCATAAAAGTTCCTTAAGCGGCTTTGCCGCCGTTGATTAGTTGCAGTGGAAAACGTGAGTTCGGGGCGCGATACCAGTGCGGTGCGGACATATCCATCAGCGTGATTTCGCGTTGGTTCTTATAGGTTGGCAAGGCCGCACGGCTTGGGCAGTACGGGACAGAAATATCAATGCCAAGGGCTAGAAGTCGGGCTTTGTGCGTGTAGTAAGACGAGGACAGCTTTTTGTTCCTGTCCAAATGCACAAATGGTTCGCCGTTCAGCCATTGCTGGCACCACGCCTGAGTGGCGTAGGCCGCTTGGGGTGATTTGACGATACCTTTATCAATGAGTTGTTTAGCAATACTGTGAAATTCCACGGTAGCTACTCCTAATGTTTTCATCAGTTCTGAAAGGGTCGTTAACGTATGGTGTGAAGCTAAATGTTCCAGTGATACATAGCCGTAGTAACCAAGGTCGTAACGTTTGAGCTTGTCTGATTTAAAACTGTGTTCTTCCCGAATCACGCCGTTTTCTATGCAGAAATCAATGACTGACTGGTAGTAGTCGATGGTGTCATCGTCAGCGCCAGTCAGGTTCCGGTTTTTCTTGTCGAGCAGGTCTTGCGATTTAACGTAAAGCTTTGAGTAGTCCCAGCTGCTGCCACCGATTTTTTTGGTGGACCAATCGACTGTGCAGCCGTTGGGGTAAAGATGCGGTTTTTTGCCGTTTGGTAAGGCGAGGGTGGCTACACCACGCAAAAAGGCGAGTTCATTGCCCTTGCCAACACTGTGATTTTTGGTGATGTCTATCAGGGTAATTTGAGCGCCTGAATAGTGCTTTCTAACATTGCCTTTCGCATCACACTGGCCGATGGTGAAATCGCCTTTAGTGAATGGAGGCAGACCTAAAGACAGCAGAACGCGGTTATAAATAGCCACACATTCTTCGATACTGGTGAAGCCAATCAGGTTTTCTACTCGGGCGAAACGGCTTGGGTTTCCTTCAACACGAACTTTGTAACCGTCGCAGCTAATGCCCAGGCTCGTTGAATGACTAGCTTTAATGCGTTGCTGGAATACCTGCGGATTGTCAGAGGTTTCGCCTGTGATTAAGTCGACAACAAAGCGGGCTTTGTCACCGAACATAGGCATTTTATCCGTATGAATCTGCTGGATATTCAATTTGTCTACAAACCAAGTCATTCAGCGCTCCAGTTCCAGCAACCATGAACAGCCCCGCAGTACCAATCAGCAGGCTTGCCTGTGAGTGTCAGCGGGTCGTGGCAGGTGGTCGGGGTTTCAAAGTTGTCTGATTTACCGCAAGTGCGGCACCAGTATTGTTTTGGCTCTACAACCTGAAAGACGACTGTTAAGTCGCTCTGGACATAGAGTTCTTTAGCGATGGATTTGGCCGCCAGTTGGTTTTGGCGACGGCAAACTTTAATAGGTGGCAGTTGTGGCCGGACGGCTAAAATCAGGAAATCCGGCATAAGCCCTCCGAATAACCAAGGGCCAGACAGGTAAAGTCACCGATTACGATAAGACCGACAGCGACAACTATAAAAACGGTCAGAGCAACTGAGAGAGACAAAAAAAGTTGGCATAGAGACAATAGAGCCTCTTTCAGCTGGTTATAGCTTTTCATGCCGCATTCCTTCTGGATGAACGTTTGCGGCAGGCTGTATTGTGGTACTGAGCTTTTCCGGTAACGACACGGCCACAACCACAAGAACAGTTCCGGAGAGTCACAGTTTGTTGCGACCGGTTAGTCACAGTTTTGTGTCCTGGGACAGTCACAGGAAAATTCACCTGGTCTGTCACGGATAAATCAGCCGGCAGAGTCACACCGTACACAGACTGATTAATCAGGTTGGCAAGAACAGAGCCTAAAACCAGAGGAACACCGTTACCGACAGCGCGTTTTTTGCCGTCGACGTTGAAACTAGGTAAGTCAAAATCAGCAGGTAAGCCTTGGCAGTATTTGAGTTGGTCAAAGCTGCGGTCATCAGATGCAGTTGCACAGCCAGTTTCAGCAGAGCGGCCAACCTGATAGGGCGGATTTAACAGCGTAATGCCATCGGCGTGACCAAACTGAAAATGACGTAAGCGACTTACATCAGAGAACCATGCCTGATTCAATTCAAAACGCTGCCAGCTGTAGCGGTCAATTAATAGGTTTGGAACTCTGGCCACGTTTTCAAGCAGAAACCACTGAGGCTGCGCTTCTTGAACAATGCGGGTGTAGTGATACAGCATTTCACGGCCATAGCCTGTCGGTGCTTCACGGCGTAAGCCTGAAAATTCCTGACAAGGTGAGCCTCCAATGATTCCGGCAAAAACGCCAGCAGGTACGTGAAAATGACGTATGTCCTGACCTAACAGTAAGTCAGGGCCGCGAACAACAGAAAAGCCAAGGGCTTCAAATGGTTTTGAAAAGAGGTCAATGCCAGGAAACAAAGACAGGATTAAACGGCTAGCTGGTACAGGTTTTGGCGCCAGCTGGGTCACAGGTAAGCTATCCAGGAAAGTCACAGTTTAGCTCCCTGGTTAGTCACACTTTGTTCTACTGGAGTGTTTCTAACGTAAAAACCAGCCTCGTTTTTGGTGTACTTGGTGCAAATACACTGGCCGTTATCGTCGAAAATGCACAAGCAGTTAAGGCAGAAGTCTTTCGGATAGTCGTTAGGGTTTCTGTCCAGTATGGTCAGTTGGCCGTTGATTAGTGTGGTTATCATAGCGTCCATGCCTCCAGCTTATTGAGCTTGGTGAGGCTGTAAGCCTGATGGAGACAAGAAAACTTTCTCGCGGTCAGCATCTAAGCCGCACTGAGAGCAATTGACGTTGTAAAAAGGGTCATCAGGGTCGCACATAACAGCTGTTGCACTGTGATAATCACAGGCTGGGCAATAAACGTTTAATTCTGGGCGAGCCTCAGCAACAGATGAAACAGCGGGAACCGAGTCAGTGTGTTGCTGCTGAGACTCTAAAAGGTAAGTTCTGGGAGTGCACAACCAACGGAGTGACTGGAGTGTCATTCCTGTTCCAAGCTTTGCATAGATTTTCTTAATCATAGGTTCCCGCCTTGGTGAAAAAAGTCAACTTGTCGTTACTGACAATTATTCTGATCCTAGAAATTCACCTTGTCAAGCAAGACAAGTTTTGAGGTGTTAGAATCAGTTAAAATTCAAGAGGCTAGGCACATGGCAGAAAACTACAGCTACTCGCTTATAGAGACGTTCAAAGCGAAAAAAGGAATTACAAAAAATCGTGATGTCGTGGATCTGATTGAAGGAATGAACGAAGGGAATTTGAGTAACATCAAATCAGGTAACAGACACCTGACACCTGAACAAGGTTTGTTTATTGCAGAACAATGCGGTTTAGATATTGGTGAAGTGCTTGTCAAACTAGACATAGAGCGCAGTAAAAACCCAGCAGTACAGGAAGCGTTAACACAGTTCCTAAAGAGGATAGCCACGGCAGTGGCAGTGGTCAGCCTGACACTAGGGCTGATGATGGCTCCTCAGAACCATGATGCTGCCGCATCAGTCTAATATTCAATTTAACATAATAATCATTATGTGACACTTAGTATATTGAAGGTAAAGGGGGTATCTCCATATTTATCAATCAGATATCTGATATTCGCATGGCTGTTGTTCTGCTGCTTATATGCTATTACTTCCAATATAAACCTCTATTTGCAGCGTTAAACTCGTTGATTAGAACACGTGCCTAAGCTAAACAGGAAAACCATACACATCAACGTATATGGTTTTCATATCAAGATGAAGATTAATTGCGTGAAATCAGCTTTATACCATCGTCATAACATTCAGTTGTTTTGCCTGAATCCGATATCACCTGGATATGATCAAAACCACCGGCTGGCGCTGACTTTTCCAGCAAGTCGGTAAAATCATCGGCTATGTCGCTGATTTCATCACCTTTTTGCTCTAAAGCTGCGAAATGTGGTCTGTGGCGTTCTGTTATTTCCTGAATTTCATCGGCTAATTTTTGCTGCTCAGCCATTTTGACTTTATCGATACGAATACTGTGTTCATCTTCCTGATGCACAAGATCTGAAAGCTCAGCCATACGTTCACTGTGTTGCTCCATTTCTGCTTCAAAAGCTTTTAAAGGCAAATGTAGCTCTTCCATTTGTTGCTCGACAGCTTCTAAGCGTTGGTAAGCAGCAAATTCATCTGTGGTCATAGCGCGCTGCTGTATAACTTTACAGTTTTTAATAAAAGCAATTTGCTGCGGTGCTGCGGTAACGCTTGCCGATGCGGTTTCAGCCTGAGCTGTACAGCCAGCAGTGATTGCAATAGCGACGGATAACAAAGTGAAGGTCAAAGATTTTTGGAATTTCATAACAGGCTCCTATGGTTCAGTTATTAGTAAGTCGGAGCTGGTGAAGAAATAGTTGGAGGGAAAAACAAAAAAAGTTGGTTTAATCGCTAAGGTATTGATTAAACCAACTTTTTATTTAGCTTCTTTATACTGTAATCATAGAAAACTTAATGGCAGATTTTAATGACCACTTACGCGCTTATATTCGCGGTATTCTGGTTTCCAGAAATTGCGTTCAATTTTTTGCAGTAATTCTTCGTCACTAATTTCCAAAGCCAAGCCTTGCTTTTGAGCAACTTTAGCCACTTCAAAGGCGATTTTTTTACTTAGCTCAGACAGTTCAGACAAAGCCGGCAGTATAGATCCCTGCCCTGTGTTGGCTAATGGCGACGCTGCAGCTAAAGTTTCGCTGGCGATCCGTAACATATCATCGCTGATACGGCTGGCTTTCACTGCAACCACACCTAAACCAATGCCTGGGAAAATATACGAGTTATTACACTGCGCGATATGGTAAGTCTGACCCTTGTGAATCACAGGCTTAAACGGACTGCCGGTGGCGATAATCACTTTACCATCTGTCCACTTAATCACTTGTTCAGGCGTTGCTTCCACTTGTTTCGACGGGTTGCTCAACGGGAAAATAATTGGCAGTTCACAGTGTTTTTTCATCGCGGTGATCACTTGTTCAGTGAACAAGCCTGGCTGGCCAGAAACACCAATTAAGATATCTGGTTTAGCGCAATTCATCACATCCAATAAAGAAGCGTATTCACCACTGTAAGCCCAGTCTGCTAAGTCTGATTTTTTCTGCATCAGAGCTTCCTGGAAATCACGTAAATCCGCCATGCCTTCGGTTAACAGACCAAAACGGTCAACCATATAGACTTGTTTCCGCGCAGTCGCATCATCCAGTCCTTCGGTTTTCATTTGGCTGATGATTTGTTCTGCAATACCACAACCAGCTGAGCCTGCGCCGACAAAGACTACTTTTTGTGAAGATAACTTCATGCCTTTACTGCGACAAGCGGCCAACAATGAGCCTACAGTGACAGCAGCTGTGCCCTGAATATCATCGTTAAAGCAGCAATGCTCATCACGGTAACGTTTTAAAATTGGCATCGCATTTGGCTGAGCAAAGTCTTCAAACTGCACTAAAGCCTCAGGCCAACGGCGTTTTACGGCTTTCATAAACTGATCAATAAAAGCATCGTACTCTTCGCCGGTAATACGCTTATGTTTAGAACCCATATACACAGGGTCATTCAGCAGTTTCTCGTTGTTGGTACCCACATCCAGCATCACAGGTAAGGTATAAGCCGGGCTGATACCACCGCAGGCTGTATATAAAGACAACTTACCGATAGAAATGCCCATACCGCCCACGCCCTGGTCACCTAAACCCAGTACACGTTCGCCGTCTGTGACTACTATGACTTTTACTTTCTTTTTGGTGACGCTGCGCAGTATGTCATCCATATGCTCACGTTCGCTGTAGGAGACAAAAATACCACGGGCGCTGCGGTAAATAGCCGAGAAACGCTCACAGGCGTCCCCTACTGTTGGCGTATAAATCACCGGGATCATTTCTTCCAAATGCTCTTTGACCAGACGATAAAACAAAGTTTCGTTTTTATCGTGAATAGCACGCAGATAAATATGTTTGTTGATTGGTTCAGCAAAGCTGGAGTACTGCATATATGCACGTGCCAGTTGCTGTTCAATAGTTTCATAGCGCGGAGGCAATAAACCAATCAGGTTAAAAGCGATACGTTCTTCTTTGGTGAAGGCGCTGCCTTTATTTAACAACGGAGTTTCTAATAAAGCTGGACCTGCGTAGGAGGTATAAAGAGGTTGTTTCGTACTCATGGGGATCTCTCAAAACAAGCCTGCTGGCTCAAATTGCTGCCGATCATAACAGGTCTGAATAAGGCGGCAACCTCACAAGGGTTAAACTGAAGGTAAATGGCGCTCATTTCATGCTGGTCAGACCTGAAAAGCGCCATTTTGTGCTTTATCTCTTGAATTTTGTCTCCAGAATGACCGAAGAATTCGTGCGCTCTACTCCATCAAGATTGCCAATTTCATCAAGAATATGACTCAATTGTTCAGTGCTTTGTGCCTGCACTACGGCAATTAAGTCATACTCGCCGCTGATGGCGTATAACTCAGAAATCTGGCTGATTTGCTTGAGCTCTACGTTGGTTTTCGTCGTTAGCTTTTGTCGTACTTTAATAGCAACATGGGCTGAAACCAACTGGCTTAAAAATGCACTGCCATATTCCAGTACATAACCTTTCACCACGCCACTTTGCTCAAGTCTGTGCAGACGGTTTTGTACCGTGCTACGCGATACATTTAAGGCTCTGGCCAGGTCTGAAATACTGGCTCTGGCATTACGGCGTAACATGCCCAGTAGTTTTTCGTCATCAGAACTTATCACTTTGCTTAATCACCTTATCAAAATGACAGAATTAACTGTAATATTGTTAATAATGCTACTGCATATTGGTAAGTCTGGCCAATATAATAAATGAAATTCCATAAATACCTCGCAAATTCGCTGTGAGGTATTCGAAAACACACAAATTTAATAAAAAGCACAGAGGCAGAACAACAATGCAAGTCAGTAGATCTTTATTCGACGAAGTGATGGTTCCTAACTACGCACCATCTGCAGTGATCCCGGTAAAAGGTCTGGGTTCAAGAGTCTGGGATCAGACAGGTCGCGAGTTTATTGACTTCGCAGGCGGCATCGCCGTGAACTGTTTAGGTCATTGCCACCCTGCTTTAGTCAGCGCACTAAAAGATCAGGCCGATAAGTTATGGCATTTATCTAACGTGATGACTAACGAGCCAGCCCTTATTCTGGCGCAAAAGCTGGTCAACGCCACCTTTGCTGAAAAAGTCTATTTTGCTAACTCGGGCGCTGAAGCTAACGAAGCAGCCTTAAAGCTGGCTCGTCGTTGGGCTAAAAATGAAGTGGGTGAACACAAAACCCAAATTATCGCCTTTAAACAAGGTTTCCACGGCCGTACTTTCTTCACCGTAACTGTAGGTGGCCAACCTGCCTATTCAGACGGTTTTGGCCCTAAACCTGCCGATATAGTGCATGCCGAATACAACAATCTGGCAAGTTTAGAAGCTCTGATTTCCGACAACACTTGTGCTGTGATGTTAGAACCACTGCAAGGTGAAGGCGGTATCATCACCCCAACTGCTGAATTTATCCAGGGTGTGGCTGCTTTATGTAAAAAGCACAATGCGCTGATGATATTTGATGAAGTGCAATCTGGTGTTGGCCGTACCGGTGAGTTATATGCCTATATGGGCTTAGGCGTAGTGCCTGACATTCTGACTACAGCTAAAGCTTTAGGTGGCGGTTTTCCTATAGGTGCTATGCTGACAACCACTGCTATCGCTAAACATTTGGTGGTGGGTACTCACGGTTCCACTTATGGTGGTAACCCGCTGGCTTGTGCTGTAGGTATTGCCGCTTTTGATACAGTAAATACGCCTGAAGTATTAAATGGCGTGAAACAGCGTGAACAGTTATTCCGTGAAGGTTTAAAGGCTATTAATGCTAAATACGATGTGTTCAGTGAAATTCGTGGCCAAGGCTTGTTAATAGGTGCGGCACTGAATGACAAGTATCAGGGCAAAGCCCGTGATTTTATGTTGGCAGCAGCTGATGAAGGCTTAATGATGTTAGTAGCAGGTTACAGCGTCATTCGTATGACACCTTCACTGGTTATTCCGGAAGCGGATATTGCCGAAGGTTTAAAACGTTTTGAAAAAGCCGTCGCTAAGATGGTACAGGCTTAAGCCTTGTTCAGGGAGCTGATTGAGCTCCCTGACTTTTGTCAAAAACGATTATAAAAACAAGAATTAAGCAGGAATACAGAATTTATGTTGTTGATCCGTCCTATCCGACAATCGGATTACCCAGTCCTGATGCAAATTGCTATTGAATCAGGTGCTGGTTTTACCTCTTTGCCGGTCAATGAGCAAAAATTGCAGGCGAAAATTGCCCGTTCTGAGCAAAGTTTCGCAACTGCCGTTGAGGCCATGGGCGATCAGGGCTATCTGTTCGTATTGGAAGATACCAGCACAGGTGAAATCGTCGGCACTTCAGGTATTGAAGCCTCAGTTGGCCTGGAAAACCCTCTGTATCATTTCCATAAAAGCACGGTAGTGCACCACTCCAAAGAGCTGGATGTATTTAAACAAGTTGAAGTGCTGACCATGTGTAACGACTACACAGGCGTCTCTGAGATTTGTACGCTGTTTTTACGCGAGCCTTATCGTCAGGGCTTAAACGGCCGCTTTTTATCCAAAGTCCGGTTTTTATTTATGGCCGAGCATCCTAAGCGTTTCTCAAAAATGGTGATCGCAGAAATGCGCGGCGTGGCTGATGATTCGGGTTTACCACCGTTTTGGAAATGGCTGCAGTCGTATTTCTTTAGCATCGACTTCCCTACGGCCGATTATATGATTGGTGTCGGCAACAAAGGTTTTATTGCTGATCTGATGCCACGCCACCCTATTTATGTCAACTTGTTGCCGGAATCTGCGCAGCAAGTCATAGGTGAAGTGCACGAAAACACCAAACCTGCTTTGGCGCTGTTAGAAAACGAAGGTTTTTTCCACCGTGGTTATATCGACTTATTTGACGGTGGCCCAACGGTTGAGTGCCAGTTAAAACAAATTAAATCAGTGCGCAACAGCCATAAGATTAAAGTGCTGGTGGCGCCTGTTGAAGGCAACGCCACCCTCTCTATTTGTAATACCCAGACCGCCAATTTCCGAGCTGTGTTTAGCAAAAATGCTGCACTGAATGACAATCACGAACTGGTGATCAGCCCTGAATTAGCTGAAGCTCTGATGGTTGCCAATGGCGATTTTGTGCGTTACCTCTCCTTAGAAAAGGCAGTGAAATGAACGAAGTGAATACAAAAGCACCTGCAAAAGCTGCAGTGCAGTTTATCGAAGGTCAATGGCAAGCCGGTTTTGGTTTAGCTTTTCAGTCTGTAAACCCTGCAACAGGTAAAACGATTTGGCAAGGCAACAGTGCTGATGAAGCTCAAGTGCATCAGGCCTTACTGGCCGCACGTCAGGCCTTTTATCGCTGGTCGGCGTTATCTCTTACAGAGCGCCTGGTTGTCATTGAAAAATTTGCGGCTTTACTGCAAGAAAACACTGAAACCATGGCTCGTACCATTGCCGAAGAAACCGGCAAAGCTTTATGGGAAAGCCGTACTGAAGTGGCTGCCATGATAGGCAAAATTGCTATATCCAAACGCGCGCATGAAGAACGTACCGGCACAGTAGAAAACCCTATGCCAGGTGCTAAGGCCTTTATCCGCCATAAACCTCATGGTGTAGTTGCAGTCTTTGGCCCTTATAACTTCCCGGGCCATTTGCCAAACGGTCATATAGTTCCTGCTCTGATTGCGGGTAATGTGGTGGTATTTAAGCCTTCTGAGCTGACACCTAAAGTGGCTGAATACACAGTTCAGTTATGGCAACAGGCAGGTTTACCAGCAGGTGTACTGACCTTACTACAAGGTGAAGTAGCGACAGGTAAAGCCTTAGCTGCACATCCTCAGTTAGATGGCTTATTTTTCACTGGCAGCTCTGGAACTGGACATTACCTGCATCAGCAGTTTGCTGGTCAGCCAGGTAAGATTCTGGCGCTGGAAATGGGTGGTAATAACCCGCTGATCGTCAAAGATGTGGCCAATGTAAAAGCCGCTGTGCATGACATTATTCAGTCGGCTTTTATCAGCTCTGGCCAGCGCTGCACCTGCGCACGTCGCTTATTTGTGCCAAATACGGCCAATGGGGATGCCATTTTGGCAGAGCTGCTGGCTGCCACTAAAAACATTCGTGTGGCCGACCCTTTTGCCACAGAACAACCTTTTTACGGCGCTATGATTTCTGCCAAAGCAGCCGAAGGTATGGCCAAAGCCCAGCAGCAGCTGGTGGATATGGGCGCAAAAATTTTAGTCGAACTCACTTTACCTGAAGCGCATGGTGCTTATGCCACGCCTGGTATTCTGGATGTGACAGGTGTAAACGGCATTCCGGACGAAGAACACTTTGGTCCACTGTTAAAAGTCTATCGTTACGATGATTTTGAGCTGGCTATCGCTGAAGCAAATAACAGTAAATACGGCTTATCTGCAGGTTTACTGGCCGATTCTGCTGAAGATTATCAGCTGTTTTTCCAGCAAATCCGCGCAGGTATCGTCAACTGGAACAAACCTATTACCGGAGCGTCCAGCGCCGCACCTTTTGGTGGTATTGGCGCCAGTGGCAACCACAGAGCCAGTGCTTATTACGCTGCCGATTATTGCGCTTACCCTGTCTCTTCAGTAGAAGCAGATCAGGTGGTGTTGCCAGCAACATTAAGTCCTGGATTAGTGCTGTAAAGCTGAACCAGATCAACATAATAAGCCGGCAGAGTGGCTACACTTACCGGCGTTAACACCATAATCAACAGAGCAGGACTCGTTATGCATACTGATGTAAAAGAACTGTTTAACCAACTTTGGGCTAACTACCTTGAAGTCACCCCTTCTGCAAAAAAAATTCACGCCATTTTGGGCTCGTCGCAACAGAACGATGTGATTAACGATCATATAGCTCTACGTACTTTTAATATCGAAAAAGTAGGACTGGAGAAACTGGCGGCGCACTTGTTGGCCTTAGGTTATACCGAAGGTGATGAATACCACTTTGAAGCGAAGAAGCTGTATGCCAAGCATTATGAGCATAAAGATCCAACGCTGCCAAAAGTCTTTATCTCAGAACTGCTGTTAGAGAAATGCTCCCCGGAGCTGCAAAGCATAGTGCGTAAACTGGTTGATCAAATTCCAGAATCTGCTGTTACTGCAGATAACTTCCTGTATTCAGGCCGCCACTGGACTATTGACCAGGCAAGCTACGAAACCTTATTAGCAGAAAGTGAATATGCTGCCTGGATGTCAGTCTGGGGTTACCGTGCTAACCACTTTACTGTCAGCGTCAATGCATTGAAGAACTATGAAACTCTGGAGTCGGTTAATCAGGCATTAAAAGATGCTGGTTTTCCGTTAAATACCTCAGGTGGCGAAATCAAAGGCACGCCAGAAGTATTACTGGAACAGTCTTCGACTCTGGCGGACGAAGCACCGGTGAAATTTACCGATGGCACACGTAATATTCCAAGTTGCTTCTACGAATTTGCCCGTCGTTACCCTATGGCGAACGGCCAGCTGTACGGCGGTTTTGTTGCAGCTTCTGCCGATAAAATTTTTGAAAGCACCAACGTGCGTTAATAGCTAAAAGTCTATTCTGACGACGAAAGGCTGGATAAATATCCGGCCTTTATTTTTGCCCAATAGACCCCAGCTGTTTCAGCCTGATAGCCCTTAGATAACTGATTCATAAAACCATGAGGATAAGGAACAAAGCTTTGTCTTAGGCTAGTTTTACCTGCTAAAGCATCCATCAGTTCCGACACCGAAAAATGCGTCTCTTCTGCAAATATCAATTCTGTTGGATAAAGCGGCTCTAGATGTGTCATCTGGCGAATTTGGCCGCCATAAAAACCAACACAAACCGCAATTGTTAAATGCTCTAAAACCAGATTCGCCCAGCAGGCTGCTGCACCAGCGCTAAAACCTACTAAAAATACCGGCTCTGTCTGAGCTTTAAGCAGCTTACCTAGTTTCTTGCTGTAGGCCTCAAATCCGCCATGCGCCAGAAAATACTGATAGGCTTCATTATCGTCGGTAAAAGATGGAGGCTGATGATCATAAGGTTGCACGCAAAGATAATCCAAACCTAGCTGGTCAAATTGCAAAAGCACTTCAGTCTGAGCGCCAAAAATATCAGTCACTATCACCAGTGGCATACACTATGTCCTTATCGAAACACATTCACCGGAAGTTTTAAATACACAGTGCCATTATCTTCTGCTGCAGGGAACTGCCCTGCCCGCACATTGACCTGCACCGACGGCAATATCAGCTTTGGCATGCTCAACGTTTTATCTCTGGTCGTGCGCATAGCGACAAAATCCGGTTCACTGGTGCCTTGTTTTAGATGGATGTTCTGCTTCTTTTGCGCCGCTATAGTGGTCTCACAAACAAACTCATCCCGGCCAGGAGCTTTGTAATCGTGGCATAAAAACATCCGGGTTTGATCCGGCAATTGATACAGCTTTTGCACTGAGCTATATAAGGTTGCCGCATCGCCGCCTGGGAAATCACAACGGGCCGAGCCATAATCAGGCATAAACAAAGTGTCGCCCACAAAAACTGTATCGCCTATGCAATAACTGACACAAGCCGGTGTATGACCGGGGGTATGCAGTACTGAGCAGCGGATAGTTCCCAGCATAAAGTCCTCGCCATCGGCGAATAATTTGTCAAAAGCTGAACCGTCAGTTTTTAAATCTTTCAGGTTAAACACCTGACTAAACAGCTGCTGTACTTCGGTAATACGTGAACCTATCGCAATACGCCCACCTAGTTGTCGCTTCAGAAAAGGCGCAGCAGACAGGTGATCGGCGTGCACATGGGTTTCCAATAACCACTGCACTGTCAGGTTATGCTCTTTCACCTTAGCCATGATCTGCTCTGCAGAACTTGTATGGGTGGAACCAGAAGCTGCATCAAAATCCAGTACCGGATCGATCACGGCGGCCTCTTTACTCAGCGGATCCCACACCAGATAACTGTAGGTAAAGCTTTGAGACTCAAAAAACGCATGGACAACAGGCTGCTGCATAAATCACCGCTACTGGTGGACTGAACAAATGATGGCTTATCTTAGCAAAGCTTTTTCATTCCAGAAAGATATAAGCTTATTCCTTAAAGTTTATCTGGTGGGTATTAATCAGCCATCCAGACCTCTTGCTACCAGTTTGTCATAATTCTGCAATCAGCGAGCTCTACTCTGCTTTGGCCTGAAACTTAGTGGAGATAGGAGTTGTATGAATATCGCCAGAAAATTGACCTTGGGAGCTGGTGTACTGACCGTGATGGCAGTTATTTTATCTGCCAGTACCAGTGGCCTGCTCGCCTTAAAAGACAGCTCCGACGCTGTGCATCAAAGTGCAGAACAACAATTTCAGGCTCTTGCCGCAAGCCGCCATACCATGCTGCAAACCCAACTCGACAGCCAGCAGCAACTGCTCAATGTACTGGCTCATAATCGTCTGACCCAAGAGGCGATTTACAGCTTTAAAAACCCCTTTGTCTCTTACCGTTATGAAGTATCAGCCCCTAATCTTGACAATCTGAAGCAGCAGATGGGCGACTGGTACAAAACCAAATACCAGCCCTACTTCCAGAATCAAACTCAGGGCTTATCAGTCAATACCAGCCAATGGCTTGAGAAATCCAAATTTGAAACCCTGTTACTGCAAAAGTTTTATGTGGCTGAAAATCCCCAGCCTTTAGGTAAACAGCAATTGCTGGATGATCGCAGTGATGGCTCTGTTTATGGTCAGCAGCACAAAAAATACCACAGCAGCTTTAAAGAAATAGTCGATCGTTATGGCTTTCAGGACTTAATGCTGGTAGATGCTAATAGCCTCGACGTTTTGTATAACGTCAATAAAGGGCCGGTTTTTGCCAGCAATTTACAAAATGGCGCTTTTGCCGACACTGAACTGGCAATGTTAGCCAAAACCTTAAAACAGAAACCTAAAGCTGGTTTACAGATCTCGGCGATCAGCGCATTTAATGGCTTTTTCCAGCAGCAGGTACTGTTTTTTGGCGTGCCTGTATTTCATCCAAATAGCAGCGAAACTCCGGTCGGCTTCTTAATAGCTCAGTATCCGGTTAGTCGTTTCACAGATTTGATGACCGGAAATCAAAAGTGGCAAGACCTGGGTTTAGGTCAGACCGGTGATTTATATCTGGTGGATCAAGAGCAAACACTAGTCACTGAATTACGGCCCTATTTAACAGATAAAGCCAGCTTTGCTGCAGAGTATCCAGAGTTTAAAGCCGGCCCTTATGGTTTAGGTGGTCACACCAAGCTGCAACTACCGCAGATTAAAGACGCCTTAGCGGGCAAATCAGGTGTGGCTGAAGCCGAAGATTACCGTGGCATAGAGTCGCTGATCAGCTGGCGTCCTCTGCAAATAGGCCAACAACAGTATGCTCTTATTGTGCAGCAGGAATTATCAGAAAGTATGGAGGCTGTCAGTACCATTCGCACTAACCTGATTTTAAGCACTCTGTTGGCTGTATTGATTTTAGGTGTGGTGGTCGTACTGCTGGTGTATTTGTTAGCCCAACGTTTTGCCAAACCTATGCTGACTTTGCATCAAAGCATTGAACATTCAGCACAATCCCACGATTTAACTGTGCGTTTTGATTTGAATACCAAAGACGAGTTATCAGCTATTGGCTCAGCGCTGAATAAGTTGTTTGGTTCCTTTTGTACCCTGGTGGCAAAACTAACCAGCACTTCAGAGCAAAGCGCCTCAGCAGCGACTCAGAATCTGCAAATCAGTCAGGAATGCAAAAACTCGGCTATGCAACAAGGTGCTGCTATCAGCCATTTACTGCAGCAATCACAAAGCCTGGATGTGCAGTTACAGCATTCAGCCGAGCAATTACGTAGTAGTGCAAATCAGGCGAATCATGCCAACCAACAAGCCGATTCAGGTTTCAAAGCTGTTGATCTGGTGGCAAGTTCCATGCGTCACCTGGCTGAACAAGTCAGCTCATCCAGCCATAGTATGGAAGAGCTACGTTCTGCTGCAACAGATATAGTCACAGTGCTGGATACCATCAAAGGGATTTCAGAACAAACCAACCTTTTGGCATTAAATGCCGCTATTGAAGCAGCCCGGGCCGGCGAGCATGGTCGTGGTTTTGCTGTAGTCGCAGATGAAGTACGGCGCTTATCAGGCAGCACCCGTCAGGCCACTATGGAAATTCAGCAGATGCTAAACCGCCTTATGAGCACAGTAGATGAAACGGCGCTGGATTTAGCCAAAGAGCGGCAAAGTGCTGAACTTTGTGTCACTGGCTCAGAGCAGGCACTGCATGCGTTAGGTGAAATTAAGCAGCTTATTGCACAAGTAAGTACAGCAACGTCTGGCATAGCTCAGGCTAGTGAGCAGCAATATCAGCAGAATCAGCAAATGCGCGACGAGCTGACCGCTGTGCAAGGTTTAGCGGCTCATACCGAACAAGCCATGACGGAGCTTAATATCACTGCAAAAGAGCAGGAAAAGCTGGCCATTGAACTACTTCACAACGCCAAAGCGTTCAAGGTATAAATGCCTCTTACAACAAAGCCCCTGATCAAGGGGCTTTTTTATTTTCAGCCCCAAAACCACCTACTTCAGTAGGTGGTTATCATCCAAAAGGCTTTGCCTGTAAAGACCTACTCATGCTAATTGCCGCTTTGATTTTTCGCAGAGTCAAAGAGGTAAAAAGCATGAGTAGATATCAGCAAGCATCGCATGTGTTCTGGCGGTGTCAATACCATATAGTCTGGACGCCGAAGTACAGATTCAGGATATTGAAAGATAATGTAGGCAAGGAGGTCTGGCGTTGTATTCAGGTATACAGTGCTCAGTTGGGTTGTGAAGTCGTAGAACTTAATGTGCAGATAGACCATGTGCATCTGGTGATAAAAGTCCCACCGAAGATATCAATATCGAAGTTAATGGGTGCATTGAAGGGAAAAATAGCGTTGAAATTGTTCAGTAAATTCCCGCATTTGAGAAAGAACAAGATGTGGGGTAATCGATTCTGGCAACGTGGTTATTTCGTAGATTCAGTGGGGATCAACGAGGATATAATTAGGCGCTATGTAAGACATCAGGAAAAAATGGAACGTCAGGAACAGGCGGAACTAGCACTGGACTAGACAAAAGGCCCCTTTGAGGGGCTTCACGCAAAGCCACCTTCTTCAGAAGGTGGATTCTTTACTACGCACGACAGGCTATGAACCACACAAACTGCAGTTAATCCTGCAATTCGTCTTCTGATTCTTCGTACGGGATTTTTTGCGCCAGTACTTTATCGACTCGTTTGCCGTCCATATCGACAATTTCCAAACGCCAGCCGGCAATTTCAACAATATCCGCCGTTTGCGGTATTTTACCCAGCTCATACATCAACAAGCCGTTTAAGGTCTGATAGCGCCCTTCTTCCTCGTCTTGCAGTTTTCGTATATCCAACGCATCTTTTAAATCAATAATTGGAATTAAACCATCGAGTAATAATGAGCCATCCTGACGACGGATCACCATCTGATCCCCTTCATCGTCCTGTGCAAACTCGCCGGTTAAAGCGTCCATCATATCCTGTAAGGTCACCATACCTTTCAGATCGCCATATTCGTCCACCACAAACACCATTTGCGAGCCACTGGTTCTGAAATGTTCCAACAGCGCCATACCAGACAAGCTATCCGGCACGTAATTACAAGGCTTCACCAGGGACGCGATATGGATTTCTTTACCTGATATGGATTGCGCCAGCAGCTGCTTGGCTGACACCACTCCTACAATATCGTCGACATTATTACGGCAGACAGGAAAACGTGAATGCGGAGCCTGCATCACCAGGCGTAAATTGTCTTCCAATGATTCGCTGACATCCAAAAACACTATGTCCGAACGTGGCACCATCAAAGAAGAAATAGAACGCTCATCCAGCCGAAACACGTTTTTTACCATCGCATGTTCGTTATGCTCAATCACGCCAGCAGATGAGCCTTCCTGCAGCATGGCCTGAATATCTTCGTGCGTGACATTGTCTTCCATCTGATGGTTAAAGCCCAATAACCGCATCAGGCTGTGGGTAGAACCCGATAACATCCAGACAAAAGGTTTAGTCACAATTGCCAATACCGTCATCGGCTTAGACACCAGACAAGCTATGGTTTCAGCACTGATTTGGCCAATACGTTTAGGCACCAGCTCGCCTATCACTATAGATACATAAGTGACGATAATAACCACCAGTACTGTAGATACCACGCTGGTGATCTCGGCGGAAATACCAAAACCCTGCAGCCAAAGAGACAAAGGCTCTGCCAGGATAGATTCACCAAAAATACCGTTTAAAATACCTATTGAAGTGATACCAATCTGAACTGTAGATAAAAACTGAGTCGGATCCTCTGCCAGCTTTAATGCCGCTTTAGCTGTGCTGCTGCCCCCATGGGCCATTGCAGTTAAGCGGGATTTCCGTGCTGTGACTATGGCGATTTCTGACATGGCAAACAAACCATTCAGCACAATCAAACCCACGAGAATAAAAATTTCCATAAATCAGTATTAAACTCCGGTTATTTCATGAGTGGATCCAGCCGCTATAACGCTGCGAGACCGACTGGACATCGGACTTATCTTAGTGATTTGCCCATGGTAGTAAAGCAACTTTTAGGTTTTGCCTGATCACACCAAAGATAAGGATCACTAAAAAGCAAAACGGCCCTGCAGTAAACCGCAGAGCCGCTGTATTTAAAACTTAATAAAGAGCTATTTAGTTAGCCTTCAAAAGACCGGCTTTGCAGCGCATGAATACGTTTATCCAGTGGCGGATGGCTCATAAAAAGCTCTGAAGCTGCAGGTTTAGTTGCCAAACCAAAAGCTGTCATTGAGCCCTGTAACTGGCTTTCATGATTGCCTTTTAAACGTTGTAACGCAGCCACCATATTATTCGCACCTACTAAACGGGCGGCACCAGCGTCTGCCTTGTATTCACGCTGACGGGAGAACCACATCACAATAATACTCGCCAGCACACCAAAGATCATTTCCAGCACAAACACAGTGATCATATAACTCAATCCACCGCCCTGACTTTCTTCTTCATCACTGGAGCGAAAGAAGTTATCAATAAAACCAGCCACAATCCGGGCAAAGAAAATAACAAAGGTATTCACAACACCCTGAATAAGCGTCAGCGTCACCATATCGCCGTTGGCTACGTGTGATACTTCATGGGCTAATACGGCTTCAGCTTCCTGCTGCGTCATTGCATGTAATAAACCTGTACTAACAGCCACCAGCGCATTATTACGGCTCATGCCTGTGGCAAAAGCGTTGATTTCAGGAGAGTCATAAATCGCCACTTCCGGCATACCAATACCAGCTTGCTTTGCCTGGCGCTGCACAGTGCTGACCAGCCAGTGTTCAGTCGCGTTTGAAGGTTCTGTGATCACCACAGCGCCGGTTGAACGTTTTGCCATCCACTTGGACATAGCTAAAGAGATAAATGAGCCACCAAAACCAAAAACAGCGGCGAATATCAGCAAGCCACCCATGCTACGGTTATCAATACCAAAGACTTTAAACACAATACTTAAAACGATACTCAGCACTAACATCACAGCTAAGTTCGTGATTAAAAATAGCACTATACGTTTCATAACAACCTCTGTAATTCAGGAAACCAACCAGGTTCAAAACGCCTGTTGCTAAAAAAGCCCCTGTTTCATTGCTGTAACAGGGGCAAAGGGCGGATTAATCACCACAACAAGTACGTATTGGTTCTGCCCAACCCAACAGCAGCTTCTCGCCTCTCTATCGGGTTATTCAGGGAACGTGGTGATAATAAGCTGGATACACATGTAAGGTAAAATCGAATATAACTTCCTAATTGACAGTTTATAACTGACAACCAGCTTTGAATCATAGAAGCTAAACGGGCCTTAATAAAAAAGCCTGTCGGGAGTCAACCGGACAGGCTTTTGTTTGATCTGAAAGTCGGGAAATCTACAGAGAATTAACCCAATAAACTTCTAAGCATCCAGGCATTTTTTTCATGCACCTGCATACGCTGAGTTAATAAATCTAAAGTTGGTTCGTCTGAGGCTTTGTCAGCGACAGGTACTATGGCGCGCGCAGATTTTGCTAAAGCTTCCTGGCCTTTCACCAGATCTTTAATCATATCCTGAGCAGCCGGAATACCATCGGCTTCTTTAATGCTGGTGAGCTTGGCAAACTCTTTATAAGAACCCGGCGCAAATTCACCTAAAGCACGAATACGCTCAGCGATTAAATCTACCGCTAGCGACAGCTCAGTGTACTGAGTTTCAAATAAAACATGCAGCGTCTGAAACATAGGGCCAGTCACGTTCCAATGATAGTTATGTGTCTTCAGATACAGTGTATATGTATCAGCCAATAACACAGCTAAACCATCAGCAATGGCTTTACGATCATCATCTTCAATACCAATATTAATCTTCATAAGAAACTCCGTGTTGCGGCAAAGAATGCAAATACCCTATCACAATTCACGCCAGGCGCTCAAATATCCATAGGTATAAGCTGATATAGATCAATGGGATCGAAGATGGCATAAAACAAGGGTGTGGTTTCGATAGTCTTGGTTTTGTCACAATGCTCCAGCTACAATGCGCACTTTAAATCCTTCTTTGATTCCTTGCTTGCGGAGTGTGTTGTGGAAGCTATGCCTGTAGGCGTCAGTGCCTTTTTTATTCAGTTGTTGGTGGTCCTGGTTGTAGCCCGGATCGTGGGCTGGCTGGCTATTCAGGTAGGTCAACCCAGGGTGGTAGGCGAAATGATCGCTGGTATTTTATTAGGTCCTACCTTATTTGGCGCTTTAGCACCCGACTTTCAGCAGCAGCTGTTTTCTGCAGACTACAGACCCTTCTTATCCTTAGGCGCACAAGTGGGTATTGGCCTTTATATGTTTTTAGTGGGCCTTGAATTTGACACCCGTATGTTTAAAACCCGTGCCCGCAGCGCCGTCGCTATTTCCGCTTCAGGCATAGTGGTGCCTTTTGTCATGGCCTGTCTATTAGCCAGTTGGTTATTAAGTTACGGTGGCCTTTTTGCGGATAACCTCAGTTGGACACAAGCTGCTTTGTTTCTGGGCGCTTCCATTTCTATCACTGCCTTTCCTATGCTGGCCCGGGTGATCCAGGAGCAAGGTTTAGCCAACAGTAAATTAGGTACCTTAGTACTGGCTGCAGGAGCTATTGACGATGTCGCAGCCTGGTGTTTGATGGCCTTGTTGTTGGCAAGTTTTGGTGGCGACGACACTTTGTTTTATAAAGCTGTAATAGGCGCTGTTGTTTTTGCCACATTAATGATGACGCTGGTACGTAAACATGCGGCGCAGTTGGAAAGCTGGTATCAGCGTGAACAACGTATCACTCCCCGCCTCTTTCTGGTGATTTTAGTCTTGTGGGTGGTCAGTGTCAGCACCACCGAATGGATAGGCCTGCATGCGGTGTTTGGTGGCTTCTTATTAGGTGTGGCTATGCCACGTGGTTTGTTAGCCGAACATTTAATTAAACGCCTGCAGCCTTTGGTTTTGATTGGTCTGGTGCCATTGTTTTTTACCGTCTCTGGCTTAAAAACCGATCTGTCGGTATTGGCGCAGGGTACCTTGTGGCAAATCGCGCTGGCTGTGATTGCGGCCTCAATTTTTGCTAAGGCTGTGGCATGTTATCTGGCTGCACGGCTTTGTGGTGAAAACCACCCTATGGCGCTTGCTGTAGGTATTTTGATGAATGCACGTGGCATGATGGAACTGATCCTGCTCAATATTGCGCTACAAAACGGCGTGATCAAGGAAGACCTGTTCTCTGTACTGGTTCTGATGACCATAGTGACCACTATGATGGCTACACCGCTGTTTA
The DNA here is from genome assembly GCF_947090785.1 of Rheinheimera sp. MM224. Classification (NCBI taxonomy): domain Bacteria; kingdom Pseudomonadati; phylum Pseudomonadota; class Gammaproteobacteria; order Chromatiales; family Chromatiaceae; genus Rheinheimera; species Rheinheimera sp. MM224. The sequence continues at coordinate 2,389,233 of NZ_OX352320.1, forward strand.
ACGTGCTGCAGCGGCGCACTTCCTTTCGCAGCCAGCTGGATTAACCAGCTATTTCAAGCAGATATAAAAAAGCCGGCAGAAGCCGGCTCTTTTATTCAGGTGGTTACGAATTAAGAACGAGCAGCTAATTCAGCTTGTTGTATTAAGTAATCTTCGTAAGTACCAGCGAAGTTACGTACACCGCTATCCGTCATCTCAACGATGCGGGTCGCCAGTGAGGATACAAATTCACGGTCGTGGCTGACAAAAATCAGCGTGCCTTTGTACATTTCCAGCGCCATATTCAGGGATTCAATAGATTCCATATCCAAGTGGTTGGTAGGTTCATCCATCACCAGAATATTTGGGCGTTGCAGCATCAGCTTACCAAATAACATCCGGCCTTTTTCACCACCTGATAACACCCGTGTTGGTTTAGCGATGTCATCTTGAGAAAACAATAAACGACCTAAAATACCACGGATCGCCTGTTCATCATCTGAAGGTTGTTTCCACTGGCTCATCCAGCTAAACAGCGTCATATCTTTTTGAGCCCCTTCAAACTCGTATTCATGGTCCTGAGCGTAATAACCAATATTGACGTTTTCAGACCATTTCACTATGCCTTTTTCAGCGGTTAAATCGCCAACCAGACATTTTAAGAAAGTGGTTTTACCAATACCGTTGGTACCAAGAATGGCTACCTTCTCACCTACTTCAATCGTCAGATCAAGGTTTTTCAGTACGTCCAGATCATCAAAGCTCTTGTTTAATTCAGTCACTTCTAAAGCTAAACGGTACAGTTGCTTTTGCTGATCAAAACGGATAAATGGGTTTACCCGGCTGGAAGCTTTTACTTCAGACAAGGTGATTTTATCAATTTGTTTAGCACGTGATGTCGCCTGACGCGCTTTAGAAGCGTTGGCAGAGAAACGACTCACGAAAGTCTGCAGTTCAGCAATTTGAGCTTTTTTCTTGGCATTATCAGACAACAAACGTTCACGCGCCTGAGTCGCAGCTGTCATGTATTCGTCGTAGTTACCTGGGTAAACACGCAGCTCGCCGTAGTCTAAGTCGGCCATATGCGTACAAACGCTGTTTAAGAAGTGACGGTCGTGCGAAATAATAACCATGGTGCTGTTACGTTCAGCCAACACTTCTTCTAACCAACGGATAGTGTTGATATCCAGGTTGTTGGTTGGTTCGTCCAGTAACATGATTTCCGGGTCGGCAAATAACACCTGAGCCAATAACACCCGCAGTTTCCAGCCTGGTGCTATCGATGACATTAAGCCAAAATGCTGTTCAACAGGGATACCTACACCAATCAATAATTCGCCGGCACGGGATTCAGCGCTGTAGCCGTCCATTTCGCCAAAAGCGACTTCTAAATCGGCCACACGCATACCGTCTTCTTCGCTCATATTTGGATCAGCGTAAATACGGTCACGTTCTTCTTTCACTTTCCACAGTTCAGCGTGGCCCATAATCACTGTGTCGATCACAGTGTATTGCTCAAAGGCAAACTGATCCTGGTGCAACTTCGCCACACGGTGGTTAGGTTCAACAAAAATGTTACCACCACTAGGGTCTAACTCTTTGCTGAGGATCTTCATAAAGGTTGATTTACCGCAACCGTTGGCGCCAATCAAACCATAGCGGTTGCCGTCGCCGAATTTAACGGAGATATTTTCAAAAAGCGGCTTAGCGCCAAATTGCATCGTAATATTTGCGGTAGAAATCACAGTGTTTTTGATCCAACAAAGAGTCATATATAAGCCGCACAGACAAGTTTAGCTTGTCTGCACAGCCCCAAAAATAGCGCGCCACTATACGCTTTTTCGGCGCCAAACTCAAAGTATCTCTGTGTTTTATGACACTTTTGCCAGAGCTTTTTACGCTTTAGCCAAAACGTCGGCCTAAAGCTATGCATCCCACCACAGTCAACGCCAATATCCAGTGGATCCATTGCAGTGGTTCAGACAGCAATAGCGCACACAACGCCAGTCCGCTAAAAGGTGATAACAGTTGCAATTGACTGACTTTGGCAATGCCGCCAATAGCTAACCCCTTGTACCAGCAGAAAAAGCCGATAAACATGGTAAAGACTGACAGATACCCCAGCGCCAGCCAGGATTGCAGCGACACAGCTGCATAATCAGGCTGATAAGCCCAGACCCAGGGCAGCAGCACTGGAATCGACATCACCAGCGCCCAACAGATCACCTGCCAGCTGCCGAGTTCTTTGGATAAAATAGCCCCTTTGGCATAACTAAAACCGCATAAAAAACTCGCTAACACCAGATAACCGTCAGCGAGCTGAAAAGGGCCAGTGCTGTGCTGTAACGCGTAAAGCGCAACACAAGCGGCCCCCAGCAGTGCAAACAACCAAAAGCCAATACGTGGCCATTGTTTAGTTAAATATGCGCCAAAAAAGGCAGTAAAAAGTGGCATCACACTGGTGACCAGAATGCCGTGACTGGCTCCCACCTGTTGCAAAGCCAGGGCAGATAACACCGGGTAAGCAAACACCGAACCCAAAGCCACTAAAGCTAAGCCCTGCCATTGTTTTGCTGTAGGTAATTTTTGTCTGGTCACCAGCAGCAGTATCAAAGCCAATAGTGCCGCTATCAAAGCCCTGCCCGCGCCGACAAAAACCGGCGGCATATCAAGCACTGCCATTCGGGTTGCTGGTAAACCAGCTGAGAACATCAGCATGCCTAAACTGCCAAACCATAAGCCTTGCACCAGTGGTTTTTGCCAAAACGGCAAGCTGCTTTGATCTTGTGGTGAAACAGAGACTACGGACATAACAAATACTCCCATAAGCGGCTGGACAGTCAGCCGACTTCAGTTAGTATACAAAGCTATAGACCATGACAATCAGGACAGTTGGCAACAAAGACTACTGAACTGTACAGGTGAAAATCCCATGACAATTGCACTAGCACAGTGGCAGCTGGATAAAGCCAGCAAAGAGAGTTTTAGCAATCAGCTGTACCTGCAGGCACAGCAAGCCATTCAATCCGGCCGCTGGGTTGCAGGCGCAAGGCTGCCTTCAATACGGCTTTTAGCGGCGCATTTAGAGATCAGTAAATTTACCGTGTCTGAGCTGTATGAAAAACTCTCTGCCGCTGGTTTTGTCCGATCTCAGCCTGGCAGCGGGGTTTATGTCAGCCGTTTAACGGAGCAGCAACAGCAGCTGGAATCCAGCGCCAGCCAAAGCAGCAGACAGCAGGATGTCGCTTTGATGCGTCAAACGCTGCTGCGTGAACCTCACTGGATCAAAGCATCAGCGGGTTGGTTATCACCGGATTGGATGCCGGATCAGGAAATACGCCAGGCGATGCGTGATTTAGCGCGTCAGCCACAGTCTTTAACTGACTATGGCCCGGCTCAGGGCTATTTCCCCTTGCGCCAGTATTTCACCCAGCGTTTGTCGCAGTTATCTATTGCCACAGAACCAGCCCATATTTTGCTGACCTACAGCGCCTCTCATGCGCTTGATTTAGTGTTTCGTTTGCATCTGAAACCAGGCGATTGGGTGATGGTGGATGATCCGGGCTTTTATAACTTCTTTGCTTTGCTGCGTTTGCATCAGGTGCAATTGCTGGTGGTACCACGTACGAAAGAAGGTCCGGATTTAGCTGTGATGCAACAACTCGTGCAGCAGTATCAGCCCAAAGCCTATTTAACCAATTCAGTGCTGTCGAACCCTGTGTCTTTAAGTATCCATCCGGCCCGTGCTTTTGCCGTCTTACAGCTGCTGCAACAGCATCAGTGCTTGTTGATTGAAGATGATATCTACGCCGACTTTGAAACACAGCCGGTATCGCGTTACGCTTCGATGACGGGATTTCAATCAAATAATGGCTTTGAAACCATCTACTTAGGCAGTATGTCGAAAACCTTGTCCGCCGATTTACGGGTAGGTTTTATTGCTGCAGCACCAGCCACTATTGCGGCCCTGACCGATTTAAAACTGATCAGCGGTATATCCACCTCCAATACCATGGAGCGTCTGGTGTACGCGCTGTTAACAGGCGGAGGCTATCGGCGTCACCTTGAGCAATTAAAGCGTCGCTTACAGCAGGCCCGCAGTCTGGTGTTTTCGAAATTAAAGCAACTGGATTGTCAGTTATGGGCAGAACCTTCAGCTGGTTTTTTATGTTGGGTGAAACTACCAGAAGGCGTCAGCAGTAGTCTGCTGTCCGAACGCCTACAGCAACGTCAGGTGGTATTGGCACCGGGTTCACAATTCAGCACCCTACCCGATGCGGACCAGTACACCAGACTCAATGTGGCTCAGTGTTTGGATGAAGAGTTTTGGCGGATATTCGAAGATGAGTTGAGCCAGATCAGAGGCAGCATTTCTCTTTTATCAAATACTAACCACAACGGGCGGGGATAAACCACCGCCCCTACCTTTTGTTTATATCGACTTAGGTCGCACTGACAAATCCGTTGTATTCTGACATGGTAAAGAAAAAGGATGCTGTATGGCCAAAACATCAGATAAATCGCCGGCAAAATCGCTGGACTGGAGTGCACTGCTGCAATCCGGTAATCGTATTTTTATTGGCTCACACGCTGCTGCGCCTCAGGCATTGCTCGCCGATTTAATGGCCCGCAGTAAAAACCTGCATGATATAGAGCTGGTGCAACTGATGGTGCTGGCTGATAACTGCTGGGCAGAACAACGTTACAGCGATTTATTTAAAATCAATGCGTTATTTATTGCTGGTGACAAAGTCCGCAGTGCTGTCGCTGAAGGCCGTGCCGACTACACCCCTTGTTTTTTATCTGAAGTACCGGCGCTTTTTAAAAATGAAATTTTGCCTTTAGACGCCGCTTTAGTGATGGTGAGCCCGCCTGACGCCTTTGGCTATTGCTCTTTGGGCGTCTCTGTAGATGCTGTCTCAGCCGCAGTGCGTTCTGCGAAAAAAGTCATAGCGCAAATTAACCCTAAGATGCCGCGCACCAATGGTTATACCTTTATCCATCAAAGCCAGATCCATGCCTTTATCGAGCAGGAAGAAGAACTACCCGAATTACCAGCGCCACAACTTGATGAAGTGACAGAACGTATTGGTCAGTACGTGTCGATGCTGATTGAAGATGGTTCAACCTTGCAGCTGGGTATAGGCAAAATTCCTGAGGCCGTTTTACGTTATTTGGGCAATCACAAAGATTTAGGTGTGCACTCTGAGGTGATTTCAGACGGTGTGATGGAGCTGATCACCAAAGGCGTGATTAACAACAGAAAGAAAACCTTTCATCCAGGCAAAACCGTCACCAGTTTTTGTATGGGCAGCAAAGCCTTGTATGACTTTGTCGATGGCAACCCTCATGTTGAGTTCTACCCCAGCGAATATGTGAATTCCCCGACCAATATTGCCCGTAACGACGCAATGATAGCCATTAACAGCGCAATAGAAGTCGATTTAACAGGCCAGGTGGTGTCGGATTCGATTGGGCACAGATTCTATAGCGGCATTGGTGGCCAGGTGGATTTCAGCCGTGGTGCCTCGATGAGTAAAGGCGGCAAACCTATTATTGCCCTGCCGTCCACTGCGAAAAATGGCACAGTCTCACGCATAGTCGCCACTATCACTGAAGGCGGCGGCGTGGTCACTTCCCGTGGTCATGTGCATTATGTGGTCACAGAGTTTGGTGTCGCCTCCTTGCGTGGCAAAAGTATCCGCGAGCGCGCACTCGAGCTTATTCGGGTGGCCCATCCGAAGTTTCGTAAACAGTTGTTGGATGAAGTTCGTACCCGCTACTGGGTGCCACATTACCAAAAAGACTACCTCAAAGATGTGGTGGAACTGGGCAAAGTGGGTGTTAAAACCTTAACCATAGCGGGCGAACAGTTTGATTTAAGGGCATTAAACCCGGCTGATGAGCGCCGGCTGCAGGAGTTCTTTTACTCTCATACCAAAGAAACCTTGCTGCTGCGGTACAACCACCATCCCAAACAAATGAGCAGAGAAAAATCCTGTACTTTGGTCAGTGTCGACCAGTCCCGCGATTTGGCGCTTTGTATTGTCAAACAACAAGGCTCAGTACTGGAGATTCAGGCCGTAGGCCGTTATTACCTGAATGAAAACGACAATAGCGCTGAAGTCGCTTTTGTGACTCGGGAAAAACAACACGGCAAAGGTATGGCCAAAAGGCTGCTGGAAGAAATGATCAGAATTGCCCGCATACGTGAACTCAACCGTATGATGGCTTATGTACGAGCCGACAATAAGCCGATGCAAAAGGTGTTCGAAAAAGCTGGATTTAAGCGTATCGCCAGTGGTGATCCTGATGAAGTGTATTTAGAGCTGCCATTAAAGGTAGCGGAACCAGAGAAGCAGTAAATGAGTTTAGTGATCTTCAGCCATGGCCGCTGTTTGTCGTACGACATAGGCCATGATCATCCGGAAGCCGCGTCACGCATTTATGCAGTGCAGGACCAGTTATTAAGTTCTGGCCTGGAGTTTGTGCTGCAACAACGGGACGCCACTCCAGCCAGTATGGAGCAGTTGTATTTAGCTCACGACCCGGCTTATGTCGACCATGTATTTGATGCAGTGCCCGATACTGGCCATATCTGGTTGGATGATGATACACAGGCCAATGCAAAATCACTCAATGCCGCTTTGTACTCGGCAGGTTCTGGCATCAATGCGGTGGATTTGGTGATGCAGCAACCAGACACTCAGGCTTTTTGTTTAATACGCCCGCCTGGTCATCACGCTGAATACAGAGCCGCCAAAGGGTTTTGTATTTTTAATAATGTTGCGATAGCAGCGGCTTATGCCATGCAGCAGTATGGATTGCAGCGTGTGCTGATTGTGGATTTTGATGTGCATCATGGCAATGGCACTGAAGATATTTTCCAGCATGAACCCAGAGTCAAATTTTTCTCGTCGTTTCAGCATCCGTTTTACCCCTACACAGACCCTGTTGGTCATACCCCATCCATAGTCAAAATGCCTTTAGCTGCAGGTACTACCGGCGCTTTATATCAGCAGCGTTTTACTGAAGAGTGGTTGCCACTGATGCAGCAGTTTCAGCCAGAGCTGGTACTGGTGTCCGCTGGTTTTGATGCGCATATTGAAGATGATATGGGCCAGATGAAACTGACAGAGCTGGATTATTTATGGTTGGGGCAGCAGTTAAAACAAATTGCAGATCGCTCTTGCGGCGGTCGTTTAGTCTCTATGCTGGAAGGAGGTTATGAACATAGCCCTTTGGCGCGCAGTGTCGTTGCTTACTTGAAGGGGCAGTTGTGACACAACGCGGACGGGGATAAACCTTTTCAGGTTTGGGTGTAGGGGCCGTGGCTTGTCCCGGCCCATCCATCTGCACCACGGTATCATGAGACGGGCGGGTGCAAGACCCGCCCCTACAATAAATCCTTATACAATCTTTATAACCTCTAAAGACATAAAGCATTAAAATTCAATAGTTGTTTAAAGCCGGATAAAACTTTATGGCCGCCTCTTTGGTGTTGGGTTCTGCAGTAAAAAGCTCAAGTCGTTACCTGATGTATAGGGTATTAGGGCATCTATTACTGATGTTGTCGGCGGTCAAGCTGGTCGCTATGGCCGTCTCCATTATTTATAACGAAAGTAGCTTTTGGGTGTTTCTCGGCTCCGGGCTTTTTACTGCGGCCGTAGGCTATAGCCTGGTGTATAAAGGCCGCGAAGCTAAAGATATTAAACACCGGCAGCTATTTTTACTGACCACCTTAAGCTGGCTGGCGCTTTGTGTGTTTTCGGCCATTCCTTTATGGCTGATTGTGCCGAACTGTAGTTTAACTGATGCTGTGTTTGAAACCGTTTCCGCTGTCACCACCACAGGTTCCACCGTATTTGCTGGGTTAGATACTATGCCAAAGGGCGTTTTATTCTGGCGCGCCGTACTGAACTGGATGGGTGGTATAGGTATTATCGTGATGGCTATTGCCATTTTACCTGCACTAAAAATTGGTGGTATGCGATTATTTAAAACCGAAAACTCGGATACTTCAGATAAAATTTTACCACGTAGCTCCACCCTTTCAGCCGCCATAGGTACAGTGTATCTGGTGCTTAGCATCGTCACTATGCTGGCTTATTATCTTGCCGGTATGACAGGCTTTGATGCTGTCACTCATGCGATGAGCACTGTCGCAACCGGTGGTTTTGCCAACTACGACTCCTCTTTTGGTGTTTATAAAGATTCGCCGCAAATTTTCTGGCTCAGCAGCTTTTTTATGATGCTGGCCGCTATGCCTTTTGTACTTTTTGTTAGTTTTGCCAAAGGCGATAAAGTTTCTTTATGGCGCGATCCACAAGTGCGGGCCTTTGTCACCATAGTGCTGTTTTGCAGTGTGCTGCTCACTGTATATCAGGTGGTGCATAACGACAGAGCCGTATTTGATGCGCTTACCCATAGCCTGTTTAATGTAGTGTCCATTATCACCACCTGCGGCTACGCTTCCGAGGACTATACACTCTGGGGCAATATGGCCATTATGCTGTTTTTCTACTTAACCTTTGCCGGTGCTTGTTCGGGTTCTACTTCGGGTGGCTTAAAAATATTCCGTATTCAGTTGGCTGCTATGTTACTGATAAAGCAGTTAAAATTGCTGGTGCATCCAAAAGCGGTCTGGAGCCAGAGTTATGGCGGTAAAAAAGTAGATGACCAGTTGTTAGGCAACGTACTAGCCTTTTGTTTTATCTATTTTGCTACCATAGCTTTTATTGCTATGGCGTTATCTTTTTGTGAGCTGGATTTAATCACAGCAGTCACAGGAGCTGCAACAGCTGTAGCGAACGTTGGCCCAGGCCTTGGCAGTATCATAGGCCCTGCCGGTAATTTTTCGACTTTGCCTGACGCGGCAAAATGGTGGCTCAGTTTAGGTATGTTAATGGGACGGCTGGAAATTTTAACCTTACTAATTTTGTTTACTCCTTCGTACTGGCGGTACTGAGATGGCTAAAGCATTTAAACCGCCCTATTTGCCTGAACTGGCCGGAACTTTTCTGCTGCCTTTAGTTATAGTCCTGCTGTGTTTACCGCTGCGTGACTGGATAAGCCCAACAGATGTCGCCATGCTGCAATTGCTTTGGGTGGCATGGCAGGCGCAGCAGTATGGCTGGCGCTGGGCCACCTTAACTACTTTAGTTTCAGTGCTTATTCTGAACTGGTGTTTTGTTCCGCCCTATTACACCTTTGATGTGCACGACGCCAGTTTCCTAATCAGCTTTGTGGTGATGGTGCTGTTGGGTTTGTTGATAAGCCTTCTGTCTGACCGCTCCAAACAGCAAGTCAAGCGCCTACGTTATGCCATGTCACAAACCCGGGGCATGTATATGCTGGCCAAAGGTTTAGGCCAAAGGCCAGATTGGCAAAAACAATGCGCATACACTGCTAAATTACTAAGTCGTCGTTTAGGAACAGCAGTTCAGGTTATTCAGGGGACGGAACCAAAAGCTGTTGCCGATCATGCGCTGTTAGCTGTGGGTACTCCGGCTGCCGCCTGGATTGTGGTGCCACACTCTTTTTTGTCCAGCCACCCGACTTTATTACATACAGCTCAGTCGTTATTGGCGCAAAGTTACGCACGACTGGAATTGAGTGAAAAAGCCCAGAAAGACCGGGTTACAGCTCAGCTGGAGCAACAAAAAGCCATGTTGCTACGATCCTTATCTCACGATTTACGCACGCCTTTGGCCACCATTATGGGCGCATCCAGTATGCTGGCCGATCCAGAGTTGCAACTGAGTACAGAGCAACGTCAGCAGCAGGCGCAGAATATTTACCAGCAAAGCCAGATTTTAAATCAGCATTTTGAAAAAGTACTGGAGTTGAGTAAAGCCCAACTGACCACTCATCAAATTCAGCACAGCGATTTTAGCTCCGACGATTTAGTGGCTGGCGCACTCGCCAGACGTGGCGATCAAGCCGCAGAACTCAGCGCCTATTTGCAGTGCAGCACTTCAGCGCCTTTGAAGGGCGATCTGGAGCTACTGGAAATAGCGCTGGCCAATATGCTGGAAAACGCTTTGCGTCACGGTGCAGCTCCTTTTGAATTAAGCATGGGCCAAACTGGCTCGCACTGTTTTGTCCGCTTAAGCAACGCTGTTAAATCTGTTGCGCCAACGGCACGTGATAAAGGCCATGGTTTGGGGCTTAATATTTGTCAGGCGGTAGCTGCTTTGCATCAAGGCAAATTTGAACTGCACACTCAGTCAGAACCAAAACCAGCAACAGTAACGGCAGCTTTGGAGTGGCCACTATGACGAACACAGTAACCACTGCCACGCCCACTCGTTTATTGGTGCTTGAAGATGACGCTGGGCTACAAAGCTTTTTACAAACCCTGCTGCAAAGCCAGGGTTATCAGAGCCAGATCCATGCAGAGGGCCAACAAGGTTTTGCGCTTTTAAAAGAGCATAGTTTTGATTTAATTCTGCTGGATTTAGGCTTAGCCGATATGGATGGTATTGAGTGGTTGCAACAACTGCGATCCTGGTCCGAAGTGCCTGTTATTGTGATTTCAGCCCGGGGTAAAGAGCAAGACAAAGTACGGGCTTTAGACTCAGGCGCTAATGACTATGTCACCAAACCTTTTAGCTCAGCCGAGCTTTTAGCGCGCGTCAGAGCGACACTGCGACAACAACAAAAAACCGCCAAGCCGTTAGCTTTTGCTGATATCAAGTTGGATCCGGTGCAACGCAGTGTCACCAAAGCTGGCGAGCAAGTGCATCTGACCAAAACCGAATACGATATTTTATTGCTGCTGGTGCGGCATTTAGGTTCAGCACTGACACACAATCAAATTTTACAGCAAGTCTGGGGCGAACATTATCAGGACAGACCCGAATACATTCGTGTGCATATGGCGCAGCTACGACAAAAACTGGAAGACAATCCATCGGCACCACGACATTTGAAAACAGAAGCTGGGGTTGGCTATAGGCTTTGTGAGTAAGTCGCTTAGTCAGTTGGTACTCATTGGTGTGGCTTATGGCTTCGGGCATACAATTTCCCAAAGATGCCCCTCTGGATCGCTGACATAACCGATATAGCCTCCAAATGATGCATCAATTGTCGCAGCTCCTGGTGCCTTTCCTCCGAATTCTAAGGCTCTCTCAAGCGCACTATCTACATCTTGTTTCGTCTCAACCGCACAACTAATGATGGCGGGCGCTGAGTTGCCGGGCAAAAGCGCAGCACGTCCAGCTTTGGCGCTATATGACTCATAACTTTCTTTTTCCATAAGAAAAATGGACAGATTTGGAAATTCGAGCGCAATAATCCCCTCTTCTATTTTTGCATCAGAAAAACCAAAAACTCCTTTGTAGAAACCGAGAGTCTTCTCGAGTTCAGTCACGGGAAGACAAAGTACCGTAGTTTTAATCTTCATAAGTCCTCCTGATATCCTGTTTATAGCTGCCGCAAAAAGCTCAGCGCCTATACCGATTCAGCTTCTATTTGGGGTTCAGTTATTTAGTTACTGGCAATATCACTTTTATCTTTTCTATGGTTTTCAAACATTTCTATAGCACTTTTTAAGAAACCAAACATACCTAAAGCTAACACTATAATTCCGACCGACATGTCTTTTAACACGCCCTTTTCGGAACTGAAATATCCAATCATTCCAAAGAGCAGAAAAAGCATAATCATCATGCACATAAGGATTATTGCTATTTTCCCCTTTTTCGGGCTTTCCCATATATTGAGTGAGAGTTTGTTCTGTGTTTTCGTTGTATCTTGTAATGAAGAAAAACTTATTCCTAGCCCCATAAAAATTAAAGCCGAATTTAGATTATCGAAAAGCAAACCAGGATTTTCTCTTAGTTTCTCCAGTCCGGACAGGTACGGAATAAAGGAGAAATACAGTGCAATTAGCATTAATGGATACTGCAAGTAACTGATGTACTGAAATACCAGTTTAAAATTCATTAGTTTCACTCTGTTAGTTTATTAACAACATAAAGATGTACAGGACTGGGGGCAGGTATTACCCTGTTGCCCCGTTAAATCAGAATCAAAAAAATATATCACTACTGTGCCAAACCCGACACTGAAGGTTACACATCAACCAGACGTAGCCTGTTGTTGTTCAAATGAAATAACCATAAATTCTGCAGGCCGAACAACCGCTACCATTACCGTTATCCGAATATAGCCGCTAAGCAAATCATCTGCAGTCATAGTGCTGCCTAAACCAACGCTGACGTTAAAGGCGTCAGACGGAGAGGCACCTTGCAAACCCCCCTCTTTCCAAACTCCCGTCAAAAAACTGCTGATCATGCTCTTCAGTGCTGCCCAGGTGTTTGCATCGTTCGGCGAAAATACATAGGCTTGCGCGGCTAACTTGATCGATTGCTCCAGAAAAGTCATGGTTCTGCGCACGGCAATATAGCGCCAATCCTGGCTATTGCCATCCAGTGTTCTGGCTCCCCATATCAATATTCCCTGGCCGTTAAAGAAACGGATAGCGTTGATGGATTTTCCTGACACTGCGTCTATGTTCAGATTTTCCTGATCACTGTCACTCAAACGTATGGGTAACGACACAGCACCGACAATAGAAGTGTTAGCAGGAGAATTCCAGACTCCAGCCTGTTGGTCATTCACTGTATAAACACCAGCCATAGCGCCACTTGGCGGCAATATATTTGCTGAGGCTAATACATGATTGATGATCTGGCCATACACTGGGCTTGCGACCAAAAGAGCGGCCTGCAACTGACTGTTTGTCAGGGGGTTAGCAGGAGGTGTTTGGATCATCGCAAGAATTTGCGCCGCAGTCGGATTTGGTGCCGATGCTGGATTAACAAAGGGCTCAAGCTGCTTGATATCACCACCAAACAAGTTAGTGAAATCTATATCACCCGACTGCAAGATAGTAGTGCCAATAAAGGGGTAATAACTGATGCCGTAATTAAGCCCCACACTGCCGGTACTGTTGCGGAAATTCTGGATATCATTGGTATATAAAACAGGGTCTGGGTTTGCACCACCAATCACATCAAAAATACATACAGCGGTTTGCATAGTGTCTGCCTGCAACAACATGCTTTCCATCAAAGTGGTATTGTCGTTTAACGACAACAGCGTCGCTTCAGGGCAGATATAGATAGTGGGTTCAGACTCTTCTGTTAACAAAGCCAAACCGCGCTGCAAATCGGCTAATAACACATTCGAATTTGTCACATTTACCGTCGGGTCTGTGAGTGGTTTTCCGCTGGCTCGGCCATAGGATCCCACAGCAACTATATAAGCGTCTCCCCCGCCATTTTGATAAAACAAACGAATGCTGTTGTACAGATAATAAATCGTATTGGGATCTGGCAATACCGAATAACACTGCCCGTTTAGAGCCAAATAGTCACCTCTTGTAGGAGTGGTCTTTTGCTCAATCAGGTAATACTGAGGGCTATATTGTTTGGCTAGATCAGCTGGCGCTGGCGGGTTTGGCAGCATAAAAATCGCCTGAAACTCGGCGAAAGAACTAATCTTTACGGCCATATTGTAATAGGACTGCCCCTGATATTCTGCCTGTGGCGTATAACCAATAAATGCCGGAACAGCTGTTGCCACTGGAACTACAGAATTAGGAAATCCATTAATCTCATTGCTATAAACGCCTGGGGTTGCCAAGGTAGTGGCCATTTTTTGTCGTCCTTTTATCTGCTGGCTATGATCTTCTGAATAGTATCTTCTGACTATCATCTTCTAATTATGTAGCGCCAATCTATTACAAAGTACCTTTTGTGTACTTGCCTTGCATAAGCCCACAGCTGGATTCGATCCCTGCAGCTTCATCAGTGGATCTTTTGTAGTAAAAAAATACAGTTTTTGCAGTGTTTGAATTATCACATTTCGCCTGAAACGGCACAGGACAGCTGGATAAATAAGTAATCTTGGCCGCTGGCCCGCCCATAGAGACAACAGCTTGCGACAAGCCCTCACATTGAGCTTTAAAATCACCAGTCGCCATACCTGCATTTTGTATGCAGTCTTTAATATCCAGCTTTACACCCATAAAATCCGCATTGGTTTCAAGCAAGCAGGCTTCATTAGCCAAGGCGTGATTGCCCGATAGTAAGAGCATAAACATTGAGCTGATTAATAGACTTTTTGGCATAGTAAACCTCATCAATAGGAGTGTTGATTAGTGTTCTATACAGATACCGCTTTGCATCAGAATGCGAACTGACTTTAATGCCAATCCTTGGCCTGTGCCTAAAATACCAAGCTGATTCAGCTTCTATGAGTTTGAGGAAAAAAACCAGAAAATTTAACGAAAAAGAACTCAAAATCGGGGCAACACCTGACCCCGTTGGTTGCAGTAGCAATTTAGCTTGTACTTTGAGATGCCTTATTCTTTCTTCACTGATACTCCGTTTCAGAAACTACCGCCACGCTCTGCGTTAATTATTGATGAACTAAAATTCTGGCTTACTTCCCCTGTAAACATCATTGCCAACAAAACACCTTCTAAGATAAGTGCTATATCGCTGAACATGGCCTCCCAGCCGTTCATCACGACAGGACCAACTATTGGGTAGAATGGAATAAATGCCACTGTAATAACTACGTATAGAGTTCTCGCCCAAGACTTAAACTTCCATAATCCAATAGTTGAAATTGGCAACAACAGGAAAACAGCTAGCATAGCCAATAGAACAAATATTGCCCCACCACTAGATATATCTTTACTTTCCATCTGTGCTAAATACTCTTGCAAAAGGGCTGGCAGAGTATCTGATAGGCTAATACCAGCGACAATCCCAATTATCGTGAATATCAGACCGGCAATTAATACAAATCTAAATAGTGAAGTGGTCGACATTTTTACTCCTTAGTTATGGTTGTTTTTTTGACCGCTAACACCCACTGCACACGCGAGCAACTTGTTGCGAGTCGAGCCGCGAAGCGGCGTTTTGATGGCGCTTGTTATAAGCATTTGGTGTCACGTCAATTTCCGTGAGTATATTTTTTGCCATTTTTACTTATTATCCAAAGACAAATAATTATCCCGAGGCTTATTAGTAAACATATCGAAGAAATTTTAAAAACAAGCTGTATGCCTGTATTAGGGCAACCCCACATACAAGTAGACAAAAGCCCCGCAACCGAAAGAGCCAGAATCAAAATGTTTACTATTACAACAATAAAGTACTTCATCGCTTACCTGAGCTTATAACGCAAAACTTCGGGGCGACTGGAGCGCAGTGTAAGCCGTTCCAGCCGCGTCAGCGGTGGCAACAGCGCCTTGTTATAGCTTTGCGTAATATGGGCTGTCCATAACAAATAGAATTCTGATTTTACCGTCAACAATTATGATCACCTCGTCGTTCCATGAGTCATAAGATAATTCAGCAAGCTGAGAGAGACTTGATTTCCATGAGCTTGAGCCTTCGAACTTCCAAGTCATTGGTTCTTTAGCTTCAAACTCAATTTGTTTTGCTTGCATGAAAAGATGCTCATTTGCCGTCAAGAATGAGGCAAACGTCTCCAAAAAAGCGCTTTTATGCTCTCTTTCTTTCAATTTATGGATATCAACCGCATGCGGTTGATTTTCCAATCTAAAGTCTCTTTCATCCAAATCAAGCATCGCTAGTACCTGTTTAGCTATAACGCCCATAGCATGCGCGGCTTTGGAATGTGGGCGAAGCCGCAATGGAAAAGGCGTCGCGGTGCCTGCGATTGTTAAGCAACATAGAGGGTCACCACGACCCCTGCGACAAAAAACAACAAACTTATTAGCGCAGATTTTATCAGCGACTTTGAACTCTCGGCTCGGAGCTCTCCTCGCAACGTTTGAGCTACAGCTTCAATCTCAGCCCCTTTAAGAGTGGCAAGCTTCTCGAACCTTTCAACGTCAGCCTGCAACTTGGTTGCCATCGAATGGCGTTGCTGAATCTCGCTCTCGATTTCGTTTGTGAGCGCGATAGATTCTTTTAAAGCCTTGGATAGTCTTTCGATTCGCTCGCCAGTCGTTTCCCCTCGCTTTTCTTTGATTTTTCGCTCAATTTTAATCTTCAAATATTCCATCCCCACAGCAACAGCGCCAGCTGCCAAGACCATGGGGAGAAGGGTGAAAAACAATTCTGAGGTTGGAAACGAACTCATTTCTATCCTTACTGCTTAAAAATTTAATAGAAAGCTGTCTGCCCGCAAGTCGAACATTTTTCTACCTTCTTTCATGATTTTTACTCATACCAAATTAACGCTGATGTACCTCTATTTCAACAAGTTTTTCTGAAATCAGTAAATTTATGACCGACAAAATCTATATAGGCAGTACGCTAGTTGTTCATATTTTTACTCAAGAGATACCACTGTGTATTTTAACAGTAATATCTCTATGGTCTTTTGACAAAAACAAAGAATGCTGTGCTTGCTGTTCCGTATTGCTTATATAAATTAGGGAGTAAATTTACGCTCTGAAACTACGGGTTAACTCAGGTTCGAGGATTCCAAACCATAAAAAAACCCGACCAAAGCCGGGTTCCTTACATCAGACAAAAACAAACAAAAGCATTACTTCTGCACTGTCTTCGCTTCTTCCACAGCGGCTAAACATAGCTCTGTGATTTTATGCCATTCTTTGTTTTTAATGGCTTCGTCCGGCACTATCCAACTGCCGCCTACGCAACGTACGTTAGGTAAAGCTAAGTATTCTTTGAAGTTTTTCTCGTTAATGCCGCCTGTTGGGCAAAAACGGATATCAGAGAATGGGCCGTGGATCGACTTTAAGGTTTTTACGCCGCCTGCTGCTTCTGCCGGGAAAAACTTAAAGTGGGTGTAGCCTACCGCTGTGCCTTCCATCAGCTCGGAAATACTGGCGATACCAGGGATCAGCGGAATAGCGCTGTCTTTACCTGCTTGCAGCAGCTCACGGGTTGAACCCGGGCTAATCGCAAAACGTGCGCCAGCTGCTATGACTTCTTCCAGCTGTTTGGCTGTAGTGACAGTACCAGCGCCTACTATGGCGTCAGGCACTTCAGTGGCCAATAAACGAATCGCATCCAGAGCCACAGGAGTACGTAAAGTCACTTCCAGTACTTTAATGCCGCCAGCCACTAAGGCTTTCGCCATAGGAACAGCGTCAGCTAAATCTTTGATCACAATGACGGGCACCACAGGGCCTTGTGCGAACAAAACGTCAGGTTGTAGTTGCCAATTTTCAAATGCCATAGTGTTAACTCGCCATATGTTGTTTTAAGTAGACTGCACAGCCAGTTAAACCTGGTTGCTCTGCAGTGACGACAAAAGTTGCAATACGGCGGTTGAAGTCTTTAAACCGGCCTTTTGCTTCAAATCGGGTTCTGAATTCGCTTTGATTAATCAGCGACAGTAATTTTGGCGTAATACCACCAGCGACAAAAACGCCGCCAAAAGTGCTTAACGTCAGGGCTAAATCCCCTGCTAAACCACCTAAACTGGCAAAAAACTGCTCAATAACGGCTTTGCATAACGCACAGCTGCCATCTAAAGCTTTGCCGGCAATCTGGGCTGCATTGATTGGCTCAACCACTTTGTTGTTAAACGCAGCAATGGCCAGATACAAATCTTCCAGGCCCGGGCCTGATAACAAACGCTCAGGGCTGACATGACCGTATTTATTCGCAAGAAATCTGTGAATAAACCATTCCTGTTCGGTTTGAGCGGTAAAGTCGACATGACCGCCCTCGCCTGGTAATGGCAAATAACCTAAAGCAGTAGGAATTAAATGCGCGACACCTAAACCAGTACCGGCGCCTAACACCGCCATAGGTTTAAATTGATCGGCATGGCCTTCACCAATTTGTACCAGCTCGGTTTGTTTTAGCGCAGGTAAGCTCATGGCTACAGCGGTAAAGTCGTTCAGCACGATAAACTCGACCAAATCCAAGTCAGCTTTCATGGTGCTTACAGAAAACTCCCAACGGAAGTTGGTCATTTTGACAAAGTCACCTGTGACAGGACAGGCAATAGCTAAAGCCACGTGACGAATGTCAGTTAAACCTTGCTCGGTGCGGTAAAACTGCAAAGCATCGGCCAAAGTATCAAAGTCAGCGCACGGGTACACAGCCACTTTATCTAAGTGTAGGCTGTCTAGATCAACACGACTAAAACGCGCATTGGTGCCACCGATATCGGCAACAATAGCGAATTGGATATCAGCCATGGTATTGATCCTCTGTGTTAAACAGACTGCAGGCACCTTGTTCTGCACCAGTGATCACCATACGCATACCGCCAAACATCTCGCGGCCCATACCCCAGTGACTGTCGCTCATATCACGGGTTGCAGCTTCACGTTTAGCCAGCTCTTCATCCGAAACCAGTACTTTTAATACACCGTTGATACCATCCACCAGCATCATATCGCCGGTCTGGATTTTAGCGATCACACCACCGTCAACCGCTTCTGGGGTGACGTGGATAGCAGCTGGCACCTTACCTGAAGCACCAGACATACGACCATCTGTGACTAAAGCCACATGGAAGCCACGGTCTTGTAATACACCCAGTGGTGGCGTCAGTTTATGCAGCTCTGGCATACCGCAGGCACGAGGGCCCTGGAAACGCACGACCACCACACAATCTTTGTTTAAATCACCGGCTTTAAAAGCCGCATCTAATTCGTGCTGGCTGGAGAATACAACAGCTGGTGCCTGCACGACTTCAGTACCTTCACGCAATGCTGAGGTTTTAATCACACCACGGCCAACGTTGCCGGATAACACCTGCAAACCACCGTGATCTTTAAATGGTTTAGCCGCATCAGCCAAAACTGTTAAATCAGAAGACTCTGTCGGGCCATCGACCCACACCAATTTGCCATCCTGAATAACAGGAGTTTGGGTATAACGGCGTAAACCTGGGCCTGCTACTGTGTTGACGTCTTCATGCAGCAAGCCGTTGTCTAATAAAGTACGGATTAAATACGCCATACCACCAGCCTGTTGGAAGTGGTTAATATCGGCCTGACCGTTCGGGTAAATTCTGGTGATCAGTGGTGTTGCATGAGATAAATCGGCGAAGTCATCCCAGTTCACAATAAAACCGGCAGAACGGGCTACAGCTATTAAGTGCATGGTGTGGTTGGTAGAACCACCAGTCGCCAGTAAACCCACAATACCGTTCACTACAGCTTTTACATCAACGATATTAGCAATTGGTAAGTAGTCAGTGCCTAAGTCAGTTAAGCGGGTCACCTGACGGGCAGCCGCTTTGGTCAGTTCATCACGCAGCGCTGTGCCTGGATTCACAAAAGAAGAACCTGGTAAATGTAAGCCCATCACTTCAACCACTAACTGGTTCGAGTTTGCTGTGCCGTAGAAAGTACAAGTACCAGCGCTGTGGTAAGACGCAGATTCAGAATCTAATAATTCGTCATGGCCTACTTTGCCTTCAGCATAGAGCTGACGGACACGGGCTTTTTCTTTGTTTGGAATACCTGATGGCATTGGGCCAGCTGGTACAAACACAAAAGGCAGATGACCAAAACTTAAAGCCGCCATTAATAAACCCGGTACTATCTTGTCACAGATACCCAGCATCATGCCGCCGTCAAACATATTGTGCGACAGGCCAACAGCTGCAGACATCGCAATAATGTCACGACTTAATAAACTCAATTCCATGCCTGGCTGACCCTGAGTCACGCCATCACACATGGCCGGCACACCACCAGCAAACTGAGCCACACTGCCCACTTCTGCTACAGCGGCTTTAATAATTGCCGGATAAGATTCATAAGGCTGATGCGCAGAAAGCATATCGTTGTATGAGGAAATAATGCCGATATTCGCTTTAGTTAAGCTGCGTAAATCAGTTTTTTCCTGAGTAGAACAAGCTGCAAAACCATGAGCCAGATTGCCACAGGCCAAAGCTCCGCGGTGCGGCCCCTTGGCACGGGCCTGTTCCATCCGCTGCAGATAAAGCGCACGGCTCTTTTCACTGCGTGCCGCTATTCTGTCTGTGACCTGTTGTATAACCGGATTCATGTTAACCTCGTCTTGTCGATTAGTTAGCTGTGAACATTACATGCACAGGGACCTGCTGCTGTTGCAAAAAAGCCCGTACAGGCATTTGCAAAGGGTCCTGACCTGCCATGGCCTGTTCCAGAACGGTTAGCTTCTTGGGGCCAACCAGATGTAAATAAATCACAGCGCTATTGAGTAAGCGTGTTTTGCTTAAACTCAAACGCTGGTAAGGCGCAGTAGCCGGAGTCACAGCCAACGCAACTGGTGCATCGGCAGCTAAACCCGCCTGAATTTCTTTGCTGCATGGAAATAAAGACGCCGTATGACCATCTTCACCCATGCCTAAAATCAGCACATCAAATAGGGGCAGTTCAGCAACTCGAGCCGCTACTGTCGAGGCGCCTTTATAGGCGTCGTCTGCTGATGCACTGTCGAATAAGCTGATAAACCGTGCTTTTGCCGCTTTGCCTTGCAACAAGTTGGCTTTCACCAAGCCTTCATTGCTGTCGGCATGAGTCTCTGGCAACCAGCGGTCGTCAGCCAAAGTGATAGTCACGCGTGACCAATCCAAATCAGTTTCCGACAGGGTTTTAAACAGAGGCAAAGGTGTTTTACCACCAGACACCACTAAAGTAGCCACGCCCTTTTCTGCGATAGCAGCAGCCAAACGGCTGCTGATCTCACTGGCAAATTGCTGGTTTAATGCGGCACTTGAGTCAAAGGTATGAAGCTGCATTGTTATTCGTCCCAGTTTCTGTCTTCACGCGCCAATAACGAAATGGCGGATACAGGGCCCCAGGTACCAGCCTGATAAGGTTTTGGTGGCTCGTTAGTGACTTTCCATGCATCCAGAATGCCGTCGACCCATTTCCAGGCTTGTTCAACTTCATCACGACGCACAAACAGATACTGGTTGCCTAACATGGCTTCGAGTAATAAACGCTCATACGCATCAGCGATACGCTGCGATTTAAAGGTTTCGTCGAAACTTAAGTCCAGTTTGGTTTGTTGCAACTGCATGGTTTCACCCAGACCAGGAATTTTGTTCATGATCTGAATTTCAACGCCTTCATCTGGCTGCAAACGGATGATCAGCTTATTGGCTGGTAACTGTTTATAGGTTTCGAAGAAAATATTGTGTGGCTGCGGCTTAAAGCAAATGACTAATTCGCTCATTTTTTTCGGCATACGTTTGCCCGTTCTTAAATAGAACGGCACGCCAGCCCAACGCCAGTTGTCGATATCAACTTTAATAGCGACAAAAGTTTCGGTTTTGCTGTTTGGACGCGCATCTTCCTCATCCAGGTAACCAGGAACCGGAGTACCAGCCACATAACCGCCAGCGTATTGGCCACGCACAGTTTTTTCCTGCACGTTCGATACATTAATAGGACGCAGCGCTTTTAATACTTTTAACTTTTCATCACGAATACTGTCTGCGTCCAGACGGGCTGGTGGCTCCATCGCAATCAGCGACAATACTTGTAATAAATGGTTTTGCACCATGTCACGCATTTGACCGGCGTCGTCGTAGTAACCCCAACGCCCTTCTACCCCAACTTCTTCGGCCACAGTGATTTGCACATGGTCAATGGCATTGTGATCCCAGTTCGCGGCAAAAATGGAGTTGGCAAAACGTAAAGCTAACAGGTTCAGTACAGTCTCTTTACCTAAATAGTGGTCGATACGGTAGATTTGGCACTCACCAAAGTACCTGGCGACTTCATCGTTGATCACTTTAGACGAAGCTAAATCGTGACCAATAGGTTTTTCCAGTACCACACGGGCCGGCTCAGCCGATAAACCCGCGATAGACAATCCTTTACAGATATTGCCAAACAAAGAAGGAGCAGTAGCGAAGTAGCTGACCGGAATACGGTTTTTCGGATCAGTGACGTTCTTTAACGCTTTGTAAGCGTCTTCTTTGGTTAAATCCACCTGCACATATTGCAGTTTGGCTTTTAAGCGCGCTAATACTTCAGCGTCCAGCGGCTCTTTAATAAATTTTTGTAAGTTGGTTTCAACGAGATCTTTGTAGCCGTCCAGACTCAATTCATCACGGGCAACGCCAATGACTTTGCTGTCGGCATGCAACAGACCAGATTTTTCCAATTGATAGAGAGCTGGCAATAGTTTGCGGCGTGCAAGGTCGCCCTTGGTACCAAAGAGAATCAGATCACAGGCTTTGTTCAGTGGTGCTGTTGTTGTCATGAATGACCCTTGATTAGATGTAATTTTACAACACTTAGCCGCATACTAGCCGAGCAAAAGCCAGATGTAAACCAGATAAGTTGTAATTAAATTACAGAGACGCTAAAGTTTTGACTATTCTCATATAATAAGGCAGCCTAGGCAATGAATCAGCTGCTTTGTCGTAACTTTATCACTATTTTGCAGTGGCACCAGGTTGTATAACAAAGCGAGTTACAACATTTTGCACTGTGTTGTTCAGTGTTTCTCAGTCAGGACTATCCGATGAATGTGTTGGAAAAAATAATTAATAGCGTCAACAGCTTCAGTAAATCAGAGCGCAAAGTCGCCGACGTGATCCTGGCCAATCCGCAAACCACTATACACAGTAGTATAGCGGCTCTCGCCAAAATGGCCGATGTCAGCGAGCCTACAGTCAACAGGTTCTGTCGCCGTCTGGACACCAAAGGTTTTCCGGATTTTAAATTGCATCTGGCGCAGAGTCTGGCCAACGGCACTCCTTATGTAAACCGCCATGTAGAAGAAGATGACGGCCCTGAGGCATACACCGCCAAGATTTTTGAATCCACCATGGCCGCTTTAGACGCAGCTCGCCAAAACGTTGATATTCTTACTATTAATCGTGCTGTGGATGTACTGACTCAAGCGAAAAAAATCTCCTTTTTTGGTTTAGGTGCCTCAGCTTCTGTGGCGCACGATGCCCAGAATAAGTTTTTCCGTTTTAACGTCCCTGTCGTTTGTTTTGACGACATAGTGATGCAGCGTATGAGTGCTATTAATAGTGCTGAAGGGGATGTAGTGGTCTGTATCAGTCACACTGGCCGCACAAAAAACTTATGTGACATTGCTGCTATTGCCCGTGAAAACGATGCAACAGTCATTGGTATTACTGCGTACGACAGCCCTTTAGCGAAAGAATGTACGCTGGTGTTATCGCTGGATGTGCCTGAAGATACAGATATGTATATGCCGATGGCGTCTCGCGTGGCACAGCTGGTACTGATTGATATTCTGGCAACTGGCTTTACCTTGCGTCGTGGCACCAAATTCCGCGAAAACCTGAAAAAGGTCAAAGACAGCTTACGTGGCTCTCGTTTTGATAAAAAAGACTTTCAAAACTAATGACCAGTTTTTTAACTAATCTGTAATAGTGAGGGGCTTTCTGTAAGAAGCCCCTCTTTTTTTAACTATTTTCCGCCTTAACAGGTCGGACATGCGACGAAAGCTGTAAGTTTTATTCAAACTGCGGCTATATTCTGTAATAAAATTACATTACACTTAAAGTGACCCATCCATAGATAAGCTTTCAGGAGCTCTTGATGCCCAGAAGAACTAAAATAGTCGCCACCCTTGGACCTGCAACGAATTCACAAGCCATTATTGAAAAACTGATCCTGGCCGGCGCCAGCGTGTTTCGGTTTAACTTTTCTCATGGCAGCGCCGAAGATCATAAACAACGCGCTGAAATGGTTCGCGCTGCAGCAGCCAAAACAGGCGCTCATGTCGCTATTCTGGGTGATTTACAAGGCCCGAAAATCCGAGTATCTACCTTTAAAAACGGTTCTGTCATTTTAGAAGAAGACCAACACTTTGTATTAGACGCTGATTTGCCAAAAGGCGAAGGCGATGAAACTCAGGTGGGTATCGACTATAAAGAATTACCTGCTGACGTACAGCCAGGTGATGTGCTGTTGTTAGATGATGGCCGTATCCAGATGATTGTGGAGCACGTTGTAGGTCAGCGTATTCATACCAAAGTCTCTGTGGCTGGTAAACTCAGCAACAATAAAGGTATTAACCGTTTAGGTGGTGGCTTGTCAGCCCCTGCCCTGACTGAAAAAGACAAAACAGATATCTCCTTAGCTGCTTATATAGACGTGGATTATCTGGCCGTGTCTTTCCCGCGTTGTGGTGATGATTTACGTGTTGCCCGTGAACTGGCTCGTGCTGCAGGTTCTGAAGCTTTAATCGTCTCTAAAGTAGAGCGCGCTGAAGCTGTAGCTGACGACGAAACTCTGGATGATATTATCCGAGCTTCTGATGCGGTCATGGTTGCCCGTGGTGATTTAGGTGTAGAAATCGGTGATGCTGAATTAGTAGGTCAGCAAAAACGTATTATTGCCCGCTCACGTCAGTTAAACCGTGTGGTGATCACTGCGACTCAGATGATGGAGTCGATGATTGAAAGCCCAATGCCAACCCGTGCTGAAGTGATGGACGTGGCCAACGCTGTACTTGATGGTACAGATGCGGTGATGTTATCCGGTGAAACTGCAGCTGGTAAATATCCAATGGAAACCGTGAAGGCGATGGCCCGTGTTTGTGATGGCGCCGAGAAGCACCCACGAGTGCAAAGCTCCAAACATCGCATGGACATCTCCTTTACTGAAATCAGTGAAACTATCGCTTTATCCGCTATGTATGCAGCGAACCACTTAACTGGTATTAAAGCTATTATCTCTTTAACTGAATCGGGCTACACTGCTAAGCTGATGTCACGTATTACCTCGTCTCAGCCCATTTATGCTTTATCACGTCACCAGAAGACCTTAAATAAAATGGCTCTGTACCGTGGTGTGTATCCGGTATTTTTTGACAGCACTCAAACTCCGGGTCAACAAAAAGTATCAGCTGCTGCTATTGAAGCAGTACAAGAAATTGCTCACTTAAAAAGCGGTGATTTAGTGATTTTGACCTACGGCGATATGATGGAAACTGTAGGTGCGTCGAACACCTGTAAGATAGTACAAATCAACTAAGACGTTGATTTCATGAAAAAGGCGCCTACTTATGAATTGAGTGGCGCCTTTTTTGTATCTAAGCAATGAAGTTTAAAGTCGTTGCCTGAGCATAGGAGCTAAAGCCGTTAGCATTGACCCTATCACCACTAGTAAAGCGCCAACCCAGGCCCAGATATTCAGTGATTCGCTGGGAAACTGCGGATAAAAATAAGCCAGTAACTGAGCAAAACCTATAGTCAATAAAGGCGTAATGGCCAGCACAGCGCTGACATTGGCTGCTTGCCAGTGTTGTAAAGCTTCTGCAAAGGCACCATAAGCCACAATAGTATTCAGACAACAAAACACCACTATGCCCCATTGCCAGGCTGACAATTCCAGTACGGGCGCCAATTCCGCTGCGGGCAGAAAACACAAAGCTCCAGCCATATAAATCAGCCACATAATTTGCTGGGAGTTAAAGCTCATCAACAATTGCTTTTGCGCTAAGGCATAACAAGCCCAGGCCACAGCAGCTACTATCACCAGCAGTACACCAAAGCCTTCAGAACTAAACTGAGTCAGCAACAAGGCTAATCTGTCGTTAAAAAACAGCAATAAACCAAACACCAACAGCCAGGCGCCGATTTTTTGCCAAAGCAATAATCGTTCTTTAAATAAATAGACTGCACCTAACATCATCAAAAAGGGCGCCAGCTGGATCACCACCTGAGCCGTTTCTGCCGTTAGCAAAAACAAACCATTCAGATACAAAATGTAATTCAGCAATAAACCTGCAATGGCTATCAGGATCAGCAGCTTCTTTTTTTCGTTAAACAGCGCAGCGATGGGATCTTTCTGCGGGCAAGCAACACCAGTCCAACCAGCACAGCAGCCACCACAAAACGGATCCAGGTAATGGTTGCCGCCGACATCGAACTTAATAACCACTTCAGCGCTATAGGTAACAAGCCCCATAAAATTGCAGTTAATAACGCTAAACTAAAACCCAGACCAACACGGCCAGACGACTGATGCATACCCTCTCCTTTCTAAGTCTGTCATTATCCGTCATAAGCTGTACTCTTGTCTGTGAACAGCGACCTGAACCAGAGAAAATAAGCCCAAATGTTTAAAACTCTTGCCCCAGATCAATACGATAACGCCCGACTGGATTAGGATAAAAACCATATAATGCACAAGGACAACAGAATGAAGCGAATTGGAGTATTAACCTCGGGTGGTGATGCACCGGGTATGAATGCCTGTTTACGCGCTGTGGTGTTGACGGCGCATGCCAATGAGCTAGAGGTCATTGGCTTCCAGCGTGGCTTTAATGGTGTTGTGGAACAGCAGTACCAAACCTTATCGCCTTATCATGTCAGTGGCATTATTCAAAATGGCGGCACTATTCTAAAAAGCGCACGCTGCGCCGCTATGCAAACCGACGAAGGTCTACAACAAGCTGCCCAAAACCTGCATGATCTGGAACTGGACGCCTTGCTGGTAATAGGTGGTGATGGCAGTTTTCGTGGCACTGTGGCTCTGGCCGAATATTACAAAGGCCAACTTATTGGAGTGCCTGGCACTATAGACAATGATGTGGATGGCTCAGATTTCAGTATAGGTTTTGCTACGGCGCTTGATACAGCACTTGATGCCATAGATAAAGTCCGTGATACAGCAGATGCGTTTGAACGGATCTTTTTAGTTGAAGTGATGGGCCGTCATACCGGCTACCTGGCCGTTGCTGCTGGTATAGCAGCGGGTGCTGAGCAAATTATTTGTCCTGAATTGGCGTCTGAGTTAAATCTGGATAAAATTGCCGAGCATGTAGAGCAAGCACGCAAGCACCGAGGTAATTGCAGTTACATTATTGTGATTGCTGAAACCATGTACCCTGGCGGTGCATCGGCTCTGGCTGCCGATCTGGAGCAACGCGGTATTGAATGCCGGGCTTCTATTCTGGGTCATATTCAACGTGGCGGTCGTCCTGTTGGCGCCGATCGCATTCTTGCTACTAAACTCGGCGCTTATGCGGTTGAACAGCTGCTGCAAGGAGCTCATATGATGATGGCGGGTGAAATTAACGGTCAGGCTGGTTTGTATCCCCTGGTATTGACTGGCGATAAGAAAAAACAGGTCGACAGTTATTTATTACGCTGGCAACAACAAGTTGCGCAGTATTAGAGTGAAGCATTGCAAACAAAAAAACCTCCATTAGGAGGTCTTTTTGTAAAGAGACTACTTAAGAATTAAACACCATTTTGACGCGGTCTTTGTAGCTACGGCTTACTTTTACCGCCTGACCGTTGGTCAGCATCAGCTGATGTTCACCATTAGCCAGCATTTGCAATTTGGCGATGGTATTCACGTTGACGATAGCACTGCGGTGTACCCGCACAAATAACTTCGGATCCAGCTCCTGCTCCAGCTCTTTCATAGTACGGCGCAAAATATGAGTCTGGCCGTCACGGGTATGAATACACATGTAATCACCTGCAGCGTCAACCCAGTCGATAGCGCTGACTGGTACACGGGTAATTTCACCACTGTCCTTGATACTGATAGCTTCAGGGAAACGTTCATTCATCACAGGCTGAGACTGATCCAGACGTTGTAAAATCTGATCGGTTTTTTCACCTGTTAACTGCGCAACCACAGCAGCCAGTTGGCCTTTATGACGCTGATCGTCTTTGGCCTCAAAGTTTTTCGTCAGTTTACCGACAGCAGCGGCTAAACGTTCTTTTTCCACTGGTTTGAGCACATAATCCAGTGCCTGTACTTCAAAGGCGTTTAACGCATAATGATCGTAGGCTGTAACAAACACCACATAAGGCAAGTCAATCTGCAGCTGTTGCAGTTGCTTTAACACACCAAAACCATCCAGCCCAGGCATTTCGACATCTAAAAACACTGCATCAGGCTGATGCTCGCGGATAGCGGCTACAGCTTCTTCACCATTACTGCACTCTGCGACAATATTTAGTTCAGGAAAGTCAGCTAAACGCACCAGCATACCGCGGCGGGCTAACGGTTCATCGTCGACCACTATGACCTTAAGCATTTGTTTCATCTGTACTCTCTACTTCAAATGGTATTCTGATATTTACTTTCAAACCCCGTGGATGGTTGTGTGTTAAGACCAAAGAAAAATTGCGATCGTACAAGGCCGCTAATCGCTCTTTGGTATTGACCAAACCTACTCCGCCAGATTCCCCTTTTGGCAGACCATCGGAAATCACCATTCCAGGCCCGTCATCTGCCACTTCCATCAGTAAATCGTGTCCAAACTTTTGCGCTGTAATCATGATCTTGCCACCACTGGTTTGGCTCGCTACCGCGTATTTAATAGCGTTTTCAACCAAAGGCTGCAAAATCAAGCTAGGTACTAATGCCTGATCAGCGGCTTCGTCTATGTCGTAAATAATAGTCAGACGTTCTGAAAACCGGACTTTTTCTATTTCCAGATAGAGATTGGCAGCATACAACTCCTGTTGCAGCGGCACTTTTTTAATAGGATCTTTGTAAAGCGAATAACGCAAGAAGTCGCTTAATCTGACCAACATCTTATTCGCTGTATCAGATTCCTTTAATAAGACCAAAGTCGATATCGCATTTAAGGTGTTAAACAAAAAATGTGGATTAAGCTGATAACGCAGCATTTTCAGCTGAGCCTCATGGGCTTTGTTACTGGCTGTCAGCGACTTTTGTTTTTCCTGTTGCAGCGTCTGGTAATACTTAATACCAAAATACAAACCGCTCCAGCTCAGCAGAACATAAAAACCCACTGTGGTTTGGCGAAAGTATTGAGTCCAGCTATCGGGTTTAAAACCATGCCGGTAAATTTCCCAGTAATTAAAATTACGAAACACAGTCCATACTGCGGCAATAAGAATAGCCACCGCAAGCACGCTGAGCAGCATTTTCCAGGGTTCCCAATGCCAGACTCTCTGAAAAGCATAACGCAGCGGAATAGTCAGTAACCAACCGGCATAAGCGTCCAGTGCCACTACTATCCAGTAGGCGCTGCGCATTTCCTGAAACAAGGAACCTAAATAACTGATGAGTGCAAAACCCACCCAACCTAAGGTGTGCAGCAGCCAAAACAAACGATGACGGTCTTCAAAAAATTTTTGCAAAATGGTTACAACTCGATCTGCTCTTACCTCTATTGTATCTCAGCAACCGGAGCTTGGTGAGCTTTAGTCAGTAGATTGAACTCGGGTAGCTCTCCATTAGTCGCAATACCCTTCGTACTTGAAGCTAATAGTTGATCTTTAGTTTTTTCAGGATAAAGCCCATTAGCCATGCAGGACCAATCAATAAAAACTGTAAATCCTGAAAAAACGACGGCTTTTTCCCTTCAATTTTGTGGCCAATAAACTGAAACACCCACATCACCACAAATAACAACAGAGACGCTAACCAGATATCCAGGTTGAAGTTTTGCTCATACCAGCGAATAAGCATCACCACCACTGCGGTGAATAAGGTCATGCCTACACCAATAGCAAAAGACAAGCTGAAATAAAACGCCAGCGCAGGCATAGCAAGTAATAAAGGCCAGGTGATCTGTTGTTCTGCAAACAAGCTAAAAGGCATAGGGATCTGCCATAACAAGCCAAATACTGTGAAATAAATTGAGGGGACGGCAAACCAATGGATCAATTTATTGGTTGGATTTTGATGGCTGACACCGTATTCGGCAAACCATTGGTGGATAGTTTTCATGTTTTATCTGGCTCAGAGTCAGTAAAGAATAACCCTACTCTACTGCTGAGCCAGCACATTGGCAAATTAGCCTAATACAGGAACCGGCTTACGATCTGGTCCTAAAGCAACAAAAGTAAAGTTGCCTGATATGGCCTTATGTTGATCGTCGTCAAACATAGTTTCAACAAAAATATCCACGTTCACTTTAATACTGGTGCGGCCTACATGCTCAATTCGGGCAACCAGTTCAATAATAGAACCAGCTGGAATAGACTCTTTAAAATCCACCCGATCAGAACAGACAGTGACAAGAGGTTTACGGCAAAATCGGGTCGCAGCAATAAAAGCGGCCTCATCCATCCAGGCTAAAGCTTCTCCACCAAACAAGGTATTGTGGTGATTAGTCCGGCCAGGAAATACCGTTTTTGTGACCCGGGTCACAGCGTATTCAATACGTTTAGCAAGTAAAGCTTCGTCAGTCATAAGGATCTCCGGCAGAAAATTAAGGCGCGAATTTTAGAAGTTTCCCCGGCAATTGCAACCCAATTGCCGATGATTATCAGACAAACACTGATTAACGCGCCACCATAGCCCCTAAGGCTTTACCACCGACCAGATGCATATGGATATGATAAACTTCCTGGCCACCATGTTCATTGCAGTTCATGATCAAACGGTAACCGTTTTCAGCGATGCCAGCGTCTGCAGCCAGTTTGCGGGCTACAGTAAATAAACGGCCCAAAGCCAGCTCGTGTTCAGGCTCTACATCGTTTACTGTAGGAATTAATACATTAGGGACAATCAGGATATGAGTGGGTGCCCGTGGATTAATATCGCGGAAAGCCGTGACTAAGTCGTCCTGGTATAAAATGTCGGCCGGAATTTCACGGCGAATGATTTTGCTGAAAATAGTTTCTTGAGCCATCAAAAGATCCTTATAAAATAATGCACACATCACTTTCGGGAGTATAGGGTATGACGCTATTGGCTTACCAGCTTAGTATTACTGACATTACCGCACATCTGGTTGCAGTTGAACTTCGTTTTACACCACAAAGCAGCGACAGCATCCAGTTATCTTTGCCAAGTTGGATCCCCGGCAGCTATATGGTGCGTGATTTTGCCAAACACCTTCACTCTATTGAAGCTTTTGATGACGCCGGCGCGCTAACTTTGCTGCAGCTGGATAAACAAAGCTGGCAACTGAATCATAATCTGCAGGCGCTGACGGTACGATATAAAGTCTATGCCTTTGATTTGTCGGTGCGAGGCTGTTATCTGGACGATCAACTGGCTATTTTAAATCCGGCGGCTTTGTGTCTTGAAGTCAAAGGCATGGAATCTTCGCCTGTGACTTTGAATGTAGTTGCACCTGAATTTTTAGACTGGCAAGTGGCTACAGGATTAACAAGAGGCCGCACCACCCAACCACTGCACTGTGGTTTGTATCATGCCGATAACTATCAGCAACTGATTGATACTCCTTTAATGCTCGGCAAACTGGATATTGCCGAATTTGATGTCTGTGGTGTGCCACATTATTTGGTGCTGGCAGGCCACGAGCAGGTCGATCTGGAACGTTTTAAAGCAGAGCTGCAACGCATCTGCCATCAGCAGCAACAAGTGTTTGGTGCGCTGCCCGCCGATTTAAATCAGTATTGGTTTTTGTGTTGGGTAACAGATGCTGGTTATGGCGGGCTTGAGCATCATAATTCAACCTTATTACTCTTGACGCATCAGGATTTACCTAACCTGGAACGCCCGGATGAAAGCACAGCCGACTATCAAAATTTACTCGGCCTGTGCAGTCATGAGTATTTTCATACCTGGTGGGTGAAACGCGCTAAACCAGCCCAGTTTTTACCTTATAGATTAAACACAGAGCAATACACCAGCCAGCTCTGGCTATACGAAGGTTTTACCTCTTACTACGATGATTTAGCTTTGGTTCGTTGTGGTTTACTGACGCAGGAACAGTACTTTTCGGCATTGGAAAAAACCATTAACCGAGTGCAATTAAGCCCTTCAGAGCAAGTGCAATCTGTGGCTGACAGCAGCTTTAATGCCTGGACTAAGTACTACAAACAAGATGAAAATGCTGTGAATGCCGTGGTCAGCTATTACACCAAAGGCAGCCTGATTGCCTTGTGTCTGGATGCGTTATTGCGCAGCAAAGACAAGACGCTCGATGCCTTGATGCAATTGGCCTGGCGCAGTTATGGTGAGCCAGCTCTGGGTAGTTCTGAGCAGCAATTCATCCAACTCTGTTCAGATTATGCAGGTAAAGATACAGCCAGCCAATTATACAGCTGGGTACATGGCACTTCTGCACTACCTCTGATAGAACTCTTACCGCATCTTGGTTTAAATACAGCCAAACGCCAGCAAGAACACAGCAAAGACCTGTCAGGCTGCAAAGCTCCTGCTTATCCGGTACGGGCTTTTGGCGCGGCTTTCAGTGCTGCTGCGGAAGGCTTAAAGATAACAAACGTAGCTCTGAATTCTGTCGCTTATAAAGCAGGCTTAATGGCACAGGATCAGCTGATTGCCATCAATGCAGTGAAGGCCACGGAGCAAAATTTCTGGCGGCAGCTCAACCAAAGTAAGATTGGCAGGGTATTGACCCTGCATGTATTTCGTAAACAACGTCTGGTGCAACTGTCGATGCCGGTAGAACTTGCTGCTGAAGCTTTGACTTATTTGCAACTTGTCGACCAGCAAAAGGCCGCAAACTGGCTTGGAAAAACACAGGAATAATATGGATTCGTTGTCACAAATAGCCTTGGGTGCAGCCGTCAGCGTTGCGGCTTTTCACAAACCTATACGCAACAAACAAATAAAGCTCTGGCAGGCGGCAGCGGCAGGTGCGGTATTTGGTACCCTGCCCGATCTGGATGTGTTGATCTCACATGGCGATCCAATCAGTGATATGACCTTGCACCGCACCGAAAGCCATTCGTTGTTTTATTTAAGTTTAGTTTCGCCGTTTTTTGCCTGGCTGTTAGTTAAATTACTAGGAAAGCCGGCGCTTTTTAAGCAAAGTTTGATTGCGATAGGGTTGGTGCTGCTGACTCATCCGCTGTTGGATACCCTGACCATCTATGGCACTCAGCTGGCTTTGCCTTTTAGTGATTATCCTTTTGGCACCGGCAGTGTTTTTGTCATCGACCCTTTGTACACCCTGCCGTTATTGATGGGCACTGGCATAGCGCTTTTTAATAAAAAACTAAGCTGGAACAGCGCTGGTTTAGCCTTGAGCATTGCTTATCTGCTGTTTGGTTTAGTAGCGCAGCAATGGGCTTACGCAAAAGTAGAGCAACAATTGGCAAATTTTGATCAGCAAGCAGATAAGTTATTAGTCACAGCAACCCCATTTAATACCTTGTTATGGCGGGCTGTAGTGATCAAGGATGGTGAATATCTGGAAGGTTATTATTCGTTGCTGGATGGCTCAACACCGATGCAGTGGCGCAGTTTTACGCGGGATAAGACCTTGATTGAGCAGTGGAAAGATAATCCGGCTGTGGCTCGTTTAGCCTGGTTCAGTCATGGTTTTTATCAGCTGGAACAAAAAGGCAATGAAGTGCTGCTGACGGACCTTCGGATGGGCATGGCACCTTTTTACAGCTTTAGTTTTGTAGTCGCAGATGGCACAGAAGCCAAGCCACCGGTGCAGCTCGAATTCCCACGCGATAATGCCGCCAGCTTTGCCTGGTTGTATCAGCGGGCTTTGGCTAAAACTCAATTGCCGTTATCGGATCTGGTTCAGTAATTAAAAAGGCAGAGCTATGCTCTGCCTTTTGCTCAATCCCAAAGCACTAAGCAAAGGCAATAGCGCCTTTACCAACCCCTTCAAAAGCAACCACTTTCACTGCGCTAAGCTGATGTGATTCTTTCACGCTAGCCGCAATGTAGTCCGCTAAACACTCCACTGTGGTATCACAAGGCACTACTTCGCAGGTTGCTGCTGGCAGAGAGATTTCAAAATAGCCCTGAGCTGAGCTATAGGCAAAATGAAGAGCCCCAGCTTCAGCTTTCAGGTAACGTAAGGCGGATGCTTCAATCTGATCTTCAGCGGTTGCCAAATAAATATCTTCCCAACGTTCACTCCAGTATTTACCTAATTTAGGCGACAACATACCGTTGTCAAAAATCTGGATGGTAGAACGGTGGCCATGAGCGATACGCTGGCAGTTGCCGTCATGTTTTTTCAGACCATGGGTGTAATGGTAAGAAAAACCGCTGACTTGCTCAGTGCGCAGCTGCAACACCAGTTTGGCGACGTTATCAGGCAACAGGGGTTTAATTTGTTCAGTTAAAAATTCGGTGACAGAGGCCATATCAACTTTTTCAGCCTGAATCACGGCAAAAGCTTCAACTGGGGATGCAATTTGCAACAGCCCTTTGGCGGAGCTAAATAACACTTGCTCCACTTCACCGCTGAGCAGTTGTGTGGCCGGGCTTAAAGCAGGGACGGCCAGTTTGTGGTCAACCAATTGATCAATGGCTTTTTTAATGACTTTTTTTACCAGACCAAAATCAAATACCATGGAGGTTTGATCCAAATCCCCATGCAACTCCACATCAACAATATAACTTTCGCCAAGCAAACCGCGTTGCTGACAAAGGTAAGAAAAATCGATGACGGTTAAGTCGCGGACAAATAAAATCATAAAAAACTTCCGGATGGCGCTGAAACAGCAAAAAGTGGCGGCATTATAAAGCAATACGCAGCGCGCGTTAAGTTGGCCTTATTTTTTATGCTCCGTCAGCCAGCCATTCAGTAAACCAATTTGTCCAAGCTTATGTGCTGCATACATTAAACGTATTGCATTGCTGAGCATCACACTGTCACTCCATTCAGTTTTTTGCTGAATTTCGTGATAACAAGCCAAAGCCTCAGGCGTTAAGTAACCGCGCAACTCCTTTTTTCCGGAGCCTTTTTGCCTTTCTCTATAGCGCTGTTGTTTCTCTGCATTAGAAAGTGGTTTTTTTTCTTGTTCCGTCATAATGCTTCTATCTTTTGATGTTAGTTTGATTTCAGAAGGTCAGCTTGACTAATCGGACTTGTTTAGCTTACAAGTGTTCGCTAAAGTGGCCCAGCCTTGATGATGGATCTAACATACATGACTAAGAATAGCTTTACAAAACAAGATTTAGTGGCCTGTGGCCGTGGGGAATTATTTGGCGAAGGTAACAGTCAGTTGCCTGTCGATAATATGCTGATGATTGACCGTGTTGTGCACATTTCGGAAGAAGGTGGTAAATACGGCAAAGGGGAAATCATCGCTGAATTTGATATTCATCCTGAACTGTGGTTCTTCGATTGCCACTTTAAAGGTGATCCAGTGATGCCTGGTTGTTTAGGTTTAGACGCTATGTGGCAACTGGTAGGTTTCTTCCTCGGCTGGGCTGGTGGCCCGGGTAAAGGTCGTGCTTTAGGCGTGGGTGAAGTGAAGTTTACTGGTCAAATCCTGCCTACAGCAAAAAAAGTAACCTACCGCATTGATATGACCCGAGTGATTAAACGTAAATTGTTTATGGGTATTGCAGAAGGTTCTGTCAGTGTAGATGGTCGCGAAATTTACACCGCCAAAGAGTTAAAAGTTGGTTTGTTCCAGGATACTTCAGCATTCTAAGTTTGAATTTGATGTGAAAAACGGAGCTTTTATAAGCTCCGTTTTTTTATGCTCCGAAACAACCCGACTATTTACAGTCCGCCGAGTTTTTCCAGCAATTTGTTTTTCAGTTTTTCTTTGCCACTTTCTACTTTCTCTTTCAACTGGCCTTCCAATAAGGCTTTGGTATCCAAAGAGTATTTAGGTTTTTGCATTGTACCGCTGATTTTAAGTGGTATTTCAACGCCAGCCAGATCGTCTTTTTCTTTACCACCCTGACCTTTTGACGTATTCACCAGCGCAGTACTGAGCTGATAATCCAATTCTTCATTCAGTAAGTTAGCTGAGCCCTTGCCTGCAAGTCGTAACAAGGGTGCCGCCATTTTTAAATCCGGATTCGTCAACACACCATCAGTCAGGTTAAAGCTGCCGGTTAAGCTGGAGAAGTCCGTTTTTTGCTCTGAATTATCACCGGTCTGAGCCTCATTTTTCAGTGTGGCTTTGGCATTGCGGATCATTTGCGCGATATTGACGCCATATAAAGAACCGTCCGTGACTTCAAAACTGCCAGTTGCCAGCAGGTTTTTCTTGATCTGCTCCGGCAACAAACTATGACCTTTGCCTTCGATGGTCAGTTTTGCAGTGCCACTTAATAAATCAATGTCAGCACCGTCCATCAGCATAGGCCGCAGCGCCAGGCCGGACAGTTGTTTATTAAAGCTGTAGCTGACAGGCGTTTTGCGGGCATCCAGCGTGGCTTTGGCGTGCACTTTTCCATCGTATAAATCTGCGCTGGCGTTTTGAATTTGAACCAGCCCTGCTTTATTGGTCAACGCCAATTGCAGGTTTTCTGTATGCAGGCCAGCAGCTTTTAATGTCTTCACTGCCAGTTTTAAATCCAGATCAAATTGGCGCAGCACTGATAAATCTGGTTCTGCGCTGTTTTTCTGAGTGGTTGTACTTGCCTGTTCTGCACTGTTTTCACCCATGTAAGAGGCTGTGTCTACTTCATCCAGTTGCAGATCCAGTTTAATCACTGCTTGTTTAGCGTAATTCACTGACAGTTGGCCTGAACCTTTGATCTCATCCAGTTGCAGCTTTTTCCATTGCCACTCCAGCTGTTTTTTATCCAAAGCCAGTTTTAACTCTGTCTCTAAAGAAAGCTGTTTGACCGGGACACCTGTAAAGTCAGTTTCTAAGGCAAAGTCTTTAAGCTGCACTAACTGATTATTTTCACTCAATTGCAATTGAGCAGAACCTTTGACATCGAGCTGAGTTTGGCCAGACAGTACGATCAGTTCAAAATCCAATGGCGCCCATTCATTGGCTTTAAAATCACTTAATTTGAGTGATTTCAAGCTTAATCGCTGGTCTGGACTACCTTCACTCAACAGATTTAATTGCAGATTGCTAATAGATAGATCCTGCAGTTGCAGTTGTTGGTTGGTCGCAGGTCCAGTTTCACTAGTTGTGGTGCTTTTATCTGCCGTCAGGCCATCCATACTGGAGCTGCCGTCTTTACGGGTGACCAGATTAGCTGTAACACCGTCTAAATGCAGCTGCTGAACCTGCAGATCTTTGTTAAACAATGGCATCAAGGCTACGGCGGCCGTCAATTCCGACACTTCCAGCATTTGCTCTGGCGCAAAACCCTTTGGATTCGATAATTTTACATCGGTCAGTGACACCCCAAGACTAGGGTAAATAGTCCAGCCAATATCCCCTGCTATCTGCAGCTGCCGTCCGGTTTGCTGTTCTACCTTGTTAGTGATTTCCGCTTTAAAGTCATTTAAATCAAACACGACCAGCAGATAAAAGGCAGCTACTGCGATAAAGCCTGCCACGACCGCGAGCAGCCATTTAAACCAATTCATATCCATCTTCCTTTGGGTGAAGTTATTAAAAAGCTAACAGCTAGCATAGCTCAGTGGCATAAACCTAAGCTGAACTTGATAGTTTTTATTGGGTTATCATTGGTGGGACAATAAATGACGGTCAGTTAATTTTTATATAAAGAGATTTAGATAAAAATAGACAGGGACAGGCGATGTCCCTGTCCCAAAATTTAAAAAAACGCCCTAAAGTAACTGCAAAAGCTGCTGCAACGGATGTTTAGGTTTAACACCTTCTAAACGTTTTACCTGGCTTCGACAAGAGAATCCTGTCACCAACACCTGATCAGCCCCAGTGTTTTGTACGGGTTGTTGCCAACTCATTTCGTAAAGCGTTTTGCTGTTATCAAAATTTTGCGCCTCATGGCCATAAGTACCGGCCATACCACAGCAGCCCACAGACACCGCTTTGAGTTCTAATCCAGCTTTGGCATAAATCTGCTTCCACTGATTCTCTGTTGCTGGCAGAGCCGTTTTTTCGGTGCAATGCGCCAGTAAACTAAAACTCTGCCCTGACTGAATAGCAGGTAAGTCTTGTTTCACTAACCATTCGTGGAATAAAGCCACCTGATAATCGCCACGTTCAGAGCCTAAGGTTTTGACATACTCATCGCGATACACCAGTACTAAAGAAGCATCTAAGCCCAGCAGCGGCGCTCCTAAAGCGGCCACCTGATTTAAAAAATCAGAGGCTGTTTTCGCTGTTTTAGCAAAATCGCGTAAGAAGCCTTTGACGTGCTGCGGTTTACCGTTCGGTAAAAATGGCAACAACACAGGCCTAAACCCTAGTTTCTCTATCAGCTTCAGCGCGTCAGCCACTAAATCAGCTTCGTAGAAGCTGGTAAATGGATCTTGCACCAACAGCACTAGTTTTTGCTTTTCGGCTGCTGGCAAGGCTTGCAGCGCAGTTAAATCAAAGCTGTAGTTACCCTCAACTCTTTGTTTTAAGGTCGGAACCGATAATTGTGGTGTATCGACATAACCCACAGTCTTTTTCAGCAGGCTTGCCATCCAGCCTTGCTGCAGGAAAAAATTGACCAGCTTCGGCATACTCGCCAGCAGTGGCGCCGAACGTTCAATATTTCCGACCAGATAATCTTTGGCCGGTCGTAAATAACGACTGTGATACAACTGAATAAAACGGGCACGGAAGGATGGCACATCCACTTTGATAGGACACTGGCCCGCACAGGCTTTGCAGGCCAAACAGCCTTCCATTGCCTCCATCACTTCATGGGAGAAATCATACTGGCCCTGCTTTTTCTGCCAGCTGTTTTTGATTTTGGCAACTACACCAGACAGCGTCTGAGATTTATTCAGCAGCTCTTGCTCCTGTGCCAATACATCGACACCTTGATTGCTCATTAATCGCAACCATTCGCGCATTAAACCCGCTCTGCCTTTGGGGCTGTGTCGTCTGTCTTTGGTGACTTTACTGGACGGACACATAGGCGAATTTTCTTCGTAGTTAAAACAAAGGCCATTGCCGTTACAGTTTAAGCTGCTGTCAAAACTCTCTTTCACTACAACAGGGATTTGCCGATCGTAAAACCCACGTTTTACATCATCAACACTGACCAGCTGTTCGCTACTGTCGATAGGCGTACAAATTTTGCCAGGGTTGACGCGGTTAAAGGGGTCAAAAGCCGTTTTGATTTTACGCAGCTCTGTAAATAAAGCCTCTCCAAAAAACTCCGGGCCATATTCGCTGCGATAGCCTTTACCATGCTCGCCCCACATCAAACCGCCGTATTTAGCGGTCAGTTTTACCACCTGATCGGAGATAACGCGTAACTGTTTTTCCTGCTCCGGGTCACACATATCCAAAGCTGGACGCACATGCAACACACCAGCATCGACATGACCAAACATGCCATAGGCCAGTCCATGGCTATCGAGTAAGGCGCGGAATTCCATAATAAAATCAGCCAGATTTTCAGGAGGAACTGCGGTATCTTCAGTAAAAGGAATAGGTTTTTTGCTACCTTTGGCATTGCCCAAAAGGCCCACTGCCTTTTTGCGCATCGCGTAAATCTGGGTGATGGCGTTGTTGTCAAAAGTCAGCTGATAACCAATAATTCCAGACTCACCATTTTCAACCGACTGTTGCAGGCGTGCTTCTAACTGCTGGACTTTTTGCGCCATATCCGCTTCGTCTTCAGCATTGTATTCGACCATATTCAGGCCAAGCATAGTTTTGCCTGGCACATCTTCAATAAAGTCTTTGACCTGATGCCAAATGATGTCGTTACGGGCTAAATCCAGAACTTTGCTGTCGACAGTTTCCACCGAGGTAGCCTGAGCGGCCACTAAAAATGGTGCATTACGCAGCGCACTTTCAAAGCTGTCGTACTTCACATTCACCAGACATTTGTATGGGGCTATAGGCGTGATATTCAATTTAGCTTCGGTGACAAAACCCAAAGAACCTTCAGATCCGGTAATAACGCGGGACAAATCAAACTGAGTTAAATCCTCGTTAAACACATGCTCTAAGTCATAACCTGTTAAAAAGCGGTTTAAACGCGGAAAAGTGTTTAAAATATCGGCACGGAAATCGCGGCAACTAGATAACACCTGACGATACACCCGGCCAATGCTGTCCTGACGTTGTGCCAGCTGCTCTGCCTGAGCTATAGGCATCACATGAGTATGCAGCGCCATGCCATCAATCAGCACAGTATCGAGGGATAACACATGATCACTGGTTTTACCGTACACCAAAGAGCCCTGACCCGAGGCGTCGGTGTTGATCATGCCCCCTATGGTGGCGCGGTTTGAGGTGGATAAATCCGGTGAGAAGAAAAAGCCATAAGGTTTTAAAAAGGCATTCAGCTGATCTTTAATCACACCAGCCTGTACCCGTACCCAGCGCTCTTCAACATTAATTTCAATGATGTCACGCATATGGCGGGATAAATCGACCACCACAGCAGAAGTTAAGGCTTGACCATTAGTGCCGGTGCCGCCGCCCCTTGGCGTGAATTTGATGTCGCTAAAACTGACTGTTTGAGCCAAAGAACAAATCAGCTGCACATCAGCAGCAGATTTAGGCAACAACACAGCAGCAGGCAGCTGCTGATACACGCTGTTGTCTGTGGCCACAGCTAAACGGCTGGCATAACTGACTTCAATGTCGCCGACAAAACCAGCAGCTGTTAGAGCAGTGACATAAGCCTGGACTTGGGGATTAAGTGTTTCTGTCGCAGTTAACTTCGGGATCATAAGACGCACCAGATTTAGAACTGGGCCGAGTATACCAAAGCGCAGGATGGATGGTCAGGGCGTAGGAAAAAAATTACTGTCTTTCCAATGCCCTGCTTTGCTTACATCACTTGCATCAGTAAATGAAGATGAGCTGCTTAGTTATCGCTTTTACGTTCCAACACTTCGCCTTCAATCACCCGGCCAGAGCCTTCTGACGAACGGCTTTGCTGGTGTTGCTGAGCCTGTTGGAAAAACGACTTGCCTTGTTTGCGTAGCTGATGCCGTTTGTATAAAAACACCGGAATAAGTAACCAGCTCAGCATCAGCACAAAAAGTAATACGCCCATTGCAAACACCAGCATAATACCGGCGACCAGCCATAGCAGCACACGGCTAAGGAAACTGCCCTGCTGTTTCTGACGGAATAAGGCCTGCCATTGTTGGGCTTGCTGTTGATAATTCATTGATTGCTCTCTTTAAAACGCCTGTTCATTGGCTCTGTAAACTTAATGGGGATGCGGAAACAAATTCCCAATGCCTTCTAGGACTGCAAATTGTAACAAATAGTTCAGGAGTTTCTCTGCGTCAGCTCAGATCCGTTCCTTTGAGCCAAATACAAAGCCCACCGAAGTGGGCTTTATTGTGAAGCTGCTAACTAAGCTACTAACCAGCCGACAGCTTACTGCTGGCTGATTTTGCAGGCGTCCAGTTTCCAGACTTTTTCTACATAGTCTTCAATAGAACGGTCTGAAGTAAACTTACCCATCAGTGCAGTGTTCAGAATGGCCTTTTTCGCCCAGCCAGCCTGATCACGGTACCAGCCATCCACCTTCTCTTGTGCTTTCACGTACGACTGGAAATCGGCCAGTACTAAATACGGATCGCCACCTTCAAGCAAGCTACGTTTGATGGCAGATAATTCACCTGGTTTACCCGGCGTGAAGTAATCAGTTTCCAGCCAGTCCAGAATAGCTTTGATTTCAGCATCCTGATAATAGTAATCCCAGCTGTGATAGCCTTTGGCCTGCAGAGCTTTTACTTCATCGACGGTTAAACCGAAGATAGAAATATTATCCGGTCCCACTTCCTCTGCGATCTCAATATTGGCACCATCCAGCGTACCTACAGTGATAGCACCGTTTAACGCCAGTTTCATATTACCTGTACCAGAAGCTTCTTTACCTGCGGTAGAGATTTGCTCTGACACGTCAGCAGCCGGGATCATTTTCTCAGCTAATGTGACACGGTAGTTAGGCATAAAGACCACTTTCAGACGGTTTTTCACGCGTTTGTCGTTGTTGATCTTCTCTGCCACTTTATTGATGGCGTAAATAATTTCTTTGGCCAGTTTGTAACCAGGAGCGGCTTTAGCACCAAACAGGAATACACGTGGCACCATATCGTAATCCGGGTTTTGCAGAATACGACGGTACAAGGCCAGAATATGCAACAAGTTCAGATGCTGACGTTTGTATTCATGCAAACGTTTGATTTGAATATCAAAAATAGCATGAGGATCAATGCTGATATTGGTCAGTTTCTTCACTACCGTCGCTAAATCAGCTTTATTTTGCTGTTTAATCGCCATAAAGGCATCCTGAATGGCAGGATCATCAGCAAAAGCAGCAAATTTACTCAGCTGTTTTAAGTCACGTGGCCATTCATCGCCAATGGTTTCGTCAAGCAACTTGGCTAAACGTGGATTACAGGCTTTTAACCAGCGACGTGGCGTAACACCATTGGTGACGTTGGTAAATTTATCCGGCCATAATGCAACCATTTCCGGGAATAAATCTGATTTCACTAACTCTGAGTGAATTTCGGCCACACCATTGACGCGGAACGAACCGACCACAGACAAATGCCCCATACGGACCATAGGTTCGTGGTTGTCTTCGATAATAGACAGTTTACGTTTTTTATCGTTATCGCCAGGCCATAACACATCCACTTGCTCAACCAGGAAACGACGGTTAATTTCGTAAATGATTTCTAAGTGGCGTGGTAATACTTTTTCAAATAAACGCACTGACCATTTTTCCAGAGCTTCTGGTAACAAGGTGTGGTTAGTGTAGGCAAATACATGCTGACAAATATTCCAGGCTTCGTCCCAGCTCATTTCCGCACGGTCAACCAAAATACGCATCAATTCTGGGATAGCTACAGCCGGGTGAGTATCGTTTAGCTGAATAGCCACTTGTTCTGGGAACTTGCTCCAGTCATCACCATTAGCACGTTTGTAACGACGGATAATGTCTTTCAGTGAACATGAGCAGAAAAAATACTGCTGAATTAAGCGTAATTCTTTACCTGCGTCTGTTTCATCGTTTGGATACAGTACTTTAGAGATGGTTTCAGCTTCGATGTTCTGACGCGCCGCATCGATGTAACCACCAGAGTTAAATACGTCCCAGTTGAAGAAGTCACTGGCACGGCTTTCCCACAGACGTAATACGTTGACTGAGCTGCCCTGATAACCAACCACAGGAATATCCCAAGGCACACCTTTAATGATACGGCCAGGGTGCCATACCTTTTTCATTTTGCCTTGCAGATCGTAAGTCGTTTCTACGTAACCGTAGACTGAAATTTCCTGGATAGACTCAGGACGGCAAATCTCCCACGGGTTGCCATATTCACGCCAACTGTCAGGACGCTCAATTTGACGGCCATCTGAAAACTCCTGTTTAAACAGGCCATTTTCGTAGTGGATACCATAGCCAATGGCTGGATAATTTAATGTCGCCATGGAGTCGATAAAACAGGCAGCTAAACGGCCTAAACCGCCGTTACCCAACGCCATGTCTTCTTCCTGATCTTCCAGATCAGCGATATTTAAGCCAAGCTCAGCCAGCGCATCTTTTGCAGCGTCATAGACACCCAAATTGTGCAGGTTGTTGCTGAACAGACGACCCATTAAATATTCAAGACTGAAATAATGAACGGCGCGGGTATTTTGTTGATAGTGAGTACGCTGAGTATTACGTAAACCATCGTACACATATTCGTTGATCGCAGCACAAGTGGCACGCCACCAGGCTTGTGGGCTGGCTTTATTTACATCTGTACCAAGGCTGCCATGTAAATGTTTAATAATACTGTTTTTTAATTCTTCCGTGCTCGGAAGGTCCGCAATAGCCACTGAGGCTTTTGCCTTTGAAGACGTTTTTTTCATTGCCAAATCCCGGTTTGATGAGCGGTGAGCCGCTTTTTTTTATAACTATAGTTGTAGAAAAATTACAAAAATGGCGGGCAATAGTCAAGAATTAGCAAAAATAAAGCCTGCTATCGTAATTTTATTACAACACGCTAACAGGCTGTTTCAGGTGCTTAAATCGCCTTGAACACCGCATCCACAAAGGCTTTGGCGTCCGATTCAAGCTGCATTAAATGCGTTTGATCAACAAAACTCTCTAAATAAATTTTGTAGCTGTTTTCTGTACCAGATGGCCGCGCAGCGAACCAGCCATTTTTGGTGACTACCTTTACACCACCAATACTGGCACCATTACCTGGTGCTTTTGTAAGCACTGCAAGTATTTCATCGCCAGCCAGTTCAGTCTGTTTTACACTGCTGACATCCAAATTTTTCAGCGCAGCTTTTTGCTCTGCTGAAGCCGCTGCATCGAGACGACGATACAAAGGTGAACCAAATTCTTTGGTCAACGCCTGATACTGCTGATAAGGATCGACTCCGGTTTTCGCCAGCATTTCTGCCGCTAGTAATCCCAGA
Organism: Rheinheimera sp. MM224; assembly: GCF_947090785.1. Classification (NCBI taxonomy): domain Bacteria; kingdom Pseudomonadati; phylum Pseudomonadota; class Gammaproteobacteria; order Chromatiales; family Chromatiaceae; genus Rheinheimera; species Rheinheimera sp. MM224. The sequence continues at coordinate 2,433,282 of NZ_OX352320.1, forward strand.
ATAAAACCGTCTTTATCGGTCGACCAAACAGTGCCATCAAAACGCAGGAAACTTGCCCCAGCACTTTCTTCACCACCAAAAGCCACAGTACCTTTGTACAGACCATCGACAAACCATTTAAAGCCAACAGGGACTTCATACACTTTACGACCACGGCCTTCAGTCACTCTGTCAATCAAGGCCGAAGATACCAGTGTTTTGCCAATAGCTAAGCTGGTTGACCATAAAGGTCTGTTGCTCAATAAATAGTTAATAGCCACAGCCAGATAATGGTTTGGATTCATCAGGCCGCCACTTCGGGTCACTATGCCATGACGATCAAAATCCGGGTCATTGCCTATGGCCACATCAAACTGATCTTTGAGTTGAATCAAGTTCGCCATCGCATAAGCAGAGGAGCAATCCATACGAATTTTTCCGTCTTTATCCAACGGCATAAAGCTAAAAGCTGGATCGACACGTTCATTGACCACAGTGATATTCAGACCATAGGTTTTGGCAATCACAGGCCAAAACGCAATACCTGAACCACCTAAAGGGTCAACACCGATTTTCACGCCCGCTTTGGCTATGGCTGCCATATCAATGACGTTCGCCAAATCATCGACATAAGGCTGTACATAATCGATGCTGACACACAAAGGGGACGCCAACGCCTCTTCGTAGCCTATCTGCTTCACGCCATCTAACTGCACAGCCAGTAAGGCATTGGCGCGTTTTTGGATCCAATCTGTCGCGTCTGTGTCGGCAGGACCACCATGAGGCGGATTGTATTTAATGCCACCATCTTCCGGCGGATTATGAGAAGGTGTAATGATTAAGCCATCGGCTAAATCAGTGGTACGGCCTTTGTTATAGCCCAAAATTGCATGGGAAATAACAGGAGTGGGTGTAAAACCGCCATCTTGCTGAATATGGGTGGTTACGCCATTGGCAATCAGCACCTGTAATGTGCTGACAAACGCAGCTTCTGATAAGCCATGAGTGTCTTTGCCCAGGAACAATGGTCCGCTAAAACCCTGTTGTTTGCGATACTCCGCAACAGCCTGCACTATGGCCAGAATATGCTGTTCGTTAAAGGATTTAAGTAAAGCTCCTCCCCTGTGGCCTGAAGTACCAAAACTGACTTGCTGACTGGCGATGGCCACATCAGGCTTCAGGCTATAATAGGCGGCCATCAGCTGCGCTATATTAGGTAACATGGCAGCTGGTGCAGTTTGCCCAGCCAGCGGATGTAAAGACATACACACTCCTTATAACAAATCGCGGATCCGTTCAACCTCTGCCGAACTGTAGCCAAGTTTGGTGGCGACTTCAGTCAGCATCATTTTCTTGCGCGTTGTATTCGAGTTGGTAATCACCCAAAAATCAGTATTTGGAATGGGTTTTGGATTGGTACTGCTGCCCGCTTCTAATAAAGACGACTCGGACTGACCAAAATATAATCTGTTACGACCTTTAATTTCCAGTACCTGAGCAAAATCTCCACGATGTGCGCGGGATAAAGCCGATAAAATGAATAAGAAGCGCCCTACCACGCTTTGTTCAGCAGACAAATCTTGCGGGCTGATAAAATCAAAAACGGAACCCGATTTATCTGCAGGAGCAGCAGAGGTGACCGTTTTTTCAACTACAGGCTGTGCTGCTGGTTTTGCTGCGGCTTGTGCTACAGGTTTAAGCGACTCTTGCACTGGAGTTTTACTGACGTTTTTTGCAGCTGGTACCGCAGGAGCTTGCGCTTCTGTCAGACTGACAATCAGTAAACGGCGCAGAATATCAGAGGCGCTTTCACCAATCTGTTGAGTCTGACTGGCGATAAATTGATAAAGATCGTCATCTATTTCGATGGTTTTCATGAAGTTATTCCGCGTTCTTAAAAAGTGAAGCCATTATATAAAGGCATAGTCGCTGACGCCAGCCAGCAGTTTTGATACCATGCCACTATGTCGTAAATAAGGTCGTTAAATCGGAAAAAATAATGATATTACATACCGAGATCACAGGCCAAGGTCAAGCTATTGTATTGATCCACGGCCTTTTTGGTAGTTACGAGAACCTTGGCGTGATTGCCCGTGCTTTAGCCGGACAATGGCAAGTGGTCAATCTGGACATGCGTAATCATGGCCGTTCAGACTGGCACGATAGCATGTCCTATGCGTTGATGGCAGAGGATGTCAAAGATACGCTGGATCACCTGGGCTTAGAGCAGGTGATCCTATTGGGCCATTCTATGGGTGGAAAAATAGCCATGGAGTTTGCGCTTCGTTATCCAGAGCGCGTTAACAAGCTCATTCTGGCGGATATATCGCCGGTGCAAAACAGACCGCGCCACCTTGAAATATTATCAGCACTGGATGGCATCGATCTGAATAACTTACAAAGCAGACAGCAGGCTGATCAGCAGCTGGCTTTGTCTATCACTGAAACCGGGGTACGGCAGTTTCTGCTTAAGAGCCTGCATAAAGAAGATGATCACTTCCGCTGGCGCTTTAATATCAAAGCTTTGATCGCCAATTATCAGCAGTTATTAGAGGCACCACCAAGCAAAGGCCCTTACACAGGCCCGACGCTTTTTATTAAAGGCGCAGAATCTGATTATCTGTTGCCAGAACATCAAAGCCTGATCCAGCAATTGTTCCCGCCCAGCAAAGCTAAAGTCATTATGGGCACAGGTCATTGGTTACACGCCGAGAAACCCGTGGCTTTCACTAAAATTGTCACTGACTTTTTATTGAGTTAACGCAATTAATTCCTAATAAAATTGTGCTATAGTGCGCGCAATTTTTAAGGGCTAGTGGGTCATTATGAATATTGAGCAGTTTGAGACCCTGGGTCTTTTTCTGGGTGTTGGTGCCCTGTATCTGTTTATTGTGATGGCCATTTGGGATGTGCTTAAAAAAAGTAACGCTCCTCGTTTTGGCAAAATTTTTGTGTGGTTAGTGCTGTTTTTATCTCCTGCAGCTTTTTTAGCTAAAGTGATTTTTGAGTTTTTTGTCGAATAAATGAGGTGCGCGACATGGCTAAAATAGCCACAGATCGCACAACAATAGATTTGTTTGCGCATGAAAAACGCCCCGGCCGGCCAAGGACCAATCCTTTACCACGGGAAGAGCAGCTCAAGCTGAACAAGCGCAATCAAATCAAACGCGATCGAAGTAAAGGTTTAAAGCGTATAGAGTGCAAAGTGTCAGAGCAGTTGTACGAACAACTGAGTTTGTCTGCACAGCAGCAAAATATGACACGTAGCGCCTATATAGAATGGGTTTTAGAACAAGCGTTGACCAGGTAGAAGGCGAAAGTTATGGCAACTGTAGGTATATTTTTTGGTAGCGATACAGGTAACACTGAACATATCGCCAAGATGATTCAAAAAGAGCTGGGCAAACATTTGTTTGATGTGATGGACATTGCCAAAAGCACAAAAGAACAAATTGCTGGTTATGATTTGTTGCTGTTAGGTATTCCAACCTGGTATTACGGTGAAGCCCAATGTGATTGGGATGACTTCTTTCCAGAGCTTGAACATATCGACTTTAACAACAAGTTAGTAGCGATTTTTGGCTGTGGTGATCAGGAAGATTATGCCGAATATTTCCTTGATGCTATGGGCACCCTGCGCGACATTATCGAGCCTAAAGGCGCCATTATAGTTGGACACTGGCCAACCAAAGGCTACAACTTTGTCGCCTCCAAAGCACTGGCAGACAACGATCATTTTGTCGGTTTAGGCATAGACGAAGACCGTCAGCCAGAACTGACAGAGCAACGTGTAAAGCAGTGGTGCAAACAGATTTATGATGAACTGAGCTTAAAAGAGCTGGAAAATCTGTAATCTCTAAGGGTCAGAGTTTCAACTCTGACCCTTTTGTTTTATTGAGATGTATCGCGGTATTTAGGCTTTTTACGGATATACACCTTACGTTTGACCTCGCACACCAACTCGCCTTTGTTGTCTTTCACATGCACTACAAAATCAGGGAAATACTTCTCCCCTGCTTCGGTCTGTTGTTTGATATGCTCAAGCTCATTATCTGTCAGCACAAACTCAGCTGTTAATTTGCCACGACCCGGTGTGATGTAGTTAATATCAGCCTGTTTATCCCACACCATATACTCTTTGCCCAAAGCCCCCATCAACATCAATGGATAAATAGGATCGGTCATCGCAAACATAGAGCCACCAAACTGGCTGCTATTGATATTGCGGGTCCAGGGCCGGTTTTTCAGCTCTACCTTGCAATACCTGTAGTCTTGCGATAACTCCACCACCTTAATGCCTGTGAAAAAAAATGGTGGCCACAAATTTAATAAATGCCGCATCACGGCCGGATTAAACGCCCAACGCATAAGAAACCTCTGGTAAGACCTGTTGAGCAGGATTCTAACGCCTTGTTTGTGCTTTGTCTGCGCTTTGCTGGTATTAATGGGCAGATTTATAGGTTGCTTCTGTCGTTAATGGCCTTATAATCATTTGAAATTCAAGAAAGAGTAGAACAGTCCATGTCAGATCATAATACCGAATTGCGTAAAGCAGGCCTCAAGGTCACCCTGCCACGAGTGAAGATCCTCGATATTTTGCAAGATCCTAATCATCAACACATCAGCGCTGAAGATGTGTATAAGATTTTGCTGGAATTAGGTGAAGATATTGGTCTGGCGACTGTATACCGTGTGTTAAACCAGTTTGATGATGCTGGCATTGTCACCCGTCACCATTTTGAAGGTGGTAAGTCGGTATTCGAATTAAGCCGTATGGATCACCACGATCACCTGGTGTGCTTAAACTGCGGTAAAGTCATTGAGTTTGAAGACGATGATATCGAACGTAAGCAGCTGGAAATTTCTGAGAAAAACGGCATCAAATTAACTCACCACAGCTTGTATCTGTATGGTGAGTGTGTGGATAAAAAGTCCTGCGAAGAAACCCGTAACAGCAAATAAGTCGCTGACTTGGTTGCTTTTGGTGTCACGCCGAAAATGTGCTCCTGCATTTCCGGCATACCGTACGTCCTGTACATCGCCGAAAATATGCTCCTGCATTTTCGGCATACCGTACGTCCTGTACATCGCCGAAAATATGCTCCTGCATTTCCGGCATACCGTACGTCCTGTACATCGCCGAAAATGTGCTCCTGCATTTCCGGCATACCGTACGTCCTGTACATAAACCGGCTGCTATGCCGGTTTTTTTGTGCCTGTTAAAATCTGCTCTGTTAAATACTCCACTTCATTGGCCCAGCAGCACTCAGGACGTGGCTGATGTACACCAAACTGGCCTTTGAGAGGTCTGCAGTGAGTAATAGCATTTCGCAGTAATTCAGGGACCTCAGCCACACCATAACAAGCTCCTAATAAAGCTCCAGCCACAGCAGCATTGTTAGCCGTATCCCCACCTCGTCTAAGGGTATCCAGCATGCCATCCAGATAATCCTGGGCGTACAACAGCTGCCAGATAGCGTTTTGAAAACACACCAGCACCGGAGTATCTGAAGTTTCAGCATCAGTGGGAGGCATAAATAACGCCTGGTCAATCACGCGGATAATACGTTTATCCACTTTAAGCTGTGACGCCCAGTCTTTGATCAATTGATACAACTCATCGGCACTACAGTCGTTTTCCAGTACATGACCAAGTGCCATCACATACAAACCACTGACTTGTTGGCACAACATATTAGGATGGGTTAATGCGGTATCAGCCATAGCCCAAGCCGCTAGCTGAGGTAAAGACTGATAAGGCACCATCAAAGCCACAGCGCCTACGCGAGCCAAAGCTGTAGTTGCATTGGATTCCTCGTCCTGTTCACTCAGCAAAGCACGCTTTAATTCATCAGGTACAGAAAAGGGTTCGGTTCTGAGCCAATATTCATAAGCCTGCCAGGCGCCATCTTCCTGATACTCACCATAATGAGCTAACAGGCGACATAACAACACGGCTAACTCACCGCTGTCGGTCGGCTGACCAGACAAAGTCTGCCAAGGGTTTTGCAGTAAAATTTCATTCAGGTCAAAGCTTAGCCGCTCATCGCGTTCGTTTTGCTCGAGACCTTCAACGGCGGAACCTAAAACTTCTCCGGCCAATAAGCCATACATCAAACCCAGGGCTTTGGATTTGAGCACCGGATCGCTCATGCTGACCTCCGTTGTGATAAAGCCTTAAGCGGCTAATTTTTACGCATAACTAATTTATAAGGTATTGCAGCCAAGAAGCCAAGTACTTCGCTTTAAAATCAACTAAATAGCTCATTTTTAGAAAGACAAAAGCCAGCATCGACGCTGGCTTTTGGTTCAATCAGCTTAATTTACTGACCGTATTTTTCTGCCAGATATAACCAGGTTTCCAATACTGTATCAGGGTTTAATGACACAGAATCGATGCCTTGATCCATCAGCCATGCCGCAAAGTCTTCATGATCTGAAGGGCCCTGACCACAAATACCCACGTATTTGCCTTTAGCTTTCGCGGTTTGAATGGCCATAGACAACAGCTTTTTAATGGCCGGGTTACGTTCATCAAACAGATGCGCTATTAAACCACTGTCGCGATCCAAACCTAAAGTCAACTGAGTTAAGTCATTTGAGCCGATAGAGAAACCATCAAAATACTCAAGGAACTCTTCAGCCAGCAAGCAGTTGGACGGCAATTCACACATCATAATAACTTTTAAGCCATTATCACCACGTTTCAGGCCATGAGCTTCCAGCAGTTCAATCACAGCTTTGGCTTCTTCCAGTGTGCGGACGAATGGGATCATCACTTCAACATTGGTAAAACCCATTTCGTTACGAACCCGTTTTAAGGCTTCACATTCCATCGCAAAACAGTCGCGGAAATCTTCAGAAATGTAACGCGATGCACCACGGAAACCAATCATAGGGTTTTCTTCGTGTGGCTCGTACTGACGACCACCCACCAGATTGGCGTATTCGTTCGACTTAAAGTCGGACATCCGCACTATCACCCGCTCTGGCGAGAAGGCTGCAGCCAGGGTAGAAATACCTTCAACCAGCTTCATAGTGTAAAACTCGACCGGAGAGCTGTACCCTGCCATCATCTCACTGATCGTGGCTTTGAGTTCATCTGTTTGAGCATCAAAGTTCAGCAATGCTTTTGGATGCACACCAATCATACGGTTGATAATAAATTCCAGACGGGCTAAGCCAATACCAGCATGAGGCAGCTTCGCAAAGGAAAACGCGCGTTCAGGATTACCAACGTTCATCATGATTTTCATCTTCAGCGCTGGCATTTTGTCTACACGTGAGGTCATCACGTCAAAACCTAAAATACCGTCGTAGACAAAACCTGTGTCGCCTTCAGCACAGGACACTGTGACATCCTGACCATTTTTGATTTTTTTAGTCGCATCACCACAACCCACTACAGCTGGGATACCCAGTTCACGCGCAATAATAGCGGCGTGACAAGTACGGCCACCACGGTTGGTGACAATAGCTGAAGCGCGTTTCATGATAGGTTCCCAGTCCGGGTCTGTCATGTCGGTGACTAACACATCACCTGGCTGGATCTGATCCATATCAGCGATGCTGGCGAGGACTTTGGCTTTGCCTGAACCAATTTTATGACCAATGGCGCGACCTTCAACAACTATAGGTGCTGTGCCTTGCAGCTGGAAGCGCTCCATTTCGTTGCTGTCTTCGCGGCTACGCACAGTTTCTGGGCGGGCCTGAACTATATACAGCTTACCGTCCTGACCATCTTTAGCCCATTCGATATCCATAGCGCGGCCGTAGTGTTTTTCGATAATAATGGCTTGTTTCGCCAGTTCCTGCACTTCAGCGTCTGTCAGTGAAAACTTCTGACGATTTGCCGCAGGCACATCTTCAATCAATACCTGTTTGCCATGGTTTACGTCTTTGGAATACACCATCTGTAACAGCTTGCTGCCTAAATTACGGCGCACCACTGCAGGACGACCAGCCATCACTGTCGGCTTATGCACATAAAATTCGTCAGGGTTTACCGCGCCTTGTACCACCATTTCGCCTAAACCGTAGGACGAGGTGACAAAAACCACATCTTCAAAACCTGATTCAGTGTCGATACTGAACATCACACCTGAGGCAGATAAGTCTGAACGCACCATACGCTGTACACCAGCAGATAAGGCCACCCCACGGTGGTCGTAGCCCTGATGCACACGATACGAAATAGCGCGGTCGTTAAATAATGACGCAAATACGTGTTTAATGGCTTCAATCACGTGAGCATAACCACGTACGTTTAAGAAAGTCTCTTGCTGACCTGCAAAAGAAGCATCCGGCATATCTTCAGCTGTGGCTGATGAACGCACTGCAAAGGAGACATCTTCAGCACAACCTTGTTGCAGCTGTTGATAGGAAGTTTGAATGGCTTGCTCAAATTCGGCCTGGAATGGTGTGTCGATCACCCATTGGCGAATTTGCGCACCAGCTTTTGCAAGGGCATTTACATCATCAACGTTTAATCCATCCAGCAGTTGATAAATACGCTCGTTAAGACCACTCTGTTCAAGAAATTGATTAAAGGCATAAGCTGTGGTGGCAAAACCACCCGGAACTTGTACCCCTGCATTTGCCAGGTTACTGATCATTTCACCTAATGAAGCATTTTTTCCGCCAACGCGAGGAACGTCGTGCATGCCCAGATCCTGGTACCAAACAACGAATTCTTGCACAATGAGTCTCCAATTTTTGTTGCAGGTTATGTAAGCTTACATGGTCAGCCACACAAGCAACTTAATTCTACACTGGCGCGAAAACTAAATAAAACCTTAATTTTTATGTAATTTAATAACGACAAAATGGAGAAAATCGTGAGAACAGCCTTTTATATATCTGATGGTACAGGCATTACCTCTGAAGTGTTCGGGCACGCTCTATTGTCACTGTTTCCGGCAGAATTCGACCATGTAACTATCCCATTTGTTGAAACTAAAGAGATCGCCTTACAAGCCAAACAACGAATAAACGATCGTTATAAAACAACCGGAATTCGCCCTTTGATTTTTCAGACCTTTGTCGACGAAGAATTACGCCAGATCATTAACAGCAGCGATGGCGTCTGTTACGATTTTTTAAATGCCTTTATTGAGCCAATGCAAAAGGAATTAGGCATAGCTGCTATGCCAAAAACTCATCGCACTCACAGCATTCATGAAAAAACCTATGATTTCCGTATTGACGCGGTGAACTATGCGCTGGCCAATGACGATGGGGTGAATTTAAAGGAATATGCCAAAGCTGACATTATTCTGGTGGGCGTCAGTCGCTCAGGTAAAACCCCGACCAGTTTATATCTGGCCTTACAGTATGGTATCAAAGCAGCAAACTACCCTTTTGTGCAGGAAGACATGGATATGTTGCGATTGCCGGATGAGCTGAAAAAGCAAAAAGCCAAGCTGTTTGGCCTGACCATTACACCAGAGCGTTTAAGTAAAATTCGTGAGCAGCGCCGCCCTGGCAGTAAATATGCGTCACTGCGGCAATGCAAACTGGAATTAGATGAAGTAGAAGCCTTGTATCAAAAGGAAAAAATTCCGTTTTTAAACTCAACTCATTTATCCATCGAAGAGATATCGGCGAAAATTTTGTCGCAAACCGGATTAAAACGACAGAAGTACTAACTGCTTTGAGGGATCAAGGCCTTTGACTGCCACTGGCCTCTTGCAGCAGTTGTTTGACATGCAAGGGGCAAAGCCGGATAGGTTCGCCCTGCTCTTTACGTTTAACCAGTTGCACCAGTAGTCTGTTGACCGGCGCATCCAGCTTTAACTGCTCTGCCAAAGTGACCACAGCACCGTTTAAAAACGCGATTTCAGTCGCTTTACCGGCCTGAATGTCATCCCACATCGACGAACGCGCATCGGGTGATACCGCCAGCATTTTTTTTGCCAGTCGTTTGAATAACCAGTTGGGAGTTTGCAGTAAAAGTGGGATGTAGCTGTTGGGAATAGAGGTATAAGAATAGGTCTCTATATTCAGGCGCCGACATAAATCCAGCAGCTCCTTCATCGCAGCGGCGAGCAATAATCGGTAAGGACGCTGCAGCAACTGCTGCTGTAACGGCAAGTCAGAGAGTGCGTTAATGGCATTATTGAGATTCAGCATCAATTTACCAAATTCAGCCGCTTTAACATTCTCCAGTTGTTTTGACTTGATACCCTGGTGTTGCAGCTGTTCCAGCACAGCCCCAATTCGTGGATCATCACTCTGCTGCCAGATCATTTGTGCACCTGTGGTGCGGGCATAAAACCCCGGGCTTATTTTCACCACATTAAAAGGCACTATGGCTCTGAGCACGGGCTGAGACAAAAACTGTTGATATAAAGGTGCTATAGCGACACCATTTTGCATCGCCACCACCAGACAGTCAGCAGACAGATACTGTGTCAGCTGAGGGAGCAAGGTCTGCAGATCCAAAGCTTTTACCGTCACCAGCACCAGCTGTGCGGTGCGAAGGGCTTCAAATTCTGTGTAAACGGCAGGTGATGTCAACCGATGGCAGGCGCCCTCTAAATCCTGTGCCGTTAAGCCATAAGCTGCGGATTCAAGCGCCATTCGTTCGCGCCCGATAAAGATCACTTCAAATTCAGAGGATTGAGCAAGCATGGTGCCGAGGTAACAACCTATAGCGCCGGCTCCTACTATGGCGACACGTAAAGACGCTGAACTTTTGCCTGAATGATCAGACAAGAGTTCAGCGACTGGTTTTTTATTTGCGGACCGCACGAAGGGTATCTGCGATCAGGAATGCCAGTTCCAGCACCTGATCTGAATTTAAGCGGGGGTCACACTGAGTGGTGTAACGCTTGCTTAAATCGTTTTCAGACAAACCATAAGCACCACCTGTACATTCAGTGACGTTATCACCTGTCATTTCCAGATGGATACCACCGGCATGAGTACCTTCAGCCTGATGCACCGCAAAGAAATAACGGATTTCACGCAAAATCGCTTCAAAGTCACGGGTTTTGTAGTCGTTGCTGGCTTTGACTGTGTTGCCATGCATAGGGTCTGAACTCCAGACCACTTTGCGACCTTCACGCTCAACACGACGTACTAAAGCAGGTAACTTTTCGGCTAATTTATCCGCGCCCATCCGGGTGATCAACGTCAGGCGGCCTGGAGTATTGTCCGGATTCAACGCGTCGATAAGGCGCAATAAATCCACTTCATCCATACCAGGGCCCACTTTCACACCCACAGGGTTTTTGATGCCACGGAAAAACTCAAGATGTGCATGATCCAACTGACGTGTGCGTTCGCCTATCCAGACCATATGGGCTGAACAGTCATACCAGTCACCTGTTAACGAATCACGACGGGTTAAAGCTTCTTCGTAATTCAGTAACAGCGCTTCATGCGAGGTATACAAAGAGGTTTCACGGATAGACGGTGAGTTTTCAGCCGTAATACCGCAAATCTCCATAAACCGCAGCGCTTCCTGAATACGCTGAGCCACATCCTGATAGCGGCCTTTCAGTGGATTGGCGTCAACAAAACCCAGATTCCAGCGGCTGACCTGATGCAGGTCTGCTAATCCACCTTGTGCAAAAGCACGTAACAAATTTAAGGTAGCAGCTGAATGATGGTAAGCCGTCATTAAACGGTTTGGATCCGGCTTGCGGGCCTCTGCTGTGAATTCAAAGCTGTTGACTATATCACCACGGTAGCTTGGATGAGATACACCAGCTATGGTTTCTAAATCGCTGGAGCGAGGCTTGGCGTATTGGCCAGCCATACGTGCTACTTTGACTACAGGACAACCACCAGCAAAGGTGAGTACCACGGCCATTTGCAGCAATACTTTAAAAGTGTCACGAATTTTTGGTGCATTAAAGTCACTAAAGCTCTCCGCACAATCTCCGCCTTGCAGTAAAAATGCTTTGCCTTCAGCCACTTGTCCAAGCTGACTAAAGAGATCACGAGTCTCTTGCGCAAACACCAAAGGCGGATATCTGTGCAATTGCTGCTCAACAGTGCTGAGTAAAGCCTGATCATCGTAATGAGGTTGTTGTTGGATTGGAAAAGCTCGCCAACTTTGAGGCGTCCAGGTCGTCACTTTAAGTAGTCCTATAGTTTTGAATTGATAGTTAAGGTCACTAGGTTATTTATCCGCAGACAAAGTAAATTTATTGGCGGCTAAATTCAATGCTTAAATGAGTATATTGCGCTGAAATCTGCAAATAGTACGAAATTTATCGGCAAAAACACCCAGATGTCTAAACATCTGAAAATATCAAGCCTTTTTTAGCCAGGTTTCAAGGCTGAAAACGGCATTTAATGCGGAGCTTTTATGGCGGAAATTCAGGCTTTACAGCAGTTAGAACAAAAGCTGAATCAGGTGATTTTAGGTAAACCTCAAGCTGTGCGACTAGCCTTGTGTTGTTTGCTGTCTGAAGGCCATTTACTGATTGAAGATTTGCCAGGCTTGGGTAAAACCACCCTCGCCCATGCGTTGGCGCTCAGCCTTGGTGTTCATTACAAAAGAGTGCAATTTACTAACGATATGTTGCCTGCGGATTTGCTGGGGCAGTCGGTGTTTTTAAGAGATACCCAGGAGTTCCAATTCAGAAATGGCCCGATTTTCAGTCAAATTTTATTAGCCGATGAAATCAACAGAGCCAGTCCTCGCACTCAAAGTGCGTTATTAGAAGCGATGGAAGAAAAACAGGTGTCTATCGATGGCTTGTCTTATGCGCTGCCTAAACCCTTTTTTGTTATTGCGACCCAAAACCCATTGTTTCATGCCGGCACCAATGCCTTGCCTGAATCTCAGCTCGATAGATTTCTGATGCGTCTTGCGCTTGGCTTTCCTGATCTGCAGACCGAAAAACTTATTTTGCAGCAGGATCATGGTCAATCCAGGCTCGAAGGACTAACTCCTTGTTTAGATGAATTGCAGCTGATGACACTGCAGCAGCAGGTCGTGCAGGTCAAAGTCAGTGACGCCCTGCTGGATTATCTGCTGGCATTGGTCACACAAAGCCGTCAGCAGCAGGATTGCCTTCCCCTGTCACCACGCGCAGCAAAGGCTTTGCTTCGAGCTACCAAAGCTTTTGCATTATTATCTGGCCGCCATTTTGCCACCGCAGAGGATGTACAACAGGTGTTTCCGTCTGTGGCTGAGCACAGGCTCAATCCAGGCAGCTCCAGAGACAATAAAAGTCTGAGTCTGCAGTTACTACGTCAGGTACCTTGCCCTTTATGACGCTAGCGATGACAATACGGCAAAAGCTGATAAACACCTTCAGACAGCGATTTTACCGCTGGCTGGATAAACGCCAGCCAGCAGCAAAAGAAGTACAACTGAAACAGCATCTGCTTTTTGTCTTTCCTACGGCCTATGGTGGTTGGTTTGTATTGCTTATCGCTTTATTGTATTTATTTGGCACTAACTATCAAAACAACCTGATTTTGCTCTGCGCCTACCTGCTGTTGTCTTTGTTCTGTTTTTGTATTCTCGCCGCTTTTTTTAATCTGCATCAGTTGAAGATCAGCGCAGACACCGAACCCTTTGGTTATGCCGGATCCTCTTTACAACTGACAGTGCAGCTACATCAGCATCAGTATAAAAAAATGCTTTATTTATCAGGCGAAGATTTTACACCGCTATTTTTTGAGACGGTGCCAAAAGAACTACAGCTCGAGCTTTATCCACAACGACGAGGCTTTTATCAGCTTCAGCGTTTTACATTGCGCTCCTATTACCCCTTTGGACTGATCCGCTGCTGGACCCATATTCAGCTGCAACAGCCCTATTGGGTTTATCCTGAACCTGCAGCACTGAAGCAGGCTGTATCGACAATGGTGCCGCAGCACCCCGATCATCCGGACCAGTTGGCTCCTTATCAGGCTGGCTCACCAGCAACAGCTATCGACTGGAAACGACTGGCGAAAAATCCATGGCAACCTGTGATCCGGCAGTATTCCCCTGCTGCTGCCCCTCATCAGCCCAGGCACCTGGTTGTCGATGCTGCAGGGCTGGCTTTGGAGCAACAATTATCCGAATTTTGTGGCCTGCTGCTGCAGTTTGAACAACAAGGCCAAAGTTATAGCCTGAGCGCTCCCGGTATTGAAATTGCCGCAAGCCATGGCCAGGCTCATTTGCACCGCTGTTTACAGGCGCTGGCTTTATGCTGAATCCACTCTTTGTGCATATCGCCTTATTGGTGCAACTGCTGTTACTGGCGCTGTTACAGGATGGCTTAAGCTGGTGGTCCAGCCTGGTGCTGCTTTGTATCCTGCTGTTTAAATACGCCAGTGTGCGGGCAAAAAAAACAGTACGAATGATGACTGTTAATGCGCTGGCGGTGCTTTTGTGCCTGTTGCTGCTCTCTCAATTATGGCAACAGGATATGCAGGACTCTATGCTGCAATTGCTGTTTTTCTCTGCAGCGCTGCGGCTATTTTCTATCGCATCGGATCTGCGTCATGCCAAAAAACTGGTGTGGGTGCAGTATTTTCTGATCAGCACCGGCTTTATGCTCAATCAGAGCCTTTGGTTTGCTGGCGCTGTGTTTCTGCTGTTTTTTTGCAATTTATATCTGCATTACCTGTTGTTTGCGCCGGTGCAACGCCGTCAATTTCAATGGTCTGAATTTCGCCTTCTATTATGGGTGATGCCTTTGTGTATCGCACTTTTTGTGCTTTTTCCAAGGCTACCGCCTTTGTGGCAGACCGATCGTCAACATCAGGCGCAAACGGGTTTAGCCGATGAGTTGTCTTTAGGGGGCCTGGAGCGACTGGTGCAAGACAACAGTCTGGCATTCCGAGTCGAATTTAACGGAGAAAAACCACCTCAGCAGGAGTTGTACTGGCGAGCCAAAGTGTTTGAGCGCTTTAATGGGCAGGACTGGTTACCCGCTTTGTTGTCTGCGTCACAACCTCTGTCACCACAACAAGCCGGCTATCACTATAAACTAGTGGTTGAACCTCACTTTCAGCGCAGCTTATTTAGCTTGGGTCAGGTGAATCAGCTTCAGGGTCAGGTCAGACCCATAGCGGCTGGTTTGATTGAAAGCTACCAGCAAATCAGCCGCCGTTTTTCTTATGGGCTGAGCTCAGACGGTGAAGCCGTAGCGCAGCAAAATAACGAAGAAGCCATTCGAAATCTGATACTGCGCCACAGCAACCCACAAACCAGTGCTTTAGCATTACAGTTCAAACAGCAGCATCCGACAGCATCTGCTTATGCAAAGGCGTTGTACCAGTATTTTCAGAATAATCAGTTCAGTTATAGCCTGCGCCCGCCGGTGCTGAATAAACAGGCTCAAATTGACCAGTTTTTGTTTGAACACAAAGTCGGCTTTTGTGGCCACTATGCCTCTTCTGCCGCCTACCTGTTTCGTGCTGCAGGTATTCCGGCAAGAGTAGTGGGCGGTTATCAGGGCGGCAGCTGGCAAGGTACAGGAGATTATTTACAGGTTCTGCAAAAAGATGCCCATGCCTGGGTGGAATATCTGGATCAAGGTCGCTGGCAGCGTTTTGATGCAACAGCCATAGTGGCTCCACTTCGCTTAACTCAGGGCTTATCT
Organism: Rheinheimera sp. MM224; assembly: GCF_947090785.1. Taxonomy (NCBI): domain Bacteria; kingdom Pseudomonadati; phylum Pseudomonadota; class Gammaproteobacteria; order Chromatiales; family Chromatiaceae; genus Rheinheimera; species Rheinheimera sp. MM224. The sequence continues at coordinate 2,448,821 of NZ_OX352320.1, forward strand.
GATGCATTGTCTTTGTCAGAGCGACAATTTTTAGATCAGTTTTTCCAACAGGGCATGCTGGGAGACTGGCTGCAACAACTGGAGTGGCTGGATTATTATTGGTCTGTCTGGGTATTGAGCTTTGATCAAAACGAACAACGTTTTATCTGGCAGAGCTTAAAATCTTTGCCCTGGGTATGGATTGGGGCTGCTTTGCTTTCATCCTTACTTCTGGCATTGGCTGTCTATCTGCTGTTGCAATACAACGCAGAAAATAAAAATCAGGCGTTGCGACGTTTGATGCTCAAGCTACTTAAACCCTATGGCGAAAAAATCGTTCACCAAACGATGGAGGCCTATTTGCAGAACTTAATGTTGTCTCACCCGCCTCAACGTAAGACGCTGCATCAACTGCTGCTGGCGTATCAACGTTTTGAATTTGCAGAGCAACACGAGCAGTTGCAACAGTGTCGCAAACTGCTCCGTCAGTTATCTAAAAATAAGCTCAAGGGTGATTAAGAACTCAGTATACGTAATGCACTCTGTAAGTGTTCAGCACAATTACGCCCCAGATCTGTCAGATAACCACCATCCGCCTGCGTGAGTAAGCCCTTTTTATATAAGCGCTCAATCGCTTCTTTCGCACCCGGATCGGCTGATTTATGCGCTTTAATCCCCTCCAGCGACGTATCCAGATTAAATAAAGTCAAAATACGAATTTCATCATTCAGTTGTGAATTTACCGGCATCTCGTCTTTTCCTTTGTCATTGTTTTGCTTGAAACTAGACCCTATTTGACAAATTTTCCAGAAAAAGTGCCTGTCAACTCTATATTCCGTGAAGCATCATTAAAAACTGCTTCTATTTAGCCTGGGCAGCTGTATTTTTAAGCAGATATTTCCTATAGTCAGGCAAATTATGGAGAGCTTTACAAATCGTGGCTAAAGGACATTCACAAGCAAATATAGCTTTTGGCTGGACGGACTTATTTCAGTCCCTGTCCGATCCTGTCGCTTTGCTGCAAATTCAAGCCACAAACACTGCTCCGTACTTGCTTCAAAGTAATACTGCTTTTCAGTATTTATTTGGATTAAACCAAACAAAACGCCCGCTGATACACAAAGAGGTGCTGAACCACTTGCCCGCTGATTTTACCGGCCTGCTTAACGGGTTAAATCAGAACTCTACCGCACCCATCTGGTGTTTGTTGGCAGACGATGGCAGTTGCAGGCATTTTAAATTGCAATGCGCTCGGAGCGACTTAGCTCCTGACACCTGGTTACTACTGATGCAGGATATCAGTGAGCAGGAAAATGCCTTAATGCTGCTTAAACAACAAAACGAGGAGTTGCAGCAACGTCTGACGGATATTGAACAGCTGAAAAACCGGATCCGCGAGCAATCTATCCGCGACCCACTCACCAATTTATACAACCGCCGCTTTTTGAATGAATTTATGGAACGTGAACTGGCTTTGGCAAGACGGAATCAAAAACCTTTGGCTGTGGTGATGCTGGATCTCGACCACTTCAAACAGCTCAATGATCAGTTTGGTCATCAGACCGGTGACAAAGTGATTGAAATGGTGGCCAAGCATCTGCTTCGGCAAAGCCGCAGAACAGATATTTTATTCCGCTATGGTGGTGAAGAGTTTCTGGTGATTCTGCCTAACACAAGTGCGACACAAGCCAGGCATCTGGCCGAGAACTGGCGGGTGCATGTAGAGCAAGCTCAGGTTTTTGCTAAACATCAGGCGGTCAACATTACCTTATCTGCTGGTGTTGCGGTGTACCCAGAACATGGCACCACGGCTTTCAATTTAATTCAGGCCGCAGATGAAGCCTTGTATCAGGCTAAGGCTGCAGGCCGTAATCAGGTGATTATGTGTTAACTCTTGTTGCATCCAGCTCTCACTAAAACAAAAAGGAACCGAAGTTCCTTTTTGTTTTTTTGCCTTTAATAATTTTGCTTAAAAACCACCACGCAAAGCAGCAATACGTTTTTCCAACGGAGGGTGACTTAAAAACAGCTCAGAAGTCGCTGGCTTGCTGGCAATACCAAAAGCCATCATTGAACCTTCCAGCTGGCTTTCATGGTTATTGCGCAGACGCTCCAATGCAGCGATCATCTTATTGGCACCCACTAATTTTGCGGCACCGGCATCGGCACTGAATTCACGCTTACGGGAGAACCACATCACTATGATACTCGCCAGTACACCGAAAGCCATTTCCAGCACAAAAACTGTGATCATATAGGCGAAACCATTGCCACCCCCGCCTTCTTCGTTCCGGTTACCACTGATAGCACCAGCAATTAAACGGGCAAAGAAAATAACGAAGGTGTTCACCACGCCCTGGATCAGAGTAAGAGTCACCATATCGCCATTCGCCACGTGTGACACTTCATGCGCTAATACGGCTTCGACTTCTTCTTCACGCATATTACGCATTAAGCCTGTGCTGACCGCCACCAATGCATTGTTACGGCTGGCACCTGTGGCAAAGGCGTTCATTTCAGGAGAGTCGTAAATAGCCACTTCAGGCATACCAATACCGGCCTGCTGAGCCTGACGGCGCACTGTATCAAACAACCATTGTTCTGTAGCGTTACGTGGCTGAGTGATCACCACTGCGCCCGTAGAGCGTTTGGCCATCCATTTCGACATAAACAATGAAATGAAAGAACCGCCAAAACCAAATACTGCTGCAAACACCAACAAGCCGCCTATGCTACGGCTATCAATGCCCAGCACTTTAAAGACGATGCTAAGTACAATACTTAACACCAACATCACCGCCAGGTTTGTGGCAAGGAACAGTATAATTCGCTTCATAGATACCTCGTTTATTAAGCTACTGCTTGTACTATATGGCTTAGAAGCCGTTTTTCAATGAAAGTGCGACAAGCAATTGTAAATAAAGATGAATGGAGCTGTCGGTGCGATGTGTCACATCAGCTCTGCAGCTGTTTGATCAAGGCTGCGGCAAGAGAGGTATTGATCTGTGGTTCAGAGTGATAAGGCAAAACACCAAGGCAAGGTGCTGTCAGCCTGTGTTGCAAATAGCTGATATTTTCTTGCTGATACGCCATATCCGGATCTATACAATTAGCCACCCAGCCCAGCAGTTTCAAGCCAGAGCGTTCAATTTCCCGTACCGTGAGCAACGCATGATTTAGACAACCCAGCTTCATACCTACTACGAGCAAGACTGGCAATTGCTGCTCTATCACCCAATCTGCCATAGTTGTTTTATCATCCAAGGGTAATAACCAACCACCAGCTCCTTCCACTAATGCTATATCGGCATTGCTGTTTTTAAGTTGCCGCAGATGTGTGGTCAGAACCGCAGGCTCGATACAAAGTCCGGCTTTTGCAGCAGCTAAATGCGGCGCCACCGCATCGGTCAGACAATAGGGATTCACCAGCTCGTAACTCAGTTGCTCTGTTGCATGCTGCTGTAATTGCAAAGCGTCGGTATTAAAGCCCGCGTCATTGACTCCGGCAGCCACTGGTTTTTGTGCGACTGTGCAATACCCCAGAGCTTTTAAACCTTGCAGTAGCGCTACAGCCACATAGGTTTTACCTGCATCAGTATCTGTGCCCGTAATAAAAATCGTCTGCATGAGTTTACTCTTCTGTTATGACTCAGAGCTTTGCTTAGTCAGGGTCAGATACAGCACCTGATAACTGGCGCTGATTTGACCATCAATGCAACGGGATGGATAAGCCTGCTGCACTTTTTGCCAGCTCTGTTTGCCGGTTAAGGCTTTATTGCGGCCTTGGGTCACCGTATTGGCACCTAAATCTTTTAGTTCCCGCGCCAAAGCCAGCACATCCGGATAGTCAAGCTGCACCAGCTCAGTCTGTAGCTGCAAGCAAAGATCTGGATACTGCTGTTGTAACTGCTGATAAAAACCCAGTGGCAAAAACTGATTGATATGCTGATGAGTATCCACCTGTGACCATGCCTGTTTAAATTCCTGCAAGGTGCCATCCAATAAGGTACTCAGAACTGCTGAGCCACCTGGCTTTAACACACGGTCGATTTCCTGCAGCACAAGCCCCGGTTGTTCGCACCATTGCAGCATCAGGCTGGAAAATACCCTGTCTATGCTTTCACTCGCTACAGGCAAAGACTGAGCATCGGCCTGAAATACCAAAGTAGCCTGTTGTGCTGCCATGGTTTTTTGCAGCATGTCATGGCTTAAATCCAGCGCTATAAGTTCAGAGCAGTGCTGTTTTAGCTTTGGATGAAACCAACCTGGGCCAGAACCTAAATCCAATAACAATCCAGCTGTTGGTGTTAATAAACTCAAGGCTCTAGAAGCAACTAAACGTTGCAGCCGTGCCGCCTGTTCGTAACTTTCACGGGCACGACCAAAATGGCGGGCAATGTCGTCCGTCAATGCCAAAGCATTCATACCAATTGCTCCAGCTTTTGTACTAAAAAGTGAATATCGTCACTCTGATGTAACGCAGATAAAGTAATGCGTAACCTGGCGCTGCCTTGTGGCACTGTAGGTGGCCGTATGGCACTTAACCAAATGCCTTGTTTTTTCAATGAGGCACTTATCAGCATGGCTTTGTCTGAATCGCCAACAATCAACGGTTGTATGGCGGTGTTGGATGGCAATAATGTGAAGCCAGCACCAGCAGCCAGAGTTTTAAACAGCTGAATATTGTCATTCAGTTTATCTCTGCGCCACGGCTGGCTACGGCTTAATTCAACGGAAGTCTTCATTGCCCAGCACAGCGCAGGAGATAACGCAGTGCTGTAAATATAATGCCGTGCAAACTGGCGTAAATAATCAATCACTGTGGCTGAACCTGCTAAAAACGCGCCCTGACCTGCTAAGGCTTTACCAAAGTTCGCCATCAGGCAGAGCATATCCCCAGGTTGAAGCCCCTGCGCATCCCAGCTGCCTTTGCCTTCTTTACCAAGCACTCCCAGTCCATGGGCATCGTCCAGCAGCAAATCCGCTTTATTTGTTTTACAAAGCGCAGATACGCCGGTTAAATCCGGACTATCGCCGTCCATGCTAAATACGCCTTCAGTCACCACCAAAGCTGATGAGTAACGTTGTAATAGCGTTTCAAGCGCGGCTAAGTCCTGATGCGGGAATCGTTTGTAAGGAGCATCACTATTGAGCGCAGCGTCAATCAAAGAGGCATGACAGAGTTTATCTAACAGCAGGTGATCAGTTTTATCAGCTAAATGCTGCAGCATCACCTGATTGGCAGCAAAACCAGAGGAAAACAACAATACATCGTCCACACCCAGCCAGTCGCAAAGTGCATCAGACAAAGCGCGGTGCGCATAATGAAAGCCGGTCACCAAAGGTGACCCTGAACTGCCAACGCCAAAACGTTCAGCACCTTCTGCCAGAGCTTTGATCAGCTGTGGTTCAGTGGCCAGACCCAGATAGTCATTACCGGAGAAATTAAGATAAGCGCCCTGCTTATTTTGCAGCAAACGGCCCTGATACGAATCAATAGCCGGATGCTGCCGATACAAACCAGCTGCTTTGCGCTCTGAAATCTGCTGCGCAAAGCGCTGTAACCTGTCCATAACCAGACTTAAACCGCGCTATGGAACAATGAAGGTGTATTTTGCTCTTTAATGGCATCGGCTAAAGCCGCTTCATAGGCTTCGTCTGATACATCGTGGCGCTGCTCTGGATTGATACCGAGCTTGGCGAACAACAGCATATCAGCATCTGCTTCAGGGTTTTCTGTGGTCAGTAACTTATCGCCATAAAATATCGAGTTAGCGCCTGATAGAAAACACAGCGCCTGCATTTGCTCGTTCATGCGGGAACGGCCTGCGGATAAACGCACATGGCTTTGTGGCATCATGATTCGGGCGACAGCTATCGTGCGGATAAATTCGAAGCCATCGAAGTCTTCGACGTTTTCCATCGGTGTGCCCTGCACTTTCACCAGCATATTAATAGGCACACTTTGTGGATGCTCTGGCAAATTCGCCAACTGCATTAAAAGTGCAGAACGATCGTTAGCCGATTCGCCCATACCCACTATGCCACCACAACATACTTTCATACCGGCATCACGTACGTGTTGCAAAGTGTCTAATCTGTCCTGATAAGTACGGGTAGTGATAATTTCACCGTAGAACTCTGGCGAGGTATCCAGATTATGGTTGTAATAATCTAAACCAGCTTGTTTTAACTCCTGCGCCTGATCTGCATCGAGCTTACCCAGCGTCATACAGGTTTCTAAGCCCATTTCTTTGACGCCTTTTACCATTTCCATCAGAAACGGCATATCACGCTGTTTTGGATTACTCCAGGCAGCGCCCATGCAAAAACGGCTGGCGCCTTTGTCTTTAGCGGCTTTGGCCTGAGTTAATACTTTTTCCACTTCCAGCAAACGCTCACGCTCAAGGCCGGTATTGTAATGACCGCTTTGCGGGCAATATTTACAATCTTCAGCACAAGCACCGGTTTTAATCGACAGTAAAGTGCTGATCTGCACTTCATTGGGTTTAAAAAACTGGCGGTGCACCGTTTGGGCCTGAAAGACTAAGTCATTAAAAGGTAAAGCAAACAAGGCATTTACTTCAGCCAGAGTCCAGTTGTGACGAAGTGGTAAAACTGCAGACATAAAATTCCCCGAAGACAAGCCACAGACAAATTGTGGTCTTTTAAATTTTCCGTTAGTCTATCGGCCCTTAGCGCCATGTCAACGCCAACCAGTTCACAAAGTTTACCACAGGTCATTTTATGAGCATCAATCTTGAGTTTGACCGCCAGCATATCTGGCATCCGTACACCTCTTTAAGTAAACCTTTGCCTGTCTATCCTGTGGTCAGCGCCCATGGCTGTGAGCTGATGCTGGAGGATGGCAGAACTTTGGTTGATGGCACGTCGTCCTGGTGGGCAGCTATCCATGGCTACAATCATCCGGAGTTAAACCAAGCTCTGGTGGCGCAAAGTCAGAAAATGAGCCATGTGATGTTTGGCGGTATCACCCATCAGCCTGCAGTAGATTTGGCGAAGTTATTACTGGAGATGGTGCCAGAGGGGTTAACCAAAGTCTTTTTTGCCGATAGCGGATCTATTTCAGTCGAAGTAGCAATAAAAATGGCGCTGCAATACTGGTTAGGTTTAAATCGTCCGGAAAAAAGCCGGTTACTGACCATTCAAAAAGGCTATCACGGCGATACCTTCGCCGCTATGTCGGTGTGCGATCCAATCGACGGCATGCATTCGATGTTTAAAAATCAGATCATTCCGCAGCTATTCGCCCCTGCACCACAAAGCCATTTTGACGGCGATTTTTTAGCAGAAGATGAGATGGCTTTGACGGCTTTATTTGAGCAACATCATCAGCAGTTGGCGGCTTTTATTCTCGAACCCATATTACAAGGGGCCGGAGGGATGCGCTTTTATCATCCGGATTACTTAAAACTGGCGCGTAAACTTTGTGATCAATACCAGGTGCTGTTGATTGCCGATGAAATAGCCACAGGTTTTGGTCGTACCGGGAAACTTTTTGCTTGTCAGCATGCAGGCATCAGCCCGGATATTATCTGTCTGGGTAAAGCCTTAACCGGCGGTTATCTGACTTTAGCGGCGACCTTGTGCAACGACAAAGTAGCGGACGGTATAGCTCAGGGCGCTGTGCCTGCGTTAATGCATGGCCCTACTTATATGGCGAATCCACTGGCCTGTGCCGTAGCGCTAAAAAGTTTGCAACTTGTGCAGCAAAACCAGTGGCCAGCACAAGTCGCCGCCATAGAGCAGCAGCTAAAGCTTGAGCTGGAGCCATGTCGTAACTCACCTTATGTGGCTGATGTGCGGGTATTGGGCGCTATTGGTGTGGTGGAAATGAAACAGAATGTCGATGTCGCCGGCATGCAAAAAGCTTTTGTTGAACTGGGTGTCTGGATCCGACCTTTTGGCAAACTGCTGTATCTAATGCCGCCTTATATTATTAATAAAACACAGCTGACTAAACTCACTTCTGCGCTGACATTACTTTGCCATCAATCCCAGCAGCACGGTATAGAAGCTCTACCCGGAGCCTGAAGCTTTTAATCAACCCAAGCATCTAATCAATAGTTGAAAAAATAAATAACACCACGGCGCTTAAAAACAGTAGAAAAAACAAGTTTAAGCGCCAGCTATCGTCACGACGTCTGTTGCGAAACTGATGCAGCACTAAAGTGGCGGCAGTAAACACCAGACACCAGCGTACTAACACTTCCAGTTTTACCACCAATGCTTTATCCCATTCCTGATCAATGGGAATCCCCCAGTACTGCACTAAACCACTGTTAAACTCAGGTTTGGCCAAATGCGCCAATGCCAGACCCATGATCAGCAGAAACCAGGCGCCCAAATTCAGCATGGCCAATAGTAACATCAGCCAATCTGCGCCTTTACGACGCTCTTTTGGCTTAAGATCGGGCTCTGAAGCGCTCATTTTAGAATTCCTCACAATTTTTACTTGTGTTCAGTCTTTGCCTCAGTATGATGTCTGCTTTTGGGTTTTTACAGTTTCTTAAGTAAGTTGGAGCAGGTTGCATGACGCATGCAGTAATCAAAGATGTGCTGTCTGGCCAGTATCAGGTTGGCGATACAGTCACAGTAAAAGGGTGGATCCGCACTAAGCGTGATTCCAAAGCCGGGATTTCATTTTTAGCCGTGCACGACGGCAGCTGCTTTGATGCAGTTCAGGCCGTTGCTCCGGCTGATTTGAATAATTACGAAAACGAAATTAAACGTCTGACTACAGCTTGCTCTGTCATTGTGACAGGCACTATTGCCAAGTCAGAAGGTCAGGGCCAGGCTTTTGAAATCCAGGCATCTTCTGTTGAAGTAGTTGGCTGGGTGGAAAATCCGGATACCTACCCTATGGCACCAAAACGTCACAGTATGGAATACCTGCGTGAACAGGCGCATTTACGTGCCCGCACTAACATGGTTGGTGCTATAACCCGCGTTCGTCACTGTTTAGCTCAGGCCATTCACCGTTTCTTCCACGAACGTGGTTTCTATTGGATCAGCACGCCTATCATTACAGGTGCTGATGCTGAAGGCGCTGGTGAGATGTTCCGTGTTAGTACGCTGGATATGGAAAACCTGCCACGTGACGACAAAGGCGCTATTGATTACAAACAGGACTTTTTCGGCAAAGAAACTTTCCTGACGGTATCAGGTCAGCTGAACGTTGAAACTTATGCCTGTGCTTTATCCAAGGTGTACACTTTCGGCCCAACTTTCCGTGCTGAAAACTCAAACACGACCCGTCATTTAGCCGAGTTCTGGATGATTGAACCAGAAGTTGCTTACGCCGAATTAAAAGACGTAGCGCAACTGGCTGAAGACATGCTGAAGTTTGTATTTAAAGCTGTTTTAGAAGAACGTGCAGATGATATGGCGTTTTTTGCTGAACGTGTGGACGAAAACGCGGTCAGCCGCCTGCAAAACATGATCGATTCCACCTTTGTTCGCATGGATTACACTGACGCGGTTGAGATCCTGAAAAACTGTGGTAAGAAGTTTGATTACCCTGTGGAATGGGGTGTGGATTTACAGTCTGAGCACGAACGTTACTTAGCTGAAGTGCACGTAGGTGCTCCTGTTATTCTGCAAAACTATCCAAAAGACATCAAAGCTTTCTACATGCGTATGAATGAAGACGGCAAAACTGTGGCTGCTATGGATATTCTGGCGCCTGGTATTGGTGAAATCATAGGTGGTAGTCAGCGTGAAGAGCGTTTAGAGCAGCTGGATGCCCGTATGGATCAGATGGGTCTGAATAAAGACGACTACAGCTGGTACCGTGACCTGCGCCGCTACGGCACAGTACCTCACGCCGGTTTTGGTTTAGGTTTTGAGCGTCTGGTGTCTTATGTGACAGGTGTGGGCAACGTACGCGACGTCATCGCCTTCCCTCGTACACCAGGTAACGCTGATTTCTAACCAGCTCTGCGAGTCAGAACTTAAAAAAGTAAAAAGGCCTCTTCTGAGGCCTTTTTTATTACACTGAATCGCTTATTTATTGCTGTAAAAATTGATAAACATCCGGATAGAACTTAATAAAACAACTTCATCTACTTTGGTTTCGGTGGTCATGTTAAATACTCTTGGCCAAAATGCAAAAGCTTTAAACATCCCCCAGAACTGGGTTACAGCCAGCTGGATATCGGGAATTGTTAAAACGCCATGCTGCTGTGCCTGCGCCAACCAAAGTTCAAGCCCCCCTTCCTGACTTGCCATCCTCTGCATGGCTGCCTGAGCTTTTTCAGAACTACGGATATACTCAGCCATCACCACCCGGGCCAGCTCTATAAAATCTTCTTGTTCATATACAGCCAGACATTGACGGCATATAGTCAATAATTGCAGCTCCGCTGACTTTGATGGATCAAAAGCGACGCTGGCAGCCGATTTGCTGCTGCGCCATAACTCAGTGGTCGCCAGTTCAAACAACTGCTCTTTGCTGACGAAGTGGTTGTATACAGTGCGTTTGGAGGCGCCAGCCAACTCCGCAATCCTGTCCATACTGGCACCAGCAAAACCAAACATACGAAATTCCTGAATGGCTGCACGCAACACATCCTGCTTTTTTTGCTCGGAACGAGTCAGCTTTGGTTCTGCTTCTGTTTTCACACTAGAGCTTCCTGAAAAAATTTCACGCATTATTACACTCACCAGTTTACTTTTGAAGCAAAATAAGTAAACTGCACAGTGTAGTTTACTTTTAAAGGGCCAGCTGATGAGCTTTCGTCGCCACAGTGTTGCTGTTATTTTGTTACTTATAACCGGAGCCGTTATGACATCCTATTTATCTGCTACCAATGAAAACCAGAGATACATCAATAGTTCCGGCGCAAATGACGCTGGTTTTGCCAAGCTACCGCAAATTTTATGGCTGTACCTGACCAATACCAATAAAGAGCGCAGCCCGGCTTTTAACTTGCCAGTAGCCAAGATGCAATTGCCTGCAGTGGCTACTGCAGAATCGTTACTATATAAAATCAGTCATTCCACGGTACTGATGCAACTCAATGGACACTATTGGTTAACCGATCCGGTATTTTCTGAACGCGCGTCGCCAGTGCAATGGGCGGGCCCGAAACGCTTCCATCAACTGCCCTTGCAGCTGTCTGAAGTCCCTGCTCTGGCTGGTGTTATTTTGTCGCATGACCATTACGATCACCTGGATAAGCACAGTGTGCTTGCCCTGAATGACAGAACAGAACGTTTTATTGTGCCACTAGGTGTGGATCAGCACTTGATACGTTGGGGCATTCCCCAGCAGAAAATTATCGCGCTGGACTGGTGGCAAGACACCAGTTTGCATGGCGTCACCTTGACAGCCACTCCGGCTCAACATTTTTCCGGCCGTGGCCTGAGTGATAAAAACAAAACCTTGTGGGCTTCGTGGGCAATAAAAACTGACGAGTTGAACCTGTTTTTCAGTGGCGACAGCGGCTATTTCTCAGGTTTTAAAACCATTGGAGAACGGCTGGGCCCTTTTGATCTGACGTTGATTGAAACCGGGGCTTATAACGAATTATGGGCAGATATTCATATGCTGCCTGAGCAATCCTTGCGTGCGCATCTGGATGTACAAGGCAAACACATGATGCCTATTCACAACAGTAGTTTTGATTTAGCCATGCATAACTGGCATGAGCCATTGGAACGATTGGAAGCAGCGGCCAAAGCCTATCAGGTGCCTTTGCTCACGCCAGTCTTTGGTCAGGCGATATCACTGCAACAACTTGATGCTACAGCAACGCAAAAGCGCTGGTGGAAAAGTATGATGGCCGAAACCACTCATACTGAAGAAGTGCTACGTCTGGAGTAAAACAACAAAGCAACACTAAGGGTTCACTGCGGTGTTGCTTTTTATTGCGATGGTCAAAAACTGTGGCTTTGTCAGTTGCGAATTCTGTGAAAAGCAGGCTCTTCAAAGTATTGATAAAATTCATTTTCCAGCGCCTGCTTACGCTCTGTCTGGTAAGACGAGGTTTTAGACAGAGCGACACCAAAGACGTCAAGATAACTTTGTTCCATCAGCTGCTGTAACAGCGGCTTATCCACCAGTCCCAGCAACTCTCCGGCATAAAAAAGCCTTCAGCGCGGTGTTTAAGTGTCACCACATTCTGACCGGCTTTTTTTGCCTGAAATAAGCGGTCAAACTGCAGCCTGACTTCGTTGATAAATAGGCTTTGCTGATCCATCCCCTGCTCTCAATCCTTTGAAACTAGTTTATTGATAGTCGCTGAAAAACTCTTCGACCGCCAAAGGCGCCTTCGCTGGCAATTCCTGAGCACAAGTGCCCAAATACAGGAAACCGACTATTTCATCGTCTTCGCCAAGCTCAAATGCCTGTTTTACAAATTCATACTGAGTGTAAGCACCAGTGCGCCAAATGCCGCCAAAACCCAAAGCAAAAGCAGCTTGTTGCATCGCCATCACAGCACAAGCAGCCGACTGGGTCTGCTCAGATAAAGGCACTTTCGGATGATTGACACATTTAGCGATGCAGACAATCACCATTGGAGCACGCAATGGCAACTGGCGGGCGCGCTCAATCAATTCGTTAGCAACGGATGGATCTTCTTCCAACGCCGCTTCAGCAAAAACATCCCCTAATTTTTCCAGAGATTTACGGCCGTTCACCACCACAAAACGCCAGGGTCTTAAATGACCGTGATCAGGCACCTGCAATGCAGCTTGTTTGATAATAGCCAGAGCTTCGCCACTGGGTGCAGGTTCAGTTAAACGTGCAGAAGAATAGCGGGTCGTCAGTAATGTAACAGCATCCATAAATAAACCCTTTGATTTAGCTCGCTTAAGGCTACCAAACTTTATTTTATTCATACAACAGCTTTCGCACCCACAGCCGCTGTTTGTTCACCATCTGGGCAAAATACCCTTGCGGTGATGTGTTAAGACTGGAGTTGTTGATACAGAACCTGATACTGCACGGCTGATTCAGCCCAACCAAAACGTTGTTGCATACCCCGTTGTTGTATTTTTTTGTACAGGACAGCTTCGCGATATAAAGCCAAGGCTCTGTCTAAGGCTTCCAGCAGAGCTTGCACTGTGGGTTCAGAAAAACCTATACCTGTGGCTTCTTTGTCTGTCAGATCGCGCACTGTATCTTTTAAGCCACCCGTTAAACGCACTAAAGGCACAGTGCCATAACGTAGACTGTAAATCTGATTTAAGCCACAAGGTTCAAACAAAGATGGCATCAGAAAAAAGTCACCCGCAGCTTCCAGTTGATGTGATAAAGCTTCATCAAAACCTTCAACGAAAACAAAGCGACTCGGAAATTTGTCGTTTAACGAGCGTAGTCTACTGACATAAGACTGATCGCCAGTACCCATCATCAACACTTGTGCCTCTGCTTCTGCAAGCCACTGCTCTAACGCCGGCAACAAATAAGCAAAACCTTTTTGTTCGGTGATACGGCTGACCAACACAAAAAGAGGCGTTGAGTTTTGCTCAAGATGATATCTTTGTCTCATTTCAGCTTTGCAGGCCTGCTTGCCTTCGAGTTTGCTACGACTGTATTTGGTTGTCAGATAAATATCAGTGGCCGGATCCCATTGTTCGTAATCACAGCCATTTAAAATACCGGAGAAGTCCTCACCACGAGCCTGATACAAAGCCGCTAACCCATTCGCGGCGGGTTCAGACAATAATTCAGTGGCGTAACCTTTACTGACGGTATTGACCTTATCGGCGTAAGCTAAGCCTAAGGCCAACATACTGGAACCTGCCACAGAACTTGAGGGATAGACTTCAGTTTGCGCTCTGTCTGCAGCGGATAAGCCTTGCTGATAAGCACCATTGTGAATGGTAAACAGCATTTTGGAGCCGGGCAAAGCCTGCTGATAGAACTGTTTTAAATAATACGCCGCTATACCAGTTTGCCAGTCATGGCCATGGATCAGATCGGGTACCCAGCCTGTATCAACACAAAACTGCAACGCAGCCTTGCAGAAAAAGGCAAAACGCAAAGCGTTATCCGGGTAGGCGTGATGTCCATCATCATAAGGCCGTGGCCGACCAAAATAATCATGATGTTCAATCAGTGAGAGCGGTACTTCAGAATTTAATACACTGCGCACAGCACAAGCCTGAGCCTGGCCACCCAGCGCAAAATAGACAGAATGCCAGTTCTCTGCAACAGGAACTGCGTAGAGACTGCCATAACGAGGCAACAACACTCTAACTTCATGCCCTAGTTTTTGCATCTGTAACGCTAAACCCCGGCTGGCATCAGCCAAACCTCCGGTTTTAATCACACCTTCAAATTCACTGCATAAAAACAACACGCGCATTGATTATTTCCCACTAAAGGCCGCATTCCAATCTGCGGCCTTCTGGCCCGCAGTATTAGTCAAATCCCACCATCGCCCCTTTTGGGATCACCACAACACCGTCAGCCGACACATGGAAACGCTGACGGTCCAGCACCGGATCTTCACCAATAATGGTGTTCGGCGCTATTTTCACGTCTTTATCGATGATAGCACGTCGAATACGGCAACCCCGACCAATATCGTTATTGCCCATCAAGACGCTTTTTTCAATATAAGCATGGCTATGCACTACGGTGTTATAACCCAAAATAGACTGATAGACGATAGCACCACTGACAATACAGCCTGAAGCCACCATGGAGCTGATCGCCTGACCTGTTCTGTTGGCTTCATCGTGCACAAACTTCGCAGGTGGCATAGGTGGCGTATAACTACGTAATGGCCAGTATTTATTGTATAAATCCAAAGGCGGTTGAACTGATATTAAATCCATATTGGCTTCATAATATGAATCTAAAGTCCCCACATCACGCCAGTAACCTTTCGAATCTGCCTGCTCACCACGGATCACGTTGGTCGAGAAGTCATACACATACACACTGCCTTGCGGGTACATCTTCGGAATAATGTTATGACCAAAATCGTGTTTCGAATCAATTTGTGCTGCATCTTCGTTCAGTACATCCACTAAGGTCTTAGCGTCAAAAATATAATTGCCCATAGACGCCAATACATAGTCGGGCCGGCCCGGAATAGTTTTTGGATTCGATTTAGGTTTTTCTTCAAACCCGACCATTTTGCCAGTGCTGTCGACTTCAATTACACCAAATTCATGGGCTTGAGACACATGTACAGGAATAGCAGCAACCGTTAAGAGTGCATGGTTCTGACGATGGAAGTTCAGCATTTGCCGCACATCCATTTTATAAATATGGTCACCACCGAATACGCAGACTTCTTCAGGATCCAGGCCGTGGATCAGATGGATATTCTGGTAGACCGCATCTGCAGTGCCCAGATACCAGTGTTTACCTGTTTGCATCTGAGCAGGAATGGGATCAATAAATCTGTTAGTTAAGCCAGTCACCCGCCAGGCACGGCTTAAATGTTTCATTAATGAATGCGATTTAAACTGGGTGATGACAAAAATCTGTAATAAATCCGAATTCACAAAGTTATTCAGTACAAAATCGATAATCCTGTAATTGCCACCAAAGGGCACAGCCGGTTTGGCTCTGACTCCAGTCAAAGGTGCCAGTCTGGTCCCTTCGCCCCCCGCTAAAATCATGGTAAGTACACCAGACATAAAAGTCTCCCTGTTGATAAAACCGACGATTTGAATATTATTTTTTTACTCTGTTGTTGTGAAAGCAAAGCTGATACCACAAACCGCAGAGGTCTTAAGAATTCTTGCCACTCCATTGGAATCAACACTTCTACGAGCATTCAATTTAGGAACAACAGATGACGCAGGTATGACAATTGTCCATTTTGGTGCAGCGTTTGAGCATCGCACCAGAATCGGACAATGCAACTATGCATACGAATGCAATCATGACCTGAGTAATAGCGGGAATTGGGTAGGCTTAGCAAGTGAAATTTAGAAAAATATATTTCACAGGGTGGATCAAAATGATGAACCTGAGAGGATTTAAACAGCTTCAACCTTAATCAACTCAGGTTGAAGCCACATATTGCCAACAAAAACTACAGACGGGCAGCTAATTCAGCGCCCTGACGAATGGCACGTTTTGCATCCAGCTCAGCAGCCACATCAGCACCACCGATCAGGTGCACTTGCTGACCTGCATCCAATAGCTGCTGCTGCAAACTGCGCTCTGGTTCCTGTCCTGCACAGACAATGACGTTATCAACCGCCAAGCAACGTTCCTTACCATCAATGCTGATCCAAAGCCCTGCATCATCTACTTTGTTGTAGCTTACGCCAGAGAGCATTTCTACGCCCTTTTTCTTTAATGAACTGCGGTGGATCCAGCCTGTGGTTTTACCAAGACCAGCCCCTACTTTGCTGGTTTTACGCTGCAACAAAAATACTTTGCGCTCTGAAGGTTCGGACGGAGCATCTGCCAGCAAAGCACCACGGCTTTGATAGTCTTTATCTATACCCCAGTCTTTTAACCAGGCTTCAGGTTGCAAAGTTAATGAATGTGGTTCTGTTAAATATTCAGACACATCAAAACCAATACCACCAGCCCCTATCACAGCCACGTTCTGGCCGACTGGCTTATGATGTTTCAGTACATCGAGATAACTTAATACTTTAGGGTGATCAAAACCAGGGATATCCAGCTGACGTGCTTTAATGCCACTGGATAACACCACATGATCATAACCACCTGCGGACAAACTTTCTGCCGTTTGCTCCGAATTGAGTTGCACATTGACCTTGTTTACTTTCAGCATCTCGCCGAAATAACGCAGCGTCTGATGAAACTCTTCTTTACCTGGTATTTGCTTGGCGTAATTAAACTGGCCACCAATTTCACTGCCACGATCAAACAGCGTGACATCATGACCACGGGATGCTGCATAAACACTAAAAGCCAAACCTGCAGGACCAGCCCCTACTACGGCGATTTTTTTCTTTGCCGCTGCGGTTTCAAAATTCAGCTCTGTCTCATAACAGGCTCTGGGGTTAACTAAACAGCTGGCGCGTTTTTTCTGGAATACATGGTCCAAACAGGCCTGATTACAAGCAATACAGGTGTTAATTAAATGCGCCTGGTTTGCCGCTGCTTTATTAACGAACTCAGCATCCGCTAAAAATGGCCGGGCCATACAGACCATATCGGCCTGGCCTGACTCAAGAATAGTTTCCGCGACCTGCGGATCGTTAATTCTGTTGGTCGCAATCACAGGAATACTGGCGTGTTTGCGCACTTGCTCAGTTACCCAACTAAAGGCGGCGCGAGGCACCATAGTGCCTATGGTCGGAATTCGTGCTTCATGCCAGCCAATGCCCGTATTGAGCATGGTGGCGCCAGCCGCAGCAGCAGACGCTGCCAGTGCGATGACTTCATCAAAGCTATTGCCGTCTTCCACTAAATCCAGCATGGATAAACGATAAATAATAATAAAGTCTTTACCACAGGCTTCACGCACTGCTTTTAAAATTTCCAACACAAAACGGCAACGGTTCTCAAAACTACCGCCCCATTGGTCGGTACGCTGATTAGTTCGGGCACACAGGAACTGATTCAGTAAATAACCTTCAGAGCCCATAATTTCAACGCCGTCATAGCCGGCTTTTTTCGCCAGTTTGGCAGAATGAGCAAAGTCAGCAATAGTGCTGCGAATTTGGCTGTCGGACAGAGCTTTAGGCTTAAAAGGTGTGATAGGTGATTGCACAGCGCTTGGTGCCACACTAAATGGATGATAGCCATAACGGCCTGCATGCAGCAGCTGAATACAAATTTTCCCGCCGTGCTGATGCACAGCTTGTGTCACTTTTTTATGTTTACCAGCCTGCCACCACCAGGTCAGCTGACTACCAAAAGGCACCAGATTGCCGCGAAAATTCGGGCTAATGCCACCGGTGATAATTAAACCTACGCCACCTTTGGCCCGTTCGGCATAAAAAGCGGCCAGTTTATCAAAGCCTTGTTTCTCTTCTTCCAGGCCAGTATGCATAGAACCCATAATGACGCGGTTTTTTAATTGAGTGAAGCCCAAATCCAGTGGGGCTAATAAATGCGGATATGCCACAACAATCTCTCTGGTCGTACCTGTTGAATAGCAAGAATGTAGCCGTTTTAATGCTTTATCGCAAGATATAAACATTTACTTACAAATTCCACCCTGAGCTTTCCCTCTAAATTCGTTAGCATAGACCTCTATTACTTTGCCGAAACTATAGGTACATCATATGTCTGAGAAAAAACCTGGGATCTTAAGACGCTTTTTTGGTGGCATTTGGCGCGCTATCAGTCTGGTTCGTCACATCACCTTTAATCTGATTTTTGCCATCTTATTTATCTTTATTCTGGTCTCCATTTTCAGCGGCGACGATAAAGTGGAAGTCCCTGAAAGCGCGGCTTTAGTGCTGAACTTATCCGGCGATCTGGTGGAAGAAAAACGTTATGTCGACCCTCTGGATCAAGTGCTGAATGAAAGCATGGGTTCAGAAGAAGAAGAACCTGAAATTTTAGTCACCGACCTGCTGAAGACTATTCAGGCAGCGAAAACCGACGAACGAATTAAAGCCATCGTATTGGATTTATCTTCTTTTGGCTCAGGCTCAATGGATAAGCTGACTATGGTGGGCAGCGCGTTGCAAGACTTTAAGGCAGCAGGCAAAAAAGTCCTGGCGACTGGCGACTACTACAGTCAGAACCAGTATTTCCTGGCATCTTACGCCGACAGCATTAACTTAAATCCTATGGGCACCGTATTGCTGGAAGGTTTCGGCAGCTACCCTATGTATTACAAATCTGCTTTAGAAAAATTAAAGGTCACCACTCACGTCTTTAAAGTGGGCACCTATAAATCGGCAGTAGAGCCTTTTACCCGCGATACGATGTCTGATGAAGCCAAAGAAGCGAATAAAGCCTGGTTAGAGGAATTATGGGCCAGCTACAAAGCGCAAGTCGCTGAACGCCGTGGTTTTGCCGTCGACAACTTTGATGAAACCATTACTGGTTTGTATCAAAAGCTGCAGGCCGTTAACGGTGATATGACCCAGTATGCGCTGGATGCGAAATTAGTCGACAGCATTAAAACCCGCGAAGAATTCCGCCAGGACTTAATTGCTTTGGTCGGCGAAAGCGAAAAACACAGCTTTAATCAAATCCAGTTTAAAGAT
Source organism: Rheinheimera sp. MM224 (assembly GCF_947090785.1). Lineage (NCBI taxonomy): Bacteria > Pseudomonadati > Pseudomonadota > Gammaproteobacteria > Chromatiales > Chromatiaceae > Rheinheimera > Rheinheimera sp. MM224. The sequence goes on from NZ_OX352320.1 coordinate 2,467,943, forward strand.
TACCAAGATGTGGTGTTGCCTCCTGTTCAGTACGATAATCCGTTGACTGAAAAAGTCGCTGTTGTTGTAGCTCGTGGCACTATTATTGATGGTTCCGCTAAAGCCGGCACTATAGGTGGTGATACCACTGCTGCTTTATTACGTCGCGCCCGTTTCGATGAGAAAGTAAAAGCTGTAGTAGTGCGTATCGACAGCGGTGGCGGCAGTGCCTTTGCATCAGAAGTCATAGGTCAAGAAATCAAGCTGTTAAAAGCCGCTGGTAAACCTGTCATAGCCTCTATGGGTGCTGTTGCTGCTTCTGGTGGTTATTGGATTGCAGCACCAGCTAATGAAATTTGGGCCTCTCCTACTACGATCACAGGCTCTATTGGTATCTTCGGCTTATTCCACACGCTGGAAAATGCGATGCCAGTCTTAGGTTTGAACATTGATGGTGTAGGAACTTCTGAACTTGCAGGTTTAAGTTCTGGTTTACCACTGTTTAAAGGTTTAACACCAGAGATGTCAGGTATTTTCCAATTGATGATAAATAAAGGCTATGACGACTTTATCGGCATGGTGTCTGAAAACCGTGGTATGAGCAAAGAAGCAGTCGACAAAGTAGCACAAGGCCGCGTCTGGACTGGCACCAAAGCACTGGAGTTTGGATTGGTCGATAAACTGGGCACCTTTGATGACGCTATTGCTGCTGCCGCTGAAAAAGCTGGCTTAAAGCAATACGACATTAAAGTGATGGAACAGGAATTAACTCCAACCGAACAGCTGCTGCGTGATATGTTTGCCTCAAGTACAGTACAGGCCATGTTACCTGATGCGAAAGAGTCAGCCTTCAGCCCACTGCTGAAAAACATTGTGACGCAAATTAACCAGGATTTTAAAGTGCTGGAGCAGTTTAACGATCCAAAAGGTATTTACTCAGTTTGTATGAGTTGTACAGCGGTGAATTAAAACTTGTGTCAGCAACAGAAGCCGCCTCGTGCGGCTTTTTTTATTGCTTGATGCATGAAAACACAGAACCAATAGGCAAACGAACCCGTAATTACCCAAAGTAATTGGAGTTGCAGGGAGGCGACAAGTGATTGAGTCCCCAGGAGCATAGTAGTCCTATGTGACTGGGGCGAGAGTGCGCGGTCAACAAAGCTGCAGCTTCAAGTACGAAGGGGATAAGCTTTCGTTGATACGGGTTCTGGGAAAAATGGCGGAGGGGGAGAGATTCGAACTCTCGGAAGGCTATTAACCTTCGCCGGTTTTCAAGACCGGTGCATTAAACCGCTCTGCCACCCCTCCGGCGCCGCGTATAATAATCAGATCGGTTGCGAAAGAAAAGCATTTTTTTAAACTTTGATAAAACAAGGTAAATGATTGAATTGTTTTACAAAGATAACTGCTGGCACTTTGGGAACTTCCCAAGTAAGATAAAGTCAGAAAAGTAACTATTGAATGGAGAGAACAGCAATGTCCTACAACCAAAACACGCACACTGGCCAGATAGGCCACAGTGTTGAAGTCAACAAAGTATTACGTAATACCTATTTCCTGCTGGCGATGACACTGACATTCAGTGCAGTCACAGCAGGTATTTCGATGGCTATGAACTTCGGCTTTCTAATGGGTCTCGCATTTTTAGTCGCTGGCATAGTCTTAAGTATCGTTGTGATGAAAAAAGCTGAAAGCGCGAGCGCTTTAGGCTGGATCTTTGCGTTCACAGGCTGTATGGGTGCCTCTATTGGCCCTATGCTGAATCGTTTTGCTGCGATGGCCAACGGTCCTGAATTGATTATGCAGGCACTTGGTCTCACCGCTGTGGTGTTTTTCTCTTTGTCTGCATACGTTTTGACATCGCGCAAAGATTTCAGCTTTATGGGCAATTTTCTGTTTGTAGGTTTGATTGTGGCAATTGTGGCTGGTCTGGCTAATATCTTCCTGCAAATTCCAGCTCTGCATCTGGCCTACAACGCAGTTATCGTAATGATTATGTCTGGTTTAATCCTGTTTGACACCAGCCGTATTATCAACGGTGGCGAAACTAACTATATCCGCGCTACAGTCGGCTTATACCTGAACATCTTCAACCTGTTCACTTCGTTACTGCAGTTACTGGGTATCATGGGCAGCGATGATTAATTAAGGCTTGAGATAAGCTGATGTTGCAGTAAAATACCCCGCCAAATGCGGGGTATTTTTTTGCCCTGATTTAGAGAAATTTTCTGCGGGATCCAGAAACATGACCAGTTTTGCCGTTCTGATTGAAGGCCCGGTGTTACAAGGCCAAAGTTTTGTCAGCGCCTTGCGGTTTATGCAGCAGGCCGTTGAGGCCAAACATGTTATTGATTCCGTATTTTTATACCGCGATGCAGTAGGTGCAGCGTCCGCCCTGATTGATTTACCTTCAGACGAACCTAATCTATCGGTCAAACTGCAGCAGTTTTGTCAGGCGCATCAGATCCCTTTGCTGTTTTGTATCACTGCTGCAGAGAAACGTGGTGTTTGCTCCAATGAGCTAAAGCCAGCAGATGGCTATATAGCTGCTGGGTTAGCCGAGTTTGCCATGCGTTTGGCCAAGGCGGATAAACTGGTGCAATTTTCATGAAGATAGCAGTGTTAGTGACCAGCTTGCCTTTGCAAGGCATAGCAGCACGCGAAAGCCTGGATTTAATTTTTGCTTTAGCTGCAGTCGATCATCAGCTCAGCGTTATTTTTAGTGGCGATGCTGTATATCAGTTGGTACAAACCGATGACAGCGCAGAGCTGATGGTCAAAGACTTCAGACGTAGTTTTAAGCTGTTTGAACTTTATGATATTGAAAATTTATATATCTGCGCGGAATCGTTACGGCAAGGTCAATTACAAGCCAATACGCTTGTGCTGGACGTGCAGCCGCTGGATAGCTTAGAGCTTAGCCAATTGCTTTACACGCAACATCATGTGATTAAGGCCTGATATGAGACTTTTTGATCTAAGCCACAACCAGTTGCCTGATGTACTGAGTCTTGTCAGTGCAGAAGATAAAGTTTTGTTAAGGCAAGAGGCTGTATATTTAATGACAACAAGTCAGCTAAACAGCCTGCCCTGTGCTGTCTATTGTTTGGCTGCAGACGCCGCTGTGCGTGGTATAACGATCTCAGAACCTTTCACCGCATTGAATGACAGCCAGTGGCTGGATTTAGTGCTACAAGCGAAGCAACAACTCTGATGAACGAATTGATTTTAAATAACCAAAGCTACCCGCTGGATAAACATGGTTACCTGGCCGATTTAGCGCTGTGGACGCCGGAGCTGGCTGAAGAATTTGCCCGCTTAGAACACATCACTATGACGGAAGCTCACTGGGAAGTAGTGAATTTTGTCCGTGCTTTTTATCAGGAGTACCAAACTTCTCCAGCCATACGTTTATTGGTGAAAAGCATGGGAGAAAAACTGGGAGCAGATAAAGGCAACAGCAAATATTTGTTTTTGTTATTTCCGGAAGGGCCAGCCAAGCAAGCCACTCGTATCGGCGGCTTACCAAAACCAGCTAAATGCCTGTAAACAAATACAAAAAAGGGGCAATTAGCCCCCTTTGTACATCGACATACCAGCTTCAAAACTGGTCATCACCACTATAGCTATTACGCCAATCAACACCAGCCAATACATCCAGCGCAGCATCACCTTGATAGGATTTGCCCTGCTTTTACGTACGACAACATGACGTGGTATAGCAGTCTTTTTTGAATTTTGTTGTTGTTCTTTGATGAGCGACATCCGACTTACCAGGTTAAAGGAGCAGAACAGCTGCTCCTTACAGAAATTAAACAAAGTGCAGATTAACAGCGGATCTCTGTTTTACCACCCATATAAGGTTGCAACACGGCTGGGATCTGAATAGAACCATCAGCTTGCTGGTAATTCTCCAGAATAGCAACCAGTGTTCGACCAACGGCTAAACCAGAACCATTTAGGGTATGCAGCAGCTCAGGCTTTTTACCTTCACCGGGACGGAAACGAGCTTGCATACGACGAGCCTGGAAATCACCCATGCTTGAACATGAAGAAATTTCACGGTAGGTATTTTGTGCCGGCAACCAGACTTCCAAATCGTAGGTTTTGGTTGAACCAAAACCCATGTCACCAGTACACAGCAACATAGTGCGGTAAGGTAAACCTAACAGCTGCAGTACTTTTTCTGCATGGCCAGTTAACTCTTCCAGTGCAGCAAATGACTGATCCGGATGCACTAACTGCACTAATTCCACTTTATCAAACTGGTGCTGACGAATTAAACCACGGGTATCACGGCCGTACGAGCCGGCTTCGCTGCGGAAACACGGCGTATGAGCTGTGTATTTTTGTGGCAGTTCAGCCAATTCAAAAATGCAGTCACGGGCTAAGTTGGTGACAGGCACTTCAGCCGTTGGGATCAACGACATGCCTACGCCTTCTTCTGTCGCAGGTTTGGTATGAAATAAATCCGCACCAAATTTTGGCAACTGGCCTGTACCATACAACGAAGCCGCATTGACCAGATAAGGCACATACAATTCGGTATAGCCATGCTGCTCAGTGTGTAAGTCCAGCATAAACTGGCTTAAAGCACGGTGCAGACGGGCAATTTGGCCACGCATTACGACAAAACGAGATCCTGCAATTTTGACAGCATTTTCAAAATCCAGACCTTTGTCCAGCGCTTCACCTAAAGCCACATGATCTTTTGGCTCAAATTCAAAAGCACGGGCTTCGCCCCACTGACGTACCATCACATTACCGGTTTCATCTTTACCCGTTGGCACAGATTCATGCGGTAAGTTTGGAATAGCACTGACAATAGTGTCCCATTGGGCTAAAACGGCATCGAGCTTTTGCTTAGCCTCTTCAAGCTCTGCACCTAAACCATCCACTTCAGCCAGTAATGGTGTTATGTCTTCACCACGGGCTTTGGCCTGACCTATGGCTTTGGATTTGGTATTACGTGAATTCTGTAAATCCTGAGTCGCCATTTGCAACTCACGGCGCTGCTCTTCCAACTGCTGCAGAGTATCCACATCCAGCTGAAAACCACGGTCAGCCAAACGTTGGGCAGTTTGAGCTAATTCGGCTCTTAAAAATTTTGCATCTAACATAGTGATTACTTCATTGAGCCCAGCTTTAAACCCAGCCAGGCGAGTGTTAAACAAATCAGCACGTTCAGTACAACGTTCAGGCCGGCTTTCACCAAATCGCCTTGTTGCAGCAGTAAAACAGTGTCGAGTGAAAAAGTCGAAAAGGTAGTAAAGGCACCTAAAAAACCTACGCCGATCAGAGTCTTCCACGGGTTTACCGTCAGATGTTCGGCTAAAAACAGGCCATAAAGCAGACCTAATACAAAAGACCCGAGAATATTAACCAGCAAAGTGGCAAAAGGGAATGATTTACCACAAAGATGCAGGATAAATTCGCCTAAACCGAAACGGCAACAGGCACCTAAAGCTCCACCAATAGCTACAGCCAGATATGCGTGCATCAGTCCTGTCCTTTTGCTTGTTGGTCCAGCATGGCTAAATAGGCCATTTTGTCCTGCAGTTGTTTCTCTAAACCGCGATCGGACGGCTGATAAAACTTCATTCCTGCCATTTCAGCTGGCAAGTACAGCTCTCCCGCTGCATAAGCGCCAGGTTCGTTATGGGCATAGCGATAGGCCTTGCCAAAACCTTGTTGTTTAGCCAAAGCAGTTGGCGCGTTACGTAAATGATCCGGCACTTCAAAGGATGGATGTTGCTGCACATACTGCCGCATCTGGTTAAAGGCGCTGTACACCGCATTGGATTTTGGCGCTAACGCCATATAGACGGCAGCCTGAGCTATAGCGCGTTCACCTTCGGCAGGACCCACACGAGCAAAGGTATCCCAGGCATCCAAACCAATAGTTAAAGCGCGTGGGTCGGCATTGCCTATGTCTTCACTGGCGATTGCGAGTAGCCTGCGCGCCACATACAAAGGATCGCCACCGCCTTCTAAAATACGGCAGTACCAATACAAAGCCGCATCCGGGTTGGAGCCACGTACCGATTTATGAAAGGCAGAAATTAAATCGTAAAAAATATCGCCCTGCTGATCAAAACCCGGCAATTGCCGTGGTACTAACTGACGGAATAAATCAGCTGTCAGTTCAGTTATCGCGGCGCCCTGCTGCGCTGTTTCAACGGCTTGCTCAAACAGGTTTAATAAGCGCCGCGCATCGCCATCCGCCAATTGCAGCAATAAGGATTGGGCTTCACTGCTAATCTGCACCTGCTGGCCAGACTGCTGATAATGTGCCACGGCTCGTTCTATGACTAAAGCCAGATCCTCTGCCGTCAGCTTTTTTAAAATGCAGACGCGGGCGCGGGATAACATGGCGTTATTCAAAGCAAACGCAGGATTTTCAGTAGTAGCACCAATAAAAATAATGGTGCCATCTTCAATATGAGGTAAAAACGCATCTTGCTGGGCTTTGTTAAAACGGTGCACTTCATCAACAAATAATAAGGTGCGTTGATTTTGCACCAGACGTTGTTTGGCTGCCTGAATTTCTTCGCGTATTTCTTTTACACCAGCAGTTACAGCAGATAAGCGGGCAATAGCAGCTTTGGCATAAATGGCAATCAACTCTGCCAACGTGGTTTTGCCTGTGCCAGGAGGGCCCCATAAAATCAAAGAAGAGATACGCCCTGCTTCTATCGCCTTACGCAGCGGTGTGCCAGGACCCAGCACTTGCTGCTGTCCAACATAGTCCGATAACTTCGTTGGCCTCAGCAGCGCTGCCAGAGGCCTTATATCGTCGTGGAATTCAAAGCCGAGGTTGTTCACTTGACGCGTTGATCATCCACTTCAGCTGTAGCAGGAATTGCAAACTGGAACAACTCTGATGCCAGCGGCGTGTTGTACTGCACCAGATTAAAATCAAAAGTGCTGTTCTGGCCATTGCTGTCGATGACGATCATTTTTGATAAAGCTAAACCCGAGAATTTCAGGCTCAACTTTTTCACCGCATTGCTTGGATCTTTAGGCGTAATATCAAACTGATCGTCTGCACCAGTCACACTGTACTGAGCCCATAATTTAGGGTCGTGTGAGGTCAGCAGCACAAAAGGAGTTTTCTGCACTTGCTCTTTTGCATCATAAATACTGACCTGATCCAATAATTCGGCATAAAACCACAGCGTTTTACCATCACCAATAAACAGGTTTGGCTCTGGTGTCTGGGTTTCAAAGCGAAATAAAGACGGCTGTTTCAGTGACAACATGCCTTCGCCCTGTTGGATCAGCTTATTGCTGGCATCAACGACGGTTTGGTCAAAACTGGCCTGAAAGCTGGTTAAACGTGCTAATTTTTTCTGCAAATCATCAGCCTGATCCGCCACCGCCATAAAAGCAGGCAGTATCAGCGACAACACCAGGGCAACAGCTTTATTTGCTACAGTTTTTTTCATAATGACCTTATAACAATCGTTTAAAATACTTTAGGAGGAGGAGGCGCTAATACTTCACGGTTACCGTTGTGGCCTGCACCACTGACGATACCGCTCATTTCCATTTGTTCAACTAAACGGGCGGCGCGATTATAGCCAATACGGAAGCGTCTTTGTACACCTGAAACCGAAGCTTTACGGCTTTCAGTGACAAAAGCCACAGCCTGGTCAAACAATGGGTCCGACTCGCCTTCATCATTTTCCATGCTTTCGCCCGGCAGTAAGCTATCTTCTGATGGCTCACCGTTTAAGATTTCAGAAATGTAATTCGGTTTGCCACGGCGTTTCCAGTCCGATACCACAGCATGTACTTCATGGTCATCGACAAAAGCACCATGCACACGGGTTGGTACACCAGAACCTGGTGGCAGATACAACATATCGCCCTGACCCAATAAGCTTTCAGCACCCTGCTGATCCAAAATGGTTCTGGAGTCAATTTTCGACGACACCTGAAACGCCATACGGGTTGGAATATTGGCCTTAATTAAGCCTGTAATGACATCCACTGACGGACGCTGAGTAGCTAAAATCAGGTGGATACCGGCAGCACGGGCTTTTTGCGCTATACGGGCAATCAGCTCTTCTACCTTTTTACCGACAATCATCATCATGTCAGCGAATTCGTCGATAACGACAACGATAGAAGGTAACTTCTCAAGCTCAGGCGGCATTGTCATCATATTATCGCTTGGCTTCCAAATCGGGTCACGAATGGGTGTACCAGCTGCTATAGCATCCTGAATTTTCTGGTTGTAACCTTTTAAGTTACGCACCCCAAGGGCCGACATCAGCTTGTAACGCCGTTCCATTTCACCGACACACCAGCGCAGGCCGTTAGCCGCTTCTTTCATATCTGTGACTACTTCGGTCAGCAAATGCGGAATGCCTTCATAGACAGACAATTCCAGCATCTTCGGGTCGATCATTAAAAAACGCACATCTTCAGGCGTAGATTTATACAACAGACTACAAATCATCACGTTCACGCCGACCGACTTACCAGAGCCTGTGGTACCGGCTACCAGCAAGTGCGGCATACGGCCTAAATCGGCGACTACAGATTTACCGGCGATGTCTTTGCCGAGCACCATAGTTAAAGGTGATTTAGACTGAATAAAGACTTCATCGCCTATCACTTCTGATAAACGCACTATTTCACGGAACTGGTTCGGAAGCTCCAAACCTATATAAGATTTACCCGGGATAACTTCCACGACCCGCACACTGATGGCCGATAAAGAACGGGCTAAGTCTTTAGATAAACCGGTGATCTTACTGACCTTCACACCAGGTGCTAAATCCAGCTCAAAACGGGTCACCACAGGACCTGGCAATACGGCAACAACTTTGGCATCGACACCAAAATCCAATAGCTTAGTTTCAACTAAACGTGACACCCGCTCTAAATCGGCTGGATCTATAGGGTTAGTGGCTTTGTCTGGTCTGTCTAATAAAGCTAAAGAAGGTAAATCATCTGGGCTGAACGAGGCAGCAACAGGAGTATCGTCTTCTTCCTCTTCTTCAATCACCACAGGAGCGACCACTGTCTGACGTTCCACTTCGGCAAAACTTTGTTCCAGATGCTGCAACTGCTCAGGATAATAAGCGTCATCTACAGCAGAGAAACTCAAGTCATCATCAGCTAATGTATCAACACTGACAAAAGCTACAGCTTCGGTTTTTTCGTCCAACGGTGCAAAAGGCAAAGGCTCTATCCGCTCATTACCGGGGAAATAGGCACGGCTTGGCTGGCTTTGCACTTCCTCAATGTCAGGTAAAGGGATTTGTTCTTCTTCAGGCGCAATAAACGCAGATTGCACTGCTTCATTACGAACCGGGCTTAAACGAATTACTTCTGGTGCTACAGCGGGCTCAGTAAAAGAAATATCAGCCATTTTAGGCGTCGTAGTGGCATCCATCTCTGGTTCGCGACGCTGCTGTGGTACTGTAGATTCGGTCTGGAAAGATAAAGGGGATGCAGCTTTGGCAGCAGAGCGCTGCGCCAGATAATGGCCTAAACGGGTTGGAGCCTGATACAAAGCGATCAGCGCACGCATAGTTAAAGCACCGAGCTCATCCGCTACTGTGACCCAGGAAATACCTGTAGCCAGAGTTAAGCCTGTAGATAAACCACAAAGCAGCAATAAAATAGTACCGATAAAATTAAAATTCGGCATCAGCATAGAGGAAACCACGTCGCCCACTACACCGCCGGAAGAAAAATAGAAAATATCGTTGAAGTTGATACTGCTGATCGCGCTGGCGCAAAGAATAGTTAAAACTAAACCTATCAGACGCAACCCCAAAATAAGGTAATCCATCTCCATTAAAGCTTTGGCGCGGCGGGTTAATAAATAACCGGCAAAAGCCACCAGAGGCGGCACTAAATAAGCAATCCAGCCAAAGGTAAATAACAGAATATCAGCAATCCAGGCGCCTTTTGGTCCTGCATAATTATGAACAGCGGTTTGATAACCTGCCTGAGACCAGCTTGGGTCAGCCGGGTCGAATGACATTAAAGCCAATAACATAAAGGCAGCAAAACCAAAGCTGAGGATCAACCCCACTTCAGATAAACGCTGCATTCCGTTTAAAGAAAACAATAATTTGGCTCGTAACCTTCTGGCTTCACTCAACACTACAAGATCCCATTTATTCTAAGAATTCTACCTACTTAAGATACCAGAGAGACAACTCTGATGCACCCCTTTATAGCCGTATAACCTGAAGCCACAGCCTTATTGACTATAACTTCAGCGACAAAAGCTTATATAAACTTTAACGCCTGAACACTGGCTGTACAAAACTCCTTCGTCCTTGATGCCATAGCGTCGTTGACTGCCTGCTTTTAATAAAAGAGGCTCGCCCCAGTCACATAGGAACAACTATGCTCCCGGGGTCTCACTCGCTTGTCGCCTCGCTCTGGCAACAAAGCTTTTGGGATTTACCCTTCTCTTTGATGTTACAGCCCTATTTAAGACGCTGGCATCAATTGACCGCAACAAAAGTGGTTTGTTTCACTTCTTCCATCACCACATAAGTGCGGCTTTCCCGTACGCTGGGTAAACGTAATAAGGTTTCACCTAATAGCTCGCGATATGCCGCCATATTGGCAACCCGGGTTTTCAATAAAAAGTCGAAACTGCCGGAGACTAAATGGCATTCCTGTATTTCATGCAGTTTCTGCACGGCTTTACTGAATTCGTCAAAGTCCTCAGGCGAAGTTTTACTTAAAGTAATTTCCACAAAAACCAGTAACGCGGAACCCACTTTATTTGGGTCGACCTGTGCTGTGTAGCCCAGTATATAGCCCTCCGCCTCCAGCTTACGCACCCGCTCAAGGCAAGGAGTAGCACTCAACCCTACCCTTTTCGCCAATTCAACATTGGCAATACGACCGTCGTGCTGTAATTCAGTCAGAATTTTGCGGTCTATCCGGTCTAGTTTTTTGACACTTTTACTGGTTTCGTACATAGCAGATAAAAATTTCACTTTTGAATTTATAACAGGATTTATAACTGCGATTCATTCAAAAAACAACAGGTAAAACTACAAATCAGTAACTATACTAGGCGAAAATTTTACTCAACCCTACACAGGCGGAATATCATGATTATTGGCGTACCTAAAGAGATTAAAAACCACGAATACCGCGTCGGTATGACCCCTGCCAGCGTGCGTGAGCTGACTGCTCTTGGCCACACTGTTTTTGTTGAACACAATGCAGGTAGTGGCATTGGTTTTGGTGACGATGCCTATCAGGCTGCTGGTGCAACAGTATTAACTACTGCTGCTGAAGTCTTCGCTAAAGCAGAAATGATTGTCAAAGTAAAAGAGCCTCAGGCTGTTGAGCGCGCTATGTTGCGTGAAGGCCAAATCCTGTTCACTTACCTGCACTTAGCACCGGATTTGCCACAAACTGAAGACCTGATCAAATCAAAAGCTATTTGTATCGCGTACGAAACAGTCACAGACAACCGTGGTGGTTTGCCTTTATTAGCTCCTATGTCTGAAGTTGCTGGCCGTATGTCTATTCAGGCTGGTGCCCGTGCACTCGAAAAATCATGTGCCGGTCGCGGTATGTTATTAGGTGGCGTACCAGGTGTTGAACCAGCCAAGGTCGTGATTATCGGTGGCGGTATGGTCGGTACCAACGCAGCTCAGATGGCTGTAGGTATGGGTGCTGACGTGGTCGTACTGGACCGCAGCGTAGACGTATTACGTCGTATCGATGCTCAGTTCAACGGCGCAGTGAAAACTGTGTACTCCACTGTAGATGCACTGGAAAAACACGTGTTATCTGCTGACTTAGTCATTGGTGGCGTGTTAATTCCAGGTGCTGCAGCTCCTAAGCTGGTCACAGCAGATCATATCAAGCGTATGAAACCAGGTTCTGCTATTGTTGACGTGGCTATCGATCAGGGCGGTTGTGTAGAGACCTCTAAAGCCACTACTCACGCTGATCCAACGTACATTGTTGATGACGTAGTGCATTACTGTGTGGCGAACATGCCAGGCGCAGTGCCACTGACTTCTACTTTTGCTCTGAACAACGCCACTTTGCCGTTTATCATCCGTTTAGCCAACAAAGGCTACAAACAGGCACTGCTGGACGATGCACATCTGTTAAACGGCTTAAACGTGATCAACGGTCATGTGGTGAACAAACACGTAGCAGACGCGTTAAACCTGCCATTTGTTGAACCTAAGCAAGTGTTAGCTGCAGTCTGATTTATACAATACCCCTTGATCAGGGCGGCATTAGCCGCCCTTTTTATTTGCTGCAATTTCCGTTAGTCTTTCTGCTTCACTCTCCAAGGTTTTTTATCATGAACTATCTGTTATCCGCTGTTTTTGCTTTAAGTTTTTCTGTGGCCGCTGTTGAAGAAATCCAGTTCGAAAAAGAATGGATCAAAGTCGGCCATCTTGAATTAGAAGTAGAACTAGCCTTAACCACAGAGCAACGCGCCCGTGGTCTGATGTACCGCGATAAAGTAGAAAATGGCATGTTATTTATTTACGATGAAGAACGGATATTGTCGTTCTGGATGCGTAACACCAAAGTGCCGCTGGATATCGCTTATATCAAAGCAGACTGGACTATAGAACCTGTTCAGTTCCTTTATCCCTATGATGAAAAAGGTAAAAAATCTAAAGGCCCTGCCATAGGTGCCTTGGAAATGCCTCAAGGCTGGTTTAAAGCCCAAGGATTAGCAGCGGGCACTAAGATTATCCGTTGTGGTAAGACGTGCGATTAAGAAGACTGATTAAATACCAGTAATAGCAAGATCCAAAGCCGCGACAATCTGATCTCTAAAATGCGCGAGAGAACCTACCGGATTCCTCAACTGCTTTTCTGGCACCGCAGCAATTTGTGGCGTGAGTAACAATAACTCTTCACCATCGAAACTTATCTGCGGTGTAAGCCCCTTCATTGCCTCGCCACCAAAAGCTGAACCCCTGCCCAAAGGAATCACAATACGGGTAGCAAGCTCGGTAAGTACCGCACTTTGAATATCAACCAGATAAGGATAATAGGCTTTGCTGTGGTTACTGGGATTAGCATACACATCAAACTGAGCCATCAAAAGCTCCTGAATTCGTCACCAAAACAGCCATGCTGTTCAACAAATTCGTTATAGCTTTTAATGGCTGCACGGTTTTCTTCAACCCACTGAGCAGCTTCGTATTTCGCCAACTCTTCTTTCAGTGCTCGCTCCAGGGTGGCGGAAAGATTGATGTTCAAAGCCCGTGTTTTAAGCAACAGATCACTATTCACTGAAAGATTCGCGGCTTTTTTGGGTGCTGTTACATCATAAAGATCGGCCATAAAAGCCTCCAGACTATTAGCTCAGCTATAAAAATAGCATATGCGCATTAGTATGCGCAGGCAAGTGTTTTAGCAGGAATACAAACAAAGGTCAGATTGACTTCAACAGATGGATAACGAATGAGGAAAATTTCTTGGCGTAACTGGTAATTACGCCCTTTAGGTAACAACGTTCAGAGATTAAAAGGTTCCTGATCATCCCGCAGTAGCAGAATTTCGCTAAAGCCCATTTTTACAAAGGCGTTTTTGCGATAGTCTTTGAGCGCCCCAGTGCCTTTGGCGGTCATGGCGACTTGCTGCTCCATTTTACGAAATGCAGTTAAGTCTATGCCTTCGGCTGCTGCGACTGCTTCGAAGCTATCGGCGTATTTGTCGTAGCTGAATGGGATCTTTTTCCACTCACCTTTGTATTTATAACTGATATGTCGCGCCATCTTCCAGCTCCTTATGTTGTGTAGCCAGCTGTTCTTGCTGGGCTAAAGTCTGCTGTTGTTTCAGCGCCGGTGCTGCATACATTTGCTGCACATAAGGGCGCAGCTCTTCAGGTAAAGATGCCATTTTGGTTTGATACCACAGGCTTTCCTCGCCAGGGTCCAGCTCAACATCCATTTCTGCTGCTAAATAATTCACCGGATACAAACGGTAACCAGCCCAGATTTGACGGTCTATTTCAGCGGCTAAAGCAGCAGGTTCCTGACAACACCCCTGAATAGCTTCACCAAAATGCACATGCACCCGACCTTTTTGGCCTACTATGCCCTGCACTATGCTTTGAATATCTTCCATCTCCGACTTTTTGTATTCGCCTGTACTAGCCAACTGATGTAGCTCATTGGCTTTGGCCTGGTCTAGCGGGTCAAATTCGTAAGATAAACACACAGGCACAATATTTAACGACTGCATATAAGTCGCAAAATCCAAACCGCGTTTTTTACCTTCAATAAAAAACATTTTTAAGATAGCTTCGTCGGTTTGATCCAAACCATCTTTAGCACGGCCTTCTTTTTGCGCTATCCAGATGGAATGGCCGGTTTCAAGCGAATCTTTGATGTAGGCTGACAAATGGCTCAGGGCTTTGAGCATTTCGCGTGGGGCTTTGATAGAGCGTTTAACAATAAAGCTTTTATTAAGCTTCATCAGCTCAGTCGCGCATTGCATTTTCAGCAAATTATCGCCAATAGCGATACGTACTGTGTCCATGCCCTTTTGATGCAGACACCAGTTCAGCAGTGCCGGATCCATAGCGATATCCCGATGGTTCGAGATAAATAAATAGGATTGTTTTGGATCTAAATGCTCAAGGCCACTAACACTGACACCAGCCGAGCTTTTCTGCAGGCTTTGTTGTAAAAAATCGGCCACCATATTCTGCACATCAGAGACAGTGCGCAAGCCTTTGGCTTTACGCGCCAATAACCAGCGCAATACAGGGGTAAACAGATAACGGATAGTTTTAGGCCAGCTGGCCAGGCGGTAATTTAAAATGGCATGCAAAAAATCGGCATCGTCCAATAAACGACAAATCGCTTCTGGTACTTCATGATCAAAATATGGGCGAATATCCTTGAAAGGATCCGTTTGATTTGGCACAGCTTTTAAACCCCAGCTTGAAAATGTGCCCTATTCTACCTGTTGCCAGACGGATCACCAGACTAATCTGGCCCGATCACTTGGCGGTTGTTGAATTATTGAGCGCTTTTAGTTAAATCAGGCAGTCAAAGCGTAAAGAGGCGCAAATTGCACCGGCATCAGACGGTTTTGTTGCACCCGCACCAACTGACCAGCCGATAATTGCTTGCCGTTTAACAGCTCCATAGGCTCCAGTAGCAAGCAATCCACCATAGGGTCAGCTTTTGCTACCAGCAACACTTTAGCGCGGCTTAAACCTTCGAGTTTGGCGATACTCATTAAGTCGGTGCGGCTTTCTATACTGGAGAAGTTAAACAGGTGGCTTTTTTGCACAGGAGCCTTCACAAAACTCAAAGCGGCAACGGCTTGAGCTGCGACTGTCAGTAGATCGCTGTCAGGCAACAAACCTTCCAAAGCTTCAGCAAAATCCATCAACAACTGTGCTTGTTCCATACACAAGCTTTGCTGCTCTGGTTTAACGTTCAGCTCTTTGGCACTGAAGGCCGTTTGAATATGGTGGCTGTTTGATAACTGCAACACCAAACGGTCTTGCTCATCGCAATACTGCCAGCACCAGTCAGGGCATAAAGACAACATACTCAATCCTTGTGAATTCAAGATGTTGCCTTTCTACACCTGTTTTTATACGCTGTTAAAGATTATTTTGGACTAATAATCAGGGATCCAAAATTGATCGGCATATGGCTTATTTAAGGCTCTCCACGATCTCTTTGATCAAGCTGGGGCCTTTATAAATAAAGTTTGAATACACCTGAACCAGATTAGCACCAGCGTCCATTTTTTCCTGAGCCGCTTTGGCTGAATCTATACCACCTACCCCAATAATTGGCATCTGTGGGCCTAAAGCTGCGCGGAACTGACGGATAATCTCCGTGCTCTTTTGCTGCACGGGCAAACCACTTAAACCGCCCATTTCATTGCCATATTTCAGGTGTTGCACCGCGCTTTTATCCAAGGTCGTGTTAGTGGCAATCACACCGTCCATTTTGCTGCGAAGCAAAGTCTCAGCTACTTGCTGCACTGCCACTTCATCCATATCAGGAGCAATTTTTACAAAAACCGGCACGTACTTATCTTGTTGTGCTTGCAGATCCAACTGCTCATTTTTCACTGCCTGCAGCAAATCAAATAACGCATCACCAAACTGCAGATCCCGCAAACCAGGTGTATTAGGGGAAGAAATATTCACTGTAATGTAGCTGGCATGAGCATAGACCTTACGCATACATTCGATGTAGTCGTCTTTACCCTGCTCGTTGGGTGTGTCTTTGTTTTTGCCGATATTAATGCCAAGCACACCTTTGTAGCTCGATTTCTTTACGTTCTCAACCAGATAATCCACACCTTTGTTATTAAATCCCATGCGATTAATAATGGCGTTCGCTTCAGGTAAACGGAACAAACGTGGTTTGTCGTTCCCCACCTGAGGTCGTGGTGTCACAGTACCTACTTCAATAAAACCAAAACCCATCTGGCCAAAAGCGTCGATGCAATCGGCATTTTTATCCAAACCTGCAGCTAAACCCACAGGATTATCAAAATGAATACCGGCTACTGTCACAGGTTTCTTCGGTAAATCCTGACGCCACAGCAAGGATGCCGGGGTATTTTTTAAATGCTTTAAGCTGCCAAGGGCCAGGTGATGTGAAAACTCAGCATCTGTACAAAACATTAAAGAACGCGCCAGTGAATAGAACATAACAACCTGCTTTTTATCAATAAAGGATGAAGGTGAAAAAATCGTCTGGAACGATTTTTAACAGCTTTAGCTGGCCCGAAGGGTGCTTTGCAGGATAGCAGAGCATAAAAACCGTATAAAAAAACCGGCTCATAAAAGAGCCGGTGTATTCTAGCTGGAACCTGAATTATTTCACAGGGTCACAGTGATGACTGAGTAACATCAGCTCACGCAAAGCCACTGAGAACTTGGCAAATTCATGGCTCTTGGTCGTTTTGAACTCGGCCAGCATTTGACGCCAACGCGCCAGTACTGGTTCATGTTCTGTGATCCAGCTGCCGATCACAGCTTCTGCATCACAAGCACCACCACAACCACGAACGACTACAGCAGACAGAGCACGTTGTTGCCAGTCCAGCTCTTCGCGGTACGAAGCACGAGCCAGAGCCTGCCAATGGTTAGCCACTGGTTGCTGCGTAATTTGCTCCAGGAACCAGTGCAGATCTAAACGATCACCCAGTTTGAAGTAAATTTCAGCACTCAGCAGCAGGCCATTTTTCTCTGCATCTGCCACCTGGGCAATGTCCATCACAGAGAAACAAGTACTCAGCTGAGCTAAATAACGGGCAACGTCAGCAGGCACGCCTTGTTCAATAAAGGCTTGCTCGTTGGCTGCAAGTTGTTCAGCTTCGGCTGGCGCCAGTAATTTTTGCAGGTTATTGCTGATTTCAACAAAAGCTGGTTTGAAGAAATCAATAGTCTGCTGAATATCCAGCGCCTTGTTACGGTGACGTAAGAACCAACGTGTCGTGCGGCGCATAGTACGTCGCAACTGGTGGAATAACTTGATTTGCAATGCTGCAGGGATCACGTTATCCAATTCTTCCAGCTTGTTCCATACCGCTTCCACATCAAATAAGTCGCGGGCTATGGTGTAGCACACTGCTACTTCAGCAATAGAAGAACCTGTTTCTTCCATCATACGTTGGGCAAAGTTTGCGCCCATATCATTGACAATCAGGTTAGCCAGTTTGGTCGCGATGATCTCAGCTTTTAACGGGTGAGTTTCCATCTCTTTGGCATAACTTTGCTGCAGCACTTTCGGGAATGCAGTAAACAGATGACGTTTGAAGTAGCTGTTTTCATAAATTTCCGGCAGTACCAGCCACTCTTTCATTACCATTTTGCCGTAAGCGGTCAGAATGGCCAGCTCAGGACGGGTTAAGCCCTGGCCTTTGGCAGTACGTTCAGCCAAAGCGTCGTCTGAAGGTAAAAACTCCAGTTCACGGTTTAACTTGCCGTCTTTTTCCAAAGCATGGATAAAGCGGGTGTATTCCTTCATCTGCTCAGCGCCCAGCACTGAAGACACAGAAATACTCTGAGTTTGACGGTAACAGTCGTTAATAACGATATCAGCCACATCAGTGGTCATCGCAGCTAACAACTCATTACGTTGCTTCAGCGTCATATCACCGCTTGCGACCAGAGCGTTTAACAGTATTTTGATGTTTACTTCGTTATCTGAACAATCTACACCACCAACGTTATCGATAAAGTCAGTGTTGATGCGGCCACCGTTGTTAGCGTATTCAATACGGCCACGTTGAGTAGTACCTAAGTTACCACCCTCGCCTATGACTTTAGCTTTCACTTCTTTACCGTTCACGCGAACAGCTTCAGAACCACGGTCACCGACTTCTGCGTGAGTTTCATCAGTCGCTTTGACATAAGTACCGATACCACCGTTCCAAATCAGATCCACGTCCATCATCAATGCGGCGCGAATAAATTCGTTTGGCGTCAGACTGACGGCTGTAGTGCCTAACATCTGCTGAATTTGTGGTGTCAGCTTGATGGACTTGGCGCTACGGGAGAACAAACCACCACCTTCGGAGATCAACGACTTATCAAAGTCATCCCAGGTCGACGTTGGTAAGTTAAACATGCGCTCACGTTCAACAAAGGTTTTGGCTGCATCTGGATTCGGGTCAACAAAAATGTGCATATGGTTAAATGCAACCTGCAGACGGATATGTTTGGATAACAACATGCCGTTACCAAATACGTCACCGGCCATATCGCCTATACCCACACAAGTGAAATCTGTGGTCTGGCAGTCGATGCCTACTTCACGGAAGTGACGTTTCACCGACTCCCAACCACCGCGGGCTGTAATACCCATACCTTTGTGGTCGTAACCGTTTGAGCCACCAGATGCAAAGGCATCACCTAACCAGTGATTGTATTCAGCAGAAATCGCGTTAGCGATGTCTGAAAAAGTTGCAGTGCCTTTATCGGCTGCTACTACTAAATACGGGTCATCTTCGTCTAAACGCACAACAGATTTAGGCGCAACAATCTGGCCCTGCACTATGTTATCTGTGATATCTAACAGACCACGGATAAAGGTGCGGTAACATTCTTTACCTTCGTTTAAGTAAGCCTCGCGACCACCGGTTTCTGGCAATTTCTTACAAACAAAACCACCTTTCGCACCTACTGGTACTATCACTGTGTTTTTTACTTGCTGAGCTTTTACCAGTCCTAAAACTTCAGTACGGAAGTCTTCACGACGATCGGACCAACGCAGACCACCACGAGCCACTTTACCACCGCGTAAATGCACACCTTCAACGCGTGGTGAGTAAACAAAAATCTCAAAAGCCGGTACTGGCAATGGCATATCCGGCACTAAAGACGATTTCACCTTAAAGGAGATGTAGCTCTTCTGCTGGCCCTGCGCATTTGGCTGGAAGTAGTTGGTACGTAAAGTAGCCGACATCATGGCAACAAAACGACGGATGATACGGTCATCATCCAGGTTTACTACGCTATCCAGTTGCTCGTTTAATTGCTTTTCAATGGCTTCAATAGCTGCTGCATCACCGGTATTTTGTGGATCAAACTTGGTGTTAAACAGTTGCACTAACAAATGCGCCAGTTTTGGATAACGGGCAAAAGCGTTTTCTACGTAAGACTGACTGAAAGTACCGCCAATCTGACGTTTGTATTTAGCATAAGCACGTAATAACGAGGCTTCACGGCCTGTTAAACCAGCGCCTAAAATCAGACGGTTAAAGCCGTCGTCTTCCAGATCGCCTTTCCACACTTTGGCAAAAGAGTCCTGGAAGGATAACTGCGCTTGTTCAAAGTCTGTTGGCATAGCGCCGTTAACTTCCATAGCGAAGTTTAAAATCCAGCTGACTGAGCCATCCGGGCAACGCACGGCATAAGGGGTTTCACCTATCACACGTAAGCCGAAGTTTTCCAGTATTGGCAAAACATCAGATAAATGGATTGGGTGATCTTTATGGAACAGGTTCAGACGCACAGCTTTACTGTCGTTACGCTCTTCCTGAGGACGGTAAAACAACATGTCCAGACGGTGTTCGTCGTTTAACGACTCGATTTTTTCAATGTCGACCAAGGCATCGTTTGGCAACATTTCGTCTTTGTAAGACGACGGGAAAGCCGTTAAATACTTACGGGCCAGTTCACGACCACGGGCTTCACCATAATGGCCAACCAGTGCAGATTCCAGCTTATCTTCCCAGGTACGGGCCGCTTCAACTAAATTGCGTTCAATTTCTTTCACATTAAACTCGATATTGTTATCGTTGATCCGAACGAAATAATGGGTACGCGCCAACACAGATTCAGAGAAGTAAGTGGTAAATTCCACAGCTTCAGTGCTGCCCAGAGACTGAGCCAGAATTTGTTGCGTAACTTTACGCAGCTGAGTGTTATAACGCTCACGAGGCACATACACCATAGCCGAGACAAAACGGCCGAAGGCGTCTTTACGCACAAACAGACGTGTCATATCACGTTCCTGCATTTGCAGTACGCCAGTCGACACATCTAACAACTCGTCTGTGGTGGCCTGGATCAACTCATCCCGCGGGTAAGTTTCCAAAATATTCAGCAATGCTTTGTAAGCGTGGGTGCCGTGGGCAAAACCAGACTTCGCCATCACTTTGGCCAGCTTGTTTTTCAGCAATGGAATATCAGCAGCGCTGTTGTTGTATAAGGATGACGAATACAAACCAATAAAGCGGTCTTCCCCTATCACATGGCCTTTGTCGTCAAAACGTTTGATACCAACATAGTCGATATAAGCAGGACGATGGACGCGAGATTTATTATTGGTTTTGGTCAGGATCAGCAAAGACGAACTTAACGCCTGCTTGCGGGCCTGCTCTGGTAAATCAGATAACATTAAATCGCGGGAGGTGGAACGGCGCATTAAACCTAAAGCACTGTCGTTCACGCCTTCAATTTTATGGTCGCCTTCTACCGCTTTGATGCGATATTCACGATAACCTAACAAGGTGAAGTTATCTTTGGCCATCCAGTTTAAAAACTCTATGGCTTGTTCCAATTCAGTTGAATGGATGGAAGCGGCTTGTTTTGGCAAGTCAGCAATCACCTGCAGCAGTTTAGCCCGGGTTGGTTTCCAGTCCTGCACAGCTAAAGACACATCTTCCATCACAGATTGCAGTTCGGAGGTTAAAGCTTCTACTGCAGCTTTGTCTGTCATGCGATCAATTTCGATGTGGAACACGGTTTGTTCAGTGCTGGCTTGTTCTACAGTGCCCAGTTTAAAAAAGTCCGTGATGTCGTTTTTATCGTTACGGAGCGTTTGCAATGGGTAATGCAATAACAAATGCGCGGTGATGGATTGGCGGCTTAATGCCATCCGTACCGAGTCCACTAAAAACGGGCTGTCTTTCACTACGATTTCAACAATAGTGTGTTTAGACTCCCAGCCGTGTTTTGCGATCTCAGGGTTAAAGACGCGGATTAATGCCTTGGCATCCGTATGACCGTTAAAGCTTTGCCATAAGCTCAGTGCAGCGCCATATAAATCGCTGTCATTACGACCAAACAAATCTTCATGAGACATATTGCCATACAGAGTGTGGGCAAATTTTTCGACCAGTTCGACCTGATCTTTGACTTTAGAACGAATAAGCTTACTTACATTTTGTAGTAGTACAGAAGGTTGACCGTCTATCAGTGCCATTTTTGTATCCTTTTTTGAAACCTCAGACTACGAAGACTGGGTTTACTTACATACAGAGCGTGTCAGGTGCGAAGTTTATTGAGTATTGACGGGCTTTTCGAGCTTTATTTATGTCTTTGTTACTGGTTGTACCAGAATAAAAATCGCTGATTTGACAAGTTATTCATCCGCTGTAAATAGAAAATGGCCTTACGGCCATTTTCTTGTTTAAACATGCAGTTTTGTGACTAGTTATTTTTTCGCCAGAAAAAGGCAGCCAGTGCTGGTAACACCAGAATTGCACCGAGCATATTCACTAAAAACATAAAGGTCAGCAGTATGCCCATATCCACCTGGAATTTCAGCGCCGAGAATACCCAGGTGCTGACACCAATGGCCAAGGTGATACCGGTAAAGAGTACCGCACTGCCCGTCTCTTTTAATGCAGTAAAATAAGCCTGACGCAAAGGCGTGCCATCACGCAGCAATTGCGTCATGTTCGACAGGATATAAATACCGTAGTCGACACCTATACCCACACCGAGCGCTATCACAGGTAAAGTGGACACTGTTAAACCAATTTCCAGTTTGGTCATTAGCGCAGTCGCCAGAATAGACACCACATAAAGTGGCACTATCACAGCCACTGTGGCTTTCACCGAACGGAAGCTGATTAAACACAGCACTATCACTGCACCATAGACATACCACATCATAGGGGTCTGAGCCGCGTCCACAGCTTCGTTCGTAGCCGCCATCACACCTACAGGACCAGAAGCTAACTTAAACTTCACGTCATCTGTGCTCAATTCTGCGCCGGCTTTTTTCGCTGCAGCAACCACTGTTTCAATGGTTTCGGCTTTGTGATCGTTTAAGAACAGAATCACCGGCATCACAGAACAGTCACTGTTCAGTAAACCTGTGCTGGTTTCTACCCGGCTAGAGGACTGCACTAAGCTTTCTGTGGTGCGTGGCAAGACTTTCCATTTCACGTTGCCTTCGTTAAAGGCAGCATTGATGGTTTTGGACACAGACGCCAGCGACACAGCAGACTGTACCCCAGGCACGTTTTCCATCTGCCACTGGAACTGATCGACGCGATTCATCACATCATGGAAAGTACAACCGTTGGCTGGTGTTTCCACCATCACGTTGATGTAATCGACAGAAATGGCGTAACGGTCGGTAATTAGGAAAGTATCCTGGTTATAAACCGAGTCTTCATGTAAGGCCGGAGCTCCCGGATGCAAATCACCAATTTTCAGGTAAGCACTTTGTTGCCAGCCCAACACAAAGAGCCCTGCCGTAACAGCTAACACCACTACTGCATATTTAGGGGTGGCAAAGGCGGACAAGCTATACCAGAACTTATCAATGCGTGGGTGTGGAGTACGAACTTTTTCTTTGTACTTGTCGCTAAACCGCACATAGGACATCAGCACAGGTAACAAAATCAGGTTGGTCAGAATAATAATGCCGACACCTAAACTGGCGATAATGGCCAGTTCACGAATAACACCAATATCAATAATCAATAAGGTAATAAAACCCACTGTATCAGATAGAAGTGCAATACCACCTGGGATCAATAACTTGCGGAAGCTGGCCTCTGCTGCAGTTTTTGCGTCCATGCCCATAGCCACATTTTTACCTGTCGCATTGATCATCTGTACGCCGTGACTGACACCAATTGCAAAAATCAGGAATGGCACCAGAATAGACATAGGGTCTATACCAAAGCCCATCAGCGTCAGACTGCCCATTTGCCAGATCACCGCAATCAATGAGCACGCTATCGGCAATAAAGTCAGCATCACTGAACCGCTGAACAAGTACACCATAATGGCAGTGATCACTATGGCAATAGCAAAAAATGCCAACACGCCTTTAGCCCCGTCAGCAACATCGCCGACCATTTTGGCAAAACCAATGATATGTACGGTCAGGTTTTCGTTTTGATACTGGCCACGCACCTGTTGCTCAAGTTCAGCGGCAAATTTAATGGTATCGAGTTTTTGCTGAGTTTCAGGGTCCACTTCTAACAGCTGAGCTGTCACCATGGCGCAGCTAAAATCGTCGGCCACCATACGACCGACAATACCGGCCTTCTCGACGTTGGATTTGACCACAGCCAAACCTTCAGCCGTTGGAGCAAAGTCAGCCGGTATCACTGGACCACCAGCAAAACCATCTTCGACCACTTCAACAAAACGTGTACTTGGGCTGTACAGAGACTTCACCAGACTGCGGTCTACCCCAGGCAGGTAATAAATCTGATCATGGATTTTTTTAAAGGATGCAAAAAAGTCCTGGTTAAAAATATCGCCTTTGGCGTCACAGACTGACACCAGAATATTATTGGCACCACCAAAGTCTTTGGCATGCTGCATATAGGTTTGCATGTATTCATGCTGCAACGGGATATTTTTAGTAAAAGCGGCGTCCAGTTTAATTTGGGTGGCTTTAAATAATAAAAATAAAGTAGCGAGTACAAAAAGTACGATGACAGCCATGCGGTTACGGAATAACACCGTCTCGCAGCTGGTTACAATTCGATTCAGACTCATGTTATTCCGGCTTCTTGATTGCTAAGGTTCGAATTCCAGCTTCGGTCACTAATACCAGCTGATCCTTGACTGCGACGGCATTCAAAATGGCTTTACTGTCTTGTGTTGGCATAGACGTGAAGGTTACGCCATCATCCTGACTGACTAACAAAGTGCCCGCATTTCCTGTCAGATAGACATTGCCTGCATCGTCTGTCAGCACACTGTTCAGCGTAGCGATATGGTTTAGCTTTATTTCCTGCCAGCTTTGGCCAAAATCGGTACTTCTGAACACATGGCCTCTTAAACCTGCTGCTATCAGGCTGTTTTTTGGTGTCATCGTCACACCAAACAAGGAGCCGTTATAAAACTCTGTATGGCGGGTCCAGCTTTTACCAAAATCTGCACTGGTGGCAAAAAAGCCTGCTTCACCAATCAGATACAGCACATTATTATGCTGATAAATACGGTTAAAATGCGGAAGTACCGAAGCACGCTCCTCCAGGTAAGCATCAGGATCGCTCTCCTGCAGCTCTTTTAAATACTCCTGATCGTCCGCGCCGACCAATTCCAGATGGAACTCATCCAGCCAGGTTTTACCACCATCACTAGTACGGTAAAACATACCATAAGCACCAAGGGCTATACCGTTGTTGGCATCGGCAAACAAAATATCAAACAGGGGCTTATCGGTTTCTGGTATAAATTGCTGTAACTGCCAGCTTTGACCGCCGTCCTGAGTGGCAATAATAGTGGCATCATGCCCTACTGCCCAGCCGTGTTTTTCATCAGAGAAATACACTGATGTAAACAAACTTTGCACCGGAGTCTGAATTTGAGTCCAACTGGTACTGTCTTTACTGACCAGCAGATGACCACGATCGCCTACTGCGACATAAAGCTGATCATTAACACGGATTAAATCGGTCAGCACTGCTTTGTCTGCCAAAGGCATCATAAAAGATGGCATTGGCGCAGCTGCAGACTCAGCATGAATTTGGGTTGCCAGCAGCAAAGCTGCGGCAGAGGATAAAAGTTTAACCATCATTAGAGTTTTCACTCAGCTTCAATTTAGAAACAAAAACGGTTGGCATCAAGCCAACCGTTTATTACATGTCTACAGATTAACGGGTACCTTCACGGCGCAAAGCCGCTGGAGTAAAGTCGTTGTCTGTTAACGGCACAGAGAAATCATACATCTTGTCTTCGTTGTCCAAACCAATCGCGATATAACGACGGGTGTTCAGATCGTGGAAAACTTCCAGCGTACTCCAGTGTGTTGGTACTTCGTAGTAGTTCAGACCATGAGCAACAGCAACACGGTATAATTCGCCTCTGTTGTCATACAGATCAGCTACATGAACTTGCCAGCTATCTTCATCAATAAAGAATACACGTTTACCATAGACATGACTGGTACCACTTTTCAGGTTCGCTTCCACGACCCATACACGGTGTTTTTCCCAGCGCACGTATTCCGGATTAATATGGCCTGGTTTCACCAGATCCGCATACTTCACGTCTTTGCTGTGCAGTTTGTAGCTGTTGTAAGGAATAAACAGCTCTTGTTTACCAACTAACTTCCAGTCATAACGGTTTGGTGAACCGTTAAACATATCGAAGTCATCTGTCGTACGTAAACCATCAGAAGCTGTACCTGGAGCATCATAAGCTACGTTTGGCGCACGACGAACACGGCGCTGACCTGTGTTGTAAGTCCATGCCTGACGAGGTGTTTTCACCTGGTCCATGGTCTCATGCACTAACAGCGCAGTACCGGCCAGACGAGCTGGAGTGGTTACAGCTTGCTTGAAACGGAACAGAATATTTTCTTTCTGTAACGCATCCACTGTGGCATCAGGCGCTGAATATTTGAACATAATTTGTTCATCAAAGCCGATAGTTACATAGTCGCCAGAAGCTGTAGGCGCAACCTGACCGCCATTACGGCTGGCAGCTACACCACGGAAACGCAAGGTATGGTTCCAGATGGCTTCCAAACCGTTGGATGGAATTGGGAACGGAATACCAATAGCCGCATTAACAATACCGTTACCGCCTTCGACCAGCTCTGCATTTCCTGCAATTTTCTTCGTTGCATCATAGACATACTGAGGGTAAGACGCAGTACGGCGAGTCTGGTACACATTCATTTTGTAGCTGTCTGGATAAGCTTCAAACAGCTTAATCTGACCTGGGCTTAGCATGTTTTTGTACTGGGCCATATTGGATTTATCAATGGTAAACAGTACTTTATCGCCAGCAAATGGATCCGGGTGGTGATCACCTGGCTTATAACCAGCAGGGGCAGATTTAATACCGCCTTCCCAAGCAGGAATACTGCCATCGGCATTACCGGCCTTTTCCGCGCCCAGCGGCGTCAGATCAGCACCCAAACGGGCAACCTGATCCGGAGTTAACTTCGCAATAGCACCACAGCTAACAACTAGCGCAATAGTGGATGCAATCAGGGTGAGTTTTTTCATAATGGTTCTCGCCTCGTCCCTTAAATAGAGTATTTGATGTTAAAAGATACAAAATCACGGTCAGCTGTATTGTTAGTCGTACCTACACCACCCCAGAAGGCATTGTAAGAAAACTCAGATGACCAGCGGTTCAGATAATCAAAAGCAACGGTGTAACCCACAGACTTTTTATCTTTGGAGAACATAAACAGTGGATCAGGTGTAATACCGTTCACGTCGTGCGAAAACACCACACGATGCGACATATTGACACCAGCAAACACGTCGTTGAAATCTGCTTTTGCTAATAAACGGTAACCCCAGGCTGATGCAGTCGGGAACGGGTTGGTTTCAGCGCCATTCGATAATGCTGTATGTACGCCGTCTTTATTGACCAGAGGACCACCGTTGATAGTGCCTAATAAAGGACCGCCGCTACGGTCAGTATTTGGACCATTTAAACGTAATACCGATTGATCCGGCATATCGTTGATTTTGATACCACCCACTTCAGCTAACATAGTGAAGTTGTCGGCAATCCACATAGGGCCAAACAAATGAGTCACTGTGATTTGCGCTTGTGTGGTGTCAGATAAAATATAACCCTGAGCAAATTCGCCTGAGCCTACTTTATTACCGTCATAACGACCAATCTGACTAATACCTTCCAACTCTGGACGTAAGCCTGCATTGGCTAACTGCTCTGGCATACCAGCGTACAGAATTTCCACGTCGTCGATTTGCAGTGGCTCATCCTGACGATAGGCTAATTCACCCGCTACAGAAGTACCTTCTACAGTGGTGTTAAAGCTAAAACCGTACAGCTTGATATCTTCCGGATATTGGATTAAGCCTTTAGAAAACACATCCAGCTCGTTGATATTTTCTTTATTGATTTCGCCTTGATTTGCAGCCAGATAAGCCAATGACTGAATCACACCTAAAGGCTGACCATTTGCATCCACACCAACACGGAAATCAGAAGCTACACCTGAAATCAGTGGAGTACGGCTGTGGTAATTCATATGGTAAACGGCAAATTCAGTGTCGTTCAGTTCAGGAGAAAAATACTCCAGCTTGATACCATACTGACCACCATCTTCAGGTTCAATTTCACCTGCAGCACCTTCTGGTCTTAAGGTGACTTTCGTTGAATAAGCTAACATAGCGTTGACGGCAGCAGCGCGCTGAGCTGCAGTAGCTGCCGGATTTGTTAAGGCCGCTAATAAAGCAGGTGCGCTTTGTGATAGCAGGTTCATTTCATCAACCAGGAAATCCAAATCGATATCCGGGTTACCGGCAAAACCTAACTGGATATTCTGACCATAACCGCCTTCACCAGCGAAGTCGTTGGTAGAGAAGTATGAGCCTGGCACTGGCAAGTAACTGTTTTTCCATTCGTACTGATAAAATACCTCAGCCGTCAGGTTTTCAGTTACACCTAAAGATGCCCACGCCATACCTACAGGAATAAATGCTTCTTTTAAGTCAGCACCCGGACTACGAAGTACGCCTACGTCAACCGGAGTGATGTTGATACCATGTGGGATAAAGGTACTTTCACCCCAGCTTAATACCTGATTACCTACACGAACAGATAATGGGTTAGCGCCATCATTTAACGCGAAGTTACCGTAGACATAAGCATCCAGTAAACGCAAATCACGGCAAGCCAGTCGTTTCGCTTCGTCATCCCCACAAGGATCAACTTTGTTGTTCGATAATGGATTGGTATAAGCACCGTCTTCATCCATCAGCGCAGAATCATAGAAGTAGGTGAAACGGCCAAAGAAACCTATGTCATCTTTAGCAATAGATAACTCGTGAGTACCACGAAACACTTCAGAGAACATATCGCCGCGGTCATAATTCAGGTTGCCTGCATCACCATTGCTGGAGTATGCGCCTGGCTGAGCCCAAATTTGTGCGCCGGTATAAATAGGATTGGTAAAAGCGCTGTAACCTGTCCAGTCAAAACGCGGATGGTTGACCTTACTGATGGTATCCCAATCACGGTCTTCAGCACGCCAACTGGCACCGTAGGAGAACGTAGAGTCAAAAACAACTTCTACATCATCAAAATCAAAGGTGGCTGCCTGAGCACTGGCGGCCGACAAGGCCAATAGTGCAGAAGCGACACCCATAGCTAAAGTACTTCTGACGAAGGCACCTGGCTTAGTATTCATTCGTTATCTCCCCCCTGTCCCTGCAGGTATTTTGTTATTTTTTATTTTGAGCCAACCAACTGCTCGGAGGTCAGCTTGTATCGAAGAAATCATTACATCATTTTGATCGGGGCGCAAGGCTTGCGATCAGTCAAATCTGTTGATTTTTATTCAGTTTTTTCCCTTTACCCCTATGAAACACCCCTACTGATGCCCGATCCGGTTTGACCAGTTGAATGAAGATCATCTAACTAAATGAAAATAATAGCTAAAGTGGCAGATTTTGCCTGTTTTGTTTTAAGTTACCGTTTTAAGTAATAGCTCTAATTTATTTTTTCTAAACTGTGGAACTTCGCCTGATCGGTTAAGGTTAATACAAAGCGCGCGTTCACTCCGGCATGACTGATGTAAGGCCGAAAATGCCGCAGTGGCAGTTGCACTGTCTGGCCATTTTCAGCTTGCACCACCACATCTGTATACAAGCCCTGATAAAAAGCCAGACATTGATCCACATCCAGTACCAATCTGAATTTATACTGTCGCATCAGCTTAAACTCTTGCTCACTTTCTCATACAAATCATTACTCAACTCTTTACTCAGCATAGTCTGCAAAACGGTTTTTAACTGCTGCTGCCGGGCACTCTGATAGCGTTTCCACGACAATAAAGGTGTGACTAAACGGGATGCAACCTGAGGATTAATAGCATCCATCTTCAGCACCACCTCCGCCAACACTTTATAGCCGCTGCCATCTTCTGCATGAAACATAGCAGGGTTTTGCTGATAAAAAGCGCCAAATACAGCACGAACCCTATTTGGATTCTGCCAGCTGAATTGTGGGTGTGCAGTCAGTTGTTCCAACGTGGTAAATACAGACGATTGCGGATAAGAAGCGGATAAATTAAACCATTTATCCAATACCAACACATCAGTATTCCAGCGCTGTTCAAAGACACTCATCAGCTCTGTAAACAGCGGATGTGAGGCACTACGACAAGCGCGTAGCACAGCTAATTGATCCGTCATATTGTCGCTGTTCACGTACTGCAGGCGTAACAACTCATCCTTTCCTTCAATAAAGGCCAGATAGTGTAAACAGACAGAACGTAAAGCACGCTTGGCAACCTGTTGTTCCTGGTATTGATAAGCTTCAGTCTGTAACGACTGATAACAGTATTGCCATTGATCTGCCAGTTTATTCGCCAGCTGTTGCGTAAAGCTCTGCAATGCCAACACCAGATCCTGCACAGGTATTTCATCGAACTGCTCTGCCACCATGTCATAAGCTGGTACTGTCAGTAATTCAGCAGTAAAAGCTAAATCATCTAAAGGCTGAATTAATAACTGCCGGTAGAACTCCAGCAAAGCTTCTGGCAACTGATAGTCCGCTCCTGCATTTTTTGCTTCAATAGCGGTTTTGACCTGAGTTTGCCAAAGCTGCTGTATTGCATCCCAGCGCGCTACACCATCTTTAGCATCGCGGGCAATTTGTAATAGTTCATCCATGCTGTACTGATATTGCAATTTCACCGGCGCAGAAAAATCGGCCAAAAGCACAGGCACTGGTTTTTGACTGACAGCAAAACTGAACTCCTGCTGCTCCTGCGTCATTTCAAGCAGATAAGACTGGCTGACTCCTTGCGCTAACAATTCGACACGTACAGGCAGCAGCAGAGGCAGTTTTTCAGCCTGATCCGCTGTCGACGGAGTCTGTTGTTGCATCAACAGCTTAAATTCACGTTTTTTCGCATCAAACTGACTATACACTTTTAATTCCGGTGTGCCGGATTGTTGATACCAGCGTCGGAACAAGCTTAAATCACGGCCATTGGCATCCTGCATCGCATTCACAAAGTCATCACAGGTGACTGCCTGTCCATCATGGCGTTTAAAATACAAATCCATGCCTTTTCTAAAACCGTCCTGCCCCAATAAGGTATGCAGCATACGAATGACTTCAGCGCCTTTGTCATAGACTGTGACTGTGTAGAAGTTATTCATTTCCAGCACTTGTTCTGGCCGGATTGGATGCGCCATAGGACCTGCGTCTTCAGCAAACTGAGCTGTACGAATGGTTTTCACCGCATCAATGCGGTTTAAAGTCGCGGAACCCATATCAGCGCTGAATTGCTGGTCCCTAAATACCGTTAAGCCCTCTTTTAAACTCAACTGAAACCAGTCGCGGCAGGTCACTCTGTTGCCAGTCCAGTTATGGAAATATTCGTGGCCAATAATAGATTCGATATTAAAAAAGTCCGTGTCCGTGGCAGAAGCCTGATCAGCCAGCACATATTTACTGTTAAAGACATTTAAGCCTTTGTTTTCCATCGCGCCCATATTAAAAAAGTCGACGGCGACCACCATATAAATATCAAGGTCATACTCCAGACCAAAAGTCTGCTCGTCCCACAACATGGCGCGTTTTAAAGATTCCAACGCAAACTGTGCCCGGTTTTTATTGCCTTTATCGACATAAAACTCCAGCGCCACTTCACGGCCAGAGCCCGTGGTATAACTGCCTTTTAAACAATCAAAGTCCCCCGCCACCAACGCAAATAAATAGCTTGGTTTTGGGAATGGATCGACCCAGGTGACATGACGACGGCCATCAGATAATAAGGTTGAACTGACCAGATTACCGTTGCTTAACAGTGCCGGATAGGCTTTATCATCAGCAATAATATGAGTAGTAAAACGGGCTAAGACGTCAGGTCGGTCCAGGTAATAACTGATACGGCGAAAGCCTTCTGCTTCACACTGAGTACAATAGGCACCATTGGACAGATACAAGCCTTCAAGCGCGGTATTGGCTTTTGGATTGAGTTCAATCTTAAGCTCAAGTTGTGCTTTGGCTGGCATACCCGGCAGGATAAGTTGCTCAGGCGTGACCTGGTAGGCATCGGCATTTAGCAACTGACCATCCACGGAGACAGCTAACAGCTTCAGTTCCTGCCCATCCAGAGTTAAAGTGCCTGCTTTGCCACTGGCAGATTGTAGCTGGTAGACCGCAGTCAAGACTGTCGCTTCGGGATTTAACTCGAAACTCAGCTCCACGTCGGTAATAGTAAATTCCGGTGCTTTATAGTCACTTAGTTTTTTTGCCTGACGGCTGGATACCTGGCTCATCAAAAATCTCTCTTTTTAACACAAGCTTTTTAATCATTAAAATTAAGGCCAGTTAAAACTGGCCTTAATTATTATTTGTTACCTTGCACGGCTGCAGTTATTGGCGTGTCTGGGGGTGTCAGTTTCAGGATCTTAATGCCCATATAAGCATAGATCACCGCCAGCACCGGATTGATCAGGTTAAAAAATGCGTACATGGCATAATCCAATGGATTGACGTTCAGCACGCCATGCATATAAGCACCACAGGTATTCCATGGGATCAGTGGGCTGGTGATAGTGCCGCCATCTTCTAAGGTACGTGATAAATTCACTGGTGCCAAACCACGACGCTCATACTCTTCTTTAAACATACGGCCAGGCATTACAATCGACATATACTGATCTGCCGTCAAAATATTAGTCGCTATACAGGTAGCTATAGTACTGGCGATTAATGAACCTGTACTGTGCGCCTTATGCAAAATGGCTTCGACAAATTTTCGCAATAAACCAATGTGCTCAAGCACAGCACCAAACATCATGGCAGAAAAGATCAGCCAGCAGGTGTTCAGCATTTTAACCATGCCACCACCGTTCAACAGCTTATCTAATTCTACATTTTGGGTTTCTATAACAAAACCACCATGCAAGGTAGTCCAGACAACCTGCAATGGAGCCAACACATTATTTAACGCTTCTAAATTTATGGTAACAAACCAAAGATTAATACTGGATGCCAAACCTGAATGCAGTGGTGCAGCCATTTTTGCAATCAGCTCCGGCTGGAATAACACAGCCCAGACACCACCTAACAAAGCACCAATAAATACAGTAGGGAAAGCCGGTACTTTTTTCACAGCCATCGCCATTAACACCAGTAACGGCACTAACATCAAAGGGCTGATCGCAAAATGTTGCTGCAAGGCTTCACTGATCGCACGAATTTGTGAGTCATCGGCCACGGCATTGGCATTAAAACCTAATACAGAAAAAATAATCAACGCCATAATCAGACTTGGAATAGTAGTCCAGGTCATATGGCGGATATGGTCAAATAAGTTTGAACCGGCCACAGCAGGAGCTAAGTTGGTCGTTTCACTGACAGGAGAAATTTTATCGCCGAAATAAGCACCAGAAACAATGGCGCCGGCCGTAATAGCAGGAGACATACCTAAACCCGCAGCAACCCCTATTAAAGCGACACCTATGGTGGCTGCTGTAGTCCAACTACTGCCAATGCTTAAAGCAACGACAGCACAGAGCAAACAGCTTGCGGCATAAAACCAGGAGGGATCCAGCAACTGCAAGCCATAATAAATCAGCGAAGGCACTGTACCAGCAAGCAACCAGGTGCCTATTAAAGCGCCTACCGAGAATAAAATCAGCAAGGCTCCCAAAGACAAAGAAATGCCTTTGACCATAGCCTGTTCTATATCAGTCCAGCTGTAGCCGTTTTTCAGACCAATAATCACACCAGCACCTGACGCAATAAATAATGCGATCTGGTTGGCGCCATAAGACGAGTCGCTGCCGTAGAGATAAACAGCAAGAGCCAACAGGACAATAAGTACCAGCAGAGGAATACTGGCGTCTAAAAAACTAGGGGCTTTTATCTGGCGTGGTACAGGTTGTAGTTCCATGGACGTATTCTCATCACGATTGGTTAACACCAATTCTGTTGTTATAAAAAGGGGTCAGAGTCAATGAATGTCGTTTTTATCCATTGACTCTAACCCCTTAGCTTCATTTATTAGTCAGCGCGTTTTGCCAGATGCCCCAGACTCAACAGGTCTGCAGTGATCTGAGCTGTTTCTTCCAGCAGAGGATCCAGCTTTTCCAACACTTCCGGTAAATCATCCAGGTTCTTCACCGCAGGTAATTTCAGTCGTGCCAAACGTTCGTTCACACGTTTTAAATCACGGGATGTGTTTTCGTCTTTTTTCTTTAAACGTTCCTGCTCGTTCAGTGAAATAGTTTTTTCGTCTTTCTCTTTGTTATACAGCGCAATATCGTCCATCAGGTATTTGTATTCTGTTTCTTTGCTGAAACGTTCCTGATGTTTTTGCTGTAAAACCGGCAATGCTTTTTTAATTTCATCTGATGCGCTGTACTGAGCCGCAGGGATACTATCCCATGGCAAGGCATTTTCTTCTTTGCTCTCGCCCCACTCACCTGGTTCGATAGGCGAAGGGAAAGCAATGTCAGGGATCACGCCTTTGTGCTGAGTACTGCCACCATCGATGCGATAAAACTTAGCAATAGTAAACTGCACTGAACCCAGGGTCTCTTCAAACATATCGTAAACCCGGCCTAAACCGCGGTGCTGTTGCACTGTACCTTTACCGAAGGTATGTTCACCTACAATTAAAGCACGGCCATAGTCCTGCATAGCAGCAGCGAAAATTTCAGAGGCAGACGCACTGTAACGGTCAACCATTACGGTCAGAGGGCCATTGTAAAATACACTGCCGTCCTGATCCTGACTAATGCTGATACGATTACCCGCTTCACGGATTTGCACTACAGGGCCTTTATCAATAAATAAACCTGTTAAAGATACAGCTTCTGGTAAAGAACCACCGCCGTTGCCACGCAAGTCAACAATAATACCGTCGACATTCTGCTGCTTTAAGCTGGCAATTTCTTTTTTCACATCTTCAGTCAGGTTGTTGTAAAAGCTTGGAATGTTAATCACACCAATCTTTTTACCTACAGGGCTTAACTTAGGTTCCAGTACTTCAGCTTTTGCCGCTCTGTCTTCTAAACGGATTTTATCACGCACAATAGAAATTTGAGTCGGTACGCCTTTGGACGCATCCCCACCTACTAATACCTGCAGACGAACAGTCGAGCCCTTTGGACCTTTGATCAAATCGACTACGTCATCAAGACGCCAGCCAACTACATCAACAAATTCTTCTTCGCCCTGAGCTACACCAATGATTTTATCTTTGGGTTTGATTTTTTTTGTCATATCAGCCGGACCACCCGGGACCAGACTCATAATGACAGTGAAATCGTCATCACTTTGCAGTACGGCACCAATACCTTCCAATGACAGGTTCATTTCCTGTTGGAAGCGTTCTGCACTGCGTGGCGACAGATAGGAGGTATGAGCTTCAATGCTGCGGGCATACGAATTCATCACAATTTGGAAAACGTCTTCACTTTCAGTTTGTAATAAACGTTTTTTCGCGTTTTCGTAGCGTTTTTTCAGCAGCTTGGTCGTCTCTTCTGCCGTTTTACCAGCCAGCTTCAGATTCAGCGCATCAAACTTAACTTTTTGACGCCACAGCTCATTCAGCTGAGCCACATCAGCAGCCCATGGCGCATCTTCACGCTCAAACTCATAGCTATCTTTAGCTGTGAAATCAAAAGGTTTATCCAGCAAACTGATCGCATAGTCATAACGCTCCAGACGGCGCGTCATGCTTAAATTAAACATTTGATAAGCAAAATCAAACTGGCCTTTCGCCAGGCCGTTATCAAATTCTTTGCGGTACTGCTCAAAGCCGTCTACATCTGACTTCAACAAAACATTACGGAAAAAATCCAGACTTTTTAAATAGCGGTCAAAGACTTTTGATGACAACTCATCGTCAATTCGTAACCCGACATAGTGTTCACGGGTAAAATAATTGGTGATCCGTTTACTTGCCGTTGCATGTTGTGGTTCCTGCGCCAGATTTGGCACAGGAGATATAACCGGAGCAGCAACGCTGCTACCGATCACCAGAAAAAATGCCGCTAAGCTGGAAATTTTTTTCATTGAACACTCGTCTCTGTTAGGCCTGGAACAGCTTATCCCCTTGGGTTTTAATCACCATACCTGAGGCAAGCTGAACCACAACATCATTTTTAACTACTTCAAGTACAGTTGCAGGCACTGGTTTCAGCCCTACTTTTAACTGCACAGCACTGCCAACTTTTAATGTGGCCGTATTTAATGCAATAAGTTCAACCGCTTGCTCCTGAACCACTTTTTCTGTGGTCTGAGGCTTAGAGTTCAGTCTGGCCGCTTTTGCAGCCACAGTGGCCTTATTAGGCTGAGATTTTTTGTAAGCAGGTTTGTCAGTCTGAGCAGCTTTAGGCTGATCTTTTTGTTGTTCTTTATGCTTAGCACGCTCTGCTGCTGCTTTGGCTTTACGCACTTCAGCCGCTTTGGTTTTGCTTTGCTCTAAAGTTTCAGCAGCATGAGCGGCCTGCTGTTCATCAATCAGATCACCTGCCTGACCATCTAAATCAACGCGGGCAACACCCACTTTGACACCGGCCAGATAACGCCAGCTGGAGGTATACAGACGTAAAGCATGACGAATTTGCGTTTTGCTGATGCCATCTTCTTCAGACAACCGCTGCGCTAAGTCCTGAAAAATACCTATTTTCAGAGGTTTAGCTTCACCGCTTTGGCTAAAACACAGAGGAAACTTTTCGCTAAGTTCGGCGAGGATTTGTTTCACATCTTTGCCTGCAGGTTGAGCTTGGATTTGTTCAGTTGGGGTTGTCATGCAAAATTACTCTTCTTCATCAGCGGCATCGACTAACTTAATGCCTTCTTCTAATTGGTTATTAACGTAACAGATAGCCCAGTCGACCAGTTCATCCTCATCTGCTTCTAACAAAACTAAACTACCTCGTAGTTCGTTCCATATAGCGATAAGTAAATGGTCAATTTCGGCTGCTAAAATATCATCCGGAAAACGGCGCCAGACTGCGTGATAAATGGCGTTGATTCGATCTGCGACGATCTCTTCTTCACCTTCCCAGTCACCTACATCGGCAACCTGGAATAAATAGTCCTGAATATTGACTAAATCTTTCATAAAGTCCGTGCCAGATGCTGTTCAAACAGCTGAACCAGCCCAGCTAAACCTTGTTGGTCATCCAGATCAAAACGCGCCAGACTTGGACTATCAATATCCAACACAGCAATAATGTTGCCGTTATGACGCACGGGGAACACAATTTCTGAGTTACTGGCTGCATCACAGGCAATATGGCCCGGAAACTCATGGACATCTTTTACCAGTTGGATTTCGCCACTGGACACCGCTGTACCACAGACACCTTTGCCTACCGGAATGCGCACACAAGCAACTTTCCCCTGAAATGGTCCCAAAACTAAAACGTCATCCCTTAAAATATAAAAGCCTGACCAATTCAGATCAGGCATTTCATTAAAGAGCAACGCACTCAGATTTGCCATGTTGGCAATCAGATCTGTTTCGTCTTCGATCAGAGACTGTGCTTGCTGTTGCAGCAGCTGATAAAATTCTGATTTTTGCTCACGCATGAAATATAGGTTCTACCATGACTACGAAGGCCCCTACATTACTTGTTTTGTCGCTAAATTTAAACCTCTGCCACAAAAAGATTTAGTCACTTTTGTTCAATAAACAATCAATGACTGTTCATTTCAAACTCAACTGACACTTCTGCTCTGATATCGGTCTGACCAAAGCTGACTTCAGCACCATCTGCCATAGCGCGAGCCATCTTCATCACAGGTGCAGGAGCATAACCTTGTTCATTGATTTTTTGCGCAGAACCCAGGGTTAAGCCATTGGCTTTTGCTAATAAAGCTGCCTTGGTTTTGGCATGAGCAAAAGCTTGTTGCAATGCTTTTTGATACAACTCATCGGACTCGCTGACTAAAAACTCAGCCTGGTTCATCTGAGTTACACCTAAATCTGCAGCTTGTTGCAGCACTGTGCTATACAGCGATAAATCATCTAAAGACACAGTGATGTCGCGGCTAACCAAATAACGTTGTGGTAATTTGCGCTCAGGGTCATGCTGATAATCAGGTTGAATACGCAAAGGCGCATTATTCAGTTGCTCTTCCTTCACCCCCAGCTTACGCAGGGCTTTGGTTAAAGCAGCGACCTGATCATCAACTTTTTGTTTAGCATCACTGACTTTCTCAGAGGTCTGCTGAATTTGCATACTTAAACGCACGGCATCCGGTTTAGCTTGCATTACAGCAGAACCAGATACAGTAACGGTTTTTACCGCTGGCGTATCTGCTAAAGCGACAAAACTCATACTACAGACCAGAAGAGCTACTAATTTCGTTTTCATTTTTAAATCCTGTTAAATACGTTCAGCACAGACTACCCTGCTTAGCTGAACGTCCACTGAAAAATTAATTAAGCTTCAGTACCTTATCAA
Source organism: Rheinheimera sp. MM224 (assembly GCF_947090785.1). NCBI lineage: Bacteria > Pseudomonadati > Pseudomonadota > Gammaproteobacteria > Chromatiales > Chromatiaceae > Rheinheimera > Rheinheimera sp. MM224. Next base: position 2,506,031 of record NZ_OX352320.1, read on the forward strand.
CAGCTGACTGAGTTAAAGGATGATAACCAGCACGGGCTTTCTGGTACACAGTTTTAGCCCAGCTAAGCGTTTGTGGGCTTTGGCTGAGTTGCTGATACAAAGGCACCACAAACTTACGCCGTCCAACCTTGACTAAGAACTTTTCCAGCGCAGGTTGAGCTTGCGTATAGTTTTTTGCCAGCGCCACCTTAAACCAGGCTGTTGCGACTTCCGCATTTTGACTCTGGCTCAAGCCAAAGCCTTGATCCAGCTGCTGGAGCTGGGCCGTATCGACAGTAGCAGCCAATTGGCCGATAAAATGTAACCAATGGTGAATACTCCAGCTGTTTGTCTGTAAATCCGTCAGCTTGCCGCTTTTTTGCCATAAAGCCAGTTGTTGATCCACCTGCTTAAAGGCATCTGATTGCGGCGCAACAAAAGTGCTGGCCAGTCCAGGCTGATACAGCCATTCCAGTACTTCGCCCATAGAAACAATATCCGGGTCGTTCAGCAGGGTTTTGCGCATATAACGCAGAAACTTTTCGGTATCCATGCTTTGAAAAGCAAAAGTCTGGAAATAGTTTTTTAAGAACGGATCAAACACAGCACGACCAAAACGTTGCTCTAAAAATTGCAGGAATAACATGCCTTTGACATAAGGTACCTGCGAGAAGGCGTCATCCGGGTCACGGCCTGTATAATCCGTCACCAATAAAGTGTCTTTGGCATCGAGCTGATCCAGATCATTTTCTAAGTCCTGCACGGACAACTGACGCTCCAGCAAGGCACGCTCTGGCCCATACACCTGCTCCATAATGCGGTTTTCAACATAATTGGTGAAACCTTCGTTCAGCCACAGCTCGTGCCAGCTGCCATTGGTGACTAAATTGCCGGACCAGGAATGTGCCAGCTCATGAGCTATTAAACTAACCAGGCTTTTGTCTCCTGCTATCACAGTGGGTGTAATAAAAGACAAACGTGGGTTTTCCATACCACCAAAAGGAAAACTGGCCGGTAATATCAACAAGTCATAACGGCCCCATGGATACTCGCCATACATAGCGCTTGCCACTTGCATCATCTGCTCTGTATCAGAAAACTCAGCCACGGCTTTATCCAGCCAGACTTTTTCAGCATACACTCCGGTACGCGCTGACATGGCTTTAAATTCTAAGTCCCCTATCGCAAGAGCTATCAGATAAGCCGGAATAGCCTGAGGCATACGGAAAAAATAGTCGCCGTCTTTGTCGGTATTGGCACTGTTATCAGCCCCCATTACCGCTAGCAATTCTTTGGGCGTATGAATACGGGCCTGATAATTCAGCCGTACTGCTGGTGTATCCTGCAGCGGGATCCAGCTACGGGCATGAATAGACTGCGACTGGCTATACATAAAAGGCTGTTGTTTTTCACTGGTTTGCTCTTTGGTCAGCCATTGCAGCCCTGAAGCTTGTGGGCTGGTGTGGTAATAAATCCGCACTTTAGGAAATTGCGCAGGAAACTCAATGCGCAGCGCCTGGCCGTGATTGGGTGACTTATCACCAAAGCTGTGGCTCAGCTTCAACCATCGGCCTTCAGCGGATTGGCCCATGACTTTTTCAATACTCAGGTCGCGGCTATCAAGAATAAGCTCGCGCACATCAGGGTGATGCCAGTCCAGTTGCAGTTCGACAAAACCTGAAAGCTGTTTTTTATCAAAATCGGCCGTTAAATCCAACGTCAGCTGTGGATGACTGACTAACGCAAAGTTGCTGAAACTATGGGGATCACCAGCCTGAACTTTGGCAGCAAGGATAAACAGCAACAACAGGACAACACGCATTTTTTTCTCCGAAACTAATTCTTACGGTAATTCATAGGATTGGCAGGATAATAACAAAGTTCCTGCTGGCTCTGGTGGCTGAAATGCCGGGTATCTTTGTGCGGTAACTTCATAAAGCCGCCCACACCCTCACCGCTGATTAAAGATACTTTTGACAGAATACTCTGCAATAAAGCTGCAAATTTCGCTTCAGCTGCAGGTTCAAGCAAACGGTAATAGTTGTGTATTTTCATATACAAAGGGGTGACTTCAAAAATAATACAGCCGGTGTGGCGAATTAAATTAAGTGCAGCCAGGTCATCCATAATACTATCCGGCAACACCAGTTGCTCATCAGGGTCTTTACCATCTTCAAAATAACTGTGCTGAGCGCTGCTATCGTCCAGTTGGCTCTGGCCCAGCTCGTATTTAAGCGCCGTGCCTTCTGGCACCACAAAAGGCTGTTCTGTGCTGTCGCGCGCTATGTGAATGGTCTGGCGGGCATCAAATAAACAGGCTTTAAAAATCCCCACTTTGGCGATAGAACGCGCCAACTGCACTACATTATTGACAGCAACAGCAAAGGCTTTTTGCAGACGCTCGTCAAACAGATTGAGGCTGGAGTCAATATAAACCCCGGAACTTTGCCAATGGATAGCAATACCACCGACCACAGGATAACGACCTAAACGGCTAACAGCAGCCACAAAAGCTTTTTCGGTTTCCCCCATGCCCTCGAGGTAGTTTTTGTAATAACGCTCTAACTGCACGTCATCTATGTACTGGATACCTTCTTCATCACTGTGTTCACGTAAAAAGGATTTACGCGATGAGTAGACCACTGTGTCCAGCTCCTGTGCTTTGGTGCTGGTCCAGACCGGTAACACCGACTCTGTGCTTAGCAATGGCAAATCAGGTGTCACCAAATGATGTAATCGCGGCATAGCTTTTAAGAAATAATCACCGGCTTGCTGACGTAACAACAAATCATCCGCCAGCATGCTGTCGAGCATAGTGGCAAACTCCATCGGCAAACCCAGGCTTCGTGCAGGTATCGCCTTGCGGCCAAAACGGCAAGACTGGCCGGACGCCAGAGCATACAAAGTACTGGCGACACCCTGCTCATCAAAACGAGGGCTGGATAAAGCACCGGTTCGCTGCTCTGGACCAATAAAATACACATCCCCTAAACGGGCATTGGAGGTCTGTAAATCCGATGACATCAGCTGCATCACGTTAGTGCCAATGTAATGGCCTTCACTGTCGAGCTGGGCAAACACCGAAGAGCCCCAATCCACCAGACTGATTTGATTGGTGCTCTCGTCGTAGACAATATTTGAAGGTTTTATATCGCCATGCACTATAGGTGCAGTTTCGCCGTCTTTTTTATGTTGGCGCAAAGCCAGTAATAAACTCGCAAGCTGAGTGGCGATATCCAGCAATAATCGCACCGGCACACGACCGTGCTTCAGGCTGTATTGCTCCAGATCCACGCCTTTGGCGCGGCCCATCATTAAAATGCCCTGCTTTTTCACCAACTGATAAGTAAAAAACGGCGGCACATTCGGATGCGCAGCCTGTGACAACATATAACCTTCGTCAGCCAGACGCTCCTGAATATGAGGTGGTAAATTAATGCGGGAGAATTTAAACACCACATCCTGCTGCTTTTGATCAAGGCCGGCAAAGACAAAACCATAAGCGCCCTTGCCCACCAGCTCAATTTGACGATAACCCAGTTTCTCCAGTTCAGAGATACAAAGCGCCACCCAGTCTTTGAGCTTTTTAGCGTCATTGGCGTTTAGCAGGTAAACCGACTGCTCTTCGGGGATATAGAAGTTACGAAGCTGATGTTTATCCATATAGTTTCAGACAAATACCCTTAAAACGAAAAACCCGGATTACTTTCGATCATCCGGGTTTTGTAGCAAAGAACGGTGCCAATTACCAGCTATTCGTCAATGACTTAGACCATAGACAACAACATGGATGACGGTTGTTCCAGATAGCTTTTCCACAAGTTAGTGAAACGGGCTATGGTGCCGCCGTCTATGACGCGGTGATCACCAGACCAGCTGATTTGCATCAGAGAGCGGCCTTCCACTTCACCTTTGGCATTAAAACGTGGCAACAACTGAGTTTTACCCAGCGCTACTATTGCCACTTCCGGCTTATTGATAATAGGAGTCGCCACAGTGCCGCCAATGGCGCCAATGTTGGAAATAGTGATAGTGCCACCTTTCAGCTCTGCCGGGCTAACACGGCCTTCACGGGCGGCGTCAGTCAGTTTCGTCAGCTCTTGGGCAATTTGTACAATCGACTTGTTCTGACAGCCTTTGATATTTGGCACCAGTAAACCCACTTTAGAGTCGACCGCTATACCAATATTGTGGTCATCAAAATACGTCAGTTCTGAACAGTCGCTGTTGACCTGACTGTTCATAATAGGGAACTGCTTGATGGCCAGCGACATGGCTTTCATAAAAAACGGCATCAGAGTCAGCTTAATACCCTGCTTGGCATATTGATCTTTCAGCTGGCCGCGCAAAGCAATCAGCTCTGTTAAATCAATTTCTTCACAGTAGGTAAAGTGCGGGATAGTCGATACCGAATCCTGCATCTGACGCGCCATAGCCGCTTTAATGCCTTTGATAGGCTCAACACGACTACCGCCAGTGCTAGTCACAACAGCTGTGGCCGTTGCGGCTTTAACTGGAGTTGCGGCAACTTTGGCTACAGCAGAAGTAGCACCACCATTTGCATAAGCTTTGACATCGTCTTTATACACCCGGCCTTTGTCACCAGAACCTGGCACTAAGGATAAGTCGATGCTTAATTCACGGGCTAAACGACGCACGGCCGGGCTGGCTAAAGCTTTGCCATTGCCTGCTGGAGCTGCAGTTGAAGCTGCGGCGACAGAGGCTGCCTTCGCAGCACAAACCGGGGCAGCAACTGGCGCTGCAACAACTGCCGGAGCAGCAGTTGAAGCACCGGCTATTTCCTGTTGAAACAGCGGGCTATGTACTTTAGCAATTTCACCTTTGGCATAATGCAGCTTGACTACTTTGCCGGCATATTTGGCAGGTATTTGCACTAAAGCTTTGTCGGTCATCACATCACAGACCGGCTGGTCTTCGGCTAATACATCACCTTCTTTGATCAGCCACTCGACAATTTCACACTCAACAATACCTTCGCCTATATCAGGCAGAATAAAGTCTTCCAGCTGTTTGCCTGTAGCAACAGCGGCAGGAGCGGTTTGCGTCGTAGCTGAAGCAGGTGTAGCCGCAGGAGCGACACCGTCTGTGTCCATTTCAAACAAAGGCGCATGCACTTTGGCTATATCGCCTTTGGCATAATAGAGTTTAGTAACCACACCATCGTACACAGCTGGAATTTGTACTAAAGCTTTGTCGGTCATCACGTCACAGACAGGCTGATCTTCGGCGATACGATCACCTTCCTTCACCAGCCATTCAACGATTTCACACTCGACTATGCCTTCGCCAATATCCGGCAGAATAAAATCTTTTTTCATCTGGCTATCCTTAGAAATTAACCGAGCGTTTTATCGCTTCGTAAGTTTTCAGATGATCGGGCACATATTCTTTTTCCAGTGCCAGCGGGTATGGAATATCCAGACCACAAACCCGTTCAATCGGGCTTTCCAGATGCAGGAAGCATTTTTTCTGAATGGTTGATGCAATCTCAGCTGCAAAACCACCCGTCAATGGCGCTTCATGGTTAATAACTAAACGGCCGGTTTTCATTACCGATTCAGCCACAGTGTCGACATCCCAAGGCTGAATGCTACGAAGGTCAATCACTTCACAGGAAATGCCTTCAGCTTGTGCCATATCCACAGCTTTTTGGATAATTTCCATCTGCGCACCCCAGGCTAATACGGTGACGTCTTTGCCTTGTTGCAGCACTTCGGCTTTGCCTAATGGAATTTCGTAATACTCTTCTGATACTTCGCCCACAGAAGCGCGGTACAGTTTCTTAGGTTCAAAGAAAATCACCGGATCCGGGCAGTTAATAGCTGCTAATAACAAGCCTTTGGCCTGAGCAGGATCGCGTGGAACGACAATTTTTAAACCTGGTGTATGAGCAAAATAAGCTTCAGGTGACTGGCTGTGGTAATGACCACCCGCAATACCACCACCGTATGGCGTGCGGAATACTAAACCACCAACATTAAACTCATTGCCTGAGCGGTAACGGAACTTAGCCGTTTCATTCACAATTTGGTCAAAGGCTGGAAAAATGTAATCAGCAAACTGAATTTCAGCCACAGGTTTCATACCCTGAGCCGCCATACCGTTGGCAAAACCAGCGATACCCTGTTCAGTTAAAGGCGTATTAAAACAACGGGCTTTACCGTATTTTTCCTGCAATTTGCTGGTCGCGCGAAATACGCCACCAAAGTGGCCGACGTCTTCACCAAAACACAATACACCATCGTCTTTGGCCATGGCTAAATCTAAGGCGTTGTTGATCGCCTGTAACATATTCATCTTAGCCATTATTCAAATCTCCCCGCCGTCACCGGATAAGCATCCGGGTACTTTCTGATATGTGCTTTTAGTTCTTCTAATTGTTCGTTTAACAGCGGAATTGGTGTTTCGTACACATCACTCATCAGATGTTCGATACCAGGCTTGGCCACTTTTTCTGCCACTTTTAGTGCATCCAGAATTTCCTGACGCAGCGCGTCGGACTTAGCTTTATCAGCTTCTTCGTCCAGCCAGCCTTGTTTCACCAGCCATAAACGGAAACGGGAAATCGGATCGTTTTTACGCCACATCTCCTCTTCTTCTTTAGAGCGGTAACCACTTGGGTCATCAGACGACGAGTGCGCACCTAAACGGTAAGCGATAGATTCAATTAAAATCGGCTCTTCGTGTTCCAAAGCATAGTCACGAGCCATTTGAGTGGCTTTGTACACAGCCAGAATATCAGCACCGTCGACACGAATAGCTTTGATACCGTAACCTACACCACGACAGGCAATACCATCGCCTTTAAACTGCTCGTTGGCAGGCGTTGAAATGGCATAACCGTTGTTACGGCAGAAGAAAATCACTGGCGCTTTATGTACAGCGGCCATATTTAATCCGGCGTGGAAGTCACCTTCAGAAGCTGCACCTTCACCAAAATAACAAATGGTGGTGTTTTTCAGTCCGCGTAACTTTTGCGCATAAGCGTAACCACTGGCCTGAGGAATTTGCGTGCCCAGCGGTGATGAAATTGTCATGTAATAAATGTTTCTGCTGCCGTAATGCACTGGCATCTGGCGGCCTTTACCTAAATCTTTTTCGTTGGAAAACAGCTGATTCATAAACTGTTCCAGACTAAAACCACGATAACGCAAAGCGCCTTGTTCACGGTACTGCGCCATAATCATGTCTTTATCATCCAGTGCAGCAGCACTGCCGACAGTGGCGGCTTCTTCGCCTAAACACTGCATATAAAAACTGATACGACCCTGACGTTGAGCGGCCAGCATACGTTCGTCCAGTATGCGGATAAACTGCATGCTGTCGTACATTTTAAGGGCTGTGGCTTGGTCGAGTTGTGGTACTTCAGCACCAGGGTAAATAGAACCGTCATCCTGCAGGATGCGCAGTGTAGGAATTTGTAACGCGTGACCGCTGGTAAACTCAGCTGTGTGCACTGTAGAGATGGTTGCGTTATTGGGGTTAGTCATAGGTGTCTCTTTTGGTTGTATCCGTCAGACTGTGACAAACATCGGCGCAATACGGTGGCTTGGTGACCACTCTTGGTAAATGAATTGCGTTTCCCCGTTTGCCCTGACCATTATTTTTGTTTTACGTGTTTTATTCAGTATGGCTATTTTCTTCTATTTTTCGGCCGCAACTTTACCTTTACGTAAACTGCATTGCAACCAGAGGCACAAATAAAAACAGCTGGTCCATGCACTAAAGTGTGGCCAGCTGTCAGAGTTTTTGTACTCTGCCAAAGCATTCGCCAGTGGCTTAACTCACTTTTCCAGCCACTGAAACAGGTTTTACCATCAGCATTGCGCGCTGACCAATAGCCACTTTAGGGTTAGGGAAAATAATAGCTTCACCTTCCACTTCCACTTTGTACTCAACGCCCTCGTCACTCGCAAGAAGAGTACCGACATCAAAAGTAGTGAAGTTTTCAATAGTGTCGGCAAAATGCAACTTGAAAGCTTCTGTGGTTTTATTGATAGAACGGCGCACTTCATAGAGGTTAAAATCGGCTTCATTAAACTCTGTGGTATGAAGATCGCCGCCTGAAATTAAAGCCCTGAGCGCCGATGCAGCCTGAGTAAAACGGCTCATATCGTTTTGACCAAAAGGCCGGACTTTCCCCAGCTCAATGGTAAAACCATGCGCCTTGCAGCTTTGGGCGGCAAAATAACTAAAAGTACTGGCGGGAGTTTGCATCAGAAGCACTGTATTAGCACCGCAGGCCTTCAAAAACTCAAATTGGGCTTTGCTCCAGTTTTCACCATGTAGAAATGGATACACAGCAAATTTCTCAAAACGAGAACCGCGAATAGCAGTGTGCAGATCATAAAGTTTACGCTCACGTAAATCTTGCGGCGCTTCGTCGAAAAATTTCAGCACATAGGTTTCTAACTTTTTCGCCCGCTCGCGCTCAGCGCTTTGTACACCAGGCTCTTTACTGTGATGGCCAGAGAATAAGCGATTGAGGTTATCCTGAATTTCCCGCACTCCAGCATTGATAGCCGGTGGATTACCAAATAAAAACAGCACCCGCTCTTTCAGTAGTAACTTTTCGGCTAATACGTCATTTAACAGCTCGGAACAAAGCTCAACTGGCGCAGTTTCATTACCATGTACACCACTTGAAAGCACTATATCCTGCTGGCCAAACTGCTTAGGCTGGCAATAGATCACACCTGTATCCCAAATCTGAATTTGTGTGCCGTTTTCAAGTTGATAGCTGGCAAAGGGTAAAAAATCAGCATGGGCTAAGGTGAGCTTTAAAAAATCAGGGTGGTGCTGCAATTGCTGCAACAACTCTTCAGGCTTCATAGATGCTCCATAGGCTAGCGCTTAAACGCTTTTTTAAGTTGCCCTATTCTAGCTTGTGGCCTGAAACACTCCAAGCTGCTTTTCATTTGAAAAAGCAGCCTGGCATTCGAACTACTCTCAGATACTACAAACCGCAGCTGGCTCCATAAATCGACTGCGCCCATTGTGGGTTGTCGATAAAAGGATTGCGGTTTTGTTGCCACTCGTAAATGCGGTTATTACGACGGGACTCAAAACTATCCACCGGATCTTGTATATGCCATTGCAACAATACACACAATTTGCCCATTTCAGGCGCTGAACTGCCGGTAGGTGCAAAGTTACGTAAAATCAGGTTTGGCGTGCTGGTTTCATCGCCCCCTTCGTAGCGCACATCCATATAAAACATCATACGCGCGACATCACCTTTGACGGCATTACGTGGCTCAAAGCTGTCGCTGTCAGTTTTGTTTTCCGGCGCTTCAGTCAAAGCTGTGCCGCCTAGATCAAAGTCTTTGTTGCCGCGACTGGAGTTAATAGACACATCGGCAGGTCGCAAATGATGGATATCGGTGTAAGCGTATTGGCTTTCACTGGGGAAACCATGGCTTTTGGCCCAGACATGCTCACGATTCCAGGCATCCAATGAATTGGTTTGGCCGGCGCGGAAGGTTTTTGCTTCAGAGCGACCAGCATAAAGCAGGATCACATTATTGGTATTATTTGGGTCTTCATCTGTATAGGAAAGCGCATCCCACACCTGACTGTAAGTTAAGCGGACGTGACCCCGTAAAATGCTGTTCAGCGCAGCTTTGAGTTCGCTGCCAGATTTGCCCACTGCGGCTGCGTAATAAGTGGGTAAATTGACAACAGGTGGAGTGCCACCTCCTGTATCGCCACCGCCACTGCAGGTTGCAGTAAATACGCCGGTGCCAGGATTACCTGAATTGGCAGACACCACCCAATCTGAGGCCAGATTATTATCTGTGGTTTTATTGCGGCTAATGGATTTATCAACAGCATTGATGGACCAACCGGACAAGCCATTTTCCCAGCCCACCGCATCAACTTCTGTGCTGCCATTTCTTAATTTGACGTAATCGCCACTGTTACCAAAAGCCAGGGATAAACCAGCTAGCTCTGGTGTTTTGCCATACAGGCTTTGCATGGCTGCACTGTTTTTTGCCACCAGAAAATAGCTGCGTGGCGCCACTGTGCCAGACAAATTAAAGCTGCCGCCGTTATCCTGCAGGTTATAGCCTTGCAGATTAATGGCAGTGCAGCTGTTGTTATAAAGTTCGACAAACTCTTCAGTGTTGTCATTAGTTGGAGCGTCATACAACACTTCAGTGATCAGCAGATTGGCAAAGCTGGCACCGCTGTATAAGGCTGCAGTAAGCAGTGATAAGGTTGTGATCTGTTTCATTATAAATCCTGTAAGTTCTTGTTATTGTTTGAGGATCTGCATCCTGCCCCCAGAATTGCTTTGCTTCTCCGTCAAAGCACTACAAGATTAACTTAGATTTATGACAAATTGCTTAAATATAAAACATAATATTTACTTTATTTGTTCAGCAAAAATCAGGCCCACATCACCAACACCGCAGCTAATACAATCAAAGCTAGCCCCAACAAGTCCTGACGTTTGAGTTTTTCTTTTAACACCAGCACAGAAATCAGCAGCGTAAATAACACTTCCACCTGCCCCAGCGTTTTGACATAAGCCACAGCCTGCAAACTCATAGCAGTAAACCAGCCCAAAGAGCCGAGACAACTGGTAAAACTGGTGGCTAAGGTCAGCTGTGGCCTTTGCCATAACTTCACTAAGGTCGTTTTGTCGTTCAGCGCCAGATAAACCAGCAAAACAAAGGTTTGGGTGGTGATCACAAAAAACAGTACCCAGGCCGCTGCGGGTAAAAACGGCAAGCCCAGGGTCAGGCTGGCCTCACGGACCCATAAAGATGTCAGCGCAAAAGCTAAACCACTACCTAAACCTAAGGCCAGAGTTTTGGCTGATAAAGATTGAATACTGGTGGCTCCTGTTAACAAAAATACAGCGACACCACCAATAAAGACCCCAACCCAGCCTAAAGGGCTGATGTAAGTACCAAAAAACATCACACCGACAATAGCAGCCAAAATAGCCTCGCTTTTAGCAAGACCCACCCCTATCGCATAGTTTTTTAGCCGGAACAACACCACCATCAAAGCAGTTGCCAGAATTTGCATCGCAGAAGCGGCTAGCACGTAAAACACAAACCAGAAGCTAAAATGCGGAATGGCATAATCCTGCCATTGGTAAAGCCCGACTAAATACAACAGCGCTAAAGGACCGGCGTAAATAAAGCGGGCTAAAGTCACGCCCATCACAGGCACATCTTTACTCAGTTGTTTTTGTAACGCATTGCGCATTGCCTGCATAAACGCTGCCAGCAATGTAAAAGGGATCCATAAAGACATACAGACATCCATCGAAATCAGGAACCTGCATAATGCAGCGGCTTGTAAAACGGCGCAATCAGAAAATGGCAAGGCTGAAAAATTCTGACCATACTGAAACCGAAATTCATTGTGGTTCAACAGTCGTTGTAGTTTAAGGCAGCGGCAGTGCTGTTTGAATGAGTTTCCTCAACCACTCATTATCAGCAGCAGAGCCAACAGCCAGGCCTTACTAATGCTTGCAGAGAGCAAAGACCGCGGCAGGTTCGTTTTACTTAAAAGGTTAAGGTCATGACTAAAGGTTTAATAACGGGAACTCTAAGCCTGATTGCTTTTAGCTGTATGCAAGTACAAGCTCAAGACAACGGCAATGTCGCAGTAAAATTGGTAGATACACTGACAGAGTTGGCTCAGGGCCCACATAAAGGCTTTCGTTCCAATCATGCCAAGGGCGCTATTGTGACAGGTCACTTTACTCCATCTGCGGATGCAAAAAATTACAGTACAGCCGCTCATTTTAGTCAGACCGTGCCTGTGACAGTGCGCTTTTCCAACGCCACTGGAGTACCTAATTTACCGGACGCCGATCCTCATGCCAGACCTAATGGTATGGCCATACGCTTTACCTTACCGGATCAAAGCTCAACCGACATTGTCAGTATTTCCTACAACGGCTTTCCTGTTGCAACGCCTGAAGAATTTCTGGAGCTGTTAACCGCCATTAAAACCAATGCAACAGACACCAATAAGCCCACTAAACTGGAGCAATTTTTACAAAGCCACCCAGCGGCTCTGACTTTTGTAAAAACACCAAAACCTATGCCTGCCAGTTTCGCCAATCAGTCGTTTTTTGGTGTCAACAGCTTTATTTTTGAAAATGACAAAGGCGCACAACAGCATTTTCGCTACCGCATAGTGCCAAAAGCCGGAGCCAACTTTTTGACCGATGAGGCTGCAAAAAAAATGGCACCGGATTTCCTGATGGAAGAGATCAAACAAAGGGTAGTAAAAACGCCGGTAGAATTTAGCCTGCAGGCACAATTACCCAATGATGGTGATCCTTTGCTTGATGGTAGCAAAACCTGGCCTGACGACAGACGCCTGATTGAACTCGGCACCATTAAACTGGATGCTTTGCCAGCAGACACCGCAGCCTGGGATAAACAAATGTTTAATCCGTTGCTGCTGACCAAAGGCATTACAGCGACAGCCGATCCCGTGCTACAAACCCGCCCTGTAGCTTACTCCGTCAGTTTTGGTCGCAGGCTGCAATAAGTTATCCATTAAGTGATCTATGGTGCCATCAAATCAGGCCAGATGCTTCAGTGCTCTCTGACCTGATTTATTCAGTTGGCAAAAAGAAATGTGAAGGCAATTGTTGTATATCTTCCACCACCCAGCGCTCTTCAATACAGTCGGTCAGATGCTCTGCGATAAATTGGATCAGCCGACGTGCTGAAGCGCTTAATCTTTTGTCTTTGCGCGCCACCAGATACCAATGGCTATTCAGCGGGAAGCCTTTCACTTTTAATACGCTAAATTGCTCAGTGCTTTGACCTAAGGTATAGGTTGATAACACCGCCAGCCCCAAGCCACTAGCGACACTTAAACGTATGGCTTCGTTGCTTTCAATTTGCATTGTCTTTGAAAGATCAACCCCCTGACTGCTCAACCAGGATTCAAACTGCATACGGGTAGCAGAACCTGGTTCACGCATTAAAAAGCGCTCGTTTTTTAACTCTGAAAAATCAAGCTCACCGCCCTCTGCACAATAACGCGATGCCCAGTGATCAGCAGGAGCTATCAGTTGCAGCGGGTTTTTGATAATACGACAAGCCTGCACCAGCTCGCCGCTGGGCGGCTGACTGAATAAATACAAATCATCATCCTGATGACCAAAGCGGTTCAGAATATGAGCCCTGTTGCCTACATTTAATGTCACTGCAATTTTCGGATTGGCTTTGTCAAAAGCCCCCAAAATAGTCGGCATTACATATTTGGCTGTGGTGACTATACCTAAACTTAAAGTGCCGCTGCGCCCGCCTTTGGCCTCTTCCAATAACGAAGAGAAATCATCAAAACGACTCAGCACATCGGAAGCTGCCTGAAATAACGCATCACCAATGTAAGTGGTATGCACCTTACCTTCGCGGTATTCCAGCAAGGGCTGCCCTACTTCATCAGCCAGCTTTTTAAGCTGTAAGGACACAGTCGGCTGAGTTAAATGCAATAGCCGTGCTGCAGCGGATACGGACGCCAGCCGCACTACCTGCACATAAACCTGCAATAACCTGAAACTTAAATGTCGTACATCCACAGAACACTCCAAAACCAGTTGTTGCCTGCGCTTTTAACCACCCCATAGATAATCGTCAATATTAAAGTGGCAAACAATTAATTATCCAATATACCCAAAGGCAGGCACAATCGCCAGCCAATAACAGCTACGGAGTTGAGTCATGCCTGATATTGTGATCGCGTTTTTTGCCTTTGGCCTTATCGCGGGTTTGTTAAAATCAGATTTAAAAGTCCCTCAGTCTATTTATGAAACCTTATCTATCCTATTGATGCTGGTGCTCGGCCTGAAAGGCGGTATGGCGCTGCATGGTCAGGCTCATAGCGGTATGGTGCCGGATCTATTAGCCGTAGCGGCTTTAGGTTTGATTATTCCACTGCTGTCTTACCCGGTTTTACGTTACCTGGTCAAACTGACCAACTCAGATTCGGTCAGTATCGCCGCCCACTATGGCTCTGTCAGTGCCGGTACTTTTGCTGTGGTTGTCGCATTGGCTGAAAAATCTGGCTTGCCTTTATTGCCTGAAACCACCCTTTATTTGGTGATGCTGGAACTACCCGCCATAGTCATTATGTTGGGTATTTATGGAGCAACTAAAGGTCAGGGTAATCAAGCCCATATCTGGCGTGAAGCCTTAACCAGCCGCGGTGTGTTACTGCTTGGTGGCGGTGTATTGATTGGTTATCTGTATGGACCCGAAGGTTTAGAGCCTATAGCTCCTGCCCTTATTGGCGGCTTTAAAACCATGCTGGCGCTGTTTTTACTGGAAATGGGCCTGTGCACCGCCAAAGTCTGTAATCCATTACCACTGCAACATTGGCGTTTAATGCTATTTGCAGCCTTAGCCCCATTTGCTTTAGGTGCTTTAGGTTTGGCTTTTGGTTTAGTACTGGATTTACCCCAAGGTTCTTTATTGGTGCTGACCACTTTAGCCGCCAGTGCCTCTTATATAGCAGCACCAGCTGCAGTGCGCGCCAGTATCCCGGACGCCAATATAGGCTTAGCGATGCTCGCATCTTTAGGCATCACTTTCCCGGTGAACGTGCTGCTGGCCATTCCTGTCTATCAGCATTGGGTGGAGCTTGCGGTCGGGAATTAATCTAAGGTTCTGAAAAGCGAACAAAAAAAACGCAGTCAAACCTTGGGGCATTGCATTTATGAGTTAAAGCAGTAGTATAAGGCCCAACGTCGGTACGTAGCGCAGCTTGGTAGCGCACTTCGCTGGGGGTGAAGGGGTCGGAGGTTCAAATCCTCTCGTACCGACCATTAAATTGACCTGCTTTTACAGCAGGTTTTTTTATGCCTGAAATTTGATTAAATTCAATACTTAGCTTTCTCCTTAAAATCTATTTAGTTGTAAAAATTATTGGATTTTTTATAAACAGTTCATGTACAGTGGTTTTCTGATTTAGTGACAACAATAAGGAACAGTTATGCAAATCAATTTAAACACCCCAAGCACAGCTGCTACATCAACAGCACAGACTACAGCTCCTGCGGCTCAGGCTAAAACCACTACTACAATAGCCCCTTCTACTGCAGATACTGTGACCTTATCTGCTGAAGCAAAAGCTAAGTTTGCTGCTGATTTAGAGACTTTAGGTAATGGTTCTGGTAACGAACCACCAATTAAAGATAAAGACAAGGTTCAATAAAAATGGGCGATTTCGCCTACAAAATTGACCATGTATTGTGGCTGCTTTGTTTTTTGTTGCTGATTATATCTGTGGTTTATAAGCTAGACATGTCTTCCAGAATAGCCTTAACCGTATGGGTTATAGGCAATCTGGTTATGGATAAAGCCCAGCCCTTTGTGATGGATCTGGCTACAGTTTATGAAGATACAGGACCATCTTTTTGGTATATCACATGGAGTGCAGTCGATGTATCGTGTGTTTGGTGTATTTACAAAATACACGTAGTACACGACATTCCAGCCAGTAAACTGACCCGCTATATTATGGTCTGTCTATTAAGCTTGTGTGCTTTGCAGTTTATGCGATATGCCGACAGAATGGTTTTTGATACAAATTTGTTATCTGAAATATACAAATACATTATTGTTTCTATTAACATTTCAGTAGTGCCATTCGCCATATTCTGGTTTGTTAAGGACATACAAACGCTCAGAAAAGGAGTTGTCTTATGATTGAGTTTTTATCACTGCTTGTGATGGCTGTACTGCTGCTGAGTGGTCTGTTTTGGTATAAAAAGACCTGCCGCCATTTAACAGTCAAGGAAATAGAGCAAAGGGTTTCACAGCAAATGGAACAAAGAGCGCACAAACTTTGTATGCAGGCCTTTGATGTGCAAAGAACCAGCGAAGCTGAAGAACGCAATAAACTAGACGAACAATTTCAGGATGACTTGCATCTGTATGTAGAAGATTTTCAGGCAGAAGTCGCTGAAAGCTTGCAGCAGAATAAGGTGCAGGATATTCAAAGTTATGGCTTTATCAGGCTGACTAAATAGCGGCCTTTTAGCGGCCGCCCCATTCAGTTAGCCCATTGCTTTTCAAACTGATAAAACGCAGGTTTGGCCAGACTTAAGTTTGGCTGATGCTGCTTTTTTAGGTAATGCTGGATCTCCTGTTGAACCTGATGCACAACCTCTATTAGCTCAGCCAGAGCAAACTCTTCGGTGTGGAACACGAAGGTTTTACTGGCGGGTTCAAGCCAGCAAAACATAGCTTCGTTATCCATCCAGGTGATGACCTGATTAAAACTGGTTAAGTGGTGGGCGTTGTAACGGCGCATTGCGCTGTTGTCCCGTACTGAATGATCCAACTCATCAGCATGGCGCCACAAGGCTTCATTGCGTAGCGGATGATTGAGATCTGGCAGGTTGATTTCACTGCGCAGCGCCATAGCTCTGTGGCAGATGTCCAGCCCCTGCTCTCCGCAGCATTTGGCAGGCCAGAATATCCGGGATAATTGATAGGTATGGATCAGAATTAAATGCACGGCGTCGTACATATCTTCACAAGCGCGGCGCTGACAATCCCAGTCTTCAGACCAGTCCTGCAATTGTTTAATGGCTCTGTCCAGTTCCTGACCAGCTTCAACAATTAACTCAGATTGCAATTCGGCTTGTTTTATATGTAGCAGTATTTCTTTGGCATCCATTTCAACACTCCTGTAAGACGAGACAACACCCTTATTAGGGGTACTCTGTATGTTCAGTGTAGAAAGCATCAGAGGCTTTGCAAGCTAGCCAAAGTGCAGCTAAGTTATAGATTTTTCGATAATTACCCATTTTGGGTTTTCATAAAAATCTAAGCTGCTGAGTTATCGTGATATCAACTCTTTTGGTTTTTTCATATTTTTTTGTATTTATTTTCAACAATCTGCCGTTTAATTGGGTAATTCTGCTGATATAACACCACTGCACATCAAATAAAGTGATCGCTGTAAAACAGCCGTTCATCAAATAGTTACATCTGTTTTTTAAACTTTGACGTACAATAAGCGCCTTTTTCGTCGCCTCTGAGGAATTTTATGCTGGGCTTTTTTGAACGATTAACCAAACCTTTCCCTGATGACGAGCCAACTCAGCCGCCTCAAGGCTTATTTGCATTTTGTTTGCACTACAGCAAAGGTATGGTGCTACCGCTGATCCTGATGTCCATCGCAACAGCACTGCTGGCAGCACTGGAAGTGTCTTTATTCGGTTATATGGGCCAACTGGTAGATTGGCTGGTGAATAAAAACCCTGAAACCTTCTGGCAGGAAGAGCAGGATACCTTGATCACCATGGCTGTAGTGATGTTGGTGGTTTTACCTGCGTTAGTGTTTTTCCACTCTGCACTGATCCACCAGACGATATTGGGTAACTACCCTATGTCGATCCGCTGGTTAGCGCACCGTTATTTATTAAAACAAAGCCTTGGCTTTTATCAGAATGAGTTCGCAGGCCGTATCGCCACCAAGGTAATGCAAACGGCATTGGCTGTGCGCGAAACCGCCACCAAGCTGTTGGATGTGATGGTGTATGTGGTGGTGTATTTTGGCTCTATGTTGTATCTGATAGCCGATGCCGACTGGCGTTTAGTACTGCCGATGATTGCATGGTTAGTGATCTACACTGGCTTGCAGTTCTATTTTGTGCCACGGCTGAAACAGGTTGCTACTGAGCAGGCCGACGCCCGTTCAGAAATGACAGGCCGTATTGTCGACAGCTACACCAATATCAGCACCATTAAACTGTTCTCACACACAGCCCGTGAGTCTGATTATGCGCGCGACAGCATGCAGCTGTTTCTGGTGCCTGTGTACAAACAAATGCGTCTCGCCACCTGGTTGAATATTTGTGTGCAAGGGCTGAACTATCTGTTGGTGTTCTCTATTGCCACTCTGGCGATATGGTTATGGTCCGTCAATGCAGTCACTGTAGGTTCTATTGCCATAGCCGTCAGTCTGGCTTTGCGTTTAAACGGTATGTCGCAGTGGATCATGTGGGAAGTCAGTGCGTTGTTTGAAAACATCGGTACAGTGGCAGACGGTATTGCTACCTTGTCTCAGCCGCATCAAATCGTCGATAAAACCGATGCTAAACCTATTGAAGTGTCACAAGGTCAGATTGAATTTAAGCAGCTGAACTTTAACTACGGCAAAGTGGCTGGTGAACATGGCCCTGTGATTGACGGTCTGGAATTGTCGATTAAACCAGGTGAAAAAGTAGGTTTAGTAGGTCGCTCTGGTGCAGGTAAATCAACGCTGGTGAACTTGTTGTTGCGTTTTTATGACGTCAATTCCGGCCAGATTTTAATAGATGGTCAGGACATCAAAACTGTATCACAGGAAAGCTTACGCGCTCATATCGCTATGGTGACGCAGGATACCTCTTTGCTGCACCGTACAGTGCGGGAGAATATTTTGTATGGCCGTCCCGGTGCTACTGAAGCAGAAATGTTTGAAGCAGCTCGCTTGGCAGAAGCCGATGCCTTTATTCAGGAACTGACGGATCCTAAAGGCAATAGCGGTTATGACGCTCAGGTCGGCGAACGGGGTGTAAAACTTTCAGGTGGTCAGCGTCAGCGTATTGCGATAGCAAGGGTACTTTTGAAAAACGCCCCTATCCTTATTCTGGATGAAGCAACCTCAGCATTGGATTCAGAAGTAGAGGCCGCTATTCAGCACAGTCTGACTCAGCTGATGATAGGTAAAACAGTGATCGCTATCGCACACCGTTTGTCTACTATAGCTGCAATGGACAGGCTCATAGTGCTGGACCAGGGTCGTATAGTTGAGCAAGGTAGCCATCAGGAACTAATTGCCAAAGGTGGCATTTACGCTCAGTTATGGGCGCATCAAACCGGTGGTTTCATTGGTGTGGAATAAAATTAAAAAGGGCAGAGCTTAAGCTCTGCCCTTTTGTTTTTAGCTCAAACGAGGATCAGTTTCAGCCACCATCGGCTGGTTTAAATGCTCATGTCTAAACTGCAGTAAGACCGGAAAAGGTTTTAAATCGACTAAATCACGGAACAGCACCCAGTCGATAAGCGTAAATAAGCTAATACTCAGATAATCCCAGCGTCCAAAATGCCCTGCCCTGATTTGTTGCTCCAGCGCTTCCAGCGTTGCCTGTATACGCTCATGCTGCAGGTTAAAAAACAACTTATCCTCTGTGACTTCAAAACCAGAGCGTTTACATAGCAACAGCTCAACCAGCGAATCTGTACAGGCATTGATAGTGGTCAGGCAATTTTCCTGATCCCAGCTCAATGGTTTTAAATTTAACTTCTGTGCCAGGTAACGGTAAATGACTCCTGAATCAAAAATCACCTGCTCCTCGTCCACTAACACCGGCACTTTACGCGCTGGATTGTGTTTTACCAGCACAGAGCGGCCTTGCGACTCAAAAATATTTAATGCAACAAACTGATACGCCTGACCCGCCAGAACTAAACGTAAACGACGCACAAAAGGGGAAGCCACTGAACCTAGTAACTGCATAACCTACTCCATTTACAGATCATGAGTTCAGTGTACAACCTTAATAAGTCGCTTAGATAGCCCTGCATGTTGTTTAATCCGGACTAACTGCTGAGAGTTTTTTCAGCTCAAACTGATAAGCAGCCTGAGCGACTTGCGCGATAATGGCTTCATTGGTTCGTTCTGATTCAGCCGAATCCTTGACAAATACCGCCACCAATAAAGGCCGTCCATCAGGCAACATAATGACGCCTATATCATTAGTCGCCGCAGTTTTTCCTGCTCTGACGCCCGAAGTACCGGTTTTATGCGCCACTATAGTGCCCGCAGGTAACAAGCCTTTTAACCGCTGTGGTCCTGTGGTGGTTTCCACCATCCACTTCCACAATAAAGCCTGGGAGGTTTCAGATAACTGCTTTTTTTGTTCAAACTTTTGCAAAAGTTGAGCTACTGCTTTCATCGAAGTCCAGTTTTTATACTGCACCTGATCATCGGCATGCATTTGTGCTTCATTTGCCACAACTTCAGTTTCATTAATACCTAAAGACTGAATGTAAGTATGCAGAGCTGCAGGCCCTCCAACCAGTTCGAACAATAAATCACAGGCCACATTGTCGCTGTGTGACACCGAATACTGCAGTAACTGCTGTACTGCAACAGTAAATTCATCGCCCTGATGATCTTTCATCATTGGCGACCAGGTGTTTTGTAATACTTCGGAGCGTTTTACCGCGACCGATTGATTTAAATCCAGTTTACCCTGATCGACCTGATGTAAAACCAACATGGCTAAATGCAGCTTAAATACACTTTGCATCGGGAATTTCTCAAAAGGATTCACCAGCAAAGGCTCCAGATCATCAGGCCCCCATACAGCAACACCCACAGTGGCTTGTTTACCCATCACTATGGTTTCAATTTGCTCTTTTAACAGCGGGGATTGGGCAGAGACGACCCATGAACTTAAGCTCAACATCATCAGAGCAGTAGTGGTAAAAACACGTTTTGCGATGACATTCATACGACTGTCCTTGTTATTTTTGTGGATTATACAAAAGGCAGCCGCAGCTGCCTTTGTTCATTCAGTTATAGCTGTTATTCGATTTGTCTGCGCCCTTCTGAGCTGCGCATTTCTCTGCTTTGCGCTCTTGGCTGCTCCATCCGCGGCTGTTGCACTCGTGGTTGTTGATAGCTACGTTCTACCCTTGGCTGTTCAACCCTCGGCTGCTGATAGCTGCGTTCTACACGCGGCTGCTCAACACGGGGTTGTTGGTAGCTGCGTTCCGGGCGCGGCTGTTCAACACGAGGAGTCTGGTAATTACGCTCAGGCCTTACCGCCTCAACTCTTGGCTGTTGCACAGGACGTTCAAATTTAGTTTGCTCCGTCCTTTGCGTTTGGTAAGAACGTTCCGGGCGAACTACGTCTGGTCGAGGTTGCTTTACAGCACGGTCCACCCCCGGATCTTGACGATTGTTATTTTTCAACTCCTGACGCAATACCTGCTGTCTGTCCTTGAAGTCACGAGAATTTGTTGGCTCGACCTGAGCTCGCGGGCCTTCTTCTTTGGCTCGGCGAATAAGATCATCACCTTTTTTATTACGGTCGAACTGACGTTCTTTTTCGTCAAAACGTTGGGCCTTTTCACTATTAAACTTGCGGTCCGGTGCATAACCCTTGTTTTCACGGGTTTGGGCAGCCCATTCACGTTGTTGATCTCTGTTCTGATAACTGCGATTGCCACTGAACTCGCGGGTTGGCTGATACCCTGCCTGATAACTCACACCACGTCTGTGGTGTGGATTATGGCGCCAGTGATGTGAATTCTTATGATGTACTATCTGATGGCTGCGATAGTAATACGGGTCACGCCAATGATGATGGTGATCGATCACCACAATCTGACGGCGCGGCCAGTGAAAGCTGCTGAAATAGAATCCCGGCGCAATCTGAATACCAACGCCCCAGGAAAAACCACGATGCACAGCATAACCCACAGGCACATGCCAATAGACTGGCGGATAGCTATGCCACCACCATGGACCATACACCACTTGTGGATCGTAATAAGGGATATAAACCACCTGCGGAGAGGCAGGTTCTATGATGATGGTTTTTTCTTGCCTTACCACTTTAATATGTTCTTGTTTATCCAGATTACCAGAAGCATAAGCTTTGTTACGCAAGGTCTGAATACTGGTCATGACTTGTGCTTCCTGACCTAAAAACGCGTCACCTAAACGCTGTGTCCAGTCGATATCATCACTCATGCGTTCCAGCAATTGTGGGAAAGGCACCAAAGCTTTTACACTTGGATCCCAATCTTCATCTTCCACTTGTTCCAGCGCTTCTTCAGCACTGTAACGAGGATGTTCTTCCACCCAACGATTGGCTTTGATAATTTCCAGCGGATAAGTGGATGCAATAAGCACATGCGACAACACCGTATCCGGGTACAAAGCAATAGGAGCAAGCATAGCGTCCAGCTCAGCCTGACTAAAACTTTGCACAGTGCTACCGGCACTGGCGGTCTGTTGTGCTGCCACTGGGGCAACCAACAAGGCTGGGAATAAAGCCACTGAAAGCAAAGGTAAGCATTTCATCAGGGCACGCATTGTAAGCTCCTGCCACAGTTGTGGCCGCTAAAACCCGGATCTATGGGGAAGAGTGTCGCGAGATCCGACGCCACACTCCAAAATTCTTTGTAACACTGATGCATTTATCACCAGCTTGTATGAAGTTATAACAAGCACAGCCTGAACAGCTTCTGAATACTCAGGTATCTCTTAGGCTTTGACTTTAAAAAGCGACGAAGGTTTAAACCCTGTCACCAGCGAGGTGCCGGTGATCACCACTGCTACCCCAACAAAAGTATGCCAACCTAAAGCTTCGTTTAAAAACACATGGCCCCAGAACACACCAAACACCGGAATTAAGAAGGTGACTGTTAAGGCCGGAGTGGCGCCTTCGTCCTGCACTAAGCGGAAATATAATAAATAAGCCACACCAGTACAAATGACCCCAAGGGCTAATACAGCAGCTGCAACATTCAAACTGATATCGGCTTGTATGGGGAATAACAACATGACAGGAGCCAGCATCAAAGCTGATGTCCACATACTACCGTGGGCGTTGGTATAAGGAGCGACAGTTTTCGCAAGACGAGTGTAATGGGTCGCTATGCCATAACAAAAGGCAGCGCCAGCGGCACAAAATACAGCCACTAAAGCACCAGGTTCCAGCACAACAGGGTCAAAACCCACCAAGATGGCCACACCACTGATCCCCAGCACCAGACCAATCGCTATTCGCAAAGTTAAAGCTTGCCGGAAAACCACTATACCTATCAAAGCGCCCCAGATAGGAGCAGTGGCATTAAGCACAGATAAAACCGAAGCCGTTAAGGTTTGAGCAGCATAAGCAAATAACAAAAACGGTAAGGCAGAGTTAAAAAAGCCAAGAATAAAAAAGTGCTTCCAGTTATTTTTTAAATCCAGCTGATGTTTTTTCAAAAACCAGCCCATCAGGCCCAAAAATAGTGCAGCAAACAACACCCTGCCCGTCATTAAAGCAGCTGGCCCTAAGCTACCAACAGCGATACGCATAAATAAAAAAGAAGAACCCCAAATGGCGGCCAAACTAAAGAGACGAAGAAAACTGGCGGGCTGCATGAAAACTCCTGTAAGCAATCAAATCTTGGCTTGTACTTTGAACCAGCGCTGCAAATCGTTGGATAAACTCTGTTTTTTTAACTAACTATTCAGTTAATGCGACACTAATTGCACAAAAAATGAAAAAATCTAAAAAAGCCGGGTTGCGAAGCTATGCAGATATATTGCATAATTACCCCGCTTCATTTTTGCTTTATTGCTTCAGCCCATACCACTTTTGTATGGGCTTTTTCATTTCTGGGTCAGGTTAAAGACTAACTTTGGTCGTCCTGGCTAATACGGCTTGCCACAGCGCCTGTCTGTTGCTGATACTTCGCATCCACTCTTTTGTTGTATGGACGGGCAGCTTCACCTGTCATAGTTTCAAAATTCAGCGCCCCAATTTTCATATTGGGTCTAAGTGCCAGTGGTAAACGACCACTGTTATAAAACTCAAGCACTATATTGCCAGACCAACCTGGATCGATACGGTGCGCTGTTACATGTACCATTAAACCCAAACGGGCTAATGAAGAACGGCCATCCAACCAACCTACTATGTCAGCAGGCAAAGTGACGGATTCAAGCGTAATAGCCAATGCCAATTCGCCCGGGTGCAGGAAAAATGCTTCGTCATCTGTTAATACAATTTCATCACTCATCACTGAATTTAATGCATGATCCACTTCTTCACGTGGACCACTTAAATCGATAAATGCAGCGGCATAAGCACGAAAAGTGCGGAATTTATGGCCTAAGCGAATATCCACACTGACACCGCTGATCATGTCTGGTGTTGGCCGTGGCGTAATTTGGATCTTGCCTGCGTCTATGTAGGCTTCAATGTCGCGGTCACACAATCTCATGGTTAATCATCCGTAAAAATAATTTCGGGTTGCTGCGCTTGCTGATGTTGGGAGTTCCAATATAAAGCAAAGCTCAGTTGTCGTGCTATAGCCCGGTAAAAACCAGTACCGCTTTCGGCTGGGTTCAGCACTAGCGGCGTTCCGGCATCACAGGACTGGCGTATTTGTTTTTGTAAGGGTAACTGACCCAGCACAGGTACCTGATAACGTTCAGCTAATTCTAAGCCACCGTTGGTACCAAAAATATCGTCAATTTCACCGCAGTGACTGCACTGGTAAAAACTCATGTTCTCTACCAGTCCAAGCACAGGAATATTCACACTGCGAAACATAGAAATGGCTTTTTGTGCATCAGCCAAAGCCACATCCTGCGGTGTTGTGACTATCAAAGCTCCGGTCACTGGCAGTTTTTGCGACATGGTCAGTTGAATATCGCCCGTGCCAGGTGGCATATCGACAATTAAATAATCTAAATCCGGCCACAAGGTTTCGTTTAATAACTGCAGCAATGCCTGACTGGCCATAGGGCCACGCCAAACCGAAGCTTTTTCCGGGTCGACTAAAAAACCTATCGACTGTAAATAAATTCCAGCGGCTTGTTTAGGTAATAGATGTTTATCGTCTGGTGATTCAGCTTTGGCATCTTTTAAACCCAACATGGTAGGAATGGAAGGACCATAAATATCCGCATCCAACAGCCCTACTTTGGCCCCTTCTAAGCCTAAAGCCACCGCCAGATTAACAGCAGTAGTGCTTTTACCTACACCACCTTTGCCTGATGCCACCAAAATCACTTGCTTGATATTGCGGTATGCTGGTTCTACTGTGTTTTCGCTTCGAAGTTCCAGAGTCAGATTTGGCTGCACCTGCTGAAGTACAGGCAATAACTCGTCAGCCAAAGAGGCCCATGGGAATTTCAGCGTTAAGCTCAGGCTATTTTGTTTAGTGTTAAAACTGGCCTGCTGAATCAAGCTATCCAGCGGCATAGGAAATTCGTTGCTTTGAAACTCAGCCAAAGTTTTGGCTAATAGGTCCGGCATGTCATCGGCTGATGATTGCTGTTCTGCTGCTTTTTTAAACCATTTAAACCACATCGTGTTACTCAATCTGTGTTGCTGAACTGGTTCGATTCCTGTGAACTGTATTTTGTGCACACTTTACCAGCTTTTCAGCGCTTTGCTGCTTTTGAACTGGTGCGCTTTAACGCGCGCTATTGTATCATTAAGCCACTTTTTTCAGTGATATATCTATGAGTTATCGATGACACAACGCAAAATTCTTATCACCAGTGCTTTACCTTATGCCAACGGCCCCATTCACTTAGGTCATATGCTGGAATATATTCAGACTGACATCTGGTCCCGTTTCCAAAAAGCCCGTGGTCATCAGTGTTATTACGTCTGTGCTGATGATGCTCATGGCACTCCTATTATGCTTAAAGCGCAGCAGCTGGGTATTACCCCAGAGCAGATGATTGCGCAAACTTCGCAAGAGCATCAGGCTGACTTTGCAGAGTTTTTAATAGGTTTTGATAACTATCACAGCACTCATAGTGAAGAAAACCGCCAATTCGCCAGCGATATTTATACCAAGCTGGATAAAGGTGGTTATATCAAACGTAAAACCATCAGCCAGTTGTTTGACCCTGAAAAACAAATGTTCCTGCCGGATCGGTTTGTGAAGGGCGATTGCCCTAAATGTGGTACTTCTGATCAAAACGGCGATAGCTGTGATTCATGTGGCGCAACCTACAGCCCAACTGAATTGAAAAACCCACGTTCAGTAGTGTCAGGTGCAACTCCGGTTTTAAAAGACAGCGAACACTATTTCTTCGACCTGCCTGCTTTTGAGCAAATGCTAAAAGACTGGACCCGCAGTGGTTCATTGCAGGATGAAATGGCGAACAAACTGCAGGAATGGTTTACTGAAGGCCTGCAGCAATGGGATATCAGCCGCGACGCACCTTATTTTGGTTTTGAAATTCCAGGCGCGCCAGGCAAGTTTTTCTATGTCTGGTTAGACGCTCCTATAGGCTACTTAGCCAGCTTTAAAAACTACTGTGATAAAACAGGCGTGAACTTTGACCAGTTCTGGCAAAAAGACTCTGACGCTGAGATTTACCACTTTATCGGCAAAGACATTATCTATTTCCACAGCCTGTTCTGGCCAGCTATGTTAGATGGTGCTGGTTACCGTAAACCTACCTCTGTGTATGCGCACGGTTTTGTCACTGTCAACGGTGCCAAAATGTCCAAGTCTCGTGGCACCTTTATCAAAGCCCGTACTTATTTGGAGCATTTAAACCCTGAGTATCTGCGTTATTACTTTGCATCTAAGCTCACCAGTAATATCACCGACCTGGATTTAAATCTGGAAGATTTTGCGCAAAAAGTGAATGCAGATTTAGTAGGCAAAGTGGTGAATATCGCCAGTCGCTGCGCCAGCTTTATCAGCAAAAAATTCGATGGCAAATTAACAGCAGACATTGCAGAACCTGCGTTATTAGCTGAGTTCACAGCTGCAGGCGAAACCATTGCCGAAAGCTTTGAGAAACGTGAATTTGCCCGTGCTATCCGTGAAATTATGGCGCTGGCCGATAAAGCCAACCAGTATATAGACGCTAAAGCGCCTTGGGTGCTGGCAAAAAATGAAGCGACCTTAACCGAAGCGCATTTGGTCTGCTCTATGGGTATTAACCTGTTCCGCGTACTGATGCATTACTTAAAACCAGTGCTGCCGGCTATGGCCAAAGAAGTGGAACTGTTTTTAAACGATGAATTAAGCTGGTCGACGTATCAGACCGCTTTAACCAATCACAGCATCAATGTATTTAAACCTCTGATGCAACGTGTAGAAATGACAAAGGTAGAAGCTATGGTCGAAGGCTCAAAAGAAAACTTACAGCCTACAGCTGCGGCACCTGTTGCTAAAGCTGCTGTTGCAGAAACTAAAACAGCTCCTGCTGTTGCTGCAGATGGCGCTATCGAACCTATTGGCGAAACCATCAACATTGATGATTTTGCCAAGCTGGATTTACGGGTTGCCCGTATTATCAACGCCGAACATGTGGAAGGCGCTGACAAGCTGGTGAAACTGCAACTGGACTTAGGCAACGAGCAACGTCAGGTGTTTGCAGGCATTAAATCCGCTTACCAGCCAGAGCAACTCATAGGTCGTCTGACTGTGATGGTTGCGAACTTAGCGCCACGTAAAATGCGGTTTGGCATGTCAGAAGGCATGGTCATGGCTGCTGGCCCTGGTGGCAGTGATATTTTCCTGTTAACACCAGATGATGGTGCTACGCCCGGAATGCGCGTTAAATAGAAAATACGGGCGGGTCCGATGTAAATCGCCCGCCCTTTTTTGTGACAAGGAAAAGCATGTCTAACATTCTGCGTTCGTTTTCTTCGTTGTATTTTGCCACTTTATTGATGGTACTCGCCTCTGGGGTACTGACCACTTATTTAGGTTTGCGCCTTGCCGCAGACTCGGCAGCTCAAATCTGGATAGGCGGCATGATGTCGGCTTATTATCTGGGGTTAGTCGCTGGTTCTAAAATTGGTCACCGTTTAATAGCCCGTGTTGGTCATATCCGTGCTTTTGTTGCCAGCGCTGGCATTACCACAGCAAGCGCTTTGGGTCATGCCTTAATAGACGATTTAGCCGTCTGGCTGGTGCTGCGCCTGATGGTGGGTATGGGCATGATGTGTATGTATATGGTGCTGGAAAGCTGGCTGAACGAGCAAGCCGACAGTAAAAACCGCGGTACAGTCTTTGCCAGTTATATGATTGTCTCTTACTTAGGTTTGGTGCTGGGTCAGCTGGCGATTAGCTTAAACCCGGAATTAACTCTTAAACCTTTGCTGATTGTCGCTATGTGTTTTGCGCTTTGTATTGTGCCTTTGGCCTTAACACGCCGTATTCACCCTGCGCCTTTGCAACCTGCGCCACTTAAAATCAAACTATTCTGGCAAAAAGTGCCACAGGCACTGACGACCGTAGGTATGGCTGGTGTGATCGTTGGTTCTTTTTATGGCCTTGCACCGGCTTATATTGCGCACAGCGGCGCCAGCACACAACAAGTTGCAGCTTATATGGCAACCACCGTTATCGCAGGCTTATTAGCGCAGTGGCCTATGGGGCGTCTGTCTGACAAAATCAGACGCAGCAGGCTGATCCGTATCAATACAGTGATCCTCGGTGCCATTGTGCTTTGTATAGCTATACTGCCGCTGAGCGGAATACCACAACTGGTGTTTACTTTTGCTTTTGGTATTTTAGCTTTTACGCTGTATCCGCTGGCAACAGCGCTGGCGAATCAGAATGTAGAGCAGGAACATAGGGTTGCATTGTCAGCCACTATTTTACTGACCTTTGGTTTGGGCGCTTGTATTGGGCCACTGATCGCTTCTGCTTTTATGCAGCTGATTGGCGATAGCATGCTGTATGGTTTTATGGCTTTATGTACTTTGCTGCTGTTTTTACGTTTAACTCAGGTGAATTACCAACAGAAACAACAAAACAAAGAAGTAGCTCAGGACTATGTCATGGCATCGGGCGACTTAATGTCTTCTCCTTTAGCTGCCGCCTTAGATCCACGGGTTGACGAGCAAATGGTGCAGGAGCAAATGGTCAACCCTCATCATTCGGATGCAGAGCTGCCGACAGCGGATCAGGAGTTGAGCAGTATGGATGCAGAACAAGAAGCTGCTGTAACCACTGAAACTGTTGAAGCTGTAGATGAAGCAGAGCCAGATAAACACCAAACATCAGATCACAACAAACCGGCTTAAGCCGGTTTGTTGTTTTCAAAGCTCAGTAAGCGAAAAAATCAAAATAACGTGAGTACCAGTTTGCCCACCACAGCGTTAGCAGCCAGCAACTGATGCGCCCGCTCCGCTTCTGACCAGTCGATACTTTGCGCCAGCACAGGTTTAATTTTTCCTTCCGCCAAAGCCTTTCCAAACTGCTGACTAAAATCGCTGATTAATGCTGATTTATAGCCATCTGTTCTGCTTCGAAGTGTGGAGCATAAAAGCTGACCGCGTTTTTTCAGCATCAGGCCTAAATCCAGCTCTGGTGTCATACGGCCACCCAGCATAGAAAGCACGACAATCTGCCCATCCAGCGCCAACAGCTGAATATCTTTGGCGATGTATTCACCTGCTACAGGGTCGATAATCAAATCAAAACCTTGAGGTCGTGCGGCTTTTAGTTCAGCATCAAAATCATGAGTTTTATAGTTCACAGCACAATCGACGCCTAAGGCTAAGCAGGCTTTGGCTTTTTCGTCCGAACCCACTGTCACAGCAACAAAGCAGCCCATAGCTTTACCCAGCTGTAGAGCTGCTGTGCCAACCCCACTGGCCCCTGCATGCACCAATAACGCGCCTTGATAGGGCAAATGACCCACAACCCGCATCGCCTGGAAAGCTGTTAAAAACACTTCAGCACAAGCAGCAGCTTCGCTCATACCCAAAGTTGCAGGCTTTTTGATCAGATGTTCTGCAGACATAGCGACATACTGCGCATAACCACCGCCAGGCACTAAGCCAAATACAGTCTCGCTAAGCCAATCTTGCGATACATCATCGGCCACAGCCACCACAGTACCAGCGACTTCCAAACCTAAAATATCGGACTCCCCTGCTGGCGGCGGATAGAGTCCTGAACGCTGCAATAAATCTGCTCTGTTAATACCTGCAGCTGCGACTTTAACCAGAACCTGCCCGGCTTTTAGCACAGGAACAGCCACTGTGACTTGCTGCAACTGGCTTTGGCTACCGGGATTAATCACCTCAATAGCGGTCATTTGACTGGGTACGACATGCTTTTGCGTCAATTTGGCTGATCCTTTTAATAGTTTTGCTTTAGCTTTTGCGCACTCTTCACTAAAATAGCGCCCCTTGCCCATCTACAGAGTAGACCTATGTCTCACAGTATCATTTTACAACCCGAACGCGAAAAATCCTTAAGACGCCGCCACCCTTGGGTGTTCTCTAAAGCGGTATTGCAGGTTAAAGGCAAACCAGAGTCGGGTGAAACTGTAGATGTATTGACCCACGATGGGAAATGGTTATGCCGCGGCGCTTATTCAGCCGACTCGCAGATCCGCGTGCGCGCCTGGACTTTTAACGAAAAAGAACAGATTGATCAGGCCTTTTTCACCCGCCGTATTCAGCGTGCCTGGTCTGTGCGTCAGGATATGTATGATTTAAACCAAACCAATGGCTTACGCATAGTAGCAGCTGAATCTGATGGTTTACCTGGCGTGACTATCGACTTATACGCCGATGTACTGGTCTGTCAGCTGTTATCCGCTGGTGCCGATGCAAATCGCGAGTTGATTGTCACCGCACTAAAACAAATTTTCCCTGACGTCAGCATTTACGAGCGTTCAGACGTGGATGTACGTAAAAAAGAAGGTTTAAAACCAGTCACTGGCTGGTTGCATTTGCCTCGTGAAAGCGGCGAAGTGGTGATTTTAGAAAACGGCATGAAAATTCTGGTCGATGTGATCAACGGCCACAAAACAGGTTTTTATCTGGATCAACGTGATTCACGCGCTGCAGCAGGCCGTCTGGCGAAAGGCAAAACCGTGCTGAACTGCTTTAGCTACACCGGCACTTTTGCTTTGTCGTGCTTAAAAGGTGGCGCGGCTCATGTCACTAACGTGGATATGTCGGATTTAGCCTTAAAAACCGCAGAACGTAATTTAGCGTTAAATAACATGGAACTGGACAAGGCCAACAACGTCAAACAGGACGTCTTTAAACTGCTGCGCGAATACAAAGAGCAAGGCAAGTTGTTTGATATGGTAATTTTAGACCCACCAAAATTTGCCGACAGCAAAGCCCAGTTGATGCAAGCCGCCCGCGGCTACAAAGACATCAACCGTGTCGCTATGCAGTTGGTGAAACCAGGTGGTTTATTACTGACCTTCAGCTGCTCAGGCTTAATGGAAGAAATGCTGTTTCAGAAAATAGTGGCCGACGCTGCACTGGATGCGAACAAAGATTGTTTGTTTATCGAGAAACTTAGTCAGTCCAGCGACCACCCTATTGCCAGCTTCTACCCTGAAGGTCATTATCTGAAAGGTTTAGTCTGTAAGGTATTTTAAGAACCTATTCTCATCCCGGGATTTTGTTCCGGGATCATCACAAAAGGAGTGTTCGATGACGATGAAAAAATTAGCTTTAATAGTGGCCGCAGCCTTAAGTTTTTCTGCTGCTGCCGACTGGTCCGTCAATAGCGCGCAATCCAGCCTGAATTTTGTCTCGGTAAAAAATGACGTTGTGGCCGAAACCCACAGCTTTAAAGACTTAACAGGCAAGTTAACTGAAGCAGGCGAGTTTTCGGTCGCTATTCCTGCGCTGAGCATCGACACAGCCATTCCAATCCGTAACGAACGTATTCTGGAACATGTGTTAGCGGCCAAACAATACGCCACTATCAATGCCAAAGGCAAAGTCGACAGTAAAGTGTTAACTGGCTTAAAAACCGGTGACAGCGTTGTTGTGGATCAAGCGTTAGATTTGACCTTACTCACTCAAACCCAAAGCCTGATGGCTAAAGTAAAAGTGACCAAAGTGTCAGACAGCCAATTGGTAGTCACCACTGTTGCGCCAATTATGCTGGACGTAAACAAATTCCAGTTAAATGCAGGCGTAGAAAAACTGCGTGAACTGGCAGGCTTAAAAGCCATCAGCCCAATGGTACCAACCACTTTTAGTCTGGTATTGGTGAAGTAGATTTTTGGTTGAGTTTGATTTGTGAAACAGCCACCTTTTTCGGTGGCTTTTTTTATGCTCTATCGTTCAGTATATGAATTGTATTTGGTATGAACCAAATACACCGAGGTCAAAACAACACCAATTTTAATGGCCAATCACCGCCAAAATTAAATATCAAGTACAACACAAAACACAGCAACGCGTAAAATATTGTTCTGATTGCAAGTTTGATTAGCCTGAAATAACAGTGCGAATAACTTTTGCTGATAACCTGAAAATCCTTGTCTAAAGATAAAAAAATAAAAAATAGACACAATAAGGAAACTAAGGCTACGAGGAGAAGCCAGATACTTAGCGGACCGGCAATGAAAATTGATACAATAATGATCCAAATACAAAATACAAACACAGGAATTTGATAAAAATAGGCATCATCATTAGGACTATTGCTGTCCGTCGAGTGTAATTTATCAAGGAACGTCACTGATAATAAAATTAGTATTTTAAGAGTAAAAGCCCGGGAATAACTTTCATCTGTTACAAAATAATAGAAACTCGCTAGGTCACTGGCTATAAACAGTGCAAGGATCAGTAAGGTCAAAAGCAAGTCTGTTTTATGGGATATTGCCTTAAGCATTTTTATTCCTTTTTTCGTACAGACGAATGACTGATCTGGCTGACAAAACAAGCTTATGATTGTTCTTAACTTACTGAATAAAGATAGTAAGTTACCCAAAATATACGATTAAAAGCGCCTCTGTAAAGCTTAATAAATCGACTTTGGCAGAAGAAAAACTATTCGTTTAGCAACAGCATAATTTTTACTAGCCTGCCTTGAAATCCCTCACTTTCCCTGACACTGTTAACACAGCAAATTCAAAAGGATAGGAAGATGAAACTTTTACTTATCGTCACCACCCTACTCGCCACAGCTCAGCTTCAGGCTGCCGCAGCAGACAACCAAATCAATTGCCAGGCGAAAGACTTAGGTACTGTCGACCAACTGATTTGTTCAGACCAAGAGCTGCTCAAACAAGATCAGCAACTGGCAGAGGTGTATCAGCAGGCTTTGCTAAAAGCGGCCAATGAAAAACCACCTCTGTTAAAAGCTGAGCAGCGCGGTTGAGTAAAAGGGAAAGCCGATTGCTGGAAAGAAGAGGATAAAAAAGCCTGTGCTTCAACGCTTTATACCCAGCGTATTGCCGAGTTACAGGCGCGTTATGAACTGGTTCCTGTCAGTAAAAAACTACTGCTTAGCTGTGAAAATAATCCGGCCAATGAAATTTCAGTTCGTTATTACCCCACCACACCAGCCACTTTAATTGCGGATTATGGTGATCAGGTATCTTTAATGTATCAGCAAGCTGACCAGAGTTATGTCGGAAGAAATGAAAAACTATCGGAGCAAAAGGGTATTTTTACTGTGCAATGGGGTTATGAAGCACCGCTGATGAGCTGCAAAACTAAATAGCAGTAAGCGCTGCGAAGGCTAGTTAATTCAGCTCTATGATTTGCACACCCAGCTGGTAGCAGTCTTCTTGTTCCTGAGCGCAGCGCATTACTTTAGCGTGGGCGGATAAAGGTGGAATACTGGGGTTGGAGCTTTGCATTTTGATGTAGAGCAGAATGCCCATCTCAAGCGGCTCATCTATTTCCAGCGACATGCCGGTAGAACTTAAATCACGGCAAATGGCGTTGATCACCCGGCCCGATTGTGGATCGTTGATCATCAGCTGGACCTGAGAATTCACCATCATACGGTAGTAGTTGCGTTTATCGCTGTGGCCTAACATAGACTTTACTGCCTTTGCTTATTGCATGATATTTAAAGCGTCGCATCTTTTATAGATCGGCCACAAGCTGCTGTAAAGGCTTATTTGTGCAAATGACTGCAGAGTAAATCGTCCACCAGCATCTGAATATGTCGGGCGCTGATAGGTTTGCTGACAAAAGCGTCTGCGCCGGCGTCCAATGCAGTTAATTCATCGCGCGGAGTATCCATACCAGACATCATCAGAATAGGAATATGGCCGGTTTCTGGGGCGTTTTTCAGCAGGCGGCAGGTATCCAGACCATCCAGGCCTGGCATACAGATATCCATCATCACCAGATCAGGTTGTTGCTGCAACACCAGTTGCAAAGCTTCTACCCCACTTTTGGCGTAGGACAACTGATAAAAAGGCGACAAAGCCAACTCCAGCAGACGAAACATAAAATCTTCGTCGTCCACTATCATGACCTTCTTTTGCTTCAGTTCCATTGTCTGCATC
This sequence comes from Rheinheimera sp. MM224, assembly GCF_947090785.1. NCBI lineage: Bacteria > Pseudomonadati > Pseudomonadota > Gammaproteobacteria > Chromatiales > Chromatiaceae > Rheinheimera > Rheinheimera sp. MM224. The sequence continues at coordinate 2,540,027 of NZ_OX352320.1, forward strand.
CTTGTGATCTCCATTCAAACGCATCGATGCGTTTGACTTAAGTGTATGGCCTATTTAACGATTTGCCAAAAAATCAGCCAAAAATTAACTTTACTTTAACTCACTAACTGCCAGCAAAATGCGTTTTACCGACACTGGATAAGGTGTTCCCAAAGTTTGAGCATGCAAGGACACTTTAAGTTCCTCCAGCATCCAGCGGATGGCCAGCACTGGTTCCGGAATAGTGCGGCCGGCATATTTACCCAGCAGGCTTTGATAAGCTTCTTCTGCTTTTTGGTATTCGTGTGACATCAAGCGGTCACGGTTTGGATCCACAGGCAGTTTTTCCTGACGTTTTTGTAGCGCTTGTAAATATCGCAAAATAGCATCTAAACGTGCCGCACCATGAGTACTGACAAAACCCTTAAACAGCAAAGAGTCGAGATGTTGCTTGATTTCACCCTGACCTTGCACATGTTTTAACTCAACTTTACCTTTGAGCTTTTTCTGAATTTCATGGCCGAGGGTTAAAATCTGCTCCACTTTCAGCGCGATACGAAGCACTGTTTCACCCAGCTCTGCGCGGATCTTCTCTTTGACAGCGGTAAAGTCAGCTTCTGTTTCAGGCCAGGGCTGTTCACTGATCAGTTGATCAACACCAGCGGCGATACAGTCGTCTATCAGCTCCAGCACTTTGCCAAAAGGATTAAAGTACAAACCAAGCTTGGCCTTGTTGGGCAAGGATTCCTGCAGGTACTTCACTGGCGATGGCACATTGAGCAAAACCAATCGGCGCAAACCCAGTTTGCTTTGCTCAGCCGCTTGTTCGGCGTTATCCAACAGCTTAATAGACACCGAATCTTTGTTATCCACCAAAGCCGGATAAGCTTTGATTTGATAACCGGCCTGCATTTTGATGTATTCACGCGGCAACTGGCCAAAAGACCACTGTGTCAGCTTATCCTGCTCTATACCCCGCTCAGCCACCTGGCTTAAGTTCTGCTGTACTTTGCCTTGCAGCTCTTGTTTTAATAGCGCCAAAGAGCGGCCTTGTTTTAAAGTCGTGCCTTTATCATCCACCACCTTAAAGTTAAACTTCAGATGAGTTTCAATACCCGAAAGCTCCCAGGCATCGTCCGGAATAGTCACGCCCGACATACGTTTTAATCTGTTGCTGACCACATCCAGCAAAGGCCCGTCTTCCGGTTTAATACTTTGCAATAAGGCATCGGCGTAATTTGGTGCTGGCACAAAGTTGCGCCTGTATTGTTTGGGCAGGCATTTAATCAGCGCCACTAATAAATCGTGCCGCAGGCCCGGGATCAGCCAGTCAAAGCCCTGCTCTTCCAGCTGATTCAGCAAGGACAACGGCACCACCAGACTGACACCATCATCTGGCGCGCCAGGTGAAAAATGATAATCCAGAGGTAAAGTTAAATTGCCCTGACGCCAGAATTCGGGGAATTTATCGGCAGTGACTTCAGAGGCGTCACGCTTATACAGCTGTTCTAAATCCAGATGCAGTAATTTAGCGTCTTTGGCTTTGGCCTCTTTCCACCATTTAGCAAAATCCACTCTGTTATTGGCCCAGACCGGAATTTTTTCAGCGTAAAACGCAGCTAAGGTCTCTTCATCCACCAGAATATCGCGGCGGCGGGCTTTTTCTTCCAGCTCTGTCACTTGCTCAATCAGCTTTTGGTTATGGGCTAAAAAGCTTTCGTTCAGGCCTAAATCCTGCTCCACCAAAGCACTGCGGATAAAAATGTTGTGACAAGTGGCAGGGTCTATTTTGCTGTACAGCACAGGGCGTTTGCCGACAATGATCAGGCCATACAAAGACACCTGTTCATAGGCCACTACCGCGCCTTTTTTCTTTTCCCAGTGCGGCTCGCTATAACTGCGGGTGACTAAATGCATAGCCGCAGGTTCAACCCATTCAGGCTCAATTTTTGCCACAGCACGGGCATAAAGCTTGGAGGTTTCAACCAGTTCAGCGGCCATCACCCATTTGGGTTTACGTTTAAATAAGCTGCTGCCAGGGAAGACAAAAAAGCGGCTTTGGCGTGGGCCCATATAATCGGCGTCGCTATCGCGGCTACCGATTTGGCCTAATAAACCTGTCAATAAAGCACTGTGAATTTGCTCGTAGGACGCAACCTGCGAATTCAGGCTCCATTGCTGCTCGCTACAAATTTGGCTTAACTGGCCAAATAAGTCCTGCCATTCGCGCACACGCAGGTAGTTCAACAGCTCTTGTTTACATAAACGGCGGAACTGGTTATTGGTCAGCTCGTCCTGCTTCTCTTGCAGATAAGCCCAAAGCTTGAGCCAGGCACTGAAATCTGAATCCGGATCGGCAAAACGGCCATGTAATTCATCAGCTTTTTGTTGTTTATCCAGCGGACGTTCGCGTGGGTCCTGAATCGACAAAGCTGAGACAATCACCAACACTTCCTGCAAACAGCTGTGTTCTGTCGCCGCAAATACCATACGGGCTAAACGAGGATCAACAGGTAAACGGCTGATTTGACGGCCTAAGTCGGTCATTTGCAAACTATGGCTATTGGACTGAGGCTTGACTGCTCCCAGCTCTTCTAACAGCTTAATACCGTCGTTAATAAAACGACTGTCTGGCCGCTCTAAAAACGGGAAAGCCTGAATATCACCTAAGCCCAACGCCAGCATCTGCAAAATAACAGAGGCTAAGTTGGTGCGCAGAATTTCCGGGTCAGTAAATTCTGGTCTGCCATTAAAATCTTCTTCGCTGTATAACCGAATACAGATACCAGCGGCTACACGACCACAACGGCCTTTGCGCTGATTGGCACTGGCCTGACTGACAGCTTCAATCGGCAGCTGTTGTACCTTAGAGCGGTAGCTATAACGCGAGATCCGCACTGTGCCAGGGTCTATCACATAACGAATACCAGGCACTGTTAACGAGGTTTCAGCCACGTTGGTCGACAGCACTATTCTGCGGCCAACATGGTTTTGGAAGATCAGGTTTTGCTCGGCTGCACTTAAACGGGCGTACAGTGGCAGTATTTCAGTGTGAGGCAGTTTTAACTTTTCCAGCGCATCGGCTGTATCACGAATTTCGCGCTCGCCGTTTAAGAAAATCAGAATATCGCCGGGAGGCTCGCGGTACAGCTCTTCCACTGCATCAAAGATAGATTGCAGCTGGTCAGCATCTTTATCGTCGTTTTCCGCCAAAGGCCGGTAACGGGTTTCGACCGGATAAGTGCGGCCTGAGACTTCGATAATAGGCGCATCAAAAAAGTGTTTGGAAAAACGCTCTGGATCTATGGTGGCCGAGGTAATAATGACTTTTAAATCAGGGCGGCGCGGCAACAGCTGTTTTAAATAGCCTAATAAAAAGTCGATATTTAAACTGCGTTCGTGCGCTTCGTCGATGATCAGTGTGTCGTATTGATTTAAAAATCTGTCCTGCTGAATTTCAGCCAGCAACACACCGTCCGTCATCAGTTTGACTAAAGTAGTGGGTGCAGTGTGATCGCCAAAACGGATTTTATAACCCACCTGCTGACCAACAGGGCATTTCAGCTCTTCAGCCAAACGTGCAGAGACACTACGGGCTGCTAAACGCCGGGGTTGGGTATGGCCTATCATGCCAGCAACACCGCGACCTAACTCTAAACAGATTTTTGGAATTTGGGTGGTTTTACCTGAGCCTGTTTCACCGGCAATAATCACTACCTGATGTTTAGCAATGGCGGCTTTAATATCGTCTTTTTTACCTACGACAGGCAGTTCAGCCGGGTATTCAATAGTGGGGACAGCAGCCAAACGTTGAGCCCGTAGCTGCATAGAGGCGGTAATTTTTACCGACAACTGCTGCATTAACTGCTGCTGTTTGCTCTCATCCTGCTGCTTTTTAATGTTCTGTACGGACTGGCGAAAACGGTGCTGATCTTTGGATAAAGAATTAGCAATGGCTTTGGTAAGCGCGGCAACAGAAATTTCAGCGTCCGTATTAAGGTGATTGCTAGCAACAGCAGGTTTAGCAGTAGAGTCGGTCAACACAAGGCCCTCAATAAATAGGGGCGACATGCTACCAAGTTCAGGGGCTTTAGATCCAGTAAAAGCACCGCTTAAAACGGTGCTTTTACTGCAACTTCAATATTAATACCCTAACTAACGGCTTTGTAATGGGAGTGCAGTTCTAAGTCTATAGCCCTTAGTACATCAGTTCTGCTAATCACCCCCAGCAGATAACCATCGTCATCCACCACAGGATAAACCTTAGGTTTGGACATCAGCATAGTTTGCGCTAAGTCCACTATGCCGTGGTACGACTTAACCGTCAGCACTTCAGTACGCATCACGTCTTTGACCGAAGCGGCCTGCTGTAAGTGATAAGTGCCGGACAACATTCTTGCTAAGCAATCCTGCTCAGACACAAAACCAATCACTTTTTTAGCTTTGTTGATCACAGGCCCACCCAATTGTTCGGCAAGGATCAGTTTATTCACAGCTTCTTCGACAGACATCTCTTCGGTAAAGGTCACAGGGTGACGATTCATATGATCGGATATTTTTAATAAGTCCATAAGCCCCTCAAAAGTGTCGTATTTTCACAACACCTTAAGCTTAGACCAGCGTGAGCTATTTGGCCGGACTGTCTTTAAAAATTTCAGTCACTGCAGCTTCGCCTTCCGTTCTTTTTGCTCTGTACATGCCTTCGGTATTAAAGCTCCAGCCTACTTTGCCCTTGTGATCAATCAGGATCACACCACCAGTGCCCCCTACTTTCGCCAGATCTTGCTGAATAACCTGATCGGCGGCTTTGTCGGCGCTGATGCCCTGATACTTCACCCTGGCGCAAATATCTGAAGCAACCCGATAACGGATAAAAAACTCGCCGTGACCAGTGGCCGACACTGCGCAGCTGGCATTGTCAGCAAAGTTACCGGCGCCAATAATAGGCGCATCACCAATACGGCCATAACGTTTGGCCGTCATACCGCCAGTAGAGGTTGCTGCTGTTAATAAACCACTGCGATCCATAGCCACAGCGCCTACAGTGCCCATATTCCACTCTGGTAACCATGGTGCTTCTAAACGATAGTTTTGTGCCTGATGTGGTACTTTTTGCATACTTTGTTTGGCTTTTTTCAGTGCTTCATAGCGAAAAGTGGTGTCGAAATAACTGTTATCTACCAGCTCCAGCCCCTGCTCTTTGGCAAATTGCTCAGCACCAGCACCAGAGAGCATCACATGCTCAGATTTTTCCATCACAGCGCGGGCTAATAACACAGGGTTTTTCACGTGAGTTAAACCAGAAGCAGCACCAGCCATCAGGTTATCACCCCGCATAATGGACGCATCCAGCTCGTGACCTTCGTCATAGGTATAGACAGCGCCTTTACCAGCGTTAAAAAGTGGAGAATCTTCCATAATCAGCACAGCTGCTGTGACTGCATCCACACTGCTGCCACCTTTTTCCAGCACCGCATAACCTGTATCCACCGCATGTTTTAAAGTGGCGTGGTAGGCCTGCTCCTGAGCATCTGTCATCTGGCTTTTATTGATGGTACCGGCACCACCGTGTATGACGATAGCTATAGGTTGTTTGGCAAAAGCCAGAGCAGAAAAGCAGCTTAAGGCTAAAAAAGACATGGTGCGGCGCATAAGAGATCCCTGATTATTTTATTAGTGAATTTACAGATAACCAAGGTTGTACCGCGAACGCCAGGGCTGATGCAAGTTGCGCTGCGTTAATCCGTTAAGAATAAGGGTTTAATCTTCAGCGCCTATCGAGGCTTCAGCACTGCAATTTCCTGCCCGCTTAAAACCAGCATTCAGCGCCTGCCGCTCTGTATCAAACCATTGCTGATTGCGCTCTGACACCTGGCGATAACCACTGCAATGACTTAAGTGATACAGCTTACTGCGTTTATTACCAAGCACCTGGCCTGAGGCTTGCGTCGTTGACGGTAATGCGGATACTGCCGCTGTTTGTGTAGTTTGTTTTGCTTTAGTCAAACCAAAGCCTGAGACTTTGTAATTCAGCTGCCAAACCTTTTTGCCTGTGACAAAGTCATTGGCATGGCCCATTTGCTGCGCAATACGTTGTTGCAATTTACGTTCTGTGTCATCTACAGGATCTTGCTGATGCCAGGCCATAAAAAGCTGCTGCTGAGCTTTAGCTAAAGGCAGCTGATATTTATCCGCCATATAAAAATGAATACGGGCTATATCACCGCGAATTTCAGCGCGAGGTTCCACCAACCTGCTTTTAAAATCGACTTTCACTTCACAAGAGCCATACTGCGGAGCCTGCGCTGGCAGCATGCCAAACCGGTAATGTGCTCTGTCGCCATTCACTTCACCTATAGCGGGTTTGAGGTTAAATAAATCGGCCTCCATTTGCTTAAACAAGACGTCTGTTTTACCACATTGTTCACGACCGCCCTTTTTCCAGCAGGCTAAAGGCGAGCCAAATTGCTGAGCAGGCATCACATGTTCCCATTCAATCCGGTTGGCGCGTGGGCCGTTTTTACGAATTTGATAACCGCAGCCTTTTAAATCAGGAATACCTTTGCCTGCTTGCCAGCGAATAGTGCAGCCACAATAAAATTCTTGTTTTTCAGGAGCATAAATACGACTGGCAACTGTTTTAGCGGAATCAAAATTGGCAGGTGCAGCTACAACGGCGAAAACCACAAAAAAAGCGAACGAGAATATGAATCTAAACAAAGCGATACAACCTTAAACTGCCTACAGATCGTTTTTATTATGCCATAAGTCTGAACACAGCAAATAAGGCATTTAAGTTCCTATTTAGTTAACTAGCAAAGCGCAACAAGGCCCGATATTAAGAAGTTTAAAGCTGAGCAATAGTGCCTTTAAAGTCCTAACATTCTGACTTATCAGCGCTTTATCTTTACTTTAACCCGAAAGCCGCATTAGCCACTATTAACAAATAGAAAACATCCTTTACAAAACCAATTTGACTATTTAGTATGCGAAACACAATTTCGTCGCAATAAATCAGCAGTTAAACGCAGAACAAGAGTTAAGCCGGTATGGACCAGTCATTTTTTCGTTGTAAAAAAGTCTTGGTCATTGATGACTGTGCGCCCGTCCGGGCCACCGTAAAAGGAATGTTACAGCAAATGGGGTTTGAGGCTATTCACCTGGCTAAAGACTCAGGCGAAGCTATGCAAAAATGTATAGAAATGCCGTTCGATTTTATCCTATGCGACTTTAATCTCGGTGACTGTAAAGATGGTTATCAGCTATTTGAAGCTCTGAAAAAGCAACAACTGTTGGCCCCGCTCTGCTGCTTTATTGTAATTAGCGCTGAAGCACAAAGCCAAATAGTACACGGTGTTATTGAGTTACAGCCTGACGATTACCTGCTAAAACCTTTTACCGCTCCGGCGCTGGAAGAACGTATCTGCAGAGCCATCCGGCACCGCATCGAACTGCGCAAAGTATTTTTCCGTTTGTTTGAACATGATTATGCAGAAGCTTCACGTGAGTGTGATTTAGTGATCCGCACTAAACCTGATTACGCACTGCAAGCCATGCGATTAAAAGGCGAACTACTGCTGAAATTAGGCCAATACGACAAAGCCGAAGTTTTTTACCAAAAAGTGCTGCAACAAAAAGCCTACAGCTGGGCTCGTTTGGGCCACGCCTTAAGTTGTTTTTATCTGGAGCGCTGGGAAGATACCGAGCTTGAGCTTGTGGATCTAACCCAGTTTGGCGATACCAAAGTGGAAGCTCTGGATTGGTTATCGCGTTTATATGTGCGTCACGGTCGTTATCAACTGGCCTTTGAAACCTTAAGCAAAGCAGCCACCTTATCGCCAAAAAATATCAGTCGGCAGAAAACCCTGAGTAATTTATGCGTCATGTTGGGCCACACAGACGTTGCGGCCCGTATTGCCGGAAAAATAGTTCAGGGTGCGCGTCATTCGATTGATGATACCGCCGACAACTATCTAAACCATGCTCGCGCTTTGGTGGATCAGGCCAAGACCTCAAATTTGCTGGAAAAAGCAGTGATACTGCAAAATGCAGCCAAACTGCTGGATGCGCTGCATAAGCGCTTTAATGTCGATGCGCTCAAACGAGAGACGGTTATTTTACGCAGCCGTATGAATAGTTGTCGTGGCGCTATCAAAGAAGGCCGCGAGTTAATACAGCAAATTCAGGATTTACCCCTGGATGACTTGAGTATCGACAGCTGCATGGATGCCGCCAAAGCTTATTTTGAACTAGGCGATTTGTACTCCAGCCAGTTGTGCATCGACCGTTTAAAAACCATGTTGTACGACGATGACTTTCTCACCGAGACTCAACGTATTATGTTGCAGCTGGAACAAAACAAACACGAGAGCTTAAAACAGCAGATCAAACAAATTAATACCGAAGCCACAGATGCCTATCGCATGGGCCAGTTTGGTCGGGCTGTCATGCTGTTTTGTGAAACCTTCGACTATATGCCGACCAATCCGGTGATAGCGCTGAATTTATTGCAGGCCATGAGCAAAAGCGCAGGCGTCACAGGTGAAACCATCAACTACGCCCGCAACGCCGCTCGTGTACTTCGGCAAAATCAGCTGGAAAAAAGCGAACAGGAACGCTTTGAAAAGTATGTGATAACCCTAAAGAAAACCCAGCCGGGCTTAGCTCAGGTTCAGTTGTAACGGGTCAGAGCTTTGGCTCTGACCTTTGTTTTTAGCCCAAAATAATATAATCCGACTGATGCACTGTTTCTTTGTGTTGCCCCGGGATCAGGCGCACATAACGACCGCCTATCTGATCAATGGCAATACAATCATCCACATCCAGAACTGCATCGGTATGAGGCTTATCCCAGCTTTTCGGCAGATGCATTTTACCTTTCTGCTTGGCTTCAGTTTTGTCTTTGGCAGTTACCAGCAGATAATGGTGATCTTCACCAAAAGCGCCTGGGGTATAACCGCCTAAGTTGATGAAGAATAATCGCAATTCATCTGCTGCAGGTGCCTGTTCAGAAAAGCGAACCTGATAGCCCTCTACTCCATCGACCTGCATCCAGGAGTCGATATGCATACCGGCCATAGTGCCAAACCACTGCTGACGCAACTCCGGGTAGCAGTCTTCAATACTGTTTCCCGTAACAAACACTACATCATGCACTTCAATTTTTGCTCTGGGGTGTTTACCACCCAGCATCACAACAAATAGCATTACGATTTCCTGTTAATCCCTACCGTTATAAATCCGGCCGCCAGAGTTTTTGTAATAATCCAGCACAGCTTTGGCATCAGAGCGTTTAAACTGACGCACCACTTCCATACCTGCATTCTCTAAATACTGGTAAGACTGTTCAAACACCGGGCCTTCGTCAAAACCAATAGCACGCGCATCTTCTGCGGTACCAGCACAGACCATACGATTCACTCCACTCCACAGCACAGCGCCCATACACATGGCACATGGCTCACAAGAGGTAAATAACTCACGGCCAGTGTCGGTAGCCAAAGTGAAAGTACCCAGCGCTTTTTCGGCCATCATAATAGCCACTGTTTCGCCATGTAAGGTGGAATTGGTTAAAGGCACCACACGGTTTACCCCTACTCCTAGCAATTGGCCAGAAGCACGGTCAAAAATAGCAGTACCAAAAGGACCACCCGTACCACGTTCGACGTTTTGTTTTGATAATTCAATAGCTAACGCCATTTTCTCATCGTCTGTTGCATAGTTTTTTTGCCAATCGACAAAAGTAGCAACCCAGTCTGGTAATTCCACAGTGACAGCACTGCCCGGCTGGTGAATAAAACCAATACGCTCTTTCATGATTTTTCCTGTCGCTTGTAGCAAAAAATTGGGCCGACTTTTTACCTTTATATAGTCTTTCAGACAAGTAAAAATTGGATAAAGTCGCTGTCTTAGACTAAAACAGCGACTTTTTGGGGCTTATTGTGTGAGTACCATACGCTTGGTTTTCGGTTGTTGTTGTAACAAAAACTGCTCTACAGACTCCACTGTCACTACCTGATACTGGCCTTTAAGGCGGCTTTTCAGCGGATGGTCAGTAAAACTGACATTGGCTTTAAACACAGAAGCGCCTAATCGTTTGAGTGGATCGACGTTAATTATGCCTGGCTGGTAACTTTGTTGTTTTAACCACTTCTGCACAGAGGCCCTGTCCGACAAAGACTCCCCGCTCAATGCATGTGCCAGTAATTCCAGCCCCCACTGGTTGGAGTTCTGATAATCAGTGGCAAAAGCGTAAGACAACATACTGTACTTTTTATGATGAATGTTCCTAGGCAGTGAGCCTTGCATCAAGCTGTTTAACTTCTGCTGTACCTGCGCAGGTGGCAATAAAATCAGCACCTCAAAAGCATGTACGTCGTCGAGGAAGAAATTGCCTAAGCCCTCCACATACAGATCGGACTGCTCAGACCCACATTCATTCAGTTCATGCAAAACTGTATAACGGCCATCACTTTGTTTTTGAACTAAACCCAAATGGCTGTATCGCAAACCATACTGAGATAAATCCTGCCCCACTCGGGCTATAACGGCTGTTTCCGCTCCGGCCTGTTGCAAGGCAGTTTGAGTTTTTAATGCCAACTCCAAAGAATTCATCAGCTCCAGCGGTTCAATTTCACTGCCTTCACAGCTTTGCCCTGCCTGTACAGCAGCAGACAAAGAAAACAATAAGGCTGTTGCAACAGCTTTAAAATTATTTAGCTTTGGCATTTTCAATCAACGCCTTACCCACCTCAGTAGGAATAAAAGCAATAGCTTTTCCGCTGTAATACAACATATAACCTGTGCTTAAAACGGTCAGCTCTACAGCTTCACCAACGGCAATACTCAATCCTTTCACCGCTTTACCAGACAGCTTAACCGTACACTGGCTGCTTTGCCTGAGCCTTTGATCACAACAACCAGACCTTCAGCAGTTTTTTCTACACCTTCGACCACCAGTTGACCTGAAGCTGCAACTGCAGATAAAGAACCTGCCAGCACCAACCCCACACCTTCAGACATAGTCACTGAAGCATTTGAGCCATTACAAGAGCCACCACAATCCTGAGCAAATACAGCGGGAAGGGTAAAAGACAACAGTGAGGCAAAAACAACTACTAATTTCATCGGGTTATTTCCTTTAATCCATGGATAAGTTCACTATCAAGACTGCCTTAAATTACTGGCAGTTTCAACGAGCTTTTAAGTTGCATTGAGCTTTACGTTTTTTATAGAAATAGGCAATAGTGCTCAACTTTCGTTCTACCGCTCCAGCGCCAACGGCTGCCAAGCTCAACCTGTAGCGAATCACCGCTAATCAACAGGCTGAACAGGAGCAAGGTTATGGCTACTCTGAATTTAAATTCAAAAACTGAACTACAGGCAAAAGTCTGGTTTATCACCGGCGCAAACCGGGGTATAGGCGCTGAAATTGCTAAAGCCGCACTGGCAGCAGGGGATTCTGTCGTAGTGACAGGCCGCAATCTGGAACAGCTCAGACAAAAATTTAATTATTCAGACAAAGCTTTGGCTTTAGCTCTGGATGTAACAGACATAACTCAGGCTCTGGATGCAGTAGAAGCGACTATCAAACATTTTGGCCGTATTGATGTACTGGTGAATAACGCAGGTTACGGCCAGTTGGGTGTATTTGAAGAAATTCCGCAAGCTGATGTAGAACGTCAGTTTGCCACTAATGTATTTGGTCTGATGAATGTCACCCGCGCTGTATTACCCCTGATGCGGGCACAGCGTAGCGGCCGCATCTTCAACCTGTCCTCTATTGGCGGTGCTTTAGGTTTTGATGCCGCTTCTGTCTATTGTGCCACTAAGTTTGCGGTAGAGGGTTTTACTGAATCTTTGGCGCTTGAAGTCAAAGGCCTTGGCATAGAAGTGAATATTGTTGAGCCAGGTTTCTTTCGCACTGACTTTCTCGACAGCAGTTCAGTGCAATATGGCACTGAAAAAGTAGCGGATTATCAGGACTACTCCACAGCCCTGGAGCAGGCTTACAGCAAAGTCAGTCATCAACAGGCTGGCGATCCGGCCAAACTGGGTCAGGTACTGGTACAACTGGCAAAGACTGACATCCTGCCGCTGCGATATGCCGCAGGGTCTGACGCTATAGACTATTTAACGACAGCCTATCAACGCCGCTTGCAGGAGTTGAACGACTATAAAGCTTTATCTATGTCGACAGATCTAGAGGCTTAATCCAGGCGGACCATGCCTTTTTGCATGGTCCTTTTATTAACGAAGCCCCGGCTGTTTTTTTAAAAAGCCAGATCCCACAATCGACGCCTATTCCAGCCAGTGCTACACTGCCCGCTCTTTGTTTTAGCATTTATGGATGCCACTGATTTGAGCCAACCATCGACACCACTGGCACCACCACAGGCCAGCTTTTATTTCTACGACTATGAGACCTGGGGCGCGGATCCAAAAAAAGACCGTCCGGCGCAGTTTGGTGGTATTCGCACAGATTTAGATTTAAACCCTATTGGCGAACCCGATATGTGGTATTGCCAGTTGGCGAACGATTATTTGCCTCATCCGGTCGCTGCGCTGATCACTGGCCTGACGCCACAGCTCTGTAATCAAAAAGGTTTGCCTGAAACCGAATTTTGCCGTCGTATTCTGGAGAAATTCAGCCAGCCGAATACCTGTGTGCTTGGGTACAACAGCTTACGTTTTGATGATGAAGTCACGCGTTACAGCCTGTACCGTAACTTCTACGAGCCTTATGGCCGCGAATGGCAACAAGGCAACAGCAGGTGGGATTTAATCGACATAGTGCGTGCTTGTTATGCGCTGCGCCCTGAAGGCATTGTCTGGCCAGAAAAAGCCGATGGCAGCCCAAGCTTTAAATTAGAAGATTTAACCAAAGCCAATGGTTTATCACACCAACGTGCACACGACGCTTTGTCTGATGTATACGCCACTATCGCCATTGCCAAACTAGTGAAAGAAAAACAGCCGAAGTTGTTTCAGTACCTGCTGGATTTACGTAAAAAAACTGAAGTCAGTAAGTTATTTGATTTAGTCAATTTAACACCGCTTGTGCATGTGTCGGGCCGTTTCCCTGCTATTCAGGGCTGTGTGAGCTGGATAGTGCCTTTAGCGCCGCATCCAACCAATAAAAACGCCGTGATTTGCTACAACCTGCAAGCCGATCCAACACCTTTGCTGGAGCTGGATTTAGCTTGCTTGCAGCAACTTTTATATACCAAAACCGCAGATTTGGACGAAGACCAGGAAAGGCTTGGCTTAAAGCTTATTCATATTAATAAGTGCCCTGTGTTGTCCCCTGCTAAAACCTTATCAGAGCAACGCGCTGCCGATTTGGGCATAGACAGAGCAGCTTGCCTGAAGCATCTGGACTGGCTGCGGCAAAACCGCTCTGCTATTCAGCCTAAGGTGATGGAGCTGTATCAGTTGCCGACAGACTACAGTGTAGAAACCAATCCGGATTATCAGCTATATAACGGTTTTGTCTCCAACGAAGATAAACAGCGGATGGAACAGCTGCATTTGATGAGCGCCGACCAACTGGCGTCCAACCCTGTGCTTTTTAGCGAAGACAGATTAAATCAGCTGCTGTTTTTATACCGTGCCCGCAACTACCCACAAAGCCTGACCGATCAGGAGCAACAACGCTGGCAAAGGTATCGCAGCGACAAGCTAACGCATGGCCTGGATAAACCTAATTTAACTTTTGAAGAATTTGGGTTGGCGCTGGAAAACCTGGCGCATGAAGCAGGCGATGATGTGAAAAAAATGAATATCCTCAAGGCGTTGTTTCAATACGCCCAAAGTTTGTAACCGTGATTCATTGATGCTGCTATTAGGCGAAAACGTAGGGGCGACCTTTAGGGTCGCCCGTCTATCCCTTTAAATCTGCATTCCCCGAAATAGTAAAGCCAACAAAGCCGCTGTATCGAACAAAACAGTTACAGTTTTTTGTTCAGCTGCCAGTAAGCTCTCTATGTTTAACAGCCCACTTCTGCTAGCCTGCGCACAGTAATTAACCAATGCTGTTTTTGGGTGCGGAGCCTGTCATGAAGTTGTGGTCAAAAATCAAAATGATGTTGTGTAGTTTGTTATTAACCGGCTGCTTTGCGCCAGCTTTATTAATGACGTCACAAGCCCAGCTTCTTGGCGAGTTGTTTCGTCCTCTGGTGGGTTTTAACCCGCTGGATGTAAACCTGTTTGAGAACCCGCTGATCCGCGACCCTATGGTGGCGTTGATGGGTGAAGAAAAGTACCGTACCGCCGTCACCTTGTTAAATACTGCGACAGCCATCCAGCAACAAGGCCCGCTGTTTTTTGTTGTATCCGAACACTCTCCTCTACCTCATCTGGCCGAAAAGGCAGGTTTTGTCTGGAACAAAGAACACAACCAAATGGCTATTTTGCTGGTGTCCGGTGGCAAAACCGAAATATTTAATCAGGTGGTTGAAGGAGCTGCGGGCAAAATAGCCCCCAGTTGGCCAAAAGAGCTGGTTGAGTACACCAGCCCTGAAAAGTTAAAACAAAAGGCAGTGGCAGCCGCAGCCGGAAAGATTGGCCAGGGTTTAGGTTTGTCGGAAGAGCAAACTGGTTTTGTTGAAACAGGCTTAGCCGGCGGTTCAGTGCAAAACGCACTGGAAGAAAACTTAAAACAACAAGCCATGGATCCGGTCGAAGAAATTAAGCAAAAGGTAGAAGCAGGCAAAGCCGATTTATTAAATCAGCCAAAACAACGTTTTACCGAAATGACCCAAGAAGCCATGCTGACCGAAGACGATATGTTTAAGCAATTTACCGGCAAATCGGCAGAAGAATTAAAAGCAGCGAAAAAATACGCTGAAGAAGCCAAAGCCCGGGCTGACGCTAATCAAAAGAAACCGTTCACCACCATCAAAGACAAAGCCACTTTAGAAAAAGAGGCCAAACAGTGGGCCAAAGATAAAGCCAATAAAAAAGTAGACGAAACCCGCGCCCCGGCTGACGACTTACTGAATGAGTTAACCGAAGAAGTAAAACAAAAGACCACCCCACCTGTGCCAGAGAAGAAAAAGGATGGTGGGGAGTAAAATCAAGTCAGCCATCTGCGCGTAGAGAGCGCAATATACTGGTACTAAGTGGCGGCAAAGAGCATGATGCGTACTTTAACGATAACAGTGGACAAAGTGAGTGTTTTGAGCAGATTGTTAGATATGCTCACTTACTTAGCCAGCCCAACAAGGCACCTAAGGCCACACCCAGTAGGCTGAATAAAGGCGATGAAAGCCAGCGATATTCTCTGTTTTGTTCTATGGCTCGCGTGTGCAGGTTTATGGCTGTGTTGATTAAAACTGATATGTCGGAGCTGTTTAGTGGAGCTCTGGATATACGAGCACGCTCTTCATCGCTCAAAGCCTGATATTCGGCAAGTGATAGCTCTCTCTGTTGGTCCACTGAGTACCGCCTCCGGTAACTTCTTCGCCAAGCTAAGGATGCTTTCACTCCTGCGGTATCTAACCTGAAGAACTCTGGGTGTTCTAGAAAAACTTTCTTCCAATGCTCGGCTTTGCTTTTGTCTCCGCTGATTCGCGTAGCCCACCCTTCAAAATCCAATTTGTAATAGTCATAGCTCCCCATGACCTGGATAGCTGCAATTACATCGCCTAGGCGATTGTCGCCATAGAGATACGGTGATTTTATTTGGGCAGCCATGCGGAGATCCTCTTGTAGTACATCTAACGACCGCCACACAGGCGAGCAACTTGTTGCGAGTCTGGCACGCGCAGTGCGCTATGTTTCAGGCGCTTGTTAGTGCTTGTTTTCAATGCGACGCCATACCTGATTTACGTTTTCCGCCGATAGTAAAATCAAAGTATCCTTATTTACAGTTGATATTTGATATTGCAGCTCTGTTTTTTGATCAAGAGCTATTTCGGTAATCGAAAGCGTATTGTTTGAAACTGACCAAAGACCTTTGGTTTGATGCCTATGACCATCACCAAAACTGCTAGAAAAACCAAAATCATCAATCAAACACTTAAAATGACCATCTTGAGAAAATGTGCAAGTTTTAGTCTCTTTGAAATCAGCACCTTTAACAACGTACGTCCACGTACCAAGTATCGGCGCTATCGGCAATTCGGCAGCAAAGCATGAAAATGTCAGTGCAAACATAAGACATATAGAGCTACTTTTAACCACTTTAAGTCACCACTAACGCCCGCCACAAACGCGAGCAACTTGTTGCGAGTCGGAAGCCGCAGGCTGCAAATGACGCGGCTTGTTATAGGAAGCTACATTCATACTTGGCGCGGACCGATGAAAAAGTAACTGAATAATTAAGACCACTACGCAAATATGGATTGATTATGTAGCCACTCGCTTTAATACTCTCACCGACTTTAGCCCTGTAATCAAACGTACCACCGTTTTCATCCCAAGGTACGATAGAAAGAGACACCTTTGCTCCGTAAGCCATTGGTAAGGATAAAAAATGTGAGTCTATATCTCCATTTTTTACAGATCCATTTTTAGTTTTGAATAGATAATACTTATCCTTTTTTGTAGTTGTGTACAGGACTTGAATAAACTCGTTGTCCTCTGAATCAGATAGACCGAGCGTTATTACCGGCCCCCAATCTGTATCTCTATATTCTTCGAGGATTTCGAACTCACATTTCATTGAGCGTAGAGTTTTTTCATTTTGTCCTAAGGACACTCGCTTGAATTGCCCTCCTTGAACATTAATTTCCTCAGCAATACATGCAGAGGAAAAAATAAGTATTGATATTATTAAAGAGGTAGCTTTCATTTTGCTCCTATAACTATAAGCGCACGCGCGCGAACCTTGGTGAGAGTCGCCACGGCCACAGGCCGCCAAGTGATGCGCCTTGTTAGTCATCGACACTGCCCCATATGATTTCAGAATTAGGAGCGACGTCTAAGACTCTGTTAGTGATATTTAATACTATTTCATGACGTATATCTGAGGTAGCACGCACATGAACGAACCCGATTTTACATTCTTTATGAGCGTGCAGTAGGTGATTGGCGAACTCTTCGGGAGATAACAGGCCACCGTTAAAACGCACGCTTTGAGCATCTACCACTTCAACTTTATGAGTCTCACAACGAGTTAGGCAGCAACTGCCAGGGCATATTGAACTTGTATCAACTTCTAATCCAGATTCATCTTTCTGAAAGCTGAGAAATGCAAAGTACATTACCAGCGAAAGAAGAATAGACACAAAACCTAATTGCACTGAGTTGTTCATTGGATTTCACCTAGATGACTAACGCCCGCCACAAACGCGAGCAACTTGTTGCGAGTCGAGCGTCCAACAGGCGCGTTTTTGATGGCGATTGTTATGTGCCATTTTGCCGAGCTAAAAAGTTTAATACTGTTAACCGCTCTTTCTCGTAATACTCCTCGCGTTTTTCTGTGTGGATAGTTGGACTGCAGGAGCTTACGGCTAGATCTTTTTTATCTTGATAAGCAAACACAGCGTACTGCACATTTAATTTAAAAGGGAAGCCACAAGCACCATTACCAGGCCGAGTTGTAACTACTATTTTTTTGTCGTAGCTTCCTTTGTAAACCTTATCCAGTTTTATAGTCACTTGCCTCAACTCGTAGTAACTAAACCATGAACCAGGTTCCCTTCTTTCAATTGTTTCAATTCCTTCAACAGTGCCAACAAATACATAAGGATATTCATTGTAGCTTTCCTCAATGTCATAACTGCTACAACTGCATGCGAGTGTTTCGCCACTGAAAATGACAAAAATTGCAATAAACCAGAATTTAAACACTTTAGCTCCCTGCCACATAACTACTTGCTTTGGGGCTGCCGAAACATAGCGCAGCGACGTGTAGGCTGTCCCTGCCGCGAAGCGGCGACAACAGCAACTTGTTATGTTTATTGTTTTGCCAAATCACAAAAATATTCCGAATAACATTCGTCAGCCCAACACTGAATCTTGACTGAGCCAAACTCTTTACCAGAGTTAATCTCTCTCGAAATTATTACGGTCTCAGCTTTAAATAAATCTCCTAATGCATCAGCCAACTCTTCAAAACCCGAAAGAAAAATCTGTTGCTCAAAACCTTCAGCATCTATTTTCAACGTTACATTCAGGGAACCTTGCTCCTGAGACCGAACTGCGAGCAACTCTGTTACGAAATCAGGTCTAGAAAACACAAGTAATTCTTTATACTCAGACATCTTAGACCTCTCGAACATAACACCCGCCACACAGGCGAGCAACTTGTTGCGAGTCCAGCACCGAAGGCGCGTTATGCTGGCGTTTGTTATGTTGGTTTCTCTGCATCATTAATTCATGATCTCATGCAATTCAAACCCAACACATTCCCCACCACTTAAGTTTATTGTCATCGACAATCCGGGCCTGCCAGGCTTTGGAATAGGTATAAAAACAGAAATTTTGTCTTTCTTTGTATCAGTAAATTCAGCTTCCATCAGGTACTTATCGTAATTAATAAATTCTGAAAGAAGCTTTTCACTTTCGGACAAATACTTACATGCACCATCATTTGATTGAGATTTTTTTGCCTCAGTGACGAGGTGATTTAAGAATGAAATATCGACATCTGATGTATCACTCCCAGCCATTGTTGCTAAAGACATGGAAGAAAAAACTAATAAATGAAATAACTTAACTACCATCACAAAGCCTTTATGCACAAACAGATGAAAACATAACTTCTAAATTTAGCGCGGAAAGCCGCGCAGCGGGTTGACGTCGCAGCCAGCGATTTTTGCTGGCGATAGAATTTACTTGTTAGGCTTTAGCCAACGATACAGCAAAACATTTAAACCAGCCGTTGCTAACAAACCAAACAACGCAACCCACACCAGCAAGCTTGATGCATGATTTCTATTGAAAAAAGTGGATGATGGTTTTTGAGCAGGACCAAATTTTGAAATGAGCACATCCTTCATAAAAGGGCATCGATGAAATTGATAACGATAAGTCGACTCCAACAAGTTAGGCTCTATCGGTTTTCCGAAGAACACTGGAACCGCTTCATTTGTTGACAAATAAACATACTCACCAACTTCACCTTTCCAGACGCCTAACACGCTGTACTTACTTATATTTTCAGCGACTTTTTCGATTTCAGGCCCAACCTCTATAACTATTTCAGCATCCTTATAAAGGCCAGCTACATAACTTGCTTCTAATCCTTTGAAAAAGGCAACCTCACAATAAGTGACAGAGGCAAACAACTTTTGACTCATAAAAAATGTTGCTAGTAATAAAAGAATCTTCATTGATGCCTAACGCTCCGCTAAACGGAGAGCGTTAGCGAGTCCGGTGGAGGCCACGCTGTTTGTGGCCGGAACGAATTTAAGCGGTTTGTTATACGATTTCATAGTATGCAAGCTCTTTAAACTCGAATGCTTTAGATGTTAACTCGCTTACAGACAACTTTTCTCTCGTCTTCGGCATAGTTCCTTGGTCGCCTTCCCAGCAAGCGAATAAGGCTACTTTTCCGCCCTTAAATTTCAGTGCTGAGACACAATGCGCGAGAGAGTAGTAATTTTCCTGCGCTAGCTCGAGCTCTTCCCCTTCAAGCCCATCTTTAAAAAATCCACAGCCGCAGCCTTCGTTACTACCCGCATATGAAACATTGGGTAAACAGAATTGTTTTTTTACCAGAAAATCATTTTTTTCCAATTCTGTAACATGAAATCTTGGAATGCGGTCGTTATATGCCGTTATAGGGATCTTTAAATCACTTGCTATATATAATGCTAAGCACATACTCCCTCACGTATAACAATTTAATAGAAGGGTTTCTGCCCGCAAGTCGAACATTTTTCTGCCTTCTTTTATGATTTTTACTCATACCAAGCTAGCGCTGATGTACCTCTATTTCAACAAGTTTTTCTGAAATCAGTAAATTTATGGCCGACAAAATCTATACAAGCATTACGCTAGTTGTTCTTAAATTTACTCAAGCTCGATATCTGGAAATTTAATCAGTGGTTTGAGCTAACGAAGGAAGGGATTATCACAACGCATTTGTTCGATTTGGCACTTACAGACTGTGAGATTCATGTTTTCTAAGATAAACATGCGGGTCGGGCGAGCCCGCCCCCTACAGTATTTCTTTATTTCAGTTGGCGTAATCGGTGACGTTCAATATTTCCCAGGTCAGGCGCCCAGCCCATTCGAATGAACCCCTTTCACAATTTATTTATCCGCTTAACGTTTTTTCGCACAAAAGCCTGTTGTGCCGAATTGCCTTGGTATCGACCACAAATTCATGTTTTTATAAAAGCATTGGCGGACAAACCAACGCTTGGTGGTGCTAACCACCAGCAATACTAATGAGGAGTTTTTATGCGCAAGGGGCAAGTTGCTGTTTTTTATATCGTCTTTTTTATCGCTTCACTTTTTAGCCAGCAGGTTTTCGCGCTAAATGAGGTGAAACTACATCAAGATATTGAGTGGGTGAAGGTAAAAGGCTTTTCGCTGACGACTGATATCTACAGCCCGGAAAAAGCGGTTAAGCCATTGCCTGTGCTGGTGATTTTTCATGGCGGCGGCTGGCTGGTGAATAACAAATCCATAATGAACGATATGGCGCTCTATATGGCAAACCACGCCAACCTGGTGGTGGTCAATATGAACTACCGGCTGCTTGGCGATAATAACAACAGCACCACAGTCAACGAGATAGTGGAAGATGCTTTGGGTGCTGTGCTTTGGGTGAAAGACCATATTCAAAACTACGGCGGCGACCCGGCTAAAATTGCTGTGACTGGCGATAGTGCCGGTGGTCATTTAGCGTCTATGGTGATGCTGGCTGGCCGTTCTTTGGATTCAAAAGGTTTTACGCCACAAAGCCAGAATTTCACCCCAAGCTATCTGCCAAAAGGCAAAACGGCCGAACAAGTTGCAGCTGCAGATGGTGCCAAAGTGCAGGCGGTGATCCTGAGTTATACCGCCTTTGATTTACTGCAAAGCGCAAAAGGTGGCTTTGAGACTGCACAAAACCCGTTCTGGAAATGGGGTAATGCTAGTCCACGCGGCTTGTTTGGCGACGGTATTAGTGTTGATAGCCATGAACAGTATTACAAAGCTGTATCGCCTCTGTATTTATTGCCGGAAGCTGGTTACAAGCTGCCTCCTCAGTTTGTACTGGTGGGCAGTAAAGACGGCCTGACCACACCTGAAGTCGCAAGTAGTTATGTCAGTTTGCTCAAAGCTGCAGGACAACAGGTGGAGTTCAAAATATACGAAGGCAAAGGCCACGGTTTTCTCGATAGCGGCTGTAACGACTATACCAAAGGCTGCTTTAAAGACTTAGCCACGCCCACTTTGGATGACATGATTAAGTTTCTTGATTCTGTCTTTCACTAAATACTCAACATAAGAGTGGCACTGAAACAGTGCCACTTCTTAACCCGTAAAACTTTACTGCAGCTGCTTTGCTATCTGCTGTGGATTTGAGAAATCGCTGATCTCAGCCACCTTTTTGCCATCTTTTATTTTCAGCAGCACCGGAATACTACGAACATTAAAGTGCTGAAATAACACACCATAGCTGTCGATCTGAAAGGGTACTTTCATCTGATACAAGGTGTTGAATTCAGCCAGAGCTTTATCGTCAGTCCACAAATGGTTCACCACCCCACTCCAGTTTTTTTGTGGCAACAAAGCCGCCAACTGATTTAAGCCTGCCTGAGCATCCTTACATTGTTTTGCCATCTCTGGTCGGGATTCAGCCAAATACCAGTCGCACCAGGTGGCGGTAAAAAACACCAGCTGCTCACCGGTCTGATACTTAGCTAACAGCTTTTGTTGGGCTGCTGCAGTCATATCCGATGTGGCAGTTTCTGCTGGCAACTGCTGACCTTGCGCCAACCGGCTGATAAAACCATCCAACGCTGCATCCGACTCATGTGAGCTGTATAGCTTTTCGCCCTTCTGATTTAACAGCACCGAATAAGGTGTGCCCACTAAGCCCATGGCCAACGCCAACTGACCTTGCTGATCCAGATAAATCGGCATACTCAGCTTAAAGCGCTGCTGCAGCTTGCTGATTTCCTGACGTTTTTCGTTGATATTGATATTTACCGCAACAAAATTCACTTTGTCGCCATACTGCTGATACAGCTTTTCAAAATGTGGCATTTGCTCCATACAAGGCTGACACCAGCTGGCCCAGAATTTGATATAAGTGGGTTTAGTCTGGTCGAGACTAGCTAAAGTAAAAGGTTGAAGGGTTGGAAATTGCTGCAATTGCACGGTTTTATAATCAGGCAACTTTTTATCGTCAGGTAAATTTTTATAGTCGGACTGGGCCCAACCGGAAAAAGCCAGAGCAGCCAATACAGGCGCGATGAAACGGACTAATTTAAGCATCAGAACTCTCCTTGAAAAGACTTTACAAAGTCTGACAGTAGCCGCAGCTTTTGCCTTGTATATTTGCGACAAGTTGTTATGCCTACAAACTACAGCTTCAATTCAGCGCGGGCAACAGCAGTTGCAACTCAAAAAGTAAAAACAGATCTTGCTTTCTACTAGCGTTACTTGCTTTTATAGAGCAGCAATGAAACCGATTACACTAAACTGAAAACGTAAAATGGTGCCATCAGAGCATTCAACAGATAACAGGGGTAGCAAATTGATTTTATCGATAAAAAATAAAACCTTAGCAGCAATTACTCTACTTTCGGTGATTAGCCTGCCGATCTTTGCAGATGACAATCAACTGACAGCACAGGAAAAAGCAGACGGCTGGCAGTTGTTGTTTAACGGCAAAGATATGTCGCAGTGGCGTACTTTTAAACAGCCTACTGTCAATGAGAAATGGCAAATTGAAGATAACGCTATAGCTCTGACTGCAGGCGGTGGTGGCGACTTAATCAGTAAAGAGAGTTACAAAAACTTTGAGCTGACGCTCGACTGGAAAATTGCCGAAGTAGGCAACAGTGGCATTCTGATTCTGGCTGATGAAAAAGGTAAATACATATACTCCCACGCGCCGGAAATTCAAATTCTGGATAACGAGCGCCACCCGGACAACAAGCTCGACACTCACCTTTCAGGTTCGTTATACGACATGATTGCCTCTCCTGTCGCTTCCCACAAAAAAGCCGGTGAATGGAACAGCACTAAAATTCGCTTAGAAAACTCTGCTTTAACCATTTGGCAAAATGACGTGCAAACGGCAAAAGTGACCATTGGCAGCGATGAATGGAAAAGCTTAATTGCCAAAAGTAAGTTCGCCGACTGGGCAGGTTTTGCCGCGGCCAAAGAAGGTCATATAGGTTTACAGGATCATGGCGATAAGGTCTGGTTCAAAAATATCAAAATTAAAGAGCTGAACTAATGAAAGATTTTGACTTTGAAGTGCTGGTGGTTGGGTCCGGCGCTGGTGGTTCTATGGCGGCATATGAGCTGACGAAAGCAGGACATAAAGTTCTGATGCTCGAAGCAGGTCGGGACTATGACCCAAAAACTGAAACCCCTATGTTTAAACGCAACGGCGAAGCGCCGTTGATGGGTGCTGGTAACTCAGATAAAGACTTCGGTTTTTATGACGCGACTGTAGATGGTGGCTGGAGTGTCCCTAACGAGCCTTATACAGCAGCTGATGGCTCTGAGTTTTTATGGTGGCGTGCCCGTATGTTAGGTGGCCGCACCAATCACTGGGGCCGTTATTCATTGCGTTTCAGTGAACATGATTTTAAAGGTAAAAGCCGTGACGGCTTAGGTGCTGACTGGCCATTTGACTATGAAGATATCGCGCCCTGGTACGATAAAACCGAAGCTTTAGTGGGCGTCTGTGGCACCAATACCGGCTTGGATGATATGCCTCCTTCACCAGATGGTGTGTTGCAACCGCCACCTAAGCCACGAATCACTGAGCTTTTAATAGCTGCTGCTGCCAAAAAACTCGGTATTCCACTAGCTCCTATGCACCGCGCAGTATTAACACGGCCTTTGGATAACAGAGCCGCCTGTTTTTATGCCACCCCTTGTGGTCATGGCTGCTCTATTGGTGCAGCTTTTCAAACCACCACTTCGCTTATTCCTATGGCCAAAGCCACAGGAAATTTACAGGTGATCACTGACGCTATGGTGAAATCTGTCGATACCGACGAAAACGGCAAAGTGACAGGTATCAGTTATGTGGATAAAAAAACCTCTACTGTGCACCAACTTAAGGCCAAAGTGGTGATCCTGGCAGCAAGCGCCTGCGAATCCGCCCGCTTATTGTTAAATTCCAAATCGACACGTTTTCCAAATGGCCTTGCCAACACCAGCGGTCAGGTTGGTAAAAACCTGATGGACTCCACAGGCGCCAATATCAGTGCTCTGGTGCCGGCTTTACAGGGTCGTCCTATTTATAACGAAGATGGTCATACCGCCAATCATTTGTTTATTCCATGGTGGGGCCACAAAGCACAAGAACGTAAAGAGCTGAATTTCCCCCGAGGTTATCACTTTGAAATTGGTGCGCGCTTTAATGAGCCAGGTGCTGGCCTGCAAGGTAACTTTCAGGGTTATGGTGCAGATTTAAAACGTCAGGTGAAACAGAATTACGGTGCTTATGTTGGTTTTGCCCTGCGTGGTGAAATGGTGCCTAACGAGCATTGTTATATGGATATAGATCCTGAAGTCAAAGACAAATGGGGTATTCCTGTCGC
The DNA here is from genome assembly GCF_947090785.1 of Rheinheimera sp. MM224. NCBI lineage: Bacteria > Pseudomonadati > Pseudomonadota > Gammaproteobacteria > Chromatiales > Chromatiaceae > Rheinheimera > Rheinheimera sp. MM224. Next base: position 2,564,680 of record NZ_OX352320.1, read on the forward strand.
GCGTTTTCACTGGAAATGGTCGGAGCATGAGCTGAAACAGATAGAACATGGCCTGAAAACCGCTAAAGCTATTTTTACTGAAATGGGCGCTACTGTGGGTGAATTACCCACTCCAGAGCAGGCCATTTTAAAAGGCGGCGAAATTATCCATGAAGTGGGCACCACTCGTATGGGCGCATCGCCAAAAGACTCAGTCACTAACCAATGGGGTCAAAGCTGGGACTGCCCTAACCTCTTTGTGATGGATGCCGGCGTCTTTGCATCTAACCCACATAAAAACTGTACTCTGACCATTATGACGCTGGCCATGCGTAACTCGTCCTGGCTTTCAGCGCAGTTAAAACAAGGAGCGATCTGATGGCAAAGGATCAAAACAACACAGCGGATCAGCAAGAGATGCAGTACAAATCCGGCATGACCAGACGGGATTCGTTAAAACTGATGATGGCATTAGCGGCCAGCACGCTGTTACCTGCAGTCTTGGCAGGCTGCGATAGTGCCCCGGTCAATACAACTGATGCAGGAGCAGGTGCGGCAAAAGCCAGTACTGAACATTGGCCTGATCTGAAGTTATCTCCCATCACAGCGACTGGTTATGGCAAAGATCCAAACTTAATTCTGCCACCAGAATCGCCATGGCCTTTGACCTTAACTCAGGCTCAGCTGACTTTAGTGGCCGTGCTTTCGGATATTCTGGTGCCCCGTGAAGGCAGTGTACCTAGTGCTTCTGAAGTGCATGTGCCAGCAGTGGTCGATGAATGGGTCAGTGCGCCTTACGAGCGTCAACAACAAGACAGACTGACTATTTTGTCGACTCTGGCCTGGATAGACGACGAAGCGCAGATGCGTTTTAGCAAAACTTTTGTATTGCTTAATAAAACGCAGCAAAAAGCTATTATGGATGATATAGCTTTTGATACAGCCGAAACTCCGGTTCAGTTTAAGCGCATAGCCACAGCCTTTGGTCGCTTCCGCGGTTTGGTGCTGGCTGCGTTTTTCTGTACACCGGAAGGAATAAAAGACATAGGTTATGTGGGTAATGTGCCCATAGGCGGCGATTATCCTGGCCCGACAAAAGAAGCTTATGCTCATTTAGATAAGGTATTAGCGGATTTAGGTTTAACAGAATACGCCTATCCTATTCAGGCTTGAAAAACCGCTCGTAAGGGCGGCCTTTAGGGTCGCCCGCAGCGGTATTGGAATGCGATATCAGACGGGCGGGGATAAACCCCGCCCATACCAAGCATTACTTTAACCTTTCCAGCTGGCCTTTACGGCGCACCAGGTTTTTATAATCCCACTGAATATCACGGGCTTTTGCCAACCAGCGTTGTACATCAGCCGTATTGATCTGACTGCTGTGGTTGTAACGTTTTTCAGCGGCTTTAAAACTGCCTTCCGGCTTTAATTCAGCTTCATCAAAAGACTGCCCACTCCAGAACAACAGCCGAATACCACCTTTCAGTTTGCTATAACCCACTACAGGATTGCCATCGAGAAACCACACCGGATGCGCATGCCAGATTTTATTCTCAGCTTCAGGCAAAGCCGCATCAATCTGCTCTGCCAACAGTTGGCAAATCAGTTGATCTTCTTCGGCCTGAGCCTGATTGTAGCGACAAATATCCGGATGCATCATCTCTCCGTTAGTTTGTTTCAGCTAAAGCTGGTAAGGCCTGCATAGACTGCAGAACTTCGCGCACTATGGCTTCTCTTTTATATAAATCCTTCATTCGATCTGGTGTATCTATATTCAGCGCAAAAAATACCGGACCTGTCGGCCATTCGACATAACCAACCCACCAGCCAAAACGCCCTTCCCAGCCGGTTTTTGCTCTTAAGATCCAATCTTTGCCTGCTTCGTTGATCATCATATCTTTCACAAGCAACTGATGCTCTTTAGCAAAAGGCAGCTGATTCAGGTAAAGCTTTTTAACAAACTCTACTTGCTCATAGGCTGAAATAGCCAGTTTGCCATCGACCCAATAGGCACCTTTGTCTGTAGATGGATCAGCATTGCCATAGTTGATTTTTTGCAGATACTCCCCTGCGCGTTTTTCACCAATTTGTTTGGCAAATATCTCATAAACCCAAAGCGCTGAGGTGCGCATAGCAGAACGTAAGTTTTGATCCTGATTATGGCCGGAAAAACTGCGTTCGACCCCATCCCAATGAAACAGCTGAAATTCATCCTTTAAGACACCAGCATCCAACGCCATCAAGCTATGAGGGATTTTAAAAGTAGAAGCCGGAGACATGCGCTGTGCCGCACGTTGTGGATTAAACACCAGCAGTTTCGCAGGTTTCACCCGCTCATCAGAAACCACCAGCGTGCCTTTGGCATTAAACTTGGTAAAAGTCGCTTGCCAGTTTGCTTGTTCAATGGGCTCTGCAGCACTACAAAGTTGGGCGCAAGCCATTAAAACAACAGTAGAAACAATTTTTAAAACAGACACTTGAATTCCTTAATGGATAGATTGGTTAATTCAAACCCTTAGTGAGCCGCGAAAACCTCTGACGGCATAATAAGACTGAGCTCCATTATGGTAGATAAATACCCGGCCATAACGATAGTCGCCAAAGATGGCACCATCCAAAGCGCGGATATCCCCTGGTGTTGCCAGCCAGCTGGAAGTTTTGCTATCAAAAGAGCCAAATTGCTGCAGATAACGGTAGTCGTCTTCATTGAGTAACTGAATGCCCATAGCCGCAGCCATCTCTACCGCACTGCTGGCTGGCTTATGTTCTTTTCTGGCATCCAGTGCTTCACGGTCGTAACACAAACTGCGACGGCCTTTTGGGCTTTCGGCTGAGCAATCAAAAAAGATAAATTCGCCACTTTGCTCGTCAACCCCTACTACATCGGGTTCGCCGCCTGAGGCTTCCATTTCGAACAGCGATGTGAGCTTATCCGGATAGGCTTCAAGTCGCTCCTGCACAGTGACCCAGTCCAGCGTAACATGGCGATTTTTGTTTTTTTCAAAGCGTTTTTTTAATAGCTGGATCAGCTCTGAGTGTCGTGTGTCCATAACTTAACTCATTGGTTAAAAGCATTTTATGGCAAGGATGTAAAACCTGGCTGCCTTTGGATGTGATTGAACTAGTCGCTTTACGCTAACGCCAAAGTCCATCGGCTTCAATCACTTTTTCTCAAAACAACTGCTCCAAAAATAAAAAGGCAGCTGTTAAAAAAACAGCTGCCTTTGTTTCACTCAGTACCAAAATACTGGTATTACTTTAAGTCAAAGCGATCAGCGTTCATCACTTTGTTCCAGGCGGCAACAAAATCACGGACAAACTTTTGCTTGTTGTCCTGTTGGGCATAGACTTCAGCCAAAGCGCGCAGCTGAGAGTTAGATCCAAAGACCAAATCAACACGGCTGGCAGTCCATTTCACAGCACCAGTTTTGCGATCTTTACCTTCAAACAGTTCAGCCTCTGCTGACACCGGAGTCCAGGCTGTGTTCATATCCAGCAAATTGACAAAAAAGTCGGTGCTTAATGTGTCGGCTTGTTTAGTAAATACACCGTGCACGGATTTATCCGCGTTGATATTCAGCACACGCAGACCACCGATCAGAGCTGTCATTTGCGGCGCTGTTAACGTCAGCAACTGAGCTTTATCCAGCAACAACTCCTCAGCTTTGACTGAATAACGGCCTTTTACATAGTTACGGAAACCATCAGCTATAGGTTCCATCACCGCAAAAGACTCCACATCGGTTTGATCTTGTGATGCATCAGTACGGCCCGGACTAAAAGGCACCTCGATTGCTACACCAGCATTTTTCGCAGCTTGCTCAACAGCAGCAACACCTGCCAGAACAATAATATCGGCCAATGACACCTTACGGCTTTCTGACTGGTTATTAAAAGAGGCCTGAATTTGCTCAAGCACAGCCAGCACTTTGCTCAGCTGCGCCGGTTGATTCACTGCCCAATCTTTTTGTGGGGCTAAACGAATACGGGCACCATTAGCACCACCTCGCTTATCTGAACCACGGAAGGTTGAAGCGCTGGCCCAGGCTACTGATACCAGTTCTGAAATGGATAAACCTGAAGATAAGATCTTACTTTTCAGTGCAGCTATATCTGCAGAGTTCACCAACTCGTGGGTCACTGCAGGCACAGGATCTTGCCAAATCAGTTCTTCTGACGGTACTTCAGGGCCTAAATAACGAGCTAAAGGTCCCATGTCACGGTGAGTTAATTTATACCAGGCACGGGCGAACACATCAGCAAACTCTTCTGGGTTCTGATGGAAACGTCTGGAAATAGCTTCATAAGCCGGGTCCATTTTCAGCGCTAAATCAGCAGTTGTCATCATTGGCGCATGACGAATGGCTGGGTCATGAGCATCAGGCACAGCTGTTGCGGCAGATTCGTCTGTTGGGATCCACTGATGAGCGCCAGCCGGGCTTTTCACCAGTTTCCAGTCATAACCAAATAAGGTATCAAAATAGCTACTGTCCCACTGGGTAGGAGTTGGAGTCCATGCGCCTTCAATACCACTGGTAATAGTATGAACACCTTTACCTGTGCCAAAGGCATTTTTCCAGCCTAAACCCATTTCTTCCAGTGGAGCAGCTTCAGGCTCAGCGCCAACTAAAGAGGCGTCGCCTGCACCATGGCATTTACCAAAGGTATGGCCACCAGCAACTAAAGCGACAGTTTCTTCATCATCCATTGCCATACGGGCAAAGGTTTCACGAATATCACGGGCTGAAGCCACTGGGTCCGGGTTGCCATTCGGGCCTTCAGGGTTGACATAAATCAGGCCCATTTGCACTGCAGCTAGTGGATTTTCTAATTCACGATCGCCAGCGTAGCGTTTATCGCCCAGCCACTCTGTTTCCACACCCCAATAAATATCCTCCTCCGGAGCCCAAATATCTTCGCGGCCACCAGCAAAACCAAAGGTTTTAAAGCCCATAGATTCCAGCGCACAGTTACCGGCCAAAATCATTAAATCTGCCCAGGACAACTGGTTGCCATATTTTTGCTTGATTGGCCACAATAGACGGCGGGCTTTATCCAGATTGCCATTATCAGGCCAGCTGTTTAGTGGAGCAAAACGTTGTGAGCCTGACGATGCACCACCACGGCCATCGCTGGTGCGATAAGTACCGGCACTGTGCCATGCCATACGAATAAATAATGGACCATAGTGGCCATAATCCGCCGGCCACCAGTCCTGTGAGTCGGTCATCAGGGCATATAAGTCCTGCTTCACCGTGGCCAGGTCCAGTTTTTGAAAAGCTTCGGCGTAGTTAAAGGGTTGATCCATAGGATCGGATAACGAAGAGTGTTGATGTAAAATATTTAAATTCAGTTGGTTCGGCCACCAATCACGATTTGAAGTACCACCGGCGGCTGACTTAGTCAGAGCGCCGTGCATTACCGGGCATTTACCTTGAGTCTTGTTGTCCATCTGTAACTCCAATTGTTGCTGTTATAAGGGAATAATCCCATTAAAAGGCGATAACTCTGCAATCGGAACCTGCACGTCCAAGCGTGTTATCAATAAAAATTACCCTATTGTTTACATTCAAACTATCAGACTGAACCATGAATTGGCCTCAGCGATGTCACATGAACTCTGCCATGTTTTACAGCAGTCTACAGGATTTAGACATCGAACTTCATGAAAAAATTCAATGCCTTAAATCACTTTTTCAGATGCTGCGAAGTTAAAGCTCTGGACAGGGACCTGATAAAAGTAGACTAAGAGTTACAGATGACAGACTAATTACGGCAGAAGGGGAAAAAAGATCGGTGAGAGCACAAAACAACAGTTTTTTCGTTTCGGAACCTATCATCCAAGTCAGGCAGCTGAGGATCAGTAGAATAAAAAAACATCGGGAGTGTTTTTTAACGGCGTTGTTTGCCGGCCCGCAGGGTGAGCGCCAGGGATGGCAGCGAATAAAAAAACATCGGGAGTGTTTTTCACTCACATCGTCCATGATGTTCGCCTTCGGCAGCTAAAGCTGTGCAAAACGGCTATCCTGCCGTTTTGTTAACATCGAAGCGTTGGCCCTCTAGGGTGAGCGCCATGGATGGCAGCGAATACAAAAACATCGGGAATATTTTTGAACGGCGTTGTTTGCCGGCCCGCAGGGTGAGCGCCATGGAAGGCAGCGAATAAAAAAAACGCGCTTAGCAGCAATCTAAGCGCGTTCAAGGGGTTACGTTTTTTACCACACTAAGCTCAGCACAGCTTACTGCAGGTCACAGCCACCATTATTTGGTGTAAACAGCTCCACTCAGACTTAAAGCGCGGCCAATCTGAGCTAAAAACTGATTGATTCGACGCACCAGCAGCAGAGAAGATACGCTGCGCTCTGTAGTGCTCACGTTAGATTTTTCTACTGTGGTATTGATACTGTTCATGTCCAACCTCGTTAAGTCTGAGAAAGTGTTCATCCGAAAACGTGGTTATTATGCTGCAAATTTAACCAGATCACTAACGAGATAATTTATAGCCTGGATATTAGTTTTTCTAATGCAAAATAACATTCTCTGTCATGATTTATTCAGCTTGTTTTCATATTCACTATTCACTGCAATAATCGACCTTCAATAAAAATGCTGTTACAGCAGCTAATTATGCACAAAGATTGTGTTGAACCCAATAAAAAAGGCATAACCTATTTATAGTTATGCCCTTTCAGGTTACTTTTTTAAATTAGCTGTTCTAATAAAAAATAAAGGTACAAGCTAACCGCGCCACTGAATCTCTGCTGGTAAATTAAGCAGCCAGATCGTCTGTGGCTTCCGTCACTTCTGTCAGTACAACGGCCGCTTTAGCCGGATCAGCAACGCCTTTCTCCTTTGCCTGTTCTTTATCGGCTACCGGGGCTTTGTTGCTTTTGGTTTTCTGATTCAGCGTCTGGATCACCAGCTCTTTTTGCTGAGCTAAATACAGCGCCAGATCTTCACGTTGTTGCTCATCCGGGATCAGTTCACTTTGACCCAACATTAAAAACAGTTCATCAGCAATATCCAGCATCCGGTCATAGGCGTCTGCTTCAGGCTTTGAACTAAAAGTCATTTTTTCTACTCCAGCGCGCTCAACAATGTATTTAATAATAACGGCCATAAATCCTCCTGCTTTTGATACTGAACATTTATACAGCAACCACTGTTTATTTGTCCAGTAGTATTTATAAAAAATACGCATCGCCTCTTTTCTGCTTTTGCCGTAGCATAAAGTTATTCTCAAAGAAGGATTTTGTATGCAGCATTTGTGGGCCGAACGCCGTCTTGCCGAACATAGCCAGAGACCAAACGATCACCGTACACCATGGCAACGGGACAGAGCCAGAATTCTGCACTCCGCCGCTTTTCGCCGCTTGCAGGCTAAAACTCAAATTATGGGTATTGGCCAAAATGACTTCTACCGCACCCGTCTGACCCACTCTTTAGAAGCTGCACAAATAGGCACGGCGTTAGTAGCGCAATTAAGTTACCAACAAGAAGACCCGGCTCTGCGGGCATTATTGGCACAGGACAGCCTGATGGAGGCTTTGTGTCTGGCCCATGATTTAGGCCATCCACCTTTTGGTCATGGTGGTGAAAAAGCTCTGAACGCCTGTATGCAGCATTTTGGTGGTTTTGAAGGCAACGGTCAGACCTTGCGTATTGTTGGCAAACTGGAACCCTATACAGCCAGTGGCGGCATGAATTTAAGTCGCCGTACTTTATTAGGTTTATTAAAGTATCCGATAGTACAGCCTGCGCTCGATCAGTTTGAGCAAGGACTCACAGTCAAACCTTGCAAAGCTATTTATGCCGCCGACAGTGATTTACTCGATTGGATCTTAAGCCCTTTATCAGCAGCAGATCGCAGCGCTTTTCAGCGCACTGAAGCTTTACTCAAAGCGCCCTTTTTAAAGTCACTGCATAAATCTCTGGATGCTTCGATTATGGAGCTGGCCGATGACATAGCTTACGGCGTGCATGACCTGGAAGATGCGATTGTGACTGGTACTGTGACCATTGAACACTGGCGCCGTTTGGCAGAGCCTGAAATGGCGAAGTTACCCGGTGATATTGCCAGTGCTTTGAAACATATCAGTCAAAAATTATTTATACCCGAACATCATATTCGTAAAGATGCCATTGGCGCGCTGGTGAATTTGCTGATCACCAGCATTGAGTTGTATCAGTCGTTACCGGACACTCAAGACCCATTGATCCGGTACAATGCAAGACTACCAGAGCCGCAGCAGCAGCTGTTGCAACTGCTAAAAAGCTTTGTGTATGAGGCCGTAATTTTATCGCCAGATGTGCAACGGGGCGAATACAAAGGACAGCAAATTGTCCGCTCATTGTTTGAAGCCTTTAGTTCGGAAGCGGAACGTTTACTACCCGCCAATACCAGAAATCGCTGGCTTATGTCGGATAGCGAACAGAGTAAAATGCGGGTTATTTGTGATTATGTTTCAGGTATGACAGATGAGTATGCACTGCGTATGCATCAGCAATTGTTTGCCGCATCTTTGTAAGTTTTAAATGAGGATAGGATTGGGGTGACAAAGTCGACATTAAGAGTACTGGCGGGAGCCACGGCCTTTGAACATCTGCAACAACAAGGCTTACGTCAGCAGGATATTCATTTAGTTTTAGGCGCCAGTGGCGGCCCTAAATGGTTTTGCTTATTTGGATTAGATCAGTATTTGTTTGGTGAATTTTTTAAAGACAGAAGCACGCCTTTATCTTTAGTCGGCAGCTCTGCCGGAGCCTGGCGTTTTGCCTGTGTTACGCAGCAAAACCCTGCTGCCGCCACTGAACGTTTTGCCAAAGCCTACAGCAGTTTGTGTTTTCCACCCAAGGCCAGCATTGATCAAATTACCTCAACCTCAGCTGCTGTATTGGATCAGGTATTCCCTAACGACGACTGCATTTTACAGGTGCTGAATAACCCTGTACTGCAACTGAATTTTATTGCAGCCCGCGAAGTGAAAGTAAGAAAATCTGAACGCAAAGCGGCGCAAGTCAGGCGTTTACTGTTAGCAGCAGGCGCTAATCTGCTCAAACCTACGTTATTACAACGGTTTTATAAAAGAGTGGTGATGCAAAATCACAGCAATCCTGGCTTGTTACAACAGGTGCCTCACGAAGCTTATCCACTGACACCAGACAATTTTAAGGCTAGTTTATTGGCATCAGGTTCTATTCCTATGGTAATGCATCCGGTGAAAGATCCGGCGGGTTTACCAGCGGGTTTATATATGGATGGCGGTTTGCTGGATTATCATCTGTCTTTGCCTTACCAGCAGGACGGTTTGATTTTATATCCACACTTTTATCCGTACCTGATCCCCGGCTGGTTTGATAAATCCTTGCCATGGCGCCGCGCTAAAGCAGCGCAAATGGATAAGATGATCCTGCTGTGTCCATCCGAATCCTGGGTGAAATCCCTGCCTTACGGCAAAATTCCGGACCGCAAGGATTTCGACAAACTAACAGACACACAACGTCTGGAGTATTGGGCCATAGTGCTGGAACGCTCAAAAGAACTGGCGGACGATTTAAAATCCGGCAATTATTTGCTGGAGCGATTTTAAGCTTTAACCATATAACAGGCTATTTCTGGTAAATAAGTATCCAGAATAGCCTGCTGCTCTGCGCTAATATTTGTCACTTTGGCAAAACCTTGTTTAGCCCAATAGCCTTCAGCCCCCTGCACTGCCACCAAAGCCAAGGCTTCTAAGCCCAATTTCTCCGCTTCCATGCTGGCGTGGGCCAATAACGCAGGCGCTAACGACTGTCCGCGAAAATCACTGGAAATAGCCATATCGTGCAGATACAAGCAGTTAGTGTGTGAATAAACAGGAAAAGCCGCAGCTAAAGGCGTAATGCTGCCAAGCACCGACGGATAAGCCAGCAGATAACCTGCCATTTGCTGATCAACAAAATAGCCCCAGCAGGTGTGAGAAAACGTAGATATTCGATTAGCCATCACAGTGGCTGATTCAACCAGATCTTCGCTGTAGCAGTTTTGCTGCACCAGCATTAGCTGTGGGACATCAATGACAGATAAAGTAGATACAGACATAACAAACACCGGTAAAAATAAGCGGCAGAGCTTGGATTGAAAACAAAAACCACCTGCTCTAGCTGAGACAAGTGGTTTTTTAAAACACTGAATATAAAGTTATTTGTTCAGATTTTTAGTTCAGGCTTTTTAACAGCGTTTGATCTAAACCGTCAGCAGACAATAACTTCACAATAGCTTTGCAGTGATCCAAAGTAAAATCACCTTCGCTGATTTGCAGGTTTAATGCTTCACGACGTTTTTGCACTACACCAGACAAAGTTTTATTGTCAGCGTCTGCGCCTTTTAATTTCTGCTCTAACTTCGTCAGCCACGGATACAGCTGCTTTTCAGCATCATAAGCCTGCTGGCGAATTTCCGGATGGTAATCTTCGCACGCATTTAAATTTAACAAATAAAAATTCAGATAACCGGCAACGGTCAGATACTGGTAGTCCACTGTTTCAGCTTTCACTGCAGAAGACAATGTCGCAGAACTTAAACATAAGGCGGCAAACAGGCTGTAACCTAACTTCTTCATCAAAGACTCCCCAAAAAAATCGTAAATTCGATACCCAATCTACAGAGAATAACCTGCCTTTTCAACATGGCAGGTTATTTATACTGGAATAATAAGTCGATAATTCAGCACCGCAGTTACAACTTATCATTTTTACCATTTTATAGACTTAGAATGTGCCAGCCGGTACCCGCACCCAACCTTCCATTAATACCCTGGCACTTCGACTCATTATGGCTTTGGTGACTTTCCATTCACCTGCCACTAAAGCAGCTTCTGCGCCAACTCTTAAAGTGCCGGAAGGATGACCAAAACGCACAGCTTTGCGTTTGACACCACCAGCAGCCAGATTGACTAAAGTGCCTGGAATAGCAGCTGCAGTACCAATAGCCACAGCAGCTGTGCCCATCATGGCGTGATGTAATTTACCCATAGATAAAGCCCGCACCACCAAATCCATATCGCTTGTAGTCACAGCTTTACCACTGGACGAGATATAGTCTGTGGCTGGCGCGACAAAAGCAATCTTTGGCGTATGCTGACGGGTTTTAGCTTCGTCTATATGAGACATCAAGCCCATTTTGACTGCACCATAAGCACGGATAGTCTCAAACATGGCCAAAGCTTTGGCATCGCCATTAATGGCTTCCTGCAGCTCAGTGCCTGTATAACCAATATCTTTGGCGTTGACAAAAATCGTCGGAATACCGGCATTGATCAGTGTGGCTTTAAAAGTACCAACCCCTGGCACGTCCAAATCATCCACTAAGTTGCCAGTTGGGAACATCGAGCCACCGCCCTCGCCGTCTTCATCAGCGGCTGGATCGATAAATTCCAGTTGCACTTCAGCGGCAGGGAAAGTCACACCATCCAGTTCAAAATCACCGCTTTCCTGCACTTCGCCGTTGATCATCGGCACATGAGCAATAATGGTTTTGCCAATATTGGCCTGCCAAATCCGCACTGTGGCTTTGCCATTTTGTGGAATACGGCTGGTATCAACTAAACCTGCGCTGATAGCAAAAGAACCGACAGCTGCAGATAAATTGCCGCAGTTACCACTCCAATCAACAAAAGCTTTATCGATGGAGACCTGGCCAAACAAGTAGTCGACATCGTGATCACTTTTGCTGCTTTTGGATAAAATAACAGTTTTGCTGGTACTGGACGTAGCGCCGCCCATGCCATCAATTTGTTTGCCGTAGGGATCGGGACTGCCAATCACACGCAGCAATAAGGCATCACGGGCAGCGCCTGAGATTTGTGCTGCTTCAGGTAAATCCTGCAAACGGAAAAACACACCTTTGCTGGTACCACCACGGATATAAGTGGCAGGTATTTTAATTTGTGGTAAATAACTCACTCTGTTGCCCCTTAGACCTTAGCTTCAAGGAAGTCTTTGGCAAAACGCTGTAACACGCCACCCGCTTCATAAATTGACACTTCTTCGGCTGTATCCAAACGACAAGTCACTGGTACTTGCAGCACTTCACCGTTTCTGCGGGTGATCACTAAAGTTAAGGTAGTGCGAGGTGTACGCTCGCCTAAAACGTCATAACTTTCAGTGCCATCCAAAGCCAAGGTTTTACGGTTCACACCTGCTTTAAACTCCAGAGGTAATACACCCATGCCCACCAGGTTAGTGCGGTGAATACGCTCAAAGCCTTCGGCAACTATGGCTTCAACACCAGCTAAACGCACACCTTTGGCCGCCCAGTCACGGGATGAACCCTGACCATAATCAGCACCGGCAATAATGATTAAAGGCTGCTTACGTTCCATATAAGTTTCAATGGCTTCCCACATCCGGGTCACCACACCTTCAGGCTCAATACGGGTTAAAGAACCTTGTTTGATTTTGCCATCCACCACTGCCATTTCGTTAATCAGCTTAGGGTTGGCAAAAGTAGCGCGCTGCGCTGTTAAGTGGTCGCCGCGGTGGGTGGCGTAAGAGTTAAAATCTTCTTCCGGCAGCCCCATTTTATGCAGGTATTCACCGGCAGCACTGTCCATCATAATGGCGTTGGATGGCGATAAATGGTCAGTGGTGATGTTGTCACCCAGCACAGCCAGCGCACGCATACCTTTCATGCTGCGCTCACCGGCCAATGCACCTTCCCAATAAGGAGGACGGCGGATATAAGTGGTTTGTGGACGCCAGTCATACAGCGGGCTGATTTTTTCGCCGTAATCCACAGAAACTGCAAACATAGGCTCGTAGACTTTACGGAACTGTTCAGGTTTGACGCTGCTTGCCACCACAGCATCTATTTCAGCATCGCTTGGCCAAATGTCTTTTAAGCGGATTTCGTTGCCGTCTTGATCCAATCCCAGCACGTCTTTTTCGATATCAAAGCGGATAGTACCGGCTATGGCATAAGCCACCACCAAAGCTGGTGAGGCTAAAAACGCCTGCTTGGCATAAGGGTGAATACGGCCATCAAAGTTGCGGTTACCAGACAACACAGCTGTGGCGTATAAATCACGCTCTATCAGCTCCTTTTGGATCACTGGGTCTAAAGCGCCACTCATACCGTTACAGGTGGTACAGGCAAAACCAACAATACCAAAACCTAAACTTTCTAAATCTGTCAGTAAGTTGGCTTCTTTTAAATACAGCTCCACAGTTTTAGAACCAGGCGCCAGCGAGCTTTTCACCCATGGCTTACGGCTTAAACCTTTGGCTTTAGCGTTGCGGGCCAATAAGCCTGCAGCTATGACGTTACGTGGGTTACTGGTATTGGTGCAGCTGGTAATAGCAGCGATAATGACAGCACCATCCGGCATTAAACCCGGCTCGTTTTCCACCACACCACTAATACCTTTGACCGCTAAATCGCTGGTCGACACTCGCGCATGAGGATTAGAAGGACCGGCAATAGTGCGGCCGACACTGGATAAATCAAAACGAATAACACGCTCGTATTCAGCCGTTTTTAAACTGTCGGACCATAAACCTGCAGTTTTGGCGTAGGTTTCAACCAGCTTGACTTGCGCTGGCTCGCGACCTGTTAGGGTTAAATAATCCAGAGTTTGCTGATCGATAGAGAACATAGCGGCAGTAGCGCCATATTCTGGCGTCATATTAGAGATAGTAGCGCGGTCGCCTAAACTCAGGCTGCTTGCACCTTCACCAAAAAACTCCAGATAAGCAGACACGACTTTTTCTTTGCGTAAAAACTCAGTCAAGGCCAAGACTATGTCTGTTGCCATAATGCCTGGCTGTGCTTTGCCCGTCAGCTCTACGCCAATAATATCCGGCAGACGCATCCAAGAGGCACGGCCTAACATCACGCTTTCTGCTTCTAAGCCACCTACCCCAATAGCAATGACACCCAGCGCATCCACATGAGGCGTATGGCTGTCAGTACCCACTAAAGTATCAGGGAAAGCCACACCGTCAATGGCGTGAATAACTGGCGACATCCGCTCTAAATTGATCTGGTGCATAATGCCGTTGCCTGGTGGTATCACATCGACATTTTTAAAGGCTTTTTTGGTCCAGTTGATAAAGTGGAATCTGTCGTCATTACGTCTGTCTTCGATAGCACGGTTTTTCTCAAAAGCGTCTTTTTCAAAACCACCATGCTCTACAGCCAAAGAGTGATCGACAATCAGCTGAGTCGGCACTACAGGGTTTACTTTGGCCGGATCACCACCTTGCAGCGCAATAGCATCACGCAGACCTGCTAAATCCACTAAAGCGGTTTGACCTAAAATATCGTGGCAGACCACACGGGCCGGAAACCATGGAAAATCCAGATCCTGCTTGCGGTAAATCAGTTGTTTTAATGAATCAGTTAAAGTCGCCGGATCGCAGCGGCGTACTAAGTTTTCAGCATGAACACGGGAGGTATAAGGCAGTTTGGCATAAGAGCCCGGTTCAATGTCGTTGCATGCAGCTTCTGCATCAAAATAATCCAGGTTGGTGTCTGGTAAGTTTTTACGGTAATTAGAATTCATGGCCATTCGCCTTTATGTATAAGTTCAGATCCAACAAAAGCCCACTAAGGGCTTTTATTGTTTGGGTGCTTTTTTGCTTAACGGCTTGATAGTGGCGTTACTGTACGTGGTTCCACACCTGTATATTCAGCACTTGGGCGAATAATACGGTTGTCGGCACGTTGCTCCATCACATGAGCGGCCCAGCCTGTTAAACGTGAACAGACAAAAATAGGCGTAAACAGCTTGGTTGGAATTCCCATGTAGTTGTAAGCCGAAGCATGGAAAAAATCTGCGTTACAGAACAGTTTTTTCTCGCGCCACATGACGCTTTCACAGCGTACTGAGATGTCATACAAGGAAGTATTACCGTTGGCTTTACCGAGCTTTTCTGACCATTCTTTGATCACCGCATTACGTGGATCGGACTCCGCATAAATAGCATGACCAAAACCCATGATTTTTTCTTTACGTTCCAGCATGCCCATTAACTTGGTTTCGGCATCATCCGGATTGTCCATCTTTTCAATCAGTTCCATCGCCGCTTCGTTTGCGCCACCGTGCAGCGGGCCACGTAATGAACCAATAGCGCCAGTGATACAAGAGTGCATATCACTTAAAGTGGAAGCACAAACACGAGCTGTAAAAGTAGAAGCATTAAACTCGTGCTCTGCGTATAAAATCAGCGAAGAGTTCATTACATCTGTATGCAGCTGAGTTGGCTTTTCACCATGTAAAGTCCAGAGGAACTGCTCGGCAATAGAATCGGCCGCTGTTTCCACTTCAATGCGCTGGCCTTTATGGCTGAAGTTATACCAGTAGTTAATTAAACCGGGGAAAATCGCCAGTAAACGGTCAGTCGCATCCTGTTGCTGAGCAAAACTCTCTTCAGTTTCTAAGTTGCCCAACATAGAGCAACCGGTGCGCATCACATCCATAGGATGAGCAGAAGCAGGAATACGTTCCAGTACTTCTTTTAATGCCTGTGGCAGGTTACGCATAGCTTTTAAGCGTTTTTTGTACGCAGCCAGTTCAGCTTCGTTGGGTAACTCACCTTTTAAAATCAGGTGCGCTACTTCTTCAAATTCACAGTGAGCGGCTAAGTCTTTGACGTCATAACCACGGTAGGTCAAGCCTGAACCTGTTTTGCCTACTGTGGATAAAGCGGTTTTACCTGCAATTTGGCCACGTAAGCCTGCGCCTGATAATTCTTTTGCGTTCGCCATCTTGTCTCTCCGTTTTTAATTTGTTTTGTTGATTTGTTGAATGCTGTTTGGCTTATGGTTATTTTTTAGTGGCAAACAGGGCGTCTAATTTCTGCTCATAACTGTGATAGTTCAGGAAGTCGTAAAGTTCAGCACGGGTTTGCATGCTGTCGACTACAGCTTTTTGATCGCCGTTGGCCAGAATAGACTCATACACATTCAGTGCTGCTTTGTTCATAGCGCGGAAAGCACTCAACGGATACAACACCATATCCACACCAACACCAGCCAGCTCTGCTTTATTAAACAGCGGCGTTTGACCAAACTCAGTGATATTTGCAAGCACAGGCACTTTCAGAACCTTGGTAAAAGCCTGATACTGCTCCAGCGTATAAACAGCTTCAGCAAAAATGGCATCAGCACCTGCTGCTTCACAGGCTAAAGCGCGTTCGATGGCGGCTTCTAAACCTTGTTGTTGCAACGCATCAGTGCGCGCCATAATAAAAAAGTTCTCGTCTGTTCTGGCATCGACAGAAGCCTTAACGCGATCAACCATTTCTTCCAAAGATACGATTTCTTTGTTCGGTCTGTGACCACAACGTTTTTGCGCCACCTGATCTTCAATATGAAAACCTGCGGCACCGGCATTGGTCATTTCTTTCACAGTACGGGCAATATTAAAAGCTCCACCCCAGCCTGTATCTGCATCCACCAGCAATGGCAGTGCAGTAGCACCCGTAATACGACGGATATCCTCACAGACATCGTTTAACGAGGTCATACCCAAATCCGGCAAACCAAAAGAGGCGTTAGCCACACCAGCACCTGATAAGTACAAGGCTTTATGACCCACACGTTCAGCCATCATGGCAGTGTAGGCGTTAATAGTGCCCACCAGCTGTAACGGATGATTGTCTTTAATTGCCTGACGAAGCAGAGCGCCAGCGCTTTTTACATTAGCCATGTGAAGTCCCCTGTTGAAGTAACTGTTGTTCAATATTACGTTTGGATGCAGCGATATGACGGCGCATCAATAAGTCGGCAAGTTCGCCATCGCGGTTAGCAATGGCATTGATAATAGCTTTGTGTTCGTCAAAAGCCCGAGATACCCGTGGGCCATTCATGCCAAGCTGCACCCGGTACATCCGCACCAGAAAATACAACTCATCACTTAAAATATTAATCAGATATGGATTTTTACTGCCTAAGATGACGCGGTAATGAAAGTCGACATCACCGGCTTCCTGGTAATAACTTTCACCTTCGCGCACTCGTTGTGTCGACAAATGCTGATCAAGTAGCGCCCTGACTTCGGCAATTTCCTGCTCTGTCATATGCTCTGCCGCCAAACGACAAGCCAGGCCTTCCAGCTCTTCGCGCAGCTGATACAAAGAACGTAAACCTTCAATCGACAGCTTCACCACACGGGCGCCGGCGTTGGGCGTGCGTTCGATTAAATGACAGCGTTCTAAACGCGCTAAGGCTTCACGCAGCGGCGCGCGGCTTAAATCATAACGTCGCGCCAGTTCAGGCTCACTGATCTTGGTACCAGCAGGAATTTCGCCTTCCACTATGGCGGTGCGAATTTGCACCAGCACCCGGTCGGCCGCAGTAATAGCTTCTTTAAATTCGGTAGCAAGCATCAGATTGTCGACAATATTAAGAAAGTAGTTACGTTTTACGCCTGATAATGACTTTGGTCAAGCTTAAATGCGACGTTATGTCGACATAAAGACTAAAGTACTAGAGGAAGTTGTATGGAATTATGGACGGGTTTTATCGCATATATGGGTATTTAGTCCTGTTCAGGACTGGCTGAATTCTCAGAATTAAAGCTAAAAATTGCTGTGATGATGCAAACCAAACCGATAAATAAGCTTTTTATGACAGAGATATAAAAAGACCTCGGATTATCCTCTAATGTATACAGGTTGCCACGGCGGTGGACATACTCGTTCAGGTAATCCACCAAAGCAGTATATAAAAAATAAGATCCAATCAATAAAAGGGATAATTTCACCAGCCAAATCGCGGCATCCGAAGTTTTGAGCTTTATCATTCTATCTCTCTGATAAATTTAGTGATTTAAGATGTAGAACCTTTAAACAGCTGCCACTTCTCTATATTCACGCCTTTGACAATCATCCACAAGCTTAAAGTTAACTCGCCCACTAACACCGGCATCAGAACCCAGGGGAATAACAGCGATGCCAGAGCTGGTGCCAGCAATAAGGCTAGGCTATTAATTAAATAACACAGACCAGCCAGCGCCAACATGACTCCAATAAAAGCCGGAAAAAAGCCAGATTTAATAATCAGATAACCACGCAGCAAACAGGCCAGCGCAAAAAAGATCAGCCCAATGCCAAAACCATAGCTGTGCAGCCCAATAGCAAGATAAGACCAGGCAGCCAATTGCTCAGAAGAAAACACAGAAGCTGCGGTCCCACCACCTAATAACAGCAATGGAATGACTAACAGCAACTTATTGGCCACCAACATAGCGGTTTGAATCAGGTTAAAAAAAGTGGCGGCCAGATTCAGCCCAGCATTAACGCGTTTAAACAATAGATAAAACAGCACGATAATGGGGATATCCAGCAGTTGCATCGACAGATCCCCTACTATGCCCAGCCTCCACAGTGAGGATGACGCCATAATATTCTGCGCTGTAGCTGCGGCATCTAAAGGAACCACCAGGGAGCCTCTGACCATCAGCTCACCAAAAAGCCCTAACACAATAATGGCCAGATAAAACACTCCACTAAGGCGTACGTAAAATTGTGGCGATCGTTCAAAAGCAGAATTCATAGTTGAACCTTTTAGTAGCAGTGGTTTTAAGTGAATTGAATCAAGTAATTACACTGGCAGATCTCAGCTAAAAAAGATAGATACTGCTCTGTGAAGCCTCTGCCCCTTAGTCCACGAAACGGAGCAAAGTAAATCAGACTGTGAGATATATTCGGCAGATGCCTTTACAGTTTTTATTAGATTAAATTTTTCTAACAT
Source organism: Rheinheimera sp. MM224 (assembly GCF_947090785.1). Taxonomy (NCBI): domain Bacteria; kingdom Pseudomonadati; phylum Pseudomonadota; class Gammaproteobacteria; order Chromatiales; family Chromatiaceae; genus Rheinheimera; species Rheinheimera sp. MM224. Next base: position 2,583,395 of record NZ_OX352320.1, read on the forward strand.
TAATAGCCTGTAAAAACTTTGGCTTCTATAGAAGTTTTGTTACTGCGGCCTCAATTATTCAGCAAAAGCTTATACAGCCTGAGGTGGAGTGGATAACTTGGGGATAACTGCGGTATAACATCAGGATAAGTTCTGACTTCTGTTTCTGTTTGAAGCACTTAAAAAGCAAAGAGCTGTGCAGGCAAATTCAGCAAGCTTTGTCTACACTCAAAACCAGTAAGTTAACCTGTTTGTCCTCTTTGGTTCCGTATAGCGCACGGCTCATTTAGATGAGCCATTCCCCTAAGCCCAGAATGAATCCCTTGATTCTGGGCTACTTTTCCTTCTCGTTAAGCTTTTTTAACTGATTGAAACAGCTGATAAAAATTTGCTGAGGTTTGTTCTGCCAACAATTCAATGCTGACATTACGCTGTTGTGCGATACAAGCAGCCACAGCACTAACGTAAGCCGGCTGATTAGTTTTGCCGCGATAAGGCACAGGAGCTAAATAAGGCGAGTCGGTTTCAATCAATAAGCGATCAGCCGGAATTTGGCGTGCTACAGAGCGCAGCTCATCGGCGTTACGAAAGGTTACGATGCCGGATAACGAAATATAAAAACCTAAATCCAAAGCAGCTTTTGCTGTATCCCAGTCTTCTGTAAAGCAGTGCAATACACCACCACAGTCAGCAGCACCACCAGAGCGCAATAAATTCAACGTGTCCGCTCTGGCATCACGGGTATGCACTATCAAAGGCTTCTTCAGTTCAAGGCCGACCGCTATATGAGCGGCAAAAGCCTCTTGCTGAATCGCTTTGCTGTCCGGGCTGTAAAAATAGTCCAGACCGGTTTCGCCGACAGCCACTACAGCGGGATCAGCACAATAACGGCGCAGTAATTCGATATCGATTTGCTCTTCCTGATGCAGCGGATGTTCACCACAAGACACTGACACTTGTGGATAAGCAGCCACAAGTTGTTTCATCGCAGGAAATTCTTTCAGGCTGACCGATACACACAACATATGCTCTACGTTGGCAGCGGCGGCTTGTTGTAAAACTTCAGGCAGGGTCAGGGCTAATTTGTCCCACTCCAGACGGTCGAGGTGGCAATGTGAATCAACAAACAAAAGTGTTCTCCAAAATAGTATTTAAAACAGCCATATCAACTTAGAGGCTGTAGGTAGGCTCAGTCGAATCGAGCATACCACCTAATAATTTTTCAATTTTATCCTGCAACTGAAATTTATCGTCAATAAAAGCGACGCCAATACCTGCTGGAGTAGAGCTTTGTGCACCTTGTGGTGTCAGCCAGGCGACTTTACCGGACACACGCACAGCTTCCAGTGCGTCAGGCAAAGTGACCACTAAAGATAAAGAATGCCCCATGCGATAAGGCCGTGCTGTACGCACGAACAAACCACCATTTTTCAGAAATGGCATATAGCAGCGGTACAGCTCTTTTAGCTCTGTAAAATCCAGTTGGATTTCGTCCACAAGTAGCTCCTGTTACAACAAGGCCGAACGGAGTTGCACCAGCAAGGCTGATAAATTCAGCGCGGCATTTTGCCCTGTAATCAGCTGACGGTCACGACCCCATTGCTGCAAAGACAACAATAACTGGTGATGTTTTAGCTGCATATCAGCGCCTTTTTGCCACAACTCCTGTCGTACAAACCAGAATAAGGTTGAAGGCAATTGTTCAGTGTCAGGCAAATGGGCCAGCAGCTCATACATATCTAACTGAGCAGACACGAACTTCTTCAGCATAACCAATTGTGCAGAAATTGCTGCCGCTTCGTCGTTTTCCAGCAGTTTCAATGCTAATAAAGGTGCACCACCGACGTATTGCAGTAAAAAGTCCGGCACAGGTCTGCTGCTGTGTTCCTGTAACCAGTGTTCAATCTGCTCACCGTACACAGGAGCTAAAGCCCAACTTTGACACCGGCTTAAAATAGTAGGCAACAGCTGCGCCGGATGGGCACTTTGTAAAATCAGAAAACTATTTTGTGGTGGCTCTTCCAAAGTTTTTAATAAAGCATTGGCGGCGGCTTCAGTCATCAGTTCAGCCTGAGGAATCAGTGCCAGCTTGACGCCACCTTGCTGTGATGCGCCTTGCATAAACTGACCCAAAGCACGTATAGGGTCCACCCCTATACTGCTGCTACCTTCTGTCGGCAATTGCCACAGATCCGGGTGATGACCAGAGGCCATCAGCTGACAACTTTTACATAAACCACAAGGCAACTGCTGCTGTGGTGTTTTACAGAGTAAATAGGCCGCCAGACGTTTGGCAAGTGCCAGTTTGCCAATACCAACTGGGCCTGTCAGCAATAAAGCATGGTGCAAATGCCCTGCTTCTGCCAATTCAGTCAGTTTGTATTGATACGAGTCCAGCCAGGGGAAATCAGACATCTGTGCCAAGATCCGCCTTTGCATCATGGCTTAAAGATCCACTTTGATAAGCCTGTTGCAGAGCATTCAGGATCTGTTGCTGCACCTGCTCCATCGACTGACTGGCATCTATGGTGACTATATTGGCTTCAGTGGCAGCTATTTGCAGATACTTAGCACGGGTGCGCTGAAAAAATGCCAGTTGCTCCTGCTCAATACGATCCAATTCACCACGAGCCTGAGCACGTTGTAAACCTATAGCCGGGTCTATATCTAAATACAGCGTTAAATCCGGCGTTAAACCACCTAGTACCACCTGACGGATACTGTTAATCAGATTTTCATCCAATTGACGACCGCCGCCCTGATAAGCACGGGACGATAAATCATGACGATCACCCAGCACCCAGGTTCCTTGCTGTAAGGCCGGCTGGATCACTGTTTTTACTAGCTGCACACGGGATGCATACATCAACAATAATTCGGTTTCAGGCGCAACGATTTCATCCTGCACTTGTTTAACCAGAGTGCGGATTTGTTCGGCTAAAGGTGTGCCGCCTGGCTCACGGGTGCTGATAAACTTGATGTGATGTTCGTTCAGCCATTGCTGGATAGTACGGATAGCGCTGGTTTTACCCGCGCCTTCCAGCCCTTCCACTACAATAAAACGACCTAAAGTTGTCATTGTTTTTTCTTTTCCAAAACTTTCTTGCCAAAAACTCGCTTTCCCAAAATATAGTGCTGCACTGCGGCATTATGCTCTGCCAGAGTACGGGAAAACTGATGAGTGCCATCGCCTTTTGAAACAAAATACAACCAATCACTTTGCGCAGGCTGAGCCGCAGCTATGATAGAACTGCCACTTGGCGCCGCTATTGGGCCTGGCGGTAAACCAAAATGCTGATAGGTATTGTAAAGGTGCGGATTCTTTAAATCCGCTCTGGTGATATCGCCATTAAAACTATCACCTAAACCATAGATCACAGTTGGGTCTGTTTGTAGTTTCATGCCAAGCGCTAAGCGATTGACAAAAACTGAACTGACCAATGGTTTTTCCGGCTCGTGGCCGCTTTCTTTCTCGACAATGGATGCCATAGTCAACAGCTCATAGGGTGTTTTGTAAGGTAAATTGGCTTGTCGGCTGTCCCATGCCTGTTGCAATCTTTGGATCAGCAGCTCGTTGGCGCGCTTTAATAATTCAGTGCTGGTGCTGTTGGCGGTGTAATTGTAGGTTTCAGCAAAAAACAAAGCTTCGGCATTGGCTGGTTTATTACCCCAGGCTTCAGGCCACTTTGCAAGTTCGACTAATGCAGCTTTATCCGTCAAATCATGCTGTAAATATTCGGCTTCGGCTAAACGTTTTAAGCTTTGGCTTAAGGTTTCGCCTTCTTTGATGCTAAAAGCAAACTGCGCCACTTTGCCACTGGCGAATAAATGCAGCATTTGTAATAAGCGGGTTGGTTTTTGATCTGTGGGTACTCTGTACACGCCCTGATGTAACTTTGAAAGCTCAGGATGTATTCGCAAATAAATGGATAACCAACGGCACTGGGCGTTGCTCAGCAGATTTTGCTGCTGCCAGTTACGACAGAGTTTCATCGCGCTGTCGCCGGCTTTAATTTCTATATAAGCCTCTGTCAGCGGCAAACGACTTTGGCTGTATTGTTGCCAGATATTGGTTAAACCAAAAAAACTGACCAGCGAGACTAACAGCACTACAAATAAAGTTCGGATCAAAGCTCAACTCCGCTGACAAACTGACGCACCAGTTCGATATTTTTAGTTTGCCCGGCAAATTCCTTTACCGGCACTACACCCATCAGGGCATTACAAATCAATAAGGCTTCTGCTTGCTGCAGATCCGCCAGGCGATAACGACCTTCTGTCACTGATAGCTGAGCCATCAGATAGTTACGCATCACGCCATTCACGCCAGCCTGGTCCAGCACAGGAGTAAACCATTGACCCTCTTTGCAAAACATCAGATTGGCAGCAGACACTTCAATCACTGCATCACTTTGGTCCAGCACCACAAGCTCATCAACATCACTTTGAGCTAATTCGGCTTTAATCAACACCTGCTCCAGCCTGTTGTTGTGCTTAACACCAGCCAGCTCGGGTTGCTGCGCTAGTTTAAAACCAGCTACCCCAAGGCGAATGCCCTGCCGTTGCCAGGTTGTGTAATCAGGTAAAGCTGCGGTGCTGATATAACAGCAAGGCGATTCAATACCTTGTGGGCTATAACCCCGGCCTGCCTGGCCACGGCTTATCAATACTTTAATCACTTGATCAGGCGCTGAAATAGCCTGCTGGACTTGTGCTGTTAGCTCATCAGTATCAAAAGAATGGATCAGCAAAGCTTTGGCGCCCGAGACTAAACGCTGCAGATGCAAATCCCACAGCATAGCTTTGCCGTCTTTTATCCTTACTGTGGTAAAAAGCCCGTCACCATACTGAAAGCTACGATCTGTGCTGCCGGGTGCCTGCAGATAAAGCATCAATACCCATCCAAAGCTTCTGTAAAAATCTGGCCGAAAGTATGCCTGAAATCAATGACTTTGGGAATGCAGGTACCGGGTCTTGTCTCAGACTCAAAAATGGGTAGAACAGCAGGAGTTTGAATTAAAAAATTGATAGTAGGGTCAGAGCTGAAGCTCTGACCCTCTAATTTTAGATTTTCTTAAACAGAATAGAACCGTTAGTGCCGCCGAAACCAAAGGAGTTACATAAAGCGTATTCCAGTTTGGCATCGCGCGCAGTATGCGGAACATAGTCTAAGTCACAACCTTCGTCCGGATTATCCAGGTTGATGGTTGGAGATACTTTCTGGTCGATCAGTGACAAGATAGTGATGATAGATTCAACAGAACCTGCTGCACCTAATAAGTGCCCCATCATCGACTTGCTGGAACTGACCATTAATCCTTCTGGTTTGGCACCAAAAATGGATTTAATTGCCATAGTTTCAGCTATATCACCTGCAGGCGTAGAGGTACCATGCGCATTGATATACTGCACTTGATCGGCGTTTATACCGGCATCACGTAAAGCATTTTTCATTGCCAAAGCAGCGCCACGACCGTTTTCCGGTGGTGATGTCATATGATAGGCATCGCCGCTCATACCAAAACCTACCAGTTCAGCGTAGATTTTTGCACCACGGGCTTTGGCATGTTCGTACTCTTCCAGTACCACAACACCAGCGCCGTCACCCAATACAAAACCATCACGGTCTTTATCCCATGGACGACTGGCCTGTTGTGGCGCATCGTTACGGGTTGATAAAGCACGGGCCGCACCAAAGCCACCCATACCTAAAGTAGTAGATGCTTTTTCTGCACCACCGGCTATCATCGCGTCCGCGTCACCGTAAGCTATCATACGGGCAGCCTGGCCAATGTTATGCACACCAGTAGTACAAGCGGTGACAATACTGATATTTGGACCTTGCAGACCTAACATGATGGATAAATGACCAGAAATCATGTTGATGATGGTAGAAGGTACAAAAAACGGCGATAAACGACGTGGGCCGCTGTTCAGTAATTTGGTGTGGTTTTCTTCGATTAAACCTAAACCACCAATACCTGAACCTACAGCTACACCAATACGTTCGGCATTTTCTTCGTTAATTTCCAGTCCGGAATCCCGAAAGGCCTGCACACCGGCAGCGACACCGTACTGGATAAATAAATCCATTTTTTTGGCTTCTTTGGCCGGGAAAAACTGTTCGACGTCAAAATTTTTGACTAAACCAGCAAATTTGGTGGTGTAAGCCTCTGGATCAATATGATCAAACAGCGCTATTCCACTTTGACCTTGTAATAAAGCCTGCCAGGTCGACGTTACATCGTTCCCCAGGGGCGTTAGCATACCTAAGCCCGTCACAACCACTCGACGTTTTGCCACAGAATCCTCCGCAGTCTAATTTATTCTCTATTGCTGATCCGCCTCTGTACTGAATACGTAGCAGACAGCTTCAGAAACAAAAACGGGTAGCAGAGGCTACCCGTTTTGTCAGCTCAACGCTTACTCAGCGTGGGCCTTGATATAGTCGATAGCAGACTGTACCGTTGTAATTTTTTCAGCTTCTTCGTCTGGGATCTCTGTGTCAAATTCTTCTTCCAGAGCCATAACTAATTCTACTGTGTCCAGAGAGTCAGCGCCTAAATCGTCAACGAAAGAAGATTCGTGCTTCACTTCTTCTTCTTTAACGCCTAACTGCTCGATGATGATTTTTTTAACGCGTTCTTCGATGTTGCTCATCTTTTCTTCCTTTTTCTCATGTAAATCGCAACAATTGGTGCAATTTTGTGTGGCGGCTAGTTTATGCGTAAGCCCGGTTTGTTGCAAGTAACGACTAAGTCTTTTCCTGCTGGTCAAACCATTTGCCTTAGCTCCTGAAGCTGCAATACAACTTCAATCACATCGGCTAAAGGCTTACACCATATACATACCGCCGTTGATATGGATGGTTTCACCCGTAATATATGCTGCCGGACCTGAAGCCAAAAAGGCTACAGCGGCTGCTATTTCTTCCGGCTGGCCCAGACGATTCGCCGGGACCTGGCTGAAAATTGCTTCTTTTTGCTCTTCTGACAATTCTTTGGTCATATCGGTGTCGATAAAACCTGGTGCAACAGCGTTCACCGTGATACCACGGGAGGCAACTTCTCTGGCCAATGACTTGGTGAAACCTAACACGCCCGCTTTCGCTGCAGCATAGTTAGTCTGACCCGCATTGCCCATAGAACCTACCACTGAACCTATGCTGATGATCCGGCCGTGACGCTTTTTCATCATGCTACGCAGCACAGCTTTACTTAAACGGTACACTGATGTCAAATTGGTTTGCATGATGTCGAACCATTCTTCTTCTTTCATGCGCATCAACAGGTTATCGCGGGTAATACCAGCGTTGTTCACCAGAATATCAATATCGCCAAACTGAGCTTTAATAGTCTCTAAACACTGCTCAATAGAAGCTGTATCGCCGACATTTAACACCAGGCCTAAACCTTTGTCACCTAAATAAGCGGAAATAGCTGCTGCGCCTGATTCAGTTGTTGCAGTTCCAACCACTTTAGCGCCTAAAGCGGCTAATTGTTCAGCAATAGCGCGACCTATGCCACGGCTTGCGCCCGTGACTAAGGCCACCTGACCTTCTAACGAAATAAATGGAGTCGTCATTCTATGTAAGCCTTTTATTCTGTAGCTAAAGCGTCTTTTAATGACGCTACATCTGTGACTGAAGCCGTGTTCAGCTCTTTATTAATACGTTTAATTAAGCCACTTAATACCTTGCCTGCACCCAGTTCAATCACTGTGTCCACGCCTTGTGCAGCTAAAAACTCGATACTTTCTGTCCAGCGCACCGGACTATACAGCTGACGTACCAACGCATCTTTTATTGCCGCGGCATCAGCTGCTGCACTAACGTCGACATTGTTCACTACGGGTATGACAGCTGTATGAAACGAAATACTGTTTAAATCATCTGCCAGTTTGTCTGCTGCTGGCTTCATTAAAGCGCAGTGCGACGGCACTGACACAGGTAAAGGCAGCGCACGTTTGGCACCTGCGGCTTTACAAAGTTCATTTGCACGTTCAACAGCAGCTTTATTACCAGCAATCACCACCTGACCAGGCGAGTTGAAGTTGACAGGAGAAACAACTTCACCCTGCGCTGCTTCTTCGCAAGCTTTGGCAATCAGCGCATCGTCCAGACCAATAATGGCTGACATAGCACCAGTACCGGCAGGCACAGCCAGTTGCATATACTGACCGCGTTTTTCCACCAGCTTGACTGCATCGGCCAGGTTTAATACACCAGCACACACTAAAGCTGAATATTCACCTAAAGAGTGACCGGCTAAATAAGCAGGAGTCGCGCCGCCCTGCTCCAGCCATACCCGATACACCGCAACAGAAGCTGTTAATAAAGCAGGCTGAGTACGGTGTGTTTCGTTTAATGCTGTATCAGGACCATTGGCCACTAAGGCCCATAAGTCATAACCTAAAGCCGCAGAGGCTTCGGCGAAGGTGTCGCGAACTGTTGCAAATTCAGCATGAAGTTCGGCCAACATACCGACGCTTTGTGAACCCTGTCCTGGAAATACCAATGCAAGTTTGTTGTTCATCATTTTTCTCGCAATATTCTCGTCATATCGTTAATAACGTATTAAAGCCGAAGCCCAGGCAAAACCACTGCCAAATGCCTCAAGCAATATAGTTTGTCCACGCTGGATACGGCCATCACGCACAGCTTCATCTAAGGCTGTAGGCACTGTTGCAGCTGAGGTATTGCCATAACGGTCGAGGTTAATGACAACCTGATCCATCGACATATCCAGCTTACGTGCCACAGCGGAGATAATGCGCAGATTGGCCTGATGTGGCACTAACCAGTCGATTTGGGATTTATCCATATTGTTGGCAGCAAGGGTTTGCTCAACCACTTCAGATAAACGGGTGACTGCAACTTTAAAAACTTCGTTGCCTTTCATCGCGCCCCAGGAGTTATGAACTGAAGCTTCGACACCACGGATAGGGTTGTCGACATACAATAATTCGGAGTATTTACCGTCAGCATGAATATGAGTGGATAAAATACCTGGCTGCTCTGATGCTTCTAAAATAACAGCACCTGCGGCATCACCAAATAAAATCACCATGCTGCGATCTTCAGGGCTCATTAAACGCGATAAACAGTCTGCGCCTATCACCAGCACTCGTTTTGCCATGCCACTTTTTACATACTGGTCAGCAATACTTAAGGCATAACAAAAGCCAGCACAGGCTGCTGCAACGTCAAAAGCCGGAATGCCTGGCATATCCAGTTCACGCTGCACTTCGCAGGCTGCACTTGGCAAAGCACGGGAAGCACTGGTAGTTGCCAGTACTATCATGTCGATGGAGTTTTTGTCGATGCCAGCTGCTTCAATAGCTTTTAATGCAGCCTGAGCCCCCATTGTAGCGACAGTTTCGTTGTCACCTATAATGCGGCGTTCTTTGATACCAGTACGTTCGATGATCCACTCGTCTGTGGTTTCAACCATGGTTTCGAGATCAGCATTGGTTCTGACCTGAGACGGAAAGTAACTTCCGGTTCCAATAATGCGTGAATACATTGGGCCCTACGCTTTGTCAATTAATACGTGTTCCAGCCTGTCTTTGATCTTCACCGGCACCTGGCGTTCAACCTCGCGCACGGCCTGACGGATGGCACTAAGAAATGCTTCTTTTGTCGCATTTCCATGACTCTTCACTACAATTCCGCGCAATCCTATCAGACTTGCCCCGTTATACTGGTCGGGGTTCACGCCTAAAGACATACTTTTCAGGAAAGGTTTGATTAACCAGCCGAAAAGTTGAGCAGACATGGAGTTTTTTAGTGCAGTTTCTAAGCGTTTTAAGATGAGTTTCGCCACACCTTCACAGGTTTTCAGCGCTACATTGCCAACAAAGCCATCACAAACAATGACGTCGGCTTTACCGGAAAAAATGTCATTGCCTTCGATATAGCCAATGTAATTGATATCCGCACATTCGGATAAGAGTAAGGAGGTCCGCTTGATTTGATCCGAACCTTTAATTTCTTCTTCGCCCATGTTCAACAAAGCCACTTTGGGTTTGACTATACCTTCCACTTCTTCGGCCATCACAGCGCCCATCACGGCAAACTGGAACAAGGTGTCTGAATCACAATTGACCGTAGCGCCTAAATCCAGCATGAAGACCGGACTGCCGACAGTAGAAGGCAGGCTACTTATTAAAGCAGGGCGTTCCACGCCGTTCAGCATCTTCAGCACAAAATGCGCCATAGCAATCAAAGCCCCGGTATTACCGGCGCTGACACAAGCGGCCACTTTGTTTTGTTCGACTAAATCCAGGGCAATACGCATCGACGACTGGCGCTTGTTACGCAAAGCCACAGAAGGTTTGTCGGTCATCAGAACGGTTTGAGATGCATGCTGAACAGAAAGCTGAGGATGGTTTAAATATCCCGCCTGTTCTAATTCATTGGTAAGTATTTCAGAATCGCCGCAGAGGACTAGATCTACATGGGGAAATTCACACAGCGCTTCTATAGCTGCAGGAATGGTTGATTGGGGGCCATGGTCGCCCCCCATCATGTCTAAAGCTATTTTAAGTCGTAGTGGTTGCAACAAGTGCATCCAACCTTACTTAATTACTTTACGACCTTTGTAGTAACCATCTTCAGTGATGTGGTGACGACGGTGCGTCTCACCTGAAGTTGCGTCTACAGACAGCGTTGGCCCAGTCAACGCATCATGAGAACGACGCATGTCACGTCTTGCACGAGATTTTTTGTTTTGCTGTACAGCCATTGCCTTTCTCCTAAAAAAACTATTTTTTCTTCAATTCTTGCAATATTGCAAATGGATTCGGTTTTTCTGGTTCTGGTTCTATTTCTCCCCAGCTCATCTGCACTTTGGTTGGATCACAAGATCCTTCGTCGTGCATAGGAAACAAGGGTAAAGCCAGAATTAATTCGTCCTCAACCAATTGCCTCAAGTTAACTTCGCCGTGTTCGTTTTTTTCGACCACTTCGTAGCGCTCTGGAATATCGTCATGAGCCGAATCTTTGTCACTCCTTATCGGAGTGTATGCAAAACTGGTGTTCAGTTCCAGGTTCATGTGTTCGCTACAGCGTTCACACTTCACTTGTACCTGACAACGAGCCTGAGCTTCAATGAAGACCAACCCCTGTTCATCAGTTCCGCAATTTACTACTACGTCTACATCACCCTCAGAACTTACTAACGAGTCTGTTAATCTGGTTAAAGTAACCAGAGGAACTATACCATCAAAGGTTGCACGTTTCTGTGCAGCTCGGGTTGGATCAAGGGTAATTGGAATTTTTACCTTTTGCATAAGGCGCGCATCATATAGATCGAGGCTAAAGCTGTCAAAGGATTCCTGCCTCTTTTTTGTTAATTATTCCCGCCTAAACCGCTGTTCTGACGGCCGTTCTGGCGTTATAGTGCGGCGCATTGTCCCAACGAGGTGCTTTTATGTCAACTCAAGCTTTATATTTAGCCTCTACTTCTGTGTATCGTAAGGCTTTATTGGAAAAACTTACACCGAACTTTTCTACCGCAAAACCTGATGTAGACGAAACTGCTCTGCACGATGAAACACCGGAACAACTGGTTAGCCGCTTAGCTGTATTAAAAGCACAAGCTGTGGCCAATAACCTGACTGAAGGTTTAGTTATAGGTTCAGACCAGGTGGCTGTGTTTAACGGTCAAATCCTCGGTAAACCTCATACCGCTGAAAATGCCTATAAACAATTAAAAAGCTTCAGCGGCCATTGTGTCACCTTTTTAACCGGCCTGGCTCTGGTCAATGCACAAACCAAACAGCATCAGCTTTGTGTTGAGCCTTTTAAAGTGCATTTTCGTGAATTAACAGACGCCGAAATTCTTACCTATATAGAGAGAGAGCAACCACTGAACTCCGCTGGTAGTTTTAAAAGCGAAGGTTTGGGTATCAGTTTATTTGAAAAGCTCGAAGGCGACGACCCAAACAGCTTAATAGGCCTGCCGTTAATTCGTTTACTTGGCATGTTAAGAAATGAAGGGCGGGATTTGCTGACGCAACCTTGATTTGAGTCTGCGGTATCAATAGACGGGCGGGTACAAGACCCGCCCCTACAATTTACTATAAACAGAAATCAGAGTGCTGTTAACAGCTCTGGCAGCGAATCAATTATCGCTTTAGGCTGATAACGGCTTAGCTCTTCCCTGCCGTGCACACCATGAGTAACCCCAATACGTGGCATCTCTATAGCTTGCGCCATCGCCATATCGTGAATAGTGTCTCCGACCATAATAGCGCGGTGAGCGGGTAAGTTCAGTTCAGCCAGAATTTGCTTTAGCATATCAGGGCTGGGTTTAGATTCTGCTTCATCGGCGCAGCGGCTGGTGGTGAAGTACGGTTCTAATCCGGTTTCTTCAAACATCCGCTTTAAGCCTTTGCGTGCTTTGCCTGTCGCTACAGCTAACAACATGCCTTGTTGTTTCAGCTCCTGCATCACCTGCTCTGCACCTTCGAATAAAGGTGTCGGCGGATGTTCATGCGATAAATACTGGTCGCGGTAATGTTCAAACACAGTCTGGCGCTGCGTGCCATTGATACCAGGAAATAAAATATCAAACACAGGGTCCAGGCTCAGACCAATAATTTGTTTCACCTGATGTTCTGTTGGCACCACTAACCCAGACAGCTCTGCAGCAGAACGCATCGAAGACACAATACGGCCCACTGAGTCCATCACTGTGCCGTCCCAGTCAAATACTACTAAAGCGATATCCGAACTCATTATTTTCTCTTTAACTTTTCCAGCACGCTGCTTAACGCCTTATCCAAAGGCGCTTCGCAGGTTAATAAATTGCCAGTGCCCGGATGGGTAAAGGTCAGGGTTTTAGCATGCAAATACAAACGGTTTAAACCAAGTTTCTGCATTTGTGAGGTAAATTCGTTATCACCGTATTTATCATCACAGGCAATGGCATGACCTTTACAGGCGGTATGTACACGAATTTGGTGAGTACGGCCTGTGACAGGGAAAGCTTCAACTAAAGTGCCTTCCTCATAGCGCTGCAAAATTTTAAAGCGGGTTTCTGAAGGTTTACCTAAAGCTTCGTCCACTTTCACCACACGCTCGCCACTTTGTAAGGTGTTTTTACGCAGCGGATCTGTGACTTTTTTGATTTTGCTGTCCCACTGACCTGCCACTAAAGCCCAGTATTTTTTTTCCACTGTTTTTAAGCGCAGCTGTTCGTGCAGATTGGTCAGCACAGAACGTTTTTTTGCAATCAATAAACAACCTGACGTATCACGGTCTAACCTGTGTACCAGTTCAAGATGACGGGCGGTTGGACGTAAAGCCCGTAAAGCCTCAATCACACCAAAAGATAAACCGCTACCGCCATGCACAGCCATGCCTGTAGGTTTGTTCAGTACAATTAAATCGTTGTCTTCAAAAAGAATATGGCTTTCGAGGTTTTTCACCATCGCAAGACCAGTCGACACCGGTTCTTTTTCTGGCTCGTCATGAACCACCAGTGGCGGTACCCGCACCTGATCACCGGCTTGCAGTTTGTACTCAGGTTTTATTCTTTTTTTATTAACCCGCACTTCACCTTTGCGCAAAACCCGATAAATCACACTCTTTGGTACGCTCTTCAGCCGTGCCATTAAGAAGTTATCTATGCGTTGACCGGAATAATCGTCTTCTACATCAATATATTGCACCGGAGTTTTGATATTTTCAGTCATGCGTTTCAGTTACTCTGCTAAGCTTAAATTAAGTTGCTATTGGTCGCTAATTAGTGGGATAATTATCGGGCTAATTATGCCAAAAATGGCAATTAGGGCGCTCAAAGTGACGTAAGAGAAAATGTGAGGCACCGTTCGGGAGGCAGATCATACCGAATTCGTTGGGAAAACCAACGTATTTATACTCTGCGGGCGAGAATAACGCTAATTTGTCTGAAGTAATGCTGCGTAATTTATTACTGACAGAGACAAAACACAGCTTCCGGTCACTTAGGCAAAAAAAAATTGCGACAACGCAGCGCGGTATCGCGCGATCTCTGTGTCAGATCACAGCAAAAAACATTTAAGTGCGGCCCTGACAAGGCGGTACAAAATATACTGAAGCAGGTTTAAGTTAGAGTAAGTCGACAAGCGCGCAAACCAGGTTGGGCCTAGATCCAGCTAAATATGGCAGAGCAAATGCAGTCAACTCCAGGTAATGGTAGCCAGCAAAAGTATAAAATGAGTTAGCTCAAGCATTCCCAGTCGAGAGACTGCAGCATTGATATGTTTGACCATCTGAAACGCGGACGCAGGATGTCGTTGCGTTGTGGCCTATGTAATAGAGTCACAAAACAATGAAAAGAATGTTAATTAACGCCACGCAGGAAGAAGAAATCCGCGTAGCACTTGTCGATGGACAAAAATTATACGACCTGGATATTGAAAGCCCAGGACACGAACAGAAAAAAGCAAACATCTACAAAGGAAGAATCACCCGGGTTGAGCCCAGTCTGGAAGCCGCTTTTGTTGATTATGGCTCTGAACGCCATGGCTTTTTACCTCTGAAAGAAATCTCCCGCGAATATTTCCCTGCCGGTTATACCTTTGATGGTCGCCCAAATATTAAAGAAGTGGTCAAAGAAGGTCAGGAAGTTATTATCCAGATCGACAAAGAAGAACGTGGTCAAAAAGGCGCAGCCTTAACGACGTTTATCTCTTTAGCTGGTTCTTATTTAGTACTGATGCCTAACAATCCTCGCGCCGGTGGTATTTCCCGTCGTATTGAAGGTGACGAGCGTCAGGATTTAAAAGACTCGCTGGATCAATTACAACTGCCAGACGGCATGGGTTTAATAGTTCGTACCGCTGGTGTGGGTAAATCTCACGAAGAGCTGGATTACGACTTAAAAGCCTTATTAAAGCACTGGTCTGCTATTACTCACGAAGCCCAAAACCGCCCTGCTCCATTCCTGATCCATCAGGAAAGCAACGTGGTCTTCCGTGCTATTCGTGATTACCTGCGCCGTGACGTCGGTGAAATACTGATCGACAACCCACGTATTTTCGAAGAAGCCAAAGTTTATATTCAACAGTTCCGTCCTGATTTTGCCCACCGCGTCAAAATGTATCAGGGCGAAGTGCCGCTGTTTATGCACTTCCAGATTGAAACTCAGATTGAATCCGCCTTCCGCCGTGAAGTGCGTTTACCTTCTGGTGGCTCTATCGTCATCGACAGCACTGAAGCCTTAACTGCTATTGACATCAACTCGTCAAAAGCAACTAAAGGCGGTGACATCGAAGAAACAGCCTTTAACACCAACTTAGAAGCAGCCGATGAAATTGCCCGTCAGTTACGTTTACGTGACTTAGGTGGTTTGATTGTGATCGACTTCATCGATATGACGCCAGTGCGTCATCAACGTGAAGTAGAAAACCGCTTAAAAGACGCCGTAAAACAAGACCGTGCCCGCGTTCAGATTGGCCGTATTTCACGTTTTGGTTTACTGGAAATGTCACGTCAGCGTTTACGTCCTTCGTTGGGCGAATCTGCTACTCACGTTTGTCCACGTTGTCATGGCCGCGGCACTATCCGCAGCACTGAGTCTTCAGCTCTGTCGATTTTACGTTTAATCGAAGAAGAAGCCATTAAAGACAACACCAGTCAAATTCATGCTCAGGTGCCGGTTTCTGTAGCCACTTACCTGATGAATGAAAAACGTGATTCAGTACGCCGTATTGAAAGCCGTCATGGTATCCGGATTTACATCATTCCTAACGAGCATATGGAAACGCCAAACTATGAAGTGACGCGCATCCGTATCGACGAAGAGATTGAAGAGTCCAGCTACAACATGGTGAAAGCTCCTGCTATCGGCAGTGCTGTCTATCACCCAATCGGCGAAAACGTCAAAGAAAAACCAGCAGTATCCGCCATTAATATGGCTGAAGCTTCTGCCTCTGCGGCTGCATCACCAGCTCCAACAGCCCGTAAAGTTGAAGTAGCTGAAGTAAAAGATGCAGGCCCTGGTCTGGTCGATTCTGTGGTTGGTTGGTTTAAATCCCTATTCGCTGCTGCACCTGCGCCAGAGAAAAAAGTGGAAGAAGCGCCACGCCGCACGAATAACCGTGATAACAACAGACGTCGTAACAACAAGAATCGCCGCCGTCAGGAAGGGGATGAAAAAGTTGCAAAAGACGACAACGCAGCTCCAGCGAAAGCTGAGCGCACTACTGAGCGTAACCAGGAACAACGAGCTCCAAGACAGGATAAACCTCGTCAGGAACGTGGTGAACGCCCGGAACGTGGAGAGCGCACAGAGCGAGCTGAACGTGGTGAACGACCAGAGCGCACTGAAAGACCAGAACGTACTGAACGTCCGGAACAGAAGAAACCTGTATCAGAACGTCCAGCTCCGGTCAAAGCCGTAGAACAAGACGAAGAGCACAGCACTAAGATTGTTGAACGCCGTCAACGCCGTCAGATGCGCAAGTCTGTACGTCATGAAAAAGAAGGCGTTGAAGCAGTTGCAGTTGAAGTCGCTGTTGTAGCTACACCTGTTATTGAAACCGCTGTAGTTGCACCTGTCGCCATCGACACTGCTGTAGCGGAAATTGCCGCAACAGTACCAGTCAACGAAGCTGTTGCTGTCACTGAAGCGCCTGTTCAGACAGATGCTGTTGAAGCTGAAACTGTTGATACTGATGCTGTTGAAAGCACTGATGCGGAAAAAGAAGCAGCTGAAGGCCGTAGCCGCAGCCGTCGTTCTCCTCGTCATTTACGTGCTGCTGGTCAGAAACGTAAAAAAGAGCAACAGGACCAGGAAGCTGAAGAAGCTTTAGCTGCCCGTTACCCTGAAGATCAGGACACTGCGGTCAGCACTGAACAGCAACTGGATCTGCCTATCGCAGAAGAAGTGAAAGAAGCTGCTGTTGTTGAAGCTAAACCAGCTCCAGTCGTTGAAGCTGCACCTGTTGCTGTTGAAGCAGCTCCGGTCGCTGAAGCTGCACCTGTTGCTGTTGAACCAGCTCCGGTCGTTGAAACTGCACCTGTTGCTGTTGAACCAGCCCCGGTCGTTGAAGCTGCACCTGTTGCTGCTGAACCAACTCCGGTCGTTGAAGCTGCACCTGTTGCTGAAGAAGCTCCTGTAGTGGAAGCTGCATCAGTTGCTGTTGAACCAGCTCCTGCCGTTGAAACTGCTCCAGTTGCTGAAGAAGCTCCAAAAGCCAAAACACGTAAAGCGCCTGCGAAAAAAGTAGTAGCTGAAGTGAAAGCTCCGGTTGCTGCTGGTAACAGATACGCAAAAATGGTGACTGCGGATATGACTAAACCTGTGGCCAAAGCTGAAGCTCCGGCTACTGTTGAAGCAGCACCTCAGACAACCAGCATGGATAACAGCGAACGACCACTGGTCATCAGCTCTGAACGTCCTGGTGGCTCTGCCTCTGCCCGTCAGATGAGTGTTGCTCCTATGACCAAACCTGGTTCAGCTGAATAAGCTGGTTTAAAACCCAAAAGAAAGGCCACCGCAAGGTGGCCTTTTTGTTTAGATTGTCGCAGCGATAGCTCAATCGCTAAGCGTTTTTACTCCGATGCAAAATGCGTCAGTACCTTCTCAAGCACCTGCTGACGAATTTCATCCTGCTCAAACAAGAGTTCATGTTTTGCGCCTTTAATGACCTGCAAACCACCCACACAACCTGAGTTTGGATTATTTGCCAGTACAGTACAAAACTCTTGCTGCGCTGTAGCTGACACTAGCGTATCCAGCTCTGCCTGCATCACCAGCACAGGCATTTTGATCTTGTCTGACTGTTGTTGCATATCAGGTAATACGGCGCAAGCCTGATCCAACCAGCCCCAGGTTGCGCCACCTAATTGCAGCTGCGGATTGTCCTGATACAAAGTTTGCATCCACTGATAACGCTCTCTCGATCCGGTCAGCTCATTACCTTCAAAAGGCCCTGCGGCATAAGGCTTGTCCGCAAAACCTGCGTAACCTTCTGTGGAAAACAGTGTCACTGTTGATGCCAGACGACAGGCATCCCACTCGTCATAGGCCAGCTTGCCATTGATGCCATGCATAGGTGCAGACAAAGCGGCTTTTTGAAATACATCAGGGTGCTGCTGCAAATACAAGGTACTGATAGCTCCACCCATAGAATGGCCTAGCAGATACAAAGGCAGCTTCTGATCAGCCTGCACTTTTTCAGCCAGTACAACCCGACTTATCAACTGATGCATATCGTCAATATACTGTTGGAAATCTTCGATATGACCTTTGTGTGGATTCTCTGTTAAACGAGTCGACAGCCCCTGGCCTCTGTGATCAAACATCAGCACCTGATAGCCCTGCTGCGTCAGCTCATAAGCGAGTTCCTGATACTTCAGATAAGATTCAGTGCGGCCATTAACCACTACTACAGTGGCTTTCACCACAGTGGGTGTGATGACTACATAATGTAAGGTGTTGCCATCTGACAACTTCAGTTGCTGTGGTACAACGCCTCGCCAGAAAGGCGCAATCTGCTGTTGATACAAAACAGCGAAGTTATCTGTGGCCTTTGCCGGGGCTGTATACACGCCACAGAAGAGTGCGGCAGTCAGCAGTGAATAACTCAATTTCATAAATGGTCCTTATTTGTTCCTGCTCAGCAAGCCGATCACTGAATATCTTATTTTGTCATGGTAATACATTGCTCTGGCTAAATCCTTTGGATCCAGCGATTGATTTTCCAGCACAACTAAGGTCAGTTGATGCTGAGGGAAATGATTAAAAACTGAGACATAACCAGGAATATAACCGCTATGATTCCATTCAACTCCTGCTGCAGTTTGCGAAATTTGCAGCCCATAACTGTAATAGACTTCACCCCATCGGTGCGGACGTAACAGCCGTGGTGTTGTCATTTGTTGCAGGCTGGTTTTATTCAGCTGTTGCTGCATGCATAAAGGCAATACTGCAACATCAGCGGCAGATGAAATTAAACCACCACTGGGTTCTGCTTCAACCGGCATAAAACCTTTAATGGCTTTTAGTTGCCCCTGCTCTTCATGCCAGCCCTGATTTACCACGTCAGCCTTGTTGGCAAAACCAGAGCTGTGCATCTGGCATTGCTGCAATAATTGCTCAGCCAACTCAGCATACGGGCGCTTTGTGACAGCAGTCAGAATTTGCCCCAACAACTGGAAATTTAAATTGTTATAACGAAACTGACCATAGCTCTGCTGGGTACTGATATCCACCAGTCCAGAACTATGGCTCAGCAAATCAGCAACTCGTACTGACGCAGTCCAAGGCTGTTTAAGTTCAGGTAAATAGCGTTTTACCTGTGCCTGTAAATCCAGAGTACCATTCTGCACCTGCTGCATCACTAACAGAGCAGCCAGAGTTTTACTGATGGAGCCAACAAAAAATGCGCTGTGTTGATCAAAAGGCTTACCCTGTGAAGTACTGCCTTGCTGATAGTGCCATAAAACTTCTGTCCCTTGCATCAGCAAGGCTGAGCCCTGAAACGCGGGGCGACCTTCCATTTTTTCTTGTATTTGTTTAGTTAAAATTTCTGCATCAGAGGCTGAAAGTGGCACATCTGCACCCACTGTATAACCGGAGAAAAATAAAAAAGGGATTAAGCTGGCCTTGAACATAAGCTATTGAACTCAAAAAAGATCATAAAGACAAATGCCAAGTTTACCTTGAGCCTTTGACCTTGTAACCAGAGTCAGAGGTTATTTATTCACAGGGAACGCTATTAACCAATCCACAGCCTCTGTGATCGCAGCAGGCTGCTGAAAAAGCACCAGATGGTCAGACTGTTTAAGCTCTATATACTGACCACCAGAGCGCTCTGCTTGCTGTTTACTCCAACCATCCCCCTCCTGTTGCCAGGCCAGCAACTGCGTTTTTTGCTCAGGGTTTTGGTTGATTTTTTGTAGCTCAAAATCTGAATTGATCACAGACACTGGCCGCTTAGTGTAGAAAGGCTGAGCCTGATAGGCATCCAAATCGTCAGCGTAGCTGGCAATTTCTTTCGCCCTGTTTTGTTGACGTTCAATCCGAAGTCGCTGCTGTGCCATAAAATCAAAATAGGCCCAGTCCATTTGGTCGGCATAGTCTGTCGGAACCAGCTTTTGCACCAGTTGGCGTTCTTGCTGCAGCTTTTTAGCAGTACGATCTGTCCAGACACCCGTTTTTAACTCAGGTAGAAGTTGTGCCAGATTCGCCTTATACCAGTCGGCTGGATAACCTTTGTACAAAGTAATGAAACCTGGCAGAGGAATATCCGGGTCAATCAGCAGCAGCCCCTGGAGCTTTAGTGCAGAATTCTGATGAGCAAATAACAAACTGGATACAGAACTACTGGCAAAACTTAGCAGCAGGATTTCCGTTTCATTCAACTCAGTCAAAACTAAGGTTAAGTCTTCTGCAAAACGCCTATAGGACGGATTATTTACCTCTGAACTCAGGCCCTGACCCAATCTGTCTATGGCATAAGTTCGGTATTTTGCGGCCAACACCGGTTGCAGTAAAGCAAACCAGCCACTGTCACTATGCCAGTGCTCATTGGGGCCAGACAGCAATACGACGGCTGGCCCTTTGTGTTCCAGCCCTGCAGAGCGCAGCTGAAACTCTGCGCCGTCAGCTTTAATGATCCTCACGCCTTCAGGTAAGGTTTCTGCAGCTTTTACTTCTGCCGTGTTTATCCAGCCTATCACAGCGTAAAACAACAGCCACTTCAACAGTGTCATTAGGGTGCTCCATCTATAAAACTCTGATGTTGCATCAGAAAAAGACAGTAAGAACACAAGTGTGAAGGACATTTTTATGATAAAAAGCTTACCCTTGGCCAAAGCATCTTTCCGGACTTTTTGATCTATGCCTGCACACCACACTCATCAGCGATTTTTGATTGGTCAACTGACCTTTGACTCCGGCAGCCGGGAGCTAAGCTCTGCGACAGAAACCTTGTATCTGGAGCCTCAGGCCTATCAGCTGTTATCTCTTTTTATAGCAGCCGAACAAGGCCAACTGAGCCGCGACCAAATGATTGAGCAGCTGTGGGCTGGTCGGGTGGTCAGCGAAAGTGCGATTAATAAATCAGTGTCTTTATTACGCAAAGCCTTTGCTCAGTTAGACCCGGCAACGACTTATATTGAAACTCTGCCTAAAGTCGGTTATCGGCTTTGCCAGAGTGTGACGCCAGAAGTGACAGAGATGTCTGAAAAGGCAGAGACTGTACAACAAGAAATAAATTCACCAGCCGAACCTGCCATAGCGGTTGAGACCACCACTGCAGTGCACACAGCTGTAGTAAAAAGCTCTGGCCTCAAAACCAAACTGATACTGGGTGTGCTCTGGACTGCCCCTCTGCTGTTTTTTGTGTTGTGGTTTTTTATTACGCTGGCACCCGAACCAGAAAAACTGCCAACGCCTTATATCAATGAACCCGTGCCCGTCAGTCATGCCCAAGGGGTCGAATATAATTTAAGCCTGAGTAAAGATGGCTCTAAGTTACTGTATTTCTCTGCAGAAGCTGAAAAGCTCCAGCTAATTTTGCAGCAACAGGCAGGCAAAAAGCAGTTGTTGTCCGAAGACAAAAACCTTATAACAGCGGCCTTAAGCCCGGATGGTTTACAAATACTGTGGGCAAAACAACAGCAGCAAGGCTGTGTTGTTGAGTGGTTTTTAATCGAAGCACCGGATCAGAAGAAAACAGTGGCACAGTGCAACACTGATTCAGTGATGAAAGTCGGCTGGCAAAATGATAGCAAAGGCTTTTACCTACGAGACAGAGCAGACAAAACCCAGCCTTATGCCTTAAGCCGTTACCGTTTGGATACTATGGCCAAAGAGCAGATCACCAACCCACTTACCGCAGAAAGTCCGACCGGAGAGCTGGCTTTTGCCGAATCTGATGACGGTAAAAAACTGGCCGTATTGCGTTATCTGGAAAACCAACAAACGCTGTTATTAATACTCGATAGCAGCAGCTTTGCCGTTTTAAAGCAGAAGACCTTGCCACTGCAGGCAACGAATATCGACTGGTTAGCCGGTCAGTTACTGCTAAGTAAAGGTGCAGAACTGCTGCAATACAATGCTGACACAGATCAGCTGGAGTTCTTGTTTTACACAGGCCGCTTTGTGCAATCGCTTGCTGTGGTGAATCAACAAATTTATTACGCGGACTATGAACTGGACGCAGATATCTGGCAGCACGATTTAAACGCCAATACCGCCAGAATTCGTATAGGCAGCAGTAAGGTCGACCGCATGCCACGCGTGAACCATAAAGGCGACCTGGCTTTTTTAAGCCAGCGCAGTGATAAAGAGCAAATTTGGTTACAACCTGCAGGTCAAAACGAGTACCAACTGGCTGACTTACCAGGTACCCCTGCTTTTGTGCGACTGCAATGGTCACCGGATGGCGAGTCGCTGCTTTTTAGCAAAGACGGTGCTTTATGGCAGCTGATGGTCGCTTCAGGTCAAAGCAGAGTGTTAGTTGCGCCGGATAAACAGGTGGAAGTGGCCAACTGGATGGAAGATGGCACAGGCATTATTTACAGCAGTAAACAAAGCGGCGACTGGCAGTTGTGGCAACTGGATTTGAAAACAACAGCAAGCAAGCAACTGACACAACAAGGTGGCTACAGCGGTTATCTGGTGAAGGACCAGCTGTATTTCAGCAAGTTTCATCAGGATGGCTTATTTGTACTGAATCTAACCTCTGGCGAGGAACAGCAGCTGATCACTGATTTTAACAAAATCAACTGGCTGAACTGGAGCTTGTCCGACGGCCAGATTTATTACTATCAGCCTGATCAGGGTATCCGTCAGTATCAGCTACAAAACAAAGACAACAGTCTGCTGCTGGCCACGCCGGAGCGTTTTGTTCATCATTACGATATTCAGAACCAGCAGCTGTTTTATGTCAAAGCAGGTGTGCCTAAAGGCGATATTTATAAGCTGGAACCTGTCATCGACAAAACAAAGTGACAGCCATGCCAACGAAGAACAATGCTCCTTCGAACTGCATTGGCTAAAACAGCACTGGCTCCCCCAACTGAAACAGGGCTTTGACAATCAGGCCCTGTTTCACCTGATAACTACATAACATCTCCACCTGACCACGGCCTTGTGGGAAGTTACGCTGGATCATTTCATGGTCTATCACCCAATCCCCCATCACCATGCGGTTTAATAGTTTTGCATGCAGGTCAGGTTCGGAAAAACGCAGACTGATACGCTGCTGCATTTCATCGTGGCCTCTGGCTAATACAGCACCGTGAAAATCCAGCTGTACCGCATCCGGATGGTAACAAGAGAGCCAAGCTGTGATGTTTTTACTGTTGTACGCATCCAGTTGCTGCTGGACCAGCTGCACTGGCTCCATCTGTTTTATTGTGTTTGTCATCAGAGTTTTACCTTGTGATAAAACTCTGATGATCGGCAAAAGCCGTGCAAAACACCAGCTCTGCTTTGGAAACTCAGAGTTGCTAGATTAGCTCTGTTTTATGCTCCGCCCGTTTTAATAGACCGGCGACACGAACAACACGCTGCCCCAGATAAAAAGCGGTCTGCAAATCAGGTTCTTCTATAGCACCATCCACGGCTCTGACTATCACGCCGGCCTGAGCTCCAAGCCGGTTGGGCGCCTTCACATCACCAGCTCCAGCTAAATCCAGACCTGCCCAGAG
Source organism: Rheinheimera sp. MM224 (assembly GCF_947090785.1). Taxonomy (NCBI): domain Bacteria; kingdom Pseudomonadati; phylum Pseudomonadota; class Gammaproteobacteria; order Chromatiales; family Chromatiaceae; genus Rheinheimera; species Rheinheimera sp. MM224. Next base: position 2,607,030 of record NZ_OX352320.1, read on the forward strand.
CATACCGTGCTGTGCCGCCAGAATTTGTAAGTAATGCAGGCTATGTAATGTATCTCCACAGTAGCCCGTGCCTACAGTAAAACCAGCAGCCACTTTATCGGACCAGAGCTGTTCACCCCAGTGATCGCCCGCCGTGGCATCAGCAAAGGCTTTAAACTGCGCCGATACGGAACCCATAAAAGTAGGAGAGCCAAAAATCACTGCATCCGCCTGATCGATGGCCTCAAGCACGGCGCTATTTTTGTAACGCCCTTGTGTTATGTCTTCCCCTTCAATTCGAAGTAACTGCAGATCAACCGCAGTTACTGAACGACAACCTGCGGCTATAGCTTTAGCCAACTGCGCTGTAGTGCCTGTGACTGAGTGATACACAATGACAATCTTCATTGGCTGGCCTCCGCTTTTACTGGCATCACAGCTGCTGCGGTTTTATGTTGGCCTAGCCAGACGCCAGTCAGCACCAATACCATGCCCAGGCTTTGCACCAAGGTCAGATGCTGGTCCAACACCACCAAACCAAGCACTGTGGCACTTAATGGGCTTAGCAAGCTAAAACCTGTGACTGCACTAGCCGACATTCGCATCACGCCTCGCAGCCAGAACACATAAGTCAGGCCGGTACCAATCAGACCCAGCCACAGATAACCCAGAATATGAGTCAGGCTGAGACTTTGCGGCAGAGTTTCCACACTAAAAGCGAGCGGTAATAAAAATAAGCCGCCGACACTAAGCTGCCAGCTGGTGAGCACCAGCGCACTGACCGGAGGTTGCCACCTTTTCGTTAATAAGGTGCCACAAGCCATTGCCAAAGCACCGGCCGCAGCCGCCATTACACCTATGCTATCCAATTGGGCGGCTGGCCCCAGCACCAACAGAGCAACCCCAAGCAAACCTGAGAAAGCTGCAATCCAGCTGAGCCACGAAGTGCGACCACCCAGCACTGCGCAGCTCAACATCACCACGACTAAAGGCTGAATAGCCCCCACTGTCGCTGCTACACCACCGGGTAAACGATAAGCGGCGACAAAGAGCAGTGCCTGAAATACACCAATATTTAAAAAACCTAACAAAAATATTTTCCCCCACCAGCCTGCTGCTGGTAACTGACGTAACCATAGCAACATCAAAAGTCCAACCGGCAAGGTACGTAAAGCAGCAGATAATAGAGGTACATCAGGAGGTAAAAACTCTGTGGTGACTAAGTAAGTACTGCCCCAAATCAGCGGGGCTAAAGCGGTTAACCAGGGATCATACCAACGGGATACAACTGAACTCATTACAGAACACTCCTTTTACAGTGCTTAGTGCACAGATTTAAAATCTGCCGCCACTGTAAAAGCTCAGGTTAACTTGAGGTCAAGAAGAATTTAAATGATTTTTTAATAGCTTAGAGTTTCAGCCACATCAGATAACCAGCAACAGCTTTGCCCTGCACTATGGCCACGTGCGGTATCGTTTCCATCTGTTGAAAACCAGCTTTTTTTAGCACCTGCATAGAGGCCTTATTTTCTGTCGCAACACAGGCAAACAAAATAGCTAATCCCATCTGCTTAGCCTGTTGGATTAACTCATACAAAGCGAAACTGGCGACGCCTTTGCCTGACCAATGTTCAGCGATGCGATAGCCGACATAAGCAGATTTTGTCACCTGGTCGATGTCTTTGATATTGGCTCGGCCAATCAGCTCCTTGTCTGTATTAAAAATCAGTGTCGGCAAGGCCAGAGCCTGCTGTTTTAACAGCAAAAACTCCGCAATATGCTGCCGTACGGCTTCTGGCTGATAAAATTCGTCCGGTCTTGCTTCAATTTTTTGTTCAAAAAAGCTTTTGTGGGTCAACTCAAATTGAAGCACAACCTCAACATCCTCTGGCTGTAAAGCCCGGATAGAATAACCAGACATTTAAACAGGCCCACTCGCTGGCAGCACCGCTGTACCCTGATGGAACACCATTTGCCAGCCCAAGCTATTGAGTTGCCATAAAGAGCTGCGCAGCGACAGTTTAGTTTGCATCTCGCCCGCTTTACGTAATTTGGCTTTGTAGAGCACCTGAGCCAAATCTTTAGATAATAAACGCACTTCAAAATCAAAGGCCTCTACCGAAGGAGCTTGTTCTTCCGGTAAGCGTTGCAACACATGGGCTTTACCAAAACGCACACCGGAGGCTGCGATCTCTTCAAAATCCTTGGCGATCAACAGATTTAACAGCGCTTTACTCCGTCTGGTTTCGGGTTGCTGTAACTGTAATTCCAGTGTAATCAGATGTTCTGTTAACGCTTTATATTGTTCGGATCTCACAATAGCCCATCCTGTCATTGATGCGAATTCGCCGTTTTACCTTAGTTGGCCGAACAGACGCAAGTAACAGCTGCAAGTTTTTCTGAAAACATGACAAATCAGGTTCGGTAGCGCACAGACCCCAAAGCGAGGCAAGTTCAGTATCAAGCTATCCGACCTCCACACAGTTCGGCCCAACGGAGACTTTGTTATGCGCTTATCTACTGGTTTTACATCATCTTTGATACTGCTTGCGGTTTTTACATTGGCCGCCTGTGATAAATCAACACCAACCTATCCTACCTCTACTACAGCGGAGGATGACAAAAGTGCAGTCGCAACAGTAGCCGACAGCCCGGTTCCGGTCGCCATTTCAGACGCAAACATCAGTAATGATGTCAAAACAGCTTTATTGCGTGATGAAGATTTAAAGAACTTCGTAATTACTGTGGTATCCACCAAAGGTGATGTGCTTTTGACTGGTGTCTTAAACAGTCAAAGCCAAATAAATCAGGCCATCCTGATCACCGAGGGTGTTATTGGGGTTAAAACTGTCCATGACGAATTAACAATACGCCCTTAACTTAAGCGGTGTTTTTAAGCAAAGCCCGCTAACGCGGGCTTTTGTGTTCAGCAGGTCCTGTTTTATCAGAAGTTAAACAACATCACCCCTATACCCATACTATTTTGCCTGAAGTTATAATCCAGTAAGGTTTCACCATAACCGGAAAACATCTGCAAGTGCCAGCGCAGGCCATCCATCTTAGTGCTGTCAACCGGATAGGTTAGATCCAGTTGCCATGACCCACGGCTTAAATATGAAAAATCGTTGCGCCAGGTCAACATCGCAGTTGCATCTCCGGGTAACCAGTTGGCGCTGATTTCATGGCTGCCGATATAGTCTATTAAATCCGGGTTATCGTCTTCATCGCCATTTTCTGAGATGCGCTGGTTATAACGCCAGTTCAGGCCAAACTCGCCTTTGTCGATTGCTAAACCTGCGTACACTTTATTCCAGCTCCGCGACAACGGCTTCGCCTGGCCATTGGACTGATGGGCTATACCAAACTGCAACATACGGACTTGCCAGTCGCCAGGTAAATCGCCCCATTGTTCAGTCACGGGTACTACATAAATCAGCTCGGGCTGATAATCTGTATTTCGAAAAGGGGCCGAATCCTGATTATTCCACAATTGCCACATAGAGCGTTGGCTAAAAGCAAACCATAAGTCAGCACCAGGCAATAAAAACTCTGTCATCAGCTTGGCCCGTAACGAAATTTGCAGCTTACTTTCCATCTGCTTGTAGTTTTCGCTGGCTTCAGCCTGACCCCGGGTTGGACTTTGGGGCGCTTTATTTATATTGGACGTGATATGAGCAGGCAAAAAGAAGTTAGGCTGGTAGGTGCGAAAGATAAACCGATCGCGTTTTTCTTCTGGAGTTAACTCCCAGTATTTTTGCATCACAGTCGCCACAGCGACAGGCTCTGACACCACATCGGTTTCAGCCACGACCGCAGGTTTGACTTCAACATCAGCCTCCACAGCAGCTTTTGTTGTCGTTTTAGTCTCTGTTAGCACCGTTGCTGTAGTGCCAAAGATCCGGTCATAACACGCCAAACGCTCGTTGTTATCAAGAGTGCCCTGACAAACGCTGACATCCTGGGCTGAGACAGCAGCACTGACCGAACTCAGCAGTAGAAATCCAGTCAGTTTTGATTTTTTGTGTCCTTTATTCACGCCAACTCCCGTAGCCAAAAATGATGTTCCACTAGTATAAGACTTAAATATAAACAAGGACTTAATGACAAAGCTTTTATCGTCGAACCTTGAACAAAATTCCGGCATGGATCAGGCCCTATCTGCAGACTGGGCCACAAAAATCTATGCCACTATTTTTTGCTGAGTTCTATTCGGAGCCAAACAAAGCAAAGACCTCAGCCCCTGTCAGTTCCGTTGTCTTATTGGCAAAACAATACCAACCAGGTTTTTGTTCAATAAAAATCTGATGATCGAACATCACATCCTTTAACTGCTCAAATAAACCCACGGGCATAAAATACTGGCTATTTTGTTTCAACCGGTAAAACAGATGGGTACCGCAGTTATTGCAAAAACCTCGTTCGGCCCAGTCCGATGAGTTAAAAGTGGAGACAAAACAGGCACCATCCAATTTGACTTCAGTACCGCAATCCACAGTAAAAAGTGGTCCGCCAGACCATTTTTGACAATGCTGGCAATGGCAAACGCCTGCCCTCAGTGCCACGTGTTCTGCTTTAACTTTGACTTTTCCGCATAAACAACGGCCATGAACTACATGCTGAGTGAGCTGAACTTGCGGGCTTGACGCTGACATAAGAAGGCTCCTTATGGATACACAATCCCAGCCTACTGGATTTAACTTTAGATGTTAAGCAATTGTTGCGTTAACTCTGGTCAGATGCGGTAAATAAACAGCCTGCGTCTTTAGATGCAGTTGTTGCGCTTTAATCACTACTGAAAAACTGGCTGGTGTTGCAGAAAGTTGTTTCACTTTAAGCTCTGTAAGACCGCTTTTTGCGGCCCAATAAGGTGCCAGCGAACACTGTGCAGAACCTGTGGCTATGTCTTCGTCTATAGAAATAGCAGGAGCAAAATAACGCAGCACATAAGTATCAGGAGCGCAGAAGGCGGTAATAATTAACGCATGTTGAGACAACTGGCGTATCAAGTCAAAATCAGGCTGATACTGCTGCACGGCCTGCTCATCGGCCAGCACCAGCACTAAATCGCGGGTTTGAAAATATTCGACAGGCTGACAAGCCAATAATGCTGTGGGTAATTCAACGAGAGTTTCAACATCAGAAGGCCATTGCGGCAGGCTCATTTGTAGATAGTGAGTATTGGCTTGTACTGTTAACTCACCATACTCACTTAAAAAGCTATAACTGCCCTCACCTTTTAACTGACGCACTAAAGCTGCTGCAGCTAAAGTGCCATGACCACATAAGTTGATTTCCTGTGTACGGGAAAACCAGCGAATATGGTACTGATAAGGACTATCTGCAGCGGGTATGATAAAAGCCGTTACCACTTGATCAGCTTCGCGGGCTATATGCTGCAACACCTTGCTGTCAGGCCATTGACTGAATAAGGCGCAGGCTGCGGGATTTCCGCTTTTTGCTTCATCGGTAAAGACTTTAAAAAAATACAGCGGCGCTTCCATGCCTTTCACCCTGTCCGTAGCTTTTAACTTTGAGAGCTTTAGTCTTCAGAGCTTTCGCGGTATTTGATCTGCACAGCTTTAATAAAATTACGCAGAATTTGATCCTGACACTGACGGAAATGGTGGTGATCAGCACGGCGGAAAAATGCACTTAATTCAGGTTTACTGATACGAAAGCCAATATCCGTCATCATTTGCACTATGTCATCGTCTTTTAAATCCAGCGCAATTTTTAACTTACGGAAAATAATATTGTTGTTTAAACGGCTTTCCGGCACTGGCTGCTCGCCATCTTTACGACCACGTTTTTCAATGATCAGGCCATTCAAGAAATTGGCTAACGTCTCGTCATCACAAGGCTGGAAGGCTTCGTCTTCATCTTTTTTCAGCCAGTCACTGACCTGGGCCCGGCTGGCAGTTAAACCGGCATGGGCAAATAAATTCATCATTTGTTGATCGCCAAAATCAAAGGCGTAACGTAAACGGCGTAAAACATCGTTGTTATTCATAAAAATTCGCAAAGCGCTCCAGTCAAGTTGCAGACATTTTAACAGACACAAAGCGATGCCTGCTGATTTTCTTTCGCGGTTTCAAACAGATGCCATGCTATAGTCCATTCAGTCTTCATTTTGGCTTTGCTTTCTATGGAAAAAATCGCAGTTTTTGTCGATGTACAAAACATCTACTACACCACCAAACAGGCCTATGGCCGCTCTTTTAACTACCGTAAGTTCTGGCAACTGCTGCAGCTTAGGGGCGAGATTAGTTACGCCTACGCTTATGCCATTGATAAAAAAGATGATCAGCAGATTAAATTTCAGGATGCTTTGCGCCATATAGGTTTTGAAGTGAAACTCAAACCTTTTATTCAACGCGCCGATGGCTCAGCTAAAGGCGACTGGGATGTAGGTATAACCATTGATGTGCTGACTTTAGCCGCAGAAGTTGACACTGTGGTACTGCTGTCTGGCGATGGCGATTTTGATTTACTGTTGCAGGCTGTTTACAAGCAACATGGTGTCGATACTGTGGTCTATAGCGTACCAGGTTTAACTGCTCAATCCTTGCAACAAAGCTGTGCAGTATGGCGACCTATTGAAACGGACTTATTACTCTAAGCCCTATAAAACCCATCAAAACCCTGTAAAAAGTAGGGCCTTTCGGCTACAATGCCGGCCTTTTCAAGCCCTACAGCAATTAATCAGGAACACCATGAGCCAGTTACCCGCCTGCCCACAATGCAGCTCTGCATACGCCTACGAAGACAATAACCTGTTGATATGCCCTGAATGTGGTCATGAATGGTCAGCAAACGCCAGCACAGATGCAACAGAAGGCGACAAAGTGATCCGTGATTCAGCAGGCAATGTATTGCAGGATGGCGACACAGTGACTGTCATTAAAGACTTAAAAGTCAAAGGCTCTTCTTTGGTAGTCAAAATTGGCACTAAGGTGAAAGGCATACGTCTGGTCGAAGGCGATCATGATATCGATTGTAAAATTGATGGTTTTGGCGCTATGAAGTTAAAGTCTGAATTTGTCAAAAAGCAGTGATTTAACCACCAAAGGGGCCGAATCCGGCCCCTGACTCTTAGTTTTGAAGCCTTACCATTGTTTAGCTATGCTTACCATCGTGTTTATGGATCTCTAATGCATCCAAATCTATATCCTCCAAACAACGCAGATTAATAGCGGCCACTTCATTGCCTTCAGGATCTGTGCCTAAAGCAAAAGGTGAACAACCGCAGACAGGACAAGTCTGGTGTTTGATGGTATGAGTATGAAAGGTGTAAACGGTGAGTGGATGATCGGTTTTAAGCATAGTCAGATTGCTGCCTGGCACAAAGCTCAACAAATAGCCTTTTCTGCTGCAAATCGAACAGTTACAGCTTAAAGCGGAGCTGATCTCTGCTTCCACCTGATAAGCTACAGCACCACAATGACAACTGCCCTGATAAAGCATAATGATCCCTTGTTTGTGTGTTTTACTCTGTACACTATGACGCAATTCATTTATTTTTCAACCTGTAGCCGGGCGGGATCTGACGCAGTATTTGTTTTAAATTTATTCAAAATAACAACAGGCTAAACTAACCTCGGCGCACTCGGCCCTTTGCGCCTAACTTCAGGGACGATTTATGTCAAACCCACACCAATTGCCAACTCCTATTATGCTGTTGCTTGCTTTAGTGCAAGGCTTGTCACTTTATCTTTTGCATCAATCGATCAGCTTTGATTTTTGGCCATCGAACCAGCCGCAGTGGCTATTTTGTTTTTATACTCTGGTTGTCGTGGCGCCTGTGACTTTATTACTATCACTGGAAAAAGGACATGAGCTAAAGTTAGCCCTACGCTTAGGTGCTTTTGCACTTGTTGCTGCTGTTTTGGGTTTTTATGCCGGTTTACAGGCGATACCACTGGAACAGATCAGTTATCAGCCTGTGCTTTTTGCCTTTATTTTCTCTATGTTACTCGCCAGTTTTAAAGCCTTGTTGTATATCCAGCAACTGAGTTCTGGCTCCGCTCTGAGCTACAGCGCGCTATTCCTGTATTCATGGCGTAATTTTTTAACCCTGAGCTTATCCTTACTTTTCACCCTGGCCCTATGGGCAGTTTTAATGCTGTGGGCAGCGTTGTTTGAAGTGATCCAAATCGACTTTTTTGACGATTTATTTGCAAAACAATGGTTTTACTACCCTACGCTCAGTCTAGCCTTTGCTTTTGGCATTATTATTTTCCGCAATCAGGCTGGGGTCATTGACACCATTACCCGAATTCAGCAGGCGCTGATGAAGTTTTTACTGGTGATCCTGGCTCTGGTTTCCGTGCTCTTTATGCTGGCTTTGCCTTTTACCGGTTTAACACCGCTGTGGAAAACAGGGCACGGTAGTTTACTGATTTTATGCCTGCAGGCATTGATGCTGTTTTTCCTCAATGCCGTGTATCAGGCCGACGCCGATAGCCGCCCTTACCCACTCTGGTTACATAGAGCCATTTATGCAGCTGTCGCCTTATTGCCTGTGTATAGCCTGATCGCCTGTTATGGCCTGATGCTGCGGGTAGAACAATATGGTTGGAGTGTCAGTCGCTGCTGGGGCTTGGTGTTATGGGCAATACTGGCTTTGTTTTCTGTAGGTTACCTCTGGGGTATTCTGAAAAAACGCGATTTGTGGCTACAACATTTAAGTTGGATCAATGTTCGAATGGGATTGGTGTTGCTGGCCGTGATGCTGCTGGTGAACTCCCCTCTGATAGATTTTCGCAAAATCACAGTACAAAGCCAGCTGGCGCGGCTTGAAGATGGCAGAACTCTTTTGGCCGATTTTGACCTTCACTATTTCCGTTACGAACTGGCTAAACCCGGCTACGACGCTTTGCAGCAGTTAAAAGCTCAATATGGTGAAAGAAACCCGGCTTTGACCCTGCGTATTGATGCTCTGTATCGCAAAGATATGCATAACGAAACCACGGAGCAAAACAGCAAGGACCAACTGCAGCAACTGCTGGTCGCGTTGAAGTTACCGGATCATGTCATTTTGCCTCCGGCATTAAAACAAGCCTTAGCAGATTGGCAAAAAGATCATCACTGGCAGTTAAGTTATATCAGCCAGTATCATTTGCGTCCTATCGACTTAAATACAGATGGGGTGCAGGACTATGTGCTTCTGACTTACTCCCATGACTCTATTGACGCAACCTTGTTTAGTTTAGAGGGTGAAAAATGGCAACGTTCAGTACTGAGCCAACAGTTTTCCGAGGCTAAATCTACCCCACAGGCGGAGCCACGACTTGAGACATTGGAGTTAAAAGCTATTCCTCCGCAATGGCCTTTGCTTCAAATTGGCGGGAAAAAGTTTCAGGTTCAGGCAGTACAAAACTAATCTGACGCAGCATTAGCGCAGAATGAGCGTAGTTTATTGCGCAGCCAATAGTTCTGACAGGGTGACCATACGGTAACCCTTTTCTTTTAAGCCTTTGATGATTAGAGGCAAAGCCGCGCGGGAAGCTTCGCGGTTTTTGTACATTAAATGCAGTAACACAATGGAGCCGGGTTTTACCTGCTCCAGCACCTCTGTCGCCATAGTCTGAGGATCTTCAGAGTCTTCATCAAAAGTCTCTGGCGCTACATCCCAGGTAATACTGGTTCTGTGGGTGTTTGCCAGATACCAGGGCAGCAACACCAGTTTCTTACCATATGGGGGCCGGAACAAAATCTCACCTTCAAAACCTGCGGTACGAATTTGTTGATCTGTGCCTTCAAGTTCACGGTTAATCTCGTCCAACGACATAAAGACCATGCGCTGATGAGACCAGCTGTGATTACCAAGCTGATGACCTGCCGCAACAATTTGTTTGGCCTGCGTCATATAACGCTGAGTATCAGCCCCAGTGACAAAAAAGGTGGCTTTGACCTGATACAAATCCAACAGCTGCAAAACACCAGCAGTGTAATGTGGCGTTGGGCCATCATCAAAAGTTAAAGCCACCAGTTTTTGTTCTGTGTCCACTTGGTATATCAGCTCACCAAACAGCTGAAACTTCACGCTGGAAGAAAGTTTCCAGATAACAAAGAACAGGACTGCTAACACCAACAATAGCTTTAGCACCAGCTTATTCATTGCCTTCCTGCTCCTTTCCTTGTTTTTTGTTGTTCGATACACACAATTCAGAAAATGCCTCTGGTGGACCAAACAGCAGTTTATGTTTATTACGCCAGCCTTTGAGCTGTGGCCATAACATCAGAATTTTGCGCCATTCATAAAAAGTGATAGTGATGGGATTATTCGACTGAAAATCGTCGGTAATGCCATAACGACAGGCTTCGTGTTCTGGTACAAAAGTACCAAAAAGTCTGTCCCAGATCACTAAAACACCGGCATAGTTGCGGTCTATATACTGAGGGTTGCAGGCATGATGCACGCGATGCCAGGCTGGCGTATTTAACACCCAGCCCAACATGCCCCAGTGTTTACCTGACTGGGTATGAACAAAAAACTGAAAAGCTAAATTGATGGCCACTACAGCCAGTACCAACTGCACTTCAAACCCCAGCAGCACCAGTGGTAACCAAAATAACCACATGCCAGAAATCGGGTAAGTTAAGGACTGGCGAAAGGCCGTGCTGAAATTCATTAAACGTGAGCTGTGATGCGCCACATGAGAAGCCCATAACCAGCGCACACGATGGGAGCAGCGGTGAAACCAGTAATACAAAAAGTCCTGGGCGATAAAAAGTAAAAACAAATTCAGCGCTGAAAACTCAATAGAAAACAAGGCGAACTGCGATAACCATAACATTAGAGGCAACAGCACCAGCAAAGCAATAAAATCGCCAGCCTGATGCAAAGCGGCTAAACCAAAGTTAGCTGCTGTATCACGCCATTGGTACAGCGTCTTGCCACGTTTTTCGCTATAAAGCCATTCAAAGGCAATAAAGATGAAAAAAACCGGGCTCAGTAGCAACAAAATAAATTCAACTGGGATCACACTGTTACTCCTGTGCCGTCATTTTTAAGCTGTTTTTTTGTAAATTAAATCTGCAAAAAACTTATCACCTATCTGATAGCCATTATGCTGACGTTCAATCAGGCTAAAACCACATTTTTCCAGCACGCGGCCTGAACCAACATTGCCTTCGGTGACCACCGCCTGCCACTGCTTTATACCCAGTGTAGTTCCATAATCCAGGCAAGCTTTTAACGCCAAAGTCGCATAACCTTTGCCAAAAAACTCTGGTAAAAACAGATAACCCACTTCGGCGGTTAAAGGCACGTCAACGTCCAAATCCAGGCAATGAAAACCACAGACACCTGTCGCAGCGCCACTTTGCTTTTCAACAACCACCAGACTCAACCAATGCAGATCACCGGCTTGCCAGGGTTGTAACCGTTCATCAAAGCGCTGACGAATTTGCGCATCAGATAACGGATCTGCCACATACTGCAGCACTTGTTCATGGCGATGCAGCTCAAGGAATAAAGGCCAGTCTGTTTCAGTCAGCAAACGAAGTCGTAAACTGCCAGCATCCAGAGGTTTCATGGTTGACCCTGTACTTCTGTTTTAGTGCTATGGTCTGGATTCTCTTGCTGACTGTCTTTTTGACTACCTTGTTGATAGTCCCAGATTCCATGCTCTTCCAGCAATACTTTGCCAGAGCTACCCATCACCTGTAACAACCCCGACTCATGCACCAGATAACGAATACGACCATTCTTGAACTGATAACCTAAAAAACGGCATGGCGTGACCCCATCAGCACAAAGACTATGCCAGGCCGTACCTTTTAATTCGATGCTGGCCCCCGATACTTTAGAAGTGCCTTTGTACAGCACCTGTTGACACTGCACTTCACCTTCAGGACAGAGTTGCTGAATTTCGACTTTGTAATTCGGAGTATCCAGTTGCTGTGCAGAGGTAAAAGCGGAAAGAACAAGCAGCAACAGAAAAAGCATAAGTTTCATCAGAAAGGTTCCTGTAGATAATTCGGGTCAGAGTAAAGGCTTAATTTTACTCTGACCCGAATGAAAAGCTACATACTAATACCGCCATCCACTTCAACTACGCGGCCGGTAAAGAAGTCATTTTCAAAAATGTATTTGGCCGTATGAGCAATTTCTGTTGCTTCGCCTAAACGCCCTACCGGCTTCATGGCGACTAAACGATCACGGGCTTCAGGTTTCATCGCATCTGTCATAGCAGTGCGGATCACTCCTGGTGCTATAGCGCCAACACGAATGCCGTAACGACCTAATTCACGAGCCCAGGTCACAGTCATAGCGACTACACCAGCTTTGGAGGCTGCGTAGTTGGTTTGGCCCATATTGCCTGAACGGGCTACGCTCGACATATTGATAATCACACCTTTACGGCCTGATTTCACCATTAAAGCCGCCGCTTCACGGCCACACAAAAATACACCTGTTAAGTTCACATCAATGACAGACTGAAACTGTTGATGCGACATTTTGCTAACCAGTTCACCATCTTTAAATTTCAGCAATAAACCGTCACGCAAAATACCGGCATTGTTGATCAGGCCATCAATAGCGCCAAAATCTGTGGCAATAGCGGCAAAAGTCGTTTCGACACTTTCTTCATTGGCGACGTTACAGACATAAGTACGCACAGTTACACCAGTGGCTGACAACTCATCTTTAGCTGATGCCAGTTGCTCTGCATTCATATCCAGCAAAGCTAAATGAGCGCCTTCAGCAGACAACATACGGGCCATTTCTAAACCCAGGCCCTGAGCTCCACCTGTCACTACTATGATTTTGTCTTTTAAATTCATTATCTTATTACCTGCAAAAACGGCTAGCCTCAGAACTCTTAGTTCTTTTTGGCAAACATCTTAAAAATACCGGAGAAATCTTCTTTGCCGTGGCCCTGACGCTGATGCGCTACATAGAGGCTACGGGCTAAAGTGCCCATAGGGGTACTGGATTGGCTGGACAATGCTGTTTCTGTGGCTAAAGACAAATCTTTTGCCATTAAATCCACCATAAAGCCGCCCTGATAACCATTACTCGACGGTACATTGGGCATCACATCAGGGCATGGATTATACAGCTCTAAAGTCCAGTTGCGGCCAGAACTTTTCAGCATAATATCGGATAAAACTTTTGGATCCAGACCATTGTCTATGCCCATTTGCAGTGCTTCACTGGTGCCAAGCATTAACACAGACAACAGCATATTGTTGCAAATTTTCGCAACCTGGCCTGCGCCCACATCTCCGGCATGAAACAGGTTTTTGCCCATCACAGACAACACAGGTTCGGCACGGTTAAAGTTTTGCTCTGAACCACCGACGATAAAAGTCAGAGTACCGGCTTTCGCACCGCCTACCCCACCTGATACAGGCGCATCGATAAAAGCTATACCCTGCTCTGCCAGTTCAGCACCTACTTTGCGGGCTGTGGTTGCATCAATAGTAGAGCAATCAATCACCAGCGTATCTTTGCCAAGCACTGAAGCTATGCCTGTCTCGCCTGTGTACACCATAGCGACATGCTTACCAGCGGGCAGCATAGAAATAACAAAATCAGCCCCTGTGGCCGCTTCGGCTGCAGAAGTGCAGGCTTTAGCGCCTTCAGCTGCCAGTTGAGCTAAAGCAGTTTCGGATAAATCAAAAGCCTGAACCTTAAAACCTGCTTTTAATACATTGCTGGCCATTGGGCCGCCCATATTGCCTAAACCAATAAATGCAACTGTACTCATATTAATGCTCCAATGAACCTAAGTGTTGTAATGGATGTAAGTCAGCGGCCCATGGGGAATGAAACAGCTGATTAATCACATCAGCAGGCACGTCAGACACAGTTTTATAACGCCAGTTTGGCTTTTGATCTTTGTCGATCAGCAGTGCCCGCACCCCTTCGGTAAATTCGCCCAGTTTGCCGCACTGCACACTTAAGCCCAGCTCCAGCCGGAACGAATCTGCCAGAATTTTGCTTTGGCCCAGTTGTAATAAGCGATAGACAATATGAGCGGTGATAGGGCTGCCGTAATTCAACGAGGCTTTAGCTTTGGTTAGCCAGGCGTCTTCGTTAGGCATGGCAAGAATAAGCTCAACGGCCTGTTGCAACGAGGTAGCACGACCTACAGCACTGATAGAAGCCTGATGTAAACGAATTTGACTCGGTGGCATCTGACTGCGGCACATATCTTCCATGCCAAGTAATAAGTCAGTTAGCTTTTGATGATTCAGCGCTATGGTATTGCCCCATTTCACCTGGGTTAATTTATCCAGCACAGCGGCTTTTTTATCATGAGTTAAAAAATGGTCGGCTAAATCGATGAGTTTGGCATCGGCTGAATTGATGGATGCGCCCGTTAGGCCGAGGAATAAACCACAGCCTTCCGGCATACGGTTTAAAAACCAGCTGCCACCCACATCAGGGTACAAACCTATGGCCATCTCTGGCATCGCAATACGGCTGCTGGCCGTGACTATACGATGTGACGCCCCCGCCATCAGGCCTAAACCGCCGCCCATCACTATGCCATTGCCCCAGACCAGCACAGGCTTGTCGAAGGTATGGATTAAATAATCAAGATTGTATTCTTTAGTGAAAAAGTCTTCGACATAAGGCTGGTAGGTATCAGGGGCTGCTTTCATCGCCTGATACAAATCGCGGATATCGCCACCAGCGCAAAAGGCTTTATCGCCAGTGCCCTGCAGCACAACCAAGGCTATATTTTTGTCGTTTTTCCATTGTTGCATTTGCGGTAGCAACAACTCAACCATAGGCAAACTCAGCGCATTCAGCGATTTCTCTGAGTTTAACGTGGCGATACCAATAATTTTTCCGCCGACACAGGCGACTTCTTCAAACAGCACAACGTCCTGCTGGATTGTGGTTTCTGTCATTCTATTTACCTTATCCGTTAATCCAGCTGGCTTTACGTTTTTGTAAAAAAGCCTGCACCCCTTCGACTTGATCTTTGGTATCAAATAACTTTACAAACAGCTCCCGCTCTAAAGGCAAGGCGGTTTGTATTGGCGCGCTACGACCTTTTTGGATCAGTTGTTTACAGGCGGCCACTGCAGGAGGGCTTTGTTCTGCGACTTTATCAGCCAGCAGTAAAGCCGCTTCCAGTGCCATGCCGGTGCCGACCACTTCTTCGACTAAACCTATCTGTAAGGCTTTGTCGGCGCCAATTCGTTCCCCACAGAGGATCATACGTTTAGCCCAACCTTCGCCGACCAAAATCGCCAGATTCTGAGTACCACCGGCACAAGGCAATAAACCTACTTTGGCTTCAGGTAAAGCCATTTGCGCCTGAGTTTCAGCAATACGGATATCACAAGCTAAGGCGACTTCGAGGCCACCGCCCATAGCATAACCATTGATCGCAGCAATAGAGACGCCACGAAAAGCTGTTAAGGTTTCAAAAGCTTCACCAAAAATGGCTGACATATCAGCAGCCACAGCTTTGTCACCAGAGGCAAACAGATTTAAATCAGCACCAGCAGAGAAGAATTTCTCACCTTCACCTGTGATCACTAGGGCATAAATATTTTTATCCTGGTCCAAAGATTTCACCGCATCACGCAATTGCGTCAGAGTGTCTTTGGTCCAGGTATTGGCAGGAGGATTTGCCATGGTAATTAAAGCGGTATGGCCGCGTTTTTCGAGTTTGAGTTGTGCCATAAAATCTCCTTTTAAACCGGGCTTCACCGGTTAGCTTTTTACCGAAAGTCCCGCGCACTGCAACCCTAAGTAATTGGAGTTGTAGCGCGGCGGCAAGCGCACGAGCCCCCAGGAGCATAGTAGTCCTATGTGACTGGGGCGTGCTTTTATCTATAATCAGGCAGCCAACAAAGCTGCGGCTTCAAGTACGACGGGCTTAGACTTACAGTATGTCGTTTGCTGCTTCGTCCAATAACCGACGACCAATAATCAACCGCATAATTTCATTGGTGCCTTCCAGGATCTGATGCACCCGAACATCACGGAAATGCCGTTCCAGCGGGTATTCTTTGATATAACCATAACCGCCATGAAGTTGCAGCGCCTGATCACACACCTGGAAACCTACATCTGTGGCAAAACGTTTGGCCATAGCGCAATAGGCTGTTTTTTCCGGGTCGTCCGCATCCAGTTTAAATGCGGCTAAACGCACCAACTGACGGGCAGCTACCAGCTCTGTTGCCATATCAGCCAGTTTAAACTGCAATGCCTGAAACGCAGCTAACGGCTTACCAAACTGCTGACGTTCCAGCATATAGTTTCGGGCGGTATTTAAGGCTTGCTGCGCTGTACCGATAGAGCAAGTCGCTATATTAATACGGCCGCCGTCTAAACCTTTCATGGCAAAACCAAAACCTTCACCTTCGTTGCCGAGCAGGTAATGAGCCGGGATACGCACATTATCAAAAGTGATTAAACGGGTTGGCTGCGCATTCCAACCCATTTTCTCTTCAGCTTTACCGTAAATAACGCCTTGCGCGTCCGCTGGTACTATAAAAGCGGAAATGCCTTTAGGACCTGCTTCACCAGTACGTGCCATCACCACTAAAACTTCAGTTTCGCCAGCTCCCGAGATAAACATCTTAGAGCCGTTTAATACATAGTGATCACCGTCTTTTTTTGCGCTGGTGCGTAAAGAAGCTGCATCAGAACCTGAACCTGGCTCAGTTAAACAATAAGAAGCCAGCTTTTCGCCTGTGACTAACTCCGGGCACCACTGGGCTTTCGCATCTTCAGTGCCCCAGCTTGCGATCATCCAGGTCGCCATATTATGGATGGTTAACATGGCAGTTGTTGCAGTGCAGCCCATCGACAGCTGTTCAAAAATAATGCTGGAATCTAAACGGGATAAACCCAGGCCACCTTGATCTTCAGGTGTGTATAAAGAACAAAAACCCAGCTCACCTGCTTTTTGGATCACGTCTTTTGGAAAATGATGATCCCGATCCCAAGCTGCTGCATGCGGTGCCAGCTCTTGTTCAGCGAATTGTTTGGCGACCTCAACAAAGGCCTTTTGATCGTCTGTTAAATTAAAATTCATCACATCACCCTGAGGTTGGCAGCAGAGCAGTGTCTATTGCACTTTGATAGGTCTGCCGCTTTGGTCTTCATGCGTTTATACGCATTTAATCTGGCTTGGTTGTTTGCCTTAAGGTTTTTTCCCCAGGCTTTTTTTAAAGAAGCGCCCTGCTTTAACACAGAACGCTTTTATCCTGCACTAATTAACGCAGGTTAATTGACATATTTGGGCCTGACACCGGAATGGAGTCATCAAACCAACGCGCCGTAATAGTTTTGGTTTCTGTGTAGAAACGTACCGCTTGTTTACCATAAGCATGTTGATCGCCGTAGAACGAGCCTTTCCAGCCAGTGAAAGAGAAAAATGGCAGAGGCACAGGAATTGGAATATTAATACCGACCTGACCTACTTCAATTTCATGCTGATATTTACGCGCTGCAGCACCGCTGGCGGTGAAAATAGAAGTGCCGTTGCCGTATGGGCTGTTGTTGACAAGCTCTATGGCTTCATCCAAAGAGGCAGCGTTAACAGTCGCCAGCACTGGACCAAAAATTTCTTCTTTGTAGATGGTCATCTCTGGTGTGACATCACTAAACACTGTGGGGCCAACCCAGTTGCCGTTTGGATAACCAGCGACTTTGACGTCTGAGCCATCCACTAAACAAGTGGCGCCTTCTACTTTTCCTTGTTCGATTAAAGACAAAATACGGGCCTTAGCCTGAGGACTGATTTGTGGACCGTAAGCAGCTTCAGGATCTGTATACACACCAGGGCGAACTTTGGCGATAGCAGCAGCCACTTCAGGGATCCACTGCTGCGAATCACCAACAAAAACAGCCACAGAAATAGCCATACAACGCTGACCTGCAGCGCCAACTGAAGCACCAACCAAGGCATTGATCACTTGTTGTTTATTGGCATCTGGCATCACCACCATATGGTTTTTGGCACCAGCAAAAGCCTGCACACGTTTTAAATGATCAGTACCAGTTTTATAGATGTACTGACCCACATTGACAGAGCCAACAAAAGAAATAGCTTTGATGTCCGGGTGACGTAATAACACATCGACCTGTTCTTTATTGCCATGCACCACCTGTAACACGCCTTTTGGTGCACCAGCTAACGCAAAGAGCTCAGCGATTTTATTCACTGTCATTGGATCTTGTTCAGAGGGTTTCAGAATAAAAGTATTACCGCAGGCAATAGCCATTGGGAACATCCACAGCGGGATCATAGCCGGGAAGTTAAATGGCGTAATACCAGCACAAACGCCTAAAGGCTGAATGTAGCTGTAAGTGTCAATGCTGCGCGCTACGTTTTCAACCGTCTCGCCCATCATTAAAGAAGGAATATTGGCGGCTTGTTCCACCACTTCAATACCACGCCAGACGTCGCCTTTGGCATCTTCCACTGTTTTGCCTAATTCACGGCAAATAATGTCAGCAATTTCAGCCTGATGTTCTTTTAACAAATGCGCAAAACGCATCATTAAACGTGCACGTTCTGACACCGGCACTTCTTTCCAGCTTTTAAAAGCTTCTTTGGCTGATGCGATGGCAAAAGCCATTTCTTCTGCAGTAGTGCAAGGCACCTGCGCTATCACGTCCTGAGTCGCAGGATCTGTAACCGGAATAAAACGTTCGGACTTGGACGGGACAAATTCACCGTTGATAAATAACTGAACCTGATGGGCCATAATACTTCTCTCCCCTTTATAGCCTTCGTACTTGACGCCACAGCGGCGTTGACTGCGCTGCTCGCCCCAGTCACCCATCCCTCATTGAAAAGGGACAACTATGCTCCTGGGGTCTCGCTCGCTTGCCGCCTTGCTGCAACACCAATTACTTTGGCTATCTGTTGTTAAATTAAACCTGTTGATTTGAATGTATTTTTTATTAAATTCTTCTAAGCAAAAGGCGCAGTCTGTACCGCGCCTTTTTAATTTATTACGGCAGTTCTACCGCTAAAGCCACAGCTTCGCCGCCACCTATACACAAAGTAGCGATACCACGTTTTAAACCACGGGCTTTTAACGCATGAATTAACGTCACTAATAAACGGGCACCTGAAGCGCCTATAGGATGACCTAAAGCACAAGCACCGCCGTTGACGTTGACCTTGTTTACATCCAGCTTCAGCTCTTTAATCGCCAGCATAGTCACCATGGCAAAAGCTTCGTTAATTTCCCACAGATCCACATCGGAAGTTGTCCAGCCTAATTTGGCTAACAGCTTAGTTACTGCACCCACTGGCGCTACAGTGAAAAGCTCTGGTTCCTGCGAATGCGTGGCGTGACCAACAACATGAGCTAATACGGTTTTGTTTTGCGCTTTGGCTTCATCAGCACGCATCAGCACTAAAGCTGCAGCACCATCAGAAATAGAACTGGAGTTGGCCGCTGTAATAGTGCCATCTTTAGCAAAAGCTGGTTTTAACGTAGGAATTTTGTCGACTTTGGCATTGCCTGGCTGCTCATCCGTGGCAAAAGTCACTTCACCTTTGCGGGTCTGGAAAGTCACAGGGGTAATTTCTTCAACAAAAGCACCAGAATTGATGGCTTGCTGAGCACGGGTTAAAGACAACACAGCGTAGTCGTCCATCTGAGTGCGGCTGAAATCATGCTCGTCGGCAGTTTTCTGGGCAAAACAGCCCATGGCTTTGCCATCGTAGGCATTTTCCAGACCATCCAGCATCATATGATCTTTCACTTCGCCATGACCCATCCGCATACCGGCACGGGCTTTTGGCAGAATATAAGGTGCGTTCGACATCGACTCCATGCCACCAGCTACAACCACATCAGCAGAACCAGCACGCAATAAATCAGTCGCTAACATCACAGACTTTAAACCTGAACCACAGACCTTATTGATAGTTGTAGCACCGGCAGATAGAGGTAAACCTGCTTTTAACGTCGCCTGACGGGCTGGCGCCTGACCTAAACCAGCAGGTAAAACACAACCCATAATGACTTCGCTGATCTTGGTGCCATCTATAGCAGCTTGCTCTAATGCTGCTTTAATAGCTTGTGCGCCTAAATCAGTGCTGCTGACGTCAGATAATCCACCTAAAAATCCACCCATTGCCGTTCTTTTGGCTGCCACTATGGCAATTTTTTCGTGCTGCGCCATGTTCATTTCTCCGTCGTTCAGAAGCATGATGAAAAAGTTGGGCCTGAGACTACACCAAATTTACGTTTACGCCAACGTCAACCACCTAACACTATGGTCCTATGACCAGTGAAAGGTTCAGAAAAATGCACGCTCTGTAGCCATCTTTTGGCACCTTAACTTTACAAAGCTCTGGTCCAACCTGCCGCCAGCCCTTATTTGACGCGAACACAGCTTTACCTTTACGTAAACTTCACTTATAGTTGTCGCCACTTTACCGGAAGGCCAAAATGACTGCCCAAATGATAGAAAAAGACGACAAAACCTACAGCATCAGCGAGCTGGCAAAAGAGTTTGATATCACCACCCGTAGTATTCGTTTCTACGAAGACCAGGGGTTATTAACGCCTTTACGGCAGGGTCAAACCCGTATTTACAGCCGCAGAGACAGGGTGAGACTGAAACTCATTTTGCGTGGCAAACGTCTGGGCTTTAGCTTGTCAGAAACAGGCCAGTTATTTGAGCTGTACGATGCAGATAAAAGCAGCGTGACTCAATTGAGCACCATGCTGAAACTGATAGAACATAAAAAAGCTGAACTGCACCAGCAGATGGATGACATCAAAGTGGTGCTGATGGAATTAGTGACAGTCGAAAAACGCTGCCGCGAAACCCTGGATCAGGCCAAGCAAGTAAAAGAACCGAATTAAAAAACACATTTAAAAAAAATCAAATCAAACAAACAAAAACCAAAGTAGTTGGCGTTGCAGCTAGGCGACAAGTGAGCGAGACCCCATGAACATAGTTGTCCTATGTGATTGGGGCGAGAGAGCGCAGTCAACAACACTGCGGCGTCAAATACGAAGGGAAAAACGGGGTTGTCACATGATTAGCACATACAAAACATTAAACTACGATCTGGGCGAAACCGTCGACATGATCCGTGAGCAGGTCAACAGCTTTGCCCGTGACGAAATAGCACCACGTGCAGCACAAATCGACCATGACAACGAATTCCCAAATGACTTATGGCGTAAATTTGGCGACCTGGGTTTATTAGGCATCACTGTCGATGAGCAATATGGTGGTTCAGGTATGGGTTACCTGGAACATATAGTAGCAATGGAAGAAATCAGCCGCGCTTCTGCTTCTGTGGCTTTATCTTACGGTGCGCATTCGAATTTATGTGTCAATCAAATCGCCCGTAACGGCAACGAAGCGCAAAAACAAAAGTACCTGCCAAAGTTATGTTCTGGTGAACATATTGGCGCTCTGGCGATGTCTGAGCCAAACGCTGGTTCAGATGTAGTGTCGATGAAGTTACGCGCTGATAAACAAGGTGACCGTTATATTTTAAACGGTAACAAAATGTGGATCACCAACGGCCCTGACGCCCATACCTATGTGATTTACGCCAAAACTGACATCAATGCCGGCTCTAAAGGCATGACAGCTTTTATTGTTGAGCGTGGTTTTAAAGGTTTCAGCCAGGCGCAGAAACTCGACAAGCTGGGTATGCGTGGTTCAAACACTTGTGAACTGGTATTTGAAGACTGTGAAGTGCCGGAAGAAAACGTATTAGGCACCATAGGCACAGGCGCCCGTGTACTGATGTCAGGTCTGGACTATGAACGTGTGGTGTTATCCGGCGGTCCGCTGGGCATTATGCAAGCCTGTATGGATGTAGTAGTTCCTTATATCCACGACCGTAAGCAGTTTGGTCAGTCTATTGGTGAGTTCCAACTGGTACAGGGCAAAGTAGCTGACATGTACACCAAAATGAATGCGGCCCGCGCCTATGTTTATACAGTGGCCAAGGCCTGTGACCGCGGTGAAACCACCCGTAAAGATGCAGCTGGCGCGATTTTATACAGCGCTGAGCTGGCCACCCAAATGGCATTGGATGCCATCCAGCTGTTAGGTGGTAATGGTTATATCAATGAATACCCTACAGGGCGTTTGTTACGTGATGCCAAGCTGTACGAAATCGGCGCAGGCACCTCAGAAATTCGCCGTATGTTAATTGGTCGCGAGTTATTTAACGAATCGAACTAAATACAACCTGTGTAGGCTCAAAAACAATAAAAAAGCCGGACTCCTGTCCGGTTTTTCCTAAAGAGCCTCTATTGAACACTCAATCCCGATAGCCAAAGGTGGTGAACGTGGCCAGACTGAATAGCAAAATTAATCCACGCAGTGACGAATTTATCCAGAACGCCCAGGCGATGCAGCTGCTGGTGGATGATTTAGAGCAAAAAGTACAACAGATCAAATTAGGTGGCGGCGAAGCATTGATTGCCCGTCATACCTCACGCGGCAAGCTGTTTGTCCGTGATCGTATTCAGAAACTGCTGGACCCGGGTTCACCCTTTTTAGAAGTAGGCCAGTTTGCTGGCTGGCAATGTTATGACGATTATGTGCCAGCTGCGGGTGTGGTTGCAGGTATAGGCCGGGTGAATGGTGTCGAGTGCATGATTGTGGCGAACGATGCCACGGTGAAAGGCGGTACTTATTATCCGCTTACGGTAAAAAAACACTTACGTGCGCAGGAAATTGCCGAAACCTGCATGTTGCCTTGTATTTATCTGGTCGACTCAGGTGGCGCTAACCTGCCCCGTCAGGACGATGTATTCCCTGACAAACTGCACTTTGGCCGTATCTTCTTTAATCAGGCGCGTATGTCAGCCAAGGGTATTCCACAAATTGCTGTGGTGATGGGCCTTTGTACCGCAGGTGGTGCTTATGTGCCGGCTATGGCGGATGAAAGTATTATCGTTAAAGATCAGGGCACGATCTTCTTGGCAGGCCCGCCATTGGTCAAAGCCGCTACAGGCGAAGAAGTGACAGCAGAAGAGTTAGGTGGTGCTGATGTGCACTGTAAAATCTCTGGTGTGGCCGATCACTATGCACTCAATGATGAACATGCGCTGCAACTGGCGCGTAATGCCGTCAGCCGTCTGAATCATCAAAAACCAGTACAAGGCGATGTACGCCCTGTCGAAGCACCACTTTATGATGCCAGCGAGCTGTACGGCATAGTGGGCACCGATCTGAAAAAACCTTTTGATGTACGTGAAGTGATAGCCCGACTTGTCGATGCATCCGACTTTGATGAATTTAAACAGTTTTATGGCGCGACTTTGGTGTGTGGTTTTGCCCGAATTTTCGGCCAGCCTATTGGCATAGTAGCCAATAACGGCATTCTGTTTTCTGAGTCGGCGCAAAAAGGCGCGCACTTTATTGAGCTCTGTGCCCAGCGCAAAATTCCATTGTTGTTCCTGCAAAACATCACCGGCTTTATGGTCGGGAAAAAATACGAAGCTGAAGGCATCGCCAAACACGGCGCCAAAATGGTGATGGCGGTGTCTTGTGCCAATGTGCCGAAATTTACTGTGCTGATTGGTGGCTCTTATGGCGCTGGGAACTACGGTATGTGTGGCCGTGCTTATGACCCAACCATGATGTGGATGTGGCCCAACGCCCGTATTTCTGTGATGGGTGGCGAGCAGGCCGCTGGTGTAATGGCGACTGTGACTAAAGATGCGTTGGCACGTAAAGGCGAAAGCTTAACAGCTGAAGCTGAACAAGCTATACGTCAGCCTATTGTCGCCCAATACGAACAACAAGGTCACCCTTATTACGCCAGTGCGCGGTTATGGGATGACGGCATTATCGACCCGGCACAAACCCGCATGGTGGTTGGCCTGGCACTGACCGCAGCGCTGAATGCGCCTGTCGCCGAATCCAAATTTGGCGTGTTCCGGATGTAATGGCAAGGAGTAAACAAAATGCAAAACTATAAAACTATTACTACCTCGTTAAATGCAGCTGGTGTTGCAGAATTAGTGCTGAACCGCGCCGAAGTGCATAACGCCTTTGACGACAGCATGATTGGCGAATTAATTGACGCCTTAAAAAGCCTGGCCGCTAACCCTGCTGTGCGGGTGCTGCTGCTGAAATCCTTGGGTAAAAACTTCAGTGCAGGTGCCGATCTGAACTGGATGCGCTCTATGGCAGAGAAAAACTACCAGCAGAACTTAGAAGATGCAGGTCAGTTAGCGGAGCTGATGCGCCAACTGGATTGCTTCCCTGCTCCCACCATA
The DNA here is from genome assembly GCF_947090785.1 of Rheinheimera sp. MM224. Lineage (NCBI taxonomy): Bacteria > Pseudomonadati > Pseudomonadota > Gammaproteobacteria > Chromatiales > Chromatiaceae > Rheinheimera > Rheinheimera sp. MM224. The sequence goes on from NZ_OX352320.1 coordinate 2,631,222, forward strand.
GCTTTGGTACAAGGTGCAGCTTTTGGTGGTGCTTTGGGTTTAGTCTCCTGCTGCGATATAGCCCTTGCCGAAGAAGGCGCCAGCTTTTGTTTAAGTGAAGTAAAAATTGGTTTAATACCGGCCGTGATCAGCCCCTACGTGATGCGCTCTATTGGCGAACGTGCCAGCCGCCGTTATTTCTTAACGGCAGAACGTTTTGATGCATCTACTGCGCTGAATTTAGGTTTAGTACATCAATTAGTGGACGCTGGTGGTCTTAGTGGCGCAGCAGAACATTTTGTTGGCATCTTACTGAATAACAGCCCTGCAGCTTTGCGCTGCGCTAAAGAGTTAATGGCCGCTGTAAATCATCAACCTATTAATCAGCAGCTTATAGACAGCACTTCAGCCCGTATTGCCGCTATTCGGGTCTCGGCTGAAGGTCAGGAAGGCTTAACTGCCTTTTTACAAAAACGTACTCCGGCATGGATCCGGTCAGAATAAGGAAAAACAGACTGATGTTTCGCAAAATTTTGATCGCTAACCGGGGCGAAATCGCCTGCCGTGTGATAGAAACCGCCCATAAACTGGGTATTCGTTGTGTGGCTGTGTATTCAGAAGCTGACGCCAATGCCCGTCATGTGCATATGGCCGATGAAGCTTTTTTATTAGGCCCTGCGCCTAGTAAGGAATCTTATTTACGCGCTGATAAAATTCTGGAAATTGCCAAATTAAGTGGCGCCGAAGCTGTGCACCCTGGTTATGGCTTTTTATCTGAAAACGAAGGATTTGCGCAAGCCTGTGCGGAGGCTGGTGTGGTTTTTATTGGCCCGCCAGTGCCTGCCATAGCCGCTATGGGTAGCAAAAGCGCAGCCAAAGAGATTATGACCAAAGCCGGTGTGCCTTTAGTGCCGGGTTATCATGGCGATAATCAGGACCCAGCCTTTTTACAGCAGCAAGCTGATCTGGTGGGCTACCCGCTGTTATTGAAAGCTGCATATGGCGGTGGTGGCAAAGGTATGCGTGTGGTATGGAACAGTGGCGAATTTGCTGAAGCTTTGGCTGGCGCCAAACGTGAAGCCTTAAACGGCTTTGGCAATGACAAAGTGCTGATGGAACGTTATCTGACCAAACCTCGCCATGTCGAAATTCAGGTGTTCGCCGACAGTTTTGGTAATGCGGTGTATTTAGCTGAGCGGGACTGCTCTATTCAGCGCCGTCACCAGAAAGTGATTGAAGAAGCACCAGCACCGAATTTCAGCGCAGAGCAGCGCAAAGCAATGGGTGAAGCTGCCGTCAAAGCCGCTCAGGCTATTGCGTATCAGGGCGCTGGAACAGTTGAATTCTTATTTGATGAAGACGGTTCCTTCTACTTTATGGAAATGAACACCCGCCTGCAGGTTGAACATCCAGTCACTGAAATGATCACAGGTCAGGATCTGGTGAAATGGCAGCTGTTGGTCGCCAGTGGTCAGCCTTTGCCTTTAACTCAGGATCAAATCACTATTGATGGCCATGCCATTGAGGTGCGGGTTTATGCTGAAGATCCGGATCACGATTTCCTGCCAGCCACAGGCAAACTGACTTATTTGCGCCAGCCTGAAGCCAGTCGCTATGTGCGGGTCGATACAGGCGTGGTAGAAAACGACGAAGTCTCGCCTTTTTACGATCCTATGATTGCCAAACTCATTGTCTGGGATGAAAACCGTGACCGCGCCATAGCTCGTATGTTGCGTGCTTTAGATGATTACCGTGTTGCTGGCGTGAAAAACAACCTGAATTTCTTAACCCGTTTAGTGGAGCAACCTGCTTTTGCCAAAGCTGAGCTGGATACGCATTTTATTGAACGGCATAAAGAATCCTTGTTTGCGCCAGGTCAGTCTGAAACCGAACAAGCCAGCTTATTGGCTGCCTTGTATCTGTTATTGAAGGAGCGTTCAGACAATGTGGACGACCAAAGTCCTTGGGCTTTGTGTTCTGGCTGGCGTTTAAATGAAGTTCCAACTGTGTCTTTCCCGCTGATTTATCAGGATGAAACCCGCCTGATCAGCATCAGCTCTGAAGGTAAACAGCTTAGTTTAACGCAACAAGGCGTGATCACCCCTGCTACAGCCAGCTTAAAAGGCGATGAACTGCAAGCCAATTTAAATGGCCATCAGGTGAAAGTACGGGTCAGCCAATATCAGGATACGGTGTCGGTTTTTATTAAACATCAACGTTATGACTTTATTTACCAGACTCAAGTGCAAATTGTGGTCGACGACAGCGCAGCAGCTGGCAGCCTGACGGCTCCCATGAACGGCACTATAGTCGCTGTGATGATAGAAAAAGGTGCGCTCGTCAGTGCAGGCCAGACGCTTTTGGTGATGGAAGCGATGAAAATGGAATACAGCATCAAAGCGCCGAAAGATGGTGTGGTGAATCAGCTTTTTTATGCCGCTGGTGATCTGGTGAAAGACGGCGCTCAGCTGCTGGATTTTACAGCCGCTGACTAATACAGCCCATTTTTGGAGACTTTTATGTCATTGATGTTAAACCCTCACCATACAGCTGGTTTGCCCAAAGCCGTGCGTATTGTTGAAGTAGGCCCACGCGATGGCCTGCAAAATGAAAAAGCTGTATCGCTTGAAGCGAAAGTCGAGCTGGTCAATCGCTTAGCTGAAACGGGTCTTGTCACCATTGAAACCGGTGCTTTTGTCTCCCCTAAGTGGGTACCACAAATGGCTGATTCTGCTGCTGTATTTGCGCAAATCAGCCGTAAAGCAGGTATTCAGTACACAGCGTTGACACCCAATCTGCAAGGCTATGAAGCAGCGAAAGCAGCAGGAGCTACTGAAGTTGCGGTGTTTGGTGCTGCATCAGAGGCTTTTACCCAGAAAAATATCAACTGCAGCATAGCGGAAAGTCTTGAGCGTTTTGCTCCTGTGATGGCGCAAGCCAAACTTGATGGTATTAAAGTACGGGGTTATGTCTCTTGTGTGGTCGGCTGTCCTTATCAGGGCGACGTTGCCCCGCAAGAAGTAGCACGGGTTGCTAAAGCACTTTTAGATATGGGCTGCTACGAAATTTCTTTAGGTGACACCATAGGCGTTGGCACTCCCTTCAAAGTCAATGCAATGCTCGATGCTGTACTTGAAGTTGTACCAGTCGAGCAACTGGCTGTGCATTTTCACGACACTTATGGCCAGGCGTTAAGTAATATTTACGCAGCGCTACAACGTGGTATTGCTGTGGTGGACAGTTCAGTATCAGGTTTAGGCGGCTGTCCATACGCTGCCGGTGCGTCAGGCAATGTTGCCACTGAGGAAGTGGTGTATTTACTGAACGGCCTTGGCATCCATAGCGGTGTTGATTTACAACGGCTGGCGCCTATTGGCTGGTTTATCAGCGAACAGCTGGGGAAAGCTCCTAGTTCTAAAGTAGGATTGGCGCTGAAGGCCAAATGCCAGCAGAATTAATGATTGATAGCATCTTTTAAGGATACAAAATGGCAGGGTTTAATAAAGTTGTGACCAGCTATGAAGAAGCGCTGGCAGGCCTGACCAACGGTATGACAGTCATAGCCGGTGGTTTTGGTTTATGTGGTATTCCGGAAGGCCTGATTGCTCAGATCAAAAAAATGGGCACCCGTGATTTAACAGTAGTGTCCAACAACTGTGGTGTCGATGGTTTTGGTTTAGGTGTTTTATTAGAAGACCGCCAAATCAAAAAAATGGTCGCCTCTTATGTTGGCGAAAACGCCTTGTTTGAAAAGCAGCTGTTATCAGGTGAACTCGAAGTGGTGTTAACACCTCAAGGCACGCTGGCTGAAAAAATCCGCGCTGGCGGCGCTGGTATTCCGGCTTTTTTCACCGCTACGGGTTACGGTACTCCTGTGGCTGACGGTAAAGAAACCCGTGAAATTAATGGCCGCAATTATGTGCTGGAAGAAGCCATTACCGGTGACTTTGCCATAGTACGAGCCTGGAAAGCCGACCGTTACGGCAATCTGGTGTTCCGTCATACCTCAATGAACTTCAACCCTATGGCGGCTACTGCTGGCAAAATCACTGTGGCTGAAGTGGAAGAAATCGTCGAGCCGGGTGAACTGGAGCCAAGCCAGATTCACACACCAGGTATTTATGTGCAACGTGTGATCAAAGCCAGCTTTGAGAAACGCATTGAACGTCGTATGGTCCGTCAGGCATAAGGAGCACAGCAAATGGCATTATCACGTGAACAGGTCGCTATGCGGGTGGCTCAGGAATTACAGGACGGCTATTACGTCAATTTAGGCATTGGTATCCCTACCTTAGTGGCCAACTATGTGCCTGCAGGTATTGAAGTAATGCTGCAATCGGAAAACGGTTTATTAGGTATGGGCCCCTACCCAACCGAAGCTGAATTGGATGCCGATATGATCAACGCAGGCAAAGAAACAGTGACAGCCATTAAAGGTGCTGCCATTTTCAGTTCCGCTGAAAGTTTTGCCATGATCCGCGGCGGCCATGTGGATTTAACAGTACTGGGCGCTTTTGAAGTGGATCAAAATGGCAATATCGCCAGTTGGATGATCCCGGGAAAACTGGTCAAAGGCATGGGCGGCGCTATGGATTTAGTGGCTGGCGCGCAAAATATCATTGTCACCATGACCCACGCCGACAAATACGGTAGTTCCAAGTTACTGGATAGCTGTACTTTACCTTTGACTGGTGTGAACTGTGTGAAAAAGATTGTAACGGATTTAGCTGTGCTGGAAGTTCGGGACGGCGCTTTCCATTTACTGGAGCGCGCGCCTGGCATCAGCGTGGAAGAAATTCAGCAAAAAACTGCGGGTAAGTTAGTTGTCTCTGGTGATATTCCGGAAATGCAGTTCTGATGTAAAACATGAAAGGGTCAGAGGCAAGGCTTCTGACCCTATCGAAACGCCTTAGCCTGCAAACCAGCTCCAGCATTGTCTCTGTTAATATCGCCGCTAATTAACGCTATCGCATTTTTAGTACTGACCACTGTCACTTTGTCTATATCACCAATTAGCATTACAAAAGCAGTCTGCTGATTCGCCAACCTGTACCAGCCTACTTTGTAGTTAGGCAGATGAATCGCGTTTACCGCAACTACAGGTTTGAACTCACCCAATTCATCACAAAATACCACTGACACTTTACTTTGCGCTGAGTGAATATCATCAATCTTCGTCTGATATAAACCCGCTTTCAGCTCCAGCGAGTTCTCAGTCATTAACAAGGTGTTATCACTAAACTTCAGACTGAGTAGTAAGAAGCACAAACTGCAAAAGCTGAATACCCACAAGGATTGTCTTAACCAAAGAGGTTTAAAATACACCAGAGCCCATAAAATAAGCGCCGGAAGCAGAATGCAGACAATAAAAAGCAGTGCATAAAGATGCCAGCCGATCTCAGATAAATACATTTAATTTACTTTCATCAATGAATTGGCCACATCATAATAGCACAAAACAAACTTTTCCTGATTCATTTGTTAAATTTTGTTAAATAACCTCAGTAGGTTCAATTAAGCCGCCGACTCCCGCTCCCTGCCACTGACAGGACAGCAGTCAATTTGTGGTTCAAACATAAACTTTTGCCGATACGCTTTGGGCGTCAGGCTGGTGTAATGCACAAATAGCTTACGAAAAGACGAAATATCCTCATACCCAACTTGCTGCATGATGTCTTCTGCGGTCCACAAGGTATTTTCCAGTAAAGACTTTGCTCTCTCGATACGCAAACGCTGCAGATAGGCCATAGGGGTTTCGTCCAGATGTTGCTTAAAACGCCGGATCAAAGTGCGGGGAGTCATCGCAAAAGTTTCCGCTAATTGCTCCAGACTAACAGGCTCCGCCAGACGAGCCTGTAAGTACTGCTGAATTTCAGCTAACTTTGCATCTTTGTGTTGCGGCGCCAACTGCAAAGACAGATAAGGCAGCTGAGAGGTTCTATTGGGGTCAGTCAGCATAATTTTTGCCATTTGCTGAGCAAAAGCCGTATCCATACAAAGTTCGACAAACCGCAGGCATAAATTCAGGTAAGACGTTGTAGCCCCGCCCGTTAGAATGGTCTGCTGTTGCACCACAAGCTGCTGCAAATCCAGTTTGACCTGCGGAAACATCTGGCGGAAATAGTCTTTAAAAAACCAGACCGAAGTCGCCTGCAGGCCATTTAACAAGCCGGTTCCGGCCAAAGCAAAAGTACCATTACAAAAAGCGCCCAGCCACTTCCCCTGATGCAGCATCTGCTGTAACTCTGCCTTGTAAGGCAGCAATTCCTGACTGACACGCTGTAGGTCTTTTGAGTTATAGGCGTAAAAGCCAGGGATCAACAGAATATCAATCTGATTAAAATCAACAGCTTCAACCTGCAACGTAAAAGGCCCCTGTTGTAGGCGAGGATTAGGCCCCATCAATACAGTTTCAAATAACAGCTGATCACTTTGCTGTATCAGTTGCCAGTATTTATTGCAGTAGGTAAAAAAATCAGCCACCCCTGTCACACTGCTCATCACTACGTCTTGATCTACCCAAATACCGATGCGTTTCATATTGTCACTTTTAGCCACAATTGCGTCATTAGTGACACTTTAGACCTATTTAGTTGCAGAGTAAAGTAGCAGCATCAACAACAGGAGGTGGTTATGTTTCAACTGTCAAAACGCACAACAGTATGGGCTTTATTGGCTCTGGTCTGGGCTATGGTGGTAGGACTGGCGCTGCAGATAAGCCCGGACCCTATGCTGCATCTGGTACAAATTCCGCTATTACTGGTACTGACTTTAGGTTTGGCCAGCACCAGTTTAGATGATTAGTTTTAAACTCAGACTTTGCGCTGCAATACAGTCAGCAAACTGGACGTATCCCAACGCCCACCGCCCATGGCCTGCACCTGGGCATAAAACTGGTCGACTAAAGCAGTCAGTGGCAAAGTGGCTCCGTTATGACGGGCTTCGTTTAGCGTAATAGCTAAGTCCTTACGCATCCAGTCGACCGCAAAACCAAAGTCGTATTTACCTTGCAACATAGTGGAACCACGGTTTTCCATTTGCCAGGATTGCGCAGCACCTTTGCTGATGGTGTCCAACACGGCCTGACCATCCAGTCCGGCCTGCTGAGCAAAATGCATGGCCTCTGCAAGCCCTTGTACTACACCGGCAATACAAATCTGATTAACCATTTTGGCCAGTTGACCAGAACCTGCAGGCCCCAATAAACGGGCACTGCGGGCGTACTTCATTAATGTCGCTTCTGCTTTAGCAAAATCAGCTGCTTCCCCACCCAGCATAATGGTCAACAAGCCATTCTGAGCGCCTGCCTGGCCACCTGAGACTGGTGCATCCAAAAAGCCTATGCCTTTCTCCTTACAAGCTAATGCCAGTTCACGCGCCAAATCTGCAGAGGCTGTGGTGTGGTCTATTAATAAAGAGCCAGGTCGCATAGCGGCCAATACGCCCTGCTCACCATAGACCACTGAACGTACATCATCGTCATTGCCTACACATAACATCACCAAATCGGCACCAGCAGCTGCTTCTGCAGGAGTTGATGCGCAAGTACCACCATACTGTTGCACCCAATCCTGCGCTTTCAGGTAAGTTCTGTTATACACACAGACCTGCTCGCCTTTTTGCTGCAAATGACCCGCCATAGGAAAGCCCATAACACCCATACCTACAAAGGCAACTTTTTGTTGTGATAAATTTGACATAATTTTGACTTATTTCTGTGACAGACTTGAATGCCAAGAAGCTTACTAGAATCAGGGCCTCTGACGCAAAAGCATCAGACGAGTTGCACAAAAGGACAGTTATGCCAAAGGTTCACCATTTTAAAGTGAAGGACAGTCAGGATCAGGACGTGGATTTAGCCCAATACCGGGATAAAGTGGTGCTGATCGTTAATACCGCCAGCCAGTGTGGTTTTACCTCACAGTATCAGGAGCTGGAAGCTTTGTATCAGCACTACAAAGATCAGGGGTTTGTGGTACTGGCCTTTCCCTGTAATCAGTTTGGTGCGCAGGAACCTGGATCAAATGCAGAAATACAGCAGTTCTGCCAGTTGAATTACGGAGTCAGCTTTCCGGTCTTTGGCAAAGTACAGGTGAATGGTCTGGATTCAGAACCTTTGTTTGAATACTTAAAAGATCAGGCCCGTGGTTTGATGAAAACCCGCGCTATTAAATGGAACTTTACTAAGTTTTTGGTCAACCGCGAGGGGGATGTGGTGAAACGTTATGCGCCACGGACTAAACCCTCTAGCCTGCATCAGTCCATTGAAGAAGTACTGGCCAGTTGAATTAAAAATACTAGCTTGATTAAAAACAATAAAGCCTGCAGCCTTTTGCGTTACTCTGAGTTTCAGATATCCGGCAAGGAGCACAAAAATGAAAGTTGCAGTCTTTAGCGCAAAAAAATACGATCAGGACAGTTTTAAACAATGGGCAGATCCAGGCCTTAAGTTCAGCTTTTTTGATGTGCCACTGGATAAACATAGCGCTCAATTAACTAAGGGTTATACGGCTGTCTGTGTGTTTGTAAACGATGACTTGTCAAAACCCGTTCTGACACAACTCAAAGCCATGGGAGTGGGCATGATTGCCTTACGCTGCGCTGGCTTTAATAACGTCGATTTAACCGCAGCCAAAGAGCTTGGGCTGCGTGTCGCACGAGTCCCCGCCTATTCACCCGAAGCAGTTGCAGAGCATACGGTCGCGATGATCCTCTGTTTAAACCGCAAATTACACAAAGCCTACAACAGAGTACGGGATGATAACTTTGCGCTGGATGGCTTGTTGGGATTTAACCTGCATGGCAAAACTGCAGGCCTGATTGGCACTGGACGTATAGGTGTGGCGACAGCCAAAATTTTACTTGGTTTTGGTATGCAGCTGCTGTGTTATGACATCAAAATTGATGATGAGCTGGTGAAAGCTGGTGTACGGTATTTGCCTTTGGAAGATCTCTGGGCTCAGTCCGATATCATCAGCCTGCACTGCCCTCTGACTCCTCAAACCCAGCACCTGATTAACGACAACAGCCTTACACAAATGAAAGATGGTGTGATGTTAATCAACACCAGCAGGGGTGGCCTGATTGACACCAAGGCGGTAATCCAAGCATTGAAGAGTCGTAAGATTGGTTATTTAGGCCTGGATGTGTACGAGCAGGAAGCCGATCTGTTTTTTCAGGATTTATCAGGACAACTGATAGACGATGAGGTGTTTAAACGATTGCTGACTTTCCCTAATGTATTGATCACCGGACATCAGGCATTTTTCACCCAGGAAGCTTTGCAACAGATTTGTCAGGTGACCAGCGATAATCTGCTGGCGTTTAAAGCAAACAAATTAAGCGGCAACGAGCTCTGATTACGAGGGCGGGTCCAGGACCCGCCCCACAGTTTATTGTTTTAATTGACGATCAAAAAACGCTGTAATGGTTTTATGTAAATGGGTTTGCACTGGCTGGCCAAACATCGAGTGTTTACTGCCCGGGTAATCCATACTGTCGAATAATTTTCCCTGCTTTTGCAATTCAGAATACAACTTGGTGCTGTGGGTAAAAAGCACGTTGTCATCCGCCATGCCATGATAAATCATCAGGTTGCCCTGATAATCTTTCACGTAAGGGAATACCGAACTCTGTTCATAACCCGCTTTATTGCTTGCAGGGTGGCCTAAATAGCGCTCTGTGTAATGGGTATCATACAAAGCCCAGTCTGTGACAGGAGCACCGGCTACACCAGCTTTAAAATAGTCACCTGCTTTAAACATTGCCATAATGCTCATGTAGCCACCGTAGCTATGGCCATAAATGCCGATACGACCAGAGTCGACATAAGGCAAGCTGCGCAGGTACTCAACGCCGGTAATTTGATCGTCAAGCTCAACTACCGCCAGCTTTTTGTAGATAGGATCTTCAAAGGCTTTACCACGGTTTTCCGAACCTCTGTTATCCAACTGGAATACGATATAGCCGTTTTGTGCCAGGTACTGGAAATACAAGTCTTTCGCGCTCCAGCTATTAGTTACACGCTGTGCACCTGGCCCACCGTATACACCGACGATAACAGGATATTTTTTGCCTTTTTCAAGCTGTGCAGGTTCAAAGGCACGATAATGCAAGGTTTGGCCATCTTTGGCTTTTAAAGTGCCAAAACGTGGCTTCACCAGTTTATCTCTGTACTGCGCCAGCGGATGTGAACCAGACACATCATTCGACTCAAGCACAGTCAGCACTTTGCCTTCGACAGTCTTCAATTCCACTTTAGTCGGTTGTAACACGCTGGAGTAACTATCGATAAAGCTCTGGCCAGTTTCAGCCATCACCACAGCATGTGAAAACTCAGCCTGAGTTAACCTCTTGCTATCACCACCTTTAACAGGTACCGAATACAAATGACTTTCCAGCGGTGTGTCTTTACGGCCAGAGAAGTAAATGATGCCCTGATCTTCATTAATAGCTTCTATCTTATTCACTATCCAGTCGCCTTTGGTCAACTGTCGAACCAAAGTACCATCGAGTTTGTATAGATACAGATGCTTATAACCATCCCGCTCAGATGCCCAGACAAAATGCTGTTTATCTTTTAAGAAATGCAAATCGTCATTTAAATTTAACCAGGTGGGGCTCTGCTCTTTCAGCAGCACTTTGGTTTTGCCTGAGGGTAATTCCACAGAACGCAGTTCCAGATGCTGCTGATCACGACTTTGCCATTGATAAGTCAGCAAAGACGAGGACTTACTCCAGTTGACACGGGCCAGGTAAATATCCTGCTCTTTGCCTAAATCAAGCCATTGCACGGCCGGCTGTTGAACTCCCACAACACCCAGTTTCACTTTTACATTGGCGGTGCCGGTAAATGGGTAACGCTGATTAAAGAGCTTAATTTCATCGGCATAAATTTCATTGCGTACAGCTTCAGCCACTGGCGACTCGTCAATCTGACTAAAAGCAATTTTGCTGTCGTCAGGAGCCCACCAGTAGCCAGTCATTCTAGCCATCTCTTCCTGAGCAACAAATTCAGCCATACCGTTCTTAATCAGACCCTGACCATCTGTCGTTAACTGAGTCTCTTTGCCTGATTTCAGGTCCATAACAAAAATATTTTGTTCCCGAATAAAAGATACATACTGACCTTTGGGCGATATTTGTGCATCGGTTTCGAAGGCTTCGGTGTTGGTTAACTTGCGTGCTTTCTGGCTGGATAAGTCGTAATAATACAAGTCACCGTTCAGTGGAAACAGCAAAGCTTTACCATCTTTTGACCAGTTATAGCTGATAATGCCACTGGCAAATAAGCGTAACCGCTCTCGCCTTGCTTTCTCCTCATCTGACAGCATCTCTGGCCCGCTAAATAGTTGATTTGAATCAACTAAAATGCTGTGTTTATCTGTTTTAATCTGGTATTGCCACAGATCCAGCCTGTTCGCATCGGTTTCTTTGCCTTTCAGGTATGTAACACGGCTGCCGTCGGGAGAAAAGCTTAAAGAACGTGGCGCTGTACCGCTTAATGCAGGTTCTGCAAACAAACGTTCCAGAGGTAAATTGACGCTTGCCTGCGCTGTTGCAGAAAGTAATACCGTTGCTAAACCGGCCGGAGTCAGAAGTTTTTTCACTACTATAAATCCTTGATTAAATGAACCCTGCTATCTGAATCGACTTTCAATAAAACAGCAAGTCGGATCGGACATTTTTCAGTTATTTAGGTTCATTTTTTTAGTCATACTTCTGTAAAAAATCAGTCCCAAGCCCCGCAAAGCACCAGAATGGTGCGATGATTCACCAAAAATGAGCGATCAGACCACAGAAAATCACGATAGACAAAGCTGAACTTTTCAAATATGGTCATTACAGAGCTCGTAGATAAAAATGAGCCAAAACAAAAATCCAGATGAGAAGGCAACATCCATGAAGAAAGAATCAATCCACTACCATCCTGTTGCTGCCGCAATAAAAATCGCTTTATGCGGCAGTTTATTATTCAGCACTTCGTTAATGGCTCAGGAAACCCCTGACGCAGCAGAAAAGAAAGCCGAAGATGCATCAGTTGAAAAAATAGCAGTTATAGGCGCACGTGGCGCACCGCGCTCCGTAGGTGATTCAGCCGTTCCTGTTGATGTGATAGGTGGCGAAGAGTTTTCCAAGACTGGCACCAGCGATATGGTCAGTTTAATGACCGCAGCTGTACCATCATTTAACGTCAGTGCTCAACCAATTAACGATGCTTCCACTTTAATTCGTCCTGCTAACTTACGTGGCCTACCACCAGATAGCACATTGGTATTAGTGAACGGTAAAAGACGCCATCGTGCTGCTGTTATTACCTTCTTAGGAAGCGGTATTTCTGACGGCTCGCAAGGCCCGGATATCTCTGTTATCCCATCCATTGCACTAAAACAAGTCGAAATATTACGGGATGGTGCAGCAGCGCAATACGGTTCTGACGCTATAGCTGGTGTAATTAACTTCCGTTTAAAAGATGCTGCTGAAGGCGGTTCTTTTGAAGTGAAAAGCGGACAGTTTTATGAAGGCGACGGCGATCTGCGTCAGGTGTCGGGTAACATAGGTTTGCCATTCACAGACAATGGTTTTGCCAATATCAGCGGTGAATTTAAACAGGCAGACCCGACGAGTCGCTCTGTACAACGTGATGATGCAGCAGCTTCTGCAGCGGCGGGCAATCCATTTATTGAAAATCCTGCTCAGGTATGGGGTTCACCAGAATTTAAACGTGATGCCAAGTTATTTGCCAATATCGGTTTAGAAGTAGCAAAAGATCGTGAATTTTATTTATTCACTAACTGGGCAGAACGTGATGTAGAAGGTGGTTTTTATTACCGCCACCCAACCGGACGTAGTGGTGTGTACTCGAATGACGGCGGCGAAAGTTTGCTGATTGGTAATCTGGATGAAAGCTTAGGCGCTTGCCCAAGTATTTCAGCTATGACTGGTGACGACATCCGTGACCATGCAGCCATTCAGGCTGACGTAGATGCTCTGCCTGCCCACTGCTTCACCTATTACGGCATGTTGCCAGGTGGTTTTACACCTAAGTTTGGTGGTGTGATTACAGATACTGCTATTGCTTCTGGTGTAAAAGGTGAATTGGATTCAGGCTGGGCTTTTGATGCCAGTATGTCTGTTGGCCGAAGTGAAGTAGAGTTTTATATCAATAATACGCTAAACGCGTCGTTAGGTGCTGATACCCCGCGCTCCTTCAAGCCAGGTAAATATGTACAGCTGGAAAAAGCAGCCAACTTAGATTTCAACAAACCATTTGAAGTAGATGCATTGCCATATCCACTCAACGTGGCTGGTGGTGTGGAATACCGCGATGAAACCTTTGAAATTTATGCAGGTGACGCCGCATCTTTTGAAGTAGGTCCTTTGGCTTCACAAGGTTTTGGTATAGGTTCAAACGGCTTCCCTGGCTTTAAACCTGAAGATGCGGGTTCATTTAACCGTTATAGCTACGCTGCGTACACTGAGTTAGGTGCTGAATTCAGCGACAGTTTCCGCATGGACTTTGCGCTTCGCTTCGAAGACTTTGAAGACTTTGGTGATACCACCAATGGCAAAGTGACTGCCCGGTATCAGGCGACTGATGAAATTGCTTTCCGTTCTGCGGTAAGCACGGGCTTCCGTGCTCCAACTGTAGGTCAAAGTAACGTACGTAACGTCACTACATCATTCAGCCCTGCTGGTTTAGTGGATACTGCGACTTTACCGCCAACCCACCCTATCTCAATCCAAAAAGGTGGTAAGCCGTTAACTCCTGAAGAGTCGAAAAACTTCTCTATCGGTACAGTAGTTGAAGTCAACGATTGGTACGTCACTTTAGATTATTTCCATATCAAAGTAGAAGATCGTATCAGCCAAACTTCTTCTCTGGATTTAACTCCAGAAGATATCGAAGCGTTGTTAGCTTTAGGTGTTAAAGATGCCAGCAGCTTTACTGGCGTTAAGTACTTCACTAACGACTTTGATACTACAACCCAAGGTCTTGACTTAGTGGCTAACTACGGTTTTGATCTGTGGAATGGTCGCACTGGTTTAGCTTTTGCGTATAACTGGACTGATACGACTGTGGACAGTTACTCAAGCAATATCAGCGAAGCTAAAGTAGAGCAATTAGAACGTGGTTTACCCCGTGTTCGTGGCAGCTTTACTGTGAATCAAAATTATGGTGATTGGAAAGGTTATGTTCGTATCAATCATTTCGGATCCTTCTACGAAGACCACTTGGACAGCGGTGTGTTAACAGCTGCGGAGGGTGGTTTACCTATCGAAGTAGGTTCTGCTATCACTACAGATGCGGAAATCAGCTACAGCATCAATGACAGCTATGAAATCAGCGTAGGCGCTCAAAACTTATTTGACGAATACCCTGACGAACATGAATGGCAAGGTATAGCGGGTTCTAAATACCCAACAACTGCGGTTATGGGCATCAACGGCGGTTTCTACTACGTGCGTTTAAACTATAACTTCTGATAGACCTTAATAAACTCAAAAGCCCGGTCTAAAGCCGGGCTTTTGTATTTGCACATCTGGTATGACCATGGCAAAGTGCATTCAGATTCCCCCAATAAAGATAAATGATGGATTTAATTCCCTGGAGTTACTCTACTCAACACGGTTTTACCTTACGTGGATTTTATACTCCGCCAAGCGGCAAAGCAGTGCTGCATATTTTGCACGGCAACGGCTATTGCAGCCGAATATACCAACCTTTTTTAGCTCAGCTGCTTCCCCACTTTGATTTGTTTTTATCTGATGCCCAGGGTCATGGAGACAGCGACCATGGTGGCTTTTTTATTGGCTGGAACCAAAGTGCGGATCTGGCGCTTGAAGCCTGGCAGGCGCATCAGCAACTATTTCCTGATGTCCCCTGCTACGGTGTGGGTCATAGTTTTGGTGGCGTGTTAACGGCGCTTATCAATAGCAAAACCTCCAGCCCTTTCGACGCTGTGGTGTTACTTGATCCTGTTTTATTTACACCCGGCATGCTGACGGTAATGCAGGCTCTGGACTGGCTGGGGTTATACAAAAAAATCCCATGGTAAAAAAAGCATTAAACCGTCGTCAACATTGGCCAGATAAAGATTCTGCATACAGCTACCTACACCAGAGAGGTATGTTTAAAAACTGGCAAGATGATGCACTGGCAAGTTATATCGACCATGCGTTAGATCACAGCAACGAAGGCTTGACGTTAAAATGTAAGGCCGAGCGCGAAGCAGAAATATTTGCATCTTATCCGAAAAAACTATGGAAACAGCTTCAGCAGCCCTGTAGTCCAACTCTTCTCATCTATGGTGACAAGACCTATCCTTTTGTCAGTAAATCAGCAGAAAAGTGGCGCAAGTTAAATCATTCGGTGCAGTTGAACAAGGTTAAAGGTGGCCATTGTTTTATGCAGGAAAGCCCAAAGGACAGTGCATTAGTAGTGCTAGAGTTCTTACAACTCCAGACAGAGAATAAAATATGACAATTTTTAATCAGCAATACCATTCGACTGTCTGCGTAGTTGCTTTATAATGGCGCCAATTTTCTCCGGATCCAGATGAATATGAAGCAGAGTTTTATTTTAAGCGCTTTAGTCTTAGCTTTGGCTGGTTGTAGCCAGCTACCAGAGCAAGCGCCAGCCCCAATCAGTGAAGTCAGTGAGCCTGTAGTAGTGGCTGAACCTAAATTAGTTGAAAACGAAGTGTTGAATGATCATGTGGCTCAAGCTCAAGCCACCGATTTTGGTCATATCTTTATTGACCGCGATATGAGTTTTATCGGTACTTTACCTTGTGAAGGTTGTCCTGGCGTGAAATACCATGTCAATTTATTTCAGGACGGTAAGTTTGAAGCCCGTCAGGAGTTTATTGACAAGCATGAAGTGAATCTGGTGAAAGGTACCTGGTTGCTGGAAGGGCGGGTCATTCATCTGATGTCTCAGCAAACTAAAATTCCTTCATTTCAGTTTGTCAGCAATAACAAAGTGGTGCTGCTGGATGAAGCCGGTAAGCCTGTCGTCTCCAAAGACAACTATGAGTTAGTACGCTCAAATAACTTTATTAAACTGGATACCAGCATGCAGATGTTAGGTATGTATCAGGTTATTGATAATAATGCCGTTTTTACCTCATGTACTAACGGTGAAAAATCAACCATAGCCATGACTCAACATCATATTCCAATGCTGCGTAATTATCAGACAGACAAAAACCTGAATGGTAAGCCTGTGATCGCAACCATGATCGCCCGCCAGAGCCCAAAAGAAGACAAGATGCTGTTTGTTGAGAAATTTGAACAGTTTTGGCCTGGCGCCACCTGCCCTGATACTCTCAATGTTGCGAAGGTGCAAGGTATTGTCTGGCGGGTAGAACGTGTAAAGTTTATTCAGGTGCCACAACAATACAATTTACGCATGCTGTTTAACGACAATGCTAAATTGTACGGATTCTCTGGTTGTAACGTATTTAACGCCAGCTATAGCCAAAGTTCTAACTTATTGAAAGTGAACCCTTTGGTTAGCACTAAAAAATATTGTGCTCAGAGTAACTACTATGAATCGAACTTTACTCAGCACTTACAAATGGCTGATCGCATCGAATTAAACGGCGATAAATTACAATTATTCCACAACAATGAAGTCGTTGTGGAAATGAAACCTGCATTAAATTAATCCTACTTATGCCTTTGTGATGTCGCTTGATGTCACAAAGGCTCTGTTTTTATCACTTTGTCTTCTGCCACAGCTCTTATCGCCTGCTGGTTTCTGTCCGTATCCCATCGTATTGCCAACTCACAATGATCTCGTTGTAACCAGAACAGCCTGTTTATCAACCATCGCCGTTGTCTCCACTGCCCTTTTCTATAGTGCAGGCCAGCGCGAGCACTTAAAGTCAGGCTAGGATTGCCTCCCAGTATAGCGTTCAGTAACCGACTTATTGCAATGAGTACATTGTTGCTGTAATTGCGTAGTGGACTTGGCATGGAGTGGCCTTAGGATTTTGTATCTGTTTGAATTTGAGTACTTTTGCATAAATCTAAGTAGGGTGCAATCGCAAGTCGGGGCGTACTTTGTGGGCGGCCGTGTTTGATTTTTGTTGGATTGTTGAGCGGGTTTTTGTGTTGGTTTGAGCGGATTGGTTCTGAATTTGAGCAGAACGGTGCTGAATTCTGGTGCGGTGAACTACATTAGTGCGGGCGGTGAGGCGACAGCAGGCCGTCTTGTCCGGCCGCTCGCAGAGCTCGTGGCGTGAAACAGGCGTGACGCAAAACTAATTGCGTCCCGTTTTTCCTGTTTCACCCTGGCGACCGCCTGATTTCGAAGTAAATAAAAAAGCCCCTCGCTTGCGCGAAGGGCTTTTCCATTTATTGGGAGCCTGGCGGTGAACTACTCTCGCATGGCATCTGCCACACTACCATCGTCGCGGCTGCGTTTCACTTCTGAGTTCGGAATGGAGTCAGGTGGTTCCACAGCGCTATTGCCACCAGGCAAAAACTGTTTTTAGGTCTTTAACAAGCAAGCTAGATAGAATTCTTTTCACACCACACACAAACACCTTGGGCGTTGTATGGTTAAGCCTCTCGGGCAATTAGTATGAGTTAGCTTAACGTGTCACCACGCTTCCACACCTCACCTATCAACGTTGTGGTCTCCAACGACCCTTATGTGTACTCAAGGTACAAGGGATGACTCATCTCTTGGCCGGCTTCCCGCTTAGATGCTTTCAGCGGTTATCCGTTCCGAACGTAGCTACCGGGCAGTGCCATTGGCATGACAACCCGAACACCAGCGGTTCGTTCATTCCGGTCCTCTCGTACTAGGAACAACTCCAATCAATCATCCAACGCCCACGGCAGATAGGGACCGAACTGTCTCACGACGTTCTAAACCCAGCTCGCGTACCACTTTAAATGGCGAACAGCCATACCCTTGGGACCGACTTCAGCCCCAGGATGTGATGAGCCGACATCGAGGTGCCAAACACCGCCGTCGATATGAACTCTTGGGCGGTATCAGCCTGTTATCCCCGGAGTACCTTTTATCCGTTGAGCGATGGCCCTTCCATACAGAACCACCGGATCACTAAGACCTACTTTCGTACCTGCTCGACGTGTCTGTCTCGCAGTTAAGCTGGCTTCTGCCTTTGCACTAACCGTACGATGTCCGACCGTACTTAGCCAACCTTCGTGCTCCTCCGTTACTCTTTAGGAGGAGACCGCCCCAGTCAAACTACCCACCAGACACTGTCCGCAACCCCGATTAGGGGCCTACGTTAGAACATCAAACATACAAGGGTGGTATTTCAAGGACGACTCCATCACGACTGGCGTCGCAACTTCAATGTCTCCCACCTATCCTACACATGTAGGGTCAATGTTCAGTGCCAAGCTATAGTAAAGGTTCACGGGGTCTTTCCGTCTAGCCGCGGGTATACGGCATCTTCACCGCAATTTCAATTTCACTGAGTCTCTGGTGGAGACAGCCTGGCCATCATTACACCATTCGTGCAGGTCGGAACTTACCCGACAAGGAATTTCGCTACCTTAGGACCGTTATAGTTACGGCCGCCGTTTACCGGGGCTTCGATCAAGAGCTTCGCTTGCGCTAACCCCATCAATTAACCTTCCGGCACCGGGCAGGTGTCACACCCTATACGTCCTCTTACGAGTTTGCAGAGTGCTGTGTTTTTAATAAACAGTTGCAGCCAGCTGGTCACTGCGACTCTCACGTGCTTACGGAGCAAGTCCTTCACACACAAGAGCGTACCTTCTCCCGAAGTTACGGTACTATTTTGCCTAGT